>NZ_JACOFZ010000010.1 GCF_014284155.1 Affinundibacterium nitidum
TGCAAATACTGCGAGACAAAGGGCAGGACAAGGCGGATGCTTCCGCTTGGCACGAGAGTGCAGCCCGGATAGCCTGCGAAGTGAACGGTGCGGTAATGCCGTCAGCAACAGGAACCCACCGAAGCGCCTGCGCAAAATCATCGCGCAGCGCCGTAGGAATCCCCGTCCTTTCCGCGCTAGCGGCAGCCGCAGGCTGAGGGCAGGGAGGATGTCAAGAATTAAAAATTCGTTGTTATAAGTTTGGACGCTAGTGTATTTATTCTCTGCTCTAAAAAATAAAATTTCTTCGGTACTAATTAAACGCAAACCAGTTCCAACGCTCGCTTGAATCCAACGTAAGTACTTTTTATTGTTCATTTGTTGTTGATGAACAAGGTAAGTTAATAATTGCTCCATTCGAATTGCGTTATGTTTAGAGTAATCAATTTGATTTAAAGCTAAACGATCTTGAATTCGCAAACAGCTACGATGAAGACTTTCATAATCAATAGGCTTAAGAACATAATCAATAGCGCCTTCTTCGAAAGCCTTTACTGCATATTCATCGTAAGCAGTAACGAAAACAATGAGAGCATTTGAGGATAGTTTATTGGCGATTTCTAAGCCACTTTGACCAGGCATACGAATGTCGAGAAAAATGATTTGAGGTTGCAATTTTTCTGAAATTTGAAGTGCATTCATCGCATTAAAGGCTTCACCGATTATTCTTAGTTCTGGCCACACTTGCGCTAATCTCCGTTTTAAATGATCACGCATAGGTGCTTCATCGTCGACAATAAGTGCCGTATAAGAGAGCCTAGTCATTTAGTAATTCTCCCGGTCATTCATTAAGATTTTTTTTATTTTAGACAGGAATATGTAAGCTCATTTGGGCACCGCCAAGCTTTGGTACTTCAATATTCAAGCTGGCACGAAAGCCATATAAAACTTTCAGTCGCTCACGAATATTCTTTAAACCAATTCCTTCTTCTGCTTGTAGATCAATACCCATACCGTTGTCACAGACTTCGACAATAATTTCAGATTCACCTTTACGAGCAGATATTTGGATATGCCCCCCGTCAGTCTTCGGTTCAAGACCATGCTTAATGGCGTTTTCAACCAAAGTTTGTATCATCATCGAAGGAAAAGGCAGTTGTTGAAGCTCTGCTGGATAATCAATGTCATAACTTAACCTTTCTTGCATACGTGCTTGCATAATGTTGAGATAAGCACGACACAGATCCATTTGCTGACCTAATTTGCCTCCACCTTGTTCGCGAATCTGCGGCAAGGCAGCTCGTAAGTATTTGATTAAATGAGCGTGCACTACAGAAGCCTGTTCTGGATCTGTTTCAATTAATTGTCCGATTAGGGCCAATGTATTAAACAAAAAATGTGGTTCTATTTGTGCCTGTAAGCTCGCCATTTCAGCTTCCAGTGCTCGTCGTTCAAGGGCTTCCATATTGGCGCGTACTGCAGCAGCATTTGCTGCGATATCTGCTCTTCTCTTTCCGCCAGCTAAGCTTTTGATCAAGATCGACGAAAAGACACAAAACGGAACCCAACTACCGAGCCCTAAAGTAGCCGCTATGATGAGTACAACAAAAGAAATGAAAACCAAATAGGACCATGAAATCACTGCTAACCAATCAAAAAATTTCCACCACAGAATTTTTGACGTATCTATAGCTTGCAAAATCAAAGGTAATAACTGATTTGGTTTATCGGAGTTCATGTTAACGACCTTCGGTATGAATATTTTCTGTCTCTTTAGCTTTGTTAATCTGATCTTCTTTTCCAACAAAACATTTCAATAATAAAGATCCGAATACAAACCAATTGGCGATTGAATGCAAACATAGAATTGAACCGCCGATCAAAACTAACAAACAAGTCAAAAACATTTTTCCCCAGCTAACATGGATCACCCACTCAAAATAATGATCCCAAACGTATTGCGCTGTCTCACCAACATTTTTCACAAACTGCAAAACAGGGTTATGTGTATCGTTATTCATAGTTTTCTCCTTTGAATTTGAAGTGCTTTCTTGTTCAGAAAAATTCTTTGTTTCTTCGGCTTTTGATGCTTCAGATGAACTTTCATGTAAGACTTGTTCGGCTTCTAATTGAGGTTCAACTTTGTTGTTTGAATGATCGTCATTTGATGAATCGAATTTCATGATGTTCTCCTTTTGGTTTAAAACAATTTGCTCTACCCATGGCTGCACGATAGCAATTCGTTTGACTAGCTTCCATCTCTATGCGACTAAGAGCAAAAAGCTAGGGTTCAAAGGCGAATTTGAGAGATAGATGGAAAAAAACAGGAAATTGAGCATAAGGACCTCGCAGATTGACCTACAATGATGCCTTTCTTGTCTCTTGCATCTGTTATCCAGCGATATGTTGAAATCATTGAGTAAAAACTTTGCCTTATTTGTTCTAGTAGCGCTGTGTGCGTGCTCACCAAAATTTGACTGGCGTGAAGTAAGAAATGAAGACAATTCTTTCCAAGTGCTGATGCCAGGTAAAACTGCGAGCGCTAATCGTGATATCAATTTAAATGGTGTAAAGGCAACCATGTATATGACGGCGACTGATGTTCAAAACATCAGTTTTTCAGTTGCCTATGTAAAGCTAGATGAAGATGGACAAGATCAAGAAACAAGCAAAAAACAACAAGAAACCGCTTTCGAGGCAATGAAAACAGGCATGCTGAATAATATTCAGGGACAATGGAAAAGTGATAGTTCAGTGACTTTACCTAAGAATACTTTGTTAGCGATTGGACAGCGTTCAAATGGTCAAAAACTGAAAATGATCGCGAGATTTGAAAAAAAGGATGCTTATCTCATCCAGGTCATTATGCTTGGAGAAGAAAAGGCGTTTAATTCAGAAATCGCGGACATGTTTTTTGATTCATTTAAATGGAATCGTTGAAGCAATCCGCCTCAAATTTTTTCGTTCAATCAGAAAAGAGAAATTATTCCTATGTTAGTCACGTTTCAGTCGACCGCAGACGCCGATATCACGATGTATGAATCACACATCGGCCCTATTCTTGAGTCATTAGGAAAAGATGTAAAAAGAGGTGTAATTACTGTAGTTGAATTACCTCATTTCATTTCTACCTTTGAAAAGATAATGGAAGAAGATCGTCAACAGCGAGCGCAGATAGATGATATTGACGAGGACGAATTAGATGATACTGAAAAGAAACAACGTAAAGACTTTGTTAGTATTTCAGCTCGACTATTTCCTCTTTATGAAATGTTAAAAGCAGCAAATAAAAAACAGAAGGAAATTATCTGGGGTGTGTAAAAAATGACTGCACATGTTGAGAACACGGATGAATTCTTTTTGCAAACGCAAGACGGCACGTCTTTGTTTGTACGAGATTGGCCGGGTAGTCATCATTCTGCAAAACATGGCATAGTCATTCTGCATGGACTAGGTGAACATTGTGGTCGCTATATTCACATTGCTCGTTTTTTTCAAACACTAGGTTTTACCGTGCGTAGTTTTGATCAGCGTGGTCATGGACAATCAGATGGACGCAGAGGCGACGTACCTAACTCTTCGACAAGTCTAGAAGACCTACGGTTGGTGGTCGACGAATTTACACAGCAATTAGATGCGCCACCGATTCTCTTTGCTCATAGTATGGGTGGTTTGTTTGCATGCCATTTTGCACTGGCATCACTGTCGAAATTATCGGGTTTGATTTTAGCTTCACCAGCTTTGAGTGTAAAAGTAAGCGCGTTTCAACGATATTTATTTGCATTTGCGAGTCGAGTAATTCCTCATATTGGTGTGACACATGGTACGAACGGTCGATATCTTTCACATGACAATGAAGTTGTGTATGCCTATCAAAATGATCCATTAGTGCATTCACGAATTAGTGCAAGCTTATTTCAAAGTATGTTGCATTCAATGGATTATGTAAAAGCACATACAGCGCAAATGAAGCTACCTTTACTGTTATTAATTGCAGGTGCTGATCAAGTTGTTGATCCAGAGGGAAGCCAATTATTTTCACAACAATTGGATCATCGACTAACGGCATCCAGTGTGAAGACCATTGTCTACCCTAATTTTTATCACGAAATTTTTAATGAGTTAGATTCAATTAAAGCATTTGACGATGTTCGAATTTGGCTTGAAGAAAAAAATCTAATGCCACTCAATCTTTGAGAAATTTTTATGCAAGAACCCACGCGAAAAACCTTAACTCGACCCACACTAAGCAAACCGAAAGCGAAAAACGCTAAGGATACAACTCGTGCTACCAAGTCAGACTTTAAGTCTTCAGATAGGTCTGAATCACAAACTAAAATTGTTGAACCTGATCTGCTGGAAGTGAAATCAGATTCACTCGCCTTTAGTTTAGCTGGTGCAGCCCAAGCAGTGGCTTATGTATTGGAAGGAACAGCCCTTCCACAAGCGCTATCAAGAGTCTTTATTCAAACTAATGCCACACCACAAGCCCGTGGAGCGATTCAAGATATAGCGTATAGAACGATGCGCCAAGTTGGACGCGTCGATGCTTTGATCACTCTAATGACCAATAAACCAGTAGAACCACCACTTCTGTACAGTTTGATGTGCTGTGCTTTGAGTCTTCTGGCTATTGAAAAAGAAGAAACTCCACCCTATGGAGAGTTTGTCGTCGTTGATCAAGCAGTAAATGCTGCCGCTTCGAATAGTCATATGGTTTTCGCAAAAGGCATGGTAAATGCGGTTTTAAGACGCTTCTTGCGGGAAAAAGAGACTTTATTGCCGATGGTGCTAAAACAACCAGCGGCAATGTGGAATTATCCTCAATGGTGGGTTGATCAGGCAAAGGCGGCATATCCTGAACAGTGGCAAAGTATTCTTAAGTCTGGTAATACCCCTCCACCAATGACCTTGCGTGTCAATCAACGTCGAACATCTGTTGCAGCATATTTAAGCCTCTTAGCGGAAGAAGGCATAGATGCTAAACAGATTGGCCCCTACGCAATACGCTTACAAAAAGCATTGCCTGTGCAACAAATACCAGGCTTTGAACAAGGTATGGTTTCTGTACAAGATGCCGCAGCACAGCTTGCAGCGCCTTTACTCGATGTTCACGAGGGTATGCGAGTATTAGACGCTTGTGCAGCCCCAGGTGGCAAAACAGGACATATCTTGGAGATAGCAGACGTCGAATTATTAGCAATCGAAACAGATGCTAAACGAATTGAACGGATTCATGAAAATTTAGCACGATTACAGTTGTTCGCCACAATAAAGCAAGGTGATGCAAGTCGCATGAACTGGTGGGATACGCAAGGGTTTGATCGTATCTTAGCTGACGTTCCTTGCACTGCTTCAGGTGTCGTGCGTCGTCATCCTGATATTCGTTGGTTACGTCGCAAAACCGATGCTGCGCAACTAGCGGTGACGTCAAATCGTATCCTCGATAATCTTTGGAAAATGTTGAAACCTGGTGGCAAGCTATTATTGGTTACTTGTTCAATTTGGCCTATCGAATCTGAGAAACAGGCGCAATCGTTTGCCGAGCGTCATTCAGCAGTTCGTTTGGACGCACCAGGCCAATTATTGCCAACGTCTGATCCCAACAACGAACATGATGGTTTGTTCTACGCCCTCTTCCAAAAACCGGAGGCTTGAAACTTGTTTCAAGTTATCATGTCATAGTGATACAAAACCTTCGAAATTGCCATTGATGTCATGTTGATGATCAAAGCTTTGCTGCCATTTTTGTTTGCAACAAAACGACTTCAGACCTTTAAAGGTCTGTTGTTGACTTTGCTCGTCGTTTTTTTCTGTTCATTGAGTTCATTGCAATTAGCCTATGCAGAAGGTGTTGAAGTAACTACAGCGAAGCTAGAGTCAGCGGACGATGGGTATCGCGTCTTTGTCGGTTTTTCTTTTGAGCTTGGAAATGACGTGAAAAACGCGATAAATGAAGGGATACCCGTTTCATTTATTGCCGAGGTCGAAATTAATCGCCCACGTTGGTATTGGTTTGACGAGAAAAGTATACGTTCAACGCAAACCATTAAGATTCAATACGACCTTTGGCGCCGTCAATACACGGCCGCCGTTAATGGCGGATTGAAACAGAATTTTGCTACGCTTGATGAGATCATCAAATTAGTTAAGCAACCGCGTCGTTGGTTGGTCGCAGAAAAAAATGCTTTAAGTTTTGGTTCAACCTACAACGTCGCTGTACGTCTTAAGCTCGATAGCAGTCAATTATCAAAGCCCATGTTGATCACTTCGTTGAGTAACAGTGGCTGGCGCCTTTCATCTGATTGGAAGCGGTTTACATTCAAGGTGGAAGAGAAGTGACAAAGTTTCTTAAGTATGGCCTCATCGTTGGTGGCGTGTTGATGAGTGTCTTGTTTTTTTTCCTAATCACGGCCACCGAGAACTCTAGTCGTTTCCTCGCCTCCAATAATAATTTTACGTGGCTGTTGTTGGCCAATGCCGTCGTTGCATTGGGTCTGTTGGGCATGGTTACGACTTTGTTGTGGCAATTGATTCGTCGGTATCGTCAACGCGAATTTGGCTCCCGAATCATGACACGACTAGTGATTCTTTTCGCACTTTCAGGCATTCTGCCGGGTTCTTTAATCTATCTTGTGTCCGTGCAATTCGTGACACATTCGATTGATTCATGGTTCAGTGTGAAGCTTTCACCATTGCTAGATTCCGGTATGGACTTAGGCCAAACTGCGCTGCACTACACCCTCAAGGATCTCGAATCGAAGGCACGTAGTATGTCAAATCAGCTAGCAGATCCGTCTGATTCAAGCTTGCTGCCACTACCAATTAAGTTGTCTCGTATTCGTGAGCAAATGCAAATTCAAGAAGCGACGATTGTGACCTCGAAAGGTAAACTCGTCGCTACCGCAAACGCGAAACGTGGGAGCTTTGTCCCTGAAATGCCCTCAATAAGTATGCTCAGAGCCGTGCAGCTAGAGGGGCGTTTCGCGCAGATTGGTAGTCATAGTGATCATACAGGGGAGGACCCGAGCAAAAACCTGTTTACTGAGGCACACAACAAAGCTGGTGGTGAAACAAATAATCAAGAATTCCTGAGGGTGATTATTGCGTTACCGTCAATGGGCATGAATACTTTTTTTCAGAACGAAACGAATTACCTGCAGGTGATCCAACCAATACCTGAATTACTCGATTCCCAAGCGAAGGTGTTTACCACGGCTATTTCTGAATACAAAGAGCGCTCTTCTAGCCGAGATGGCTTGAAAACAATGTATTTAGTGACGCTTACCTTGTTGTTATTACTGGCTATCTTTGGCGCGATTACCGCAGCCTTTTTGATTTCGAGTCAGCTCGCGCGACCCCTGCTACTTCTAGCAGAAGGGACTAAGGCTGTCGCGGAGGGCAACTTGTCACCCCGGCCAATCACCACAACATCAGACGAACTAGGAAGCCTAACGCAGTCGTTTAATACCATGACACGGCAATTGTTCGATGCACGCCAAGCAGTTGAAAAGAATCGAACCGAGCTGGAGAATGCAAAAGCCTATCTTGAATCTGTTTTGGGAAATATGTCAGCTGGTGTGATGGTACTGGACCAGAACTCTTGCCTCGTTACTTGTAATCATTCGGTAGAGAGGATTTTGAGCCGCCAGTTTGATAATGAAATAGGTAAGCCACTAGCGCAAATTGAAGGGATGAAGGTATTTGCCGACGCGGTCGATAAAGCCTTCTCAGAACAACACGCGCAATCGGTCGGTGGCGAGCAACTAGAACACTGGCAGCAACAAATTGAGTTACCTAAATTGAGTTTTGAAAGCCAAGCAGATCAAACGCAATCGGGTTCTGGTGCTGAAGTTGAGAAAGGTTTGACTTTGCTGGCGCGGGGCTCTCATCTTCCTGTTGCGTCTGGTACCGGTTACGTGGTGGTGTTCGATGATATTACCAATATTATTTCGGCTCAGCGTTCTATCGCTTGGGGCGAGGTAGCGAGACGTTTGGCACATGAGATTAAAAACCCTCTAACACCGATACAATTATCGGCAGAGCGTTTGCAAATGAAATTGCTAGATAAATTGAATGAAGTCGACGCACAATTCTTAAGTAAGAGCACCACGACCATCGTTAATCAGGTGAGTTCAATGAAACGTATGGTTGATGACTTCCGTGATTACGCGAAAATTCCGCAGGCGGTGCTATCGCGTATCAATATTTCCGCTCTGATTGACGATGTTTTACATTTGTATTTATCAGGCGATGGGCGCGACATTATTCATTTGAAGTTAGTACCAGATTTACCCGCCATCATGGGGGATGCGACTCAGATCCGTCAGGTCATTCATAATTTGTTGCAAAACGCGCAGGATGCTGTAACAGAGAATGCAAAACCGGGACAAGTGCCACGGATTGATGTTGTGACTGAAATTGTGCATTATGTCAGCGCCGACAAATCTGAACGGGTAGCGATTCGGCTATCTGTGATTGATAACGGGCCAGGATTTTCTAGCAAAATTTTGGCTCGAGCCTTTGAACCATATGCGACATCGAAGCCAAAAGGAACTGGTTTAGGTCTAGCGATGGTGAAGAAAATTGTAGATGAGCATGGGGGTAAAATTGATATTCAAAACCGTACTGATACAAACGGTGCCAAAGTATCGATTTTGCTGTTAAAGTTAGCACCGGAATTAAATACCTAAGTATTTAATGTGTGCTGTGAATGCTGAAAGCTTCCTTAGAGAAGAACAGCAAATTAAAATTATCGTGGTAGGGTTTAGGGTACATTTATGGCAAACATATTGGTAGTCGATGACGAAATGGGAATCCGAGAATTACTCTCGGAAATTTTGGGCGACGAGGGACACGTTGTTCAATTAGCAGAAAACGCGCAACAAGCGCGCGAAGCCAGAGCGCAAGCTCGCCCCGACTTGGTATTGCTGGATATTTGGATGCCAGATACGGACGGCGTAACCCTGTTGAAGGAGTGGCAGCGCGATGGTCTATTAACCATGCCAGTGATCATGATGTCGGGTCATGCGACGATTGACACCGCAGTGGAGGCAACTCGAATTGGTGCGCTAAATTTCCTCGAGAAACCAATCGCTTTGCAAAAATTATTGAAAGCTGTTCAGCAAGGTTTGACCCGCAATATTGAACCGCCGCGACCAGTAGCACCGATTAGCCGTATGAGTGTGATGGATACTCCATCTACACCAGCACCTGTTGCCCAATTCAATCAATCACCAGCATCATTTGAGAACCGAGATTTTTCGCTTGGAAATCAATTAATGCCGAATAATCAGCACAACTTTGGGAATCTTTCGTTTGATTTGCCTTTACGTGAAGCTCGCGATGCATTTGAACGGATTTATTTTGAATACCATTTGCACCGCGAGGGTGGCAGTATGACTCGTGTTGCTGAGAAGACCGGTCTAGAGCGTACGCATCTTTATCGCAAACTCAAGCAACTAGGAGTTGAATCCGTAAAGTATGGCAAACGCGGCGAGTAAGCCAACCTATCTTATATTGCTTGCCGGTGGAAATTACCAAGAACGCGAGTCCTGGATAAACGCTGAATTAAGCACGAGTCGCGAGCAATCAGTCGTCATAGCAGGCATTATTTTGGAGGGGCTTCCCTCTGGAATAATGCCTCTTCAATCACATCCCTCCTTGATCGTGGAACGTATAGCGCCAGGTTGTTTTTGCTGTATAGGAAATTTGGTGCTGCGGGTTACCTTGAATCGAATGCTAAGGCAAAAGCCTGAGCGTTTATACCTAGCAATGAATAACCAAGAGCATCTCGGCAGTTTGAAAAATTTCTTGGAATCAGAACCCTATATCGATTTATTCACGTTTGAGCGCGAAGTGATTTTGTAAGTCTTGCTGTTGAGATCGAACGCTCCCCCTCATTTGAAGCAAATTCTTGTCTTCACACCTCTAAAGTTCATACCTTGCCCTGCCGTAACTATTAACGCAGGGACTGCAACCGCACTCTTGTCGTTTCATACATAAACAACATAAGCACCGTTTGATTCATGTTTGTTTTTGCGTATTTATTCTCAATGACGAGAAAGGATGATTAAAATGAACATCATTTATAATAGCGACCAATATAGTGTCGTTGAGTTTGGTGCTGAAACCGATCACGAAGCCTTACGTTTTGGTGGTTATGAGATCACTGACAAGGCTGTACGTCGTGAATGTTTTATTGGCGGTTTGCAGGCCGAAACATTTCGTCATGATGTACAACAATTGATTTCGAATGAACCAAGCATCGAGGAAATTGATGAATTTCTAGCAAAGTTCGATTCGTATATGGGACAAAGTGTTTTATTGCATTAACTTTGCACGTTGTCTGAAAAGTCGTTGTTGCGAAACTCTCCTCTAGTATTCCCTACTCTTCCTTCTGCTGTATCTTCAAGGTTTTGAATTGGCAAAAAAAAACCCGCTAGCCTAGGCTGCGGGTTAAGTCCAAACCTTTAGGAGGTGTTGGAGGAGACAGTTCGAACTTTATCGCAGTGCAGCAAATATGTCTCGCTGCTTTTTCATATATCTGTCATAAAAAAACCGAATATCTTCTAGAAATATCGATTTCTCCCTAGGGAAAGCCTAAAAAACGTCAAAATTAGGTAATGAACTCTAAACCACTGCTAATTTCAATTAAGTTGATGATTTTTTAAATTCCTCAATCTGGCTTTGGATCCAATGTTTAAGCCTGATGAAAATAGCCCTACAGAAAATGGATTACACTAGTCTTTTTGAATACTTCTATTTGATGAGTAATAGTCATACCGTGTCTCGCATTGGCCTATGGAGTCATTATTGTTTGAGACACCGGTAGTTACTCTTTGATATGAGTGTAAATTCGCCCTAGAACTATTAAAAAGCTGTTCGGAGACTGGTATGAATTTGTTTGATCCCATCATTGGCTTTCAAGAAGAGCTCGTGAATATCCGCCGAGATATTCATGCCCATCCAGAGCTTTGTTTTGCTGAATACCGTACTTCTCAAGTCGTTTCACGAAAATTGAAAGAATGGGGTATTCCAACTCTTGAAGGTTTGGCCGAGACAGGTGTCGTCGGCATTATTAAAAAAGGAAGCAGCGATAAATCAATTGGCTTGCGCGCAGACATGGATGCACTGCCGATGCAAGAGATCAACGAATTTCCGCATAAATCGACTAATCCTGGAAAAATGCATGCTTGTGGTCACGATGGTCACACAGCAATTTTATTGGGAGCGGCTTTCTACTTGGCTCATCATTCGGATTTCGACGGCACGGTGTATTTGATTTTCCAGCCAGCTGAGGAAGGTGGTGGTGGTGCGCGTCGCATGATTGCTGAAGGCTTGTTTGAAAAATGTCCTATGGATGCTGTTTACGGACTCCATAATTGGCCAGGATTGCCAGCAGGTAGTTTTGGCGTGCGTGAAGGTGCGCTCATGGCATCGTCAAATGAATTTCACGTTACCGTGCGCGGAAAAGGCGCTCATGCGGCTCAGCCGCAAAAAGGGATTGACCCTGTGATGGTAGCGGTGCAAATCGCCCAAAGCTGGCAAACCATCGTTAGCCGCAACGTAAATCCTCTGGACCCTGCTGTTTTATCGTTGACGCAAATTCACTCAGGCAGTGCCACGAACGTCATTCCAGACGACGCCCAAATGATAGGAACGGTTCGCACATTTAGCAACGCGACGCTCGATTTAATTGAGACCCGAATGAAAGCTATCGCTGAACATACTGCTCAAGCTTTCGATGCCGAAGTTAACTTTCAGTTCAAGCGAAATTATCCCCCACTTATCAACCATGCGAAAGAAACCCAGTTTGCGATTGAAGTCATGAAAGATGTCGTTGGTTCAGAAAACGTCAACACCACGGTCGAAGCAACGATGGGCGCCGAGGATTTCGCGTATATGTTGCAAAGCAAACCTGGTTGTTATGTCTTTCTTGGAAATGGCGATGGCGATCACCGTAGTGCGGGGCATGGCTTAGGTCCATGCAACTTGCATAATCCCAGCTACGATTTTAACGATGATCTGCTGCCCATTGGCGCTAGCTTTTGGGTACAACTGGTTCAACGTTACCTACCAGCTTGACAGGCAATGTGTCCGTTTTAGAATTTATTCATCCTCATTTGAATACTCATAGGGCCCAAAATGAAAAAGGACAAACATGTATGTTTGTCCTTTTTTTGTCACTTTTTGGGAAGAGTATTTGAAAGTATTCTTCCCTACGACAAACTAAAATTCATCCCAATCGCCTGAATCATCATTACTTGGCTTTGTTGCTGGCTTCGCTGCAATTCGAGGCGCACTTGAACGTGGTGTTGATTGTCGCGCGGCAGGAGCACGATTGACATTCATATGAGAAGTTTGCAGATTATTGAGTTTGAAAACGTCTAGCGCTTTTGTCAGTAAATCCGCTTGCTCTTCCAGCGACTCAGCAGCGGCCGCCGCTTCTTCCACTAATGCCGCATTTTGTTGAGTCATTTCATCCATTTGATTGATCGCTGAACCTATCTCTTGAATGCCCGAACTTTGCTCTTGGCTTGCTGCAGTAATTTCGGCCATGATGTCACTTACACGGCGCACGGACGCAACGATTTCATCCATTGTTTGACCAGCTTGATCAACCAGTGCAGAACCTGCGGTTACTTTGTCGACGGAATCGCCGATCAAAGTCTTGATCTCTTTCGCTGCTGCCGCACTGCGTTGCGCCAAACTACGAACTTCCGATGCGACCACTGCGAAACCACGCCCTTGCTCACCAGCTCGAGCCGCTTCGACAGCCGCGTTCAATGCGAGAATATTGGTTTGGAAAGCGATACCATCGATCACACTAATGATGTCGACGATTTTCTTCGACGACTGATTAATGTCATCCATTGTAGTGACGACTTGGCTGACCACTGCACCGCCTTTAACCGCAACCTCAGATGCCGTTTCCACCATCTTATTCGCTTGTCTGGCATTGTCGGCATTCTGTTTTACTGTCTCTGTCATGGTCTCCATCGACGACGAAGTCTCTTCTAAGCTACTCGCTTGAGACTCAGTACGGGACGAGAGATCTGTATTGCCGGATGCAATTTCTGCACTCGCTACTTTAATCGTTTCAGCTGAAGTCTTAATCTCCGAAACCATGTTCTGAAGGCGTGTTTGCATCTCGCTTAAAGCCGCCAATAGGCTCGATGAATCACCTGGTTCAACGTCGATGCGCATGGTCAAATCACCGGACGCCACAGCAGAGGCAATTTCTTGTGCGTATTCAGGTTCACCACCGAGCTGTTGCCAAATGGTACGGATAATAAAGAAGGACACTATACCCAAAATTAATACGACAAACAATCCGGATGCGATAACAGTGAACAATACACGTCGCACATTATCGTTACTGTTATCAACGCCAGCAGTGAATTGTGTTTGTGCCGCTTCGACCGTTTTTGCAAGGTCGGTTTCTAAGACCTTCAACGAAGATTGCATTTGTCCGATAGCTGCCTGTGGGTCACCTTGATCCATACCCAGCATAATTTTTGCGACCGATACAGCTGGACCGTAATAAGCATCAAACTCTTTACCTAAGCGGTCACCAAGAGCTTGTTGTCCAGGCAATGCACCAAGGGCTTTGAATTTCTCTTTGACCTTTTTCGCCCGTTCTCCGACCGCATCGATACCTTTTTTGTCGTCTTCACCGACCGCTTGTTTTAAGGCGTCCACGATCCCTTGGACGTCGGCTTGAATATTCTTCGCCTTGTCTAAGACTGGATAGTCTCTCGTCTCTGTGGTCTTAATAGAATTGATCGCGGTCGTCGCGAAATATACGCTGGCTGCGATACCGATACCGAAAATAACGGTGGCGACTATGGGCAGAGCCCAGATTCTGCGTTTGATGCTCATCAAAAAACCTCGACTTTTGTTGTATGAAAAAAGCGGGAGGCGTTTGATCTTTCCTACTTAAGCAACATGCTGCGCCGTAAGAAGAGAAACACAAACCCGTTTTTGGTTAACGTCAGTGAATTACTTTTGAAAATGAGACACGCTTTGTTGAAGTACAAAGTTCTTACTATTAAGTAACAGTGTAAGCCAAAGCCATGAAAAATGCGAAAAACTTATTGCTACAAATTAATGTTCTCGTAGAGCACGACGATACTGTATCGCTTCTGCCACATGTGGCGTGTTGATTTGTGAGCTGTTTGCCAAGTCTGCGATGGTGCGAGCTACTTTTAAGACCCTATGATAGGCCCTAGCAGACCAGTTAAGTTTAGCCATGGCATTTTGTAAAAGCAGTTGTGCAGCCTGGTCTGCCACGCAGAATTCGTCGATCTCTTTCGTTGAGAGCAAATGATTAGACTTTCCTTGGCGTTGGATTTGTGTTGAAAAGGCTTGTTCAACCCTAGCTTGAATTCTCTCGCTACTTTCGCCGTCTGCTTGTTTTAGCAAGTCAGCATGAGGTAAGGCATTGACGGGTATTTGCATATCAATGCGATCGAGCAAAGGACCTGAAAGCCTTCCCTGATAACGAGCTCCGGCATCAGGCGTACAACGGCATTTGCCATTAAAGTGACCAAAATAGCCACAAGGGCATGGATTCATCGCTGCGATGAGCTGAAAACGCGCAGGAAATTCAGCTTGTTTCGCTGCGCGGGAAATACTAATGTGCCCGGATTCCAATGGCTCTCGTAATACCTCTAGTACCTTTCGGTCAAATTCTGGCAATTCATCGAGGAACAAAACACCGCGATGGGCGAGTGAAATTTCGCCAGGGCGCGGGTTACCTCCACCGCCAACCAAGGCTACCGCTGACGCCGTGTGATGCGGTGAACGATAGGGTCTCTGCTTCCATTTCTGAAGATTGAAGCCATTGGTCAAAGATTGTACTGCCGCAGATTCAAGTGCTTCAACGTCAGTCATTGTAGGCAAAATCCCAGGGAATCGAGCTGCTAACATCGATTTTCCTGTACCGGGTGGCCCGATCATGAGTGCACGATGCTGTCCTGCAGCTGCGACTTCCAAGGCTCGTTTTGCTTGTTGTTGCCCTTTCACTTCACTGAAGTCTGGGTAGCGCGGACGTACACTTTCCCCAGTCGCTCGGAACTGCAAAAGTCTTTGATCTTGAGACCTAGCAGCGAAGTGTGCGCACACCTGCAGCAATGAGTGCGCGGGAAAGATATGTGCATCTTTGACGAGTGCTGCTTCCTCTGCATTCGCAAAAGGAAGAATGAAGGCCGGAACCGCACTGCGATCAAGTTGACTGTTTTGAACCGTTGAGCGAGAGATCGCAAAGGTCATCGCCAAGGCTCCACGTATAGGCCTCAGCTCTCCTGAGAGCGAGAGTTCTCCTGCAAATTCGTATTGGTCAAGTGTATCGCTAGGAATTTGTCCAGAGGCAGCCAAGATTCCTAACGCGATGGGTAAGTCAAAACGGCCCGATTCCTTCGGCAGATCTGCAGGGGCCAAATTGACCGTGATACGTTGAGCAGGGAAATCAAAACGGGCATTTTGAATCGCTGCTCTCACACGGTCTTTAGACTCTTTTACTTCGGTTTCTGGCAATCCGACTATAGTAAAGGCCGGCAAGCCATTAGCTAGATGCACTTCAACGGTGACTTCCGGCGCTGACATTCCGCTTAGAGCTCGACTTTTCAGCACCGCTAGTCCCATTATTCGTCCTTGAGTTGGGCCTCCAGTGCAGCGACACGTGCTTCTAATGCTTCGAGCTTCGCCCGTGTTTTCGCTAGTACCTGAGCCTGAATATCAAATTCCTCACGAGTGACCAAATCAAGTTTGGCGAAACCCTGAGTCATCATTGCCTTTACGTTTTTTTCAATATCTTTTGCAGGCGAATTTTCAAAAGCTTGATGAATCTTTGCTTGCATGTCGTTCAGAAAATTATTGGCATCCATGTCGACCTCTCTTTGATTGAAACTTATTTAACTCCTGCCGTTACAGGAACTTAGCAGGTACTGTAACGGTGCATTATAAAGTTTGTGCAAATCAAATAAGCGCCATTTTGGTGCGTTGATTTGCAGCTTACCTCATTCTGATAATAAATTATTACTGTTTTGAAGAAAATTTGGTGAAATCAATGAAAACCAAGTTTAAATCGAAAAAACTGCATTTTCATAGGTGTGCACTGCACAAACACGATACCACTTTTTTGAAAATGCGGTTGTTGTACCTGAAAAACGAAAACTGGCACGAGTTCTGCTAATACCGGTGTAAGCAACAAAGAAATAGCAGCAAAGCTAAGTATTTATTAACCAGCATTGATTTACTTTTAAATAAAAGAAGGAAACGAAATGAAAAAATTTCTACTCTGTGCAGCGGTTGCAAGTACTTTCATGGGAAGTGTTGCTTTTGCGCAAGACGCCAAACCGGCCGAAGCCAAACCAGAACATGAAGTGAGTTTCAATATCGGTGCTATCACCGATTACCGTTACCGCGGTATCTCACAATCTGGTCTCAAACCAGCCTTACAAGGCGGTGCAGACTACACTAATAACGTGAACGGACTGTATGCCGGTACGTGGTTGTCCACCATTAAATGGACAAAAGATGCAGGTGGTAGCGGCAGTGTTGAAGTTGATCTGTATGCCGGCAAACGTGGTGAAATTGCAAGCGGCGTTAATTACGACGTCGGTGTTCTGTCCTATGTTTATCCATCTAACGGCTTAGATAAAGTAGCGGGTTTTGTCGATGCCAATACAACTGAATTTTACGGTCAGTTAAGTAATGGTCCTGTGTACATCAAGTACTCACACTCAGTGACTAACACTTTCGCATTTGTCGACAGTAAAGGTAGTGGCTACCTCGATATCGGTGCCAACATCGAAATGGCTGATGGTTACACTCTGAATTTGCATGCGGGTCGTCAAACACTTAAAAACAATAGTGCCTATGCCTACAACGATTGGAAGATTGGTGTGACAAAAGAGTTCGGTGGCGTCAACTTTGCATTGGCAGTAATCGGCACGAATGCAGACGACAAACTTTATTACACACCAGCGGGCAAATTTACTGGAAAGACAGGCTTAGTTTTGTCTGCAGTAAAAGCTTTCTAATACTTGAAAAATTCATTGAGACCATCATGAAATTAATTACAGCAATTATTAAACCTTTCAAGCTAGACGAAGTGCGTGAAGCTCTTTCTGAAATTGGCGTGCAAGGTATCACGGTGACCGAAGTCAAAGGCTTTGGTCGTCAAAAGGGTCACACAGAACTGTATCGTGGTGCAGAGTATGTCGTGGACTTCTTACCAAAAACGAAGATCGAAGCTGCAGTTGAAGACAGTATTGTAGAGCGCGCGATTGAAGCTATCGAAACCTCTGCACGTACTGGCAAGATTGGTGACGGTAAGATCTTTGTGTATTCCTTAGATCAGGTTGTCCGTATTCGTACCGGTGAAACCGGCAATGAAGCCCTTTAAGAGAATGAAGAGAGAGAAAATGATGAAAACGTTTTTGAAATCTCTTGCGGCCATCGCCTTAACGGTAACGATGAGTCAAGCAAGTTTGGCATGGGCGGATGACGCTAGTGCCTCAGCATCTGCGGCCGCTTCGGCACCCGCAGTGGCGGCGGTTGTCGCATCAGCACCAGCTTCGACAGCTGTTGCCGCGCCAGCCTCTGCACCAGCTGCACCTGAGGCTGCGGCATCGGCTCCAGCAGCGGACGCAGCGGCAGCTCCAGCGCCAACACCAAATAAAGGTGATACAGCATGGATGATGGTAGCAACGCTATTGGTCATTATGATGGCGATTCCTGGCTTGGCATTGTTCTACGGCGGTTTGGTTCGCTCTAAGAACATGTTGTCGATCTTGTTGCAAGTCTTCATGATCTTCGCTGTGATTATTGTTTTGTGGTGCATCTATGGTTATTCATTGGCATTCACAGAAGGTGGTCGCTTCATTGGTAAATTTGACCGCGTCATGTTGGCAGGCATATTTGACCCAATGAAAGCAACATTCACGACAGCAGCTACTTTCAGCAAGGGTGTGGTAATTCCTGAGTTTGTATTTGCGGCATTCCAAGCGACTTTCGCGGCGATTACATGCGGACTGATCATTGGTGCATTCGCTGAGCGTGCGAAGTTCAAAGCGGTGTTGTTGTTCATCGTGTTGTGGTTCACATTCAGCTATTTGCCTATCGCACACATGGTTTGGTTCTGGACAGGTCCAGATGCGATTAAAGATGCAGCGACATTGGCAACGGAAACAGCAAAAGCAGGTTACCTGTTCCAAATGGGTGCGCTTGACTTCGCCGGCGGTACCGTGGTGCATATCAATGCTGCGGTTGCAGGTTTGGTTGGTGCCTTCATGATTGGCAAACGGGTTGGTTATGGTCGCGAAGCGATGGCGCCACACTCTTTGACGATGACTATGATCGGTGCTTCGATGTTGTGGGTAGGTTGGTTCGGTTTCAATGCAGGTTCTGCATACGAAGCAAATGACACAGCCGCTTTAGCCTTTATCAACACTTTATTAGCGACAGCCGCAGCGACCGTATCTTGGGTTTTCGGTGAATGGATCACTAAAGGCAAACCATCGATGTTGGGTGGCGCGTCTGGTGCGGTAGCCGGTTTGGTCGCGATTACTCCAGCATGTGGTTACGTAGGTCCAACTGGTGCCTTGGTTATCGGCTTGCTCGCTGGTGTGGTTTGTTTGTGGGGTGTGAACGGTTTGAAACGTTTGCTTGGCGCCGATGATTCTCTCGACGTATTCGGTGTGCATGGCGTTGGCGGTATCTTAGGTGCTTTGTTGACGGGTGTCTTCGCGTCACCATCCTTGGGCGGCGTGGGTATTTTCGACTACGTCACTAACAAAGGTTCAGCTGATCCTTACTCCATCGTCGGTCAAGTAACAACACAAGCAACAGCGGTCGGCGTTACGATTTTGTGGTCAGCAGTGGTGTCTATCATTGCCTACAAACTGGTTGATATCGTCATTGGTCTGCGCGTACCAGAAGATGAAGAACGCGAAGGCTTGGATATTACTAGCCACGGTGAATCTGCCTATCACTCATAAGATGTAAGCAGATTAGTAAAAGTTTCTTGGTGGGATTTACGCCTCTCAGATTTCTTGAGAGGCGTTTTTTTTACCATAGTTGGATGAGCATAAAATACCGCAGGCTTATGGCCCGCGATTACTCGTCTGGATGAGTCGGTAAAACTAAAGTAATGCGGGTACCATGTCCCACTTCACTTTCTACTTCTATTGTGCCGGCTAACAGATCATTCACAATATTGTGGACGATGTTCATACCTAAGCCACTTCCGCCCTGCCCCAATTTTGTGGTGAAGAAGGGATCAAATATGCGACGTAAGTGCTCTCCTTTGATGCCAAGTCCATTGTCGGTGAATTGAATCCGTATATAGTCAGCATTGATAACTTCTGCAGACAATCGCATGCGACCATGCTCAATGCCCTCAAAGCCATGTACTAAGGCATTGTTAATGAAATTAGTG
This sequence comes from Affinundibacterium nitidum, assembly GCF_014284155.1. Classification (GTDB taxonomy): domain Bacteria; phylum Pseudomonadota; class Gammaproteobacteria; order Burkholderiales; family Burkholderiaceae_D; genus Undibacterium; species Undibacterium nitidum. Next base: position 19,427 of record NZ_JACOFZ010000010.1, read on the forward strand.
ATCACCTGTCCATATGGCCCAGGGTAGCTGTCGATCATGATTTCATCCGGAATGTCGATATCCAGCGTATGTCCTTGCTTATTGATCCTTCCCTGCATGGTGCGAATAATCTCTTGACTTGTTTTTTGCAAATTAAACTCGCGTCGCTGCTGACTTGTTTGGTCGACCGAAACTTGTTTAAAGCTGCTAACCAATTCACTAGCCGTCAGTAGATTACGCGTGAGCATATCATTCGCCTCACTTAAGGCACTGGTGAAATGATTTAAACCGGAGCGCTTCAAGGTCCCTGCTTCGAGTTGAGTTAGAAAGCGAGACGTTTGTTCCTTCAAGGTCGTTGATGTGAGTAAGCAGTTTCCTAAGGGGGTATTGATCTCGTGGGCAATACCCGCCACCAAAGCGCCGAGCGCGGCTAATTTTTCTTTCGACATTAGCAATTGCTGCGCCGATGACAGTTGTTGATAGGTATCAGCATTATCAAACGCGACCGCGGTGTAAGCGGCTAGTGTCGTGAGCATATCGACATGCATTCGCTCAAAGGCATGTACGCCTGAACTTTGCACTGAAATCAAACCAAGAATTCGACCCTTAATGATGAGAGGAGCGTAGATGAACGATAGTGGATGAAAGCGTTCTTCATTCTCGCGATAAGCTTCGCTTGAGGTGAGCTTATCTAGCCCTTCTAGGCCGATGTAGTGAATATAGTCTTCGCGTATATCGTTGATATAGATCTCTCTACGATGTTTGATGCACCAAACAGAGAGTAGATCGGGGTCGTGCATATCGCGATGATAGGGAAGCTGCTTATTTCCATGCACGATATTGCAGGGGAAATCGATACTGTCATGTTCAGGCTTATAAATGCCGATAGAAAATGCTTCTGCCGGCATCAAACGAATCACATGATGATAAAGCGTGGACATAATACTTTCACGATTCAACTGCGACGTGATCTCGCGACCCAATTCACTGAGAATGAAAATATTATTGTGCGCGGTCCGAAGTAGCTCAGTTTGTTGTTGTAATTCTTTAGTTCGTTCGGTAACGCGGTTTTCTAGTTTGTTTTGTGCTTGTTTGTATTCGTCATGACTCATTACTTGCTGAATCAAGTTAGCGATATGACTGCCAAACAGTACGTCCTCACGGGACCAGCTACGTGGTTGCTTGCAGTTTGCAAAACTAATGACACCAATTTGTTCACCGTGTATGCGAACTGAAACCTCAAGGATGGAAGAAAGTTCACATCCCGTATAAATCTCACTTAATTCAGTGGCTGCAGGATGGAGGCGAATATCATGCGCCGCATTTGGTGTTTGTAGCGACTGTACGACCTGAAAGTATTTCAAGTACTGACTCTGTTCAATGGCAGCACCAACCTTAATTGAAAGCGAGATCTCCGCCGCAGTGGCTACACACTTTAAGCGTTGGCCTTCGCTTTCTTTTAGCCAAAGCACGACAATATCGACTTGTAAAATGGCGCGCGCCGACAAAGCAATATGGGACAGCGCATCTTCAATACTTTTCTCTTCAAGTTGGCTATCTGAAGACAAGTCGAGCAGAAGTTCGACCGGTGGCTTTCGCGACAAATCATACTCACGTAATTCGCGAAATTTGTCGACGACAGTAAGCTCAGCGATTTCAGCATTAAATTGGTGGTGTAGTCTGGCGTAGTGCAGCGCTTTGTGCGGTTCGTCAATTTTTTCGTGGAGACGAGAAAGTGCATCACAACAGTGTGCTTTCTGATGACGTGACTCGATATACTCTGCATGGGCCAGCGCATCGGAAAAAACTTTGATCGCCTCTTGATATTTGTTTTGTTCGGTATAGATCTCGCCGATAGAATTGGCTGCCATCCCAAGCAGCCATTCATAGCCACAAGTCTTGGCAAGTCGAATTGCCTGCTCAATTTCTGCTAACGCAAGTTCTGTCCGCCCTTGTTTATGAGCGATGATCCCTAAATGCCACTGGGCCTCGGCGATGTATTCTTTGATATTGCCGCGTTGTGCTTGAGTGCGGGCTTGTTCAAATAGCGTTTTTGCGAGTTCAATTTGCCCAATATTTAAACTGTTCACACCGAGGTTGATCGCTTGCTTACTCTTGAGATAAGGCCTATCGAATTTCTCGAGTAATTTTCCTGCATCCAAATGGAATCGCGCACCAGTCTCCCAATCACCCAGCGCATCGTAAATTTGACCAAGTCCGATGCGAGCTTCGATATGGACCTCAGCATCGTGCGTGATCTTGCAGAGATCGATACAGCGAGTCCAATATCGGATCGACTCTTTATAGATTCCTTGCGTGTATCGTATACGACCGATACATAGCATGAGGCGCCCAGCTTGGTAAGGTAAATGGTGAGCTTCAGCTTCTTGCAGACTTGCTTCAAGCTGATTAATTAATTGTACAGCTTGCCCTAGCCGCTCCTCAATGAAGAACCGACGTGCAAGGGCGTTCAGAGCAATCTTAATGTCGTTCGCATTGCGTGCCCGAAGCTCTAAACGTTCAAACATTACCTTCGCCAATAGAGGATGGCGTCTGGCGCAGTGTTCAATCCGTTGTAAGGCTTCATTCATAGACTAGGTTCTTTAGTTTGAGACAGGTATTTTCATGTGCTGCTAATTGTTCGTCCGAAAACGGCTAGTTCTTTTTGGATCATTCACGTATAACGGCAATATATTACTCTTGGCGTAGGTTCGAGAAGTAAGAATGCAGTAAAAAACCGCGAAATGACGATATTTAACTTTGACCTTTATGCATCAACATTCTGAATACTATAGAGCGATGACGGCCAAAGACGCACGTTTTGACGGTGTGTTTTTTGCGGGCATTAAAACAACGGGCATTTACTGCCGACCGATTTGCCGAGTGAAGACACCAAAAGAAGAATCTTGTCTTTTCTTTAGCACACAAGCCGCAGCAGAGGCCGCGGGCTTTCGACCATGCTTACGATGTAGACCAGAGTTAGCACCGTATGCTTTACAGCAGAATTTGGCTCACGCGATTTGGCGCAAGATCGCCGCAGGCGTATTGAACGAGAGTAGCGTTGAAGAATTTGCACAACAGATTGGGCTGTCATCACGCCAGTTGCGTCGAGTTTTGGTTCAGGAATTTGGTGTAAGTCCAGTTGAATTAGCACAAACTCAGCGTTTGCTTTTTGCGAAGAAATTAATTCAAGAGACAGCGTTATCGATGACTGAAATTGCATTCGTCGCTGGCTTCGGTAGCGTGCGCCGGTTTAATGCTCTGTTCGAATCTCGTTATCAAATGACACCAGCCTCGATTCGGCGCACTGCACAACCATCTTCTGGCGAGCTGGTATTACGTTTAGCTTATCGCCCTCCTTATGCATGGCAGGAGTTACTGAGTTATTTGAAGGGGCGCGCGATGCTTGGGCTAGAAGAGGTTGATCTTGAACATTCTTGCTACATGCGTACCGTTAAGATCGGCGATGCGAGCGGTTGGATTCGCGTTAGCCATTTATCAGCAAGCCAGCAGCTTTTGGTATCTGTTTCCTCTGGTCTGCACAAAGTGTTAATGCCCTTAATCGAAGGTGTACGAAATCAGTTTGATTTAGAGGCAAATCCGGCCATGATTTCTCAGCATCTGCAACAAGATCCATTGTTAGCGAACCAGCTCGATAGAACCCCTGGCCTGCGTGTACCCGGCGCCTTCGACGCATTTGAGCTTGCAATTAGAGCGATTTTAGGACAGCAGGTTAGCGTTGCCGGGGCGACCACGGTGGCTGGAAGGCTCGTGCGTGAATTTGGTGAGCCCGTAACAAGCCCTTGGTCGAGTTTGTCTTTTCACTTCCCAAAGCCCCAGATCTTGGCAAATGCAAGTGTTGATCAAATTGCTGGTTTGGGTATGCCAGGTAAACGTGCAGCGACAATTCAAAGCTTCGCTGCCTTTACCGTAAATGGAGGGCTCAATTTTGCCCCTGGCTTGCCACTCGATGAAGTTATTCGAACCTTGAAGTCTTTGCCGGGGATAGGAGAATGGACCGCGCAATACATAGCGATGCGGGCCCTGCGCTTTCCAAACGCCTTTCCTGCTGGTGATTTGGGCCTGCAAAAAGCAGTTACTTCAGAAGGGGAAGCTCGTTGCAATGAGAAACTGTTGCTCCAGAAATCGCAGCGTTGGGCGCCATGGCGGTCGTATGCGGCATTGCTGTTGTGGCAGTCGCTTGCAGTGACAACTGAATAAATCGACTTTTAAATTGAGAGCAAATATATGTCATTGAAATATCTTCATTACCCTAGTCCAATTGGCCGCCTTAGCCTATTGGGTAGCGATTGCTTCCTGCATGGTGTGTTTTTTGAAGAACATCGCCATCATGTGCCTGACCCCAGTTGGCAACAAGATCTTGCTCATCCTATCTTGCAGCGAACGCAGAGCCAATTGACGGAGTACTTTGCGGGACGAAGATTTCAATTTGATCTTCCATTAGCGCCAGGCCTCGGCACTGCATTTCAACAACAAGTTTGGGCTGCATTAGTGCAAATACCGTTTGCACAGACGACTAGCTATGGTGCACTTGCACAAAGTATAGGTAAGCCTAAAGCAGTGCGGGCTTTAGGTGCAGCGAATGGCCGCAACCCTTTTTCCATTATTGTGCCTTGTCATAGAGTGATTGCTGCTAACGGCGATTTGCATGGCTATGCGGGAGGCCTCGATAAAAAGCAATATTTGCTCGATCTTGAAAAAAGAACATTAAAAATAGATTAAATGATCATGAATTCGAGGGAAATAGTGATCGAAAAGATATGATATTCCGGTCGATACAAACAATTTTGGTGCAATGCACAAAAAAAGCTTGACGCCTAAAAAATAGTCAGTAGAATAGATTTTGTTGCGGTGCACCAAAGGTAATTTTTAGGATTCACTGCCAATTTGACTTAAATCTTTTTGAACACAATTCATTTACCGGAGCATTCCATGTACACAACACCAGAACAATTCCTCGCCGCTTCTAAAAACGGTTTTGAGGCACAATTCGCCGCTTTGACAGCATTGAACAAAAAAGCTTTCGAAGGTTTCGAACAATTCGTATCTTTGAATGTTAACGCTGCTAAAGCAACATTCGAAGAAAGCACAGCAGCAGCTCAACAATTGGTTAGCGCTAAAGATGCACAAGAATTCTTCAACTTGACAACAGCTCAAGCAAAACCAAACGCAGAAAAAGCATTGGCATATGGCCGTCATTTGGCAACAATCACTTCTGCAACTCAACAAGAATTCACTAAAGCAGTTGAAGCGCACATCGCTGAAACAAACGCTAAAGTGATCTCTTTGATCGACGAAGTAACTAAAAATGCACCAGCAGGTTCCGAACAAGCTGTTACAGCATTGAAAACAGTGGTTGGCAATATCAACGCTGGTTACGAACAATTGTCTAAAACAACAAAGCAAGCTGTTGCAACTTTGGAAGAAAACCTCGCTAACGCGACTAAGCAATTCACACAAGCAGCAGAAAAAACAACTGCAAAGAAAAAATAATTTGGACCTTGTTCAAATGAATTTGTTCTAAGTAGTAGAAAAAGCTCCCGTTCCCCCCGGGAGCTTTTTTTTGTCCAAAAATTGGGTGTTAGTCCGATTAACACAAACAATTGGCGGCTTTTGCAGCACTTAATCGAAGTCTGGTGTAATCTATCGCATCCCATCCACTCACCTTTTCTCTATAGAGGAGTTTCACATGCAAGAAGTTGTAATCGTTGCCGCAGGACGTACCGCGGTTGGCAAGTTTGGTGGTTCCCTGGCAAAAGTACCAGCATCTGATTTGGGTGCGCATGTGATTAAAGGCTTGTTGGCGAAGACAGGTTTGAGTGGTGCGGCGGTGAGTGAAGTGATTTTGGGCCAAGTGTTGGCGGCCGGCGCTGGTCAAAATCCAGCACGTCAGGCGGTGATTCGCTCTGGTTTGCCAAACGTAGTTCCTGCGATGACAATCAACAAAGTCTGCGGCAGCGGTTTGAAAGCAACGCATTTGGCTGCTCAAGCGATTATGGCTGGCGACGCCGAAATCGTCATCGCTGGTGGCCAAGAAAACATGAGTGCTTCACCCCATGTTTTGAACGGTTCCCGTGATGGTTTCCGTATGGGCGATGCGAAGTTGGTTGATACCATGATCGTTGATGGTTTATGGGATGCCTATAACAACTACCACATGGGCATTACTGCGGAAAACGTCGCGAAGAAGCATGGCATTACGCGTGAAGAACAAGATCAATTCGCTGTTGAATCACAAAATAAAGCAGAAGCCGCGCAAAAAGCAGGTAAGTTTGTTGACGAAATTATCCCTTACGAAATCGTCACCAAAAAAGGTACGACTGTGTTCGATACTGATGAATTTATCAAACATGGCACAACACTGGAATCCTTGGCAGCTCTGCGCCCAGCTTTCGATAAAGCAGGTACGGTCACTGCGGGTAATGCCTCTGGTTTGAACGATGGTGCTGCAGCGGTCATCATGATGTCAGCTAAAAAAGCAGCCGAGCTGGGTCTGCCGGTATTGGCGCGCATTAAAGCCTATGCATCTGCCGGTATCGATCCAACCATCATGGGTTTAGGCCCTGTTCCAGCATCGCAATTGTGCTTGAAAAAAGCAGGTTGGACGCACGAAGAAGTCGACCTGATGGAAATCAACGAAGCCTTTGCTGCGCAAGCAATTGGTGTGAATCGTGAAATGGGTTGGGACACGAACAAGATCAACGTCAATGGCGGCGCAATTGCGATCGGCCATCCTATTGGCGCCTCAGGTTGCCGTATCCTGGTCAGCTTGATTCACGAAATGATTCGTCGTGATGCGAAAAAAGGTTTGGCGAGTTTGTGTATTGGTGGCGGTATGGGTGTGGCGCTGGCCGTTGAACGTGATTAAGTTTGCGTAAAAAGTATTGAAAAGGCCCGCATACCTCTGACAGTATGCGGGCCTTTTTTTGCCTATTTCTTCCTTGATATCAAAGACTCCTTGATTTTCAAGAAGCGATCTTCCAAGCTTGGTAATCCATCATAGCGATCAAATTTCGATCCCATTACTCGGTCGAGCTGATTTAGTCGATCTACTGGTTTTGGGTGAGTCTCCAAGAATAGCTGCAAGTAGTTGCTGTTCATCGAGGTACTTTGTATGGTTTGTAAGGCTGCAGGTAAACCGAATGGGTCATAGCCAGCTCTAGTTGCCAATACGACGCCCATACGATCAGCTTCAAATTCATCGTCCTTTTCCAAGCCCTTCCCATACAGAGCCACGACCCCACTGATCAGTTCAACAGCAAATCTTGTTGTGTTATTGGCTTTCCCTGAATTTTCGAGAAGTTGACTGCCGAGTCCTTTCGTAAACGATGTAGCGTCGGCTTTTTTGATAGCACTCAAATGGTGCTTGCGAATCACGTGAGAAATCTCATGCCCAAGTAACCCGGCTAATTCTGCTTCGCTATTGAGGCTTTGTAGTAGGCCGCGAGTGATCACGATATAACCGCCTGGAGCAGCAAAAGCATTGGTATTTAAAGAGTCGAGAACGACAAAAGTCCAAGGAAGATCTGGGCGTTCGCTATGACTGCTAACCCAACGGCCAACTTTATTCACGTAATTCTGTACTTCTTGATTCTCAAGCACAGGGCCAAGGCTCAAAAGGTTGGAAGCGACCTCTTGTCCCAGCGCGATTTCATCAGCCTCAGAAAACTCCTTTGTAACCTTAACTGCATCTGAGGCAGTCTTGATTGCTTTAGTGAAATCGAGTTTGAACTGAGGGCTAGGCGCCGCGGCCGCTATACTTACCGAAAAAGAAAATGACAGCGCCAACGCGGATCGAATGAAGGGTTTCATTATCTATCTCCCTCAGCCTTGACATAGGCTTGTTCTTGATCGTTTAAATTTCCTTGATTTGCGAAAGCTTTCGCATCCGCTTTGCTGACACTGAGCGCCTGCATTTTTTGTAATCTTTCTGAATTCGGGCTGAGGTTCTTAAAGTCATTTTTATCCCAACCTTTGACTGCAGTGGTCGTCGTACTTCCGCTGTTCGTACCCTTTTGTAAATTGATTCCTGAACCTAATGTTTCCGCAACATTGAAGGATTTGGTGCCTTGATCGTCAAAACGCAAGCTCAGCATCTTTACCCAGCCAGAGACATCCTGTGCCTTCACCTCAGTCCAACTCGCTTTACGCGACAACACACTCAGCTTGTCGCTTTCTTTCAGTGCCTTAAGAGTCTCTGAGTCGCTAAATGGCTTAGCTTTGAGCTCGGTGCTGCGGACTACGGTTGCTTGGCTTTGCGCTGCTGCATTCTGTAACGTCAACAGACTGCCAGCGATAAGAATGGGGGTTATGAAGTACTTCATGTTGGCTTCCTTGGACTAGGGGCAAATAATTCAACTTCTTGTTCACGACCTTTCACCTTATAGGAGCCAAAGGCTTCAAAGTCAAGCGCGTCGCCGCATAACAACATCGTTTCCTTCGATACTAGGATGCGCGATACACCTTTGGTCATGCCTTCGATACGGCTGGCCAAATTGACGGTATCGCCTATAGCTGTGAACTCTTTTCGTTCGGATGAGCCGATTGATCCTACAACGGCAGGTCCAGAGTGTAGGCCAATCCCGACATCGAAATCGGCAGAAAGATCGCCTAGTTCTTGCTTAAATTTCTCCAAGACTTCAGACATTTCTACCGCTGCTTTCACAGCATCGAGTGCGTGTTGTGGATTATCGAGCGGCGCGCCCCAGAAAGCCATAATGCAATCGCCGATGAATTTGTCGATGGTACCGTTGTAGCGAAAAATAACCTCCACCTGCAAGGTGAAATAGCGGTTAAGTAGATCAACAATTTGCTCAGGTGTACGACTTTCAGACAAGGTAGTAAAGCCACGAATATCCGAAAAAAGCACGGTGATTTCTCGGCTTTCTGCTTTCTCGCCCACGTGCTCCGAACCTTCACGTGCCACCCATTCTTTGACCACGTGCGGATTCACATAGCGACCAAATTCCTTGATGGTCGCTTGATAGGAGCGGTGCACAATCCAATATTCCCTTAAGGCTAAAGAGAAATAGTAAACCCACGCAAAAATGATGGGGATCAAGACGTGAACCAAGACACCGTAAGGAAGTGCGAGGTAGCTTGCTGTGATCACGACAGGCGTCGCAATCGTCAGTGCCAGTGCGGGGTAAAGCGCATTTACTCGTGATAAGAAACAAGCATAAATAGCGGTAATTGCGGCCAATGTCGCTAACATTATTGGCCACGCTGGTGGGGTATATAAAAACTGTTGATTCTTGAGGTTATCAATCGCCATTGCCAACATATTAGAGCCCCAATATTGGCTATCGATAGGTGTCACACGTAAATCATGAAGCGAGGACGCGTCAGCACCAATCAAGATAATTTTATTTTTGAATTCCTGGGAGGAACGTATCGGCTTTTCCCGATCTAAATCTTCATAAACATCAACGAACGACACTATCGTGTAAGGATTTCTCGTCCCGCGCCAGTTCAATACCAAGTCCGCTTGTTGCGGCACTTGATAGCCTAAGTCTTGTGCGACTCGTGCGGGGAGTGATGGAACCAACCAACCATCGATGTTGGTATACAGAGAGTAGCGGCGGCCAACGCCGTCAGCGTCTTCGAGAAAATTGACGGTGCCGACGCGCCATTGTTCCGGTTCAATCGCCATCGGTATGAGGAATGCGCCCTGCGCAAAATCGTTGGCAGCGGGTGTCTTGATCAAAGCTAAGCGGCTTTGTAGATCACTCAGTTTCCCAACATGCGCCGCTTGATCGATTTTTCGCATGACAAAAGGAAAAAAAATATTCTTCTTGTCCCTGATTGCATCATTGAAAACTTGGTCGCTTTCCGGCCTGTCTTTATCTCGCTCGTTGAAAGTTAAGTCGAATACGATAGCTTTCGGTTGTTGACGCAGGATAGACTCGACTACCTCACCATACACCGAACGTGGCCAAGGCCAACGCCCTACTTTTTCCTCCATTTGAATCAAGCTACGGTCATCGATATTGAGAATCACAATATCTTTGTCTACCAGCTGTTTTTCCGCATGAAGTTTGACCAACCAGTCTGAAAATTTGCCATCAAGATTGAGTAGATGGCGAGGCCACAGAATTTCAAAGCCAGCGACGAGGGCGATGAGTAAAGTAAAAACGTGAATAAAACGTAGTGATGATTTCATCGCTAGTATCGGTGTCTATGTCGCTGCTGAGGTCTGCACATAGCCAGGGATCTTACTTTCATCGACAGCATCAATTTGCGACTCGTCCATGAATTTTTTTGCATACTCCAAATACACTTTTTCTTTCACGAACACATGGAAAAGTTCAGGATCAATATGCCCGTTCAAACTAAAATTACCGAGGATATTTAAGGACTCGGTCAGTGATTTACCTGTTTTGTAAGGCCTATCTTTTGCAGATAAAGCTTCGAAAATATCAGCGATCGCCATGATGCGAGCTTGCACCGACATTTGTTCTTTAGTTAAACCACGTGGATAGCCTTTGCCGTCCATACGTTCATGGTGACCGCCTGCGTATTCAGGCACATTACGTAGATGTTTAGGCCAAGGCAGGGCTTCTAACATGCGGATAGTGACCGAAATATGGTTATTGATGATCTTGCGTTCTTCCCCAGTGAGCGTTCCCGCTTTGATGGTCAGATTTTCGGTTTCTTCGGCATTGAGTAAATGGTGAGCGCTGCCACGACTATCGATCCAAGTACGTTGCGCAATGCGGCGTACGCGCTCTTGATCATCATCACTCATGCGTTCACCGCCGACATTCGAATGACGCAAAAAGGCGCGTTCACTGTCGAGTTGAGCAACATCTTGTTCGTAGCGCGTTTTGCGCTCTGCGCTAAAGTCGCCCTCTTTCAAATAGGCGATTTCGAGATCGCGCCGCAAAATTTCAAAGCGTGCGTCGATCAAATGGATACGGTCAAAAATCGTTTCGAGCTTGGTCGACTTCTCGATGACATGAACCGGCGTCGTGATTTTGCCGCAGTCGTGCAGTAGACCAGCAAGCCAAAGTTCACGGCGATCGCGATCAGTCATTCTGAAAGTTTTTAGTTCACCATCTTGATGGCGATGCGCTGCTTCTGCCAGCATCATGGTTAATTCAGGCACATGCTGACAATGGCGTCCGGTGTTTGGCGACTTTTCGTCGATACCGATATTGATTAAGTTCACCAAGGATTCAAACAGGTGCTCCAATTGGAAGATCAGTTCTTGCGTGCTGAGTGCGATGGCGGCTTGCGAGGCGAGTGCCTCGATAAAACCTTGATCGGTCGGGGAGAACGGTTCAATCGCTTTGGTATCAGGAGAAATTTTATTGATCAGTTGCAGAACGCCGATGAGCTCAGACTCATGGTCCAGCATAGGAACCGTTAATAGCGACTGGCAATGATAGTTATTTTCTTCATCGAACTTACGCATACCAGAAAAGTTAAACAAAGGCGTTTGATATACGTGCTCAATATTGACGGATTGTTTTAGGTTCGCGGCAAAAGCAACGACAGCATTGAGGTTTTGATTGCCATGTTCATCGAACAAGGGAATCGAATGCATATTATTGGCTTGCGGATGCGATCCACCAAAATGCATTTTCAGCGTATCGTTAATCGCCATATCAAACTTTAGATGCTTCTTATCTTCGCTCAGTCGATACAGCGTGCCACCGTCGGCACCAGTCAAACTCTTTGCCGTTTGCAAAATACGCTCTAACAGGGCGTTGATGTCCTTGATGCCATTGAGTTCCACACTGAGCTCGGTCAGATGCTGCAGACGTTGGGCGATTTGCTCGTGATTTAGTTCAGACATAGTAGTGTGGGGTGTATAGCTAGGACAAAATTAATGTAAGTCTAACTGATATACCTTCCTGCAAAGCCTTGCAGCTGTCGCAGATACGACAAAATCACAGTATCGATGACTGATCGTGTTGTTTTGGCAACCAAAAGCGGTTTGAGCGAGATCACGTGCTGTCGGCATTGCCTTGGCGTACAATCGCGTCTTTCTATCTCATATGACGGGATCTTTGCGGTCGGGTTTGACCAATAAGAAGTCCTTGTCCGGCGAGTGATCATACAATGTGTCAAACATCAGCTAATAGGCAAATCTCAGTGTGCGTAAAGATAGCAATGACAGCAGTAGTTGCTGTCACTTGTTTATTCAGTGCATCAGTTCAAGCAATCGAAGGTAAATATCAACTTCCGCCTCCTGAGTTGCAGGCTTTAGTCGATGCACCGCGGGGACCCGAATTTAAGTTGGGCCCACAAAACAAGACCGCCTTACTGATAAGCCTGCCGAATCTACCGAGTATCGCCGAAGTTTCGCAACCTGAACTGCGTTTAGCGGGTTTGCGTTTAAACCCAAAGATGCGCGCTGCCAGTCGTGTTAACTTTAGCGACGGCTTGAGCTTATTAGACTTAAGCACTGGCAAAATGCGTAAGGTGCAGGGGCTGCCACCGAAAGTTAAAATTGCCGATACCGTTTGGTCAGAGGATGAAGATTGGGTTGCCTTCTCTGTATGGGGTAGAAACGGTGTTGAGTTGTGGTTGTTGGATGTCGAAGAGGCACAGGCTAGACGTTTGATCGCCGAGCGCCTCAATGCGACAACCGGTGCGGGATTTTCTTGGCTTAACGGTTCGGAAGAATTGTTAGTGCGACTCTTGCCGCGTTCACAAAAGGCGATGCCATTCAATTTGAGTGTACCCGATGGCCCTGCCACACAAGAATCACGTGGCGGGAAATTAAGTCAAAACCGTACCTATCAAGATTTGTTGAAAACATCGCGCGACGCTGACATGTTTGATTGGCAATTACAAACGCAGCTAGCGGTGGTCAATGTCAATGGCAGCGTACGTCGTTTCGGTCCTCACATGGTGTTAAGCCGCGCCCTCGCCTCACCTGACGGCAAATTAGTGCTTACCACACAATTACGCCGTCCGTATTCGTATCAAGTGCCGATCGAGCGTTTCGCACAGTCGATTGAAGTGTGGACTACGCAAGGTAAAAAAGTTAAAACCATCGCAGAGCAAGCATTACGAGAACGAATTCCAAATGGTGTCGACGCCGTGCAAGCGGGCCCACGCGGTTTCGCTTGGCGTAATGACGAACCCGCCACTTTGTTTTGGTTGGAAGCGCAAGAGGGGGGCGATCCTGAAGTGCATTCGAAAGTGCACGATGTCATGATGCAGCAAGCCTCGCCATTTAATGTCGCTCCACAGAAATTGATTGAATTGCCTTGGCGTTTCAGCTCGGTGCAATGGGGTAATGACAACTTGGCGTTGGTCACAGAAACCTGGGCAAAGACGCGTGATACTCGAACATGGCGTATTCATCCGGGTGCACCATTGATTAAACCGGAGTTGTTCTTCATTCGTAAAACCGAAGACCAATATACGAATCCAGGCGTACCGGTAATGAGTTTGAATCAATTTGGGCGCTCCGTCATTCGCACGACTCCCGATGGCCAGTTCATGTTTTTGACGGGAACAGGCGCCAGCCCTGAAGGTGATCGCCCTTTCCTCGACAAATTCCATCTTGCGACTGAAAAAAGTACACGCCTGTGGCGTTCGAAAGCACCATACTATGAAGAAGTTTTAGGTATTCTTGATGACAATGGCACGCAAATTATTACGAGCCGTGAGTCTTTGGAAGAGCGCCCCAACCTGTTTATCCGGAACTTGACGGCCGCCGCTTCAGTGCAAGCTACCGCGTTGACCGCGTTTCCTCATCCCACACCGCAAATGCGAGGCGTTCAGAAGAGGACTTTGCGTTATCAACGCGATGATGGTGTTGAATTGAGTGCGACATTGTATTTACCACCAGGCTACGATCCTAAGCGTGATGGTCCGCGTCCGATGTTGATATGGGCTTACCCTCGAGAGTTTAAATCTGCCGAAGCGGCGAGTCAGGTCAGCGGTTCACCTTATCGATTTAATCGTATCAATGTCCAAGGTCCGATGGTGATGCTGGCGCGTGGCTACACCGTCTTAGACGGCCCCACCATGCCGATTATCGGCGAAGGACGACGCGAGCCCAATGATACCTTTATTGAACAGCTAAAGATGGATGCCGAGGCTGCAGTGGATGAAGTGGTGAAGCTTGGCGTGGCTGACCGTTCGCGAATTGCCATCGGTGGTCATAGCTACGGCGCTTTTATGGCCGCAAATTTGTTGGCCCACACGAATTTGTTCCGTGCAGGGATTGCTCGTTCTGGCGCCTATAACAGAACCTTAACGCCGTTTGGCTTTCAATCGGAAGACCGTACCTACTGGCGCGCTAAAGAAACTTACTTGGATATGTCACCGTTTCATTTTGCCGATGAAATTGATGAGCCTTTACTCCTAATCCATGGGGAAGATGACAATAATCCAGGGACTTTCCCTTTGCAAAGCGAACGCATGTATCAAGCCCTAGCGGGTTTGGGAACACCCACGCGTTTGGTGATGCTGCCGAACGAAAGTCATATCTATCGAGCACGCGAATCGATTTTGCACATGCTGTGGGAACAAGATCAATGGATGAGTCGTTATGTGAAGAACGCTAAACCCGTATCGGGTAAATAAAGGGTGTCTCAAATTTCTCTATAAAGTGTTGTAGAAGCGACCAAGCCAAGCAAAACCGATGTTAAATACGCTGATTATGTTGGCACAAGACAATATTTTTACTTTATGATGGTCAGACAGCATTGTGCTGTTTTGATCCAACTTACCTTCATTCTCATGCTCAGAGCCTATATTCTGGATAATCAAGCGGTCGCTCGTAATTTATTGGCAACCGTATTGACTAATGGCGGCCATGAGGTTGTTGGGGATGGAAATAATAGTGCGACCAATATTGCAAGGATGGTTAAGTTACAGCCGCAGATTGTCTGTGTCGATATTGGCGAACCTGACCAAGCGGGTTTGGCTTTGCTAGAAAGCTTGCGCACGCAGTTACCGAAAGCATTGATTTTTCTGGTGTCAGCAAAGATTGATGCCGAGACTATACAAGCAGCGCAAAGTCGTGGTGTGGTTGGTTTTATCGTTAAACCATTCAACGCTGTTGCTGTGCTGATGTCGATTCGCAATACCATTCTCCGTATCGCCACCCAAAGTCGCGCTAAGCAAAAAGCCGTCGAACCTAACGAAGCTGACAGTCTAGCTAGCCCCACTATCTCAGAAGACGCTGTACCAGACGCGAACCCAAGTCCTTCTGAGTAAGTCACTGCGTTTTTATCCCCCGTTTTCCCTGTTTCGTCAGCAATCCCTGAATTTGGTCGCATGCTTCCATCATTGACATGGTTCTTGGTACAGTGTCGTCATGTTATGAAGGAGTTGCCATGAGTTCTCACACTCACCCAATCGAATCCACGATTTCTGAACAGGCTTTGCCGTCGGAAGTTTCAATCCAAAGCGATACTTGGCTCAATCGTTATCGCAATTTTCCAGTGTTTTCACGGACGTGGTATCGCCATCGCACCATTGCTTTTGGTGGGACCCTCGGCGCCCTATTGGTATTGATCGCTATCGTTACTTTCATGACGCAAGATAGCATCGCCGAGTTCTTCCGTTGGACGATTCCTTTCTTTTTATTCGGCACGGGCTTATTCACGATAGGTCAGGGTATGGCAGTATGGGTGCGCCAAAAAAATTATGGTGAACGCAAAGAAGGAATGTTGATCACGTCTTCGTTGGTCGCGGGCTTGTTGTTGAGTATGGCAATCGGTGTTGGTGCCCATGGTCTTGCCACCGAATTCATTCGTAGTGACCCAACTACTCAGGTTTCCGAAAAAGCAAATGCTGACGGTAGTGTTGCTAAAGATGCTGTCAGCTTGAAAGAGGAAGAACGTAAGCGCATTCTTCAAGAGAATGAGAAGATTCTGAAAGCGGCAAGAGCCGAGCGCGATAAAGCACGCGGGCCTGTATTTAATATGGTGGTTACGATTCTTGCTTGGTTTCCAATGACGATCGCTGGATTTTATTGGGGTAGTTTCTTTGATCTCTTGGTCTATTTTAGACAGCGCAAACGCCTCGCTGAGGCTCTCCGTAAGCAAGAATTAGAACGCGCTCAAAACGCTCGTCGCGAAGCGGAGTTGAAACTGTCGGTATTGGTGGCGCAAGTTGAACCACACTTTCTTTTCAACACCTTAGCTGGTGTACGATCAGCGATATTGACCGAACCACTGCGTGCGACAGCGATCGTCGATCATTTAGTGGACTACTTACGTTCGACTATCCCGCAAATGCGTGGAGACGGTGGTACTGAACAAGGGCACTTAGCGAAGCAGTTGGAAACAGCACGTGCCTATTTGAGTTTGATGCAGGCTCGTATTCCACGTTTGAGTTTTAGTATTGAATCTGAAGTAAAAGACGCTGTGTTCCCTCCACTGATGTTGATTTCACTGGTAGAGAATGCAATCAAGCACGGCATAGAACCAAAAATCGGACCTGCAAAGATCACCATTACAGCGCGTTATTTTGATGCTGATGACGAAGAAAAATTGGAAGTTTGTGTGGCGGATGACGGTGTTGGTTTTGGTGGCACGACTTCGGGTTCTGGCATAGGTTTAGCTAATATTCGAGAACGTTTAGAATCAATGTATGGTGCTCGCGCTAGTCTGACTTTGAAAGCTAGACCCGAGGGTGGTGTTGCTGCGATTATCGTTTTACCCTTAATGACCTAAGATAATATCAACTATTTCAACGAGAAAAAATCACTATGTTGACAGCGATTATTGCCGATGATGAAGATTTGCCGCGTAAAGACTTGCGTCGTATGTTGGAGCAAGCATGGCCCGAGCTACAAATTGTGGCGGAGGCCGAACATGGTGCGGATGCCTTAGAAGCGATTCAGCAACATCAACCAGATTTCGCCTTCCTCGATATTCGCATGCCAGGTATGACAGGTTTAGATGTGGCGAATGCCACTAGGGGCCGTTGCCAAGTCGTATTTACGACAGCGTATGACAACCATGCCTTGGAAGCTTTCGCTGCTGGCGCCATCGATTACTTGCTCAAACCTATCGTGCAAGATCGTCTAAACGATGCCATCGCGCGGTTGAAAGAGCGTATGAACACGAAGGCCGCACCCACAGATTTGAGTCAGTTAATGCAAGAGCTCGATAAGCGCTTGCGGGCTCCTGTAGCGGAGCGTATTCGTTGGATTAGCGCTAGTGTCGGCGACACCATCAAGATGTTTCCGATTGAAAAAGTGCTGTTCTTTACCTCCGATGAAAAGTACACACGGGTCGTTACAGCGGAAGACGAGGCCCATGTGCGCAAGCCGCTGAAAGAAATTATTGATGGACTAGACCCAGAACTATTCTGGCAGATCCATCGCGGTACGATAGTTCGTGCCGACGCCATTGCAAAGGCGCATCGCGATGAATTAGGTAAGGTCAGTGTCGAGTTGCGCGGCATCAAAGAGACTCTAAAGGTGAGCCAAGCTTACGCTTGGCGCTTTAAACCAATGTAAATATGCATCAACACCATTTAGGACTAAGGTACTAGGTGGTGTTGATTTCAAGAAAGTACAAATTTCCCCTACATGCCGGCGGGCTATTTTCCTCTTTTCCGCAACGCGCAATCGATCTACAGGTTTTCCACCCACAAATTGGTCTCATCTCCTGCTTTTCTGGTTTAGAATGCACCGTCATTGAAATTCCCTACCTGAAAATCAAGGTTTTTAAGGTGCAGGGAAACTCGATTTTCAGCGATTTAAACCGGTATTAGCCAAATCAAAATATTAACAAGAGGAGAAATTGCATGAGTGGTGCTGCAATCACACCGGGTCAAGAGGCCCCAATTCCAGAGTTTAAGCAAATCATGGGGCATCCTGCTCCATTATGGATGTTATTTATGTCTGAGTTCTGGGAACGCTTTGCGTTCTACGGCATTCGTTGGGCATTGGTGTTGTATATCGTCAGTCAGTTTTACGGTGGTGATGCTTCTGGTCAAGCGGATGCTAGTGCTACTTATGGCTCTTATTTGGCCTTAGTTTATGCGGCAGCATTATTTGGTGGCTATGTTGCTGATAAAGTTATCGGGTACCAACGCTCGATTCTAGTAGGCGCCGTGTTTATGGCGGCAGGTCTCTTTATGATCTCTATTCCAAACCATGATGTGTTTAACTTTGGATTAGCGACCATTATCGTCGGCAATGGTTTGTTTAAACCAAATATTTCAACAATGGTTGGAAAGCTTTATAGTGCTGCAGATTCACGTCGTGACTCTGGTTTTACCATCTTTTACATGGGGATCAATATCGGTGGTATGGTTGCGCCGATGCTGACAGAGTATTTGGCCCGTAAAGTTTTTAACGTTGGCAATGTTCCCGCTTACAAGATTGTATTTATCGCTGCAGGCATAGGTATGCTGTTGAGTCTAATATGGTTTGCCATTGGCCGCAAAATGCTAAAAGGAATTGGCGCTCCGATTGAAGGTGCTGAGGGACCAACAAGAGTCATTTACGTTGTTATTGGAGGACTGTGTGCAGTGCCTCTCATGTACTTTTTCTTGTCCATGAGCAGTACGATTTTGGCGTGGGTTCTTGGTGTTTTGTTTATAGGTCTTTCTGTTATTTTGTTCATAGAAGGATTGAAAAATGGCAACATAGCGCGAGACAAAGTGATCGCGATGATGCTGATCTTTGTATTTAATATTTTGTTCTGGATGTTCTTTGAGCAAGCAGGAAGCTCTTTCACATTCTTGACTGAAAAAATCGTGAACCGCGATGCGTTTGGTTTCGAGGTGCCGATTGCGTGGTATCAAAGCGTGAATTCACTCGCAATTATTCTTTTCGCCCCTGTGATCGCAGCAATCTGGGTTTTGCTGGAACGTCGAAAATTGAATCCATCTATCCCAAGAAAATTCGGTCTTGGTTTGATCGGAAATGCTGTTGCTTTCGGTTTCTTAGTATTTGCTTTGAAGACCATGCAAGATGATAAGTCTATGATCCCTTTTTGGCCTTTGATCCTAGTTTATGTTATTCAGTCTTTAGGTGAACTGTGTTTATCTCCAATTGGCTTATCGATGGTAACAAAGTTAGCACCAGTTCGATTGGTTGGTTTTGGGATGGGCGGTTGGTTCCTTTCCACTGGGATTGGAAATAACCTTTCCGGTATCTTCGCAGGCCACGTAAGCGGCTCAACAGGGATGACCGTAACATCTGCAATCAATGGTTACACCTTTGGCTTCTATTCCTTGTTAGGCGCTGGTGTGGTGTTATTCTTGATCGCACCATTGATGCAAAAATTGATGCATGGCGTGAAGTAATTTGGTATTAGATTGGGTTTGCCTGACGTCGAGTCGGTAGGCCCAAGCAATAAAAAAGCGGCCTAGGCCGCTTTTTTATTGTCTGCTGCGTTGACGGCAGCAGAATCCTTTTTGCTTTAATCAAAGAAGGCTTATTCTGGTACCGGTGGTGGTACTTCATCTGCAGGCATCACAGGAGCTGCGGCCGGCATGGCTGGGTAAGGCTTGCCATTGATCGTCAACTTGCCGTTCTTCCAAACGATCTGTGAGCTTAATGTTTTGTCTTTACGCAGAATATAACCTTGACCTTCCATTGCACCGATTGACGCTTTTGCGCCACTCAACATCATGCTGCGTGCGTTTGGATCTTTTTGTGTCAGGTTGATCACTTCTTCGATCAATGGGTCTGCCAAGCTGACATCCATGTCGGCTTCCACTTTGTTCATCAAGATGTTCATGTTGCCGAAGTCTGCTTCGGTTACGCCTGGCAATTTTACCTTGGCAGAAGTCTTAAATTCGCCGCCTTTACCACTGATACTCAAACGATCGAGAGCGATGCTAGGATCATATTTTAAGAATTCCATCGCGTATTTCTGCCAAATGCCTTGGAAAGCCATCAGTTGTGCGCTTGGATCGCCAGATTTAGAAACCGCAGAAAATTCAATTGCCAACTTATTCAAAGTTGGTGCATGGATATTCTTCACAGAGTAGTCGTAGTGGAAGTTATTTAACTCCACATCCTTGACCTTGATATTAGCAACGCCAAATTTCAAGCCCATTTCGAGGAGATCATTTTTGTGTGTGCTGTCAGATTCGAGCGTGACATCCTTAACGTTGAAACCTTCGCCCGCTTTCGTAGAGAAATCAATTGCCGCGATATTGGCCTTGGTTTTGCCAACAAAAATCATGCCGCCAGGAATAACGCGTTGCGCATCACCTTTTAACTTGATTTCACCCATTTTGAAGTTAGCTGCGCCATTGGTGTCTGCGCCGTCTAAGCCTGGTGCAGTCATTTCAACACTGAGTTTGTTGTAGTCTTCGTCGAAGCCTACTTCCATCTTGACACCCTTCCAATCAATCTTGGTTTGAGACATGCCAGTTGTGGTCGTGGTGAAAGCTGGACTGCTTAATTTCAAAGTGCCGCCGCCGCCGTAATTCAAAATTGTTGTGATCTCGAGGAATTTTTTCTCGCCGAAAACTTTTTTGATTTCTGCCAACACTTCCGGATCTAATACCAATTCTGTGTCGACCTTACCAGCTGCGATACCGAAAATGCCTGGTACTGGGCCGTGTTTGATGTGATTGATTACACGAATTTGAATTGGCTTACTCAATTTGTTGAGTTCATTCATCTGCTCAGGTGTCATGACAGGCGTCTCCGCCTCTGCTTCAGCACCTTCTTGGAATGAGCCAGCCATGCCAGGCAAAGGTACGCCAGGCATCGCGCCCGCCAAATTCAACTCATAGGTTTGCTCTTGTGTTGAGGAGAAGATGCCACGGGTATAAGTTTGTTTGACGACTTTGAAGTTCGACAACAAAGGATCTTTCTTTTCTGCTTTATTTAGTTTGGCTTCAAGGCGTTGCCCAGTGAACCAGGCAGATGCAGGATAGCCCACAGCAAGTGCGGCAACGACGGCGATAGCGATCGAACTCTTTTTCATGGGAATGATCCTTTGAATAGTTTGAAAAAGTAAAAAATGGTAGCCAGAAGTGTAACGGGATTTGCTTCATTTGTGCTGCATCGCAGCGAAATTTCGGAATGAAATCCACAGACATGTGATCAACGGTCGAATTGCGAGGACGAGTGCCTAGCGATTGGTAGGACGCTAATTCAGCTGGCCAGCGATTGAGCGCGCTCTTCATTGCCGCTCAGAAAGCTCGCTTCAAATTCATGAGGATCCATTGCCTTCGCAATTAAGTAACCTTGAATTTGATCGCAATCTAGTGAATTCAACAAATCTTTTTGCTCTTGTGTTTCGACCCCTTCTGCAATCACCTGCAGTTTTAGGGCGTGCGCCAGACTGATAATAGCGGTGACAATGGCCACATCACTTTCATCCTTTGGCAAATTCATCACAAAAGAATGGTCTATCTTGAGTTTATTGATGGGGAAGCGTTTTAAGTAACTTAAGCTTGAATAACCCGTTCCGAAGTCATCAATCGCCATCTTTACTCCAAGGCGGGCGATTGCATCTAGCTTTTTAAGTGTCTCTTGTGCGTCTCGTATCAGGATCGATTCAGTCAACTCGAGTTCGATGCAACTTGGGTCAAGATGCGCATCACATAAGGCGTTCGACAAGGATTCGACAAAATTTGCTTGTTGGAATTGCAGCGCAGAGACGTTAATCGAAATCAGAATACGTCGGCCGTTTTTGTTCCATGCGGCTGCTTGTGCAATGGCAGTCTGCATGACCCAATTTCCGATTGCAATAATTAAGCCGGTTTCTTCTGCAATGGGGATAAACTTTGCTGGGCTGATTTCTCCTAGCTCTTTGTCGTGCCAACGAATCAAGGCTTCGGCGCCAAAAATCTGATGGGAACCAAGGCAGTATAGCGGTTGGAAATGCAAGCGGAATTCTTGATGCTCCAAGGCTTGACGCATGGCGTGATCAATCTTCATCCGCGAGAGAAGACCGATGTTCATTTTTCGCTGATAAAAGCGGAAGTCGGAGCGCCCGCGTTCTTTGACGTAGTACATCGCGCTATCAGCATTTTTAATGAGATCTTGCATTTGCGTACCATCATCTGGGTACAGGGCAATACCTATGCTGCAGGTGACGGTGAACTCGATGCCATCGAGGTTGAACGGTGCGCTCAAATCTGCCAACACACGCCGTGCGCAAATCTCTGCGCCACCCGCATCCGCTTGATGTAAAAGTAAAACAAACTCATCGCCACCAAGACGTGCTGCAGTGTCGACTTGTCTTAAGCATTTTTTCAAGCGATCTGTGACTTCAACTAAGACGCGGTCGCCAAATGGATGCCCAAGCGAATCATTGATCTGTTTGAAATTGTCGAGATCAAGAAACAGTAAGGCGAATTGCCCATGGTCTCGACTGGCGTGGGTGATGGACTGTGAGATCCGCTCTTCCAACAGCATGCGATTCGGTAAGCCCGTCAATGCATCGGTGAAAGCGAGTTCTTCAATTTTTTGCTTGGCGTTATAGTTTTCCGTACGGTCTTTAAAGAAGCCGATAGTATGTATCGTCTGTCCTTCTTCGTTTTGCACGCGCACTAAAGAGATCATGCAAAGGTAGGCATGTCCATCCTTACGACGGTTCCATAATTCACCTTCCCAAAAACCATCGAGTGCTAGCTCATCGAGCATGCGTTTGAGAATATCGGCATTGCTGTGATCGAGGAAAAAGTCGCTGATGCTCATGCCCAACATATCAATTTCGGAAAATTGTGTAAGGCGCTCAAAGCTAGGGTTAGTGGTGATGATGCGTTGTTCTTCGTCGGTAATAAATATCGCATCGGTGCTCGCTTCAAAGACCTTGGACGCTAATTGTAAGCGTGCTTGATCGAGCAATTTTTGAGAAATATCGCGAAATGAATATACCCGACCTATCGGTCGTCCGCGCGCATATTGGGGAAGAGTCACACGTTCCAACACTTTTCCTGAATGCAGAACTAAGACATCACTTGCTTCCATCAGGGGTGAACGACGAATAGCTGCGAGTCTTTCGTTGTAATGACTAGCATCGACCATGCAATTATCCATCCACGCATAGACGCCAACATCATTGCGACTGGTGAGGAGCTCTTCCGGCAAACCCCAGAGTTTGGCGAAAAGGTGGTTGTAACTACGAATGCTGCCATCAAGATCGGTCACTAAGATGCCGTCTGCTGTTGATTCGAGAGTCGCACGCAATTCTGAAATGAGCTTTTCGAGTTCGGTTTCAACTTGACGTTGATCGGTATGATCGCGAATCGCGACAACATACATCGATGTCGAAACATCGAGTCGTGCCAAGGTCACTCTGCGCATAACGTGAATCGCTTGCCCGTCTGCTCGTCGTAATAAAGTCTCGGAATAAATATTATTGGATAGCCCTGCTGCGACGTCTTCCCAGAAGAACATATCTTCAGGTGCTGCCGCTAAATCAATGACCGAGCGACCAGGAAGTGTGTGTGAGGGAACGCCTAATAATTTATGTGCTGCACGGTTTGCTGCAACCACAGTTAGTTGAACAGGTTCAACTAATAAAACCGCTTCTAGCATGCCTTCGATCAAGGCTTCCCAAGGTTGCGTCATTATCGTACCGCCGCCATTTGAGGGTTGGAGTCGATACCATGCATATCGCTTGCGCGCTCAAAGAAATAGCATAGACGCTTACGAGGAGACAAATAGTCATAAACGGCTTTCGGTAACTGTATAGGTTTCAAGCTACGGCGAATGCCAATTTCTGATTCATGCTCAAGATTAATGATTAAGGCTTCGTCAATCGGCACATGAGGATCGTGAATAATCACACGTGGCTTGATAGGACGAGCGGAGTTGACGGATACCACCATCGCATAGCGCTCATCACTTAATTGCACCACCGATCCTGGTGGGTAAATGCCCATCATCTTTATGAATGCGGTCAGCGTGTGGGTGTCGGATTGCGATTTGTTTTTCGTGAATAGTTGCGATAAGGCTTCATGCGGTGTGACAGCCATCGATACATTGCTGGGGTTACACAGGTTGTCGAACCGATTGACCAAAGAAATAATGCGACTGAGCGACGTCATTTTGTCACCGGAGATTTGGCTAGGATAGCCACTACCGTCGGCAAACTCATGGTGTTGTGCGATCAATAAAGTAGCGCTTGGCGAGAGCTGCATTTTGCGCGCCATATTGACACCATGCGCTACATGGCTTTGGTATAACTGGCGCTCTGCCATATTGCTTAGGTCATCGAGCCAACGTAAGCGATCTGGTAATTCCATCTTGCCGACGTCGTGCAATAGTGCACCGATGCCAAGCTCTAGCATGTCGTCTTTGGGAAGGTCTAAGGCCTTGCCGAGCAATAAAGAAATGATCGTGACGTTCACTGAATGTAGTGCCGTTTTTTCACCAGCTTTTTCAGCGAGCAAACGTATGGCAGTTTCTTCCTCTTGCAAAATGCCATCGAGCATGCCTTGTACCAACTTGACCGCTGTTTCTTGCGCGACCTTGGGTTGTGCATGAACTATTTCGCTGAGATGTTTAAAGTCTTGCGTGGCTTGACCGAATTGGCGTTCGCATACCATCAGGCTCGCTTGCTGATTCGCTAAAAGTGCCTTGCGTTGTTTCGCGGCCCTGGCTTCGGATGATTCTGTAATCTCCACCACCACCGGTTTGGGTGGCGCGACGGGCTTGCTTTCGGCCTGACTCTTTTCGGGTGAATAGCGAATTTTGCTTAAGCCGAGTGAGCGAAGTTTATACAGCTGCTCTTCCGTGCGGATTTCGAAACTGCTGACGGGAAAAGGGTGATCCATCCATCCCATATCGAGATAGATGTACAAGCCAATTCGCAGTTGCGATGGTTCAAGATAGTGCGTTTGTGCTTCCGTCATAGCGCTGGCAATTGAGGAGAGGTGGTCACTACGCCCAGAAAATGTTTCTTCCTGTCAATTCTTTTAGTATAAGCCACATTGATAAGAAACGGTCTTTCTTTTTAGAAAAACTTTAGATTTTTTGCAGAAAAAATACGAATATTCATGAACTTAGCGTATGCCCACAGGAAAACTTAGCGCTGGGTTTGGAAGTGTTCGTGCAATTGCTTGAGTTTTCCATTTTTCTGCAGTTGGATGATGCCCTTGTCAATTTGATCAATGATTTGCTTGGCTTGTGGGTGAGTTTTGCTGACAGCAAAGTGCAAGGGATAACGCTCTGTTCCAGGGAGAGGCAAAATTTGGTATTCATTAGCGGAAAAGGGAACGAGGCCCAAATGTGCAAAGCCGTAAAACACTTCTTCCATATCCACCACGATATCGCAATGACCACGATCGATCTTTCGTATCAAGCTGACGTAATTGGTGGCGCCACTTTCGATCTCCGTATTGCGAAGCCCTGTGTAAGCGGTTGATGCGCCATGCAGTGAGCAGACTTTATAGCGGCTGAGATCTTTTAGCTCGCTGATCGGCGCCGTCGCGAAGGTTTTCTTTGCAAAAAAATAGGATGGCGTGAGGCTGAAATAAGGGCGAGAAAAGTAGAATTTTTGTTCACGTTCCGCGGTTTTAAAGCTCGACATGACGATATCGCTTCCTTGCACATTTTCCGCTTCTGCCAAGCATCGGGCCCAAGGTCGCAAGCGAACGATGGGCTGCGGACTCAAGGCCGCCTTTAAGACCTCGACCGATAAGCCCTGAACGGAGTTGTCTTTACTACTGACGTAGGACATCGGGGGCCAACTACTATCCCCACCGCAGGCGCGTAAGCCGTCAGCGGCCATGCATGAGGTCGAAAGCAAGATCAAAAGGATGAAGGCTAAAAAACGCTGGCGCATTAAATTTTGTGGCTTAAAAGGACTTCATTCTAACCGTGAGCAAGGCTAGCCCGACAAGAATACTCTGCTTATCGGCTTAAAACGCTCAAACTGCAGTAACTCCCATGAACAAGGAGACAAATTGCGACATCTTTGAACCTGAAATTCTTCTGTTGGCTCATGCTTTCACTTACAATCAAAATTTCGGGTTTTATCATTAAAGGCTCTACCCTATGCGACTGGCCGTACTCACTGATGTGCATGCAAATCGAGAAGCACTAGAAGCTTGCTTGGCTCACGCTAAAGAAAATGGCGCGGAACAGTATGCATTTCTGGGTGACTTGATTGGGTATGGTGCAGATCCGGCTTGGGTACTCGATACAATTATTTCTTATGTTGCTAAGGGGGCCCATGTGCTCATGGGAAATCATGACATCGGCGTCTTACAAGAAGATCGCAAAGAAATGAATACGACGGCGCGCTATGTTGTGGAGTGGACTCGCAACAACTTAAGTGACTTCCATCGTGATTTCATTCGTGATTTGCCGATGAGCTTTCAATTAGAAGGATGCCTATTTGTTCATGCGAACGCTTGGGCGCCGGAAAAATGGGAATATGTTGACGGCGTGATGGAAGCGGCACGTAGTATGAATGCCACAACCGCGCCGATTACATTTTGTGGACATGTCCACACACCGAGTCTTTACCACATGAATCAAGCGGGCAAGGTCGGCGAATTTACCCCTGTTCCCGATGTCAGTGTTCCGCTGAGTAAGCTACGCCGCTGGTTGGTCCAGCCCGGATCTGTGGGACAACCTCGTGATGGCAATCCTGCCGCTTGTTACGCAATCTTTGATTCGCTTCAACAAGAGCTCACTTTTTATCGCATACCCTATGATGCTGAGGCCGCTTCACAGAAGGTGTTGGCTGCCGGTTTGCCGCCAAGTTTGGCTCAGCGACTACTTCATGGAGGTTAGCGACTATGTCAGATCCGCTTTCAGTTTCACCGGTCCCACCTGATGCGGACTCAAACACCGCCACGCCAGCGATTCCTGTTGAAGTTAAAATCAAAACCCCCCGTCGTTTGCAGGTCGGTATGGTGGTTGATGGCTTTCAGTTGGAAGAAAAGATGCATGTTGGCGGGATGGCGGCACTTTGGCGCATTACCGATACTTTAGGGCGCTATCGTTCCACTGAAGGGCATGATCCAGCCTTGATCATGAAAGTGCCGTTGATGTATTCCATCGATGATCCGACTGCTATCGTGGCCTTTGAAGTCGAACAAATGATTATGCCTAAGCTCAAGGGCAAACATGTTCCGCGTTATTTTGGGTCCGGTGATTTCGACACCCAGCCCTTCATCGTGATGGAGCATATTAGTGGCACTTCTTTGCGTAGCCGCTTCGATGATTCTCCCTTGCCCATTGATGAGGTGGTCAATGTTGGCATTCGGGTAGCGACGGCTTTGCAAGATCTACATCGTCAAAGCGTGATCCACCTAGATTTGAAACCCTCGAATATTATGTTCCGTCCCGAGGGTGATGCAGTCTTAATCGATTATGGTTTGTCACGTCACGACAAGCTACCGGACTTGCTGGGGGAGGAGTTTCGTTTGCCTATGGGGACGGGACCTTATATCGCACCAGAACAGGTTTTGGGGATACGCAACGAACCGCGTAGTGATCAATTTTCATTGGGTGTCTTGCTCTATCACTTGGCGACAGGTGAACGCCCATATGGGCATCCAACCTCGGTATCGGGCTTGAAAAAGCGTTTATATCGTGATCCTATCCCACCGCGTACGCATAATCCTGCGATTCCAAACTGGCTGCAGGAAGTGATCTTGCGTTGTCTGGAAGTAGACCCGAAAGCACGTTTTGATACCGCGGGCCAGCTCGCCTTTATGCTGCAGAATCCGCAAGAAATTCCGCTGACAGCAAGAGCAGAAAAACAAGGCCAAGATGGTTTGATGTCTGTGCTCAAAAGGCGTTTCCAAGCGGCTGGTGTTGAGCCGTTTGCGCGCCATAGTATGTCGGATCATCTATCTCAATCGCCTATCATTATGGTTGCCTTGCATTTGAGCGAGAGCAATACCGATCTGACCGATGAAATCAGGATGATCACACGTCGTATGCTGCAAACCGAACCAGGTGCGCGCTTGGCATGTGTGACAATACGAAAGACCAGCCGCATTGGTCTTGACGACGGCATGGTTCAAGACGGGCAGAATATGCACGTTAAACAGTTAGTAGAATTAAAACACTGGGCACGATCGTTGCAGGTGCGCAACGACAAGATCACCTTTCACGTGCTTGAAGCGCACGATACAGCGGCAGCCATCATCGAGTACGCGCATAATAACAACGTTGATCAGATCATCATTGGTTCTCGTGGTAGCTCGACCTTACGTCGCTACCTAGGCAGTGTCTCTTCGCAAGTTGTGGCAGAAGCAGAATGTACAGTGACGGTGGTGAAACAAAGGCGTGAATAAATCCACCTCATAGGAAGCGAAGGCATGAACCTGACATTGGTTGGCGTACGACTGCGAGCAATTAAGCACGACCTGTCTTCCAATTTCGCACAAACCTCTCGCCTGACAATCAACGCCGGCCTGCTGGGAATCGCTTTTGCATGTGTGAGTCTTTCCTCAGCATTCGCAAATCCATCTCATGTAACGACTAGCGCGACGCAAGCAAACCCAGAAGCTTGGGACAAGCTGGCTGATACCGTATTTCGTCACCTTTCGATGCAGCAGGGTTTGCCGCAATATAGTGCGACTTCTTTGGCGCAAGATAGCGACGGCTTCATTTGGGTTGGCACGCAAGGTGGTTTAGCGCGTTGGGATGGTTATCGCTTTCGTAATTATCTGCCACAAGCAAATGACCCACATAGTTTGCCCGACAACTATGTCATGTCATTACATCAAGACAGCAAAGGACGGCTATGGGTAGGTACAAATGGCGGCGGTTTAGCCATGTACGACAAGTCGCTCGATCGCTTTGTGCGAGTGCCGACTGGCCCAGGTGGGATTAGTCATGTCACGGTGAGTTCAATCACCAGTGACGAGAAAGGTAATTTGTGGTTGGCAACCCGAGCCGGCTTGAATTTCTATGATCCGCAAACAGGAAAAGTTCGCCAGTTCCATGTCAGTGATGACGGCTTGCCTTCAGATCTCGTTCGTACCGTCGCTCGTGACGGACAAGGCAATATTTGGGTCGGTACCAGTGAAGGTTTAGCTAAATTTGATGCACGCACCGAGCAATTAAAGCGAGTACCTTTGCCGATTGCCGCAGGAAAAGCCCAGCGTGTCGTGGCCGTATGCGCCAGTTCTGATGGCAAAGTGTGGATAGGCACCTTTGATTCAGGGGCGTTTTACATTACACCCGATGACCCTGAGCCTAAACGGTTGTTGGTGCAAAAACCGAACAGCAAAGTAGCTGAAACCATCAACGAAAATGTGTACTTCATTCAAAAGACCGCAGACGATGAGGTGTGGCTGGGTACCTATGGCCGCGGGATTCTGGTGGTCAATACCAAAACTCTAGAAACCAAACGCTTGGTGCATGAGACGAATCGGCCGAGTAGTTTGGCGGATAATTCAGTGTGGTCGATTATCCGTGATCGTTCAGGTTTGATCTGGGTTGGCAGCCAACGCGGTATCAGTATTCATGACCCTTCTTCAAAAGCGATCTTGAGTTTGTTTGGTGGCGATAATCGCGCTAATGGCTTACAAGGGATCGATTTTTTTGCAGCCCATGGTTTTGACGATGGCAGTGTTTGGGTCGGATCTCAGCATCAAGGAATTAGCATTCTTGACCCCAATAGCCAAACATTTCGTGCGCTAAAAGGTGACGATGCGAACCCACAATCCGCATTGCCTCAAAGTGCGGTTTTCACGATTTATCCCGTTGGTGCGAATGATGTTTATGTTGGCACCGATAAGGGTTTGTATCTGACCGATAGGCGTGGAAACAGTGTGCGTCGTCTGAATCTCACACCACGTAATCCGGTGCTGCGAGTGGCTGCTTTGTTGCATGTCGAGCAGCGCTTGTATATTGGTGGCCCAGAAGGACTCTGGGAAAAAGATCTAAGCAAGCCGAATCAAGATACTGTCATGCAGACGGATTGGGCTAAATCGCTGGGAACCAAGTTCATTACGGAATTAAAGCGTGCCCCAGATGGTGCAATTTGGGTAGCAACCTTACAAGACGGCCTGTATCGTTATGATCCGATTAGCCAACAGCTCTCAAATATCAAACCTGACCCAAAAAGTAAAAGCAGTCTTACGCATCGCAACGTGTCGTCGATGTTATTCGATAGTCGTGGTTGGTTGTGGGTTGGTATGCAAGGCGGCGGATTGGATATTCTGCGACCAGGAAAACAGGCGGGGCAGTTTGACTTTCAGCACATAGGTAAAGCCGAAAAGTTGCCCAACGACTTAGTGAATAAAGTACTGGAAGACCATACTGGTCAGATTTGGGTTAGTACCGATGAAGGCTTAGCAAAAATCGATCCGAAAACGCTTGAGGTGCAGCCTTTGGCTGAACCCGACGGTGTAGCGATCATGGGCTACTGGTCGACTTCAGGCGCCAAGACGCGCGACGGTAATCTGATTTTCGGTGGCGTGGGTGGCATGACTGTGGTGCGTCCATCCTTACTTAAACCCTATGAATATCGCCCTCCGCTGGTCGTCACGAGTATTCAACTCGGCGGTAAAACTTTGGCGGTTAATCATGCAAGATTCGTTGGTGATAACGCGGAGAAACTCGTCATTCAAGCCGATGCCAACAGCATGGTCGTCGAATTTGCCGCTCTGGATTATTCCGCTGCGGAGCATAATCGTTACGCCTATCGCTTAGAAGGTTATGACAAGAATTGGATAGAAACCGATTACACACGTCGGCTTGCTGCTTATACCAACTTGCCACCAGGAGATTACCGTTTGCATTTACGTGGAACGAATCGTAATGGAGTGTGGAGCGAGCCTGATTTGATGCTCAATGTCAGAGTTATGCCGGCATGGTTCCAAACTTGGTGGGCTTACCTGCTGTATTTGGCGCTGTTTAGTGCTTTGGTTTACTCATTGTTACGCTGGCGCCTGTGGGCTTTGCGAAATAAGAACCGTAATTTGGAACTACTAATACAAGAACGCACCCGTGAGCTTGAGGTTTCACGTCGCGCCTTGGAACAACAGAGTTTGACCGATCCCTTAACGGGTTTGCGTAATCGCCGCTATCTCAATCTGTGTATTGCAGATGATATTGCAGAAGTCCAGCGCAGCTATAGCCTGCAAGCCGAAAATAAAGGCGAGGCGAATCGTAATCTGATTTTTATGATGGTCGATATCGATCACTTCAAATCGGTCAATGATCAATACGGACATGCGGCGGGCGATCAAGTCCTCAATCAAACGACCAGTATATTGCGTGAGTCTGTACGAGATAGCGACACTATCATTCGCTGGGGTGGCGAGGAATTTTTAATCGTTGTTCGTCACACGCATTTTGCTGAAGCAGAGTTACTTGCTGAACGTATTCGCAGCCGCATCGCTGAGCATCATTTTAGACTCTCTGATGGCAAGACCCTACAACGTAGTTGTTCGATTGGTTTAGCGACCTATCCCTTCATGCCGAAAGCAATCGAAGCTTATAGTTGGGAGCAGGTAGTTGGTATTGCCGATAAATGCTTATACGCCGCTAAACGTGCAGGGCGCAATGCCTGGGTTGGACTCTATCTGTTAGACAATGCTGTTGTTCAAGCACCGAGCGGCGATCTTGCACTCGAGATTGAGCAACTTATTGAACACGGTGCGGTCAAAGTCCGCAGTTCATTGGCCGATACCAGTGAATTAAGCTGGATCCAAGGCTGGGAGAAGTGAACTCAGAAAAGTCGAGTCGGCACTGAGGTTTTCTCTTGGCAAACTGAGTAAGAGCTTTATAATCATCGCGAATTGAAAATCACACCCATCTCCCTCGGTGGGCACATTTACTTTCTACAATAAAAATCAGGAGCACTATGAAACAAGGATTATTACGGTCAGCTTTGGCGTTGAGCTTGGTGGCTGCATTTTCTAATGCACATGCCGCTTGCAACGACGTCGTCGCGAAATCAAAAAAAGAAACCAAGGCAGTGACTGCCTGCAGCGATCTGCGACCAGCCAATTATTGGGGCGGAGTGGTTCAAGAATCGGCTTTACGCGCGCATTTAGCTTTGCTCTCCTCCGATCTCTTTGAAGGTCGTGGTACGGGCCAGCGCGGTGGTGACTTAACTGTACAGTACTTGGAAAGCCAATCTCAAGTCGTCGGTTTGAAACCTGCAAACGGTAACTCTTATCGTCAATTGGTCAAAATCGCTGGCGTCAAATCTTTGCCAGAGCAAAGCTCTGCGCAATTGATCGCTGGCGGCAAAGCGCTCGACATTAGTTTTGGTAAAGACTGGGTGTGGGCACCCGGCGATGCGGTGGCCGAGCACAAGTTTGATCATGACTTGGTTTTCGTTGGTTACGGTATTACCGCGCCAGAAGAAAAATGGAATGACTTCAAAAACGTCGATGTCAAAAATAAGATCGTCATCATGATGGTGAATGATCCACAGCCGACGGCAGAAGAAGCAAATCGCTTTGCAGGCAAAGCTCTCACCTATTACGGTCGTTGGACTTACAAGTTTGAAGAAGCTAAACGCCAAGGTGCGGCTGGGGTGTTATTGATCCACACGACACCAAGTGCGAGCTATGGCTGGTCTGTAGTGCAAAACAGCTGGTTGAATGAACGCTTCCAGTTGGATGGTGCGGCACCAGGTACGGGTTTGCAAGGGTGGATGACAGAAGACACGGCGCGTCAATTGTTCGCCAGTGCAGGTCAAGACTTAGACAAATTGCGCGCAGCAGCTGAGAAGAAAGACTTCCAAGCCGTCGCTTTGTCAGCGAAATTGGTTGGTGAAACCAAGGCAGCGATTCGTCGCGTTGAGCAATTTAACGTCGCAGGCATTGTTCCTGGAACCGATCCTAAGCTGAAAGATGAGATCGTTATTTACAGTGCGCATTGGGATCACTTAGGTAAGCAAGGTACGGGTGCAGACACGATCTATAACGGTGCGGTTGACAATGGTTCTGGCACTGCTGCTTTGTTAGCGATGGCGAAGGAAGCCGTAGCGCATCCAGCAAAGCGTAGTCAAATGTTCTTGTGGGTAGCGGCCGAAGAGCAAGGTTTGCTCGGTAGTGCTTTGTATGGCGCGCAGCCTTTATGGCCCTTGAATAAAACGGCGGCTAACTTGAACCTCGATAGTTTGAACTTTGTTGGTCCAACACGTGACATTGGCACTCAAGGAAGTGAGCGTACCGAGTTAGGTGCGATTGCGGCGAAAGTGGCGAAGTCGATGAGTATGGAAATCGCAAAAGCCGAACCAGATTTGGCTGGTGGCTACTTCCGTAGCGATCATTTCAATTTCGCAAAAAATGGTGTACCTGCATTCTCGATCGAAGGTGGTCGTGAGTTCTTGAAAGACCAAGCGGCATCGACAGAAAAAGCCAAAGCCTATGGGGCACGTTATCACCAAGTGACGGATGAATTTGATCCAAGCTGGGATTTATCTGGCATGGTGCAACAAGCACAATTCACACTGAACTTGGGTCAGGCTGTAGCGAATGCGGCGAAAATGCCGGCTTGGAAGGCGGGCGATGCGTTTGGCAAGGCACGTGCGAGTGCAAAATAATGTGATGTGATTAGCATTCAAAAAAGCGAAGTCGAGAAAAATTGGCTTCGCTTTTTTTATGGAGATTCAACATGCACCCGACCAAAGTATCGCGCGACAAATTACAAAAATTGACCGATCTCCCCAATATCGGCAAAGCATCTGCTGGCGATCTCATGCTCTTGGGCTATCAAACACCACAAGACTTGGTTGGTGCCGATCCTTTTCAAATGTATCAAGAGCTCTGCGTACGCACCGGTGTGCGCCATGACCCTTGTATGATTGACGTCTTCATGTCGGTCACGCGTTTTATGGCGGGTGAAGCTCCAGCGGTTTGGTGGGACTATACGGAAGAGCGTAAGCAGCGTTACGCAGTTGTCGTCAAAGAAGCCAATACATAAAGTTGCAGGCACGTTGCGTGAGCCAAATAAAAGTTCCCGCAGACACAAAATAAATATAGAAAAAAAGTTCTAGAAATTTTGTTCTAGATGTTATATGCTGTATTCCATATCAACGGAGTATTGAGCAATGACATCCACATCCAACGTAAAACCAAGTCAAATTCGTAAGCCAACTCAAGCTGAGCTCGCCCTGTTACGTGCCCTTTGGCAGCACGGGCCAGCAACAGCTAAGCGCGTGTTTGAATTGGTGCAGCTCGAGCGCCCTGAAATTAATCAAGCCACCGTCCTCCGCCAATTGCAGATCATGCACAGCGATGGATTATTGACACGCGACGAAAGTGCGCGCTCTCACGTTTACGCGGCCGCACAGCCGCAAGAAAAACTACAAACCAATCTGCTCAAAGATTTTATTCAGAAAGCTTTTTCGGGCTCCGGTAAGGAGTTGATTATGGCCGCTCTCAAAGAGCATGTGAGTGATAAAGATCGTCAAGAAATTCAAGAATTTCTGCATGGAGATAAAAAATGAATCTCGACTTCGCCAATAGCTTGAGCACCTTGGGTTGGGCGCTTTTACACTTCGTCTGGCAGGGGGCTCTACTCGCTTCAATCACGGCATTAGGCCTGTTTGCTTTACGCAGAAAGTCTGCTCAGTGGCGATATCTTTTGGCATGTAGCGCTTTGATCTTATGTGCCGCTTTTCCAATCTCCTATGTTATTCAACACAGCGATTCTGTTGTAATTACCGATCTAAGTGCCAGCGCGACCACCGTTGAAGTGGCTGAGCTTGCTCCTGTACCCACCGCGAACTTATCTAGCGACCTTAGTTTGTGGTCGCAGATTAGCAGTACAACCGAAAGTTTTCTGAAACAGCAGATGCCTTTACTTGTAATTATTTGGGCCATAGGAGTCTTGGTTTTGGCTCTACGCATGGCTCTGGGCATGCTGTGGGTGCGTCAACAAATCGCGCATGCTGAACAGCATGTTCATCCGATGTGGCAGGCCAAGGTCAACGATTTTGCAAGACGTCTCGGTATGCAAGAAAACTTGCGCCTTGGCCTTTCGTACCAACTCGAATCGCCGATGACGGCCGGTTGGTGGAAGCCTATCGTGATTTTGCCGAGCTCATTATTGACTGGGATGCCAGCCGAACTCATAGAAGCTTTACTGGCTCATGAAGTGGCGCACGTCAAACGTATGGATTACGTAGTGAACTTGTTTCAAAGCGCAATTGAGATCGCTCTCTTCTATCACCCTGCTGTCTGGTGGATATCTAAACAGATACGCATGGAGCGCGAACAAATTGCAGATGATTTAGCCGCAGGATTGTTAGGCGAACCGCGGCGCCTGGCGCTTGCATTGTCCGAGCTGGAACAATTCCAGTTCTCCCACCCCCAACCGGCCCTTTCGGCACATGGAGGAAATCTTATGTCACGCATCAAACGATTAGTTCGTCCTGAGCTTCCCGCGAAAGCTTTTTCTTGGAAACTCACCTTACCTTTATTAGGGATCTCAAGTGCTTGCGCAGTTTTGGTTGCGCAAGCGACCGCAATAAATGTCACTCCAAGTACACCGGCAGCAGTCAGCCTTGCAGCACCCGCTGCTATACCCGTTGCCTTTAGCGCTCCAGCACCAGACAAGGCGGCACGCAAGCAGCTACGTGAAGCGGCCGTTGAAATGCCGATGGCCTTAGTGAGTGGAAATAAGGACGGTCACTATTACATGAGCGGTAGCTCAAAAGACCATAAAGAAATCGAGCGACTCAAGCAAGAACGAGCAGGTGAATTTTTATGGTTTAAAGAAGAGGGTAAGTCTTACGTAATCCAAGATAGTAAGACTTTGCAACAAGTACATGAAGCCTTCAAGCCCGTGAATCAGCTAAGTGCTGAGATGGAAGAACAGGGCAAGAAAATGGAGGCACAGGGTGAAGTGATGGAAGCGATCGGCAAAGAAATGGAAGCCATCCATATCGATGAGGCTAAAATTGATCGTGCTGTTGAAGTGCAGATGCAAGCCTTGGAAAAGAAGATGGAAGTCTTTGAGAAAAAAATGGAGGCCGCTGCCGAAAAAATGGTTAGAGCGAAAGACAAAGCAGAGCGCGATAAAGCACAGAAACATCTGAACGAAGTACAAGCCTCGATGGAAGTCGCTGCTAAACAGATACAAGTCAAATCGGAAAAAATCAAGGTTGACGGTGAGGCTTTAGCTAAGGCTTTAGAACCATTACAAGCTCTGAGTGCCAAGATGGAAGAAGCAGGAAAACCAATGGAAGCATTGGGTAAGAAAATGGAGGCGTTAGGCACGGAAATGGAGCTCGCAACAGCGCAAGCGCAGAAAAAAGTGAAGGAAATTATTCAGTCAGCAAAGAAAGAGGGACTGGTCGCACCGGCAACGAAAGGCTAAGTTCTAAGCCTTTAAGAAGAATTGGCTCTCCTTAAACTAGAGAGCCATTTTTTACGTCCTTGCTGCCGGTGTGATGACGAGATGTGTTGGAAATTCCATGGTGATCAAGGTTCCATGGCCATGCACTGATTCGACTTTGATCGTGCCTTCGAGAATAGATGTGACAATGTTGTAGGTGATATGCATACCGAGACCTGAACCACCATGACCTAATTTAGTGGTGAAGAACGGTTCAAAGATGCGACCTAAATTTTCTTCTGGAATACCCACTCCGTCGTCCTCGAAACAAACACGGACATGATCCTCACCGACCATACTTGCGGTCAACCGCATTAAACCGTTTTGTCGACCCTCAAACGCGTGCAGCATGGCGTTCTGAAGTAGATTAATCAAGACTTGACCGAAGGGGCCGGGATAGCTATTGAGTTGTATGCCGGAAGGAATTTCAATCTGCAAAGTATGGCCCGCTTGGCGTACTTGATTCATCATCGTTGCCACGACTTCGTTCGCAGTCTGCTGCAGATTAAAGACGCGAGCCTGAGCGCTTGCCTGATCAACCGCAACTTGTTTGAAGCTACTCACTAAGTTCGCACTCGTACGAAGGCTACGCAACAACAACACGCAGGCTTCTTTGCAGCGTTCGGCAAACTGTTTAAAGTCCGAACGTTTTACGGGGCCAGACTCAATCACTTCACTAATCCGGTTGATGTTGTCTTCAATTGAACTGGCGATCAAAAGGCTATTGCCCAAAGGGGTATTAAGCTCGTGTGAGACGCCCGCAACCAAAGAACCTAAGGCCGCAAGCTTTTCTCTTTCAACCAACTGATTTTGAGTCTCTTTCAATTGTTCATAGGCATCCGCATTGTCGATAGCAATACCTACATACGAGGCAAGCGTACGCAGAATGTCGAGGTCGGTAGTCGCATAAGCAAATTTCTTAAAGCTTTGTACACCGACCACACCGCGGATTTCAGCTTTGACGAAAATCGGAACATATAGCACCGATTGCGGCGTAACTGAACTCGAACCATCTTTGAGTACTGCGCCCCATTCCTCTGGATTCTCCGTCAGCGCCAAACTGGCGATGTACTGGCTATATTCGTGCTCGAGATCGTTGATGAAAATTTCTTTCTGATGTTCGATACACCAAACAGGCAATTGATTTTTTTCGCGAAAATCGCGTGTGTAGTGTTCGTAGCGCTTTCCTGCCTCGGTCACAAATGGGAAATCGATCAATTGTTTTTGTCGATCATAGAAGCCGACTCCAAACACAGTGGCATCCATCAGCATATTTACGTTGCGATACAGTAGTTCGATAATCGCTTCGGTATCGAGTGTCGCGGTGATCTCTTTGCCGATCTCACTTAACAGAGAGATGTTTTTGTGCGCGTGTTCAAGGATTTCTTTCTGTTGCTGAATTGAGGCTTTTTGTTCTTCGAGCTCCAAAGTTCGGGCTTTGACTTGATTCGCGAGTTGCATACGTTGTTGCAAGAGTTGGCGTACTCGGTACAAAAAGAAACTATAGGTGAGACCCGCTAACAACAAGAACATACTTAACCTGAACCACCATGTCTTCCAATACGGTGGCGTGATGATAATTTTGAGCGTAGTCGGTGATTCGTTCCATACACCGTTTTTGTTGCTGGCTTTTACGCGGAAAGTGTAGGTGCCAGGATCTAAGTTAGTGAAGGTGGCAAAGCGTTTATCAGCGCTTGTTTCGACCCATTTATCATCGAATCCTTCGAGCTTATAGCTGTAACGATTAGCGCTCGGATCAGCATAGTGAAGTGCTGCGAATTCGATAGAAAATATCGACTCTGTATGATCGAGTGTTAGCTCTTTGAGCTCGCTGATTGCGATGCCTTTTCCAGTCTGCTTATCATTGTGTAGCTGAGTAATACTACGGTTTGATATTAAGAAATCAGTAATGACCACTGGTGGAGGGATAGGATTATCGCGAATTTCTTCAGGTCGGAAGCTGGTTAAACCATTCCATCCGCCGAAATTCATTACACCATTGTCACTCATCAAGGTAGCACCGATCAGATATGAGCCCTCAATCATCCCATCGCGCGAGGTGTAATTTTTGAATACACCGGTTTTCATATCCAAGCGTGATATACCCGCCGTACTACTGATCCAGATATTGCCGAGTTTGTCTTCTAAGATGCCGCCGACAGATTCCGCGGAGCCATCCAATTGCGTCGGATAAAAGCGAAAACGAATTTGTCCATCACTGTCTTCTTCCATCAAGTTCAAACCGCCGGCGGTTCCAACCCAGATGCGCCCTTTACTGTCTTCAAATAAAGCATGGATCCTGTTATGGCTAATCGACCCAGTTTGTTTATCGTCATGTCGAAAGTGAACGAAGCTTTCAGTGTCGCTGTCAAAACGGTCGAGGCCATTCATGGTGCCTACCCAAATCGTACCTTTGCTGCTCTCCATCAAGGTTAACGACCAACTATTGCCGATGCTACTTGGATTGTTGGCGCTATGTCGAAAGGTCTTAAACTGCTTTTCGTGTTCACGTTTGCGATGAATGCCGCCGCGGCTCGAAATCCACATCGTATTATCACGATCGAAGATAATTTTTTCGATGTAATTGTCGTTTGGTTCATCACCGAGTGAGATGGGGGTAAAGCTATTTTTCTGAGGGTCGAATAGGGCTAAGCCAGAGCGAGTGCCGACCCATAATTTGCCATCTTTGGCGTTGAGTAAGGCTCCAATTTGATTTTCAAAAAGACCATTTGGCTTACCAGGTTCTTTGCGCCAAGACTCGACTTGCCGCGTTTTCGTGTTGAGTTTGAGTAGCCCACCGGCATAAGTTCCCAGCCATAAATGATTGGGGCCTGCTGGGGCTAAAGCGCGTACGCGATTATCGCTGTCGCCACTGGCATCGTCTTTGAATTGTACATAGCGATTAAATCCGCCACTGCGCAGATCAACGCGGCTGAATCCGGACGACTTTGCACCTACCCACAAGGCGCCAGTGCGATCTTGAAAAATCTTACTGACATGGTTGTGCATCAAGCTATTGGGATCGAGTGGGCGATGACGATAGGCTGTGAATTCGCCCGTTTGTGGGTCATACATACGTAAACCCGCGTTGATCGTACCAATCCATAGTTTGCCATCATTGGCCTGATATAACGTTTGGATGCGGGCGATGGAAAAACCTTCTGCTTCACCTACAGGACGCACGATATAAGGCTTCTGATTCAAATTGATCGTCGCTAAGCCTGCATCAGTACCTATCCAAAGAATCTGGTCAGGGCCTAAGGATAAGTCGACCACATTATTTTGCGCCGCGTGCGCACGACCTACGATGTCAATATTGATGTGAATGAACTTGTCATCAGGTGGTCTGAGCAAATCGAGGCCATTCGGGGTGGCGATCCAAATATTATTTTCTTTGTCTTTGACAATGGCGTTAAGTAGGTCGGTACGAATGCCTTCGTCCACACCAAAGTCATGTCGATAATCTTGAAATGCGTGCGTTTTGGTATCAAAGTGCATTAAGCCGTAGTCAGTGGCTAACCAGAGTCCTCGCTCACCATCATTGATGATCGAAAATACTTTGTAATTCGCAGTCACCTTGCTATGTAAATCCTGCCGGCGAAAGTTGGTAAATTTGTTGCTAGCTTTGTCAAAGTAAGAAAGTCCAGATTGTGTCCCTATCCATAAACTCCCTTCACCATCTTCGTAAGCCGCAGATACGTAGTTATCCATCAAGCTATTGGGATCGCGCGGATCGTTGCGGTAGATGATATTGCGGTAGCCGTCATATTTGACTAATCCCGCTTGTGTTCCAAACCACATGAAGCCTTGGCGATCTTGTATGACAGTCGTAATCGATTGGGCGCTGAAACCTTGTGCTGAGCCGATCTGATCAAAGCGTAGTGTTCCAGGCTGTGAGGCTAGACTGGCCGTGGCGGCACATACTAAGCCCATTGCGATAAGTGCTGTTCGCCAATGAGGGATGCGTTTGATGGCTGAAAATTTCATAGAAAGATTTGCCAGGCCTGGTTAGGGTAGATGAGTGGTCTGCGGAGCGGTAGGGAGACCCTATTCCCATAGTAATCTAGCTTGGGATGATGCGCACGGGCAATTTTAGAGAGCTTGTTCTTGCAATCATTTTTCGGTGTTTTTTGATCACGGACAGCGGTAGAAAAGAGACACTGTAAAAATTTTGATAACAAATTAGGCCTGAATCAAAGTGTGTCTTGATTCAGGCCTGATCAATTTTCAATGTATGGGTTTAAACGATATGCGTCGGCTTCTCCGGTGTGACGCTTTTTCCGATCTGGTACCAATCGACTTTACGCGTGACTAACATGATGGCGGCCAATACCGCGAACAATAATGCGCTTCCCATAATCAGGGCATTGTTTTCCGATTGCAGCAATCCAAATAAGACCCCATACAACACAGTCAAGGCAATACCAAATCCTAACCCGCGTTTCCAGCTATGTAGAGCATTGCTGAGGTAGACCGCGATCAAGCTTATACATGCACCGCTGGCGACTAAGTACGCTTTCCAAAAGGCGATATGTTCGGACAAACTCAATAACAGCAAGAAGAACAACACCAACGCCAAACCCACCAAGGTGTATTGCACGGGGTGTATGGGCAACTGTTTGAGAATCTCAAATAA
Organism: Affinundibacterium nitidum; assembly: GCF_014284155.1. Classification (GTDB taxonomy): domain Bacteria; phylum Pseudomonadota; class Gammaproteobacteria; order Burkholderiales; family Burkholderiaceae_D; genus Undibacterium; species Undibacterium nitidum. The sequence goes on from NZ_JACOFZ010000010.1 coordinate 60,244, forward strand.
GAAGAAAGCGGCGAAGCTCAATGCCACAAAGAGTAAGCCGTACTTCGTCGCACGGTCGGACTGGGAATAGGCATTGACCGGTTCGATAAAAGCAACGCCGAAGCTGTCAATTTGCCCTACTGCTTGCGCTGCGGCGACGACCTCTGGGCCATTTGGATAGCTATTTCGATTGGCGTTGGCGTTCGCAGTCGTGCAGCATTCGGCTTCGAAAATCTGCTGTTGTGCATTGCTAGACAAAGACGAGATATTCCATACGACACTGAAGCCATTGGCATCAATTTTACGTTCGGTCGGTTTAGCCGAAGGTAGGAAGCGACCGAAAAATTGCGGATGCTGCCACTTAGAAGAAACTGTGAATTGATTGTTTTTAGCGATGGGTACAAAGGCCATTTGCTCAATACCATCGATTGTGAGATTCAATTCGAAAGCCATCTTGCCGCCTTGCTGCAAATTCGCCAGCGGTACAGGTGCATGTAAGCCATGACTAAAACGATCGAGCTTACTATTTTGCTTAAACTCGTAATCGGTTTTGGCAAAACTAATTTTGGGAACATTTTTGAGGCCTCGTGTATCGCTTAAACCCAAGCTGATATAAGGCTCGCCTAGCGTAATCGTGGAGTTATTTTTTTCATGAGCAATGGCGTCGAGCTTAGGAATTTCGTAGTCACCGGTCATTGAATGTTGACCGCTATAGACCAAGACTTTATGCATACCGCGATAACGTTGATCGGTATCGACGCTTGCATTGAGCGTCAATTGATCGGGGAACACGAAGATTTGGCGTTTCGTCTTGCGAGAGCGCATGACTTTTTGTTTGCTTGCCTCCTCAATTTCCTCTTCTTGATAATTCTCTGTGTAAGGAATAATGAGTAAAGGTCCAAGTAAGGTCTGACTGGAAACCGAATCTTCGGCAATACTGCGCACCGCTTCATCGCGATATATCATGCGTGAACGTATAGTGCCTTCAATCATCATCAAGGGAATGGCAATCAAGAGCATGAGAACGAGAATACTCAGCGCTTTGAGGAATAGACTTCTTTGCATAGGGACTCCTGTGAAAACGACATGATGAGAAACCGATATGGTTCTCAAGAGTCCACAGCATAAGAAAGTCAAGTGAAGGGAATATGGGGCCGAGCCAGAGAATTGTGTGCTGAATGTGAAGTGGCTTGGAATGAAGAAGGAAAGATGCTGCGCTGCTGCCTACGTCTACGATATCATCATATACATGGCAAACGTAATTGCGCACTCGCGCCGACCACGACATCATTTCCATCAACGACTTTTTTAAGATTGACTAATTGCACGCTACCGCTATGTAAGCTCGCTACTTCTTTGACGAATGGCAAGCCTAGACCGGTACTCTTGGCTGCATCTGGGCGAGGCAAAGAATAAAAACGCTCGAAGATCTTCTCTTCTGCGTAGTCGGGAATGCCACTGCCGCTATCGTCGAGATATAGCCTGACATACCCTTCTTCAACACTCGCATGTAAGCGAATCAAGCCATGCTGTGAGGTGAAGGCAATTGCGTTTTCAAGCAAGTTGCCAAGCGCTTGACGCAGTAGGAGATAGTCGCCGCGTAAATGAATGTCGGGCAAATTGATTTCTACGCGAATGTCCTTCCGCTTGATCGACGTTTGGAAGTCATCGATGACGGTGGTGACCAATTGCGGTAATGCGATGTTTTCCACCTGCTCCAAACGTTGCTGCTTCTCTAAGCGCACTAACTGCAAGAGGCGGTCGATTAATTGTTTTTGCCGTTGGTTTTGTTCAATGATATTGCTCAGAAACCGTTGCCTATCGGCGGCTGGCATGTCTTCCTTGAGCAATTCGGCAGAGCCTTGAATGGCGGCGATGGGGCTTTTGAGTTCGTGCGTTAAGGTATGCATCAAAGTTTCCACATACTCTTTGCCTTCAAGCTTAGCGCGCATGCTCTCTAAGGCTAAACCCAATTCACCGATTTCATTATTGCCGAGCTTGGGTAAAGTCGTTTTCGCATCGACACTGACGGCCTTGGCATAGTCTTGCAAGCGTTTGAGCGAGCGACTTAACCACCAAGAAAAGCCAATGCCGATTAACAGTGATGCCATCAAGATCCAGAAGCTGCGTTGCAGGATTTTCTTTTGGCTACGTTCGACAAAAGGCTTGATGGTAGAGATGGGCTTAGCGACAGTCAGCACGCCGAGCAAGCGTCGTGGTTTGCCGTCGTTGTTATTGTCCATGATGGGCGCTGCCACATGCATCACAGTCGACTCATCATCATTCGGGTCAACCCGTGTACTACGAGCGCCGTATTGACCGCGCAGAGTCAAATACACATCGTTCCAGCGTGAATAATCTTTGCCCACATCTTTCTGATCCGAATCGAAAATCACGATGCCTTTGTCATCGGTGATGTAGATGCGATAGTCGAGTTGCGATTTGGTTTTTTGTACTCCACTGAGTTTGACGTCGATACTGCGTTGGGCGTAGTTTTCTAATCGTTTGAGTAGCTCAGTATGGGCGAGATCACCGTGTTTAACATCTTCGGCGACTAGGCGCGCTAATAGTTGTGCGGTGTCGATCAATGTGTCTTCTAGCGTGGCACGTACACCTGGTCGTACTTCCATCACAAACACATTTAAGACAAACCAAGCCGCTAATCCTAAGATTAAGAAGTAACCGAGTAGGATGCGCAGGCCGATTTTCATCTTCGTTCTTATTAAGCGACCGCGATGCTATAACCCATGCCGCGATGGGTTTCGATAGGATCATCTTTGTCGTTAATCGCCTTGAGTTTGGCGCGCAGCGATTTGACATGAGTGTCGACCGTGCGGTCCATGGTATTGGCAGCGTGGGTCCAGACTTTATCCATCAATTGTGCGCGTGAGAATAGTTGCCCTGGTCTTTCAATTAAGGTCTTCAACAATAAGTACTCGTAACGCGTTAAGATCAATAAATGGCCGTAATACAAAATACGCGCCTCTTCTTCGCGCAATTCAAAACGCTCTGGCACCTCTTTGCTGTTACTGACAGGAGCGAGCTGACGACGTAGTACTGCTCGTACGCGTGCCACTAATTCGCGTGGAGAGAAAGGCTTGGTGACATAATCATCGGCCCCAATCTCTAAACCAACGATGCGATCGACTTCATCACTACGTGCGGTGAGAAAAATCACTGGAAGATTGCTGGTTTGACGCAAGCGACGGCAAACTTCAAAGCCATTGATATCGGGAAGACCGACATCGAGCACCACCAGACTAATCTGGTGATCGGGTGTTTGAAGTAGGTCGAGCGCAGCTTGTCCTAAACTCAGGTGTTTAGGTGTAAAACCATCAGTCGCCAAGGCATAAGCGAGGTTATCAGCGATAGCGACTTCGTCTTCGACCAGTAGGATGTGTTGCGACATAAGCTGAATACAGTCTCGATCAGAAAATGGTTGGTGCAAAAGGATAGTACAAAAGGCAGCACTTCGTAAGGAGGTATTACCCGACTACAGCCTGATATACCAAACGTTTAAATTCAAATGAATACGGATGCCAAAACGCCATCTGTCTTTGCGTCATCAATAGGCCCGCCAAATTATGGCGGGGTGAAATCCACCAATGGGTACCCGCGATACCACCCCATTCGAATTCGCCATGCGCTTGTGGCGGATCATTTTCACCTGGCTGCATGGTCACAGCGCCACCGAAACCAAAGCCTTTACCAGGGACGTCGCCAACGCCCGGAAAAGCAATGCCCCAGCCAGCAGGCAAATGGTTCTGCATCATCAAAGCAATACTTTCTGGCTTTAATACTGCATGACCGCCAGGCATAAAACTACGCATCAAGGCCAGCATATCTTGCATGCTAGAGACTAAACCACCGCCGCCTGAAAAGCGAGGAATAGGTTTCAGGAAAGCTTCTGGATACGGCGATTTTTCGAGTCGCTTCAAATCCCGATTGAGCACATTCATGGGGTCGGTGCCCGCATAATAGGCGGTCAAACGATGATGCTTATGCGGTGGCAACCAGAAGGCAGTGTCATTCATGCCCAGCGGTGAAAAGATCTTGGCGTGCAGGTAAATATCAAAATTATCGCCACTCACCACTTCCACCACGCGGGATAAAACATCGGTCGCAATCGAATACTCCCAAGCGGTACCGGGGTGAAAAGTCAGCGGTAGGTCTTCGAGCACATTGATCAATTCGGACAAAGGCTCAAACGCATTGAGCACCTTGCGTTCGACATAGGCTTTATAAATCGTACTGCCATGGTCAAGCAAACCATAGCTGAGGCCGGACGTGTGGGTCAGCAGTTGGCGGATGGTGATCGAGGAGCGCGCGGGTTCGGTCTGCTCGATACTGGTCGCACCGGGTAACAGAACTTGGCGCTTGCCGAGTTGCGGCAAATAACGCTCGACTGGGTCATCTAAACCTAAGAGCCCTTCTTCGATCAATTGCAAAATGGCGATCGAAGTCACTAATTTGCTATTCGAGAAAACGCGGAACAAGTGCTGATGATCGAGTGGAATTTGGTTTTCGATATCGGCCCAGCCAGCTGCATGAAAATGCACCAAATCTTGTCCATGTAGCACGGCAGAAGACACGCCCGAGAGAATCTTGCGGTCGATATAAGACTGCATCGCAGGGGCGATAGCGCTAAAGTTGTATGGATTGCTGATGATTTTCATGAAGCTATTTGTGGCCAAAACTGGTATTTTATCCTTTCTTGCCACCGCCAAGCGTTCTTCAACATCTTCAATACCATGCCAAGTCTGCCGACTAACTCCAACGCTTCTCAAGAACAGCAAGCCATCAGTCGCTTGCGAGAACTGTTCGAGACAGGCGTCGCTGCGGTGACGCCTGCACAATGCATGCCGCCAGTGATTGCTCGGATACTGCGCGATTTTGACGATCAATTACCGCAACGTACTTTCGTTATCGGTGCCGGAAAAGCGGCGGCCGCGATGGCGCAGACGCTGGAACAATATTGGCCGACCCCGCTGCAAGGTATAGTGATTACGCGCTACGGCCATGCCGTTCCCTGCCAACACATTGAGGTCGTTGAAGCGGCCCACCCGGTGCCGGATCAGGCGAGTTACTTAGCAGCCCAGCGCTTGTTAGCATCGGTGCAAGGCTTAAGTGCAGATGATTTGGTGATCTGTTTGTTATCGGGCGGTGGCTCCGCGTTGATGAGTTTGCCCGCACCCTGTTTGAGCTTGGAACAAAAGCGAGAGATCAATCGCGCTCTGCTGCGTAGTGGTGCCACCATCCATGAAATGAATTGCGTACGCAAACATTTGTCAGCGATTAAAGGCGGTCGCTTAGCGTTAGCCTGTGCTCCTGCACGAGTGATTAGTTTAATTATTTCCGATGTCGCAGGTGATGACGCCGCGATCATTGCGAGTGGCCCTACCTTGATCGATGAGAGTACGAGTGCCGATGCACTCGCCATTTTGCGTACGCATCATATTGCCGTGCCATCGGTTGTGGAAGCGTATTTGCAGTCGCCTCAATCAGAAACGCCTAAGCAATTTCCTTCTGATCTGCGTTCAGATTACGTACTACTCGCCTGTGCGCAAACAGCGCTGGACGCGGCGGCCACTTGGGCGAGAGCGCAGAATATCGATGTCCATATTTTGTCTGATCGTTTGCAAGGCGAAGCGAAAGAACTCGGAAGACAGCATGCGCAGTTAGCGCGTTCGTTTGCCGCACGTGATCTGCAAAGACCGCAGTTACTCTTATCTGGAGGTGAGACGACGGTGCAGGTCAAGGGCCAAGGGCGCGGTGGTCGTAATACCGAATATTTATTGAGTTTATGCATAGGCTTACAAGCGCATCCCCAGATATACGCATTGGCTGCGGATACCGATGGCATCGACGGTAGCGAAGACAATGCGGGTGCATGGCTGACACCGAATAGTTTGCTGTTAGCGCATCATGCGGGTTTGCACGCGTCCGTCTCTTTGGCAGCTAACGACGCCTATTCCTTCTTTGAAACGCTCAAAGCCTTGCTGGTGACGGGCCCAACCTTAAGCAATGTGAATGACTTCCGTGCGATTTTGATACTGCAGAAATGATGTCGGAATGCAACACTTGAGCAAAAATTGACTTAAGACAAGGTCTTTTCCAGCTAATAATCGTATTTATCGTGTTCTTTGGTTTTTTCCCGGTTTTTTGCAGCGACGTACTACCCAGGGACTTCTTATGCATGTCAGCAAACCAGCCTCAGATCTAGCATTGTCGGTATCGATTAATCATGGCCTAAAGCAAGTCATCGAAATCTCGCATCAAATCAACTTGGTCGCCATGAATGCGATCTTGGTGGCGAAGCGTGCAGGGCAACAATCATCCGGTTTCAAAGTGGTGGCGATGGAGTTACGGGTGTTTAGCCAAAAGATGGAAGAAATGATGGCACGTCTGGGCGAGATGATTTTCCGACTGGTGAAACGTATTGCCGATTTACGTAAGCTACAAAAAAACTTAAGTCTTCTCGCCAGTGCCATGAAAAAGACTCAGCGTGCGGCTGAGCAACTACATGCGAGTCACGCACTGAAGTCAGAGCAATTCCAACAGTTACAAGAGGGCGTTGATCATGAATGGCAAAGCTTAGAAGCCGAGGTCAAACGCTCACTCAATCTATGCAGCTCGGGCGCCATGTTGTCCCACAATGCGCGCATTGAAGCGGCCTACGGCGGCACGATGCTGGCCGACATGCAACAAGTCGCAGGACGCATTGAAGAGATTATGAATTTAACGATCTCTTATCTCAAACAACTCACCACCACCATGAAAAACGCATGAAAAAATACCAAACCATATTTGAACAAGGCGATCATAGCTGGGCTGTTATTACGCGTGATCCAGAAAAACCAGACTACTTGATCGACACCAATGAGTATCTGGTGATACAAGGTGACAAAGCGATTTTGACCGACCCCGGTGGTATGGAAATTTTCCCCGAGGTGTTCTCCGCCATTACTTCAGAGATGGATGCGCGCAATATCGTCGCCCTCTTTTCCTCGCATCAAGACCCTGATGTGATTTCATCTTTGTCCTTGTGGTTAGAATTTAACCCTGACTTGAAATGTTATTTGAGTTGGTTGTGGAGCTCGTTTATCCCGCACTTCGGCGGCAATGGCGAAACTTTTATTCCACTTCCCGATGATGGCCTCGATATTAGTTTAGGTCGCATACGCTTACGCGCAGTGCCCGCCCACTACTTGCATTCGTCGGGGAACTTCAATTTGTATGATCCAACCGCTAAAGTTTTCTTTTCTGGGGATGTCGGCGCTGCTTTGTTGCCGCCGGGTGAAGATGATTTGTTCGTTAAAGACTTCGATAAACACATCCGTCATGCGGAAGGATTTCATCGTCGTTGGATGGGCTCGAACGAAGCCAAACTTGATTGGTGTCGACGCGTCAATGATTTGGATATCGATATGCTGTGTCCGCAGCATGGCGCCATTTACCAAGGGGCCGATGTGAAGCGCTTTATTAATTGGTTCTCTGAATTGCAGATTGGTTCCGGCATACGCCGCTAGAAAAACTGCTGCCAGCTTAAGCTACCAAACGTAAAGGCTCTTGGTAGCTTGTTTGATGCTCGCTGAATTCTGGCAGCACGCGACCGTCAACAAATACTTTCAATTCACCCGTTTGAAACGCTGTCCATTGTTCGTTGGTCGTCAATGGCTCGGTCACGATCACAGCCACGCGATCTTGCGGCGTGGTCACTGCGGAAAAATCAATCGCTAAATTCTCATCACTTAATGCCGCGGTGGTGAAGGGAAATTGGCGTTCGACATAATGCAACTTTGTTGAGCAATGCACGTAAAGGGCAGCGCCATTCGACAAAGTAAAGTTGAACGTGCCATGGCTGGCCACTTCAGCGCTGAACTGTTTGAGGAACTGACGCACTTGTTCGATGCTGGGTGCAACATCGCCAAATTCTTGTGTTAGCCCTTGCATCAAAAAGCAAAACGCCAATTCGCTATCGGTATTACCTGCTGGCTGGTAGCTACCGTTCAATACGGGGGCGAAGCTCTTCAAATCGCCATTGTGCGCAAACACCCATTCTTGGCCCCACGCTTCGCGAATGAAAGGGTGGCAGTTCTGCAAAGAAGTTTCGCCTTGCGTCGCCTTGCGAATATGGGCAATCACATTTTTCGATTTAATCGGATGCGTCTTAATCATCTCTGCCAAAGCAGACTCGACTGCTGGTTTGTCGTCGATAAAATGACGAACACCCTTCTCTTCAAAAAACGCGATACCCCAACCATCTTTATGCTCGTCAGTACGCCCACCGCGTTCGGAAAAGCCAGTAAAGCTAAACACGATATCGGTTGGTGTATTGCAGTTCATCGAGAGAAGTTGGCACATAGTCAGATCAAGAAAACGCAGAAAGATGACAGAGGCTATAACTTAACATCGAAGTTTTATATGTTTAAATAATATATTCGGATTTGCTTATGCTGGTTTTGCGTATAAGGCAGAGCGAATGAGTGTTAGGCCTTCATCTTTCTTGACGAATAGTTCTTTAGTTTGGAGATGGCTCACTGCTTGACCAGTGTCCCAGCTTAAGTAGAATGCAACATTCTGGCTATGATTTATTTGTACTAATTGAAAGTTTGCGCGAAGAAATATGATTACACCCGACAGCATGAAAGCGGAACTCGCAGAATGGAACTCTGGTGAAGGCGTTAACCTTGAAACCTGGGTTGGCTGCATGGGCCGTTTTTCATTGGCAGTGGGATATGCAGCAGTATTTTGGCCGGAATTGGTCGAATTTGAAGGCCTTATTTTGAGCCAAGGCTTTTCGGAAGATGCGATACGGAAGCTGATTAATCGGGCAGATTACAATCCACACTCGGTTGAGTGGATGAACAACCATTTACATATCTTAGACATTCAATATGTAGGGTGTGAAGATGCCTCGAGAGATAGGCTGATCGCGCTAGGCAACACTTTGAAAGAGATGTGGGAAGCAAAGTTAAAGTGGCAGTTTCCAGAAAAGCCTTGTAAGGTCGAGTTCTATCAGCCAGACGATATCGATGACCTTTCTCAGTATCAAATCTCGTTTTGGCAAGAAAAGTATGAGCATGCCTAATAAAGGTAAAACGTATTGAGTCCCACACATAGATGAAAAGCGGAAAACAACGGCGGCAGGAAATGAACTTGGATCGAGCGGCGCGCCGTGCGGCAGATGCTGCCCTTGCCCAAAAGGCGAGACTTGAGGAGCGCATCAGGAAAGCGGCCATCGCTAGAGGTGAGAAAATACGTTCACTGGCGTCGGTCAGTAAAAAAATTCTTGTGAATGCTGCGAATTTAGGCCCCAACGTCAGTTGCGGCTGGCCGGAATTCGTTCATCGCGGATACTATGTCGACCTTCCCTTTACATGCAAGGCTTGTGGCGTACATGAGGTCTGGACTGCGACCCAGCAAAAATGGTGGTACGAGTCCGCCAAAGGTGGGGTTTGGACGGCAGCGGTATTGTGTAGACCATGTCGTGTAAAAGAACGTGAGCGCAAAATCACCGCACGTCAGGAGCACTTTGAGGGGCTGGAAAGGAAGCAACTTAATACCAAAGAGTGACAGAGATAATACTCCATGCGATTACGGCTGCTGAAAGAATAGACAGCGAGCGCCAATTAGTTTGCCTTAGAGATTGTGCGGAAAAATTTGACGCTGAGTAGTAGCTTTGCGTATTTGTTTAGAGCGTCGCAATAAATCGAAGATGGTAAGATTCGTACTACTAAAGAAGCAGACTTTGCCTAAGCAGCAAAACACAAGCATCATTTGATTAAGGGTACATGAGCAAACAACTCCTCTTCGTCGACGGTGTCGGCGGCAAGAAATACATGCGCGGTGCGCTGATACGTCACTTCGAGCGTTGCGGCTATACCGTGCATTGTTTTGACTATCTGCCATCGAAACAATCGATTACTCAAATTAAGCAAGACCTCACTGCTGCAGTAGAAAAACTCGCCGCACTTGGTGAGTATGATGCAATCGCTTATTCATTTGGCGGCGTGATATTACGTATGGTTTTGCAGGAATTATCGGATCGAGACATACAGCCGCGTCGACTAGTTTTGCTCGCATCGCCTTTAAAGGCCATGCGTCTGAGTCAACGTATCCGTGATTGGCACACTTATCATTGGATGGCCGGAGAATGCGGACAATTGGTTGCCGATGAAAAACGCATGGCCGCGATTTCTGTGCCGCCTATTCCTACTGCAAGTGTGTATGGATTATGGCCTTGGCTAGGTGCGCTCGGCGTCTTTGCCGGTTTTGGTTTTGATCATGACGGCATGGTAACTGCAGACGAAGCCTGTGCTTCAGAAATGGTAACTCGTTTTCCTGTCTCGGCTAGTCATGGTTTTATTCCATCTAATCAAGAAGCATTGCGTCTGATGCAAAAGTGGTTTGATGATGATTGATGTGCTCATGAGCTCCATATCTATCTAAGACTAGATAAACTCGAAAAACAAATCGGTGTCTGAATGAATGATGAATCAAAAGTGAGGTCGATGCCGCGTGCGTACGTCTACTTCCATATTTCTGGTGAGTATTTGCCTCTTGATCAAATTACCCGCGAAATGGGCATGGAACCCACAGAACAGTGGAGCAAAGGAGATCGCGGTAAATACGTAAACGAACGCCATAAAAGTGGGTGGTCATTGCGCGGCCCATTGGATGAGTCAAACACAGTTTTGAGAGACCATATTGAAGCGTTTCTACCTATATTAGAAACACGTATTGAAGCAGTAAAGCGCTTTAGCGAAAATTTTGACACATACTTGGTTAGTGTTGGTTACTACGATGAAACTGCAAGCCCTGGGCTTTCATTGTCGCGCTCAATGGTGTCAAGAATAGCCGCTTTGGGATTGGCACTTGACGCTGATCTTTATTTCGCCAAAGACAAATAGCCTTATAAGATAGGCTCATGAGAATAGCTGAAAGTTTGTTCAAATTCGGTGAAGTGCTGGAGGAAGTATGAAATATCTAGAAGGAATCAAACGCGCATTAGCCATCGTGATATTGGCATGTTTCTTCTTGCCCTTATCCCAATGTACGACGGTGGTGCAAGAAAATGGAAAACCTGATGCGAAAATGGTCAGTAAGACGGAACAATACGTTCCCTATAAGGCCATTCATTTCGAGAGCATTGATGAAATTCTAGTGATTTCGATCTTTGTCTGGCCGCTTGGTTTTTGGGCCTTAAACCGAAAAACGCGATCAAAGCGTAGTGCGGTGTTGATTAGCCTCACGGAACTACTGTGTGGAATTGCATCTTTAGCTTATCTCGCTTACCTCTTCCTGTTCTGGACCGAGATCAAATGGGCAGGCATCGTGGTGACTGTGGCGTTTGCACTGAGTGTCTTACTATCGATTCGCCTCATTCTCTATCACGCCTTGCGCGAACCGTCGACGCCCTGATTGTCAATTAGCCATAAAAAAAGCACCAGAACAACTGGTGCAAATCATCTGTACAAAGGTACAGGAGGGAGACTATCCGGATATGTAAATAGGTCTGCCGCCTAGCAAACCTTGTTTTCATATCGCTAGTGGGTAGCGAACTCTTTCTCGTGCAACCACGATGCATGGTGCACCGTGCGCTTGCTGGCAGTCCAATCTTCCAACATCTGCGGCGCGATTTCTTTGAGTTTCTTCAGCATTTCTGGTGTCGAGGTATTCGCTGCCAATTCTATGCGATGGCCGTTCGGGTCATTGAAATAAATCGATTGGAATAACTCGTGATTGGTGGGGCCGACTACGCTCAGTCCCATGCTTTCGAGATGAGATTTCGCCGCCAACAAGCTATCGAGGCTATCGACTTGGAATGCTAAGTGTTGCACCCATGATGGCGTATTACGATCTCTATCCATAGGTGGTGAATTCGGAATTTCGAAGAACGCCAGCACATTGCCATTGCCTGCATCGAGGAAGACATGCATATAAGGGTCTTCTTCTTTGGTCGACGGTACGCGGTCTTCGGAAATCGCCAACATGAAGTCCATGCCTAAAGCCTGTTGATAAAATTCGACCGTTTCTTTGGTGTCGCGGCAACGATATGCCACGTGGTGTACGCCTTGTAATGCCATGTTATTCCCCTGTCTTTATTCTTGGACTGTTTAAATTACACCACGACGTTCTTGGTCTTTTTCAATCGAACGGAACAAAGCACCGAAATTGCCCTCACCAAAACTCAGATTGTTTTCGCGTTGGATGATCTCGATGAAGATAGGGCCGATGATGTTTTTCGTAAAAATTTGCAGCAAGTATCCATCATCATCACCATCGACTAAGACCTGATGTTTTGCGATGTGCGCATGATCTTGACGGACGTGAGGCACGCGTTGGAAAACCTCGGCATAGTAGTCATCATCAATATCCAAGGTTTCAATGCCGCTACCATCGAGTTGGTCGAGTGAATGCAGGATGTCTTCGGTTAAGAATGCCAAATGCTGTACGCCAGGGCCGTTATAGTCGCGCAGGTATTCCGCGATTTGATCTTGTTCGTTCTTCGGTTGATTGATAGGAATGCAGAAGCTGCCATCAGGTGAACGTAAGGCATAGCTGGTCAAACCCGTTTTCGCGCCTTGAATATCGAAGTAACGTACCTCCGTAAAGCCGAAAATGCCCTTATAGAAATTTGCCCATTTTTCTTGCTCGCCGAAAGGCACATTATTGGTCAAGTGATCGACCGTTAAGAAACCTTTTTCGGCTTGGATCAAAGGTGAGGCCAAAGCGACGAAATCGCGCTCGTAGATTGATGCGCCGCTGCCTGTTGGCTCGATAAAGTAAATCACACTGTCGCCAATACCATATACCGCTGGGTAAGCATGATCTTTATCCGCATCGGCAACCGCACGTGCCCCGCGTTTGACCGCTTCTTCCAAAGCGAAAGCAGCGTTCTCGACGCGCCAGCCCATAGAGCAAATGGATGGGCCATGCTTTTTAGCGAACTCAGCGGAGAAACCTTGACGTTCATTGTTGATGAGGAAGTGAATATCGTTTTGGCGGAAGTAGCTAATCGCTTTGCTTGGATGTTGGCGCAATTTGGAAAAGCCAAATGCCCAAAATAATTTTTCTAGGTGTTCAGCCGATGGGCCGCAGAATTCGGTGAATTCAATACCGTGCAGTTTGAGTGGATTCGCTTGTGTCATTGTAGGTCTCCAATAGATTTCTGTGGCGCTAACACCCTGTTAGCGACTGTTTTCGCTAATGTAATTAAGATAGATCAACAAAAAAAGCACAATATTTCGCTAAACTTCATCAAGAATTTCGATGATGTTGCAAACGCTTTTTTCAGAATTTGGAGCAAACTTTGAGCCTCGATCTCAATTTCATGTTGGCCCTCGATACCGTGGTGCGCGAAGGCAGCGTCGCTAAAGCCGCACTGCGTTTGCATAAGGCGCAATCGGCGGTCAGTTATCAAATCAAACAGCTGGAACAGCAATTGGGCCTTGATTTGCTCGATCGTGATGGTTACCGGGTAAAGCTCACTTCAGCCGGCGAAGTGGTTTTGAATGAAGGACGACGATTACTAATTCAAGCGAACCAGTTAGAAGCCTTATCGCGCGAACTCAATCAAGAGTGGGAAGCTAAGTTATTCGTGATTGTCGATGGCATCTTGTCGCTGCAAACGGTGCTAAAGGCGCTGAAAGACCTGGCCGACGAAGGTGCGCCAACGCGCGTGCAAGTCAAAGTTGAATTTTTACGCGGCGTTCAACATCGCTTTGAAAGCAAAAAAGCCGATTTAATGATCGTTAAAGACTACACGCCACATCCGCACCTTCATGCCGAAAATTTATCGGAAATCGAATGCGTCTTATGTGTAGCACCCGAGCATGCATTGGCGCAAATGAAGAAAGTGAGTTTGACGCAATTGCAAGAACATACCGAGTTATCGGTGCAAGACTCCAGTCAGAGCGGTAATGACGAGCATGTCTTCGGTAGTGAACGCGTTTTTTATCTTGATGGCTTCTTTGCCAAGAAAGAGGCTTTGTTGATGGGCTTGGGCTACGGTTGGATGCCGAGTTTCTTAGTCAAAGATGAGCTCAAGAAGCGTAAATTAGTTGAAGTGAGATTTGATGAAGGTTCACGCTATCGCTTTGTACCGCGTATGGTGCGCCACCGAGATCAAGCCTTAGGGCGGGCTGGGCGTCGCCTTGTCGAGTTGTTGCGCGCAGAGGCCTAGATCCAGAGTTATGAATCCTCCTGGAAGTGACAAAAGCAGCTCGCATGTCGTACGAAACGCAAATTTTTGCTCCAGCTACAATTGATTGCAGTAAAAACGTTTATGCTACGGATATCGTAGCTTCTATTGCTGATTCGGTAGTCGAGAAAATACTATGCATGAAATGATCAAGATGAAATCATTGTCTGTTTGGAGGCGATACTATCGTCTTGGCGTTTGTATGGGTTTGCTAGCGTTTTCCGTTTCAACTTACGCGCAGAAGACTACCAAGCCCGATAGTAGTGAAGCGAGCAAGGCTGGCGTTGGCGAGACCGTTTTACCCCAGCCTTCGTCTGCAGCGCAAAAACTCTATGCTGCTGCCAAGAATGACCTGCTGCAAATCCGTGTTCTGGTGCGTAATGGGCGTACACAATCTTCCGTCGGTTCGGGTTTTTTTGTAGAAGATACCGATTTGGTGGTGACGAACTACCATGTGATTTCACAAATCGCCCTTGAACCCGAAACGTATGTCGGTGAATTTGTCGACACTAACGACCAACGCGGAACTTTGGAGTTGTTGGCCGTGGACGTCTTGCATGATTTAGCGGTCGTGAAGGTCAGCCGCAAAGGCAAAGGTTTTTTCAAAATACCAAGCACTGCAAATCAGCTGAGCCCATTGGTTCAAGGTCAATATCTGTATTCCTTAGGCAATCCACTTGATCTCGGTTTTGCGATTTCTGAAGGGGCCTACAATGGCGTCATTGCGCGTGCGTTTTACGATCAATTTTTATTCACCGGCCCTATCAATGCGGGCATGAGTGGCGGTCCAAATGTCAACGGCGTCGGCGCGATTGCCGGTGTGAATGTCGCCAAGCGCACCGACGGTGAACTCGTTAGTTTTTTAGTGCCTGCTCGATTTGTGGTGGAGTTGGTTAATCGCGTCAAAGCACAGAAACAAGTGCCCTTAGTATTCAGTGAGGAAGTAGGACGGCAGTTGATCGCACATCAAAATTTCATGGTGGATCGTCTATTAGAGAATAATTTGAGTTCTCGTGTGCTTGGTAAATACCAAGTGCCAGTGCGTGAATCAGACCAGATGCGGTGTTGGGGAAGCTCGAATACCAAAGAAGAAAGTAGTTATGCGGACGATAAAATGAATTGCGCGATGGAGTCCTCGCTTTTCATTTCTGGAAAACTGCAAACCGGTCACATCGCGATTACCCACACATTATTGCAGTCGAAGAGTCTCGATGCGCTACGTTTTTCACGTTTGATTAGTGAGCGTTTCAAGAATCAAATTTTTGCGAGCACACGTTACCCTAGTGTCACTGCACCTGCTTGTCATGAAGACTTTGTGAAGAACGAGGGCGTGTCGATGAGGACTGTGCTATGTGTGCGTGCTTACCGAAAATTCCCTGAGCTGTACGACTTCATCATGATCAGCACTACATTAGATCAGGCCAAAGAAGTACTGCAGAGCCGTTTGGACACGCGTGGTGTGTCATATCAAAACGGTATGCGGGTTGCCCGATTGTTCTTAAAGAGTATCGCTTTGAACTCGAATAACGCCGGGGCTGATAAGAAAGTGGAGGCCAAATGAGTGCACCTTTCTTCGTCGAATTATTGAACCGCAATGGCGAAGTCGAGCAGCGTGTTCGAGTCGAGCAGCTGCCGATACGCATTGGACGCTCCTACGAAAACGAAGTCATTCTCGATGACGAGCACGTTGCGGCGCGTCACGCTATTGTTGAAGAAAACGCCGACGGCAATTTGCAAATCCGAGATCTCGATAGCCGCAATGGCATGTCGTCGCAAGGTAGACGACAAAGCCAGTTAGAGCTGACAGGGTATACCGTAGTGCGACTCGGACAAAGTCATTTGCGCGTGCGGCGCTCGAATTTTGAGGTGGAGCCAGAGACTGTTGATACTAGCAATTATCAATGGGAAGGCTGGCGTCCGGCGTTGGCAGGTGTCGCCATCATCTCCACCCTTACTTGGGTGAGCACTTGGTTGTCGCAAACTGATGGATTTAATCTGCTGGTGTATTTGCAAGCGGTCATTTCTGTTCTACTAGCGGCGCTGTTGTGGAGTGGCATCTGGGCAGCTGCAAATCGTTTGTTTGGGCGCAATCCGCGCTTTGGTCGACATCTCTTTATCGTTGCGAGTGCCATGCTCTTTCTTCAAGCATGGAACGCCCTTGCGAGCTTTTTGGGCTTTATGTTCTCTTGGGAATGGTTCACACGGTATGGTAGCCATATCGACATTTTGGTGTTGGCCATCGCGATTTATATGCACTTAAGTACCATCAAGCGCCGCTATACGCGTGGACTACTGATGACCAGCTTGTTCTGCTCAGCTTTGGGCTCGGGCTTGATCTTGATGACGCATCAAAAAAATACAGGAACCTTCGCCGATGAATTGTATATGGGCGATATCTTTGCTCCAGGCTTACATATTGCGCATGACGAAGATGTCGATCACTTTGCGCAGGCTGCTGATAAGTTAAAGAGCCAAGTGGATAAAGATCGCACAAAGATCTTGCCCCCTGGCGAAATGCAAATTGAGGAAGATTAAAAAGTTGCAGTGAACGTCAACTATCGTGAACTCAATTGACAGACTGATGCTGTCAATCGATACTAAGCCGCATTCAATTTGAGATAGAGTGTTGTATGGTTTTTTACGAAGTCAGTGTAGAAGTGCGTGCCGATTTGGCGACCGCCTTTGAGCAATATATGCGCGACAAACATTTGCCAGAAATTATGGCGACAGGGTGTTTCGTTGCTATTCGCTTTGATCAAGCCACCGAGACCTTATACCGCACTTGCTACCAAGCTGAAACTCTAGAAGATTACGATCGCTACCTGAGCGAACACGCTGCTGATATGCGTTTCGATTTCATGCAACACTTCCCTGAAGGCTGCACGCCAAGTCGTTTGGTCTTTAATGAATTGTTCACCCTGAAGCGGGTAGAAAAAACAGACGAAAAGTTTTTTTGAGCGAACGAATCTTAGTGACTCTTAGTGACTCGATTGATGCAAGCGCACCTCACTTACATCAATCACATTTCATCACTTGTATTTGACTGATATCACTTACCTATACAAAAACGCGAGAAGATCACGCCAAGCAAGTCGTCTGAGGTAAATTCACCGGTAATGCTATTGAGTCTATCTTGCGTCAGGCGTAGCTCTTCAGCGAATAGATCAAGCGATTGATCATTTTGAGCAGCGTATTCTGCGGCTTGTTCCAGATGTTCATGCGCGTGTTTGAGCGCAATCAGATGACGCTCTCGTGCCAAGTACAGCGACTCTCCTGTTTGCTGCCAGCCTGCAATGCGTAGTAATTCTTGGCGTAACAAATCCATACCCAAATGTTCTTGTGCCGACAAATACACCTGAGTTAAATCGTTGACGGTGTCGACGCTAGCGTGATGACCAGAGATATCGATTTTGGTCCACACACAAATCACAGGTACTTCCGCAGGGAAACGCTCAGCGATTTCTTCATCAGCACGTGTGGGGCCGCGGCTTGCATCGAGCAAATGCAAGATGACGTCGGCTTTTTGTACCTCTGCCCATGTGCGTTCGATACCAATACGTTCAACCGCATCGATCTTATTGACAGGTTGGTCGTCGTGCGCAATGTCATCATGGTCGTGACGAATACCAGCGGTATCGATGATATTAAGTGGGATACCTTCGATATGAATGGTCTCTGTCACTTTGTCGCGCGTGGTGCCAGCAATCGGTGTCACGATAGCGATATCATCACCCGCCAAGGCATTGAGCAAAGAAGATTTACCCACGTTCGGCTGCCCAGCTAAAACCACGTTTAAACCTTCACGCAGTAAAGCGCCCTGCGCTGCTTGTTCGAACACTGCGCGTAAGGACTTTTGAATGTCGGCGAGTTGACCGCGCGCATCCGATTTCTCTAAGAAGTCGATTTCTTCTTCCGGAAAATCGAGCGTCGCTTCGACCAGCATCCGTAAATGCACAACCTTCTCGACTAAGGTATGAATCACTTTCGAGAAAGCACCTGACATTGATTGCGATGCTGATTTCGCGGCCGCTTCGGTCGAAGCTTCGATCAAATCAGAAACCGCCTCGGCCTGCGCCAAGTCGAGTTTGTCGTTCATGAAGGCACGTTGCGTAAATTCGCCAGGCTCGGCCAAACGCAAACCTTGTTCTTTGCCGGCCTCAAGACAGCGACCGAGTAACATCTGCATGACGACCGGGCCGCCATGGCCTTGTAGCTCCAACACATCTTCACCCGTATAGGAATGCGGTGCTTTAAAAGCGATCGCTAAGCCTTGGTCAATCACGGTGCCATCGGCTTGTTTGAAGTCGAGATAGGTGGCGTGGCGCGGCTTGAGCGCGGTGCTGCCGAACAAAGCTTGTGTGATGCCGCTAAGGTCTTTACCCGAAATGCGCACGACGCCAATCCCGCCTCGGCCTGGTGCGGTGGCAATTGCAACGATGGGTGTGCTGTCGTAGTGATGTGTCATGAGGAAATTCTATACTTGCTTTAGGGAAATCAGTAGATAAAGCCATTCAAGGCTGTCGTCAAAATACTACAGGTTATGCAGCAAAACGATAGGGATTTTATAACGATGATGATGAAAAAAAAGCCCATTTCGCAATGGGCTTTTTTGCTAACTTCGCCAAACTAATTTGCGTTGTTTTATGTGCGATGCTCAGGTGGCACGATCTTATTGTTGATAACCCACTGCTGAGCAATCGACAAGATATTGTTGACCACCCAGTACAAGACCAAACCAGATGGGAAGAAGATGAACATCACCGAGAACATCAATGGCATGAACAACATCATCTTCGCTTGAATCGGGTCTGCTGGTGCAGGGTTCAATTTGGTCGTGATGAACATGGAAATCGCGTACAACACTGGCAAGATGAACCATGGATCTGGCTTACTCAAGTCGGTAATCCAACCCACCCACGGTGCGCCGCGCATTTCGACTGAGGCTTGCAATACCCAGTACAAAGCCAAGAAGATAGGCATTTGTATCAACATCGGCAAGCAACCACCGAGCGGATTGATTTTCTCTGTTTTGTAGAGTTCCATCATCGCTTGGTTCAGTTTTTGTGGCTCGTTTTTGTACTTCTCTTTGAGTGCTGTCATTTTTGGCGTGACAACCTTCATCTTCGCCATGCTGCGGAAGCCTGCTGCAGACAATGGGAATAAAGCGAGTTTGATACCGATCGTAAACACCACGATAGTCCAACCCCAGTTACCGAGGAATTTGTGGATCAATTCCATGATCCAGAACATTGGCTTGGCGATCATCGATAGTTTCCAATAATCTTTGACCAAATCTAAACCTGGTGCGACTTTTTCCAAGATCGCTGATTCTTGTGGACCGGAATACAAGCGTGAAGTGGAAGACACTTCAGCACCTGGCGCTACCGTTCCCAAGTTGATTACGGAAGAAATGGAATAGATATTGTCACGCACTTTGTCAGTACGAATTTCACGTTGTACTTTGCCGTCAGGGATAAAAGCTGAAACGAAGAAATGCTGGATTACGGCAACCCAACCATTGTTGGCAGAAGTTGGATGATCTGGCGGAACATTCGTCTTAGCGAGACGTTTTTCAATGTCTTCAAATGACAGTTTTTGGAAGAACTTCTCTTCTGTATACACAGCTGGCGCATAGAATTCGGTAGTGCCAGAGAACATGCCGCCAGATTTTGGTTTCGTGCCATCATGAATCAATTGCAGATACAAAGATGGTGTAATTGGTGCCGCTGTCTTGTTAGCTACAGTGTGTTTCACACCAATCACGTAATCACCTTTTTTGAAGGTGAAGGTTTTGGTCAATTTCACGCCAGCTTGCTCAGATTCCAACACCAAGTTCAATTCGTTTGCATCACCTAAAACGCGTGCGCCTGGAACTGCTGTAAAACCAGATTTATGGTTAGGGAAATTGCCGCCGATCAAACCTGTTTGAGCGGCATAAGTGCGGTCTGCAGATTCGTGGAACAACACGACATTTTTCTTCGCATCGTCGCTATCAACATACTTCAACAATTCCAAACGCTTGATTTCGCCGCCTATAGTGTCGATGTCGACCTTCACTACGTCAGTTGTGATCGTGATTGTCTCGCTTTTCACCGCAGTCACTGTGCCGTCTGTAGCCGTTGCAGTTGCGCTAGCTGGGGCGCTAACCGCAGCAGCACTTGCACTGGCAGAGGCCGAAGCATTTGGCGCTTTTGCTTGTTGCGAAACTGGCGTTGGGAAAAACATCGAGCTCTTGCCCGAATGCTGCATCCATTTGTCCCAAAGCAGGACGAGCGACATCGTGAAGATGACCCAAAGGAAGGTACGCTTGATATCCATTTTTTCCATGTGAGTATGTGGTTAGGTGAATAGTTGAATGTTAAATAAAATTTTAATGAATTAAGTCAATAAGCAATATGTCTTTAGCCCAATTCTTTAAGACAGCGGAGCGCTAGAACTAGGCTCAGATGTGGGGGCTGTTTGCTTTTTTTCATCAGGAGCATGTTTGCAAGGGACGGGATCAACACCGCCCGGATGCCAGGGATGGCATTTGCACAAACGTTTACCTGCCATGAACGAGCCGTGTAAAGCACCATATTCGCGAATCGCTTCGGCCGCATATTCTGAACAACTCGGATAAAAACGGCAATTTTGCCCTAACATTGGACTAATCGCTAATTTATAAGCGCGTAACAGAAGAAGCAGCAGCGATTTCATGGTGATGCCCTGCCGTGGCCGAGATCAGCAATGGGGTCACCGATAGAATGAGAAGCAGAAGTGGTGCGTTGCGAATGGAATAGACGTAGAACTTCGTCCCGCAACGCACGTTTCAATTGTGCGTTAGTGGCAGGACCGGCTTTGCTATTGACTGGCTTTGATAAGCGCACAATGCAATCCACATTCACCAGGTTAGACTGTCGAAATATTTCTCGGGTTACGCGCTTGATCATATTGCGTGTCGCCGCCCGAGGGGCAAAGCGTTTTGCTGCAACTACACCGAGCCGCGCATGCGTCAATTCATTGCTACGGGCATAAAGTACGAAATGCGCCGTTCGTTGTACAGGCCGCAAACGAAAAACGGATGAGAACTCATCCGTTTTAACGATTCGTCGTACCCGCGCAAAATCTCCGCCGGACAACTGGTTTTGGGCAAGGTTGGTAGATGAAGTCAAATTAGTCACAATATAAATTTAAACCTATTGAACAAACTAATTGACTGAGTATCAAGAGATACTAAACACACCAACCAAAGCCATCTGTATTCAAGAAATTCAATGTTAGGGATGCAAAGTGAGGCGCTTTTCGCAGCAATACTAGTGCATTGCGAGGACAAGCAACGAAACAGTGCGCCCTAAAATTGGATTTATAGGATGCAGATTAAGCTGCCAGGCGCTTACGGCCTTTAGCACGGCGTGCGTTCAAAACTGCACGGCCACCACGTGTTGCCATACGAGCGCGGAAACCGTGAGTGCGCTTACGACGAACTACGGAAGGTTGATAAGTACGTTTCATGTTGATCTCACTATTTGAGCAAAAAATAAATCGGAATTACGGGTGAGTGCATTGCGCCAGTTGCTTCGATGCGGCCCTGTTATGGAAGAGCACAACTAAACAATAGCAACACGCTATTTACACCACTACTGCCCCCAAAACCGCTGCTCATGGTTTCATCTTGCGACTTTGTCCATGCCGACTTTGGCTTTGCTAGTAGAAGCCAATCGTTTTCTCATTTTCAATAAATTAAGAAATCAGATGACGTCTATACAAGACAAGGTCACATTTAACAAAACAGGGTAGGGAACCCGTAATTAGACACCATTTTCAAGCCCGCTGTCAATCCATTTCGCCCGTTTTATGCGTTTACCAAAAGAGTTAATGAAAAGAAATTTGATCGCGCCTGTGGATAACTATTGCCGTGGAGGGTAGAATAGTGGGCTTGGAAGTATTGCCGTCAGACATCATAATTTTAATGCTTAGTTAACACTTTGCGGTCACACAGCTCCATTATAATCATTGTCGATTTTAGTTGTTTGCTCGCTGTGGCACCCAAAAAATGGGTAAACAATAAATAGTAAGCAAGCAAAGGGCTCTGGCGTAAATAAAGATGGGCAAAGCAGCATCACCAAGAAAAAAGTGGAATCAGAGATTCAAGAGATCGATGGTTTTGAGAAGAATAAATCTTAAGTAAATAGTAAAGCGATTCATGGAAAATTTCTGGCAAGCCTGCTCGTCACAATTAGAACAGGAACTCACGCCTCAGCAATTTAGTGCTTGGATCAAGCCTTTAACAGTAGTCGACTTTGAAGAAGGTCGTCTGCGTATTGGCGCACCTAATCGCTTTAAATTAGATTGGGTCAAAGCCCAATTTGCAGGACGTATCACCGAATTCGCCTCTCAGTTTTGGGATGACACTGTTGATGTCGAATTTATCATCGACCCACGTGCAGGCAAGAAACCCGTATCGACTACCACCGCGCCCGCCAATTTAGGTGAAGGCAGTGGTGCTGATCACAGTCAACGTACATCACAAGCAGGTACCAGCGACCTCGTTCATCACGACCCCGTGCCAGAAACAGCACCGCGTCGTGATAACTCACGCATCAATTTTGATCTAACTTTTGATAGCTTCGTTACCGGTAAGGCCAATCAATTGGCGCGGGCGGCAGCAATTCAAGTGGCGAATAATCCTGGCGTTTCCTATAACCCACTATTCTTATATGGCGGCGTGGGCTTGGGTAAGACGCATTTGATTCACGCCATCGGCAATCAGATCTTGCACGACAAACCGAACGCACGTATTCGTTATATCCACGCCGAACAATATGTACGTGACGTGGTGACGGCGTATCAGAAAAAAGGTTTTGACGATTTCAAACGTTACTACCATTCGCTCGATTTGCTCTTGATCGATGATATTCAATTCTTTGGCGGCAAAAGCCGTACGCAAGAAGAATTCTTCTATGCATTTGAAGCGCTGATCGCGGCTAAGAAACAAATCATTATTACCAGTGATACCTACCCAAAAGAAATTTCGGGCATGGATGATCGCTTGATTTCGCGTTTTGATTCCGGTCTGACGGTCGCGATTGAACCGCCAGAGCTAGAAATGCGCGTGGCGATCTTGCTCAAGAAAGCATATACAGAGGGCGTCAATTTCTCTGACGACGTCGCTTTCTTTGTGGCCAAGCACTTGCGTTCTAACGTGCGTGAACTTGAAGGCGCTTTGCGTAAGATCTTGGCGTACTCGCGTTTCCACGGCAAAGACATCACGATTGATGTCGTCAAAGAAGCGCTCAAAGATTTGTTGTCGGTACAAAACCGCCAGATCTCTGTTGAAAATATTCAGAAGACAGTGGCTGACTTCTTCAATATCAAAGTCGCCGATATGTATTCCAAACGTCGTCCGGCGAATATCGCTAGACCACGTCAGATCGCCATGTATTTGGCGAAAGAATTAACGCAGAAAAGTTTGCCAGAAATTGGCGAGTTGTTTGGTGGACGTGATCACACGACGGTATTGCATGCTGTACGTAAAATCGCCGCCGACCGCGCCAAGAGCCCAGAATGCAATCACGAATTGCATGTCTTGGAGCAGACCTTGAAGGGATAGTGGTAAGAAGTATTTTGTCATTCCCGCGAAGGCGGGAATCCAGTGGCGTAAAAAGCACTGAAAGCAATGAATCGGCTGTAGCAGTAAATACGAAAGGCGCTGGGTCCCTGCCTCCGCTGGGACGACAGTAAAAGATTTTAAGCAGTAAAGCGGCGTAGGATTTACGCAAAATTGGCCACCAGGTTTGGGCAGTTTTTCGCAAGTCCTCCCAATGTGAAGTAAATGCAGCATCCTTAGGAGTGAGGCAACTGCGTTGGCTAGGCGTGGAACCGAAAACACGGTGAACACAACAAAGCCAGCGTTGATTGTGCCGAAGTCCTAATCCCTTAACATTGATTGAGAGAGGATACAAAATGCAATTGGTCAAAACCCACAGGGATACCCTACTGCGGCCCCTGCAAATTGTGAGTGGTATTGTCGAGCGTCGGCACACATTGCCGATTCTGGCCAATATCCTCATCCGCAAAGACGGCGAAAAAGTATCGTTCTTGTCGACAGATATCGAAGTGCAAATTACGACGCACGCTGAAATCGGTTCCGGTGGCGATGTCACGGCAACGACAGTGGCGGCACGTAAGTTGCTCGACATCTTGCGCGCCCTGCCAGATGACAATGACGTCACCTTGAAGCTCGACAATAAAAAGATGAGTGTGCAATCAGGTAAGTCACGCTTCTCTTTGCAGACCTTGGCGGCGGAAGAATTCCCAACCGTGGCACAAGCCGAGCATTTCAATGCTAGCGTGAGCTTGCCGCAAAAAGCCTTGAAACACTTGTTCAACATGGTGCACTTCTCCATGGCACAACAAGATATTCGTTACTACTTAAATGGCTTGTTATTAGTCGTTGATGGTAAAAACGTGATTGCGGTGGCGACTGACGGTCACCGTTTGGCTTATGCGCAAGTACAAGTTGAGCAAGAATTCGCGCGTCAAGAAGTCATCATTCCACGTAAAACGATTTTGGAATTGCAACGTCTGTTAGAAGACAAAGACGACAACGTGCAACTCGATATCGCCAACAACCAAGTTAAATTGACGTTTGCCGACATCGAATTGATTTCGAAATTGGTCGAAGGTAAATTCCCCGACTTCAATCGCGTGATCCCTAAGGGTTACAAAAACAATTTCACCTTAAGCCGTGAAAAATTGCTGCGCTCTTTGCAACGCGTTGCAATTATGACGTCGGATAAATTCAAAGGCGTCCGTTGTGTGATCGAACCAGGTTTGATGCGCATTTTGTCGACCAATGCTGATCAAGAAGAAGCGGTCGAAGAAATCGAAATCGATTACGGTGGCGATAGCGTCGATATCGGTTTCAACGTGACGTATTTGTTAGATGTATTGAATAACCTCAAAGTTGATCAAATCAACATCGCTTTGGGCGATTCGAATTCATCTGCATTGATCACGATTCCTGACAACGGTGATTTCAAATACGTTGTCATGCCGATGCGGATTTAATTCCATTAAAGTTAAGTAGTAACAGGGGCAAGCTTGCTTGTCCCTGCGTTCATTTGAACTAGTAAATTTGTTATTTCAGAAGGTAGCCATGTCCGAGAATACCCAAGACAACACACCAGCCGCTCCAGAACCAACGGGTGCAGCCGCATCTGCAAGCTACGGCGCGTCCTCGATTCAAATTCTCGAAGGTCTCGAAGCCGTACGTAAGCGTCCCGGCATGTACATTGGCGATACTTCTGATGGCACGGGTTTGCATCACTTAGTGTTCGAAGTGTTGGATAACTCCATCGACGAATCTCTAGCAGGCCACTGTACTGAGATCAACGTCACGATTCATACCGATAATTCGATTTCGATTACCGATAATGGCCGTGGTATTCCAACTGGCATCAAGTGGGACGATAAGCACGAACCAAAACGTAGCGCGGCCGAGATCGTGATGACTGAACTCCACGCCGGTGGTAAGTTCGATCAAAACTCTTACAAAGTGTCTGGTGGTTTGCACGGTGTGGGTGTGTCTTGCGTGAATGCACTCTCGAAATTATTGAAGCTGACCATTCGTCGCGACGGTAAATTGCATACGATGGAATTCGCCAAAGGCGTGGTACAAAATCGCGAATTGGAAACCATCGACGGCGTATTGTGCTCACCAATCAAAGTCGTAGGCGATACAGACAAGCGCGGTACTGAAGTGCATTTCTGGGCTGATGAAGAGATTTTCAGCCACGTCGAATTCCACTACGAAATCTTGGCGAAACGTATTCGTGAACTCTCGTTCTTGAATAACGGCGTACGCATCAAGTTGAACGACCATCGCACAGGCAAAGAAGAATTGTTTGCGTTTGAAGGTGGTACACGCGGTTTCGTTGAATACATCAACAAAAACAAATCTGTTTTGCACCCTACCATTTTCCAAGCTACTGGCGAGAAAATGTCGGACCAAGGCACTAACATTACTGTCGACGTTTCTATGCAATGGAACGACGCTTACAATGAACAAGTGCTGTGCTTTACCAATAATATTCCGCAACGCGACGGTGGTACTCACCTCACCGGTTTGCGTGCAGCGATGACACGTGTCATCAACAAATACATCGAAGAACACGAATTCGCGAAAAAAGCGAAAGTCGAAGTTTCTGGCGACGATATGCGCGAAGGTTTAACTTGCGTATTGTCTGTCAAAGTACCCGAACCAAAATTCAGTTCACAAACCAAAGACAAGTTGGTGTCATCTGAAGTACGCGGCCCAGTGGAAGAAATCGTCACCAAAACACTGACCGACTACTTAATGGAAAAACCAAACGACGCCAAAATCATTTGCGGCAAAATCGTTGAAGCGGCACGAGCACGTGAAGCGGCACGTAAAGCGCGTGAACTCACCCGTCGTAAAGGCGTGATGGATGGTTTGGGCTTGTCTTCCAAATTGGCCGACTGCCAAGAGAAAGATCCAGCGCTGTGCGAACTCTACATCGTCGAGGGTGACTCTGCGGGCGGTTCAGCTAAACAAGGTCGTGATCGTAAGTTCCAAGCGATCTTGCCATTGCGCGGTAAAGTATTGAACGTAGAAAAAGCACGTTTCGAAAAAATGTTGTCGTCTGAGCAGATCACCACGCTGATCGCTACACTCGGCACCAGTATCGGGCCTGACGAATTCAACGTCGAAAAGTTGCGTTACCACCGCATCATTATCATGACCGATGCGGACGTCGACGGTGCCCATATTCGTACGCTGTTGTTGACGTTGTTCTACCGCCAAATGCCACAACTGGTAGAACGCGGTCACATCTACATCGCACAACCACCGTTGTACAAAGTCAAAGCAGGCCGCGACGAACGTTATCTCAAAGATGATGCCGAAGAAGCGAGCTACATGACTACGGTAGCATTGAACGGCGCCGCTTTGATTCCAAGCACAGGTGCAGAACCTATCGTCGGCGAAGCATTGGGCGAATTGGTACGTCAATTCAACTTGGCCAACGCCATTATGACTCGCTTAACGCGCGTGATCGACCGCGCTGCTTTAACCGCGATCATGACCGGCGTAGCCTTGAAGATGGACACCCAAGAACACGCAGAACAAACTGCTCAAGAGTTGACCAAAGCGATGAACGACCCAGCGGTCAAAGCCGTGGTACGCAGCGACGAACTCTCAGGCATGCTCAGCTTGCGCATCGAACGCATGTTCCATGGCAACGTCAAAGTCAGTAGCATCGATGCCGACTTCGTTGACAGTAGTGATTACAAAGTCTTGGAAAACGCCGCGCAAACTTTCAAAGGTTTGTTAGGCGAAGGCGCATTCATCCGCCGCGGCGAAGGCGAAAAAGCCAAAGAAACCGCAGTACAAGATTTCCACCACGCGATGTTATGGCTACGCGAAGAAGCAGAACGCGGTGTTTCCAAACAACGCTACAAAGGTCTGGGCGAAATGAATCCAGAACAATTGTGGGAAACAACGATGGACCCAACAGTACGCCGCTTACTCAAAGTACAAATCGAAGACGCAATTGCTGCGGACCAGATCTTTACGACATTAATGGGCGATGATGTGGAACCACGTCGTGCGTTTATTGAGTCGAATGCTTTACGGGCTGGGAATATTGACGTTTGATTTTTGTTTGAATCTGAGAGAGCCCAACTCCGAGTTGGGCTTTTTTGTTGGACTGTGAATTTCAGAGTTGAATTAGAATTGTTTGAACGAAATCTCAGCTTTAAAGTTGTGCCATTTCGTGGAATTGTCAAAAAGCGATAAAGTGGTTATTGAATCTTGACAAATTCTAATTTACTAAGAAAAGATTTCGCTACGATTGGCGTTGAACTGAAGCTGCTCCTTTCAACCCCTTCTTTTGGTTTAGCGGTAACTCAAATTTTTATGAATTTCTAATGACGGAAAATGACAATTCAAATTTAAAGAAAGATTTTGTTGATCGGCTGCATGGATTAAGTCCATATGTCGGTCGATTGGCAGTTCATCGCGCAAAAATTCTTATTTCTCAATACACAACCGCGGGTAATACACTTTTAGATCCGTTTTGTGGCTCTGGCACAATCCCTTTAGAAGCTTGGAAATATGGGTTAAATGTTTTCGCTAGCGATCTCAGTCCATACGCGATAGCGCTTACGAGAGCAAAATTATTTCCGTATCAATCAGTTGAATTAGCGTTGAAACGAATCGATAAATTCACCGCGCTGGCTGAGCGCGAACGCAAATTAGTCGATTTGCGCACGGTGCCGATGTGGGTAAGAGATTTTTATCATCCTGAAACATTACGAGATGCAATTGCGTGGGCATGCGTTCTTAGGCAACAAAAATCTTGGTTTCTCTTCGGTTGTTTTCTTAATTTGCTTCACCACCAACGACCTGGATTCTTATCTTTTCCGGCGAGTCACGCTACACCATATTTAAGGAGTGGAAAGTTCCCTAAGAATGACTTTCCAGAATTATATGAGTATCGAGACGTTCGGAGCCGTTTGATTAAGAAAGTAAATAGAACACTTAGCAGCCCCATTCCGTTGAATTTTGATATTCATAGAAACGTCAAATCGGTCAATGCAGCAACACGGAAAAATGGATTTGAAGCAATTGACATGATCTTTACAAGCCCTCCTTACATGTCAGGACTTGATTATGCGAGAGACAACAGACTTCGTCTTTGGTTTTGTGGTGTTAGCGATTGGACTCTGCTTGAACAGGATTTGTCGCCATCTCGCAAACCATTTTCGGATTTAATGTGTAAATGTTCAAAACGGTGGCAGGAGAATCTTAAACAGCATGGGCATCTGGCAATTGTTTTGGGAGATATACATCGAGACAAGAAGAGGATAGATGTCGCAAAGATCGTGTTAGAAGCTGTAACTTCAAGTGCACCGAGATTAAGGCTCATCGCTTGCGAAGACCAAGTTTTGCCAGATGAAAAGCGCTTAATTAAAGGAAATGCGGGAACTCTTAAAGAGACCACTTTGATATTTAAGAAAGTCTAATAATGCTGATTGAAAATCCAACACAATGGGTGGGAAAAGTTATCGAAGAATATGAGTTGAAATCGATACTTGGGAACGGAAAAATTGGATACGTCTTTCTGGCGGAACATAAAGTGCTCGCGGAAGCCAAGAGGGCATGCAAAATTATTCGGAGTGATCAACTCAAAACAGGGTGGGAACTTGAAATACAAAAAGTGAAAGCGTTATCAAGTGTTCCGCAAATCGTTGACATTCAATCTTGGGGTGAAATTCTCGATGAAAAAGGTGATTCCTTCACTTATATTAACTACCAATACATTGATGGCGAAAACTTAACTCAATACCTTAGTCGAGAGAAAAACCTTTCAATCACTTTTTTGCAGGCGTTAGGTGAGGCACTCATTTATGCAAAACACGCATGTGATGCAATGGATTTGAAGCATGGTGATTTACATGAAGGTAACATCTTAATTTCAAAACCAGACCCGAGGCTTCCAGATAATCCAATTCGAATCTATGTCACAGATTTTGGTTGTGGTGGTTCACGCAATCAGCTCGATCCAAAACCAGACTCGCAGCAAGTTAGTTCGATCATGTGTCGGTTGCTTAAAAGCGTTAGAATCGATCAGCTTGAGGCAACCGAGCGATCAATTAGAGAGAAACTTATTATTTTTTTTGGTAAGGAATTCACGGATTCTTATCGAATGAATGTTTCAAATAATATCGAATCTACAAACCTAAATTTATGGTCTCTATATAAAAAAAGAATAAGTGAAGCCCAAGTAGATGCCGCAAATGCCGGCCGAGGTAGGAGTGAAATTAACGTTGATGACTATTTAAATGCAGAGGCATTAGGATATCGACAGGATGAATGGCAGAACCTATTTGTGCCAGAAATACTCGGCGCGAGTGCTTTTACAAGTAGGAACGTCACCGTAATCACTGGTGCTCGAGGATGCGGTAAAACGATGGCGTTCCGAAGGATGACACTCTTCCTCGATGAGTTAATTGGCGAATCCTCGGGTGTACAAGGTGCCGATGGTGTTCTCGGATTTTATTTGAATTGTCGCGATATAGTTGAGGCTTTCCCATACATTCCTTCGAAATTACATGACGGGCAACGCCGCCAACTGATTCATTACTTTCATTTATGTTGGCTACATGAAATTTTCCGTGCCTTTGGACAAAGAAATATACGTGAGTCGCTGAGTTACGAATGGGTTTATAACTGGCTGGAAAAGAAATTTGGAAATGAGTTTGAGCGACCATTGCTTACAGGGGTAGAACCTCTGACATTTCTCTCCAATTTTCTTGGAAACCAAAAAGAAAAATGTCGCTTAAGTCAAAGTAAGAAACTAGATCATTGGAACTTAGACCAAATCGATCTTTTAGATGAGCTTTATGCTGTTGCGTCTGAAAATATTCACTGGATTCAAGGCAAGCCATTTTTCTTCTTTCTGGATGACTATACCATTCCCCTGTTGAATGTTGCGTTACAAGGCACATTAAATCCAATCATCTTTAAGCGGAGAGCAAATCTTTTTTTCAAAATTTCAACGGAGGCCTCAAATAGTTTCTTGCGAATGAATGGAAAAAAGGCGCTTGAAGTTACACACGATTTTGATTTGATCGATCTCGCGAACGAGACATTGCATATTGAATACGAGGAGCGAGCAGATTTATTAAACTCCATCTTTAGACGTCGAATAAAGCGAATTGAAGAATTCCGAGAGTTAAGCTTAGGGCTTGACGAAATATTGGGAATAAGTGATTGGTCCTTCAATGAGCAAGCACGAAGGTTGCGTAGTTCAAAAGGGTCTAGTTCCAAAGCAATTTACTATGGATCAAAGGCTTTCATTAGTATGTGGTCGAGTGATGTTCGTAGTATGGTTCAATTGTTCAATGAGCTTGTTCGATCGCTAAAGGTTAAAGACGTTAGTTTACTGCCAATATCTCCAATAGATCAACAAAGCAGATATTCTGATTCTGGTGGAGAATTCTTAAACTTAACGGAAACAATTAAGGATACCGGTTTCTGGGATGAAGACGTTAATCGCGGAACAACCTCAAAGAATTTTGGTACAAAGTTAAAGGACATCGTTCAGGCATTTATTGCAATTTGTCGGTGGGAATTAATTGAGCAACCGTTGATTCAAAATCAAGACAGAGAAAATCCAAAACAAGCTTTTCGGATTGAGATAATTGATGCGTTAGAATTAACAGAAAAAACGCAGCTTTATTACAACGGACTATTGCGATGGCATGTATTCCTCCCCGATTGGCGAGGCAGGAGTGTGCGTGGCGTTATGACCCCTCGTATTTTCTTAAATCAAAGATTGATACCGTTTGCGAGGATTTCGTTTAGTAAGAAAGACAGTATTTCCTTGAGCAATAAAGAATTTCAACAGCTATTGAATGAACCAAAGAAATTTGAGCGATACTGGAAAGAAAAAAGGCGAAATCTAACAAAAGTGAAAGTGCCCCCTGAATCTGGTCAAGCGGACCTTGGATTCGATAAAATGGAATAATAATGACTCTACGAAACTTGGAACCTATCTCGTCAACCCTCTTAAATTGCCAAAACAGTGCCTTCATTTTCGCGATGGGTTTTGAAGATAGAGCCCTAGCTATTCCAAAAGAGATTTGCGCTTCCGCGGACATCACCCAACTAATTGCGATTCGATATTCACAAGCGAAGGGGAAGAATAGGGAATCCGAAGTAAAGCAAATGTTCGATTCGCATCACAAGGACCTTTCGGTTTTACCGTATTCATCTAAATCCGCTCATGAATTTGAATATAAGATTAAGGGAATCTGTAGAAAATCTTTGGCGAATTTTTCCGAAATAATTGTCGACATTTCTGCGATGTCGAAAATGTTAATCTTAGTACTTATCGTTGTACTTTTAAAAGAGAGGAAAAATATTAGAATTGTTTTTTCGGAAGCAGAAACGTATGCGCCAACAAATGTAGAGTTCAATAAGGTTTTTCAAAGATCAGGGTCGCTTTTAGCAACTTTTGCAGGGCAACCAACTTTAGGAATTTCAACGATTTTGCGTTCAACGTGTTTAAGTAGCTCACGAATGCAGGGACAACCTGTTTGCGCCGTTGCCTTCACATCTTTCAACGAAGAATTAATTCGCCATAGCATCGGTACACTAAATCCGCATCGCTTAGTTTTGATCAATGGAGTTCCTCCTTCAACAGAATCACACTGGCGAGCGTTGGCAACACAACGAATTCACAAGAAACTAATTGAGGAGTTTTCAGAAGACAATCCAATAAATCCCGAGAGTCAATTATTGGTCCGATCGACGTCGACATTAGACTATCAAGACACTTTGAAAACACTCATTGAGATTCGCAGCAAATTTAATATTTATGAGCGTCTGATATATTTCGCAACCGGCTCAAAAATGCAAACCGTTGCGTTGTCATTGTTAAAAGCTGCTTTTGATGATGTCCATATTGAATATCCGACACCTGATAGTTATTTTTTTAATGAATACTCAAAAGGAATAGGAAAACAGTGGCAGTTGCTGATCGATGCAAACACCGTGATTGATCTTCAAAAAATGGAAGCTTAGAGACTCTGCTCAATTAGAATAGAACTGGAAAAAATTGGTTGCAATGGATCTACCTCAAATGAGGTGATTATTTTGGCCTAATTTACTCCAAAACTGTAGATAAAGACCATACACCGCAATTCAGCAAGTACGTAAAGTTCTCGCCCAAGAAATTTGGTAATCTCGTGTTATCTTCTGCATCACCAAGCGGCACAAAAATCACCATCCCCTGCCGGGCTCGAGTTAACAAAACCCGATAAGCATTTTCAAGATACCGCTGTTGTTCCTCTTGCTGCCGCCGTTTCCACGTCGTTCCAGTGAACCGCCAATGCTCGAATTGACCATTGACGTAACGATAGTCTGCATCCCAGGCCACCAAACACCAATCGAGTTCAAGACCTTGGATATCGAATTCAGTCGCAACATCTTCGAGGTAATGGCATGAACGCACATCGTCCTGCTCATTCAAAAACCAATCTGCTGCAGACAGTCGATTTTTTACAAAGATACCCTCTGGTTTGAGACGTACTGCGCCAGAGGATGCAATTACTCCTTTTGTTTCATTGGCTCGTGCACGCTCTTTGATCCACGCTTTTGCGGCTTGTAAATCGCGAGTGACGACGATGGGGAATTTGTCTTTAAAAGTCTGATAAATCTCCGCCGCGGCCTGTGGATTGTTGTGGATGATGTGATGCACCATGTGCGAC
This sequence comes from Affinundibacterium nitidum, assembly GCF_014284155.1. Taxonomy (GTDB): domain Bacteria; phylum Pseudomonadota; class Gammaproteobacteria; order Burkholderiales; family Burkholderiaceae_D; genus Undibacterium; species Undibacterium nitidum. Next base: position 93,707 of record NZ_JACOFZ010000010.1, read on the forward strand.
AGTTTCTCTGCGCGGAATGAGCGCATCGATGTGGCTAGGTGCAAACTTGGTTCTGCTTTTGCATTGGCGACAGCATCAAATTTCACATCACGACCTGCGTATTCAATCTGCGTCAGCTTATCCGAGTAAAAAACATCCCAATGCTTAAAGTGTTGAGCGAGTGCGTCTGCCCAACCTTGTAAGCCTGCTTCACCCGTGTTGATTTCTTGTCCGCCACCAATCAACGCAATGATCACGCACCAGTCTTGATGCCTATCCATGACACTGATCAGGAATTCAGGTTCTGATTGTGCGAAGTCTTTTTGACCGCGCTTGGTCGTCATGAATTTAGATGTGTTTTCTTGATCCCAAGCGCGTTGTGCCTCGTCAAAGATCACGACATGTTCAACAGGCGCGGACTTATCCTTAATGTATTCGTCTCTGAATTTGTGGATATTTTGTATCGACGCAGAGGCGGCTCGCAATGCGCTTGCTTTGTTCTTGTGCGCGTTCCTTTTGACTGAATCGCGCGCCAGTGCTTCCGTTAAAACTTCGACCAATGGGCCATTACCGGATAAGAAAACCGCTTGTTCTTCTTTTTCGATTCCTGCGTCAGTTGCAATATTGAGGCCTACCAAGGTCTTGCCTGCCCCTGGTACTCCGGTCACGAAGCATATCGTTTTTCGCTGATGTAATCGGGCGTTGTGAATGATGTCTTCCAAGGTCTTTGAAGTTAGATGCAAGTTCTGTGCGCCTGCGTCGTTTCGCGCAATGTCGTTCACATCGTGATTGGCATAGAGCGCTTGTGCAGCTTCGATGATGGTGGGTGTTGGCTTATAGGACGCATACAGCCATTCGCCTACATTGATCGTCGGCGGATTCTCGATTTGGCGAACACATTGCTCAATCATGGCTAAAACGTTTTCTTGATTGGCGCGTAGCGGCTCAAAGACCAAGTCTGCGCCGCATGTGATCGGATCATGTTTTGACTTGGCATTTGTTGCGATCAGCATCGGTACTATGCATTTGTCGTGGCTTCCCTCATGAAAATGATGAAGGTCGAGTGCGTATCCGTGCGCTTGGCGGAGGTCACTAGCGTGGTAGTCTTTGGCGCCAACCTTAAACTCGAGCACAAATAAAATGTCTTTGTAGATCAAGACTACGTCGGCACGCTTACCCATGCGTGGTATCAGAACTTCAAATAGTAGAAAACCTTCTGTGAGACCTGCCAAACATTTTTGAAGTAAATTGATTTGACTCAGCCATGCACCGGTCTGTTCATGATTGATTTCTTGTGAATGACGTTGCGTGATTTTGCCGATGATGGCGTCCGGCGACTCGCGCAAGAAATCTGGCACTTCAGCATTGTAGAATGATCTGCTCGACATACTTCTCACTCGCTCTCGAAAAGCGCAGAAGCTGGTACATCAAGTGCACGCGCTAAGCGGAAGATATTCGAAAGGCTGACATTACGTACACCACGCTCAATGCCGCTGATGTAAGTGCGGTCGAGTTCCGCGATTAGGCCCAGTTGTTCTTGGCTGAGTCCTTGAGCCAACCTCAATTCCTTGAGATGCTGTCCAAACGCGAGAAGATCTTTGTCCGCCATGCGTGCCTCGTGAAAGCGATTGAAGAATCGCCAATCATGGTGGAGTGTGACTTATAGGTCTACGGACTATGAGTCACATATTTAAGAACACAAATGAATTCTTGACTTAGTCTTTGACGACAAAGAAACTACCAGCAGATTGAAATCTCCACATCAAGCGAGTGTGGGACACTTCCCTAATCGCGCAGAACGATTAAACAGCGAGGCAACAATTGATTTCTCACGTCTTCATCGGCATCACCGACCACACGCGTGCTCATGCTTTCTATTCAGCGATCATGGATGAGCTGGGTTATGTTCTGAAATTTTCTTATCCAGAGCGATCATGGTCTGGTTGGGTGGAGCAAGGGGTGGCGCGGCCTATCGTTTGTATTGGTCAGCCGTTTAATGGCGAGCCCATGAGCGTTGGTAATGGGCAGATGCTGGCCTTGCTGGCGAAGAGTCGTAAGATCGTCGATGCCACTTACGCGAAAGCGATTGAACTCGGTGCTAGTTGTGAAGGGCCGCCTGGTCTGCGGCCGCACTACCATCCTAACTATTACGGTGCCTACTTTCGCGATTTGGATGGCAACAAGATTTGTATTTGCTGCCATGAGAGCGAAGGCATTTAGGTTTTAAATACGCCATGCATTTCATGCTGCTTGTACTTAATTTTTTGCAGGTTCTTTGAACAACCACAACACCGCCTGTTCAAAATCTTCGCGCCAAAATTTTTCATTATGTTCAGCACCCGCGACAATTTTGAGACTGAGGTTTTCGCCTGGGTGGCCGACTTTGATCAATTCCTCATACGATTTCTTGGCGTCGGCCACTTGTGAGCCGCCCTCTTTTTCTCCTGAGGCGATGTAAAGGCGCGCGTCTCTGGCGGCTGGTTGGCGAGCGATAAAGTCTAGCGATTGCTTCGATATCCAATAGGAAGGCGAATAGATGCCTGCTTTGCTAAACACTTCGGGAAATTGGTTGATGGCATAGTGCGAAATCAAACCGCCCATGGAGCTTCCCATGATGCCGGTGTTGGCGCGGTCGGGTTTGCTGCGGTAGTGTTGGTCGATGTAAGGTTTGAGTACCTTGACGATAAATTCCACGTATTGCTTGCCCTCGGCGGGGCTGAACTCTGGGTTATCCCAAGGGTTCAGCTCGTTCATGCGCTTGCTTTCGCCATTGTCGATGCCAACCACGATCAATTCAAGTTTGCCCGATGCCGCCAAGGCGTTCATGGTTTCATCAACTCCCCATTCGCCTGCATACGAAGTTCGTACATCGAATAGGTTTTGCGCGTCGTGCATGTAGAGCACAGGGTAAGTTTTGTCAGACTTGGCGTAGTCGGGCGGCAAGTAGATGCGAATTTGGCGTGAACGATTGAGCCCCGGCATAGCGAGTTTATCGGCCAAGATACTGACATTGGCTTGCGCGGTGGATTGCAGTGTTGAGTTGTCCCTCTTAGCCTCACAGGCGCTGGTCATCGCGCACAAGCTCAGCAGAAAAATCGCAATGGTTTTCATCTTGTTTGCCTTTGTTTCAATCAGGTTGGGTCGGCTGGTGCAGAATTCATGCAGGGTAAGACCATAAAACGCGTGATAAGTTTATTTACCCTGAATTTCGAGTAGACAATGAACTTTTTGGCAAGCCACATCGCTTGTAAGCGATGCTCACACTCAGCATTTCTACAACACAAAGCTATACTTTCACGCCACTAAAACCACAAACCGCACACTCCGCGTGAAATTGCTGGACGGCATGCATGCCATTGAATATTCTTTCATTATGGCAAATTTTTGCATTTGCGCATGCTTTCCTTTTCTCTAACAAATTCTGATTTGCATTAGAAAATGAACGAATTGGCAACAGCGTGGGCAAACTATCTAAATTACGTGAATCATCACGGCAACCATTGAGCAGCGCGGCGAAGTGTCTTTAGATACAACGTCGATCGACCATCAAGAATGTAGCGAAGGAGTAGGTAATGAGCGCGGACGATAAAACCATTGTTTACGGCACGGAAGACCTCTTAACCAGCTTATGTCATTCGGTGACGCGTGTCTTGAATGTGGCGACGCAGACCAAAATTCACTACTCGGCAATGGTGCAGCGTATTACCAAAATTGGTTTGAAACCGGATATCGGTTGCTTCGTCTTGTTTGATGGTGGTTTCTCTGGCTTGGTGGTATTGAATTTTTCTTCCGCCGCAGCGATGGAGATTTATGCCAAATACATGCTGAGCATGGGCATGCCAGAATCTGAACTGGCCGGGTCCTTTACTTCAGATGAGGTGTCGAATATCTTGGGCGAATTGATGAATCAAATCGTTGGTGACTTCACAGGCAAAGTTCGCCGCGAATTACAAACCAATATCACCCAAAATCAACCGAAGATGTTGGTCTTGACCAAGCAGGTGATGCTGAGTGTGGATACCCCGCTCGACCGCCCCGAAATTCGTCGCGTATCTTTCTTCACCGAGAACAACAACATCTTCTATCTCGAACTCGCGATCGATCGCACAGAGTTCATCAAATTGCATGACTTCGATGTCAGCGAAGTGCCAGACCCAGATGATCTGCTCGAATTCCAACAGGCCAACCAAGCGTCCCCAGCTCCATCCGCACCCGCAAAAGGTGGTGATGATGAGAGTGATGAGTTGTTGAAATCTTTGGGGATGTAAGTTTTCAACGGCCCAAGTCTTTAAGATTTGACCGGTACGGGTTTTAAGACGGAAGTCAAAATAGCGCGACGCAATTCTCTAAACGGCAATTTAGGGTTGGTATCGGCATTACACAAACAAGCATAGGTAAGGCCGCTTGCTGGGTGGCTCACTAGCATGCTGGCAAAGCCCATCACGCCGCCGTGATGGTGAATGATGGCAGATTGGTCGCTGGTGCTCTCGTGGTCGATTAATAAACCCAGACCATAATCAACACTCCCCATCATTTTGTCATTCGGTGAAAACCGATTCGTACTCGCTTTGCGCTTGTTGCGCAGCAGACCAGGCGCCATCAACTGCGCTAAGCTCTCAGGCGAGAATACTGCACCGCTTAAGAGTAAATGATGCCAACGGCAGAGATCGGATGCATTCGAAATCATGCCGCCGGCAGCGCCATTGAGCACCATATCTTCATAGCCCGCGTTGGTGAACGGCAGATTCGCCTCTTCGCTCAGGGCGTATCCCGCCGCGCGATATGGAACGATACGTTGCGCCACATCAAAGCTAGTTTTGCTCAACTTCAGTGGATCAAACAAGAGTGCTTTGCCAGCATCGGTGAGCGATTTCGAGGTGACATGCTCAATGATGGCACCGGCCAGGAAATAATTGGAGTTACTGTAGAGCCATGCGGTACCTGGTGCAAAATCAAAAACCTTTTTTTGTTTCGCGATCAGTTGCGCGAGTTCGATTTGATTCGTTGCCTTGATTGTGCGCGGGTCGACATCTGCATCGTGAATGCCAGCCGTGTGCTGCAAGAGTTCGCGTATGCTAAAGCTCTCTTTTGTTGCGAAATAGGGCAGGTATTTTTTGACGGGGTCATCAAGCTGCAAGGCTTCAGACTCTGCAAGTTTCAATAACATTGCCGCCGTAAATTGCTTACTGAGCGAGCCAATTCTAAAAATGCTGTCTTTGTTGACTGGTGTTCCAGTCTCGAGATTAGCATACCCCACTTGCTGCGAATAGACTTCTGCGCCTTTGTGCCATACGCTCAGTGCAATACCCGGCGCGGCGCGGCTAGAAATGGCTTTGTCTAGAGCATTGGTCAATGTATTCGATTCAAACGGCGCAGGAACTACAGGGTTAATGGGCGCTGCCGAAGTTGCAAGGTGCGAGCCGCCATACATAGCTGCACCGGCACTGAGAATACCTGTTTTCAAAAATTGTCTGCGTTGGGAAAGAGACATGTTCGCCTTTCATCTTCACCAGAATACTGTGAACAAATTAACGAAGATTGTACTCCTGCAGCTTTGAAAAATGTATTTTCTTATGACTATCAATTGAATGTTGAATCACCCTCAATCTGAGTACAATAGGGCATGCTCCGAGGCTCGTTAGAAGTGCAACCTGGATAGGCATATTGGCTTCAGCTTTTTAAAATGGAGTCCTCGAACATCGCACACACAAGAAGGAGAGCACCATGGAAATGAGGCGTATTAATGCAGGCAAATTGAGGGCGATTGGCTATGACGCTAAGGAACGCACGCTGCGCGTTGAGTTCGATGACGGCAATGCGATTGATTATGCAGGTGTGGGCAATGAAACTTGGCGTCGCTTTTCAACGGCATCATCAAGTGCGATGTGGAGCTTTTATCGCGACAACATCGAAGAGGAATTTCACGGCAAACGTGGACGTGCTGGAACGAGCTCGGCGAGCAGCCGAGCAGCTCTTGAAGATTTATTTAAAGCGCCAGACGCAGAGACTTGATTCCTGAAAAATACGAAGAAGTGCAACTAAATATACTAAGCATCTACCTGTATTAGTTCAGACTTGATCTGACACATCGACTTGAAAAGATGAGAGTTACCGGTTTAGATATGGGTGTCGAATCCTACTAAACCAAAGAAAGGTAACTCTCATGCTACATACTAACAACCCTATCATCAAACATAAAGCCGGTTTGCTCAATTTAGCTGAGGAACTGAGCAATGTGTCCCGAGCGTGCAAAGTCATGGGCGTTTCACGCGACACTTTTTATCGCTATCAAGAGCTGGCGAACGAAGGTGGTGTTGAAGCGCTGATTGATAAAAGTCGGCGTTCTCCGAACCTCAAGAATCGTGTTGACCCCACCATTGAAGACGCCGTTAAAACCTATGCGATTGACTACCCAGCGCACGGGCAGCACAGGACGAGCAACGAGTTAAGAAAGCTTGGCATCTTCGTTTCTGGTAGTGGTGTACGATCCATATGGCTGCGTCACGATCTGGAAAATTTCAAGAAGCGACTCAAGGCGCTGGAAGCGAAAGTGGCAAGTGAAGGCATCCTCTTAAACGATGCACAAGTTGCAGCATTGGAAAAGAAGAAGGAAGACGATGAAGCCTGTGGTGAAATCGAAACGGCGCATCCGGGCTATCTTGGCTCGCAAGATACTTTCTATGTGGGTAACCTTAAAGGCGTGGGCCGTATCTACCAACAGACCTATGTTGATACCTATAGTAAAGTCGCTCATTGCAAGCTCTACACCACAAAAACCCCGATCACGGCGGCTGATTTAATCAACGATAAAGTGTTGCCGTTCTATGAAGCCAATGAGCTTTCTGTACTGCGTGTCTTGACGGATCGAGGTACGGAATTCTGCGGTAAAGTTGAACAACATGACTACCAACTTTATTTGGCTATCAACGATATTGATCACACCAAAACGAAAGCGATGTCGCCACAAACCAATGGTATTTGCGAACGATTCCATAGAACTATTTTGCAGGAATTCTATCAAGTGACGTTCCGTAAAAAGATCTATACGACGCTCGATGAATTACAAAAAGATCTGGACGCTTGGCTCATTTACTATAACAATGAACGAACTCATCAAGGCAAAATGTGCTGCGGCAGAACGCCAATGGATACTTTGCTTGAAGGGAAATTGATTTGGGTTGAAAAGAATTTGACTCAAATCTAATCTGACAGACACCCTCGAAAAACTGGTAACTGTCAGATCGGGTATGAGCTAATACATCTACCTCATCTTCTTCTTGATTTTTGCTTTTTCATCGTCCATAGTAAAAACGAAGGCGCGCGTTATCGATGTGTGCTTTCGTGTTGACATTTGCTACGCCCTTACCCAATGTAGCGAATGAGTATTTTCCAACCTCGGCCCAATTTGAATTAACTCCTAACGCACAAGTATCACATTCTCAGCGTTTTTATCCTTCGTCCTTTTGCTTCTTTAAAGTAGGCGGTGGCACTTCTTCTTTCACCGCATGATGTAGTTGTTCTTCTCACCAATAGTTGTATTGATTGTTAAAGGAGCTCGCTATGGAAAACATCTCTACCGCAAATACTGGCAAAGCCAGCGCACCTGCCGAACCCATGTTGGAAATGAATATGACACCGATGATTGATGTCATGCTGGTCTTGATCATTATGTTCATCATGACTTTGCCGGTTGCGCAAAATGCGGTCAATCTCAATGTGGCGGGAGCAGATTGCGCCATCGTTTCTTGTGATTTGAAAAAGCCGGTGAAGGTCGATATCGATTTTGATGGCACCGTGTCTTGGAACGGCCAAGTGATCGATCGCAATACCTTGGAATATCGGTTTCAGGAAATCGGTAAACTTGATAAGCAGCCAGATGTGCATCTCTTAGCGAACCGCTTAACTTTGTATAAGAATGTGGCGGCGGTGATGGTGGCGGCACAAAGCCGGGGCGTGAAATCGATGGGTTTGATCGGCAGTGAACAATATCTGTAAGCTCGTCGCTGAATGAGCTTGATAAGCTGGCTTTAGCTCGTTCAGATTGACAGCAAAATGCCGCGTTTGATGCGTTCAAACGCGGCATTGTTTTTGGGTGCCTGAACATTTTGGCGTGGCGTGCTATGATCTTTTGTCGACTATCGTCAACCGCGATGCGCTTCGTTTTACTTTCCATCGCGCTCTATCGAATCCGTTAAATCAGGGGATAACATGCCGCAACTTAAAATTACTTACTTCGATGTGCACGGTGGCCGTGCCGAACCAGCTCGATTAGCTTTGGCAATCGGTGGCGTGAGTTTCGAAGACCACCGTTTCACGTTTCCAGAGTTTGCAGAGGTACGCAAAACGACACCGTTCGGCCAAGTGCCGACCTTGACGGTTGACGACGTTCAAGTCACTCAATGCGATGCGATCATTCGCTATGCAGGTAAGTTAGCAGGTTTGTATCCAACAGACGCTTACCAAGCCTTGTTGTGTGATGAAGTAATGTTCGTCGTTGAAGAAGCGAGCATGCGTATGGGCCCCACTTATCGTATGACAGGCGAAGAGCAAAAAGAAGCGCGTTTGGCTTTGGTTAATGGCTCAATTCCTGTTTATCTGCGTTGGTTAGAGCAACAATTGAGAGCGCATGGTGGTGAGTATTTTGCCGATGGTCGTTTGACTGTGGCCGATCTCAAAGTTTTCATCGACATTCGTACCTTGAATTCTGGTCGTTTAGATCACGTGCCGACGGATTTGGTTGAACAAGTGGCTCCAGCATTGAACGCGCATATGAAACGCGTGGCGGAACATCCCGCGGTGGTGGCTTACTACGCGAAGTTTGCCGCGTAATCGCAATCGGCAAATAAGAAATAAGCAGATAAAAAATAAGTAAAAAAGAGGCAACGCTGCGAAATAAATATTTTCGCGGCACTGCCTCTTTTGCTTTGCTACCTTTGTTACTTGAATGCGATCAAGTACCAAGTCCTGCATCCAAATTACATCGTTGGATAATCAGTGTAGCCTTTTTCACCTGGTGTGTAGAAGGTGCTGGCATCTGGTGCGTTCAATGCTGCGCCCGCTTTCAAGCGCGCTGGCAAATCTGGGTTGGCCAAGAAGCCAGTACCGAAAGCCACCACGTCGAGTAAGCCATCTTTGATCGCTTGTTGTGCTTCATCACCGCTATAACCCATATTGCCGATCAATACGCCTTTGTAGTTGGCACGAGCCACGGTCATCACGTCACCTTTTTGCGCTTGGAAGAAGTCTGCGCGCATTAAATGCAAATAAGCGAGGTTGAAGCTATTGAGGTGTTTGCTTAAATAGTCGATCAAAGCGATAGGGTCGCTATCGATCATGCCGTTATAGCTGTTCAATGGTGACAAGCGCACGCCGACACGATCCGCACCGATCGCGGCGCTGACTGCGGTCAAAATCTCGCTCAAGAAGCGCGCACGATTTTCGAAAGAGCCACCGTATGCATCGCTACGTTTGTTGGAGCCATCACGTAAGAATTGGTCGATCAAATAGCCATTTGCCGCATGCACTTCAACGCCGTCAAAACCAGCCGCAATCGCGTTTTTCGCTGCTTGTGCAAACTCTTGCACGATCACTTGAATTTGTTCGACACTGAGTTCTTGTGGGGCGACATGCGGCACCATGCCGTTTTGCGTGTGTATATCACCATTGATGGCGATCGCGCTCGCAGAGAAAGTTGGCGCACCACCATTTAAGTCTGGATGCGCAGCGCGGCCGGCATGCCAGATTTGCATAAAGATTTTGCCGCCTTTTGCATGCACAGCATTAGTCGTCAATTTCCACGCTTCGATTTGTTCTGCGCTATACACACCAGGCTCTGCTGCAAAGGCAGAGGTGTTTGGCGTAATCATGGTGCATTCGGTGATGATCAAACCAGCGCTGGCACGTTGTGCATAGTACTCAGCCATCAGTGCGTTCGGCAAATGTTCATAGCCAGCGCGAGTGCGTGTTAATGGTGCCATCACCATACGGTTGTCGAGAGTTAAAGCACCTACTTTGATCGGAGAAAATAACATGGTCTTTCCTTTATTGAGACATGGTTCAGGAGACGTGATATCGCGGATTGCGGCACACGTGAACTACAAATAGTGTTAATCGAGTTGCAGGGTTTTCTTGGTCGTGGCCATCGCGCAGTCGAGTGCACTGCGATCGTGACGCATCTTGGTCAGTAAGCTTGCGCCAAGCCACATTTGGTACAGGCTTTCGGCACATTGCTGCGCTTGAATATCAGCGGCGAGCGAACCATCTTGCTTGCCTTCTTCGATGCAAATCGCAATACGAGCGATGATGCGGCGTGTGCCTTCTTGTAGTGCTAGTCGCATCGCTTCAGAAAGATCTGAGACTTCACCTGCGAGCTTGGCCGCTAAACATTGGCATTGCATTTCGCTTTCAGCAAAGCTAGACAGCCAGCCACTCCAATAATTCAGTAAACGTTGTGCTGCGGGAGTGTCGCTAGTTTGAAGAACGCTTTCTATCTGTGCGAGGTAATGTTCGAAGTAATCCGCCAGCAAGGCTTCACCAAACAACTCTTTCGATTTGAAGTAGTGATAGAACGAGCCTTTAGGAACTGCAGCTGCTGTTAACACTTCATTTAGACCAACCGCGGCAAAGCCTTTGCCCAGAATAATGGGTTTGGCTGTGTCCAAAATATGTTGGCGGGTATTGTCGCGGGTGGTATTCATACTTCGCATCATAGAACATATTAGACCAGTCGTCTAGTAAACTTTTTGAGCCTGATCGACTTTGCCAAGTTGCAATGATATGTCTGTATTTTAAGTGAACTTAGCTGATATTTCGCCGCATTTACGCGATTTTATTGATAAATCGGCTTTGGGCCCCTGTATCTGCATGCCGAACGGCCTGCACTAATTGCTCGACTAATTCCTGGTCAGTTTGCCAGAATTGCCCGTCTAGCCCTGCAATGACCCGCATCGCTGCCGTGGACTGCTGTAGTTGTCGAGCGGATGCATGAACTGCGTGTGCGCCGGTCATGAGAATCAGATCCTGTACCTGAGCCGCATTGACGCCAGCACCTGCGATGATTTCCAAGGCAGCGTTTCTTTGTACGTAATTGGCGATCTGAGCGGCACCGGTATTCGCATCGTCGCTAGCGCCCGATGTGAGTAAGCCGTGTACGCCGAGACTCGTCAGCGCGGGCCAGTTGCGGTCAATATCGAGCACGCAATCAAACGCACGATGAAACACCACGCGCATATCACCTGCTGCATCTATCAGCCGAATACAGAAATCACGATCAATATTGCTATCACGATCGAGGGCACCAATCACTACGCCATCGCATGCCAGTTGGCGACACATGCTGACATCACGCAACATGATCTCCAACTCCTCATCACCATAACAAAAATCGCCAACGCGAGGCCGTATCAAAACATGTAAGGGAATATTGAGCTTATCGCGCGTGTAAGCGATCGTGCCAAAAGAAGGCGTTACACCGCCTCCCTCTAAGAATTCGCACAACTCAACGCGGTCTGCGCCACCAGCCTCGGCCGCAATGGCGGAGCGCACAGAATTCGCAGCAATTTCTATGATGGTGCGACGGGGGATCATGCTCAGCTCTTAGCGTAGACAGAGGCAGAATCCAACAAGCGTTCATCTTTATCATGATCGCAGACCGCATACACAAAGCCATGATGCAGAGCATAAGCACCAACTTCGCCATGCTTATTCATTGCCAGCAAACAGACTTGTAAATTCTTACTTGCTTCCTCACGTTTCTTAACGATGCGCTCTAATGCAGCGAGACAGGCCTCGCTAGGTGACTTCCCTTGTCGCATCATCTCGACCACGAGGAAACTCGCGGCATTGCGTATCATTTCTTCGCCGACGCCAGAGGCTGTCGCTGCACCTACTTCGTTGTCGACATATAAGCCAGCACCGATGATAGGGCTGTCGCCCACACGGCCACGTAACTTCCACGCCATGCCACTGGTGGTGCATGCGCCAGCGAGGCGGCCATTGCTATCAATCGCGAGCATACCTAAAGTATCGTGATTCGTTTTGTCGCCCGGCATAGCTTTGGATAAACGTTCGACATTCATTTGGGGCCGATACTTACTTTCCTTCTTCCATTCTTGCCATGCCTCTTTAGCCGTTGGGCTCAATAGATTCTTTTTTCTGAATCCCTGTTCGACCGCAAACTGTTGGGCACCAGCGCCGACTAACATCACGTGCGGCGTCTTTTCCATCACGCGGCGCGCCACGGAAATCGGATGCAAGATATCTTCTAATGCAGCAACCGAGCCGCAACGACCGTCACCATCCATGATGCTAGCGTCTAAGCTCACATGACCATCACGATCTGGGTTGCCACAACGGCCAACGGTGGCATTACACAGGTCACTTTCGGCCCAACGTGCGCCTTGCTCCACTGCGTCCAAGGCACTACCGCCAGCGCGTAAGGTTTTCCACGCGGCTTGATTGGCGCCGACGCCGAAGTCCCAAGTCGATACCACACGTGCTTGTTGCTGTTCTCGACAAAAAGCCTGCGGGACGATGAGCGACGCACCACTCGCGCTAATACCGGTAATCCATTGACGACGTGAAATCATACTGTCTCTGTTTCTATGAAATGGTGGATCGATGCTCTCTGGCAAATTGCGCCGCACCGACTAAGGCCAACTGACCGTGATCAATCACTTGGACAAAGCTTTGGCGCATGACCGCAGTCATCACCCCTTTATTAGTAAAGCGACTTGCAAATCCACTGTGCTGGAGGAAAGGCCAAATTAATGAAGGGATGCCGCCCGCCAAGATGACACGTTGGGCGCTGGAACTAATGCACAAATCCGCTGCGACACTGCCAAGCCATTCGCAAAACACATTGAGCGTAGTGACTGCTAGCGGATCGGTATTTGCCATCGCCGCTTCTGTGATGGCCGCGGGCGACGATAAATGCGGCTCTCTCGCTTCCAATGTGCACAGGGCTTGGTAAATATTGATCAAGCCCGGGCCTGACAAAACGCGTTCGACATTCACATAGGACCACTGCTTTCTCAATTCTTGTACGATCGCCGTTTCAAGTGCGGTCGAGGCAGCTAAGCTAATATGACCTGCTTCACTCGCCAGTACTTGCGACGCTTGCCCACCATGACCGGGTAACCAATACGCCGCTCCCAATCCAGTACCGGGCCCCATCACCAATACTGGGCCTGCGTATTCCGTCGATGGTGTGCCACACAGTAATTGCAGATCGGCCTCTTGCAGGGTCGGCACTGCGTGAGCAAGCGCAACGAAATCATTGAGCAATGTAATCGATTGCTGCGGGAATGTTTGTCGCAATTGCTGAATGCGCACAGGCCAAGGCATATTCGCTTGCGCCGCCACATCGCCATGAATAATCGGCGCAGCGACCGCGAGTACCATATCGAGGGCTTGAGCGCCTGTGTGGCGCGATTGATAGTGCTGTAGTAAAGACTCTAGGGTAGTGAAATCGCGGCAAGCAAATTTTTCTAGATGGGCCAATGAGATGGTGTCTTGTGCTCCGCCCCAAGTCGCCATTGCCAAGCGCGCATGTGTCCCTCCGATGTCGGCGACGACGGTGCTCGTTCCAGTGTTGGTGCTCAGCACTTGCAAACGATTGCTCACAACGGCGCTCCTATCTCGCTAAAATGGGAATGAGTGTAGCGCATTTTAATACCGTCTAAGGCAAAAAAAGGATCGACTTCATACCGACGATGTAGTTTAGCCTCAAGCGCACTAAACAAGCCGATAGTTCAAATGAGAAACATTGCCAAGCAGGCCTTAGCTGTGGCACATTGCCGAATCCTAGTTTCGGCAAGAGTCGACTCTTTCTTGATCGCAAAAATATGTCCGTCATCGATTATTACAACCAGATCGCATCAAGCTATGACGAATCACGTTTCGCCAATAGCTACGGACAATACATTGATCGCTGCGAACGAACTATTTTGAGTGCTTGGTTGGCTGACTGTTCAACCAAGGACGTGATTGACTTCGGATGTGGCACCGGACGTCTCTTAACTTACGCAATGACGGGGCTCGATGGTTCGCAAGAGATGTTATCGGTAGCGACGCAGAAGTATCCCGATCGACGCTTGATTCACGCTGACCTTACGCAAATTCCCGACCAATTGCACGGGTTTTCAGCGGCAACTTGTTTTCACGTGATGATGCATTTGCAGCCGGAACAGATTGAAAGCTTTCTGCAACGCGCAGCCCGAGTGGTGAAACCTGGTGGCATACTGGTCGTCGATTTTATGTCTGAACCAAGGCGACGGCTTTTGCGTAAAAAGAAAACGGGATGGCATGCTAATACCGCGCTCACTCTCGATCATATTTCAAGATTGGCTGCGAGCGATTGGCAGCTTACACAATGGCGTGGCATATTGATGCTGCCGATACACCGATTCCCTGCCTTTATTCGACCATTACTCGCACGTATCGACCGATTCTTGTGCGGTTCTTTCTTGGCACCCTACGCGTCTTATTATGTGGTGCGACTGGAGCGTCGCGCATGAGCTTGAGTACACGTTTGAGAAATTGGGTGCCTTTATCGTGGCGTCAAGAACTTAAACATTGGCAGCGACAATGGCGTGATCATCAAGGTCAACAAGATTTCGGTGATAGTCATTCCACCTTGCGTTGTGCACAGCCTTTACGTATTACACAGCCCATTTTGCACAGTAGTTTTTACGAAAATAAGCTTAAGAATATTGAACGTGCTTGTGTACTCTTATCCTCTACCTCGATCGCGCCGCAACAAACTTGGTCGTTCTGGCATAGATTAGGGCGCCCGACACGTGGCAATGGGTTTTATCCTGGCCGCAATCTCGTCAACGGAGAAATGAGTGCACAAGTGGGTGGCGGTTTGTGCCAAATGAGTTCGATGCTTTACCATTTAGCTTTGTCTTCCGGCCTGCATGTCGATGAGCGCCATCCACATAGCCTCGATATCTACGACGACCATCAACGTTACACGCCGCTCGGAGCGGATGCGACGGTGGTGTGGGGGACTAAAGATCTGCGCTTCTTTAATCCTCATTCGTTTGAGTTAGTGTTTGTTTTGCGTAGAGAAGATGCATGCCTCGTCGGTGAAATTCATTCCGCGCAGCCATTACCAAGCTACGCCTTGGAATTCAAGCGGCAAGCAATCGATGAGAAGACAAATTTGGTAGAAGCCATGGTTAATGGTGTGATGGTCGCTTCAGATGTTTATGTGAAGAAGAAAGTTTGAAAAAATTGAGTATATCTGGTTCAGAACTGCATAAATTTAGAACGACGAGGTAAGTGAAGATGGAAATAGAGAAAATGAATTCAGTTGAGCTTTTGGCTTTTATTTCCAAATGGCGTCGGATCTTTTCTTTTTTTGGTGCAGTATTGGTTTGTGTCCTAATCGACCTAGTTGCATTTCATCCGGTGGGGATGCACCAAGCCCTTCTTTTCTTGATCGGATTCATCTGTGTCATGGTCTGCCTGCTTGCGGGCAGTAAGCTTCAAGACCCCGACCGTGTTGATGCCGCGATTGACGCAGAGGTATTGATGTCAACTGAATCATTTGATGACGATTGAGTTCGTTGTTTACTTCTCATACACCAACGAACGAACAAATCTCGTACAATCACTCATCTCTCTTTACCAACCCGATCGCCTTCGCTAGGGTTTGCTTTATGTCTTCCAGTGTTGTCCCTCACGCCGTCTCCCAGCTACGCACGCTGCGCTTGCAACGTAGCACTCGGCCTTTTCTAGCGCGTGGTGGCCCCCATGGCGAGCGTTGTGCGGGATGCCGTCTCTTGCCCTCCTACTGCATCTGTGAATGGCGTACCATTGTGCCGACCAACGCCGCGGTGTGTTTGTTGATGTCAGACACGGAGCCTTTAAAACCGAGTAATACCGGATGGTTGATTGCGGACGTGGTACCCGACACTTTTGCCTTTGCTTGGGCGCGTACAGAGGTTGATCCTGCTTTGTTGGCCTTGCTGGCTGATCCGCAATGGCAGCCGTACGTGGTTTTTCCTGGCGAGTTTGTTGACCCAGCACGCGTCGTCAACGACTTGGCGCCCGTACAGAGTTATTCAGATCACGTAAAAACAAAGAGACCCTTATTCATTTTGCTCGATGCAACGTGGTCGGAAGCGCGCAAGATTTTCAAGAAGAGCCCTTACCTTTTGAACTTTCCTGTTTTGAGTTTGCAGCCAGAGCAGATTTCCAATTATCGCTTGCGCCGCTCACGTCGTGACGATCACTTCTGCACGGCGGAAGTGGCAGCACTGTGTTTGGAACTCGCAGGAGAAACCCATGCCGCGCAAACCATGGATGCGTATTTAGATTTGTACACGGAGCATTATCTGCGGGCGAAAATGCAGCAGAAATTGAATTGGGATGATGAGATCCACCAAACTTTGCGTAGCTTACGCGAAAAGATTTAATGCAGAGTCTCCCTTCTCTCGTAAGCGGGAGAAGGGTTAGGGACGAGGGTGGTTCAGATCTGGAATCCCATGGATTCCGAGCCGCAAATCACTTTGCCAACGCCGCCTCAATCGCCTCAACGCTGCGCGGCAATTTACCACTCATATTGCGATTGCCTTCGGGCGTGATTAAAACCACATCTTCAATCCGCACGCCTATGCCACGCCATTTGGCGTCGACATCATTGGCATCGCTAGGAATATAAATGCCAGGCTCGACAGTCAAGGCCATGCCAGCTTGCAAAACACGTTGCCCGCCACGTTTGCCCGGCTCCATTTGATACCCACCCGCGTCATGCACATCAAGCCCTATCCAATGGCTAATGCCGTGCATGGTGAAGCGGCTATAGGCGCCGCTCTTGTAGAGCGCCTCTTTATCGCCTTTCAGAATGCCAAGATCGATCAAGCCATCGCTCATGACACGCATCGCCGCATCAAAACCTTCGTGATGTAAACGACCTGCTTTGACCAGATCGATGGCGGTGTTTTGCGCTTTCAACACCAGCTCGTAAATGGCTTTCTGTTCTTTTGAAAATTTGCCGGACACTGGCCAGGTACGAGTGACGTCGGCGGTGTAATAACCGACCTCTGCACCAGCGTCGAGTAACATCACACCATTCTTTTCAATTGCATGGTCATTCGTCACGTAGTGCAGGGTGCAACTATTACCACCCGCACCGGCGATCGTGTCATAGCCAGTGAAACGAGCACCTAAGCGACGTGTCGTACCTTGAAAGGCAGCTGCGACCTCTCCCTCATTGCTGGCAGTTAAAGACGCCTTCATTGCAGCGAGATGACCGGCCGCTGTGACATCGACCGCGTTTTGCAGCATCTCGATTTCAGCGGCTTGTTTAATCAAGCGCATCTCTGCCACTAAGTTACGTCCATCGACCAGAATCTTTTTGTAACTGGCGTGATTGTTATCGCTACCAAAGGGATAAACGAGATCGAGCGCTTTCTTACGGAAGTCTTCGTCGAAGTTGGAGATCAATACCACGCGTTGTGCTTTGCTAATGGCCTCTTTCAGGGTTTTTTCTGCCGCAGGAAATGACTCCGCCTGATCGGCGCCCTGCTTCACCGCACCTTCAACACCCAAGCGAGCACCGTCGTAACGTTCGCGTCGCGCATCACGTGTTCTGACCAACAGAGTGTAGGGTTTGTCACTATCGGCGTTCAAGATCGCGACGGATTCTGCTTCTTCTATGCCTGTCAGGTAGTAAAAGTCGGAATCTTGTCGATACATGTGATGACTATCGCCATTCCGGTTTTGCTCTGGCATCGATTTGATGATCGCAATCGTCCCTGGCCCCATTTTTTTCAATTCCGCCAGTAGGCGTGCTCGGTTGCCTGCAAAAAAGCTGGCTGGTAAGCGAGCGGCATGAAAGCTTTGAGTTGTGGTGACTGCTGGCGCTGCTAGGGCGGCGGTGCAGATAGGCGCGGAAAGTGCCAAAACCAAGGCAGGCAAGCAGACAAGTCGAAATGCTGACATGGGTGTCTCCAAAGATGATTGTTGTTGTAGATGAGAGGTCTGACCACGATTGTGAACCAGAGTTTCAATTGCAGACAAGCTAATTACAAAAGAATGTGGGAATACGGTTTGTTTTAGGCTTTCCGTGATGCCAGAAGCTTTGATACCTACCCCATCTTAATGGCATACTATTCTTTCTATAAATACATGAAATCCGTCTCACTATGATAAAAAAGCTCTTCACGGTCATCATTTTTCTTGGCTACAGCGCCTTTTTCTGCAGCGTACATGCTCAAGGTACTAAAGAGAGTATGTTTGGCAATGCTAAGGCTGAGGCCTTAGTTAAAGAAGGAAATGTATTGTGGTCTTATCAAAAGGCCGATGAGGCATTAGAGAAATACCGACAAGCGAGTGTAGCGGATCCCAAGGCATCCGCGCCTTGGTCTAGTCAGGCAGCGATTTTCTTCACCGCTGCAAAGCTTACTAAACCTGAATTTGTGGAAGAGTACCGTGCACGCTCCAAAGCATTGGCTCAAAAGGCGCTACAACTGAATGCTGAAGATCCAGTGGCACTTGAGGTATTGCGTGGCTTGGTTGCGCCATCGCCACAGGAGCAGCTGACCTCTAATCAAGAGGCAGCGCGCCTGTTTTCTGAAGCCGAGGATTTGTTTCAACGTCACGACTTCAAAGCGGCAGTGGTAAAGTATGAAGCTGCAGCTGCACAAGACCCCAAGTTTGCTCGTGCTGTTTTGTATGCGGGTGACGCTTATTTTCAGCTGCAGAATTTTGATCAAGCGGAAAAGTTATATCGTAAGTCTTTAGATATTGATCCTCGAAACTTTCAAGGCTGGCGTTTTCTCGCCCATGCACAGGATAAGCTCGGTCGTCCGCCGGAAGTGATTAAACTTTCCTTGATAAAGTCGATTGAAATCCAACCGAATTACATGCCTGCTTGGGATTGGTATGCCCAAGTCTCCGCTAATAGTGGTCAAGTTCTCAAGCCGATCAGTGTAAAACGTTACGCCGATTTAAAACCTGTTGAGAAGGATGGCAAGAAGTCGTTTGGTGTTGAAATCGACGCGAGTATTAAGGATGCAACAGAAGAGAATGGAGGTGCCGCTTGGTTCTTGTACGCATTGGCGAAAGTCCCATTGATGGCAACACAGGAAGCAACTGCCGGGGCTAATCTAAATGGCGAAGAAAAAGCGCTGCTCAGTCCATTTCGTCTGGAAAAAGCAGCTTGGACTCAAGTTTTTAGTTCCAAAGAGTTCGTAAAAAAAATCAATCAACCTACTTTGGGTTTGTTACAGCAAGCCGCTCAAAATCAGGAGCTCGATGCGGCCATCTTTATTCTCTTTTTTGAGGAAGCTTATCGTCCAGATTTCGAAGCGTGGAAAAAAGAGAACCCCACAGGCCTGCAAAAATTTATCGAGAAGTATGGTGTACGACCAAGTATTGCTAAGAAATAATTCTGAGGCATGGCTGGGAATTTAGTTACCTAACACCATTAACCACAAGGGGGCCATCAAAGCAAAACCAACGGTCGACATCACAATCGCAGCGCTGGTTTCGGCTTCCAGAGTTTGATAGCGCTGGGCGAAGAGTAAGGTATTGCTGCCGCACGGCAGTGCTGCGCCTAGAGTGACCACGGCCAGTTGTACGCCACTCAAATGTAGGCCAAAGCGGGCGGTCAGAAACACGGCGAGCGGCATTAAACACATTTTGCCGATGCTGATGAGCATTGCGGGTTTGACCGAGCCTTTGATGCCATGATGTGCTAGTGAGAGCCCAATCAGTAACAGGCACAAAGGCACCGTGCCGGAGCCCATCAGTTGTAAAGTTTCGTCGAGCGGTTGCGGTAGAGTTAGCCCCGTTAAATTGAAGGCAAATCCTAACAGTACGGGCAAAATGATGGGATGGATGATGATATTGCGCGCAGTTTGTTGTAAGGTTTTCGCCAAACTTTGTTGACCGTTATTGAGATGCTGGCGCGCGATGTCGAGTTCGACTAAGAGAGTGCCCGTGCCCATCAACAGTAGCGCATGCATACTAATAATCGCAACATGAATCGACAGGCCCATATCACCGTATAAAGAAGCGATGAGCGGCAAGCCAACTTGTACGTTATTGCCAAAACTTAGGCTCAAGGCGCGTACCGCTGGCTTTGCCACCTCTTCTGAACTAATCTCGACGCCTTTTGTTTTCTTTTGCAGGAAGCGCTGCAGGACATAATTCAACAGCAACCAAATCATGACGGGGATGAAGAAAGCGGTCAAGGTTTGCCATGGCATGTGCTGGGCATCAATACGGGCGGTGGCGCGAAACAGTAAGGCAGGCGCCAATAAGTAGAATGCAACAGCCGAAATCACTCGCACTGGCTCGGGACCGCGCAGCATCGAGGTGCGGCCTGCCCACCAGCCAATCGCAACGATCAGAATGAGAACAAATAGCTTGAGGAAGATGGCCAGTGACATAGATTAAGAAAGCAATTGCGGCGGAAGTAAGCCACTATGATGCCATAAGGACCTTGCTTATTGGCACCTTGATCAACATAGTAAATTCACCATTGTTTGATTCCCTCGCCATTCAAACGTAAAATGCCAGCTTTCCAAGTTATTTCATTATCTAAGAATCGAGTACTAGCATGACTGATAACGCTAAACCAGCATTCCCAGATCGCCTTTCGGTCGACCCACGTAGTAAATTTTACGTGGCTGAAATTTTTCAACACGACGTTGGTATTTTGCTCAATGGTAAAGAGCGTCAAGGCGTTGAAGAGTATTGCATCAGCGAAGGTTGGATTACCGTGCCAGCGGGTAAAACGCTTGATCGTAAAGGCATGCCGATGATGATCAAAGTAAAAGGTGTGGTTGAACCTTTCTATCGTTGATCGAATGATGCTCAAAAAAAAGGCGCGACTTTGTTCGCGCCTTTTTTTAACTTTATGACCCGTCCTGAAATAGATTGACAGTTTTCTTTGTGATCGAAAGGAACGTCAATGAAATCAACAGAGCGTAGGAGTCAAAGAGATTACACCTTAGCCTTTAAATTGTCGGTTGTTAGTCAGGTGGA
>NZ_JACOFZ010000011.1 GCF_014284155.1 Affinundibacterium nitidum
TACCCAAGGCGACATATCCCATCGGGCCCTCTAAATATTCTTGCACTACACGGTACTTAAATTCTTCTGCATGTTTCGTCATTAAAAAACCCCAAAAGTTGGTGTCCAACTTTTGGGGTTCAGTTCAATTTGCCCTTTTTTCTTTCATTTTACGGTTGCCAGTAATTTGGTTTGCTATAGGCTGCGCGCAAATAATCAACAAAGGCGCGAATACGTAATGGCAGATGGCGACGTTGAGCAAAGATGGCGTAAATATCGTTACCTGGCGCATTGTATTCATCAAGTACCGTGATTAGCTTTCCTTGTTCAATTTCACTTCCGACTTCCCACATCGAGCGCCAAGCGAGTCCTTTGCCAGAGAGTGCCCAATCATGCAGTACGGCGCCATCGTTGCACACCATGTTGCCTTCGACTTTGAGCAAAATATTCTTACCATTATCTCGGAAAGTCCAACCTCGTTGACTACCATCGCTACTGAACGTCAGACAGTTGTGCTTGCTTAAGTCGTGCAGATTCATCGGCTTGCCGTGTTTTCGAATGTAGTCTGGGGAGGCTACCACCACACGCTTATTGTCTGCAAGCTTAACGCCAATAAGATTAGAGTCGGTCAGGGTCGCAATACGAATCGCAACGTCAACGCCTTCACCGATGAGGTCCACCACTCGGTCATTCAAATTCAGGGTCAGTTTGACTTCTTGATGTTCTGCGAGAAAGGCGGGAATCAACGGCGCCACGTGTTGTCGACCAAATCCTGCTGGCGCAGAGATCGTTAATTGACCACTTGCTTTAGCACTTCGCTCGGAAACTGAGGTTTCGGCTTCTTCGAGTTCCGTCAAAATGCGTTGGCAGTCCTCCAGAAAGGCGGCGCCTTCTATCGTAAGCGCGATTTTTCGCGTGGTACGTTGTAAAAGTTTAACGTTGAGTCTTTCCTCTAAAGCATCGAGCCGACGGCCGATCATCGCAGGTGCGACCCCTTCGGCGCGCGCCGCGGCCGACAAGCTGCCGCGAGTAGCGACCTCAGCAAAAGTAGAAATTTGTTTGAATTGATCCACCGCTTCTCTCCTAATTCTTTGGGAATTGCCCTTGTTCTGACAGGGCAAGCGCCAAGGGTCTCTTTTTTTATTGGATTTCCATGCTCGATTTACCGCTCGTGAGTAGCGAAAACGATTAAAGAGCTTTAGTTTTTTAACTAAAGTCTTTTTACAAAAAACACTTATATATTTGCATAGTAAAGCTCATTTGCAACTAAAATGCAAAAATACTGTGATATTTCGACGTATTATGTACACGGAAATGTTGAATATACTGTGTTTCAACAGTTCAATTTATTCTTTATGTGACGTGTTTTTTTGTTTTTTTTAAATAATTTTTAGTTTTATGAATGATTTAGTCATTTATCCAGCTAAATATCGTTACAGATAAAAATATGTTGCGGTGCGATGAATAAATCCGAAACGGCGGTTTTTCTTTGATAGTGAGGTCAGCATGACACAATTACATTTACCAAACGGTTTGCAAATCACGGGCGATATCAAGCCCGGCTTCGAACAGATTTTGACGAGAGATGCGCTGAACTTAGTCGTCAAACTCAGTCGTCATTTCGAGAACCGCCGACAAGAACTCCTTGGACTGCGGGTAGAACGAGCCAAGCGTATGGATGCAGGCGAACGCCCAGATTTCCTTCCTGAAACCGCACACATTCGTACAGGTGATTGGACAATTGCGCCGATTCCTAAAGCTTTGGAATGCCGTCGTGTCGAAATTACGGGGCCAGTCGAACGTAAAATGATTATCAATGCGCTCAATTCTGGTGCGGATAGTTACATGACAGATTTCGAAGATTCCAATACTCCTAACTGGGATAATCAAATATCGGGACAAATTAATTTGCGCGATGCTGTGCGTCGCACGATTAACTTGGAGCAGAACGGTAAGAGTTACCAGCTCAATGACAAAATCGCGACACTGGTGGTGCGTCCACGTGGTTGGCATCTCGATGAGAAGCATGTGCTGGTCGATGGCAAGCGTGTGTCAGGCGGTATTTTTGATTTTGCTCTCTTTATGTTTCATAACGCGAAAGAACAAATCGCACGCGGCGCTGGGCCGTTTTTCTATTTGCCCAAAATGGAATCGCATTTGGAAGCGCGATTATGGAACGACATTTTTGTGATGACACAAAATGAACTGGGTCTTCCACAAGGCACGATCAAGGCAACGGTTCTGATCGAAACCATCGTTGCTGCTTTTGAAATGGATGAGATTTTGTATGAGCTGCGCGAACATAGTTCCGGCTTGAATGCTGGACGTTGGGATTACATCTTCTCGTGTATCAAAAAGTTTAAGAATGATGGGGATTTCTGTTTAGCAGATCGTGCGAAAGTGACGATGACTTCACCGTTTATGCGCTCTTATGCGTTGTTGTTGTTGAAGACCTGCCACAAGCGTAGTGCTCCCGCAATCGGCGGAATGGCAGCATTAATTCCGATTAAGAATGATCCGGAGAAAAATGAAGTGGCGATGGCTGGTGTTCGCAATGATAAAGCGCGTGATGCAACCGATGGTTATGATGGGGGATGGGTTGCTCATCCAGGATTAGTAGATTTGGCGATGGCAGAATTCAAGAAGGTATTAGGTGATGCTCCAAATCAAATTCACAAACAACGCCCAGACGTGAACGTGACAGCGCAAGATTTGTTGAACTTTCAGCCAGAGACACCAATTACAGAAGCTGGTCTGCGTTATAACATTAACGTTGGCATCCATTACCTTGGTGCATGGCTTGCAGGTAATGGTTGCGTGCCTATCCATAATTTAATGGAGGATGCTGCAACGGCGGAAATTAGCCGTTCTCAAGTATGGCAATGGATACGTTCTGCAAAAGGTTTGCTGGAAGATGGTCGTAAGATAACTGCTGACATGGTCAAGGCAATGATCATTGAGGAATTGGTGAAAGTGAAGCAATCGGTAGGCGAAGGAACGACCTACGATCGTGCGGCGAATATTTTTGAAGAAATGTCGACGTCTTCCGCATTCGCAGAATTTTTGACATTACCTTTGTATGAAGAGATTTAAGTCGCATTTCTGCGCTAGTGGTCAAATCGAGTGGGAACGAGGAGATACGTCACTATCTGAATCATCGGGAAGATAGACGTAAAATCGAAGAGAGTGAGATCAAAAGTCTCACTCTTTTTTTTTCGCGGAAAGCGGGTGTTTACTCTACAATGAGCTTCGTAGGAATTATTCTTGTGATAGTAAAAACTATGTCAATCGCGCCAGCATTTGGCAAACCCATATTAAACGGCGACCGGAAAGATAAGCGATGAAGAAAATTAGTGTGGTACTCATGATGTTTTTTTGCGTACTTAACGTTGCATACGCAGAAAAGAAGAAACCTGAAACAACAACTGTCGATCAAATTACTTTCACCAACGAGATGTTTGATTTCAGCATCAAGAAGCCAGAAACGTGGGTCGCACAGAATACGACTGATTTGTTAGCCTTGCAGCAAAAAGGTTCGGCCCTTATGGCAGGCGATAACAAAACAATGAAAGCCGCACTCGATAGAGCCTTGGATACATCATTGCCCTTGTTTTCTTTTCTGAGTCATCCCTTAGGTACGAAAGGTCAAGCGATCATTAGTGTGGTATCTGCGGCTGAAAATGTGAAAGCGGCGCCAGTGTCATTGACTGCGTGTGATTACCTTGAACATGTGAAAACGCTCATGGCAAAAGCAGCGGTGAAATCGACAATGTCGGATAAATGCCAAGTGCTAGATACTGGAAATGCGAAATTATCCTATTTTGATTCGAAAATGGAGGTCAATGGTGTAGTCATCCAACAGCGTTTCCATGCTTGTCGCAAGAGTGGATATATGGTGAACGTTGTGCAATCTTTTTTGGATGAGAGTGGTCGACAACAAACTACAGATATCGTGAAAACCTTGAAAATTCGTTGTGATTAATCTCAATGATCGTTTTTGTTCGTAACGCAGGCCGTCAACTTTCCATGTACTTTTAAAGTTTGTGATTTTTAATTCTTAAATTATTAATGCTGTCGATTGCAATGCACTTGCTATGTGCGGTATTCGCATCGTTGTTCAATCTTTATCGGCGTGCGCGCTTCCCATCCGTATTAAACGTAGTAGACTAGGAGCAACTATCTCTCCAGTTCATCCACTTTTATTTTCTATTTTCACGACATCTGTCATCGCTAACGCGAACACGTAGTCAGTCATACTCGCTAGTTTTGTGAATTCATGGGGGCTTTATGCTACAGAATCTTTCGATCAAGAGCAGCTTGTACTTTGTATTGTCTATCCTGTTGATCATGCTGACGACGAATGGAATTGTCAGTATCGTCGGGCTTAACTCTGTTAATGAATCATTACGAACGGTGTACGATGATCGATTAGTGGCAATGGGGCAACTTGATCAAGTGATTCGCCTAGAAAGCGAGAATCATTTTTTAGTGGCAAAAGCGTTGAGTGATGATCCTGCACAAATAAAACAAGTGATCGATCAAATTGAAAAGAATAAAACGACTGCAGCTAAAGTTTGGGCCGAGTATTTGGCGACTTATTTGACCCCGGAAGAGAAGCAACTTGCCGCGGTGTTTTCTATGGCTTTTAAGACGTTTAATGATGATGCTCTTAGTGCTGCCGTCACGGCGCTGAAAGCGCAAGATATAGAACAAACATCTAAGCTTTTGAGTGGTAAGTTGGCACAACAATATGCAAAATTGATTGAGCCTATGAATGCGCTCATTCAGTTGCAACTCAATGTCGGGAAAGCGGAATATGAGCAATCACAGAGCTTCTTTGGGAAGTTCAAGATTTTCTCGATTGTTCTCATCTTGTTAGGAATTTTGGTTGGGGCAGTCATCGGCTATTGGTTGATCTCCCGAATTACACAGCCTTTAAATTATGCTGTAGAGATTGCACAAACGGTCGCCGCAGGTGACTTGCGCCAAAAAATAAACGTAGATAGCGAAAACGAAACCGGCCAGCTTTTAATCGCACTGAAAGGCATGAATGAAAGTTTGATTCAAACTGTGTCGCAGGTACGTTTTGGTACCGATACAATTGCCGCTGCTTCAAAGGAAATTGCAACAGGAAATATGGACTTATCTTCGCGGACCGAGTCGCAGTCGTCTAGCCTCGAGCAAACAGCGTCAGCCATGGAAGAGTTGACCTCTACAGTGCAGCAAAATGCTGATAATGCACGACAAGCAAATCAATTGGTTTCTCGCGCTTCGGATTATGCAACCAAGGGCGGGGATGTGGTTGATCAAGTAGTAATGACAATGGGATCAATTAAAGAGAGTTCACGAAAAATTGTCGATATTATTGGCGTGATCGATGGAATCGCTTTTCAGACAAACATTTTGGCGCTCAATGCTGCAGTGGAAGCGGCAAGGGCGGGGGAACAAGGACGAGGCTTTGCTGTTGTCGCGAGCGAGGTACGTAGTCTCGCTCAACGTTCTGCAAGCGCTGCAAAAGAAATTAAGGAGTTAATTGGTGACTCGGTTGAGAAAGTGGAGGCCGGTGGTCGTCTTGTAGACGAAGCTGGCGTTACGATGGGACATATTGTTACCTCAGTAAAACAAGTAGCGGACATCATGGCAGAGATTGCAGCAGCGAGTGGCGAGCAAAGTGACGGAATCGCGCAGGTCAATCAGGCTGTAATTCAAATGGATACGACGACCCAACAAAATGCAGCCTTAGTTGAACAGGCTGCCGCTACGGCTGCTAGTCTAGAAGAGCAGGCGGCTAATTTGGCCGAAACGGTAGGAGTTTTTAAGCTAGATCTAAATCATACGGTGCATGTTGTAAAGAATGTAGTCTCATCGAGGAGAAGATCCGACTCGTATCAACTTTCTGCTTAAACGAGGCTTCACAATGTAAAAAGCGAGCTCGAAGCTCGCTTTTTTTATTCACAAATGACCTTTAAGCTTTAGGCGCTTGGTGGCACATAACCTTGAGCAGCATCCGCGCCGTCGCCAAAGAAATGCTTTTCCATTTGTGTTGCCAGATATTTGCGTGCACGTACATCGGCCAAGTTCAAACGATTTTCATTAACCAACATGGTTTGGTGTTTGAGCCAAGCAGCCCAAGCTTCTTTGGACACGCCTTCGAAAATCTTTTTGCCGAGTTCGCCAGGATACGGTGGAAAGTCTAAACCTTCAGCTTCTTTATCTAATTTAATGCAGTGGACCATGCGGGCCATAATCGGTACTCCCTTATATCATTTGTCATTCAAAATGCAGGCTGGATTATACGTTTGATTCTTAAATTCCGTTGAACATTGGTGATTTAGAGTTGCTTGATCAAAACCAAAGACTTACGCTGCCAGTTGTACATCTTTTGACGATCTTTGGGTAAATCGTCGACTGTAGCTTGAACGAAACCTCGTTTCAAGAACCAATGTGCAGTGCGAGTCGTGAGTACGAACAAAGAATGGAAGCCAGCGCGACGTGCGCGTTTTTCGATGTGCTTCAAAATACGTTCGCCATCACCCTGGCTTTGCACTTCTGGATTCACCGTCAAGCATGCCATTTCCCCCATTTTGTCGAAGGGGAAGGGATACAATGCCGCGCAACCGAAGATCACGCCATCATGTTCGATGACTGAGAAGTAGTTAATCTCGCGCTCGATCAGTTCACGACCGCGTTTGACGAGCGTACCATCGGCTTCGAGTGGCTCGATCAATTTAATAATACCGCCGACATCTTCAATGGTTGCTTCGCGCAAGCTTTCGAGATTTTCTGTTGATACCATGGTACCAACGCCATCATGGGTAAATAATTCGAGTAAGGCGGATCCGTCGATTTTATAGGGCACGATGTGGATACGTGGCACACCACCGCGGGATGCTTTCACTGCATGTTCGAGGTAGAAGCTCGCATCAGCAGGTAAGTATTTTTTCTCGAGTTCGATTTCTGCTTGCTTGTAGGAGAGCTCGCGAATTTCGTCGCCATCTTGATCCATCATCATCGGTGTTTCAGAAATGATGATGAGCTTGTCAGCGCGTAATGCACTCGCCGCAGAAACCGCTACGTCTTCCATGGTTAAGTTGAACGCCTCGCCTGTTGGCGAGAAACCGAGCGGTGACAATAATACTAAGCTACCAGCATCGAGAATACGACCGATGGTGTCATAAGCAATTTTGCGCGTGACTCCGGTCAATTGGAAGTCAACACCATCAACGATACCGATCGGTTTGGCCGTAATGAAATTGCCGGAAATGATGCGAATCGCGGAGTGGGCCATTGGTGTGTTAGGCAAACCTTGGCTAAACGCTGCTTCAATATCTAAACGTAATTCACCTGCTGCTTCTTTCGAACACTCAAGCGCTGCTGTATCGGTAATACGTACGCCGTTGTGGAAGCGGCCTTCGACATTACGCAGAGCCAGCTGCTCAGCGACCTGCGGGCGTGAACCGTGGACAATGACAATTTTGATGCCCAGTGCATGTAAAAGCGATAAATCCTGTGCCAAAACGGGCAGGGCGCCAGCCACCACTAACTCCCCCGGAAAGGCAACCACAAAGGTTTTCCCACGGAAGGCATGAATATACGGCGCGACGGAGCGCAGCCATTGAACGAATTGAACAGAATTTTCCATAGACGAATTATAATCGCAGGACTATGTCATCTAACAAAACTACGAAAAATTCTCCGGAAAAAGTCGCTTCCGATCTGCGTCAACTACGCGATAAGCTGCGCCAGACCGCTCAAGAGGCCGTAAAACCCAATAAATTCCATAGCAAGGCAAAGCCAGCTGCGGTCAAAGATAGTCGAGATCTTGATAAAAATAATGCGGAAAAAGCAATAAAATCGAGCGCACAGAGCCCGATGAATAAGCAGAATCCTCAGCCTGAGTCGCAAAAGCGGACTGCAAAGCCTTTGCCCAATGAGCGCAAGCAAGAGCCCGCAACCACCTTTCGTAACCCGATTCCCACAATAACTTATCCGGAAGAGTTACCGGTTTCTGGGCGTCGACAAGAAATTGCGACTGCCTTGCAAGAAAATCAGGTCGTGATTGTGTGTGGTGAAACGGGCTCAGGAAAAACGACCCAATTGCCGAAAATTTGCCTCGAACTCGGACGAGGGCAAAAAGGGTTGATTGGGCACACGCAGCCACGTAGGATCGCCGCTTCATCAACGGCCAAGCGTATCGCGCAGGAGCTTAATTCTCCACTCGGGGAACATGTCGGTTTTAAAGTACGCTTTACTGATACCTTGAGCAAAGGTGCCTCAGTCAAATTGATGACCGATGGTATTTTGCTGGCGGAGACGCAGAATGATCCTTTGCTGCGTCAGTATGACACCATCATCATCGACGAGGCACATGAACGTAGTCTAAACATCGATTTCTTGCTGGGATATCTCAAGCAAATCTTACCGAAACGTCGTGATCTGAAAGTGATCATTACTTCAGCGACCATCGATGCGCAACGCTTCGCCAATCATTTTGCTGATGGCGGTAAAGCCGCACCCATCATTGAAGTGTCAGGGCGCTTGTATCCGGTAGAAGTTCGTTACCGCCCCGTACAAGAAGGTGAAAAAGACAAAGAGCGCGATTTGATGGTGGCGATCACCGATGCAGTTGACGAGTTGTGCCGTTTAGGATCCGGCGATGTCTTGGTGTTTCTGCCAGGTGAACGTGAAATTCGCGATGCCGCGGAAGCCTTACGTAAGCATCATCCACCGCATGTAGAAATTTTACCTTTGTTTGCTCGTCTTTCTGCGCAAGAGCAAGAACGGGTGTTCAAAACTTCGAATGCGCGACGCATTGTGCTGGCGACCAACGTTGCAGAAACATCTCTGACAGTGCCAGGAATTCGTTACGTGGTCGATGCGGGATTGGCTCGTGTGAAGCGCTACAGCTATCGCAATAAAGTCGAACAATTACAGATCGAGCCAGTTGCACAGTCGGCGGCTAACCAACGCGCAGGTCGTTGCGGTCGTGTGGCAGCAGGTGTTTGCATACGGCTTTATGACGAACAAGAATTTAAACAGCGCCCGCCGTTTACTGAGCCAGAGATTTTACGCTCGTCTTTAGCGGCGGTTATCTTGCGCATGAAGTCTTTGCGTTTGACTGATGTAGAAACTTTCCCCTTTATCGAACCACCGATGGGGCGTGCCATCGCAGACGGTTACCAACTCTTACAAGAGTTAGGCGCCATGGATGACAGCAATCAGTTGACGGCTGTCGGTCGCGAACTCGCTAAGCTTCCGCTTGATCCTAGAGTGGGTCGCATGATCTTGGCTGCGCGCGACAACCAAGCATTAAGCGAAGTGCTGATCATTGCTGCGGCTTTATCGGTGCAAGACCCGCGCGATAGACCGATGGATGCGCAGAGTGCAGCAGATCTCGCGCATAAAAAATTCGCAGATGAAAAATCTGAGTTTTCTTCTTACCTAAAAATATGGAAGTGGTTTGAAGATGCTGTGGAACACAAGAAAACCAATCGCCAATTGCAAGAAAATTGCCGCAGTAATTTCTTAAGCCAAATGCGCTTGCGCGAATGGCGTGAAGTTCATTCGCAATTGCTGACGATCGTGAAGGAACAAGGCTGGCGTTTAAACGAAGCTCCCGCGACCTACGAGCAATTACATCTCGCTTTGTTGACTGGTTTGCTCGGTAATATTGGATTCAAATCTGAAGAAGATTCTCACTATCTTGGCGCGCGTGGCATCAAATTTTATGTGTGGCCCGGTTCTTATCTGGCGAAGAAAGCTGGTAAGTGGATTATGGCAGCGGAGTTGGTTGATACCACACGTTTGTATGGACGCTGCCTAGCACAAATTCAACCTGAATGGTTAGAAAAGGTCGGCGGTCATCTTCTGAAAAAATCATATGGTGAGCCGCGATGGGAAAAGCGTACAGGGCAGGTCTCAGGCTTTGAACGGGCAACGCTATACGGTTTGGTGGTGTATAGCCAACGGCGCATTCAATATGGATTGACCCATCCAGCAGAAGCACGAGAAATCTTCATTCGTGAAGCCTTGGTTGAAGGGGATTTTGACACACGTGCACCATTCCTCGCCTATAACCAGAAACTGGTACGTGAAATCGAAAACATTGAACATAAATCACGACGCCAAGACGTCTTGGTCGATGATCATTTGATTGCGGCATTCTACGACAAGCACCTGCCTGCGGATGTATATAACGCTGTCTTGTTCGAGCAATGGCATAAAGAAGCGACGAAGAATAATCCGAAATTACTCTATCTAAATAAAGACGAATTGATGCGGCATGAGGCGGCTGGTATCACCACTGATGTCTTTCCTAAGACTATGCAGGTGTCGGGTGTTGCTTTGCAGTTGTCCTATCATTTTGAACCGGGTAGTCCACGTGATGGCGTCACTTTGTGGGTGCCTTTATTCTCCTTGAATCAAGTGTCGAACGAGCGTTGTGAGTGGTTAGTGCCGGGTATGGTTAAAGAGAAAGTACAACTCTTGCTGAAATCTTTGCCACAAAAGATTCGTCGTCATTGCGTTCCTTTGCCAGACTACGCTGCTGGATTTTGTGAGCGCAATGATTTCGGTAAAGGGAACTTTCTTGATACGCTTATCGCCGATATACGTGATCAAAAAGGCTTGCAGTGTTTGACGACAGACTTCAAGTTCGAATTGCTACCGCCCCACTTGACGATGAACTTCAAAGTAATCGATGAGCATGGACGTCAGTTAGAAATGGGGCGCAATCTGGCGAGCTTGCGCGCCGAGTTTGGCGCACAAGCGCGAGAAAGTTTTCAAAAAATTGCGAGCGCTGATAAATTGGCTTTATTGGAGGGTGGAAAGCTCCTTGCGAATAAAGATACAACGAGCCATGCATCTAGCCCAGCAAATAAGTCAGCAAATAAGCTAGAGCATAAGCATGCGGCATCTTCGCCGCGATCAGACGCGCTCACTGCACAGCCAGCCGCTATGGCGCAGGAGAACATCACCGCCTGGACTTTCGATGAATTACCTGAGTTACTTGAGGTTCAGCAGGGAAAACAGACTCTAATTGGTTACCCAGCATTGGTCGACAAACAAACGCATTGCGTGATTGAGGTATTTGATGATCCTGATGAAGCAGCTCGGATACATCACATAGGCTTGCGCCGTTTGTTTGCATTGCAAATGCGTGAACAATTGAAATTCCTAGAAAAAAATGTTCCTGGCCTGCAGCAAATGGGGATGCAATTTATGTCCTTGGGTTCGCAGGAAGAATTGCGCGAGCAAATTATTACGACTGCTTTAGACCGCGCGTTTATGCAGTCGCCATTGCCTAAGAATTCTGGGGAGTTCAATCGACGCCGTGAAGAAGGTAAGGCAAGGTTGAATCTGTTAGCCAACGAAATTGCACGGCTCGCGGGATTAATCTTGGCCGAATATTACAGCCTGCCGAAAAAGCTGCAAGGACTAAAAGCCCATGTGCAAGCTGCCGCAGATATGCAACAACAGCTACAACAACTAGTGACCAAACGATTTATTGCAGAAGTCGATTTTGTGCAGTTAGCCCATTATCCGCGTTATTTGAAAGCGATCACGGTGCGCATGGATAAATTACGCGCTGATCCAGCGCGCGATTCAAAGTTGATGACAGAGTGGAATACGGTTGCCGCTCCATGGCAAAGAACACCACGCCGATCAGGTGCTGATGCCGATCCAAAATTAGTTGAGTTTCGCTGGTTGTTGGAAGAGTTGCGCGTGTCCTTGTTCGCACAAGAGTTGAGGACGCCGATGCCGGTATCGGTGAAGCGCTTGCAGAAGGTGTGGGAGAGTTTGTTGCGTTAAATATTGACCACTGGACGGGCTGCTTGCAGCATCGTCGTTAGTTTTTACCTATGTAGGTTACTAAAGCTAAGTCAATGCACCAGACCAATACTCGCCCAATGCCGCTCGCAGTTCGGTATGAAATTCTGGACGAATCGGTTCGAACATTTTATGTGCCAACAACTGCTGTAGATGGTCGGGATAGTCGAGTGATTGCCATAGACCTCGCATGAGTGCGTAGGTGCGCATTAGTAGCGTGACGCCACGGCCCGCTTCGAGGGCGAAGATTAGATCGACTTGCTTTCCGGTGTCGACCAGAGCGCGCGTGAGTTCAAACTTAAAGGCATACAAAAAATCATCGCTGAGATTCTGCTCCAAAACGCTGTAGGACATCGCGTCTAGCCTAAGAAACTCCGGATGAGACTGTACATAATTCGTCACCGTGGCAATCAGTTCTTTGGCGAGTTCCTGCTTTAGTTTTTTGTTCGGTTTTTTGGTCGAGCTCAGTAGGCTTAGGCACCGGTGAATACTCGATAGTAATCCGGAAAATTCTTCCGCTAGCAGTGCCAAGAAAATCTCTTCTTTGGTACTGAAATACAGATAAACAGTACCTTTTGCAAGGCCTGCTTGGGTCGCGATCGTGGCGACTGCTGGAAGTTGTCGGTCATCTGCGAGAAATAAGTCG
Source organism: Affinundibacterium nitidum (assembly GCF_014284155.1). Taxonomy (GTDB): domain Bacteria; phylum Pseudomonadota; class Gammaproteobacteria; order Burkholderiales; family Burkholderiaceae_D; genus Undibacterium; species Undibacterium nitidum. Next base: position 12,455 of record NZ_JACOFZ010000011.1, read on the forward strand.
CGAGCCGCACTGAGAATGAGGCTGCGTTTGATCTGCTTTTCGTCACTGCTGATAGCGCGTGTTTTCATGTTTGATGGAAGTTGTGTTGTAGTCTTATTTTAGCTTTGTTTGCGTATAGATTGCGTCGGATTCAATCACAACTTTTCCTTTCACATCAGACTTAGCTAGTGCCCACATCATGCTCGCCACTTTGGTGGTACTCACCGCACGATAACGCAGGGGCAAGAGTGGTGCAAGCATCTTGGCCAAGAAAATGGCGATCGCTTCGCCTTGTCGTTTTTCGGGGCGAGGTCCGCCATCAAGAAAAGAAGGGCGGACAATACCGAGTTTGGCAAAACCTAGGTTTTCTAAATCCGCCTCAACTTTGCCTTTCACTTGCAAATAGAAGGAACCTGAAGTTGCATCGGCACCCAGCGATGAGTTGTACACAAATGTTGATACCCCCGCGTCTTTGGTGATACTTGCTGCCCGTAGGACATAGTCGTGATCAATGGTCCAAAATGCCTCGCGAGTTCCTGCGATCTTCATCGTGGTGCCGAGCGCACAGAGGGCAACATTTGCCTGCCACCACGACGCGTCTAGGGGAAGATTGTCGAAATCGACGATAGGGTTCCTTAACTTCGCGTGAGGCGGCAATGGTTTTCTCGTTGGTGCGATCACTTCGCTGATCGTAGTATCTTCTAGCGCTTGTTGCAGCAACTGTTGCCCGACAAGTCCTGTCGCGCCAAGTATTAGGCATTTCATATCGCCACTCCTTCTTTAGTTTTTCATTAAGAGATAAGCTAATTTGGTTTGAATGCTGCGCGATGCAAAACGATTTGAGAAGATCGTCAACTTATTGATTAAGCCTGGTACTACACTCGCTTTTCCTGCAAAAAGGGCTTTCAAGCCTATCGCTGCAACGGGTTTGGATTGCATCATCACCATGCGTTGATAGAGCGTTGCTTTTTGTCCTGAGACTTGTAAGAAACTGGTTGCCGTAATACCAGGAGATAACACACTTACTTTGATGTTGTGCTTGGCTAACTCATGATGTAGCGCTTCGCCAAACAACAGCACATAGGCTTTGGAAGCCGAATAGGCCGCATAAGTAGGCGTGGCTTGGTAGGCACCGATACTGGCGACTAGCAAAATGTTCCCACCTCCATGTTGTTTCATATCTTGGGCGAATACGTGGGTAAGGGCTGTTAAGGAGAACATGTTGAGCTTGAGCATCTCTTCCGTTTTACTCAAGGCTTGATCGAGAAACTCACCAAATAAGCCAAAGCCGGCATTGTTGATGAGCGTCGTAATTCGTATTCCTTGTGCATCGAGGGTTTGCTTTAGTTCCGATGCTGCTTCCGTGGTGCTCAAGTCTCGCCCCAGTACTTTTACTTTCACAGCATATCGATGTTCGAGTTGTGCCGCGAGTTCTTGCATCGGTTCGATGCGGCGCGCAACCAATACTAAATTTGAACCGCGTTCAGCCAGTAAATGGGCGAAATCGATACCGAATCCGCTTGAAGCTCCAGTGACTAATGCCCAGGTGTTTGTTAAGTCTTTCATTTTACTATCCTCACTTCATTGAATTTTAAATGACTGATGGTCATTTGTGTTTGAAAATTAAATGACCAGAGGTCATTTTTCTTGTAAAAAGAAATGACCGTTGGTCATTTACTCGTTATCATAGAAAAACATGAACTCACGGTCAAGCGAGTTCTTTAGAAAATACTTTCTAAAGATTGTCATTTAGTTCTTATTTGGAAACTCACGATGGCGTAGGAAAGTCCTTGTGATTCGAAAAGTGATGTAGTACCTGTCGATACTTACCAAGAAGGTTTGCGTCTGCCTTTTGCCCAGTCCGTATGAGTCGGGCTCGCGTCGATTTGCAAATCATCGGTGGTCATGAACAGATACTTGCTGCCCACACGCCCACGATAGATGCTCTTGGCCTCCGATACGGTTCGAGTTACGGCTGCTAAATTCCAAGCATCGGCCATGCTGCACTTCACAGTGCCTGTGAGGAATAAGGGGTGACGGTGGAAACGTCCCCAATTGCGTGCCTGTTTTGCGTGAATCTGTTGATTTTTGCTGAGACTTTTTTGCGCCCATGCCCAAGTGAAGCTGCCGCTAGTCTCATCATATATGCCAACACTTTGAAAGTGGCAGGTCGCCGTTCGGTCTCCTGCGAACTTGAAAACGATGACCCCAGCGTCGAGATCTGCGGTCCAACCAGTCTCCTTACCATACTGCCAGTTTGCCGCATGCTGACGATTGTGCTCAAGCATCTCGTTGAATGCGGTTTGCATGAACAAGCGTGCGCCTTCATCTGGTGAAGATGAAGTTCCCTTAGAGAGAAAAGATAGTAGGAAATTAGTAAATTTGAGCATAATCACGAGCGAAAGCCGTCAACGTACCACGGTCACTATAAACTCATGTGCTAGGCATTGATACGACAAATACAAACAAGATTTCACATGAATTTGCGAAATGAGTGTTGCATTATATCATTATTTTTAGCATTGCCTAATTTGTAGGCACTGCAAGCCATTGGCATATACTCGTTTGCGTTGTGTTCTTTTGCAAAAAATTCTTGATAGTACGTCGAATCGTGAGATCGAAATTTTATTAAAAGAGAAAGATAGGCCTTAAAAACGCATTTTGAAATTAAACCGGTTAAGTACAGCAACTAGGGTAAAGATGAATGCAGCATATAGCACGCATGCCAATATTCCTATCGCCCCAGTCAATTGATGAAGTGGAGAGTGCCATCCCGTCATCCCATAAATTGCTTCAACGATGAAAGGGATCAGATAGCAAACTAAGGGATTGACTGCCGCAGGTTCAAAAAGGGATATCCAACTGTGAAGTTTTTTGAGATCAATCAAATAATACAAGACCGAAAAAAAACCGACGCAGATAGCAGCCGAATAAAAACACCAGCTTGGTGTTGCATAGATTTTCGAAATAGCGAAATAGGGACGCAGAAGCGCTGCCGAGAGGGCTAAGGAACATGCGAACGATACGGCCTTAATAAAACGTCCTTGGATAGTAGTGGAGATGGCGCCATCAAAAAAGATCATGCTACAAACGAGCCCCGATAGTACGATCGTGGTATGGGCTGCATGTGCATCTTGACTCAGCAGGAAGCGAAATCCCAGATGCAGCGTACTAAAAGTAGAGTGACTGAGGGCATAGTAGACGGTGCAAATGAGAATCGCGATTAGCAAAGGAAAAATTCGCGTTGGGTTCAATAGAAAGATTAAGCTACTCAGCAAGTAGGCCCAGCCGATTAAACCAAGAATTCCCCACCATTGAACGCTCATCCAAGAGTTATTCTGGTCACCTCGATAGCAAGCCGCTAATATCAACAGCAAAAGCATGCCTGCGAGTTTGCCAGTTCGATTCCAAACCGGATTGTCGAAACGATATACACCCCATATCATCATAAACGCGAGGTATGAAAGCATGGACCAGGTTGCGATCGGTATCAGCATTTTACTTTCATCGAAGCCCGATTCCGCATTAACCATGAAGAGTCCCATCGTGATCAGGGCGAGGGCTCTAGCGAAGATGTGTTGAATGATTTGCCTAGAAGTTTCTCCTCGGCTGATTCTAGTTTTGATGCCGAATGGAATTGACATTCCTACGATGAATAAGAAGGCTGGGAATACCACATCGGGAAAACTCATAGCATCAACCTCTGCAGGCATGTGTTTGAGCCATGCGGAGATTCCACTGATACCATGTAGCTCATTGACAATAACCATTAGAAAAAAGGTGATGCCTCGAAACGCGTCGATCGATAAAATACGAGCTGATTTGATCGGCGAATCGCTAGATTGGGTTGTTATCATTGAGTATGCTTTCTCAACATGAGTGATTGATGTTAAGGCTTACTTTAATGGAACGGCTGCAGTTTGACTATGCTGAGATCTACTTTCCAGGATAAGGGAATTTACCTATTATCTAAATCTACTCGGCAGTGTTCAATCACATCACTTGTTAGACATTTTCTATATTCGGAAAGCATCGCGCTAATATGATCTTTACTTTTGGTTCCGCTTTTAGGTTTTACATCCTCCTTGTGAGAATGTTTCTTGGGCTAGCTATCCTTGGCGCGCATACCTGCGCCCAAGCGAACGAATTAAATGTATGGGTAATGTCGACTACTGCGCAGCCGCAACAAGATATGAAAGATATCTTGCGTCCTTATTTGCAGGCCAATCCATCACTACGAGTCAATGTAACGGTGCTAAATTGGGAGTCAGCGTGGGCGCGTATCAATGCTGCAGCGGAGTCTGGACAAGGCCCCGATTTGCTTGAATTGGGTAGTACTTGGGTTACAGCGATTTCGGCAAAAGGTGCGTTAGAACCTGTGCCAAGTACCGTTCAAGGCCTAGTCGGTGGTGCTAAACAATTTTTCCCAGCTCTATGGGGGAGCACGCATCGTTTGAACGATAGCCAGATCTATGCAATCCCTTGGTATGCTGGTGCGCGAGTAGCTTTTTATCGTAGCGACTTGTTTCAACACGCGGGAATTCGCCCCAATGAAGCTTTTGCCAATTGGGGAAGTTTCAAACAAGCGATGCAGAAACTCAAGGGAATTAAGCTAGATGGAAAACTTGTTGGCGCGTTTGGCTATCCTGGTAAGAATGACTGGGATATTCTGCATAATTTAGCACCGTGGATTTGGAATGCTGGCGGTGATTTCCTGAACGCAGATCAAACGAAAGCGATTATAAACTCTCCAGAAGCGATGCAAGCAATACGCTATTTCAAAAGTTTTGCCGATGAAGGAATCGTACCTGCATCGGCATTGGAGAGGGATTCTGCGCAAATTGAAGCAGGCTTCTTCAAGGGAGAATATGCAGTGATTTTTAGCGGTCCTTGGGTCTTGAAAATGTTGAGCACAGATAAGGCAAAAGGCGGTCAGCGGGAGTCAGTAACGGCGAGGAACTTCGGCGTCGCTTCGTACCCTGCAGGTATTAAGGGAAATCAAACTTTTTTCTCTGGCTCTAACTTAGCGGTAATGAAGTCTTCTAAAAACAAAGAACAGGCTTGGAAGCTATTGCAATTTTTAGTGTCGCGCGAAGCACAAATTAAGTACAGTACATTGTCAGGTATGTTACCAGCACGATTGGATGCTCTGGATGACCCTATACTTCAACAAATGCCACATTATGCGGATTTCATAGCACAAGTGAAATTGGGACGCCATTATCCAGTGCTACCTGCTTGGGGTAAATTAGAAACGGTGTTCCGCACCCATATCGCACAGGCGGTAAGTATGAAAACAAATGATGGCAGTGATTCAAACAAATTAGGTGCATTATCTCTTAAGCGAGTTTTAGACCAAGCGGCAAATGAGGCAGATCGTATTTTGAAGGAAAATCCTTAGAACGATTGCCATAGACTAGGCGGGATATCTCTCAGTTTTGCCGCCAACTCCATACTAGTTCTGACATTAAGCTTTTGGCAGATATGTAAGCGATGAGCCTCCACTGTTTTGGGGCTGATATTGAGATGGTCAGCGATCTGTTTGCCGAGATAACCTGCCACGACCTCCGTGAGTACCATGCGTTCACGTTGGGTTAGCTCTGCAATCTCTTTCAAAATCGCTGCTTGGCTCTGGAAATTTTCTCTTTCTCTTGCATCCGTTTGTAAGGCGCGGCTTATCGCATCCAAGAGACTGCGATGGTCGGCAGGTTTCTCAAGAAAATCGACTGCACCTTGCTTTAGTACCCGCACAACTAAGGGGATATCACCATGCCCACTCAGAAAAATTACAGGTGGCAGATATTGATGCTGTTGTTTACTACGGCGTAAAAGCTCGTCAAATAGTTCTAGTCCGTTCATCTCAGGAATGCGTACGTCGACCACTAAGCAATTAAAGTCTGTAAGCTTGGCATTTGATAAGAAGTCGTGGGCTCGTTCGAATTCTACACTGTGCCATTGCTTAGTTTCGAGGAGCATGGCGAGTGAGTTTCTGACGCTGCTATCATCGTCGATGATGGCGACACATGCTTGACTGCTTTGACTCTCTAAAGTTGCAGGATTCATGGACATATTCATTTCAATTAGAGATGGCGACTGATAGCACACCTGACGGTACTAATGGGGCGGTCGTTTTCGGAAGGCGAATCGTAAAGCTGGCGCCCGTATTTTCTTTGGTATTGTCAAGCGTCGGATCGGTGTAATTGTTAGCGGTGATACGTCCGCCATGGTTTTCGACGACTGTACGGCAGATCGCGAGACCTAAGCCCATACCATCAGCCTTGCTGGTGTAAAACGCCTGAAATAGTTTATCAGGCTCAGACAATCCTGGGCCACTGTCGAGTATTTGGATGATATAGGCTGTTTCGTCTTCTTGGAGGACGCAAGTGATATTACCTCCCAATCCGATTCCTGCCATAGCTTCGATTGCATTGCGCAATAAGTTGAAGAATACTTGTTTCAGCATTTCTGGGTCACATTCAATTGGCATCGCGGCACATTCTTGCTTGATTTCGATGCCGATATGGTTTCTGCGCGCGAGATCTTGTACGAGTTCGATCGCATCGATTAGGAGATGATGGAGCTCACGTAGTTCAAATGGTGCGCTATGCTTGTGAATGAAATTTCGCATACTATGCATAATTTTCCCTGCACGACGTGATTCCTCACCCATTTTTTTTAAAGCATGTTCAATCTTTGGCCAAGGTGGTTCTGGTGTATTCATGAAGCTTTCGATGGCAGCTGAATAATTCGCAATTGCTGCCAAAGGTTGATTCAGTTCATGTGCGATACCAGATGCAAATTCCGCCAAACTCGACAGGCGCGCAGTATGTTGAAGTAACTCGTCGCGTTCACGTAGTGCTTGTCGCGCACGACTGCGTTCCTGAAACCACCTTCGCAGCACGTGCAATAACCATGCAATCAATGCCCCAAATACGACGACTGCTAAACCTAAACTAGGCAAGAGCCACTCAGCAAAACGTTTTTCGCGCACACTGGTTTTTAAACTAAGTCCGCTATGAATCCCACCAAAATCAAGACGATTCACATCGCCTTGATGTTCTACGGTGCCGCTATCGCTAGGTGAAAGTTGTTTGTTCTCTTTGTCGACTAAATTTAAGTTGTAACGCTGGACAAACCACCAGGGAACTTCTTGGGTAAGTAACTTATCGAGGTCGTAGGTAATGATGACGTCGCCTAAGAGGCGACTTTCACTGTAGAGTGGAACGACAAGTACCCATAACGGCGCAAATTGTTCTATGACGTTACTATAGCTCGCTTGTTTTAAACCATGTGCTTTGCTCAAGGCTTCTTGAATTAAGGGGTCGTTCAAGGGGGGGAGTTGTACGGGACGCTGTTCATATATGGGTAGTCCGAGCACGCGTCGCTGGTCTCGATCGATATATTCAATAGCAAGAATCGCGCGATTTTCTTTAATTAAAGCGTCGATGCGTCGTAAAAATTCGGCATGACTTTGATCGTTGTGTGACTGAATGTCTTCGCCCCAATTCTGCAGAATACTTCGATGGGTTTCAAGTTTGTTGGTAATGGTTTGTTCAATCCAAAGCAGATCTAGTGAAGACTGCCTAGCATTGGAGGCTTGTTGGTCAGCATACCAATTCCACCCAATCGTGCTGAGTACGAAAAGACCTGTTGTAAGAAACAGCGCCAAACTGGCCCAAAGCCAACGACTATTCAAAGAGCGGGATGGTAGAAATCGCATAGAGCTTGGCGTGACCCGGATGGTTTGCGAATGTGAAAGTGTTGATGATGTTAAATCATCTGTTAATTTAACATTGGCAGCTAGGCTTGGTAAAGCAATCGATTGGCGAATTGAATGCATCTTAGTAAAGGTGATTGAACCCGCGATTTGTGTTACTTTTATTAAACAAAAAAGCGGCAAACTTGCTGAGCAGTTTGCCGCGAAAGCCAGTACCAAGCCTCTTGGATTGCAAGGGCGATAAAGCGGACCTCGATCAACTAAGGTGTAGCTTGCGTCCTTTGAGAACAAACCATGGGGGGATGATCTGTCATTGCTCAAACGGAGGAAGGTCCTGGGGGAAGATCTACTCTCATTAATAGTCTATGCCCAAGCGGATACCGAACATGCGTGGATCATTCCAAGTGGCTTTGATAAACCCACCTGCATCGCCCGCGCTGTTTTTAGTCATCGTGTTCGCAAGGTTGAGCACGTAGGCTTCTGCATACCAGCGACGATCAGGAGAGGTTAGTCGTACACTTGCATCAATCTTGCTATAGGCTTTTTGTGCGTCCGATAAATGTGGGTTATCGAAATTACGAAGCGTGAAATACATCTTGTCCTGCCATTTCAAGGCAAGCCATGGTGTTAAGGTATAGCCATTCTCTAATCCAAATTCCTGCGAGAAATTGAAACCAAATGTGAACTTAGGCGATAGCGGCAGATGATTGCCTGTGATGTCATAAATCCGACGACCTGCCAAAGTGCGATCTGTGCCGCTATAAAAATCAGGACATGAAACAGCGCCAAATTCTTCGCGTACACCGCAGCCCCAGCCATCACTGAAAGACGGATAGTCTTTCATTTTCGTGTTGAGGTATGAGAAGAATCCCATTAGGCGTGCTCCGCCCCAAGGTTTATAGTCGAGCTCCAATTCAAGTCCTGAAATATCGACCACACCAACATTCGTTGTCTGCCATTTGCTGACGATGTCGCAGTTGGGATTGTCCTCAGGACAAGGACCGTTATGCTTGACTTTAGCAGAGAAGAAATCACCAGTAACTTGCATGTCTTTGTACTGACTATAGAAGCCTGTCATCCGCACGTTCATTCGGTTATCGAGCATTTTTGTTTTGTAGCCGAGCTCAAAATTGGTGACGGTCTCCGGTTTATAAGCGAAGAAGCTATACTGTGGTCCACTCGGTCCATCGATGCATTCTTTGCCACCGCAACGATCGTCTTTATCGCCAAAGCCGCCCGATTTGTACCCTGTGGAAAGAGAGGTGTAGATCATTTCATTCGGGCTGATATCTTTCATCAGTCCAATGCGATAGGTGAGTTTCTTCCAACTCTGTGCATGATCATTTTGGGCCGGTGGGCCGTATTCATTATAGGCATCAGGTCCAGCGAAGGCTCCCATTTGATTGTTCAAGTTGGCACTGTTGTGGGCTTTAAACCCGATGGCGCCTGGTGTGCCAGGATGAAATAGTCCGTTGTAGTAAGCAGGTAAAGTGGCGTCCCATCCACCATATACTTTCCCGCCTTGATCATCTTTGCTATCACGACTAAAACGGGCACCTAAAGTGGCAGTCCAAGTCGGTATGAATTGCCAATCTGTTTGGGCGTAAATGGCTTTGGCATCAATTTGACGATTCGGCTGCTGGTAATACTGGCTGATCGGGAAACCAAAAGGTGCATTGACCAGAAACTCTTGCGCATAGTTGATCTGGTTTTTCTCATGCATCCAAAAAGCACCGAACACGTATTTGAGATCGTTGTCGCTGTGCTTAAACTGCACATCGTGTACCGTCGATACGTATTTCGAATCGAGCGTAAGTGAAGAATTATCGATTACAGGCCATACGCCCCAGTCCCCATCAGCTGAAAGCGGTAGAGTCGCTGTGTCGTGACTAACGATAGGGTGGTAGCCCGAGTCATCGTCGCTCTGTTGTTTGCGCCTTTGATCAGCATACGCGAAACCGTATTCGATCGTATTTTTGCTGTCGAGATTCCAAGTGAGGCCAGAACGCACGGTATCAATTGACATATCGATTTTACCTGGCACATTGATTTTAATGTCCCATTTGCCGCCAGTACAGGCGAACCGTGTGCCGGCCGCTTGCTCGCAATCCTTTAAACCAATATCGCCCGCGCCATTGTTTTGAAATTTTTCATATGATAATTGCCATTGCAAGTCTGGACTGAGTTTGAGACGAGCTGCAAGACGAGCGGCCCATTCATTTTTATTATTGTAAAAGTCTTTGCGCTGAACTTTTTGATTGTGTCGTTGGTCGACGTCGGGAATACCATCGGCGAAGAAGCCATGGTCGGGGATGTTCACATCGGTAAAATCTTGTGCCTGATTGATCCACCCATCGCGCTTTACGTTCATTAATGTTGCTCGTAACGCCAGAGTATCATTGACCGCTATATTTTGGATGATGTTGACTTGACGTTGGCGATAGTTTCCTAGCTCGACATTGGTGCTCCCGTAGGTACCACCGAAATCTGGTTTTGCTGGAATTAAGTTGATGCTGCCAGCAGTCGAGTTGCGCCCGAAGAGTGTGCCCTGTGGACCTCGCAGGACTTCGACTTGATCAAGGTCAAACATGAGGGCCATAGCGCCTTGTGGGCGAGGTGAATACAAACCTGCAACGTGCAAGCCAACGGCTGGGTCACCGATTTCAGTGAAGTTGTTGGAGCTCACGCCGCGGATACTGATCTGCACACCTGAGTCTGCACCCGTTGATAATTGTAGGTTCGGAATTATTCCAGATAGCCCACGTACATCAGTAATGCCTTCGCGGCTGAGGCTCTCTTGTGTTATCGCAGATACGGCAACAGGCGTTTTGAGTAGTGAGCTAGCTTGCCGTGTGGCTGTAACAATCACTTCCTGCAAGCTATCTTTATCTTGTTTTTTTATTTTTTCGTTACCGGTATTGTTCGCACTCTCTTGTGCTAACAAAGGTAATGAAAATGCGCACAAGGTGCTACTAATCGCTAGGTGCATTAGAGTCTTACGGCTTGGAATACTGAAACGTCGGGGCATAATCGCTCTCTTCAAGAAGTGTCAATACAATTTGAATCGAGCAAAAAGAGTGTTAAAGCGCTCGATTCTGAATGAAATGACTAAGCGTATTGATGTCTCCCTTTGACGCAACAATAAGCTAGTCGGAGCTTAGTGTTCACTTTTTGGTCAGGACGAGCAATGCAGAAATTTACCGCTCGTTATCAGGGAAATTACTGAGTTCTGAAAAGTAATTTCAGAGCAGTAGTTGAGCTGCAGCAATACCACTACGTGCTGCAGATTCTAGAGTGGCTGGGTAATCGCAGGCGGTGTAATCTCCGGCAAGCACCAGACCAGCACGTGTGGTTAGGTTGGTGGGACGCTGCAAGTTTGGTGTGCAACTAAATGTGGCGCGTTTTTCACTGATCACTTGATGCCACACTGGATGTGCCAATTCTGGCAGTTGCAAGACTTGCGCAAGCTGAGCGGCAATTTGAGTGGCTAAGGTTTCTCGCTCAATGTTGACTGCTTCCGCCGCAGCACTGACAACAACGGCCAACATACCTTGTTGGTCTCGATGCAGTTGGCCACGATCAAAAACAAATTGCCCCCAATGTTGTTGCATGGGATTGTCAACTAAAGCAAAGAAAGGGCGTTCAAGCCTGAGCGTTGGTCCGTACTGCAAATAACACGTTGTAATGGCCTCGTAATTGAAGTCCTGCGGAAACTCAATTGGTCGAGGAACACCGAAAGCTTGATCGGTCGATTCGAGACTTGGCACATCTTGCTTTGAAGCTTTGTTTGCTAACTTTATTAAGAAGCGTTTGCTGATTTCAGCTGGTGTTGCTAGCACGATGCCATCAAATGCCATGGCATTAAGTTCTGGTGAGGTTGATACTAGGCGCCACTGCCCATCGTCTGCGCCATCAAGATCTTGAACAGCAGTACCGAGATGCACTTGTCCGCCGTGAGTAAGAAGATATTGGGCAGCTGCTTGCGGCATTAATGAGGTCAGGTCTGACGTTGGTAGCAGCATGTCTGAGGCACTACGTTTGGCACCTAAACTGTCACGCAACACAGCAAGAAAAACACGCGCTGAGGCGCGTTCTGGTGGCGTGTTAAGCGCCGCGATACAAAGCGGATTCCACATTAATTGAATAAGACGATCAGTTTGCTCATAGCGCTGTAAAAGCTCCGAAACGCTGCAATCCACATTCAATTGCCAATCCATCCAACGAGCAGTCGTCGAGAAACGAGCTAATACCATTTTGTCGGCGCGAGTCAAGCCTTGCGCTCTAAACAAAGCGAGCGCCAGATGAAGCGGGGCAGGGAGCCTTGGAGCCACAAAATGCATACCGCTTTGTTTGGGGTAGACCATTTGCAAAGGAAGACGTAGAAAATTGTCTTCGAGCTTAATGCCGAGTATCTTGAATAATGCAAGGCAAGAGCTATACGCACCCAAAAGGATATGTTGGCCGTTATCCAGTATGTTGCCATTATGTTCGATTGCACGCGCACGACCACCCAGTTGGCGGCTTGACTCTATCCAATGAACTTCATGGTTTTTTTTCGCCAAACTGACCGCAGCAGCTGCACCCGCCCATCCGCCACCTACGACAGCGATTATTTTTCGTGATGCCGACTTACTTTTTGCCATAGCCTGCTTTTGTTTCGGTTAGCCCCGAATATACGTGATCCACGCAAGCCAGAGCTTGCGTATGGGGGTGAGAGAAATTCTTTGCTTGAGTACTTGAAACTGATCTGCTTTGATTTCTTCTAGTAGAGCCCGGTAGATTGCAGCCATGATGAGGCCAGTGCGTTGTGCGCGTCTATCCTCTGCAGGCAAAAGGGCAAAGGCCTCTTCATAAGTCTTTTGAGCGCGTTCGTATTGAAACTGCATCAGCGCTTCAAATGCCGGCGTGTGACGGGCGTTCAAAATATCACTGGCTGGTACGAAAAACTGTTGAAGCTCATTGACCGGAAGGTAGATTCTTCCTTTACGTGCATCCTCTCCAACATCGCGAATGATATTCGTGAGCTGAAACGCTAAGCCGAGTCTCTCTGCAAATTGTTTGGTCTGGGGTTTCTTAATGCCAAAGATACTAGCGGAGAGGATGCCAACCACGCCTGCAGCATGCCAACAATATTTTTGAAGGCCGATAAAATCTAAATACCTGTTTTGATTCAGATCCATCTCCATGCCGTCGATAATAGCAATCAGGTGGGCATGATCTAATTGATAGATCTGCATATGTGGTAAAAGTGCTGTTGTGACAGGGTGTGTCGGCGCATTCTGCTGCATTGCTTGTACTTCTTTGCGCCACCAAGCGAGTTTCGTTCTCGCTACCTGTTCGTCGCTGCAATCGTCGACGATATCATCAACTTCGCGGCAGAAGGCGTAAAGAGCGGTGATCGCCCGACGCTTTTCATTGGGGAGAAAGAGGAAGCTGTAATAAAAGCTAGAGCCGCTCGCAGCAGCCTTCTGTTGGCAGTATTCGTCTGGTGACATGCTGAAAATTGATTTTGTGCAATGAATTAAGGCGTTATGCTAACTGGTTCGGCCCCAGAGTACAAATTTGATTGCGAAGTTGTCGGTCCTTAATCCCTGTACTATGGTTCCGCTGGTCCTCTAATCGGCTACATTTCATTACAAGAAAATGCATGAATGTTGAGCGCTGCTTGTTGTACAATGCGGGCTCTGCAGTGATTGCGGAACGGCCAATCATCACATGAGATTCTTTGTAATCAAATTTTATTGAGCCGCACTACTGTCGGCTTTTGGCGTTCGACTCGTACTTTTAAGGTAGGTATATCTTGATGAAATTGAATAAAAAAACAGGTTTGCTTGGTGCTCTAGTCGGGCTAGTTTTGGTTGGCTGCGGTGGTTTCGTCTATACCACGGTCGGTGGAAAAGTGACTGGTTTGACGACAGGAAGTACGATAGTTTTGAAGAATGAAACTAACTATACAAAAACTTTGTCTGCCGATGGCGAGTTTTCATTTCGTGTTGCGAGCAACGGCACTTACAGTATTTCTGTGGCGACGCAGCCCAATCCAGTGAACTGTACAGTAGCGAATGGAAGCGGGACAATGAGAGGTGAGACTCCAGTCACGAACATCGATGTGAAATGTGTACCAAATGTGCAATTGGGCGGGACATTGACGAATTTGCCAAGCTCAGCGAGCTTGATTTTGGCCGTAAATGGAGATACTAGCTATCGTACGACCTTGACGGCGAATGGTCCATTTAGCTTGGCACGATATGTAGTCGACGGCCAGACATATAAAGTCGAAGTCGCTTCACCACCAGCTGGACAGGTTTGTGCGGTGACGAATGGCAGTGGCACAGCGAGTCTTGCGAGTCCTGCCACTAATGTGGGAGTGAACTGCTTTGCTGGTGTTCCTATCGGCGGAACTTTGAGTGGACTGAAGGCAAACACCTTGTTGACCCTTACAAACAATACAAACGACACTTATAATTTATTGGCTGATGGCGTCTTTACTTTCTTGTTTAGCCTAGCCGATGGCCAATCCTATGACGTTCAAGTGGCTACGCAGCCAACGGGACAAAAATGTACTGTGAATAACGGTAAAGGTATTGCATCTTTAGCCAATCCAACACCAGCTTCTGCGATTTCCGTTACTTGCGTTGCAGGGTAATCGTATTGATCCATCAAAAAAAGCCAGGTCTAGTGCCTGGCTTTTTCATTGCTGGGGCTAGAGTAACTGCAGGCAGTCACTATCATCGAAGTAGTAGATGTCTTCATGTTTAAACCCCCAATGACCGCCTTTTACTCTGACGAATGGCTCGAAGCTAAAAAAGGCAATGTCACCGAGAGCAGTGTGGTCGTCGGCTTGTATGAAATGTCGTTCATCACGAGAATTCGCTAGACTATGCCCAACATTGCCGCGGAAGTCTAAATTCACAAATCCTTTTTCGCGTATCTTTACATTCGCCCATTCAAACAGTTGATGCAAAGTGTGATGTGGTTTCAACCAATGCATCAGTTCTTGATGAATGTGCTGTTGGAATTGAAATCCATTTTGGTATTCGCGGGTTTTGGGGTGCTCAACCCAAGCACCTAATTCAAAAGCAAAAGTGCGAGAGTAGTCGCCCCAAACCTCGCCTTTTCTAGGGCTCAGGTCAATGCTGACGAGATTGGTACCGCCCATAATTTCATTATGGGGTAAATAGGATTTGCCTGAAATTGACAGGCAACTTCTGCTTCCAAGTAATACTTGTGCTGGGCATTCATAATACCAAGTGTCAGGATAGCCCGCTGCGGCGAGCATTTGCGCTGCTTTCACGGCGATAGTCGCTTCGGTATCTTCTAAACTCAGTTGCGACGGCAGATCTCTTAATACTGCTTTCGCTGCAGCTTGGACCTTTTGATACTCTTGAATGGTGTGCTTACTTGGTTTCACGTGTTTCTTTAATTTGAGTTACATCTTGAGACTGCGCCACATCAAACGGGCTGCGTCGATTTTTTTGATAGTCGGTCGCTTATTGAAAACATCGAAATCGATCTTCTCTAATTTGTCGAGAATGAGCAATCCGCCTTGAACGATCATTCTTAGCTCAAAGCCAAATCGTCCAGGCAGTTCTAACGCTAGGCTCGATCCATTTATCATCATCTGCCGCGCGCGATCGACTTCAAACTGCATTAACGCTCGCCATGCGTCGCGATTGTAATTGAGATCGAGTTTTTTTTCGTCGATGTCAAACTTCCGCATGTCTTCCTGAGGCAGATAAATTCTTGATTTGTCGAGATCGATTGCTACATCCTGCCAGAAGTTGATTAGTTGTAGTGAGGTACAAATCAGATCTGAACGTACTAGTTGTGAGGCGCTATCTTGCGAAAATAAGCGCAACATGATTCTGCCAACGGGGTTGGCAGATCGACGGCAATAATCGAGTAGAGTTTCAAAGTCCGTATAACGCTTGGTAACGACATCCTGTTTGAACGCTGAAAGTAAATCTCGAAATAGTTGCAAAGGAATCTCGTATTGTTCAACCACCTTCGCTAAGTCTTGAAATAAAGGCGAAGTGATTGGACGCTGCTCCTGAATGGCGTCTAATTCATACTCATATTGGTTCAAAAGCTCAAGCCTTTGCTCGTCACTGATATTCCCTTCGTCAGCAAAGTCATCCGCGCTGCGTGCGAACGCATACACCGTTCGTACAGCGGGTCTGACATGCGCTGGCATCAACCAAGATGCGACAGGAAAATTTTCGTAGTGACTAATTGTCATAAAAGCACTTAAAAATAAATGACTCAAAAGTCATTGGCAAATAAAACTTTCGTCATTATAATTACTTACCCGCGAGTCAGTTATTAATTTGCCTGAGTTTTGTATCAATCAAGGCGAAACTTTTGACATACAGAAATAAACGCGTGATATATATTCGGGATCTAAGCAGCGAACGATAGTGACTGGTGTTCTTTTTTGTCTGGTCGGCTTCAATACCGCTATCGATGGTTCCTCCGCTTGGCTTTCACTGTTGTGCCGCATTAGTAAAGGAAATCTTCGTGTTAATTTTAAATCAATCTCCAGTTATGCGTTCGGTCAAAGCATCGACACGCTCTCAATACCTACTTCCGACTTTGCTATTGAACCTATCTATGGCACTAGCTGCTTGCAGTAAGCCAGCTGAGAAAACAGAAGACATTCGTCCAGTGCGCGTGATGACCGCAGCCTTGGAAGGCGGTGAAGTTCAAGCGGAGTTCTCAGGTGAAATTCGTGCGAAAGTAGAATCACGCCTTGGCTTCCGCGTGCCGGGGAAAATTATCGCTCGAAAAGTGGATGTTGGCACGATAGTAAAGCGCGGACAGGTATTGATGCAGCTCGACCCTCAAGATCTCATGTTAGGTCAGGCGCAAGCGAAAGCTGGGTTGATGGCGGCAGAGAGTAATCGTGATTTGACGAAAGCGGAGTACAAGCGTTACCAAGAATTGCGTGAGAAAAATTTTGTGGCGCAAGCTGTGCTTGATGCCAAAGAGACGGCGTATAAAGCGGCGCAGGCCAGTTATGAACAAGCTAAAGCCGGTTTGTCGAATCAATCGAATCAAACTTCTTACAGCACGCTAGTCTCTGATGTGGATGGTGTGGTAACAGGAATCGACGCCGAGGTTGGTCAAGTCGTTGCCGCAGGCACTCCCGTTGTGCGCGTGGCAAAAGCAGGCGAGTTGGACATGGTCATTGGTATCCCAGAAGATAGAATTAACTCTATTCGCCAAATGAAAGATGTGAACGTACGTTTGTGGGCGAATAAAGGCGAAGTGATCGTTGCAAAGTTGCGTGAGTTGTCGCCAATTGCAGATCCGGTGACGCGAACTTTTACCGCTAAGTTGGCTCTTCCAGCAAGCGCTAAAGGCATTCAGTTGGGAATGACGGCAAATGCATCCTTTGGTATGAAAAATCCTCACGCTATGATCCGCCTACCTCTAACCGCCTTGTTTCAAGATAAAGCGGCGAGCTCAGTCTGGGTGGTTGAAAACTGTGCTGTACGCTTAGCACCTGTTCAAGTTGGTTCCACTGTTGATGAAGACTTGTTGATTGCTACTGGCTTAACTCCAGGTCAGTCTGTGGTAACTGCTGGTGTGAATTTGTTGAAGCCAGGACAGAAAGTGACAATTCTTGGTTCTGAACAGTGCACAAAAGCGAGTGGAGCAGCTAGCGCATCTGCTGGAGCTGCCAAATGAGCGATCAATCCAAAGAAAAATCAGGGGGATTTAATCTCTCACGGTGGGCGCTGGAGCATATCCCGCTGACTCGTTATCTGATCGTCGCCTTGCTATTGGGCGGAATTTTTAGCTTTAATCGTCTAGGTCAAGATGAAGATCCGCCATTTACTTTCCGTGCGATGGTCGTGCGTGCAGTGTGGCCAGGTGCAACAGCTTTGCAAATGGCAGATCAAGTTACTGATAAGTTAGAAAAGAAGCTACAAGAAACGCCTTATATCGATAAGATTCGCAGTTACTCTAAGCCGGGCGAAACCCTGATTATTTTGCAGTTGCGTGAATCCACTCCGCCGAAAGAAACTGCACAAACTTGGTATCAAGTTCGCAAGAAAATTGGTGATATGAGAGGCACGCTGCCTGCGGGCGTGGTTGGGCCGTTTTTCAACGATGAATTTGGTGACACTTATGGTTCGATTTTCGCTATTTCTGGCGAAGGCTTCAACTACGAAGAAGTGCGCCAATATGCTGATTTCGTTCGTCAGCAATTGTTGCGTATTTCTAAGGTCTCGAAGGTGGAGATGTTCGGTGTGCAGGATGAAAAAATCAACATTGAATTTTCCCAGAAAAAGTTTTCCCAACTAGGTGTGTCATTTGAAACGATCGTAGCCCAAATTGCTGCACAAAATAGCGTCGAGGGGACGGGCGTACTGACGACGTCGAGTAGTAATCTTCAAGTGCGAGTATCGGGTGCTTTGATGACGGTCAAAGACCTTGAAAATCTACAATTACGCGTAAATGGTACGAGCTTCCGACTTGGTGATTTCGCAAAGATTAAGCGTGAATACAAAGATCCACCGGGTGACAAGATGCGTTTCAATGGCAAAGAAGTGATTGGCCTAGGCATCTCGATGGAGAAGGGTGGCAACATTATCGACCTCGGTAAGAATCTTGAAAAAACGGTTGGCTCGATCAAGTCACAACTTCCTGTAGGCATTCAATTGGAGCGTGTGTCTGATCAACCTAAGATCGTGGCTTCATCTGTGGGTGAGTTTGTTAACACTTTGATTGAAGCGGTGGTGATTGTTTTGGCCGTGAGTTTCCTGTCGCTAGGTTTGCATACCAAACCATGGCGCTTGGATGTGTGGCCAGGTCTCGTGGTTGGTTTGACGATTCCATTGGTGCTAGCAGTGACATTCTTGTTTATGCGCATCTTGAATATCGATTTGCACAAGATTTCACTTGGGGCCTTGATTATCGCTCTCGGGCTGCTGGTTGATGATGCCATTATTGCGGTTGAGATGATGGTGCGAAAGATGGAGGAGGGCTTCTCGCGCTTTGATGCAGCGACTTTCGCCTACACGTCAACGGCGATGCCAATGTTGACAGGTACCTTGATTACTGCCGCTGGTTTCTTGCCGATTGGCCTCGCTGAGTCAGCCGCGGGTGAATACACTTTCTCTATGTTTTCAGTAAATGCTTTGGCGTTGCTGATTTCTTGGTTGGCAGCGGTATTGTTCACGCCGTATTTGGGCTATTTACTCTTGAAGGTAAAGCCACATGCTGGCGCTGATGGTCATCATGAATTGTTCGATACGCCTTTCTACACGCGTTTCCGTGCATTAGTGAATTGGTGCGTCGAATGGCGTAAGACGACGATTGCGATCACTTTGTTCGTATTTGGCCTCGGCGTTTTCGGCTTTAAATTCATTGAGCAACAGTTCTTCCCAGATTCAAGTCGTCCGGAATTAATGGTCGAGTTGTGGTTGCCAGAGGGTTCCTCATTTAAGGCTACCGAAGCGCAGGCGAAGAAATTTGAGGCGTTTATCCAGAAGCAGCCGGGTGTGCAAAGTGTTACGAGTTACGTCGGCACTGGTAGTCCACGTTTCTATTTGCCTCTTGATCAAATTTTCCCGCAAACCAACGTCACTCAAATCGTGGTCTTGCCAAAAGATTTGAAGGCACGCGAGAGCCTGCGCCTAGCCATCAATAAAGCGTTCAAGGAAGATTTTCCAGAAGTTCGCGGCCGCGTGAAGTTGCTCCCGAACGGACCACCAGTACCTTATCCAGTGCAGTTCCGTGTGACAGGATTGGAAGTGGCAAAGGTGCGTGAAGTCGCTGACCGCGTTAAAGAAGTGATGCGCGCGAATCCAAACGCCTTGGGTGTCAACGATAACTGGAACGAGTCTGTTAAGGTGGTTCGTATCGATATGGATCAAGACAAGTTGCGTGCTTTGGGAATTACATCGCAAAGCGTAATGCGTGCAGCGAACACGATTTTGACGGGAACGTCGGTAGGGCAATTCCGCGAATCGAATCGATTGATTGATATCGTGGTACGTCAGCCAGTCGATGAACGGTCTACGGTTCAAGCTCTGGCGAGTGCGAATGTGCCGACGGCGAGCGGTAAGACTGTACCTTTATCACAAGTGGCGACGATTGCTTTGGCGTGGGAGCCTGGTGTTGTTTGGCGCGAAGGGCGCGAATGGGCAGTCACGGTTCAGTGTGATGTGGTCGATGGTATTCAGGGGCCAACAGTATCCTCGCAAATTAATCCAAAATTAGATGCAATACGCGCGACTTTATTGCCGGGCTATAAGATCGAATTGGCAGGTGCGGCTGCGGATAGCGGTAAAGCACAAGAATCGATCGCTGCAAACGTGCCTTTGGTGATCTTTATAATTTTCACCTTGTTGATGTTGCAGTTACATAGTTTCTCACGTGCTGTGCTGGTATTTTTGACCGGCCCATTGGGTGTGGCAGGTGCTGCGATGGCGCTCTTGATTTTGCAAAGACCATTTGGTTTTGTGGCACAGTTAGGTGTGATCGCTTTGTTCGGAATGATTATCCGGAACTCTGTGATTTTGATTGATCAAATTGAGCAAGATCGTGAGGCTGGTGTCGATCCTTGGACTGCGATCGTCGAAGCTGCAGTGCGCCGATTCCGTCCGATTATTCTGACAGCGGCTGCAGCAGTGTTGGCGATGATTCCTTTGTCGCGTTCTGTTTTCTGGGGGCCAATGGCGGTCGCGATTATGGGTGGTTTGATCATTGCGACAGCGCTAACCTTATTGTTCCTGCCAGCTTTGTATGCTGCTTGGTTCAGAATTAAGAAAGCGGCCTAGTTACAATCAATAAACCATGGAAATGTGGTGCTTATAAAGTTCTCGCAGGAAAATTTGCTAGTCTTTAAGCAACACATTTCTCGTTTGATCGCATCTTCTTTCAATTTCAACATAAAAATGCGAGACAAGAGAAAGTAAAATCTAGTAGAATAGTTGGTTGAAGTTGAAATGCCACATGCAATAGTTAGGGGCGACACTTGAAATTTAGGTCGCCCTTTGCTTTTGTACCGGTTTTTCTACCGGTAAGTGTTTTCATCCCGCGAGGATGGCGAAATTGGTAGACGCACCAGGTTTAGGTCCTGACGCCAGCAATGGTGTGGGGGTTCGAGTCCCCCTCCTCGCACCACAGATTATTTTATTTGGACGATTTTCATGGCAACTGCAGTCGAAACTTTAGAAAAATTAGAACGCCGTATTACGATTTCATTTCCAATCGCTGATATGCAGCCGGAAATTGAAAAACGTTTGAAAGTACGTGCACGTACAGCAAAAGCACCTGGCTTCCGTCCAGGTAAAGTGCCGATGAAAATGGTCGCGGCACAATACGGTTACCAAGTTGAGAACGAAGTTCTGAACGAAAAAGTTGGTATCGCGTTCAATCAAGCAGTGCAAGAAAATAATTTGCGCGTTGCTGGTTATCCACGTATCGAACCAAAGAAAAGCTATTCCGATAATTACCTGACTTTCGATGCAACTTTCGAAGTGTATCCAGAGTTGACAGTAGGTGATTTGTCTGGCGTTGAAGTTGTTCAAGTTAAAACGGATGTTACTGACGCTGAGATCGAAAAAACGATCGATATCTTGCGTAAGCAACGCGTCCACTTCCACGTTAAGGGCGAACAAGGTGCGCACGGTGACGGTGGCGCAGATCAATCTGCACAAAAAGGCGATCGCGCAACAGTAGATTTCGTTGGCACAATTGACGGTGTTGAATTTGCGGGCGGTAAGGCGGAAGGCTTTGCGTTTGTTTTGGGCGAAGGTCGCATGTTGCCTGAGTTTGAGGCTGCAACTTTGGGCTTAAAAGTCGGTGAATCTAAAGTGTTCCCGTTGGCATTCCCAGAAGATTACCATAGCAAAGATGTTGCTGGTAAAACTGCAGAATTCACAGTAACAGTGACGAAGATCGAATGGGCGCACTTGCCAGAAGTTGATGCTGAATTTGCGAAGATGTTGGGTGTTGAAGATGGTGACCTCAGCAAAATGCGCAATGACATCAAGGAAAACTTGGAACGTGAAGTTAAGGGCCGAGTAAAAGCCAAGACTAAAGACAGCGTCATGGATGCCTTGGTGAAAGCGGTTGAATTCGATGCTCCAAACGCGTTGATCGAACAAGATGCACAACGTTTGGCTGAAATGACACGTCAAGATATGGCGCAGCGTGGGATGAACGTGAAAGACGTTCCATTCCCGACTGAATTGTTCAATGCGCAAGCAGAGCGTCGTGTGCGTTTAGGTCTGATCTTGGCTGAATTAGTTAAAGCGAATAATTTGCAAGCAACAACTGAACAGGTTAAAGCGCAAGTAGAAGATTTCGCACAAAGCTACGAAGATCCACAGCAAGTTGTGAAGTACTATTTCAGTGATCGTAATCGTTTGGCAGAAGTAGAAGCCCTTGTATTAGAAGAAAACGTCGTTAACTATGTCTTAGGTAAAGCAAAAGTCACTGACTCTGTTTTGCCATTCGACGAACTGATGGGTAATAATCAAGCACAATAAGGATATTCTATGACAGGCATCATCCATAATTCAGCGTTAGATACAAATATGCTAGGCATGGTGCCGATGGTGGTAGAGCAAAGTGGGCGCGGTGAGCGCGCCTACGACATCTACTCCCGTTTGCTCAAAGAACGTGTAATTTTTTTGGTCGGTCCTGTGACAGACCAAGCTGCGAACTTGATCGTAGCGCAATTGTTGTTTTTGGAAAGTGAAAATCCTGAGAAGGACATTTCTCTCTACATCAACTCACCAGGTGGTTCGGTCTCTGCTGGTATGGCAATTTTTGATACCATGCAGTTCATTAAGCCGGATGTCTCTACATTGTGCACAGGTTTGGCAGCGTCGATGGGTGCTTTCTTGTTGGCTGCTGGTGCGAAAGGCAAACGCTTTTCACTGCCGAATTCTCGCATCATGATCCATCAGCCATTGGGTGGTGCTCAGGGACAAGCTTCGGATATCGAAATTCAAGCGCGTGAAATTTTATATTTACGCGAACGCTTGAACGGTATTTTGGCTGAAAAAACGGGGCAATCAATTGATCAGATTGCCAAAGATACTGATCGAGATAACTTTATGTCAGCTGAAGCGGCTGCTCAATACGGTTTAATTGATCAAGTACTCACCCACCGTAGCTAAGATTCAACAAAATCATAGACGCCCGCATCATTGTCGATGCGGGCGTTTTTTTATGTCTCACTTTGATGTTCATATTCGTATTTCCCTCACAAAACCCCTGAAATAGTGCAGACTACTCCGCAAGTTTGATGGTTTTTGCAGTAATATAACGTTCATCAAATACTTCGTTTATAAAATAATTAGTTCTATGTCTGAAAAGAAAAGCTCCTCCGGCGAAAAATTACTGTATTGCTCTTTTTGCGGTAAAAGCCAACACGAAGTGAAGAAACTGATTGCGGGTCCATCCGTCTTCATTTGCGACGAATGTATCGACCTCTGTAATGACATTATTCGCGACGAGATTAATTCTCTCGAACCAATTACATCTTCGAAAACCGATTTGCCGACCCCAGTGGAAATTACTGAATTGTTGGATCAATATGTAATTGGTCAGGAAAAGGCAAAGCGTATTCTTGCGGTGGCCGTGTATAACCACTACAAGCGTTTAAAGCACTTAGGCAAGAAAGATGACATTGAACTTGCTAAGAGTAATATTTTGCTGGTAGGTCCAACAGGTTCAGGTAAAACATTATTGGCGCAAACCTTAGCGCGTATGTTGAACGTGCCGTTCGTGATCGCTGATGCGACAACGCTGACTGAAGCAGGTTATGTTGGTGAAGACGTCGAAAATATCATTCAAAAATTGCTGCAGAACTGCAACTACGAAGTTGAGCGTGCGCAAAAGGGTATCGTGTATATCGACGAAATCGATAAAATTTCTCGTAAGGCAGAAAACCCATCGATTACACGTGACGTTTCCGGTGAAGGTGTGCAACAGGCTTTGTTGAAGTTGATCGAAGGAACTATGGCTTCTGTTCCACCACAAGGTGGCCGTAAGCACCCGAATCAAGATTTCATTCAAATTGACACTACGAACATTATGTTTATTTGTGGTGGTGCGTTTGATGGTTTAGCAAAGATCATTTCAGATCGCTCCGAGAAGAGTGGTATCGGTTTTTCAGCAAGTGTGAAGAGCCAAACTGAAAAAACAGCAAGCCAAGTGATGCTTGATGCGGAACCGCAGGATTTGATTAAGTTCGGCATTATTCCTGAACTGGTTGGCCGTTTGCCAGTCATAGCAACGCTAAGTGAGTTGGATGAAGCTGCTTTGATTCAAATCTTGGTTGAACCAAAGAATGCGCTGATTAAGCAATACGCAAAACTATTAGATATGGAGGGCACTGAGCTCGAAATTCGTCCTTCAGCTTTGCAAGCGATTGCGAAGAAGGCGATTGCTCGCAAGACTGGTGCACGTGGTTTGCGTAGCATTCTTGAGCATGCTTTACTCGATGTGATGTACGAATTACCAAGCGAGAAAAATGTCGCCAAAGTCGTTATTGATGAGAATACGATAACGAATGGTGCCAAACCATTGTTGATCTATAATGAGCAACCAAAAGTGGCAGGCGCCTAAAAAACGATAAAAATCGTCGGATTTTGATCAAAAAATGACGAAATCTGACTTTTTTGTTGTACCTGACTCATTTGCCTGTGCAATTGCAAAATTAGCGGTACAATTAAATCAAACAATAGAAACCGGCTTCAATCGGAAAGCTACCCGGAGACCACTCTGAGTAGCTTTTTTTTATTGTTTTTTTTCGGATGACGGGCTTGAGTTTTAGCCTAGTGCGCCAATCTATTAACTGAAATTTTTTAAAAGGTGCGCCATGACAACTTCCATCATTAAAGAACGTACAGAGTTACCATTATTGCCATTACGCGATGTCGTGGTATTCCCACATATGGTAATCCCCTTGTTTGTCGGTCGTCCTAAGTCTATTAAAGCCCTAGAAGCTGCAATGGAGCAGGGTAAGTGCATCATGCTCGCTGCGCAAAAAGCAGCGGCAAAAGATGAACCCTCGGCAGAAGATATTTACGAAATTGGATGTATCGCGAATATTCTGCAGATGTTAAAGCTGCCTGATGGCACTGTTAAGGTCCTTGTTGAGGGCGCACAGCGTGCTCGCATTCATAAAATTCAAGATGGTGAGTCACATTTTGTTGCTGATTTGACTCCTATTGCACCCGAAGAAGGTGATGATTCAGAGGTCGAGGCTATGCGCCGTGCGATCGTTCAGCAGTTTGATCAATATGTGAAGCTGAATAAGAAGATTCCACCTGAGATCTTGGCTTCTTTGTCCGGTATCGATGATGCAGGTCGTTTGGCAGATACGATTGCCGCACATTTGCCGTTGAAGTTAGAGCAAAAGCAAGTGATTCTGGAAATTTTCAGTGTTGCTAAGCGCCTTGAGCATTTACTCGGCCAACTCGAGGGTGAGCTCGATATTCTCCAAGTTGAGAAACGTATCCGCGGTCGCGTTAAGCGCCAGATGGAGAAGTCCCAACGTGAGTACTATCTGAACGAGCAAGTTAAAGCGATCCAGAAAGAACTCGGTGAGGGCGAAGAGGGCGCTGATATCGACGAACTCGAGAAGAAAATCACAGCGGCGAAGATGCCAAAAGAGGCGCGTGATAAGGCAATGAATGAGTTGAAGAAGCTCAAAATGATGTCGCCAATGTCTGCAGAAGCCACGGTCGTTCGTAATTACATCGATACTATCGTTAATTTGCCTTGGAAGAAAAAATCCAAGGTCAATAATGACTTGAGTAATGCTGAAAAAGTATTGAGTGACGATCACTATGGGCTTGATAAAGTCAAAGAACGCATTCTTGAATATTTGGCGGTTCAGCAACGTGTCGACAAACTGAAGGCACCGATTCTGTGCTTGGTTGGCCCTCCAGGCGTGGGTAAAACGTCCTTAGGTCAATCGATCGCGAAAGCGACCAACCGCAAGTTTGTGCGTATGGCTTTAGGTGGCGTGCGTGATGAGGCTGAGATTCGAGGCCATCGTCGTACCTACATCGGTTCTATGCCTGGCAAGATCTTGCAAAGTTTGTCTAAGGTCGGCGTACGTAATCCGCTGTTTTTGTTGGATGAGGTTGATAAGATGGGCGCGGACTTCCGCGGTGATCCATCTTCTGCTTTGTTGGAAGTTTTAGATCCTGAGCAAAATCATACCTTTTCTGATCACTATATCGAGGTCGATTTTGATTTGTCAGATGTGATGTTTGTGGCGACATCAAACTCCTACAATATTCCAGCACCATTGCTGGATCGTATGGAAGTGATTCGTCTCTCTGGTTATACAGAAGATGAAAAAGCAAGCATCGCACAGCGTTATTTGTTGCCTAAGCAGATTAAAAATAACGGTTTGAAAGAGGAGGAGATTAATGTCTCTGAATCCGCAATCCGTGACATCATCCGTTACTACACACGTGAAGCTGGTGTGCGTTCTTTAGAGCGTGAAGTATCGAAAATCTGCCGTAAGGTAGTGAAGATGCTTCTTCTCAAGAAGAATGAGAAGAAAGCGACTATTACAGCGAAAAACTTGGATAAATATTTGGGTGTGCGTCGTTACGATTTTGGCGTGGCCACAAAAGAAAACCAAGTTGGACAAGTGGTAGGATTGGCTTGGACAGAGGTCGGTGGCGATTTGTTGACGATCGAAGCAGTATCAATGCCAGGTAAGGGTGGAACGATTCGTACAGGTACGCTCGGCGATGTGATGAAAGAATCGATTGAGGCTGCTCGTACAGTTGTTCGTAGTCGTGCTGCACGTTTGGGTATCAAGGCAGACGTCTTCGAGAAGACAGATGTGCATATTCATGTACCTGAAGGTGCGACTCCAAAAGATGGTCCATCTGCCGGTATTGCGATGACGACCGCACTGGTTTCTATTTTTACGGGAATCCCAGTGCGTGCCGATGTCGCGATGACAGGTGAGATTACTTTGCGAGGAGAAGTTTTGCCTATCGGTGGATTGAAGGAGAAGTTGTTGGCAGCTCACCGCGGTGGTATCAAGACCGTGTTAATCCCAGAGGAAAATGCGAAAGATTTGGCGGATATTCCTGATAACGTGAAGAACAAGCTGGAAATCATCCCAGTACGTTGGATTGACAAGGTTTTGGAAATTGCTTTGGAGCGTCAGCCTGTTGCGCTGACTGAAGAAGAAATGGCGGTGCCCGCCGTAGCAAAGGCGGAAGCCTCAACTGATACTTCCACAATTAAGCATTAATGTTTTTGGTGTTAGTTTGGAAAGGCTCTTGCAAAAGAGTCTTCGAGACTTTCATCGAGGCCTCTCCTGATATCTGTAATTCGAGTCGAAAAAAAGCCCGATTAATTCGGGCTTTTTTTATTTGACGGTTGAAGTTGATTTTGTGGTGATTACCAGCTGCGCAATAATCCAACTGCTAGTCCCTCTAATGCAAATTCTTGCTCGCTCTCGTTGACGATGATTGGTGAGAAATCTGGGTTTTCTGGTAGTAATTCAATCCCTTGCGACGTCTTCATATAGCGTTTCACCGTGACTTCTTCGCCGATACGAGCTACTACAATTTGGCCATTTCGGGCGCTGTCCGTCTTTTTCACTGCCAGCAAATCGCCATCCATGATGCCGATATCGCGCATCGACAAGCCACGGACTTTTAACAGGAAATCAGGCTTGGCCGAAAACAGTGACGGGTCGACGTTATATGTGGCCTCTACATGTTCGGTGGCCAAGATCGGCGAGCCTGCAGCAACACGCCCAACCAATGGCAAACTCAATTGCATGAGTGCAGGGTGAGGCAAAGCCATTTGCATGCTGGGCATATGGTTCGATAACTCGGAGTCCAAGAGGCGAATGCCACGGGAAGTTCCCGCTGAGATTTCAATAACGCCTTTGCGAGCTAAAGCTTGTAAATGTTCTTCAGCGGCATTGGTTGAGCGAAATCCTAATTCGTTGGCAATTTCGGCACGAGTTGGCGGAAACCCAGTGTTTTGTATTGCATCTTTGATCAGAGTTAATATTTGTTCTTGGCGAGCGGTGAGCTTTAGCATGATGTCGTGGCCTTTTATTAAATAGGCTGTATATATAAGCAGAC
This sequence comes from Affinundibacterium nitidum, assembly GCF_014284155.1. Lineage (GTDB taxonomy): Bacteria > Pseudomonadota > Gammaproteobacteria > Burkholderiales > Burkholderiaceae_D > Undibacterium > Undibacterium nitidum. Next base: position 40,256 of record NZ_JACOFZ010000011.1, read on the forward strand.
TGTATTTTTATACAGTGCATGCATAAATGCAAGTAAACATCGCTATTTTCCTTATATTTGTCGCATTTATTTCAGATTTAGCTCTGTTTTTCTTGATGTGGAAGTTTGCACGTAGTTGAATTTGCCATAAGTGATTGATTAAATTATGAAAACCAGTTATCATCGTGGGCTGTCCTCTTCCTGCACTCGTCTTGACGCCGAGGCAGGCTATATTTTTTGTCCACAAGGAGAAATTATGCGTCATTATGAAATCGTATTTATCGTACATCCCGATCAAAGCGAGCAAGTGCCTGCAATGATCGAACGTTACAAAGCTACTGTAACAACACGTGGTGGCCAAGTTCACCGCGTTGAAGATTGGGGCCGTCGTCAATTGGCTTACATGATTCAAAAATTGGCTAAAGCTCATTATGTTTGCATGAACATTGAGTGCGACGCTGAAACTTTGCTTGAGTTGGAAACAGCATTCAAATTTAATGATGCCGTTTTGCGTCACCTCACAGTGAAAATGAAAAAAGCAGAAACAGCTCCTTCTCCAATGATGAAGTCTGTGCAGAAAGAAGATTCTGCTAAGGCACAACGCGTTGAAGCGCCAGCAGCTTAATAATTTTGACTAAGAGCGTGTAAGGACTGTAAAAGCATATAAGAGCTTGTGAATCAATTTAAAGTCGTTGCCACCGTGGTAGAGAAATCGGTGTTGCGTTATACCCCAGCGGGAATACCTATCGCGACAGCTACGTTGGTACATGATTCTAAGCAAGAACAAGCAGGCGGCCAGCGCCAAGTTGAGTTTGAAATACCTGCGATAGCCGCAGGTGAAATTTCAAAACGATTCTTGGATATAGAGCTTGGAGCGCCGATGTGTTTTACAGGATTCTTAGCACGTAAGAACCGCAACAGCAAAAGTATCGTTTTTCATGTGACTGAGTTTGAAGTCGCGGAAAACGAAACAAATTTACTAGATTAGGAGCCAAAAATGGCATTCGGTAAAAAATTTGATAAAAGCAAATTGAAACAAAAGCGTCAGCAACAAAATCCTTTGTTCAAGCGTAAAAAATTCTGCCGCTTCTCAGCGGGTCATGTAGCTGCAGTTGACTACAAAGACATCGATACATTGAAAGATTTCATCCAAGAAAACGGCAAAATTATGCCTGCACGTTTGACTGGTACTAAAGCTTTGTATCAACGTCAAGTTGACACAGCAGTGAAGCGCGCACGCTACTTAGCGTTGTTGCCATACACTGATTTGCACACAGCGTAATTCATCGAATAACGCAGACAGAAATTAGGAGAAAAAAATGCAAGTTATTTTGATGGATAAAGTCGTTAATCTCGGCAACTTGGGTGATGTAGTTCGTGTTAAAGATGGTTACGCTCGTAACTTCTTGATCCCACAACGTATCGCTCGTCGTGCAACTGCAGCAGCGATCGCTGAGTTCGAAGCGAAACGCGCTGAGTTGGAAAAAGCAGCTGCAGCTAAATTGGCTGAAGCTCAAGCACAAGGCGAAAAATTGAACGGTTTGACAGTTCAAATTTCTCAAAAAGCAGGTGTTGATGGTCGTTTGTTCGGTTCCGTAACAAACTTCGACATCGCTGAAGCGTTGACAAAACAAGGCTTCGCAGTTGAGAAAGCACAAGTTCGTTTGCCGCAAGGTCCTTTGAAAACAACCGGTGACCATTCTGTTTCTGTGGCATTGCACACAGACGTGGTAGTGGACGTTGTTGTTGCAGTATTGGGCGAACAAGCGTAATACTGGTTCTTCATCGAATCAAAAAAGCCGGGTACTCCCGGCTTTTTTTACGCCCTTCATGATGTTATAAAAATAACTTGTGAATTCATTATCTACTCTAAAGCTCTAGGCTTTGGATGCTTCGTTTGCGACACTTCTTCTGCTTTTGCGAGCGAATAAAAAGGTATAATGCGCACCATGAAACCATCTTCAGATCCTCAGTTAGATTCCATCCGAGTTCCTCCACATTCCATCGAAGCTGAACAGTCAGTTTTGGGTGGATTGTTGCTCGATAATGCCGCTTGGGACCGCATTGCCGACTTCATTAGCGAAGATGATTTTTATCGCTTTGATCATCGCTTAATCTTTCAGGCAATCGTTAAGCTCATCAACTCCTCGCGCCCAGCCGACGTAATCACTGTATTCGATTACCTCAGTGCTTCGGCTAAAGCAGACGACGCTGGTGGTTTGAGTTACTTGAATGCTCTGGCTCAAAACACTCCATCCGCAGCGAATATTCGTCGCTATGCGGAAATCGTGCGTGATCGTGGCATCCTGCGTAAATTGATTACGGTAGCCGATGAGATAGCCGGACAAGCTTTAAATCCCCAGGGTAAAGAAGTCAAGCAAATGCTGGATGATGCCGAGTCCAAGATCTTTGCAATTGCCGAAGAGGGCGCTCGTGGTGCTCAAGGTTTCCAGGCTATTCAACCTCTGTTGACGCAAGTTGTTGAGCGTATTGATGAGCTTTATAATCGCGACCACACTAGTGACATCACCGGTGTACCAACTGGTTTTATCGATTTGGATCGCATGACGTCTGGTTTGCAACCAGGCGATTTGATTATTGTCGCTGGTCGTCCCTCCATGGGAAAAACAGCGTTCTCAATCAATATTGGCGAAAACGTGGCGATCGATAGCGGCTTGCCGGTGGCTGTGTTTTCGATGGAGATGGGCGGTGCGCAGTTAGCGATGCGTATGTTGGGTTCGGTGGGTAAGCTCGATCAACATCGTTTGCGTACGGGTCGTTTGATTGATGAGGACTGGCCGCGCTTGACGCATGCTATCCAAAAAATGAATGAAGCACAGTTTTACATCGACGAGACTCCAGCATTGAGCTCGATTGAATTGCGTGCTCGTTCACGTCGTTTGTCGCGTCAATGTGGCAAGCTTGGTTTGATCATTATCGATTACTTGCAGCTGATGGCCGGCAACTCTGGCGGTGAAAATCGCGCAACAGAGATTTCTGAGATTTCACGAAGCATGAAAGGTTTGGCGAAAGAACTGGGTTGCCCGGTGATCGCTTTATCGCAGCTAAATCGCTCCTTGGAGCAACGCCCTAATAAACGTCCTGTGATGTCAGATTTACGTGAGTCTGGTGCTATTGAGCAGGATGCTGACGTTATCTTGTTTATCTATCGTGACCAGGTTTATAACCCAGATTCACCTGACAAAGGTACGGCGGAAATCATTATCGGTAAGCAGCGTAATGGCCCGATTGGTAGCGTGCGTTTGAGTTTCTTAGGTGAATATACGAAGTTTGATAATTACGTTGGCTCCTTGAGCGTATACGGTGACAACGAATAGTTTTTGTAGTTTTGTTTTTTGTTTTACCACTAAGTCAGATGATCTCTCACTCAGCTTGCATACAGTGAGAGAGCAATTATAAAAATTTTCTAATTCAGGGAAATAAACATGTTCGGACGATTAATGCCCACAGAGGGTAAGTTTTTTGATCTTTTCAATCAACACGCTGAATTGTGCGTGAAGGGTTCAAAAGAAATGGTCGCGTTGATGACAAATTTCGATGATCTCGAAATTCGTGTGCACGCAATCGAAGGCGTTGAAAAACAAGCTGATGCAGTCACTTACAACACCATTGAACTGTTGCATAAGACTTTCATTACACCACTAGATCGTGATGATATCCATAAATTGATCACCAAGATGGATGACATTTTGGATCTGTTGGAAGATGCTGCACAAACAATCTCTTTATACGACATCCGTGAAATCACACCTGAAGCAAAACGCTTAGCTGAATTGTGCTTGGCATGTTCAGAAAAAGTAAAAGCGGCGGTAGCTTTGTTGCCGAATATGGATAACTCTCGCCAGATTTTGACTATCTGTGAAGAAATCGATCGTTTGGAATCCGATGCAGATCACGTCATGCGTGCAGCAATGTCTAAATTGTTCCGTGATGAACCAGACGTACGTAATTTGATCAAGCTGAAAGCCATTTACGAAATTCTCGAAACAGTGACAGATCGTTGTGAAGACGTGGCAAATATCATTGAGGGTATTGTGGTTGAAAATGCTTAAAGCATTTCAATTGCATGCTTCCTAATTTTTGTTTGCGTTCAACGCAGATCAACGAGAGAATTTATTATGCAAACTAGCTTGTATGTCATCATTTTGTTGGTGACTTTAGCCTTATTGTTCGACTTCATGAATGGATTTCATGATGCAGCGAATGCAATTGCGACAGTCGTTTCGACCGGTGTTTTGCGCCCTGGTCAAGCGGTTGCGTTGGCAGCTATTTTTAATGTATTGGCCTTTTTTGTTTTCAATTTGTCGGTGGCGAAAACAATTGGTAAAGGTACGATTGATCCAGCAGTGATCGATCATTATGTGGTTTTTGGTGCTTTGGTTGGCGCTATCTTTTGGAATCTGGTCACTTGGTATTTTGGTATTCCATCTTCATCTTCACATGCGTTAATTGGTGGTTTGATTGGTGCTGCGGTTGCAAAAGAAGGAACCAGCGCGTTGATTTCCGCTGGCCTGATCAAGATCATCACATTTATCGTGCTTTCTCCCCTTATCGGTTTCTTACTTGGTTCACTATTAATGTTATTGGTATCGTGGATTTTTGTGAAATCGACTCCGTTGAAAGTAGATAAATGGTTCCGTCGCTTGCAGTTGGTTTCTGCTTCTGCATTTAGCTTGGGGCATGGCGGTAATGACGCTCAGAAGACGATGGCGATCATTTGGATGTTATTGATTGCTGCAGGCTACTGCAGTAAAAATGATCCGCTTCCTCCAATGTGGGTTGTTTACTCATGCTACGCTGCGATCGGTTTTGGTACATTGTTTGGCGGGTGGCGTATCGTAAAAACGATGGGTCAAAAGATCACTAAACTGAAGCCAGTAGGTGGATTTTGCGCTGAAGGTGCCGGCGCCTTAACATTATTGTTTGCAAATCTGTCTGGCATTCCAGTTTCGACGACGCACACTATTACTGGCGCGATTGTCGGTGTAGGTTCTGCTCAGAAAATGTCTGCTGTTCGTTGGGGTGTTGCCGGTAATATTGTATGGGCATGGGTTCTGACTATTCCAGCTTCTGCGTTTGTTGCGGCGATCTCTTGGTGGGTCGGTACCAAGATCATGTAAGCATCGGAAAATACAGCGAAAAAACCCGAGCTGTGATGTTCGGGTTTTTTTATGTGCATTTGTTTTCGTTAGTACTTAAGAATTAGAACATTAATTGAGTTTTCTTTTGTTCAAATTGATACCATTGCTGATTTGCTTTGTAATTTACGATCAGCATTGTCGTCAAAGCTTGCGGTAGGCTAATTGTGCAGTTGGAGATATGTTCTTCGCTGATCGCATCCGCTTGGATCTCAAAAAAAACCATGTGTATATCCGCGCTTGGATCGACAATAAGCTGCATCGCATGTTCTCTCAGCGTTTGATGAAGCGATGAAGTCGATGGCCATTTCCAATGTTGAATATTGAGATTGGCACCATTCGATTTGATTAACTTGGTTTCTGTCAACAAATGTGCATTTGCCTTGGTAGACAGTGAATCGAAATCTGAATCAGACAAAGCTGCAAAACGTAAGATGAAGTCTTTCTGGCTCAACTCTTTTGCGTAAAGTTGATGAAGAAATTCCAAGTAATTCAAGCGAAAAATTAAGTTGAGATGAATGTCATCCCGTAACACGATGGTGACCCGATTTGATTCTAATTCGTGCGCGTTTGCGTTTGCGTTTGGCAGACAGTAGCATGCGCCGACCAAGATGCAACTAGATAGCCATTGTGAGTAGCGTAACCACATTTAAGTTATCCTTTATCTACAGTAGCTGATAGACGGCTGCGTTGTCGTGCCACTAGAGTTAATGAATTGAAAATTCCAACACATGGTCTTTCCGCTGTTCTTACTCTGTGCAAGTGCGGTACTCAGCTCAGTTCCACTTAAAGCTTTATAGCGTATCTTGTACGTGCCGGCTGTGTTTGTGTAGGAATCTGAACCTATCTCATTAGTGATAAACGTTTTTGCTGAAGTGAATTGTAGAACCTGATAACCGTCTGTGCTATCTGTACTGAGTGTCATCGCACTTACGTTGAACGGGGTAACCGGTGGTTGGCGCATGGGGCTGTATTTACTCGATTGGTTGGCTAAGTCAGGGCTTGGCGTGCCGCGGAAGCATGACAGTACATATGGAGATGCATCGGTCACGTGATAAGCGTAGCCAGCAGGACCATTGCTGACGGGGTCAGTATTGCCACCACAGGTACTGTCGCGTGGAGCTACTTTGCCGTCAGCGTTGTTGTAACCATAGATGGCAAAGCCGTCGAGAGCCCAACCAATCGGATGAGTGTCCCAATAGCTGCTTGGTTTTGCCGACATTACACAGCTCGGCGCAGCATGATAATGATAGTCATCGGCGCGACCCGCGTGACCGTTACATATATCGAGTTCACCTAAGACTTTGGTATCGCCATTTTGGCAACCACCTTGTTTGCATGGATTGAAGATCGGTACGCCATTGATTGCAATACCGATCGGGCCATCAACTGCCGAGGTTGTCGTTGCGGCGATTGCTGGTGCGAGAGGAATCTTCCAGCCATTAGCACCGTTGAATTTTTGGACCGTTGGCACTTGAAGATTAGTTGCAGTGATACCGTTCATCATTGCATGTGTGGTGATTCCAAGGGAGCTGACATAGGCATAGTTTGCATCGCAACTCACCACAGCATAACCAGTGTTTGATGCGTTCATCGAATTGCGAACATTTACGCAGGCTGCGCTTGAACCCGTCATCGTCGTTCGGGTGAAGTTTAAATTGAGCGAACTAGACCCGAGCGTAATGTTGGCGATGGCATCACGTATGATTGAGCCGGTGATAGCTCCAGAAGTGGGTAGGCTAGGGGATGCTGAAAGAGCATAGATTGTGAAGGTATAGATCTTTGCGCCAGGGCCTTGCGAGCAAGGCGGCTGATATGCCGCCATTGGACCATCACTGCCGACACCGAGAGTGCCGACGCCAAAGCTATCTTTTGCAAGGCTCGTCGTGGTGGCGGGAATGCTGTATAACACCCAATTCCATTTGGTACTCCCATCTCCTGGGAGTGTTGTCATCAATAAAGCAAATTCCTTTGTTCCTGCAGGTGCATTTGTCCAGCTAAGAGGTATCGTTGAACCAGTGCCGTCGCAGGTGTAATCCGCGGTCATTGCACTACCATCTGCGCCAGCACTGCTGCTTAATTTGAAACCGCTACTAGATACTTGTGGCGTCGCGGAGATGATGGATGAACTGTCACCGTCTCCGATTGCGTTGCTGGTTTTGACCGAGCATCGATAGGTCGTGCCATTATTGAGCCCACTCACGAGAAGTGGACTTGCTGCGCCGACTTTCTGTATCGTGGTTGAGTTATTGGTGCATGTAGCGGTGTACGAAGTAATGGTGCTTCCTCCATTTCGAGAGGGAGCGGTAAAGCTCAAAGAAATAGTGCCATCCGCTGCCGTTGCGTTGAGATTTGTTGGTGCTGGAGGTGTGGTCTTTGCGAGGTTAAAATTAGTATCAATCAAGCCAAGTGTCGCGATAGCTTGATCCGTGTCTTCAGCAGTCACTAAGCTGGCAATCGAAATTGATTTGCTGATGTTGTCGGCGACATTGAGGTAGCTTAATCCCTGCTCAATGCTTATGTATCTGCCTACGCTAATCTTGTTATTTAATAGGCGTGTGACCCAACCTACATTCGGATCATTGGCTAGGGAGCGAGCGGACACGAGCATGGCGATCACAACACTACTCCGCGTTTGATTGCCTGAAGCGATATCATTGCTCCAATAATTGACTTCCGTATCTGTTGGTGCGCTTGTACCTGTTCGACCCAACACATTCTTATAAAGTATTTTGACGAAGTCGGCGTTACTCATATTTGCAGTGTAGCCTGTTAGATCAGGATAGAGTAAACCAGCCGCATAGAAGCTATCTGCAATTTGCGAGACGCTCTTACCTGCAAGCAGTTGTCTAATCCAATAATTCATCCCTTCAGCGTCTGGAACTCGGTTGAAGAAGGCAATGTATAACTCAATCAGAGAACGAAGTTGAGTTTCTGAAATTTGTGGAACTAGTGTCCCAAGACTGAGATCGACGCTGAAATCGGTAAAGCTCAGTTTGCTTGACATCGATACGGTGCGCGCACTCTCTTGTCCGGTAGCGTCTACGATGGTCGCATCACTCGCATTCGTGGTGATGCGATAGTTACTGCGCTTTCCAATTAACTGGATAGCTTGTGTAGCGGCTGGTGTTGGCTTCATTGCAGTGCTCTGCATTGCATTATTCTCTTGATTACCCCCACATCCGTTCAACATTCCAAGCAGAATTGGTATGGCGATGATGGAAGGCTTGAGTTTTACGAGAAACATCATTTTCTCCGTTGGGCAAAGTAGAAAGAGCAAAAAAGAATATCTTTAAAAATGTTCGCTATTGGGCTGGTGTCACCGTCCAGGTATCGTCAACTTGCCGATTCTTTCGCGTTGATGTCTCACTTCCAGGTAACCAAGAACGAATATATTCGCCTTTAACGCCTTGGGCTGACACTGTTACCTTTAAGTGCCCTGAGCTACTTTGAATTACGCCTGAATCGTAGTGGTATTCTTTCGCGAGGTTGGCACCACTTGTGTTGTTGGCCGCGCTCGGTTGCGGTACTTCTTGATAAATAACACCATCTAGAATTTGTCTAGCGTAAACATGATCGTGTCCATGAAACACTGCAGTCACTCTGTTGTTGACTAGTAGTTTGTGGATAGGCATGCTCCAACCGGGACGTTTGACGTCAAAGCCATAGCTACCATCTGTGTTCTTTCCACCCCATTCATAAAATGATGCGGCTTCAATTCCTCCACGCATTTGGCCATCGAGCCCTCCCACGAGATTGTGTAAAAAGACGAATTTGTATTTTGCGGAACTTTTACTTAAGGTATCTGATAGCCATTGATATTGAGTGCTTCCCAAAGTCATATTCCAAGCATCCTTACTTGCTTGTGCTTTTGTATTCCAATAAGGGTCGAGAACAATGAAAAGCGCATCGCCCCATTGCCACGCATACCAAGACGCACGTTGTCCAGTTAATTGATTCAGCTCGGGATCGCCACTGTAGAATTTATTCGGCAGAGGATTCGCGTAATATTTTTGTCTCGCGAGGCTTGCCCAAACAGCGATATTGTTTGCAGAGCCGTTATAGAGCCAACCTAATTCGCCTTCATGATTCCCATTGGCAAGGAATAAGGGGGTTGAATGAGTGATGCGACCAAAATGCTGGCGTTCATAAACATAACGGTCATTCACCATGCTCTGACTGGTTGCCATCGCCACGACAGCGTCAAACGGCCCCATATGTTTCTCCGTCATAAAAGTATCGCCAAGATCGATGTGAAAATCTGGCTTGTCGAGGAGGATATTGTCGAGTGTTCGCTGGTACTGAGATAAATTTGAGTTTTCATCAAGATGGGAGTCCGCTTGAATCGTAAAACTAAACGTGTCTCCAAACGATCTTGAGGTATGAAAGTCGTAGATTTTTGAGCTGGTCGCTGTGTTGGTCGCGGTACTTTGATAATTCACCATGTAATAAATAGAAGTGTTTGCAATTAAATTATCAAGTTGAAATTCGAGAGGGACGCCAGCGAGCAAAGCTTTCGTGGGCGTTTGATTAGATAACGCGTTCGGGCTTGTTCCGTAGTTGATAGAAACGAAACCTGCTTGTGAACTCGAAAGCAACTTGATTCTGACGCTTGAATCAGTCGGTGCACCCAACACAATATCGCCGCTGTATGGTGGGGATGCAATTCCTGTTCCAGTCACAATATTTAAAGTTGTTGAAGGCGAACTCTGCCCGAAACTATTGCTTGCGGTGAGTGAACACAGATAACTTTGATTGGCGCTTAAGCTGCCGATTACCAATGGACTTGTAGTGCCTTTGACATTAAGAGTAGACGTGCCGCTAGAACAACTTGCACTGTATTCAAGAATTGGGCTGCCGCCATCGCTGAGCGGCAAATCAAAGCTAAATGAAATGCTGGAACTAGTGTTTGTACTGGTGATATTGCGGGGTGACTCTGGCGCGGTCACACTTAAATCGAAAGTGAGATCTTTGATGCCGATGAGTGACATCGCTCTGGTCGTGTCGTTGGGCGTAATCGCATTGGCAATTGCGATCGTGCGGGTAATGTTGTCGCTAGGATTCGAATAGCTAATGCCTTGAGCTACGGCGAAAAATTGAGCAACTTGTATCTTATTGTTGAGTAAAGTATTGACCCAGCCGACACTGGGGTCATTTGCTAGACTTCTTGCCGAGGCCAACATCGCAATCACAAGTGATGTTCTCGTTTGTCGACCACTTGCAATATCACTTGTCCAATAGGTGACTTCAGCGTCCGAAGGCGCAGTGCTGCCACTCCGACCGAGCACATTCTTATATACAATCCTCACAAAGTCAGCGTTGCTCATGTCTTTGCTGTAACCAGTCAGTTCCGGATAAAGCAGTCCCGCTTGATAAAAGCTGTCGGCGATCTGAGAAATAGATTTTCCATTGATCAGTTGGTCCATCCAATAAGCTAGACCTTCGGAGTCTGGAATGCGGTTGAAATAGGCGACATATAATTCGATCAATGCTTGTGTCTGCGCTTTTGAAACCTTTTGTAACTGATTCGCGATCCCAAGATTAACCCGCAGGTCGCTAAAAACCAATGTACTTGCGTTACTAACGTCACTAAGCCCTTCATTGCCGATCGCATCATTCAGTGTAGTATTGTTTTGTTTGCGCGTGATCGTAAAATTATTCCGACCTCCTGTCAGCGTTATGGTGTTGTTGATTACCGGAGGAGGTGCAATCAGCACATCCGATTGAGTGACATTGTTCTGAGACCCACCGCATCCTGTGAGGCCGATGCAGATCATGAAAATGGATTGTAATGTAGCAGTGATCTTCACGAATGTGCTCCGTTGTCTCAAGAAGGGTTAAGGTATTGTGTAACTAAAGACGGGTGTTCCATTGACCTTGCCTGGGCCTTCGTCCTTAGGTAAGTAAGTTCGCACATATTCGACCTTGACGCCCGTTGGCTCTACTCGAACACGTGTATATCCGGTGCTTGGAAAGCGTTCCCCAGTTAGGTATGCATCTGAATTCCACAATGCGTAATTTGGATCAGCTGGTTCTGAGAGGCTTTGGTAGGTGACACCATCCAATTGTTGATGAACCCAAATGTGGTCATGACCTTGGAAAAAAATGGTGACTTTGTTCGCCACCATCAGTTGGTGAATGGGAAGGTTCCATTTCGGACGTAGCGCAGCAAACTCACTCACGCCTTTCGCATTTTTTCCACCCCATTCCCAGAGCCCCGCGAGCTCGACACCGCCACGCCCAGTTCCCATTACATGGTGGGCAAAAACAAATTTATATTTTGATTTACTCTTTTCGAGCGTTTCTTTTAGCCATAGATACTGCTCATCACCATGTGTGACATCCCACATGTTCGTACGCTTGGGATCGCCACCAAAGACATTGTCAACCGCAACCGGTGAAGCCCAATAAGGATCGATTACCACAAATAAAGCATCCCCCCAAGTCCAGGCATAGTAGTTTCTGAGTAGACCTATAAAGGGCACAATTTCCTTATTACCTGAATAGAAGTAATCTGGAGCAGGTTGTGAGTAATGGCTGTTACGTGCATTCTGTGCCCACACAGCGATATTCTCAGGTGTGCCGTTTAGGTTGAAACGCGCTGCTTGCTCATGATTACCGTTCACAAGAAAAACAGGTGAAGAGGTGCCGATAAGCCCGAGATAGGGGCGCTGAATCGTATAGCGTTCAGTCACTTTCGTCGCGTTGATGGTCTTGGGATCAAGTGTATCGACACTGAAATCATCGCCAAGTAAAAGATAGAAATCTGGTTTGTCCGCTGCCACCGTTTGTAGCGTGCGGGTATACAAGGCGCTGTCAAATTGAGATTTTTCTCGTTCTGGATGAGAGTCGCCCTGTAAGGCAAATGTAAATGCTTGACCGGGGGATCTCGCTGACTGAAATGAATATTCGATTGTTGGGCCCGAGCCAATATTGTTTGAAGCCTGGAAGTCGAGTCGATAGAAGTAACGCGTATCCGCGTTGAGACCTGTCAGTATTAGTTCGACTGGTGTATTCGCACTCAAATTTACGCGTTCGGTTTGCTTTTCGTATTGCCCTGGATTGCGGCCATAACGTATTGATACTGTGCCTGTCTGTGAAGTGGAGAAAATATTTGCTTTAATCGATGTATCGGTTGGGGAGCCGAGAACGATATTCCCTGAGAAATTTCCCAGTGCTACTTCGGCGGCTGGATTGATGGTCACGTTAGTAGACGCATTACTGCTAGCAAAAGCGGTGTTGGTATAGACTTGGCAAGTGTAGCTCTTCCCATTGCTTAGACCGTTGATCGATATAGGACTCGTGCTACCGACACTAGATAAATTCTCGGTGCCAGCATTGCACTTGATCGTGTAATTGAGAATGGAAAGTCCACCGGAATTTGTAGGAGCATTAAAGTAAACGCCACCACCATTATTATTTGAGAATGTACTGATTACTTGCGGTGCCGCTGGCACCGTTGCGAGCAGATTGAAATTTGCGTCTTTTACGTTGAAAGAATCGATAGCTTGAGTGATGTCGCTTGAACTAATTAGCGCCGAGATTGTGCTGAAGCGGCTGATATTATCGGTCGAATTGAGGTAGCTGACGCCTTGTTCGAGCGCAGCGTAGCGTCCCATCTTTACTTTATTATTGAGTAGTTGCGCCACCCATCCGAAATTGGCGTCACCTGCAAACGTCTTCGCAGAGGCAAGCATGCTGGCCACAAGTGAACTTTTCGTTTGACGTCCCGATGTTAGATCATTGACCCAATATTGAATTTCTTCAATGCTCGGTGCTGTACTGCCGGTTCTCCCTAATACGTTTTTATAAATAATGCGGACGAAATCTGCCGAGCTGAGTGTACTAGAGTAGCCAGTGAGTTCCGGAAATAAGGCACCAGCAGAGTAGAAACTGTCCGCGATCTGAGGAATCGTTTTTCCAGATTTGAGTTCTCCAATCCAATATGCCATTCCGTCTGAATCTGGTAGTCGGTTGAAGAAAGCAATATATAGTTCAACGAGGTTGTCGATGTCGGCACCGGAGACGGTAGGTACGAGGGCAGCGATTGTTAAGTTGACGCTCAAGTCGCTAAACACCAATTTGCTCGCATTGCTAGCGTCAGTGCTTCCATCACCGCCAACCAAGTCAATGACTTGGATTGAGTTGGTAGCTCGGTTGATTTGATAGTTTTGGCGTGGGCCATTAAATCAAATAACACCATTTTCAATTGGCGGAGCAGAAAGTGCAATTTTTGCAGGTGTGCTGGCATTCTGTCTGTCGTCATTGCCGCATCCAAACAATAGAATGCTTAGATACATTGACAGGGTGATTGTAATTAGTCGTTTTATCATCGGAAGTGCCATTCAATTGATTGTTGTGTTCAGAGGCAAGGTTAGATGCAGTTGGACAACATCCAACGAGCTCTCTTCGAGGCGTAGCAGTCCTTTGTGAGCCCTTGCAATTTCAAGCGCCACATTTAGGCCAAGGCCCGTACCATCAATATGTCGCGTGCGGGCAGGGTCACCACGATAGAAGCTATCGAAGAATCGTGATCGCTGGTTAAGATCGATGGGACTGCAAATGTTGGTAATGCGCAGTTCGAATTGGTGCTTGTCAACTTTGACGAAAAGATCGATCACCGTACCCTCGATAGCATATTTCACGGCATTGCTTAAAAGATTTGTGAGCAGCTGCCGAATTAACACTTCATCCGCGTTGATTAAGATATGTTGGGGAGATCTTAAGTGGATGTGCTTTTTTGCGGCTAACATTTCCATATCGCCTGTTAATTCTTTGAGCATGTCGCTGATATCGAATTCCGATCTTTCGAGGATGAGATTTCCGCTTTCTGCCTGCGCCAAGAAAAGCAGGCGTTTCGTGATGTGCGTCAAACGTGTGACCTCATCAAGCATCTGAGATTGTTCCTGTTGAACGATACTGTTAGTGGTTTGGTTGAGCGATTTCTCTAGCTTTCCCTGAAGGATTGTGAGCGGTGTTCGCAACTCATGTGCGGCATTAGAGGCGAAGCGAGATGCCTGATGAAAACTTCGCTCAAGCCTTTCGAGCATGTCGTTGTACGAATCAATAAATCCTCTAAATTCAATATATTCATTTTCAGGATTGAGCCGTAAATGAAGTTCATTTTTGTCTATTCTGTTCATCGCCTCAGTGATGGTGTAGAGCGGTTGAGTGACAAGCTTGGTTAGTGCCCATGCTGCCAACACACTACAGAATAGATAAACAGGAATTAAAATTTTGAAGGCGCGTCGCAGTGAAGCATTAATTTCGTTAAGTGCGGAATTTTTCTTGACAATGAGCGCTGCGACAAATCGATCGTTTGCGAGTTGAGCACGGACCCATAGCTCATTCGATGTGCTCAAAGTATCGAGCTGGCAGCGATCCTTCTGCGCTGAAGCTGACGCTTCAGGTTGCTTGGAAATACGATTGAGCAGACTGAACTCGTTAGGCCAGTTTGACGTTCGAATTTGGTTTTTTGAAGGTTCTGAGTTGATGTCGTTGACGGTGAATGCGAGATCGCTCTTTTCTGCTAAGTGCAGTTTTTGTGCCATATCGCTCCAAATTTTCAAACTTTGATCGTAATCAATTGGGTTTTTTGTCAGTCGTTTGATTTCCATACACATACGATTTTCTACACGGCCAGATTCATACTGAGTCAGACTCTGTGTACCAACAACCAAAGCTAGAATGAGAAGTAACGATGCTCCGAGAATCGCACTAATGAATATCTTAACTCGATAACTCTTCATAAATTTTCCCCTCTCGGTGGACGAAAGCGGTAGCCCGCGCCTCGTACCGCTTCGATGATGGAAAAATTGGATTCGGAATCGATGCTGGCGATTTTGTCGCGAATACGCTTTACACAGACATCGACAATATTGGTGCTGGGATCGAAGTCGTATCCCCAAACATGCTCTAATATCTGTCCACGCGTAAAAATTTTTCCAGGGGAGCGCATTAAATACTCAAGTAAGTTGAATTCTCGGCTACTGAGATCGATTTTGACGGTATTGGCAAAGGCCTGACGGTTAATCCTATCAAGTTTGAAATCACCAACGCTAATGATGTATTCCCTTTCGCCAGATATGCGGCGAGCGATAGCCTTTATACGGGCATCCAATTCTTCAACAAAAAATGGCTTTGCTAAGTAGTCATCGGCGCCTAAGTTCAGACCATCGACTCGATCCTTAAGTTGATTGCGGGCAGTGAGCAGGATTGTTGGAGTTGAGTTTCCAGCATTCCTCAATTCTTGAAGTATGCTGAGCCCATCTTTCCCAGGTAGCATAATGTCAAAGATGTGGAGGTCGAAAGTGCTTCGAAGCGCTGTCGTTAGGGCTTCTAAACCGTCTGCGATATGAGTTACCACATAGCCACGTTCCGTTAGTCCTGACGTGACGATATCTGCGATCTTTATTTCATCTTCAACAAGTAGTATTTGCACGATTTGCCCCTTGTGTTCAAACTGAATTTTAGGTGGTATCGCAGAGGTGCAAAATGACATTTCTGTCATTCATGTGACTAAATGTAAGTGTTCTGGCTAGGTCCTTTCGTGAAACTTACAGATCAACAAAGATGACTGTTGACTGGATCACGAGAGAATTGAAGTTATTTTTTTACAATCGAACTTCCAAGGTGCACACAATACGGTGCTCTTTTGTGAAATTCAAAACCGATGATGGGAGTTTGAGAAATGCAGGAATAATGGTATTGCTATACCCCCATTTGACTGCGTTCTTAATTGAAGCCAAATGGGAAATTGTCACAAACACTTACATTTGTTTAAAAAGGTGGACGAAGCTTCGACTCACTTCTAATTTCTCAGTTAACCCTTTGATTTGAACTAGGTGGCGCCCGCGCATATCGCGGACGACGCCAGAAATGGCTTTTGAATTGACTAATGTCGAACGGTGAATCTGCCAAAAAAGGTGTGGATCTAACTCGTCAGCGAGATCTCGAACGGGCTTGCGAATTAATGCTTCATAAGTGGCTGTTTGCACGCGCGTATATTTCTCATCAGATTGAAAGAAAAGAATATCCTCAACTGGGATAAGGCGCAGCTCTTGTCCGATCGAAGCCTGAATCCATTGTAAATAATTAGGTTTCGGCGCAATACCAAGCTGTTTTGCAAGTTGAGCGAGCATATTGCTCATATCGTTGGGCTCTGTAGCACTTTGCAGTCGCGCCTTTAGGCGTTCAACAGTTTTGCCAAGTCTCTCAGGATCTGCTGGTTTCAACACGTAGTCGACTGCTCCTTGATCGAACGCTTCGACAGCATATTGGTCGTAGGCCGTGATGAAGACAATATGTGCTTTACTGCCAATGTCTCTGGCGGCTTCGAGACCGGTCTTTGCCGGCATTCTGATATCTAGGAATGCCAGGTCAGGTTTATGTTGTTCGACCATTTGCACTGCTTCTTCTCCATTTTTTGCTTCATCGAGAATTTGTAATTCGGGCCAGACTTGTTCGAGACGAGATCTTAATTGATCTCGCATTAGTCTTTCGTCGTCAGCGATAATTGCGGTTGGCATATTCTTCCTTTAATCGTCTTGTTGATATTTTGAAATGATCTTAACTTTCTTTTTTTTATTTGGCAATTTCGAAAGGAATTTCGATTGCAACACATACGCCTGACGGTTGGTTTGCTGTAATGATCAATTGTGCGTTATCTTTGTAAATTAGCTTTAGCCGTTCTTTGATGTTTTGCAAACCTAAACCCGTCCCATTACTCGGCACCGCACCGAAGCCTAAGCCATCGTCCTTGACAGTAACACGCAATTTTTCCCCCAGAATTTCAGCTCTAAATTGCAGTGTTCCACCTTCTGCCTTTACCTCTAGCCCATGTTTAATCGCATTCTCAACAACAGATTGCAGCATCATTGGGGGGAACGATGCAGACCGTAAATTTTCCGGCATGATGAAGTCGATATTTAAACGTTCTTCCATTCGCATCTTGATTAATTGCAGATAGGACTTCACGATATCAGCTTCACGCCCTAAATTTGTCTTTGCAGCGTTCTCACGCATTTGTGGAAGTACGGCTCTTAGATATGAAATGAGACTGCGCTGCATCGCTGCAGCCCTCGGAGGATCTGTTTCAATCAAATACTCAACGGATGCTAAAGTATTGAACAGAAAATGCGGCTCAACTTGTGCTTGCATCATCTGCATTTGAGCTTCGCTCACTTGACGCAACAGTGCTTCACGTTCAGCAGCGGCATTCGCGACTTTGGCTTGTTCTTCTGCACGTACTTTTCCGCCCATCAGTGCTTTCATGCCAAACAGGCCAAAGACCAAAAGGGCGATGAAATTTTTAAACCATTTAGAAGATTTTGTTTTCTCTTCGGTCGTCGCTTCTTCAGCTGCGTCCGCTTTTGCTTTGTCTAACTCGGCCTGAATTTCTTTCGCTAATTCTTTGGGAAGTCGAATGTGAACGTCGTCTTTACCGATCGTGATCCCAGGAAGTGAATTGCTGTTTGCTTCCTTCTTTTTGCTTTCATCGACAGCACCTTCAATTTTTTCCTTTATTTTTTCAGCTTGTTCGTCCACAACTTCCCAGCCATCGCCATTGATCTCGACACGCTTTCCAGACGCCATGTGCTCCGGTTTCTTTATACGTATTCCTGTGTTGTCGATTTCAAAGTTCGCGTCATCGGTTTTTATCGTGCGCTTTGCAGAATCCTCTTTTTGGGCGCGTTTCTTTGACGTAGATTTATGTTGACTCGTCGTTGATTCGTTTGGTGAGAGTGCATCTTGAATAATGTCGCCAGAAATGAAGAGCAAGATTGCGAAAAGGAAGAACTTCCACCACGAGAGCTTTCCAACCCAGGTGGCAGTCTTATCAAAGGCTATACTCAGTCCTGCTAGAACTTGACTAGCGAACAACTTCAATTTGGCGAGTGTTTGTGGATCCATGGCTAACTTCTTTTCGTATGATGCGGTATTGCGGCTAGTTAAAAATTTGAGCGATGTCGCTAAAAATCATACTCAAACGCTCGAGTATCTATAGTGTAGTTGTATCTCCAGATAGGGTGGCAAGATTTGCGACAGACTGGATAAATGAGGGTGTAGAGCGTCAAATCCAGAGTGAAAGCGGCGTTGAAAATGCAGCAATCATCAAGGTGGTTGTGTCTTGTTTTATGAGGAAAGCCCGCTCAAGGATTAACACATGCTTAATTCAATCTCCAATGATCTGGTCCTTGGGCAAGCCAAGCGCGCAGATCAAGCTGTGTTTTGGGGCGAGCATAAAGATAGCCCTGGGCCAAGTGACAGCCAAAACCCATTAAAGTGTCAGCTTGAAGCTTGGTCTCTACGCCTTCGGCGATTACTTTGATGTTTAAGCTCTGACTTAATTGCACAATCATTTTTGCGATGCTGCCTTCACCGCTCTTGTCATTAATTTCATTCACAAATGCGCGATCAATTTTGAGTTTGTCGACGTTGAGCTTTTGAAGATGACTCAAAGATGAAAAACCAGTGCCGAAATCATCGATCGAAATTTGCACACCAAGTTGTTTGATGTGATGTAGCGTTTTGATGAGCATTTCTGGGTCGTTCATCGCCATCGATTCAGTGATTTCTAATTCAAGGCAGTTTGCCGGCGCGCGAGTGTCAGTCAGCGCACGCTCTAGACTTTGTAGAAATAACGGATGCGAAAACTGCGCTTGAGACACATTGACAGCCATCTTAAAGTCAGTAAAACCTAGGTTGTGAAGGTGAATTAGCTCGAAACATGCGCTCCGTAGGACCCATTCGCCAATATCGACGATCAAACCTGAGTATTCAGCAATTGGAATGAATTGATCTGGAGGTACGAATTGACCCTCCTCATTTTTCCAACGTAATAGGGCTTCCGCGCCAACTGGGGACTGCGTTCGCATATCGATTTGCGGCTGATATACAACGAAGAGGCGTTCGTTTTCGAATGCCGCACGCAATGCATGCATCATACGAACTCGTTCACGAATTTCGACGCCCATGTCGACTGTAAAGTAGCTGTGTGAAGAGCGTTGGTGTGCCTTCGCACGTTTAAGAGCGATGTTGGTATCTTTCAATGCATCCGATCCACCACCTTCGTATCCACCTAAGCGAATGAGGCCGATCGTTGACGAAAGTTGAACCTCTTGTTTGTCCACTTCAAATGCTTGTTGAAAAATATTAAAAATTCTCGAAGGGGTAACCTGATCTTCGTCGCCGAGTAGGGCAAATGTGTCACCACCTACTCGAGCCAAATGGCAACTGGTGCCAAAATGGTCAAGAAGGCGCTTCGCTACGGAACACAATAGCAAGTCTCCAAATTGATGACCGAGCGCGTCATTGGTTTCCGCAAAATGATCGATATCGATCAAGGACAATACACTACGGTCTTTCATTCTTGACTGCAGAGTTTCGTTCAAGGTTTGAAGGAGTTTGAGACGATTTGCAAGACCAGTGAGCGGATCGAAATAGGCATATTGGTGAAGACGGCTTGTCAGCATCACATTGTTTAAGCCGACCGAGATATTGCTGCAAAATACTTCGAGCAAGCGTTGATCAAGATCGCTCACATCTGTATTTGTTTGTAAAAAGACCGTTAGATTCTTTTGTGACCCGCTCTCGAAGTGAAGAACGATAAAACTATCCTTATAAATATTTCTCTTTTCAGATAGAGAACGCTCGATAAGTGTTTTGATTTCTGATTCGTCAATTTTGTTGGCAGCACGCTCACTCAAGTGGCTAAATTGTGCGCTTGTCGCAATAATATAAAGATCATCTAGTTTTAAAGATGGATGTTGATCATCTATCTGGTTGCACACAAAACCTTCGATTTTGCGACCCAGTAACACTGCGACTTGCTGTAAAACTCCAGAGGAGAAATTTTGCAAACCTTTTTGTGACATGAGTTCTGCGCTGGCGTTAACGATAAACTCAAGGCCGCGTTGGTTCGCTGATATCGAACAAATTTGTTCGTAAGATCGGATGGCTGAGGTTACCGTCGTGTAAAGCTTCGTGCGTGTTAGCTCTGATTTTGTCTTGTAATCATTAATGTCGTAATCGCGAATCGCGTCGATTTCAGGCGCATACCCTGGCTGCCCAGTTCGAAGAATGATACGAACATCAATAAGGCCTAAATTTTTGCGGACATAGTTGACGAGATTGAGGCCCGCGTCTTCCTGCTCCATCACTACGTCAAGCAGAATCACAGCGATATCAGGCTCACGAGCAAGTATTTCTCTAGCTTCGTTCGCCGAGTAAGCATGAAGAAAGGTAAGTGTGCGATTTTGAATTTCTAGACTGCCCAAAGCGAACATCGTCGCTGAATGCACGTCAGGATCATCATCGATGATCATAATTCGCCAACTTGCCTTAGGAATGGGGGCGCCGTGTACACTGACACTTTGTTCATCCATGAAGATCAATGCATCGTCGTTCGCTTGATTCAAGTCACTCATTCGCTGAGGTGCTCCGGGTCTATTTGAGGTTCCCAACTTTATCGATATGCTGAGAAGCCCAGTTTCTGGCGTGTTACCAGTATAAAACAAGAATGCAAATCAATACTGTTGGATTGGTACAAATATCGAAAATTCGATAATTATATTTTTCTGATAATTTTCCCAATTACTTTTTAGGCCGATGTCCGCGAAGACTGTTAGAATCATGTGAAATTCTTTCTAACTTCGATCTGCGATTATGTCTGGTAATACCTTTGGAACTCTCTTTACTGTCACAACTTTTGGCGAATCTCATGGGCCTGCAATTGGATGTGTTATCGATGGCTGTCCACCTGGAATGCATCTGAGTGAAGCTGATATTCAACCAGAACTCGATCGCCGCCGTCCTGGCACGTCACGACATGTCACGCAAAGACAAGAACCTGATCAAGTTGAAATTTTATCGGGAGTATATGAGGGAAAGACGACTGGAACACCAATTGCGTTATTGATTCGCAATCAAGATCAACGCAGTAAGGATTACGGCAATATCGTCGATACGTTCCGTCCCGGACACGCTGATTTTACCTACTGGAATAAGTACGGTATTCGTGATCCACGAGGTGGCGGGCGCTCATCGGCTCGATTGACCGCGCCAGTAGTTGGGGCGGGGGCAATCGCAAAAAAATGGCTTTTTGAAGCCTATGGCACGACTTTTCATGGGGGAATGACTCAACTTGGCGAAATTGCCATCCCATTTCAGTCTTGGACGCATACCAGCGAAAATCCTTTTTTTGCACCAACAGATGATGCTGAATTGATTGCTCAACTTGAGGGCTATATGGATGCGTTGCGCCGTGATGGTGATTCCATCGGGGCAAAAATAGAAGTGGTCGCAAATCAAGTTCCAATTGGCCTTGGGGAACCTATTTACGATAAATTAGATGCAGAGATAGCTTATGCGATGATGGGTATCAATGCTGTAAAAGGTGTTGAGATTGGCGCAGGCTTCGCTTCTATCGCACAGCGGGGATCGGTTCATGGAGATGAAATTACCCCCGATGGTTTTATAGGAAATAATGCGGGCGGCATATTGGGTGGGATTTCAACGGGGCAAGAAGTTCGTGTTGCAATGGCAATTAAGCCCACTTCATCCATTCGCGTCCCACGACAATCGATCGATAAAGATGGAAACCCAGTTCAAGTTGAAACATTTGGTCGTCATGATCCGTGTGTCGGGATTCGCGCCACACCTATTGCAGAATCTATGTTGGCATTGGTCTTAATGGATCATGCCCTTCGCCATCGTGCGCAGTGTGCAGATGTCCATGTGAAGACGAATAGAACTTGAATTTTATTGCATTTTTGTAAAGTGTTGCGACGAAATATTAGTTGGAATTTTTGTCTTTTTCCTGAAAATAGCCGACTAATATTTAGTTATTTCTAATTTCCCAGATTTTTATTTTGCTTTTCCGGCTTGAAAAAAACCGTTTTTGGCGGTTTTGCAGCGCACAATTGTGGCATAATCGAAAGCTTAGTTTTTAGCTTAACGATTTTTTACCATCAGGCTTCTGCATATGTCTAAAACGCTTTATGACAAACTTTGGGAATCGCATCTCGTACACTCTGAAGATGATGGGACTGCCATCATCTATATCGATCGTCATCTATTACACGAAGTGACTAGTCCTCAGGCGTTTGAAGGACTCAAGTTGGCAGGGCGCCAACCATGGCGCGTTTCGGCTAATTTGGTTGTTGCGGACCATAATGTTCCGACGACAAATCGAGCTAATGGCATTGACGATCCGACTTCAAGACTGCAGGTGGAAACCCTCGATGCGAATGCAAAAACTTACGGGTTGACTTACTTTGGCATGAACGATTTGCGTCAAGGAATTGTGCATGTGATTGGGCCTGAACAAGGTGCTACCTTACCTGGGATGACTGTCGTTTGTGGTGATTCGCACACCTCTACGCATGGAGCTTTCGCTTGTTTAGCGCATGGTATCGGTACGTCGGAAGTTGAACACGTTTTGGCAACCCAAACCTTAATCGCGAAAAAATCAAAAACCATGTTGATTCAGGTCGATGGCGTAACTCCTGTGGGTGTGACAGCAAAGGATATCGTGCTCGCGATTATTGGCAAAATTGGTACCGCTGGCGGTACTGGTTATGCGATTGAGTTTGCTGGTCAAGCTATTCGAGACTTGTCTATGGAAGGACGCATGACAGTTTGCAATATGGCGATTGAGGCGGGCGCGCGTGCCGGTATGATCGCTGTTGACCAAACGACGATCGACTACGTGAAAGGAAGGCCATTCACTCCAGTAGGCGCTGACTGGGAAGCAGCAGTCGCGTATTGGCAGACTTTGCAAAGTGATGAGGGGGCTCAATTTGATACCGTGGTTAGCCTGGATGCTGCTTCGATTCAACCTCAAGTGACGTGGGGCACCTCACCGGAAATGGTCGTAGCCATTGATGGAGTTACACCTGATCCGCAACATGAAACAGATCCTGTTAAACGTGACGCTATCGTTAAGGCGTTGGCCTACATGGATTTGCCTGCCAATTTACCCGTGCAACAAATTTCAATCGATAAAGTTTTTATTGGTTCTTGTACTAACTCTCGAATCGAAGATCTACGCGCAGCCGCGGCGGTGGTAAATGGTAAACAACGCGCCTCTAGCGTGAAATTGGCGATGGTTGTGCCTGGATCTGGTCTCGTGAAAGCGCAAGCTGAACAAGAAGGCTTAGATAAAATTTTTGTGGCCGCAGGTTTTGAATGGCGGGAGCCTGGTTGCTCAATGTGCTTGGCGATGAATGCGGATCGTTTAGAGCCCGGCGAACGCTGCGCCTCCACTTCGAATCGTAATTTTGAAGGGCGTCAAGGGCAAGGCGGACGTACTCATTTAGTCTCGCCAGCGATGGCAGCAGCAGCAGGCATTGCTGGGCATTTTGTTGATGTTCGATCCTTTTAATGCGAACTAATCTGAAATGATGAATAAAAGGGAATGGAAATGAAAAAAACGATATTGATGTTATGTGCTCTTCTTGCTTTAACCGCTTGCAACACTATTCAAGGTTTTGGTAAGGATGTAAAAAAAGTGGGCGAGGTCGTTGAGACGGCTGGGAAAAAATAATAATGGAAAAGTTTACCTTATTGGATGGTTTGGTGGCACCACTCGATCGTGCAAATGTGGATACTGATGCGATCATCCCTAAGCAGTTTTTGAAGTCAATTCGACGTAGTGGTTTCGGACCAAATTTGTTCGATGAGTGGCGCTACCTCGATCATGGTGAGCCAGGGATGGATAATTCCACTCGTCCTTTGAATCCTGAATTTGTATTGAATCAAGATCGTTATGCTGGGGCATCAATTCTTTTGACGCGAAAAAACTTTGGATGTGGCTCTTCGCGTGAGCACGCACCTTGGGCCTTGCAGCAATATGGATTTCGAGCAGTGATTGCTCCGAGTTTTGCAGACATCTTTTTTAATAATTGTTTCAAGAATGGGCTATTGCCGATTCGACTTGAAGAGGATGCGGTTGAACATCTTTTTCAATTTGTTCAAGAAAATATTGGTGCACATTTGCTGGTAAGTCTTGAGAAGCAAACCGTGTCAACCAAAGATGGTGCTTTATCGTTGCACTTTGATGTTGATCCGTTTCGCAAGTATTGCTTGCTCAACGGATTAGATGACATCGGATTGACCTTGGTGCATGCAGAAAAAATCCGCGCCTTTGAGCAGAAACATATCCAAGTACAGCCATGGTTGGCAAAAACAATATAAATTATTTAGAAGATTATTCGCATGAAAATCGCAGTGTTGCCCGGTGATGGCATTGGGCCAGAAATTGTTGCTCAAGCAGTTAAAGTGCTGAAGGCACTTGGTGAATCTTTTGAAATGGAGTTCGCGCCAGTCGGCGGGGCTGGATATGAGGCAAGTGGGCATCCGCTTCCTGAGGCAACTTTGAAGTTGGCCTTAGATGCCGATGCTGTCCTTTTTGGTTCGGTCGGCGATTGGAAATATGATACTTTAGAGCGCGCTTTGCGTCCCGAACAAGCTATTTTAGGCTTGCGCAAAAATCTGAATTTATTCGCCAATTTTAGGCCTGCCATTCTCTATCCAGAATTGGCGGGCGCTTCTACTCTTAAACCTGAAGTTGTCTCTGGTCTCGATATTCTGATTATTCGCGAGTTGACGGGAGATATCTATTTTGGTCAGCCGCGTGGAGTTCGTGAATGCCCAGATGGTCCATTTAAAGGGCAGCGGGAAGGCTTTGATACCATGCGTTACGCCGAAGGCGAAGTTCGGCGTATTGCTCACGTTGCTTTTCAAGCAGCCCAAAAACGCGGTAAACGTTTGACAAGTGTTGACAAGGCCAATGTGCTGGAGACTTTCCAATTTTGGAAAGATATCGTGATCGATGTGCACAAGGAATATCCAGATGTGGCTTTAGATCATATGTATGTCGATAACGCCGCCATGCAGTTGGTGAGGGCGCCGAAGAAATTTGATGTGATCGTCACGGGAAATATGTTTGGTGATATTTTGTCCGATGCTGCTGCAATGTTGACCGGTTCGATTGGCATGCTTCCATCCGCGTCGTTGGATGCGAATAACAAAGGATTGTACGAACCATCTCATGGCTCTGCCCCAGATATCGCTGGTAAAGGAATCGCTAATCCATTGGCGACGATTTTGTCTGCAGCGATGATGTTGCGTTACTCGTTGAAGATGGAAGCCCATGCTGATCGTATTGAAAATGCGGTCAAGGCTGTATTAGCAAGTGGCTTGCGTACGCCAGATATTTTTGAAGAAGGTTGCGTGAAGGTTGGTACCGAGGAAATGGGTAACGCCGTGGTAAAAGCTTTGGTGTAGTGTGTGAATCGAGTGAGTCGAACTCGTAATTTTTAGGGAAAGATGATGAAACTAGTTGGTTTGGTAGGTTGGCGTGGAATGGTGGGTTCAGTCTTGATGCAGCGTATGCAGCAAGAAGGTGATTTTGCTCATATTGAACCTGTGTTTTTTTCGACTTCGAATACGGGTGGTGCGGCCCCCGCAATGGCGAAGAATGAAAAAACATTGAAAGACGCAAATGATATTGACGCATTAAAAAAGTGCGACATTATTATTACCTGCCAAGGCGGCGATTATACTTCTGCAGTTTTCCCAAAATTGCGGGCTTCTGGTTGGGATGGCTATTGGATTGATGCAGCATCAACATTGCGTATGGAAAACGATGCTGTCATCGTTTTGGATCCAGTCAATCTTGACGTAATTAAAACGGCATTGTCACGTGGCGTAAAAAATTACGTCGGCGGCAACTGTACAGTTTCTTGTATGTTGATGGGGTTGGGGGGCTTGTTTGCGAATGGCTTGGTTGAGTGGATGTCATCTATGACGTATCAAGCGGCATCGGGCGGCGGTGCTCAACATATGCGTGAATTGTTAACTCAGTTCGGCGCGATCAACTCAGAAGTTAAAGCTTTGCTTGATGATCCAGCTTCTGCGATTTTGGAAATTGATCGTAAAGTGTTGGCAAAGCAGCATAATTTTGCTGCTGATGAAACGAAGCAATTTGGTGTTCCTTTAGCGGGCAATCTGATTCCTTGGATTGACAAAGATTTGCATAATGGACAATCGAAAGAGGAGTGGAAGGCTGGAGCTGAGACTAATAAGATTTTGGGGCTAGGCGAAGCGTTCGGTACGCCTGTCATACCAGTTGATGGTTTATGTGTTCGTATCGGCGCTATGCGTTGCCATTCTCAAGCCTTGACCATCAAATTGAAGAAGGATGTTCCTCTAGATGAAATCGTTGACATGATTGCAGCGAATAATCAATGGGTCAAAGTTGTGCCGAATAATCGTGAAGATTCCATGCGTGATTTAACGCCAGCGGCAGTTACAGGCAGTTTAACTATTCCGGTTGGTCGTTTGCGTAAGATGCAAATGGGCGGCGATTACTTGTCTGCTTTCACTGTTGGCGATCAATTACTGTGGGGCGCGGCGGAACCATTGCGTCGTATGTTGAGGATTTTGATCGATTAATTTTTTACTTGAAGTTTGAGTACTCCAATCGAATGAGAAAAGAAGGAGCGCAAAGCGTTCCTTTTTTTTTAGTCTTTGTTTTAAGTTTTTGCTTAAATTGTCTAGTGGTAACAACGAATTTTGCCAGAATGAAGGAATTCCCTTCTTAATGTATTTACCATATCTAGAATTCACGTTAAGCTTGCACCGCAAGGTGGGTAATGTTATCGTAATTCAACATATCTTCCTTTTGTGCAAATTTATAAAAATAAGTATATAAATTTGTATTGACCAAATTTCCCTGGAAATGTTCTAAAAATGCATAATCACAAACGCCTATCGACAAGATTTTTGGGAAGCAAAGCGCTGAAGGCTGCTGCTTTTTCCTCTTTGCTTGTCTTCTCAAATGCATATGCGACCGGTCTCGGGAAGTTGACAGTGCTTTCCTCACTTGGACAGCCATTACGAGCTGAAATTGAGCTCACTTCTCCGAATAAAGAAGAGATTAACTCACTTGTGCCTAAAGTCGCTTCAATTGAAGCGTTTCGGCAAGCAAACATCGAGTTTAATCCAGCATTGCTATCCCTCCGGTTTGCTGTTGAGCCACGTGGAAAAGGTTATGTTATCCGCGTGACTTCCACTCAGCCGATGAACGAACCATGGATCGACTTCTTGCTGGAGATGAATGCTAGTAACGGCAAACTGGTACGCGAATATACTGCTTTGTTGGACCCAGCTGAATTATCCAATGGCCAGTCGGCTCAGGTCGTAAACCCCTCGACACCTAACGTCGTCATTAAGCAGGTGACACCTGTATTGAGCGCCAAGAATCAAGAACAGGCAGCCAATGCAAAAGAGTCCCCAGCTAGCGCCTCAGCAAAAAAAAACACGTCTAATGTAGGCAAAGAAAATAGCGAGCCTGGCGCTCATCAATACAAAGTTAAGCCCGGCGATACGTTGATGAAAATTGCGTCGAGCAATTTGAACGGTGTTTCGCTGGATCAAATGCTCGTTGGTATCTATCGCGCAAATCCGCAGGCCTTCGTTGGCGACAATATGAATCGCTTAAAGGCTGGGCAGATTTTAACGATTCCAGATGCAGAAACTGCGCGTGCCTCTAGCAGTTCAGATGCTCACGCCGTTGTTCAAGCGCATTCTGCTGATTTTAACGCCTATCGTAATAAGCTCGCTGGTCAGGTAATGACTGCGCCAGCTGAGAAGGCAGCGAGCAGTAAGCAATCGGCGACTGGAACAATTACAACGAAAGTTAAAGAGGCGCCAACTCCAACGAATGAAGCCCTCGATAAGCTTAAATTATCAAAAGTCCCTGCGGCTAGTGCAAAAGCAAGTGCCTCGGCGAAAGGCTTTTCTGAGGAAGATCGGATAGCAAAAGACAAAGCTTTAGCCGATGCAAACGCTCGCGTTAAAGAGTTGGAAAGAAATGTTAATGACCTGAATAAGTTGCTCGCAGTGCCTGCGAAAGGCGCGCCTTCAGCCAGTGCCGTTGCTTCAAAACCTGCGGAGGTAAAACCTGAACCAGCTTCGAAAACTGCTTCTAGCGCGGTAAGCGCAGTTGCGAGCGCATCCGCATCTCATTCTGCAACTTCGTCAGAAAAGGCTGCTTCTGCGGAAAGTGCTTCAGCGGTTGCTTCCGCTGCGTCTAAAGCGAGTGTCGATGCTAGCCAAGCAAGTGCTGCTTCAGCTGCACCTGCTAAACCAAAACCTAAACGTCCAGCTCCGCCGCCAGCTCCTGTGGTTGAGGATTCAGGTTGGTTTGATATGAAATATATGATTGCTGGCGGTCTTTTGCTAGTGATCGCAGGTGGTATCGGTGTCTACTCAAGCCGTCGTAAGAAGAACGCGCATCAATTTGAAGATAGCATTCTCACTGGTTCAAGTTTGAAGGCGAATTCAATGTTTGGCTCGACGGGGGGGCAAAGCGTCGATACAAATAACAGTGTTTTCAATTCAAACTTTGCGCCATCTGCAAGTCAGCTCGATGCAAATGAGGTCGATCCTGTTGCAGAGGCGGATGTGTATATCGCATATGGCCGGGATACACAGGCTGAAGAAATTTTGAAGGAAGCATTGCGTACACAGCCAGATCGTCATGCGGTGAGACTTAAGTTGCTTGAGATTTACTACAGTCGTAAAGACTTGCGTTCTTATGAGCTTTTTGCCGGTGAACTTTATGGCATGACTCATGGAGAGGGCGAGGAGTGGACTCAGGCAGCTTCGATGGGTGTCGCACTTGATCCAAATAATCCACTCTATGCAGGTGCGAGCGCTCCGGCTGAATCTTTTGCTTCAGGTAGCCTTGGTTTGCCAACCCAGCCGCTAGAGGATTTGGAGCCTGATCCTATTCTCGATAGTTCGTTGTCAGAAGATATGCTAGATTCGATCAGCATTATCGATACAGCTCATGCCTTATCGGATGATTCTGGAATGCCTGACTTAGGGTTGGATATGCCACAATCGGCAGCAGGCGATTTGAAAGCTGATGAGGGAATTCTGGACTTTGATTTGGATATTTCCGAGTCTTCTGAACCAGTTGCAGCGCAGGATGATAGTTTAGATTTTGCGCCAACTCTTCCAGAGATTGATGCGGTGAGTACAATTAACAAGATCAAGGAAGAGGAGCCTACTCCAGTCATTGATTTTGGTTCGATTGACTTTGATCTGGGTGGTGACGAAGAACCGAAGGCGGTCGTTGCTGAAGAGGTGGCGTTGCCTGAATTTAATAGTGGATCCTCGCTTGATTTTTCGATGGAGCCAGTGTCTCAACCGTCCAGTGGCGGAGGTGATTTGGAATTTGAACTGCCAGAAATGAGTGATAGTTCAAATATCGCGACGAACGATAGCGATGCGATAGAGTTGAGCGATTCAGCAGAGCTCAATGATTCCAGTGATGTTTCACCTTACAATGCAGAGATGGCGACAAAGCTTGATTTGGCAGTTGCCTATCAAGAAATCGGTGACAAAGAAGGTGCTCGTGAATTGCTTGAAGAAGTCATTCGCGGCGGTTCTGACGATCAGGTACAAAAAGCAAAAGCGATGTTGGAGCAACTGGTCTAACAGAGTTCCTTGTTTTGAAAATAGGGCGCTGCGAAAGCTAGCGCCCATTTTTATTTGAAGAGTTCACTTTTTTCATGAATAGAATAGTTCTAGGTGTTGAGTATGATGGTGTTGGATATCAGGGGTGGCAAACGCAACCCCATGGTAAAACTGTGCAAGATACTCTGGAGCGAGCGTTATTTGACTTTGCGAAAGTTCGGATCGACACCGTCTGTGCGGGTAGGACTGACGCTGGTGTCCATGCGTTGGAGCAGGTCGTACATTTTGATACCGATTTGGTGAGGGCAATGTATTCTTGGGTGAATGGCGTCAATTCATTTCTTCCATCAAGTATTGCGGTCAAGTGGGCAAAGGAGTTGGGCCAAGTTGATGCAAGCGATCAGCAGGGATTTCATTCTCGATTTAGTGCATATTCGCGCACTTATCATTATGTATTACTTAATACCGCAGTTCGTTCTCCAACGATACATGGTCGCGCCGGATGGTTTTTTCGGCCATTAGACTTAGAGTTAATGGAGGCAGCAGCGAAATTCTTGTTGGGCGAGCATGATTTTTCAGCATTTCGTGCAACTGGGTGTCAAGCAAAATCCCCCATTAAAACAATGTACGAGGTCGACATTAAACGGAATGGTGATCTTTTCGTGTTTTCACTTCGGGCAAGCGCTTTTCTTCATCATATGGTCAGAAACATCATTGGTTCTCTGCTGTTTGTCGGTTCTGGTAGGCGTCCGCCTCATTGGATTGGTGAGTTGCTTGAAAGTAAAGACCGAAGTTTGGCAGCACCAACATTCATGCCTGATGGTTTATATTTAGCCAAGATTTCCTACGACAGAAAATGGGATTTACCTGAGTCGAATGCGCAGAATTTGCCTTTCATCGCACGTATTTGATTTGCTTGGTTTTTACCGGTTTGGTTTGTGTGTGCAGTTGCTTGTGTCTACGCCAACAAAAAAATGATTTGCAAGAGGAAAGATCGGTAAAAACCTGTGAATTCCGGTAAAATGTCGTTTTTGCATAACCCATTGATTAGGCGCTCGCCTGGGGATATTTGCCCAGCATAGAGCGCCTTTTTTGTAATTGGCAATTTGAATCTCTAATGAATAATATTCGTAATTTCTCCATTATCGCCCACATTGATCACGGTAAATCTACCTTGGCAGACCGCATTATTCAATTATGTGGTGGTCTATCTGATCGTGAGATGGAAGCGCAAGTTCTTGACTCTATGGATATCGAGAAAGAGCGTGGCATTACGATTAAGGCTCAGACTGCGGCGCTCCAATACAAGGCGCTTGATGGTAATGTCTATAACCTGAATCTAATCGATACGCCAGGGCATGTCGATTTCAGTTATGAAGTTAGTCGCTCATTGTCTGCATGTGAAGGTGCGCTTCTTGTTGTGGATGCATCGCAAGGCGTGGAAGCACAAACGGTTGCTAATTGCTATACAGCGATAGAGCTCGGAGTCGAAGTTGTTCCGGTGCTAAATAAGATTGATTTGCCTTCTGCAGATCCTGCAAACGCAAGTTCAGAAATTGAAGAAGTCATAGGGATCGATGCCAGTGACGCGGTTCAATGCTCAGCAAAAACAGGCCTCGGCGTTCGCGATATTCTTGAGTCTCTGATTAAAAAAGTTCCAGCGCCAAATGGTGATCCTGAGGCACCGTTACAGGCTCTGATTATCGACTCTTGGTTTGATAATTACGTTGGTGTGGTGATGTTGGTGCGAATCGTAAATGGCACTTTGCGCCCAAAAGACAAGATTTTATTTATGGCGACCGAAGCTCAACATCTTGTTGAAAGCGTTGGTGTTTTTACGCCGAAGTCTTTGTCCCGTAGTGAGCTTTCAGCAGGTCAAGTCGGTTTCATCATCGCAGGTATTAAGGAGCTTAAAGCTGCGAAAGTGGGGGACACGATCACTACTGTAGCTAAACCATCAAAAGAGCCACTTCCAGGCTTTAAAGAAGTGCAGCCGCAGGTTTTTGCCGGTCTTTTCCCAGTTGAGGCAAATCAATACGATGCTTTGCGAGATTCTTTGGAAAAGCTGAAGCTCAACGATGCCGCACTGATGTATGAGCCAGAAGTATCTCAGGCATTGGGCTTCGGCTTCCGCTGCGGGTTCTTGGGCTTGCTTCATATGGAAATCGTCCAAGAACGGCTTGAGCGCGAATTTGATATGGACTTGATCACAACAGCGCCAACTGTTGTGTATGAGGTAGTCCTTGGCGATGGAACGATTATCCAGGTCGACAATCCATCGAAAATGCCTGACCCATCGAAGATCGAAGAAATTCGCGAGCCAATTGTCACAGTGAACTTATACATGCCACAGGAATATGTCGGATCTGTGATTACACTGTGCACTTCAAAGCGCGGTGTGCAATTGGATATGAGCTACCATGGTCGCCAAGTAAAATTGACATATGAGATGCCAATGGCGGAGATCGTGTTGGATTTCTTTGATCGTTTGAAGTCTACATCGCGTGGTTATGCCTCGATGGACTACGAATTTAAGGAAAATCGAGCTGCTGACGTTGTGAAAGTCGATATGTTGATTAACAGCGAAAAAGTCGATGCATTAGCAATCATCGTCCATCGATCAAATGCACATTATCGTGGTCGTGCTGTTGCGGCGAAAATGCGAGAATTGATTCCACGTCAGATGTTTGATGTTGCAATTCAGGCCGCCATCGGTGCGAATATCATCTCCCGTGAAAACGTTAAAGCCTTGCGCAAGAACGTATTGGCGAAATGCTATGGTGGCGATATTAGCCGTAAGCGTAAGCTTCTCGAAAAACAGAAGGCAGGTAAGAAGCGTATGAAACAGGTCGGATCCGTAGAGATCCCGCAAGAAGCGTTTTTGGCGATTCTACAAGTGGAAGAAAAATGAGTTTTCAATTCTTAGTAAAGTACTTTGCATCAATCCTCTTTCTTTTGATGATTGTGACGGGCATTATTTGGGCTCTAGATTCCTTTGTTTGGTCTAAACGTCGAAAAATACTTGCTCAGAACGCACTAAAGCAAACGGGTCGTGAAGATCAAATGTCGGAAGATGAGAAGCATGCTTTAATTGCACCTTTCTTGAGGCAGCCAACTTGGGTTGAATATTCTGGGAGTTTCTTTCCTGTGATTGCCTTGGTGTTTGTTTTGCGATCGTTTCTATTCGAGCCTTTTAAGATTCCTTCTGCCTCAATGTTGCCAACTTTGTATGTTGGTGATCTTATTTTAGTAAATAAGTTCACTTATGGAATTCGCCTTCCGATTGTTGGAACAAAAATTATTGAGGTGAATAATCCTAAACGTGGCGATGTGATGGTCTTTAAATATCCAAATGACCCAAGTCTCGACTATATTAAAAGGGTAGTGGGCGTGCCTGGCGATGTTGTGACATATAAAGATAAAAAACTTTCCATTAACGGACAAGCGGTTAGTTATGTTCCTCAGAACGAGTTCTTGCATGATGGTGCTGATCTGCGCTATTCGAAACAATATGCGGAAAATTTAACTGGTGTAGAGCATCGTATTTTGAACAATGATAGTGCGGGAACTATGCTTTTGCAGGCACCTCAGTTTCCGATGTCTGAGCAATGTAGTTATGAGTACGATAACTTCACCTGTAAAGTGCCAGAGGGGCATTACTTTATGATGGGTGATAATCGTGACGATAGTATGGATAGTCGTTATTGGGGCTTTGTCCCAGACAAGAATATTGTGGGAAAAGCGTTCTTCATTTGGATGAACTTTGGTGATTTGAAGAGAATCGGTAGCTTTAAATAATTGGGGGAATAAAATGACTCAACGTATGAAAATGCTGGTTGCACGAAAACAGTCTGGAATGTCGATTATTGGCTTGATATTTTTGTTGGGCCTGATCGCAGTTGTTGTTTTGATTGGCGCCAAAATTACACCGACTGCGATGGAGTTCTTGGCGGTGAAGCGTGCAATCATTACGGCGAAGGCGAGCGGTAATAGCGTTGCTGACATTCAAAAGTCTTTCGATAAGCAAGCCGAAGTTGCTTACATCACCTCGATTAAAGGTAATGATCTCATCATCGAAAAAGAGGAAACCGGCTACGAGGTGAGTTTTTACTACACTAAGAAAATCCCATTAGCCGGCCCCGCAAGTCTTTTGCTGGAGTATGAGGGAACTACTCAAAAAACCAAATTCAAGACGAAGAAAATCGATTGAAATCTAGTATGAATGAACAATTGCTGCAAAAACGGTTAGGACACCAATTTAAGGATGTTGCACTTCTGCAGCAGGCATTGACACATCGTAGCCACAGTACTACTCACAACGAACGTTTGGAGTTCTTGGGCGATTCAATCCTTAACTGTGTTGTCGCTTCGATTCTTTTTGAAACCTTCGATCGTATTGATGAGGGGGATCTTTCCCGGGTGAGAGCCAATCTCGTTAAGCAACAGTCCTTGTTTGAGATTGCTCAAAAAATGGAATTGTCGCAGTTCCTGCGCCTTGGTGAGGGGGAATTGAAGTCTGGTGGATTTCGTCGTCCTTCGATCTTAGCGGATACCCTAGAGGCCTTGTTCGGCGCGATTTATCTGGATGCGGGTTTTGATGCCGCGCGAAGCGTGATTAAGGCGCTTTACGCACCTATACTTGTTTCAGTTGATCCAACAACGCTAGGCAAAGATGCGAAAACTTTGCTGCAAGAATTCTTGCAAAGCAAAAAAATTGCGTTGCCACTTTATAATGTAGTAGCGACACATGGCGCGGCTCATAACCAGGAATTCGAAATCGAATGTTTGGTTCCCAAGCTCGAAATCCAAGTTTTTGGTACCGGTGGGAGTCGCCGTGCTGGCGAACAGGCAGCTGCAAAGTTAGCGTTGGACACCGCTGTTGCGCTTTTGGCGAAAACACCGACGGGCCGTAAAAGCAAGAGTAGAACTGCGCAGATGAAGCTGGCTGGTATAGCAACGGTACAGTCAACTGGCACAGCCACAATCGATAATGAGATGAGTTCAAGTATGGACTCGCAATTATCATTAGACGTCGCTATAGTCGATGCCACTAAGAGTAAAACAGCATGAATTCATCATCGGAAGAAAATCAATATCGTTGCGGATATATCGCGATCGTAGGGCGCCCTAATGTCGGCAAGTCGACTTTAAT
Source organism: Affinundibacterium nitidum (assembly GCF_014284155.1). Taxonomy (GTDB): domain Bacteria; phylum Pseudomonadota; class Gammaproteobacteria; order Burkholderiales; family Burkholderiaceae_D; genus Undibacterium; species Undibacterium nitidum. The sequence goes on from NZ_JACOFZ010000011.1 coordinate 75,038, forward strand.
GAATGCCCTGATCGGTGCGAAGGTTAGCATCACATCTCGTAAAGCACAGACAACCCGACATCGTATTACTGGAATTCAAACAAAAGACAATACTCAATACGTTTACGTCGACACTCCGGGTTTTCAAACGCGTCATTCAAATCCTTTGAACCGCACGTTGAACCGCACAGTAACGAATACGTTAATGGCGTCGGATGTGATTTTGTTTATCATTGAAGCAGGTACTTTTGGCGCAGCTGATCAGCAGGTCATCGATTTATTGCCGAAGAATGTTCCTTGTATTCTGGTCATTAATAAATCTGACCGTGTTAAGGACAAAGCGATCTTGATGCCTTTCGCTCAAAAAGTGATGGCATTATTCCCGTTCGCTGCCGTAGTGCCGGTCTCGGCGACGTTGAAATTTCAGTTGGAAAATTTGGAAAAAGAAACGCGTAAACATCTCCCGCTCAATGATCCAATTTTTGGCGACGATGACATTACTGATCGTAGTGAAAAATTTTTGGCGACCGAAATTGTGCGTGAAAAATTATTTCGATTCGTTGGTGATGAACTGCCTTATACAAGCACGGTTCTGATCGAAAAGTTTGAGCAAGAGGGTAATCTTCGCCGTGTATTTGTCGCCATTCTTGTTGATCGTGACGGTCACAAATCGATGGTCATTGGCAATAAGGGCGCTCGCCTAAAAGATATTTCTACCCAATCACGCCAAGATATGGAAAAGCTTTTTGGTGGTCCAGTTTATCTGGAGATTTGGGTAAAAGTTAAGTCTGGATGGGCGGATAATGAGGCGGGCTTGCGCGCCTACGGCTACGAGTAATTCACAGGTATTTGCCCTTATAAAACAAAGGCCACCAATTGGATATTGACGACATTGAGATATCAATGGACGATATTGAGGTGATTCCTCAATTGGCTCCAGGCTTGCTCAGTGTCGCGCCACCTAAGCGCACGCAACGTAAAGATGTGCGTGTGACACATCAGCCTGGCTTCGTCCTTCATTCATATCCATACAAAGAAACTAGTCTTATCATCGATCTTTTTAGTCGAGACTTTGGTCGGGTATCCTTGGTTGCAAAAGGAGCGAAGCGTCCACATTCAAAATTGAGAAGCGTGCTGCAAACTTTTCAGCCACTAACAGTTGCTTGGAGTGGGAAATCGGAGGTGCGAACTTTGATCGGCGCTGAATGGGTGGGCGGCATGCTTCCGCTAGAGAAGTCCGCGCTATTGTGTGGCTTTTATTTGAATGAACTACTAACTAAATTCCTGCTACGCAATGAAGCTTGTCAGGTACTGTTTGATCATTACGTTTCAACCTTGAATCAGCTTGCACATGGCGAAAGTGCCATGATCGCTTTGCGCAAATTTGAACTGGTTTTGCTACAGCAAGCGGGTCTGCTGGGTGACGTCACGACTTGTATATTGAGTCGAGCTCGCGTTCAAAATGATCGACTGTACGTACTTGACCCCGGTTCTGGTGCGCGCCCAGCGTTCGAATCTGATACTGTACCAAAAGTATACGGAAAAACATTGACTGATATGGAAAATGGATCGTATTCTGACCCAGTGACTCAAGCGCAGAGTAAGCAATTAATGCGTTACTTGCTGCACCATCATTTACATGGTCAGGTGCTCAAGACGCGGCAAATTTTGATCGATTTACAGAAATTATGAATATCCATCAGCAAACACAGATTATCGATTTGGGCATCAATATTGACCATGTTGCGACCCTTCGTAACGCACGAGGTACTACTTATCCCGATCCCTTGCAAGCAGCCTTAATGGCTGAAGAGGCAGGTGCTGATTGCATTACCTTGCACCTGCGTGAAGATCGCCGACATATCAAAGATGCCGACGTATTGAGAATTCGCCCCGAGCTTCGTACTCGTATGAATTTGGAAGCTGCCGTAACGAAAGAAATGATTGATTTCGCATGCCGAGTTCGCCCTCAAGATGTTTGTCTTGTTCCAGAACGCCGTGAGGAGGTTACAACGGAAGGCGGATTGGATGTGTTACGGTACTTTGATGATGTGAAAGCGGCGACTGCACAGCTGCAAGCGGAAGGAATTCGTGTCAGCCTGTTTATCGATGCTGATAATAGTCAAATTGAGGCGGCAAAAAATACAGGTGCGACTGTGATTGAAATACACACAGGTAAATATGCTGATGCGCACACGGATGTCGAGGCAAATCAGCAATTGCATCGGATCGCGTCAGCGGTTGATTTTGCGGTCAGCCTAGGCTTGAAGGTAAATGCGGGGCACGGTCTGCATTACACTAACACTCAAGCAATTGCCGCTTTACCAGGAATCTCAGAGCTCAATATTGGTCATGCTATCGTCGCCCATGCTGTGTTTGTTGGGTGGAATAAAGCGGTATCTGACATGAAAGCATTAATGGTGAAAGCTCGCTTAGGGCAGCGTTAATTGAGTGGATAGATAATGATTTTTGGCATCGGTACTGACATTGTTCGAAGTGCACGAATCGAACAGGCGCTGCAAAAACGCGAGGGGCGCTTTGCAGAGAAGATTCTCGGTCCACAAGAACTGAATGCCTTCCATTATCGTAGTCAGCCCCACTTCTCAAAAGCGGTTCGTTATTTGGCGACACGGTTTGCCGCCAAAGAGGCGTTGTCGAAAGCGATGGGTACAGGGTTTCGAAATCCATTAAGTTGGCATGGCGTGCAAGTGTTGAATTCTGATAATGGTCGCCCGATATTTGTTTTTGGCGAAGAATTGCAAGCGTGGTTCCAAAGCCGTAGGTTATCTGCTCACGTCACTATCTCTGATGAGCATGAATATGCTGTCGCGTTCGTTGTAATCGAATCTTTAGATTCCGTATGCCAAAAGTGAACGAGCTGAATGAGATCCGGGCTTCCCTAGTCGCCTTAGTGGGACAATTGCCTCACCTGCCTGGAGTCTATCGTTATTTCGATGCGCACGATCAAGTCCTGTACGTGGGGAAGGCGCGTGACCTTAAAAAAAGGGTTTCAAGTTATTTCCTAAAAAATTTGAGTAGCCCTCGGATCGCGATGATGGTCGAGAAAATTCATCGCATGGAAACGACGGTGACGCGCAGCGAGGCTGAAGCGCTGATTCTTGAAAATAATCTTATTAAGGCCTTAAAGCCGAAATACAACATTCTTTTTCGCGACGATAAGTCGTATCCTTACCTCAAAATTACGAATGAGGCGTCACCGCGCATGACATATTATCGTGGTGCGGTCGACAAAAAACACCAGTACTTCGGACCTTTTCCTTCTACTTGGGCGGTGAAGGAGTCGATGCAGCTCTTGCAAAAAATTTTCTTACTGAGAAATTGCGAAGACAGTGTTTTTCTCAATCGCACTAGGCCGTGTTTATTGCATCAGATTCAGCGTTGCAGTGCACCTTGCGTTGGTAAAATTTCTGAACAAGATTATCTGGCTGACGTGGAAAATGCGGCGCGTTTTTTACGTGGTCGTCCCACAGAAATTATGCAGTCATTAGAGACGAAAATGTATGACTTTTCCTCGCGCCTAGAATTTGAAAGTGCGGCCATGGTTCGAAATCAGATGGCTGCTTTGTCAAAGGTACTGCATCAACAGAGCATGGAGACTAGTGGCGATGCAGATATTGATATTCTGGCCGTGGTGGTTGAGGGCGGACGTGCATGTGTGAACTTGGCGATGGTTCGAGGTGGTCGCCATTTGGGTGATCGATCCTATTTTCCTGCTGCAGTCGAATACTCTCAGGCGGCTTTAGAGGGGGAGATGGAAAGGGAAGTTCTCTCTGCCTTTCTGGCCCAGCATTATGTTGATCAATTTATTCCGGCGCAGTTGATTATGAACGTCGAACTAGATGCTCCAGAGTTGATGTTGGCGTTGATGGAACAATGCGGCCACAGAATTCAGTGTAGTTATCAGCCGCAAGAGCAAAGGCGCGCTTGGCTTGATATGGCAATCAAGGGGGCGAAGTTGTCGCTAGCGCGAGCATTGACCGAACAAGGCGCGCAGCAATTGAGGACAAGAGCTTTGGTTGATGTGTTGGAGTTGGAAGTCGAAGACTTGAGCACGCTTCGCGTTGAGTGTTTCGACATTAGTCATACCCAAGGCGAGGCAACCCAGGCATCGTGTGTCGTCTTCCATCACCATGCGATGCAGCACGGGGAATATCGTCGATTTAATATTAAAGATATTACGGGTGGCGATGATTACGCGGCAATGCGCCAAGTCTTGCAGCGTCGTTTTGAGGCCTTTTCGGTTGTCGAAAATCAAGCAGAGATCGTGTCTGAATCAAATGTCAAAGAGAATGAAAGGGTGATGCCAGATATTGTCCTTATTGACGGTGGTAAAGGGCAAGTGGAAGTAGCTCGTCAAGTTTTTGCCGAATATGGATTGGATCTCAGTTTGATCGTTGGGGTAGCCAAGGGAGAGGGGCGGCGCGTTGGACTTGAGACATTGGTGTTCGTGGACGGACGGGAGTCTAAAGAGCTTGGCAAAGAATCTGCTGCACTTATGTTGATAGCTCAAATTCGCGATGAGGCGCATCGCTTTGCGATTACTGGTATGCGTGCAAAACGTGCGAAGGCACGTCAGACTTCGCGTTTGGAGGAAATAGAAGGCATCGGTCCAAAGCGACGCCAGCGTCTGTTGACTCGATTCGGTGGAATTAAAGGGGTTGAGGAAGCAAGTGTTGAAGATCTGATGACTGTTGAAGGTATCTCAAAATCACTGGCGGAAGAAATCTACCAACGCCTGCGTTAGGGAAAGTGTCCCAGTTTGTTGTGATTTTGTGTGTCTGCAAAATAAAAGCTGTGGCGAAGCGCCTAGCAAAATATAATGCTGGTAATCGTATTATCAGTTTATTCAAACAAAAAAATGCCTTTTAATTTTCCCATTCTTTTGACTTGGTTGAGAGTTGCACTAATTCCTTTGGTGGTTGGTGTCTTTTATGTACCAGATACCTACTTAAGTCCGTCCGAGAAAAATTTGGCATCGACCGTTGTCTTCATCGTTGCAGCTGTTACGGATTGGTTTGACGGGTTCTTGGCTCGTCGTTGGAATCAAACTTCGGCGTTCGGTGCTTTTCTCGATCCAGTCGCTGATAAATTGATGGTCGCTGGTGCATTGTTGGTTTTGGTTCAATGGGACAGGGTAAATGCGGTCATTGCTTTTATTATTATTGGGCGTGAAATTACTATTTCGGCGTTGCGGGAATGGATGGCGCAGATTGGTGCCTCGAAGTCAGTTGCAGTAAGTTCCCTCGGTAAAATTAAAACCGCTGCGCAGATGGTAGCGATCCCTATGCTGCTTTTTTATGGCGATTTGTTTGGGGTTGTGAATACTTATCACATCGGTCAAGCCTTGATTTTGATCGCTGCTGTTCTAACTGTTTGGTCGATGTTTTACTACCTGCGTCGAGCTTGGCCAATGATTAAAGAGAAGGCGGAAAATCAGATTGATCATAATTCTTGACAACTTTGATGGGTGCTATATAATGTGTGCCTGTTGTCGACGCGGGAATAGCTCAGTTGGTAGAGCGCAACCTTGCCAAGGTTGAGGTCGAGAGTTCGAGACTCTTTTCCCGCTCCATTTTTTCGGCAGCGTAGTCAGTTTTAGCAGTGCAATGCGGGAATAGCTCAGTTGGTAGAGCGCAACCTTGCCAAGGTTGAGGTCGAGAGTTCGAGACTCTTTTCCCGCTCCAGAATTCGTAATAGTGTAGTGTAATGCGGGAATAGCTCAGTTGGTAGAGCGCAACCTTGCCAAGGTTGAGGTCGAGAGTTCGAGACTCTTTTCCCGCTCCAAATTCCGAAGGGAAGCGGTGCTTCCCTTTTTTGTTCTAAGTTGTTTGCCTTGCTCGATGTTTGAGTGATGCCCTTGGCGGGGTAGCAAAGTGGTTATGCAGCGGCCTGCAAAGCCGTAGACGCCGGTTCGATCCCGACCCCCGCCTCCAAATTTGTCGTAAGACATAGTGAATGTTACTGATCTTCGATCAGTCGTAAGTTGAGTGCCCGAGTGGTGAAACTGGTAGACACATCGGACTTAAAATCCGCCGCTTTCCGTAAAAGGGGCGTGCCGGTTCAATTCCGGCCTCGGGCACCATTCATATCGTAGTTATTAAACCCGCCCTTCGGTCGAAGCGCGGGTTTTTTTATTGCTGTTAAACTAGTGTTTTTTCTAAGTCGAGAATGTAGATGGAAGCGACCAAAGTGATCGAGTTCGAGCGTCCGCAAATGGAGGCTGGAAGTAGCTGTGTGGCCTCAGCGTGGGCCCGTGTGCCTGATGTTCCTAGTCTGGCTGAAAAGGTGGGGTTGAAAGAAAAAATTAAAGCCCTTTTGAAGCAGAAAAATGCAGTCTTGGTTGCGCATTATTACGTCGATTCTGATCTTCAAGATTTGGCCGAGGAGACTGGTGGTTGTGTATCTGATTCTTTAGAAATGGCGCGTTTTGGACGTGATCACGCTGCTAAGACTTTAGTGGTTGCTGGCGTAAAGTTTATGGGGGAGACGGCGAAGATTTTGAGTCCGGAAAAGACTATTTTGATGCCAGATCTCGATGCAACTTGTTCATTGGATTTGGGTTGTGATCCTGTTGAGTTTTCTGCATTTTGTGATGCACATCCGGATCGGACTGTTGTGGTGTACGCAAATACAAGTGCGGCTGTGAAGGCTCGTGCCGATTGGATGGTAACTTCAAGCGTTGGTCTGGACATCGTTGCTGAGTTGCATGCTCAAGGAAAAAAGATACTGTGGGCTCCAGATAAGCACTTGGGCAGTTATATTCAAAAACAAACTGGTGCAGATATGTTGTTGTGGCAGGGATCTTGTCTGGTGCATGATGAGTTCAAAGGTGTTGAGCTCGAAATCCTCAAAGAGCAGTATCCTGATGCGAAAGTTTTGGTTCATCCGGAATCGCCTGCGGCAGTCGTGGCATTGGCAGACGTCGTTGGTTCGACATCGCAATTGATTAATGCAGCCATTAATCTCGAGGCGCCGCAGTTTATCGTTGCCACAGATAATGGAATCTTGCATAAAATGCAGATGGCTGCGCCGGGAAAAACCTTCATTGTCGCGCCAACTGCCGGAAATAGTGCATCCTGCAAGAGTTGTGCACATTGCCCTTGGATGGCGATGAATGGTCTGCGAAACCTTTTGAGTGTGCTTGAGACTGAGAGTAATCAAATTCAGGTTGATCCCAAAGTGGGTTCTGAAGCGAAAATTGCGATTGATCGTATGTTGGATTTTGCGGCGTCCCGTAAAAAACAGGTTCAGCCTAGTGGTGCGCTTGAGCGGAATTCAGCGTTGTACTCTGGTATTGGTCCAGCATAATAAGGATTGTAAATGTCAAAGTTGAACTCAAATTTGGAAAACGCCTTTGCTCCTTTTTCGCAAGACTTGGAGTTGGCTTTAGCACGAAATGTGCAGATAGCCTTGGAAGAGGATGTCGGTGATTGCGATTTAACAGGGCTTCTTGTGCCCGAATATTCTCGTGTTCGAGCGCAAGTGATTGTGCGTGAAGATGCGATTTTATGTGGTGCACCTTGGTTTGAATCGGTGATGTTTTCGCTCGACTCAACGATTGTGATTGATTGGCAATATGCAGAAGGCGACCGTATGTCTGCGAACTCGGTTGTGTGTAAAATCGTCGCGCCAGCGCGTGCTCTGCTGACCGCCGAGCGCAGTGCGCTTAATTTTCTGCAGTTGTTGTCTGCTGCCGCATCTGTGACGCGGTCTTATGTTGATGTGATTCAAGGTACGCGTGCAGCGATTTTAGATACACGTAAGACACTGCCAGGTATGCGTCTGGCGCAAAAGTATGCAGTGCGTGTCGGTGGTGGCGAAAATCAAAGACTCGCCTTATACGATGGGATCCTGATCAAGGAAAATCACATTGCTGCGGCCGGTGGTATTGCTGCATCTTTGCGTGTCGCAGATCAGATTTGTGATCAACGTCGGGTTGCGAGTGTTCAAGTGGAAGTTGAAAGTCTTGATGAATTGACTGAGGCGCTCAATGCGGGTGCTGTTTCCATATTGTTAGATAATTTTGATTTGGCAATGATGCGAAAGGCGGTTGAAGTTAATCAAGGTCGAGCAAAGCTCGAGGCATCTGGTGGTGTTGATATGCGAACTGTGAGAGCAATCGCTGAGACGGGGGTTGATCGCATTTCCATTGGTGCGCTAACTAAAGATGTTAAGGCGACCGACTATTCGTTGCGAGTTCTCGGTCCCGAATAGTTTGAGCGTCCGGTTTTTTAGTACTTGCGCGACAGCGATAAACTTTGCTATAGTTCGCCTCCCGCAGAAATGCGGCGCAAGAAAAAGAGTGGCAAGCCAGTCAATTTCCCTATGAGTTTCGATTGATGTAAATGAAATAAATCGAAGCGGAGTTTAGAAAGTTTAAACGGAGGGGGTTGACGAGAAGTTAGAAAGGCTGCATAATCTCGTTTCTCTGCTGCTGACGAACAAAACGATT
>NZ_JACOFZ010000012.1 GCF_014284155.1 Affinundibacterium nitidum
ATACATTCACTACTATAATCACGAGCGAATCAAACTAAAACTGAAAGGGCTGAGTCCTGTTCAATACAGAAATCAGCCCTCCTATGTATAACTAACAAACTGTCCAACTTTTTGGGGTCAGTTCACACGCCATCCTTTTTTATTTTCTACATTTGTTTGAATAAATGCGCGTAGACGCGACTCACCTGAATTTTTTGCTTACTACCTTTGAGTTGCAGCGTCAGTTTGCCGCTTTCGTCGCGATTGGCGAGTTCTAGAGAGCGCGTATTGATGATGTAGCCACGATGTACCTGCCAGAAGACTTCAGGATCAAGTTGTGCAAGTAGCTCACGCAAACTCATACGTATCAACACCGACTGCTCTGCCGTGACCACATTGATATACTTGTCTGTGGCTTCGAAGTACAGCACATCACCGACCGGAATCATGCGAATTTGGTTGCCGACCGCAGCGCGTACCATGCTGAGGCGTTCTGTCTTGGGCGCGAGACCAGAAAGCGCTGGGTTGAGCTTACTTAGTTGCGCCATTAATTGACCAAGTTCATCAGGGCGCTCGTCTTGCGAGCTGAACTTCGCTTGGAGTCGCTGTACCGTTTTTGAGATGCGTACATCACTAATCGGTTTCAACACATAGTCGATCGCCTCGTGCTCAAAGGCTTGAATTGCGTACTCGTCGTAGGCAGTGACGAAAACGATGAGTGGAAACGGTTTATCCCCCGGCCATTCATCTGCCAATTCTTCAGCGACTTCTAAGCCTGTTTTCCCCGGCATTTTGATGTCGAGAAAAATAATATCGGGGAACTCTTTGAGCGCGTGGTTGACTGCTTCGATACCATTCTCAGCGATGCCGCAGAATCTGAGTTCGGGCCACAGGCGTTCTAAGGTTTTTTTGAGCGTTAAGGCTAAGATTTCTTCGTCTTCCGCGATCAAGGCGCGTGGAGTTGAATGGTTCATCGTTGACCTAGATAGAGTTTGAATTTAATGGCAAGCGCAGTTCCGCAAGGACGCCACAGGGTTGATTATTGACTAGCGTGAAGCTCGCTTTTTCGCCATACAAGGCCAATACACGTTCACGAATATTGGCATTGCCGACATGGCTTTGGTGGTCCGGTGCTCGATAGTTTTCATCGTAATCCGCTGGCAATCCTAAACCGGTATCACCCACCGTCAATATCAGACATTGATGTTCCATTTTGACGCTGACCGTGACTTTGCCGCCTTCCACCTTAGGTTCAAGACCGTGTTTAATTGCGTTCTCTACGAGCGGTTGTAGCAACATGGGCGCGATTTCTTTACCCTCGAGTTCAACTGGTAAATCGATGGCATAAGTTAAGCGTTTCCCCATACGAATCGCGAGTAATTCGAGATAGGCATGCATCAATTCGAATTCATGCTTGAGCGTGGTTTTCTCGGTACGTGCGGAATTGAGCGTTGCCCGCAGGTAGCGAATCAGCTGCTCCAACATGTATTGAGCACGTTCTGTATCGATCGCGATTAGACCCTGTAAGTTCGCCAGCGTATTAAACAACATGTGTGGCTCAATTTGCGCTTGTAATAGCTGGAGTTGCGCTTGCAAGGCTTGGCGCTCAATGGCGGCAGTACGCGCTTTTTCTTTTTCTTGGGCGAGCTTGATGTCGTTTAGTTTGTTTTGGTTCCAGAAGAAGATGCCGGCGAAGAGGCTGATAAATGCACTCACGACGATCGGTGCTCGGTTGCCGCTTTGCATCAGTGTGACAAAACTGGGCGCATCAATTCCATACAAGAAAAGGCCAATAGAGCTTCCAATGAAATAGCCGACAGGTGCGGCAGCGATGCAAATCAACATAAACGCAATGCGATTGGGTTCTTGCTTTCGCCAAATGAGGTAGCTCGACAACGAGATCACGACATTAATGGAAAAACCAATGAGCATGGAAAACACCCACACCATGAAGAAGCCTTGCTTGGAGTGTAAAACTAACTTAACGAAAACAGCGATTAAAGTGTTTAACGCCACCATCATGCCGACCTCGCGCATGATTTTTTCTCTAGTGAGTGTATTAAAACGATCGGTGATCTTCATCTGAGTCCTGTTCTACTAAGCCTATGGCGATGTGGCCACGTCGAAGTATAAAGCTTAGGCTAAGGACTAGGCTAGGAGAAAAGTTTGCGACAAAATCGCGAAAAACGTCGCCAATGGAGATTGATTGGCGTGAAGCGGGAAGCGTCGTAGACAAGAAAAGAGCGAGGTGGCACTTTGTGGGAAGTGCTTACGCTCGCTCAAATGGGGGTGATAAACGGTAATTCGTGGTGAATAATGTTTTTGTTTAGGTGATGCGAATTACTTGTATTGTGGCCCTGTTAGTAAGAAACCACCGCCTTGATAGATGGTAGTGATATCGTCCGCCGCAGGGTAGTCGCTACTGTCAGGGAATTTATGCGCAAATACTGTTGAGCTGTCTTTGGCTTGGAAGCCGAGATGAGCCGCATAGCGATTGTCCCACCAACTTGCTGGGTTATTCGACACGCCAAAACTAATGGTGTGGCCGACACGTGGTGCAAACACTGCACAGCGTAAGAGTTCAACTAAATCGTTGTAGCTGAGGTAAGTCACCATCATGCGCTTGTTGATCGGCTCTGGGAATGAGGAGCCGATGCGGATACAGACGGTTTCAAGGCCAAAGCGGTCGTAGTAGTATCGCGACAGGCTTTCACCAAAACATTTACTGATGCCATACATGCCATCGGGGCGCGTAGGCATACTAGCGTCGATATAGTCTGTGGTCTTGTAATAGCCAACGACATGGTTAGAGCTGGCAAAGATCACGCGCTTTACTTTTGCTAGGTGCACTGCTTCATAAATATTGTAAGTGCCTTGAATATTCGCTGCCATGATGGCTTCAAAGTTGTTTTCTGTGGAGATGCCACCGAAATGCAACACAACGTCGACATCTTTCATTAATTCGTGCACGGCGGCTTTGTTGGAGAGATCGCACTGTACGATTTCTTCACCTTCTTGCGCATCGCCCATCGGGCTGATGTCAGAGAGGCGAATGATATCGGCCCAAGGCTTGATACGTTCGCGCAAAATTTTACCTAAGCCGCCAGCCGCGCCAGTGAGAAGAATGCGTTTAAAAGGTTTGATTGGTGCAGTACTCATGACTTCCTCAAATTTAAGTTTAGCTTTACAGAGATGAATTCGGTGAATGTAGGGGAGATTAGGTAATCGGTGCAGGGTTAAACAGCACTAAAGAGTTGTGCAGTTTCCAGTGCTCAGCCCATGTTTTCTTACCGCTGGCGACATCGAGCATAAAGTGGAATAACTCCCAACCTACGTCGCTAATGCTACTTTCGCCACTGGCGATTTTGCCAGCGTTTATGTCCATTAAATCATGCCAACGTTTAGCGAGATCGTTACGTGTGGCGACTTTGACGACAGGTACAGCAGCTAAACCATAAGGTGTACCGCGACCTGTGGTGAACACATGCATATTCATGCCTGCCGCGAGCTGTAAAGTACCGCAAATAAAATCGCTGGCAGGGGTAGCAGCATAGATCAAACCTTTGCTTGTCAATTTTTCGCCAGGTGATAACACACCGGTAATCGCGCTGCTACCGGATTTGACGATAGAGCCCATAGCTTTTTCGACGATATTGGATAAGCCACCTTTTTTGTTGCCTGGTGTAGTGTTAGCGCTACGATCGACGCCGCCGCGCTTCAAGTAATTATCGTACCACTCCATTTCACGAATCATGGCAGCGGCAATTTCTGGGGTGGCGGCACGGGAGGTCAGTTGGTCGATGCCATCACGCACCTCGGTCACTTCTGAAAACATCACAGTAGCGCCAGCGCGTACTAGTAGATCTGTGGCAAAGCCGACGGCAGGGTTGGCGGTCACACCGGAAAACGCATCGCTACCACCGCATTGCACGCCAATCACCAGATCAGAGGCAGGGCAGGTTTCGCGACGACGTCGATTCAAAACTTCGAGTTGTTGCTCCGCAGTTGCCATGATCGATTGAATCATCGAATCAAAACCCACATGTTCAGCATCTTGCAAACAAACGACGACCGGTTCAAAAGAATTGGTGTTGGCGCTTTGAATAGGAATGGCAGCCTTCGGAAATAAGCGATTCGGTTGCAGTTTTTCGCAGCCCAAGCTCACCACCATGGCTTGTCCGCCAAAGTTAGGGTTGAGACTAATATTACGTACCGTTCGAATGGGGATTTGCGCATCAGGTGAGTCAATCGCTACACCACAACCATAGGTATGATCGAGACCAATCACATCATCCACGTGCGGATATTTTGGGAGTAATTCTTGTTTGATGCGTTTGACAGCAAATTCGACTACACCGGCCACACATTGCACGGTAGTGGTGATCGCTAAAATATTGCGCGTACCCACGCTGCCATCGGCGTTACGGAAACCCTGGAAGGTATAGCCCTCGAGTGCGGTGGTTTCTGCCGCTGGACGGTTGGCAATAGGCAGATCTTCTAAAGTACGTGCAGGTGGAAGTTGGACTAAGGCTTCTTGTATCCAGCGACCACGTTCTATGTTTTCTGTGGCGAAACCGATGGTCACGTTATAGCGAATGATTTTCTCTTGCGCGCCGATATCAGACAAAGCGACTTTATGGCCCTGTGGAACGTATTCTTTCAAAACCAAACCGCAGGGAAATACGGTGCCCGCTGCGAGTCCACCATCATTGACGACGATGGCGACATTGTCGTTGTCATGCATGCGAATATACAGCGGTGTGAGCGTTTCGTTTGCCATGTTGATCTCTTGTCCTTTTCTCTTTTCCCGACCGCACTACAACGAACGCGAGGTTCAATCTTGAGTTAGCGATCGGTTGATCTGCTCAAGCACAGACGAACTTCTCAACTCAAATTTAGATCGCTCGCAATAACTGCATTTCGGTCTTATGTTTTCGATGCGGCATCGGCTTGCATGAGTAGACCTGTCATTAGTAGACCAATTTCATAATCGGTCTGACCACTCATTTAAGGCGGTGCTGCACCCATTCTTCTTGGCAAGTACTCGCATTGGTATGAGCGGAGAGGCGAAAAAACGATGTCTATTCGCTCGAACCTAAGCTTATTTTTATTGGTTGTTGTGGCGAGTATGCCATTTAAAAAAATATTTGGCTAGTCCAGATTGCAAAATTGGTCGAACCAATTTAGAATGGCCTGACCAAATACAACATCGTGTTTTTATTATGATAAGAAAAGCCTCTGCAGCTACTGAGCAATCCGGCCACGAGCCGCGCTTGTATCGCGTAGTGGCCGACAAGATCCAAGTCTTAATTCAGGATGAAAGTATCGGTGCTGGAGAGCGTTTGCCGTCGGAGCGAGATTTGGCGGCGAAGTTATCTGTCAGCCGTGCTTCATTGCGCGAGGCGATCTTGGCTTTGGAATTAGGTGGCGTGGTGGAAGTGCGTGGCGGGTCTGGCGTGTATATCAGTGAGCAAGTTCAAGAGCCCGACGTGCCAGAAGTGGGTCCGGGGCCGTTTGAAGTGTTGTCGGCGCGCCGTTTGATTGAGCCTGAAGTGGCTGCAATCGCTGCGCGGGTGGCGACAGATGGTGCGATTGATACGATTTTGAAAGCGGCGTTGGAAATGGAGAAGCATCATGCTGACCAGTCCAGCAACGAGCGTGCAGATAGAGAATTCCATTTGTCGATTGCGAGGGCAACTGGCAATAGTGCTTTGGTTGGAACGGTTGAATATTTGTGGGATCAACGTGGTCGTTTATGGCATCGCTTGAAGGAGCATTTTCAAACGGAAGAATTACGCCATGTCACTTTGACTGACCATCGCGATATTTTAGAAGCGATTGCGGCGCATGATCCCGCAGCAGCACGTAAAGCGATGCGAGCACATTTAGAGCGAGTGACACGGACCTTCTCGCGCGGTTGAAGCAAGCCTGAGTAGCTGTAGAGAGGTGAAAGTTTTAGTGGTTTTAGTAGTTTTAGTGTTGAGAAGTGATGCAAGAAAATGGTAGGGCTGATCACACCTGCATTTGTCTGGTCAGCAAATTGGACCGGCGAGACCTCGATGCGGCAAATAGCCACATCTTCGTCGACGCGGCAGAGAGTACGCGAGGTGCTCCAACTAGGGTTTTTTGCTCATCCCCATATGAGTGTCTATTAAAATTAGTAGGAGACAATAATGAAAACGAACAAGAAGACCAGCTTGCAACAGCTGACCTTATCCGCTATCACAGTCGCAGTCTTGGGTGTTATTAGTCAAAGCCAAGCACTGGCGCAAGAACCTTTGCGGGTGGAAGTGACAGGTTCCTCCATCAAACGTTTGGCAAGTGAAGCTTCACTACCGATTACTTCGGTAACTGGCGAAGAGTTAGAAAAACGCGGCATGACAACTTTGGCCGATTTGATGATGGCTTTGCCTCAGTCAAATTCTTTAGCGCCTTCTAATGCAGGTTCCGGCACCAACGTTAACTTGCGCGGCTTGGGCGTTAACCGCACTTTGGTATTGCTGAATGGTCGCCGCCTAGCCAATGAAGCGATTGCCGATGGTTATGCCAATCTCGACGTGATCCCGATGAGCGCGATCGCACGCGTTGAAGTGTTGAACGACGGCGCTTCATCTATCTACGGTTCAGACGCCATCGGTGGTGTCGTCAATTTCATCACAAAGCGTGAATACAATGGTGCTTCCGTTACAGCGCAAGCGGTACAACCGCAGCGTGACGGTGGTGCAGACGAACAACGCGTGAGCTTCATCATTGGTACGGGCGATTTGCAAAAAGATGGATGGAATATTTATGCAACGGCCGATGCCCATCGTCGTAGCCGCCTGTTGGGCTCTGATCGCGCTGAGTTGAGTTCTGCAGAGTTATTGACCAGTATTGGTCGTGCGCCATCTTTGGCCAGTGGCGGTTTCGCGATGCCGGCGAACTTTACTATCCCAAGTAACAAAGCCTTCGCTGCGGCTAACCCATACTATTCAACGGGTTGCGTGGCACCTTACTCGATTCAAGGCGGTAAGAATACCTGTGTTATTAACAATCAAACCTATAACACCGCCTTATATGCGAATGATCAACTGACCTTCTTCACAAAAGCGACGAAACGTATTAGCGATGATCATACTATCTCCTTGGAATACAACCGTGGTGAAGAGCATATCTTTGGCACAAAAATTCCAACGACTAGCTTAGCCGCCAACGGCGTTACGGCATTGTTGCCTTCGACCAGTAAGTGGTATCCAGGCGGCAGTGGCGGTGTGCCAAAAGTGACAGGCGTAACAGGCGCACCTTTGTTGGTGACTTGGAGTGTTGCGGACTTAGGCGCTTACACGACCAAAGATGAACAGATCAATCAACGTTGGAATTTGAGTGACGAAGGCGTGATCGCTGGTTGGGACTACAAAGCTGGTTTGGTGGTCGGTATTAGCGATCGTATTGGTTACTTAGATTCTGGTGCTGTCGATGGTGCCAAGCTCATCGCAGGTATTACGAATGGCACATTGAACCCATTTGGGTTGCAAGATGCTACAGGTAAAGCCTACCTCGATAGCATTGGTCTGAACGGCCAGAAATTGCGCGTTTCTAAGAGTACATACACCGGTTTGGAACTGACACTCAACAAAGCAGTGATGAAATTACCTGCTGGTGATGTTGGCTTGGCGGTTGGCTTAGATTTTCATCGTGATACAACCGAAGATACCAAAACAGAATTAGGTAACTTGGCGACTTATGCGGGCTCAGTTCCTTCTCACGGTCAAGGTGCACGCAATGTAGCGGCTTTGTATGCTGAGGTTGAAGTGCCGGTGACTAAAGAATTGAACTTGAACTTGGCGGTGCGTGACGATCATTTCAGCGACTTCGGCAACACAGTGAATCCAAAAGCGAGCTTCCGTTATCAACCGAACTCTGTGGTGATGTTCCGTGGTTCAGCTAATACTGGTTTCCGCGCACCGACTTTGTTCGACCGTTACGGCTATCGTTTGCCAGGCGCCACCACAACAACGGGTGCGGCATGGGATGATCCAGTGCAATGTCCAGGCCCAACGCCAGCTATTGCTGGTACAGGTAAAGCCTTGCCAGGTTTGGTGTCGGCAACAGTGTGTAATGTGAAATTGCCAAAACAAACTGGTAGTAATGCCGAGTTGATTCCAGAAACCTCTGTGGGCGGCACGCTTGGTATGGTGGTTGAGCCAATGAAGAATTTGACGGTGTCTGTAGACTACTGGCGTATCACGATGGATAAGATGTTGGCCAATTTGCCGGAGCAAGCTTACTTCTTAGATCCAGTGAAGTATGCCGATTTGTTTGTGCGCGATGCGACGGGCAAATTGTTGTACATTAAAAACGTGACGATGAACCTCGGTGGTCAAAAAGCAGCAGGCTTGGATTTGGCTGCAAACTATAGCTATCCAACAGAGGGTTGGGGTACGTTTAAAGTTAGTTTGAATGGCACTTATCTGACACAGTTTGATAATCAGTTGGAAAAAGGTGGTGCTTGGGCCTCCAACATCGGTCGTTTCGGTTTGGCAAGTAACGGCACGACAAGCAGCTTGCCTATCATTACTTTCCGTTGGAAACATACCTTGGCTCTGAACTGGATGAAAGGTGATTGGGCTGCGCAGTTGACACAGAACTACAATACTGGGTACCACGATCAAAACTTGGTCGCAGCGCAGTACTTCCGTGATATCAAACCCTATCAAGTGTTCAACCTGACTGGCACTTATCGTGGTTTTAAAAACTTCACGATTGTGGCTGGTCTGACGAATCTGTTTGATGTCAATCCGCCTGTGACTAATCACAGTGGTTATAACGGTTATTTGAGTAGCGCCGCTAGTCCGATTGGTCGTGCATTCAATACCCGTATCACTTATACCTTCTATTGATCGGTCATACCCGCGATCTGCTTGAAACAGATCGCGGTTTTTTTTTGATCTCGTTCATCATTGATTGATCACCGGTATTCATCATGGCATTTCAGGTTCAATTGAAACAAAGATGGCAAAGCTTGGGCCTTGCGCTCTCACTTCTCATGCTCGGTGCCTGCGCGCCTATCAGCGAGCTTCAAGCAAACAAACAAGAGAGCGAGCAAGCGATACGCATCGTCTTGGTTGGTGACTCTACCATGGCAACCAAGAGCGGCTATGGCGATGCGTTATGCGAGCGTTTTACGCCAGCAGTGCAGTGCATTAATCTTGCTCGCGGCGGTCGTAGTTCTGGCAGTTTTCGTGCTGAAGGCTTATGGAAACAAGTCGAAGATTTACTCAAAGATCAATCAGGGCGTAAGACGTTCGTCTTGATCCAGTTTGGGCACAATGATCAACCTGGAAAGCCAGGACGCTCGACTGACTTAGCGACGGAATTTCCCGTCAATATGGCGCGCTATGTAGATGAAGTACGCGCTTGGAATGGTGTACCTGTACTAGTCACACCCTTAACTCGTCGCAGCTTTCGTGCTGGCGTTTTAGAAAACAACCTCTTGCCTTGGGCACAGGCGATCGAGAAGATAGGGCAGGAACGTCATGCTACTGTGTTGCCACTCAATGCAAAAAGTTATGCGGCAGTACAAACGATGGGGGAGGCAGAGGCGGACACCTTAGCAGTAGCGCCTCCACCGGTAGTGAATAAGCAAGTGGATGAAGCAGGTTCAAGCAGACCTGATATCGCAAAGTTAGAGCCTCAGGGCGCGCCAAAGTCTGCTTTTGATCGCACCCACGTGGGTCGCAAAGGTGCTGTCTTTTTCGCCGACATGGTGTTGCGTGAATTGATGCAGGCGTATCCAGAAACCAAGGCCTTGGTTGGGCCAGCCTTGACGACTGAAGTAGCAAAAGAAGGAAGTAAATAATGAAGTCCTTAAGCTTGAAATTGCTGATGTGCGCTTTGCCTTTCAGTTCGTTTTTATCTGCAGCCAGTTTTGCGCAAGATAGTCGGCAAGTGATCGAACCCCGTATGCCTGCGGTATGCACGGTGTTAACCGCGACGCAAGCAGCGAAAGACGTGGCAGAAAGTACCATCGTCGACACTCAAAAAATCCAAGCTGCGCTCGATCAATGCCCACAAGGACAGGCCGTGCAGTTAGCGGCAAATAATGAGCGAGATAGTTTTATTGCTGGACCACTACGTATTCCTTCCGGTGTTTCTTTGCGCATTGATCGCGAGGTGATCTTGTATGCCAGCACAGATCCAAGTTTGTTTGAGCGTGGTGATAAGTTTGGCGCATGTGGCGTCAACGCAGAAAAAGGCCGTCAATGTTTGCCCTTTATTCGCATAGAAGATGCGAAGTCCTCAGGCTTGTACGGCCCCGGCACGATTGATGGACAAGGTGCTGCTTTGGTTAAAGGTAAAACCGAATCGTGGTGGCAAATGGCGCGCCGTGCTCAGCGTGAAAACAATGAACACAATGTGCCGCGTTTGATCGAAGTCAATCGCTCGCAAGACATTACTTTCTATCAGCTACGCCTACAAAACTCTCCCAATTTTCATGTGACTTTGAATCGGGTTGATGGTTTTACTGCATGGGCAGTGGTGATCGATACGCCCGCCACTTCGCGTAATACTGATGGTATTGATCCGATTTCGTCGCGCAATATTACGGTGGCACATAGTTATATCCGCACCGGTGACGACAACATCGCGATTAAAGGAGGAAGTAGTGGAGTGGTCGAGAATGTCTCCATCTTGAATAATCATTTCTATAGCGGCCATGGCATGTCGATTGGTAGTGAAACGAATGGTGGCGTGCGCAATGTCTTAGTACGCGATCTAAGTATGCAAGGCACCACTTCTGGCTTACGCATCAAGAGCGATGTTTCACGAGGTGGCGTGGTCGAACATATTCGATACGAAAACGTCTGTCTAAAAGATATTAAACGCCCCATTGATATCGACACGCATTACAACCCCAAGGCGATTGGCCGGTCTGTACCATATTATCGCGATATCGTGATGGAGAACGTGCACAGCCTAAGCCCAGGACAAATCATTTTGCGCGGCTACGATGCGCAAAATCCGCTGCGTTTGCAGATGAAACAAGTCAGTGTAGCGGCGACTTCATTAGCAACACAAACCGTCGCCTTCGCTGAGATCAACGTCGATGGTAGGCCGCAATCCTTCCTTGAAGAAAGCAAACGTATTGAATTGCCTACCGTGAGTGAGAGTACTTGCGCAGGTAAGTTCGCCGATTTCCCGGCGGTGCAAAAGAAGGATGTTCGCCCCCAGCTCACTGCCCAACAATCAGCATTGTTCAGCATTGAAGAAGTGCTTAAGCGTGTTGGTGAAGCAGGCAAAGAAAAGTTAGACCCATGGAACCCATTAAACGATGACTTAGTGCGCGCCTCAGATCTGAAGGCCGACTATGTGGTCGACCGCCGCTTGAAAGCCGATGGCATCCGTGTATTTCATAGTGTGCAAGCTGCAGTCAATCAAGCTTTGCTCGATGGCAGAAAACTGCAAGCTAAGACGGCAGGCAATAAACGTTTATGGATAGAACTTGCGCCTGATACTTATCGAGAACTCTTGTATGTGCCTGTGACCGCGGTTCCGATCACCTTGTTTTCAAAAAATGAAGATGCGCGTCAAACAAAGATCGTCGCCAATCTACATGCGGCATTACTGGGCCGTGCTTATATCAGCCGTTTCGCCAAGCAGTTTGAAAGTGTAGACCCTAGCATTGTCGAGATGTTCAATAGCATCAAAGACAGGCCAGTGATCGGCACTAACGGCAGCGCAGTGGCGTGGATACGCGGTGACGGTTTTCAAGTCAAAAACATCACGATTGAAAACGCCTACAACAAAGAAGCGATCGATACCTCAGCCGAATGTCCGAATAGCAGTTGCGGCGCAACAGCGGGTACAGCCCCGGTGGTCGTTGTGCATCACCAAGCGGTAGCGATGATGGTGGAAGGCGCAGACAAAGTTCAATTTGAAAATTTACGCCTCTTGGGTCTGCAAGATACTTTGTACTTACGTTCGACGAAACCTGGCCTCAGTGTGCGGAGTTTCTTCCATCGTTCTTATGTGGAGGGTAATGTCGATTTTATCTTCGGCGACACCACGGCTTACTTCTATCGATCTGAAATTAAGTCTATCGGTGATCGTTCCACTTCGTACGTGGCGGCACCGAACACCAATTTGCGTAGCGCCTATGGCTTCGTGTTTAACGAATGCAATTTCACACACGATGGCAGCGCCAATGCTTTAGCAGGTAAATTCTATTTGGCACGGCAATGGTTCCATACACAAAAGTGCACCCCGTATGCAGGTATCAATGTGCCGGGCTATCGTTGTGAGTTAGCCGATGTCGATGGCTATCAGGCGCCTGTTGGCACCATTAGCAAACAAGTCTTAGAAACCGTCGGTAAAGTCGTGATTTTGAATTCACGCATTGGTGCGCATATTCAAACGCAACATCCTTGGGCTGATTGGAACAAAAAAGGTAGCCTCGCTTTCCGCCCAGCGCAATATGCAGTGGCCGATTATTTTGCCAATTTAGCGGAAGTCAGCAAAGAACGCGATGCCGACTGGGTACAGCAGCTAGGCTATAGCTTACCGTTGAT
Organism: Affinundibacterium nitidum; assembly: GCF_014284155.1. Lineage (GTDB taxonomy): Bacteria > Pseudomonadota > Gammaproteobacteria > Burkholderiales > Burkholderiaceae_D > Undibacterium > Undibacterium nitidum. Next base: position 12,528 of record NZ_JACOFZ010000012.1, read on the forward strand.
TATGCCAACGCCGGCTGCAGCAATATTCTTAGCTGAGTTTAACAATAGCGTAGAAGCAGCGCCCGCCACTTCGCCTGCTCATCCTTCAAAGTGAATGAAAGCTTCCTATGAATAAGCCTCAAAATAAGAATCAAACACGCCGACGCTTCCTCCAAAGCACCAGCCTAATAGGCGGCGCACTTTGCCTGCCTACGGCATGGAGCCAAAGCAAAATGGAAAGCGACCCATGGCAACGTGCGCAAAGTATCGTTGATCGTTTCGCCAAAGCTTTGCCATTTCGCGACCAAGATTTTTCAGTGCTGGAGTTCGGTGCCAAGCGATGCGAATTAGATTCGGTCAAGGCTTGGGTATCCCATGAAGAACAAGCGACATTGCCAACGCCGAAGACCGGTAGTCATGATTGTTATCCTGCATTTGCGGCTGCGATCGCCGCTTGCCATCAAGCTGGGGGCGGACGCGTCGTCATTCCTAAAGGTGATTGGTATTGTGCTGGCCCCTTGGTTTTGCTATCAAATGTGCATGTGCATTTACAAGCGGGTGCGCATATCTTCTTTAGTCATCAACCTGAACACTACGCTCAATATGGCAGTGTTGATTGTGGTGCCAATGGCCGCTTGGTGATTTCGCGTTGGCAGAGTAATGATTGCTTAAATTACTCACCGATGGTGTATGCCTTCGGACAAACCAATATTGCGCTTACAGGCGAAGATTGGAGCAGTATTCTAGACGGGCAGGGCGGAGTGCCATTTAATGAAGCTGGCGATTGTTGGTGGACTTGGAAGGGCAAACAAAAAACTATCAACTCAGTTGGACAAGACACTACGCCTAACTACAAGGCTGGCAAGATGTCGGAGAACACGGTGAATCCACTGAACGCCAAAGCTTTGTCTGACGTGGTCAATATCAGTCAAGAAGAGGCCTCCTTAATTCAAGCCGAAGGCGACCGGTGGCGCGCAGATGGTGCCTACTTGCCAGCTTTATCTGAAGCCAAAGTGCCGCTACCAAAACGTGTCTTCGGTAAAGGGCATTATCTACGCCCACCGATGATACAGTTGATCGGCTGCGATCGCGTTTGGCTGCAAGGCTATCAAGTCTGCAATACACCATTCTGGCAGCATCACCCCGTCAATTGCCGCGACATCTTGATCAAGAATGTGCTCGCGAAAAGCCACGGCCCCAATAGCGATGGTTTTGACCCCGAGGCTTGCGACAATGTCTTAGTCGAGTCCTGCACCTTCGACACCGGCGACGACTGTATTGCGATTAAAGCGGGCAAAAATCGCGATACGCAATATGGCCCTTCGCAAAATATCGTGATACAAAACTGTACCATGCAAAGCGGCCACGGCGCCGTCACCTTGGGCAGCGAAATGGCGGGCGGCATACAACATGTGTACGCACAAAACCTCTTGTTCGAGAACATGCATTGGGCGACCAACACATTGAACACCGCGATACGTCTCAAAACCAATATGAACCGCGGCGGTTTCTTACGCCACTTCTATGTACGCAACGTACGCATCCCCAACGGCGTACAAACCAGCCCATCGTTCTACGCGTCATTACCAGGTTCGCCCATCGCGTCCCGCACGGTGGCGTCCGCTGCAGGCGCTGTCGTCACCTTCGACTGTGACTACGCACCCGTGGCTGATAATGTACGTACCCGTCCACCCGAAGTGAGCCACGTACATATTTCAAATGTGACGGTCGGTAATGTGAAATCAAAAACAGGGCAACATTCCTGCTACCAAGCAATAGTGATCTTGGGCCCCGTCGCCTCGGATTACAACGGGCCTGTGCCTATGCCAACAATATTGCCCGTGCGTGATGTGGTCATTGAAAATTGCGATTTTGGTGACCCTGTCAATCAAGAGCAATACATGTACCTGTATAACGTGCAGGGATTGAAGCTAAAAAATGTAAAGATAGCTGGGAAGACGATTACGCAGGAATTTAAAGCGTAGATGGCCTTTGTGTAGTGCCCGGCTAGTAGCGTGACCAGATATTTTCGAAATGCCCGACTTGTTCGGGCATTTTTGTTTTTTATGGTTGTGTATTTGGTATGATTGCAAGGTTCGGTTAAATTTGAAATCACCTTGGCGCTTTTTGCAAAATTTTAGTACTCGGCGATTTGGCACTGGGCAGCGAAGAGTGTGTATTCATGGGGTATTGGAGAGTTTCAATGAAAAGTATTGTGCGACCATCTGGTCTTACGCCCGTCATATCACCGTCTATATCTAGTTCGGCAAAAATGCGTCGACTATTAACTCTACTTCTTGTCGGAGGCGTCGCCGCCATGAGCGAAGCAAAAGGAAAAAAATTTCTCGATTCTTATGGTGGTCAGACTGTCGATCAGCTGATTGCGATGGAATCAGACTATCGTATCGATTCCCTTGTGCTCGCTTTTGAAGGGGCGCTGCTACAGAAGCAAGAAAAGAAGAAGCTCTCGCGCATCGAGCTTGATATCTTGGCTGTCGAGGCGATGGAGCGCGAAGTTAATAATGGTGGGTATCATCAGTTTTTCCTTAATTCGTCCAAGAAGTTCGCTGCTATCCTTCCTTCTTCGCTGGAGCGAATCGGTTGCCCGGCCGCCGCCAAGATCACTTCGGATGCGCTCGCATACCTGAAGATCAGCGGCGACGTTACGGTTGCGAAGATCGATGCTGCACTGGATCGTCTAGGCGACAAAGCGATTACTGATCTCGGAAAGATGGATAATCGGTACTTCCAGAATAAAGAGGCGATAGCGGACAAACTGTTCACATACATCAAAGCGAACAAGGGTGAGATTGTACTGAAGTGAGGAAAGTCCACGTAGGTACGATTAAAGCAAAGCGTAATCGTACGCATGCATCCGCAACCCATCACAACTAATCAAAACCCATCAATCCATGCCAAATTATCGACGCGCATTTGTTGCTGGTGGGACGTGGTTTTTCACGGTGAACCTCTTGCAACGACATGGAAATAATTTGCTTGTACGAGAAATCGAATTGCTTAGGCGTGTTGTGCAACAGGTACGCCAAAAGCATCCTTTTTACATCGACGCATGGGTTGTGTTGCCAGAGCATCTCCATTGTGTCTTGACGCTGCCGCCCGGCGACAGCGATTTTAGTTTGCGCTGGCGTCTCATCAAAACCGCATTTTCTCGCGCATTGCCGAGGGAAGAAAGAATATCAGCGACCCGCCAAAAGTATGGCGAACGCGGCATTTGGCAGCGACATTATTGGGAACATTTGATCCGCGACGAGCTTGATTTCCAAAGGCATGTCGATTATGTTCACGTCAATCCTTTGAAACATGGATTGGTGAAACGTGTACGCGATTGGCCCTATTCCACCTTTCATCAACATGTTGTGAAGGAGATTTATTCCTTGGATTGGTGCGGTGATGTGGAAATACATGTTGGTGGTGGCGATTGACATATGTACGATTACGCTGCGCTTAAATCGTACCTACGGGGGTTACGTTTGCTCAATAACGATTATTAAAGCTCGCGCCTCGCAGAAATCCGTGTTTAGTGCAGCAACTCTTTTAGCGAATTCTCGATTTGTAAAGCCCAAAGCTACACCTTTTACCTCCCCTCTCGTGGAATAGCGAACGTGCTTTAGAAAAACTGGTTGGTAAAAACTTGTCGCTGGCGCCTTAGCTCTTCGTGTGAGGTAATACAGAGATGTAATCAAGGCAGCAGGCAATGCCGCAAACAGGATCATGTTGTTTGCTAGGAAGCGAGGAAGTTCATTTGCATAAATTAATGACAAACCCAAGAAGGGCCAGAAAAGACCAAAAGCAATAAGACACTTTATCAAAATGTTTTTTCGGAAACGAAGTGCCGAACGCTCACAATTGTTGCAGAAAGGGAGTTCAATTTTTAGTGTACGCTCAACGCCGCCGATAACGAAGTAGCTAATATCTTTTAATTCAGTTTCAGTTCGAAATACATTTTCTGTTGACCCACAGTTGCAGCAGGAATCCTGCGGGATTCGGAAGGGGAGGTTTTTTAATAACTCGCGTGGTGTGAACATAATCGACGTCGAACAAAATTTAAAAATAAGGAAAAGGAATTATACGAAGAATTTCAATTGAATATACATCGATTTTAGATAATTTGAACAACTCTATTTTTAAAATCAAATGAACGCACATTTCAAGAAAAACACATAGGTACGTAGGTACGATTAAAGCGCAGCGTAATCGTACGCATGCGATTGGAACCAAATACAACTAATTAAATATCGATTATGTTCACGTCAATCTTTTGAAACATGGATTGGTGAAACGCGTACGTGATTGGCCCTATTCGACCTTTCATCATCATGTTGCGAAAGGGAATTTACCCCTTGGATTGGTGCGGTGATATGGAAATGCATGTTGGTGGCGATTGGCATACGTACGATTACGCTGCGCTTTAATCGTACCTACGTGTGTTACATTATTCTCAGGATCAAACAACTCTTTCGGCCGCAACATGCAAAACAAATTCAAATCATCTTTTTCCTTAGTGATTGCCTTAGTCTGCTTCTACATTTCAAGCGCTTGCCTCGCATCTGACAATACTTCTAAGCCCTCTGATCTGATCAGGAAGATAGAAGGCGTCTATAAACATCGTTTTGGAAACGGGCTCGTCTCCGGCGAAAAATATCAATCTGAAGACATCGTTGAAATTGTGAGCTATTCCGAAGACGCGATTTATTTTAGAGCGTCATTGCAGTTCTACAATGGCCACACATGCGGCATCTCCGGAATTGCCAAGTTCTCAAATGATGCGTTCGTTTATCAGAGTGATAAATATCAAACGGAACAGAAGGTCTGCACTTTGAAAATATCTTCCAATAACGGTTCTTTGAATCTCACCGATAGAATCAACGCTGAGTCATCTTCAAGCTGCAGCGCCTATTGTGGCGCTCGGGGAAGTTTGGCGAACTACGACATTAGCCTCGCGAAAAAGCGAAATATTCGCTATATGCCGCTGATCTTGAAATCACGGCAGTATGTTGAGGCTGTTGAGGAATATCAGAAAGAGAACGGCAAATAGCTTGCGCTCGATATGCACGGCAGATTAATCGACCACAAACGCCGTCTCAGCGATCCCCTGCGTCCCAGGTCGCAACAAGATCGTCGCTCCAGCCCATTCATCGTCTTCGGGCTGTCCCACGCCAATTGATGTCACCATTAAGGTATCTAAATTTGGCCCGCCGAAGCTACACATGGCGGGTTTTTTCATTGGTAGGGCGATTTCTTTGTCGAGTTTGCCTTCAGGCGTGAAACGTAAGAGGCGTGAGCCGTCGTTGCCGCATATCCAGTAACAGCCATCGATATCAACCGCTGCGCCGTCGGGGCGGCTTTCTAGTGCTTTCATATTCACGAACACACGTTGGTTGTGTGGTACACCAACTTCGCAATCGTAATCGAAGGCCCAAATCATCTTGCTGTTGGGGTGCGAATCTGAAAGGTACATGGTGCGTCCATCGGGCGACCATGCGAGGCCGTTTTGTACAAATAGGCCAGAGACAAACGGTGTTGAGATACCTTGTTGTGCGCTGTAACGATACAGATGGCCGATGGCCTTGGCTTGGGCCATGTCCATGAACATCGTGCCACTCCAGAAGCGACCTTGACGGTCACAACGGCCATCATTAAAGCGCATGCCTTGACCCAATTCGGCGGGCGCGGCAAGGCGTTTCGCTTGTACCTGATGTGCTTCGCTGAGATGGAGTTGAAAGACGCCGCTTTCCATGCCAGCGATAAAACTTCCATCGGCGGCTTGGGTTAAGCAGCCTAGCATCTCATTGGTATTCCAATATTGCAAACTAGCTTGGCTAGATGGCGCTGTGGGGCAATAGCGCCAGATCTTTTTTTCTGTGATGGCGACCCAATACCACGCTTGCTCCGCAACATGCCAAAAAGGGCTTTCACCGACGCCACTGCGGACATCGGCTACGCGTTCAATAGGAAGAGTCGTCAACATAGATCAATGCGCTTACACAGAATGAATAACTTTGTATTTCGGTACCAGTGTTTTCATCACGCTCCAGGCGACCACGTAGGCCAGAGCACAGATGGCAAACATGATAGTGTAACCAGTTTGTAGCTGACCTTGGCTACCATAGTAATCAAACAGCCAACCACCGAGCTTGGTAATCAATACACCACCGAGACCACCGGCCATGCCACCAATGCCGACTACTGAGGCGACCGCATGTTTAGGGAACATGTCGGATACGGTGGTAAAGATATTCGCTGACCATGCCTGATGAGCAGAAGCGCCGATACCGATCAAGATCACTGGCACCCAAAATCCTAAATAACCGAATGGCTGCGCCAACAAAACGACTAAGGGAATCAGCGCGATAATTAACATCGCTTTCATGCGGCCGTCATACGGCGTATCGCCGCGATTGATGAAGTAAGTGGGGAACCAACCACCACCAATACTGCCGATCATGGTCATGCTATACAGCACAGCCAAAGGGAAAACGAAATCGGTAGTCTTCATGCCGTATTGAGCGGCCAAATATTTAGGTAACCAAAATAAGAAGAACCACCACACACCGTCCGTCATGAATTTACCAAAGGCGAAAGCCCAAGTTTGGCGATAAGCCAATAAACGGAACCAGGAAAAAGTGGTGGTTTCTGCTGTTGTTGCCGCTGAGGCTGCGCTTGCTTGCGTATTCTCTTGTTCTACATCTTGGTGGATGTAGGCAAATTCTTCGGCGGAGAGGCGACGTTGTTGTTCAGGTTTATCGTACAAGACTAGCCAAAATCCCATCCAGATAAAGCCAATCGCACCGACAATCATGAAGGTGGCTTGCCAGCCCCAAGCAGCAGCAATTAAAGGCACAGTGATCGGCGCGAGTACCGCACCAATATTCGCGCCAGAGTTAAAAATGCCTGTGGCAAAAGAACGTTCTTTTTTCGGGAAGTATTCAGCGGTGGCTTTAATCGCAGCAGGGAAGTTGCCCGCTTCACCGAGCGCTAACACAGCGCGTGACAACATAAAACCAAGGATCGATACTGGAAGTGCAGTAAAGCCCAAGGTGGTCGCGATGGTATTGACTGCATTGCCGAAGAAGATGGCAAAGGCATGCATTATTGCGCCGATAGACCAGATCACAATTGCCAAGGCAAAGGCGCGTTTGGTGCCGATACGATCAATGAAGCGCCCCGCAAATAGCATAGAGATCGCATATACAAACTGAAAGACAGCAGTGATATTAGCGTAATCGCTATTGGTCCAGCCAAACTCTTTGCTCAAGTCTGGTGCCAATAAACTGAGCACTTGTCGATCGAGATAATTGATCGTGGTCGCGAAGAAGAGCAGGGCGCAGATTGTCCAGCGATAGCGACCGATGTTGAGGGCATTCATGGAAGTGTCTCCGTTTTTGTTTTAGCGCTTTCACCACACAAACCTTGAAATGAATAAGTCGGTGTGAAGTGAGTCTTATTGTTTGAAACCGCTACTTTGTGCAGAGGTCTCTTCCTATCTGTTTTAAGGCTTGTGAAAAGTTCTATATTGTCGAAGTAGTCTGATCTGAAACTGAGTTGCCGTCATTCCCGCCGTGGCGGGAATCCAGTGCTCAGCAAAGCTTCTCTGTCTATATTACTTCCCTAACTGCAATTCACCATTCACAATACGTGGCACCGACCAAGGATTATCTTGTTGCAAGCTTGCTGGCGTTAAGGCTGCTGGTAACTCTTGATAGCACACTGGGCGAATAAAACGGTCGATGGCCGTTGCACCGACTGAAGTCGTGCGACTATCAGACGTGGAAGGGAAAGGACCACCATGCACCATTGCATGCGCGACTTCCACACCCGTCGGGAAACCGTTAAACAAGATACGCCCCGCTTTACGTTCTAAGATTGGCATTAAAGCTTTGACGAGCTCGTAATCTGCTTCATTGGCATGCACTGTTGCGGTCAATTGGCCTTCAATGAATTCCGCAATCGCGTGCACTTCGTCGAGATCTGCGCAACGAATGATCAAGGAGGATGGTCCAAAGATTTCTTCGCTGAGGGCTGGCGTGTTGAGGAACTGCGGCGCTGTACAGCTCGATAAACGCACTTGTGCAGCGCATGCACTGCCGCCCGCTTGTCCTTCGGCCACCTTACTGACACCGGCGATGCTGGATAATTGTTCTGTACCTTTGACGTAGGCATGATGAATGCCGGGCGTAAGCATGGTTGCTGCGGCTTTCGCTTGCAATGCATTGGCGGCGGTCTCGATAAAATTCTCTAAATCGGTACTGTCGATGGCAATCACTAAGCCAGGGTTAGTACAGAATTGACCAGCGCCCAGTGTTAAGGATTCGACAAAGCCTTGTGCGATTTGTGTGGATCGTGCCGCCAGTGCGCTTGGCATTAAGAACACAGGGTTAATGCTACTCATTTCCGCATACACCGGAATAGGTTCATGGCGTTGCGCAGCAGTGCGCATTAGTGCGATGCCACCTTGACGCGAACCTGTAAACCCAACGGCCTTGATCGCTGCATGGCTGACCAAGCTTTGGCCGATCTGGCGACCATCGCCAATTAAACACGAGAATACACCTTCAGGCATGTGGCATTTGGCAGCAGCCGTTTGAATTGCTTGCGCCACTAATTCAGACGTGCCGAGATGCGCGCTATGGGCTTTGACCACTACAGGGCAACCCGCCGCGAGCGCAGAGGCTGTATCACCACCAGCAACAGAAAAGGCTAAAGGAAAATTCGATGCGCCAAACACCGCGACCGGGCCGATCGCAATTTTGCGCATGCGCAGATCAGGGCGTGGTGGCGTGCGTTCAAGTAAGGCGCTGTCGAGTGTCGCATTGAGGTAGTAGCCATCGCGAACCACTTTTGCGAACAGGCGCAATTGATTCATGGTGCGACCACGTTCGCCTTCCAAGCGTGCAATGGGCAAACCTGTTTCTTGATGTGCACGGTCAATCAGACTAGTGCCAAGCGCGAGAATTTCGTCAGCAATCGTCTCTAAGAAAACGGCGCGTTGTTCTGGCGTCGTTTCGCGATACTGGTCAAAGGCTTCACGTGCCAGTTGGCATGCCTGTTCCACATCGGCTGCATTGGCTAAACCAAATGCGGGTTCGATTTCGGTATTCGTTGCAGGATTGATCGCTTTTAATTGGCCTGCTTGTCCGAAACGACGTTGTTGGCCGATGATCATGTTGCCCTGAATTGACATGGTGTTTCCTTTATCCTGAATGGACCTTTGCACAAACTACTGCGCGACCGAATTGTGAATTTGCGATGCTCGCTGTGCACAAGCACAGGTGCGCTTCTCAATTCAAACTTCGACCGCTCGCTACGTTTGTACAAAGGTCGCTTGAATGTTGTTTTGTTCTAGTCCTAGTGGAGCATTCCAATCATGGTCAATGGAATGCTATCACCTCTGCACATTATTATTGCGCGCCTTGTTTCAAAATCAGCTGACGCAACATTTCATCTTCCTCTGCAGTCAAATCTGTGAGTGGGGCGCGTACTGGGCCGCCGCTATGGCCAACCAAACGTGCGCCAGCTTTGACGATACTCACTGCATAACCCGCCTTGCGATTACGAATCTCTAAGTATGGCAGGAAGAATTCGTCGATCAAACGATTCGTGGTGACATGGTCATCGGCGGCGGTAGCGTGATAGAAGTCCATCGCTAATTTGGGTACGAAGTTAAATACCGCAGAAGAATACACAGGGGTACCGATGGCTTTGTAGGCTGCAGCATACACTTCCGCTGTTGGCAAACCGCCCAAGTAGCTAAAGCGATCACCCATACGACGCCAGATCGATACCATCAATTCAATGTCACCGATACCGTCTTTAAAACCGATTAAGTTCGGGCACATATTGGCCAAGCGCTCTAAAGAATTTGGCGTCAAACGGCAGTTAGCACGGTTGTATACCACCACACCAATGTTGACCGATTTGCAGACTTCGGCGACGTGCGCCACCAAGCCATCTTGGCTCGCTTCTGTTAAGTAATGGGGTAACAACAACAGGCCTTGTGCGCCCAAACGTTGCGCTTCTTGTGCCAAGGCGATTGCTTGACGTGTAGGGCCTCCCACACCAGCCAAGATAGGAACTTTGCCTGCGCAAGTTTGTACCGCAGTGCGAATGATGTCGCTGTATTCACCTGAAGTCAGTGAAAAGAATTCACCAGTACCGCCCGCTGCAAACAAAGCACTCGCGCCATACGGTGCCAACCATTCCAAGCGCTCGATATAAGTATCAGCACGGAAGTCACCTTGCTCATCAAAGTCGGTAATGGGGAAAGACAATAAGCCAGAAGAGAGGATTTGTTTAAGTTCGAGCGGATGCATGGCGTCTCCAGAAATAAAAGAATGGAAGGTGTTCGATGATGAAAATTGTTGTTTTGTTACAAAAAAAGCTTAAAATCGTTTAAGAGATACGTCATCGTACAACTTAAAATTAGGAAATACAAGCACTCGCTTAAAAATCTTGTTTTTATGGCTTATTCGACAACATCTTGCGATTGAAAGTCGGTTTTATCAACTGTTGTGAATTGAGGGAATGGTGTTGTTTGAAACCCTATGACTTGCCGTGAATGGAAGGGTAGGCTTTAGGTTTGAGTGAAGAAGGTGAGAGCGTCATCGCTGCGAAGGCAGTGATCTAGGGTCATTCCGCGTTTGCATCAAGCATTTCTTGATCCAAACGTTAAAGGCTAAGAGGCAAAGAGATGCATTTTCGGGACAGACCGATGAATTAACTTTGAGCAGCATTCGCCTTTTCAGACCCAACCTCAGGCTCTAGCAACTCTTGTGCTCGACGCAAGCGTTCACGGCTATGACTTAAATGGGTACGCATCGCCGCACGCGCTGCTTCTGGATCTTTGCGCAGTATCGCTTGGTAGATGTCTTCGTGTTCGTGTCTTACCCTTTGCAAGTATGACTGCGGCTCACCTTCGGCGAGTAGGGCGGTGTTGATGCGGGCGCGCGGAATAATCGTCCGACCGAGTTGGCTCAGCAAATCGACGAAGTAGGCATTGCCGGTGGCTTGTGCAATTAGGAGGTGAAACTGGACGTCGGCATCGACCGAGTTCTGTTGATTTTCTTGGGCTGTTTGCATGACCCGCAATACTTCAGCTAGCGCTTGAATCTGCTCTTCACTACGGCGAGTCGCTGCATGCCAAGCGGCTTCGGTTTCTAGGCTAATACGGATTTCCAAAATATCGAGTACATCACGTATCGTTACCATCGATTCATGCGGCAGGCCCATACCAGTTTTCGGTGGTGGCAACACGAAAGTGCCGATGCCATGACGCGTCTCTACAAAACCTGCTGCTTTTAAATGCGAAATTGCCTCGCGCACCACGGTGCGACTGACACCGTAAATCTGCATGATTTCGGATTCAGTCGGCAGTTTCTCGCCGGTTTTGAGACTGTCGTTGCGTATCGATTCCGTAATATGTTCAACCACAGCCTGTGCCAAGTTGCGCGGTTTGCTGCGACCAGGGATGGGAAGTGAAGTGCTGTTTAAGTTACTCATAAGCTTTGAACCGGATAGCCTGCATGAAAAAGATAGTTGTATGATAACCGATAATGATAGGAATAGTGGGCTTGCCAAACTTTGGGCTGTCCACTGGGCTAGAAATCATCATTCTAGTTACAAAAAAAGTGACAAGAACAATGACAAATTAGCCAGCTATTTGTGCCAGCAGGGTGTAAGCTTGCAGTTTTTGCGCAAGAGAAGGAAGAGCGATGTTTTATCAAACCAAAATCGCTGCAGCTGTCGCTGCGATCGCGATGTTCAATATGCCGATGTTGGCCGAAGCCGCCAATAAAAAAGGCCCACCGACCGTAGCCGAGGCAGAAAAATTCTTAAAAGACGCTGAAGCTCGCTTAGAAAAGCTCGGTAATACAGCTCAACGTGCGGCCTGGGTCTATGAGACACATATTACCGACGATACCGAAACGATTGCCGCGCAAGCCAACGAACAAGCGATTGGTGCAATGGGCGAGATCGCTTTGCAAGCACGTCGCTATAACAAGCTACCGCTGTCTGCTGAAAACAAGCGTAAGCTGAAATTACTGCAATTGAGCTTGAGTCTCAGCAATGATAAAGACCGCGAAGACTATGCGAAATTGTCCGCGCAAATGAACGGTGCTTACGGCAAAGGTAAATATTGCAAAACGCCAGGCGACGAATCGACTTGTTTAAACCTCGGTCAGCTCGAAGCGATTTTGGCGAAGAGCCGCAATCCTGCTGAGATGAAAGAAGCGTGGTTAGGCTGGCATCAGACCGCTAGCAGCTACAAAGACAGCTATGCGCAATACGTAGATGTGTCGAACAAAGGTGCGCGTGAAATGGGCTTTGCCGACACCGGTGCGTTGTGGCGGTCTCAATACGATATGCCACCAGAAGCGTTTGCCGCCGAGACAGAACGCCTGTGGCAGCAAGTGAAGCCTTTGTACGACTCCTTGCATCAATATGTGCGCTTGAAGCTGCAACAAACCTATGGCAAAGATGAGGTGCCAGACAATGGTCCTATTCCTGCTCACTTGTTCGGTAACATGTGGTCACAAGGTTGGGAAAATTTATACCCTATCGTCAAGCCACAAGGCCCTGCAGCCAATCTCGATATCGCTGAAACGCTCAAGCAAAAGAATATCGACGCCAAAGCAATGACCAAGATGTCTGAAGGTTTTTATACTTCACTTGGCATGGAGGCTTTGCCCGCATCGTTTTATGAGCGCTCACAATTGACGAAACCTCGTGATCGCGAAGTGGTGTGTCACGCTTCGGCATGGGATGTCGATGGTGACAAAGACGTGCGTATCAAGATGTGCATCAACCAAACGACCGAAGACTTTTTGGTGATTCATCACGAGCTTGGTCACATTTATTACGACCTCGCTTATCGCAAACAATCGCCACTGTTTAAAGGTGGTGCGAATGATGGTTTCCATGAAGCGATTGGTGATACTGTGGCTTTGTCAGTCACGCCAGAGTACTTGCATAAATTAGGTTTGATCAAAGAAGTGCCAGATGCATCGCAAGATGTGGGCGTATTGATGGATCGTGCCTTACAAAAGGTGGCGTTTTTACCGTTTGCTTACTTGGTCGATCAATGGCGTTGGAAAGTCTATGCTGGCCAAGTCAAACCAGCCGACTACGACAAAGCTTGGTGGGAATTGCGCGAGAAGTATCAAGGCGTAAAGCGTCCAGCGCCAAGCGCGGCCAATGGCTTCGATGCCGGTGCTAAATACCACGTCGCTTCCGACACACCATACGCACGCTATTTCCTAGCAACGATTTTGCAATTCCAATTGCATCGTGCTCTGTGCCGCGAAGCTGGCTATAGCGGCCCATTAAATCGTTGCTCGATTTATGAAAACAAAGCGGCGGGTAAGAAATTCCAAGCGATGCTCGAGATGGGCACAAGCCGCCCATGGAATGAAGCCTTGAAAGCAGTGTCAGGGGAAGAAAAGTTAGATGCGACAGCAATGTTAGACTATTTCGCGCCACTCAAAACTTGGTTGGATGCGCAGAATAAGGCGATGGCGAAGTAATTTCATAAATTTGGTCGAGGAAACGGCGCACCTTTATTTGGGGGGCGCCGTTTCTTTTTCTATCCAGTGTTCTTCGATGAACAGAATTTTTTCTTGATTCCAGGCCGTGACTGCAACAGAGTGTGTTGGTCCAACAAGCTTTTGCTTTGTTTTGACAGCGGTTGCCGTGTAGTTAAATTGAGCCCCATACTCGATTCGAGCTTTGGCAACACCTTGTTGTGCTACCTCACTATTTACCTTGGAATACGTCATCCATCCGAAAAGTAGGGCCGCGAACAAACCAATTGAAATCGGGTGGCGGAAAGCTATTCCAAACCAGTTTGTTGATTGCTCGAATTTGAGAACTTCAGAAGTAGCCAATATGCGCCCCGCCCAAACGAAGAGAGCTATTTTTAGCAAGAAAAAAGCTAAATACCCTGAACTATCTCTTGGGAATAATTTGAATTGTGTGGCGCTCAGATCAAATGGCTGAATAAAACTAAAGTGGATTGCCATGAAAAGTAAGGAGGCAGCGACGAAGGCACGCGCAAGAAATCGAAATGACGCGATTGTTTGGATCGTATCCTTCTTTATTTTGACGAGCGTTGCTCCAGCGATGAAAGGGATCAAGTCGATAACATAGTCGTCGGTTCCAAATTGAAAAAATAAGTTGAGAACGAAATAGCTGATGATAAAGAGAATTGATACTGCGCCGACTCGCTCGGCTGCCAGCAAATCTTTGGATAGTTCTTTTGGGCTCTGAACCGGATCCTCTGGGTCTTGCCAATGATCTCCATCCATGAGACGCCGTTCGATTTCGGCGACACGTTCCGGAAAGCGTTCTTTATCTATCCGCAGCAGCACACCTTCTAATTGTTCTTTTGAATAAGTGGCGTAGTCTGGCGAGGTATTCATCTAGGTCTGATTGCTTAGTGCTATGGGCTCAAATAAAACGCGACTACTGACGCGGATCAGTAGTCGCGGGATCGAACAAGGATTTTAAAAATAATTACTTCTTCAGGTAAGTATTCATCCAATTCAACACCGTGTGATGCCACAACAATGAATTTGCTGGTTTCAAGATGTGGTGATTTTCATCTGGAAAAGTCAGCAATTGACTGTCGATGCCACGGCGTTGCAAAGCAGTGAAGGCGCCGAAGGATTGTGCGCTTGGTACGCGGAAGTCCATTTCACCTTGTGTCACTAACATTGGTGTTTTCCATTTCAGCACATGGGCCGATGGGTTGAACTTCTCATGCTTGGCAGGAACGTCAAAGTAAGGGCCGCCATTTTCCCATTCCGTGAACCACAATTCTTCCGTGGTGTAGTACATCGAGCGGGTGTCGAAGATACCTGCATGGTTAACGATGCACTTGAAGCCATCATTCCAGTTGCCAGCGATCCAGTTCATCATGAAGCCGCCATAGGAAGCACCCATAGCGCAGGCTTTGCTGCTATCTAACCATGGGAATTGTTTCGCTGCTGCCGCCATACCGAGTTTGAGATCAACCAAAGGTTTGCCGCCCCAATCTTGGCTAATCGAATCAGTAAAGTTTTGACCGTAACCTAAAGAACCGTGGAAGTCGATGAACACCACTGCATAACCAGCGCCTGCATAGACTTGGGGATTCCAGCGGAAGCTCCAGTTATTCGCCATGCTGCCTTGTGGGCCGCCGTGGACGATGAAGGCGATAGGATATTTTTCACCCGCTTTCGCATTCCATGGCTTCATCACATAGCCGTAAACTTTTTCGCCTTTAGCACCAGCGTAGGAGAATTGCTCATATTCGCCAAAACGCACATCGGCCAAAGCTTGCTTATTGATATCGGTGATTTGTTTCCATTGCACTTTGCTGAGGTCTGTGGTGTACAACTGGGCAGCGGAAGCGAGATCTGCTTTAGCGATGACCGCTGTTTTGCCACGCACATCGTAGCCTGCCACAGAGCCCTTGTCGCTCAAAGCAGACACCGCACCACTAGCGACATCAATCGCGAATAAACGCATTTGTCCAATATCGAAAGCATGAGTGTAGAGTGTTTTGCCATCTTCAGACCACATTAGGTTAGAAGCAGATCGATCCCATTTTTCTGCGAGCGCACGTTTCTTGCCGGTCTTTACATCCATCAACATGATTTGGAAACGATCGGCTTCAAAGCCAGGGCGTTTCATCGCGAGGTAGGCCAAGGTGTTGCCATCTGGCGAGAATGCTGGTTTCGCATCCCAAGCTTTGTTTTCTGCGGTCAGATTTTTTGGAGCAGCTCCACCGGCAGCAGGAACTTCATACAAATCAAAATTGGTCGACCAAGCTTCTGTTTTGCCTGCAATGCGTGCAGAGAACACCATGCGTTGACCATCTGGCGTGAAGCTATAGTCTTCTTGGTCGCCATCTGGTTTGGAATGTACATCGGCTTCCAATGTACCTGACAAACTCACGACATTATTGCTGGCCACATGGTTCGCATCGAGTGCGCTGGAGTACAGCACATTGCGACGCCCATCAGCCCAAGTATCCCAATGACGAATGAAGAGTTTGTCGTGGATGCGGCCAGTTGCTTTGGTTTTTGCTTTACCTTCGAGACGATCTTTGGTGCAAGTGAGATCAGGGCAATCGCGGAAAACTTCGATCGCCATGGCGATACGGTTTTCGGTTGGTGATACTTTAAAGCTTTCGATATCTAAAGGCAGATCGGTGACTTTCTGCGCTTCTCCAGTGGCGATCGATAAACGCCACACTTGGCCACTACCTGAACGGCTAGAGATGAAATAAATTGCATCACCTTTGACTGACCATTGTGCACCCGAGTTATTGCCTTCATTCGTGCTGCCAAGATTGGTCAGTTTTTTCGGTGTGGCATTGACGGTGCTGAGATCGAGCATCCATAAGTCCCAACGACCACGGTTTTTTTCTAGATCAGTGGTGCGTTGGGCATACACCACGCGCTTACCGTCAGGAGAAACGACAGGGCTGGCGATACGGTCCATTTTGACCATGTCTTCAACAGTGAAGCCACGCACATCGGCATTTGCATTGGCACTGATGCTGGCACCGCACATCAAACTGATGGCGCTTGCGAGCAGGATATTTCTTATTTTCATGTGATCTCCAAGTGGGGAATAAGTGACGGATGCGTTCTGGAGGTGTGCTGCTATCAGATCCATCCGAGCCCCCGCATTTTAGCGCTTGCGTGAACTTGTTGGTTTATTCCACTACTTCTTTTTTGTGCAAGATCAGATTCTCTAAAAGTGAAAAGTCTTAAAGGAGCGGTATCGCGCTGTATCAAATTGTGTTTTCAAATTCCACAACTAATTTAGAAAAAAGGCTTTGCCTTGTTTTGAGTGTTAGTGTTATAGTTAACTACAACACTAGTTGTGTAGCCTTTTTGGTTCGTAGGTATGCCGAAAATAAAGGGCGAGGCTACAAGCCAGATGTTATTTCCGCATCTAAAGCGAGGTGAAGTATGAGTCATAGTTGGCATGACAACGCGCCGATTTATCGGCAGTTGAAAGAGAAAGTGGTGAGCATGATTCTGGGTGATGAGCTGAAGCCTGGAGAGGCTTTGCCCTCAGTGCGCCAGATCGCCGCTGATTTTCAATTGAATCCGATTACGGTGTCGCGTGCTTATCAAGAATTAGTCGATGAAAACATCGTCGAAATGAAAAGGGGCCTGGGAATGTTTGTATTGGACGGCGCGAAAGAGCGTTTATTAAGCAGTGAACGTGAGCGGTTCCTGCAAGAAGAGTGGCCTGCTGTGGTGAAGCGTATGCAAAGCCTTGGCATTGATATTACTCAGTTGGTGAAACAAAGCCATGCGGGAGAGCCATCATGAGTGCGATTATTTCCGCTCGTCAGTTGAGCAAATCTTATGGCAAAAAGCCTATCTTAAATAATCTCAATTTTGAGATCGAAAGCGGTCGAATTGTTGGTGTGGTTGGTCCGAATGGCTCGGGTAAGACAACGATCCTGAAAACGATTCTCGGCCTAGCGCCGTTCTCTGGACAGTTATCTGTGCTTGGGTTTGACCCCGCCACCCAGCGTGATGCTTTGATGAATGAGGTATGTTTCGTCGCCGATGTCGCTGTATTGCCGCGTTGGCTCAAAGTGCGTGAAGCATTGGATTTTGTAGAAGGTGTGCATCCGCGTTTCAATCGAGCAAAAGCTGAACGCTATATCGCTGAAACGAAGTTGACGATGTCGATGAAAGTCAAAGAAATGTCGAAAGGCATGCTAGCGCAATTTCATTTGGCCTTGGTGATGGCGATCGACGCCAAGCTCTTGGTCCTAGATGAACCTACGCTCGGACTCGATATCCTGTACCGGAAGATGTTTTATCGAAATCTCTTAGAAGATTATTTCGATGAGAACAAAACCATCATCATCACTACACATCAAATCGAAGAAGTAGAAAATATTTTGTCCGACGTAATCTTCGTGCGCGAAGGGCAGATAGTCTTGCACGAGACGATGGAGAAGATACAAGATCGCTTTACTGCAGTTTTGGTGAATGCAGAGCAAGTGGCTACTGCACAAAAGTTAAAACCACTTGACCAACGCAAAATTTTTGAGAAGCAAGCAATGTTATTTGATGGCGTGCCACGTCAACAATTGGCGGAATTAGGTGAGTTACAGACCCCTGATTTAGCCGACATTTTTGTGGCCTTAATGAAGGGGAGCTACTAATGAACACCGCAACAGAACAAATAACTGTGCCAGCATCCCCAAATTATTGGAAAACAATGCATCACTTAATTCGTCGCGAATATTGGGAATATAAAGCTTTGTATTTGTGGGTGCCTTTGGCTTTGAGTTTGTGTTTATTGTGCTTTCTCTCCTATGTTTGTATCGATGCTTTTTTCATAGTCGAACGCAATCGCGTGGGGTTTTCGTTTGTGAAACCAATGATGCTTGAACTCTACTTCAAGTTTTTTGGCCCAGTGTTCGTAACGATGTCTTTTGTCGGAATTTATCACCTAATGTCTTCGTTACATGACGATAGGCAAGATCGTAGTGTTCTGTTTTGGAAGTCATTGCCTGTGTCAGACTGGCAAACCGTGCTTGCAAAAATAAGCTTACCTTTGATCTTTGGGCCCGTGATGGCATTCGCTATGAGCTTGATTTCTTACCTGATCTTTTGTGTGCTGATCTCAACGATCGCCACATTTCACGGTTTTAGTTTGTTTTCAGTGCTCATACTTGATGAGGCGATGTGGAAGACACCTCTGAAATTGGTGACATTGTTCCCTATCTACGTCGCGTGGGCATTGCCAACAGTAGGCTGGCTGTTGATGATTTCTGCATGGTCTAAATCCCGCGTCTTTCCGTGGGCGTTTGGAATGCCATTTTTAGCGATGTTAATCTTAACTTTCGGCAATTTTTATGCGAAATTTGGTTGGAACTTAGTGTGGGTTTTCAATAATATCTTTGGTCGTTTGCTTGGCGGCTTGTTGCCAGGAACATGGGCAGTCTCAGATTCCCTCCAAGGAATGTGGAATGATGAAGGACACGATATGTTCAATTTTGGTGATGTCTATACCCAAGCCTGGGTACAATTTGGCGGACTCAAGTTTTGGATGGGAATTGCCGTTGGCCTCGCATTAATTTTCACGGCTGTACGTCAACGACGTTACGCTGAAGCAATCTAATTGTTTGATTTTTCGACATTGTCTAAAGGTCTTATACCTCTGTGTGTAAGACCTTTTTTGTTTGGGGGGGGGCAGTTTTCTTGCCGGAGATGGTGCCTACGCCATTCGTCGCTTAGTGCTTAGAGAGATGTGACGAATGGTTTACACTTATGCTTGGTTTTTTCTAGTCATTATTCGAATTTCATTAGGAAACTAGTTTTGTCCGGCATTTGCATCCCCACGTTGACACGCCCTCATTCTTTATTTGATTTCTCGCGACATCGTCGTGCGAGCTGCCTTGCGTTGGCAGTGGCGGGGCTTTGTGTCATTCATTTGCCATCGTTTGCGCAGACGCAGAACAATGTAACTGGTTATGTAGTGCGTTATGTCATCGGCTTACCCCTAAAAGAAGTACAAATCAGCGGTAATACAAAGCTGTCAAACGTCCAGTTGCAAGAAGCTATTCAAGAATTTATAGGTAAGCAGATCACTGCAAGCGATGTGGAAGAAATTCGAACGCGTTTAACGCGTGTTTATGTCGATGCTGGTTATATCAATTCTGGTGCTGTATTCGTCATGCCTAGTTCGCCAGATAAGACTGACTCTCTCCGATTCAACATCATTGAGGGGCGCTTGCTCGAGGTGAAAGCCCAGGGACTTCAAGGCTTGCATGCTTCCTACGTGCAACGTCGCTTGCCAGCATCAACCGACGTCCTGAATGTGAATTCTTTACGAGAGCAGTTTCAGCTTTTGTTACAGGATCCCCTCTTTGAACGCATTCAAAGCCGCTTGCTACCAAGTGGGCAGCTTGGTGAGGCGGTTTTCGAACTCGATGTGCTGCGTAAAACGCCGTATAGCTTTTCTATTTTTGCGAATAATTATCGTTCGCCTGCGATCGGCGAAGCTGTTCTAGGAGCGTCGGTCGTCGTCCGCAATTTAAGCGGAAATGGTGATGCGCTTGATGCGCAAATTGGCAAGAGTGATGGAGCGGCGCCTTACCATGTAGCTTGGACCACACCATTGCCTAACCCTGCACAGAGCTTGCAGTGGAGTTGGGATCAAGGCCGCAGCAACGTGGTGGAAGCACCCTTGGATGTAGTCGATATTCATAGTAAGACTAGTTCGATTGAGATGAAGTGGGGACAGACTTGGGCCAATACCTTGGCGCGCCGATTTGAAATTGGGCTGGCGCTTTCATCCAAGCAAACGCGTAGCAGTTTGCTCGGTGAAGACTTTTCATTTAGTCCAGGTGAAATCAACGGCCGTTCAAAAACGCAGGTCTTCAAGTTGTCGCAAGATTGGAGTGAACGGGGTGATAATTTTGGTTTCTTAGGTCGTTCCACTTTTTCTTTCGGTCGCAACAATAATCTTGAGCTTGACCAAAAGAGTAGCGATAGCTTGATTCCACCGCGCCAATATTTTGTATGGAATGGACAGCTGCAGTGGTTACGTCAACTGCCGCAGGTCCATTCGCAATTATTAATGCGAGCCCAATGGCAATGGAGTCCTTCCCGCCTCATTCCAATGGAAAAAATGGCAGTCGGCGGTAATGCGAGTGTTCGTGGATATCGTGAAAGCCAATTGCTGCGTGATCAAGCGCAAGTGTTGAGCGTTGAGTTTCAGCGTGTGATATTGAATGACCCACAAAATTCCCAGCAGATCACGGCGCTTGTATTTGTGGACGGTGGCCGTGCTAAAAATCACGCAGAACAGGCACAATCATTGAGCTCATGGGGAATCGGTCTTAAAGCGCAATATGCTGCTTGGTTTGCTGATGTGACGTTCGCCAAACGATTGCATGGTCCAGCGGGTGTAGGAGTCCCCGCAAAGCAAAGTTGGCAGGATCAAGGCGTGCAACTGCAGTTAGCCTATAAATTTAATTGAGTAATTTCAAACCTATGGCTACTTTTTCCGTTCAATGTCATCGATCCTTTGCAAGTTGGATATGCGCCATCTGTCTACTGCTACCATTGTCTAGTTTCTCCCTCACTTTTGCTGAAATAAATCCGCAAGATCCGGAAATGTTCTCATCGCAGTGTCAATCAAGTTATTGGCTGCGTTTGCAAGACTTGAAAACTACGTATCAAAACGCGACCAGCGCTGGTGTGAAAAGAGAACTCAGTGGTCGCGCGCTCGAATTGGGCTTGCATTTGCAGCAGATGGGGCGCTACCAAGAAGCCCATATTTACCTTCAAGCTGCGGTGGATACCGCTGATAACTCGTTGCAGCGATCACGTGCATTAGTGGCTAGAGCAAATGTCGAAGTTGAACTTGGTCGACGAGACTTAGCCCAACAAGCCTATGACGAAGCCTTGGGCGCTTCGCCAGATTCGGCGGAAACCGCAATTAGTGTAGGACTGAATCGCAGCGCATTATTGACGATGGATGCTGGTAAGCAGGGCATGTTTGGGCAATTACAGCTGCTTTTGCAGCGTATTGAGCAATTGCCAGATGCCGAGAACAAAGCGCGATATTTAGTGCAATACACAGTGCAAGTGAAACGACTTGGTGGCAGCTTACCGCAGTTGGCGCCGGTTTTAGCACAGTCCCTCATCATCGCGCAGAAGGTGGACGCTAAATATCTACAGGTCGAAATTCTTGATCAACAAGCTCAGTGGATGGAAGATCTGCAACGCCACCAAGATATGCTCCAAATTTCTGATCAAGCGATTTTGTTATTGCAACAAATCGATGCGCCTGAACTGATGATTTCCATTGAGGCCCGTCGTGCCCGTGTGTACACGCGCTTGCAGCGCCACGATTTGGCGATAAAAAGCTACCAAATCGCGGTGCGCTACATTGAGGCCATCCGACAAGACATACCAGTATCCTATTCGCAAGGACGTTCCAGTGTGCGGGAGATGATTGATCCTGTGTATCTAGGGCTTGCTGACGCGCTGCTCACGGGCGCAGATGCTCTTGATCCTGCTGCCAAGACGAAACTACTGTTTCAGGTACGTGATGTGGTCGAGCAAATTAAACAGAATCAGTTGGAGGATTACCTAGGAAATCGCTGTAGTACCTTGAGTAATTTGAGTGCGACCACAGCATATGCGCCAGCTACTGCGCTCAAACTGAACAAAGGTACGGCAATTCTTTATCCGATTATCTTCCCCGATCGACTCGAATTATTGTTGGAGACGTCAGAAGGCATCGCACGTCATCGGGTTGATATCACATCGAATAAATTGATCCAAGATGTCAATGCAATGTCTAGCGCCTTACGCGCTCAGCAAAGTTTTCAGACCTTGTCGCGTCGTTTGTATAAGGTCTTGCTTGCACCGCTCGATTCGACTTTGCAAGGGCAAAGCATTGAAACACTGGTGATTGTGCCAGATGGAGCCTTACGATTACTTGCTTTTGCAGCTTTGAATGATGGCAAACAGTTTGCGGTGGAAAAATACGCCATCGCTATTTCGCCGGGCTTACGCATTATTGCCCAGCAAGTCGATGCGCAAATTAAGGGTGCACCAATAGCCCGCAAGGTTTTGTTGGCTGGGGTCAGTGAGCCAGGTAAAGTAGTTGATCGTTTGCCAGAAGATTTGGTCGACCAATTGTTGCAAACAGATGATTTAAATGTGGAAGAAAAAAGAGGTAAGGCTGCCCGTTCTCGAGCCTTGCAAAGTCGTCAGTTGTTTGGCCCGTCGCAATCGAACGTGTTAACCGAGCCAAATTCGACTGAGGATATGCGTGCGATTTCCAATAAGTTAAAACAGATCTTACGCTTGGATGGGGTTAGCACTGAAATTCAGTCGCTTGAAAAGATTATCAGTGCGAAGTCAATTTTGAATGTCGACTTTTCCTCGCGCAATTTTTCACAACAAGTGCGTAGTGGCGAGTTCGATATTGTGCACGTCGCCTCGCATGGCATTTTCGGTAGCACCGCGGATAAGACTTTTATCTTGGCGCACGATGACGTGATTACGATCGATCAGTTCCAGAGTCTGCTGTCAGCCGATCAATTGAATAAGCGCCCATTAGATTTATTGGTGTTGTCAGCTTGCGAGACTGCTGAAGGTGACGATCGCGCGCCACTTGGCATATCCGGTGCCGCATTGAAAGCGAAAGCACGTAGTGCGATGGGATCTCTCTGGCCAGTCTCTGACATTGCCGCCAGCCAGTTAATGCAATCGGTGTATCAAAATTATGTCAATCGGCATATGAGTAAAGCCCAGTCTTTGCGTCTTGCTCAACTCGAATTGATGCAGCAAAAATCTTTTGTTCATCCGAATTTTTGGGCAGCCTTTATCGTTGTGGGGAATTGGCAATGAAGAGACTAGGAACTCGTCGTCACATCTTATCGACTGCAGCATGTTTCTGCTTGTTGCAAGCACATGGCTATAGCGCGGCGGACGTACGTACGGATGGTAGTTTAGGTGCGGTACAAATCCTGAATGGGAAAATGGTCGTGCCGCAAACTTTAGGTCAGGCCAAAGGACAGAATCTGTTCCATAGTTTTTCTGTGCTGAATGTGAATCCAGGGGAGTCTTTGAGTTTTACAACGACAGATGCGTTTCAAAATATTGTCGCTCGAGTGACAGGCGGTACCTCCTCAAACATCCAAGGTCTGCTGCAAGTGCAAGCAGCTGCAGGCTCGAAACCGAATTTTTACCTGATTAATCCTAAAGGCGTTGTTGTTGGCCAAGGCGCTGTGATTGATGTTCCAGCGGGTTTGCATATCACCACTGCGCATTACTTGCAGTTTGCTGATGGACAGTTTCACGCTGATCTAAGTAAAGCTAGTAGCTTGTCTGCCGCTACGCCAGAGGCATTTGGGTTCTTGGGGGGCGATCGCGCCACGATTAAATTTACTGGACGAGCGCAGCTAACACCAGTTACTGGTAGAGAAATTAGTTTAGTTGCTGGCGATGTTATCGTTGAAGATACCTGGCTCAAAAGTTATGGGGGCGATATTCGTGTGATGGCTGTGGCGGATGCGCGCCTTGCGGTGAACACCAATGCAGTGCCAGAACTGAAAGGCACTGTTACCGTCACCGACGGTGGACTTCTTGATTCCTCTGGCGCTGCGGGTGTCAATGGTGGCAATATTGCTGTCAGTGCTGGTGATATATATATCGGATCACCTGATCTGATCTCATTTAATGGCATCAGCAGTAATGCTACCGCGCTTAGTGGCAACGCCGGCAACATCACTGTGCGGGCCACCGGTGAGTTACGTATTGTTTCCGGTAACAGTATTACCTCATCGACGCATGGTGCGGCTAACGGTGGCGAAGTCAATATTCATGCACGACAAATTGTGATCGATGGATATAATTTGACATCGACTGGTATTCATAGCAATGCGGAAGAAGGCACGGGCAATGCGGGACGTGTCAATGTCACGGTTGATGAGACCTTGCATATCGAAAATGGGGGAGCCATTGCCACCTCTACGTTTGCTGAAGGTAAGGCTGGCATCGTGACGGTCAATGCGAAAAATATTGTGTTGGACGGTAAAGGAATTCCAACGGGCATCGTCAGTGAAACCAGTAGCTATCAATCGGATTCAGGCATGGGTGGCGAGGTCTACGTCCAAGCTAGCGAGAAGATAAGTATCATAGAAGGAGCGACTATTTCTGCTTCTTCCTATACTGCAGGAAATCGATATAAAGCAGCTTCAGCAGGTCAGATTTTTGTTCAAACTAATAATTTGGACATGGATGGACTAGGAGACAGCAGCACAGGAATACGAAGTTTTACGGCGAGTGTTGGCAACGCAGGCAATATCACCGTAAAGGCAAGTGGCGATATCAACATCAAGAACGGTGCGAGTATTACGACCGAAACTAATTTCTTGGGCGCAGGTGGCAACATTACGTTAAGTGCCAACAATTTAAGTCTCGATGGTATGGGTGACTACAATACTGGTATCTTTAGTAATGTTGGAACCCAAGGCAGCGGTGACGCGGGTGCAATCAAGATTCAAGTTAATCATGGATTGCGATTACAAAATAGCGCAAAGATATCGAGCTCAACCGACAGCTTCTGGAAGGGTTCGGCGGGTTCTGTGACGATTGATGCCGGTACGATAGTCGTGAAAGGATCAAGTGATCCTGAATTGCCACGTACCGAAATTGTTAGTGCTGCGCATGCAAATGATTATGATCGCTACTCCACTGGAAATGCGGGCGCGGTCAATGTCCTCGCACGAGAAAGTTTGAATTTACAAGATGGCGCCAGTATTTCATCTAGTACGTATTACAAAGGCGTGGCGGGCACCGTCAATATTACATCTCCGCAAATCACCTTGAGCAATGGTGCTGCAGTTCGTTCCGAAGCAGGGGAATTTTCTTCTGGCCAAACCGGAAACTTGAGCTTAACAGCGAGTGAACGTTTGGTCGTCGATCATTCTGAAGTGTCGATCAAAAATGCGGCCAGTGCAGCCAAGCCTGAAAATATCTCGGGAACGACTCTTCAAATTCAAGCCAACACAGTCTTGCTTGATCATGCTGATATTACGGCCGCATCAAGTGGGAATATTGCGGCGAGTCAAATACAAATCGATTTTGGCCGACTCATGCGAATGACACCGGGATTAATTACGACCAGCGCTGTGAGTGGCAATGGTGGAAATATTCGAGTGAGTGGACAAGGCGCGCTCATTTTGCAGCAGTCACAAATTAGCACCTCTGTAAGCGGGCTTGCCAATGGTAATGGCGGCGATATTGCAGTCAGTGCGCCCGTGATGGTGTTAAACACCGGGGCAATCCAAGCAAATACAGCAGCCGCTCAGGCTTTTGGCGGCGACGTGAAAATTCAAGTTAGCAATATTTTGAGTAGTGGTAATCGATTACGCGTTGGTGGTGCGGCCTTGATGTTTGATCCCGCCATATCTCAATTAAATGTCATACAGGCTGCGGCGGCTGATGGTGTAAGCGGCGCCATTACACTGGCATCACCCCCCCTGGATTTAACCGCGAGCCTGAGCAATTTGATGCCACAAGTGATTGATAACCGAGAGCTTAATGCAGACTTTTGTCGTGTTAGTAATCAGAGTTCCATGACGATCTTGGGCCGTGGTGGTCTACCGTTTAGTGTTAAACATTTAGCTCGTGTCCAATAGTCTTCGTGAATTGGCGATGCTGGAACACATGAATTGATTGATGAGGGTGTCGAACTTGATTTCTCTTTTGAGTAAAATTTTTCAAATGACAATTGCTACCGCTGCTCGAAATCGATGGGCGCGAGCTGCATTAATCGCCTTCCAGATAAGTTTGGTCATCGGCTCGGCTTTGTTATTGAGTGAAACACGTTTAGGGCAGCAGATCGATTATTCTCTGTATGATCGACAATTAGCCCTTAGTCGCCAGTATTTTCCACAAGCTGTGAGTATCGATCCGGTGATCGTCGGCCTGGATGAGGCCTTTGTCGACAGTATCGATGAGCCCTTGAGCTTGAGTCACACGCATTTAGCGCAAGCCTTAGAAATTATCTCTTCATCTGGCGCGCGAGTGATTGGTGTTGATATCGCCTTACCGGAAAAACGCTTCGAAACGTTGGTCAATAAGTCCGCGCCAGAACTCGATCTTCATCGTCGCCTACTGCAGGGTTTGCTGACGACGGTCACACAATCTAAACTGGTTGTCGCCAAAGTTTGGGATAAGGATGCGCATCATTTTCGTGAACTGCAATTAGATTACGCGGCAGTTCTACAGACGCAAGAGGGTAACTTTGACCCGATGGCATCGGCTCACTTATGTGCCGACCTCGATGGCAAGATTCGACGCTTTCCCGATCATGAGTGTCAGCCTGATCGTATCAATACCAGTCTCGCGGCTGAAGTTGCCGCAGCGTATGGCGTACGGCAGAATTGGCAAGGCCTCATCAATTTTCGTTTGGGCTCTACGATGAGTTACCGGTCTCTGAAGACCATTTTGCAAATGCACGCGCAAGGCGACCAGATTGACCTGCGACATTTATTCGACGGTAAAGTGGTACTGGTCGGTTCGACTCAAGATTACGTGGATATCTTGCATTTACCAGCTCCTTTGGCGCGCTGGTTGCCGGACTCTGAGCGGGTGCCAGGCGTCCTCGTTCATGCGCAGGCTGTTCGCAGCATGCTGAATCAAGGAATGATGCAGAGCATTGCGAATACTTCGTGGCAGGTAATATTACTGTGCCTCATTGCATCGACGTTTCTTTTCGGTCGACGTATCGCACTCAAGTTGAGCTTGGCGTTCATTGCGATATTGGGCTTAGCTTGTTTGAGTTTTCTGATGTTCTTGCAGAATCGCTGGCTGTCCGTTTCAGCAGTGCTGTTGACATTAATGTTTGCCAGCCTATGGAGCATCAGCTGGCAAGCGTGGCAGCATTTTGTAGATAAACAGAAGTTGGCTAAAGCGTTTACTGGAAGGGTTAGTCCACAAGTCATGTCGGCGATTATGGAAAATGATGTGGGCGCAATGCAGCACAGCCATCGCGAGAAAGTATGCGTGCTGTTTTCAGACGTACGTAATTTCACCACGATGTGTGAACACATGCCTGCGGAGCAAGTAGTCAATTTACTTAATCGCTATTTCAGCTTAATGGTGGCAGAGATACACAAGCAGGGTGGCACAGTTGATAAGTTTATTGGAGATGGCCTGATGGCATTTTTTGGCGCACCGAATACCTTGCTTCATCCAGAACAACAGGCTTTGAAAGCAGCGCGTGGGATGCTAGTAGCATTGGAAGACTTTAATCGTGAAATTTCAGCGCAAGGTTTTGGTGCTTGGAAAATTGGTATCGGCTTACACGCAGGTGAGGCCGTAATTGGTATTTTGGGTTCTGAGGAACGTCACGAATACACCGCCATCGGCGATGTGGTGAACACGGCAGCTAGGTTGGAGAGCATTTCCAAAAACCTTCAATACCCTATTATTGTTTCAGACATCGTGGCAAGTGCAGTGGGCCCAGACCCGAAGTTGGTGCCATTGAATGAACAGGAGCTGAAAGGGCGCTCAGCGATCGCCGTTTTCGGTTCGGCGGATTAAAATGCCCATGAAATCGCGTAATATATGCCTCTAAGAGACTTAGCTTTACTACCTTCTTCTGATTGATGCCTCGTATGAAAAAACTAGCACCTGCCTTTATAGCGGCTTTATTGTTGATGCAAACCGTGTATGCCATGGCCCAACAGACTGCCAATGTGAAAGATCCTAGCATCGGCATCGTGCTTGATCTGCAAGGACAAGCTAAGGTTCTCGATCAGGCGCAGGGGCGTAAGCTTCAATTGCTTAGTTATTTGAAGCAGAACGAACAGGTACAGCTAGAACAAGGGGCAAAGCTCTCGGTCTCACTTTATGCGAACCGTTCTGTTTATCGATTTGTTGGTCCAGCAGTGCTGGTCGCTGAAAAAGACCAAATTCGATTGATTAAGGGCGCTGCACCGGAAGTTAAACAGGTCAAAGAAAAGCTGGTCGCGGGAGCGGAATCAGGCCAACTCTTGACTGGCGCGATTCGTATGCGGCAGCTGCCACCGAAGATTGCTGTGTTAACACCAGAAAATGGCGCAGTCCTATTGGGCGCGCCGAAAGAGTTGAACTGGGCCTCGGTCGAAAAAGCAAACTATGAGATTCGCATTGTCGACGAGGATGAGAATTTGATCATCGAAGCACAGAGCGCGAGCCAAACTTGGATGCTACCCGCCGCATTGCAGTTTGCATCTGGCAAAGCGTATAAGTGGAATGTGAGTTTTATCTCAGAACGTGATGGGGCGAGATACAGTACAAGCGGAGAATTTCGTTTGGCCGATGAGACAACGCGAATCGAATTATCGAAGTTGCGTCCGACGGATGATGCCGTCATTGAAGAATGGGTGCTGTATGCTGCACATCTGCAATCTTTAGGTTTATTCCAAGAAGCGCGCGCCACCTGGAAGCGTATTGGTCAAACACGACCAGATCTAGAACGCAGCATGGAATCCAAATAAGCAACTCAACTAAGCAAATTAGCATTGGTTGCGGCATAACCGAGACTTTGGTCTTGCCGCAAACCACTTTCCTAATAGTTAGATTTCGGTTTGATCTGGGTGATTTACGTGAAAATCGATAATCACTTGGCCACTGATTTTCTTTACCGTGCCATTACGACGCATAATGCTCGCGGTTTTTTCTGGAACGTAGTATTGCTTCAGGTGAATATCAATCGCCTTTTCGTGAAAGGCCTCGCTCACTGTTTTATGCACACGCTTGAGTAATTGGCGCTCGGCTACAGTGGCGACACCAAGGCTGAAATTCTCTCCATAATCAGCGTCGTTACTTAAACCATTATCGTATTCATGATAAAAATCAGCGGCGGTTTGGTGAAAGTCGCGACGGGTAGTGACACTGTAACGAACGGCTGTATTTGGGAAGAAATTGGCGACAATATTGTGTTCGATTAATTCTTCAGGATCAGTACATAAGACATGCAAGCGCTCGTCACTCGATTCAATAATGAGCCATTCATGACGATCGACAAAAGCGCGCGGGAAAGTTTTTGTGCGTAATGGAATAGGGCGGTCGGCTCGATAGGCTTCATATTCGAAACCATAAAATTTAGTCAAAGCGTCACCAATACTCTTCAGGCTTACTTGAAATTCATCGACTAAAACACTTTCTAGGTCTATTCCTTTACGGCGAGATGAGCTAGTCGCTAAAGCTAATTCTGGTGCAGAGAGCACGCCACCAATGACGAGATGATCGTATTTACTACGAACGACAGGCGCAGGCTTCAGACGTTTTTCAAATGCCACTGCGAGAGTCTCACAAATTAAACGCATGCCATCTTCCATGATGGCCGAGAAATGATCGCCTTCGCGTGTGTTGATCAATTGCAGCACGCCTAAGATTTCGCCGGTGTTGGCATTGACGATAGGCCCCGTCAGCATTTGCTTTGTACGATATCCAGTACGTGAATCTACTTTACTTCTAAACTCGAGCTTCGGCGTATATTGGGCTAGTTCTTGGGTGTCGTACACATTACGTATATTCACCAATTTCTTGGTGAGCGCGACATAACCAGCGATGCTGCTGCCGGCAATCGGTAATGAAAAGTCTTTAAATGATTTAAGACCAGTCTTTACGGTGGTTTGAATTTCCAGCTTCGATTCTGTCACAGCATACAGTGTTAAGTGTTCTGCTTTAAATTGATCACGGATAGCATCAGACAAATCAAGCATGATTTGTTGTACGTTATCTGTCGCATGAATTTTGTTAGTGATGTCTTGCAGAGACTTCAAAAAAGTTAATCGGTGAAATAATTCGTATTCTTCTGTGTGCGCTCGTTGCATTATTCGCTCGACCTTAAAACTGAGATATGTGTGGCGGCGAGTATAGCGCTAAACTTGTGGTGCGAACAAATGTTAAGGTATGAACGGTCAAGCTTTTGGTTTGGTCGGTCGCATCAGTGCGAACAAGAAATAAATCTATTTGGAAATTCATTAGATTTCATCCATTTCCCCGAGGCTTTCGTCATCGTTTTTCTTTATTTCGTCGAATTCATACGCACAGCGCAAAATATTTGCTATTCTTGAATTTAATATCTTTTTTACAAAGATATGGATTTTTTCTACTTCGCATTTAGACGAGGTGGGTTTTTCTAACCAAGAAATGGGGTAGTTCATGAAATTGAAACCGATTTGCCTAGCCGTTGCTTTAACTTTGAGCGCTGCCAGCGCATCTGTGTATGCAACAGAAGCCAAACCAGCAGCAAAGGCGGATGCAAAAGCAAGTAAAGTTGCTGCATCCCAATACACGTCTGTTGAAGGCATTACAGAATACCGTTTGGCGAATGGCCTGCGCGTATTGTTGGCACCCGATGCTTCCAAGCCTACGACAACTGTGAACGTAACTTATTTGGTAGGTTCTCGCCATGAGAGTTATGGTGAAACCGGCATGGCCCACTTGTTGGAACACTTATTGTTCAAGGGCACAAAGACTAGCGGTAACTTGATGGATCAATTAAGTAAGCGCGGCATGCAATTTAACGGCACGACTTTCTACGATCGTACAAATTACTACGAAACTTTCCCAGCAAGTGAAGATAATTTGCAATGGGCTTTGAATATGGAAGCTGATCGCATGATCAATTCCAAAATCGCTCGTAGTGATCTCGATACAGAATTCTCAGTGGTTCGTAACGAGATGGAAATTGGTGAAAATAATCCATTCCGTGTACTGTGGAAACAGCTCGCTGCCGTCACTTTTGATTGGCATAACTATGGCAATAACACCATCGGTGCACGTGCCGACGTAGAAGGTGTGAAGATCGAGAACTTGCAGGGTTTTTACCGTAAGTTCTACCAACCTGATAACGCTGTGTTGATGGTTGCAGGCAAGTTCGATACAGCCAAAACTTTGGCCTTGATTGAAAAAACTTTCGGCGCTGTGGCCAAGCCAACTCGTCAACTTGAAAAGACATGGACACGCGAACAAGCCCGTGACGGCGTGCGCGAAGTGACAGTACGCCGCGTTACAGACCAGCAAATGGCTGCAGTATTGTATCCAACTGCACCAGGTAGTCACGCAGATGCCGCCGCTTTAGCTGCGTTAGGTGACATTATTGGCTCCGCACCAAATGGTCGTTTGCATAAGCAATTGGTTGAAACGAAGCAAGCGGTCAATGTTGCTAATATCACTTTCCAATTAGCTGAACCTGGCTATGCGATGTATCTGGCAATGTTAAGTAAAGACCAAAGCGTTGATGCTGCTAAGAAAACTTTGATTGAAACAGTTGAAGGCTTGGAAAAGTCTCCTGTGACAGAAGCAGAACTCAAGCGCGCGAAAACGAACTTGCTCAATGATTTGGAAAAAACGATCAATGATCCACAACGTTTATGCGTGAGCATGTCTGAATCTATCGCGATGGGCGACTGGCGTTTATTCTTTATCCAACGCGATCGTATTGAAGCCTTGACTTTGGCCGATGTAAATCGTGTTGCGAAGAATTACTTCAAGCAAGACAATCGTAGTTTTGGTCAATTCATTCCTGTAGCAGCGCCTGATCGCGCAGTAGTACCAGATGTGCCAGACGTAGCAAAATTGGTTGATGGCTATAAAGGCCGTGCGAAAGTGGAAGCCGGCGAATCATTCGATGCGACGCCAGCAAACATCGATAAGCGCACTGAGAAATTCAACTTGGCAAACGGCGCCAAAGTTGCGTTGTTGAGCAAAAAGACGCGCGGTGAAACCGTGTTTGGTAGCTTGAGTTTGCACATGGGCGATGAAGCATCATTGTTCGGCAAGATGGTTCCTTCCGATTTGGCTGCAGATATGTTGATGCGCGGCTCTAGCAAGTTCACACGTGCGGAACTCGATACTAAATTGGGCGAATTGAAAGCGAAGTTGAATGTGGCCGGTTCTGGTCAAAGTGTGAATGTCAACTTCGAAACAGTCCGTGCAAATTTACCTGCTTTATTGGACGTGATTCGCGAAGTATTGCGTGCACCAAGCTTCTCACCAAGTGAATTCGATTTGCTGGTAAAAGAGAACTTGTCTGCATTGGAAAGCTCACGTAGCGAGCCCCAATCAGTTGCCGCTGAAGCCGCTAAAGCGAAGAAAAATGCGCCATACAAAAAAGGCGATATTCGTTACGCTTCAAGTATTGATGAAGGTCTGGCCGAGTACAAAGTAGCAACTCTGGATTCCGTTAAAGACTTCTACAAAAACTTCTACGGTGCAAGTAATGCGGAATTCACTTTGGTTGGTGATTTCGACACTGCACAAGTGAAGTCGAAATTGAACAGCTTGATTGGTGATTGGAATAGCCCTGCTAAGTTTACGCGCGCGGGTAACATTGGCATCGCAGCGAAAGCGGATTCTTTGAAACTGGAAACACCAGATAAAGCAAATGCTTTCTACATGGCTGAATTGCCTTTCGAAATGAACGATCAAGCACCTGAATATCCAGCTTTGTTGGTTGCAGATAATGTGTTGGGCGGCGGAATTAAGTCTCGCTTGTTTGGCCGTATTCGTCAAAAAGAAGGTATTAGCTATGGTGTAGGCAGTGGTTTGTCCATGCCGGCGCTCGATAAAACCGCCAATGTCACATTGTTTGCGATGTTCGCTCCGCAAAATTTAGAGCGTTTGCAAAATGCGGTAAAAGAGGAGCTCGCTTTGTTTGTCAAAGACGGCATTACGGCGACCGAGTTGGCGGATGCGAAACAAGCATTGGCTCAGACTTATGCATTACGTCGTGCACAAGATCCAGCTTTGGCAGGTGCCTTGCGTGGCCAGTTGTACTTAGGTCGCAGTATGGCGTTTCCTGCTGCATTGGAAGCAAAGATTGCAAGCTTAACTTTAGATGAAGTGAACGCTGCGATTCGTAAATACATCAAGCCAGATGCATTTGCGCACTACTATGCAGGTGATTTCGCCGGTGCTGCCAAGAAAGCAGCTGCTGCGAAATAATGAATCAGTGGGGCTGTTGTTTAGGCCCCGCAAGTAAAAAACGCGGAGCTTTAAGGCTCCGCGTTTTTTTTGATGCAATTGATTGTGATTAAAATTAGATGAGCACCCAACGACCGCCTTGGAAGCTGACTCGAACGCGATCACCGACACGTAAATGACCAGGGTTAGCAAGGCGAGTCGCTTGCACTTGACCATTTGGCAAACGGAAGGTGACTTCGGTCTGTACGCTTTGTGGTTCTGATGAAGAACGATCGATCTCGTTACCAATCACGCCACCTAAAATGGCACCGCCGACTGTTGCTACCGCACGTCCAGCACCGTCATCATTGTTGTCACGGTGGCGACCCCGATCATAGCCACGTCCACGATGATGGCTGTTATTGCCATCACCTTTTCCAAGCTGATTACCGATAATGCCACCGATCAAAGCGCCTAAGACAGCACCTCCGCCATTCGATTCGCGTGCTTGTGCAATATTACGAATGCCGACTATCTGTGCGACTTCGCTCATTGGTTGAGCTTGATACTGCTCGGGCTCTTGATATTGAGAAGCATAAGCAGGTTGCTGTGCTTGATTAGCGTATGCTTCGCTATATTGCGTTTGGTAATTCCCTGGATACTGGCTTGGGTATTGTGTTTGGTAGCTAGTCGCATAGCCGCGGTTATATCGGCCTTGCGCGTAATCGCGATGCACGACGCAGCCGCTCAATTGGCTTAAAGCAAGTACGGAGATAATGAGGGTAGCGATACGCATGATATTTCCTTAATGGTTGAGGCGCATTGGTGAAAAGATGTACCTGATCCATTAACGTCTTGCGAGGAGCATAGTTGACCAAGCCTCAGATATTTGCCAATGCGAAGCCAATGGTACTGCCAGCCGCCACCTTTGGTTGTTTTAGATGATGCCGTTCTTACTTAGGTTTTCAATTTGATCATCATCGTATTGCAGAATTTCACGTAGTACCGCAGAGGTGTCTTGTCCCAACAGCGGTGGCGCCGTGTCATACACGATGGGTGTCGCTGACAATTTCATGGGGCTACCAACCAAGGTGACCTTGCCTGCAGTGGGGTGAGGTAAGTCGACGCACATTTCGCGTGCGATAACTTGTGGGTCGTTGAATACCTCATCGAGAGTATTGATTGGGCCGCAAGGGACTCCCGCATTTTCTAGTTCACTAATCCATTCTTTCTTGCTTTTGCGTTTGACCATGTCAGCCAAGATAGGAACAAGCGTGTCGCGATGTTTGACCCTCTGAGGATTGCTTGCAAAACGTTCGTCGTCAGCAAGTTCAGGACAACCACCGGCTTGTACAAACTTACGATACTGACCATCGTTACCAGCAGCCACGATGATATGGCCATCAGAAGTGGCGAATGTTTGGTAAGGCACGATATTTTGATGCGCATTACCCCAGCGCTTGGGTGTTTTGCCGCTGGTGAGGTAATTGGTATTCATGTTTGCCAGCATTGCGACCTGTGTGTCGAGTAAAGCCATATCGATGTATTGGCCTTCACCAGTTCGATCACGGTAATTTAGAGCGGCTAAGACAGCGATGGACGCATACATACCCGTCATCAAATCGGCAATCGCGACCCCCGCTTTTTGCGGACCACCACCGGGAAGATCATCGCGCTCGCCAGTCAACGACATAAAGCCGCCCATGCCTTGGACGATGAAATCGTAACCTGCGCGATGCGCGTAAGGACCATCTTGCCCAAAGCCTGTGATTGAGCAATAAATCAAGTCCGGCTTAATTTGCTTGAGCGACTCGTAATCTAAACCATATTTCTTGAGTTGACCGACTTTATAGTTTTCGAGAACCACATCCGATTGTTTCGCTAACTCACGAATGATCTCTTGTCCCTGTGGCGTTGAAATATCAACTGTGATGGCGCGTTTGCCGCGATTGGCTGCAAGGTAATAGGCTGCTTCAGTGGTGTTGTTGCCGTCTTGATCTTGCAAATACGGTGGGCCCCAACTGCGTGTGTCGTCGCCAGCGCCAGGACGTTCGACCTTAATCACTTCTGCGCCGAGATCGGCTAAATTTTGGGCGCACCACGGGCCAGCTAAAACGCGCGTTAAGTCGAGCACACGAATATGGCCTAAGGAAGTTTTTTCTTGCTTGTGGTTTCTTGTCGTCTGCATATATGCTGTTATGGTTATTGATACTGTACAAGGACTGACGCAAAACAGACGCTGGCGGTGTTGTTCGCGGCTCGCCGTACCTATGTACTGTCTTCGCCGCTACGCCTAGCCAGTGCAATTTTGTGTCAGTCCAAATTAATTTAGAGAGGTTAGTTCTTTATGTGGCCCTATCCCAAAATCGTCGCCCACCGTGGCGCTGGCAAACTTGCCCCTGAAAATACTTTGTTGGCGATGCAATGCGGCCTCGAATACGGGTTCCATGCGGTCGAATTCGATGTCATGTTATCAAAGGACGGAGTCCCTGTGCTAATGCATGACCCTGATTTCGGTAGAACCGTGGCCGGAAAGGGTTCAGTTTCCAACACTTTGGCCAAAGATTTGCTGCAAATGGATGCCGGTTCTTGGTTCGATCCTCGTTTTTCACATGTTACGGTTCCTGATTACGAAAGCATCTTTCGTTTTTGCCAGGCGCATGGCATTTGGATGAATGTAGAAATTAAACCAGCCCCCGGTTTTGAAAAACAGACTGGAGAGGTGGTCGCTCGCACTAGTCAGCGCCTTCTCGCTGAATTAAAGGCAGAGGGGCAAACAGTGCGGGAGCCATTATTCTCTTCTTTCGCTTTTGATGCTTTGATGTGGGCTAAACAAGCTGCGCCGGAATTGTCGCTTGCTTACTTATTGGATGAGTACGAATGTAATTGGCAGGCGAGCTTGGAGAAACTTTCTGCAGTCTCTCTCAATACTAATCATAAGTATCTGACCGCTGATTGGGCGCGTGAGATCAAGTCAGCGGGGTATGGTTTGTTCTGCTACACCGTCAACGATCCCGTTCGCGCCAAAGAGTTGTTCTCATGGGGTGTAGACGGCTTTTGCACTGACCGCATCGATTTGATCGCTGCGGATTTTGCATAATGAGCTTTTGACAGTTACAAATGCTTACCTTGCTTACAGATTTTTGGTCGTCTGATTCGTTAGAATGGCCGTTATGGACTCATGGATGCAGCAATGTGTTCAAACTGAAGAATAAACCCCCGAATTGAATCTTGACGAAACGTCTTAAGGAGAAAAACATGAAAGCAACTAAAATCTTGGCAGTATTGTTGGTAGGTGCATTTTCCGTATCCGCTTTTGCACAAACAGCGACACCGAATATTGACAAGCGCGAAGCAAGACAGCAAAAACGTATTGCAAACGGCGTAGCCTCTGGCGAATTGACTGCGAAAGAAACAGCAAATCTTGAACGCCGTGAAGCTAAAATCGAAGCCAATGAACAAGCCGCGAAGGCTGACGGGGTGGTAACGAAAGCAGAACGTGCCAAGCTTCAAATGCAAGAAAATCGCGCGAGCGCCAAGATCTACAACAAAAAACACAACGCTCGCACTTCAAATTGAGCGGCACTAGTTTCGATTCCCCTTAACCGGGGCGTGAACCCACCGTAGTAGCAATACTCGGTGGGTTTTTCATTTTCGACAGAAAAACGGGCTCTGTTTCACGTATAATCAAAGGTTAATTTCACCTTTAGCACGGCTTTTTGCCTCATTTAGATTATAAAAACCTATGAACTCGTC
Organism: Affinundibacterium nitidum; assembly: GCF_014284155.1. Classification (GTDB taxonomy): domain Bacteria; phylum Pseudomonadota; class Gammaproteobacteria; order Burkholderiales; family Burkholderiaceae_D; genus Undibacterium; species Undibacterium nitidum. The sequence continues at coordinate 49,733 of NZ_JACOFZ010000012.1, forward strand.
AGAAATTCGCGAAAAATTCCTTAAATTCTTTGAATCCAAAGGCCATAGCATCGTCCGTTCATCTAGCTTGGTACCAGGTAACGATCCGACTTTGTTGTTTACCAACTCCGGTATGGTGCAGTTTAAAGACGTGTTCTTGGGTCAAGACAAACGCAGCTACAGCCGTGCTACAACGGCACAACGCAGCGTGCGTGCAGGGGGTAAGCACAACGATTTGGAAAACGTCGGTTATACCGCACGTCACCACACTTTCTTCGAAATGCTGGGTAACTTCTCGTTTGGCGATTACTTTAAACGCGATGCGATTAACTACGCTTGGGAATTGTTGACCGTCGTCTACGGTTTGCCAAAAGATAAATTGACAGTTACCGTTTACCAAGAAGACGACGAAGCCTACAACATCTGGAAAGATGAGATCGGTGTGCCAGTTGAGCGCATTATCCGTATCGGCGATAACAAAGGTGCACGCTACGCATCCGATAATTTCTGGCAAATGGCTGACACAGGTCCATGTGGTCCTTGCAGCGAAATTTTCTATGATCACGGCCCAGAAATTTGGGGTGGTCCTCCAGGCTCTCCAGACGAAAACGGTGACCGTTTCATCGAAGTATGGAACTTGGTTTTCATGCAGTTCAATAAAGATGAGCAAGGCGTTTTGCATCCATTGCCAAAACCATGCGTTGACACGGGTATGGGCTTGGAACGCATCGCAGCGGTATTGCAGCATGTGCATTCCAACTACGAAATCGATACTTTCCAAAACTTGATCAAAGCCGCTGCACGCGAAACCGGTTGCACAGATTTGAACAATAACTCTTTGAAAGTCATCGCGGATCATATTCGTTGCGCAGGCTTCTTGATTGTCGACGGCATCATTCCTGGTAATGAGGGTCGTGGTTATGTATTGCGTCGTATTACCCGCCGCGCTTTGCGCCATGGCCACAAATTGGGTCAAACCAAGCCATTCTTCTACAAATTGGTCGCTGATTTGGTGAAAGAAATGGGCGTTGCCTATCCTGAGTTGGCTGAAGCTGGGGAACGCGTTGCACAGGTACTGAAACAAGAGGAAGAACGTTTCGGCGAAACTCTCGAGCACGGTATGAAGATCCTCGAAGCGGCGCTCGCAAAAGACAGTAAAAACCTCGATGGTAATACCGCATTCACGCTGTATGACACTTACGGTTTCCCATTAGATTTGACGGCCGATATCTGCCGCGAACGTGGCGTGGTGCTCGATGAAGCAGGCTTCGATGCAGCGATGGCGAACCAAAAACAAATGGCTCGCGCTGCTGGTAAGTTCAAGATGAACACGGCGATCGAATACAACGGTGAGAAGTCGAAGTTTGTCGGTTACGAACAATTGAGCTATGACAGTAAAGTGATCGCGCTTTATGTTGATGGCGCTGCCGTACAAAAAATTGAAGCGGGTCAAGCTGCGATCGTGGTCTTGGACGTTACACCGTTCTATGCGGAATCAGGCGGTCAATGTGGCGACGCAGGTGTTTTGCAAGCTGCAAACGGTGTCAGTTTTGATGTCGTGGATACGCAAAAAATTCAAGCGGATGTGTTTGGTCATCATGGCATTTTGAGCGCAGGTAGCTTGGGTGTAGGCGATGCCGTGAGTGCGCAAGTCGATAAAGTATTGCGTGCGCATACGATTCGCAATCATTCCGCCACGCATTTGATGCACAAGGCCTTGCGTGAAGTGTTGGGCGCGCATGTGGCGCAAAAAGGTTCATTGGTTGATGCAGAAAAAACGCGTTTCGACTTCAGTCACAATGCGCCAATGACGGCAGACGAAATTCGTCAGGTCGAAACCATCGTCAATCGCGAAATTTTGGCGAACGTGGCGACGCAAGCACAGTTGATGTCATTTGATGATGCGGTAAAACATGGTGCGATGGCCTTGTTCGGTGAAAAATATGGCGATGAAGTTCGCGTATTGGACATCGGTACATCGCGTGAGTTGTGCGGTGGTGTTCACGTGCATCGTACAGGTGATATTGGCTTGTTCAAGATCGTCGGTGAAGGCGGTATCGCCGCTGGTATTCGTCGCGTAGAAGCAGTGACGGGCGAGGTAGCTTTCAATTTAGTACAAGACATGAATAGCCGTATCGCACAAGCGGCTGCGGTATTGAAAACGCAGCCTGAAGAAATTGGCGGTCGTTTATTGCAGTGGCAAGAGCAAATGAAATCGCTCGAAAAAGAAGTCGCTGCATTGAAATCTAAACTGGCGGCAAACCAAGCTTTGGCCTTGGTCTCCCAAGCAACCGACATTAATGGCGTGAAAGTATTGGCTGCGACTTTAGATGGCGCAGATGGCACAGCTTTGCGTGATTCTGTTATCAGCTTGCGTGACCAATTGAAAACGGCGGTCGTCGTTTTAGCGTCGGTGGCTGATGGTAAGGTGAGTTTGGCGGCCGGTGTTTCCGCAGATGTGATTAGCAAAGTGAAAGCGGGTGATTTAGTCAATTTCGTTGCGCAACAAGTCGGCGGTAAAGGCGGCGGACGTCCAGATATGGCGCAGGCTGGCGGTACCGACCCTAGCGGCTTGCCAACAGCATTGGCGAGTGTCGCTGGCTGGTTAGGCGCGAAACTGTAATCGCTTTCGCACGAGATTCTAAGCACCGCAATAGCTATTGAAATATTAAGTTTATTGCGGTGCGGAATCTGTTTCCCCGTATTTGTTGCACAAAGATACTCGAACTAAGAGAATCCGCGTGTCGTCCAAGTATTTTTGCGTGTTGCATTGCACAAGTCTTTGTAAATTGCGGTAGAATTCCTGCATAAAGATTCAGCAAGAAGCTGAGCACAAGAGCTATACTGTACTTTTCTTTCCCCAAGGAAAATCATGCAATTCAATAGAGAAGTGGATGCACGTGGCCTAAGTTGCCCGTTGCCTATCCTGAAAGCCAAGAAAGCCTTGGCAGAAATGATCACCGGCGAAGTGCTGCGTGTGATCGCCACTGATCCGGGCTCTGTCCGTGATTTCAAAGCCTTTTCCAAACAGACTGGCAATGAATTGCTGTCGCATTTGGAAGCAAGCAACGAATTCGAATATTTTTTGAAGCGTAAATGAGGAGCGTGCGCGCAAACGTCAGCTGACATTGCGTAACAACTCATGTTAATTGCTAGATAATCTTAAAAAACCACAAAGATTTTTGTGGTTTTTTTTTATCAAACCGGGTCATTTTCATAGAGGAGTTCGTCAGTTTCGCAAAAAAAGAACGAACGTTCTAAAACAGCAGACGGGTTTCCTGTTAACATCTATAATCAATTACTTTACGTTTACGTCAATTTATCCAGAGCAAAAGTGTTCGACAGGAGTATTAGTTGAGTTCATATTGTGGCGAAGGCGTGAACCGAGGCACGATTTTTTAGTTTTATTTTCTTCTCTTATCAGTACACCATAGTAAAGGCAAACCTATGAAAGTCTTAGTACCAGTTAAGCGCGTGGTTGACTATAACGTTAAAGTCCGCGTCAAGTCCGACGGTTCTGGCGTTGATATCGCTAATGTCAAAATGTCGATGAACCCATTTGATGAAATCGCAGTAGAAGAAGCAACACGCTTGAAAGAAGCGGGCGTTGCGACGGAAATCGTAGCGGTGTCTTGCGGTGTGGCGCAATGCCAAGAAACCTTGCGTACAGCAATGGCGATTGGTGCGGATCGCGGCATCTTGGTGGAAACGGACGAAGAACTGCAACCATTGGCCGTCGCTAAGTTGTTGAAAGCTTTGGCTGATAAAGAGCAACCACAATTGATCGTATTGGGTAAACAGGCGATCGATGATGACTGCAATCAAACTGGCCAAATGTTGGCGGCTTTGTTGGGTTGGCCACAAGCGACTTTCGCTTCCAAAGTCACAGTTGCTGACGGTAAAGCGACAGTGACACGTGAAGTTGATGGCGGCTTGGAAACCTTGAGTTTGACATTGCCTGCAATCGTAACAACAGACTTGCGTTTGAACGAGCCACGCTATGTGACTTTGCCAAACATCATGAAAGCAAAGAAAAAACCACTCGATAACGTCAAGCCTGCTGACTTGGGTGTGGATGTCACTTCCCGCATCAAAACATTAAAAGTCGCTGAACCCGCTAAACGCTCCGCCGGCATCATGGTGCCAGACGTCGCAACACTGGTAAGCAAATTGAAAAATGAAGCGAAAGTGATTGGTTAATTCCAACACGATTGTCTTTGTAAATCGTATCGACCTTAATTAATTTGAGTAACGCGGAAGTCCCGTTACAGAATAAGTGGAAAACATCATGACTACACTCGTCATCGCTGAACACGATAATGCTTCCTTGAAGGGAAGTACATTGAACACTGTTACTGCTGCTGCTAAATGCGGTGGTGACGTACACGTATTGGTTGCTGGCCACAATGCTGGCGCTGTTGCGCAAGCAGCTGCACAAATTGCAGGCGTGAGCAAAGTCTTGCACGCCGATGCAGCTTATTTCGCTGAAGGTTTGGCAGAAAACGTTGCTGAGCAAGTCTTGACGATTGCTTCTGGCTACACACACATCTTGGCGCCAGCAACTGCCTATGGCAAAAACATTTTGCCACGCGTTGCCGCCAAACTTGACGTCGCGCAAATCTCAGAAATCACGAAAGTGGAATCTGCAGATACATTTGAACGTCCAATCTACGCTGGTAACGCCATCGCGACTGTGCAATCGACCGACAGCATTAAAGTGATCACAGTGCGTACAACTGGTTTTGATGCAGCCGCAACAGGTGGTTCTGCAGCTGTGGAATCTGTGCCCGCGGTAGCAGATAGCGGCAAGTCTGCTTTCGTTTCTCGCGAAGTAGCAAAATCTGATCGCCCAGAATTGACAGCGGCGAAAGTCATCGTTTCCGGTGGTCGTGGTATGGGTTCTGCGGAAGCGTTTAAAGTATTGGAACCATTGGCTGACAAACTCGGCGCAGCGATGGGTGCATCTCGTGCTGCGGTGGATGCTGGCTACGTACCGAACGATTGGCAAGTGGGTCAAACAGGTAAGATCGTTGCGCCAACTTTGTACATCGCAGTAGGTATTTCCGGCGCGATCCAACATTTGGCTGGGATGAAAGATTCCAAAACGATCGTAGCGATTAACAAAGATCCGGAAGCACCGATTTTCTCTGTGGCAGACTACGGCATCGTTGGCGATTTGTTTGAAATCGTGCCACAGCTGGTAACAGAGTTAGGCTAAGCGCTAGCTACACATTGATGTTGTGATTTTCGACTAACGAGAGTCCATCATCGTAGAGGGCGCAGAGAAATCATCAGAATTCTCTGCGCCCTTTGGTTATCAGAGCTTATCTGAACAAAACAATGAATTGAGATATTGGGAGACTGTATGAGTTATGTAGCGCCAATTAAAGACATGCTGTTCGTGATGAACGAATTGGCTGGCCTGAATGAAGTGAATGCCTTACCTGGCTGCGAAGATGCAACGCCAGAAACCGTAGAAGCGGTGTTAGAAGAAAACGCGCGCTTTACCAGCGAAGTTATTGCGCCTTTGAATTGGGCGGGTGATCAAGAACCAAGCTATTGGAAAGATGGTCAAGTATTCACCACTAAAGGCTTTAAAGAAGCTTTCAAGATGTTTGCTGAAGCAGGCTGGCAAGGTGTGCAGCACCCTACGGATTTCGGTGGTCAAGGCTTGCCGAAATTGGTGGCAACACCTTGTATCGAAATGCTGCACGCGGCGAACTTGTCTTTTGCTTTGTGCCCATTGTTAAGTGACGGTGCGATCGAAGCTTTGCTAACTGCAGGTAGTGATGCAGACAAAGCGACTTACCTCGAGAATTTGGTCTCAGGTAAGTGGACAGGCACGATGAACTTGACTGAGCCACAAGCTGGTTCGGATTTGGCGATGGTGCGTACACGCGCTGTGCCACAAGGCGACGGCACTTACAAAGTTTTTGGTACCAAAATCTTCATCACTTATGGTGAACACGATATGGCAGAAAATATCGTTCACTTGGTATTGGCTCGTACACCGGATGCGCCAGAAGGCGTCAAAGGTATCTCACTGTTTATCGTTCCGAAATTTTTGGTTAATGCTGACGGTAGCTTGGGTGCGCGTAATGATGCACATTGTGTGTCTATCGAACATAAACTCGGTATCAAAGCGAGCCCAACTTGCGTGCTGCAATTTGGTGACAATGGTGGCGCGATCGGTACCTTGGTTGGCGAAGAAAACCGCGGCCTCGAATACATGTTCATTATGATGAACGCAGCACGTTTCGGCGTTGGTATGCAAGGCATCGCGGTGGCAGAACGTGCTTACCAAAAAGCAGTCTCATATGCTAAAGATCGCGTGCAGTCACGTGACTTAGCTGGATCCCCAGGTCCAGTAGCGATTATTAATCACCCAGATGTCCGTCGCATGTTGATGTCTATGCGCGGACAAATTGAAGGTGCGCGTGCGTTGGCTTACGTCGCCGCAGCAATGAGCGATAAAGCACACCACGCTGCCGATGAAGCGGTACGCAAACAAAATCAAGCAGCTTATGAGTTCTTAGTGCCTATCGTTAAAGGTTGGTCGACTGAAATGTCTTTGAACGTTACATCCACTGGCGTTCAAGTTCATGGCGGCATGGGCTTCATTGAAGAAACAGGCGCAGCACAATACTATCGTGACGCACAAATCCTGACGATCTACGAAGGTACAACGGCGATTCAAGCCAATGACTTAGTTGGCCGTAAAACAGCACGTGACGCGGGTGCAGTGGCGAAACATTTCATCGCGCAAGTTCGTGCAACCCAGGCAGAATTGGCAACAAGCAGCAATGTGGATTTGCAAGCTATCGCTAAGCAATTGGCGCTCGGTGCAACGGCTTTGGAAGATGTGGTCAACTTCGTGGTCGCTAACTTCAAATCAGACATCAAAGCAGTCTTCTCGGGCAGCGTACCCTACTTGAAATTGGCGGGCGTAGTCTTGGGTGGTTGGCAGCTAGCACGTGCCGCTTTGATCGCCGATAAATTGAACGCAGCAGGTGAGGGCGATACTTCTTTCAATCAAACGAAAGTAGCAACAGCGCGTTTCTTCGCTGATCATATTTTGACGACGTCATTTGGCCTACGTTCTTCCATCGTTGAAGGTGCGGCTGGTGTGATGGCATTGTCGGTTGAGCAGTTCTGATGTTGTGATTTAAGTTTTGAGCAAAAGAAAAAGCCCGAAGTGATTCGGGCTTTTTTTGTGCTGGCAAAGTTTGAAATTAATTTAAAGACTATTGCTTCCTCTTTTGATCTATTTTAGTAAATGTCTGAAAATAGATGCTGGGCAGAGGTAATTGACGAGATGATAATCTTCATTTCGACACATATTACCCATAAGCTCCACCGGTATAAAGCAAATCAAACGCCCGTGCCATCATGCCGATTAAGGTAATCGCGCCACACCCTACAGCAAACACCAAAATCAAGGCCAAGAGCCAACTGGAATCGCTTTTCTGACCTGAACTAGCATTGTATTTAGCATCCCATTTCTCATCTGATTTCAGTCCTAAGATCAAGGTCATGAAAAGGGCAACCAAGAGCGAAATCAGCCATGGGCCATAAGTCACGAAATCGTTGAGGTTGAAATAGAGTTTCGATAATAAAATGGAAAGCGGCAAACTGAGTGCATGGAGCCAAGCGATAGGGTCGGTTTTGCCATGCAGATAAAAGCGATGGGCACCAAAGCTGCCAAGGCTAAAGCTTAAGAAAGTGGCAAGGGTTTTATTTTTATGTGGGGTGCTCATGGTGACTCAATCAAGACGCGGAAAGCGCTGATTCTAGCTGATTTTGCAAGGGGTGAGAGTGACATTGCTCATGGCGAGTGAGCTTGTACAGGAAAAATGCGTCAATTTCGCGTAAAATATGCAGTCTTTCTTCGTACGCATCGGTTTGATGCCAACAATAAGCCTTGCAAGAAACGGGTTTTGCACGTTATAATTTGCGGCTTTTTCCGTCCTTTGACAATTTTTTGGAAATATTATGGTCGTTATTCGTTTAGCTCGTGGTGGTGCAAAAAAGCGCCCTTTCTACAATATCGTTGCAACTGATTCACGCAATCGTCGTGATGGTCGTTTCATCGAACGTATCGGTTTCTACAACCCAATCGCTACTGGCAATGCAGAAGAAGTGCGTATTGCAGCAGACCGTTTGGCTTACTGGCAAGGCGTAGGCGCACAATTGTCGCCAGCAGTTGCACGTTTGGTTGCGACAGCTAATAAAGCAGCTTAATTGTCTGAATTTTACGATTCAGTACTGCCTGGCCAGACTGCTGGGCAAGAAAGTAAGCAAGTGGCTGTAGCACAAAGCGCAATACAATCTGCTCCTGAAGATTTGGTCCTTGTTGGCCACATCTCAGGAGCATTTGGTCTTCAAGGGTGGGTGAAAATTCGTCCTTATTCATCGAACGCTGATGCTTTGTTGGATGCGCCGGTCTTTTGGCTGGAAGCTCCGAGCAATGCAGGGCAGCGCGAAGTTAAACGTCTGAGTTCTAAGATTCATGGCGAAGACATTGTCGCGCGACTAGGTGAAGTTGATGACCGAAATGCTGCGGAAGCTTTAAAGGGTACCGTGGTCAAAGTTTCGCGAGCATTGTTCCCGGCTTTACCTGATGGTGAATTCTATTGGGTAGATTTGTTGGGATTGAGCGTGGAAAACCTCCAGGGTGAACAACTCGGGGTGGTTCGTGCCATGATGGACAATGGTGCGCAATCAATTTTACGTGTCGCTGGCGCTGAAGTGCCAGAAGCTGAATTGATGAAGCATGAACGTTTGATTCCTTTCGTCGATCATTTCGTCAAAGAAGTCGACCAGCAAACCAAGAAGATTGTGGTGGACTGGGGTTCAGATTTTTAAGGCTCGGCTTGTGTGGGGAGTCCTTGGTAGTAATGTGAAAGGAAAATCGTAGTGCAATTTGATGTCATTACTTTGTTTCCTGAAATGTTTGCAGCCATCTCTGAGTCTGGTATTACGCGCCGAGCATTTGAACAAAAAAAGTGTGAGTTGAAGTTTTGGAATCCACGTGATTTCACTACTGATCGTCATCGTACTGTGGATGATCGCCCCTATGGCGGTGGACCAGGAATGGTGATGATGCCAGGGCCTTTGCAACAGGCGATTCACGCTGCAAAGCAACGGCAAGCAGACTTGGGTTTGCATTCACCGAAGGTGATTTATCTGTCGCCGCAAGGTAAACCGCTAAAGCATCAGCGAGTAATGGAGTTGTCGCAAGAATCAGGCATGGTGCTTCTGTGCGGACGTTACGAGGCAGTTGATCAGCGATTACTCGACGAAGAAGTTGATGAGGAAATTAGCCTTGGTGATTTCGTTTTGTCGGGTGGCGAATTGCCTGCGATGGCTTTGTTGGACGCAGTGATGCGGCAATTGCCTGGCGTCTTGCACGATCAAGCGTCCGCAGTAGAAGATAGTTTCGTAAATGGTTTGTTGGATTGCCCGCATTACACCAGGCCAGAGAACTTCAACGGCAACGGTGTACCAACCGTGCTAATGGGGGGTAACCATGCTGAAATTGAAAAATGGCGACGTCAGCAATCTTTATTGGTGAGTTGGCAGAAACGCCCAGATTTAATCGAGCAAGCGCGAAAAACGGGTTTGCTGAGTAAGAAGGATGAGCAGTTTTTAAATTCGCTCGATCCTTTGTAAGAAATTTGTAGTTTGAAATTCTCTGAAAAGTGCGTTTCAAATTGCAAATCAACATGTGGAAAACCATATGTTTTTTAGAGTGAACTTTGTTCACATGTTTAACCCCATCCTCTACTGAGCAAGAAATGTTGGCGTCAGCAAGATGGTTTTCGGAGTGATAAAAATGGATTTGATCCAAAAATTAGAGCAAGAAGAAATTGCTCGCTTAGCTAAGAATATCCCTGACTTCGCACCTGGCGATACAGTGGTTGTTAACGTTAACGTAGTTGAAGGCACACGTAAGCGTGCTCAGGCGTACGAAGGCGTTGTAATCTCCCGTCGTAACCGTGGTTTGAATTCGAACTTCATCGTTCGTAAGATCTCCTCTGGTGAAGGCGTTGAGCGTACATTCCAATTGTACTCACCATTGATCGCTTCTATCGAAGTGAAACGTCGCGGTGATGTACGTCGCGCTAAGTTGTACTACTTGCGTGAACGTTCTGGTAAATCTGCTCGTATTAAAGAGAAGTTGCCAGCCCGTAAAGTCGCTGCAGAATAATTTCTGTACTGCTTTAAGACGCGAAAAAGGGATGCCTAGGCATCCCTTTTTTTATTGATTTTTTTTGTTAGATTTGAATTAGAAGGTGAACTGGTGACTAGCTTCAACCCCATGCAAATGCCCATCCATTCTGTGGCCGAGGAGATGGCTTTGGAGGAGTTTCGTCTTCATATTGATTTCCTGCGCCAACGTTTTCAGATGGATTTGCCTTGGCAGCCAGAGGAAACAGAAGAGTCGAAGTTAAATACCTCGGGCGTCTTCAAGCCGGCGTCGGTTTTGATCCCACTTGTGGTTCGCGAGCATGGCGTGCAAATCTTGCTGACACAGCGTGCTGCTCACCTCCATCATCATGCTGGGCAAATTAGTTTTCCTGGCGGCCGTGTCGATGACACTGATCTTTCGCCTTTACATACCGCGTTGCGAGAAGCTGAGGAGGAGATTGGTCTGCAAGAGCAACAAGTGGAATTCCTTGGACAACTTCCGGCCTACTATACAGGCACTGGTTTCGTCGTGACGCCGATGGTGGCGCTGGTGCATCCGCCCTTAGATTTGCGTTCAGATCCGTTCGAGGTGGCCTCAATCTTTGAGGTGCCGTTGGACTTTTTGATGAATCCTCGTCATCATCAGCGACGCGAAGTGACCTTGCCGAATGGTCTTGGTCGCCGCCAGTTTTATGCCATGCCTTATCAAGAATATTTTATTTGGGGGGCTACTGCAGGGATGCTACGTAATTTATTTCATTTTTTGCGCGCAGACGTCTCTCTTTGATCCGAGTATTGCTTCATAAACACGCCAATTCAGTTTACACTTAAGGTCTTTGCACAATCCCGCTATAGAGCTACAGTCCTATAGACCTCTACTTAGGGAAGTTTGATTTAGCTATGACATTTCTCTCCATTCTCTTCGCTTTATTGATCGAGCAGTTGAAGCCTTTGCGCGTCGATAATCCCGTATATACGCAGGTTCAACATTTTGCAGCGAAAGTGGAGGCGTGGTGTAATGCTGGTAAAGCGCATCATGGCCAAACTGGCTGGTGGATTGTGGTCGGCTCGCTGACCCTGCCAACGGCTTTGGTATATTGGCTGTGTTTGCGTCTGAGCCCGTTCGCTGCTTTCGCGTGGAATGTCGTCATCGTATATTTGACGCTAGGCTTTCGTCGATATAGTCACTATTTCACCTCGATACAGGTAGCTTTGAGTGCCGGCGATGAAGAAGCTGCTCGCCGCCATTTGGGTGATTGGATCAATAAAGATTGCTCACAGATGGATATGGCCGATGTGGCACGAGGTGCAGTTGAGCGCTCATTGATCGCTTCGCATCGCAACGTATTCGGTGTGTTCTTTTGGTTCTTGATGCCTGTTGGGCCAGCGTGTGCGGTTATGTATCGTATGTCGGAGTTTTTGTCGCGCGAATGGTCTGAGCCAGAGCACATGCAAGACGAAGAATTTGGTCAATTTGCGCGCAGGATTTTTTACTGGATTGATTGGATTCCTGCACGTTTGACAGCGGTAGCTTTTGCTGTGGTTGGTAATTTCGAAGATGCGATTTATTCTTGGCGTAATTACGCGAGTCGTTGGAACGATGAGCTGCTGGGGATTATTTTGTCAGCTGGTGGTGGTGCGATTGGTGTGCGCCTAGGTGAGCCTGAGAACAAGGCGGTTATTCTTGCCGCTGACGCAAGCGCTGTTGATATCGATAGTTTAGAGTTGGAGAGTCAGCCTGGGGTCGAAGCGACTCCTCGCTCCCTACAAAGTGCTGTCGGTTTAGTGTGGCGGTCACTGCTGTTATGGATGTTATTGCTGGCACTCTTGTCGTTTGCAGTCTGGCTTTAATTTGAGAATATTTGTCAGAGTTTAGTAAAACAAAAGCCACCAGAAACACTGGTGGCTTTTTTGTTTTGGGGTGCAAAACTAAGCGCTAGTATTAATGCGTGTTCCAGTCACTTGTCCGTGTAAATTAAGAATCTCCAACGGGCGACTTGGAGGCACTTGCGTTTCAGGTGTAGGTGACGGCGCCAAAGGTTTGGATGGTGTGTACGGTGTAGGATTATTGACCGGTTGCAACGCTAAATAACGCGTTTCGCGAATAGGTGCAGGTAAAACTTGTGGTCGAGCTGGGCTGGGGCCAAAGGCGGATATCGACATGACGCTTCCTCGCTGAAATTCTGAACTTGAAGCTAGCATAGATATTTCATGGTGTTTCCGCAAGGCAATTTTTGTTGAGGATTGTTAAATCGATTCATTCGCAGCTTGAGATTGTTGACCCTTTCTTGAGGATCGAATGAATATAAAAAAGCCGGCTTAAAAAGCCGGCAACACAAGAGTTTGGATTAACTTGGATCAGAATCAGGCACTGGTATTGATAATGGTGCCAGTGACTTGTCCGTTTGAATTCACAACTGGCTTAGGGGCCGCAGGTTTTTGCGTTTGTGTTGGCGCGCTACTGGGTGTTGCTTGTTTGATCTGATCTTCTTCGGCTCTTATTTTTGGCGCAAATGACTTCACCTCATTTTGCTTAGTCGCTTTGCTAGCGAAGAGGTTTTCGCGAGCCTCTGTAGAGGGGATGGGAGCGGTTGCCATAAAAAGCCCTTTCGAAGACATGATATCGTGAGCTTAGATTAGGCGAGTTGTTGCCTCATTTCAAGTTAATTTTCTAAATAAAATGCTTTTTTAGTTAGGTTTTATATTATTTTTTAATGATTGAATGAAAAAAGCTGTATCTCCTTTCGAAGACACAGCTTTCTCATATTTTTCCAGTGGGTATGAAACCCAATTGAAGCACGAATTAATTACGAACTACGCGCTTGTATTCATTAGTGCGTGTATCGATTTCGATGATGTCGTCTTGACTTACGAACAATGGAACTTGAACGATATGGCAGTTCGCTTCAATCGCGTTTTCGATTTTCGCTTCTTTCAAAACGTTACCTGATGTATTACCTTTAACCGCTGGTTCAGAGTAAATTACTTGACGAGCGATTGTTGTAGGCAATTCTACAGAGATTGCTTTGCCATCATAGAAAACAGCTTCGCATTCCATGCCATCTTTCAGGTAGTGCAATGCATCACCCAAGTTTTCTTCTTCGATTTCGTACTGGTTGTACTCAGCGTCCATGAACACGAACAATGGATCTGCGAAGTAAGAATAAGTTACTGGTTTTTTGTCCAAAACAACTACGTCAAACTTGTCGTCGCCGCGGAATACGTTTTCCAACGGGCTGTTCGTCAACAGGTTTTTCATTTTCCATTTGTAAGTGAAGCCAGTACGGCTGGAGCCGTTGACATCAGAACGCAGAACGATGAAAGGTTTGCCGTCAACCATAATGATATTGCCAACGCGGACTTCTTTTGCAGGTTTCATAATGAATATAAATAAAAAGGTGGTTACTTAAAAATCATCTGCTGCCTGCTGTCTATACCGCAATACAGTCTTGCAAGCTCAGTTTTGATCAAATTGGAAAAACACATCAAAAATTAACCGCACATTTTACCGCATTTTAAGAGTGGTTTTGCCTTAAAGCGCGGGCAAATTTCAATAAATTTGCACTCAAATCGCCATTTTTGTGCATTTCTTGAGCCCAAAGCCCACTTTCTTGCTCTATTTCTGCGCATTCACAGCGGATTTGTTTCCACGCTTCTGCCCACTGAAGGTTGGGCAGTACTTCATTCCAAGCGAGATTCAAAGACCGCAGTGTGTTTGTAGCCGGTTTGAAGGTGTTAAGGAAGGCACGTAATTTCTTATGATGAAGCTGCTCATCCTGCGGATAGATGTGCCACACAAATGGTCGTTGTGCCCACTGTGCTCGTACAAATGAGTCTTCGCCACGCACAAAATTAAAGTCGCAGGCCCAAAGTAGTTTGTCGTAATCGTTTTGCGGTACAAAAGAAATAATAAGTAAGCGCAATTGTCCTTTTGTGAGGGTTTTGCCCACATCGGCGCTTGTACCAAAAAACGTTTCAATGCTCGCTTGTGCAACGCCTTGAGGGACAAGGCAAAAGTGTGGCGTTTCGCTAGCAGACCAGGCCTCGAGTAGGGGCAAAATCGGTGCATGTGGATAGCAAAACAGGGAAACCTTAAAGGCCTCCAAATCTTGATCCTGAGCCCCAAGCTGGCGCAAGAAATGATCGCGTGCTGACTGGTCATTCGCGAAATTTTGACGTCTTTGCTCTAAGTCCTCTTCAAACATCAAGCCACCAGTGCGTTGATTAAAGCCGGGGAAGAAGAAATATTTGGTTAACGGTAATTGCGGATGAGAAGAGGGTAGGGTGTGGCAACCCTCTACCCAATCTTCAGCAGTGAGACCTTCGAGATTAAACCAAACTGGCTTCGGATCATGCTCCGTCATTGCTTGAATATAAGCGGGTGGAATATCGCAGGCAAAGAATTCAATAACGATATCGGAGATTTCTGCAGCGGTGAAAGGAATATCCTGATTCCGCCAAAAGCATATGTCTACACCTTCAATCATTTGCTGATCCATATCGCAACTGACTTCAGGGCAAATGCGTTTGAAGCTCGCCAAGTCATCGACCCACAGCTGCACCTTGATCTGATGCTCTTGATGAAGCTGGCGTGCTAAACGCCAGCAAATACCGATATCACCAAAGTTGTCGACAACTTTGCAAAACAAGGCCAGTGTTTTAAGATCCGTACGCGCCAATTGATACTCGATCAGAAATTGTTTTTCCAAGTGCGAAGAGCAGTAAACACCGCGAGTTCGTCAGCGTCTTCTTCGATTTTCTGTTGATCTATCAAGCTACGTTTGATATCAGGATCAGCACTGCGCAGGAATGGATTTGTCTGCTTCTCTAAGCCGATTGTGCTCGGTACGGTAGGGATATGTTGATCACGTTTCTGTTGGTCTGTCGATTGTCGAACCTGTAATGCCGAGTTGTTCGGATTCGCCGCCAAAGCAAAGCGCAGATTGGACAAGGTGTATTCATGCGCACAGTACACAGCGGTTTGCTCAGGTAAAGCGGCAAGCGTATTGAGCGAATTGAACATTTGCGCAGGCGTTCCTTCAAAAATGCGGCCACAACCACCAGCGAACAAGGTGTCTCCACAGAACAGGACCTGCTCTTTTTCACTGTAATAAGCGATGTGGCCCAGCGTATGTCCTGGCATCGCTAACACTTGAAAATTGAGGTTCAAGCACTCAATTAATAACTTGTCACCACCATTTAATGGATGTGTCACGGCCTTGATGTTGTCGGTAGCGGGGCCATACACGGGTACTGAGAAGGACATTAATAGATCGGGGACACCGCCTACATGGTCCGCATGGTGATGGGTTAATAGGATCGCCTTGAGTTGAAGCTGATGGTCTTGTAATGCTTGCAAAATAGCTTTGCCATCACCAGGGTCGACAACAACGGCATCAGTACCATTGTGTACAATCCAGAGATAATTGTCGTCAAATGCGGGTACAGTCAATATACTAAGCGACGTTGTCATTGTGTCTTACCAAAAAAGTGAGTGAAGTGAATTCTACCAATCCTGCGGAAGCCCCCATTATAGACTTAGGAAGCTGGTTAGAGCAGCCAGCAGGGAGTTATATCCGTGCATGGGAGGAGGCGCAATTTAATCGGATGACGGCCGACATATTTGGCTTTCATGCTTTGCAGATTGGTTTGCCACAAATTCATGCGCTTGCAGCGAGTCGTATGCCGCATCAATGGCAAACAGATAGTACGATGCCTGCTCCGAACCTCTTGGCGCGCAATCAAGTCGTGGTGGTGCATGATTTCGCGGAATTGCCTTTTGATTCTCAAAGTATAGACCTCGTCATATTGCCCCATGTCTTGGAATTCGCAACTGAACCTCATCAGATATTGCGTGAAGTTGATCGCATTTTGATTCCAGAAGGAAGAGTCATCATTAGCGGCCTAAATCGCGCTAGTTTATGGGGCGCGCGCCAACTGTTTGGGCGTGCGGCGGGGCGTAGTTTTTTGCCGAAAGAAGGGGAATTCATTAGTGCTAATCGTCTCAAAGATTGGTTAAAGTTGTTAAGCATGGAAGTAAGTCAAACCCAATTTGGTTGTTATGCAATGCCAGTGAATAACGAACAGTGGCTCAGCAGCTCAGATCTCGTTGAGAAAATCGGGCAGCGCTGGTGGCCTTATTTCGGTGCTGTTTATATGTTTGAGGCTATCAAACGCGTACGTGGCATGCATTTGGTTGGCCCCGCATTACAAAGAAAAAAAATGCGACAGGTGAGTGCAGTTCCTGTTGCGAACAAAATAAAGAAGCATGGACAAAATTAAGATTTATACCGATGGTGCTTGTAAAGGAAACCCTGGTGTTGGTGGTTGGGGAGCCTTGCTGATCGCAGGCAAGCATGAGAAAGAGTTATTTGGTGGTGAGAAAGAAACCACGAATAACCGCATGGAGTTAATGGGCGTGATTCAAGCCCTTGGCGCGCTTAAGCGGCCCTGCCAAATTGATTTACACACCGATAGTCAATATGTACTCAAGGGCATCACTGAATGGATGGATGGCTGGAAGGCTAAAGGCTGGAAAACCGCGTCTAAAGCACCAGTAAAAAATGTCGATCTGTGGCAAGAGCTAGATGCTGCTTGTCGTCTCCATCAAATTCAATGGATTTGGGTCAAAGGGCATGCGGGGGATGCTGGGAACGAGCGTGCAGATGAATTGGCAAACAAGGGCGTTGATTCAGTAATGAGGTAAATTTTTTGCGCGATTCACTTAGTTTCGAAGTGCGAAGCGGGAAATGCCGAAAATGATGCGCCCGATGGAATAAGTTTTCAGCGAAGTTTCCCGAAAAACAGCGCCGTCTAATTTTAAATACGCAAAAAAATGGGCACCAAGTTCTTAGCGCCCATCCGATCCATTCAAGCTATCTTCGCATGTGTTTAACGCATGCTTTCAATCATCTGTTCCAATTTAACTGTGTCTGCACAGAAGAGGCGTATTCCCTCCGACAGTTTTTCTGTCGCCATGGCATCTTCGTTGAGTGCGAAGCGGAAGGATTTTTCATCAACTGCGATACGCTCAAGATCTGATGCTAAAGCCGCTTCTTTGTTGAGTTTGGGTGAAACAGTGTTGTTCGATTCGCTCAATTTTTGCAGTAAGTCTGGGCTAATTGTCAGCAAGTCACAGCCAGCTAATTCTAAAATCTGAGAGGTGTTGCGGAAACTTGCACCCATGATTTCAGTCTTGTAGCCAAACTTGCGGTAGTAATTGTAGATGCGTTTCACGGAAAGCACGCCTGGATCATCTGCGCCAAAAATTTCTTGACCAGTTTGTTTTTTGAACCAATCGTAAATTCGGCCGACAAATGGTGAAATCAACTGGGCTCCAGCTTCCGCGCACGCCACTGCTTGTGCTAAGCAGAATAACAAAGTCATGTTGCAACGTATGCCTTCTTTTTCCAAAATTTCTGCTGCGCGAATACCTTCCCAAGTGGAAGCAATCTTGATCAAGATACGATCTCGAGGAATACCTGCAGCCTCGTAAAGTGCGATCAACTGACGCCCTTTGGCGACTGTCGCTTCAGTATCGAAAGATAGGCGTGCATCGGTCTCTGTTGAGACACGACCAGGTACGATGTCAAGAATCTTCAAGCCAAAACTAATGAGCAGTTGATCGATAATCGCATCTGTGGATTTGTCTTTATTTGCAGCCACGGCTTGCTCTAACAAAGGCTGATATTCCGGCTTCTGAACAGCTTTCAATATGAGTGAAGGATTGGTGGTGGCATCACGCGGCGTGTACGCCTGCATCGACTGGAAGTCCCCTGTATCGGCCACGACAGTCGTATATTGTTTGAGTTGATCTAATTGATTCATATTGTTTGAAATGTGAAATGAGTTTGTTGAATGACAGAATAATGCTTAATTACCCTGCAAATCAATACGTGCAGTTCCAGCGGTGATCTCGCCGATGACTGCAGCTTGCTCAAATTGATGTTGATGAAAAAAATCTAGGACTTGCTCGGTCGCTTCTGGTGCACACGCAACCAAGAGGCCACCAGCCGTTTGTGGGTCGGTTAGTAGGGCGCGCATAACTTCATCGCATTCATTCAAATCGACATCCTGACCGTAAGATGCGAAATTACGTGCGGAAGCGCCCGTCACGTTACCTGCAGCCGCTAATTCCCTGACGTCTGCGAGTAAAGGTATTTGATTTAACTTCAGTGTGGCACCAACGTTTGAACCTCGGCAGATTTCAAGCAAATGCCCAAGTAAGCCAAATCCGGTCACGTCAGTCATCGCATGGACGCCTTCAAGCTGAGATAAGGCCATACCTGGTTTATTGAGCTTTGTTGTGTTGCGAATCATCTCAGCATAGCCGGCATCGCTGAGTTTTTGCTTTTTCAGCGCTGCAGATAGCACGCCAACACCGAGCGGTTTACCAAGTATCAGTTGATCGCCTACTCTTGCCTGTGAATTGCGTTTGACTTTGTCTGGGTGGATGAGACCGATCACGACTAAGCCATAAATTGGTTCAACGGAATCTATGCTATGCCCACCAGCGATAGGTATGCCAGCCTCGCGGCAGATACTGGCACCACCTTCGAGTATTTTTCCTATGACTTCGAGTGGGATTTGATTGATGGGCATACCGACTAACGCCAACGCCATAATCGGCGTGCCACCCATCGCATAAACATCAGAGATGGCATTGGTCGCCGCGATGCGCCCGAAATCATAAGCGTCGTCGACAATGGGCATAAAAAAATCGGTGGTTGCAATCAATGCTTGTTGGTCGTTGAGTTTGTAGACAGCCGCATCATCGGAAGTTTCGATTCCCACCATCAATGCATCGGGAATCACGAAGCCATTAGTCTTCTTGAGGATTTCAGCAAGTACCCCGGGTGCGATTTTGCAGCCACAGCCGCCGCCGTGGGAGAAAGAGGTTAAACGAATGGGTTCTGTCTGCATGCTTAGGGTCGAAACTCATCAAAGGGTAGAGTTTGATTATAGGGGAGTGCTTGGCATAAGTCCAAGACGTTTGAGGCTAGGTCCGATAGAAAACAAAAAAGCGATCGGGCCTAGACCTGATCGCTTTTATTGTGAACTACTTTGTTCGCTGCGATTGAATTTGCGTAATTTCAATCAATAGCAGGGAATCGACGATCGATTAACGATCACCAAAGCTACGACGGTTGCCGTTGGCATCGCCAAAACGGGATTTCGCTGCACCACCAAAGCCGCTGCCTTCAGCGCGCGGTGCAGCATTTGGTTTGGAGAAGCTACGTTGAGCCGGTTTACTTTTGCCAAAGTTGTTGCCTGTGCTGCGTTTGTCACCTGGTTTCCAGCCACTTGGTTTACGAGCAGGGGAACGAGTTGCCATTGCACTTTTCTTTGGTTCGAAACCTTCGATCACATCGACAGGAATCAACTGCTTAGTGAAGCGTTCGATGCGCTTAACATTTATGCCTTCAGCATGATTTACCAATGATACTGCCAGACCTTTGCGGCCAGCACGACCTGTACGACCGATACGATGTACGTAGTCTTCTGGGAACTTTGGTAAATCGTAGTTAAAAACGTGAGTGATGCCAGGAACGTCGATACCACGTGCTGCAACATCAGTCGCAACGAGTACACGTACTTGACCGCGGCGCAATGAGTCGAGTGTGCGATTACGTGCGCCTTGATGCATGTCGCCATGCAATGCTGCCGCAGCGAAGCCAGCGATATTCAAGCGATCAGCAATGGTATCTGCATCGCGTTTTGTCGCTGTAAAAACGACTGCTTGATCGAGAGATTCATCGCGTAACAAATGATCGAGCAAACGATTTTTGTGAGACAAGTCATCAACGAAATGTACGCGTTGTTGAATATTTTCATGCTTGGTTGCAGAGCCGGCGATTTGAATCACCATTGGATCTTTTGTGATGCGACGCGCCATGCTGCCAACAACGCCATCAAGGGTTGCAGAGAACAACATTGTTTGGCGAGACTCTGGTGTCGCTGCGACGATTTTTTCGATATCTTCGATAAAGCCCATGTCTAACATGCGATCAGCTTCATCGAGTACCAAAATTTCCAATTCGGAAAAATCGATCTTGCCAGACTCCATATGGTCGATTAAGCGACCTGGCGTTGCTACCAAAATTTCTGGATTGCGCGCCAAGAGTTGCATCTGTTTTGGATATGGCATGCCACCCAGAATCGATACTGCTTTAACACGACGTGAATATGCACTGTATTTGTCTGTTGCTGTAGTGACTTGTAGAGCCAATTCACGTGTTGGCGTTAGTACTAACATCTTTGGTTTAGCAGCTTGGAAACGTGGACGCTCGCCACGTGAACGAGCTGCTTGGCGTTCTTGATTTGGCGTCTTGCCAACGTTCGGTGTCATCACATCAGCTGCAGCTGCAAATTTGTGCAAAGCTGGCAGCATAAACGCGGCCGTTTTTCCTGAACCAGTTTGTGAGGAAACCAAGAGATCACGACCTGCAATAGCGGCTGGAACAGCTTGTTGCTGAACTGCTGTTGGAGTTGTATAGCCTGTGTCAGCAATGGCACGCAGGATGGAGGTGTGAAGGCCTAGTGTTTCAAAAGTCATTGTATTTTTTCTTCCGTTATTAATCAGCGCTAGGCACATACCGAGCGCGCAAAAAAGCAGCGTCAACCAAACGAAATGAACAAAGAAAAGCAGAGCCGTCACAAGATTCGTGAAATGGCAAGGTTAAGCTATACGATGAAATTTCGGCACAAAAGCTTTGCGCCGGGATGATGTCTATGTGTGATACCAGACATGCAGGGCGGGAGGGCTTTACATTGCTGTATAGAGTCGTTCTCAATGAGAACATAGCTTCAATACGCAAGGGCTACGGTGCTACTTATTTATATTTTTAATGCAGAGCAATAATTATATTGCAGTGCAAAAACAGGAGTGTACAGCAAATTTTAAAGCTGTGCAGCATAAACTTGAATACTTTGCTTATGTAATATCATTTGCAAAACATTTTTTAGGCCTTGTATAGGGGATCGAGTGGCTGCACACCAAGAGTTGATCGTGAGCTTGGGGCGACACCGATTTACTAAAGTCACCGTCCTTGGGGCCCTCATCCAGGTGAGTAACGGTTACGCTACTGTGCTAATCATTTGTCCGCATCCCTAGTTTTGGCCCAACAAGATGTCGACAATCAATAGCAGGGAATGGTTCAGCAGCTTAGTGCTGGGGTAAATAAAAAAGCTGAAGTTGGGGTTCATTAAGAACATTATCCAATCTTCAGCTTTCTATTGAGTCGCAGCGAACTGCAATCGGTATCTAACTAGTCTGGTGTTAAGCCCATGACATGAGAGAAGCCGCCATCAACGTATGTGATTTCGCCTGTAATACCGCTCGCCAATGGGGACAATAAAAACGCCGCGGTGTTACCAACTTCTTCAATCGTCACATTGCGACGCAGTGGAGCGTGCTCTGCCACGAATCCAAGGAGAGTGCTGAAATCTTTAATGCCGCTCGCGGCCAAGGTTTTGATTGGGCCGGCAGAAATACCATTCACGCGGATACCTTTTTTACCGAGGTTTTCTGCTAAGTAACGCACACTCGCTTCTAACGACGCTTTGGCTAATCCCATTGTATTGTAGTAAGGAATCGCGCGGATCGCGCCAAGGTAAGAAAGCGTCAACAATGAAGAGTTTTCATTCATCATTGGCAGCGCTGCTTTTGCTAACGCTGGGAAGCTGTAAGCGGAGATATCGTGAGCGATACGGAAGGCTTCGCGAGAAAAACCATCTAGGAAGTCGCCTGCAATTGCTTCACGTGGCGCGAAGCCAATAGCGTGCACTACGCCATCTAATTTATCCCATGATTTCGCAAGATCGGTAAAGACTTGTGCGATTTGCTCATCACTGCTGACATCACAGTCAAACACTAAATCGCTACCAAATTCCTTCGCAAATTCTGTAATGCGATCTTTAAAGCGCTCACCGACGTAGGTGAAGGCTAAGTCCGCGCCTTCGCGGCGGCATGCCTGAGCGATACCGTAGGCGATCGAACGATTAGATAAGAGGCCTGTAATAAGAATTTTCTTGCCTTGCAAAAATGCCATATCAACTCCAAGTGCTAACGTACTCTTCTGTAATTGCAAGCTTTTTTGCTTTTTATTGAAGATGTTCCGTTATGGTTTTAGACGAATAATCCACGAAAATAATGAATTCTTTTGGCGTGGAAAGTACTGACAGGTCGGAATTGTAGTTGTTCAAGCTGTTTAGGGCAAATAATAACGGTGGCTTCTATATGATGTAAGAAAATTTACTAAATATATTGTGATCCTCGTGTCAAGTAAATTGCTAAGAAAGTTGAAAGTGTCTGAAAAATGCAGCACTGCAACAATTTATCTTCTTGACGGTCAAGCAACACGATGTAAAACTACATCGATATTGGTTCCGTAAAGAATTTTTATTTCTAATCGGCACTGGTGTGAGCATAAATTACCTTTGTTATTGTTCAATTTTTCTGGCTCAAATGTAGGTGAGTTACTTGAGAGACTTGAACTGAAATTTTTATTTCAATTTCGATGACTTGTGTTTAAATATAGTGATCGAAAAACAAAGGGCTTGCATAGGAGTAAATTTTATGTTGCATAGCAACATAAAAGCGACTTCCATTCCTTGCTTTGTTTATGTCAAAATAGGCGCTGTTTTTCGCGAAGATTTAAAAAAAACAATGTTTTATTGACAGATGTAAGTAGTTTTTTCTTAAACATTTGTTCTAAAACAAACCGCTTCAATTTTCTAATGTCTCTTGAGATATTAAGAATTTGGCGAAATATTTGCCAAATTTGTAGGAATGCCATTTGTGGCAAACGATTTGTAAGCAAAAAGTAGTACTCACTCAGGTGTGTTCGAATCAAGGTTCAGGCAGTTTGTTTGAGTATGGGGGCGCAAGCAGCGCGCTGATCAGAGTAGGTGATCAGTTGCGAGGTCTAAGCACTGAAAGTCTAGATGTGTTTACACTGAAGAATTTCAAGCTGTGAAGATTCGCATGTTTGAACCTAATTGAAATTGTTGTGGTATTGGAGGAGTAGGTATGGATTTTTCAGGACGCCAACAGGAACCGGGTAAGAAGTTCACCGGTTTAGGTGTGGTAATTGTTTTACACGTATTTATCGGCTGGGCATTCGTCAGCGGTTTGGCTACCAATGTAGTCAAGATGATACAAAAGCCGATGGAGGCAGTGGTGAAAGAAGCTGAACCACCACCACCACCACCACCAGATGCACCGCCGCCGCCGCCACCGAAGTTGCAGACGCCACCACCACCATTTATTCCTCCTCCAGAGGTTCAGGTGCAGCAGCAGGCTCCTTCACCGAACGCGATCTCTACGGTGTCTAACGTAAAGCCAGAAACAAATACGATGACAAAGGCTCCAGCACCAGTTGCTGAAGCGCCTAAAGCACCAGCAGGCCCATCAATTGTTCCTGCACATATTGATTTTCAACAGACGGGTTGTAAGCCAGAGTACCCTCGTTCTTCTTTGCGTAACGAAGAAACAGGCGTAACTGGATTGTCTGTAACAGTCGGTGCTGATGGTAATGTTACCGATGTCGCAATTGTTAAGTCTAGTGGATTCAGGGGGCTAGACAATGCTGTGCGTTCCCAATTGCTGTCTGGGTCGTGCAAAAACAAACCTGGAACAGTGGATGGCAAGCCTCAAGCTACCACGACTCGTGTTGATTACGTTTGGAAGCTTGATTAAAACAAAGCCAACAAGTAACAAGAGTCAGAGACGTATCGTTTTACTCACAACCAACGTAAGTATTAAATTTTTTTTAAAGGAAGTATCTACATGAAAACCCGCGCTAAAGTAAGCACATTCCTGGCGGCAGTCTTGTTTGCATTGACAGCCTCTATGACCTCTGCATCCGTTTTTGCACAAGACGCATCTGCTCCTGCAGCAGCGTCCGCTCCAGCTGCTGAAGCCGCAGCGCCAGCACCATCAACACCAGAAGCTTCCTTGCCAGCCGGCGAAGCGCCGAAAGCTGCTGAAGCATCTGATCAGTTCAGCTTGTCTCACCTGATCAAAGAAGGTAACTTGGTTGACCGCGCAACTTTGGTAATCATGTTGTTGATGTCTATCGGTTCTTGGTACATCTTGGTAACAAAAATCATCGACTTGACTAAATTGAATGGTCAAGCGAAAGAAGCGCGTAAATTCTGGAAAGCAGCAAACGTAAATGCTGGTTTGTCTAGCTTGAAAGAAGGCAGTCCATACCGTTTCATCGCTGATTCAGCGATCAGTGCTAGCCAACACCATGAAGGTGCATTGTTAGAACAAATCGATTTGAACTCATGGGTAACAATGTCTATCCAACGTTCTGTTGATAAAGTTCAAAGCCGTTTGGGTGAAGGTTTGACGTTCTTGGCGACTGTAGGTTCTACATCTCCATTTATCGGTTTGTTCGGTACAGTTATGGGTATTTACCAAGCGTTGATCGCGATCGGTACTTCTGGTAACTCTTCTATCGATAAAGTAGCTGGTCCAATCGGTTCTGCGTTGATCATGACTGCGATCGGTTTGTTCACAGCGGTTCCAGCAGTTTTGGGCTACAACTACTTGCTGCGTCGTAACAAATCAGCAATGGAAGAAGTTCGTGCTTTCGGTGCAGACTTGCACGCTGTTGTATTGTCTGGCGCAATGAGCAAAGCTACTGCTAACAAGTAATTTGCGTAATATTTAAACGCTTGGTTATTACGAAAATTCATTCCCATCAGGCGAGCTTGTCTCGTCTGATGTTGAGCGAATAGAATTTAGATAAAGAGAAAATATTATGGCAATGCAAATCGGTAGCAGCGAGGATGGAGAAGATCAAGTCAACAGCACGATTAATACCACTCCATTGGTGGATATTATGTTGGTGTTGTTGATTATCTTCATTATTACTTCGCCAGTAGTGCTTCAGTTGGCAAAGGTGCAGCTGCCAGCTGAAAAGAACGATCCGTATAATCCAGACGCAAAAAACGTCATTATCACGGTGAGTAAAGATGGTGATATTTTTTGGCGCGGTAACCGTAAGCCAATTAGTTCTGACGATGAGCTTCTCGAAGAAATGAAAAAAGTCGCCGTCATTGTTCCGCAGCCTGAAGTTCATATTCGCGGTGATCAAGACGCTAAATATGAATCTATCGGTAAGACTATCCTTACTGTGCAGCGCGCGGGTATCGCCAAAGTTGGTTTCGTACTAGAACCACCAGATAAAAACTAAGAGAGGATTATCATGGGTATGAATATGAGCTCTGGTTCCGGTGGGGAAGTGGAACCAATGATGGAAATGAATATGACACCAATGATTGACGTTATGTTGGTCTTGATTATCATGTTTATTACAACTTTGCCACGTGCTAACCATTCAGTTAATTTGAACAATCCGCAAGGCACACCTCCACCAAGAGATGTTGAGCCAGTGGTTGTTAAAATCGACGTTGATTTTGACGGTACTATTAGTTGGAATGGCGAGGTTGTTTCTCGCACGCAGTTAGAAGATCGTTTCGTAGCAGCAGCAGCAATGAATCCACAACCTGAAGTACATTTGCAACCAAATCGTTTGGTTTCTTATAAATCAGTTGCCGGTGTTATGGCTGCAGCCCAAAGCCGTGGAATCACGAAATTGGGTATGGTAGGTAACGAACAGTTCTTGAAATAATCTTATTCAGAATTGAAACTGATGCGATCAGTCTAATGAAAGAGGGCAGGGATATCCCTGCCTTTTTTTGTATTGTGTCCAAGTTCTTGAGACGTTATGATGTTTGAACGGGGGAACGAAGCAGCTTGAAGTCTGTCTTTCCCTTTCGAATAAGTCAGTATTAACCATTAATTTTCTTGATTGAGAGATCAACTATGAAACACCTACGCTTATCGCAACTAGCAATTGTTATCGCTGCCATTGGTTGTGCAGCGCTTCCCGAAATGACAGGCGTTGTTGGCAATACTGCGTATGCCCAGGAAGCGATGCGTCCTGAGGTCGGTAAATTGGTGCAACAAGCCGGTGATATGTTCAGAGCGAAAAAATATCGCGATGCTCTTGGTAAGTTGCAAGAAACTGACCGTATCAGCAATAAGACTGTCAACGAAAGCTTTACGATTGAACGTATGCGCTTAGCGGTTGCATCTGCATCCGGTGACAATGATCTGATCATTCGTTCCGGTGAGGTGATTGTCGCAGCGAATAAACTTGGCAGCAAAGAGCAATTGCAATTGATCCAAGTTCTTGCAAATGCTTACTACAAAGCAGGCAATTACGCGAAAGCTGCTAAAGCCTACGAGCGTTATTTTGCTGAAGGTGGTACTGATACATCTTTGCGTCAATATTTGACACAAGCAAAAGCGCAAAGTGGCGATAATGCTGGTGCGATGAAAGACGTTAAAGCAGAGATCGTTGCCGCTGAAAAAGCTGGCCGCGTTCCAGCGCAAGCGACATTGGAATTCTATGCAAGCGGCGCGCTGCGTGCAGGTGATAAAGCAGGTTACCAAAATGCTTTGGAAAAGCTGGTTGCTTTCTATGGTAAAAAAGAATACTGGGTTAACTTAATTAATGCGGTCGAACGCAATAAAGAGTTTAATTCTCGCTTATCAATGGATCTATATCGTTTGAAATTAGCCGTTGGTTCAATTAAAGAGACCAAAGACTATATGGAAATGGCTCAAATTGCGATTCAAGATGGCAACAACGGTGAAGCCTTGAAAATCATTGAAGCAGGTTATAAAGCTGGTGCTTTAGGACAAGGAAATGAAGCTGCTCGTCATGGTCGTTTGCGTGATTTGGCAACGAAGAAACAAACTGAGGCTAAAGCTGCGGCAGCAGCAAATGAAGCAGCTGCTGAAGCGGCTGCTGATGGTACGGCTTTAGTTTCCATCGGCTTTTCCTATGTCACTAGTGGTGAACTCGAAAAAGGGATTGCCATGATGGAAAAAGGCATTAAGAAAGATAACTTGAAATATCCAGACGATGCGAACTTGCATTTGGGTATGGCATATTTGATGGCGGGTAAGAAATCCAATGGCTTGAAAGTTCTGAAAACAGTCCAAGGTAAGGATGGTTCAGGAGATCTCGCTCGTTATTGGACGATTTATGCAAATCAGTCTAAGTAATTAGATGATCGAACAACAAAAAAGGCAGCGAGATGAACTGAACCCCAAAAGTTGGACACCAACTTTTGGGGTTTTTTAATGACGAAACATGCAGAAGAATTTAAGTACCGTGTAGTGCAAGAATATTTAGAGGGCCCGATGGGATATGTCGCCTTGGGT
>NZ_JACOFZ010000013.1 GCF_014284155.1 Affinundibacterium nitidum
CGCAATCGACAGCATCCATTGATCAACCCAACATTCAATGCGCAAGTTTTGTCGGGCGAGTTGTCATGCCTATCTCTACACTGAGTATCAGGTCAACCGACCCGACTAGGAGAAGCCCTTGAGTAACAACAGCAAACGTGACGACAATTTGAGTTCCATCGAACAACGATTGCGTACAGTCTTGCAGTTTATCGATCAGCATCTGGATGAAGATCTGTCAGTCGATACCCTCAGTGCGGTGGCACATCTATCACCGTTTCACTTTCATCGATTATTTTCATCACGATTTGATATCAGTGTGTTTCAGTACGTGCAGTTGTGTCGCTTCAAAAGTGCGTCTTACCGTCTTGCTTATCGACCTCAAACTCAAGTGATTGATGTCGCTTTGGACCACGGTTATGACGAACCTGAGAGCTTCGCACGGGCCTTCAAGCGGCATCTTGGTCAATCTCCGTCTGCCTTCCGTCAATCACCAGATTGGCGGCATTGGTATGACTTCCAACAGCCACTGAAAAACCTGAGGAATCAGCACATGACACCTACGCCACAAGAAATCGCCAAGACTGAA
Organism: Affinundibacterium nitidum; assembly: GCF_014284155.1. Classification (GTDB taxonomy): domain Bacteria; phylum Pseudomonadota; class Gammaproteobacteria; order Burkholderiales; family Burkholderiaceae_D; genus Undibacterium; species Undibacterium nitidum. Next base: position 569 of record NZ_JACOFZ010000013.1, read on the forward strand.
ATCCGCTGCATTGATTTCGGCGAAACCTCTATCGCTGCTTTTGAACATCGAGGTGATCCAGCTCTGATCGGACAATCCATACGGCAGTTTATCGAATGGCGTCGTGGTCAAAAGCTTTCACCACAATGCTACGCAACCTTCAATATTTTGTATGACCATCCTGAACTTGTCGCGGTGAAGGATTTTCGCTTCGACATCGCCACAGCGATCGACGGTCGTGATCACCTTGAACTACAACAGAGCTTGGTGAAGAACATCGTCATGAAGACCATCCCAGCAGGTCGTTGTGCTGTGATGCGGCATTATGGATCAGACGACAATCTCGAACTGTCGATACGACGATTGTATGAAGAATGGCTACCGCAAAGCGGAGAGGAGCTACGCGACTTCCCCCTATTTTTGCAGCGTCGGAATTTCTTCCCTGAAGTGCATGAGGATGCGTTGGAAACTGATATTTTCTTACCAATTCAATAGAAGCGCGAACGCCATGTCAGCGTCGTAAAGGCGAGCTGACATGGATAACCGAAGATTCGATCTTTACAAAGAAGCTGCTAATTCCGCGCCTTCTTTAATCGCACGCTTAGCATCAAGTTCTGAGGCTAAAGCAGCGCCACCAATTTTGTGGAACTTTGGCCCAGACTCGCTCACTTGTTGCGGCATCAATTCAGTCAGAGACTCTTGACCCGCGCACATGATCACCTGATCGACCTCCAATACCTGTGCTTGGCCGCCCACCACAATATGCAAACCTTGATCGTCGATTTTTTGGTACTCGACACCAGCTAGCATCTTGACCTGATTACGTTGCAAAGTCGCACGATGCACCCAACCCGAAGTCTTACCCAAGCCAGCACCAACCTTGCTCGTCTTACGCTGCAACAGGTGGATCTCGCGCAGAGGTGGGGCGACATGTGGTGCGACTAAACCGCCATTTTGTTTCGCTTGCAGATCAATACCCCACTCACCTAACCAAGTGCTGAGGGAAATCGGCAACGGAGTTGCAGGATCATGTAAAAGATATTCCGCCACGTCAAAACCAATACCGCCAGCGCCGATGATGGCGACTTTTTTACCGACGGGCTTCTTGTGCAATAAGACATCGAGATACGACATCACTTTAGGATGATCAACACCTTCGATGCGCGGTGTTCTTGGCGTGATGCCAGTGGCAATAATAATGTGATCAAAGCCTTGAGCCACTAACTCTTCGCGCGTAACACGACGATTCAAATTGACTTTGACGCCGGTAATTTCCAAGCGCTTAGCAAAATAGCGCAAGGTTTCCTTGAATTCTTCCTTACCTGGAATTTGCATCGCGATTTTGAATTGACCACCGATCGTGTCTGAACTATCAAACAAGCTCACATCATGACCGCAGCTTGCTGCAACGGTCGCAGCCGAGAGACCTGCCGGACCTGCTCCCACAACAGCAACACGTTTAGCAATCGGCTTCTTGACATATTGAAGTTCGGTTTCGTGTGCTGCACGTGGGTTGACCAAGCAGCTAGCGCGTTGATTCGAGAAGGTATGATCGAGACAAGCCTGGTTACAAGCGATACAGGTATTGATCTCATCGACACGCCCCTCCGCCGCTTTCTTCACAAACTCAGGGTCGGCTAAGAATGGACGTGCCATCGACACCATATCTGCCGCACCACTCGCGATAATTTCTTCTGCCTGTGCCGGCATATTGATACGATTCGAGGCGATCACAGGAATCGACACTGCTTCTTTTAAACGCCCTGACACACTAGCAAAGGCTGCGCGCGGCACAGAAGTTACAATCGTCGGCACGCGAGCTTCATGCCAACCGATACCGGTGTTGAACAAAGTCACGCCGGCTTTTTCTAAGGCCTGCGCCACGGTGACGACTTCTTCCCAACTATTGCCACCTTCGACCAAATCTAAGATCGAATGACGATACATGATAATGAATTTCTCACCGACCGCAGCACGCACACGACGCACAATTTCAACCGGCAAACGCATACGATTTTCGATTGAACCACCCCAACGATCAGTACGATGATTGGTACGAACGCATAAGAATTGATTCAACAAGTAACCTTCGCTACCCATGATTTCAACACCGTCGTAGCCCGACTTTTGTGCCAAGCGCGCACAACGAACGTAGTCGCGTATCGTGCTCTCGATACCGGCTTCCGTCAGTGCCTTAGGCTTAAATTTAGAAATCGGTGCTTTCTTGTCTGAGGCAGAAACAATGAAGGGCTGATAACCATAACGGCCCGAATGCAAAATCTGCATCACGATCTTGCCACCTTCTTCATGCACAGCACGCGTCACTTTGCGGTGATTAAAAATATCACCCAAGCTATTCATGGTGCCGCCAAACGGTAACAACCAACCACGGCGATTGGGTGAAATACCCCCAGTGACAATCAAGCCGACACCACCACGTGCACGTTCTCTGAAATAGGCTGCGAGCTTACCGTAATTGTAAAAACGATCTTCTAAGCCCGTGTGCATAGAACCCATCATCACGCGATTGCGTAATTGAGTAAAACCGAGATCCAAGGGTTCAAGCAAATGAGGAAAATGCGCGTTTGCCATAGCTAACCTATTCAAAAAACAAGATCAGGCAAGAATACACAAGCTTGCTCAAAATAGCGAAATTTTGACTAGTTGATAGTCTCTAAACTGTCTCGTAAATGTTTGTAAGAAAAACTGGGCGAATTCGTAACAAATGTAAATGTCTTTGGTTTTTGCCGCTCGGCAAACTACTCTACTTTAAAGTATGCAAGAACTTCTACTGTGACTGCTCGCTTAAAATTATGAACCGCACTTTATTTCTAGGAATTGATAACCAAGAGACATCAAACTCTCTCAGGCAATTGTTCGCCGACTTAGAGTATATCGGCCATATCAAAAAATATGGCAATTGTTGCCTATTTATCAGCACCTTAGTTCAACGCATTCTGCAGGCACAAGGCGTGAATGTCGAACTGAAGACTTGCAATGCAATTGTTGAAAGATCGGAAGTACGCTTCCTTTTGGGCGGCAAACAATTCACTAAACCCGGCCAACTTGCAACCCATGTCGTTTGTATCGTCGACGGTAACATTTTGATTGATTTTGGATTAGGTAATGTAAGACGCTACTTCTATTCTGACTTTTTCCAAGCGGTGGTGTTGCCATATAACTCCGCTGCTGAAACGTTAAGCAGTGCGAAGTTGGATCAAAGCACAAGTCTTTACTATATTCATGACGCGATACCAGAAGAGCTCGCAAGCGAGCAGAGCTTTCAGGAACCCACAATGCAACAGGCCTTGCAAGAATATACCCAATATCAAAAAAACCGATTTCGCTTCTCGTTAGCAAGAGCGTTTCGTTGTATGGGATTTCGAACAAAGACTAAAAAGCCAATTCTCAATACTGGACTACACGCAGTACAAGCCAAATTCGACGACACATTTTTTTCATAAGCGATGAATGCTGACGGCAAAAATAGCCTTCATGCATAAAAACGCAAGATCTCAAGCGCGAGATCTGGATCCTTTTGGCAAAGCTGTAAATCCTGCGTTAGGTAGCTTTGGAAGCGAGGGTTTTTCGCAGCTTCGCTCTCCTGCAAATGTTTGAATCCCATATTCCAGTGAGAAAAACTACGCTCCTGAATCGGTTTATCGGCTAACAGTGTGACGTGATCATGACGCGAGTCATCTCTGATTTTCTCGTAAGTATGATGAACATCTTTGCGCTCACCTTCCAATACCTGTAGAAATCTGCCCTGCGCGAACAATAGCATTCCCGTAACAGTAAGGGCAGTATTGTTGCGCACCGCATGGCTATGAATGGAATTCAATACTGATTCGTCGGTCGTAATTTGACTCATATACACTAATTGATGCAGTCCCATCGCACACACTCCTTGTAGGCAGTTACCTCTTCCAACAGTCTAGAACTTTATCTGGACAGGATCAAAAAAATTTGGCGCGGCTTTGCGCTGCATCGAAGTCCATTTAAATTGGTGCACCCGGCGGAATCGGTGGCAATCCACGTAGTTTCACACTACTCGGATCACGTAGATACCTCGTAATGAGTTCTGCCGCTTGTTGTCGACTTCCTGCTTGTGCGCCCTTGCTTGGATTTTTCTGTAACCAAATAGCGAGCTCTTGTAACTGCTGACGGACCTGCGCTTGCACCTGTGGATGCAAACGACCACTATCAAGCATTGATAAGGTCGCATCCAGCACCACCCAGTTCGCTGCAAGCTGAACGGCCTCACCGGCTAGAACTTTGCTGGCAATAGCGTCGCGTTTCCAAGTATTTGCAAAACTTTGTTGAAGAACTTCCTCTACACTCAATTGCTGCGGCTCACGCGCTTGTTGCCATGCCAAGCGATTAAACCGCGCGGCATCAAACAGAAACAAACTAGTCTGCGCTGCAGCTGCTTCAACTGCAGAGAATGCATCAAAGGCAACGCTCATACGACTACTAAAATATTCTGGCGTGCGTTCATAACCTTCGCTCTGTGGAGTAAGGGCGTCGATCAGACTTGCTGGCAAAGCGAGTTGTTCAGCACGTACACTACTCAACAACTTTTGTAAGGCCGCTCGTTGCGTTTGAGCAGGCACGGTCTTGATACCTGGCTGTACGCGGCCTTCATTCGCATCTTGCGCGAGGCCATATTCATATTCACCGCCGCCGATCAAACGCGCCACTGCTTCTGTTTGATAACGATGTAGTAAGTAGACGGGCACCAAACGTGCCTCCAATTCACCTAACTGACGTTGCGCTGGTAAAGCAGCTAAAGAAAAATGGTCTAAGGCATAACGGCGGATTGCCATCAATTGATCGAAAGTTTTCAATGAATCAGCGCCGTAATCCCATAACAAACCATTGGGATGCATTGACGCCACTGGACGTGAATCAGCGTCTCCCACATATTGCAAACCCGCTGCTTTTGCTTTGATGCGCAACTGAGCGAGGGCCTGTTGTTCGTCTTGGCCAGGGAAAGTACCGTACAGATGTTGAATCACAAAATCATCCCACGGCCCGACTCCGACACCATAGGCGTCATTGACTTGCGGCTCGCCTTTCGCATTCAGGCTCAACATGGGATGTGGATAATCCATGACCGAACCATTTCCCAAACGGCTAGGTGCGAAATTATGGGCGATTCCTAGGGTGTGCCCCACTTCATGGGCGGCTAACTGACGTAAGCGTGCCAAGGCCATTTGTTCTGCTGCTTTTTTCTTGTCAGCTGCACTCATTTTTCCATAGGGTGCCAACAAACTTTCAGCAATCAAAATATCCTGTCGCACTCGTTGGGAACCCAGCGTCACAGTACCTTTGATAATTTCACCCGTACGTGGATCGGTAATCGCATTACCATAGGACCAGCCACGCGTTGCACGATGCACCCACATAATGGTGTTGTATCGTACGTCCATAGGGTCAACCCCTTCCGGCAAAAGCTCCACGCGATAGGCATCTTTGAAACCGGCCTTTTCAAATGCACTACTCCACCATCGCGCGCCATCCAGCAAAGCAGAGCGCACTGGCTCTGGTGTGCCACGATCCAAGTAATACACAATTGGTTTCTTCACCGCACTCACAGCAGCATTCGGATCTACCTTCTCTAGCCGATGTCTTACCTGTAGGCGAGTGACAATGCTATCAGCCAAAGGCGTACCAAAATCCATTACCTCATTATCGAAACCACCGGAAAATGGATGATAGGTGCGTGTTTGATAATGCTGAGGCAGACGCACCATGCTGATGTGCTGGTGCATACGCAAACTCTTGGGGTCGGCGGCAACTTGGCGCACAAATTGCCCCTCTCCTGATCCCGCAAAATTGAGCATCGCTTCTAGTTCGGTGTTATCAGGGAAGCTTTTTGCTTGCTGCGTTAACACTGCACTGCGCTTTTCATCGACCGTGTAGTTTCCCTGACGGCTGCGACTTAGACTATCAATCACACCATGACGATCGCTCAAGAGAAATGAGGAGAAATCGACCAAGAATTGCTGATTTTCAGTCGCGAGAATATCTCCCGCCCATAACACTGCACCAGCGAAGGCTTCACGCACCGAAGCAGACTCATCTGTGCTATCGGAAGTGGCGATAAATCTGGTGTTTTCTTGGATCAAAAACAAGCGCTTACCGTGCCGCTCAAAATGGACCAGCTTGCTCGCGCCTGCTTGTCCACGATCGAGACCAATATCATTGGAACCCAGGGCTTGTGGCAAAGAAGAAAATAGAATGAAGGCGCCTTGCTGTTCCGGCACAGCCAAATATAGTTTTCCGTGGTCATGATGCGTGTAGACATCAAAAAAGCCTGGGTTCTTTTTAAAACCCGCTAACTGCGAAGCAAAACTTGGAAGTGCCATGGAGGCGGCAGGTGCAGAGACTTGCCCGCTGGCAGACTGTGCATTGGCAGTCACTGCGACACTCGACATAAAACCAACAACCAGGGTTTGAACTATTCGTTTTAATACCAAATTCGGTGCTGCACGCATCTTCATTTCCTTCCGTCTTGAATGTGACTTTTTGTGTGACAAGCTAGCATTTCTCGTCAACTTGACTAGACTGACTATGACGCTGATTCTCAGAAAAAAGTTGCTTGAATAATCAACAAAGTCAGGATCGCACAGGATATGGACTTTGAACAGGCTTTTTCGCCATCCTGAGACAGCAGTTGCGAAATCCAACTGATATGCTCTCCAAGTTTGAAATCGTAGAAAGATGTTACAAACCATTCTAGGTAACAAATTCCTTCATCAAAGACAGGTTTGCTATGAAGTCAACTCATCTTTTCGTATTGCTTTCTGTACTTTGTCTTATACCTCAAGTCCAAGCGCAGGAAAGAGAGCGTGTTCGCCTTTATACGATAGCTGAGTTTGATGCCATCGGAAAAGAAGTTCCGCTATCTAAGCCTAACTTACACTTACTCGACTACTTAGAAAAACAACTTCATATTCAATTTGATCTACGCCGAGTACCATGGAAACGCGCTATCGAAAATGCATTGAACGGTGACGGCATATTAATGGGGATGTCGGTCACGAAAGAAAAAAGTATGAAATTTGCCTTTTCTGAACCCATCAACGGCAATGGCAATTGGTTAGTGACCTTATGTGATCGTCGCTTCAAATTCGAAAAACTTGAAGATCTTAAAGGTCAAACCATAGGAATTGTTTCCGGCACCAGTGTGGGCGAAGACTTTGATGGTCAAGCGAATCAATTATTCAGAGTGGAGCACGATACAGGTGCTGGCATAGCTCGACTGCAAAAACTGGCACTCAAGCGGGTCGACGGCCTGATTTGGTATGGAGGAATTAGCAATGCCAAAGAAATCGAAGAAACGATCAACCATAACTTCGATATCAAAAAGGATAGAGAGACTCCCGTGTTTTGCGTCCAAAGCAAACCTGTGTCAATTTTGACCAATCATTTTGCTATGAAAATAGACCCGAATAAAAACCAAATTCTGCAACGCATTAGTGCTGCCATTTTGAAAGGCCGAAAAGACGGCAGCCTGCCAACTTTAATGATCCCAAACTGATACACTACGGCATTTACACCCGCTCTAAATCACACGTCTAATTCAATGGCCACAGCTGCTCAAGTCAAAACACTCCAAGGAAAATTTGTCGAAGGTTCTACCATGCGTCATGTGATTAACATGACAGCGACTGGGTCCGTCGGGCTCATCGCAGTATTTTTGGTCGACGTATTAAACCTGCTCTATATTTCACAGCTAGGACACCATGAATTAGCGGCTGCCGTAGGCTATGCTAGTACTTTATTATTCTTCCACACTTCAGTATCAATTGGATTGTCCATTGCTGTGACGGCGACAGTTTCTCGCGCGATCGGGAGTGGAGACTTTCCTTTAGCCAGACAATTTGCAGCAAGCTCCATGTATCTGATTGCGGGCATCAGCCTCGTTATGGTGTCCTTAACTTATCCGGCGCTCGACCTGTTGTTACAAGTGCTCGGGGCGCAAGGAGAAACCGCTCGGCTCGCGGCACGTTTCTGCCGTCTTGTACTCCCATCCATTCCTTTACTCGCCTTCGGCATGGCACTCAGTGCACTGCTGCGCTCAGTCGGTGACGGCAAACGTGCAATGTTTGTCACACTCGGCGCTGCCGCTGCGACGGCAATTCTTGATCCACTGTTTATTTTCGTCTTTGGTTTAGGGCTAGACGGTGCGGCTTACGCCAATATTTGCGCACGTATCGTGTTGGCGGGCGTGGGCTTTTATGGTGTGCTCAAGGTTCATCAACTCTACGCCAAGCCAAGCAAAGAAGTCTTCCAACGCGGCGCGAAGGCTTTTGCGAGCATAGGAATTCCCGCCATTTTGACCAATGTCGCCACCCCCGTCGGTAACGCAGCAGTGACGACCGCGATCGCCGCCTATGGTGATCAAGCGGTCGCTGGTTGGGCTGTCGTCTCTCGCTTAATTCCGATGGCTTTTGCGGGCTTGTTTGCTTTATCTGGCGCAATAGGTCCGATTCTTGGACAAAACCTTGGTGCCAAACGATTTGATCGCTTGCGTTCCACCATGCGTGATAGCCTCAAATTCACTTTGATTTACGTCAGCATCGTATGGATCTTATTGGCCATCTTTAGCCACCTCATCGCCCGCGCTTTCGATGCAACTGGCATGGCGGAGGATGTCATCGTTTTCTTTTGCATGTTTGTCGCTGGCAGCTTCCTCTTTAACGGCAGTTTGTTTGTCGCCAATGCGGCGTTCAACAATCTCGGTTATCCCTTATATTCGACCGTTCTCAATTGGGGGCGTTCAACCATAGGCGTGATTCCATTCGTCTATTTTGGTGGTCTGTGGTTCGGCGCTCGCGGCGTGATGGCGGGTTATGGATTGGGCGTGGTATTTTTCGGGGTCTTAGGCGTTTGGTTGTGTTTCCGCGTCTTACATCGTATCGAACAACATCAGCATCACTAATTTTCACACTTTCATTCGCTAAGGTCGCACATGAAAAAATGGATACTTGCTGCATCAATCGCTCTCGCATTTTCCACCACGCAGGCGCAAAGTTATAGTGACTACCTATTGCAAGCACGCAGCGCGCTCAATAACAAAGACTACAAAACTGCCACCGCCCAGTTTAAACAGGCGTTCTCCCTGAAACTAGGCAGCTACGCCGACCTATATGATGCCGCTTGCGTCGCCGCTTTGACTGGCGACAAAGACAGTGCGTTTAAATGGCTAGAGCAAAGTATTGCGCAGGGCTGGTTTAACCTGGATCATTTAACCACCGACAGCGACCTCATCTCGCTGCATAAAGACAAGCGTTGGGCCCCTACCCTCAAAACCCTCAAGAGCAAACTCGTAGCGCAAGAGAAAAACTACGATCACAAGCTCAAAGCACAACTCGAGAAAATCTATAGCGAAGACCAAGATCTACGTAAGAAGTTGATCGCGATGGAACAGAAGTTGGGGGCAGATTCCGCAGAAGTGAAGGCGCTCTGGCAACAAATCGACGACAAAGATGAGCACAATCTCAAGCAGGTGGAATCAATCATATCTGAAAATGGTTGGCTGGGGTCAGATCAAGTCGGACCGAAAGCGAGCCAAACTTTATTTTTAGTCGTCCAGCACGCAAGGCCAGAGATGCGCCTCAAGTATGTCAGCTTGTTGCGCGCCGCGGTGAAGGCCAAAAAAGCCGATGCAGCTTCGTTGGCTTTAATGGAAGATCGAATGGCCACTGAGGCAGGCGATAAGCAGTTATATGGTAGCCAACTGCGTCGCGTGAATGACCAAATGGAATTATTCCCTATCGCCGACCCCGATCACCTCGATGAACGGCGCGCTAGTATGGGGCTGCCGCCGATTGCAGAATACGTGAAAATTTGGAAGCTTGATTGGGATTTAGCGAACTACAAAAAACAACTGGAAAAATACGAGGCAGAGCAACGCGTGCGTGTCGAAGACTTAGCCCGCATTAGCGATGTGTTATGGCGCGGACAGCTAAGCTATCTCGACTATGGTAAAAACGTTTGGGTCGATATCCCCTCAAATTTACGCGTCAGCAAATCTGAACAAGAGGCCTCAACTTGGCTATGGAGTTATGGCTACGACGATGAACCACACGCCAACGCCAAAGATGGTATTCGCCTATCAGAAGACGGAAAGAAGCTCGGCCAAGAAGAAGTAATCTCGCGCGAATTACGGCCCAATGGCGCCTTAAGAATTGTGACGACGATGCCTGGCGAAGACGATCGTCGTCCAGCGCAGTTTAGATTCACCTATACGATCACTGCGGACAGTTTTGATCGTAAAAAAGAAGTCAAATTAGTCGGTAGTGAAGACTATTTTGTGCGGCATGTGTATGCCTGGAAAAAATAGGATTCTATTCCTTACTGCGACTCAACAAAGCCTTCAAACTCGCTAATCGATTTTTCGGCGTAATCACCTCATCTTCTTTCGGTGGTGCATCACCTTCATCGAGTTTCATTTCTTTGATAAAGCGTGAAGGATCGCAGTGAATCGATTCGCCAGCACGTTTGCGTTTCTTGCACCAAGTCACATGCAAACTACGCTGGGCACGCGTAATGCCGACATACATCAAACGACGCTCTTCTTCGATACGCGCAGCTATGGTTTCGACAGGCGCATCGGGGTCACCTTTATGCGGCAAGATCCCTTCTTCAACACCAACCAAAAATACGTGCGGGTATTCCAATCCTTTCGACGCATGTAAGGTCGACATACGCACGGCATCGGGATCTTCATCTTTGCCTTCCATCATGGTCATGAGCGCAACCATTTGTGTGAGGTCGAGCAGACTGCGATGATCGTCAGTACCATCTTTACCGCCACTGCCTTTTTGCGACAGCCATTGCGTAAAATCGAGTACGTTTTGCCATTTCGCTTGGGCGGCCTTGTCATCGAAGCTATCGTAGAGATAACTTTCGTAATTGATTTCTTTCATCAACTCAGCCAGCAATATTTCTGCGTGCCCTTCACGATGGGCATGTGCTTCCACATTATTAATGAAGGTACAGAATTCGCGCAGAGGTCGTAGTTGTCTATCGGTGAGAATCGCTTCGATCCCACCCTTGAACACTGCCTCGAACAGTGAACACTGCCATTTACCTGCAAAGGAACCAAGCGCTTCTAGCGTTGCTTGCCCAACGCCTCGACGCGGCGTGGTCACGGCACGAATGAAAGCCGGATCGTCTTCCTCATTCGCAATCAAACGCAGGTAAGCAATGATGTCCTTAATCTCGGCTTTATCAAAAAAACTCTGGCCACCGGAAATCGTGTAAGGAATGCGCTCCTTGCGCAAGGATTGTTCAATAATCCGTGCCTGATGATTCCCTCGATACAAAATCGCATAGTCTGACCAGTTTGCACGTCGCTCAAATCGGTGCGCTGAAATCATAATCGCGACTTGTGCAGCCTCTTGCTCATCATCTTGCATACCCAACACTTTGACGGGGTCACCCAAGCCATGTTCGGACCACAAAGATTTTTCGAATAGCTTAGGGTTATTGCCAATGACTGAGTTAGCTGCCTGCAAAATACGGGTGCTGGAACGATAGTTTTGTTCGAGCTTAATTACGCGTAAATTGGGAAAATCAACCTGCAAGGTTTTCAAATTTTCGATGGTCGCACCACGCCAAGCGTAAATCGCTTGATCATCGTCACCCACCGCGGTGAACATCGGTTTTTTGCCAATGCCAGACACTAACAATTTCACCAATTCGTATTGGCAAGTATTCGTGTCTTGATACTCATCGACTAAGAGGTAACGCAATCGACGCTGCCACTTATCGCGCACTTCCTCATTGTGACGGAACAGTTCCACTGGTAAACGAATCAGATCATCAAAGTCGACCGCTTGATAAGCAGACAGCGTCGCCACGTAGCTGCGATAAATACGTGCCGCTTGGGCCTCTTCTTCATCTTGCGCTTGCGCCAATGCTTGTTCAGGGTCGACCAAACCATTTTTCCACAGCGACATCGCGGTTTGAATCCGACGAATCAACTGTTTGTCGGTAGTGATTGCCAAGTCTTGCACTAACGAAAAACAGTCATCGCTGTCCATAATGGAAAAGCGGTCTTTCAAACCGAGGGCACGAGCCTCTTGCCGTAGAATTTTTACACCCAAAGAATGGAAAGTAGAAACCGTCAGTTGCTTTGCTTGTTTCGGCTCACGTAAGAGTTTAGCAATCCGTTCTTGCATCTCTAACGCTGCCTTGTTGGTAAAGGTCAGCGCCGCGATGTGTTTAGCATCATAGCCGTGGATCTCAATCAGATTTGCGATTTTTTGAGTGATAACGCGGGTTTTACCTGAACCGGCTCCTGCCAAAACTAGGCATGGACCATCCATATAATTGACTGCATCGCGTTGGGGTTGATTGAGGCCGTGAGACATGAAAACTACCAAAACAAGTTAAGCTCGTATTGTACTCTGTCTGCTAGGGCTATCGCGACACAAAATCAAGCGAAAACCAAATGCTCAGGGACGAGTGTTCTTAGCAGGGATGGTAAATAGTAATGCTTTCGCCTCTTCATTTGAAAAGCGTTGGCTTAATATGTGCAGGATAGTCCCATCACTCAACATTGCACGTATCAGTGCTTGCCATTGTCTTGCTTGCTTCGCCGAGAAAGCTTTCTTCGAGAGAGCAAGCGAAGACACCGATTTACTGCCGGGATCCCAATCCATAAAACGTATCCGACCATGAGGTGGATAACGTTCGAGATAATATCGATAGGCTAGCGGTGAGGCGATAGTGGCATCGAAACGGCCATGTGCAAACATGCGATATAGAGTATCAATATCACCCACTTGTTCTAGCCTTCCAGTGGCGACCAAGCGCTCACTCCAGGCATCGTACAGAGGACTGTATTTGAACGATCGAACACCGCCTATCATCAACTTTTCGTCTGCAATAAATTGCTCCATTGTGGTGATAGCAGGTGGCACTTTTGGCCCCAACAGCACATATTTTTTGTCTTGAAGGTAGGGCGCAAACCACGCATATTTATCGCGGTCATTTGTCTGCACCCCAGAGGCCAGCATATCGATACTACCTTCTTCTAGTTCGTACCAACTTCGGGCCCGAGGCAAGATCGACACAGTAAATGTGCAGCCACTTCGCTTAATCAACTCTTGGAGGAGATCCTCATCAATTCCCCCACTACCTTTGACATAGAGCGTTCCCATCTCGTAGTGGGCAAAACGGATGGGCTGGCGGGGACACATGTTTTTGTCGATCGACTGCGCTTTTACGGGCAACAAAACCGCGCATAACAACACGCAAATTGTTAGAAATTTCCCGAGAATCGAACCCACGCCTTACCTTTTAAAAATAGGCTCGCAGAGGTCGCCGTCTCTATCGCGACACTATTGCCCATTGATCATAGAGCTACAGTATTCCCGAATTGGCGCTACCGATCAAACACTATCCGAGTTTTCGGATGAATATCCAACGCTTAAGGTTTTAAAGATCGGGAATCGAACGGCCAAATAAGACAGGCTTTGCATCTGCGCTTAACACTGTTAGCATAAGTTCATCTTAAAACCTATGGCTGCCCACATGAATCTGATCGAAAAAGCGAGCGTTCAAAGCTTCCACCGCCAACGCTTACAGGGATCCACTACACAAGCCTTGGGCTATCGCGATGAGTCTAGTCAAAAACTACGTTTTGAAGCGCTCCTATATTGGGGAGATCTTAGCAACAGCAGTATTCTCGATCTCGGTTGCGGCTATGGCGATTTACGACCATTTTTATGCGATCACTTCAGCGACACTATCTATCTCGGGGTCGACTTTCTAAAAGAATTTATTGAAGCAGCAACGCAGACTTACGGGCACTTACCCAATACCCAGTTCTTTCAGAGTGATTTTCTGACCGCAGGCTTGCCTGAGGTCGATTTTGTCATTGCCTCCGGTAGTCTCAACTATAGAAGTGAGAACCAACTTCATCCATGGCAGAGCATCACTCGAATGTGGGAGATCGCCAATAAAGGCGTGATTTTCAATTTATTGGATGCGAACTCTTTTAGGCCCACATCGCTGCTGACGGGATATATGCCTGAGCAAGTGCTGGATTTTGCAAAGCAGCTCGACCCGCATGCAGAAATCCGTCACGACTACCTGCCCGACGACTTCACCATCTACATGCGGAAATAGACCGCGTGCGCCTTTAGAAGACTCTCCCGCGCTTCAATCTACGCCACCCACATTCGTCATTCATATCGTTAAGTGGTATTAACTGAATTTTCCCTCTTTGCGGATAGGCTCAGTGCTATGAGGTCATCACCTGGTCACATGACTCCACTTAAATAAAGCATAGCGTTCACTGTCTTTCATAAGTTGAAGCTTACATATAAAAAACACCATTTACATGTAAAAATGTGAATTTCGTGTACTTTGAATATATTTAAACAGTAGATGCATGCTGTTACTAGCAATGTTAAATTTTTCTATAGGATCTTTAACACATTAAGAGCACATAGAAAAGGCATATCATCAGCCTGTTGCAAATCGACCAAAGTAAAATTTGTTTATAACTTAACTTACTTGCTAATGTAGTAAACTAATTTCAATAGTACTTATCACTAGATAAAAACAGTAAAAAATCGTTCTACTGGTATTCCAATCGTACAAGCTGTAGAAATTTACTCGGGGTGAATAGTGATCAACGCGGCCATCAGCCATCTTGCAAACCAGCTTAACCAGCAATTCAGGAACAACTTCCATTTGGTTGAAGATGTGGCGGTGGTTTCTAATTTGGTCGAGCTTGATGGTACGCCAGCCCCGAATGCCAATAACAAACTTGTTCTAACTCTGGTCAACATCGAAAAAGATACGATGCCCCACAGACCTGGCAACGGTCGCCGCAACGTCAGTGATGCTTTCCTCGTTCAAAGTAGCCCCTTATTCCTGAATCTATACGTAATGTTGTCCGCCAATTTCGGTGCGGACAACTACCCCGGTGCCCTTCGCACATTGTCACAGGCGATCAGTTTCTTTCAACAGCAACCAGTCTTTGATCGACAAAGTAGCCCCGGCTTAGACCCAAAAATAGATAAGCTCATTTTGGATATGGAGAACCTGAATATTCCTGATTTGAATAATTTGTGGAGCTTAATGGGGGGCAAATATCTACCTTCGGCTTACTACAAGGTCCGAATGATTACCGTCGATGCGAGAGCAATTGTGGGTCAAGCCCCAATGATCTCGGCACCGGAACAAGGTCTTGGGCGGTAGCTGATCAATGGCACGATACTTGCCACTGTTTGCACTTCATATCGATCACGAATTTTTTGGTGATGGAGAAAATGCGCAGGTCTTCACGCCTCAAATAGAAGCGAGTAAAGCTTGCGCCGCGAAGATGGAGAAAGAGAGTTTACTGGTACGCACTGTAACGGGTGGCATTGAAGTGTGGCAAGAACAACTCGAATGGCGTGATACAAGCGAAGTATTTGACTTTGAATTTCTGGTCAGTTCGTCAGATCCAAACATCGACACCTACACCGCTTGGGATATCGCTAAACCGATTTGTTATCAGCTTGTGCAACAAAATGCAGAGCAAACTATTTCCAGTTTCGTCGCCAAAAGCGCAGAAACCGAAGACTTCGGTTTAAGTAGTTTTGAACGTCAGCGTCGCCCGATTTTGTTCTCGGTAAAGCTACCACACGCGCTGACACCGAGCACTGTTGGAGATGTAAAGAAATATCAGATTCAGTTGCGCAGTAAGCATATGCATTGGAAATATTACTTTTCTGGTGCGTTAGCAAAGAAGAAGTTAGAAATTGTTGATCTCGATGCAAACTCAGAATCGGATTATCGTTTTATTCCGAGTCGACAGGTCGTAATTGAGAACAGCCTTGCTTTTGTTTCAGAGGTAAAGCTACCAATGAGAAGCATACCGCCACAACGCTTTCAGCTGCGTGAAGAGGATGCCAATGGCAGAGTTTTAATGAGGCGGTTGCCAAACGCTAGCATTGACAAAATTGGCAAAGAGAAGGGTCCGGACGGGCAGTCACTGGTCGTTGCGGAAATTTATATTCATCAATAATTTTCAAAGGAACACATATGGCTGGCGCGTATAAAACCCCCGGTGTCTATATCGTTGAAAAGAATGCCTTCCCGAATTCGGTTGTTGAAGTAGCGACCGCGGTTCCGGCATTTGTGGGTTACACCAAAATTGCCGATAACAAAGGCACGTCTTTGCACGAAAAACCATGGCGCATTACTTCTTTATCAGAGTTCAAAAACTATTTTGGAGAAGAGCCGGACGACAAATTTGAGATCGCAGAGAAAGCTGATAAAGAACATGCTGATTTCAAATCTGGCGAAAAGGAATATGTGCTTAAGCGCCCGAACGGTAAAGCTGACACCAAACGCTATTACCTCTATCGCGCGATGCAATTATTCTTCCAAAATGGTGGTGGCCCATGCTACATCGTTTCTATTGGAACTTACAGTGACCAAGGCGTCGAGCGCAAACCACTCGAAAAAGGTATCGATATGCTCTTGAAGGAGCAAGAACCAACGATGGTAGTGATTCCTGACGCCGTAGCACTAGAAGAAGGCGATTGCATCGGCGTACAACAGTACTCGCTAAAACACTGCGGCTACCAGATGAAGAACCGTTTCGCCATTTTGGATATTCACAATGGATTCAAGGAACGTTCAGACAACGACCCGGTCGCCGCTTTCCGAGGCGACCTTGGCACGAATTTCTTGAACTACTCTGCGGCATACTATCCTTGGTTGAATACATCGATCGTACAAACTACGGACCTCGGCTTCTCTAGTTTTGTTGACGTTTCGAAAGTCAGCGAATTGTTGTTAGCAGAAGCTGGTGGCGAGAATGCGCCACAGGATTTGAAAGACATCTTGGCTCAAGTTGGCAAAGCCGACCGCGATCCAAAAGCAAAGACCTACTTATCTGACGATGAGTTACACAAAATATTGTTCTCTGTCTGCCCAACTTATTCCAAAATGTTATTGGCAATCAAGAACAAACTCAACCTCTTGCCGCCAGCAGCAGCGATGGCAGGCGTGTACACGATGGTCGACAATGCACGCGGCGTATGGAAAGCACCAGCCAACGTTAGCTTGGCTTCCGTAATTTCTCCCGCGGTCAATATCACACACGACGAACAAGAAGACCTGAACGTCACTACAGCTGGTAAATCGATCAATGCGATCCGCAGCTTCATCGGCGAAGGCACTTTAGTCTGGGGCGCTCGTACACTCGATGGTAACAGCCTCGACTGGCGTTACATCAACGTACGTCGCACTATGATCATGCTCGAAGAATCTCTGCGTTTGGCAACGAAAGCGTATGTGTTTGAACCAAACGTCAGCAGCACTTGGGTAACTGTGAAGAGTATGGCTAGCAACTTCTTGACGAGCATCTGGAAGCGCGGTGGTTTAGCTGGAGCGAGCCCAGAAGATGCATTTAGCGTCAGCTGTGGTTTGGGTGAAACGATGACGGCTGAAGATATTCTCGAAGGCTACATGCGCGTCACTATTTTGGTTGCTTTGAGCCGCCCAGCGGAATTCATTGAAATCACGTTCCAACAACAAATGCAGAAGTCATAATCCGGCGCTGACGGTGTCAGCCTATAGGCAAAGACACTTTGTTCCGACAATTTTTAACTTATTTATTTTAGAAGAGGTTTGTTATGGCAGATGACGGCTCAGCACAATCAAGCAACGTATGGCCTTTACCGAAGTTTTACTTCCGCGTGAAGTGGGACGCCAACGAAATGTCTTTCCAAGAAGTTTCGGGTCTCGATATTCAATCTGAAGAGATCAAATATCGTCATGGTAATAGCCCTGTTTTCTCAGTGATCAAAATGCCTGGTATGAAAAAGTACGGCAATATCACAATGAAAAAAGGTGTATTCAAAGGCGACAATAAGTTCTGGGATTGGCTCAACCAGATCAAGATGAACACCATCAAACGTGTGCCTGTCACCATTAGTTTGCTTGACGAGCAAGGCAACGACACGATGGTATGGACTTTGACCAACGCATGGCCAACCAAAATTTCAAGTACAGACTTGAAATCTGAAGGCAATGAAGTCGCGATTGAGTCCATCGAAATCGTGCATGAAGGTTTAACGATCGACAATAAATAATCAACACAATGAGTGGTGAATATTTTGAGGGGGGTTATCCCCCTCCTGCGTTTTACTTTACCGTCACTTTTGGTGACGGCATGAAAGTGCCAGATGCTTCGTTCAGCGAAGTATCTGGCATTGGCATCGAAATGGAAACGGAATCGGTGGTCGAGGGCGGTGAGAATCGCTTCGTCCACCAACTTCCTAAAAGCATTAAACACCCGAATCTGGAATTGAAGCGTGGTATCTCTACACTCAATTCACCGCTGGTGAAATGGTGTAAAGAGACCTTAGAAGGTGCTTTCATTAAAGCCATCGTTCCGCAAACAATTATTGTGAAACTCAATGGCGCTGAGGGCGAAGTTTTAAGGGCCTGGGCCTTCGTCGATGCTTATCCGATCAAGTGGGATGTAGAAGGATTCAACGCCACTAAAAATGAAGTGGCGATAGAAAAAATGACGTTTGCATACACGTATTCGAAACGTAGTAAGTAGGTTATAGCCATGGCGATCGAGATCAAAGAACTTATCATCAAGACCAATATCGTAAGCCGCCCCGCGACATCGGAAGGCGAGACTTTGCTTGATCAACAGGCAATCAAAGAAGAAATTTTGGCTCAATGTAAGCAGATGGTACAAACCATGCTTCGTGAACGGCGGGAGCGTTAATCGTGTCCGGTCAAAAGACTCTACTGAAAATTTCAGGCTGCAGTGTTGCCAAAAATGGGGCAATCAGCGTCGACGCTTCACGTCCAGTATTTCAAGCCTTGATGAATCCCAGCGGATACGGCCATGACTTCTCGATCAAATACGCTAAAAATCAAGCCCTAGGTCAAGCAGGAAATGAATCAAAATTCCATGCCAGTCAACCAGAAAAACTGAGTTTGAAAGAACTGGTGCTTGATGGTACTGGCGTGGTGCCTGGCACGACCAAAACGGTCAAACAACAGGTTGAAGAATTACGCAACGCCGTATATACCTACGTCGGCACAAAACATGAAGCCCCTATTGTGCAGGTCGTGTGGGGTAGCTTGATTTTTTATGGCCGTGTTGAGGGGCTCAAATTTGACTACACACTATTCAAGCCCAATGGTGAACCGCTACGCGCCAAGATATCTCTTAATTTCGTTGAATACACCAGCGCCGCTGAAATCGTCAAGGAAGAGAGCCGAAGTTCTCCAGACCTGACTCATCTAGTTGTTGTGAAAGCGGGAGATACCCTGCCCTTACTCTGCGATCGCATCTATCGCGATAGCAACTACTATATGGAAGTGGCACGTATCAATGGCCTAAGTTCTTTCCGTCATCTTGAACTCGGCATGACACTGCGCTTCCCACCTTTAGCCTAACCGAATAAGAAAAATAAAATGGCAATCTCTCCTCTAAACGATAGTTCTGGCGTATTAAGTTTCACAGTCACCTGTGATGGCTCACCTATGCCCGATATCGTTCAGGTCGTCTCTATCGAAACCGTTCATAGTTTTAACCGCATTCCCAGTGCCATCATTACGCTACTCGATGGTGATATGCCGAACGGAGAATTCCCAGTTGCTGACACTGGCAATTTCAAGCCTGGGGTAAAGGTGGTGATTAGTGCGGGTTACGATAGCGTCGTGACGCCTATCTTTACTGGCGTGGTGATTAAACACTCAGTCAAAATCACTGGCGATAATTACGCTCGGTTAGTGATCGAGTGCCGAGATCCTGCCTTAGCCATGACCGTAGGACGGAAAAATGCGAACTATGTTGATAAGAAAGATAGCGACATCATTACCAGCATTATCGGCACCTACTCCGGACTCACTGCTAACGTCACTGCAACGACCGTGACTTACAAGGAGCTTGTCCAATATTACGCCACGGATTGGGATTACGTAATGGCACGAGCTGAGATTAATGGCTTCTTGGTGAATATCGATGCAGGGACAGTCAATGTTAAAGCACCTGATACGAGTGGCAGCCCAGTGTTGACCCTCACCTATGGTAAAGATCTCATGGAGTTTCATGCCGATCTCGATGCTCGTTGGCAGCTAAGCTCAGTTTCCAGCACCAGTTGGGACCTGACTACTTTAAAAACGGTGGAAGCGAGTGCTGCCAGTATGCCGCTGACTGGACAAGGTGATATTAATTCAAGTACCTTAGCCCAAGTATTAGGCCTAAGCCAATTCGGGCTGCAAACAGCCGCACCACTAGAAATGGGTGCCCTGACAGCTTGGAGTAAAGCACAGCAGTTGAAAGCAGCGCTCTCGCGCATTCAAGGGCGCATGCAATTCCAGGGTAGCGCGTTAGCAAAACCTGGCGCCATTCTCGAACTCGCAGCGGTTGGCAAACACTTTAACGGTAACGTCATCGCCAGCCAAGTCACACATAAAATCCAAGATGGTAACTGGACGACTGAAGTCGAATTCGGCATGCCAAGCTATTGGTTCACTGAAGAGCACGCACTACAAGCGCCCGAAGCAGCTGGCGTCACCGCAGGGATTAACGGCTTACACATTGGTATCGTGTTGAAACTCGATGCTGATCCCGAGGGGCAATACAAAATCAAGGTCGAAGTGCCTTTAATGAAAGCAGAGACAGTAGGCGTATGGGCGCGCCTGGCAAATTTCTATGCATCTTCTAGCTTTGGCAGCTTCATCATTCCTGAGATTGGCGATGAAGTTGTGCTCGGTTTCTTCAACAACGATCCTTCCTGTCCAGTCATTTTGGGTAGCTTGTATAGCAGCAAGCATTCGCCGGCCTATGAACTCACGGCTGAGAACAATATTAAAGCGCTAGTCACGCGTAGCAAGCTCAAAATGGAATACGACGATGGGAAGAAAATCATCACATTGATCACGCCTGCCAACAATAAAATTGTGATCAGTGATCAGGACAAGTCGATTCTCTTACAGGATCAGAACAATAATAAGGTCGAATTGAGCCCCTCTGGTATTTTGCTAGACAGCCCCAAAGACATCACTATCAAAGCCATGGGCAAAGTGGCCATCACAGCGACACAGAATGTTGAGGTCACAGCACAGATGGACGTCAAAACGACAGGGCTCAATATTACCAACACCGCCAATGTCGGCTTTACCGCCAAGGGAACCGCTACAGCCGAGCTGTCTGCCGCTGGGCAAACAACGGTAAAAGGCGCCATGGTCATGATTAACTAAGCGAGCGTATCGATGCCACCTGCTTCCCGAATCACTGACATGCACGTTTGCCCTATGGTCACGCCAGGCTTACCACCGATCCCGCACGTCGGCGGCCCGATCTCTGGTCCTTGCGTACCAAACGTACTGATCGGTAGTTTACCTGCGGCAGTGCTCGGCGACATGTGTGTTTGTGTTGGCCCTCCCGATAGCATAGTCAAAGGCAGTGCGACCGTATTAATTGGCGGTAAACCAGCGGCACGCATCGGAGATACCACGGCACATGGTGGCAATATCGTATTGGGTTTCCCCACTGTCATGATTGGTGGTTGATTGAGATTGAACAAGGACGTAATTTAGGTGGATAAAGATATTTCATTTCTCGGCACAGGTTGGAGCTTTCCGCCTGAGTTTAGCAAGCGAGGCACCGTGCAGATGGTCAGCGCTGGGGAGGATATTCACCAAAGTCTAGGTATCATCCTCGCGACCAACCTTGGTGAACGCGTGATGCAACCGAGTTTTGGGTGTGGCATCAAAAGTCAGGTCTATGAAAATATCAACGAAAGCACAATGACTGTCTTAAAGGATTTGATCAGTCGTGCGATTCTATTTTACGAACCTAGGGTGAAATTAGAAGCAATTAATATGGACACTTCGTCTGCCTATGAAGGCAGACTCGACTTTCATATCATCTACAATATCATCGCCACCAATACGCGACACAACATCGTCTACCCTTACTATTTGCGTGAGGGTACCGATGTTCAAATTTAGATCGGTAACAGGATCAACATGAAGTCGCAATGGATGATCAGTGATGGCCTCGCACAACATCAACGGCAATTACCTGCCCTGAGTGGGGACTACTTTCAGCTCGACGAATTACGCTTTGAACAATTGCTGACACTGGCGAATGAATACGCCCGCCTGATGCATTTCCATCAGTTAGATCTCAGCATTGAAGGAAACTGGCAACAGTTCTTCAGCGCCGACGAAAGTATTTTAATGGCGACGATACTGGCGCTAGATACGCAAAAATTAACTGAACGTTTTGAAAAAAGACTGTCGACTCAACCCAATTATCGTGACTGGTTCCGTGACGATATCGTGCGCAAGATCGACCTTTCTTACCGTGATCAAATTGACTCACCATTGATGATTTTGCGGCTACTTGATCAATGGCTGCGCGCGCTCTCTACGCAGCAAAGTGCAGTAGCATTAGAATTAAGAAAACTCCTTGAAGGCATTTTGCGTGGACTGAAATGGGAGGTGCAGGCCCTCTGCGACGCAACGCCTCGCTTACTGCAGCCCTATACACAAAGATTATGCAGCACTAGCTTTAATGCCTTGGTCGATTGGCCACTACCGCGCGCCGCCGACCCTGCAAAGAAAACAGATGATAGGCAAGAACAAGTACTTCACGGCGATGCAAAAAGTTTTCGGCATAGCGAAGTAAGGCACAATTTTCATACCCTGAATCAAGCCATACGGATACTTCAGAAAGGTGTAACACAATTATTACCAAGCTCCCTAACCAGTGGCAAACATGATCCTGCGATCAGCTTATTACTGGGTTTCGCACAGATGTATCAAGGACTGCAAAGACGTCTAAATCGTTTCGCTGATAAGCATATCGATTTCTATTACCAGGACGTGCTTGGAATGCAGCAGAAAGCTCAACAAGCCGATAGCGCGTATCTCGTGATGCAGACCAGCCCAAATGCTCGGCAAGTGCTGGTCAACAAGGGGGCTGAATTTGTCGCTGGGCTCGACACGGATCTCAAAGAAATCATCTACACAGCCGATGAAAATGCTCAATTGAATAATGCCCGGGTCAGTTCTTTACACACTATTTATTTTCATCGACACCATCAAGAAACACGCTTACTCCGTACGCAAGCCGGGTATTACCACCAGATTGAAGTCTTACCTGATAACGCGGAAGCAGGCGCCCACGAAAAACTACCCCCTGTACCGCTGATGGGTGCGCCAAAACCGGGCGAACACTTACCTGCGGTGAGTGCAGCGCGCTTTGGCTTTGCCATCGCCAGCCACACCTTGCTGATGCAAGAGGGTGAACGTCATATCAAGTTGATGCTCAAGTTGCGTCACAATACCCGCTACACCATAGAAAGTAGCTTAAAAGAAATCGCTGAACAATTACAGCAAAAACATAAAGGCGAACGCGATCAAGCCTCGGCATTACGTCTGAGCGATGTCTTCGTCAAGCTCATGCGCTCTATGTTTAAGGTTTCGATTACCACCGCCACAGGGTGGTTAGTCGTTCCTGAATATAGGCCGGAGTACCGCGGTCTGAACCCTGAATTGGTCGAAAATTGTTTAGCTATTCACATTGTTTTGCCGGCGAGCGCGCCTGCAATTGTCGGTTTCGATGCAAAGCTTCATGGTCAAGACTTTCAAACGCAAACACCTGTGTTGCTGTTCGAGATGAATCGCAACGAGTATGCCTATCCGTATGAAGTTCTGACGCATTGGCTGCTTGAAGAAGTCGATCTCGAAGTTGAAGTCAAGTCTTGTCGACAATTGGTTTTGCATAATCAAATTGGTCAAGTTAGCGCCCTCGCCCCGTTCACACCATTTGGCCCATTACCCGATCTGAGCTCGTACTTAATCCTTGGCTGTGAAGAGGTATTGGGTAAACAATTGCGCGACGCCTCAATCGATATCGAATGGGCCGGCCTACCAAACAGTTTGGGCGGTTTTCCTGAATACTATCGCGGCTACACTGAGCCACTCAGAGCGGATGCGGTGAAAGTAAAGCTATCGGTGCTGGTCGATGGTAAATGGAGCAAGACCAGCGCCAATCTGCCGCTATTTGCCTACGAAAATAAGGAAGATGGTAGTCCAAGCAATCAAGTGATGCAGGAAAACCGTATCTCTTTGTCCAGTGTGATCTCCTTGTACAAACCGACACGTGCTTCTCACTTACCGCAAGACGGCCTGAAGTTCAGTTATACCTCTGGCACTATGAATGGGATGTTCAAATTGAGCTTAGATGAACCAGTGGGCGCCTTTGGTCATCAAGAATTTCCCCAGCTGCTCACCCGTGTACTGACGCAAAACGCGCAAAAGAAGAAAGTCGGTTTAATGACGCCGCAACCGAATCCACCTTACACGCCACAGATTAGTCGTATCGTCTTCAACTATAAAGCTTACTCCACCATCAATTTCGACCAGACTCGAGCTGACGCCAATACAGAATCCAACGAACAGTTTTTGCATTTGCATCCCATGGGGACAAAGGTCATGCGCGCCAGCGAAAGCAAAATGATTCCTTTGGTGGCGCACTATCCTGCTGCTGGCAATCTTATGATAGGACTACAAGGAGATAAGCTTGGAGGTCCCCTAAGCTTGTACTTCTATCTGCGCGAAGATTCGCTCCCTATGAATAAAGCCGCACCCACAGGACTGCAGTGGTGGTATTTGAGTTCGAATCGCTGGAAGCGCCTACAACAGGCCAACATCCTTGATGATTCCACCCATAGTTTTATGACCAGTGGCATCGTGCAGCTTAACCTGCCCGACGATATCAATAAGGAACACACTGTAATGCCATCTGATCAGTTTTGGATTGGCGTTACGGCTGAGCGCGGCATCGAACGTTTCTGCAGCTTGTATGGGGTTTTTGCACAAGCAATCAAAGTAAGTTGGTCCACTCATGAGGGGCAAAAACCAGAGCCCGTGTTACCTGCTCTCAGCATATCGCGAAGCCGCAGTCCGATCGCAGGGTTAAACGGTGTACTCCAAGTTCGCAGTAGCTTTAATGGCAAAGTAGCGGAGAGCAAAACGCAATTTCGTACTCGGGCCAGTGAACGTTTACGCCACAAGAATCGAGCGTTGACGGCAAAAGACTACGAAGCACTAATTCTTGAACAATTTCCGCAAGTATACAAAGTCAAATGCTTTTCGCATCTGACTTCGGAACAGAATCCGCAACACCGCATTCAACCAGGACATTTGTTGATCGTACCAGTCCCCCACCTGAACCAAGGTGGGCATGGCAATCAAAAACCTAACCTGAGTGGACATCTGATTCACGAGATTCAACAATATATACAGCAATTTGCTGCTGCCGATGTCAGTATTAGCGTCGAGAATCCGGTCTACGAAGAAGTTCAAGTACGTTGTACGGTGAAATTGAAAACGCCATTTGGTGCGGCTCGTATCAATAGTCAAATGAGCGGCCGCTATATCGAGCAGATCAACCAAGCTATATGCGAATATTTATCACCATGGAATCAACGGGGCTTAAATCATCACTTTGGTTGGTCCGTGCAACAACATAACGTCGTCTCTTTCCTACATGACCTCGATTACATCGAAGAAGTCACGGGCGTTTCTCTGTTGCAGGTATCGCCATTAGGTGACGTCAGCGATTTGCGCTTCGTACTGAACGACAATGCGAAAGCAGATCGTTTGCAGAAAGATTTATCACCCAGTTATCCATGGAGTATTGCTGTTCCTATGCAAGAGCATTGGATCGTTGTCGCCGACCAGTTTGAGCAAAAACCGGCGAAGGCAATTGGCATTAACGAACTCAAAGTCGGCTCTACTTTCATTATTCCGGCAAGGAAACCAACATGACCAGACGTACTCGCCATATGCTGCAAGAACAATTTCAGCACGGCAAAATGCCGACTGAAGAAGATTTCTCAGATCTCATTGAATCCATGTTAAACATGCTCGATGAAGGCTTTGATAAAACACCGGAAGCGGGTTTCAAGGTGGCGCAACTTCGCGATGGTAAGCTGATGAGTTTTTACAAGGATATCAATATCGGTAATCCCTTGTGGTCCATGGGCTTGGACAAAACCAACGACAACCTCAACCTGTTAGATGGCCGTAATCAAGCACTACTTACTTTGTCGAGCAGCACCGGCCCCGATGGCATACATCGCAGTGCGGTTGGGATCCGTCAAAATCAACCACAACACGAACTTGATGTTGCCGGATGTATTGCCTCTTACGCACGTGTAGGACGTCAAGGAGAGCTCGCCATCCCTGCTGATGGCAACTGGTATGACATCACCGAAAATATGACAGGCTGCCAAGCTTGGGAAGTGATGGCTGGGGTCGGCGCCAAAGACAGTGAAGGTCGCTACGCCCTTACCCATGCATTCGTCATGAACGTATTTAATGGCAACAGCAGTATCGACTACCACCAAGCCTATTTTGGAAATAAATGTAGCCGCATTGAGTTACGTTGGGTCTCTGACGATGAAGACAAGCCTTTCGAATTTAAACTGCAAATGCGCGTCGGTTGTAGCTACGGTGACGACGTCTGGATCAAGTATCACATGACACAGTTATGGCTCGATACCTTGATGTTAGAGAGCGATCAAAAACCTTTGCGCCAACCAAATCCACAATACGATGCTAAAGGTAAAGTGAAAAAATAAAATGGCGTTCCAAGAGATAGCATTACAACTGAGTCTGAATCAAGGCAACCTCATCTTGGAGGCCTTGGCTGAACGCCCATTTAAGCAAGTATTCGAACTAATTGGGCAGCTCAACCAACAAGCGTCAGCACAATTTGATGCGCACGCGACAGCTGAAGCCATGGGCGTATTTGTGATCAGTGCTGGGCAACTACGATTAATCATCGAAGCGCTAGGTGAACTTCCTTACAACCGCGTCGCCCGTCTGCTGCAACAACTGCATCAACAACTGCAAGAGGCGCACGAACGTGTCTAAGGTCGATCACATCAAACGTCTTCAGGCCGATCCTGACGGGCTCGACTTTGATGGTTTGCGTCGTCAAGGCATAGAATTATTGCAGGCACTTTCGAGCGGGCGCTGGACTGACTACAACCTACATGATCCAGGTGTAACTTTACTCGAGCTCTTATGCTACGGCTTGACCGACCTCGTGTATCGAACCGATTTTTCAGTGGCTGACTTTCTCACCGGCACTGACGGCTACATTGACTATCACGCACAAGCGCTGTACCCACCGCAAGAAGTTTTCCCGAACCAACCTGTAACCGATCTGGACTTTTGTAAGCTCATCTATGACCGCCTGCCTTCCGTAGAGGATGTATGGGTACACACCCATAATGAAGACCATAGCGTTCGCGGCCTACTTAGTGTCTTCATTAAGCCTCACGAATCCTTATTTAAACACAGCGATACAGAGCTACAACAGTTCCATGAAAAGCTACGTCAAGATGTGTTTAGTTTGCTATCAGCACAACGTAACCTGTGCCGCGATATCGCTCAAATTCAAATAGTTCAGCCGCAGGCCTACACCCTCGGAGGAGAAGTCGAGATTGATGATAGTCGACCGCGTGCTGAAATTTATGCAGATATCTACTTTCGCTGTGCAAAATTGATTAGCTCGGGTAGCCAAATTACGCGTTTCGAGGATATGCGTCGACAAGGTATGTCATGGGAAGAAATTTTAACTGGGCCACTCACGACACATGGTTATATTGATGAACGTAGCTTTTTGCAGGAGAGCTATGACATTGACGTCGTCAAACTCATCACCCTGATACGCCATATTCCCGGTGTCAAGAATGTACACTCGCTGCACCTCATCGATGAGCAAGGTGCAGTACACGAACACTTGGAATTTGATCATCATGATGCAAATTGCCCTGTTTTACACTTTATTAAAACACCAGAGAAAATTCTCGATCTACGACTCCAACATAGTCGCGGCAATAGCGTCAACGAAAAGAATGTCACCGAACAATTAGACCACGCGCTATCAGCCAAATCACAGCGAGAAGTTCTCGCCTTCGGAGAACAAGTCGCGTTATTTTTGAAAAAGCATGAATTTTCACATGATGCTTTCCGTCGCAACCAAGGCGACATCAGCGATATTGTGACACTACCGCAAGGACAGCATCGAGAGTTCAATCATTACACCTCGCTTGGAGAAAATCTTCCTGCGATTTATGGCATTAACCATTTCGGCGTGCCACGCTCAGAGCCAGATGAGGTACATGCAAAAGCCAAACAGCTAAAAGCCTATTTGTATCCGTTTGAACAAATCATGGCGAACTATCTGCACTCATTGCAGCATGCGAGAGATCTGTATTCAATCGACCCTGAACTTGACCGCACCTACTTTGCACGCTTTTTAACGGACAAACAGATTTCGAACATCGCGCCTTTGTATGCAACTCACGCTGACCAACAAGAAGTCGATGCGATCTTACGAGAACAAGATCATTTTGAACAACGTCGTAACCGAGTACTTGATAGCCTTTTGGGTCTATATGGTGAAGTTTTCCCTGAAATAGAACTTCGTAGGCATGATTACTATCACGCTGACCAAATCGAACAGCATTTGATCGACTGCAAAATTCAACTGTTACAGCACCTGTGTGAATTGAGTGCTGGCCGAGGGAGTGGAAGAAATTTGCAACTGGCGAGCTCGCATCTGTCTCGTCTAGAGCAACGCATCCGCATTCTGATAGGCAGTTATTCTGATGCCGTATCGAGCTCCCTGGTCACTCCCTTGCAAGGTCAAATCAAGCATGTGAGTAATACTCGCTATCACGAGCGCTTGCTCAAACAAATTAACGTTCCGAGCGATTTAAGCTTAGATAAATTGGAGTTGATCGCGCAGACCCGAGAGATGCAAAAAATTCATGACTTTAGACTGCCACATGGACAACTATGCGACTCACTGCTGCAAAACGGGATAACAAGAGAGAACTACCGTATGTTCCGCACCAGCGAGCAACATGCTTGGGTTTGCTTGGTCAATAAAGATGAAGAAGTTTGGCCATTCGCGTTACTGCCTATCGAAGAAATAAGCGACTATGTACAGCAGATGATTGATGCCATCGCTAACGTGTCGCTAGCATGCGAGGGTCTGCATGTATTGGAGCATATCCTGTTGCGCCCGCGCCAAGCACAAACTGACAAGCCGTTAGACAGAGCTATCAGCCATGATTTCTATACGCATAGAGTCAGTATCATTCTGCCTGCTTACACTGCCCGCTTTGCAGATCTCAAAGCGCGTTTTTGGATCGAGAGTCTCATCTCAGAACAATTGCCAGCGCATATTTTGCCTGACTTCTATTGGTTAGATTTCCCTTTCCTTGCTCAATTTGAAGTACGCCAAGAGAAATGGTTGGGCCAAATGCGCGCGTTCGCTGAAGGAAATTATAGTGGTGACGCCAGCGCTCTCGATCAAAGTTCCTTAGAGCTGATCGAATTTCTAAAGAAAAACCGCCATCCACAGTCGTCACGATACTGGATCTAAAAGCCTATGACGACCCATGCCATTCATGCGCTGACCTTTGATCTGTCTGTCGATACGACCGACAGAGATGGTGCACGCTATGCGCACTGGATACAGTCGATGCTGCTGCCAATTATCGATGAAGTAGTGGCACAACAAGCATTGCAAGCAAACATAGACCAACATCACATCGCACGCATACAAAAACTCGAACTAGACCTTGGCGATGTAAGTGTTGAAATGTCTGAAATGGAAATTGGTCGACGCCTCCGCGCCCAATTGAGCGCTGCGCTATTTGAGCAACTAGGATTGAATCGCCAAGCGAAGGAACGAGTCGCCGAAGAAATGGATGAGAGTCAAAACGAATTACTTCAATTTCTCAAAGAAGGTCGCATTAGCTGGGAAAAGAGTGGCAATTCGCGACACGGACACAAAAGCTTAGTACAAGAGGCGATCAATTCGCCGCGTTTTACAGAGTTATTAGATGGATTGTCGCGTCAACCGCAACAGCTACTTCGCTTGGTGCGGCAATTCGATCATAGCGATCTTTTTTTACTACTGCGGCAAAAGATGCGAACGTGGGCGAACGAAGAAAAAGAACTCTGTCTTGATTGGCTCAGTCTCGAGCTGAGTATGCATGACCAAAAGCCGTCCTACATTGAGAATCTATGGCTTTTTATGTTCCAACGGGACACCTCAAATCGTTCTCGCTTCAACGAACTCAGCAAAGACTGGTACCAACAACTTGGTCAAGATCCTGCGAAAACCATGTCTGACTATGAAACCA
The DNA here is from genome assembly GCF_014284155.1 of Affinundibacterium nitidum. Taxonomy (GTDB): domain Bacteria; phylum Pseudomonadota; class Gammaproteobacteria; order Burkholderiales; family Burkholderiaceae_D; genus Undibacterium; species Undibacterium nitidum. Next base: position 30,793 of record NZ_JACOFZ010000013.1, read on the forward strand.
CAATCGATCAAGCGCAAACTTTAACGCGATTAGGTCGCTTGGGTGAACAAGAATGTAAAGAGACTCTCCGTAAACTGCACCAACACCTTAAGGTCTATGAACCGAAGCGCTCGAATCAACCTACCGCTGTTGACTTGGCCGTGGACAGTTTACAAAGCATTTTCAGCGCCTTAAACACGAATGATTTTGCCAGTTTGCGCACACATTGGTCTGCTATTCTTTACCATCTTCCTCAAACTTTACGAAGTCTCCACCAAAGTCATTGGCCATCTTGGTTGCATCACCTCGATACAGTATCTGCATTAGAACTAGTCTCAGTCTTGCAGCCGCAATGCCAATGGGTGGTCGAGAAGTTGGTAGCGCAAGCGAAAACGAAATCAAGCCCTGACGAGTATCAGGCATTGGTACAGTATGCCTTACCGATGCCTGCAGATAGTTTGAACGCCACAGACCTAATCAGTGTATGGGAGGAAGCACTACAATCGCCGTTGGCCTTAAGACTGTTAAATAACCAGCTGCAAGCTTTTGCAATTGAGTTTGCTGAGGAGCACCGACACGCCCCTGCAACAAACGCACAACTTACTCAGAATCAAACTCAAGCAGTTTCAGACGAGCTTATCCAGGCAGAGGCGAGTCGAGCAGAAATCAAACAAGCAATTGCGCAGTTCGGCAACCGCCAGTGCGAGCGTCTCGCAAGCTCGGTTGATAACGCAACACTGCTGAAATGGTCATCGCTTTTATTACCCCACTTGAACGCACTACTCACGGATTTGTTCGGAAATAAGCAAACGATTGCCACGATTTTAGGGGTCAAGGAATCTGATCTATTGAATTTAGTATGGCGAAACGCACTAGCCCATAATCAGGAATTCGTATCGGCGCAGCACATGTTGACTGCGGTCCTACAGCTGAATAAAGTGCATCAACACTTTGATGACGAGACACGCCGCCAACAGGCGATGATCGCTAACTTGCAAACGGCACTTACTTCCACTTCGCAGCAATTCAAGGAAACGCTCAACAATTTACAGTTAGCGTCGCCAACACCATTAACCGAATCAGCAAAGACCATACTTGCCTCGATTAAACAGTTCCAGAATTTAAGCGCCTCAGAGCGTCTTGATTTGGTAGCAAAACTGAATCTAGAGCAGAAACTCGCCATCGTCGACACTCTGAGGCCAGATTTAGCGAAAGTCTTAAGAGAACTTGTTCGACATCCTGAGCTCTTACGGGAATGGTTAAGAAGCGCGTTACCGAATATAGACAGCAGCACGCTAGAACTACAGCACGGTCTCCTTCATTACGTTCTCGCGCACCCAACCCAACAACGAAGACATATTGGGCGTTCGAACATCCGCGAAGAGATCACATCGGCTCTCGCCTCAGTTACACGTCTAAATAATAACTCCATAAATGAGGCCTTCGAGCTTGCGCCTTCATCATCTTTAGAAGAGCGTTTACGCAAAGCATTGCCAACCGTACTGCCGATTGTGCAATCAAGCGGATTGGACCGAGCGAGTTCACGCATCAATGATCACTCAGACATCAACACTACTAATCGAGATTTTGATTCGCTGGTCAAGCCTCAGGTCAGGCCTCAGTTGCTTAGAGATTTCCGAGACTGGCAACAGGGCCGATTGAGTTTGCAAGAACTTGCTCTCGAAGTCCAAGAATTAAGGCAAGTCCTGCAATGGTGGGTGAATCAGGCATCAAATCTGACGGACGAACTCCGGGCCAGCTTTCTCGATCAAGCATTCAATGCTTGTGATCGGTGTTATTCACCGACTCGATTGTTGGAAAGCATTTTGGAAACGGTTCGGTCACGAATGGACCTTAGTATCAGCGAACTCGAAGAATTGTTGGCATGGGAACTAAATACACAACAACAGGCAAGTAGGATCGACCAACTACGAAGCCAATCGCCGTCGAATCTCAGTGCAAGTGAGTTCGACTTTCTATTAGATGATGAATTCATTGTCCCCAACAACAAGGCACAGACGGCGGCAGCAGGAACAGATTCAGATCGCGCATTAGAGGTCGACCTAGCGCGTATCGAACAAGAATGGGCAACCGGCATAAGTTGGTTGGACATAAAAAAATCAATACAGGCGCTCTTATTCTCTGCAAATGCTGAACAACTACATGTCGATGATCTGCATCGCTTACTAAAACTCTACGGCCAGCGTGCCATGCAAGCGCACGAGTATGCTGAGGCCTTCTTACACAGTGTAGAGAAGCACGCGCTCAGAGCGTCAAATCCACGGCAATTTCTGCATCTAAGTTTGCAGTGCTTGGTGTCGGATCAAGAGATCGATTTGGAAGAAATGTTGTTTCGCGATCAGTTCAAAACAGATACGAAAAGAGATACAACCAGCTCCGCTAGAAATCTCCTCCAAAAACTGGAAGAATTACTTGCAGTCAGCAAAGTTGATGATGCCGCCGATCAGCATTTCCGAGCATGGATGCGCTTCCTGCAACAAGATAACGTGCGTCGATACTTAGATTTGTATTTGAGTGATGTTATACAGCGCGTCCAAACCTCAAGTTTGTCATTCTCCGAGTTGCAGCGATCGATCATCGCTCAAGAGACGCGAGCCCATCTGATGCAGGCAAGTCCAATTCAGATTCTCGCTCTGTTACGTGCAGTCGTCCAGTATGAAGCTCAGCACCAAACGGAAGTCGTCGCTCCACTATTGCTGAGTCACTTTGGCCTTACTCCAGATTTACTCCCCTACTTACTTGAAGACACCGACAATCGCCGGGCGCTAAAGCAAGCCCTCGAGTTAGGTTTGGATCGCACCGACCAAACAAAACAAGTACATGCGCCCAATACGACGATGCAGGGGAAAGACGCTACTACATCAATACATTCGCCACTACCGAAGGGCTGGCGTGAAGCCTTGCCACAACTACTTGCGGAAGCTTTTCTTGCGGCTAATTTGAACAAACTTGACCTCGTGTGGCAGGAATTAACTCGTCACCATCAGCAAGACCTACTGCAAGCGCAGAAGCGTTATTTACATCAGACGAATACTAGAGATCGTTTATTGCGATCCGAGTCGCATGAAAAATTACTTGATTTGGTCGCTGCATTTTCATTGCCTGTAAAGGAGCTGCTGATCGATCTGCGTGCCGCTGGCAGCAGCATGATCAAAATATGGAGACTCAGCCTATCAGAGGAACAACTATTTTCTGCACTCCTCAACAAGACCTATCATGAGCTGTTCACCACACAGCTCGTACAAAAGACAACAGCACAGCATCTCGTTCACCTTCTACAGGCGATGCGCTTCTGGCCTAAAGAAACTCAGACTCAAGCACTTTATTTACGTGCGCTGTACTTCAGTTTAGGCGATAGCAAAACTTCACTTCTCTATGAAAGCTTAGGCTCGCTTTGCCATCAAGATAGAGTAGCTTCCTTACTTACGATATCCAAAGCCCAGTATGACGATCACGATGCCTCATTTAAGCAGATTGAAGATAGCAAAATCTCGAATCAGATCTTAACGAGTACTTTGATCGACGGTGACAATACAGCACCAACACAAAATTTATTCACCTCACCTTGGGAGGCTTTGGAGGCGACATTCCAGGCTGAACTGGAAACAACATCACTGCTACAAACCCAATCCTTTTCTGTCGATAGTCTACTCAATCAAGCGGTTGCTGCAATCTCATCTTCGTTTGATGCGGATGCTCGTACCCTGATGTGGAGCAAACTCGCTAAGTACTTGAGTAGTGAAGAGGAAACGGTGGATAACACAGAGGCTGGTTTGTATCTGGCCGAGCAAATGAGGTCCCTCAGAGAAAAACGAGAAGCGCAAGGTGATCCGAGTGCAGCTGATAGTGCCCTCACAGTAGACGCTACCGCACCAAATTCGCAGCTGGAACGCTTAGCTATTCTGTTACGCAGTAATGCTCCATTACTGCAAACTGAAAAGCTTTGGATACGCCTTTGCATCGAGCACATAATAAGTTCCTCAGCTCAAGTGCTACACCGCCTTGAAAAATTATTGTCAGAAAAAGCAGTTATTGAACGCCTGGTCGAAGCTGTAGACACCGTCAATTTGGAGTTTCTTTTCCATCGATGTCATCCGCGACTCCATCAGCATGTCCACGCCTTGTGTCGCGCGATCGAAGAGACGCAACAGTGGAAGTTATACGAAGCGAATGGCTTTCTCAGTACACAAGCATGGCGGGCGATTTACTGGGCTATGAAGGAACCGGGAGCAAGCCAGTCTGCGCTATCTTTCAGCAAAGGCGTGTTAAACACATTGAGTGAGAACGATGATGCGGCTAACACAAATACTGAAGGGCTCGACACCAAGCAGCGACTGCGTGATCTGCTTGCTTATGCAAAAGAACAAAGGGCGCAGGAAATTCGCAAACGCTTAGCTGAAGAAGAGGAAAAGAAACGGGCGCTACAATCAATCAAAAAGAAAGCGCGCCTGTTAGGCGAGGAAGAAGAAATACCATATGGCGAAAGCAATGTTCTCAATGCTGGCATGGTCATCATCGCACCGTATATTCAGCGCCTGTTCAACATCCTCGAGCTGACACGCGATGGGACCTTTGTCAACGATGGTGCAGCCGAGCGAGCAGTCCATATTTTGCAATACGTAGTCACTGGAGAACAGGCTACACCTGAATATCGCTTAGCACTAAACAAGCTCTTATGTGGCATACATGGCGGCGTCCCTATTATTGCAAGTATCGACATCACGGATCACGAGATAAATGTTACAGAACAAATGTTAATGGGCGTGATTGCCAATTGGAGTGCATTAGGTAAGACCTCAATTGCTGGCTTGCGCCAAACTTTCTTGGTGCGCGAAGGCCAGCTGAGTTTCGTCGACGAAAGCTGGCAACTCAGAATACCAAGTTCAAGTTTTGACATGTTACTCGACAGACTACCGTGGAGTTTCGCCATGATCAAATTTCCTTGGATGCGCGCTCCTTTACACGTCACTTGGCGTTAACAGATAAGAATTTAAGAGAATGAATAACACCATCATCGATACCAGCGCACTAGAACAAGAAATCACTTGGCTTACCAATGTGTGTGAGCGACGTTTCGAATCTTACTTTCAGCATAATGAACAAGATGTTGATCTGTCCGAGCTATGTCCAGCTCCCAAACTCGATCCAGCACAGAGCCCCTACGCCAAAGTGGTTAGCGACTATAGTTTTGGCTTCTCGGAACGCATCGTATTAATGCTGGCACTGATGCCACATATTCGACCACAAGTCCTCGATTTGTTTTCATTGCAAAATGCTGCACTCGGTCGAGCATATAGTGAAATTGGTGGTTGGCGAGGAAAGTCACATATAGGCTTCTTGCCTACGTGCGAAACGGCATCCTTTATTTTAGCTGGCAGCAATTTAAGTAAACGCTTCGCGGTTGCACGTCTGTTTAAGGAAGGGCACACCCTGATTCGTAACGGCATCATCAAACTAGACCAACAAGCCAGTGGAGAACCCATCTTCAGTGCCACGCTGCAGCTGAGCCATGAATTTTTACAGTTGCTAGCTGATGGTGAAGTCCACAAGCCAGACTTTAGTGCAAACTTTCCGGCCAAGTTAATGCAAACCCAGCTTTCTTGGTCTGACCTTGTTTTGAATCCAGAGGTCATGGACGAAGTCAACAATATCGTCACCTGGCTGCGCCAACCTCAAGAAATTTTGCGTAACTGGGGATTGGAAAAATCTCTCAAGCCTGGCTATCGCGCTATGTTTTATGGCCCCCCTGGTACAGGTAAAACACTTACGGCCAGTCTCATCGGGAAAGCGCTCGCACTCGACGTCTATCGTATCGACCTGTCGATGGTGGTATCAAAATATATAGGGGAGACCGAAAAAAATCTTGCCGGGGTATTTGATCAAGCGCAGAACAAGAATTGGATACTTTTTTTCGATGAAGCTGATTCACTATTTGGCAAACGTAATCAGGCAAGTAGTTCGAACGATAGGCATGCAAATCAAGAGATTTCTTACCTCTTGCAGCGCGTTGAAGACTTCCCTGGCGTCGTTATTCTGGCGACTAATCTTAAGGCAAATATCGACGCCGCATTTGCGCGACGCTTCCAGAGCGAAGTGTATTTCGCGATGCCCGATGCAATTCAACGAGAACGTCTATGGAAAGGTTTATTCGCCAACACTGACAAACTCGACAAAGACGTCAATTTTCGCGAAATCGCGGAACGCTATGAGCTCGCTGGCGGTGCCTTATTGAATGTTGCACGCTATGCCGCCATTCGCGCAGTAAAAAATCAACGCAATTTGATTACACAAGATGATTTGCTTGCCGGTATCGGCAGAGAATTAATGAAGGATGGGAAAACACTGTGAAACGATTACTCAAGTTCAATTCCAACTCGCTTGCATTGGCATGCCTATTGGCCAGTACCTTGCTCTGCACAAGCCAAGCCTATGCTGCGCAAATCGAAATCACCACTGCGGCGAGTGGCGCAGCCAGCTCAAGCAAGGCGAGCAGCAGCAGCGCTGCCGGAACGTCTAGTGCAGATGGCGATGCTAAACCTAAAGCAAAAGCTGTTAGCAGCCGCACCGTCAACATCGTGGGCTATAACCGCAATATCAAACAAGAACACTTCAAGGGTCTGAGCAAAGAAGTCGTCTTGAAAATGCAAAAACAGCTCGAGTCTATTTATCGTTTACTCCCAGATTGGCAACATGATTATGCGCTCAAAGGTGATCCGCTCAATGACGGCATCGTGGGCCCGATCACGCTCTCATGGTTACAACGCTTTGGCTTCAGTTTTAAGGTCATTACCGAAGGCGACTATGCTGAGAAGCTCGCGCAAAACGTTGATCGTATAGCTCTATTTGCTGCCAAACATAAGGATGAACTTACGATTTTGATGAGCCCAGAGTTTGAAGCATGGGACTTCATGCAAAACGAAAAACAAAAACAGGCGGATTTCCAAGTGCGACGTCAAGGCAGCGATAAGGAATTGATCGACTTAGTCAATCGTTTCCGCGGTCAGCGAAAAACAGCACCACGTGCCGCACCAAAACCAGTGCTCGACGAAAGCGCCTTTTTCTACTACAAGCTGAATCAAAACGACCTCGATATTTTAGGCGGGAAGGACCAGGTAGTACAGATTCTGACTACACTCAAAGACAAAGAATTCAACTCGAGTGAAGCTCTTCGTGTTGCGGTGAAACAGGCGCTTGGTGGACGCGATCATTTGGTCAATCAAATTTGGCCGCTGATCGAACGCAATGCTGCTGATTTTGATGGCTTCCTTATTAATGAAGCGGCATTACAAAGACTCAAAGAAACCAGCGAATTTCCAACGGCTGTAATTGATGAATTGCGCTTACAAGGTACTGTCTACTTCAAAACTCGTGAATTATTCGATTCCTTTATGACCGAAAAATTTGCAAGTGAAACACTATTACTGACAGAAGACGATCGTGAAGCAGTGGCCGAAGCATCACGCGTGTTTGATAACATCCACCTTACCGCGCAAGCCATCGCAAACATCAAGGTTCAGTTAAAGGGACAAGTGCAAAATACCGGCATCCCCGCTGTCCTAGTTCGCCTACTGGGGGAGATTAAAGACGTCAGCTACCCTGAAATTAGTTTGCTTCGGCACGCAGCGATATCGAAAATGATTATGGGTATCGGTGCTTGCAAGATGAATTCACCGACTAGCAATCCCTATGTTGCGAGCCTGCGCATGCCCGACGAGGAGTTTGAGCTATTGGTCAAAGATATCTCTGCACTGCAGCCCCAAACTATAGACGGCAAAGTCGACCTCACTTTTGACCTGAAGAAAGCCTTTGACGAACTTCGTCGGCTGCGCTTGCAAGTCAGTCAATGCGACAAGCCAACCTTACAAAACAGTCGGCGCTTGATCTCCGACATCTATCTCAATTATCTGGCGATTGCGATTGAAAATATGGCCAAGAAGCGCATCCCAGATGAGATTGCACCGATCACACTAAAGGGCGGAGATTGCGGCTGTGCACTCGATGATTTTGCGGGTGTTGTATATGGTTTCTATCCGTATTGGAATAATCTAAAAACACCGCAAACCATGAACTTTCATGTGCTCAATCGCGTTGCCTACTACGGCTTGAGCGTGGACAACGTGGGTGACCTGCGACTAGGCCAAGTACCATTTGATGTCAAAGACGGGTCTGCTGAACAAAATCAATTCATTCGTCTTGCGCATCAATACAATTCAAAAGTCGATTGGTTGATCCAAAAGAATGATTGGAATGGAGATTGGAAGCGCTATTCACGTGAGAACAAACAAGCTGTGTTGAGGAAGTTGGTTAGCAACATCAGTCACTTATTGCGTACTCGTTTGAACGATACAGGATCGCGCCTCCGTCCTATTTTCACACTAGGTATGTCGGCACCAATGACGCGTGGCGATGGAGTATCAATATACTTCCAGAATTATCCAAATGATGCGGATTCAGCCTTATTGTTTAATGAATTCTTTATGACGCTTCGTAAAGAACTGGCCAAGGACAAAGTCTGGATCAACATCGTGGTGGCACAAGACGTATTAAACGATGAATCTGATGGCAAGCAAGGCGCATTTTCACTTTCAAATCTCATCAAACTCAAAAAGATCGCGCCTCAGCAGGGAACCACAGTTAATCGAGAAGCGATCGATGAATATTTACTGATCTTGCTCAACGAACCGAGTACAGATGCTAAAAAACAGTTGCGCGCTAACATTGAAAGTGAACCTGGCTTGCATGGAAATGCACGCGCGGAATTCTTACGTAGCGTGGTTCCTGTGATGCAGTTCGATAATCATAACTGGCAGCAGTTCGAAGACGACGTGGTATACGCCAGCGATAATTTTGGTGGTATCGGTTTATGGGCGCCCGATTTCGACAATATCGCGATCTCAAGCACTAACCTCAACGAGTCGTGCTATCGCGGCAAGCAAATCTCACTCTGTATTTTGCGTAATTTCCGTGATTCCAATCAAGTTGGCAATTTACCTTCTCCGCTTGCGCGTTTCGCCTGTGTTAATCGATGGTATTTACAGCTGGCATTAACAGCATTCCTACTGATCGCCATCGTGCTCGCCTTTTTGTTTGCGAAGTACTGTGAAGTGCAAACACTCGTCAAACGCTATTTCTTGTGGGTATTGGCTTTTAATGTTGTGCCACCCTTGCTGATCTTTTTGCTCTTACTGTTCTATGATCCCTACCTCACCAGTCTTTCAAAGGGAAACCTACCTTTTATCGTTGCGATAGGTATTATTTTCTTCGGCATTATTGCAGGCTATTTATATCTGCGTTCTCAACGCGATCTGCCACAACGTCAACGTGCACTACCGCAACGTCAAGGCTTGGGCTTTCCTATCATAGGTTGGACCATCGAGATCGATGAGCATGGCTTCCGCTGGCTCATTCGTAATCGAGGAACAGGCTACGGTATTATCAAGAAGATTGAAATTTTACTTGATGGCCAAGCGGTGGCAGACGCCAAGACAGCACTGGAAGCGGTCTTAGGCCCAGATAAAAACTTAGTCTGGAAGAGCTTGCCTTTGGTTGGGCAAAAAGTCATGCCTGGCGAAACAGTGATTGGCATTTCCATCACTGACCCAGATTCCGCATTGGCCTTTGATAAGAAGCTCCGTGATCATCAACTTCAAGTGATGATTACTTATTTCTCAGCCAATAATGAGCACTGGATTAGCGATGGTAAAGAGGTTTCCGCTATTGGTGCTGCGTCTTACTAAGAGAGTGACTAGCTAGAATCGTCTTTTAACTAGTCAAAATGAAAGAGATAGCCGATCAAGGCTATCTCTTTTTTTATTCCGCTTTAGCAGATGCACCATGGACTACGACCATCAACAAACCACCGGCAAGCGCCAAGTTCTTCATGAAGTGAATCATTTGATTTTGCATTTCATCGGCTGGCATCGCCCAAAAATTGTGGAAGATGAAGGCAGCTACTACCGTGAACCCCGCCAACAAGAATGCCGCTAAACGAGCGCGGTAGGCAAACACCAACATCAGACCACCACCCAGTTCAACAATAATTGCCATGACTGCGGCGATACTCGCCAATGGCAAACCTTTACTTGCAATATAGCCGACGGTGCCGTCGAAGCTAGCGATCTTGCTGGCGCCGGAGAGTACGAAGATCAGCGCAATCAAAATACGGGCGAGAATAGGGAGAGTTTTTTCTATGGTTTTCATGTTCGTTTCCTTCCAAAATGGAGTCTAAAGTTTGTGTTGTTGATTCGTTTCAAAAATGCGGGCGTAAATTCACCCACGAGCATCACGAGGATGCTCCTTGGTTTTGCTGCCAGTTCGTTTTGGTGAGACTTGCTAAATGCCTTGTCCCAGATTGGTGGTGATCGTATCGACCAAGCGTCCGTGACGGAAGTCATCAATTGCTTTGAAGATTTCCTCTTGCGAGTTCATCACGAAAGGTCCGTATTGAGCGATGGTTTCACCCAAAGGACGCCCAGCAACCAAGATCAAACGGGCATCATCGCTCGCCGTGATGGTGACACCATCCGCCATCGGCCATTTCTTCAAGATCGCCATTCTTTGCAAAGGCACTTGTTGTTGACCGATTTTCACTTCTCCGCGATACACATAAATGAATGCATTGAAGTCAGCAGGAATCGCTTGGGTGAAACTTGATTCTGCTGGCATATGCACATCGAGATAGATAGGCTCGGTTGTGACGCGATACATGGCACCAGCAACGCCGTGGCTTTGCCCCGCGATCACACGGGCAACCACGCCAGCAGATGTTTCGATTTCAGGAATGTCTGCTGCCTTAAAATCGCGATACCACGCTGGTGTCATTTTGTCTTTGGCTGCCAAGTTCAACCACAACTGAAAACCTTCCATACGGCCATGTTCTTGCTCAGGCAGTTCAGAGTGAATCACACCACGACCCGCCGTCATCCATTGCACGCCACCGTTCTCCAGCAACCCCTCATTGCCAGCACTATCGCGATGACGCATGCGACCTTCTAGCATATAAGTAATCGTTTCGAAGCCACGATGCGGGTGGTCGGGAAAGCCAGCGATGTACTCATCTGGATTATCACTACCAAAGGCGTCGAGCATCAAGAAGGGATCGAGGCGATACTGGTAAGGCTGTGTTAGGACACGAGTCAACTTCACGCCAGCGCCATCGGAGGTGGCCTGACCCACCACCAATTGCTCAACTGCGCGCGATTGTTGGATGATTTCTGAAGTGACGACGGTTTTCATGGTACTACTCTCTTTCTGTTGTGATGTTTTGGCCAGCGCAAAAGTCTGGCCAACTAATTATGCAACCAAGGCTTCAATCTGCGATTGTGCTTCGCTAATGGCGCGTTGTTCACCTTCGGTGCCCATCGCCAAGCCTTCAGCGTAAATAAATTCCACATCGGTCATGCCGAGGAAAGCAAAGAAAGCTTTCAAGTATGGCATTTGCGTATCGTTCGGTGTGTTGCGATACAAGCCACCGCGGGTTAACACCACGTACACTTTTTTACCTTTCAGCAAACCTTCTGGGCCAGTGGCAGTGTAGCGGAAAGTGACGCCTGCTCGGGAAATCGCATCAATCCAGTTTTTTAATTGTGATGAGATACCAAAGTTATACATCGGCGCACCAATCACCAACACGTCTGCGGCTTGGATCTCTGCAATCAAAGCATCATCCAATGCAACGCGAGCCGCTTGTTCTGGACTACGTTTATCTGCTGGCGTGAACAATGCTTGTAAGGCTGTTTCGTCCAAAGCTGGTTGAGGCGTAATCGCTAAATCGCGCAGTTTGAAATTGGCGTTGGCATGTTGTTCCTGCAAACGTGCACTGACTTGATTTGCCAAGTTAGTGGAATGGGAACCGGCTACGCGGGCGCTGGAATTAATTTGCAAAATGTTCATGGTGTCGCTCCTTGTCGTTAATTCAGCGATCACTCATTTGGGTCGCTGCGTTGAAAGTAAGCACACTTTATACGTTCCAAAAACTATGCGGAAGACTATAAAATGGATATGATTGTTCCATATTTGAACCAATAAGGAAGACCATGCAACTCGACCCCAACGACTTATTGCTGTTTGCCCGTGTGGTGCAAGAGGGCAGCTTCAGCAAAGCAGCACAACGATTAGCCATTCCAAAGTCCACACTCTCGCGCCGCATGAGTGCCTTAGAAACCCAGCTAGGGGAGCGCTTACTTCTGCGGACAACCCGTAAGCTCGTAGTAACTGATTTCGGCAATAGCGTGTTAGCCCATGCTCAACAAGTCACCGAAGAAGTCGAAGCGACGCTCGCCTTAACCCAGCTTCGGCATTCCGAACCCAGTGGTCGTTTGCGTGTTTCGATGCCAGCCGACTTCGCCAACAACACCATGACCTCGTTACTCGTACGCTTTATGCAGAAGTATCCGGCGATTACTTTGGAAATGGATCTGACACCGCGACGCGTCGATATCATCGGTGAGAATTTCGATTTAGCGATTCGCATGGGCACCCTACCCGACGACGCTTCTCTAGCGGCCAAACTCTTAGCGGTGTTTTCAGCCAGTCTGTACGCGGCACCGAACTATCTAGCCCAGTTTGGTGAACCTGAAGAACCGGAAGCACTAATGGAACACAAAACTTTACGATTACTGGCGCGTAATGGCGACCCCGCGGTTTGGAAACTCAAGTCAGGAGATCAAACTTGGGAAGGTGTGCCGCCCGGCATTGCTACTGCTAATTCTCCAGAAATGCTACGAAGACTAGCGCTCGAGGGTATGGGCATTGCACTTTTGTCTGAGCAATTCGCGCGCTGTCATGTGCATGACGGAAGTTTGATCCGCATCCTACCGCAATGGCATTCTCCCGAGTTCAACGCTTGGGCCGTGTTTCCAGGCAGACGCCTTATGCCAGCCAGAACCCGTGTGTTTATTGATGCGATGATGGAAGAGTTGAATGGCGGTGATTCTGAGCCCTGCAGTAAAGGTATTTAACCTGAGTAAACATTTGCATAAATTTGATCAAAAAGCTTGTCTTTTTATTTATTTACATGTATTTTTTGCATCCTTAAACATGTAGAGTCTCAGCAAATGCGAACTTAATCGGCTGCTGACTCGCTTTGTAGAATAGGCCAGCCAATGATTACCTCTGCAATTTTATTTCTCACCCTAGCTTCCACTCCATCACCCAACACAAATCGTGACAGTACGATCAAAGAAATTGGTGTTTCAAAAATCGTGCAGGCCATGATAGGTCGAGACAAAGAGCCGGAAAATATCAATTACAGCATTCAAGTGAAAACCGACGATGCTGCTGATAAAGAAAAATTTTGCGCGCTCATCAAATCCGAAATTGAGCTGACGTGTGCCCCCTCAAAACCGTCGGTGGCGAAGGTCAATGGCAAGACCCACGATACACCTCAAAAACTGATCACCTTAATTGAGAAAATCGAAACTGAATTTTCACGAAAAGGAAAATGGAAGGCAAAGGTTCACACCGGGATCACACAGCAATTCCTGACCATGGAGGTCGATTTTGCACGGCAAACGGTCAACAGTGAGAGCAAGGAAACAAACGCAAAATAGGGCGGCTGAAGCTTGAACAATTTGGTCTCTCAACCTACTAGGTAAAATAATGAATCTAAAGAATCTTGCCGTCGCATTGATGTTCGTTCTTGCACCCGTCCAAGCAAGTTTGGCTGCTGATGCCGATCCACTTTGGACCAAGGTCATCGCCTCCAACCAAGAAACAAAAAAGTGGGCAGCGAAAGACGTGGAGCAGCTTATTCATGCGACCAAAGACGGTGATCCTACAAAGACCATCACGATCAAGAAACAACTCAGTGGATGGGAAAAAGGAAAGGCACAATACACCGTCCTGAGTATTACGCCGCCGCCAAAAGATGCGAGCAAAAAACCAGTCGCCTTCGACCTCGAAGAAATGTTTGCGCCAGCTGAAGCAGAATTTTTCTCCCCGAATGCGAAATTCAAACGTAGTGATAATCAATCGCTCAACGGCAAACCCAGCGTTGTTTTCGAAATCACGCAATCCGCGGGTACGCTTAGAATTTGGGCCGATCCTGCAAGCGGTTCGATTCAAAAACGCGTACTTGAAATGAGCATGCCCTTAGCATTCGAAGGAACGATCACCACGCTCTATCAAATGGAAGCAAATAGCCCGAGCTTGCCAATCGAATCCGAGAGCAAAATCGATATCAAGATCCCTTTCAAGAAAGCTAAATTAGAAATGAAAGATAGCTTCATGAATTGGGTACCACAAGCAAAATAAAGTTTATGCCAGATCTGCACTCAGTGCGCAAATGCAGATCAGCATCATCGTGGCTATTCAGGTTTCTACCATGATGTTGAAAATGCCTCTTCAACATCATGCACTCACAAAAACCTTACTTCGCTCCCTTTGTGCATCGTTGAATATAGGGGAAAGAATCAGTAATCATGTAGTAGTAAATGCCCTTCGGAAATTCAGGTGTGACACCGAATCGACCGTTACACTCATCAAGATCTCCTAATCCAGACACATACTCATAATCAGGCGTGAAGGTACCCATAGGGAAAATGTTTGTCGATGGGCGCCCTGCATCTGGTGTTGACTTCTTACGATAACTTGAGGCCAAGACCTTGATTCCCGAATTACTATCGTTACTGTTGATGTACCCATATCTCGCATAGATAGGGAAACCATCCACCGCGAAACCCACCAGACTCATCGCCGTGCCTTTATTAAGTTTATTCAAAATGCCTTCTGGCATGCCGTGATAATGATATTGTCCGTTGGGCTGCACGTGCGCATTGCTTTCATCCGTACCAAACACGAACGCACCGCCTATTGCTTCCAAAATCCAAGGCCCACTTCCCCCCACCATCACGCAACCACCATTGTTTGCGGTAGAAGTTGCGGTCGATGAACAAGAACCAGCCGTCGCAGGATCGAACTTCACACTATTGTTGGCATAACCTATGATCGTCGTTGGCGTTTTGGTCGCAAGGACGGGCGCTATCGGCATTGTGACGTTAATGTTTTGCGCGGACATCGGTGTCGCAAAATTACCGGTAGTGACCGCATGATCTGGAATGTCATTACCCGACAATATTCGCTTGCTGTCGCTACAGCTCCAGTTATAGATACTGTTGGCATTAACCCTAGTACTACTATTGAAACCAGAATAGCTGAGATTACAGCCAACACCTTGCGTAGAACTAGTGCCACTCACCACACTAACTGGAGCAATCGTGTAACTAAACGCCACGCTACCATTCGTTTTACCTACGCCCTCATCGGCTGGCAAATAAGTCCGTACGTAGTCTACTTTCACACCAGAGGTAGACACATTGACTCGGGTGTAACCTGAATTCGGAAATTTATCGCCGGACAAGAATGACGATGAAAATTCAGAAAAGTTGTAGTTAGGGTTCGCTGGCTCTGACAAAGTTTGGTAAGTCACTCCATCTAACTGTTGACGTACCCACACATGATCATGTCCTTGGAAGAAGGCGGTCACTTTATTCGCCACCATCAATTGGTGAATCGGTAAGGACCAAGTAGGTCTTTTCTGCGCAAATTCGTTCACACCGTTTTTATTGTATCCACCCCACTCTGCTAAGTTGGCAACTTCTACCCCACCTCGGTTAGCACCCATCACGTGGTGAGCGAACACAAACTTGTATTTTGCTTTGCTTTGTTCCAAGGTCGCCTTCAACCACTGGTATTGCGCGTCGCCATGCGTTACTGCCCAAATATCAGTGTTAAGTGGAGTATTACCAAAAATGGTGGCGAGTGGCACGGTTGATGGCAAGTAGGGATCAATGGCGACAAAGAGAGCATCGCCCCAAGTCCAAGAATAGTAATTTCGTGGCTGTCCAATGAACGGTAAAAATTGAGTATTCCCACTATAAAAATTATTAGGTGCAGGTTGCGTGTAGTACATATTGCGTGCATTTTGCGCCCATACTGCGACATTGTTTTCGGTGCCATTCAATAAGTAGCCAGCAGATTGCTCATGATTGCCGTTGACCAAAAACACCGGCGAGGAACGTCCAATGAGACCTAAATACGGACGTTGCAAGGTATAACGTTCAACGACCTGAGCCTTAGTTACGGTTGCAGGATCTAAAGTGTCGACACTAAAATCATCGCCAAGGGTGATATGAAAATCAGCTTGGTCAGCAGCCGCTGTTTGCAAAGTGCGTGTGTACAAGCTACTGCTAAATTCGCTTGGTCTTTCAGGATGCGAGTCGCCCTGAATCGTAAAGCTAAAACTGGACCCAATTGAGCGCGCCGTGTGGAAGCGACTTTCTGAGGTCGTTCCAATTTCAACGTTGCTACTATTGAGTAGATGCAGTCGATAAAAATAAGCACTGTCTGCGGCCAAGCCTTCTAAATTGATTTCGGTTGGCACGCCAGCTAACAAGTTACGAATCGATGTTTTCTTTTCGTAGGTGCCGCTGATTCGCCCGTAAGAAACGATGACATTCCAATTTTCAGTCGGAGAGAGAACGTTAGCGATGACCGCTTCGTTAGTCGGAGCTCCTAGCACGACATTGCCTTTAAATTCGACCAAACTGGAAAACGCTGTCGGTGTCCCAATCGCAGGTACAGAAGCCGTCCCTAAAATAGTGCCACTGCGGCTATTCAGCGTACACGCATAGGCCACACCATTGACCAGACCTGTGACACGGATGAGGCTACTACTACCGCTCGCACTGACTGTCTTTCCTGCAGCTGAGCAATTGATGACATAAACACTTCCACTATTGTTCGCCGCTAAAGACGCATCAAACAAGACCGACAATACGCCGTCACCTTTACCGAGTGCGATTATCTTAGGTATATCGGTACGACTTGGCAACAAAGAAAAGTCATCTTGTCCTAAGCCAACCAAGGATAAGGCTTTACTCGTATCGTCTTTAGTAATTGCTGCGATCACGGCCATAGATTTACTAATATTATCGCTATCGTTCAGATAACTTATTCCCTGCTCGACGGACAAATATCGCCCAATATTGACCTTGTTATTGAGTAGCGTAGTAACCCATCCGTATTCAGGATCTTTGGCAAAAGTACGCGCAGACACCAGCATCGCGTTGATGACAGAGGCTTTTGTAAAACGTCCGGCGCTAACTTCATTTGCCCAATAATTGACTTCGCTATCGGTAGGCGCAGTGGACCCTGTTCTACCCAATACGTTCTTATACACCACTCGAATAA
This sequence comes from Affinundibacterium nitidum, assembly GCF_014284155.1. Classification (GTDB taxonomy): domain Bacteria; phylum Pseudomonadota; class Gammaproteobacteria; order Burkholderiales; family Burkholderiaceae_D; genus Undibacterium; species Undibacterium nitidum. The sequence continues at coordinate 47,983 of NZ_JACOFZ010000013.1, forward strand.
ACTCCTGCGGGTTCATCGTTTCTGAATACCCTGTCAACTGCGGATAGAGTTTCCCTGCTTCATAAAAGCTCTCTGCAATTCGCTCCAGACTCCCTCCGGCCTGCATGGTTTCCATCCAATACGCCAAGCCATCAGCATCAGGGCTTCGATTAAAGAAAGCGATATAGAGTTCGATTAAGGACTGTAAATTCGCCTCGGACATCTTCTGAGCGATGTCGCCAACGCGCAAATTGATGCTCATATCGGCGAAATTCAACTTGCTCGCATCAGTCAGCGTTTGGCTTCCGGTACTTCCAACGAGATCCGTCACCGTAATTTGGTTACCCATTTTGGTGAGCGCATAGTTTGCACGCGGCGCAGGGAAATTCGCCGTATTAGTCACAGAGGCTGGCGCTGGGGCGAGCGCAATCGTTGCTGTACTAACACTCTGTTCAGTACCACCACAAGCTGTTAACACCGGTATCGCGCACAGTAAGCAAAGTACTAGTTTGAAGTAATTCTTTTTCATTCTTAATCCTAGCGAAAGTTTTGTAAAAGGATTCTCATCACTACACAACGATAAGAAAGGGCCTTATTGGTGAGCCAGTTTGCAAAACAAATATGAAGAAAAAATGAAGAAAATGAATACTTACAATCGCTTACATCTTCACAACAGTCATGAACGGGAATTCATATTTCCTACACATTGTTTGAGCAAAATCTACAAGGTCTACTTTTACCGTTTCACAATATGAAGACTTTGCTAGTTCGCACCCTTTTTCTAAGCTTATTTTTTAGCCAATATGCTTTCGCACATCTGATGCCGGCACAACAAGGAAGTATCAATATCCAAGGAACATCGGCCTTCGTGGCGATAGCGCTTCCTGTATCGGCGCTCAAACAAGGCGACCAGAATGGGGATGGCAAACTATCTCCCTTGGAAGCTTCAGTCTACCAATCGGCGATAGCCCAGCAAGTCGGTGAGAGAGTTCAACTATTCGATGGGACTCAAGCGGGAACGATTGATTTCATACAAATCAATGCAGAGAGTGAAGACAAGCACAGCCAAGAGAACATTGGCAATACCAACGATGGTGCACGTTTTTTTCTGGTGCTCATCAAATTTTCGTTTACAACAGCACCGCAAGCACTCGAGATTAAGGCCAATTTTTTTGGAAAGCGAACTGGAGAACAGCAATTAACAATCAAGGCAATCCGTGATGCGGAACAAGAGATCGTTATCTTGCGCCCAGGTCACCTACAACACCGTTTTTTTCGCGAGCCACATCAAGTTCTGGTTGATTTCATCAACACGGGGCTACACCATATATTAACGGGCTGGGATCATTTGGCCTTTTTACTGAGCATCGTTGCAGTCGCCGCGACTTGGCGTCACATGCTGTTGGTAACAACTGCATTTACACTTGCTCACAGCGCGACTTTTATACTGTCTTTAATGGACGTGATACCAACGTCGACGCAATGGTACGAGCCTGCGATTGCCGCCAGCATTGTATTCATGGCGAGCCTCAATTTGATTAAAAAAGAGTTACCGTCAAACTTTCGTTTAATCGCAGTGTTCTTTTGTGGTCTCTTTCACGGGCTCGGATTTGCATCGAGTATCAGCGATATGGTTATCAATAGCCATCACCGCTGGTGGAGCCTAATCGGATTCAATCTCGGTATTGAGCTAGGCCAGCTACTCTTTATTGGCCTATGCATCAGCGTTTTCTGGATGTTGAAACACCTACAAAATGAGCAAGAAAAAACGCCGCTCTACTACCGCGGCGCTAATGCATTCGCCCTAGTAATCGGCGTCTATTTTCTATTCCAATTTTAAGCAATAATTTTCAAAGGATGGGTGCGCTTCCAGTCGCCGCGCGTGAAATCGGGGAAGACTTGTGAGCTACCGTCCTCAGCTACCGACTTCTCACTCAATGGCCCCACTGCTGACCAGAAAGCGCCTTCGTACACGTTTTGGTCGAGCGCCTCGCCATTACGTAAGCATTCGATAATGCGATATAACATCAAAAAGTCCATGCCGCCATGGCCACCCATCTTCGTCGCCAGCTCACCTAGACGGACGTACAAAGGATGCTCATACTTTTGTGCGATCGCTTCCCAATCTTTGCCTTCTGCCCACTTGTGATAGTTGCTGGTAATGCCTTCCACCGAAATACGATTGGGGAACCCTGCTAACACGCCATTCACACCTTGTATCATATTGTGACGGGTGTATGGGCGTGGTGTGGTTTCATCCCATTGCACCATGATGGTACGCCCGAGCTGCGTCTTGATAATCGAAGTATTGATATCGCCACCTTTGAAATCGAGCTCTTTGAATTTGGGTGAAGTCAGTTTTGTCGACTTCTGTGCATAAGCGGCACGGCCTTTGGCGGGCGATGAGAATGAAGTGATACGACCGAAGTTATCTTCACCACGCGCTAAGTTCATGTACTGAGCGACTGGTCCCAAACCATGGGTAGGATACAAATTGCCATTGCGTTTCGCGTATTCGAAAGTACGCCAAGAGCCTGTCGAATCTCCATTTTCCATCTGAAAGCGCAATGCATGGATATAGGCAGCTTCTGCGTGCAACAAATCACCTAGCACTCCTTGGCGCACCATATTTAGGTACAACAATTCCTCACGCCCGTAGTTAACATTTTCCATCATCATGCAATGACGACCAGTCGCCTCAGAAGTATCGACCATCTCCCACAAATCTTTGATGGTAGTTGCCATCGGCACTTCGACAAAAGCATGGGCGCCAGCTTTCATGCTGGCGATGGCCATCGGTGCATGCGTATTCCATGGCGTCGCGATAAACACGGCATCTGGTTTGGTTTCTGCCAACATCGTGCGCCAGCCGTTCTCATCGCCAAAATAAACTTTAGGTGTATGTCCAAATTTTGCGACTGCAACTTCAGATTTGCGTGCGCGTGCCTCCACCACATCAGCAATACCGACGAACTGTACCCCTTCGATCTCAGCAAGCTGGGAAGCATGGCCTGATCCTCGCGCGCCGACACCAATGATGGCGACTTTCACTTTGTCGAGCTTAGGCGCAATGAAGTCTCCCATGTATTTACCGCCTTTAGGGCGAGTCAGAGCACCAGCACCGGCTTTGCCCTGCGCCTGTACTTGTGTTGCACCAAATGCGGCAAGACCCGCGCTCAGGCCACCGAGAGTTTTTAGGAATCCACGACGCATAGGTTTTTGGTTGGACATAGTGCACTCACAAAGTAAGAATAGGTTTAAGGCATAATGAGGAACATAAAGCATTTCCCCGAAAGTGGCTAGAAATAGCACGAGGGCTGCTGCAACAATCGATCAATAAATTCTACAGAAACTTAAGCACAGAGCGCGTGATTAATATTCAAGGCGTCCTTAAGTTTTTATAAATGAAGGACGGGAGCACAACACCATGATGCAAATTGAAGCTATGCAAGCCTTTCTTGACCGCGAATTCCCGCAAAGCACGGTCAAGGTCGTGTCCTTAGGGGATAAGAGCACCACTGTCAGGCAAGATATTAGCGACGCCCATTTGCGTCCGGGCGGCACGGTATCAGGCCCGGTCTTGATGACGGTCGCCGACGTTGCCATGTATGTCGCGGTACTCAATGAAATCGGTATCGTACCCTTAGCCGTTACCACCAATTTGAACATCAATTTTCTCCGCAAACCCTCAGCGGAATGCGCGATCATTGGCGTTTGCCATTTACTTAAAGTAGGCAAGAGTTTGGCTGTTGGTGAGGTGGGTTTGTATTCGGAAGGCAGTGAAGATGTCGTCGCGCATGTCGTCACAACCTATGCGATTCCGCCAAAGCGGGACTAATTTAACCACCCGCTCTACTTTACCTTGTTGATTAGTCTTATTTCCTAGGCTTTCTATTTTATTCATAGAAGTAATTCTTTTTGACAAGTCGACAACGACTTCGTATGCTGTGGTGAGTTTGTGTAAGTACACAACATAGTTTCAACCAACGGTGATGAAGATATGTGGAAATGGTTTGTCCCACGAGCGCTTATATTATGTGCCCTCAATGCTTGCTGGCAAGCCAGTCACGCGACGGAACCACTCAAACTCTTATACGAGACCCGCGAGCCTTTTGTCTTTAAAAATCCACAAGGAAAAGTGACTGGTGTACTCGCTGAAACAGTAGCACGCGCTTTCACTAAGGCAAACATCCGCTTTGAATGGGTTGAAACCCCTTTCAAACGACAATTAAGTGTGGTCGAACGCAACGATCAAATTAGTTGTGCCCTAGGTTTATTTAAGAATTCCGAGCGCGGTCGCTACGCGAAATTTTCTGAAGCGATCTTCCACGACCAGGATCGTCCATCGATCATGCTAGCCCATCGCGATTTCCAATTGCCGCCTTCGCTTGATCTATTACAAGCTTTAAGCCAAAGCGGCGGACGCCTATTGAAGAAAGAAACAGCTTCCTACGGCCAGACTATTGACGATGCCATCGCTAAATCTAAAGTCCAAATCGTTACGACCACGGCAGAGTCTCGCAACATGGCCAAGATGATTGTGGCGCGACGCGCAGACTTTATTTTCGTTTCGGTCGAAGAGGCGCAACGATTGATCAAAACCACCCCGAATGGCGAACAACTGTATATCTATACGCCAAGCGGCATGCCGCAAGTACAAGATCGTTACCTGATGTGCAGTCAACGCGTTTCGGATGAGGTACTGAAACGTTTCAATCAAGCGATTAGCTTTTAATTCTTACCAACGACAATGATGCGCCATGTATTGATCTTTCTCATCTTCAGCATCACTTCATTCACCGCTCTCGCTAGCGAAATTACCCGACTCAATACGCGCGATGGTGTCAGCGTGCCACTTATTTATGTCAAACACCCGAAGGCGAGAGCCAATCTGATTTTATTGCCCGGTGGTGCAGGTGGATTTGGAAAGATGCAAAACGGCGAACCTGACGGCCGCAATTTTCTAGTGCGTTCTTACCAATACTTCCTCAACGCAGGGTTTAATGTTGTGATCATGGGGAAACCTTCTGATATCAACGATTTAGATTATGCCGATCGCATCGCTGCACCTCACCAACAAGATATCGCTGCGGTTGTCGAGATGGTCAGCAATGACACTTCTTTACCCGTCTGGTTAATTGGCACCAGCCGCGGAACGGTTTCAGCAACAGCAGCAGCCATCAATTTAGGTCCAAATAAATTGGCGGGTATAGTTTTAAGTTCTAGCATCGTATCAAACCGTAAGCCCGGCGCCATTCCATTCCAAAACCTACAAGGGATAACACTTCCGGTTCTATTGGTACATCATCAAAATGACGCCTGCCAAGTATGTACACCTAGCCTTGTGCCTTCCATACTTGAACGACTGAGCAACACGAAAGACAAGCAACTCATTTGGATGCAGGGGGGACAAAATCCGCAAGGCGACGCTTGTGAAGCTTTGCATTTCCATGGCTACATCGGTATCGAAGCTGAAACAGCCAAGCAAATCACAGATTGGATTCACCAGCACGACCCATCAACAAAATCGAAAGAATAAAATGACTCGTCAACGCATTAGTTCAGGCTCTACCTTCGAAGAAACCATAGGCTACTCGCGTGCCGTCGTCCATGAGAACTGGGTCTTCGTTTCGGGCACGACCGGTTTTGACTACAGCAATATGACGATTTCCGACGATATCATCACGCAGACTGACCAGTGTTTACGCAATATTGCAGCAGCGTTAACACAAGCTGGATCAAGCTTGGCGGATGTGGTTCGGGTCAACTACGTGGTGCCAAATGCAGACGAGTTTCCTTTATGCTGGCCCACCTTGCGCCAGTATTTCGGGGAGGTTCGCCCCGCGGCAATGATGATTTCGGCAGGCTTGGCGGACCCGCGCATGAAGATAGAAATTGAAGTTACCGCCATCAAGGGCTCTGCCTAGGTTTTTTGGAATTTAGCCGACATTTAGGTGACAATCGGTTTCGGGTGTAAACTAGCGGCTTAGTTTAGAACAACAGAGCAAATGCAATGAAATTTGAACACCTCGTTGAAATCAACGACCTTGAGAACCCGATGATCGAAGTCATCACTCGCGAACAATTGTGGCGTGGCTTGGTGCTGCGCGCTGAATCTCCAAAGATGTTTGTTTCGTATATCGACCAATGCGCGATTACTGATCGCACTGAGGTGTCGATGACACGCGAAATCCAATACGGTAATTTGCTCGTTAAAGATCATGTCAGCATCGTTCACAATGACCACGTTCATTACCAAGTACCGGCGCAAAACGATATCAAGGCATCTTCACTGCGCATGAGTATCGAAGAACCTGAGGCAAATCGCTTATTTGTACGTTTCTGCTACGACGACGGTCACACCGCTGAAGAAGATGAAACCAATAAAATGTACGACGATTACCGCCGAGCCGCTTATCATGAAGCAGATGTGGATACCGTGCGTATGATCCGAGAACTAGCCGAAGGCGGTTTACTCAATGCCCTGATGAATTAAGCGCTGCATTCAACGAGAACCCATAAGAATGGCCGACTATCGGCTTAACCACCTAATTCCAAGAGAACTATATGTCCACAACACCAGCTCCTTTCCTCGCCAAGAAACTCAAACGTAAGCAATTTGCTTGTACGGGCGATGCCCATATTCAAGGTGATTTGCAAATTACAAATCAAGTCATCGTTGGCGGCGACCTCTTAGTCGATGGTCACTTAGAGGCGGAAGAAGTATTTTGCCTCGGTAAGTTGACCGTTACGGGTGATATTCGCGTGCAATCTTTGTATGTGGGGCAAGCGCTCGATTGCGCCGGCGATATCGATGTGGAACACATGCTCAAAACCGGCGCGAATGCCGAATGGATGGCGCGTTTGTTAGAGCTTGACCAAGCCAAACCAGCCAAAGACGGCAGCTCGTTTATCGATAAGCTGGTACACCCAAGTATTTTGAAACGCGATGCCCATCACGAGACATTTGGAGGCTACGGCGATATCCAAGTGCTCGGCTATCTGGCTTGCGACGTTTTAGATTGCCACGGCAATGTGCAACTCGATGACGTGCTCGACGTCGGCGAAATTCAATACGTCGGTGGCCATTTGAGCGCGATTGCGATTGCTGCCGATGGCGACATCAACATCAAAGGTGAATTGTTTTCTGAAACCGACATCGCCGTGCATGGCGGCATCTACGTCGGCGAGATTATTTGCCAAGGTAACTTGCAAGCAGACTCTATCCATAGCAATGGCGATATCAGCGCCTGGGGCACCATTCGCGCTGTTGGCCAAATCACTAGCCTCAACGGCGAAATCCACAGCGGTCGTTGGATCGCGACTAAAGGCACCATCTACGCAGCGAAATACATCAAAGCAGGTGAAGCGGTCGTGGCAGAAAAAGGTCTGACCTGCGGTGCCGACTACGGCATCCTCGCCGCAACCACCATGAAACGTTCCTTGTGGGAAGAACGCGGTTACGTCTCAGCACCGACCAAACCGAAATTGCTGTTGTCAGGCAAATTCGTTGAAGGCAAAAAGCTCAAGCATATCGACAGCTTAGAGAAAAAACGTGACTGGGAGCTAGATTGGGAAGTACCACGTCGTTTGGCGCGGGATATGATCAACTAAGATGCTCACGAGCGTCGAATATCGATTTAAATCCTCTCTATTTCGAATAGAAACAGGTGAAGAATTAGAAACGAACCCAAAGTGTTTCGGAAGGGCGCTCGCTCAGTGGATGCTAAATCAGCTGAGCGCATCTGGTCTGACGATTACTGAGGATATCGCCGCGGAAGATTGGGGCTGGTTGGTCGCAGTGCAGCGTAAGCCATTCCACTTATGGGTGGGGTGCGTGAGTCAAAAGGACGACGACTATAGAAGCATTCCCGACGCTTGGTGCGTATTCGTCTCTGCTGAACCAAGCTTTATACAGTCAATTTGGAGATCAAAAGAAGTCCAAGACTCATTGGCTGGAGTGATTAACAAGGTTGAGCACATTTTGCGTACGAATGCGCAGGTATTCGAACTACATGTGCAAGCCGCTCCAAACTAAAATTCAAGTAAAGGGTGTTCTTTTCCTATGGGAACAAATGTGTATCCATTCAAAAAGAGTATTCCAGTCGAAGCTCTGCAAGAAATTTCTTTGCTGGTTGAAGATGGATATGTCGTCCACAAAGAGTGGGCAAACGGAGTCGAACTAAGAAAAGGAAAAACCTTTCGTGTTTGGCTACTTGCATTTCACTTGCTGCTCTTGCCAGTGCTTTTATTTCCAGGTGTTATTCGAAGTATCGTGGATAATTTCTTTGGTTATAAACACCGGGTTTTCGTTCGGTGTGATGAAGCTGAGTGCGATATTCATTTTTGTTAATTATTTTAGACTGCCAAGATATGCATCTGTTGGCCTGTTCATACATCAAAACGCGTTGTCACTGTAACCACAAAAATTCAAATTTCCCACAGTAAAAAGCACGACCGTCCGAACAAAATACCGTGCCATTTTTGCCACGAAAAATACCAGTTAGAGTGTTAACTCTAATTCTCACTCTTACCCTCGAAAATGCCTACTCCCAGAGGGTAGACCAGTCAATTTTTCTTTCTTTTTAGCGCCCCTTCTGAAAACAAGATGTCATTCTGTAATTGAATTGTCACATCGCTGTGTCAGGCTTCGTTTGTTTGCAAAACAAACATACAAAAAGTATTGATCTCAGGCAAAAAAAGCAGCTCCAAAGCGAGCACCAAATGCATCCTAGTCGATACCGAAAAATTATTTTTATAACTTAGAAATGGCGATTCAGCACTGCGCATAAACACGATTTATTCGACATCGCGCTGCGTCATCAGTTCGCAAAGACCATGTTTGGTGCGGGACACACTGCCCAAACCAAAACATGTGGGAGAGGAAACCATGGTTCACCTGAAGAATATCCGGCGCAAGTCCGGAGCAATCGGCTTGTTCGCGCTCAGCGCACTCACTTTCACCGCAAGTTCCACTGTTTATGCGGCGATCTCAGATCACCACGAATTCGAAGCGAGCTTGCACGTGCCGTACCGCGCAGCAGCCAGCGCACGTGTTGGTGACGAGTCTCGTACTTTCACCTTGGATTTCAGTTTTCCGCTGAACCAAAAAGAACACACAGTTGCTTGGAAACTTGAGCTGGTCACACCTGGCGGCCGCGTTGTACAAACCTGGAATGGTGCAGAAAAATTACCAAACCAAGCATTGGTCAAACAGATTTTCTGGGCAGGCCGCACAGCAGCGAATGCGAGTGCCTTACCTGATGGCGTCTATCAATTGCGTTTAACCGCTGCCGCAGTCGAAACGAGAGAAATTCCAAATGCGGCAAGAAAGCCAGCTCCGCAATTAGTTAATGAAGTTTTGCTCCACAATAAAGCAGAAGTAACTGAACAATCTTGGCCTATGCAAATTGGTGCAGCTAGTCAAGTAGCGATGCCAGCGTTCGCGCCAATGAACACGGGCAAGAACCCACGTAAAATGAGTGCACCGCCAGCGGCAAAAACCGCGATGGCACCTGCCGTACCAGCAACGAACTCACTACCGTACACGGTCTACTACGGCAATCTGCATAGTCAAACCAACCATAGCGATGGCGGTGGCAATTTGAGCTCTTGTACAGGTGCACAGAATCCACAGTCAGCGGCATTTGGCCCGACTGATGCTTACCAATACGCATTGAACCGTGGTCTCGATTTCTTGATGACATCAGAACACAATCATATGTATGACGGTTCTGATGCCACCAACGCAAGCGCTGATCCAGTCACCGCTAAGAATCTTTACCAATCAGGTTTGACAGCAGCCAGTAGCTTTAATTCCAGCCACCCTAACTTCTTGGGCATCTATGGCATGGAATGGGGTGTGATCAATAACGGCGGTCACATGAATATTTTCAACGCCAATGAATTATTGGGTTGGGAATATAACAGCAGCAATCAACTGATCGCTGATACCTTGACCACCAAAGGCGACTACGCTGCCTTGTACACTTTAATGCGCCAACGTGGCTGGATCGGTCAGTTCAATCACCCAGCAACAACCGGTCAATTCCAAGTCAATGCTGTACCACTGGCCTATACCGCTGACGGTGACCAAGCGATGGTAGCTTGCGAAGTGTTGAATACTTCAGCATTCTCAACCAACACCACTGAAACAGAAACCGGTCGCAGCAGCTATGAGTCTGCGTGTAATAAGGCTTTGGAGGCAGGTTACCACGTTGCCTTTACGACCAACCAAGATAACCACTGCGCGAACTGGGGTGCTTCATACACCAACCGCAACGGTGTCTTGATTCCAAATGGTCTGCCGTTAAATAACGCCAACTTTATCGCAGCTTTGAAAGCGCGTCGTGTATTTGCCACTATGGATAAGAATTCGCAATTGGTATTGACTGCGAATGGTCACATGATGGGCGAACGCTTCAGCAACTCTGGCGCTCTAACCTTAACGACGAATTTCGCCAACAGCGCTGGACGTACTGTCAGCACGGTCCAAATTTTCGAAGGTGTACCAGGCCGTAATGGCACTGTCACTCAGTTGAGCAATACAGCGGTGACAACAATTACTCCAGCATCTGGCGAACACTTCTACTACGCGAAAGTGACACAAGATGACGGCAATATTTTGTGGTCCGCACCGATCTGGGTGAGCCAAGGTACAAGCGCTGGCGACACGACAGCACCGACTGTGACAGCAACCGAAACAGGTACGAGCGGCACGATCACTTTAAATGCGACAGCGAGCGACAACGTTGGTGTCAGCAAAGTAGAGTTCTATGTGGACAGCGTGTTGAAGGGAACGGCAACTACAGCACCTTACAGCTTAGCGATTAACTCGACAACGCTGGCGAATGGCGCACACAGCTACGTGGCGAAAGCCTACGATGCAGCGAATAACGTGGGCAGCTCAAGCGCGGTTAGCTTCAGCATTAACAACCCAGTTTCTGACACCACAGCACCAACTGTCAGCGCCAGCGAAAGTGGCACTAGCGGCACCATTACCTTAAGCGCTACGGCGAGTGATAACGTTGGTGTCAGCAAAGTAGAGCTATATGTCGACGGCACCTTGAAGTCGACATTGACTAGCGCTCCTTACAGCACAACCTTGAACTCGACGACACTGGCCAACGGCAGCCATACTTTGGTCGCCAAAGCCTACGATGCAGCCAATAACATCGGCACATCCTCAAGTGTGGCGTTCAGCATCAATAACACCGTATCGAAGCAATTGATCTTGAACGGAGGTTTTGAAAGTGGCTCCACTTCTTGGACAGCGACTAGCGGCGTGATCAGTAATGACACCACACAAGCATCACGTGCTGGAACTTATAAAGCTTGGCTCAATGGTTACGGTGCAGCCCATGTCGATAGTTTGTATCAACAGATTGCAATTCCAAGTACGAGCACTTCAACGACCTTGAATTTCTGGTTGAAAGTAGTTTCTGATGAAACTACAACAACTCAAGCGTATGACACATTGGCCGTTCAAATTCGTAATAGCAGTGGCACGGTTCTCAGCACACTTGCGACTTACTCCAACTTGAACAAAGGCACGACCTACATCAGCAAGTCTTTCGACTTGAGTGCTTATAAAGGTCAAACAATACGTATCTACTTCTTGGGTACTGAAGGATCGGTCACAGCGACATCGTTCTTGATCGATGATGTCAGTGTCGTGACGCAATAATTGTGACTTAAAATGGCGCATCGATAAGATCGCGC
>NZ_JACOFZ010000014.1 GCF_014284155.1 Affinundibacterium nitidum
GAATACATTCACTACTATAATCACGAGCGAATCAAACTAAAACTGAAAGGGCTGAGTCCTGTTCAATACAGAAATCAGCCCTCCTATGTATAACTAACAAACTGTCCAACTTTTTGGGGTCAGTTCACAAGATTTTTCTTGCAGCCCTTTTTTCATCCTACAAAGTCAGCAGAGCCTCAAGACTCGATCTTCAACGTCGACAAATACTCAAGGCCTAGAATCACACGGCTTCCGTACCAAGACAACATTTCCCCATCGACAAGAATCACAGGCTTACCTAAATCTTGCTGAAGATGATCTGCATGCTGCTGATCGAAGCTATAGGGCTCGGTCGATAACAAGACCAAATCGACCTGCGCCAAACTAGGATCGCGCCAATCAAAACTAGGATATCGCTTTTCGTTTGTTTCACTTTGCCAGTGTGTCCAGCCACGCAAAGCTAACATCTGAGCTATGTAGGTGTCACGACTGACGGTCATCCAAGGATCTTTCCAGATACAGTACAACACAGTTTTTCCTGTCGCGATTGGGTGCTGCTCAAACAATGCCAACTTCTCATCCAGTTGCTCACACAGGACTTTAGCCGCTTGTTCTGCCCGAAAAATTTTCCCAAGTAAGTCGAATAACACGAGATTATCGCGGGGATGATTGGGATGTGTGACGATCACGTTTGGAATAAATTTCGCTAATAGATCAACCGTAGGTTTTTCGTTTTCATCGATATTCACTATCAAATGTGTAGGCGCCAAACCACGAATTTTCTCTACATTGACGTCCTTGGTTCCCCCGACCTTGGGTACTGCTTGAACAAGTTGTTTTGGGTGAATGCAAAAGCCTGTGCGACCAACGAGCCATTTCCCAAGTCCGAGCGCAAACAATAACTCAGTGATCGAAGGAACTAAACATACGATACGTGGTGATGCATCTGGGCCAATGACTTGATGCTCGACGCCAATCGCATCGACGACGCCAGTTGCATGGGATAAGGACATGATCACAACTCCAAATGGCGTGACTTTCGCGGCGCTTTCGAGAACGCATAGTCATAAACAAAATTGGGAAGCGCACGCAAAATTTTTGCGACCACGCCCATTTGCCAAGGAATTACTCGGTAGCTCGTCCCTGCGGCAATCGTGGTTATTGCCCGCTTCGCGAACTTTTCGGCAGGCATCAAGAAAGGCATCGCATAGTCATTAACTTGGGTCATGGGTGTATCGATATAACCCGGTGCGATGGTGACAACCCGAATACCACTCGCTTGCAATTCGACCCGCAAAGACTCGCAATAACTAATGACGGCAGCTTTAGAAGCACTGTATGCGCTCGCTCCCGGCAAACCGCGGATGCCAGCGACACTCGCAATACCAACTAATCGACATTGACTTGGCACAGCGTTTTTTCGCATATGTTCAATGAATGGAGTGAAGGTCGCAACGGTCGCCAGCACGTTGGTCTCCATTACCTTCCGGAAAACAGGAAGGTCTGCACTATCTTCGCTTAAGGTGCCAACCGAAATACCAGCACTTGCGATCACAATATGTACTTCGCCACACACGTGTTGAAATTCCATCGCAGCAGCATGTAGCGCCGCATGGTCATTCACATCGAGACAATAAATTTGATGTAGTTGTGACTGCGGCAATCGATCACGCAGGGCAAGTAAGGCATCCTGACGACGCCCAACTAAACCAAGGCGAGCGCCCCTCTTTGCATATTCGATCGCTAATGCGGTACCCAAACCTGATGATGCTCCAGTGATAAATACGTTTTCCATATCCGACTTTCAACTCATCCAAAATTTATTTACATAAAAAAAATCCGCCACAACGACGGATCTTTCTTTTGACTCTGTTTTGACGCGTGCAACACTACGGGTCCAAGTTTACTTCTTCTTCGGGGTTGCTGCTGTACTCGATGTACTCGCGACTGGGTTTTTTTCTTTGTAGACTTTATCCACCAGGTAGTCCATTACGACCAAACCTGGACGTGGGGTTTTATCAGCTGACCTGATCTTTGCTCCGACTTCAAGTGGAGACACAATGTACTTACCATCAATGATCACTGTTGGGATACCATCAATCTGGTATGCACTCTGAGCCTGTTTTACGCTACGCAACTTGCTGTCCATCGCAAACGCGTTCGAATAAATTTCGAAAAATCGTTTCTTGTCTAGACCATTTTTTTCAACAAACTTCATCACTTCAGCGTCTGTCGAGAGACGGTTACGATCAATATGAAAGGCATTAAAAACTTTCAACTGTAACTCATCGACTTTGCCCATTGCTTCTAGCGTGAAATACAATTTTTGTTGCGTGGTGAGCTCGTGCAAATCTGAATGCATACGCTTAACCACAATTCGGTCACCTTGACGTTTGATCCATTCTTCAAAGTACGGCTCGAAAGCATTGCAGCCAGGGCAAAAATAGCCAAAAAATTCAATCACCTCAACTTTTTTTCCTGCGTTGACAGCCTGCGGTTGTGCTGCGAGTCGATATTCAACTCCAGCTTGTGGTACAACCTGAGCATGCACGTTTAAAACAAAAAAACCGATAGCAGCGACCAGCGAACGACGAATTAATTGCATAGTATTCCTAACCAGAAATTCACAGAAAGTAAGTTTATTTTGCTGAGCGAACGATTGCCGCATCAACCCCATTCTCAGACAACTTACTGCGCATTTTGTTCATTGCGTCCGCATGTTCAAACGGGCCAACACGTACGCGATGCAACGTGCCAGTGTCACCGCTTTTCTCTGTGACATGAGCTTCGATACCAACCAGCGCTAACTTCGCACGGGTGCTATCAGCATCAGCAGCATCCTTGAAGGCGCCAATCTGTAAAAAGTAAATGTACTTATCGTCAGCATCTGCTTTCGCTGCAACCGATGCCGGAGTAGCGTCAGTCGCCTTAGAAGCGCTCGTCGCTTTCACTGGCTCTGCTGCCTTGCTCGCAGCAACTTCTTTAGATGCTTGTGCTACCGCGTCTTTATTGCCATACAGCGGCTTATTCGGGTCCTGCATTTGAGTAACGGGAGCGTCCGCTTTCTCCGACTTTCCATTTTTATTCGTGAATGGCGTGGAGGCCTTATTGATCACCAAGGCAACGATAACCGCAATGCTCAATCCAATAACTAATCCAATGATGAATCCTGTCAGGGTGCTACCTAATTGCTGACGCTGTTTATGTGAAATCATACTCATCCTGTGTTTAAAATTTTCAGAACTATTTTTGTGGCTTCAGCACACAACTTTTATTCAAAAACAATTTACATCTGATTTGGCGCAGAGACACCAATCAAACTTAAACCGTTACGCAGTACCTGACGTGTTGCTAATATCAACGCGAGACGTGCCATCTTGGTTGGCACATCATCGACCAATACACGCTCGGCATTGTAATAACTATGCAGTTCACCTGCCAAGTCACGCAAATAAAACGCAACTTGGTGTGGCCCCAATTCATCTAAGGCCTTCTCCAACATTTCTGGGTACTCGGCGAGTTTTTGCAACAACGATGCCTCACGTGGCGCTGTCAACGGTGACAAGTCCACATCTTTCAATGCATCCAATTCTGTTTCTGACTCACTGTATTGAGCCAACATACGGCAAATACGCGCATGTGCATAATGTACGTAATACACAGGATTCTCGTCTGAATTCGCCAACGCGACGTCGATATCGAATACGAATTCAGTATCCGCTTTACGCGAGATCAAGAAGAAGCGCACTGCATCACGGCCTTTGACGACATCACCACCGCCTGACCATTCGATCAGGTCACGTACCGTGACATATGAGCCTGCACGTTTAGAAATTTTGACTTCCTCGCCATTCTTCATGACGGTGACCATCTTATGCAACACATAGTCTGGATAGCCTTGAGGAATACCGACGTTTACAGCTTGCAAACCAGCCCGTACACGCGCGATCGTACCGTGATGGTCACTGCCTTGGACGTTGATTGCTTGGCTGTAACCACGCTGCCATTTGACGATGTGATAGGCAACATCCGGTACGAAATAAGTGTACGTACCATCCGATTTCTTCATCACGCGATCTTTGTCATCGCCATATTCCGTCGTACGCAACCACAAAGCGCCGTCTTGCTCGTAGGTTTTTCCCGCTTTGATCAAGGCCGCAACAGCGGCTTCTACTTTGCCATCTGAATACAACGATGATTCGAGATAATAGTTATCGAACTTCACGCCGAACGCTAATAAATCGATATCCTGTTCGTTACGTAAATAGGTCACAGCAAATTGGCGGATCGATTCAATATCGTCAGCATCGCCACTACCTGTCACAGGCACACCATTGCTCGCAGAAACAGTCTTTTTGTCCAAGAAATCTTGGGCAATTTCAGCAATATATTCACCGTTGTAAGCAGACTCTGGCCATTCTGCATCACCTGGTTTAAAGCCTTTTGCGCGCGCTTGAACTGACAACGCTAAGTTACCAATCTGCACACCGGCATCGTTATAGTAGAACTCGCGTGTGACTGCAAAACCCTGTGCTTCTAACAAAGCAGATAAAGCGTCGCCCAAAGCACCTTGACGACCGTGACCGACGTGTAGCGGGCCAGTTGGATTCGCTGATACAAACTCAACGATCACTTTCTTACCGTCGCCTTTGGTGCCCTTCCCGAATTGCGCTTGTTGCTGCAAAATCGTTTTAACCACCGCTTGTTTCGCGGAGGCAGTGACTCGCAAATTAATGAAGCCAGGTCCTGCCAACTCGGCGCTTGCAATCAACGAATTCTGCTGCACTAACAAAGCATCGACGATGGCTTGAGCTAATTCACGTGGATTCTTCTTGAGTGGCTTCGCAATTTGCATCGCGATATTACAAGCGATATCACCGTGAGTTGGGTCACGTGGGCGCTCCAAGGCAATCACAGGATTAAGTTCAGTACCTGCAATGATTGGCGCAACAGCCAACTTCAGGGCTTCGAGAATGTCTTGTTTTTGCTGAGCTAACATGGCTTTAAATCTGTTCTAAGTTGAGGCACGCTGCATTTGCGCGCCAGCTGTCAATAAAATGATCTGACATTATACCTCTTGCACACTATGAAATTGAGCCTGCCCAACGTCTGCCATCGGTTTTTCACTGCTTTCAGCACCGTCGTCGGGAATCCCTCGCTTTATTCATTCAAAATCGCTGAACTTAGACACATTTCGAGGACTTTAGATACGACAGTAACCCGTACCAGTTTGAAAGTAACAAAAACCCGCAAGAAGCCGCAAAAGCTTGATCACAAACGTGTAGAATGAGCCGCTTTTGCTTCTCATTGGATTGCACATGTGGTTTAAGAATTTACAAGTTTTCCGCCTTCCTGCCCCTTGGAAGGTCGATGTTGAACAATTGAATATGCAATTAGCTTCGCAATCATTTGCGAACGTCGGCTCCAGCGATATGCAGAGTGAAGGCTGGGCCTCGCCGCGCAATAATGATCGTTTAGTGCATAGCGTTAATCAGCAACTCCTACTCCTACTGCAGACTGAGAAGAAATTATTACCTTCTTCGGTCGTCAATCAAGTTGCCAAAGCAAAAGCCAAAGAGTTGGAGGAGCAACAAGGCTTCGCTCCAGGACGTAAAGCAATGAAAGAGCTCAAAGAACGCGTGACAGATGAACTCTTGCCACGCGCTTTCGCGATTACACGCCAAACTTGGGTATGGATAGATCCAGTTAATGGTTGGTTAGTGATTGACAGCTCAAGCCCAAGCAAAGCAGATGAAGTTATCAAGCTGCTTCTAAAATGCGACAAAATTCCACTTGAAAGCCTACGCACCAAGGTCTCACCTGCCACAGCCATGACCGACTGGTTAGCAGGTAACGAGGCACCGAAAGGTTTCACCATCGACCAAGACACTGAGTTGCGCGCCCACACAGAAGACAAAGCGACCGTGCGCTATGTTCGCCATTCCATCGATCCTGATGACGTGCAACGTCATATCGCGTCTGGCAAGCAGTGCACCAAATTAGCAATGACTTGGGACGACAAGATTTCTTTTGTTTTAGCTGAAAACTTAGCAATCAAACGCATCAAGCCGCTCGAAATTTTAAGTGAAGACAAGGAAAGAACAGCAGATGAAGACGAACGCTTCGATGCTGATTTCGTCTTGATGACATCGGAATTGGCGACGATGCTGGACGATATCGTATTTTCGCTGGGCGGTGAATTAGCCGACCCACTGGCCGCATAAACGAAGCGAGTCGTCGATCAAAGCCGGGTTCGCCCGGCTTTTTTTATATCGAAACGCACTCAAACGAAGAAAAAGGCGCCAATTGATAATGAATAGACGAAAAAAAACGCGCCTTAGCGCGTTTTTTCTTACAACTTGGCGGAGCGGACGGGGCTCGAACCCGCGACCCCCGGCGTGACAGGCCGGTATTCTAACCAACTGAACTACCACTCCGTTTTATAAACGTTTTTGTATTTTCACAGCTATTTGATGGTGGGTGCTGAGAGGCTCGAACTCCCGACCTACGCCTTGTAAGGGCGCCGCTCTACCAACTGAGCTAAGCACCCATAATTCATTGCTTAGTTCAAATAACTGTTCGTTTTGTCACCAACGAATACAGAAACAAGATTATAGGAGAGACTTTGGGTTTTGTCTAGGGTCTTGCCCGTTTTTTCTTCAATTTCGATTGCCAAGATTGGAAAATTAGTAATCAATTACGAGTTTTACCCACTGATTATTTCAAGGTTTCCGCTTTCGGGCCATGCACAATTACCACTTCAACCATATCGTTCTTGATGGCAGCCGAGAAATCTTGATCCAAAACCGGCAGCACCACTTCGGCTGGCTGCAGCAAGGAAATCAGTCCATAAGCACGATTACGCCCATTAACTTTGCCGAGATACAAAGCCATATCAGCGAACTGCATCGCTTTTTCCCAATTACATTGCTGCTCAGACACACCAGAGAATGGCAAGGAAATATAACCCGCACTTACCGTCACAGGAATAGTATGGCTTCCCACAACCACTGGCGTTGAACCAATTGAACGCAATACCCGCTCAACCATGGGCGTCAGCTGCGTCGGTCGCGTGCGCGGCGAATAAATCAAGAATTCCTCGCCACCCCAACGCATCGTTTGATCTGAATCGCGCACAGCACTACGCAAGCGTTTGGCCACTTCTACTAAAACGGCGTCACCGGCAGCATGCCCCCACGTATCGTTAATGTGCTTAAAGTGATCGATATCCAAAATCATTAAGCAATCAGGATTTGAACCATCACTCTCTCGCCTATCGTTCTCAATATTATCACCACGCGTTTTCATCAACTCTAAGAACGAACGTCGATTATGCAGGCCAGTGAGGGGATCGCGAACAGAATGGAATTCCAGTTGTTGATTCACTTCCTCCAACTTTGCATTGGTTTGCTTCACCTTGCGATATAACATATAGATGAAGATACCAACGAAAATAGTAACTGTTGCGCCAAGCAAAGTAATGATCTGCTGAAGCCGACCATTTTTTAAATCTGCATCTTTGATCTGGTTTTCGCGTGCCAACAACTCAATTTGTTTTTGGCGCTGATCAGCGTCGAATTGTTCCTGCAAGGTCGCCACTGTTTTTGCTCGATCCGCACGGAAGACTTCATCGCTTAATTTTTGTTGTTCGCGTGTGTATTCGAGTGCCTCCCTATACAATTTTGCGCGTTCCAACATGCGTCCGATCTCGCCCACGGTAGCTTCAATGTCAGCCTTATCACCCATTTCTCGCGAATGCGCCAAAACCGGATTCAAGTACTCCATTGCTTGGTTGATCTTAAATTGACCGCCGAGAGCAAACCCAATATTCGCTTTGGCGTTGTAAATCGCAGGCTCATCATTGATATCTGTTGCTTTCTTCAACGCCTGGCGTGCGACTTGCTCAGCCTTCACAAAATTATGGGTCCGCAAATACAAATCTGCGATATTGCTCAAAGTGAGCGCCTCAAGCCGAGGCAAATTAGCGTCTCTTGATGATTGCAAGGACCGCTCATAAGCGACTAAAGCTTCTGGATATCGTTTTAATTCGGCCAGTGCCATAGCCTGTGTTTGTCTCAAATTCGCACTAATTCGAGGAGAGTTGACTTGTGATGTCAGTGCTAGCGCTTCGCTAACAACCACCAAAGATTTCTCCGGATTCTGCATCGTAAAGTACATCGAGGCAAGCGAATCTAATCGTCGAATTTTTGATAAGGTTCGATGCTGAGTCAGTTGATCAGTGAGTCTCAATGCAGCCAAGTTATGGGCTAGCGCCTGATCGAACTTACTCGCGGAAAGGTAGAGGCCTGTGTAGGCTATTTCCAAGCGGATTGCGTATTCAACCCTTTTGGTGGTTTTCAAGACACGCGCAATTTCATCTAACTTCGCGATTGCGGCTTGCATCTTACCGCTGTCCCGCAACGTGTAGGCATCAGCAATACTCAACAGTGCCAAAGTTTCAAGGTCATTCCTGCGTTGCGCAAGATCCTTAATCTGAGCGACACTAGCATCACTTTGCGCTGTATCGCCCGCGTCTCCGTAGGCATGTGACAGTTCGAATAAAGTGTCAATTCTCAACTGATAATCGACGTCTGCGGGCAACGTCGAATAAAATTCTTTTAACTGTTTAAGTGCGGCTTGATTGTCGCGCTCTAATAAAAGTTGAATTGCTTCTAATCGAGCTGCATCTCCACTTTGATCAGCCAGAGCGAATGGTGCGCAGCTAAGCGCACTCGACAACATGAAACTGAGGAATAAGTGTTTGCCTGTCTTTGACATAGAGTGCCTTTAGTTCACCTGCAAAGGAAGATAACAAAGCCTTCTGATTTTAGAAATTAGCGCTGATTTTTGAGCTCATCTTAGCACTGAGTGGGTCTATTGCAAAAGCATAATTGCGACGCTTTTCACCTCTAAATCAGATTCAAAATGTAGTGTAAGGCTGGATCAAACAGAACTCGCATCAGACAAATAGATTTTTGACATTGGAACGGCACTCTCCATCACGATTTGCAGCGCCAATTCCGGGTCGATTAGCCCCTTACTTGCAAATAAAATCTCTTGTACCGCAACGCCGAACAATACCGGCCAGTCCCCCGGCTTTTGACTGTAGCGCTGAGCGAGTGGAAATAATTGCGGCCATAAATATTGAACGTAACTAATAGGCAATTCTTTGGCTTTGTGGACGGCGGGTATCCTAGGCACCCCAAAACTAGATTGACCCAAGGTGTCAGTGACGTGTCTGAAAATATCATGTAAATCGATCAAGCGCTGCAGTCCAACCTTCTGAGATGCACCAGAACTCAAAGACCAAACCGAATACTTGCTCTCGGCCAAAGGCTTATTGAGCAAATCACCAAAGAAATAACTCACCCCATTTTGTTTACTATTGACGACGATAAATACGTCTTTTTCTAGGCGCCCTTGTTGATGCACAAATTCTTCTCGCACACTGATTTGACAGGCGTAACCGGCAATCGCTCCCAAGGCGCAGAGAAGTGACTCAAGATGAATACCCTTCTCGCTCGACATCGCAGAAAACAACTTTGCAGCGACTTCTTTACCGCCTTTTTTCACGCCAAATAGTGGGTCGGCGCTCTTTGTTTCGACTGCTGCGATGCTCATATCCACAGCTACCGGCGTCCTTGATGGCGCGGCGGCGGGCGTAGACTTCGCTTCATCCTTGCCGGAAGCGAGCTCAACTAAACGTTTTAACCATTGAATTGCCACCTACGGATCCTCTGTTGAACAACGCATCTGCGTCTTTAAGCATTTGGGGAAGTGCTCTCAAAGACCGAATGTAACAGAGAGTACCTACGTCGCAATGGCGACGTGTAGGTCGAGATTGTGCGCACCTAAATTTTACCCGATTCCATTCAGGCTGCCAGCATACCAGCTGGGTCGCCGCTCAGATATAAGGAAAATGCAACAAATTCCCAGCATTCCAGAATATTTCGCACAAAGATCAAGATTGCTCGGTTCTTGCTTTAAAAGCCCATAATTTGCTGCCACCGAAGTTCCAGCAAAGTCCAATACCAGTTGTAATGACCTGCGCATACCAATGCCACCATAACCAATGTTCAACCATCAAGCTCATTAGGCCATAGTTGAGACACCAACCGATCCCTAATACAGTAAAGTATTTACTTGCAGCCTCTAAGTGCGACTTTCCGCTAGAAAAAGTTAAGAAATAATTCAGGATATAGTTGACGACCGAGCCAAGGATATAGCCCACGGCAGAGCCAATGACTGCTGGCGACTTTTGAAAAATGCTGAGCTGCCACATTACAGCACCTTGTATCGTGAGATATTGGACCGCTGTCCCTGATAAACCCACCGCGGCAAATTGAATAAACTGTTTCAAGTGGGGATTCATGATTGGTTATGGCTCTCGCAGGACAAAGACCGAAATTATACTCCTGGCGCTAAACATGCCATTTCATCTTTAATTTATATTTCGTACAAGTGGTGGTGCTCAGTTAGAATCCCATTCACTCTAGCCAACTTGGAAAAGCTATGTCCAACGAAGAACGCATCATTGATCTTGAAATTCGTCTTGCACGTCAAGATGATTTACTCGATACCTTAAATACCCAAGTCTATCAGCAACAAAAGAAAATCGATGAGCTCGAAAAGTTATGCACCGCTCTAGCCGGTCGATTGCGAGAAGTTGCAGTCGCTGCGAATCAAAGACAAATGCCTATCGACGAACGCCCTCCGCATTACTAATATTATGGGGTAGGGAGGTCATCATGCCAGTGTTCTTAAGCCTGTTAGTCGTCGGTTCTAGCTTAGTGAGTTTCGTTTTCTGGTTACGTTATCAACGTAGCCAGCGGGCTGATTTCATCCGGACTTACATGTTCCCACCTGGCCTGCTCGATAAGTTGGCACAACGGCGCCAAGATTTGCATCTGAAAGACCGTCAGCTTGTCGCACGTGCCTTGCGTCAGTATTTTTTGGTCTACCTCAAAAGCGGACTTAAACCCGTTGCGATGCCCTCCCAACTCGTCGATGATTTATGGCACGAATTTATTCTTTACACTAGGCACTACCAACAGTTTTGCAAGCAAGCGTTTGGTCAATATATGCATCACACTCCCGCTGCAGTTTTGAGCGAAAATCGACGCAGCAATGATGCTTTGCGTCGCACATGGTGGTATGCCTGCCTTGAAGAAAATATCAATCCACAGCGAGCCACGCGCCTTCCGCTGTTATTTGCGCTTGATGCCAAATATAATTTGAGTGACGGGTTTTACTACCAAGCAGATTGCAGTGCTCTAAGAGCAAATGGCGATGGTACTGCCTATTGCGGAGGCGATTTTTACAATGGCAGCAGCTCTGATAGTGACTTTAGTTTTCCATTTAGCAGCGACGGCAGTCATCACAATTCTGGCGACAGTAGTATCGATAGCGCTGACGGTTCAGGCTGCAATGGGGGTTGTAGTGGTGGCTGCGGGGGCGATTAAGCAACCCACTTTCCATCTTTGAAAACTTGATGTTCACCCAAGATTACCGCTTCCGTTACCGCGAAAACATCGACATGATATTTTCCATCGCCGCGCTTGAAATTCGGTTTGCCATAAATGCCATGCTTCGCACCTAATGAAAGGTGAATGCCACACATCCTCTCGTATGTGCCGATGTCACGAACCAATCGATCTCGATTGAAAGATCGATTTAATCCGAAACCCAATTCACGTAACCAAACCACCTGTTCATCGGCTTTGATCTTCGCAATTACTTCATCGAACGCAGGGGTCGAATCCAAAACGTCTACGACTTGGCCTTTTTCGATGACTAGAGTAATGGGATGTTCAGGCTTGTTAACGGAAAAGCTAGTATCACCAAACACGAAAATACGCACTTTCCCACTGACGGCCTCTAGATCTTTTGCTTCGGTAAAAACTTCACCGATGGGGAATTGGCCACCCCAATTTTTCATATCTTGATAGTCGCCAATGTTCAATTTAGCATCTTCAAAAGAAGAAGCGAACACCAAATGTGCACCTTCACCACTATCAACGACGCCATGACTTGCAGTGTCGATCTTCTCTTTCAAACGACGCCCTACACCTCGATAATAGTCTTCGTCATAGGCTAACGAATCAATATATAGAAGAGCTTCATCACCAGGCATACGTCCAAGGTGGGGATGCTCAATCACTTTCAGATCTCGCTTAAACAACTCGACACGGATACGGTAAGCATCCATTCGAAAGTTCGTCGTTTGCACCAACACCACTAAATCACCTGCTGAGAGAGGGGCAAGCGTCGCCAGCACCTGCTCTGGCGTATTCGCGTCAAAGTCAATGAATTGGGCATGAGGCAAGACATTTTGATATGCCAAACTCAGCGCATGAGAAAGATCACAACGCTGGTCATACACAACGACCGCTTTCGCGCTTGAATTATGTTGAAAACAAATACGAATGACGTCCTTTAAATGACGGGTGGCGGTTTGTATGGCGTCCGCCGGAAGCGCGGTGAAACCTAATTCGACAGAGTTTGGAATGTTAGACATACGAAAAGCAGAAATGGAGGTGGCATAAACCAAACCTCCATTTTATAGGATACCGCTGATCGCGCCTTATTTCTTCGGCATATTATGATCCATATCATGGCCACCATGACCATCACGCTCCATCATCCCACCATGGCGCATCATTTTTGCCCGGCGATGCATGCGCTTATGCATATCATCGAATGTCTTCTGCTGCTCCGGGCTCAATACCGTATAGAACGCTTTCATTGCGTCGAGATGCTTCTGCATGATGACCATCCGAGCCTTCGAGTGTTCCATTTGCTTTTCCATCATCGCAGGTGCTGACAAACTCGACATCGCTTGATGATCGAGACGCTCACTCATCATTCTTGGCATCCCTTGAGCACCTGCTTCAGTGAATGTTTTCCATGCGCCCTCTTGTTCTGGCGTGATCTTTAACTTATCGTGCATCATCGCATGATGCTTTTCCATACGCTCTTGCATACGTTTTTGCATTTTGTCCGCTCTTTGAGCCTGATCAGGCCCAGCCGCTTTTGCCGGAGCCTGCGCATAGACACTTGAAACTGCAACACCCATAGCCAATAAAGCCAACACCAAACTTGATTTAATCGTCTTCATGATTTCTCTTCCTTTTCTCAGTTTTGATCGTATCCTAGTGAATCATTGTAGAACTTGGACCACTAAGAATGTGCGAACACATGGGACAAATAATGCGCTTATTTGTATTACAGCAAGTGTCAATTGTTTACAGTGCTGTATCGAGGTGTAACTCTAGAGGCGATTCACGGGTCTGATGTTTCGTATTGTTTCAATCAAGGATTATGATAACAAGTCGATACAAAATCGCTGCTCACACAACAGCTAGATCACAGATAATGAAAACATGGAACAGCAAGCTACTATCTTAATCGTTGACGATGACCGTGAAATTCGCACTTTATTAGCGGATTATCTTGAAACCCACGGCTACGCGAGCCAAATTGCGGCCGATGGCACTGCTATGTGGGCGATACTCGACAAACATCCAGTTGACCTTCTGGTGCTCGATTTGAACCTTCCCGGTGAAGATGGCCTCAGCTTGTGCCGCAATTTACGCGCCAAATCGAATTTGCCCGTGATTATGCTCACGGCACGAGGTGAACCTTTAGATCGCATCCTAGGACTAGAAATGGGGGCAGATGATTATCTGCCCAAACCTTTCGAGCCACGTGAACTGTTAGCCCGGATTCGTAGCGTCTTGCGCCGCGCCCAAGCCAATCCTAACCAACATGGTGACAGCGCACCGCAAAAATTACGCTTTGGCGATTGGACTTTGGATTTAGTAGCACGTCATTTGATCAGCCCCGACAATATGGTGATTGCGCTTTCTGGTTCTGAATACCGTCTTCTTAACATTTTCTTAGAACACCCAAATGATGTTCTCAATCGCGATCAATTACTCAATATGACTCAGGGGCGGGATGCAGATCCTTTCGATCGCTCAATCGACATTCAAATCAGTCGCCTACGTCAAAAATTACGGGAAGACGCACGCTCTCCACAAATCATCAAGACCGTTCGCAATGGCGGTTATGTTCTCACTGTCAATGTCAGCGCGGAAGTCTAAGTATGAAATGGCAAAATGATCCCCGCGCATCGCGACTTAACTCTATTTCCACTCGAATTTTTGCAATTCTCATTCTTGGTGTGTTAGCCGCGGCAGCGTTAACCTGGTGGTTCGCTTTTGGCGAACGGCAAACGACACTGAGTCATGAACGCAATAGTTTCCGGATCGAGCGGGTCAAACACACTGAACAATTGATCCGTGCTTTGGAGGCGCTACCGGCAGAAAACCGCAGTGATCTTCTCAAAAGCATGCCACGCTTGGGCCTGCAAATCAGTACAGCTAAACCTGAAAAAAACAACTACGTGCCTAGCGCACCTTATGCTCAAGCGCTCATTGAACGGCTCGAAGAACACTACCGTGTCAACGCACTGAGCCCAAGTGTAGAAAATTGTTTTATGCGCCCTGACAGTGATCGCACAACCGCAGAGCCGTGCGAAGCGCTCTTGATCGAGCTCAAAGACGGCGTCACCTTAAAGCAAAGTATTTCTCCACCTCGTGCGCCGACGCCGCCGATTCAAACCGAAACCCTATACTATCTGGGAATTTTTCTAAGTTGCGTCGCAGGGTTGGCTTTTTTTGTATCACGAATGACGATCAAGCCATTACTAACCTTAGCAAAAGCAGCTACTGAGCTCGGACAAGACATCAATCGTCCTCCCTTAATCGAACGCGGCGCCAGTGAAATTTTGCAGGCGACCCGCGCCTTTAACTCAATGCAAACCCGGATTCGCAACCACATCCAACAAAGAACTCAGATGCTGGCAGCGATCACCCATGATTTGCAAACGCCGTTAACTCGCCTCCGTCTGCGCTTGGAGAAAGTGGGAGACCAAGAGCTACGCGACAAGCTCATCGGCGATCTATCAAGTATGCAGATGATGGTAAAAGAAGGTCTCGATTTAGCTCGAAGTATGGACACTACTGAGGAACTACGTCCACTTGATATTGACTCATTACTTGACAGCATTTGTGCTGATGCCGCCGATGCTGGTCATAATATCGCGTTACTTGGCAAATCAAATGCGACCATCTTAGCGAGACCACAAGCATTAAAACGCTGTCTCAACAATTTGATCGACAATGCGATGAAGTATGGCAATTGTGCTCAAGTTGAAGTCGAGAGATCTGACGACAAAAATCGTGCGACGAATACCAAGTTCATCAAAATATTCATTCGCGATGAAGGACCAGGGATTCCAGAAGACCAATTACTACGAGTCTTTGAACCGTTCTACCGCATTGAGACCTCACGCTCGCGCGAAACTGGAGGGACTGGCTTAGGATTGACGATTGCGCTCAATATCGCCCGTCAACATAATGGCAATTTAGTAGTCAAGAACCGTGCAGGAGGTGGTCTTGAGGCTTGCTTAAGTTTGCCAGTTAAAGCTTAAACAAGCCTTGCTACGACGCGACATCAAACACCGCGATGGTGTTGACGAATACGTTCTCGCCATTCACCGATAGCGGCTAATGCAGCTTGGAATTCACGTTCAATCAAATCGGCCTCATGTGTCGTAATTACACGGTCCATCATTGCTGCGGAGACGGCCTCGGCCGCATTGCCAACTTGGCTCATTACTCGACAGACCGTTTGTGATAAATCGTCATCGGTAAATTCACGAGGTTCAGGTACCAAAAAACCCGCCATACCGTGTCGTGCTAACATCGCATGCAAAGGCAACAAAGCGTCTTTCACACCAGCTTCCTGGCACAAGGCAACAATCTCAGAAACCTCTTCAAAAGAAGGGTAATGCGTTTCGATTCCGGGCGCCAATTTATTTCTTAGTACATTGACTGACATTTTCAGGTCCGATGCTAAGGCTTCAAGTCCGCCGGGATACGCTCGTGCGACTTTGTATAAAGCATCATGCTGATTCATATCGGAGTATCTGCGTGTCATGAAAAATCCTTACTAAGAAAAAGGCCGTCTACGGGCAGGCGCTGCAAATTGTACAGAATTGTTGCCGAATTAACCATCAAATTTATATTTCAATTATGCCCGACTGAGCGCAAGCCTCTGCGTCATTAACTGCAACCAGCGGTCACTGCCATCAACATCGCTTACCACCAATGAAAAATCCGTCACTGTACGCGCAGCGCGCTCAAGAAGTTGAATATCGGCTTCGTGCTGACGTGCAACATGGGGATCTTCCAAAAACAAAATACGACGTATTTTTTTCTCTAGTACCAATTCTGCGATTTGCGCATCTCCACCCATAGGCCCCGACAAAAAGGGTTGTACCCAATAGCGGCCAGCGTCAACACCTTTGATACGTTGCGCCAGCTGATTTAACAATGAACCAGTGGTGCCAGTCGCATAACGATGTTCAAATTGATCAAGAACATGAAAATGCTTCTCAGCGATTTTCAACATTTTCTGTTTCATCGCATCATGCGCAATCAAGGCAATGCTTTCTTTGGCGAGATCGAAACCACGACCTTCACTTAGGTGCGTGGTGGATCCGCTAGTGAGGGCTTCCAACTCCAACCATTCACAAGCACTCGCCAAGGTTGATAAAAATGGCTTACCGTGAATCACACATTGGCGCTTCAATGCAAGAGCCTCAGGAAACACCGACGATGGATCAACTGGATCAATCAAATACACCACTGCGTCGACCGAGTTATGTGGGTCACTATTGACGACGTGCGCAACCAATTTCATTAATCCACCATCACGGCCATAAGGAAAACGAATATGTGGATCGCAAAGTTGACTCAGTCCATGCGAATGAATTGCATCTAAAGTTCTACCCACAACAACCCACTCAGGATTCAGTGCAAGTATCGATTGTTCTCCGCGCTTAAACAATTGCACGAGGGCTGAGCCAGCGGCATCTTGATGCGATCGATTAGCAATCAGGCCGATCCGCAGACGCGGTTTTAAAGGACTCACTAGAGCTTCTGGGTTTGCCATTGTTATGTTCAATCTCCAACGCTAAAAATTATTCTTCATTCACAACTTATCGTGAAAATCACGATGAAACTTTTCACACCAAGACAATAGCTCAACTGCTGGCATAGGATGCGCAAAGTAGTATCCTTGAATTTCATCACACCCCATTAGACGTAATGCATTGAGATTTGCTTCTTGTTCGACACCCTCTGCAACCACCGCCAAACCAAAGTTGTGAGCCAAACTGATAATGCTTTGCACAATTTGTTTATCTTGAGTCGAGTCCATCATTCCTTGCACAAAAACCTTATCGACCTTGAGTTCGTCAATCGGAAAACGACGCAAGTACGCTAAGGAAGAATAGCCCGTTCCAAAGTCGTCGATGGATAGCTTAAAACCCAAACGCTTCAAATCAAACAACAACGCAGTGGTGTGATCAATATCATGAATAAAGGCGCTCTCAGTCACCTCCAAACCTACGGTCGAAGCAGGCAAATTCCACACACTTAATGCTCTCGCCAAGACTTTGGGGAGTTGTTCCATTCCCAAGAGTCTGGCTGATAAATTGACCCAAACGATTACCTGCAAACCTTTACTGCGCCATTGCGCTGCTTCCTGAAAAACCTTATTGACGACCTGCATCGTCAGCTGTTCAATTAGACCAAACTGTTCCGCTGTATCGATCAAAATATTGGTTGGTACAGACTGATGGTGATCAGTTGGCCAGCGGACCAGGGCCTCCACCGATTTCACGCTCTTCGAGCGTAAATCAACCTTAGGTTGATAACGCATTTCCAATGCGTTATTGTCCAGCACTTCTTTCAGCGCTTGCGGTAAATCATCTGGCCCAGAACGCTCACGCTGCTCCACTCGAGCCAGCTCAAAACGCATATTATTTGACTGCGCATTACGTTGAGCCAAATCAGCGATACGGAGCAATTCGGTCGCGGCTTGCGCATGTAAAGGAGCGCAAGCGATGCCAATGCTCGGTTGAAAGAACACAGTTTGCGTTTCGATTCTCAAAGGTGTGTTCAAAGCATTCAGAATTCGATGGCAAGCGAGGACCGCAAGCGCTTCGGAAGACAAATTTGGAAGGAGAAACCAACATTCATTTTCGGTGGCAAAAACGAATCGATCTTTATCACGCAGGCTGGGTTGCAGGCGATCAGAAAAATGTTGCGCAACAATACTCGCATAGTGGGGATTCAGCAGCGTCTGAACTCTATCAGAACGCTGGAGGCTTACGACCAATAGCGCTAGATTTTGTGCATCCGAAACCTCTTGCAATTCCAATTCAAGCAATTGCATAAACTCATTTACCGAAGACACCATGCAACTATCACCGGGCATAAATTTTTCCATCATGTCGCCTTATAGAAATCGTGACACACTAAGCCATAAGCGCCATCCGGAAGGCCACGCATAATACTGATACGCTCTGCATCATCAACTAAGTCCTGCTTGAGTAGATCAAACATGATTGGTTTCTCCAACAGAGTTTTATCACTGCGAGTCAAGAGTAAGACCTTGGGGTCTAGTCTTCGTACTTTATTGTGCTCCAGAACAATCGCAATTTCCCCGGTAGTTAGTTGGATCAAGCTACCGACTGGAAAGATGCCAACAGCCTGCACAAACTCCTCCACCAGAGGCGCATGTAGCTGGCCTTCTGCCATCTTAAATAACTCTTTCATTGCATCAAAGCTCGATAGAGTCTCACTGTAAGTGCGCTCAGAAGTCATCGCGGCAAAACTATCGGCAATCGCGGCCATACGCCCGAAAATACTAATTTCCCCGCCACTCAAGCCACGTGGATAACCACTTCCATCCATTCTTTCATGATGTTCATTAATCCCTAATCGAACATTAAAGCTGAGTGGCTCCTTCGATTCCAACAACTGTATGCTTGCATCAACATGTGTTTGGATTAATTCAGCCTCTTGTTCGGACAATCTCTCCGGCTTACTCAACAAGGCTGGTGGCATTTCCAACTTTCCAACATCAAGTAGTAATCCGATAAAGCCGAGCTCGACCATCTGCTCCTTATTAAAACCAATATGCCGACCTAAGGTCAGCATATAGACAGAGACTTTTAATGCATGTGACACCACCACCGTATTTTCAGATCGCATCCTCAGCAACCACATCATTGCCGAAGGGTTAGCGATCACACTTTCCGACAACAACTGCACGGTAGGCAGAACCTCCTTCAACTCTATCGCTTGCATGTTACGGAGGTCATGCTCGAGTTTGGTAATCAAAGCTCCCGCCTTGGCTACTACCTCGCGAGCACGCACCAGCTCTTCACTCATTGTGGTTTCAACGGGATAATGAAACAAGTGAATTTCTTCAGGAACGTATTCAGGACGATGCTTCTTTTTACGTGGCGAAGTCGATCTATTCCATAAAGATCCATGCCAATGACTTCCACTTTCATTCCAACGCAACCACTTCTCCCACCAACTCATTTCAAGCAATTCGGGTGTACGCTGTTCATTGCCGTGCACGGCCGCGACGAATTTGCGCAAAGAAGCTGAGTTTGACTTTTTGATATGAGTGATCGTTGCTTCAGTAACCTGGTCCAATTCAACTTCTTCTGAACTGCTCACTTCACGCTTAACATGAAGGTTCGCTTTTACCTTCTGCTGTTGTGCATATTTACGGGCCCGATGGTGGCGCAAGCGTCGCGTTGTTGCAAATTCGGAGCGTGTAAATTTACGATGAAGCCATGCCACAACCCGCTCTAGCTGATTTGGCTCGGCATCGTAATGTATTTGGATATGTTGCCCTACCGTCCGACGTTGAGCAGGATCACTAGACTCTGGCGCTTCATGTAAGCGATCAAAAGAAATATCGAGCAAAGCATTGTAATTGCTACGACTAGGGTCAATCACGACCTCTTTCACCAATCCTTGCAAGGTGTGCAGGTCGAGCTCTTCGCTCAGCAGAAAACCTTGCAACAAAAACGGCGATTGCACCCACGGACGGTCCAATTCCGCTACGAACATGCCAAGACGTAATTCATCAATAGAGATACGCAAGGATTCACATAATTGTTGTGAACTATTCGGCACAATGTTCGCTTCTTAATAAAAACAATTGGAAAAGATGGCGGAACGAAGAAAATTCGGTCTGTCTCGAACCACTCAGTGTAAATTAAAGCTGACTAAACATCAGCATCGACAGCACCGTTTATACAAAAAAACCCACATAACGTGGGTTTTTTCTCGCCTTTTTAAACATGTGTATACAAATTCACCGATTAAGGTTGAGCATCCAATGCTGGCAGTACCTGCACTTTAATGCTACTGACTTCATTACCCGCGCGGTACAAGCGATGGTTTGCCTTAATAAAATCTGATTCCTTGGCCTCAAAAATATTCTCCACAAAATTTTGCGGATTTCTATCAATGAAAGGGAACCAAGAAGATTGAATTTGGATCATGATTTTATGGCCACGTTGAAAGGTATGCATCACGTCATTGATGGCAAATTTAACCTTCGTCGGCTGGTTCGGTTCGAAAGCCTTTGGATGCTCGAAACTTTCACGGAAACGAGCTCTGAATGGTTCGCCGCGCACCAAGGTTTGCTGTGCACCACGGTTCGACTCACCAGGTAAAGTATCCATCTTGTTTGGATTCACATCAATCAGTTTCACAACAAAGTCGGCATCGGTACCGGTGGTACTAACGATCAAGTTAGCTTCCAGTGGCCCGGCAAACGTAATATCGCGATCGAGCACTTCCGTTTGATAGGTCAACACATCAGGACGCGTACTCGCAAATCTCTGATCGGCCGCGACATATTGATTACTCCAGCGATTGGTAATTTCCGTCGTATAAGGAACCGGTTTTGCTGGGTCACTAACGTACTCATCAAAAGCGGGCGAGGCGGCAGAGGGCATCTCGAAGCTGAGTTTTCCATTAGCATGGAAGTACAAGGCCTTGTTTTGGGTATTTGCAGGAGGCCATGTGTCGAAATTACGCCAACGATTTGCGCCTGTTTCAAATATCCATGCTTCTGAAAGCGCCGGTTTATCACCACCTTTCAAATGATGCTTGAAGAACGCAAATTCAATTGTTTGATAGTTAAGTGATGTTTTGAATCCAAAATTTGCATCACCAACTTTTTCACCTGTAGTGCTTTGCCAACCGCCATGAACCCATGGTCCAATTACTAAGGTATTGCTGATACCCGGATTATTTTTTTCGATCGCCTTATAGGTTTGCAAAGGTCCATACAAATCTTCAGTGTCATACCAACCACCAACGGTCATGACGGCCGCCTTAATATTTTTCAAATGTGGCAGCAAATTTTTCGCTTGCCAATATGCGTCGTAGTTTGGATGTTGAGTCAACTCATTCCAAAATGGAATAGCGCCTTTGAGGTACTTCGCATTCGCATTTCCAAGTGGGCCGAGTTCTAGAAAAAACTGATAGGCGTCTGGCGTTCCCCAGTCAAAAGCGGGCTCATTATTCACATCGGTAGGCTGTGGCCTCGGTTTGCCAAAACCGCTAAAAAAGCTGAATGCAAGTTGCACATTAAATGCGCCATTTCTATGCATATCATCGCCTCTAAACCAATCAGCAATCGGAGCTTGAGGAGACACCGCTTTCAAAGCGGGATGTGAATCAATCGCCCCTGCTGAAGTATAAAAGCCAGGATAAGAAATACCCCATTGCCCTACTTTGCCGTTGTTGCCTGTAACGTGATTAATCATCCATTCGATGCTATCGAAAGTATCACTACTTTCATCGACGTCAGCCTTACTCGTTTTCTTCGCGATGTGAGGGCGCATATTAACGAACTCACCCTCGGACATATTCTTACCACGCACATCTTGGAAAGCAAAAATAAATCCTTCTTTTTCAAACTCAGCACTCGGTCCAAGACGGGTTTTGTATTTCTCAGCGCCATAAGGTGCGACTGTATATGGGGTGCGCACTAACAAAATTGGATAACGCTTAGTCACACTCGCATCGTTAGGAACATAGATCGAAGTGAACAATAGTTTTCCGTCCCGTGCAGGAATACGATATTCAAATTTGCTATAGTTCTTACGAATGTATTCGGCGCGCTGGGTCGCAGCGTCTTTTTCATCTGCAACGGATATAGCATTCAGCACATTCGTACTGGCGAAGGCGTTTATTGTAGGTAGCGATGTGCCACAAAATGCAATTACTACCGCAAAACTGATGGAGCTCAATTTCATAGGAAGAAATCCTTTAAAGGAAAGTCGGTCGATGCTTACCATGTGAAAAATCTACGCTAATAATGAGTCAAAAAAAGCGCACTCCTTTTTTGACAAAGCGAACAATATAAAGTTCGACTTAATCGTCTGCTGTCGGGTCAAAATCAGGCAATTCAGCATCGACCTGCACGATCGTATCGTAACCCTGAGCCCTTGCTTTTTGTAAGGCAT
Organism: Affinundibacterium nitidum; assembly: GCF_014284155.1. GTDB lineage: Bacteria > Pseudomonadota > Gammaproteobacteria > Burkholderiales > Burkholderiaceae_D > Undibacterium > Undibacterium nitidum. Next base: position 22,400 of record NZ_JACOFZ010000014.1, read on the forward strand.
CACTGGCACGGCTCAACACCTTATCAACCGCATCGCCTGGGGCATTTGGAGTCAACCCGGTACTAAAACTAATCTGCAAACCAGGTGCAAGATCAGTCCAGGCATAGGCTTGCATGCGCGCTTTTAAGCGCTTAATCGCAACCAGACTTTGATCTAACCAAGTGGTTGGCATCACGATAGCAAATTCCGTTGCCCCGACGCGGCCAAATGAATCGAGGCTACGCAAAACCGCTCCGGCCTCATTGGTGAGTACTTGCAAAATGCGTTTAGTCACATCTTGACCATATTGCTCCATTATCTCAGGCAAGCGATCCACCCCAATTAATGCCACGGTAAAAGTGTGGCCAGTCCGCTTCGAGCGCTGCAATTCATTGTCGAGTCTCTCAATAAATGTGTTCCGGTTCAAAGCGCCTGTAAGGTGATCGTGAGTCGCCAAAGTTTGCAACTGATTCATCACGGCCTCAAGTTTCGGCAATACGTCATCGCGTATTCCCCCCTCCTTGATCTGAGCAATCGCCTCCAACAATTGCTGCTGCGCGAAGGGTATCGTCTGTTTAGTATTTCTTGCCATATGCATCGCTTTAACGGTAGTGGCGACAAAATTAAGGGAACGCAAACTCATTTACTCGAGCGCGAATTACACCTTTCTCAAAACACTAGGACTACAATAGCTACTTTACCACCTTGCCTACATTCGGCAAGTCTCTATGTCTGCTTAAATGCAAGTCACACCACTCCAACAAATCGAAAGCGGCTTGTTTTCGGGATATAAGATCTGGATGAAACGAGATGATCTCCTTCATCCTATCGTCTCTGGAAACAAGTACCGAAAGTTAAAATACGCATTACCCAAAGAACATAGCAAGGAGATAAGTACAGTAGTCTCTATGGGAGGCCCATGGTCTAATCATTTACATGCACTGGCATATGCGTGTCGAGAATCATCTTTATCCAGCATCGGGCTGGTGCGTGGACTGCGAAAAGACAGTGATCCACTCACTGCCTGCCTACAGGACTGCGTCGAAAATGGTATGCAGTTGCATTTTGTCTCACGCGAGGATTATCGTTTATTACGCGAAATCCCTGACTATTGGCGCAAGTTCATTTCAAATGACTCACCCCAAGTTAAGTGGCTCGCAGAAGGAGGAAAATCTATCGAAGCGATGCGAGGCGTGACCGAAGTTGTTGAAGAAATTCAATTACAACTTGGTCAAGCAGCTGATGTCATCATCTGTCCATGTGGTAGTGGCACAACGATGGCGGGCATCGTTTTGGGGATGAAAGGAAAGGGGCGCGCTATCGGCGTTGCAGCAGTTCAAAATGCGGGCTTCCTGTCTTCGACAATCTTGGAAATGGTGTATCAAGGCGGAACCGGATCTCGTGACAATTTCGAAATCCTCACTGAGTTTGACCACGGCGGTTTTGCCAAAACAAGCCCTGAACTTCTCGACTTTTGCGATCACTTTACCGCAGAGACTCAAATTCCAATTGAGCCCGTCTATACTGGAAAAATGTTGTATGCGGTGGCTGAGCTTTGCAGTCGAAAGTACTTTAATAATATGCACAATATCGTCTTACTACATACTGGCGGACTACAAGGGATACGTGGCTTTTCTTCTCAGCCCTAACACTTGCTAGTAGCGGTGCTCATCGATCAGGTGCTTATTAAAACTATACTTAGTGCCCCCCTCAAGAATATCCACCAATTTCTTAGGGTTCGCCGCCGATATAAACACGTCAGCCACACCGTCTTTAACTCGAAACTTCGTTGCTGGACTCAAAATGCAATTCGGCTTGAGCATAATGTGTCGAATGATGCGAGCTTTTTCGCTGCAAATAAGGAAATGGTTCTCACGTCGAAAATTGGCCAAAGGAATATTGAGCCACCAACCTTCATCGTTCACATAACGCACTAATTGCGAGAACTGTGTATTACGCTCATTCAGCGCATTGCTCTGTAAGGATTCGTTGGCAATCGCGATTGCTTCTGCTTTGTTCATGTTTGATCCTAATACTAGTCCGAATACTACTCACACCACCCATATAGGAAAGCGGATCTATGTCGGACCAAGAAATAAAAAAGGGCGAATTATTCGCCCTTTTTGAAGTTCATGCAATCAATTACTTAGCCCAGTAAGTCAGATACTTATTGCGGAAATCATTCGAAGGATCAAAAGTATCTTTCGGTCCACCGTCATAATTAATATTTTGCAGTGTCACCAGATGCAAAGGCGCATGGTAACCGCTCGGTGCCGCATCAGACATCGCGCGGTTCAACTCATCGATTAACTGCCAGCCGTGCAATGCCAAAGGTTCTGGTACCGTACCCACTTGTAAATCACTCTTGCGAATACGTTTGAACGCCGTTGGAGATCCATCACCGGCGGAAATTCCACGCAATTTATTGGCTTCGACCATGGCTTCGATTTCAGGCTTGTCCATCATATCGAAATACACGTCATTGATCGCAATAATGTGAGTCCATTTATTACCATGACGCTTTACCAAAGATTCGATCAAGCTCGGGAATTTCTTGCGAGATTCAACCAACGGTAAGTCTTCGACACTCAAAATACGGCAAGTTTCACATTGCTTCAGTGTTTCAACAATCGCGCCAGATTTAGTTGCTAAATAAGGATTTGAAGTATCCGTAAACACAACGATCCCCGCTTTGCTATTGGACTCGACGGCACCAAACAAACTTGCCAATTGAGCAGCATCTTTTGGGTCAGAAGTAATATTAGTGAACAAACCTGGCACTGGACCTGCTTTAAAACTAGCATGCCAACCGACGACCGGAACCTTGGCTACAGCGGCGGCGGTTAAGCCCTTAGTTTGGCTGGCCGCATCAACGCCAGCGAGCACAATACCGGCAGGCTTCATTTCAAGTGCTTGGTTCACAACATTAGCACTCTGATTGCAGCGCCCGCGGCAATCAATAGACAACACCTGCCAACCTGCGCCTGCAACAGCTTCTTTCATGCCATTGAACACGCCATATGTTCCTGCATCACTCATATCACCGGCGATAAAAACGATTTTCTTATCACGCTGCAGTTTTGGGCCGGTTGTAGGACCTTCCCATTTCGATTTTAGTGCAGCTGCCTTTGCCACTTTCGCGTTCGCAGCTCCCATGAATTGCACCGAGTTTTGCTGTGCTATAGCGCTACTCATCAAGCTTGATACAAAGACAAAAAATAGTGCGCTTTTACGGTGAAAAATAGTCATAAATCCAAATCAATCAAAGTGAAAGAATAAGCGCTTCTGGAAAACCATACTGCACTGCCCAAAGCGGAAAATCACAAACGCTCAAAGATTATCTTAGAAAGTCGGATAGCGCAAATAAAGCATTGGATAATTGACGGCAATTGTGTATTTTTGTCTGCAACCAAGTGGTGAAAGATACACAGGACAAAAAAGGGCGGACTTTCGAGTCCGCCCAAAGGTGAAACAAAGTGACTGTTATGGCTTGCTAGCCGCCTGATTTTGCACTGCAGCAGATGCAGCTGCTGGTGTCGGGCTTCCCACTGCTGGAGCATTCGCTTGAGCCACACTCGGTGCATTGACTACTGTCGGCTGTGACACTGGGGGACGAGGTGCACTAGTACGAATCACTATCGCACCCAATACCGCTATAACAAAACCAAAGGCCAGCAATCCAAGACCAATTCGCGCGATCGTTTTCATGAGTTTTTCTCCTTAACATAAATTAATGACAACGATCAAGCTGCAAGAGGTGCTCGCAAAATCGACAAATTCCACAGCAAATACTTCTTGAAGCCGATGAACGTTAAGCGAGTCATCATCAAACACAACAACAGCAGGCCTGTACCCAAGGCGAGCAAGGCAGCGCCGAGGAAGAAATGCCAACCATGCATTTGATTCTTAATGGTAATCGTCGATGCTTGATGGTCGAAATGCATCGCACTGTCCTGATCGATTCGCGCCATTTCTACCGCTTCGCGCACACCCTCTTTATCGACAATAATTCCGCGCTCACTCACATCGACCCGAATATTTCTGGCACCAAAATGCTTCACATCGTATCCACGATGATTTTCGGCATGCGAATGGTATGGTCCTTTAAACTGCACTTCAGGGACACCAGACATACTCGCTGCGAGAACTCCCACGCCAGCGAGCCACACCGCCAAAGATCCGATATAGGATGCGAAGAGAAAAACACTATAGGCGAGTGCCGGGACGACCATAATCAAATTGAAAAACATCAATCCAATTAAGGCGATGCAAAGTCCAAACAAGTTACCGATATTAAAGTCTCTTTTGAGTGATTGAAAACGCATACTCGCTCTTGCCTGCGCAGCCACCACTCTCGGATGAGGAAGCTTGTCACAAATATCAGCCTCGGACTTGCCAGTTGCAAGCTCAACCTCGAATTGCTTCAAGGTTTTCTCCAACACCTGTGCTTGCGTCGCGTTGGGTAAGTCTTGCATTTCGTGCTGCAATAGATTGATGTATTCGGTCTTATTCATTTTTTCCTCCATTGAGTTCATTCTGGCTTCAAGCCTAAATCGATGGTGTAACTCTAAATGGAAAGTTAATCTGACAAAATCAAATAGCGACCAATTGCACAAAGTGAGGTACAAAGCGCGAATAATCGCGATAAAGAGGAATGAGTCGAAACGATGATTATGGAATGTGAGCCAACCAAGCTTCCAGCACTGAATTGGCATTCGCTGGTAGGTGCAAGCCCAATTTCGTACGGCGCCACAGTATGTCTTGAGCCTGCGTGGCAAACTCAACTTTACAAAGATACTGAACCTCTACCTCGAATAAACCAGGCAGAATCTCTTCACCTAAGGCGGCGAGACTGTCACATCCTTTAAGCATGACATGAATACGGGCTCCATATAATCGAGCATATCTCGCGATCAAAGTTGGAGGAAGAAAAGCGTAGTATTGGCAAGCTTGAGCTAAAAAACGATCCCAATTTATTACATTTTCATTGTCGGGAGTACCACGAAAAAGATCCCCACCGGGCAGCACTGCACTATCAGTCCAATCGCCGCTTGTATTGTTTAGTAAAGGTGCGATCTGGTTCAAGGCATCTTGCGCCAAACGCCGATAAGTAGTGATCTTGCCACCAAAAACATGCAAGATTGGAGGCCCTTGATTGTCTAAATCAAAACGATAATCGCGAGTAATCGCCTTAGCATCGGTTTGTCCATCATCAACCAATGGCCGCACTCCAGAATAGGACCACAGCACATCACTTGGATCTATTTGGGTCTCAAAATATTGATTACTCAACTCGCATAAATAGCGAACTTCTTCTGCGGAAATTTGCAACTGGTTTGGGTCTGCATGAAATTCAATATCCGTGGTACCGATCAAGGTGTATTCGTGTTCGTAGGGAATCGCAAACACGATACGCCCATCTGGGTGCTGAAAAATATATGCATGAGCATGCTCAAACAGCCGCTTGACGACGATATGACTACCCTTCACCAACTTCAAATGTTTAGGTGCTAAAGATGGGGAGTATTGATGTTGAAGTTCAGCAGCCCACGCGCCACTCGCGTTTACCACTGCTTTTGCTTGCACCCTTAGGTTGACGCTCTTCTGCGCGCCTTGCTGTACCAAAGACGCGGTCCAGACTCCATCAACTCGCTGCAAATCCATACATTTTGTGCGAGTCAAAATTCTGGCTCCATGCTCACGTGCATCGATCGCGTTCAATATGACTAAGCGCGCATCGTCAACCCAAGCATCGGAGTATGCAAAGCCATGCTTGAAAATTTTCTTCAAAGGTCGACCGACTTCGTGTGAATCGAAGTCAATGCTGTGTGAACTTGGGAGCAATGCTCGCGCTGCCAGATGATCATACAAAAATAGGCCGGCTCGCAATAACCATCTCGGGCGCAAGCCTTCGCGATGCGGCATGATGAAGCGTAAAGGAGAGATCAAATGCGGCGCCAAACGCATCAAGACTTCTCGCTCCTTGAGCGCTTTTCGTACTAATTGAAATTCATAGTATTCAAGATAACGCAGTCCGCCATGAATCAGTTTCGATGAGGCGGATGAAGTGTGTGATGCTAAGTCATCTTTCTCACACAAAATCACTCGCAGTCCTCGGCCGGCAGCGTCACGTGCGACACCCACACCATTAATGCCACCGCCGATCACCAACAGGTCACAGTGATCTGATTCGTCTTGAGAATGCATATCAGTCCCGATTCACTTGATGTAACTCAAACACCTTGGCAAATAGACCAAATTCTTAAAAATTAAGTGTATGGTTTTACATAACTTACCTACCCCGAACATCATAATCGACCTATCAGGGTTTTCACTTATTTTTCGCTTTTCACAACGTTTACGAACGATATAAACTAATTTTTCAATTCCTGACAAATTTCGATTGTCATTTACGGGCAAAGTTGATAGTTTATTAGGCGAGAGCGTAAATATATGAGGAATTAGCAGCACACATTAGTAACATAACGACAATCACAAAAAGGAGACTTTATGAGCACCGCAACAGTTGCATCTGAAGGAATGACCAAAGAGGAACGGAAAGTCATTTTCGCCTCGTCACTCGGTACCGTTTTTGAATGGTACGATTTTTATCTCTACGGCACGCTCGCTGCCATCATCGGTAAGAAATTTTTTACCGCACTCGATCCAAACTCACAGATGATTTTCTCACTGCTCGCTTTCGCAGCAGGCTTTATCGTTCGTCCGTTTGGCGCGTTAGTGTTCGGACGTCTAGGTGACATGATTGGTCGTAAGTACACCTTCTTGGTCACGATTGTGATCATGGGCGGCTCGACAGCGATTGTTGGTTGTTTGCCTGGCTATGAAGTCATCGGTATTGCGGCCCCTGTGCTGTTAATCATTTTGCGTATGTTGCAAGGTTTGGCACTTGGTGGTGAATATGGCGGTGCTGCAACCTACGTAGCGGAACACTCTCCACGCGGAAAACGTGGCTTGTTCACATCTTGGATTCAAACAACCGCGACCTTGGGTTTGTTCTTGTCCTTGCTGGTGATTTTGGGTGCACGTACAGCGGTTGGCGAAGAAGCATTTGCTGACTGGGGCTGGCGTATCCCATTCCTGGTTTCTATTATCTTGTTAGCGATCTCAGTCTGGATTCGTATGTCCATGAATGAATCTCCAGCATTCGCGAAAATGAAATCAGAAGGTAAAGTCTCTAAAGCGCCATTGACCGAATCTTTCGGTAAATGGAGCAATTTGAAGATCGTTATCTTGGCATTGGTTGGTTTGACAGCAGGTCAAGCGGTCGTGTGGTACACAGGTCAGTTCTATGCGCTGTTCTTCCTGACTAACACACTGAAAGTTGATAACGCTACCGCGAATTTGATGATCGCGGCGTCTTTGATTATCGGCACACCGTTCTTCGTGGTATTCGGTGCGTTGTCAGATAAGATCGGTCGCAAACCTATTATTATGGCTGGCTGTTTGATCGCGGCTTTGACTTACTTCCCACTGTTCAAAGCATTGACTGAAGCAGCAAACCCAGCTTTGGCCGCAGCACAAACTGCGAACAAGATTGTGGTGACTGCAGACCCATCTGAATGTTCATTCCAGTTCAACCCAACTGGCACCAAAAAATTCACTAGCTCCTGTGATATTGCAAAACAGGTGTTGGCGGCTAACTCAGCTAGCTATGAGACAGTCGATGGTAAAGGTCCTGCAACAATCGCAATTGGTAGCACTACGATCGAGTCTTATGCTGCAACAGGCTTGGCCAAAGCAGATGCCACAGCAAAAGATGCAGCCTTCAAGAAAACCGTTGTTGACGCTTTACGTGCAGCGGGTTACCCAGCGAAAGCTGATCCTGCTAAGCTCAATAAGCCAATGGTCATCTTGATTCTGTCGATCTTGGTCGTCTACGTCACGATGGTGTATGGTCCAATTGCAGCGATGCTGGTTGAAATGTTCCCAACTCGTATTCGCTACACATCCATGTCCTTGCCATATCACATCGGTAACGGCTGGTTCGGTGGTTTATTACCTGCGACCGGTGTCGCGATCGTTGCGCAAACCGGTAACATGTATAACGGTTTGTGGTATCCAATTATCGTTGCTAGCATTACTTTTGTTATCGGCATGCTGTTCGTCAAAGAGACAAAAGATATCGATATCTACGAAAACGATTGATTTCCAAGCACAATCAGTTCGAAAAGCCCACTTCGGTGGGCTTTTTTTATGGGACAGCTTAAAGCTAAGTAAAAATCCATATTTCCATTTTCTGTTTTTGTAGTAAAAATGCTTATGAAAAATTAAATGCTGTTGGCAAAAAAAGGACTAATATCTAGTGTATGGATCACAGCTTTTGCAATATCGGCCAACCCTACTTTGCAGGAAAACAAAATGGCAACGATCTACTACGACAAAACAGAAAAAGGCCGCGAGGAAATTAGCAGTCGAAAATATCAACTGCCTTCTAAGCTTAGGCCACTCTTAGTCATGATTGATGGAAAACACGGCAGCGAAGAGCTACTCAAACGATTAGCTGCGCTTGGCCTCAACCAAGAGAATTTGAACGAACTGCTACGCTTAGAGTTCATCGCACCAGTTGCAGTACCCAGCCAAGCCGCTGCAACCGAGGCACACAAAGACCATCTCTCAGCCACGCCACAGTCCGTTACAGTGGCTAAAACGGCCCCTATCGAGCTAACTGACGACAAGCCGTCTACCCCTGCTGAGAAAATCGCTACTATCCGTCAATTTTTTACAGAAACGATTAAGGGAAACTTGGGTCTTCGAGGATTTACTCTGCAACTCAAGGTTGAGCGAGCAGATACATTAGAAGATTTTATTAGTTTGAGCGAAGACTACGTTGAAGCACTATACAAAGCAAAGGGACAACAAATTGCGCGCAATCTTGAAGCTCGTCTTAAAGAACTTATCGAGAATGCGCGCTAATGCCTGTGAGGCCTTAATTGGCTTGCATAAACTCCCAGTATAACTTTCGAGCAAGCGTCGCCATTTCGCCGATTGGCATTTCGTGATTTTCATACTTCGTACATGGAATCACTTTGCCATAATTCCCCGTATTAAAAATCTCTACAGCTGACTGCAGCTCTTGGGGGCGCACTGTGCGCTCCACTACGTCCACACCAGCAGTGCCCAAAAGCTGTATGACTCGCGCCCGCGTAATTCCCGATAAGAAGCAGCCATTTGCAATTGGTGTTACCACTCGACCATCAGCATCAACGAAAAACAAATTTGCAGTGGCGAATTCAGCGACATTTCCAAGTGGATCGCAAACAACCGCGTTATCGAAACCACGTTGCTTCGCTGCGACTAATGCACGCGTCGTGTTCGGGTACAAACACGAGGCTTTAGCATTGGTTGGAGCCATACTTGGAGAGGGGCGATGTAGTGTGGAGAGACAGGCTGAGAACCCCTCAAACTTTGGAACCGGTGCATCAAACAGCGTTAAAGCGAAACCTGAACGCGTAGGCACCAAGAGCCCTTCCAGTCCAAAAATCAATGGGCGAATATAAAGCTCAGCGTCGACTGGAAAGCGAGCTACACCCTCGCGGCACAGGGCATCGAGTTCATCAATCCCATATTCACAAGTCAAGCCCAATTCATTGGCACTACGTAAGGCGCGTTCCAGATGCAAGCGTAAGTCTGGCAAGTGACCTCGTATCGCCCTCGCTCCATCGAAAATGGACGAGCCAAGCCAGACACTATGATCCATCGCTCCCATGATGGGAGCATTACCTTCACGCCATTGTCCATCGATATATGTCAAATACATACTTCTTCCTTAGAAATACCCTAAAAAAAAACCCGCCACTTACCGTGACGGGTTTCACACATTGCTAAGTGAAACTATTCCAACTTCCAAACAAAGTCGACTTTTGCCCATACTTGGTCAGGCTTGCCGTCTTTTGTCCCAGGTTTGAATTTGCACAAACTTAATGCAGTCAATGCGGCTTTATCAAGACTCTTAGAGCCGCTCGATTTTTCAACTTTGGAGTCAACCACTTTTCCATCTGGACTTACCAAAAAACCCATCGATACGGTTCCAGTTTCTTCATTCATCAAAGCTGCTTTTGGATACTTTGGAGGATCGCAAGATTTGCTGTCAATTACTGGAGAGACCTCGGCAGCGAGACTCGTACTCGATACTACCAACAAGGCGCAAGACACGATCGCAGAAATTTTAGAATTCATAAACAAACTCGCTGTTATTGGTTAAGGAAAAAGCAGACACAGACCTTCAAAACTTCCAGACAAAATCAACTTTCGTCCACATTTGCTCAACTTTACCATCTTTCGAACCAGGTTTAAACTTACATAGACTTAAGGCTGCTAGCGCTGCTTTGTCCAAACTTTTCGAGCCACTTGTGCTTTCAATTTTAGAGTCAACCACTTTTCCATCAACGCTGACCAAAAACCCCAAAGTTACAGTTCCAGTTTCTTCATTCATCAATGACGCTTTAGGATATTTAGGTGCTTCACACGACTTATTGTCCATCACTGGTTGATTTACTGCAGCTACCGCGTTACCTAAGCTAGAAAATGCTAACACTACACTTGCTACAAGAATTCGAATCTGCATAAGTCTCACCTTCTCAGTCAAATACGTCGTCGGTATTAAAATTCTTCCCAATCGTCATCACTTGCTTTCGCTGGACTCGCTTTCTTCGGTGCAGGTTTAGCGGAAGGTAATGATTTCACAGAGGATTTCACTTGCGGTTTTGCCGCTTGGGGCGCAGGTTTTGCAGCGGCACTTTGTCTCGGTGCGAACATACTTTGTTCACCCACATTCAATTTAAAGATACTGACGACTTTCGCCAACTCACCCGCTTGATCTTGTAGACTCTGCGCGGCGGCTGCAGCTTCCTCCACCAATGCTGCATTTTGCTGAGTCATGCCATCCATTTCGATAATCGCTAAATTGACGGCTTCGATACCAGTACTTTGTTCTTGGCTAGCAGCGCTAATTTCAGCAATGATGTCAGTGACGTGACGCACACTCGACACAACCTCATCAATCGTTGCGCCAGCTTGGCCAACCAACTTACTGCCGATCTCCACTTTCTCGACTGAGTCACCGATCAAGGTCTTAATTTCCTTAGCCGCAGCAGCACTACGTTGTGCCAAGCTACGGACTTCAGATGCAACCACCGCAAAACCACGACCTTGCTCACCTGCACGCGCAGCTTCAACTGCAGCATTCAACGCGAGAATATTTGTTTGGAATGCGATGCCGTCAATCACACTAATAATGTCGACAATTTTCTTCGCAGATTCATTGATCGAACTCATCGTATCAACAACTTCAGCAACGACCACACCACCTTGACGTGCGACGTCAGAAGCGGATGCTGCTAACTTATTCGCTTCACGTGCATTGTCTGCATTTTGCTTCACGGTAGTCGTCAATTCTTTCATCGACGCAGTCGTCTTCTCGAGAGAACTTGCCTGTTGCTCCGTACGAGAAGACAAGTCCAAGTTTCCAGATGCAATTTCACGCGAAGCTGTTGCGATTGTGTCTGTGCCGACGCGAACTTGTCCAACGATATTGACCAAGCTATCACGCATCGTTTTCATTTCATGAATCAAACTATCGTTGTCACCATTTTCGCTATCAATCACGCCAGACAAATCACCAGACGCAATCTTGCTTGCGATTTCAGCGGCATAATCCGGCTCACCACCCAATTGCTTCAACAGACTACGCGTAATAAAGATTGCTGCCACTATTCCCAAAACGAGTGCAGCGCAACCCAAGATCAACAGTAAATTTCTTGCGTAACTGAACGCAGACTTAGCTTCATCTGCGACCGCTACCGACTGCTTGTCACCATGCGTCACCATCTCATCCAACACGTTCAACCAAGCATCCTGCACAGGGCGAATTTTCTTGATCAAAGAAATTGTTGCCATTTCCTGATTATTGGCTAAGCCCAAGTCTTTGGCTAAATTAGGCAAGGGCTCCGCTGCTTTTTCCTTCTCTTTCAGTTTGACTAAAAGATCTTTTTCTTCCTTGCTGAAATTTGGATCCTTCTTCAAGGAGTCCAATAACTTCCCCTCAAGTTCAGAGTAATCTTTCGATTGTTTCTCAATCTTCTTGAGGTCCTTGGCCATGTCATCCAAGTCGGTCAAAAGAGTCAAATTACGTAATGAAACTTGGCGGTCATAAACGATAGCGCGCATGTCCAAAATCATGCGACCCTGCTTGTTGCTGACGTTGACGATGTTTTCCAGTCTGTCCTGAATGAGCGACATGCCTGAAATGCCTAGTGCTGTCACCGCGATCAGCAAAACGAAGACCAGTGCGAAACCGAGCCCGAGGCGCTTACCCACTTTCATTGTAGTTAAGTTCATGTTATTTCAGCCAAGTTAGGAGTTAAATTACTCGATTTGAATCGGCGAATTTCCGTCAAAGCGAGCGTACAAGTCATGAGAACTTATAGGTTTAAAAGTGTATTCTCAGTATAAAAGGAGGCAACTTGCCACCTTAAACAAGTCGACTACTTGATTAGAATATACTCCATTTTTGCCTGTTGGCAAGTCACCAAGTGGCAAAAAACCACTGCAATTAAAGCTTTGGCATCAAAAATTGAACAAAACCAACATTTCCGAGTGGCAATTATGCAACGTGTAAAATTACCTTGCTTTTTTGCTTTTGACGTGTAAATCGGTATCTTCGGAATTGTCTTAAATTGCAACGACTAATTTGTAGCAAATTCTTGGCTACGCATCGCGACTAGTAATTCTTGAATTAATTTCGGATCATAAGTGCGCAAAATCTTTTTCGTAGCTACTTGCAGAAGGCCGATATTGGTCTTGAGGATTTCTTGTTTAATCTCAGGCAAGATGGCAGCTGGCATCGACAACTCCCGAAATCCCATTGCCACCAAAAGACGCGTCAACTTAATGTCGCCCGCCATACCGCCGCAAATAGCGACGGGTATTCCCGCACGATCAGCTGCGGTGACTGTCATATCGAGTAACTGCAAAATCGCAGGATGTGTATCGTTATAGAGGTGAGCGACCTCATGATCGGCACGATCAATCGCCAAGGTATATTGAATGAGATCGTTGGTCCCGATCGATAAAAAATCGAGCTTTTTCACAAACATTGGAAGACTCAAGGCCGCTGCAGGAACTTCAATCATCGCACCAACCTTAACGCCATCATCGAAGGCGATACCATCGGTTAGAAGTTCTTGCTTTGCCTGCGCAATCATCGCAAGGGATTGTTCAATTTCGAACGCGTGCGCTAACATTGGAATCAAAATATGCACGTTGCCGAAAGCAGATGCACGCAAAATCGCTCTTAATTGCGTCAAGAATATCTGGGGTTCCTTTAAGCAGTATCGAATCGCACGCAGACCTAAGGCTGGGTTCAGAATATTGTGTTCGCTGCTATCGAGGGGCTTGTCCGCACCAACATCCAAGGTGCGAATAGTCACAGGTCGACCTTTCATTGCCTGCACTGCTTTTTTATAGGCCTCGAATTGCTCTTCCTCGGTAGGTAATTGCAATTCGCTTCCAGTGCGCCCCATAAACAAAAATTCCGATCGGAACAATCCTACACCGCTGGCGCCCACCTCCATAGCTGCGACCGCATCTTCAGGTAACTCAATGTTGGCCAACAGTTGAATTTCGATTCCATCCAAAGTGATCGCTGGCGTTTTCTTTAGCTTCGATAGTTTCTTGCGCTCTTTGATCAGCAACGCTTGTCGATCACGATATTGGGCGATCAACAGCGGCGACGGTGCCACAATAACGACGCCAGCGTCACTATCAATAATCAACCAATCATCTTGCTCAATGAGCTGAGAAGCATTGCCGAGGCCGACCACAGCCGGAATACCTAAGCTGCGAGAAACAATAGCGGTGTGCGAATTTGGCCCGCCTTCGTCGGTCACAAATCCCGTAAAGGCGACATCACGAAACTGCATCATGTCAGCTGGTGAAATATCTCTCGCGACGACGATCATGTTGGCGTTCTGCTCATCGACACCGAGCGCACGCGGCAATTGATGTGCGGTACCCGTGAGCACCTTTAACACACGCTCAGCGACTTGTTGGATATCGGCCTTGCGTTCACGCAGGTATTCGTCCTCAATTTCATCAAATTGGGCAGATAGAGCATCAACCTGTGTGACAAGCGCCCATTCGGCGTTGTAGTGGCGAGTGCGTATGATGTCCAAGGGTGCCTCGGACAACATTGGGTCAGACAAAATTAAGACGTGAACATCAAGGAAGGCACCAAGCTCGGTCGGTGCATCGGTCGGCAAGTCAGACCAGAGCGATTGTAGATCGAGTTGGACTTGAGCGATGGCACTCTGTAGGCGAGAGACTTCCGCTTCGACTTGTTCTTGTGCGATCAAATAATGCTGCACATCCATCGCCGCGGGACGCAGAAGGTGCGCGCGTCCGATAGTAATGCCGCGAGAAACTGGAATGCCTTGTAAAGTAAATGACGCCACTTAATCTCCCACAGATGCTTATACGCTGACTAGCGTTTGATTAAATCTTAGCTGCAAACTTGCATACAAAAGCACAGCAGTACTATTCACCCTCGCCAAATTTGTCGTTGATCAAGGCGGAAATGGCATCAAAGCAGGCTTGCTCATCTTCACCATTCGTTTCCAGCAAAATCTTACTTCCTTTGCCCGCAGCCAGCATCATGACGCCCATAATCGACTTTCCATTGACGCGACGATTGTTGCGGGTAAGCCAAACTTCACTCTTAAATTTACCACCAAGCTGAGTCAATTTAGCCGAAGCACGTGCATGCAAACCTAACTTATTGATGATCTCGATTTCTTGTTGAATCATGTTAGCTATCCTGGAAAAATATATTCTTAGATTATTAGGTTTGGCCAATGCGAATTCGGTTATCGACACGCATCGCACCGTTCTGACCACCTGCCAATGCCATTTCGACTACCACGTCGAGAGTGTCTTGACGGTAGGTGATCGCGCGTAACAACATCGGCAAACTAATACCCGCAATAACAGCAACTTCCGATGGGTCGGCAAGTTGACGGCAGCAATTGGCAGGAGTGCCGCCGGTAATATCTGTCAAAATCAAAACACCAGAACCATCGTTCAATCGCGCAATCGCCTCTCGCGCCAGTTGGTTCACTTCATCTAGATTTTGATCAGCGATAACATCGATCGCCTCCAAGCGCTCGGGTTGTCCGCGAAATACATGACTCGCCGCTTGAATAAACGCGCTACCAAGCGGTGCATGTGTCATTAAGAGTAAACCTACCATTTTGCTATCCTGAATCGCGGCCACACTCATTCTGGCTCGTCGATCACTGCGATCAATAATGTAAATATTTGTTTAGGCAGCAATAGCGAGTTCCAGAGCATCGATGAACATGGCTGCCACATCAAATCCTTTTTGCTGCGTAATCTCTTGGAAGCAGGTCGGACTCGTGACGTTCACTTCGGTCAGACAACTGCCAATCACGTCTAATCCTACCAGCAACAAGCCGCGTTGGTATAGTATTGGCGCTAAAGATTCAGCAATTTCTCTATCACGCGCACTCAATTCCTGCGCAACACCAACACCACCTGCAGCCAAATTCCCACGTACCTCGCCATTTTGTGGAATTCGCGCCAACGCAAATGGCACGACTTTGCCGCCAATCAGGAGAATTCGTTTGTCGCCATGAACGATCTCAGGAATATATTTTTGCACCATGATCGTGCTCACACCGTTCACGGTGAGCGTTTCAATCACCGATCCGAGATTCATACCATCTTCACGAATTCGGAAAATACCAGCACCACCCATTCCATCGAGCGGTTTCAAAATAATGTCGCGGTGCTCAGCAAAAAATTCACGAATTCTTTGCTCATCACGTGTCACCAAAGTGGGGGTGGTGAATTGTGAGAACTGCGCGATACTGAGTTTTTCATTATGGTCACGAATGGCAGATGGTTTATTGAAAACTCTAGCACCATGCTTTTCAGCCAAATCTAGCAAATAAGTGGCGTAGATGTATTCCATATCAAATGGTGGATCTTTACGCTGAATTACTGCATCAAACTCAGACAAAACGACATCGGCCGCTGGCGATAACCGATACCAACGGTCTGCTTCGCCTGTCAACGTAAGCTCACAAACTTTCGCTCGCACTTGGCCTGAGATCAGAGCCATATCTTGCGGCCCAAAAGCAAAAAATTGATGTCCGCGACGACTTGCCTCGCGCATCATCGCAAAAGTTGAGTCTTTATAGATTTTGAATCCATCAAGAGGATCAGTGATAAAAGCAATTTTCATATTTTCTCGCATTCGTGAGAGTGATTAACAATTGACTCTCATACGCACTACGCCTTAATAAATTTCAGGATGTGGATCAGTCTTTTCTAACTCCAACGATGCTGCCAATAAGGCTAAACGCGCGACGACACCATACATGTAGAATCGATTCGGCGCGGCAGTACCAGGTTTCGCACGCATATCCGGCACGGCATGTTGCTGAGCGAAAGCGAGTGGAACGAATTCCATTCCTGGAGCATTCAAATTTTCATCGACACCGCGATCTTGATGCACACGGTAGAACCCGCCAACCACGTAGCGGTCTATCATATACACCACAGGTTCCGCTACCGACTCACCAATTTGTTCGAAGGTATACACACCCTCTTGCACAATAAAATCTCGCACCGCACGACCATCTTTGACGACGGTCATTTTATTCTTTTGTTTGGCGTTGAGATCACGCACTTCGCGCGAGTCACGGACTGTCATAATACCCATACCGCATGTGCCGGCATCGGCTTTCACGATCACGAAAGGCTTTTCCTTGATGCCGTACTCTTTGTATTTCTTGCGAATCTTCGCGAGTATGGTATCAACAGTCGCCATCAGTGCGTCGAGCCCTGTCCCCTCATCAAAGTTAACGTCAGTACACTTTGCATGGAAAGGATTCAACATCCAAGGATCAATCTCAACCATCTTCGAAAACTTCTTCACTACCTCATCATAGCAATCGAAGTGGTTTGTTTTACGACGCATCGCCCATCCGGCATGAAGAGGCGGCAACAAAGTTTGTTCGTGAATTTCTTCCAAAATAGAAGGAATGCTTTGAGACAAGTCGTTATTCAAGAGAATAGTACAGGGATCGAAGTTTTTGAGACCGAGTCGGCGTCCATTGGCGGAGCGTTGCAATGGTTCGAGCACCAAGTCGCTACCATCAGGCAATACGATGGTGGTTGCCGTCTTTAGGTTCTCATCGAGGCTACCAAGGCGAACATTCAAACCAGTCTGACGATAAATTTGCATTTGACGCGCAATATTCTGCCAATACGTCATATTGCATGGATTACCCTCGGGAATTAACAACAAATTACGCGCATCGGGACAATATTTTTCAATTGCAGCCATTGAGGCTTGCACGGCCAATGGCAATACTTCAGACGAAAGATGATTGAAGCCGCCCGGAAAAAGATTGGTATCAACTGGTGCCAATTTGAAACCTGAATTACGCATGTCGACAGAACAATAAAACGGTGGCGTATGCTCCTGCCACTCAAGTCGGAACCATCGCTCAATCGAAGGTGTCGCCTCCAATATTTTCTTTTCAAACTCAAGCAGAGGACCGTTAAACGCGGTCGCAAGATGCGGAACCATAATTACCTTTTATCTACCAAAATGTGTATGTGACTTAGCTTCAATTACAAGCATCGTAATCTTATCAACTTGGGGCATAAAGGAGTTTCTCAAGTGCGATTATCCTTACTGCATGCAAGTGTATAGATTCATAAGAAAACTTTAGAAATTTACGCTGATTTACCTAGCAAATCGAAATGTTCAACCACTGGCGCACTCGCGAAGAACGGTCCAACTATTGTCCGCCATGCGACGAAGGCATCGGACTGGCGAAAATCGACCGTGTGATTTTCCAATGTATCCCAAAAGATCATCAATACATAACGTTCAGGCGACTCAATTCCTTTATTCACTTTGTAGCCACGGAATCCTTTAGCATGCGCAATCACTTCAGTCAGCCCCTTAATGATGGCTGCATCGAAGGCATCTTGTTGTCCAGCGTGGATACGAATATCGGCTAATTCGAGAATCATGGTGTTCCAACCTTTTTATTTTGTTAACGATAAACGAAAGTGATTATATTAAGTCACGATCGCATAGCTCTTTCTTAATGTATGAATAAAAAACCGGTGCAGCAACAACGCCTGGCAATCCGAACAAGGTTTCCATGACTAAGATTGCTGTCAACAATTCCCATGCTTTTGCATTCACTTGAGAACCAATAATACGAGCATTCAGGAAGTACTCTAATTTATGAATGATCACCATAAAACTCAAAGACACGGCCGCCATTTGTAGGGAGTGCGACAAACTCACAATCACGATCACCGTATTGGAGATGATATTACCGACTACGGGGATCAAGCCTGCAACAAATGTAATTGCAATCATACTTTTCACCAGCGGCAGGTGCACGCCCGCCGTTGGCAAGATCACCGCTAAAAAAATACCCGTGAAAATGGTATTGATCAAAGAGATCCGAACCTGCGCAAACACCACGCGATGAAACATTTCCGCCAAATTGACCACACGTTGATGTAATGCAGCGGCGAAAGGCCGATAGCGATGTGTGCTTGTAGCGTCCTGCAAAGCCACCATGCTACCAATGATCATACCGAGCAGCAGATGCACAATGATATGCCCAGCTTCTTGTCCCACCACCTTCGCCTCTCCTGCGTGATCGCGCAGAGCATCGATCATAATGCGTTTAAGTCCATCTACGTCCTCAGGAATATTACTACTTATCCAAAGTGGCAATTGCTGACGCGACGCCTCTATCATATCAGCGAGCTTTTGTAGAAGGCTTTGCAAATTTCCAGCATCGCTACGCAGAAAGGCGAACACCCCCCATATAGCGAAACTCAAAGCGACGATCACCATGGTTGAAAGGAAGCCGACAGCAATTAACCGCGATTGCTGATTACTAAAGCGCCGCTGTATGGTGGGCACCAATAAACGAACTAAGGAATACAAAATCAAGCCAGAAAACAGAGTCACCAAAAGTCCGGACTTTAAAATGACAAACAATGCAATTGCTGCAATCAGGTAAGAGGCCAAATCAACCCGAGATATTGTTTTTACTTGTGCCATATCGCTCCTTAAACGGCAAAAATGGTTTTCTAATCGATGTGCGGTCGCAAGCGCGATAGGTCGACCAGAACAAAGGTGGCGCCAAAACATCAGTTTTCAAACATCGAAAACATTGTTTTGATCAATTTAACTGCCCGTATGCTAGCTGCAAATGATCAAGAATACATCGTTCTACCTGAAATAGGCGGGCTCAAGTTAATCAAACACCCGCCTAAGGTCGTCGAAAAAAGACAAAGTCCGTCGAGATTGATTCGAAATAGTGTTGGTTTATAGTATGATCTTGGCTCTTAGCCAATAAATTTTGGCGACCCTCACCTAAGTTCAGAACTACATTCACGCACCATTGGACCTATGAGAAAATCATTTAAGCAATATCATTTGTTGATTTGGATTTCTTTGATCTTGGTCCTCGGCTTTGTAGCAGTATTGACGACTAGCTATTATGTATCTCGCGAAACCTTACAACGAGGTTTATCTGAAAATACACTGCCCATCACCGGCGATAATGTGTACTCAGAAATTCAAAAAGATATTTTGCGCCCAGTTTTTGTTTCCGCACAAATGGCAAATGATACCTTTGTGCGTGATTGGGTTATCGATGGCGAACAAGATGTCGCTCAAATTTCTAAGTATCTAAAAGAAATTAAATCAAAAAATAACGCAATCTCCAGTTTCTTTGTTAGCGACATCACGAAGAACTATTACTACCCAGATGGTCTACTCAAAACCATCAAAGACAGTGAGCCTCGCGATCAATGGTTTTTTCGCGTCAAGAATTTGAAGGCGCAATACGAAACCAATGTCGACGCCGACATGGCGAACCGCGACAACATGACCATTTTTACCAACTATCGTGTGGTCAATTACGAAGGTAAGTTTATCGGGGCGGTTGGCATAGGTTTGACGCTCGACACGATGAAACATCTGATCGACAGCTATCAGACACGCTTTCAACGTAATATCTACTTCGTGGATAAAAAAGGGAATGTCGTATTAAGCGGCAGTAGCTTCGCCCACAAGAAAACCAATTTAGAAAATATCCCTGGCATCAAAGTTCTCGCGAAACAAATTTTAGCAAATGCAAAAAACGACTCCCTTCATCTTGAGTATGCTGATGGCGCCGAGAGCGTCTATGTGAATTCGCGCTTTATCCCAGAACTCGGTTGGCATCTCTTAGTTGAACAAAATTTTGATGGCGAGTTGAAGCCTCTGCACCGCCTATTAATGGTCAACGCAGCAATTGGCTTAGGGATTACCTTTACTGTATTGATCATCGTCTTATTATCAATTCGTCGCTACCAAAAGCGAATTGAGAAATCAGCAGCAACTGATCCTTTAACCAAACTGCTGAATCGCCAAGCATTTGATTTCGTATTTCAACAAGCAATACTCGATAGTGAACGTTCACGACAACCGCTGTGTGTCGCGCTAATGGACATCGATCACTTCAAAAAAATCAACGATAAACACGGACATCTTTTAGGTGACCATGTCTTACGTGAAATCGCTGCCATTTCAAAACGGTCTTTACGTGAAAGCGATGTGATCTGCCGTTGGGGTGGAGAAGAATTCTTGCTACTACTGAAAAACTGCTCCCTCGAAAAAGCGACCTCTATCGCAGAAAATCTGCGTGCGACCATTGCTGGCAATGATTTTTCACGCACCACGGATCTCGCAAAAGGTAAACTCTCATTGACGGTCAGTATGGGTGTCGCTGAATACAAATCCAATGAATCTGAAGATAGCATGTTCGAACGCGCTGACGTTGCGCTGTATCAGGCAAAAGAGAATGGGCGTAACAGCGTCTACTTCTCCGAATAAATCCTTAGTGTCGTTTAACTCGATTCGCCACAGCTTTTGTCGGGTCAATAAACGCTTGATACAAACTTGCGGCCTGTTGATCCCATAAAGCCAAATCGGCCAACTGTTTTTCCACAGTCTCAAGATCACCGCGCTTGATTGGCCCGGTTAAGGCATCTTCGGTGCTGCTGCTAAAGACATTCTCCAACGTTTTCTTCGCTAATGGCTGTGCTAAAGCGACTGCCATTTCTGGTGAAAGACCAGCTGCTTGATATGTTTTTAGTGCGATGTCCATCAATGTCACCAAATAATTACTGGCAAACACCGACGCGGCGTGATAACGCAATTTATGTTCAGTTTCAAGCATGAAGGTGCGTGCACCGATTGCCTCAAAGGCGGGAACCAAAATCGCTAAAGCTTCAGCATCGCCTTCTACTCCGCAATAGGTGTCCACAAAATCGGCCACAACCACTTCAGGTGAAGCAAAGCTTCGTACAGGATGGAAGGAAGCTACATAGTGCCCAGCGTCTCGCAGCGGCTGGAGGATCGAAGAAGACTTCGATCCACTGCAATGAAAGACGATGCTACGTGGCTTAAGCATGTCCTTTACTAATAACAAGTTCGATATAGTCGCGATATCGTCATCGGCCACGGTAAGCATGCAAACGTCGGCGCTCGCAAGTTCAAGCAGATTGTGAACTGCCTTACCAGAACCAATAAAATGAGATGCGTGCTGTGCTGTGGCTGCGGTGCGCGTGAAAACAGAAGCAATTTGAAATTGATCAGCGCTGTGAAACAGCCGTGCCAAAGTTTGGCCAACGCGCCCGGCACCAATGACGTTGAGAGTCAACATAGCGAACTAAGTCAATGAAAAGAGCATTTTACGACGCTTCTGAAGTAATTCGTTGTATTCGCTATGTTTTTATAATTTAACGAGATTCCTTGATGATACGACCCGAGCTGCGTTGGATTGGGCGCGCATTCATCGGATACAAGCGACCAAAAATCGCTAACTGGTCTGCTGATATTTCCATAGGCTGTTTAAGTACCAACCACAATACACCCTCACTACAAGGTGGAGTCGTGAGTGAGCCCATATAAGTGTAGTAGTCCCGTTTGGCTGGCAGTAGCTTGGAAAGATCGATATTGCTCAAGGCTTTTACTGGATCATTTTTCTCTAACGGAAGATTATTCCAAACTAATTGGATAATCTCTTGCGATTGCCCCGCCTCTAAAAGCACCGCCACAACGGCTAGCTTACCTTCACGATCTTTGTGTACAAGATGAGCGACCATATCGAAGCCCTTACCATTGATTCGCTCCTCAGATGGTCTATGGAAATGGAATTGCAGTAACTCGTAGCTCTTGCCAGAAACATTAATGTAATTACCCGAGCTTAAGTTTACTTGAATCGTGTGACCATTATCGACCACTGTGAATTGCACAGGTTTGTAATCAAAGTTGATACCATCGAGCTCAACTTTTATACCGTCACGTATATCGATAGGTGACTGCCGCTCACCAAGATCACACTTGGTGTTTGCCGGATTCATTTTTCCCCAATTTAAAGGGCCTGATTCCCCTTCGTAACTCCAATGCGGAGCTTCGTGTGCGGATTCAGATTTCTTGGCTTTGGAGTTAGCTTCAGCGCTGCGTGGTGCCAAACTGTAGGGGCGAACAATCGGTGGGGCCCCAACGACTCTTCCGCGAGTTTCCTTATCTTTGCGTATCACCGCTAATTTCTCAGCGATCTTCGCGGCAAGCTCATCGGCAGCAGCGGCCTCTTTCAAGCGCGCCGCTTCGGCCGCTTTGCTATCTTTAGAGTCTTTACTGTCTTTGCCTTCTTTAGATGACTTACTGTCTTTCGAGTCTTTTGTATCCTTAGACGATTTTGACTCTTCTTTGGCAGAAGCCTCTTCTTTAGCCGATGCAGATTTAATAGGCTTTGTTGGAGGATCATTCGCAAGAGCTGCTGATCCTGTGAATAAAAGTGCAAGTAAAAAGAATGGCGCGCGCATAGTCATAGCCTCAAAGGATGATATGTGCTTTACGGCAATTTTGAAGAAAAACTTGAACGTTTATGTCAGTTCTTTTCTCGCTTCGAGTTTGGCCCATATTGCTAATTTCTGTGGCTCCGTCGCTCGACTCCACATCGCGATCTCATCCAAACTACGCCAACATCCCTGACAAAGCTTGGTCAAGTGATCGATCTTGCAGACCTTGGTGCAGGGAGAAAGAACTAGTCCGGTGTCTGGACAAATTTTCTGTTGTGTCATCGAATGGCCTGCTCTCTGATTATAGATGCATATCTTGCTGCCGCCTCACCTGCGACATAGCCGGTGGCCAAACAAGCGCTGAGTAGGTATCCACCGGTCGGAGCCTCCCAATCCAACATTTCGCCAGCACAAAACATACCTGGTAGCTTTTTTAACATCAAATCTTCATTCAGTGAATCAAAACAGACACCGCCAGCACTACTAATTGCTTCGTCAATGGGACGCGGAGAGATGATTTTCAATGGTAGCCTTTTGATTGCCGCAGCCAAACTTGGGATGTCCTGCATGACTTCTTTCGGGAGACACTCTTGTATTAATCCGTTGTGTACCGGATGAAGGCCAAGCTTACTCCGTAGATGGCTAGATAAGGAACGCGCGCCTCTAGGGGTCGCCAATTCGCGCAGTACACGCTCATCATCTTTGTCCGGTAACAAATCCAAGAATACAGTCGCGCTTCCATCGCGTTCGATCAGGTCTCGAATATACGAGGACATGGCGTATACCAAACTGCCTTCAATACCCGTCTCACTCATCACAAACTGACCGATCCGGCTTCGGCTTTCTCCTGTGATATCTTCCAAGCTCATTCCAACTTTCATCAAAGGCGAACCCGCAAATTTTTGCTGGAAATACAAACTCCAATCAAGATTGAATCCGCAGTTACTTGGTACAAAGCTTCTCAGGTTGACTCCGTGTTCCTGAAATTGAGAAAGCCACCTGCCGTCAGAACCAAGGCGAGCCCAACTTGCACCACCCATTGCAAAGATCACGATATCCGCGTTCTTCTCAATTTCGCCCACTAGAGTTTGGAAATGATGCCCCTTGCTTCCGAAGCTTAACCACTTATGACGCATATGAAATCGGACGCCGGCTTCGCGCAAACGATGCAACCATGCGCGCAGCAATGGCGCAGCCTTCATATCCACTGGAAAGACGCGACCGGAGCTACCAACAAATGTTTCAATTCCTAGATTAGATGCCCACTCGCGAATATGTTGAGGAGTAAATGCATTTAACGCTCTTGCTAGGTCTTGTTGGCGATTGAAATAGCGCAGCTGAAATAGAGGAAATTCCTCCGCGTGAGTGATATTCATGCCGCCTTTACCGGCGAGCAGAAATTTTCTACCAGCAGATGGCATAGCATCATAGACATCAACCTCAAGATCAGCGAGCGCAAGACGTTCGGCCGCCATTAGGCCGGCGGGCCCAGCACCGATAACTATCGCTCGCAGTTTAGAAGACCGAGGTTTGTCCATCATTTTCCGTGGGAAATCTTGAGATGAATCGGGTTGCGCATTATAACTTAATGCCTTAACACAGCTAGTTCACGCCAATTGGGTTGACGATATTTTCGGTAAGCGCAAAGCAAAAGCCCCTGATTCGCTGGAATCAGGGGCTTTCTGGGATAAGAGCCTGACGATGACCTACTTTCACACTGGTTGCAGCACTATCATCGGCGCAAAGTCGTTTCACTG
>NZ_JACOFZ010000015.1 GCF_014284155.1 Affinundibacterium nitidum
TCCACCTGACTAACAACCGACAATTTAAAGGCTAAGGTGTAATCTCTTTGACTCCTACGCTCTGTTGATTTCATTGACGTTCCTTTCGATCACAAAGAAAACTGTCAATCTATTTCAGGACGGGTCACGTTGAAAAAAGCAGGCGAAAAAAAAGCCAGTCGGCGACTGGCTTTTCCTGATTCGAATTGTGCTTATTTTGCAGAAGCGTCAGCGGCAGCCGCTGCTTTAACTTCAGGTTCCTTAAACTTGCCACCGCTAGCATTTGCCATATGAACTACGGCACGCGCTACCTCAACATTGTCCAAATCTGGATTTCCGCCTTTGGCTGGCATTGCACGGATACCTTCGATCGCGTGTTTCAAGACTGTATCGTAGCCTTGTGCAATACGTGGACCCCAAGCGCCAGCATCGCCGAATTTTGGTGAACCAGCAGCACCTGTCGCGTGGCAAGCTGCACATGCTGCGTTATAGACGGCTTCGCCAGATTGCAAAGTCTTTGGTGCACTTGCATCAACGAAAGTGAAACCTTCGTTCGCCACAGGACTGATACGCGCTGCGATCGCGTCAGGTGTTTGCCCAGCAGAACCAGCGCCGACTTTATTGTCACTGGAAACATACTTCACCAACAAAACGATGATCAGAATAGGTACCAAGAAGCCAGCAACCACGGCAACGATCAGTTGCTTAGGCGTTTTAATCGCTGTTTCGTGTTGATTGTGAGAGTCGCTCATGATTTCCTCAATGCAAAAAATAGTCTGTAACTGGTTGCGCTCAGCCGATTACAACAAGATAGCTAGCGTAAAACATCAGATTATAGAGGCAAAGCTTACTATTTGGAACGAAAAATAGTGCTTCACGCCTGAAGAAACGCCCCGATTTGATAAGAATTCCACAAATTACACCTCAAATCTCAAAGAGAGGGATGACAATTTAGGTTAGAATACGCGCCTATTTTTGGTTTTTCTCATAGCGCCAGTAGCTCAGATGGATAGAGTACAGCCCTCCGAAGGCTGGGGTCGCACGTTCGAATCGTGTCTGGCGCGCCATAAAAATGACTTCCTGTCATCATAATTGTCCCAATTCATATACTTTTAGCGAAACTCGTTTGATGTAGCTCTAATCGCGCGTTTTCTTTGCATATATTCGTTAAACTTTCCCTGCTTTTGGTCGTTAATTACAATACGGGTCAAAAGTTGTTGTAACAGTTTTATTTTTGGGGAATGACATGAGTATCAATCAAATATCAGGCGGCGCGACCAGCATCCCTGCTGTTGGTGCGACTGTCGACGTACGTTCGGGCAACCGAGTCAATCTCAAAACCAATAGTGAGAAGCCAAGCGCTACAGCGAGGTCTGAAGTTGAAGTCAGCGACGCTGATTTGAAGAAGTCAGTTGAGATGATCAATCGTATGATGAATGCCAACAACGGCGTTAACTTCAATATTGATCAAGGCTCCGGACGCATGGTGGTGCAGGTGGTAGATCGTGAAACTAACACTGTGATTCGTCAGATCCCTTCGAAAGAAGTCATCGAGATTTCTAAAGATTTGGAAAGCAAAGCTGGGTTGTTGTTAAGAGATAAAGCTTAACTCCAAGAACGAAACTCGTTTCCGAATGAAAGAGCGCAGACATTGGCTGTGCTCTTTTTCTTTTTGTCAGACTCGATTCCCTTGATCCATTGTTACTTTCTGTTGAATTTCTACTTTGATACGAGATTTCGAGGAAAACTTCCCACGGATCGTTCTGAGTCGTAGATAATGCGGCTTCCTCGTTCGAGGCCGTTTTGAGTTAAGCTTACCACCCGCGTTTCCTATCGTATTGTTATGCAAGCACCGAAAACCACATCTCTAGACCCACAATCAGCAGCCGATTGGGATGCTTTGCGTCAGCAAGGCCATCGTATGCTCGATGATATTTTCGATTACATGCAAAACTTACGTGAAGGCCCTGTGTGGCAATCCGCGCCGGCCGATGTGCGTCAGCAATTTTTGCAACCATTGCCGCGTCAAGGGCAAAGCTTGGAAAAAACACACGAAAGCTTTAAACAAAATATTTTGCCTTACGCCATCGGTAATGCACATCCAGGTTTTATGGGATGGGTGCAGGGTGGTGGTAACCCAGTAGGGATGTTAGCCGAAATGTTGGCAGCCGGTGTGAATGCCAATGTCGGTGGCCGTGACCAAATGCCGGTTGAAGTGGAACGCCAAATTACGCGTTGGATGGCAGAACTGTTTGAGTTTCCTAGCACTGCCACCGGCATTTTTGTGACTGGCGCTTCTTTGGCTAACTTGATTGGCTTGTGGGTCGCTAAAACGAAAGCGTTGGGGCAAGACACCCGCAAACTGGGTTTGCATGAAGATCAAAGACAGTTAGTTGCCTACACCTCCGCAGGCGCACATGCTTGCATCAAACAAGCGATGGATTTGGCTGGCATCGGTACTCAACACTTACGTGTGATACCAATGTCGACGCAGTTCGAGTTAGATTGCGAAGCTTTGCGCACACAAATCCAAGCAGACCGTGCAGCTGGTTTCACACCCTTCTTCTTAGCAGGCACTGCGGGTACGGTAGACGTTGGTGCGATCGACGATTTATCGCAGTTGGCAGACATCGCTGAAGAAGAGAAGCTGTGGTTCCATGTTGATGGTGCATTTGGTGCCATGGCGATTTTGGCTCCCAATATTGCTCACCGTTTGCGCGGGATTCAGCGCGCTGATTCGATCGCTTTCGATTTCCATAAATGGTTGCAAGTACCCTATGACGCCGGCTTTATTTTGGTGCGGAATGGGCAATTGCATTACGATAGTTTTGCTGCAGCGGCGGGTTATTTGCGTCGCGAACAACGCGGCATGGCGGCTGGTTCGCCTTGGCCTTGTGATTTTGGCCCCGACCTGTCACGTGGTTTCCGAGCTCTCAAAACTTGGTTCACGATACAAGTCTATGGTGCGCAGCGTCTCGGTGAAGTTATCCAACAAACTTGTGATCTCGCCCAGTATTTGAAAACGAAAATCGAAGCCGAACCGAATTTAGAATTGCTGGCACCAGTGTCTCTGAATATCGTTTGTTTCCGTTATCGTGGGTCACAATCTGACCTCTTGAACTCAAGACTCGCTGTAGCTTTACAAGAGTCGGGCATCGTTGCACCGTCGACCAATATTTTGCCGCAAGGCTTGGCTATACGCGCTGCGATTGTGAATCATCGTACTAATGCCGCAGATATCGATGCTCTCGTATCTACTGCACTGCGCCTTGGTGCACAAATCGTCGAAGAGCTTGCCGCGTCAAAATAAAGACAGCTGATCGTCATCGTTTTTTTCTGCTAAACCTATCCCAAGACCGAGCAAACGCACAGGAAGCTGGCGCCGTTGGTAGCCGGTCTTGATCAACTCTACAAAGGTCGCTTCATCGAGCGCGCTCGATCGACATTCAACCGTGGTTTGTTTGAAGTCATTGAAGCGGATTTTAATGTTGAGTTTATGAATGTGATCGACCGCTTTGGTCCGCTCGGTTTGTTTGACGAGCGAGGCATACAATTCTGGCACTTCCGCAATGCAAGCGGCGAGATCGGGTAAATCACGGGTGTAGGTCTCTTCGACACTGACCGATTTTCGCTCTGAACTGGCTTGCACTTGACGGTTATCGATACCGCGACAAAGTGAATACAAGCTGCCACCAAGTTTTCCAAATTGTTGCAGTAACTCAGGTAAAGACCACGACAATAGATCTTGGCATTGCTGAATCCCCAGTTGATGGAGTTTGGCAGCCGTCACTTTGCCAACGCCAAATAATTTGGCGACTGGTAAGGTCGCAATAAAATCATGGACCTGATCTGGCAAGATGACAAACATACCGTCGGGTTTGTTGATATCGCTCGCAATTTTGGCAAGGAACTTATTCGGCGCCACGCCAGCCGAGGCTGTGATGCCGACTTCCTTCGCGATGCGAGCGCGTATTTCTTGGGCGATCCGTGTCGCGCTTCCTTGGTGCTGTAAAGCCCCAGTAACATCAAGATAAGCCTCATCCAAAGATAAGGGTTCAACTAGTTCAGTGTAGTCGCGATAAATCGCAAGAATTTGCTTAGAGGCGATACGATACTTTTCCATGTTTGGTCGCATGATGACCAAATCAGGACACAGCTTTAAGGCTTGTGATGTCGGCATCGCTGAGCGCACACCGAATTGTCTGGCGATGTAGTTGCAGGTAGCGATCACGCCGCGTTGGTCAGCTTTGCCACCGATGGCCAAGGGTACTTCACGCAGACTAGGCTCGTCTCGCATTTCGACCGAGGCATAAAAGCAATCGCAGTCGCAATGGATGATCTTTCTTTGTATCGGAGCGGCAATCGACATATGCGTGGAAAGCATTTAAGAATACTGAATATTTAATCAGTATTCTATGCGATTTTACCAATAGCGCCTAGTCTCGATAAACTTCTAGTAATGGATTTACTTTTTAGGCTGGCTTTGTACGAGTTTGGCAACAGCCGCCTCGAAATTCGAGAATCGTTGATCGAGCAACTTTCTATGTTGTTGTTTCTCTGCTGGATTAAGGAAAGAATACTCAATTCCGTTGTAGATGATTTTCTTTAAATCTTCATACGAGGGTTTGTAACGTGAGGTGAACAACAAATATTCATTGCTGAGGTTATTGCGTGATACGCCAACATCATCGCTCGTTAATACTACAGGCACGCCATGGCGGAGATATAAGGTGACAGGATGTTCTGCATCTTTGACGCCAAGAATGAAGGCATTGCTAGTGAGGTTGATTTCGACTGCTACATTACGCTTCTTCAGAGTTTGCAATAGTTGATCTGGATTGCGTTCGAAGGAAACATCAACACCATGGCCAATTCGCTCAGCGCCGGCAATTTCGACAGCGGATCGTATGTGGTGCAAAAGATGTTCTGGCGGAACCACACCCAAATTCAATTCACCTGCATGCAAAGACAAACGTACTTGTGGAAATTGCTTCTTAAGAAAAGCGAACATCTGCATATGCAAAGTGTAATCGCGCAATGCCACCAGACCATGTTCGGGCCCGACAATATTGACCCCGACGATTTTTGAATTGAGTTGGGTTGCGGCGAAAGCAGAATATAAACCCGCAAAGATTTTAGAAGGTGTCGTGTTACGTGACACATAGCTTTGCACGCGCAAAGTGAAGTCTGCGTCGTCAATGTCTTTGGTATCGGCATTCACTTCATCAGCATAGGCTTTGATCTTATCCTGCGCATCTTTATCTTTAGCGAGGAAGTCAGCGTAAGCGGCAAATGCTTGCTGCATGTCTTGGCCAGGTGACGTAGAAGTCAGAGTATCAATTTTCGCTGCAAGTTCTGCTTGGTCCACTGCTGGAGCACTTTTGAGCATCGTTTCCAAATATTGCTGATTTTCAGCTTTGGCGCGCTCTTTCAACAACTTCAGACCTGTATTGGTTGAATATTTGGAGATACTCGAGAAGTAACCGAAGGTGTTGAAAAAATGCTGATCAGGTGGATATTGCAAGTGAACATGATTGCCGTAATCCATATCAGACCAAGTAGAAATCAATTCGCGATAGAAGTTATTGTCCTTGCGAATTGCATCGACTTTCACGCAATTTTTTGCAGCCTCAGGTGCTAAGGCTTTGGTTTCGATGCGGAATTTTTCTTGTTTAATGGCAGGGTTGCTCTCGCGATAAATACAAAAACCTTGTTGCTCTACCCAGTCCAAATAGGTTTCGGCATAAATCGCACCAGAATAGTGGTGATGAATGTCGCCGCCTTTCGGTAGCATCGTCATCAACATGTTTAACTCTGCTGTACGTGTTTGTGTTTGATTTAAGAGCTGCTGGTAGTAAGCACGTGTAGCAAGCAAGTTACTTTGCGCCGCTTTGGCACTGACTACTGGCTGTGTTGCATGGGCTGAGTAGGGCGCGGAAAAAGAAATAGCTGTGAGGGAAATAGCGAGGAGTATTTTTTTCATAGCGATTTCTTTTCCTATTGTTCTTTCATTTGGCAAACTTCGCGAACTCAATTATTTTTTCGAATGCAATTCGTTCAGGCGCTCAGTTAAATATGAGCCCGCCGTGTGGCGTTCAGACAGTACGACATCAGGACGTGGGTGTAAGAACAATGGCAAGGAAACGCGAGATTTTTTCGCTTCTTCGCCAGTTGGATTCAAGACACGATGCACGGTTGATGGATAGTAACCAGCGGAAGCCTCTTGCAGCATATCGCCGATATTCACAATCAACATGCCGAAATCGCATGGTACATCATACCACTCACCATCTTTACCAACGACTTGCAAACCCGCTGCAGTAGCTGCTGGCAAGATGGTCAATAAATTAATGTCGCCGTGGGCCGCAGCGCGCACTGCACCGGGTTCTTCATCACCGCGTAATGGTGGGTAGTGCAATACACGTAGTAAAGTCTGCTCACTGCCTTCAATCATTTTTGGCAAGGGCATAGAGTATTTAGCACGCACATCTTCCGGCGTGTATTGCTCAACCCAGCTTAACAGGGTTGCCGCAAGATCAGAAGCTTGTTTGTAATAGTTGCTTGCGTTATCCGAGACTTCTGCTGGATAGCGACCCCAAGGATAGACGTGATAAAACTCTTTCAAGTCACGCTTCGTAAAACCTTTGGCTGTTTCGGAAACAGTAGGCGAGAAATAGCCATCGTATTTCTGTGGGTCGTAAGCGTATTGTTGTTTGGCATCGCTCTGAAAGAATCCATACCATTCCGCGTAAATCGCGTTGAGCAAATCTTGCGACAATGGATGATTAGTCAATACGCCAAAGCCAGTATTGTGCAAGCTTTCAGCAAAGTCTTTTGCAGCTGTTGGGCTCGTAAAATCAACAGGTGTAATTAACATATAAATTCCTTGAGTGAGTCTGGAAATCCAGCAAATTCAGGTGGTGAACTTAATCGCCGACCAGTTCCATTTGTTGGTTTCCTATTCGAAAAAGATAGACCGAGGATTACAGCACGAGTGGGTCGCGCAGCCAATCGCTTTCTAAGGTTTGTTTGATTAAGCTCAGGCATTTATCTGCATCCACTTGTAAGCAGACGCGTGTCTCTGGTCGGTGTTTCTCCCAACCTGCTTGTGCATAATGCAAACCGCCGTGTTTATCCATCATGGTTTGACCATTACCCATACCTTCCAATTGCACGCGAATTCGGCCATCTTGCGTTGCGAACAATTCTGGTGCGACCAAATACACAAAAGCTAAGATATCATGCCCAAAGCATGCATGGCCTAGATCTGGGCGTTCACGCAAATAGAAATCGCAATAGAAGTTCGCTGCATGGCGCAAAGTTGTCATCGCCAAATGCTGTTGATGTTGTTCCGCCAATTGAGCGAAGTAAGTGAATGGCATGACGACGCGATGGGTGACATCGAGGCCGACCATGACTAAATTCCAGCCCGCCGTAAATACCAAATCGGCCGCATGCGGATCATTCCAAACATTGGCTTCCGCAACTGGAGAAACGTTACCCGGTTCATTGACCGTACCCGCCATCAAAATTACTTGTTTGATCAGTTTAGGCAACTCAGGTTCGAGTTTTAAGGCCAGTCCCAAGTTCACAAACGGGCCAACTGCCACGATCGTAATTTCACCAGGATGCTTGCGTGCCATATCGACGATGTATTCCGCCGCCGATAAAGCTTCTGCTGTGCCAGCGACATTCACGCGTTGTGGTAAATTACCGAGGCCATCATCACCGTGAATAAAGCCAGGTGGTGTGCCCGCTGCTTTCATGAGTGGCATAGCGCCACCGCCAGCGACAGGAATTTCACGCCCCGTGATACGACTCAAATAAATCGCATTCGTCGTCGCTTGTTGTACTGTGACATTGCCAAAAGTAGTGGTAATGCCGACGACATCAATCTCTGGATGAGCCAAGGCAAAATACAGTGCCATTGCGTCATCGACGCCTGGATCGGTATCAAATATAACTTTGTGTGACATAGAAGTCCTGATCTAAAAAGTGTGCGAGTGCGCGTCAAATTAGCGCGACTTCACAAATGGTGTACCGAGTGCTTTTGGTGCGACCGATTTTGCCATCACACCCGCTAATACAATCACGGTAACGATATATGGCAACATCTGAATCAAAGAACCTGGAATTTGACCGATGCCTGGGAATGCCACGCCTTCCATTTGAATTTGCAAAGCAGCGAAGAAACCAAACATCAAACATCCTGCGGCCGTTTGCAATGGACGCCAGTTGCCAAACACCAGTGCGGTCAACGCGAGGAAGCCGTTACCAGCGGACATGTCACGCAAGAAGAAGCCGCTCTGTACGATAGCCAAATAAGCGCCAGAGAAGGAACACAATACGCCACCTACCAATAAGGCCATATAACGGGTTTGCGCGACATTGATACCAGCAGCATCGGCAGCGTGGGGGTTTTCACCGACCGCACGCAAACGCAAAC
This sequence comes from Affinundibacterium nitidum, assembly GCF_014284155.1. Taxonomy (GTDB): domain Bacteria; phylum Pseudomonadota; class Gammaproteobacteria; order Burkholderiales; family Burkholderiaceae_D; genus Undibacterium; species Undibacterium nitidum. The sequence goes on from NZ_JACOFZ010000015.1 coordinate 8,426, forward strand.
CAAAACGGCTGTGGTTGATGACCCAGTGGATGACGGGAATCAGTGCGAAAGCGAGATAGACTAAGATCGTGTGACCACCTAAGAATTGTCCAAACAACCAATTGAGTGCCGGAATCGATGACCAGCTTTCAGCGAAGGGGAATTCGATTAACGCGAATCGAGCGGCTCCTAAATCAGGGCTCCGACCACCGAGTTGAAAGAAGTATTGAGCCAAAACGAAAGTCAGACCTGAAGCGGCAATGTTGATTGCAATGCCAAACACCAATTGATTACCGCGTTGATTGATGGCGACATAGGCCTGCAACAGCGCGATTAAACAAGAGACCGCGATACCGGCAGCCACACCCCAGTAAGGATTTTGTGTCGCATAAGTACAAGCAGCCGCGGTGAAAGCGGAAGCGAGCATCTTGCCTTCTAGGGCCAGATCAATCACACCACTACGTTCAGCAAAGACGCCGGCAAACGCGGCAAATAGCAATACTGGTGCATTGCGAATCGTCGCAATCAAAATCGTGGAGAAGTGGAAATCCTCAAACATTTTTTCTCCAATTCAGTTTCAAGAGTCGAGACAAGGCTGGAGCATACATGTTCTCCATCGCACCACAAAACAGAATGATCATGCCTTGAATAAAAATGAAGGTCTCTGGTGGGATGTTCGGTTTTTCAAATGACAAATCAAAACCGCCTTGCATCAAAATACCGAACAGGGCAGCTGCCAAGAAAATACCGATCGGTTGTTGGCGCCCCATCAAAGCAACCGCGATCCCAACAAAACCTGCGCCCGCTGTGAAGTTCAAACTCAAATAATGAGTCGAGCCAGAAATGCTGTTGAGTGCAGCGAGACCGGCTAGTCCGCCTGATGCCATCATGGTGATGATAATGACCGAGGCCATTGAGATGCCTGCGTAATGCGCCGCGTGTGCGTTCTTTCCCGCTGCACGTAAGGCATAGCCCCAACGAGTACGCCACACAACAAAGCCGTAGATGACTAACCCAAATATCGCCACTAAGAAGCTGATATTTAACGGCGTATCGCCTAATACTGGTAGCCAATCGTTCAAGCGTGGCAGCCACGCCGCTTCAGCAAACATGCGGCTGGCCGGATTTTGCTCACCCGCCGGTATCAAATAGGTGATGATGATAAAGTTCATCAACGACGCTGCAATAAAGTTAAACATGATGGTGGTAACAACCACATGGCTACCGCGACGCGCTTGCAAGTAACCCGGCAAAAATGCCCAAGCTGCACCAAAAACTGCGGCGCCGATAAATGCCAAGGGAATTAACAACCAAGCAGGTAAAATGGCATCAAACTGCAGCATCATCAGCGTTAAACCCAGACCACCAAGATACATTTGGCCATCGCTACCAATATTAAACAGCCCCGCTTGCATTGCTACGGACACCGACAACCCAGTCAACACAAAAGTTGTCGTATAAAACAAGGTATAACCCAAACCTTCAGCGTTACCTAGAGCACTCTTAATCAAGATGCCTAACGCTTCGCCTGGATTTTCACCGAGCAGATAAATCACAGCAGCCGCCACAAACAGGGCCGACAAGAGATTCAAGAAGGGTAGAGCGATATTGGTCGCCCAGCGTGGTAAATCGGAATTCATTTATGTAAACCGCCCATCAATAAGCCAATGCGTGTCGTGTCATATTCGGCAATATTCAATTCGCCTGTAATACGTCCACCTGACATCACTAAAATGCGATCAGCCAATGCGCGAATTTCTTCGAGCTCCGCTGACACTAGAAGAATGGCAACACCGGCATCGCGCAGTGCCAACAATTCTGTATGGATTCTTTGAATCGTGCCGATATCCACACCACGTGTAGGTTGTCCAACCAGCAGTAACTTGGGTTTGGCCGCGATTTCGCGCGCCATCACGACCTTTTGTTGATTGCCACCCGACAGTTGAGAAATACGCAAAGAGGAATCCAAAGGACGTACTTCAAATTGTTCCAACAATTGATTGCAAGCCGCGATGCTGGCTTTTTTGTCGAGGTAGATTTGATCGCTTTGCTGCCCAAGTAAGATATTTTCCCAAACGCTGAAGTCTTTGATAACGCCATCGCGCAAACGATCTTCCGGCACATGGCCTAAACCTAAACGACGCAATTTGGCAGGCAATCTAGGATCTGGCTTGTGATAACTAATATCGGTGTCGCCCAATTTGATGGTGCCGGTAATGAACTCTGTTTTGTCGAGACACATGCCAGAGATAATCTCTAACAATTCAGACTGACCATTGCCAGAGACACCCGCGATCGCAACGATTTCCCCAGCTTTAATATCGAAATTGATATCACTTAGAAGACTCACACCTTGTGCGTTCTTCAAGCCTAACTGCTTCACACTCAAAATCGTTTCGCCAGTATGTAAAGTTTGGCGTGGCAGCTCAGTAATAACATTGCGGCCGACCATTTTATGGGCCAATTCTTCTTTATCTGTCTTTGCGGTTTCTAGCGACGCGACGACTCCGCCTGCGCGCATGACCGTGACTGCATCGGTAATTGCCATAATTTCTGGCAGTTTATGCGTAATCAAAATCACAGTCTTACCTTGTTGCTTAAAGACTTTGAGAATGGCGAATAGGGCATCGGTCTCTTGTGGCGTCAAAACCGCGGTGGGTTCATCCAAAATCAGAATATTGGCATTGCGATACAGCTGTTTCAAAATCTCAACACGTTGCTGTTCACCGACTGAAAGCGTATGAATCTCGGCGTCGAGTTTTAATTCGAGTTGATAATCTTGGCAGAGCTGTTGCAGTTCTTTTGCAATTTGCAGGCGGCGCTGTTTCAAACGGAAACCGCCTTCCATGCCTAACATAATGTTATCAAGCACAGTCATGTTATCGACCAGCATGAAATGCTGGTGCACCATGCCGATGCCGAGTTCGATGGCAGCATGACTATTACGAATAGTACGCACTTCACCATTGATCAGAATGTCACCTGAATCAGCATGGTAATAACCATACAGAATGCTCATCAAGGTCGACTTACCAGCACCATTTTCACCGATGACGCCATGGATAGAACCATTGGCAATGGCAAAACTCACCGCGTCATTGGCGACGACTTTCCCGAAGCGCTTCGATATCTGGCGAAATTCTACAGCGTTAGACATGGTATTCAATATAAAAAAAGGCTTCCCACTGACCCACAAGATTGGGAAGCCATTTATCGGATTGTGGTCCAAAAATGCGAAAAAAGTCGCCAGAACGAATTCGGCAACTTTTTCAGGTGTTTATTATTTCGGGCAAGAACCCGCTTCGCGTGGGTCAACGACTTTGACCTTGCCACTCAAAATATCTTGTTTTGCTGTATTGATGCGTTTTTCCATCTCTGCAGAAATGACTGCGCGGTTATCTTTATCCAAAGCCCAATCAACGCCGCCTTCTTTGAGGCCTAGATTTGTTACGCCCGCTTTCCATGTGCCATTTTTGAGCTGCATGAAATTGTCATAGACAGCGTTATCGACGCGCTTGACCATGGAGGTCAACATCACGCCTGGAAATAAGTAGTTTTGATTGGAGTCAACGCCAATACCTAATTTGCCTTTTTCTTTAGTGGCTTGCAAAGCGCCCATACCACTACCGCCTGCAGCAGGGAAAATGACGTCAGCGCCACGTTCCATTTGTGAACGTGCTAATTCGCTGCCCTTGGCTGGATCATTCCATGCGCTCGCGGTTGTACCAACGATGTTTTGAATAACCTCAATCTTATTATCAACTGACTTCGCACCTTGTACGTAGCCACAAGCGAATGCACGAATCAAAGGGACGTCGATGCCGCCGATGAAACCCAATTTTTTAGTTTTGGTGGCCAGACCCGCAGCAACACCAACCAAGTAAGACCCTTCTTGTTCCTTGAATAGAATGGAGCTGACGTTAGCACCGTTCGCGGATCCATCAATAATGACGAACTTGGTTTTTGGAAACTCTTTCGCCACCATCTGTACTTGTTGTGCGTGGGTAAAGCCAATCGCTGCAATCAAGTTGACACCCTTGCGTGCCAAATTGCGCATGACCTGTTCGCCTTGTACACTGCTAATCGCTTGCACATCGATATAGGCTAAGCCTGTATCTTTCTTGAAGCGTTCTGCGCCTTCGTAGGCAGATTGGTTAAATGAACGATCGAATTTGCCGCCCGCGTCATAAACCAGAGCGTACTTAGGCTGGTCTGCAAACGCGTGAGAATAAGAGAGGGCTGCAGCGCAGGCGAAGATAATTGATCGCAATTTCATTTTTGTTAGGCTCCTGAATAGCTTAGATGGCGCGAAATAATAGCATACGGGCATTCACTCTTACCGGAAATGCCGCTCGACGCTGGCTCTGTGTGGTATTGATGTCTGCGCGCCAAGTTGGGTTACCGCTAAGGCTGCAGCTCTTTGTGCCAAATCGCAAGCATCTCGTAATGGCATGCCCTGCGCGATGCCAACGGCAAAGCTACCAACAAAGGTGTCACCAGCGCCCGTCGTATCAACAACTTCAACTTGGTAAGCAGGGAGAGCGTAGTTTTCGAGCTTATCTGCGACGAAAACACCATGCGCACCTAATGTGATAATAACAATGCCAACTCCACGAGATTGTAATTGTTGAGCTGCAACTAATGCTTCTGTAGATTCTTTGACTGTGATGCCGGTGAGTTGTTCGATCTCTGTTTCATTCAAAATCAAATAGTCAATGCTTGCTAGCAAGCCATCATCTAATTTTTGCATCGGCGCAGGATTCAAGATGACCGCTACACCAGCATGGTGGGCTAAATGAATAGCCTTAGACACACTGTCGATGGGAGTTTCGAGCTGGCAAACCAGGACTTGGCTTGATTTGATAGTAAGTCGAGCTGCTTCAACGTCAGTAATATTGAGTTTTGCGTTGGCGCCTGGGGCGAGAATAATGCTATTTTCACCATGTTGATCGAGCAAAATACCAGCCACCCCAGTAGCACAGCTTTTGACCACTCGAATATGTTGGGTTTGGATGCCCTCATCATTGAGTGCTTTTAAGCTACGCGACCCAAAATCATCATCTCCAATGCAGGCAATGAAGTCGACCATCGCACCCATGCGCGCGGCAGCTACCGCTTGGTTTGCACCTTTACCACCGTGAATTTGATGAAAACTTTCACCCATTAGCGTTTCGCCGGGCGTCGGCATGCGCGGTGTCTTAAACACCAAGTCCATGTTGATACTACCTAGCACGGCGATTTTCGGTTTCATATGAGTGGTTTCAAAGATGACCGCACGATCTTCTCAGATTTTGTCTAATAAGATTGAGTTTAATGAGTAATGCCAATAAAAACAAAGAGAAATGTAAGCAAAGCGCGGTTCTCGTGAAGGCGATCAGGCTCTTGGCTAACGACAACTTTTTTATTTGGTTCGCTCTTGTGCCTTGAGTTTGAGATAGTGTCCCAAAAGCTCTAAGCCTTTTTCGAAATGGTGATTGTTGGGAATCACGATATCTGCTTTGCTGCGATGTGGAAGAATATATTGTTCGAACGCAGGTTGATGGTGTTGACTAAGTCTGTAGAGAACATCATCTTGATCATAGCCACGCTCAACAGCATCGCGTTGAATACGGCGTTGTTTGCGATGCTCTTCTTCCGCATCAATAAACACTTTGAGATCAATAATGTCGTTCAGCGCAGTGTGATGCAAAGCATAAATACCCTCGAGCACGATGACAGGTGCAGAAGGAATATGGATGGTTTTTGGAATAACGTCACTACGGTTGAAGGTGTACTCTGTGATCGCGAGATCTTCTCCACTACGCAGGCGTAATACATCCTGATAGAACTTATCGAGATCCAAGGACGACGGGATATCAAAATTTTCGATGCGATTGGCATCTTGAGTTTGCTGGTCTATCGATTTGTAATAGTTATCTTGCGATAGCAGCGAAACGCTGCCTTCTGGCAACTGGGCTAATAAGGCATTAATGAAAGTGGTTTTGCCGCTGCCGCTGCCGCCAGTGATGCCAACTAGAAATGGTTTCATGGATAATGTACTTATTTTTTGAATAATATTTTAAAGCTTAATTTCTCATGGAAATTTGACCGTCCGGCATTATATACAGGTACGTCTGCTACGGCTTATCCTGCTTAAAAAAACGGCACAAATCCCACAAAAACTGAAGAATTTATCTAGATTTTGACAACAGCCTATGCTTTAGCTGGTATTTGCAGGCTCCCCTTTGGCAGATATATTTAAATTTGTGATGCTTGTTAATAAAATGAGTACGAAATAAAGATTACAATTTGGCTGCCCCGCAGTGACAAACTACTGAAATAGGTTCAGTATGTTCACCTAAAGCGCCCCGTTTATTTTGCTCTCAAGAATCATTCATGTCCGCCTCTTCAACTCCATTTCTCAATACTGATACAGGGACGCATCCGCAGCTTGGCCCTATATTGTCGACATCCTCTTCGCCCGGGCATGATGCTCAACGCCTTTTGAGCTTATTGGGGGAATTCATATGGGACTGGAAAGTCCCAGAAAATGAAATTCGTTTTTCCGAACAACTCCAGGAGATCCTTGGTTATCCGATTGGGGAATGGGGCAATCATATAGAGGAGTGGTTCAGTCGGATTCATCCTGAGGACGCGAAAAATTCTATTCCTGCAATTCGTGCCTGTATCGAGGGACGCTCTTTACAGTTCTCGGAAGACCATCGCTTGCAATGCCGCGACGGTAGCTGGAAGTGGGTACGTGCGCGTGGCGCAGTGATGAGCAAAAGTCCCTCCGGTCGGGCATTGCGTATACAAGGAGTGATTGCTGACATTAGTGTCCAACGGGAGCGTAAAGAGCAAGTTCTACGGAGTCATACGGTATTGGCAAATCTGTCCCGTGAATTGCCTCGAGTCTTTTTTTATCAGTTCCAACGCTTTCCCGGCGGTCACTGCTCGGTTCCTTACGCTAGTGATGCGATCGATACCGTGCACGGAGTGAGCGCAACTCAGGTGAAAGAAAATGCAGCGCCAATGTTCTCATTAGTACATCCGGATGACATTGAGAACTTGCGCGATACGATGAAAGAATCTGCGCTCCGTTTGCATGTATGGCATCTTGATTATCGTTTGCGTCTCAAGCACGGGGAACGTCATTTATTCGGTGAGGCTTATCCGACCCGCCAGGAAGACGGTAGTGTGATCTGGCATGGATTTTTAGTCGACGTGACGGATCGTAAAATTCGTGAGCAACAAATGCGCGGTACCGAGCGCCAATTGCACGCTGCAATGCGATTCACGAGTCTCGGTATGTATGATGTGAACGTGCAGAACGGCCATGGCCAATTTGCACCTGAATACGCTGAAATCCTCGGACTATCACAGGACTATTTCAATCATACTGAAAAATTTTGGGACTTTTTCTGGAACGAGAGTCTACATCCAGACGATGTTGCTTCCCTTAAACAAGCCTACCAAAATCATTTCAAATCGCATGGAGAAGTGGCGTTCCGCGCTGAGTTTAGACTGAGGTCAAAGTCAGGTGATTGGCGCTGGATGTTATCGGTTGGTAGTGTCGTTGAATGGGATGAAAATGGTTTGGCTTTACGTATGGTGGGCACACATTTAGATATCACTGAGCGCAAAAAGCATGAACTCGAAGTAAAGCATTATGAAGATTTATTGCGCTCTGGCCGAGATCGTTATAAGAAACTCGCCAGTGAGTTAGAGATTCTGTTTAGCCATACACCAATCGGCTTGATGTTAGTTCACAATAAGCAAATCATGCGCGCCAATCCGAAACTTGCGCAGGTCTTGGGTTATAAAGATCCTAAAGAAATGATAGGTATGTCTGTCTTGCAAATGCATGCAAACGAGGCGGCCTACCAAGATTTTAGAGCCTTGATCGGGGAGCGACTGGACCCTGATACAGCGATTGAAGTGATTCATCGTTTGAAGCGCAAAGACGGTAGTTTCTTTGAAGCGCGTTTGGTCGGCCGTATTCTGCCCTTCGATCAGACGACCGATACGATGGTATGGATGGTTGAAGCCTAAACCAGAACCGTATGCAGATTAAAAAAGCCCGTTCTTACCAAGACGGGCTTTTTGTTTTACGGCATCGGGCGCACATTATTTCTGGATAGTCGGTGCCGGCAGCGGCGCACGCGCTTGTTCGAAGGCATATCCCATATTCAGCAAGCTCGCATCACTCCAAGCGCCAGCGAAGAACGAGATACCCACTGGCAGGCCTTTGACTAAGCCCATGGGTACGGTCAAATGTGGATAACCTGCAATTGCAGCGGGAGAACTAGAGCTGCCTGCGATGATATCGCCTTTCTTATAGTTGATATTCCAAGCAGGGCCTGTGGTCGGTGCAATTAAGGCGTCCAGCTGATGTTGTTTCAACAAAGCGTCTATGCCTTCTGGTCCGGCAAGCCGCTTCGCTTTGCTAGCTGCTTCAACGTAGGCTTTGTCAGTCAACGGACCTTTGGTCTGCGCCATTGCCATGATTTCTTGGCCGAAATGCGGCATTACTTGTTTCGCATGTGTTTTGTTAAATTGCATGATTTCAGCCAAGCTGCGTGATTTCACTGCAGCAGGCGCGCTGCTCAAGTACTGATTGAGGTCCGCTTTAAAATCGTACAACAGTACAGGAAGTTCGACTTTGTCGAGTTCACTTAAGTGGGAAAAATCGAGATTCTCGACTACGACGGCACCTTGCGCCTTGAGGGTCTCTATACTTTGACGGAATAGGGCTTGCGTTGCTTTGTCGTAGCCAGCGCTGAGATTTTTCACAATGCCTAAGCGCTTGCCTTTGAGCCCGTCGGAGTGTAAGCCATCGGTGTAATCACTCGCGCGTTTTTGATCTGCGTCTTTGGTCGCTGGATCATTTGCATCGCTGCCAGCAATGGCATTGAGAACGAGTGCGGCATCTCTTACACTCAGAGTCATTGGACCTGCCGTGTCTTGGCTATGAGATAAAGGAATGATGCCGTGGCGGCTGACTAAACCCAAAGTTGGCTTGAGACCGACTAAACCATTGACCGCAGCAGGACAAACAATAGAGCCGTCGGTCTCGGTACCAATTGCTGCTGGAATCATGCGCGCAGCCACCGCTGCGCCGGAGCCGGAACTTGAGCCGCAAGGGCTCTTGTTTACGTCGTAGGGATTACGGGTTTGACCGCCAACGCTGCTCCAACCGCTGCTCGATTTGGTTGAGCGAAAGTTCGCCCACTCACTGAGATTCGTCTTGCCGGCAATGATGGCACCAGCGTTGCGTAATTTCTGCACGATAAACGCATCGCTATCAGCCATGTTTTCGGCTAGCGCGAGTGACCCCGCGGTCGTGACCATGCCTCTAACCGCTATATTATCTTTCACCATTAAAGGAAGACCATGCAAGATACCGCGATTCCCTGTTTTGCTGTCTGCAAGTTTTGCTTCTTGTTCAGCTTCGGTACGCAACACGGTCACTGCATTGAGTTTGGAATTGAGATCTTTGCTGTTTTGTTGGTATTGCTGGAGAACTTGTGCAGAGGTTGTTTTGCCGCTATCGATATTTGCCTTGATCTGGCTGAGATCATCAGCGATCGAGGTAGTGCACATGCCAAGGTTGGCTAGTGCGAGAGCTAAATAGACTTTCTTAAATCCTTGCATCGTAGTCTCCATTCATTATTGTTGATTGAGATGAGTGCTAGCTTAAACGATTCTGTTAAATGGGCACTAGATGTTTGTTGATCGCGAGGCTAACAATGACGACAAAACTAAATAATGCACCGCAAAAAGCAAGAATTTGTCCTTGCCGGCTAGGACTGTACTTGAGGGCGATGCTGCCGCATACAATGTAGTTGATGAGCACCACAATTTTTCCAAATAACCAGGCGTGCTGTAATGGATTTAGTTGCGCCAACCATGCCATGGCAAAAGCGCTCAAGAGCAAAGCCGTGTCGACGACGTGAGGGGTAATCTTTACCCATTTTAATTGTAATTTTTCAGGCGTGTTGAGTCGCCAATAAAAGCGCGTCAAGAAAAAACTAAAGCTGAGAATCACACAAGTGATGTGTAGGTGTTTAAGCGCGAGGTAGTTCACTAGTCCTTATCTCCACGACGATACACAAACAATACGGCCAAAATCGTAAAGCTGACGACGATCGCGACCACGATCCAAAACCCATGTTCATCTTGGGCTAAGGGAATGCCACCCACGTTCATTCCCATCAAACCAGCGATGATGTTGATCGGCAAGGCGAGCACGGTCACGATAGTCAACAAGAATAGTGAACGATTATTTTGCTCGCCCACGTGGGCAGCGATTTCTTCTTGCAGCAATTTGATGCGCTCTTGTAAGGACGCCATATCGCTCAGTACGACGGAGAATTCCTCAGTCGATTGTCGCAGCTCATGTACGTCATTCTCTGCCATCCACACAGGGGGTTTTTGTAATAGTCGAAACAGCGCGGCGGGTTCAGGTGCCAGCAATCGCTGCAGCCTTACTAATAAACGCCGTAGTTCACCCAGATTGGCACGCTTTCTCCCCATCCGTTCCGACAGAAAATGGTCTTCAACATCATCAATCTTGGTGGTCGCATCGCGTACGATGCCGGTGAGTACGTCGGCTTGATCTCGTAGTAGATGAGTCAGTAATTCCGCAGGCGAGTGAAAAATTTCGCCGCGATTGACGGCATTGCGTAAATGATCGACTGACTTTAAGGGTTTGCGACGGGCGCTTATCATCAAGCGACTATTGAGGTTGAGCCAGAGCGTCGCGATTTCCGATGGATCAAAACTGAAATCATGTAGGACATCGTTAATCACGGCGATTAGATGTTGGTCTGCGTGTTCGATACGCGTTGAGCGCGAGCCTTGATGCAGGGATTCAAAAAACTCTTCGGGTGAGTCGGTATGATCATGCAGCCATTTTTCAGTGGCGCTATGGGCTAGATTAAAATGCAGCCATAGAAATGCGCCTTCGGGTTTGCGCGTATCTGTTTTCAACCAATCAATCACTTCATTGGTCTGCAGCGGTCGACCCGCCTGCTGGTTCTCAAAAAGATAACCGCAAATTAGCCCAGATAAGTCGGCGCCATATGATAATTGTTGCGCATCCATAAACATTCCTTCCAATAGTTTGACTATTGTAAAGCGGCTTGATGATGCTGGTGTGACAAGATGAGTAAGACCACCGTCGAATTGAGGCACATGTGAATCTGGCGGGCCTAGAAGACGATGGACTTGATGTGATTAACGAAAAATTTGCCCAGTTTTGACCGAAAATCCTTTTAAGAATTCGTTGGCAGGCAAACGTTTGCCCCCTGGCTTTTGAAGTTCTAATACCCGTAAAGCACTTCTCCCATCATCGCAGGCGATGATGATGCCATCACCGTTCGCATCGATGACTTCGCCGCTACCTGCTTGCTGGTCAAAATTGGCGACTACTTCAGCACGCCAAAACTTAATGACGGTGTCCTCGAGTTTTCCATGGGCAGCTGGGAAAGGATTAAATGCACGAATCCTTCGATCTAGCGCGATTGCATTCAGTTGGAAGTCGAGTGCTGCTTCTTCTTTGCTGATTTTTGCGGCATAAGTCACACCTTGTTCTGGCTGAACTTCGGCATGCAATGGTCCTTTAACTAGCTGTTGGAGCGCATCGACCACCATTTCACCGCCAAGGCTAGCCAGTTGATCGTGCAGGCTTGCGGTGGTGTCGTGTTTTGTAATGGGAATTGCGCGCTTCAAAAGCATAGGACCAGTGTCTAGACCTTCTTCCATCTGCATAATGGTGATGCCAGTTTCGCTATCGCCGGCTTCAATTGCTCTATGAATTGGGGCTGCACCACGCCAACGTGGCAGCAACGAACCATGAATATTAATACAGCCTAAACGAGGAATGCTTAAGGCTGACAGAGGTAAAATGAGGCCGTAAGCTGCCACGACCATGATGTCGTGTGACGTCGCTTGCAGTAATTCATGAGCTTCGCGTGCAACATCGGGATATTTGCCATCTAGGCGCAAAGAGACCGGCTGTGCAACAGGGATCTGATGTTGAAGTGCCAGTTGTTTGACCGCTGATGCTTGCAACTGCATGCCCCGCCCCGCTGGGCGATCTGGCTGTGTCAGCACTAAAGGAACTTCAAACCCCGCTTTGATAATGGCGTCGAGCGCGGTCGCCGCAAATTCAGGCGTACCTGCGAAGATGACTCTCATCGGCGCGCCGCCTTTTTACTCATTTCACGTTCTTCTTTTTGCAGTTTGGCTTTGATACGGTTGCGTTTGAGCGGAGATAAGTATTCGACGAAGACTTTGCCCTTCAAATGGTCCATTTCATGCTGAATGCAAACCGCCAATAAGCCATCGGCGTACAGCTCGAAGGGTTTGCCTTCGATATCGAGCGCGCGCACTTTGACTTCGGACGGACGTTCGACGTCGTCATAAATGCCTGGTACAGAAAGACAACCCTCGTCGTAGACCTTACGTTCTTCGCTAGACCAAATAATTTCAGGGTTAATGAAAACCTGTAATTGATTATTGGTTTCGGAGACATCAATCACGACTAACTGTTCGTGGACATCCACTTGTGATGCAGCGAGTCCAACACCAGGTGCGTCGTACATGGTTTCGGCCATGTCAGCAACGAGCTGCTTTAATTTTTCATCAAAAACGGTGACCGGCTTAGCAACTTTGTGGAGGCGAGGGTCTGGGTAACGCAGAATATTAAGTATAGACATAAGACATTTCACAACAAGCTAGAGGCTCCGCAGTGCGGTTTCTCTTGCTAGTTCAAGGATTTATGGGCAGAATTTGATTCAATTTGGTAAGTTTGCCAAGGGCACTCCGTGCGCAATTCTGATTTTTGACTGCGCGAGGAGGGTGCCCTTCAACGAGCTTGCTCCAGAATCAGTTACATGCATCGGAAAAATTCATGAAAAAGTTTAGCACAATCGCCCTCGCTTTGGCCCTTCCTCTCGCGGTTTCATTGCCGGTACTAGCACAGGATAGCGAGCGTGCAAGTCCACCGGCATTAAGTAGCAAGTGTACCTTTTTGCCGAATGCCCCCGACAAGCATGTCGTTGTGAAGGGCGATACATTATGGGCAATTTCTGGAAAGTTCTTGCAAAACCCTTGGTGTTGGCCTGAAGTCTGGGGGATGAATAAGGATGAGATTCGTAACCCACACTGGATTTATCCTAATCAAATCGTTTACTTCGATCGGGTCAATGGTCGTTTGCGACTTGGGACTCCATTGACTGAAGGTGCGAGTGGCGTGACTAAATTAACGCCACAGACGCGGTCTTTGGGAGCAGAGGGCGGTAATGCTATTACTGCAATTCCAAACAATTTAATTGAACCGTATTTGTCTCAACCTTTGATTATTGAGAAGGATGAGTTTGCTAATGCTCCTCGAATTGTCGCTGCACAAGAGGGAAGAGTGTTCATGGGCAAGGGCGACAAGACCTATGTACGCGGCGACTTAAAAGGCGAGGTGTCGTTCCAAGTCTTCCGTCCGGGCGTTGCCTTGAAGGATCCAGAAACCCGTGAGGTGATTGGCTATGAAGCTGTATTTATTGGAACGGTAAAGCTCGATAAAAAAGCAAAAACAGATGATGGAGTGGATACTTTTATTGTCACGACGTCGAAGGAAGAGATGGGGATCGGCGATCGTCTCGTGCCAATTCCACCGACGCCAATCATTAACTATGTTCCACATCGCCCTGAAAAAGACGTGAAAGCGAGAATTGTCGCTGTCTACGGTGGTATCAGCGTCGCGGGTCAAAATAATATCGTAAGTATCAATCGGGGATCTAAGTCAGGTTTAGACGTAGGCACGACCTTAGAGTTGGCGCGTTATGGCAAATTGATTCCAGACCGCACGAATGATAAAAAATTAGTCCGTTTGCCAGATGAAACCTACGGACGTCTATTCATTTTCCGTGTATTCAAGAATATCTCTTACGGTTTAGTGATGGAAGTGACTGATACGGTTAATGTTGGCGATCAAGTTCAATCGCCTGAACGTTAATCGATTGAATAAGGTGATTGTGCGTGAGGGGCGGGTTTGACCAAGACTGGAAATATTGGCTGCGTTTGACGCTGGTACCCGGTCTTGGAAATGAAAATGCGCGAAAATTACTCTCGCGATTTGGGCTCCCACAAAACATCTTTGCTGCAGATTTGCCCGAATTGGCATCATGCGTTTCTGCAAAAATCGCAGCACAGCTCAAACAAGCGCCAAGCGAACGCACGCTTGCACAGATCGATCTCACCGCAGTATGGTTGCAGCAAGTCGAAAATTCAATTGTTCATCTAGGACATCAGGATTATCCAAGTCAGTTATTGGAGATTCCTGATCCCCCATTGCTGCTGTATTGCAAAGGGAGCCTGCACTATCTTCAAAAATCCATTGTGGCGGTGGTCGGTAGCAGAAATGCAACCGTTCAAGGCGTTCAGCACGCAGAGCTATTTTCGAAGGCCTTGAGTGAAGCAGGTTGGTGCATTAGTTCTGGCTTGGCTGCGGGTGTTGATACTGCCGCACATCAAGGTGGCCTGCAAGGCATAGGTGGCACGGTCGCGGTGATCGGGACCGGTATCGATATCGTTTATCCGGCACGCAATCGTGAACTGGCGCATCAAATCGCGGTCAAGGGCTGTATTTTGAGTGAATATCACTTAGGAACACCAGCGCAGCCAGGGAATTTTCCGCGACGAAATCGCATCATTTCAGGTCTAGCTCAAGGGGTATTGGTGGTAGAGGCCGCAGCCCAATCAGGCTCTTTGATCACGGCGCGGATGGCGGCAGAGCAAGGACGCGAAGTATTTGCAATCCCTGGTTCAATTCATGCACCTCTTTCCCGAGGTTGTCATCAATTAATCAAACAAGGCGCGAAGCTAGTTGAGTCCGCACAAGATATTGTTGAAGAACTTAAGGGCTCGCCTAATTTAACGTCGCACTTGCCTCAAGAACAACTTGAAAAAAAGCCTGTCGAAGGCTTGTTAGCGATTATCGGGTATGATCCTATCCAGTTTGATATGCTTTTGCTCCAAACCGGTGAAAATATCGCTGATTTGAGTGCCAAAGTGTTTGAATTGGAAATGCAAGGTGTACTAGAAACTCTTCCTGGCGGATTGCTTCGCCGAATCTCCTGAGTTTTTAGACGGTGCATTGCGGTGCCGAGAGCACTTGCAATGCGAATCAAATAAGCACCTTACCGAAGAATTTTGTTGAATGTTTAATATTTTAGTGTATCTGTACGAAACATATTATCGTCCTGATGCCTGTCCAGATTCGATTGCTTTAGCTAAGAAACTGTCGGCCATCGGCTTTGAAGACGACGAAATAGTGGAAGCTTTAGACTGGTTGAATGGCCTTGACAGCTACAACCAGCAGGTTGCGGATGTTGAAAAGTCCCCGGTGGAGCCTGGCTTCCGTGTCTATACTGAAGCGGAATATTCTCGTGTTGGTGCGGTTGGGATCGGCTTTATCGCGCAATTAAGTGCGATAGACTTGCTCGACTGGCAACAACGTGAGATTGTCCTTGAGCGTGCGATGGCAGTCGATGAGTCACCGATTTCGCTTGAAAAGCTCAAAATCATTGTTCTAATGTTGCTTTGGAGCCAAGGAAGAGAGCCAGATTTGTTGCTCTTTGACGATTTGTTATTGTTGGATGAAAATCAGGAGCCACGTCCACTGCATTGAGTTTTGTACTAATTCATTGTTTATTTGTGGCAAATTCTTCGGTTCTATTGCAGTTCGACATTCATTCCGTTTATTATTCCCCGCTGATATATAGCATTTTCTTATGCCATCTTGGCTAACGAGCTCAAAGTTACTGGAAGAAAGCCAAATGGCTGGCTCCTTTTGGCCCGTCCTGCCACCTTAAGCGCTTTGGTCATCTTATTTATGTTCTTACGATGGGAAGTAAGTTGTATAGATAAATTCAAAATGTGGCAGCGATCCATGAGAAAAATGTCCGGTAGTCCCTAATACAATTCGAATAAAGCAGAAGCCCAACTATGACAAAGACCCTCATCATTGCTGAGAAACCCTCGGTCGCAAACGATATTGCGAAGACCTTGGGTGGGTTCACGAAATATGAAGATTATTTTGAATCTGACGAATATGTTTTGTCATCCGCAGTCGGTCATTTGTTGGAAATCGCGGTTCCAGAAGAATACGACGTAAAACGTGGCAAGTGGACTTTTGCTCATTTGCCAATGATACCGCCTCATTTTGCGCTGAATCCAATCGCTAAAACCGAGTCTCGTCTGAAAGTCCTGAATAAACTTATCAAGCGCAAAGATGTGACTGCTCTCATTAACGCATGTGACGCGGGACGAGAAGGTGAACTGATTTTCCGTTTGATCGCGCAACATGCGAAAGCTAAACAGCCTGTCAGCCGTTTATGGCTGCAGTCAATGACCGCCGATGCTATTCGAAGCGGATTCAAAAAGTTGCGTTCCGATCAGGAAATGTTGCCTTTGGCCGATGCGGCCCGTTGTCGTTCGGAGGCAGACTGGTTAATTGGTATTAACGGCACCCGCGCAATGACCGCTTTTAATTCAAAAGAGGGCGGGTTTTATTTAACCACCGTTGGTCGAGTTCAGACTCCGACCTTATCGATCGTGGTTGAGCGCGAAGAAAAGATCAAGAATTTTGTGCCTCGTGACTTTTGGGAGGTGCGTGCTGAGTTTATTTGTGCCGCAGGAATTTATGAAGGTCGCTGGCTCGACCATCAGTTTAAGAAGGACGAAACCGACCCTGAACGTAAAGCAGAACGTTTATGGAGTAAAGCGGCAGCGGAATCGATCGTTGCGGCATGTCGTGGCAAGCAAGGAAACGTGACGGAAGAGTCAAAGCCTGCAACACAGATGGCACCGGCTTTGTTTGATTTAACTAGTCTGCAACGTGAAGCGAACTCGAAATTTGGTTTTTCGGCGAAGAATACATTGGGACTTGCACAAGCCTTGTACGAGAAGCATAAGGTGCTTACTTACCCACGTACGGATTCGCGTCATTTGCCAGAAGATTACCTGCCAACGGTAAAAGATACCTTGGGCAAACTGAGTGAAATTAATAATTTCCAACAGTTCGCGGCAAAGATCCTCAATAACAATTGGGTGAAACCTAATAAGCGTATTTTTGATAATACAAAAATTAGCGATCACTTTGCGATCATTCCTACGGGCCACATTCCCAAGAATTTGTCTGAGCCCGAGCAAAAGCTTTACGATTTGGTCACGCGCCGATTTATGGCGGTGTTTTTCCCTGCTGCTGAGTACCAAGTTACAACGCGAATTACGGAAGTGTCTGGTCATCAATTCAAAACCGAAGGTAAGGTGATGACCAATCCTGGATGGCTCGCGATCTACGGTAAAGAAGCTCAAGACGACACAGATCCAGAAAATAAAGGCAATTTAGTCGCGGTCGCCAAGGGTGAAAAAGTTAAAACTGAGAAAGTTGTTGCCAATGGATTGGTGACAAAACCACCTGCTCGTTATTCTGAGGCGACTTTGCTGTCGGCAATGGAAGGTGCTGGTAAATTAATCGATGATGAGGAATTGCGTGAAGCGATGGCTGGCAAAGGCCTGGGTACGCCGGCAACACGCGCTGCCATTATCGAGGGCCTACTTTATGAGAAGTACCTATTGCGCGAAGGACGTGAGCTAATCCCAACCGCGAAGGCTTTTCAATTAATGACTTTATTGCGTGGATTGGGCGTTGACGAGTTGACTTCGCCTGAACTCACCGGCGAATGGGAAAACAAGCTAGCGCAAATTGAGCGTGGAAAAATCACACGTGACGAGTTTATGCGCGAAATTGCGCAAATGACACAAGTTATTGTGAAACGCGCGAAAGAGTTTGATAACGATACTATTCCTGGCGATTACGCGACTTTGCACACACCATGTCCAAATTGTGGTGGTGTGATTAAGGAAAACTATCGTCGTTTTGCATGCACTAAGTGCGAATTCTCGATGAGTAAGACACCAGGCAGCCGTCAATTTGAAGTGGCTGAGGTTGAGGAGCTCTTAAGTAAACGTGAAATTGGGCCGTTACAGGGATTTCGCTCGAAGATGGGGCGCCCCTTTGCTGCCATTTTGAAGATTGTGCGTGACGAAGATATTCAAAATCTTAAGCTTGAGTTCGACTTTGGGCAGAATCAAGATGACGGCGAGCAGGGCGAAGACCATGATTTTTCGCAAGCCGAGGCGCTCGGTGCATGCCCGAAATGTGGTGCAAATGTGTATGAATTAGGTTTGGCCTACGTCTGTGAGAAGAGTGTTCAGAAGCCGAAAGCTTGTGATTTCAGAAGTGGACGTATTATTTTGCAGCAGGAAATTTTGCCTGAACAAATGCGCAAGTTGTTGGTCGAAGGTAAAACGGATTTATTGCCGGGCTTTATCTCACAACGCACTCGCAGGCCATTTAAGGCATTCCTCGTCAGAGGTAAGGACGGCAAAACGAGTTTTGAGTTTGAAGAACGCAAGGCTAAGCCTGCAGCAAAAACCAGCGCTAAGGCGAAAGCCAGTGCTGAGACTGAGGCAGTTGTTAAGAAGCCAGTTGCTCGAAAGAAAAAGACAGCATAGTTGATGTCGCTATGGGCGCTGGATTGATAAATGAATTTTATTAAGTGCGATAGCGAACAGAAAAATAGGTAAGAATTTTTCTATTCATTTAGAAAATCACTTACTTACATTGAGGAAGTATGGATCAAAATGCTTTGTTAACTACAGCGCGCACCGAATTTATGCGCGGTTTTGTCGAGTCGATGCAGCGGACTATTCCTCGCTGCATTGAAGATTGTTTCTTGAAAGCCGACGATACCTATTCTTCCTTAGAGCAGGGACGTTTGCTTGATGCTCGCGCGATCTTAGTCGATCAAAGTGCCAAAATCGTCGAGCACATGACGCAAACGATGGAGCAGTTGTTGGCTCGTAGTTTTAAGACAACGTATAGCACTTATCGTCCCTCAGCAAATTTCAATACTGATAGTTTGACCCTCATTGACCCCACTACCTTCGAAGGTGGCTTGCGTCTTGAGGAGATCACGAATCGCTTCCGCCGTGAAGCCGAGGAGCAGTTGCGTGATTTAAATATTCGTGTCGCACTCATCTTTGAACAGGAAGTTACCAACGAGCGCGAGAATCCATTTCGCCCTTATCTCTTCTCGAAGTGCATAGCATCAACGATCGAGGGAATGAATTTAAACCCGAACGTCGTCGACATTATGATTGAGCGACTGGCGGAGAATTTTGTCAGTTTTGTGCCGACGATTTATTCAACAGTCAATTCGTACCTTGCACGTAACGGTATCGCGGCACAGTTGCAACTTAAAATTCGAAAATCGCCCACACAGAGCGCGGCACAAGCTCAGCAGGGGCAAAGTGAGGAATCCTTTGCCGAAGAATCGGAAGTGCAAAATACGCAAGAAATGCAAAATACCGGCCATGGCATGCAGGCTGCGAATTCTGGACGCTCACGTCCTAGTCAAATCGAACAGTTTTTCAGCTCTGCGGTGAGTCGCGCTGCTAATTTGGTCGGGCGTGGCCGTGCCAATCATGGCGCAATAGAACAAGATCAAGGCAGCTCAGGTGAGGGTGCTCAATACGCCAACAGTCAAGACCAGGGGGCTTATTCGAACGATGCTCCCCAAGAACAAAATCGAACCTTTTCTTGGGTGAAGAAAGGCGAGGCTGTTGGTGACGCGTTGAAGAAATTCTTTGGAGCATCAGGCTCCAGTGGCGGCCAGAGTTTCGATGGCACAAGCAGTGGCGCTTCGAATATGGATTCAATGGAACAATCCTATGGACAGGGGGTGTCGTCGGCTTCGGGCGGTACAAACACTGGTTCAAGTACGGGTTATTCTGGTGCAGGAAATTATCAAGGCTCTCAGGGTGGTGGCGGTGGGAGTTATGGCGCGGGAAATGGTGCAGGAGGTCAGCCTGACCAAGCTCATGCAGGTGGTTTGGGTGGCGGTTATGGTATGGGCGGAGGTGCGGCGTCAGCGAGTGGTGGTGCATCGGCGAACAATTCCATGAATGGAAATGGCCGCGATGCTGGCGCGTCTGGAGGTGGTGGAAGTGGCGAAAGTGGCGCGTCTGGTGCCAGTCATGGCGGAAGCTTGCCGCAATCGATTCATCGATTCCAAAGGACATATACTCCATCTGGCCCCGATATGTTTGATGGGACTGGCGGACTCCGTAACCTGATCTTGGAGCAGAGAAGTGCTCTAAATGAACTTACATCGAATGTCGATGAGCAAATGACGATTGATATCGTCGCTATGCTATTCGAATTCATTTTGCGAGACACTCAAGTTCCAGCGGAGATCCGTGCCCAGTTGGGGCGTCTGCAGTTTTTGGTGCTGAAGGTAGCATTAAGGGACAATACATTACTGACGCAAAAGGGGCATCCAGCCCGTTTGTTGGTTAACCGAATTGGCTCAATCTCGCTTGGCTTGAAGCAAATCGATCCAAGTGGCGCCGAAATCACCAAAGAAATTTGCCGCATCGTTGAGACCTTGTTGCAGGATGAAAGTGAAAATCCGCAACTATTCTCACGCATGCTCGATGAATTCGATGCTTTCATTGCTAAAGAGCTGCGCGCCAGTGACAAGAAGACTGAGAATGCGATTGATGGCGCCGAGCGTGCGCGGAATCGCACTCTGCGATTCGCTCATATTTCCGCCCAATTGCATGAGGCTTTAATTGGTTTGACGATTGACCCGTTTTTGCAGAATTTTTTCGAAACTGTTTGGGTCTACGCTCTTGAGCTTGCGGATTGCGAAGATCCGAAACGAGCGCATCGTTATCGTTTGCTTGTTCCTGATTTGCTGTGGAGTATCGTACCGAAGTACCACGAAGAAGAGCGTATGCAGTTGTTGGCATTACTGCCGATTATCTTGAATACGATCAAAGAAGGCGTGCGAGGCATTAATTGGGACGTTGCCCAGCAGGAAAAATTGTTGAATTGGCTGGTTGATGCACATACCAAGGCAATGCGATCGAATAACTCGGGTACGATGCAGAAGTATCCTTCGTTGTCGGCGATTCATCATCATTTTGAATCTTTCTTTACTGACCCTGATCTTGAGAATTATGCTCCGCTGGAAGACGGTGATAGTGCCTCTGATGTTAAGAAGTTCCTAGCGGATGCTATTAAAGAACTGGATGTACAGGTACAGCTTCTAGATCAAGTGTACGTGCAAGAGCAACCGAACGAATCTGAGCAAGCGGTTGCTCCTAGCGAAGACCGTACGGTTGATTTGGTGATGGAGCAGTTGAAAACTGGCGTAACGGTAGAAATTAACTTGGGTGGCGAACCAAGTCAGGGGACGCTGAATTGGATCGATCCAGCGCTAACCAACTTGGTATTGACGCTCGATGGACAGGAACAGCCATCGATGGTGAGTGTGCGTATGTTCCGCCGAATGATCGCGCATGGTCGCGTTAAGTTTTTGGAAGCTGAGCCACTGTTTGAACGTGCAGTGCAATCCCTATTAAAGTCAGCGGATACGGCAGAGCCTGTAAAGCCATAATCCAATGCTTGAATCGAAAAGATCTGTGGCTAAAAAGCTGCAGATCTTTTTTTATTTTGAAGACGCAGTAATGTTGGCTACAAAGTGTAATGACATCAGTTAAGAAGAAATACGCAAAAGAGGGGGTTGACGAGAAGTTAGAAAGGCTGCATAATCTCGTTTCTCTGCTGCTGACGAACAAAACGATTCGCAGCGCAACTAGTAAAAAGCGAAAGCGGTGCTAGTGAAGCAGAAAAGAATTTAAGATCTTTAACAATTAACAGTCAATAAATGTGGGCACTTGATAATGAAGGCGACTAGCTACTTCGGTAGTTAGGAAAC
>NZ_JACOFZ010000016.1 GCF_014284155.1 Affinundibacterium nitidum
GCAAGTTGGTCCCACACCTTCCCATCCCGAACAGGACAGTGAAACGACTTTGCGCCGATGATAGTGCTGCAACCAGTGTGAAAGTAGGTCATCGTCAGGCTCTTATCCCAGAAAGCCCCTGATTCCAACGAATCAGGGGCTTTTGCTTTGCGCGTTTGGAAAAAATCATTCTTCTACGTACAGCTCGCAACTGCAAAATTCACTCCTTCCTCCAACGGTCATTTCAAAAAGAACTATCTTGATCTCGTCGTGGTGAATAGGTCTTCAGCTATTTTTGAGTCACCTCACATAGGCTATAATGGCGGGAGTATTCATTGGGGAGTAGCCTGTTTCTTTCTCTGAAAGTTGTGAGACGAAATAAGCGCATCAACATACTTGGTCATCCGACCATGGTGCGTTTGATCTGGATTGATCTTCAGATTTGGCAAGACCTTTGAACACTTTGTTTCCTTTACCCAGGATGGGCGAGGCGACGAATTGTTCATTGTGTCGATTGATCGCCAACGCCCATCCGAAAAAAATCATGGAAGCACTACTCGTTTCAATCCTTGCTGTCACTGTTGGTGAGATCGGTGATAAAACGCAATTACTCGCACTACTATTGGCGGCACGTTATCGCCGTCCTATTCCCATTGTCCTTGGTATCTTAGTTGCTACGCTCGCAAATCACGCGCTTGCTGGTTTACTTGGACATTGGGTAGTCACGCATTTCTCCGCAGAAGTTTTGCGTTGGGCTTTAGGACTGTCGTTCTTGGGTATCGCCCTATGGACACTCAAACCAGATGAAATGGACGACGCAGGTATTCAGGAGAGTAAGTACGGTGTATTTATGCTGACCTGTGTTACTTTCTTCATCGCAGAGATCGGTGATAAAACCCAAATCGCGACCGTGGCATTAGCTGCAAAATATGCAGATTTATATTTAGTCGTTGCAGGTACAACGATCGGTATGTTGCTCGCTGATGTGCCAGCGGTATTTCTAGGAAAAGTCGCATCACCGAATTTCCCCTTTAAATTGGTCCGCTGGATTGCGGCCGGCGTTTTTGCCGTACTTGGTATTATTGTTTTGCTCAATATATTTTAAGAAGAGAAGACCATGAGTTCTTTTATGCTGCCTAAAGGCACTGTTGTGAAGTTCGGTACGATTTCGACTTCCTTGTACCAATATTTTCGTGACGGTATTCCTGCATATGTCACAAGGGAAGGTTCCGAATTGGCGAGCCCGGAGGCTTCCACGGAGAAAGGTATTTTCGTCGGTGAACTAATGGCGTATTTTTCCGCTTGTGCCGCGTTCGGTGGTCGTACGAGTCAAGTCCACGATGCCAATCAAATCGTGTTGAGTCGCTTCATCGAATTGGTAAAATTTGCTGTTGGTGAAAAGCCTGAACTACCTGGACTGCAAAGTGTGGCAGATCAAATCGGCTTGCCTGTTGTGCTTGAAATTGAATTGCAAGAAGCATGCGAAGTCATTGCAGATCCTCATTTTGAGCCAACCGGTGGTGCCGAAAAAAGCTGGAATTACTGGCGTAGTGTGATCCTCAAACGCCCCGCTGGCATCCCATCATTTTGGATCAAGAAATGTCATTTCCCACGCCTGTTAGATTTCCGTGATTTGGGCACGGGACGTCATCAACGAATTGTTGAGCAAACTAGCGATGCAGCGTTATTGGTTGGGGGCTTGATGCAGTCATGGCATAAAGACGCACCAGGCGATTTATTGTTAGCATTCAAAAAGCAAAATGGTCGTACGAATTTTTCACAATCCTTCGCGTGGAATGCGAGTTCGCTTGAGCAGTTCTTTAATTTGAACAGCATGCTCGATCCAGCAACAAGGATTCTTAATCAAATGACGATTTGGCAAGACGTAGATTTGCTAGCTAAGAAGCAGGGAATTCCACTGGAATAATTAATTGCCGCGGCGGGTCATCGCCGTGAGCAGTTGTCCCTTGAGTGTTTTGATGAGGGCGGTTTCATCAGGCAGAACGCCTTCCGTTGCTGCTTTACTGCGGTCCGCATAAAACAGGCCCAAGGGTAACTGCTCTACGACCAGCGGTAAGATAATGAAACTGCGGGTATCAGGAAATTGCTGTTTATGCCAAGCGGGCAGCATACTCTGAATCTTTGGGTTAAGTGCGTCTTCCACCATCAAATCAACGTTATTGCTTAATGCTAACTGAAACACGCTGTCGGTTTCAGTTGATAGAAATTGAAATCCCTTTTGCCTTTCTGCATAACGCTCACCGACAGAAAGTCTTGCTACAAACTTTGTTTTCTGAAGATCGCTGAGACAGGCAGTGGCAAAACGAAAACCCATCGCGTGGTGCAGTGTCTCGAGCACTAGTAGCAGCAAATCATTTAATTTCAGATTTGATGATGAAAGCATTTGCGCTGCATCTTGTACACCTGCCAGTAGTAGATCTCTCGCATTCTTAGGCTTGCCGCTTGGATAGCGTCCACTGGCCTGCAGGTGCTGCGAGTCGAATGCGGGCAACATAAACTCAGTACAAAAATCGCTCTCTTTGATCATCGGTGGATTTGACTTGCCGTGGTGATTGAGCTCTACGTTCAGAGTGAGCGCCAATTGCCTAGCTTCACCTTGTACATGTTCTACGACCGAATTGAACTGGTTCTGGTTGATCTCTAATGCGCTTCCAAAACGCTTCAACAAGGCTCTACGTTGCTCATGGATATCACCAATTCCTTGTTCTTGTGAAATCAGCATTTCGCCGATACCTTCACACAAGCTCGATACTTGCTTGAGCCATTCTTGTGCATGATTGCTTTTTTTGAGCTCCCCGAAATGTAAAGACTGAACCGCATGAATAATCGTTTCAGGAATTTTCCATTCATGCAAAACGATCTCTCCTAATCGCTCAAAACTACAGCCGAGATATTCGATACAGACCTGGCTTGTGCTCAGCTTCCTCTCTTCCGCATGACGAATAATTTGTTCGTAACGATGGTGGTCAAAATAGGCAAGTAAGACTTTTCCGATATTCTTAAAAAGAGCGGCAACCGCTGCTTCTTCGCTATTGGGACGGTGATGGAGTTTGGCGATTTCACGTGCAGCGACACTGGCACATAAGGCTTGTACTAGTTCTTTACGCACCAAGCGCGCATGGTGTTGATCACGAAATCCACTGACCAACAAGGCCGCCAGTGCGTTGGCTTTGATGGCGTCGAAGCCAAGCAAAAATATCGCTCGCGAAATGGTTGTGACAGCGACACCACCAGCGGTGCGATATGTTGTCGTGTTTGCTAAGCGTAGAATTTGTTGAGTTAATGCGACGTCAGAGAGAATGTAGTGAGCCAAATCCGCAATTGAGTCGTCGCTGGAAGAGGTGATCTCAATTACTTTGGTGATTGCAACACCCAGCGTTGGAAGATTTTTATCGTTGCGAATTTTTTCCAATAGTTGCTCTCGAGTGGCCGAAACACTCGATGTGGGGTGCTGATGTCCAACTTGAGGCGTCGGGTGTGCCACGTTGTGATTAGCCTATTTTTGCGCGAACAGCGTCAATGCCAAATCGTTTTTGTAGTTCTTCATAAAGACCGCGAATAGCCTTGAGACGATTGTTCATCGGGTCCAGGCGTGCTGCCGATTCAATTAATTGTTTTGCTAAGGCACCAGTCGAGGCATCCCAGCCTAAATTTTCGATACACTTCAAGGCTGCCAACGCCGCGTTCAGAACCACTTGCGGATTGTCCGGGGATTTACGGGCTGCACTTGACATCAAATCGACTGAGCCACGGAAGTCGCCTTCCTTCGCTTTTTGCACGCCCAGTGCAACCAAGTCTTTAACTTCTTTTTGACTACGCTGAGCAAGTTCTTTGCCCAGATGACCTTTGCCCGCACTTTCAAAAACGCCCATCGCTTTAGAGACTAGGTTCTGATTGGGGGCGTTGCGCATCACTTCCATGATCACTTCGGAAGCGGCATCTTCTTTGTTATTTTCTAGGCAGCTCTTAGCTAAGCCGATCTTTAAATCATTGGAAAGGCCGATATCTTCTTTACTCGCTAAGACTGCCGCTTCGAGTTCCTCTATTACGCGCGCATCGCCAGTTGATGCATGAACCATTGCCGCCGAAATAGCTCGACAGGCCTCAGTCTTTTTTAACCCTGCCATATTTTTTTCTAGGTCACGAATGACTGATTTGGCTTGATCATGATCGCCTTTTTTGACGAGGGCGTTAACTAGCTTGACATGATCTTCTGGATCTCGAAACTCAGAAAACTTTGCTTTGCTGACGACTTTTTTAAGCACTGTTTCAGCAGTCTCAATATCGCCAGTTTCAAGGGCAAGTGCACCGAGTTTTCGTAAACGGCGAACACCATGAGGCGAAACGGCAACGGCGGTATCGAGTACCGTCTTAGCTTGAGGCAATGCGCCAATCGCTTCATGTGTTTTGGCTAGCCAATCATAGGCGTCCATGTACTTGTTATTCTCATTGACTAAGTTGGTCAGAATATCTTCTGCCTCTTGGTAGCGACCTTGCATAAACAGTGTTTTCGCGAGACCGAGACGAGCCCAAGCAACGGCTTTGAGTTCAAATAGTGTTTGATAGAGTGCTTCTGCTTCAGCTGCTTCTCCAAGGATCACATGTAACTCTGCGCGCAGGCGCATGAAGTCGATCGCATATTTAGGATGTACACGTTCACCCGTGATGCAAGCCTCGATTGATTCGCGCACGAAACCTTGTTCCATTAAGGTATGGACTTCGACGAAAGCTTTACGTTTCTCGATGGCTTTCAAGACACGCTCGAGGAGCATGTCGGCGGTGAATGGTTTGAGTAAGTAATCGGATGGTGCGAGTTCGGCAGCGCTGACAACTTTTGCGTAGGCACGTTCAGCGGTGACCATGATGAAGATCGTGGAGAGCGGGGTCAGTTTATGATGCCTGACGTCTTCCAAGAGTTGCTGGCCATCTTGGCCTACACCGAGGTCGTATTCGCATAAAACAAGATCAAACACTTTGTTTTGTATGGCTCGAAGAGCGGTGCCTGCGGTTAACGCATGTTCAATTTTGTTGATACCGCAAAGATTCAACATATTGTGCAAGCTCACGCGCATTCCTGCATGCGGCTCAACCAACAAGGCACGAATTTCACCTAAATTGCTCATGTAAACCTTTTATTCGAAATGGATCTGCTGTCTCTAATTCGAGGTTCTGCAAGGAGTGTCGAATTAATATTTTTTTGCAAATATTGCCTAAGCACATAGATGCTCGAGCTATTTGTCTTTCTATTTCAGATATGACGGTTAGTCTATGCTAAAACTTTAACCGATTCCATGGGATAAATGTAGCTGTATGGCAATTAATGACCAAGCAAAATCAACAACGTCGCTGGAATGAGACGGAAAATCTACTTGCTGGCTAAAAAACTAATTTTTCGGCGCGATCAAGACGCTTATCATGCGCTTAAATTACCGAACTGTTGCTGTCTAGTTAAAGAAATTTAGCGAGCAAGAGAATCCCAAGGCTCAGCAATATCGTTGAGGCGAAAGGAATAGTGTAGATGCTCCCGAATAAACGGAAGCGCAAATCTCCAGGCAATTTACCGATTCCCAGTTTCTGGAGCCAAGGTAATAGATTTGCAAATACCACCAAACCAATAAAGATAACGAAAACCCAACGAATCATAAAAGCCTTATTAAAAAGCAGACCGAAGCAAAACTGAGTCTGGCGCTGGTGCATTTACCTCTCGACACATTCGCAATGCCAGTTGTTGGCATCTAACCATTGTAAGCTTGCGTGAATCCAAGTTGGAAGGCTGCTTGCCCTGACCTTCGACTTGTTTCGATCATTAAAGCCGATGGCAGCGATCATGGTGTGCAAAATGCGCTGGTAATTCCATCCCACAACCTAATACTAACACCTTAAATAATTCTCCCATCTCGGCTGGTGAAATCAGCTTCTGTAGGGCATTGGCAGCCGGAAGATACTGTTTGCTGTCATCGACATCGATTCGGCTCAAGATGCTGGTGAGACCGGCTTCTAATAGGAAGCCTGCTTGGCTACTGTAATGTACTAGGTCGAGACCTGCATGAATGCCAGCCTTGGCCATGGCGGAGAAGTCGACATGGGCGGTGATGTCTTGTAGTCCAGGGTAATAAAATGGATCTGGATGTGCATGATGACGATAGTGGCACATGAGGCTGCCTTTGTCACGCTGCTCCATATAGTACTCGTGGGCAGGGAAACCATAATCAAACCAGAGGCTCAAGCTTCCTTGTCCCGAGACTTTTTGACCCGCTAATAACATCGCAGCGACACTGCGCATAAAACCAGCGGCGATAGCGTGAACTTCGCTGATATAACCATGCGGAAGTTGTTCCGCATCGGGGATCTGTTCAATCAAATGTGAGATTGAATCGGTCTCATCTTGCATGCTACACAGCTGAAAGCCAGACTGCACATCGTTCTGAGCTGTGACACCTAATCTAGTCCATCCTTCTGATGTCTTGATCACGAGATCGACAGGCATCGCATCGAGTACTTCATTTCCGATGACGAGACCACTGAATGCATCTGGCATCTCTGACAACCAAATGACTTGCGGGAAATCTTTTAGGCGCTGTTCTTGACGCGCCCTGAGTTCACCGGACAATTCCACGATAAAATAGCGGTTGATAGAAATTCCCGCACGTTGGCATTCTGTCAGGATGTCGAAAGCGAGCTTTCCTGAGCCTGCGCCAAACTCCATACAATCGCCCGATGTTTGCGGTAGTAGTTTGCCTGCAAGCTGGCCCAAGCAGGCGCCGAACATGGAAGTCATTTCAGGTGCAGTCGTAAAGTCGCCATCAGGCCCGAGTTTAGTGGAACCACCGCTGTAGTAGCCAAGATCTGGCATGTAGAGCGCCATTTCCATGTAGCGCGAGAAAGAGATCTTGCCGCCTGAAGCCATGATTTCATCGGTGATGCGTTTTTGTAAATGCTGCGAGGCGGCTAATGCTTCTTCTGAAGGTGCAGGAAGCACAAGTTGTTGGTGGGGACGTGGAATTAATTTTTGCATCCCTGCATTGTATTAAATATTGTGCTCGCGGGCGAATTTGGTGAAAACTATTTCGCTTTTCAATGCAGCACCGAAGTTCATGATTGCTGGTATTGTGCGACAACGAGTTGGTAGCAAAGCTTGAACGATGGTGATCGAGAATGATAACGATTGAGGCGAGTAGCCCCCAGCTTGAAACGGGGCTCGAGAATGCTGAGGCAAAGACCGTATGACTGATGTAAATGGAACACCCGTTGCCTTGATTACTGGTGCAGCGAAACGGATTGGACGAGAAATTGCGTTGACCTTGGCGCGCCAAGGCTGGGACGTCGCTGTGCATTACGGGCGTTCTCAAGACGAGGCACTGCAAGTCGTCAATGCAATTCATCAAATAGGGCGTCGTGCCATCGCTGTACAAGCGGAGCTCGGTGATGAGGAACAAGTTAGAGCCATCGTGCCGCAAGTAGTCTCTCAGTTGGGACGTATTGATTGTGTCGTCAATAATGCTTCGTTATTTGAAGCGGATACTGCTTTTGATTTCAGTGGTGCATGTCTCGACAAGCATATGCATGCAAATGTTATGGCGCCGATTTTGTTGGCGCAGGCTTTACATGCCGCCCAGTCATCAGAGAGAAATGCGAGTGTGATCAATATTTTGGATCAAAAGTTATTCAATTTAAATCCCGACTATTTGTCTTATACCTTATCGAAAGCCGCGCTGCAAAATGCGACTATCACCTTGGCACAAGCCCTAGCACCATTGGTGCGAGTTGTTGGAATCGCACCTGGCCTGTCAATGATGTCAGGTGATCAAAGTGAAAATGATTTTAAAGCAGCCCATCAATTGACGCCGCTCGGAAGGTCGAGCACTCCTGCGGATATTGCGCAAGCAGTCGGGTATGTGGCAAATGCTAGAGCGATTACTGGTACGACGATTTTGGTTGATGGTGGGCAGCATTTGATTCCGACGCAACGTGATGTGATGTTCATTGCGAAAGCGAAGGAATAGTGCTCGTAGTGTTGAGGCTACGTCACTTGGTACACGAGTCTTAAGTAAGAAAAAATTTGAAGTTTTCTGGCTTGAATTGATCAAGCTTTCATTTTTAGGTAGTTTTTAAAAGCGATTTATTTATGTTATCCATACTCCATCACCCACAATTAGCGGATTGCCGCCGTTTGTTCCTGCGTAACTATGAAGTGTCGATCAATATCGGCGTGCATGAATTTGAAAAGAAGGGTGAGCAGCGCGTTTTGATCAATGTTGATCTCTACATCCCACTCGCTTTATCGACGCCTAAAGATGATCAATTAGATGAAGTCGTTGATTATGATTTTATGCGCGGTACGATTGCCGCGCGCGTTGCACAAGGCCATGTGCATTTGCAAGAAACTTTGTGTGATGATGTCGCTAAAATTATGTTGGCACATCCTCGTGTGCGTGCCGTTCGAGTTTCAACGATGAAGCCAGATGTCTACCCCGATTGCGAAGGTGTGGGTGTTGAAGTATTTCAAATTAAGTCGGAAGTGTGAGTGTCAGTATGCAAGTAATTTCTATGCCGGTTTCCGGTGAACAGAACAAGCCGGCGACGACGAAGTCTGCGGAAAAAATCGCTTACGAAAACAATAAGCTGCACAAGCGCTTATGTCGTTTGGTAGGGCAGGCGATCGGTGACTTCAATATGATTGAAGATGGCGATAAAGTCATGGTGTGTTTATCGGGCGGTAAAGATAGCTATGCTTTGCTCGACATCTTAATGACTTTGCGCCAACGTGCACCGATTAATTTTGAAATCGTTGCGGTCAATCTCGATCAGAAGCAACCAGGCTTCCCGGAAGAAGTGTTACCGGCCTATCTCGATAAGCTTGGCATTCCGTATCATATCGAAAACCAAGATACCTACAGCATCGTGAAGAAACTGGTGCCAGAGGGTAAAACGACGTGCTCCTTGTGTTCACGTTTGCGCCGTGGCATTTTGTATCGTGTTGCCGATGAACTCGGTGCGACCAAGATCGCTTTGGGTCATCACCGTGATGACATCATGGAGACCTTTTTCTTGAATATGTTCTTCGGCGGTAAACTTAAAGGTATGCCAGCGAAGTTGCAGTCTGACGATGGGCGCCATATTGTGATTCGTCCGCTTGCCTATGTGAAGGAAGCCGATACCGAACGCTATGCCAAGGTCAAAGATTTCCCTATCATTCCTTGCAATCTGTGCGGCTCGCAAGAAAATCTCCAACGCAAACACGTGAAGCAATTAATGCGTGAGTGGGACAAGCAACACCCAGGTCGTGTTGATAACATTTTCTCGGCTTTGTCGACGGTGGTGCCATCGCACTTGATGGATAAAGATTTGTTTAACTTCCGCGATCTAAAATTGACCGGTGACGCGGTTCCGAATGGTGACATCGCGTTTGATGAAGAGCCATGTTCGACACCGACCACCGGTGTGATTCAACTACAGCTTGATCAGGATGATTAGAACCTTACATTTAGGATAAAGATGGTCCTGAAAACGCCTTACAGATTGCCGTCTGTGAGGCGTTTTTGTTTGGTTTTGAGAGAATTCATCGACGCTTGTCGTATTTCATCCCTTCCCACCGGATTTCATCCCATTTTTCGATAAGTTCATCGCATGTTTTTCAAGGACTAAAGAAAGGCTCGTACACTGCACATATGAGTTCAAACTGAGATAGAGCACGGGCAAAGTCGCACCGTATGAGAAAAAGGAAGTTGGCTCAGGCATAGAAATACTTTGGTAAAGGCGAGATCAAGGGTTTAAGATGTTGATCTTATTGAAATAAAAATGAGTACTCTGAATTAAAAAGTCAGAGCGAAAACCAGTAATGTGAGGGAATATCATGGCAAATAGTCAAGTAACAAGTTTGATCCAATTATTTTACGAACCAAAAGCAACTTTTACCGGTCTCAAGGAAAAGCCCGCATCGTGGTTGGTTTTGGCGATCACGATGTTGGCTGGCATCGCTATATTTTATTGGTATTTCTCTACCGTCGATTTTGCTTGGATGCTTGATCATATGTTGAGCGCACAACCTGATCTGAAACCAGAAGCGCGTGACGCGATGGCAAAGTTCATGACGCGCGATACGATGATGTATTCCACGCTTGTCGGTGCGTTGGTTGGAACCCCCATCATTTTTGCGTTGTTTGCGCTGTATTACTTTGTTGCGTCTAAAGTATTAGGTAGCAGCATAGGCTTTGGAAAGTGGTTTCATTTCACTGTGTGGATCAGTGCGCCAGCATTGTTGGGCTTGCCTTTGATGGCTTTGCAGGTGGCAACAGGCAATGGTCAGATCGGAATGGAAGATTTGAACATGTTGTCCTTGAACTACTTGTTTGGACATGCTCCGGTCGGATCACCATGGGCGAATTTCTTGAACAGCTTTAGTTTGCCTTATGTATGGACAATGTTTCTTTCATTTGTTGGTTTGCGTGTGTGGACTGAACGCAGCACTAGCGCATGTGCCATCGCAGCAGTATTACCTTACGCATTCGTCTATGGCGGTTGGGCTTTGAAAACTGCTATTTCGAATTAATCTATAAATCTCAAGAGCGATTTGACTATGAAAAAAAGCAAACTGATCGGCATCGTGGCTGTGGTGGCGGTGATTGCAGTGCCGGTGGCAATTAAATTTAGTAGCGGTAAGCCTAAATTGGAAGTGGAACTGACTTCGGTTGCGAAGAAAGAGATTCAGCCATCGATTCTCGCTTCAGGTAATTTCGTCTTCCGCCAGCAGGTACAGTTATCGAGTGAGGTCATCGGTAAGGTTTCTGAGGTCTTGGTCAAGGAAGGCGACAAAATTACAGCAGGGCAGGTCTTGCTGCGCCTCGATCCTACCTTGATTCGTGCAGAAGTCACGCAGCAACGCGCGATTGTGCGTAGCGCGGAAGTCAATATCGAACGCGCACAATTGAATGTCGATCGTCAAAAAGTGAACTCTGATCGTAGCCAACGTTTGGCTGAAGCGAAGTTTATCGACACCAGTAAATATGAAGACGCACTGCATCAATACAACGTAGCGAAAGTCGATCTGCATGCTGCGCGAGAAAGCATGCAGCAAGCCAGCGCGGCTTTAGATCAAGCCTTGAAGCGCCTAGATAAAACGGAAGTGCGCGCACCGATTAGTGGCACTGTCACCTCGGTACAAATCAAGATTGGTGAAACCGCGGTGGCAAGTGCGACTGGCATGGCGGGTTCTTCTTTGATGACAATTGCGGATGTCGGCAGCATCATGGCCGAAGTCAATGTCGATGAAGCCGACGTTGCGAAAGTGGCGGTTGGGCAAAAGGCTAAAGTGTTCCCTGCAGCGTTTGAAGATCAACCGGTGATTGGTGTAGTGGAAGAAGTATCGATGGCACCAAAAGCAGCACTTGCTGGCGCCACACAAGGCAAGAGTTATGTGGTGAAACTGAGCCTGAAAGAAACACAACTGGCCATTCGTACCGGTATGACATGTCGTGTTGAGATCGCGACGGGTGGTGGTAGCCAACGCCCTGTGTTGCCGATTCAAGCTATCTTAACTGGTGACAGTATGAAGCTCGATAGCAAAGATAAAGAAAGCAAAGAAGCGGTGAAAGGCACTGGCGTTGTTTTCACTGTGCGTGACGGCGTGGCACGTAAGAAGCAAGTAAAAGTCGGTATTGCTGATGATAATAATCAAGAGATTTTATCTGGCGTCGATGAAGGTGAAAAAGTCGTGGTTGGACCAGCGCGTGTATTACGTTCTTTACGTGATGGTGATGCGATTAAAGAACTGAAGTCAGCGGATAAAGATGCTGCGAAAGAGAGTAAAACGACTGAAACCAAAACGGATGGAAAAAAACCGTGATTACGCTATCGGGTATCGAAAAAAAATATCAAATGGGTGATCAAACCGTGCATGCTTTGCGCGGTGTTGATCTGCACATTGATAAGAACGAATTTGTCGCCTTTATTGGCGCATCGGGTTCAGGTAAGTCGACGATGATGAATATTGTCGGTTGTCTCGATCGACCAAGCTCTGGAACCTACAAGCTCAATGGTCGTGACGTCGCCACCATGGATAGTGATGAACTGGCCTTGGTTCGTAATGCCGAGATCGGCTTTATTTTTCAGAGCTTCCATTTGTTGCCTCGTGCGACAGCTTTAGATAATGTCGCGCAGCCTTTGATCTATCGTGGCATTGGGCACAAAGAACGCAATCGTATGGCGGCGGAAGCCTTAGAGCACGTCGGTTTGGGGTCGCGTATGCATCACCGCCCGAACGAGCTTTCGGGTGGTCAACGTCAGCGTGTGGCGATTGCGCGTGCTCTAGTTGGTAAGCCAGCTATTTTGTTGGCCGATGAACCAACCGGTAATCTCGACTCATCCACGAGCTTGGAAATTCTATCGCTGATCAAAGAATTGCATCGCAATGGGCAAACTGTGGTGATGGTCACGCATGAACCTGAGATTGCCGAGCAATGCCATCGTATCGTGCGTTTGCATGATGGTCGCGTGCTCAGCGATGTTCGCAATACACCGGGAGAATAAGATGTTCCTCTTAATCGAAAGTGTACGTTCGGCTCTGAACTCGATTCGTGCGCATCGTATGCGTAGTTTTTTGACCTCGCTCGGGATTATCATCGGTGTGGCTTCTGTCATTACCGTGATTTCCTTGATCCAAGGTTTGTCAAAGAGCGTCACTAAACAGTTCGAAGGTCTGGGCGGTAATTCTTTGACCATCACGGCGCACAATACGATGAAGGATGTGATGCGCGGGAAATTCAATGAATTGCGTTACGAAGACATTCAACAACTGCGTTCACGCGTCGATGAGATTAGTGATGTCAGTCCTATCTTCTTGTTGTCGTCGCCGACAGTGCGGTTTGGTAGCACCGAAACGTCCGCACGTATTATGGCCACTACGCCAACCTATCAAGAGGTGCAACAGCGCTTTGCGACCATGGGACGTTTCTTGAGTGAGTCGGATGAAGCCAGCGCGCGTCGTGTTGCGGTGATTGGTCCTAAATTGATTGAGACTTTGCATTTGCCCGAAAACCCAATCGGCCAGTACATCAGCTTTAGCAATGAATGGTTTAAGATTATCGGTGTGATGGAAAAGCGTGGTGAGTTGTTTGGTATGTCACAGGATGACTATGTAATTGTGCCTTTCCGCACAGGACGCAGCATCATCGGTAATAATCAAAAACTGCGCAACATGCAATTTACCGTCTCATTGAAAGACATCTCTAAACTCGAAGAAGTGAAGCCACGTATTCGTGCGGTGATGCGTGCCTCGCATAAATTGGAGCCCGATGCACCAGATGATTTCGATATGGAATCGTCGGATCAATTGGCAAAAAGCTTGGACAATATTACCTCGACGGTTACCTTGGTTATGGGTGGTATCGTCAGCATCGCTTTGCTCGTCGGTGGTATCGGCATTATGAACATTATGCTGGTCTCAGTGACTGAGCGCACACGTGAAATCGGTATCTGTAAAGCAATTGGCGCGCGCAGTCGTGACATCATGATGCAGTTTTTAATTGAGGCGGTCACGCTCTCGGTTTTGGGTGGCTTGATTGGTCTCATCTTGGGATATGCCTTAGGATTTGGGATTTCAAAAATGATTCCTGACTTCCCTGATGCGGTTGTTCCATGGTGGGCTGTGGTCCTGTCCTTCGTGTTCTCGGCTGGTGTCGGTATCGTGTTTGGTGTGATGCCGGCAAGTAAAGCGGCAAAGCTCGACCCTATCGATGCCCTACGATACGAGTAAGTTATATTGAGCAAACAAAAAAGCCGTGGAGCGATCCACGGCTTTTTTTACGTCATTGACCCGTCCTGAAATAGATTGACAGTTTTCTTTGTGATCGAAAGGAACGTCAATGAAATCAACAGAGCGTAGGAGTCAAAGAGATTACACCTTAGCCTTTAAATTGTCGGTTGTTAGTCAGGTGGA
>NZ_JACOFZ010000017.1 GCF_014284155.1 Affinundibacterium nitidum
ATCCAGAAAGAGGAACGAAGGTAGTGCCGCCATCCACCGACACTAATTGACTCACTGTATCCACGCCCACTGTCGCACTGCCTGATAGCAAGGACAAATTCAAGGTCGTTGGCGTCGTTGATGTGCCGCTTAACTTCACCACGAAGTCTTGCGCCGTGCCTTCGCTTGAGCTTGAACCACTCACCGACAACACTTCCACACCCGTGTTCTGCACTGGCGGCGCCGCTTCAAACAAGGGCTGTGTTACACCCTCAACCACCGCACCGTCAAAGCTCAACGGCGACACATTCTCCGCAATCCGATCCAAACGCACAAAGCCATTGCCATCACCAGCTTCGCCACCACCTAAACCCGCTGCCGTTTCTTCCAACAACTTGTCTAAGCTATTGCCACCAATAATCGCTTTGGAAATGTCTTGATCAACCGTACTCGTCGTCGCTGGCAATAACGCATTTGCCGCCACTTCGACCTGCCCAGGAGCGAAGACCGTAGCATCTAAACTGACGGTTTCATTAGAACGTACTACATAGGAATGGCCTGCATCAAACGCAATCTCGACCTCACCACCATTGGCCGTCACGATCACGTCCTTCTCATACACAATATCGCCGACTTTTAAAACATGCTGCGACCCATCCGGCGATTTAACAATCGCTCCACCTTTGAGACCCACCACTTTACCGATGATATTGCTTGTATTTGCTGTGCTTGCCATGTCTTTACTCCGGACGGTTTCTTATATCGTCCTGACAATAGCAAAGTAACTTCTTCATAACAATTGTACTAAGGTACAAGTCAATAAAAATTTATTTTTATTTAACAAAAATTCACTCCGCGAGCAATAAAAAAGGGGACTCTCGGCCCCCTTTTCTTCAAGCAAAAGCAATGATTGCACGATTAGTCTGTAATTAACTTCCCTTTCGCAATCAAATCATTGATGACCTGCAGATCATTCGTGAAACCACTGGTGAGATTGACGCCACTAAACACAATCTGTTGCACAGTATTACCAGTAACATCAGCAAAAGAACCTCCAACAGTATGACCCGCGGTGAATGCACCTGTCGTACTAATCGATACAGTCGTATTCGTTCCATCCCAATTAAAATGCACAAACTTGTCTAGTGTATTTGCATTCTCACCCACGAGTAGATCTCGCAAATCGAGACGATCACCGCCAGAGGCAAAAGTACCTGTGGCAAAATCTGTGATGGTATCAACTGCTGGAGCCGCAGTAGTGCCGTTATCATTTAATGACCATTTAAAGGTATCTGCTTCAGTACCACCGGTGAGATTATCACTACCTTGACCACCAAGAATCACATCTTTACCTGCACCACCACTGATCGTATCGTTTTCAGTACCACCAAAGATGCGATCATCACCGGCTCCACCACTCAAGTTATCTGCACCAGCTCCACCCGAAATAAAGTCAGAACCTGCAGTTCCTGTGAGAGTATTTGCCACCGCCGTACCGTTAAAGATCGTCGAATCGGTAATGACATTGACGTATTGGGTAACTGTATTTCCGGGGCCTGAGCCAGTTGCTACAATTTCGAGTTGGGCAGAGTTTGTACCAAGTCCACTAACACCCAATTCAGCATGCGTCCAGGCCGTGACATCCACAACTTGGCCGGCACTAGTAATCGTTGCTGTATGGCCACCAGCGCCATCCGACAATACGGCGCCCACCGGAGCACCAGTGATTGTCAACTGCGTGAAGTTACTTGCCGTCACCGCAAAACGCTCAAAGCCACCATCATTGTCAATCACAGCACTCGCACCCAGTGCATTGTTTTCAACTGCATAAATGGCCTTAATTTGAGCAGCCGTCAAGACAGTGTTATAGATACGAATATCGTCCAAAGTACCATTGAGATATCGGTTCGTCGTTGCCCCGTCATCGTGCGTAACACCAAAGCCCAAGAACTTATTAGGCAAAACTTTACCGGCCTGTAACGTTCCTGTACTGTTGAGCACACCATCAACCCAAACCTCTGTGGCACCCGTAGCAAAATTATGAGTGATAGCAACGTGATGCCATGCGTTATCATTCACGGCGCCAGTACTCATAATCCCTGCATCATCCGCCATACCGAAACCTATACGGCCAGTACTATCCAACCATCCCCACTGCGCATCGATCGTACCGCCGTTATTTTCCATACCAATGACACTTGGCGAATTCCAACCGATTGTGCCGCCGGTCTGTGTAGTCTTAATCCAGAAAGCAAGTGATCCAGTACCACCGCCAGCACCATCACCACGCAATGGATCTGTGACTGAAGTTGGCAATGCAACATACCCACCATCACGGGATGCACTAGTGTTACTCCAAACACCGTTAAATTGCATTCCAGCACCTTCATGCCCACTGGCGGTGAACGTTGGCGTCAAATTAGTTCCGCCAGCAGTTCCATCCGTCAACGTTCCAACTTGGTCGGTTGTAGGATAAACGTTAGTGGTTGTTGTTCCACTGCCTTCGTTGAAGGTCCAGAATTGGACGTCTTTGACACTTAAAGTGGTAATTGGGTTAACCGTCACGTTCACTGTCGCTGTTTCCGTCACACCTCCAGAAGTCACGGTATAGGTAAAGCTTGCTGGACCTGTGTAATTCGTAGTCGGCGTGAAAGTAATATTGCCACCTGACAGACTCACCGTTCCATTTGTCGCACCACCCACTGCCGTCACCGTGGGAGTACCCTCAAATGAATCGTTTGCCAGCAAACTTGCTGAAGTAATCAAGATTGCCGTGTCTTTAGCAGTTGTTGCAGTGTCATTAACAATATCAACCACCGATGTTGTGCTTACATTGATCACTTGTGTCGTTGTATTGCCCAAGTCATCTGTTACTGTTACTGTGAAACTATCTGCACCGTTGTAGTCCTTATTTGGCGTGTAAGTCCATGCGCCTGTCGCTGCATTAATACTTGCTACACCATTCGTGCTATTAGCAGTCACGCTGTAGATCGTGCCATCAGTCAAACCGTCTGCATCCGTCGCCGTCAAGGTACCAGTAATCGCACCTCCGTCCTCTGAACCGGTACCCGTTTTATTACCGCCAATTGTCGTCGGATCGTTCACAGGTGTCACATTGATATTGATCGTATCAATATCACGTTCGTCTGTGGCTGTGCCTGTCAAACCTGGATCCGTACCTGTATTACCACCGTCATTGGTCGTCATGGTCAACACCACCGTACCATTCGCATTTGCTACAGGGGCAAAGGTCGGTTGGTTTGCTACAGTACCTAAATACGTATTGATATTGGCCACTGTACCTGTCAAGGTAATGGTGCCACTACCCGAACCTGATACCGTGACGCTACCAGCTGTGGCAGCCGTTAAGGTGCCGCTAGCCACACTCAAGGTCACTGTCACATTGCTACTTCCAGCATCCACGTCGGCAATCGACAAGCCACTCAGTTTGAGTGAAGTATCTTCATTTGTCGTGTAGCTCGCTGGCAAAGTATTGACTGGCGTGTCATTGACCGCTGTCATACTCAAGCTTAAGGTCGAGGTATCTGTACCACCGTTACCATCACTAACCGTGTAAGTAATCACAGGAATAGCACCCGTGTAGTTCGCCACCGGAGCAAAGCTGTAACTACCGTTCGCGTTGATCGTAATCGTGCCAACACCGGCGATCAATACTGGCGCACCCACTGCTTGCGTACCAGCCACACCAGCAATCGTGTAACTTGCAATCGTTAAAGTATTGCCGTCAGCGTCCGTTGCGTTGTTCAACAAATCACCCGCCGCATTGTCGGCGACCGTTAAGGTCGTATCTTCCGTGACGGTATTCGTTTCATCACCATCGACTGGCGCATCGTTGACCGCTGTGACATTGATATTGATCGTATCAATATCACGTTCGTCTGTGGCTGTGCCTGTCAAACCTGGATCCGTACCTGTATTACCACCGTCATTGGTCGTCATGGTCAACACCACCGTACCATTTGCATTTGCTACAGGGGCAAAGGTCGGTTGGTTTGCTACAGCACCTAAATACGTATTGATATTGGCCACTGTACCTGTCAAGGTAATGGTGCCACTACCCGAACCTGATACCGTGACGCTACCAGCTGTGGCAGCCGTTAAGGTGCCGCTAGCCACACTCAAGGTCACTGTCACATTGCTACTTCCAGCATCCACGTCGGCAATCGACAAGCCACTCAGTTTGAGTGAAGTATCTTCATTTGTCGTGTAGCTCGCTGGCAAAGTATTGACTGGCGTGTCATTGACCGCTGTCATACTCAAGCTTAAGGTCGAGGTATCTGTACCACCGTTACCATCACTAACCGTGTAAGTAATCACAGGAATAGCACCCGTGTAGTTCGTCGCCGGAGCAAAGCTATAACTACCGTTCGCATTGATCGTGATCGTACCAACACCGGCGATCAATACTGGCGCACCTACTGCCTGTGTACCTGCCACGCCCGCAATCGTGTAGCTCGAAACTGTCAATGCATTGCCTTCAACATCCGTTGCGTTGTTCAACAAATCACCCGCTGCATTGTCGGCGACCGTTAAGGTCGTGTCTTCTGTAACCGTATTCGTTTCATCACCATCAACTGGCGCATCGTTGACCGCTGTCATACTCAAGGTCAAGGTCGAGGTATCTGTACCACCGTTACCATCACTAACCGTGTAAGTAATCACAGGAATAGCGCCCGTGTAGTTCGCCACCGGAGCAAAGCTGTAACTACCGTTCGCATTGATCGTGATCGTACCAACACCGGCGATCAATACTGGCGCACCTACTGCCTGTGTACCTGCCACGCCCGCAATCGTGTAGCTCGCAACTGTCAATGCATTGCCTTCAACATCCGTTGCGTTGTTCAACAAATCACCCGCTGCATTGTCGACTACCGTTAAGGTCGTATCTTCTGTGACCGTATTCGTCTCATCACCATCGACTGGCGCATCGTTGACCGCTGTCATACTCAAGGTCAAGGTCGAGGTATCTGTACCACCATTGCCGTCGGTAACCGTGTAAGTAATCACAGGAATAGCACCGGTGTAGTTCGCCACTGGAGCGAAGCTATAACTACCGTTCGCGTTGATCGTAATCGTACCAACACCGGCGATCAATACTGGAGCACCTACTGCCTGGGTACCTGCCACGCCTGCAATCGTGTAACTTGCAATCGTTAAAGTATTGCCGTCAGCGTCCGTTGCGTTGTTCAATAAATCACCAGCGGCGTTGTCTGCCACCGTTAAGGTCGTGTCTTCTGTGACCGTATTCGTTTCATCACCATCAACTGGAACGTCATTGACCGCTGTGACATTGATATTGATCGTATCAATATCACGTTCGTCTGTGGCTGTGCCTGTCAAACCTGGATCCGTACCTGTATTACCACCGTCATTGGTCGTCATAGTCAACACCACCGTACCATTCGCATTCGCGACAGGGGCAAAGGTCGGTTGGTTTGCTACAGTACCTAAATACGTATTGATATTGGCCACTGTACCTGTCAAGGTAATGGTGCCACTACCCGAACCTGATACCGTGACGCTACCAGCTGTGGCAGCCGTTAAGGTGCCGCTAGCCACACTCAAAGTCACTGTCACATTGCTACTTCCAGCATCCACGTCGGCAATCGACAAGCCACTCAGTTTGAGTGAAGTATCTTCATTTGTCGTGTAGCTCGATGGCAAAGTATTGACTGGCGTGTCATTGACCGCTGTCATACTCAAGGTCAAGGTCGAGGTATCTGTACCACCGTTACCATCACTAACCGTGTAAGTAATCACAGGAATAGCACCCGTGTAGTTCGTCGCCGGAGCAAAGCTATAACTACCGTTCGCATTGATCGTGATCGTACCTACACCAGAAATGACGACTGGTGCACCTACTGCTTGCGTACCAGCCACACCTGCAATCGTGTAGCTCGCAACTGTCAATGCATTGCCATCAACATCCGTCGCATTATTCAACAAATCACCCGCCGCATTGTCGGCTACCGTTAAGGTCGTGTCTTCTGTGACCGTATTCGTTTCATCACCATCGACGGGGGCATCGTTGACCGCTGTCATGCTCAAAGTCAGAGTTGACGTATCTGTACCACCATTGCCGTCTGTAACCGTGTAAGTAATCACAGGAATAGCGCCCGTGTAGTTCGCCACTGGAGCAAAGCTATAACTACCGTTCGCATTGATCGTGATCGTACCTACACCAGAAATGACGACTGGTGCACCTACTGCCTGTGTACCTGCCACGCCCGCAATCGTGTAACTGGCAACTGTCAAGACATTACCTTCGACATCCGTTGCATTGTTCAGCAAATCACCCGCCGCATTGTCTGCCACCGTTAAAGTCGTATCTTCTGTGACGGTATTCGTTTCATTTCCATCGACTGGCGCATCATTGACCGCTGTCATACTCAAGGTTAAGGTTGACGTATCCGTACCACCATTGCCGTCTGTAACTGTGTATGTGATGACTGGAATAGCACCGGTGTAGTTCGCCACTGGAGCGAAGCTATAACTACCGTTCGCGTTGATCGTAATCGTACCAACACCGGCGATCAATACTGGCGCACCTAC
This sequence comes from Affinundibacterium nitidum, assembly GCF_014284155.1. GTDB lineage: Bacteria > Pseudomonadota > Gammaproteobacteria > Burkholderiales > Burkholderiaceae_D > Undibacterium > Undibacterium nitidum. Next base: position 6,553 of record NZ_JACOFZ010000017.1, read on the forward strand.
TGCTTGTGTACCAGCCACGCCTGCAATCGTGTAGCTTGCAACAGTTAAGGTGTTACCATCAGCATCCGTTGCATTGTTCAGCAAATCACCCGCCGCATTGTCTGCCACCGTTAAAGTCGTATCTTCTGTGACGGTATTCGTTTCATCTCCATCGACGGGGGCATCATTGACCGCTGTCATACTCAAGGTCAAGGTCGAGGTATCCGCGCCGCCATTGCCATCGGTGACCGTGTACGTAATCACAGGAATTACACCAGTGTAGTTCGCCACCGGAGCAAAGCTGTAACTACCGTTCGCATTGATCGTGATCGTACCTACACCAGAAATGACGACTGGTGCACCTACTGCCTGTGTACCTGCCACGCCTGCAATCGTGTAACTGGCAACTGTCAAGGCATTGCCTTCGACATCCGTTGCATTGTTCAGCAAATCACCCGCCGCATTGTCGGCGACCGTTAAGGTCGTGTCTTCTGTAACCGTATTCGTTTCATCACCATCAACTGGCGCATCGTTGACCGCTGTCATACTCAAGGTCAAGGTCGAGGTATCTGTACCACCGTTACCATCACTAACCGTGTAAGTAATCACAGGAATTGCACCCGTATAGTTCGCCACTGGAGCAAAGCTATAACTACCGTTCGCGTTGATCGTGATCGTGCCAACACCGGTGATCAACACTGGAGCACCCACTGCTTGCGTACCAGCCACACCAGCAATCGTGTAACTTGCAATCGTTAAAGTATTGCCGTCCGCGTCCGTTGCGTTATTCAACAAATCACCCGCCGCATTGTCGACTACCGTTAAGGTCGTGTCTTCTGTAACCGTATTCGTTTCATCACCATCAACTGGCGCATCGTTGACCGCTGTCATACTCAAGGTCAAGGTCGAGGTATCTGTACCACCGTTACCATCACTAACCGTGTAAGTAATCACAGGAATTGCACCCGTGTAGTTCGCCACCGGAGCAAAGCTGTAACTACCGTTCGCGTTGATCGTAATCGTGCCAACACCGGCGATCAATACTGGCGCACCCACTGCTTGCGTACCAGCCACACCAGCAATCGTGTAACTTGCAATCGTTAAAGTATTGCCGTCAGCGTCCGTTGCGTTGTTCAATAAATCACCAGCGGCGTTATCTGCCACCGTTAAGGTCGTGTCTTCTGTGACCGTATTCGTTTCATCACCATCGACTGGCGCATCGTTGACCGCTGTGACATTGATATTGATCGTATCAATATCGCGCTCGTCTGTGGCTGTGCCTGTCAAACCTGGATCCGTACCTGTATTACCACCGTCATTGGTCGTCATGGTCAACACCACCGTACCATTCGCATTTGCTACAGGGGCAAAGGTCGGTTGGTTTGCTACAGTACCTAAATACGTATTGATATTGACCACTGTACCTGTCAAGGTAATGGTGCCACTACCCGAACCTGATACCGTGACGCTACCAGCTGTGGCAGCCGTTAAGGTGCCGCTAGCCACACTCAAGGTCACAGTTACATTGCTACTTCCTGCATCGACATCGGCAATCGACAAGCCACTCAGTTTGAGTGAAGTATCTTCATTTGTCGTGTAGCTCGCTGGCAAAGTATTGACTGGCGTGTCATTGACCGCTGTCATACTCAAGGTCAAGGTCGAGGTATCTGTACCACCATTGCCGTCTGTAACCGTGTAAGTAATCACAGGAATAGCACCCGTATAGTTCGCCACTGGAGCAAAGCTATAACTACCATTCGCATTGATCGTGATCGTACCTACACCAGAAATGACGACTGGTGCACCTACTGCTTGCGTACCAGCCACGCCTGCAATCGTGTAGCTTGCAACTGTCAAGGCATTACCTTCGACATCCGTTGCATTGTTCAGCAAATCACCCGCCGCATTGTCTGCCACCGTTAAGGTCGTATCTTCTGTGACGGTATTGGTTTCATTACCATCAACGGGGGCATCGTTGACCGCTGTCATACTCAAGGTCAAGGTCGAGGTATCTGTACCACCGTTACCATCACTAACCGTGTAAGTAATCACAGGAATTGCACCCGTGTAATTCGCCGCCGGAGCAAAGCTGTAACTACCGTTCGCGTTGATCGTGATCGTGCCAACACCGGTGATCAATACTGGCGCGCCTACTGCCTGTGTACCTGCCACGCCAGCAATCGTGAAGCTCGCAATTGTCAATGCATTGCCATCAACATCCGTCGCATTATTCAACAAATCACCAGCTGCATTGTCGACGACCGTTAAGGTCGTGTCTTCTGTAACCGTATTCGTTTCATCACCATCGACTGGCGCATCGTTGACCGCTGTCATACTCAAGGTCAAGGTCGAGGTATCTGTACCACCATTGCCATCGGTGACGGTATAAGTAATCACAGGAATTGCACCCGTGTAATTCGCCACTGGAGCAAAGCTATAACTACCGTTCGCATTAATCGTGATCGTACCAACACCGGCGATCAATACTGGAGCACCTACTGCCTGGGTACCAGCCACACCGGCAATCGTGTAACTTGCAATCGTTAAAGTATGACCTTCAGCATCCGTCGCATTATTCAACAAATCACCAGCCGCATTGTTTGCTACTGTTAATGTAGTGTCTTCTGTGACGGTATTCGTTTCATCACCATCAATCGGTGCATCATTTTGACCATTGATCGTGATCACCAAAGTCGCTGTTGTCGTACTGCCGTCACCATCGGTTAAGGTGTACGTAAAGCTATCAGTCAAGCTTTGACCGGCGCCTAAGCCATTGACGGCCGCATTGCTGTTGTTGAGCGTGTACGTGTAGGTACCGTTGCTGTTCAAGACCAAAGTACCGTAGCCGGCTGCATTGGTGAAGGTGCCTGCTGTCACTGGCGTTGCATTCGTATCGGCACCAACCGTGTCGTTCGTGATCACATTGCCGGTGACTGTGTTCGGTACTGCATCTTCCGTGATGTTGTTGATGTCACCTGTCGCTACTGGTTTGCTATCCGTAATGAGGATATCTAGGCTGTCGTTATTCGTTGCGCCTAAGGCATCGGTGACTGCCACGGTGATACTGTCGGTCACATCGCTGTTCGCACTTTGTACCGCAGGGTCATAGGTGTAGCTGACGACACCGGTACCGCTGTTGTAGCCCGTTAAAACTAAGCTGCCCTTGCCTGTCGTGATCGTGATCGGTGTACCACCTAAAGCATTTAATTGGGCCAAGGTGACGTTGGTGCCACCGACCGTAATGCTTGCTAAACCTGCAGGAGCGGTAACCGTGAAACTGTTTGCTGTCGCGGTTGCCGTTTCTGCTACCGTCATGTCGCCCGCAGAACCTGCATTGCTGTCAGGGATCGTGACCGTTGGACCACCATCGGTATTACCATTGATCGTAATGACCAAAGTCGCTGTCGTCGTACTGCCGTCACCATCGGTTAAGGTGTACGTAAAGCTATCAGTCAAGCTTTGACCGGCACCTAAGCCATTGACGGCCGCATTACTGTTGTTGAGCGTGTACGTGTAGGTACCATTGCTGTTCAAGACCAAGGTACCGTAGCCTGCTGCATTGGTGAACGTACCTGCTGTCACTGGCGTTGCATTCGTATCGGCACCAACCGTGTCGTTCGTGATCACATTGCCGGTGACTGTGTTCGGTACTGCATCTTCCGTGATGTTGTTGATGTCACCTGTCGCTACTGGTTTGCTATCCGTAATGAGGATATCTAGGCTGTCGTTATTCGTTGCGCCTAAGGCATCGGTGACTGCCACGGTGATACTGTCGGTCACATCGCTGTTCGCACTTTGGACACTTGGGTCATAGGTGTAACTCACCACGCCTGTGCTGGAGTTATAACCTGTTAAGACCAAGCTGCCCTTGCCTGTCGTGATCGTGA
>NZ_JACOFZ010000018.1:0-2047 GCF_014284155.1 Affinundibacterium nitidum
GATCTTTAACAATTAACAGTCAATAAATGTGGGCACTTGATAATGAAGGCGACTAGCTACTTCGGTAGTTAGGAAACTTAAAAAATATCAAATGTTCACAAGAAGTAAAGATAAGACGCGATAGTGAGCAATCATTATCGCAACTGTCAGTATTTTGAGTGAGCGACTCGTTCGAAAGAACGAATTCCAGAAATGGAAACAAGTAACAGAGATTAAACTGAAGAGTTTGATCCTGGCTCAGATTGAACGCTGGCGGCATGCCTTACACATGCAAGTCGAACGGCAGCACGGGTGCTTGCACCTGGTGGCGAGTGGCGAACGGGTGAGTAATATATCGGAACATACCCTAGAGTGGGGGATAACGTAGCGAAAGTTACGCTAATACCGCATACGAACTAAGGTTGAAAGTGGGGGATCGCAAGACCTCATGCTCATGGAGTGGCCGATATCTGATTAGCTAGTTGGTGAGGTAAAGGCTCACCAAGGCGACGATCAGTAGCTGGTTTGAGAGAACGACCAGCCACACTGGAACTGAGACACGGTCCAGACTCCTACGGGAGGCAGCAGTGGGGAATTTTGGACAATGGGGGCAACCCTGATCCAGCAATGCCGCGTGAGTGAAGAAGGCCCTCGGGTTGTAAAGCTCTTTTGTCAGGGAAGAAACGGTGGGTTCTAATACAGCCTGCTAATGACGGTACCTGAAGAATAAGCACCGGCTAACTACGTGCCAGCAGCCGCGGTAATACGTAGGGTGCAAGCGTTAATCGGAATTACTGGGCGTAAAGCGTGCGCAGGCGGTTATATAAGACAGAGGTGAAATCCCCGGGCTCAACCTGGGAACTGCCTTTGTGACTGTATGGCTAGAGTGTGTCAGAGGGGGGTAGAATTCCACGTGTAGCAGTGAAATGCGTAGATATGTGGAGGAATACCGATGGCGAAGGCAGCCCCCTGGGATAACACTGACGCTCATGCACGAAAGCGTGGGGAGCAAACAGGATTAGATACCCTGGTAGTCCACGCCCTAAACGATGTCTACTAGTTGTCGGGACTTAATTGTCTTGGTAACGCAGCTAACGCGTGAAGTAGACCGCCTGGGGAGTACGGTCGCAAGATTAAAACTCAAAGGAATTGACGGGGACCCGCACAAGCGGTGGATGATGTGGATTAATTCGATGCAACGCGAAAAACCTTACCTACCCTTGACATGGTTGGAATCCCGAAGAGATTTGGGAGTGCTCGCAAGAGAACCAATACACAGGTGCTGCATGGCTGTCGTCAGCTCGTGTCGTGAGATGTTGGGTTAAGTCCCGCAACGAGCGCAACCCTTGTCATTAGTTGCTACATTTAGTTGAGCACTCTAATGAGACTGCCGGTGACAAACCGGAGGAAGGTGGGGATGACGTCAAGTCCTCATGGCCCTTATGGGTAGGGCTTCACACGTCATACAATGGTACATACAGAGGGCTGCCAAACCGCGAGGTGGAGCTAATCCCAGAAAGTGTATCGTAGTCCGGATTGTAGTCTGCAACTCGACTACATGAAGTTGGAATCGCTAGTAATCGCGGATCAGCATGTCGCGGTGAATACGTTCCCGGGTCTTGTACACACCGCCCGTCACACCATGGGAGCGGGTTTCGCCAGAAGTAGGTAGCTTAACCGTAAGGAGGGCGCTTACCACGGCGGGGTTCGTGACTGGGGTGAAGTCGTAACAAGGTAGCCGTATCGGAAGGTGCGGCTGGATCACCTCCTTTCTAGAGTGCGCTTGAATGTTGAGTGTCCACACTTATTGACTGTTAATGTAAAAGAACGCAGAAGAAGCGACCGAGAAGTAAGTAGGTAGCTTGTTCGAGATTTGCCCGGTTAAGTAGTAATACAAATGGGGGTTTAGCTCATCTGGTAGAGCACCTGCTTTGCAAGCAGGGGGTGATCGGTTCGAGCCCGGTAACCTCCACCAATTGACTGGGGCTGTAGCTCAGCTGGTTAGAGCACCGTGTTGATAACGCGGGGGTCGTTGGTTCGAGCCCAACCAGCCCTACCAAATAAGCGG
>NZ_JACOFZ010000018.1:2138-5431 GCF_014284155.1 Affinundibacterium nitidum
AATAACAAATGTGAGTGGCGCGTGCGCTGTTGAGATTTGTTCTTTCAAAACGAAAGCAAAGTAATTAAGTAGTATCGTTCTTTAACAATTGAGAAGAAGTAAAGTAGAAATAATCAAAATTATTTCGTAGAGGAGTTGATGATGGAAATCGTTGACGAATTTATGGAAGGGTTGTGATTGTATCGAACAAACAATGTATTAAAAAGAGTTTGAAAAGCGCTGTTGAAAGACAGCAATTTAGAAAATCAAATTCCTTGAGATACGGCAACGCTAAAGTAATACTCATATAGTAGTAAAGAACTATAACTAGTTTTTAGTGATGAACCTGGAACTAAGTGATTAGAACCGGACACTAGAAATCAAAGTTATAGGGACAAGTGACTAAGTGCACATGGTGGATGCCTTGGCGATATCAGGCGATGAAGGACGTAGTAGCTTGCGATAAGCTGCGGGGAGTGAGCAAACACACTGTGATCCGCAGATTTCCGAATGGGGAAACCCGGCCGTAAGGTCATTGCAACCTGAATACATAGGGTTGCAAAGCGAACGTGGCGAACTGAAACATCTAAGTAGCTACAGGAAAAGAAATCAACCGAGATTCCCAAAGTAGTGGCGAGCGAAATGGGAAGAGCCTGCATGATTTAGCAGATTTAATAGTAGAACGGATTGGAAACTCCGGCCATAGAGGGTGATAGCCCCTTATACGAAATTATCTTTGTGGAACTAAGTATGCGACAAGTAGGGCGGGACACGTGAAATCCTGTCTGAACATGGGGGGACCATCCTCCAAGGCTAAATACTCGATATCGACCGATAGTGAACCAGTACCGTGAGGGAAAGGCGAAAAGAACCCCGGGAGGGGAGTGAAATAGAACCTGAAACCGTGTGCATACAAACAGTCGGAGCGGACTTGTTCCGTGACGGCGTACCTTTTGTATAATGGGTCAGCGACTTACATTCAGTGGCGAGCTTAACCGCATAGGGAAGGCGCAGAGAAATCGAGTCCGAATAGGGCGACAGTCGCTGGGTGTAGACCCGAAACCAGATGATCTACTCATGGCCAGGATGAAGGTGCCGTAACAGGTACTGGAGGTCCGAACCCACTAATGTTGAAAAATTAGGGGATGAGCTGTGGGTAGGGGTGAAAGGCTAAACAAATCTGGAAATAGCTGGTTCTCTCCGAAAACTATTTAGGTAGTGCCTCAAGTATCACCAACGGGGGTAGAGCACTGTTATGGCTAGGGGGTCATCGCGACTTACCAAACCATTGCAAACTCCGAATACCGTTGAGTGCGAGCTTGGGAGACAGACATCGGGTGCTAACGTCCGGTGTCAAGAGGGAAACAACCCAGACCGCCAGCTAAGGTCCCAAAGTATAGCTAAGTGGAAAACGAAGTGGGAAGGCTAAAACAGTCAGGAGGTTGGCTTAGAAGCAGCCACCCTTTAAAGAAAGCGTAATAGCTCACTGATCGAGTCGTCCTGCGCGGAAGATGTAACGGGGCTAAGCTATACACCGAAGCTGCGGATATCAATTTATTGATATGGTAGGAGAGCGTTCTGTAAGCCTGCGAAGGTGTCTGGTAACGGATGCTGGAGGTATCAGAAGTGCGAATGCTGACATGAGTAGCGATAATGGGAGTGAAAAGCTCCCACGCCGTAAGCCCAAGGTTTCCTGTTCAACGTTCATCGGAGCAGGGTGAGTCGGCCCCTAAGGCGAGGCAGAGATGCGTAGCTGATGGGAAGCAGGTTAATATTCCTGCACCGTCGTATGATGCGATGGGGGGACGGATCGCGGAAGGTTGTCAGGCGGTTGGAAGAGCCTGTTCTTGACTTGTAGAAGGTGCTTAGGCAAATCCGGGCACGTAATTCAAGGGGTTGAGACGAGTGAATTTATTCACGAAGCAATCGGAAGTGGTTCCAAGAAAAGCCTCTAAGCTTCAGTCATACGAGACCGTACCGCAAACCGACACAGGTGGGCGAGATGAGTATTCTAAGGCGCTTGAGAGAACTCGGGAGAAGGAACTCGGCAAATTGGTACCGTAACTTCGGGATAAGGTACGCCCTTGTAGTTTGACCCCCCTGCGGGGGAAGGACGAAAGGGTTGCAATAAACTGGTGGCTGCAACTGTTTAATAAAAACACAGCACTCTGCAAACACGAAAGTGGACGTATAGGGTGTGACTCCTGCCCGGTGCTGGAAGATTAAATGATGGGGTGCAAGCTCTTGATTGAAGTCCCAGTAAACGGCGGCCGTAACTATAACGGTCCTAAGGTAGCGAAATTCCTTGTCGGGTAAGTTCCGACCTGCACGAATGGAGTAATGATGGCCACACTGTCTCCTCCCGAGACTCAGCGAAGTTGAAATGTTTGTGATGATGCAATCTACCCGCGGCTAGACGGAAAGACCCCATGAACCTTTACTGTAGCTTTGCATTGGACTTTGAACCAATCTGTGTAGGATAGGTGGGAGGCTTTGAAGCGGGGACGCCAGTTCTCGTGGAGCCATCCTTGAAATACCACCCTGGTTTGTTTGAGGTTCTAACCTTGTCCCGTAATCCGGGTCGGGGACAGTGCATGGTAGGCAGTTTGACTGGGGCGGTCTCCTCCCAAAGTGTAACGGAGGAGTTCGAAGGTACGCTAGGTACGGTCGGACATCGTGCTAATAGTGCAATGGCATAAGCGTGCTTAACTGCGAGACTGACAAGTCGAGCAGGTACGAAAGTAGGACATAGTGATCCGGTGGTTCTGTATGGAAGGGCCATCGCTCAACGGATAAAAGGTACTCTGGGGATAACAGGCTGATTCCTCCCAAGAGTTCATATCGACGGGGGAGTTTGGCACCTCGATGTCGGCTCATCACATCCTGGGGCTGTAGCCGGTCCCAAGGGTATGGCTGTTCGCCATTTAAAGTGGTACGTGAGCTGGGTTTAAAACGTCGTGAGACAGTTTGGTCCCTATCTGCCGTGGGCGTTGGAAGTTTGAAGGGGGCTGCTCCTAGTACGAGAGGACCGGAGTGGACGAACCTCTGGTGTACCGGTTGTCACGCCAGTGGCATTGCCGGGTAGCTATGTTCGGAAGAGATAACCGCTGAAAGCATCTAAGCGGGAAACTCGCCTTAAGATGAGACTTCCCGGAGACTAGATCTCCTTAAAGGGTCGTTCGAGACCAGGACGTTGATAGGCTGGGTGTGGAAGTGCAGTAATGCATTAAGCTAACCAGTACTAATTGCCCGTACGGCTTGTCCCTATAACTTTGGTCAGTTATAGATAACTACGACAAGTATTACAAAAGTGT
>NZ_JACOFZ010000019.1 GCF_014284155.1 Affinundibacterium nitidum
CCCCTCCGTTTAAACTTTCTAAACTCCGCTTCGATTTATTTCATTTACATCAATCGAAACTCATCAGGATATTGACTGGCTTGCCACTCTTTTTCTTGCACCGCATTTCTGCGGGAGGCGAACTATAACAAGAAAAGATGCAGCTCGGCAAGTACCTTCTAAATTATTTATATTAATTACTGTTACTTCAGTTAATTTGGTTAATTCAATTAAGAAAGGTGAATAAGGCAAGAGAAACAAAACAAAACGCCCCGCTGGCGCGGGGCGTTTCATTCGACTTGAAATTAATACTTGCTCGAGAGCGCTTCAAATCAATTTACATATTTTTAAAATTCGCTGGACGCTTCTCTAAGAAGGCATGCATACCTTCGCGTTGATCATGTGTGCCAAAACTTGCATGGAACAAGCGACGCTCGTAATTCACACCTTCAGTCAATCCTGATTCAAATGAACGATTCACCGCGTCTTTGATCATCATAACAACTGGCAGAGACATGGACGAAATTGTATTCGCCGCTGCTAAAGTTTCTTCCATTAGCTTTTCTAAAGGTACGACGCGAGAAACCAAACCCGCACGCTCAGCCTCATTGGCATCCATCAATCGAGCCGTCAAACACAAGTCCATCGCCTTTGACTTAGAAATCGCACGAGGCAAACGCTGAGTACCGCCGCAACCTGGCAAAGTCGCCAACTTGATTTCAGGTTGACCGAATTTTGCATTGTCAGCAGCAATAATGAAGTCACACATCATCGTCAACTCGCAACCGCCACCCAAGGCATACCCTGCAACGGCTGCGATCACTGGCTTACGCACACGAAGAATATGTTCCCAGTTTTTGGTGACGTAATTCCCCTTATAGGCATCCATATAGGTGTAGTCCGCCATCGCTGCAATATCCGCCCCCGCTGCGAACGCTTTTTCGCTGCCGGTAATGACCATACAACCAATGTCGTCGTTTTGATCAAAGGCCAACAGCGCATGACCGAGCTCGTCCATCAACTGGTCGTTGAGCGCGTTGAGCGCCTTTGGGCGATTCAAAGTGATAACACCCACCTTCTCTTTAACTTCAACAATAATATTCTGATATTCCATGTCTTACTCCTGATATTGGTTTTCTGATGAATTGATTTTCTGGTGATTAAATGCTGTCGCTCATCCAGAATCATAAAGCTTGTATCTCAATGGGTCTATGCCAATTGCGCCTTAGGAAGGAAACATTTCAAAAGACTAGCCAAAAATGAAGCCTGCACCAGCTCTGTTAAAATGACTACCGCTTTTATATCTGATTAGGAAACGCAAACTATGTGGTTACTTGCATTAGAAGCCTTCGGCGCATTCTTTATTTTTATCTTTATTATTTGGTGGACCATGTTTTCTGGCAGACCAAACAAAAAGTCAGATTCAAAGACCTCCGAAAAGCGAGATCAGTAAATAACTCAATGCAAGGTACGTGGGAGTGATAGCACAAACTCCGGGATAGGCACCTCAAATCGATGCCCATCTTCAGCCACGCAGAAATAGATGCCTTTCATCGTTCCGTGTGGCGTCTCTAAAGAACTCCCGCTCGTATACTCAAAGCCCTCGCCCGGTTTCAATAAGGGTTGATGCCCTACCACACCCAGCCCCTGAACTTCATGCACTTTATTATTTGCGTCAGTGATGATCCAATGACGAGATATTAACTGTGCCGGAATATCCCCCGTGTTCTTAATCGTGATCGTGTAAGCAAAAACAAAATTAAATTTATCTGGGTTAGACTGATCCTCCAGGTATTGAGTCACTACGCTCACACTAAAGTCATACTTTGTCATATGTTTTAAGACCCCAAGTCAGTATCGTTTTGCTGAAAGACTGCATCTTACTAGAGCGCGACAAGATCTGCAGGATTGACATCCTCCCTGCCCTCAGCCTGCGGCTGCCGCTAGCGCGGAAAGGACGGGGATTCCTACGGCGCTGCGCGATGATTTTGCGCATGCGCTTCGGTGGGTTCCTGTTGCTGACGGCATTACCGCACCGTTCACTTCGCAGGCTATCCGGGCTGCACTCTCGTGCCAAGCGGAAGCATCCGCCTTGTCCTGCCCTTTGTCTCGCAGTATTTGCA
>NZ_JACOFZ010000001.1:0-762447 GCF_014284155.1 Affinundibacterium nitidum
AGGACGTTGATAGGCTGGGTGTGGAAGTGCAGTAATGCATTAAGCTAACCAGTACTAATTGCCCGTACGGCTTGTCCCTATAACTTTGGTCAGTTATAGATAACTACGACAAGTATTACAAAAGTGTTTGCCCATATTGTTTGAGCAGTCACAACCGATTATTTCTGACGATAACATCGTCTACTTCTTCCCAATTGGATTTGCTGAAAGCGACAAAACAACGCGCTCTCAACAAATCAACAAGTTATGCCTGATGACTATAGCAAGTTGGTCCCACACCTTCCCATCCCGAACAGGACAGTGAAACGACTTTGCGCCGATGATAGTGCTGCAACCAGTGTGAAAGTAGGTCATCGTCAGGCTCTTATCCCAGAAAGCCCCTGATTCCAGCGAATCAGGGGCTTTTGCTTTGCGCTTACGGAAAACATCGTCAACTCAATTGGGCCTAATATCCTGCCTAAGCTCATTTTTACCTACCCAATTTGATCGTCCTAAATCTAAGGAATAGAGCGAATATCAGGGGGCTGCTGTTGAACCAAGTTAATTTGTGTTTGTCCAACGACCGTTCGGTTCAAGCTTGGTCTATGATAAGTTTTGTCCTTCCTTAGATAATAATTACACGGAGTTTGCTATGCGTCTTAGCTACAGTCGAAGCCTGTTTATCGCGATGTGTTTGATTTCTGGTCTCAGTAACTCTGCTGATGTACCAAAGAAGAAATGGGATGTTAATTCCCCACCTAGCGAAACAAAGACCATTAATCTCGATATTAAGTCTGGTACTTGGATCAGCGTTGACGTGAGTCCTGATGGAAAACAGGTGCTGTTCGACATGCTTGGTGATATATATGTGATACCAATTGAGGGTGGTGATGCTAAAGCCTTGACGCACTCAATGGCTTGGGAAATGCAGGCTCGCTATTCACCAGATGGGAAACAAATCGCCTTCATGTCTGATGCTGGTGGTGGCGATAATATTTGGGTGATGAATGTAGATGGCTCCAATCCACATCCGGTCACGAAGGAAGACTTCCGTTTATTAAACAATCCTGTGTGGCATCCGAACGGTCAGTATATTGCTGCACGCAAACATTTTTCAGGAACACGATCCCTTGGTTCCGGCGAAATCTGGATGTATCACACGAGCGGTGGTTCCGGAGTTCAACTCAACGAAAAACCAAACTGGCAGAAAGATTTAGGCGAGCCAGCTTTTTCACCTGACGGCCGCTATGTTTACTATTCTCAAGATACGACTGGTGGTTCTTCGTTTGAATATAACAAGAATTCGAATGGACAAATTTATCAAATCTTCCGTAAAGATTTGATCGATGGGAAAACGATTTCTTTGGTTAGTGGCCCAGGTGGTGCTGTGCGACCTACACCATCACCCGATGGTAAATATTTGGCTTTTGTGCGTCGTATTCGAAATCAAAGTACTTTGTTTTTGAAGGATTTAAAAACCGGAGAAGAGATGCCGGTTTGGGCACATTTAGAGCGTGATATGCAAGAAGCATGGGCAGTGCATGGTGTTTATCCTGCATTCGCTTGGATGCCCGGAGCCAAAGAAATCGTGGTTTGGGCCCAAGGTAAGATCTGGCGAGTTGACCCATTTGCTAAGAGTGCCAAAGAAATACCATTTCATGTGAAAGACAGTAGGGATATTCGTTCCGCTGTTCGATTTAGTACCGAGGTCGGTGCAGATCAATTTGATGTGAAGCAATTGCGCTGGGTGAACGTGTCACCAAAAGGTGACAAGGTCTTGTATTCTGCTTTGGGACATATCTATATCCGCGATTTACCAAACGGTACGCCTCGTCGATTAACGAAGCAAAGCGAACATTTTGAGTACTTTCCGCAGTTTTCGCGAGATGGTAAGTCTGTCGTCTACGCAACCTGGCATGATCAAACAACGGGCTCGATTCGTACCTACGATCTGGAGAGTGACCGTGAGCAAGTGTTGACAAAAGAGCTAGGCAAATACATTGATCCTACGGTGTCCCCTGATGGCAAGACGGTCGTTTATCGAAAGGTGCGTGGTGGCTACCTGACTACACCTTGGTTTGGCCTTGAGAACGGTGTCTACGCCGTCAGTTCTGATGGAAAGTCATCCCCGCGTTTGGTGGCAGAGGATGGTGAAAATCCGCAGTTTGGAGTCGATAATAATACCTTGTATTTAACACGGACCAAATATACGAGTGAGGTCGATTGGTCGACATCTTTGTTTCGGATTAATCTAAGCAAATCAGAAGAGTTCGCGGTCGCTCGTGGCGACTTTGCATCAAACTTTTCAGTCTCGCCAGATGGTAAATGGCTGGCTTTTACCGAGCGTTTCCATGTGTATGTGATGCCTATGCCTGCAATTGGTAAAGCAATTACTGTTGGCTCGAAATCTGATGCTGTTCCGGTCAAGCAATTAGATGTGAACGCTGGGGACTATTTGCATTGGTCTGGTGACAGCAAAAAAATACATTTCAGCCTTGGTGATCAACTATTTACAAGTCCATTAATTGATAGCTTCGCATTCATTGATGGAGCGTCGAAAGAGTTGCCAAAGCCAGCTGAGAATGGGCTTCAAATTGGATTCCGAGCACCTTCTGATAAACCTTCAGGCGTGACGGTTGTCTCTGGAGCGCGCGTAGTCACGATGCGTGGCGACGAGGTGATTGAAAATGCGCGCATCCTTATTCGTGATAATCGGATTGCTGCAATTGGTAAGTCGGAAGAGATTGCAATCCCTGCCGGTGCGAACGTCGTTGATGCGAAGGGGAAGACGATTATCCCTGGCCTCGTTGATGTTCACTGGCATGGCGGTATGGGGGAGTCAGAGCTTATCCCGCAGCAAAGCTGGGTCGATTATGCATCGCTCGCTTTTGGTGTGACGACGATTCATGATCCGTCGAATGATACCTCTGAGATTTTTACTCATAGCGAGATGCAAAAGGCGGGTCAAGTGGTTGCTCCCAGAATTTTCTCGACTGGGACAATCCTTTACGGAGCAAAGGCGAATTTTAGCGCGGTCGTGAATAGTTACGAAGATGCGCTAACTCATTTAAAACGCCTCAAAGCAGCAGGGGCAATTTCAGTAAAAAGCTATAACCAACCACGTCGTGAGCAGCGTCAGCAAATTCTCGAAGCAGCGCGCCAGACAAATATGATGGTTGTACCCGAGGGTGGTTCTCTGTTTCAGCACAATATGACGATGGTAGTCGATGGCCACACAGGCGTCGAACACTCGATTCCAGTAGCGAACGCGTACGAAGATGTGAAACAGTTATGGTCTCAAACCAAGGTCGGTTACACGCCCACATTGATCGTTGGTTATGGTGGATTAGATGGCGAACATTATTGGTATGCGAGAACAGATGTGTGGAAGCATCCGATTTTGTCTCGTTATGTGCCACGCTCTGTTCTGGAACCACGTAGCGTGCGTCGTGAGACAGCACCCGAGGAAGATTTTAATGTATTCAATATCGCCCGCACTGCGACTGAATTGCAACGAGCAGGTGTAGCTGTCAATATCGGTGCTCATGGTCAACGCGAGGGACTTGGTGCTCACTGGGAGATGTGGACGTTGGCACGTGGCGGCATGACGCCGCTCGAAGTGATACGTTCTGCGACACTCAATGGCGCGGCTTATCTTGGTATGGATAAGGATATCGGTTCGCTAGAGGTTGGAAAGTTGGCTGACATGGTAATTTTGAATGGTGATGTGTTGAAGGATATTCGTAATTCGGATCAGATTTCCCACGTAATGTTGAATGGACGTTTATACGACGTAAATACGATGAACGAAATCGGCCTTCGTAATAAGACACGTAAGCCATTTTTCTTCGAGGGAAAAAATGGAGTGAATGTACCCGTCAATGTACAGACCTATGGTGATGGACACGGACACTAGGCGATTGATTTGAGTCGCCCACTGGGGGCGCATAAAGCCATAACATTTTGCGATGTTGTGGCTTTTTCTTTTTTAAATTTTGTTTCTGACCTTGCATCGACGGCACTGTCAACATGTTGGACAGAGTAAATCTAACTGGAAGAACGAGAGTTCCTTAAGAATCCGAGCAAGCGCTCGAAAAAGCAGATAAAAATCATTATTTTGCTAATAGAAAGGCAAGATTTGTGCATTGTGTTTCTGCATCGTTGTGTAAATCCTTTAGAATAGAGGGTTACAACATTTTGTGTTCACTGAGTTCGAATTGGTGACACGTCCAAGCAAAGTACAGCATGAATATTTCAAATACCCAAGAAATTGTCGAAGAACTGCGCGCCGGTCGTATGGTGATTTTGGTCGACGAAGAGGATCGCGAAAATGAAGGCGACCTAGTACTTGCCGCGGAGTTCGTCACGCCAGAGGCCATCAATTTTATGGCGAAGTACGGACGAGGATTGATCTGTTTGACCTTGACTGAAGAACGGTGCGACCAGTTGAACCTTGCGATGATGTCTAGTCGTAACGGTACTGCGTATGGTACAAATTTCACGGTCTCGATTGAAGCTGCAGAAGGGGTTACGACCGGTATTTCAGCGGCTGACCGAGCACGTACTATCCAAGTTGCTGTCGACCCGAATATGACGGCTGACGACATTGTGCAACCGGGACATGTGTTTCCATTAAAAGCGCAAAAAGGTGGTGTTTTGATGCGCGCTGGTCATACAGAGGCTGGGTGCGATTTAGCAGAGTTAGCTGGGCTCAATCCATCATCTGTAATTTGTGAGATTATGAAAGATGATGGCACAATGGCACGTTTGCCAGATTTGCTTGAATTCGCGGCGACGCATGGGCTGAAGATCGGTACCATTGCAGATCTGATTCGCTATCGCAGTCAAAATGAAAGTATGGTGCAACGTGTTGCTGAGCGCCCTATGCAAACCGTACATGGCCGTTTCGATGCGATTGTCTATCGCGATATTCCGAGTAACTCAGCTCACTTAGTCTTGGTCCATGGCGATGTCTCGGCTGATGTTGAAACGCTAGTGCGCGTGCATCAACCTGTTTCAATTCTCGATTTGCTTGAAACACAGGTAACAACACACTCATGGAATATAGCGAGTGCCCTACAAGCAATACAAGCAGCACCAAGTGGCGTAATGGTGCTGCTCAATTGCGAAGAGACCGCCGAACAGCTTTTCTCACAGTTTAATGCGTTGAATACACCAGAGAAAAAGCCTCAGGGGCGTGCAGCCCGGATGGATTTGCGCACTTATGGCATTGGAGCGCAGATTTTACGTGATGTTGGAGTGGGCAAGATGCGTTTGCTGGCTAATCCACGTAAGATGCCATCAATGACAGGTTTCAATTTGGAAGTGACAGGCTATCTCGATTGCCCAACAAAATAGTCTATGCTGTTCTGACACTGGCATTCAAGCAAAAGAAAATTTAATGCGATCTGGTCGCGAAAAGGAATAAACATGACAGTAGGACACTATGAATCAAATTTAGATGGTGCAGGCGTGCGCGTTGGGATTGTTCAAGCACGCTTCAACGAGAATATTGGCGAAGGATTGTTAAGCTCATGCTTATCGGAGTTAAAACGTCTCGGCGTGATGGATGAGGATGTCTTGCATGTCACTGTGCCAGGCGCCTTGGAAGTGCCACTAGCTTTGCAAAAGCTGGCAGCCACTCACCAGTTTGATGCTTTGATCGCTTTGGGTGCAGTCATTCGTGGTGAGACCTATCACTTTGAGTTAGTCTCAAATGAATCAGGTGCGGGCATTACACGCGTTGGATTAGACACTGGTATTCCAATTGCAAATGCAATTTTGACGACCGAAAATGATGAGCAGGCCGAAGTGCGGATGCATGAAAAGGGGGCAGATGCGGCACGCGTTGCGATTGAAATGGCGAATTTGACTTTAGCGCTGGAAGAACTCGCTGAAGCCACCGAAGACATTCATTACGAAGCAGATTAATTTGTAGTGCATTGGCACTACTACGACAAAATACGAAGGCAAAACTATGACTACCACTTCACAACACGCCAATCCAAATAAGAGTCGCTCACCACGCCATCGCGCCCGTGAGTTTGCACTTCAAGGTATTTACCAATGGCTCTTAAATAATGAAGATTCTGGCGTAATTGATGCACATATTCGAGAAGCGCACGGTTTCGATAAGGCTGATCGAGAGCACTTTGATGCACTCTTGCATGGTGCGATTAATCAATCGATTGAACTTCGTCAGCAGTTCGCGCCTTTTATTGATCGTGGCATCGCGGAACTGTCACCTATCGAACACGCTGCTTTGCTCATTGGCGCTTATGAATTGAAAAACCATTTGGAAATTCCTTATCGCGTCGTTATTAACGAAGCGGTGGAATTGACGAAATCATTTGGTGGACAAGACGGTCATAAATATGTGAACGGTGTGCTCGATAAATTGGCGGCACAACTTCGTGTGGTTGAGGTTTCTTCGAAATAAGGAGCAATTGACAGATTAGATGAAAAAGGCCCTCGATTGAGGGCCTTTTTTATATATGTATTGGATCTATTTTCGTGCTAATCAAAGCTATATTCTAATAGCACTTGAGAACCTTCATTACCACCCGAGCTCCAAGTCGTACGTCCGTGTCCGCGAATTCCTTCAAAATCGCCTGTACCTGAACCTGTGATCACGTTAAGTGTGCTGATCGATTGCCCCGATTTGACCGAACCAACATGTTGCAAAATAAAGCCACCACGGCGATCACCAATTTTCCCGTTCAAGTATTCGAGCCCCACGAAACTCGAGACCCCTCCATTCCCAGCGAATGCTAAACACTCAAAGCGCGATTCTGCCTGTATATCACCTAAATAATGGTGTGTGAGTTTAGACCTGCGTAGCCCAGTCTCTAGATCGAGTTTTTCGTCTAGACCAAAAAGTTTAACAGTTCCGCATGCAAGCATCTTTATTCCTCCCCCTAAGAATACGATTCAAAAAGACTAGTGAAATAAATAAGGACTTCACCACAACTGATAATTGTGACTATTCGGAAATGACCTTTTGAGTAATATACCGCTTTAATTTTTATTGTATTTCTTCCACTTGATTGTTCTTTCGATATAAATCAGCGTGGTTTTTTACCTTTTTTGCATCTAAAAGTAGAGTATTTCAAATTTTACGTATCATGTCTAATCGTAAAATCACATACTCTATGCGATTTTGTTATAAGCTCGGGGCCGGTCATAATATAAAGATTATTCTAATAAAAAACTTATATAAAAATGATGAAATTTAGACAAATCGAGGCATTTCGTTGTTTGATGGTCGCTGGTACGAGTTTGGGGGCAGCTAGAAAGATGAACATTTCTCAGCCCGCAATTAGCCGTCTGGTTGCAGATCTTGAGGATAGCCTTGGATTCCGGTTGTTCAATCGCTCTAAAGGCCGTTTAGAGCCGACTACGGCTGGAGTTCGATTCTATCGGGCCGTAGAAGAGAATTTTCTTGGTCTTGAGAGATTGACTCAAGTTGCGGCCAATATACGTGCTGATGCACCTGAAGGTATATCGGTCGCTTGTCTATTTGTACTTTCGACTACATTAATGCCCTTAGTCTTGAAAGAATTCTTTAAATATCATCCAAACGTGCCTGTAACGGTCGATACCTGCAATGGCCCTGAGATCTTAGTACGATTGCAAGATATGAAAGTCGATATGGCTATCGCACTTGAGTTCCCAGCGTTTGCTGGCATTGAGATTGAAAAGATACTAAAGGTGAATGTGTCTTGTGCTTTGCCCGAGGGGCATAGACTTGTCGAGAAGGATATGATCTTTCCGGAGGATATCGACGGTGAAAATATGATCGGTTGGGTACCTATCATTTCACAGAATTATGAAAAGGAACTCGAAAGTTTGCAGGCCGCAAAGAGTGTACCTAGAAATGTTATTAAGACCCACACTTCACATACACGTTATGCGATGGTGGCACATGGGTTAGGGCTCTCTTTGGTTGAACCATTCGCTGCCAAAATTTGGCGTAAAAATGGAGTGGTGGTGAAGCCATTTGCGGGTGAGATTAGTTATGATTATGTTTTAGCTTATCCGAGTGGCGGCATTCGATCTCAGATCATGCATGATTTTCGTGACGCAGTAATTAAGGTGGCTAATGAATATGATTTTGGCTTCGATTGTCGGACTAAAGCGGCATTAGTAAACGGTCTTTCAGAGAAGTCTTCAAGCAAAAAAAGCCCGAATTAATCGGGCTTTTTTTATATGTTTGTCGTTGATGAATTAAATCCCCGCAACGATCTCATTGTGATCTTTTGGCGTAACTTTCTCATTTGTAAGTTCGTCAATTGTTTTATCACCTGGCGTTTCTTGAGGGCGAACAATGTTTGCTGGCTTGTTGGTAGAGAATATTGAAACTGGCTTGCCAGCCGCGACGTCTTTAAGGCGTTTGTACTCGGCTAAGACCAAGTTGCCATAGCCGCCGTCTGTTTCATTGTCGGTTGCACCTACATATCGTTTAAGGCCACCTTCGATAGAGCCGGCAGCTTTTACGCAATCGCGCAGAATCATTGCACCAACTTTGATATTAGCCACTGGGTTCAACGCCGCTTTAACACCGCCCAATTCATTAAAACGATCCTTATGCACCTTGGACATGACCTGCATTAGTCCTTGTGCCCCTACTGGACTTTCGGAAAAAGGGTTGAAGCGTGATTCAATCGCGATGACCGACAAAATAAGTAGTGGATCTAACTTGGTTTCTTTGGCAGTGAGATAGCTCGCAGAAACTAGCATATCGATTGCGTCATTGGCTACACGGTAACGTTTCGAGAGCCAATTTGTGACGAGCAATTGCTGGCGTTGGTCGCCTAGTAATTTCGTGTTACTCACCGCGATTGTATCGACTGTCGATTCTTGCTCGGTGCTTTGAGAAATCATTTCAGGTGTTGCCATAATCATTGATAGATCCGGCGTGCTCGTACTTTCCAGGGCAGTATTTTCACTATTGGCAAATGGCGAGAGCGATCTGAACTTAGTCGCCAATTCTGGATTGAAAAACATGCATGCCAGAATAACGATAGCAAGCATGCCAAGCGCAGCCGTTGTGTGTAATACGGTGGTCAAAACATCGACCTTGCGTTTCTTCGCAAGCAAACGCTGCATTTCTTTTTGCGCAGAGCGAGAATGGCTCGGCGTATGAGCTGTTAAAATTAGGTTTTGAATCATTACTACCTCCTGAGTGCTCGAGCCACCCTCAAACAAAAGCCTTTGGCATTTATTTGATTGCGGAACGAATCAGAAACATCGCGCAAGCCCAACCTGATGGAGCAGGCATAAGAGCAAGAGCGCCGGAGTTACTCATCCTTTTGTGTCGTGTCATATGCATGGCAAAAAAGGATAAACAACGTTTTCGGGATGAATTTAAGGATTTCCTTAATCCGACATGGGAACCCGAATCCCAAGGTTTAGTGATACTGTTTGTTGCGTTGTTTTTAGACTTGGCTAAAAATTACTGTAAATCAAATCAGTAGTTTTTGAATTTTGGCGAATTGTATGGGCGCATTTATATCGAGTCAATACTATAGAAATCAGTTTTAATTACTTTTAGATCTTACTTTTCGTGCTGCGATGCAGCAAAACTGAATGAAATCAATCACTTGGAGCATATTTTTTGCCCAAAACATTGAACCAAAAAAAGCGTAAAAAAATATGAAATATACGGATTTGCGGGATTTTATTTTTCAATTAGAGAAACAAAATGAATTAAAACAAGTAGTTACACCTGTATCCCCATTTTTGGAGATGACGGAAATCTGCGATCGCACTTTGCGTAATGAAGGTCCAGCACTTTTGTTCACTAATCCTACTGGGCACCAAATACCCGTATTAGGAAATTTGTTTGGTACGCCAAAGCGGGTAGCGATGGGTATGGGGGCTGCCGATATTTCTGAATTGCGTCAGATTGGTCATGTCCTGTCTTCGCTTAAAGAACCTGAACCACCTAAAGGATTCAAAGACGTGCTCGGTATGGGGTCTCTGATTAAGGCGGTCTGGGATATGGCACCAAAAGAATTAAGGTCGGCCCCATGCCAGCAAATTGTGTGGGAAGGAAATGATGTGGATTTGGCTCGTCTTCCAATACAGCACTGCTGGCCGGGTGATATTGCGCCGCTTATCACTTGGGGATTGGTGATAACCAAGGGCCCTCATAAAAAACGTCAGAATCTTGGAATTTATCGTCAGCAGGTATTGGGTCGCAACAAGGTCATCATGCGATGGTTGGCTCATCGTGGTGGAGCCTTGGATTTTCGTGAACACACTATCGCTCATAAAGGTAAGCCATATCCGATCGCAGTAGCTTTGGGTGCAGATCCTGCGACAATACTTGGTGCTGTCACGCCAGTGCCAGATACGCTCTCAGAATACCAGTTTGCTGGCCTCCTTCGCGGCAGTCGTACTGAACTTGTGAAGGCAATCGGCAGTGAGTTGAGAGTGCCAGCCTCTGCTGAAATCGTTCTTGAGGGGCATATTTATCCGGACGATTCTCATCCTACTGGCTTTGAACATGCGCTTGAGGGCCCCTATGGTGATCATACTGGCTACTATAATGAGCAAGATAGTTTTCCCGTGTTTACCATCGATAGAATCACGATGCGTGAAAATCCAATCTATCATTCAACATACACCGGAAAACCGCCCGATGAACCTGCAGTCTTAGGCGTCGCATTAAACGAGGTATTCATTCCACTTTTGCAAAAGCAGTTTCCGGAAATTACGGACTTCTATTTGCCGCCCGAGGGATGTAGTTACCGTATGGCGGTGGTCCAGATGAAGAAGTCTTATGCAGGTCATGCGAAGCGGATCATGTTTGGTGTTTGGAGCTTTTTGCGCCAATTTATGTACACGAAATTTATTATTGTTGTCGATGAGGATGTCAATATTCGAGATTGGAAAGAGGTGATCTGGGCGATCACCACGCGTGTTGACCCTTTGCGCGACACCACAATGGTCGATAACACTCCTATCGATTATCTAGACTTCGCCTCTCCAATTAGTGGCCTTGGAAGTAAGATGGGTCTTGATGCTACCAATAAATGGCCAGGTGAAACCAGTCGTGAGTGGGGGCGCACGATAGAGATGACGCCAGAGGTAAAGAAGAGGGTGGATTCGATTTGGCAGGAGCTCGGCCTATAATGCTTGAGTTGATTTGCGTTGGGGATTTTTGCCACTCATTGGTATTGTGCGATATAATTGAGGTTGGCGGGCCCCTGCGCATTACGGCGTGATCAATCTGGTCAGGTCGGGAACGAAGCAGCCACAGTCATTTCCCGTAAGTGCCGTAGATCAGGCTCGCCTCTTTCAAACATCTTCGTTTCGCCCTTTCTCTTACTTGTCTGAACTTGCGCTATAACAAACTTATGAAAGTTTGGATTCGATTTTGTCGGATTACGATTTTGCGCAATTGCATACTTAAGTAGCTTATGTCACAGTCAATGTTGGTTCATTAATTTGATGTTGGGATGACCAGCTTTTAAAATTGTCATGGGCGCGGAGTACACAAATTGAGACAGCATAAAGTTGATGCAAATGGCATTGTAGAACTTGAATATGGTTTGAGCGCCAACTTCTTTACTTGGTTTTCTCGCCCAATTTTGTTATTTGGTCTGCTGTTATCAATTCCAGCGTTCTATTTATTGTTAGCGCAGGAAAATGCGCAGGGACGAATGATTGGCCATGTCCTTTATGGCGTCGTTGCTCTTATTTTGTTTGCAGACACACTCTGGCAATGGCAGGCGCATCGTAAGCAAAAAACTCGACACGGTAAGCTGATTCTCGATGTGGTAATCATACTAGGTTGTATCGCCAGTATTATTCCGACCGAAGTGCAATGGGGCATGTTGGAATGGTTATTTCGACTTGGCCTTTGTGCCGTGATCCTCTTACGTATCGCCACCTTAATTTTGCAACACATGCAGCCTAGCCATTTGGTGCAGGTGATCGTTCTCGCGATTATAATGCTGAGTACGGCTGGGGCCGGATTTTATTGGCTTGAGCCAAGAGTAGGAAATTACGCTGATGGAGTGTGGTTGGCGTTCACTACTGTCGCCACGGTGGGTTATGGAGATATCGTCCCGTCGACCCCCGCGTCAAAAATCTTCGCGGTTTTCATCGTTTTGTTGGGGTATGCGATGTTTTCGATCGTGACCGCAAATATCGCAGCTCTATTTGTTGGTGAAGAAGAAGAGGAGTTTGAGCGCCAATTGCACGATGATATTCGAGCTTTGCATCAAGAAGTATCCGCTTTGCGAGAAGAGTTGCGGCTTCAGGACCAACTACTCAATGCCTATCTACAACGGGCCGACAAAGAAAATCATTCTCCGTAGTACTTTTGCACGTACTTACTTCGATTTGTCTTTCATAAGTTGCGAAATTCCCTGATTTTCTTCGTCCAGTCGAGGCTATAATCGATAACCCTGAAATAGGTGGCAAAGAATAAGGTAAAATTGTCGTATGTCCTATCAAGTCCTCGCCCGAAAATATCGCCCTAAGAGTTTTGAGACTTTAGTTGGTCAAGAACACGTTGTTCGTGCCTTGACGCATGCGCTTGAACAGCAGCGGCTGCATCACGCATATTTGTTCACTGGTACGCGCGGTGTTGGTAAAACGACCTTGTCGCGAATCTTGGCAAAGTCATTCAACTGCGAAAAGGGAATCACAGCCCAAGCTTGCGGCATATGCGATGCATGTACTGCGATCGATGCAGGGCGATTTGTCGATTACATTGAGATGGACGCCGCTTCAAACCGCGGTGTTGATGAGATGGCCTCGTTGTTAGAGCAAGCGATTTATGCGCCTTCCAATGCACGATTTAAAGTGTATATGATCGACGAGGTGCACATGCTGACTAACCATGCTTTCAACTCGATGTTGAAGACTTTGGAAGAACCACCGCCGCATGTCAAATTCATTCTCGCAACGACGGACCCACAAAAAATTCCTGTTACCGTCCTTTCTCGGTGTTTGCAGTTTAATTTGAAGCAAATGCCACCTGGTCATATTGTCGGGCACTTGGAAAATATTCTCGGTCAAGAACATATCGATTTTGAAGTTCCTGCGTTACGTTTGTTGGCGCAAGGTGCGCATGGCTCGATGCGCGATGCTTTGTCCTTAACTGACCAAGCAATCGCATA
The DNA here is from genome assembly GCF_014284155.1 of Affinundibacterium nitidum. GTDB lineage: Bacteria > Pseudomonadota > Gammaproteobacteria > Burkholderiales > Burkholderiaceae_D > Undibacterium > Undibacterium nitidum. Next base: position 13,116 of record NZ_JACOFZ010000001.1, read on the forward strand.
TGCTGCTGGTAAGGTAAGTCTAGATGCAGTACAAAATATGCTTGGAGCACTCGATCAATCTTATTTGATTCGATTATTGGACGCATTAGCGGTCGAAGATGGCGCTGCATTGTTGTCCGTTGCAGACGAAATGGCGGCTCGTAGCTTGTCGTATAAGTCGGCCTTGCAGGATTTAGGAACCTTGCTGCATCAGATTTCAATCGCGCAATTGGTGCCAGCGGCACTGGCAGATGATTTGCCAGAGCGTGCCGAATTGATCAGATTAGCTCAGTTGTTTAGTAAAGAGGAAGTGCAACTTTTTTACCAGATCGCGGTACATGGACGTAATGAAATCGGCTTGGCGCCGGATGAGTATGCTGGTTTCTCGATGACCTTGCTAAGGATGCTCGCATTTCGCCCCGGAAATTTGCCACCTGCTGGCGGAGCAGGCGGTGGCGGTCAAACTGGAGTAAGACCTTCTCCCGTAACGCCTAATCGCTCGGCTGCAGTTTCCCAGGCAAGTTCCGGTAATCCTGCGACACGCTCGGCAACTGTTGGGCTAATGCCAAACGGGGTACCTGCTCAAACGCCTTCGTCATCGATATCAACGGTTACTCAATCTTCAGAGGCAGAAAGCAAATCAGAAAATAAGCCAGATATTGAGCAAGAGACGATTGAAGACAAAGCGCTAGCAGGAATTCGCTTGCCACCTCCTGCACCTAAGGCCGACAATTCTTTAGCGGTAGCTGCACCGACAACCAATTCCGGTAAGTTAAGTCCTGCAATGGCAGCATTGGCAGCAGCACGTGCCGCGAGTGGTCGAAATCAAGGAGCTGCAGTTAGGTCATCTAACGTCGTAGTGGCGCCTACAGCACCAGCCCAAGTCAAGGCTGAAGCGATGCAAGAGCCACCAAAGGTAACGCCTATTGCGCCAAGGGTTCCAGAACATCGAGATGTGAGCTCTACCAACTTGCAAGATGGTGAAATGCCTCCACCTTGGGATGATGCTGAGTTTGCTTCAGTTGCTCTGCAGTCAGGGCCACCATTGAAGCAAAAAGATCTTAACGATAGTGATTATTTTGTCGAGGCTGGTCAAACGATTGATTCTCAACACAGTAGAAATGGAGAAGTTTCTGAGGCAGGTGCTTTGGTTGAACTCGCTCCACCAGTAGCGGTTGTACCGAAGGTCGAAGCGTCAAAACTTACAGTAAAGCCCCTTCAATTAATACCCATTGCTGAAATCAGCTGGGACGGCCACTGGCCGAATCTCGCGGCTTCTTTGCCTGTGCGTGGTGTCACACATCAATTGGCTCAGCAAAGTGAGCTTCGTCAATGCTTTGTGAACGGTAATGCCGTGGTTTTTCGGTTGTGTGTGCCTGTGCAAACTTTATTGTCGGCAGGAAGTCTCGAAAAACTATCGGCAGCATTAAACGAGCGATTTGCTAAATCTGGTCATGAGATTCGCATCGAAACCGAGATCGGAGCCGTTGAACAGACTGCTAATGCGCAAGCGCTGGCCGAAAGAGCGGAGCGTCAAGATTTCGCGGAACGAGCGATTCAAGAAGATGGCTTTGTCCAAACTTTGATGCGTGAGTTTGGTGCGACGATATTGACAGGTAGTGTACGGCCAATTTAAGAAATAAGTTATGCTGGACGAAGCTGTCGCAGCTACAGAGAATGTATTAGTATTTTTGTTGAGGAGTATTTGAGTATGATGAAAAATCAATTGGCAGGCCTGATGAAGCAAGCCCAAGCAATGCAAGACAATATGAAGAAAGCTCAAGATCAACTGGCATTGGTTGAGGTTGAAGGGCAGTCAGGAGCTGGTCTTGTGAAAGTCGTGATGACTTGTAAAAACGACGTGAAACGGGTTTCTATCGATCCTTCATTGCTGGCGGATGATAAAGATATGTTGGAAGATTTGGTCGCTGCTGCATTTAATGACGCAGTGCGTAAAGCTGAAGCAACTAGCCAAGAAAAAATGTCGGCATTGACAGCAGGTATGCCATTGCCACCAGGTTTCAAAATGCCGTTCTAATTTCGGTGAGTTGAGTCATTCCTTATATTTGGCGCATCAATCGGAATTCCATTTTCCGTGCGATGCGCCAATTTCATTTTTGAGATCGCATTGTGAAATCACTCAGTAGTTTGGAGCAAATGATTGAGGCTTTACGCCGCCTTCCTGGTGTGGGGCCGAAATCGGCAACGCGGATGGCTTACCATTTATTGCAGCACGACCGCGAGGGCGCACAAATGATTGGGCAGGCGATGATAAATGGCCTGAACATGATTCATAACTGTGGCTCTTGTAATACCTTCACGGAAAATACATTGTGCGATACATGTCAAGATTCTGAGCGTGATACCAGTTTATTGTGTGTGGTCGAATCGCCGAGCGACCAACTCATGATAGAGCAAACGATGACCTACAAAGGACTGTACTTTGTTTTGATGGGGCGTTTGTCTCCATTGGATGGTGTTGGTCCACAGGATATTCATCTCGATAAATTGATTCGCCGCGCTACTGATGGTGTGGTAAAGGAAGTCGTGTTGGCAACCAATTTTAATAATGAAGGCGAAGCTACAGCGCACTACATAAGCGAAACGCTAAAGGTGCGTGGACTTCATGTGAGTCGATTGGCGCGTGGTGTGCCCGTTGGTGGTGAACTTGAATATGTGGATCCGGGGACGATTGCACGCGCCATGCTGGATCGCCGAAATACTTGATTGATCATGGCAAATAAAAGTTTTGGACCTCTCGCCGGAATAAGGGTGCTCGAATTAGGTACGCTTATAGCCGGACCTTTTTGCTCGCGCATGTTGGCCGAATTTGGTGCTGAAGTGATAAAAGTGGAGGCTCCTGACGGCGGAGACCCTTTGCGTCAGTGGAGAGTGCTGAAAGATGGAACTTCGCTGTGGTGGAGTGTTCAAGCACGAAATAAAAAAAGCATTTGCCTCAATCTAAAGACGCCTGAGGGGCGTGAAGTTGCGCGGGATTTAGCTTTGCAAGCAGATGTTATCATTGAGAATTATCGGCCAGGTGTTCTCGAAAAGTGGCAGCTTGGTTATGAAGAATTAAGCACCGTTAATCCTGCTTTGATTATGGTTCGGCTTTCCGGTTATGGACAAACGGGGCCAATGCGAGACTTGCCTGGCTTTGGTGCGATTGGCGAATCAATGGGTGGCCTACGTTATGTGTCAGGGCATCCCGACCGGCCGCCGGTACGCGTTGGAATCTCCATTGGTGATTCTGTTGCAGCTCTACATGGTGTCATTGGTGCGATGATGGCTCTGCGTCACCGTGATGTGACTGGTGGTCGTTGGAATGGTAAGACGGGTTCAGAGTGTATTGCTGGGCGAGGCCAGATGGTGGATGTCGCTCTATACGAATCAGTATTCAACTTGATGGAGTCGTTGGTTCCTGAGTTTGATTATGCTGGTGTCATTCGTGAACGTACTGGAGGTGCCCTACCGGGTATCGTCCCTTCAAACACCTACACGACTAGCGATCAAGAAAATATTGTAATCGCTGGCAATGGTGATGCAATTTTTCATCGCTTAATGCTCGCCATCGGGCGCGATGACTTAGCTCATGATTCAGGCCTTGTCCGAAACGATGGGCGTGTGCCTAGAACTGCAGAAATCGACCAAGCGATTCAAGATTGGTGTGCAACACAAACGATTGATACAGCATTAGCTCGCCTGCGAGTTGCGGATGTTCCAGTTGGAAAAATTTATAGTGTCAAAGATATGATGCAAGATCCCCAGTTTCAAGCAAGGGGGATGTTCGAGCAGCATCAATTTGGCGATGGGCAGTCAGTGAAATTGCCTGCGATTTCGCCAAAATTGTCTGAGACCCCTGGTGAAACACAATGGTTAGGTCCTAAATTGGGCGAGCACACAGAAGAGATTCTCAAGTCACTTGGTTACGATGCAGAGAAGATTGCGCAATTACGTGGTTGCGAGGCAATCTAGCTCCGCTATTTATTTCAGGGGTAGTTGATCAACCCAATGTTTTGAGATAGTCACGTATTCCAGCAAGCAACATCTCGACAGCCATTGCGGTCAAAATCAATCCCATCAACCGCTCGACCGCGGTCATAGTTCGCTCTCCGAGTGCTCTTTGCATGCGTTCTGCGCTCAGCAATACGATTAGCCAGACAACCGCGACAGCAGTCAGTGCTGCGACGTGGATCGCAACATCCATTCTGCTGTCGGATGAGAATAAGAGAACGGTTGCGAGGGAAGACGGGCCGGCTAACGCTGGGATTGCCAGTGGTACGATAAAAGGTTCGTTGTCACCGTCTGTGTCGCCGAAGACGCCGCCTTCTTGTGGAAATACCATTCGTAAAGCGATCAAAAACAATATCACACCGCCGCCTATCCTTAGTGATACTTCGGAAAGTTGAAGTGCCTCTAAAAAATGCTTGCCAAAGAACATGAACAGCAGCAGTAAGACAAACGCGATCGCGCATTCACGTACCACTACTCGCCATCTCCTTTCAGGGGCGACATGCGATAATGCACTTACAAAAATTGGTATATTGCCGAAGGGGTCAGTCACTAAGATTAAAAGTATCAGAGATTGAATGAAATCTTTGGTCATCGCCGATCTCCTTTGCTTGAAGGCGCTTAGTTACTGATTGAAATGGCATTGGTTTTGTAATATCAGCATGATTCTCTCGTGGTTTGAATCTTGCTGTCAATAAAGATTGTGCAAGCAAGGGCAAAAGTGTTTGCTGGTAGGTCGAATACGGTTTGTTTCCTGACTTTTTTATCGTATGTCGTGTTGCCCGCAAATGGGAATAAATTGAAATTGGAGTTTAGATGGAAGATAAAAAACACCGCCCGGATACACCTTGTGTAGCAGTTTGTTCGACAACTTTCGATGAGGTTTGTCGCGGTTGTGGGAGAACTGTGGCTGAGGTCGCAGATTGGGTGTTTATGACGCAAGAACAGAAAGACGCAGTGTGGGAAAGAATTCTTGCAGAGGGCTATCCTCGCCGTAACTAGGTTCGGTAACGTTTGACGCAGGTGGTGGAGTCAAGCAAATGCTATGGGATTTGCTATTAATGTCATGTCTTGTATAGGATTTGTAAGAATTTTTGCAGGGTAGCGTATTCGGTCAAAACGCAAGTTACAATTAGTCGTGCAGTTCGAACTTTTGTTGTCTTTTTTGCGCGTATTCGTGTTAGGATTTCCTTCGCGTTATTTTGTCAATTTTTCATGGTCTGTATGTTTGTTGATAGAAGATACACTATGAAAATGATTCTGGTTTTGTTAGAACGAATTAAATGAGTTTAATGATGATGAATAAGATTAATTCAGTGAGTGGGATTCTCCACAAATCACGAAAAATGGCTGGCTTTACCTTGATCGAAATTATGATCGTGCTTGTGATTATGGGCATTCTAGCGAGTTTGGTTGTTCCGAAGTTGATGGGGCGGACCGATGATGCTCGCGTCCTTCAAGCGAAGCAGGACATCTCGACCATGCTTGGTGCACTGAAAATGTATAAGCTTGATAATCTTCGTTACCCAACAACTGAACAAGGATTGCAGGCCTTGGTCGCAAAGCCAACAGCTGGTCCTGCGGCAAATGGATACAAACCAGAGGGCTACATCTCGAAGCTGCCAAAAGACCCTTGGGGTAATTCATATCAATACATGTCTCCAGGCTTGAAGGCTGATGTTGAGATTTTCTCTTATGGTCAGGATGGGCAGCCTGGTGGTGCGGGCTATGATGCTGACATCGGTTCCTGGGATTTGTGATTTTTTTTTGCCTTAAAAATTCGTACATGAAATTGACTGGGCGTTGATGTGAAACATAAGCGTAGTCGTGGCTTCACTCTTCTGGAATTACTCGTGGTGTTGGTCATCATGGGAATTATGTTGGGGGCTGTATCACTCAATGCAATGCAAAGTACGCGTCAGCGTTTGCAGACGGATGCTCAACGCATTTCTTTATTGCTGCAATTGGCTCGTGAAGAAGCGATTGTACGTAACCGTCCGACCGCGTTTGAAGCGAATCAAGCGGGTTATCGTTTCTTGGTTCTCAATGATAATCGCTGGGAGCAAATCCTTGATCTTGATACTTTACGCGGCCGAGAATTCACCTTCCCAAATACGAAGTTGGAAATTATTCCGAATATCGATCAGAACACAGATAGTTTGAAAATCATTTTTGGTCGTGAGCCGGTTAGTCGCCCATTTGTTTTCAATTTACGTGTCGCCGAGGACTCGGTCTCTATTCGTGCCGATGGCGTAGGCCATTTTGTGGTGGAGTAAAGAATGGCAACTTCAAGCAGTAATTTGATTCGGCGAACGCAAGCGCAGTTTGGTTTTACCCTGTTAGAGGTGCTGGTTGCTTTAGTCATTGTTGGCACTGTACTTGGGGCAAGTCTTCGAGCCGTAGCAAGTCTAGCTCAAAATAGTAGTGGATTGCGTGCGACTATGATGGCGAACTGGTCTGCGGAAAATAGACTTGCACAAATTCGTCTCGGACATGAATGGCCAGAGTTGGGGGAACGGAGTTTTCCCTGCCCACAGGGCGAGCTTGCTCTGCTATGTGAAGAACATGTCATTGGAACGCCTAACCCTTCTTTTCGACGTGTTGAGGTTTTGGTCTTTGAACCAAGTAACTTGCAACGACGTTTGGCAAAACTGACACAGGTGGTGCCAAATGCTCCATAGATCGCCCAGCAAAAACTCAGGCTTTACCTTGATTGAATTGCTCGTGGCTGTGGCGATTCTAGCGATCATAGCGGTAATGGGGTGGCGCGGCTTGGATAGCATCATTCGAGCTCGTGTTGGTTTGAATCAGGAATTAGAACACAGTCGAGGTGCTCAAATTAGCTTTGTGCAGTTGGAAAACGATTGCGCACATTTGGTGAGCGAGGCAATGCTGCCTCGTCGGGAAAACATTCGGGCTTTTGATCAACAATTGATCTTGATTCGAACCGTCTACGAAGACAATCAAGCGACCCGCCTGCAAGTTGTGGCTTATCGCATGAAGGATGGGATCTTTAGTCGACGTGAGTCAATTCCTACGCGTGAGTTGGCGATACTGGATAGCTACTGGCAGCGCGCGATCAGCGGTGTCGATGATATGCCAGTCGTAAATTTGCAAACGGACGTTTCGGCCTTTCAAATGCGCACTTGGAATTACGAAGAGAATACATGGCGTGTTGCCGGTACTGATATCGCTGTTCCTCAAGCGGCAGACCCCACGGGTAGACAGGGTAAAGGCGTCCCACGTAAGACAGGACTTGAGGTCATGATGCAGGTCAAAGGACAAGAGTTTCCCTTGATGAAGATTTTCCTCTTGGGGGCAGCATGATGCGTGCTAGTCACAGACGATTGCAAGCGGGGGTAGCGGTTGTTACTGCGCTCTTGCTAACGACATTGGCAATCACTATTGTCGCTAGTCTTTTTTGGCAGCAACAAGTGCAGGTACGTTCGATCGAAAACCAACGATATCAATTGCAGAAGAAGTGGGTTTTACGTGGCGCACTAGATTGGGCTAGTTTGATTTTGCGTGAGGACGCTCGAACGAGTAATGAGCTTGATCACCTTGGTGAGCCTTGGGCGGTGAGTTTGGGTGACACCCGACTCGATCAATATGTGGAAAATGGGAAGACAGAGGTTGAAGACAGCGATGCAACCTTGTCGGGTCAGATTAGCGATGCTCAAGCCAAATTTAATCTGACAAATTTGGCGACTGACGGCGTTGTTGATGAGCGCGAACTAATGGCTTTCGGGAAGTTGTTAAGTAATCTTAAGCTTGACTCTAGTTTGGCTGCAGCTGTGGCTATTCAGGTGGCACAAACTCAGGATAAAGTAATCAAGCCAGACAAGCCGACCGAAGGTGGTGGAGGAAATCCGTCGGGGCCAAGTATGCCAGCAAGCACACCTGTAGGTTCGCAGAGCGAATCTACAACGAAATCTGCAAGTGAAAAGGCTGATTCATCAGTTAATGTATCGATAACAGCGAATTCCGCAGTACAATTTCTAAAATTTAGTCAGGTAGAAGATCTATTGGCCGTTCCTGGTTTTTCGCCAGAAATGATTTTGCGCTTGAAAAACTTTGTGACTGTGCTCCCAGTTCGTACAAGCATTAACGTTAATACGACCACTGCTGAGGTACTTTCAGCGAGGCTTGAAAACGTCAGTATGACGGATGCTGCTCTCATGATCGCAACCCGTGATCGAAGTTTTTTCCGTGATTTTGCGCAATTCCAATTAAATTTTCCCGATAAGCTAAATGAGGCGGCGAAGAAGGACGTTTCTTTTTCTACGCATTATTTTGTCGTGAACGGCAAGGTCCGCCTTAATCGTTCGAACTTGGAAGTGAATTCGTTGATTGAGCGACTTGGTCAACGAACGCAAATTTTGTGGGTAAAAGAAAATTGAGTCTCGACGTAAGAACTCATTTAAGCAAAAGGGTGTAGAGGAACATGGCAAGTACGCTTTATATACAAATGCCTCCAAAATCGGTGGCTGATACCACCGTTGGCTGGCAAGATCATGCATTCCCATTTTGCTTGGCTTCTGCTGATAAACGGCCCATGCAACACGGTCGTCAGAATCTGAATGACCTCAAGGAATTAGCGCGTTCCGCAAATCAAACCATTCTTTTAGTGGCCTCATCGGATGTCAGTTTTTTTGACATTGAAGTGCCTCCGATGCCTATACAAAAACTACGTGCGGCGTTACCTAATTTATTGGAGGAGCAGCTATTAGTTGATCCGTCGGAATTGTTGTTTGTCTGCGGAAATCCTGTAAATTCCCGTTGTACGGTTGCGGTAGTCGGGCGCATCTGGACCGAGGCTTTGTTAGCAGCGGCTCAAGTGCTTGATGCACGAAAATTAAGCGCTTATCCATTGGCTCTTAGCTTGCCACAAGATCCAGATACCGCTTCGGTTGCGATTGAGCACGTGTTAGGCGCTGAAGATCAAATAATGCTTTCCGTTAAGCTCTCATCGCAGTCGTGTGCTGGTCTCACTCTCTCCTTGGGGCGAAGCGAGAGCGCTAATGTAGGTACTGCATTATCTTCAATCGGTCTATTTTGTCGTGGTCGAAATCTAAAGCTGTTTGTCGAGAATAGCATGCTGTTGCCAACACAAAAAGCAGTTGAGGCTAATTCTCTAGACGTAAATATCATCCAGGTTGAAGTTCTAGATTGGTCACATAAGATTGCGGCGGATTTGCCACCATTGCTTAATTTGTTTTCCTTATTAGTTCAGGAAAACCAAGCGTCATTTGATTGGCCGAAATGGCGTTGGACTGTGGCACTCACAGCTTGTATCGGATTAGTTTCAGTTTTTGGTCTCAATTTTGAGTGGTTTAGACTGAAGTCAGAGGCAAGCGCGCTCAATGGTTCGTTACTGGCAACCTATAAAAATCTTTTTCCTCAAGAAAATAGCTTGAGAGATCCTCTTTTGCAATTGCAACAAAAAATTGAGCAATCCAAGAGGATGGCAGGGCAGTCAACCGAAGAAGATTTTTTGGTAATGAGTGGTCAATTAGCGCAAGCATGGCAGACTGCTCATCCGCAAGGTATTCAGTTGGCTAATCTCGAATACAAAGATAGGAGTTTGATCGCGAAGCCAAAAAACGTCGGTGAGGTTCAAGTCGATAATTTGCGTTCGGCCTTGCGTGAATACAGCCTTAAACTTGAAGTTAAAGACGGCAATTATAAAATCTGGCGTGACGATGGGAGTGGCAAATGATTGCGCAAGAGTTGATCGAAGAGATAAAGAGTTCTTGGACAAAACGCGAATTGCGTGAAAGACGCATTCTTAGTTTTATCGGGTTAATTACCTTAGTGAGTATTGTTTATCTAGTTGGGGTTGAGCCCGCGCTTAGAAATCGAAGTAACTTAGAAAAAAGCATTCCACAACTCAAGCAGAATGCAGCAAAAATGACTGATCTCGCTGCTCAATACTCGGCATTGTCAAAGACTCTGTCTGAGGGGGTAGCTCCTATTTCAAGGGAGTTAATTGAGTCGACACTGGCGCGGCGCAATATCAAGACGCAGTCCCTTTCGGTTAGTAATGAGATTGTACGTTTTCAAGTGAATGTGGTGGCCTATTCAAATATGATGGAGTGGCTATTGGAAATGCAAAGAGTCGCTCGCCTAACTGTTGAAGAGATCAAGGTTACATCTTTAACGGAGCCAGGGCAGGTGAGTGTCGTGGTCACCTTGAAGCAACAGCGAGCGTAAGTTATGTGGCGTGAATTGTCGCTAAAGGCGCGCTTTTTTTTCGTTGTATTCGCTTGTTTGTGTATTTTGTTAACGGTGATAGCGTTTTTGCCTGCGAGTTGGCTGGGAAGTATTCTTGAGAAGCAAACGAATGGCCGGGTTAGTTTGGGAGATGTGCAAGGAAGTTTCTGGCAAGGATCAGCGTTTATCGGTGTTGCGGCAGACCAAAAAAGTGCGGTCACGGCTTTATTTCCTGGTCGCTTTAGTTGGAAAATTTCACCGAAGTTGTTATTGGGTCAGATTGATGTTGAGATCTCAAATAATGATGTACTGACGGCGCCTGTGCAAGTGAGTGGAAGTTTTACACAATGGCGTCTGAGTCCCGCGAGTTTGCGTTTGCCTCCTGAACGCCTCGAGGGCTTGGGTGCGCCATTAAACACAATTGGTCCGAGCGGGAAGATTTGGCTTCGTTGGGACGGAATTGAAATGACTCGAGTCGATGGACAGTTGCAAGTGACTGGTCGCGCGGAACTTGAGTTGAATGACATGGCATCTCGAGCATCGTTGATAAAGCCTTTAGGAAGTTATGTTTTAAGTTTTCAATTGATGGGACAGACCAGCAATATGGTGCTGACAACATCTCGAGGGCCAATGATGTTGGAAGGCAGTGGTTCGCTTTCAAATGGAAAATTTCAGTTTTCTGGGAAGGCGTATGCGCAGGTCGGGCAAGAAGAAAAATTAGCAAATCTCTTGAATTTGCTGGGGAGACGTCGCCAAGAGGGTGACAAACAAATAATCGCTTTAGAATATAGATGAGACGATAAGTATGAATAACGAGCGTAATCAAGTTGAAGGTGTTAAAGCAATGAATTCAAGCAAACAATGGCGCAAAATGGCTGCCCTCAGCACCTTAGCGAGTGCCCTTATGTTAGGAGGCGTGGTTTTGCAGAGCGCCGCGACCGCTCAAGAGTCGAGTCAAAATGCCGCAACTTTGAATTTTGTGAACGCCGATATTGAGTCTGTTGTAAAAGCGATTGGTCATTACACAGGCACCACATTTGTGATTGACCCAAGAGTAAAGGGGCAGCTCACATTGGTGTCGGAGAAACCCCTGAGTAAAGAACAAGCGTTTAAATTGTTGACCTCGAATTTGCGTATGCAAGGTTTTGCTGTTGTGACTTCTGATGGATTTTCAAAAGTTGTGCCAGAAGCAGATGCCAAATTGCAAGGTGGACCAACTCAAGCTAAAAGCGTGAAGGGCGATCAAATTGTCACGCAAGTTTTTAGAATTAATTATGAGGCGGCAAATAATATTGTTACGGCCTTGCGTCCCTTGATTTCCCCAAATAATGTGATCAACGTAACTCCTGGCAATAACTCAGTTGTTATCACGGATTATGCAGATAACATGCGTCGCATGGCTGAAGTGATTGCCTTGTTAGATGTGCCTGCTAACCCCGACCTTGAAATCATTCCGATTAAACACGCCATTGCAAGTGACATCGCCACAATGGCAACACGTTTGACAGAAGGGGGACAGGCAGCTGGTGACTCTGGTCGTACGGTCATTATGGCTGATTCACGAACAAATTCAGTGCTAGTGAAGGCACCTTCCGCAGCACGTAGTAATTTGGTGAAATCTCTAGTAGCTAAGCTCGATCAGCCCACCGATCTGCCAGGCAATGTTCACGTCGTCTACCTAAAAAATGCTGAGGCAGTGAAGTTGGCTTCCACGCTGCGTTCAATAATTACGGGTGAGGGCAGCTCAGCGAATGGTACTGGTCAAAGTGGCGGCGGACTCTCGACGCAAAGCGTTGGTGTCAACAATTTGGGGCAGCCTCAAGCCGGAAATAATTCTGCATTAAGCAGCACAGGCTCTAATTTGAGTTTGCCGATCAGTAGTTCAGCTAATGGCCAGTCGCAGGCGGGGGGCTCAGGCTTCATTCAAGCCGATCAAGCTACCAACACTTTAATCATTACTGCAAGTGATACGGTCTATCGGAATTTGAGAGCAGTCATTGATCAACTCGATGCGCGTCGCGCGCAGGTGTACATTGAAACTTTGATCGTTGAAGTTTCGAATGAAAAGGCCAGTGAGTTGGGTGTTGAATGGTTGGGAGCGACTGGCGATTCGAATAGCAAATATCGCTTAGGCGGTATTACTTCGTATCCTAGTGATACTGGTTTAGTGGCGCTTGGTGGCAATACAGCAGCCCAAGTCGGTGCGGTCACTGGAAAAGGTTTAACGGTAGGTCTCTTTAGACAGGTCGGTGGCCAATTAGGTCTTGGCGCTTTAGCACATGCTTTAGCGACGGATGGCAATACAAATGTTCTATCAGTTCCTAACTTAGTCACACTCGACAACGAAGAGGCGAGCATCGTTGATGGCAAGACTGTTGGCGTCGTCACTGGTCAATATACGTCGAATACAGGTAGTGCGGGGCAAAATCCTTTTCAGACTATCGAGCGAAAAGAAATTGGTATCAAGTTGAAGGTTAAACCGCAAATATCAGAAGGTGGAACGGTTCGTTTGGCAATCGCTCAGGAAGTTTCTAGTATAGGTCAGCCTGTGGCCGGTGGCGTAGGGATTACCACAATTGTTCGTTCAATCGCGACCAATGTTTTGGCGGAAGATGGGCAAATCATTGCGCTTGGTGGACTGATTCGTGACACGAACGATGATGCGGTTGAGAAAGTTAATTTCCTAGGTGATATTCCTATTATTGGTAACCTGTTTAAGTACAAAAAACGTACGAACGGAAAAGCGAATCTAATGGTGTTCTTGCGTCCTACGGTAATTCGCAGCGCGGAACAAAGTAGTAGTGTTTCTCTCGATCGTTACGATTACTTGAGGACACAGTATCTTCAGTCTTTAGATAAAGATACCAATGGCGATATGTTGAAATTGGAAAAAGGAAAACTGATTGTTCCGGCGGGTGCAGAACAACCAAAAAATAAACCAGAATCCAAATAAGGTAATACATTCGTATGTCAGAAAATCGATTATTACCATTTGCGTTTGCCCGAGATTTTTCTATTCTTGCGCATCGTCGTGATGATTTAGAGGGCGCACCAATCGAATTAAAGGTGTCAGATCAAACGCGTCAAGCCGCGATCCTTGAAGCGGGGCGCCGGTTTGGTCGCATTCAACTCGACCTTATGCCTCACGACGTTCTCCTTCAGGAAATCGCGCGTGCATATGCAGGCTCTGGTGGAGATGCTGCCGATGTCGTTGGTGAAGTCGAGTCCGACATGGACTTGGCGAAACTAATGCAAGACATGCCAGCGATAGAAGATCTTCTCGAGTCTGCAGACGACGCGCCAGTGATTCGTATGATTAATGCACTTCTCACGCAAGCTTTGCGCGAGGGAGCATCCGATATCCATATCGAACCTTTTGAGCAAATTTCCGTTGTTCGATTTCGAGTCGATGGTGCTTTGCGTGATGTGATTCGCCCTAAGAAAGCGATTCACGCCTCCTTAGTCTCCCGCATTAAAATTATGGCGCAATTGGACATTGCCGAGAAACGCCTGCCTCAAGATGGACGAATCACCCTTCGGATTGGTGGCAAACCTGTCGATGTTCGTGTATCAACGTTGCCGACCGGACATGGAGAGCGTGCTGTTTTACGTCTCCTAGATAAAGAAGCTGGTAAGCTCGATTTAACGCATCTGGGAATGAGCCCCGATGTGTTAGTGCAATTCGATCAGTTAATTGCGCAACCGCATGGTATTGTTTTGGTGACCGGGCCGACGGGCTCTGGCAAAACCACCACACTTTACGCTGCGCTGTCGCGTGTTAATGCGGGGACTACCAATATCCTTACCGTTGAAGATCCAATTGAGTATGAGCTAGCTGGGATTGGCCAGACACAAGTGAACGCGAAGATTGATATGACCTTCGCTAAAGCATTGCGGGCGATTTTGCGTCAAGATCCAGATGTCATCATGATTGGTGAGATTCGAGATTTAGAGACGGCGCAGATTGCGGTTCAAGCATCTCTCACTGGTCATTTAGTATTGGCGACCTTGCATACGAATGATTCTGCTGCAGCCGTTACTCGTTTGCTGGATATGGGAATTGAACCATTCCTGTTGTCGTCTTCGTTATTGGGTGTTGTCGCGCAACGCTTGGTACGTAAGTTATGCGGCCATTGCAAACAGAATGAAAATGGTACTTGGAAGGCTATCGGATGTGATCATTGTGGGCACACAGGATACCAAGGCCGGGTTGGTGTTTATGAGCTACTTCTCACCACGGAAGCAATTTCAGCACAAATTCATCATCAAGCCTCAGAAGCAGAGATTCGCACTGCCGCGCAAGGTGACGGTATGAAAACAATGCGCGAAGATGGGCAACGTTGGTTGGATGCAGGGGTGACGACCAAAGAAGAGCTTTTACGCGTAACTAAAGAATAGTTGGAAAGAGAAGACTACCGTGCCAGCATTTAGATATGAAGCCGTCGATTCCAACGGATCAACTAAGAAGGGTGTAATCACCGCGGATAGTGCACGTGCGGCACGTTCAGATCTACGCGACCAAAAGTTAGTGCCAGTACTCGTCGAGCAGATTGCAACTCAAAATGCCGATGGCAGCAATAAAGGGCGCGGTTTTTTTTCAGAGAAACTGTCGAATACCGAACTGGCCTTATTCACACGTCAGTTAGCAAGTCTCCTAGAAGCAGGCTTACCATTAGAGCAGGCTTTTTCTGCGTTGTTAGATCAGGCAGAGCGAGTTTATATTCGAGACTTGGTGGCTTCTATTCGTTCTGAGATCCTGGCTGGGTCAGCATTGTCGGACGCACTAAAACAACATCAAAATGATTTTGCAGATATTTATATCGCGTTGGTGGCGTCGGGCGAGCAGATTGGACAGTTGTCTAGAGTCTTATCACGCCTCGCCGACTACATCGAACGACGTAATGCATTGGTGCAGAAAGTTAAATTAGCCTTTACCTATCCTGCAATTGTGACCGTAGTTGCCTTCGCGATTGTCATTTTCTTGCTAACCTATGTGGTGCCACAGATTGTTTCTGTATTTGCAAATACAAAGCAAAAATTGCCTTTGCTAACTGTAATTATGTTGGCGATTTCTGATTTTGTAAGGGCTTATGGCTGGTTGGTCGCCATCGTTGTGATTGGGATTGGTTTTGCTTGCCGTCACGCGTTGAAGAATCCGAACATTAAACTGCGTTGGCATACTTGGCTTTTGGATGCCCCGATGTATGGAAAGTTCGAGCGTAGTCTAAATACCGCACGTTTCTCAAGTACTTTGTCGATCACTACAGGTTCTGGCGTGCCAATCTTAAAGGCATTGCAAACAAGCAAAGAGACTCTGTCCAACGTTGCTATGCGCCAGCAGGTTGAGGATGCGACGAACAGCGTGAGAGAAGGCGTTAGTTTGGCGCGATCTTTGTCGGCCCATAAGCATTTCCCCCCGATGCTCATTCACATGATTCGAGCAGGTGAAGTGACTGGAGAATTGCCAGCGATGCTAGAGAGGGCTGCATCTGCACAAGAGCAAGACCTCGAACGCCGAGCATTAACAATGGCAGGACTTTTGGAACCACTTTTGATCTTGGCGATGGGTGTGGTGGTGTTATTGATTGTATTGGCTGTGCTGATGCCAATCATTGAAATCAATCAGTTGGTTCGTTAGACGTATATTAAAAAAATGAGTAAAAAATGAAACGCCTTCCATTAATCGTAAATTTGCTTCTGACTCTTGCGTTGTGTTCTGTGCTTGCTTTTTGGGGATTGCGTTTGTTTACACCAAAACTTCGCCCTGTAGCGGCACCGGTCTCGGTTGCCAGCTACGAGCCTGGAGTTGGGCAATGGGGAACCTTGTTTGGTCAATCGGCAGTTGCCGAAGCTGCACCAAGCAGTTATCAAGTAAAAGGTGTGATCGTTGCTCCACGGGCCAACGATAGTGCAGCGATTATCGTTGTGGAAGGAAAGCCTACATTTACCATTGGGGTTGGAAAAACCTTGAGTCCTGGAGTTGTTTTGAGTGAAGTACATGTAGACCATGTCATTGTGACCGAGGCAGGATTACCTAGGCGAATTGATTTGCCACCACCACCGCCCGCTGCTGCGGGCTTAAACGCAGTGACAAATGCCGGTAATAATTTAAATCAACCTGCTGCTCCTGTTTCGCAACCAATTCCACCTACTCAATCAAATTAATCTATTTTTGAATTTTGAGACCTACTGGAGGGGCTTTTTTGGCTACCTACCCCGATGACTTTGAGCCTATGCTCGAATCAGCACATTCAAGTTGGCGAGCGATTTTGCGAGAGGGACTGCAGGCGATCGAGCAGCAATCTCCCAATTATCTTACGGATCTAATTGCAACGGGCTTTTTGCCGAGGCAAACAAGTCTGTTTGCCGCTTTCTCGCAACCACTTCAACGCGTTAGTTACGTTCTCGTGGGAGAAGGCCCTTATCCTCGCTCGGAGAGTGCCAATGGCTATTGTTTTATGGATGGCGCAGTGAATAGCCTTTGGTCTAGTGATACAAAGTTTGGATTAAGTAAGCAGGTGAATCGTGCGACGTCCTTACGCAACTTCATGAAGATGCTGTTTGTGGCGGAAAATCATATTGGCCTATCCGATTTGGATTCAAACTCAATTGCAGAGTTTGTTCGGAAGGCGAGGTCAGATTCTTCGCCTTATATTCAGACGATGGCAGATCTTCAAACAAACTTTCTGCAGCGTGGCTTCTTGCTATTAAACGCCTCGCTCGTTTTTCGCTCTGATGTGGCTCCTGCTAAAGATGCAAAAGCTTGGTCTCCTTTTCTTAATGTTATTTTTCAGAGCCTGTCTCAAGAGTCTGGGCCTCAACAAAAAATTAAAATCATTTTATGGGGGAAAATTGCGGATCGTTTGCTTGCTTTGAAAAGCGTTCAAGCTCCGACAAACCTATCATTTGTGAGGGCTGAGCACCCTTATAATCTCAGTTTCATTTCAAATCCGGAGATGCATTCGTTGTTTCAGCCACTTCAGCTGCTTTCATTGCCTCATTGAATTAAGTAAAAGTTAAGTGCAAGCCTCTAAATCTTTGCGGCTTCTTTCATTCTCACTCGTTGCGTAACTTCGTTGTTGTTTTTGTGCGATGTCCAAGCCAGCATCTGTAGTCGTCATGAAAAATTTGCCTCAAATCAACAAAAAATCTGTGGGTTTACATGCCCGAACACCAACTCTACTGTAGAATATTTCCACTAGGATCATTTGCTTAGGAAACGGTCAGAAACCATTCTCCGAGATGGTTTAGTAATAGTTAAGATCTTTTGATTACCAATTATGATTAAGAAAATCAGCTTCGAACAGATCCGAAAAGGGATGTATATCCATGAACTTTGTGCTTCGTGGATGAGTTCACCTTTTTGGCAAAAATCGTTTCTGATCGAAAATCAAGCTACGATAGATAAGATTCGCAAAGCGGGTATTCAAGAAGCATGGATCGACACGACCAAAGGTTGCGACGTCCTCGTTGTAGCTGAAAACATTGTAGTTGCCGAGGTTGATCCTGAGCCAGAAGTTGAAGTCTTCGCAGAACCCGAACCACGTGTTCCTTATGACACCATCACTCCAATTTCCATGGACGCTGAGATGGGGCGGGCTGCACAAATTGTCGGTAAGTCAAAGACTGCTGTGTTCTCGATGTTTACTGAAGCTCGAATGGGTAAGGCAATCGAAGCGGAGCAAGCGATGCCTTTGGTTGAGGAAATCGCTAATTCGGTCATGAGAAACCCTGGCGCTTTAATTGGCTTGGCGAGACTCAAAACTGCGGATGACTACACTTATATGCATTCAGTTGCAGTGTGTGCTTTGATGATTGCCTTGGCTCGTCAACTTAAACTCAGTGACAATGAAACTCGTGAAGCAGGATTAGCCGGACTTTTGCACGACATCGGCAAGATGGCTGTGCCATCCGACATTCTGAATAAACCTGGTAAGTTGACGGATGAAGAATTTGTGTCAATTAAGGAACATCCAGGCGCAGGCTATGAAATGCTTTTGGAAGCAAAGGGCGTAGGCCAGATTGCGCTTGATGTTTGTTTGCACCACCACGAAAAGATGGATGGAACAGGATATCCTAAAGGCTTGAAGGGCGACCAGATTAGCCTGTATGCAAAAATGGGGGCGGTGTGTGACGTTTATGATGCTATTACATCCAATCGTCCCTATAAGGCAGGCTGGTGTCCTGCCGAATCTTTGAAAAAAATGTCTGAGTGGGCCCGTGGCCATTTTGACGAAACCGTGTTTCAAGCATTCGTAAGAAGTATTGGCATTTATCCAGTCGGGACGCTTGTCAAATTGCAGTCTGGGCGGCTTGGTGTGGTTGTTGAGCAGCAGATGGGGAAATCGTTACTCTTACCAAAAGTAAGGGCGTTCTTTTCTACCCAATCAATGGCTTATATTTCCCCGGTGCTGTTGGATCTAAGTGCGCCGGGTAATCGAGATAAAATTGTTTCTCGTGAGGATGCTATTACTTGGGGGTTGAAGGAAATTGATCGCTTTTGGCTTGGTGATGCCGCAGGTCCTCAGTAGCTTGCAGTTGGATATATTTCACCACTATTTTCGACCTGAAATAAATTTCTTGTCCGATGAAAATCATGGAATGCATCGGTTAAAATGCTTCTATGAAAATTTTGATCAGTAATGACGACGGATATCAAGCACCAGGCATTCATGCTTTAGCTGAAGCGCTACGCACTATTGCCGACATCACGGTGGTAGCGCCGGAATGCAATCGCTCTGGAACTTCCAATGCACTAACTCTTGATCGGGCGCTTCGTCTGCATCAATCCGATAATGGATATTATTTTGTCGACGGAACGCCGACTGATTGTGTTCATATTGCGCTCACAGCCTTAATGGATTCGCCTCCAGATTTGATCGTCTCCGGTATTAATCAAGGTCAGAACATGGGTGATGACACACTCTATTCAGGTACCGTTGCTGCCGCCACTGAAGCTTATTTGTTCGGAATTCCAGCGATCGCATTTTCTCAAGTTGATAAGGGGTGGCAGAACCTCGAAAGTGCGGCTAAGTTTGCTCGCTCGTTGGTCTTGAACGGACTTCCAGGTCTACCGAAACCTTATTTGCTCAATGTGAATATTCCCAATCTTCCAGAGCACGAGTTGAAAGGTACTCGGCTCGCCCGTCTTGGGAAGCGACATGTTTCCGAGCCAGTTATTCGAGAGCTTGATGCAGATGGTAAGCCTCGCTATTGGATTGGACCCCCAGGTGCTGCGAAAGATGCTGGAGAGGGTACCGACTTTTTTTATACTTCGCAGGGTTATGTAACGCTAACACCATTACAAATTGATCTTACGAATTACCGTCAATTGCAAGTTCTTGAACAATTGGAATTAGGATCGCTATGAGTGACAAAGAGCGCCGATTTCCATTAAGTTTGTCTTCAGTTGTGGACTCTACTAAGAACTCCCGTTCTGTCAAAGTAGCAATGCCACAAACTGCGGTGCAGAATGCAGCAAACCATCAGAAAAGCTCGCTCAAATCTTCGTCGGAGAAAACGACGTTTTTTGGTGGCACGAAGACAGCTCAGGCAAAGGTAGTAGACAAACCGGTGCCCAATGTTGGCGGTGAACAAACCAGTTCGAGGTCTAATTCAAGCTTTATGGTGTCGGACAGGATTCGTCAAGCAATGGTTGCACGCGTCGCTCAACAAGGTGTGAAAGATGCTCTGGTGTTAGCTTCAATGGAAGCGATTCCTCGCCATCTTTTTATTGAGTCTGGGTTGTCGGGACAAGCTTATATCGATGCTTCACTTCCAATCGGTCATCATCAAACAATTTCTCAGCCATACATTGTGGCGCGAATGATAGAGATTATGCGAAATGGGAAAGTGCTCGATAAAGTTTTAGAAATTGGTACCGGCTGCGGTTATCAAGCGGCCGTGCTGTCGCTCGTCGCAAAAGATGTGTATTCGATTGAACGCATTAAGGCCTTACACGAATTGGCGAAAGAAAATTTGCGCCCGATGAGAATTGCCAACATTCGTCTGCATTATGGGGATGGCATGCTAGGATTGCCACAAGTGGCGCCATTTGACGGTATTATATTGGCTGCAGCAGGCATGGAAGTGCCTCAAGCATTACTCGAACAACTTGCGGTTGGGGGGCGGCTTATAGCGCCGGTCGGTGGCCGAAATCAGGTACTGCAATTAATTGAAAGATTGAGCGCAAAAGAGTGGCGAAGTTCGGTTTTAGAGCAATGCCATTTTGTACCTCTGCATCAAGGTGTAATTTAGGTTGTGTAGACCCTGTCGTAATTTAAAGAAGTTGAACATGATAAACCGAAATTTGAATGCGAAAGACAATGTGTTTAGAATTGGACTAGTATCTCTCCTATTCTTGTTATCCGCATGTGCAAGCAGCTTGCATCAAGCACCAGTGGTGGAACGAAGTCATGAAACGGTAAAAGAGGAGCGGAATCCTGCCCCCGAAACGCCGACCGTGAAACCAGTGGTCGACAATCGACCAACGTACACAGTAAAGCGTGGCGATACTCTGTTGCGTATCGCGTTTGATTTAGGTCTCAATTATCGTGATATCGTCGCTTGGAATAGCTTGAGCAATCCAAACGATATTAAGGTCGACCAAGTTCTGTTCGTGGGGCCGCCTGATTCAAGTGGAGTTGCCAAGGCTACGCCAATCAACCCTAACCAAAACGTCGAAGTAAGAAATTTGACGCCAATAAATCCATCGACCAATAAGACCTCACCACGTGGTGACAAAAAGGCGTATTCAGAGACTGCACTTGCAGAAATGCAAAAAGCAGATTCAGGTCCTAGCACGCCAATTCAGACGGCCAAGGTCGAGACGCCAGCAGTAAAACCCGTAGAGAAAGTTGTCACAGAAACGATTGAGTGGATGTGGCCAACTGAAGGGAAAGCATTGTCGACGTTTGATGAGCAGCGTGGAAAAGGTATTGATATCTCAGGTAAGTTGGGACAAGACGTGTTTGCAGTAGCCCCTGGTAAAGTAATTTATGAGGGCAATGCAATGCGTGGATATGGCAATATCATCATCGTCAAACATGCCAACAATTACTTGTCTGCTTATGCGCATAACAAAACGAATTTAGTAAAAGAAGGCCAGCCTGTCGCCCGAGGACAAAAAATTGCGGAGATGGGGAATACTGATGCTGAAAGTGTGAAATTGCATTTTGAAATTCGTCAGACTGGCAAGCCTGTGGACCCGCTCAAGCTACTGCCTCAACGGTAAAGCGCAATTTTTTGTTTAAGTGGGTGTCAACCAATCTGTTTGATTTACTAACTAAACTATGTCAAAAAAATCGAAGCATGAGTCATCCGTCTTAGATGAAATCGTTCAGCCAAATGATGGGCGCAACGACTTGCGAAGTGAGGCCGCATCCATTGAAGATGAACTTGATGACGAAGCGGAATTAGATGCATCAGAAGAGGCGGTTGATGCTCCGGCTGTTGCATTGGCACCGATAGATGAAATTAAAAACATTTTGGCGGCAGAGTTATCAACCGATACTACCCAGCACTATCTGAATCAAATCGGCACTCGGCCACTATTTGTGGCGGCCGAAGAATTGCATTATGCAACCTTGGCAAAGCAAGGTGATTTTGCAGCACGTCAAAAAATGATCGAGCACAACTTGCGTTTGGTCGTTTCTATCGCCAAGCATTATATTAATCGCGGGGTTGCCTTACTCGACATGATCGAGGAAGGAAATCTCGGCCTCATGCATGCGATAGATAAATTTGAGCCTGAGCGCGGATTCAGATTTTCGACCTATGCCACATGGTGGATACGTCAAAGTATCGAGCGGGCGATCATGAATCAGGCTAGAACCATCCGCTTACCGGTGCATGTGGTCCGTGAACTCAATCAAATTTTGCGTGCAAAGTATCATCTCGAGTCTCAACAGCATGATGGCAAAGACGCGACAGTGGACGATATCGCCCATTTGGTTAGCAGGCCTATTGACGAAGTGCAGGATATTCTTGCGTTGTCTGAACATGCGATGTCGTTAGATACCCCACTCGACGGCGATCCTCAAAGTAGTTTGCTTGACATGTTGCCTGGTGATAGTGACCATGCCCCTGATACCCAAGCAGAACACCATGAAGTGACCGTGCTCGTGAGAGATTGGCTCTCAAAGCTGCCCGAAAAACAGAGGATCGTCATCATGCGCCGTTTCGGTCTGGATAACGATGATCCTGTGACCCTAGAAACTTTGGCGGATGAAATGGGTATTACCCGCGAACGGGTACGTCAAATTCAACAGGAAGCATTGATTAAGTTGAAACGTACCTTTATCTCCCGTGGTGTAGGGCGCGACGCCTTACTCTGATTGCTTCAAGCGACCGCGTGGTCGACAGGTTTTAGGCATTAAGCCTGTATAATGTCGGCTTATTTACTCCTGCTTTCTGGGAAAAACGTCTCTCGGCGCCTTTTTGCGCGTCGCTCCTTTGATTATCATGAATACAATTAATATCCGTTCTTTAGACATGGACGCGCGTGGCGTCGGGCATTTGGAAAATGAAGATGGCACCCCAGGAAAAGTCATTTTCGTCGAGGGTGCTTTACCGGGTGAAACGGTTGGCTTTAATCCTTACAAGAAAAAAGCCAGTTGGGAAGCAGCGACCATGGGCGCATTGGTAAAAGAATCTTCACAGCGTATCAAACCGAAATGCCCTCACTTTGGTGTGTGTGGTGGATGTTCTATGCAACATCTTGAGCCAAATGCCCAAGTCGCAATGAAGCAGCGTGTCTTAGAGGATAACTTAGGGCACATCGGCAAAGTAAAACCTGAAATGGTGATGCGACCCATTTATGGTCCAACTTGGGGTTATCGTTATCGCGCCCGTTTGTCGGTGCGGAATGTGCACAAGAAAGGCATCGTTCTCGTTGGTTTTCATGAGAAAAAATCGCGATACGTGGCCAATATGGAGACCTGCGAGATCTTGCCTCCGCATATATCGGCGATGCTCATGCCGTTGCGTGATTTGATTTCTTCGTTGACGATTATCGAAGCTATGCCGCAGATCGAATTGGCCATAGGCGAAGGGGTGACGGCAATGGTGCTGCGGATCATGCAGCCATTGGGTGATGGCGATGCTGAAAAACTAAAGTCTTTCGCTGATCAACATCAAGTGCAATGGTGGTTGCAAACTGCCGGGCCAGATAGTGCTGAACCTTATTATCCAGCGATTTCAGATCTGCATTATTCGCTACCAGAATTTGGTGTGAAAATGCCGTTTAAACCGACTGATTTTACTCAAGTCAATCATCATATTAATCGGGTATTAGTTGCTCGCGCTTTAGGCCTTCTTGATGTTCAAAAAGATGAGCGTATTCTCGATCTCTTCTGTGGTCTTGGAAATTTTACTTTGCCGATCGCAACTCAAGCACGTGAAGTAGTTGGGATTGAGGGAAGTACTGCTTTAACGGAGCGCGCTTTGGAGAATGCGAAAGCGAATGGTCTAGATCACAAAACCTCTTTTGCGACTCGCAATTTGTTTGAGGCAAAAGCCGAAGACTTCGTCGCTTTAGGTAAGTTTGATCGTTTTTTAATTGACCCACCTCGAGATGGTGCAATGGCGGTATGCCAAGCTTTAATTGACTTGGGTAAATTGGCGCCAGAACTTCGTCCAAAGCGTATAGTGTACGTCTCTTGTAGCCCATCTACATTGGCGCGCGATGCGGGTATGCTGGTCAACGAGGCGGGTTATATTATGTCGAAAGCGGGTGTGGTGAATATGTTTCCACATACCTCCCATGTGGAATCGATGGCAGTATTTAATCTACCTTGAAAATTATGTGGTAGTATGTAATTCAACAGCCGGCTCTCGAAGCCGGCTTTTTTTTGGGGAGTGCGATTTCGTATAAACATGATTGCGCATTTGTTGTAAGCGTGACATATCTCTCCTGTTGTCAGCTTGCAAGATTTGAATTGAGCGCGGATACTCAAATTGCAAGTGAAAGAGAAAATAAGATAAAGGAAAAAAATATATGGAATATGAAGTAATTGACACAGAAATTGCACCAGAAGGACGTTTGGAAGTTCTGTCAAAAGCCGAAGTAGCAAGATTATGGGATACCAGCCATAGTGGCTTGTATCAACTGTTTAGAAATTGTGCGTTAGCGGTATTGAATTGCGGTAGCGGCCTGGATGATGGCAAAGAGTTGTTGGAACGTTATAAGAGTTTTGAAATCAGCATTATTCAACGTGAGCGTGGCATCAAGCTTTTTGTAAAAGGGGCACCAGCCAGCGCATTTGTGGATGGTGTGATGATCAAAGGTATTCAAGAACATTTATTCGCAGTGTTGCGAGACATCTTGTTTATCGATGGCGAAGTCTTAAAGAATTCGCAGATCGACCTGAACACGACAGAAGGTATTACTGATGCGGTATTCCACATCCTACGTAATGCGAATATCTTACAACCACAAATTAGTCCAAATTTGGTGGTGTGCTGGGGTGGTCACTCAATCTCTGGTGTCGAATATGATTACACCAAAGAAGTCGGTTATCAATTAGGTCTGCGTGGTCTCGATATTTGTACTGGCTGCGGCCCTGGCGCAATGAAAGGCCCAATGAAAGGCGCCACGATCGCCCATGCAAAACAACGTATTCCTCGCGGACGCTATCTTGGCTTGTCCGAGCCAGGCATTATCGCTGCGGAAGCGCCGAATCCAATCGTCAATGATTTGGTGATTTTGCCCGATATCGAGAAGCGTCTGGAGGCGTTTGTTCGTGTTGCTCATTCGATTATCGTGTTCCCAGGTGGTGCGGGTACTGCAGAAGAAATTCTCTACTTATTAGGAATTTTGTTGCATCCAGAAAATGAGAACTTGCCTTTCCCAGTGGTGTTCACAGGTCCTGCTAGTGCAGCCGCATATTTTGAACAAATCGATCAGTTTATCGCAGCGACCTTAGGCGAGAAAGCACGTTCAAAATACCAAATCATTATTGATGATCCGGTCAAAGTAGCGAAGGTCATGCAAGAAGGTATCAAAGAAGTGCGTGCCTATCGTAAGAGCCATGGTGATGCGTATTACTTCAACTGGATGCTGAAAATTGACGAGGAGTTCCAACGTCCATTTTTGCCGACTCATGAAAATATGCGCTCACTCGCTTTACACAAAAATCAAGAAGCTCACTTGTTGGCTGCCAACCTACGCCGAGCCTTCTCAGGTGTGGTGGCGGGTAATGTGAAAGATCAGGGTATTCGTGCGATCGAGAAGCATGGTCACTTTGAAATTGTAGGTGATGCTGAGATCATGCACTCGATGGATGCCTTGCTTCATTCTTTTGTGACTCAATCACGAATGAAATTGCCGGGTAAGGCCTATGTTCCTTGTTATAAAGTGATTAAGTAAATCTTCGGTTCTTGAGTAATTTTTTCCTCGAAACACGAATAAAACCCAACTGCTGTGACAATTTTGTCGCGTAGATTGAAAAAGATAAATATTTCAGATGGGAAAGTAGTGTTTCCTGGAAAAAAAGTAGCATAATAAGAAAACGGTGCAATTTTAGATTGTAAGTTCTTCCTTGACCGTCTCACTAACCTATAAGGATGATAGACATGAGTACTGTACAACACGAAGTTGATGAACGTACCAATTTGATTTCCTCGAATAAGTTCGAGCTATTGTTGTTCAGACTTGGCGTTGATACCGTGAATGATCGTTCAGAATTGTTTGGGATCAATGTTTTCAAAGTTCGTGAAATCGTCGCTATGCCTGAGATCACGGCCGTCGCTGGTGCTTTACCGCACAACCTAGGTGTAGTGAACCTGCGTGGGCAAATTATCCCCGTAATTGATCTTCCTTCTGTTGTCGGACGTACGCCTAAGTCTGGCTTGAACATCATGCTTGTCACCGAGTTCGCACGTTCGACACAAGGCTTTGCAGTTGAGTCTGTGGAAGAAATTGTACGGCTTGATTGGAGTCATGTGTTGTCAGCGGAATCTAGTGCTGCTGGTGGCGGTTTGGTTACAAGTATTGCGCGTCTAGATGGTGATGCTGAAGATACACGTTTAGCGCAAGTGCTCGACGTTGAGCAAATCCTGCGTCAAATTGCGCCTAAGGGTAATAAAGATGTTGACTCTGAAACGATTGGGGCGAAGTTAAGGATGAAGCCAGGGTCCGTAATTATGGCTGCTGATGATTCCGCAGTTGCACGTGGCCTGATTGGTCAAGCTCTCGACGCCATTGGTGCACCTTATATCATGTCTAAAACAGGTAAGGAGTGCTGGGATAAATTACAGGCCATGCAGGCTACAGCCGTGGCTGAAGGTAAGAGTTTGAAAGACAAAGTGGCTTTGGTGTTGACTGACTTGGAAATGCCAGAAATGGATGGCTTTACTTTGACGCGGAATATCAAGCAAGATGATCGCTTTAAAGATCTGCCGGTCATTATTCATTCTTCTTTGTCCGGTACAACGAATGAAGATCACGTGCGTAGTGTCGGTGCCGACGCTTATGTCGCCAAGTTCGTTGCTGAGGAATTGGCTGCAACGATTCGAGAAGTTATCGTCAATTAAGATTGCATCGTTTCATGTGTACTAACAGAGAGGCGCTTCATTGAAGCGCCTTTTTATTTCTCCACTAGGTGCGATTTCAGCGTAAGATGCGCGCCTTACGTCGTTTTACATGATTCAGTTTTTAGAAGGGAAGCAAAATGGAAAAGTTTATGACCTATGAAGAATATCTTGATGAGGTGACGACTTTACTGACAGAGATGTATAAGCTCAATGATGAAGCAGCTATTAAATATGTAATGCGTGCGCAGGCAGCCGA
Source organism: Affinundibacterium nitidum (assembly GCF_014284155.1). Lineage (GTDB taxonomy): Bacteria > Pseudomonadota > Gammaproteobacteria > Burkholderiales > Burkholderiaceae_D > Undibacterium > Undibacterium nitidum. Next base: position 40,108 of record NZ_JACOFZ010000001.1, read on the forward strand.
ATACTTCAGTCCTCATGACGATCATGAAGAAATGCGTACCTTAGATCGTGCTATGAAAGATGCGAAAATTGTGTACGAGACGCGCAATAAATCACGCCCCGAAATCTATAAAAAATAAAGAGATGCCAGGAAGGGGATTAAACTTTCTCCATGTCTTCACTATCAAGCCCGATAACGTGGGTTTGTAATTGACCACGTTCGTCGTGCCACTCCCGCATCACGCATGCAGCGCCTTCTTCAATTGCAACGACTTTGAAGAAATTCCCTATCATTGATTCGATCAAAATCCGCTCATCTTCGGGAAAAGTCTTGATAAACTTTTTGTCGAGCGTAATTACTCGCACGATATCTCCAACCAACACTGGCTGATTTTTACAATCGATCGCTTGTTCTTCTGACATAGTGAGTTCTTTAAGGTGTGGTTGCCGTGGATCTTTCACGGCCAATCCAAAATAAAATAGCGCAAATCAATGCGAACGGCAGCAATGATAACAGGTCTGCCTTGGCACCTTCAAAGAAAGGGTTGTTGGCAGTCGCCCAGTTAGTGATGTTGCGGTCAAAATCGGTCATAATGCCAGCGCTAAAGGCGATGATAATGCCGGCCAAAGCACCTCCCGCGATATAACCTGAAGATAGCAGTACGCCCTCGCTGCGGTCTCCTGCTGCTTGCATTTGCTCTTCATTAAGCCCTTTGTATTTCTCGAGCTTAGCGTTACGTCGATCGACAAACCAGCGCACCATGCCACCGATGAAGAGGGGCGCGGAGGAGGCCAACGGAAGATAAACACCGACCGCAAAAGCCAGCGATGGAATGCCAGACATTTCCAATGTTAGCGCAATAATGACACCGAATAAAACGAGTGCCCATGGCAACTCGCCGTCAAGGATGCCTTTAATGATGTATGAAATCAAAACTGCTTTTGGTGCGTCATACTTCTTTACTTCTGAGCCGTCTGGGCGTTTGCTGTGGGTGCCGTTAATACCTGGATCAACTAAATAAATAGCATTACCTTGTTGATCAACCAAGTATTTTCCAGCAGGCGCACCATGGCCATCACTCTTTTGCCAAACTAGATAGCTCTGCTGATCTTGCTCGGCTTGTGGACCGCTGAGCTGCATTTTTTCATGCAGTTCCTTAACGTCGGTATGGAGGCCTGGCGCGACTTGTGCGATCGGCACATACACTGTGCTGGCTTCATTGAGCTTTAATAGAATCGGTCCTAGTAAAAGTGCAGAGCAGAAAGCGCCGATCAAGATTGCATACTGTTGGTATTTGGGCGTCGAGCCAACTAAGTATCCTGTCTTGAGATCTTGTGATGTACATCCGGCAACGCTGGAGGCGATACATACTATGGCGCCGACGGACAATGCTGTCACATAATACTGACCACCAACCCATCCCATTAATAGAAAAATGAGGCATGTGAACAGAAGGGTCGCGACGGTCATCCCTGAAATTGGGTTTGAAGATTGACCAATTTGTCCGGTTAGTTGCGATGAAACTGTCGCAAAAAGGAAGCCGAAGACTAGGATTAAAAGCGCTCCAAGCAAATTCATGTGGAGAGGTGTCGCGACAGTTATTATGGCAACAATCGCCAATGATCCTATCACTACCCATTTCATATGAATACTGCGATCTGTGCTGTGGACTTGTTGATGATCATTAACGGTTTTCGCACCCGTTTTTCCGAAGCCAGACAAACCTGCAGAAAGACTGCGCCAAATTAATGGTAATGCTCGAGCCAAGCTAATTAGGCCACCGGTGGCGACGGCACCTGCACCGATGTATAAAACGTAAGCGCCACGAATCTCATTGGGGCTCATTTCGCTAATTAACTTTGTTGCAGGTGCCAGCGGCGTCAACAGCCCATCACCAAAGAATTTGATCAGGGGAATTAAGAGCATATACGACATCACGCCACCCGCTGCCATGATGGCAGCAATTCGCGGGCCTATGATATAGCCTACACCTAGTAGTTCAGGTGATATTTCTGATCCTATAGAGCCACCTTTGAGTGGAGCCGAAAATACGAAGTCGACCGTATCCTTCCATCCTTTCAAGGCAATATTGAATACCTTATAGATCAAACCAATGAAGAATCCACCGAATATAATTTTGGCACGTCGACTTGCATCAGCTTGCGCATTGGGATTGCTTGACTCGCCAGCTGCCGCACGTGATTCATCATTGGCTGCTGCCTTCAATACTTCAGCGCATGCAGTTCCTTCCGGATATTTTAACTCGTGATGTTTTTCGACAATCATGGTGCGTCGCATTGGGATCATCAACAAGATCCCAAGTAAACCTCCTAACACCGCTACTAACATGACGCGATAGATCTCAAGATCAAAACCCAAGATCAAAATCGCTGGCATGGTTACCCCTAAACCAAAGGCCAGTGACTCACCTGCAGAGCCCGCTGTTTGTGCAATACTATTTTCGAGAATACTAGAATCTTTGCCACCCAGTTTGTGGGTGAGACGGAAGAGGGTAATGGCAATGACGGCGACCGGGATCGATGCACTCACCGTCAAGCCAACCTTGAGAACTAGATAGAGTGACGATGCGCCAAAAACCATTCCTAAAATGGTGCCCATCAATAAAGCACGCAGCGTAAATTCTGGTAGCGATGAATTGGCGGGAATATAGGGGTGAAATGGGGTGTTGGCTGAATTTGTTTCGTGACCTGCAGGCATATTGACCTCAGTTGTGTCGCATTATTATGGTTTTTTACGACGCGCAGGATCAGTTCAGCGCATCAATTACATTATCGCGGGTTTTAGCCGGAAAGTGCAAATATTGCATGTTTGCTTCATTTCCCAATTCAGCTGATCAAAAAATCTGCAGTGCCGATGCGATGTGCCTTAATGTGGTGTCGCTGGCAGTTGCTTGATGGCACGAATAACCTTGTTATGCCAGGCGAGCACTCCGAGAATGAGTACGAAGATGGCGGAAAATGCCAAAGCATGTCGCAATCCGAAATTCTCGCCTAGCCACCCACCCAATAAGGCACCCGGACCGGCTGGAATAAGGATAAGCCAGCGCATGGTGCTTGTCATTCTGCCGAGTAAGGGTTCAGGTGTAACACTCTGTCGTAAAGCGAGGAAATTGATAAAGATAAAGACGCCGCCGATGGCCAAGAAGGTGAGCATAAGGGCAAAGGCCGCAATTCCCCATCCATTGGCAGGCGCTAGTGCTAATACGCCCCATCCGAAACCGCAAACGAAAATCCCAACAATCATGCATAGACCCGGGCCTAATTTCTGACTGATTCTGTTACCCACCGCGGATGCTAGGATGGTGCCTAAGCCCATGCAGACGTAGCTTAGGCCTACAGCGTGCTCTGATAGACCTAGCGTGCGCGTGGCGAACAGAATTTGTACGACAAGTGCAGCGTTATAAGCGACTTGCCACCCGCCTACAATGAGCGCAAGGTTCACTAAAATTTTATTATTCGCGACGAATTTCAATCCTGTCTTTAAATCATTTAAGAAATGTGCTTCGTCGTTTATGACACGCATCTCATTGATTTGAATTTTTCGCAAAATGGTCGCAGAAGTGAGTAGTAAAAACGCATCAGCAAATAATGCTAGAGGAGCCCCTAACAGTTTTATTAGGGCCCCCGCTGTTGCAGGACCTGCGACCTCAGCTCCGGAACTTGCTAGGGCATTTTTTGCATGGGCTTCGATCAATCTTTCACGCGGCACGATCTGCGTCAAAACGATTTGAGCTGCTGTTCCCGCGGTTGTATTGACCGCTCCGATCATGAACCCAACTACATATAGCCAAAGCATATTTAAGGTGTTGCACCACCAAGCGATTGGAACACTGGCGACCGCGATAGAGATTGCTATTTCACCCCAAATGTAAACGGGTAGCTTACGTACTCGATCTAGCCAAACACCAGCGGGCAATGAAAGTAGCACATACGGGACTAATTCAAAAAATGCCAGTAAACCCATTTGGGATGGTGAGGCGTGCAAGAGAACCGCCGCCGTCAAGGGAAGGGCAAGTAAGGTGATCTGCGCACCGAAGGAGCTAATCAAAATTGATATCCAGAGGCGACTGTAGACTGGATCGCGCAGTAGATCATTAGCTGGCAAAACCATGCTATTGCGTATTCGATTGACGATGGATTGGGCGCGGTTTTTTGACATGGGGCGAGATTGTTTTGCGAGTGACTACGTCTATCGCAATTGTACGTCATCTAGTGTCTCTCCCCGCGCACGCTTTAAGCGATAAAACGGCAGCAGCATTATTGTCTCGGTATTACAATACATGATCTGGTATTTGAAGAGAGAATTGTTCGTCATGTTTGCACACCCTATCGTAATGATTGACTTTGAAACTTCCGGCATGAGCCCAGGGCAGGGTGGTAGGGTGACTGAAGTTGCTGCCATACGTATCGTCGGTAACGAGATCGTTGATCGGTTTGTGTCACTTATTAATTGTGGTGTTGAGATACCACCGTTTATCACGCAGTTGACAGGGATAACTCAGCAGATGGTGGATGGTGCACCAAGTGTAGAAAGAGTAATTCCGAAGTTGATTGAATTTATCGGTGAGGATTATTTGGCTGCGCATAACGCGAGTTTTGATGAGAAATTTTTGTTGGCTGAGGCTCAGCAATTGGGCCTGATGCCACGTCACCGTGGAGTGATTTGTTCGGTGAAGCTGGCGAGACGGCTTGCACCTGGAATTGAGAGTTATTCTCTAGGCCCGCTTGCGATGCGTCTCGGAATTCGTTTTAAAGGTAAGGCGCATAGAGCGGAAGCGGATGCCGAAGTAGCAGCGCATCTTTTACTTAAGCTTGGAAGTGATCTGCTCGGACAGCATGCACTTGATCAAGTTGATCCAGAACTTTTGGTGCAAGTTAACCATTTAAATGCAGCTAAGGTTTCGCGCTTTTTGCAGGCGTGGGCAGAGAAACAGAAGGAAATACAAATGCAAGAAAGAGATCAGCTTAATTCATCTGGAAATAAACCGATTCGCTACCGTCACTATAAAGGGGGCATTTACGAACTGGTTTGTGAGGCCACTCAGGAATCCGATTTGAGCCCTATCATTGTCTATCGTTCTCATGACGGTAGTTGCTGGACTAGGCCTAAATCAGTTTTCTTTGAAATGATCGAAGTTAATGGTAAAGAGGTACAGCGTTTTGTGGAGATCAAAGACTAATGGATAGCGTTGATCTTGAAGTACTTAAGACTTGTGCACTTTGGTTGTCCGACGGAAAACAATGTGAACTAATCACTGTGGTGAAGACCTGGGGCTCGAGCCCACGTCCAGAAGGTTCCATGTTAGCGATTGGAGAAGGGGGACTGGTTGTGGGGTCAGTCTCCGGCGGATGTATTGAGGACGACCTAATTCAACAAGTTCAAGAGCACGGTTTCCAGCGAAAGCTGCCTGAGCTACTAACGTATGGCATTACCGCAGATCAAGCCCATCGTTTCGGTCTACCTTGCGGTGGCACAATACAGTTGGCTGTTGAACCTTTGGCTCCAGAGAGTCGTGTCGCCGATCTACTGCAAATGTTAGCGCAGCACCGTTTGGTCCGACGCACACTTGAATTAGCTTCTGGTTCAGTGAGCTTGATTGAAGTTACGACCGATCATGGCCTGAGCTTGACATCAACCCATTTGAGTACGACGCACGGGCCACGTTGGCGCCTACTCGTCATTGGTGCCGGTCAGATGTCCCGATTTCTTGCTAGCATCGCTTTGGGCCTCGAATTTGAAGTAACGATTTGCGATCCTCGTGAAGAATACACAGAGACCTGGCACTTGCCTGGTGTCCGTTTAGTCCACGAAATGCCAGATGATGTGGTGGTAGCAATGCAGTTGGATAGCCGAAGTGCTGTAGTCGCTTTAACCCACGATCCTAAGCTTGATGATATGGCTCTGCTGGAAGCATTGAAGACCGATGCATTCTATGTTGGAGCAATTGGATCCCGCTTGAACAACACAAAACGTCGAGAACGGCTCGCTTTGTTTGATTTAACTGCGGAACAGATCGCGCGTTTACATGGCCCTGTCGGGATTTACATCGGCAGCAAGACTCCACCTGAAATTGCTGTATCTATCATGGCCGAAATCATTGCAATAAAAAATCAGGTGCCACAGGCTTCGGTTATGAGCGTGCTTCATGCTAAACAATCGCAGTTAACATAGTGGTTCCAATGTATTAGGCGGTACATCCGTTGTGATATGTTGGAGTGAAGCACCGGTAAACGCTTCAAATTCGCCTAATTTGCATGCTTTTCACCCATAAAAAACAACTTTTGAGCGACCTTTTCGCGTAAAATTTCGCCTTATTACAGTATTTTCCTTCTAGGACGAAAGATGAGTATTAAGTCAGACAAATGGATACGCCGTATGGCCGAACAGCATGGCATGATCGAACCATTTGAGCCAGGTCAAGTGCGTCAAGCTAATGGTCAGAAGATCGTCAGTTATGGTACTTCTTCTTATGGTTACGATATCCGCTGTGCAGACGAGTTTAAGATTTTCACGAACATTAATAGCACAATCGTCGATCCAAAAAATTTCGATGAAAAATCCTTCGTTGATTTCAAGGGGGATGTTTGTATTATTCCGCCAAATTCGTTTGCATTAGCTCGTACGGTCGAGTATTTCCGTATTCCACGCAGTGTTTTGACGATTTGTCTTGGGAAGTCGACGTACGCGCGTTGCGGCATTATTGTGAATGTGACTCCGTTCGAACCGGAATGGGAAGGCTATGTGACACTTGAGTTTTCCAATACGACACCACTGCCCGCCAAAATCTATGCGGGCGAGGGATGCGCGCAAGTACTTTTCCTTGAGAGCGATGAATTGTGTGAGACATCATACAAAGATAGAGGCGGCAAGTATCAAGGTCAAGTTGGTGTAACTTTGCCGAAAACTTGATTGCGATAGATGTCTCTTTGAGTCACCTCAGATCCTATAAAAAAAGCCCCGCGTACTTTTGACCGCGGGGCTTTTTTATACCAATGTATGCCTGTCTGTGAAGGCTTTGGACCAATGTAAGATTTCAACAGAATCTCTTAGTCCAACAAGCCAGAAAGGATCGGTTTCAATTAAAGCCACGACTTCTTCACGGCTCTTTGCCTCAACTATCCAGAGGCCTCCAACGGGAGCGTGTTCTGGAGCATGGCGTAAAGAGCCAGCAATCAGAATCGTATCCCGATGTTTGTCTAACCAAGAAATATGGCTAGAGAGATTTTCTTCCCGGCATTTCGATGTATCTTGTTTATCTCTAAAACGAACCGCAAACAGCATTAGATAAATCCTAGATTTCGATTAGTGAAGTTGTTTATGTTGGGGAAAACATCACTGATCTGAGTTGGTGTTAGTCCAAACCAAGTTGCGAGCGTCGCTCCATATTGATCGACCGAAAACTGCGGTAGGAGGCTACCTGAACCAACGTCTTCTGCATGCTTTAGTCCAGTGACAGGAAAATTCCCATAGATGTTTCCACCTTTGACCGCACCACCCACAATGAAATGGTGTGACCCCCAGCCATGATCGGTGCCATCACCATTGCTAGTGAAGGTGCGCCCGAAATCCGATGCGGTAAAAAGGGTCACCTGATTGCGTAAATTTGTCCCCATCAGATTTCCCATTACACTATCAAAATAATTGATTGCGTGCGACAGCTTCGCAAGTAAATCCGCTTGTGCAGTTTTTTGGAAGTCATGCGTGTCAAAGCCGCCCATACTGACGAAAAATACTTGGCGTTTTGCGCCTAAGGCACTGCGACCTGCAATTATCCGAGCAACAGTTTGCAATTGCGTCGCAAGCGAATTGTTTGCTAACGCTCCCGTATTTGGATTGGTATATTGACTCGGATTTGGAACGCCGGTAGCTCCTGCTGGTGCCATCGAAGGCCCCAACAAAGCCTGAGCATTGATTGAGCGGCTAGTCACGGCGGCATGCTCTTTTTGGAAATAGTTCGCAGTGTCACCAGTGACAATCGAACGCAGTGTACTGCCAGCTGTCGACGAACCAAATAAAGTGCCCGAAAGACCGTTGATTGGAGTTGCACCCGATCCACTGACTTGGTATTGAATGATGTTCCGTCCCGACAGAAAAACTGCATTGCCCGAGGCTGAAATTGCGGTAAAAATTGGATTGCTATTGTTGGCGGCTAAAAGATCACCCATGCGACCGCCCCACCCGTAAGCGGCACCTTCCGGCGCGTAGGCTTGCCATAAACTTTGCTGATCATTGTGTGAAAAAAGTTTTGGTGGCAGTGGTACTGTCGCTTTTTGGTACTGCGTTAATGTCGTTGGGACGATGAGGGGGCCGACATTGCTGATGATCGCCGCTCTGCCACTATCGAATAGTGTTTTGAGCTCAGGCATATTGGGGTGTAGCGCAAATGTTCGGCCATTTTGTACTGTACTGGGTGTTATTGGTAATACACCGCCTGTTGCGCCCAAGCCTGGCAGAGCGATTGATCCCGCTTCAGCAGTCGTTCGAACTGTTGTGTATTGAGTCCACGAAGTACTGTCAGTCGCCAGTACAGTATTTGCATGGTCGTTCGCCCCGTAGAGGAAAAGGCAGACAATTGCCTTGTAGTCGCTTACCGCTCCTTGGGCAGCTGCACTTCCCATAGTGGCGAGATTGAGTGCGAACGGCGTTGCGGCACCCAGTGCACTGGCGGAGCCTAAAAGACTACCTAATCGCAAAAATTCACGGCGTGATGCATTTAATTTGCTCATCATGATCTCCTTATTTTTGTACCAGATATTCTGGAGATGCCATCGTTAGGTAGATTGCCATGTACACACGATTCTTCTTGGCGTTATCGATGTTGGTGGTATTTGTGGCTGGGATTGTGATTGAATTAACCGCACCGACAATTTGATTGCGCAAGGTTGAACTCATTTGATTAGCCATCAAAAGCAAATTGACCTGATCAACCAATTGATCTGGGGTGGTGGAAAGGGCGATCAGATTTGTGTAATCAGCTTTGACGTCGCGAGAACTGCCAACGCCATTCGGAATAATGTCACGCATGAAGTTGAGATAGCCTACAACGGAAGGTTCCGCCACGATTTGCATTTCGGGTGCGACCAGTTTGGCATTGGCAATTTCTGAGTTAGGCGGTACGTAACCAGGTCGATAGAAATTAAAAACGGTTGGCGAACGCATAGGTGATTGTGCGAGGCTTGTTAAGGGGTCATCTAGACTAGTTAACTTAAAAAATGTCGACGTGGATTTGGCACCAAAGGCGCGCATCCAATTGGCGAGTCGGATGACTGGTTCACGTAGTTTTCCCGTACCTGCATTGGCGAGCTTCGGTTCGTTTCTAGCTTCAGTATCCGTCAAGATAGCTTTAAAGACGGCTCGCATATCGCCACGAATTCCTTTGCCGTTGTCATTAAATGCGGCAGCTACGCGAGCCACGTATTGGGGACTCGGATTGCTGGTAACCATGCGTTGAATCAATTGTTTTCCAATAAATGGCCCAACATTCGGATGATTAAATAAGGTATCCAAAGCTACTTTAAGGCTAGCCTCTGGGTTTGCAGGGGATTGCGCTGAAATGGTCACACCTAAAAACTTCTTCTCAGATGTCGAATGGTAAGCCGGATAGCTTTGCATTGGCAACACATCACGATTGACGTCAGCATTGCCACCAAAGAAGCGAGTATTGGATTTGTCGGGACCAGCCCAGCTCCAACCGGTAAATACTTTGGCTAGCCCTTGAATGTCAGCGCTACTATAAGTTTCAACTGGCTTGCCGTTGACGATAACTTGACTACCATCTGGATTGAGTTGATATAAACCAATTGTGAATAATTGCATGACTTCGCGAGCATAATTTTCGTCGGGTACCCGTGTGCCAGATTCTTTTTGGTTGCGCATCGAGGTGAGATATATACCCATCATCGGGTGTAAACTGACGTTTTCTAATAAGGTTCTAAAATTTCCAAAAGCGCCGGTCGCTAGCGTGTCATAGTAGGATGCAACTCCACGTGGATAATTGGCGACTCCACTGTCTTGAAAAGAAATGACAAAGATTTCAGATAGCGCGAATGTCGCTCGCTGCCTTAACTGATCTTCACCTGTTGCTGCTTGCTGCCAAAATGATTCGAAAAAATTATTCTGGCTTAAACCAGAAATGCCGTTGAGCATGCCAGCTGCCGTCGTATCCATATAGGCCTTGTGCGAGCTTTGGTTTTTCGTAAATTGAGCATCAATCCAATTGGAGATGCCAGTGGACATCAAGAGATTGACGTCGTTGCTTGTTGCACCAAAGCTTGCTTGCCCCAAGAAGCGTGATGCTTGTCCAATTGTTGGGAGGTCTTTCGTATTAGGTGCGGTACCAATGAGCGAGCTGATGAGCCCATTGGCAACCGTAGTATCGAGTGGGGTGACTGTTGCTGCAATCGCCATTCCTTTTGAAATAGAGTCTGTCTCGCTGACATAACTTAGTCCTTGAGTAACAGCAAATTCGCGAGAAACGAGGTTTTTATTGTCCAAAAGTTTCGCCACCCAACCATAGGTAGGATCACCGTTGAACGTGTGCGCGGCACCCAGCATTTTATGAATCAAGGTTCCTCGGGTTTCCGTTCCGTTTGCTAGGGCGTTAGTCCAATAATCAAGCCCTTCTTTATCTGGTGTTGGGCGACCTAGGACGTTTTTATATACGATGGTGACAAAGTCAGCATTGCTCATGCTTGAGCTGTAGCCTGTTTGCGTCGAATAGATAAGTGCAGCAGCGTAGAAAGACTCACCAATCTTATCGATGCTGACACCCGCTTTAAATTGATCGATCCAGTAGGCTAGTCCATTCGCATCAGGCACCCGATTAAAGTAAGCAATATAGAGCTCGATGATAGAGTTAAGATCGCTGCTACTAATTAAATTTGCTTTGCTTGAAATCTCTAAATTGATTGAGACGTCATTAAAGATTAGGGACTTGATGTTTGCACTGACAATCGTTGTGCCGTCACTACCTACTTTGTCTGCTACGCTTAAACCCGAGGGGGTGCTAGAGACTGTATAGTTTGATCGTAGGCCATTGAATACAATGCTTGACGCACCAACTGTAGGTGGTCCTGAATACGCCACTTTCGCTTGTGTTTCTGCACTATCGTTCTGTTGACCACAGGCTGTCACAACGCAAAGCAATGCGCAAATGCCGAGGCGCTTCAATGCACGCCAAGATGCTGAAGTAAAGTATGTCGATCCCATTAAGCGCTCCTTTGCTATTTGCTCAAACTGTAGAGCACTATGACAAGTTATTCGGTCTCAGCCAAAGTTTGGTGAACGAACGAAGATAAAATTAATTTTGACTGCGTTGGCATATCAACGAACTCAAAGCCATAACGAAACTCACCTTCATTCTCTGTTTCAACGATCGAACGAACAATGATAGGAAGCGTCAAATAGGCATCTTCCCCAGCCGTGGTGACTTTGAATTTAATGACACCACTATCGTTTTTTTTACCGATCTGCCGTTTGATAATTCCTGAAGTACCACCCATACTAATGTCACTCAATGTTGCTGCCGCCGTTTGTTCGGGTTCTCCTGCTGTGACCGAAGCGATAATTTTTACGCTGGCGCGTGAGTTTTGGCGAATTGCGGTGCATCGCACTATTTTGGGATAGGAGAGGTGCAAATAAGCATGTGGTGTGTAAACCGACTTTAAAGCTGACGCAGTAAATGCATAGGCTTTTTTTCCGGGGAATGCCCTCACAATGAAGGTTTGACCGTCACGGATGATGGCACCACGCCCATCGATGCGAGGCGCTGTTACTAAGATGGATTGATTCTTGACGTAACCAATCAATTTGACTGTGTAACGAACCGCAGCATTGTCGTGCACCTGGAGGAAAAACGTTTCGCCAACATGCCATCGCACGCTGTCGAGATCTAGCATGACGGATTCTTTGTTCAAATCCGTCGTATTTGTGCTTGCAGGTGCGATGATAGGGTCGAGCGCAACGTTTACTTTTGGTGCGGGCTGCGAGAATGTGCTCGCTTGTGTCGCCACTGGTAGCGGTGTTTGATCATTCGCAACGGGATCTCCAAGAGAGTCTTCGAAATACCCATCTTCGATGACTAAATTGAATTCATCTTGGTCTGTGATGACCGTCCCCGCCTCATGTAGGGTGTTGCCCCAGGCATCAAAAACTGCCCATGGTAGTGGTTTGCCAAGAGCGATCTGTTCTTTATCTATGGGTGTGAGGGCACCGAGCTGGCTCATGTTGATTTTCTTAGTGAGTTGAGAACGGAGCTTATTGTATATCGGAAACTGTGTTGTTGAAGGGGTAAAAAAAGCCGTAGACTCGCGCCTACAGCTTTTTGTTGGAATTACAGCAAATTTTGACCCGAAAACGATCGCTTTAAGCGGCGTTTTCCCCATCTTGTCTGACGCAGTCAACAAAGTAGCCAATCTTGCCATTTACTTCTGCTTTCACCAAACCGTGGCAATCTGTCTCGAAGCCAGGGAATTGCTCATTGAAGGCACGAACAAATTTCAAATAGTCGACGATCGTTTTGTTGAAACGTTCACCAGGGATTAACAGTGGAATACCTGGTGGATATGGCGTCAACAAGATCGCTGTAACACGACCCTCGAGATCATCAATCGAAACACGCTCTATCTCGCGGTGCGCCATCATCGCAAATGCATCAGATGGCTTCATCGCTGGTTGCATATCAGACAAATACATCTCTGTCGTTAATCGCGCAACGTCATGAGATTTATATACCTCATGGATGCGTTGGCAAAGGTCGCGCAGACCAGCGCCTTCATAACGCGGATTAGCGGCGGCAAACTCCGGTAGGATCCGCCACATTGGTTGATTTTTATCGTAGTCATCTTTGAACTGCTGCAAGGCAGTCAATAATGTATTCCAACGACCTTTGGTAATGCCGATGGTGAACATGATAAAGAACGAATACAGACCGCACTTCTCAATGATGACGCCGTGTTCAGCTAAGTACTTGGTAACAATTGAAGCAGGGATGCCAGTTTCGCCAAACTTACCTTCGAGAGAGAGCCCAGGTGTGACGATAGTTGCCTTGATTGGATCGAGCATATTAAAGCCCGGTGCCAATTTGCCAAAACCATGCCAATCATCTTCAGCATGAATCATCCAATCATCTTGCGTGCCAACACCATCTTCGGATAAGTGGTCAGGGCCCCATACTTGGAACCACCAGTCTTGACCCCATTCTTGGTCGACCTTGCGCATTGCACGACGGAAGTCGAGTGCTTCCAGAATGGACTCTTCTACCAATGCAGTACCACCAGGAGCTTCCATCATGGCCGCTGCGATATCGCATGAAGCGATAATCGAATATTGAGGTGATGTCGACGTATGCATCAAGTAAGCTTCGTTGAAGCTGTCCTTGTCGAGCTTCACTGTCTCAGATTCGCGTACCAAAATCTGTGAGGCTTGTGAAATACCCGCCAACAGTTTGTGCGTTGACTGAGTGGAGAAAATCATTGATTTCTTTGCACGTGGGCGTTCTTTGCCGATCGCATGCATGTCTTGGTAGAAGTTATGGAAGGTCGCGTGCGGTAACCAAGCTTCGTCAAAGTGCAAAGTATCGATCTCGCCGTCGAGCATCTCTTTGAGAGTTTCAACGTTATACAACACACCGTCATAAGTCGATTGAGTAATCGTCAAAATGCGCGGTTTTTTATTCTTTGCCATGCGTGCGAACGGATTCGCTTCGATCTTTTTCATAATGCTTTCCATGGAGAACTCTTCCAATGGAATTGGGCCGATAATACCGAGGTGATTACGGGTAGGCATCAGGAAAACAGGGATGGCACCACACATGATGATGGAGTGCAAAATTGATTTGTGACAGTTACGGTCAACGACGACGATATCTCCTGGCGCAACGGTAGAGTGCCATACCATCTTGTTAGAGGTTGAAGTGCCGTTAGTCACGAAGTAGCAATGATCCGCGTTGAAGATACGTGCAGCATTGCGCTCAGACGCGGCAACTGGGCCAGTATGATCTAATAACTGACCGAGCTCTTCAACCGCATTGCAAACGTCTGCACGCAACATGTTCTCGCCAAAAAACTGGTGGAACATTTGACCGATAGGCGATTTCAAGAAAGCGACGCCACCCGAGTGTCCAGGACAGTGCCAAGAGTAGGAGCCGTCATTCGCATAGTGGACCAAGGCTCGAAAGAAGGGCGGCGCTAAGCCGTCAAGGTAGGACTTGGCTTCGCGAATAATATGGCGGGCCACGAATTCGGGCGTGTCTTCGAACATATGAATGAAGCCATGCAATTCACGCAAAATATCGTTTGGAATGTGGCGTGATGTGCGTGTTTCACCATACAGATAAATTGGAATATCTGCATTTTTATAGCGAATCTCTTCGACGAAAGCACGCAATGGCTTTAATGCCAAATCACTTTCTTCATCTGTGCCTTCACCGAACTCTTCATCGTCAATGGAGAGAATAAATGCCGAAGCACGTGACTGTTGTTGCGCGAACTGAGAAAGGTCACCATAGCTAGTAACGCCCAGCACTTCCATGCCTTCTTTTTCCATTGCATCGGCCAAGGCACGAATGCCCAAACCGGAGGTGTTTTCAGAACGGAAGTCTTCGTCAATGATGACGATGGGGAAGCGGAATTTCATTTAGGTCTCCAAAAAGCCTGTTACGGGAGACGCCTGGGCCAGTTCGTTAAACCGCTTGCGCGCCAAAAAAATAAAGATGCGAATTTTCGCAGAAATGCAGGTTCAGATGTCAAAAAAATTGTTGAAATTTGTGCAGAATCGACATTAACACATGATATTTCACATGGCGGTCACAAAAAAGCCGGTGCGCACTCATTTTTACTGTTTTTAATGCAATATTTTTCTACTCAAAGGGCGGACTAACTGGTCTCTGTTGCAAACTAGTACGGAGTCCGTCGATTGAGTAAATGATCAAGCCTATCCAAATACCCAAAAATCCAAGCATGCGCTCATGACTAAATTTTTCATTGAATAACAGAACACCGATAAGCAGTTGAATTGACGGCGATATGTACTGTAGTAAACCCAATGTCGCCATCGGAATTCGACGGGCGCCGGCTGCAAAAAGTAGTAAGGGAATCGCCGTAATCGGACCTGCGGCAACAATCCATACTTGGGTTTGCCAGTTTGCATGGAGAAAAGCATTTTGATCTTGTAGCGCAAGGTAAATGAGATACGAAAGTGCAAATGGAAACAATAAAAGTGTCTCTAGTGACAATCCTTCTAGCGCACCTAGGCTAGCGGTTTTGCGTAGTAATCCATACATGCCAAATGTGCACGCAAGACTCAGCGCTATGTAAGGCAAATGCCCAGCATGGAAGGTGAGCCAGGCGACACCGAGGGCTGCGGATAAGACCGCCAGCCATTGAGTAGGGCGCAAACGCTCTTTCAACATGATAAATCCGAGGAATACGTTGACCAAGGGCGTCATGAAGTAACCAAGACTGGCATCGATGATACGGTCGTTATTGACGGACCAAATGTAGATAAACCAGTTGGTTGAAAGTAAAGTTGCACTTGCGGCGAACCCTGCTAGTAACTTCGGTTGTTTCAGGACGTCTCTTAACCATGCCCATTGCTGACGGACACTCAACACCAAGGCCAGAAAGACCAAAGCCCACACCATACGGTGGAGCAGAATCTCTAACGACGGGATGTCATGGAGAGCCTTGAAATAGAGAGGGAACAAGCCCCAGACAAGATAACAAGTGGCGGCGTAGAGGATGCCTTTGCGCATGGGATGAGGACAGCGAACCTGATGGTGATGTGAGTAATTTTGACATTATCGCAGTTATTGCTGCTTCATGCTTTGATCTCTTGTTCCCTTATTCCTATGGTGAGTTCAAGTTCATGCAAATTCGATCATGCTATTGAAATGTGTGTAGATGTACGCATATGCAGGTTCATGGCGGGCAAGCAACTCAGTTCGCAAACTATTTATCTGAGGTCTACCTATGTTCGCTCTTGCGGTTATTGTTACATTGCTGGTCTTGTTGTTTGTGGTTTGGCCGCGCATTCGTTTGCGCCAGGTTCTGGCCAAGGCTTTCCCAAGTAATTATGCCAAGATTTTGCGACGCAATTTACCGCAGTACCGATATATGCCGACCGATCTTCAGTTACAGCTGAAGAAACGAATTAAGCAGTTCCTTCATGAGAAGACTTTTGTCGGTTGTGATGGATTGAATGTAACCGATGAAATGCGCGTTACTATTGCTGGGAAGGCCTGTTTGCTGTTGCTGAACCGTGATGCCGAAGTGTATCCGGATCTCACTCATATTCTTTTATACCCAGGCGCTTTTGTCGCTCAACGCAGAGAAGTCCAGAGCGGAGGAGTTGTGACTCACACTAATCAAGGTTTAAGTGGGGAGTCATGGAGTGACGGACGTGTCGTACTAGGGTGGGACCAAGTTCTTGCCAACGATCTTGATCAGCCACACGGACATGATCTTGTACTTCATGAGTTTGCTCATCAGCTCGATAGCCAAACCGGTAGCACAAATGGTGCGCCGCTGCTCAAGAGTGCCGATGCCTACCAGATATGGTCAAAGGTGATGACTCATGAATTTGAACAATTGCAAGCCGATATGGAGCAAGGCTTTCAAACTATTATCGACCCGTACGGCGCGACTAATCCAGCAGAGTTTTTTGCTGTCACAACGGAGGCCTACTTTCGACGCGCTGACGCATTGGCTCAATACCATCCGGCACTTTATCAGCAACTTTATACGTTTTATCGGGTTGACCCTAGAGATTGGCGCTAAGAAGAGTTAATTCTTATTGCGCGTTTCTTGGATTTTTTTGCATAGCATTTCAGTAGCATCAAGTACTCGAGGTCCCGCGCGGTGTAACCAATCACCAGGAATGCTATACAGATTTTGCTTTTTGACTGCAATCAGATTTGGAAAGGATACCCAGTCGTTGAGAAGTTTACTGTTATCTTTGCCGCTACTAAAGATGAATTCCGGGTTGGCATTCATGAGGGCTTCGACCGTGATTGTGGCGCTAATGTCCTTCAAGTCGGCAAAGACATTTTTTCCACCACATAACTGAATCATTTTGGAAATAAAGTGCTCACGATTAACGGTCATCAACGGTGACTTAACCATTTGATGAAACACCGCGACAGGCCTTTGTTTCTCCGTAAGTTGATAGGTCGCTGTTAAATTCTGGAGGCGTTGGCGAAATAGCTGGGCGTTCGCAAGTCCCACTTTTTCAGTGCCCGCTAGAATAGCGATTTTTTCGATCGCATTCGCTATGTCTTCGAAGTTATGTGGTTCGTTCTCAAAAACAGTCAGTTTGTTATCGCGTAGTTTGTTTGCAAGAAGTTTGGCATTGCCTGAGCCCCAAATGATCACAAGGTCAGGCTTGAGCGCTAGAATCCGTTCTAAATCGAGTGCAAAGATACTGCCAATCGAGGCTATTTTTTTTGCGTCTTCAGGATAGTCACTATACTCACTGACTCCAACCAGAGCGTTGCTGGCCCCGGCTGCAAATACGAGTTCAGTGATGTGGGGTGCGAGACTGATAATACGCTTGGCTGGCTTTTCGAGGTGCACGACACGCTTCGAATCATCAATTATGGAAACATCTGCCCTCGTTTGAAATGAAATGAAGGTGAGGGTGAGTAGGAAAATGATTCGCAACATCATGTGGATGCGGTTCCTCAAATTTCGAGGTTGTCGATTAAGCGTGTGTTACCTAATTTAGCGGCTGTCAATACGACCAAAGCTTCTTTGTTGGCGATGTCGTCCGTGCTCGGCGCCTGCAGGTTGACTCGTTTTCGGACCGCAACATAATCTGGCTTCCAATGACGATCAGCTAGTGTTGCCATTGCTTCTTGTTCGATTTGTGTGATGTCCGTACGTCCGCTTCTGACTTCGTCTGCAACCCGATTCAATGTTTGGTATAGGATCGGAGCTTCGGCTCGTTCATCGGCACTCAAATAGCCATTGCGTGACGAGAGTGCCAGGCCATCTTCGGCACGCCAAGTTTCCGCAGCGATGATTTCAGTAGGAAGGGCAAACTGCTTTGCCATATTTCGGATGATCATTAATTGCTGGTAATCCTTTTTCCCAAAGACAGCGACTTTTGGCTGAACACAGGAAAACAACTTCATCACGACGGTGCTAACACCATTAAAAAAACCTGGGCGGAATTCACCCTCAAGTATGCCGCCCAAGTCATCCGGTGGTTGCACCCGATATTCTTGCGGCTCGGGATATAAATCTTTTTCGGTCGGCGCGAATAAAACGTAAACGCCTTCTTTTTCAAGTTTCTCAACATCGGCTTGGAAGGTACGTGGATATTTCTCAAAATCTTCGTTTGGTCCGAACTGCAGCCGATTGACGAAAATGGATGCAACCACGGGATCGCCATGGCGACGTGCCAAACGCATTAGCGACAAATGCCCCTCATGCAAATTGCCCATGGTGGGAACAAAAGCAGTGCGTAGTTGACCGCGTAGTTGATCGCGTAATTCTTCGATGGAGGAAATGATTTTCATGAGGGATATAGGTTTTTATTTTTTACGCAGCTTGGTTCTGTTTCTACGCTGCTCAGATTTTCTTTAAGATCTTCAACTCAAACGGGAGCATAGGCAAGGCGAACATAAATTGGTGCATATGATTCGGCTTGTGTAATTTCAATGAGTGTTTCTTTGGCGAGTTCAAGTAAGGCAACGAAATTGACCACCAAAACAGGAGCGCCGCGACTGGGGTCAAACAAATCTGAAAACTCGACAAATTTGCTTGATTGCAATCTGCGTAAAATGGCACTCATGTGCTCACGTACCGACAATTCTTCTCGACTAATCTTATGGTGAGCCACCAATTTAGCGCGACCCAGCACGTCAGCCCACGCTTGCTGTAGATCGACGAGTTCAACATGTGGCCAATGTAAAATCGTATTTTGCTCGATGAAAACTTGAGCATGTAAAAAGTCGCGGCCGAGTTGTGGCATGGCGTTTAAATCGTAGGCCGCTAATTTCATTTGCTCGTACTCAAGCAGTCGTCTGACCAATGCAGCGCGGGGATCGTCAGCTTCTTCGCCTTCTTGCGTCTTATTACTTGGAACGAGCATGCGAGATTTGATCTCAATTAGCATCGCGGCCATCAACAAATATTCTGCTGCGAGTTCTAGATTGTGCTTACGGATCTGATCAACATATTGCAAGTACTGCTGCGTAACTTGCGCCATCGGAATGTCAAGAATGTTGAAGTTCTGTTTGCGGATCAAATATAACAAAAGATCAAGAGGACCCTCGAATGCTTCTAAGAAAATTTCGAGAGCATCCGGTGGAATATAAAGATCATTTGGCAGCTTAAAGAGCGGTTCACCATAAAGTTTAGCGAACGCGAGTCCATCCACAACATCTGGTGTGGTGTCGTGACTGCCTGCTGGTGGTAGCTCGGTTGCGTTTGTGCTTGACATAAGTCGACTAAGTGAATGCAGTAAGCTTACTCAAGAAACCACTTCATTAACTTTAGCTATGTGCCTTGATCTTACTTTGATTGGTATACGTAGGCTTGCTGATTGATGCGTGCATCAGCCAATCGACGTTGATTGTCGAGATCAATTGGGCTTTTGTCCCACAATAAAGCACGGCCATCGCGTTGCGACTGCTCCAAATGTGGACTTGCTTCCTTTAAGCCGTTGATGAACTGCGTGGCTTCGGATTGATAGAGAGAAAATTGTTTTGAAAATTTCATTATTTTTCAATCAAAAGGATTATCGTTGAGACTCGATTGCTTTCTATGAGTCTGAAATTCACATTTTACCCTGTTATGTCGGATTTTGACGGTCAGAACGATGGAAATGTGGAAATTGTTGTCTGTTCTTTGGAAATGGCCTGTTGTGCAGCCATCAATATGGAGTCGACCTAATTTTTGGTGATCTCTGCACGATAGCCGTTGATGGCGTTTTCAAAATGCTGCATGCGTTGCAAAAGCAGGCTGCTATCAGTTTCCTTAATGAGTAGAGCGTTGTGTTCCGCTTTCATAAAACCAGCCCCGACTGCATGATCTAGGAAGCTAAGTAAATGATCATAGTAGCCGTCGATATTCAGTAGACCAAGAGGTTTATGGTGAAAGCCTAGCTGTAACCAGGTGAACATTTCAAATAATTCTTCGAGTGTCCCCAAGCCACCTGGCATTGCGATGAAACCATCTGAGAGCTCTGCCATTAATGCTTTTCTCTCATGCATATTGTTCACGACATGAAGTTTACTTAAGGCTGGATGCCCAACTTCACGATCAAATAGAGCTTGAGGAATGACCCCAGTGACATGTCCACCTAATCGCATCACTTCATCTGCGATGACTTTCATAAGGCCAACATCGCCACCGCCATAGACGAGGTCTAATTTATGCTCAACTAATTGCGCGGCAAGGTTTCTCGCGAGGGAGGCAAAAGCGGGCGAATTGCCCGATGCTGAGCCACAGTAAACGCAGACTGATTTCATAAATTGATAACGTCGAATTTGATCGATTAAGACTGTTGTTTGATTTTTATAAGATAGTCTTGCGAAAGCTTCTCGAATACAACTTTGGTATTGCCGCGCAAATAGGGACTGATCTGCACGATCACTTGATAGCAACCGCGAGCCAAGGACTCGGACATAGTCTGCAGTTCCGTATATTTGCGTGGGTTACGTACATATTCATACGATAACCAGTAAGTCGCAACCACGACCATGTTGGTTGCCAGCGCTTCGATCGTAATGTCGTCCGCTTCAAATTCACCATCCGCACGCAAACCTATGCAAAGCTCTGTCGCCACTTTGATTTTGTGATTCAAAATCTGCTTGAAAGTGAGTTCAAGTTTTCGATTGCGGGTTAAGAGATCATTGAGATCGCGGTAAAAGAAGCGATAACGCCAGATTAACTCGAAGGTGAGATGCAAGTATGTCCAAATATCTTGGATGTTGGCTTTTCGCCCTTGGGGGAAAGCCAGTTTCTTGTTGATCTCTTCCTCGAACTGTAGGAACAGTGAGTTGACGATATCTTCCTTGTTTCGGAAGTGATAATACAGATTGCCCGGAGAGATGCTCATCTCTTCAGCAATAATTGTCGTTGTGATGTTCGGTTCACCAAAGTCATTGAATAACTTCAGTGAAAGATCAAGAATTCTGTCTCTGGTACGTCTTGGTGTCTTATTTTGCATAGGGAATGCCTATTGATCTTGTCAATCGTAAATATCGATCATTTGGCAATAGAATATCATTGATTGAGGGAATCCCCCAAACATGTGCATGCAAAATTGTGTCAAAACAAAATCTTATTAATTGATTTGAGTTTGTCATCGCAGCTTGATTGTGCGACGCGAAATTCAGTTTTGCTTCGGATTGGTTTCGGGAAGGGGTAATTGGATTAGGCGTGTTTTCGCTAATTTATCGTGCAAGAATTGCTTATCTTTGTCGAAAATCGCGGTTGTTGCCCATGCCATAAAACCCAGTGCTACAGGAATAAGGAGTTGAGCATTTTTTAGGCCTAACTGATGGGCTACAATTAGTCCTGGAATGCACCAGCACCATGCTAGAAAATATCGCAGTATTGCCTTTATTAGCGGTACTTTTTGACCATTATTGTCAACAAGCTTGATGCGCCAAGTTTGCATAGCAAGGGTTTGCCCGCTGCGACGCCAAAAGAAGACAAAGTATGTACCAATTACGAGAAATAAGAATGCTTCACGTACGTGTCTAAGCATTAAGGCATGCTTGCTTTGGGTTGCGACATCAAAAATAAAACTAGCGAAGAAAATGACGCCAAAAACCAAAAGCGCCTCGTAGATCATACATACGAGGCGACGTTTAAGATTTGGTGTTGGGATGGGGGCGAGAGAGTTCTGTTCAGTCACTGTTTGGATGCTGTAGGTTGTGAAATTGCTGCGGCCTCAACTTTACTTGCTGGGACCTTTTTTAAAGGTTCGATGATTGCGCCAGTTCGTTTTGATTCTGGTTGAATCGCAGTCACCGACTTTTTGGTCTTGGCCTCGGCCGCGAGTTTTTGTTTTTCTTCATCGCTCAGTTGTTGGTATTGCTGCCATTGAGCGGATTTTTGTTCGGGAGTTTTCTTTGCGGTATTGGTAAAATTCTCGCGCGCCATCATTCGTTGCTCAGGCGTCAATTTCACCCAAGCCGCTACTCGTTCTTGAATGCGTTTTTGTTCTTCTGGCTTCATTGTGGAATATTTATCCGCGATGCCGAGCCATTTCTTTTGTCGTAAGGAATCCATCGCATCCCATTCGCCGGCTAAGGGGGATAGCGCTGCTTTTTGATCCGCACTAAGATTGACCCATTTGACATTCGCACCCGCGGAAGTGGTTGTGGGACCAGTTGGCGCAGTGGCGTGGGCGCTCGGCGCCGACGCCACCGAAATGTAAGCAGCGATTACACCGAATGCGCCCAAGATGAAGCTATTCTTGATAATTGATGACTTGCCTCGAAGCACGTTCATTCCTCAGTTTTTTGTTCCGCTGGTTTATTGTTGTCTTTATTTAAGTAGGCATTGAAACCATTGTCTACATAGGCGTCTGGTGGCAGTTCGTCCACTAATACAGCCGCATCAATTTCGGCAAGATCGTTAATTTGTTGCTGCTGTTCATACTCAAAAATTCCATAGAGTCCAACAGCCAGTACAATTAATGGTAGCGAAAACGCAAGTTTCTTAACCCAAGATTTCTGCGAGAATGAGGCGCCGTTATTGCCCGCTAAGATGCCGCCAAATGCCAAAGCTGCTGTAGGGCTAGACTGTTTTTGACGCGACAACGCAAGTTCACGTGCTTTCGCCAGACGCTCCAATGTTGGCTCAGAAATGCTTTCTGCAGACTCTGTCATGGCACGACGAACTTTGTAGGCAAAGTCGATATCTGCTTTTTCTTTTGCGTAAGTCATAAGTGAACTCCTAAGGCTTTAAGTGCGGCGGCTAATGCGTGTGTTGCTCGAGAGCAATGGGTTTTGACGCTACCTTCAGAGCAACCCATGGCTAATGCTGTCTCGGCGACATCCATGTCTTCCCAATAACGCATGAGGAAGGCTTCGCGTTGACGCGTTGGAAGTTTTTTTATTTCTTCGTCGATGATGTTGAGAACTTGTTCTCTTTCTAACTTATTCTCGGTTGACTCTGCTGCTTCACTGCCTTCTTCTGGTGCGTAACTTTCCAATAAATCAAAATTGTCATCTTCTTGATTGGATGGTGTGATGTTAGAAAATAAACTCACCCAATTGTTTCTTACTTTTTCTCGGCGGAAAAAATCAAGAATAGTGTTTTGAAGGATTCTTTGAAAGAGCAAGGGAAGTTCGTCTGCAGGCTTGTCACCATATTTTTCAGATAACTTAATCATTGAATCCTGCACGATGTCGAGTGCAGATTCCTCATTGCGCACCATGTACACGGCATGCTTGAAAGCACGACGTTCTACGCCTTCGAGAAAGTTAGATAGTTCTTTTTTTGTAGCCATTCGGAGGGTAGATTCTCAATGCCTTAATAAACGTCTTTCGCTTCGCAAAGATTGAGTCCTATACAGTTTTGCTGAATATGTAATAACGATAAACGCAAAAGGCAGGTATATGGTTGACTTTTCTGTATGCATGGGCAAGTTAATATCTGCATGCAAATTGGCGAAGCACCAAAAGTGCGCACATGCTAACAAAAAAAGCTCATCGTGTCCTGCGCTTTCTGGTGAAACGAACCTTTATCATCATTTTTTATTAAGTTTTCACAGAAAGTCTAACAAATATACTTGACCAAATTGTTGCATCGCAGTACTGTAGAGGCTCGTCCCAAAATCTCGGGGCACACACACTTATTGATTTGGCCCACAATGCCTTTGTCAATAAGTCACTATCAGTAAATTGTTAGTAGCTGTTTGTTCTAACCCATGCCACAAGCGTGAGAAATTAAAGATTTCTTAGCTATACCCTGACCGCACGAGTCGCCATTAAGCTTTGCCTGGAATATTGTCCAACGGATAGTAGAAGGGGAGAGTGACCGCACAAAAAGGAACGTCAGTTGACTGCTATTGAAACTTGAATTTCGTCAGGAAAGAACATCCGATCAATCTCCAATGGACCTTGAAAGGAAACAAGATGAGTTCAGAACGACCGTCCGATCGTCAATCGGAACGCGGTGCTGAAAGAAATTCAGACCGCAACACTGAGTACACTGGCGCAGAAATTCTCGTTAAGTGCCTCGCAGAAGAAGGTGTGGAACACGTATTCGGATATCCGGGTGGTGCTGTTCTTTACATCTATGACGCGATTTTTAATCAGCGTAAATTTCAACACGTACTAGTTCGTCACGAGCAGGCTGCCATTCATGCTGCAGATGCTTATTCTCGTTCGTCCAATAAAGTCGGCGTCGCTCTGGTGACCTCTGGCCCTGGCGTAACGAATGCAGTGACTGGATTAGCGACAGCGTACATGGATTCTATTCCCATGATCGTCATTTCTGGACAAGTGCCTAGCCATGCCATTGGTGAAGATGCCTTCCAAGAGTGCGACACCGTGGGTATCACACGTCCGTGTGTAAAGCATAATTTTTTGGTCAAGGATGTCCGCCAATTGGCAGAGACAGTAAAGAAGGCTTTCTTTATTGCGACCACAGGACGTCCAGGCCCAGTCTTGATCGATATTCCTAAAGATATCAGTAATCAAAAGACGACCTATCACTATCCAAAAGAAATCGAAATGCGTTCATATCGCCCAGTCGATAAAGGACACGCAGGACAAATTCGTAAAGCCGTTCAATTATTGTTGCAAGCTGAGCGCCCGATGATTTACACCGGTGGTGGTGTGATCTTGGCGAATGCTGCACCAGAACTCAATAAATTGGTCGATCAACTGGGGTTTCCTGTCACTAATACCTTAATGGGCTTGGGTGGCTATCGTGCCACTGACGAGAAGTTCGTTGGTATGCCAGGTATGCATGGCACCTATGAAGCGAACATGGCAATGCAGCACTGCGATGTGCTAATTGCGATTGGTGCTCGTTTTGATGATCGTGTTATCGGAAATCCTAAGCACTTCGCTTCGCATCCTCGTAAGATTATTCACGTCGACATTGATCCATCATCAATCTCGAAGCGTGTGAAGGTCGACATTCCTATCGTCGGAAATGTGAAAGACGTTTTGGTTGAGATGCTCTCCCAACTGTCTACGGGCGATGCCAAGCCAAACACCAAAGCACTGGCTGATTGGTGGAAGCAGATTAATAAATGGCGTGCACAAGATTGCTTGGGTTATGAGCAGTCATCGACCATCATTAAACCGCAATCTGTGATTCAGAAGGTATGTGAACTGACGAAAGGCGATGCGTTTATCACCTCCGACGTTGGACAACATCAAATGTGGGCGGCACAGTACTATAAATTCAATCAGCCGAAACGCTGGATCAATTCCGGTGGCCTTGGCACCATGGGTGTTGGCTTGCCGTACGCGATGGGGGTGCAAATGGCGAACCCAGATGCGACAGTCGCTTGCGTGACAGGTGAAGCGTCGATCCAGATGTGTATTCAAGAGTTGGCGACTTGTAAGCAGTATCATCTGACACCGAAAATTATTCTCTTGAATAATCGTGCTTTGGGTATGGTTCGCCAATGGCAACAGATCGACTATGCAGGCCGTTATTCTGAGTCTTATATGGACTCTTTGCCAGATTTCACTAAGCTGGTGGAATCGTACGGACATGTTGGGATGAAGATTGAAAACCCTGCGGACGTTGATGGCGCTTTGCAAGAAGCGTTCGCGATGAAGGATAAATTGGTATTCATGAATTTCATTACAGATCAGGACGAGAAGGTTTGGCCTATGGTGAAAGCCGGTAAAGGTCTCACTGAAATGTTGCTTGGTTCGGAGGATTTGTAATGAGACACATTATCTCTGTATTGCTCGAAAACGAAGCGGGCGCATTATCACGTGTAGTCGGTTTGTTCTCCGCACGTGGTTACAACATCGAAACTCTAACGGTCGCTCCGACCGAAGACGCAACCTTGTCGCGTATGACGATCGTGACAACAGGTTCTGATGACGTGATTGAACAGATCACCAAACACTTGAATCGTTTGATTGAAGTGGTGAAGGTCGTCGACTTAACTGAAGGTGCGCACATTGAGCGAGAACTCATGCTCATTAAAGTGCGAGCCGTTGGTAAAGAGCGTGAAGAAATGAAGCGCACTGCGGATATCTTCCGTGGGCGCATCATCGATGTGACTGAGAAAAGCTACACCATAGAATTGACCGGCAACAAAGGGAAACTCGATGCTTTTATCGACTCCATTGAGCGCACGGCGATTCTAGAGACGGTTCGTACCGGTGGATCAGGTATTGGCCGTGGTGAACGCATCCTCAAGGTTTAATCAGATCTAGCAGAAGAAGTAAAACCGCACAGGCGCAGAGGATGCAGAGTATTGCTGGCTCTTCCTCTACGCACTCGGTGTCTCTGCGGTTCAGATTGTCACCAGACATAAAGTTCAATTTCGTTTTTCGATTATTTACATACAATTTAATTTAATTTAATAGGATATCAACATGAAAGTTTTTTACGATAAAGATTGCGATCTCTCTTTGATCAAAGGCAAAAAAGTTGCCATCATCGGCTACGGTTCACAAGGTCATGCACACGCCTTAAATATGAGCGAATCTGGTTGCCAGATTACTGTCGCTTTGCGTAAAGGTGGAGCATCTTGGGATAAGGCAAAAAATGCAGGCTTGAAAGTTGCTGAAGTTAATGATGCGGTGAAAGAAGCAGACGTCATCATGATCCTTCTGCCAGATGAAAATATCGCTCAGGTTTACAACGAAAATGTTGCTCCTCACGCGAAACAAGGTGCTGTATTGGCATTCGCCCACGGCTTCAACGTTCATTATGGTCAAGTTGTGCCGCGCGCTGATATGGACGTGATCATGATCGCTCCTAAGGCGCCAGGTCACACAGTACGTGCAACTTATACGCAAGGCGGCGGTGTACCTCACTTGGTCGCTGTGTATCAAGATAAATCGGGCTCCGCTCGTGATATCGCCTTGTCCTACGCCATGGCGAATGGTGGTGGACGCGCCGGTATCATCGAAACGAACTTCCGTGAAGAGACAGAAACAGATCTGTTCGGTGAACAAGCTGTTCTGTGCGGCGGTGCTGTTGAGTTGATCAAAGCGGGCTTTGAAACTCTGGTTGAAGCTGGCTACGCACCCGAAATGGCGTATTTCGAATGCTTGCACGAATTGAAGTTGATTGTTGACTTGATCTACGAAGGTGGTATCGCCAATATGAACTATTCGATTTCGAATAACGCGGAATACGGCGAATATGTGACAGGTCCACGTGTTGTTACTGCTCAAACCAAGGAGGCTATGCGTCAATGTTTGAAAGACATTCAAACGGGTGAATACGCGAAGAGCTTTATTTTGGAAAACAAAGCAGGTGCTCCAACCTTGATCTCGCGTCGCCGTTTAAACTCTGAGCATCAAATCGAGCAAGTTGGCGCTAAGTTGCGTGCGATGATGCCTTGGATTGCTAAAAACAAGATGGTTGATCAATCGAAAAACTAATTTCGCGATCGATTAGTCATGATTAGGTCTAGTTTTCTAGACTGAAATTAAAAACCACCCGGATACTATGTCGGGTGGTTTTTTTATGTGTATCTAGGTGAAATGCTGATGCCGCCAGTTAGCGATGGTTGCGCGACATCATCATCAGACGTTCAAATAAATGCACGTCTTGTTCGTTCTTGAGCAATGCGCCATGCAAAGGTGGTACAGCATGTTTCGAGTCTTTTGATTGCAATGCTTCTAAAGGTATGTCTTCCGCTAATAGCAGTTTTAGCCAATCAATTAGTTCGGAGGTCGATGGTTTTTTCTTGAGACCATTCACTTCGCGAATTTGATAAAACGATTCGAGTGCCGATGTAATGAGTTCGGTCTTTAAATTTGGAAAGTGCACATTAACAATTGCTTGCATCGTCTCCTTATCAGGAAACTTGATGTAATGGAAGAAGCAACGGCGTAAGAACGCATCCGGCAATTCTTTCTCGTTATTCGAGGTAATGATCACTAATGGGCGATGCTTTGCCTTGACCATTTCTCTCGTTTCGTAGACATAGAATTCCATACGATCTAGTTCACGCAATAAATCGTTTGGGAATTCAATGTCTGCCTTATCAATTTCATCGATCAACAAGACCACAGGCTGTTCTGCGGTAAAAGCCTGCCATAGCACACCTTTTACAATGTAGTTGTGGATGTCTTTTACGCGTTCATCGCCAAGTTGAGAGTCTCGTAAGCGAGACACGGCATCGTATTCGTAGAGACCTTGCTGAGCTTTGGTCGTCGACTTGATGTGCCATTGTAGAAGCGGCATGTTCAGCGCTGCTGCGACTTCTTCTGCCAGCATGGTTTTGCCAGTGCCAGGTTCACCCTTGATTAACAGCGGGCGTTGTAGGGTCAAGGCGGCGTTC
This sequence comes from Affinundibacterium nitidum, assembly GCF_014284155.1. GTDB lineage: Bacteria > Pseudomonadota > Gammaproteobacteria > Burkholderiales > Burkholderiaceae_D > Undibacterium > Undibacterium nitidum. The sequence continues at coordinate 68,566 of NZ_JACOFZ010000001.1, forward strand.
ACCGCTAACTTCAAGTCGTCGGTAGCGACATAATTGTCGGCACCCTCAAATCGCAGTTGTGTTGTCATGGAATAGTTGCGCTTATTGTTTTGAATAAATGATGATGAGGAGTATAAACACTTTCTCGTTTTTGAAAGTGACGAGTACTTCTAAATTGTTCTTTGTCGGATTTGTACTAGCAAAACTTGTTGAAAAGTTTAGAGGGAAGATGTGATTCATCCTGTGTTGCAATCGTCACGATGTCCAGACTTATTCGGTATTTCCCATTCGAAATTTGCGCAAAATTAAGTTTTATCGGCTAAAATACTGATTTAAATCAATCCGTCACTTCGATTATTCACTTGGCTAATATGAAAAAATTATTCGCTTTACTCGCGTTGGCGAGTGTTACACAGCTGGCAATGTCAGCAGAGATCAAAGGCGATGCAAACGCTGCAAAAAACAAAGTAGCAATGTGCATCGGTTGTCATGCGATTCCAGGCTACAAAGCTACTTTTCCTCAAGTTTACCAAGTGCCTATGATCGGCGGCCAAAGCGAAGGCTACATCAAGAGTGCCTTGGAAGCTTATCGTAAAGGTGATCGCAAGCATCCATCGATGCGCGGTATCGCAGGTAGCTTGAGCGACCAAGATATTGCTGATTTGGCAGCTTACTACTCACAACAAAAATAAGCCGAGGAATTCATGAAAAAGATCTCTTTATTGGTATTGATGCTGGTTGCTGCTTCTGCAGCTCATGCAGGTGGTAACATTGCAGCTGGCAAAGAGGCTGTTGCGAAATTTAACTGCGTGTCTTGCCACGGCGATAAATTTACAAACCCAATTGATCCAAGCTACCCAAAGCTTGCTGGCCAACATAAGGATTATTTGGTACAAGCGTTGAAAGCTTACCAACGCGGTGCAAATGGTTTGGCGGGTCGTAGTAATGCGATCATGGAAGGTCAAGCGAAAGCATTGAGTAACGCAGACATTGAAAATATTTCTGCCTACCTCAATAGTTTGCCAACAGATTTGGTGTTGAAAAAATAATTTAATATCAGTCAAAGCTGATATTAAGCTGGAGTTAAGCTGAAAAAGCCGCGAGTTAAACGCGGCTTTTTTTATTTTCCGGCGCGGCGTAGCAGAGATGCGATATACGCTTCACCGTCAGGTGGCGTGCCGTTTCTCTGAGAGTTCCAGATCATTTCCCCGAGGCAGTCCATCATCTCGTGATGTGCTTCGTGAATCGAACTCTTCTTGTGTGCCAGTGCCTCATAGGCAATCCGCACGCCATGCGGTTGATTGATCGTCACTTGTTCTGCGATGGTCAAGTGCATGGAGAGATGTAGGAAGGGATTTGTCTTGCCATTGTCTACACTATAGTCCCGCGCCAACGCCGCATCCACATCACGAAAGTCGTCAGCATATTCTGGATGTTCGGCGATCCAGTCGGCGGCTATAGTTTCGAGGGGCGTCAGGAGTTCTTTTGCTTGGTATTTACGAAAAGTTTCACAAAAAAAGCGCCTGACATCGGCTTGGCTAGGATTAAACATAGTTGACTGAATTAAGTTAAGGTCGCGATTTTACCGTGAAATTTGCTTTGCCATCACGATGCGTCGCTTCGTGCGTTAGTGCTCAGAAAAAGAATTGGTTTTGAGATATGATCTTGGCTTCATCATTGGAGGTCAAAGAATGTTAAATCAAGAACAATTAGCTTTGCTGTTTTCAAACGCGCGTACCCACAACGAATGGCTGGATAAGTTGGTCAGCGATGAACAAATTCATGCCATGTATGAAGCCATGAAATGGGCGCCGACTTCAGCCAATAGCTCGCCTGCACGCATTGTGTTTGTCAAGTCGGTTGAGCAGAAAGAAAAATTGGTGGCTTGCATGTCGCCCGGCAATGCAGATAAAACGCGCAAAGCGCCGGTCACTGCAATTATTGGTATGGATATGGCGTTCTACGAAAAACTCTTGCAACTGTTTCCACATGCGCCAGATGCTCGCTCTTGGTTTGAAGGGAATGATGCGGTTGTAGAATCGACAGCATTTAGAAATTCGAGCTTGCAAGGTGCTTACCTGATGATGGCCGCTCGTGCTCTGGGTTTGGATTGCGGGCCAATGTCTGGCTTTGATGCAGAGAAGATTAATGCGGAATTTTTCGCGGGTACGAATGTAAAAGTTAACTTTGTCTGCAATATTGGTTATGGAGATGCAGAAAAGTTATTCCCACGTTCGCCTCGTTTAACATTTGAGGAGGCATGCAAAATCGTTTGATCTTGCACGCTGAGGTAATTAAAACGCCTTTACACAGATTCTGGTAAAGGCGTTTTTTCTTTGTATTCGCAAAGATCTTGAATCATGCAGTTCCAGCACTTCGGCGTGCGGGCGAGACAGGTATAGCGTCCGTGCAAGATGAGCCAGTGATGGGCGTCGAGTTTAAATTCCTTAGGTACAAACTTGAGTAGTTTCTGTTCAACTACATCGACATTTTTGCCTGGCGCAATGCCGGTGCGATTGGATACTCGAAAAATGTGTGTATCGACTGCGATAGTCGCTTCGCCAAATGCGGTATTGAGAACGACATTGGCGGTTTTGCGGCCAACGCCTGGCAGCGCTTCGAGCGCTTCGCGATTGCGCGGAACTTGTCCCTGGTGCTGCTCAAGCAAAATGCGGCAGGTCTCAATGGTATTTTTGGCCTTGGTTCTGAAAAGGCCGATGGTTTGGATGTAGGGGATCAAGCCATCGACACCCAATTTGAATATGGAATCAGGCGTATTGGCGATAGGGTAGAGCCGTCGTGTCGCCTTATTTACCGAGACGTCGGTGGCTTGAGCAGATAAAAGCACAGCGATCAAAAGTTCAAATGGGCTCGTGTATTCAAGCTCAGTTGTGGGGTGAGGATTTTCATTGCGCAAGCGGGAAAAAATCTCATGGCGCTTTTGCTCATTCATTTTTGCGTCTCGTCCAATTGGCTGTTGCTTGGGTTTTTCTTAAGGGCGGCTTTGCGAATCGCATCGGCAATGATTCTGCGTTTGCGTTCTTTTTCATCGAGTTCCGCTTGTGTTTCAGGGATTTCCGCGTTAACTAGCTTTAGTTTTTCTTGTGCCTTCAATGCAAGGCGAGCTTCATTCTCTTGCTTTTCACGAACGAGACGTATTTCACGGGCTTCAAAGCGCTCACGTGCTGCTTGAGCCTGTTCGTTTGACCAAGCGTCCCATCCTGTCGCACTACTGTCTTCGTAAATCATCGTGATGCAGTCGACTGGACAGGGTTCAACGCAGAGATCGCAACCAGTGCAGAGCTCTGGAATGACCGTGTGCATTTGTTTGTTTGCACCCATGATGGCATCGACTGGGCAGGCTTGTATGCATAGCGTGCATCCTATGCATACGTTTTCATCTATAAATGCGACTGGGCGGGGACGTTCCAGTCCATGCTCAATATTGAGTTGGATTGCTGGTTTTTGAATTGCCAAAGCAATTCTATTGATGCCCTCTGCACCGCCTGGAGGGCATTGGTTGAAGTTGGCTTTGTTGCTCGCAATTGCTTCTGCATAAGATCTGCAATTGGGGAATCCGCATTTGGTGCATTGCGTTTGCGGCAAGATGTTGTTAATTTGATCTGCTAATATTGAAAACACGGTTGAATAATTTCATGCAGGAAAAACCTTATTATCCGGATAAACGCATGCTTCACCAAATCTTTTGCGACTTTTGTTTAGCCTGTTGATTAAAGCAGGTTTCCTGTCGAATGCCGGATCTTGTTCGGGAAAGATGGTGGTTTTGCATTCACTTCGATTGCTTGGGGGCTCTAAATGCGCTATAATTCGAGGGTTTAGCTTATTCAAATCTCGTCGTAGCGCATATCCAAAAAATCACTCTCTACTTTGATAGTTTCTCATTCTCTGGATAGCGCAATACTATTTAGGGACAGTCAGTAACGATCGATGTTTTGGCGCGCAGCGACGGTAACACTACAGGAGTTGCCCTTGCTGCCCATTCCGCAGTCCTTAAGTTCCAATCCCGATGCCATCGCCATTCTTGCCCTCGCTGACGGCACGATTTTTACAGGCGTTTCCATCGGTGCCAACGGACACACTATCGGTGAAGTCGTCTTCAATACCTCCATGACTGGTTATCAGGAAATTTTGACTGATCCTAGTTATAGCTCTCAAATCGTTACTCTAACCTATCCACATATCGGTAATACCGGTATTAATAGTGAAGACGTCGAGTCTGAAAAAATTCATGCTGCAGGTTTGATTATTAAAGACTTACCGATGCAAGTGTCTAATTTCCGCTCTGAGCAATCTTTGTCTGACTACTTAAAGTCGCAAAACATTGTGGCAATCGCTGGTATTGATACGCGAAAATTGACGCGTATCTTGCGCGAAAAAGGTGCGCAAGGTGGCGCGATTTTGGTCGGTGCGGATGCAGCAAAAGCATTAGAGTTAGCAAAAACTTTCCCAGGTTTGTCTGGCATGGATTTGGCAAAAGTCGTTTCAGTGACGAAGTCCTACGAATGGACCGAATCCGAATGGAAGCTAGGTCAAGGTTACGGAAAATTGGCGAATCCTGAGTTCCACGTAGTGGCTTTTGATTTCGGCGTAAAGCGCAATATCTTGCGCATGTTGGCTGAGCGTGGTTGCAAAGTCACGGTATTGCCAGCGCAATCGAGCGCAGCAGACGTGTTGGCCTTGAATCCGGATGGTGTGTTCTTGTCGAATGGTCCTGGTGATCCAGAGCCATGTGATTACGCCATTGCAGCAGCTAAAGAATTAATTGAAAAAGGTATTCCTACTTTCGGTATCTGCTTAGGTCATCAAATTATGGCTTTGGCTTCAGGCGCGAAAACCCTGAAGATGAAGTTTGGTCACCACGGTGCGAATCACCCAGTGCAAGATCTCGATAGTAAACAAGTCTTGATCACTTCTCAAAACCACGGCTTTGCAGTGGATGCGAGTTCTTTACCAGACAACTGCCGCGTGACACACGTGTCTTTGTTTGACGGTTCATTGCAAGGATTTGCGCGTACAGATAAACCGGCATTCTGCTTCCAGGGACATCCTGAAGCTTCACCAGGTCCGCATGATATTGCTTACCTGTTTGATCGTTTCACGTCCTTGATGAAAGTTGCAAAGTCAGCTGCAACGATGGAGAAGAATTAAAATGCCAAAACGTATTGATATAAAAAGTATTCTGATTATTGGTGCTGGTCCGATCGTAATTGGCCAAGCATGTGAGTTCGACTATTCTGGTGCACAAGCTTGTAAAGCGTTACGTGAAGAAGGCTATAAAGTTATTTTGGTCAATAGCAATCCTGCGACCATCATGACCGATCCCGAGATGGCCGACGTTACATACATTGAACCAATCACTTGGCAGATCGTTGAACGCATTATCGATAAAGAGCGTCCAGATGCAATTTTGCCGACGATGGGTGGTCAAACGGCGTTGAACTGCGCCTTGGATCTGCATCGTCATGGTGTACTTGAAAAGTACAAGTGCGAGTTGATTGGCGCGACACCAGAAGCCATTGATAAAGCCGAAGATCGTTCGAAATTTAAAGAGGCGATGACCAAGATTGGTTTGGGTTCTGCGCGTTCTGGCGTAGCTCATACTATGGATGAATCTTGGGAAGTGCAAAAACGCATTGGTTTCCCAGTCATTATTCGCCCATCTTTCACAATGGGTGGAACCGGTGGCGGTATCGCTTACAACGAGGAAGAATTCGAAACGATCTGTAAGCGTGGTCTGGAAGCCTCTCCAACTAGTGAATTATTGATTGAAGAGTCTCTGATCGGTTGGAAAGAATACGAGATGGAAGTTGTCCGCGATAAAGCGGATAACTGCATTATCGTTTGCTCAATCGAAAACTTAGATCCAATGGGCGTACATACTGGTGACTCTATCACTGTGGCGCCAGCGCAGACTTTGACTGATAAAGAATATCAAATCATGCGTAATGCCTCTTTGGCAGTGTTGCGTGAAATTGGTGTTGATACCGGTGGTTCGAATGTGCAGTTCTCAGTTAATCCTGAAGATGGACGCATGATCGTTATTGAGATGAATCCACGTGTCTCTCGCTCATCGGCTTTGGCTTCGAAAGCCACTGGTTTTCCGATCGCGAAAATCGCAGCGAAATTGGCAGTGGGCTTTACGCTCGACGAATTGCGCAATGAAATTACCGGCGGTCAAACACCAGCATCGTTCGAGCCTTCGATCGACTACGTCGTGACTAAGATCCCGCGTTTCGCATTTGAAAAATTCCCGACTGCAGACAATCGTTTAACGACACAAATGAAGTCTGTCGGTGAAGTGATGGCCATCGGTCGTACATTCCAAGAATCCTTCCAAAAAGCCTTGCGTGGTTTGGAAGTTGGCGTAGATGGAATGAACGAGAAGACGACAGACCGCGAAGTGTTAGAAAAAGAATTGGGTGCGCCTGGTCCTGATCGTATTTGGTACGTCGGTGATGCTTTTGCTCAAGGCTTCACAGTGGAAGAAGTTCATCAATTGACGCGTATCGACCCATGGTTCTTGGTGCAAATTAAAGATATCGTTGATATCGAATTGTGGTTGGAAACGCAGTCGCTCGACGCTATCAGCAAAGAAGTGTTGTTGAAATTGAAGAAAAAAGGTTTTTCTGATCGTCGTTTGGCAAAGCTCTTGAAAACAACCGCAGCTGCGGTTCGTGCGCAACGTAAGGCATTGAATGTACGTCCTGTGTATAAGCGCGTCGATACTTGTGCCGGTGAGTTCGCGACGAATACGGCGTATATGTACTCAACCTATGAAGAAGAGTGTGAGTCTGCTCCAACCGATAAGAAGAAGATTATGGTTTTGGGTGGCGGCCCGAACCGTATTGGCCAAGGTATCGAGTTCGATTACTGCTGCGTTCATGCAGCATTCGCGATGCGTGACGACGGTTATGAAACCATCATGGTCAACTGTAACCCGGAAACAGTCTCGACTGACTACGACACTTCTGATCGTTTGTACTTCGAGCCCTTGACTCTAGAAGATGTGTTGGAAATCGTTGAGCTGGAAAAACCAGTCGGCGTGATCGTGCAATACGGTGGTCAAACGCCGTTGAAATTGGCATTGGAATTAGAAGCTAATGGTGTGCCGATTATCGGTACCTCGCCAGATATGATCGATGCTGCGGAAGATCGTGAACGTTTCCAAAAAATGTTGCAAGACCTAGGGTTGCGTCAGCCGCCAAATCGTACTGCGCGTACAGAAGAAGAGGCTTTGGCCTTGGCGCAGGAGATTGGTTATCCATTGGTGGTTCGTCCATCCTACGTTTTGGGCGGCCGTGCGATGGAAATCGTGCACGAACAACGTGACCTCGAGCGCTACATGCGCGAAGCGGTTAAAGTTTCCCACGATTCGCCAGTATTGCTTGACCGCTTCTTGAACGATGCGATCGAAGTTGACGTTGATTGCTTGTCAGACGGCACTCGCACCTTTATCGGTGGCGTGATGGAACACATTGAACAAGCAGGTGTTCACTCTGGTGACTCTGCATGTTCATTGCCGCCTTACTCATTGAAACAAGCAACAATCGATGAACTCAAACGTCAAACGAGTTTGATGGCAAAAGGCTTGAACGTCGTTGGTTTGATGAACGTACAGTTTGCGATCCAGCAAAAAGATGGCGAAGACATCGTTTATGTACTTGAAGTGAATCCTCGCGCATCACGCACGGTTCCTTATGTTTCTAAGGTTACTGGCTTGCAATTGGCGAAGATTGCTGCTCGTTGCATGGTGGGACAGTCTTTGGATTCTCAAGGCATCTACAAAGAAGTGGTTCCTTCCTACTTCAGTGTTAAAGAGGCAGTATTCCCATTCGTGAAGTTCCCGGGTGTTGATACGATTCTTGGTCCAGAGATGAAATCCACTGGCGAAGTGATGGGCGTTGGCCGCACGTTTGGCGAAGCTTTTGTAAAATCACAGATGGGTGCGGGTATTAAGTTGCCAACTTCAGGCAAAGTTTTCCTGACTGTGAAAAATGCGGATAAGCCACGTGCTATTAACATTGCCAAGAATTTGGTCGCGATGGGCTTTGAGTTGTTGGCAACAAAAGGCACTGCGGCAGCAATTTCGGCTGCTGGCGTGCCATGTGCACCAGTGAACAAGGTTGCTGAGGGACGTCCACACGTTGTCGATATGCTTAAAAACCGCGAAATCGTGATGGTCATCAATACGGTTGAAGAGAAGCGTAATGCAATTGCAGATTCTCGCTCAATTCGTGTGGCGGCCTTGGGATCTGGTGCAACGACTATCACGACGATTGCAGGTGCTGAGGCGGCGGTGGAAGGTATGCGTCATCTCAATCAATTGCATGTCTATGATTTACAAGGTCTGCATAAGTCTTTACACTAAGCAAAAATCGAGATCGCTGTGATGGCGATCTTAACGATTTCAAGAAGTAAATGCTGAGGTCACAACAGGTAACGTGATGCGTTATCTCTGTGACCTCTCTATTTTTGGTGCGGTAATTTTTGTGGTCGAATTACCGATAGTGCAGAAAGCACAATATTTTTAACCTTTTACATTGAGTAGTAAGCTATGAGTACAGTACCCCTGACAAAATTTGGTGCAGAATTGCTCAAGCAAGAGTTGCATAAGCTGAAGACGAAAGAACGTCCTGAAGTGATTAATGCGATTGCTGAAGCGCGCGCACAAGGCGACTTGTCTGAGAATGCGGAATACGACGCGGCAAAAGAGCGTCAAGCTTTTATCGAAGGCCGTATTGCCGAACTTGATAGCAAGTTGAGCGCAGCACAAATCATTGATCCAACGGAATTGGATGCAGAAGGTCGCGTTGTCTTTGCTTCAACAGTTCACCTCGAGGACTTGGAAAACGGGCAAAAAGTTACGTATCAAATCGTCGGTGAAGACGAGGCCGACTTGAAGTTGAGTAAAGTCTCAATTACTTCTCCAATTGCACGCGCGTTGATTGGTAAATACGCAGGTGATGTGGTTGGCGTTCAAGCACCAGCAGGCGTTCGAGAATACGAAATTTTAGAAGTGCAATACATCTAAATTGCGCTTGTCGCTAAAAACAAAGGGCACTCGCTGTGCCCTTTGTTTTGTATGAAGTGTTCACGAGTGTGTCAGTATTAAGCAGCTGACTTTTTGACACTCTTTTGACGCGGTTTAGCACGCTTGATGTTACCACCTTGGGTCACGCGTTCGTTGCCTTTGACCAGAACCTTAGAAACAGATGGTTTTTTTGTGCCACTTGCGCTAGGCTTAACTACTGTCACTTCCCGTAAACCCTTACCGCGTTTGACGAATTTTGTTTCTTTCGTGCCTTCTAATTTGGGACGGTAAATAACCAGTAACTTGCCGATGTGTTGTACTGGTTCGGCACCAAGTTCGGTGCAGATTGTTTCGTACATTTCGATGCGTGCTTCACGGTCATCACCGAAAACGCGCACCTTAATGAGACCATGAGAATTCAAACTCGCATCGATTTCTTTTTTGACTGATGCAGTAAGGCCCGCTTCACCAATGATGACTGTAGGTTTCAACCCATGAGCTTCCGCACGCAATTCGCTACGTTCAGCAGGGGTGAGTTTCGATTTTAGTTTTGATTTTAGTGTTGAAGTTGCGGTTGTAGCTTCGTTTGACATATAAATTCCTTTAAAAGCAGTATTTTACGCCAATGGCCAAGAATAAATTCAATCAAAATTGGGTTCACGATCATATTAATGATCCTTATGTGAAATTAGCACAAAAAGAGGGCTTCCGGTCACGTGCTGTGTATAAGCTTAAAGAGATAGATGAAAATGAGAAACTGATCAAAAGTGGTCAAATTATTGTCGATCTTGGGGCGACGCCCGGGGGATGGTCTCAGTATGTGAGGCAGAAACTCTCTGGTAAAGAGGGTGGCGGCATTCATGGTGCAATTTATGCACTGGATTTGTTACCGATGGAGCCAATCGCAGATGTTGAGTTCATCCAGGGAGATTTTCGTGAAGAAACCATTCTCGCCCAGTTAGAAACTCATCTTGAAGGAAAAAAAGTTGACATAGTATTATCCGATATGGCGCCCAATCTTTCGGGTAACTCCACAACGGATGCAGCGCGAGTTGAGTATATCATCGAGCTAGCAGTGGATTTTGCTAAGGCTCACTTGAAACCAAATGGTGCGTTGTTGGTCAAATGTTTCCATGGTCCGAGCTATAATACGCTCGTAACGCTATTTAAAAACGAGTTCAAGATTGTGGCGAACAAAAAGCCCAAAGCGAGTAAAGATAAGTCGGCAGAAGTGTTTTTGCTTGGCAAAGGCTTAAAAAATTCAAATTAAGGCGATTTACCCCTTGATAATTGTCAAGCTCGCCAGCATATCAACTGCAGCAAGCTCTATTCATTACGAGTAGAATAAACGTTTACCAGTGCAAGTTGTTTTGCGTGATTAAAATGGACCGCGGCACTTTGTACAAAAATGCACCCAAGGAGTTTTCGTGAATAATTCAAATATGACCAAACTGGCGATGTGGGGAGTTGTGTTATTGATCCTCTTCATGGTCATTAACAATTTCACCAGTAAGAACCTCGCTGCAGGTGCGACTATAGTTGGTTATTCTGATTTCTTGGATGATGTGAAATCCAAGCGAATTAAAGAAGCGACATTCGATGACTCGACCTTCTCCATTGTCGGAACAACACAAGATGGTAAGAAAGTCAAAGCTCAAGTGCCTCGTCAAGAGCGAGGATTGGTTAAGGATCTCGTAGATAACAACATCAAATTTGATGCGAAAGCACCAGATGAACCTTCATTTATTGAGAAGATTTTGTGGAGCTATGGCCCAATTTTGTTATTGATAGGTGTCTGGATTTTCTTCATGCGTCAGATGCAAGGAGGAGGCAAGGGTGGTGCATTCTCTTTCGGTAAATCAAAAGCTCGTATGCTCGATGAGACCAACAACCATGTTACCTTTGCCGATGTCGCAGGATGTGATGAAGCTAAAGAAGAGGTAAGTGAGGTAGTCGATTTCTTGCGAGATCCAAGTAAGTTTCAGAAGCTCGGTGGACGTATTCCACGTGGTGTATTGATGGTAGGTCCTCCAGGTACTGGTAAGACTTTGTTGGCGCGTGCTATTGCAGGTGAAGCGAAAGTCCCATTCTTTACTATTTCCGGCTCAGATTTCGTCGAAATGTTCGTTGGTGTTGGTGCATCACGTGTTCGCGACATGTTCGATAACGCAAAGAAGCATGCTCCTTGTATTATTTTTATTGATGAGATTGATGCGGTAGGTCGTCATCGCGGTGCAGGTATGGGTGGTGGTAATGATGAGCGCGAACAAACTCTGAACCAAATGTTGGTGGAGATGGATGGTTTCGAGCCGAACTCTGGCGTCATTGTTATTGCTGCTACTAACCGCTCCGATGTATTGGACAAAGCATTGTTGCGCCCAGGTCGTTTTGATCGCCAAGTGACGGTTGGTTTGCCGGATATTCGTGGACGTGAGCAAATCTTGAACGTACACATGCGTAAGGTTCCTATTGCCCCAGATGTGCGAGCTGATATTTTGGCGCGCGGTACGCCAGGCTTCTCCGGTGCTGATCTCGCCAATTTGGTTAATGAGTCTGCTTTGTTTGCTGCACGTCGCAATAAGCGTTTGGTGGAGATGCAAGACTTTGAAGACGCAAAAGACAAAATCTACATGGGGCCAGAGCGCAAATCTATGGTGATGCGTGAAGATGAGCGTACCAACACGGCTTATCATGAATCTGGTCATGCAGTGGTTGCGAAACTGTTGCCTAAGGCTGATCCGGTTCATAAAGTCACGATTATGCCGCGCGGCAATGCACTCGGCTTGACATGGCAGTTGCCAGAGCATGACCAAATTAGTGGCTACAAAGACAAAATGTTGGAAGAGATCGCGATCTTGTTTGGTGGCCGTATCGCAGAAGAGATTTTTGTTGGTCAGATGTCGACAGGCGCATCGAATGACTTCTCACGGGCGACTAAGTTAGCTCGTGCCATGGTGACGCGTTTTGGTATGTCGGATACCTTGGGCGTGATGGTATATGAAGATAGTCAAGATCAAGGTTACTTCGGCGGCAGTTCCAAGACAATCTCTGAAGCAACTCAGCAAAAAGTAGATGCTGAAATTCGGACTATTCTCGACGCGCAGTACGCCATCGCACGCGGTTTATTGGAAGAGAATCGTGACAAAGTCGAAGCGATGACGAAAGCGCTGTTGGAGTGGGAAACGATCGATGCTGAGCAGATCAATGACATCATGAAGGGTATTGAACCAACACCACCGAAGTCGGTTTCGTCTGTGCGTAAATCTTCTTCAGATACACCTCCAGGTGGTGTGTCGCCAAATGCAACTGCACCGGCCTAATCGTCGATTGTAAGAGCGCTTTATTGTTCAATGTATATGCTAGGGTGGGGAGTGATCCTCACCCTAAATTTTTATGACGACAGCTTTTTTTGACTGCGGACGATATCGTTTCCGCATGCATTCCTCGGATCCTGCGATACGAGTGAAACCATTGGTGATGGGTGTTTTAAATGTAACACCGGACTCATTTTCGGATGGTGGAAAATATCAATCTTTAGATCACGCTTTGTCACATGCAGAGCAGATGATAGAGCAGGGTGTCGACATTATCGACATTGGTGGTGAATCAAGTCGGCCTGGTTCGGCGCCTGTATCGTTGGAAGATGAGTTGCATCGAGTCATACCTTTGGTTTACGCCTTGCGAGATTCTGGTCGCGCAATCTCGGTAGATACTTACAAGCCCGAGGTAATGCGCGAAGCCATCATTGCCGGCGCTGATATGATCAACGATATCCGCGGATTTGGTTCGATCGCGGCACGTGAAGCCGTGTTGAATAGTGATGTGGGCCTCTGTGTCATGCATATGCAGAATTCACCAACAGACATGCAGGTCGCTCCACAGTATCTGAACGTCTTCGCTGAAGTGTCTGATTTTTTGAAGCTTCATACAAATGAATTGATTCGTTTGGGAGTAGAACGTTCGCGTCTTTGCGTCGATCCTGGTTTCGGCTTTGGGAAAACTCTGGAGCATAATCTTGAGCTTTTACGCAAGATAAAGAGCTTGAAGATTGAGCTTGATTTGCCTGTTCTCGCAGGCTTATCACGTAAATCCATGATTGGTGCTATTACCGAGAAACCAGTTGAGCACAGGCTCGCTGGCAGCTTGTCTGCAGCGCTTGCAGCGTATGCTCAAGGCACGCAAATCATACGGGTTCATGATGTTGCCGAAACGGTTGATGCTCTCAAAGTATGGGATGCGGTTTACAATAAGAATAACGAAGCCCTATAAGAAAGGATAAGAAAATTATGGCGAGAAAATATTTCGGTACGGATGGTATTCGCGGCAAGGTTGGTGTTAAGCCAATTACCCCTGATTTTGTGATGCGTCTTGGTTATGCTGCCGGTAAAGTGTTGGCACAGCTTGATCAATCAGGGACGACAAAGCCGACAGTATTGATTGGTAAAGATACTCGTGTGTCTGGCTACATGTTAGAGGCAGCACTAGAGGCAGGTTTTGCGGCTGCGGGGGTTGATGTGATGCTGTCTGGCCCTATGCCGACACCGGCAATTGCCTACTTGACTCGCGCACTGCGCTTATCTGCGGGCGTCGTGATCTCGGCATCACATAATCCGTATGACGATAACGGCATCAAGTTTTTTTCCGCACAAGGTACAAAGCTTCCAGACGACGTTGAATTGGCGATTGAGGCAGAGTTGGATCAAGAAATGCAATGCGTTAGCTCTGATAAGTTGGGTAAGGCTAAGCGACTACGCGATGCAAATGGGCGTTATATCGAATTTTGTAAGAGCACCTATCCTAATGAATTGGATTTGCGGGGAATGAAAATTGTGGTCGACTGCGCGCATGGTGCGGCATACGACATTGCGCCACACGTATTTCATGAGCTTGGTGCTGAAGTGATTGCCATCGGAAATCAACCTAATGGTTTCAATATTAACGACAAAGTTGGAGCAACCGCACCGGATGCATTGTCGTTAGCGGTGAGAGCAAATCATGCTGACTTAGGTATCGCTTTGGATGGCGATGCAGACCGTCTGCTTATGGTCGATAAAAACGGCAAGATTTATGATGGTGATCAGCTTCTCTATCTGATGGTATTAGATCGTCTTGCGATCGGGCCTGTGGCCGGTGCCGTCGGCACCTTGATGACAAATATGGCAGTCGAGTTGGCATTTAATAAGTTAGGAGTTGGCTTCGCACGTGCCAAAGTTGGCGATCGTTATGTCTTGGAATTGATGCAACAGAATAATTGGTTGCTGGGCGGGGAAGGGTCTGGGCATTTGCTGTGTCTTGATAAGCACACCACTGGTGATGGTATCGTGTCGGCGTTACAGGTTTTATCAGCTCTCAAACGCAATGGTAAGTCACTGGATCAATGTTTTGATGATTTGCAGTTATTTCCCCAAGTTCTGATTAACGTAAGAGTGACACCCGGTTTTGATTGGCAAAAAAATGAGCACTTGGTTTCTGAGAAGGCTGCAGTGGAAAAAGAATTAGTAGGTAAAGGGCGAGTGCTGATACGAGCATCGGGAACAGAGCCGTTGATTCGAGTGATGGTTGAGACTTCTGATGCTAACGATGCGCAACGCTTGGCTAGACGGCTTGCTGATTGTATTAAGTAGTATTTGCCCAGTTTTGAATTAGTTTAGGCGAGGATTAGTGTCCCGCATGGCTTGAATATAGAGGGGATACCCTGTAATATTCAGCCTTCTGATTTTTGCGCGTCCCGCGCAAGAATATGTGTGCGTCGGTAGCTCAGTTGGATAGAGCAATGCCCTTCTAAGGCATGGGTCGGGGGTTCGAACCCCTCCCGACGCGCCAGTATCTCTCCCGCTCCCGCACTTCGCTATGCGTCATTCCAAATCTCAATTATAGCGAGTTCGGTTATTTGCAGCTTAGTGCGTATACCTCTTCACTTCGTTTTAATTTTGTTTTCGCTTGCGCTTGATTCTTAGGCTTGGCATTTCGATAGTCCTCCTTTGCCCAATCTATATGCATCTTTAGATTGTCACAACGCTTGCGTGTGGCTGCAGCTTGCTTTGCCAGTGCTCGGTTCTGTGCATCGAGCTTTGCTTCTTCTGCATGGCGAATTTTGATTAATCGATCGTATTCTTTTTGTCTGACTTGATTATCTTTGAAGGCCTTTTTTTGATCTTCTGCGTTTGGTGTATAAGTCTTTATGTTTTGCGATTCACTAATTCTTCCATCGCAAGGAGTTTGGCTGAAACTTGTGACACCGTTCTTGCTGCACTTGTACACCTGCGTATCTGCTTGTAGGTTTGCTATGGGGGCGACCAATAAAAATGCGAGCATCAACAAAGTTTTCATTTTGTTGTCCTAAAAAATTTTTCCAGGGTTCATTAAATTATGGGGGTCAAGCGCCGATTTTATTTGTCGCATCATCGCCAATTCAACTGGCGATTTGTAGCGTTGAAGTTCATCTTTTTTCAACTCGCCTATCCCATGTTCCGCTGAAATTGATCCATCAAATTGATGGACTAGGTCATGCACAACTCGATTTACTTCGCATTGCTTTTCGAGAAAAATTTCAGATGAGATTTCTATTGGCGGGGACACGTTGTAGTGAAGATTGCCATCGCCAAGGTGACCGAAGGTGACTAACTGGCAGCCTGGGTAAGCGGTGCTGAGTGCAGCATCGCAAACCTTAACAAATTCAGCAATGCGGGAGATGGGCAGAGATACATCATGTTTGATGTTTTTACCTTGTCTCGCTTGTGCTTCTGAGATTGACTCTCTTGTCTTCCAGCAGTTTGCTGCTTGAGATAAGGTCTGTGCGATCGCCGCATCCCGTATCAAGGCTTGATTGAAAGCGATTTCTATACTGGATTCGAGCTTACGGGAGCTATTGTCGAATGTGTCAGTATTTGATAACTCAAGAAGAACGTAATACGCAGTTTTCTCGTAAAAGATGCGAGAAACTTGAGGTATGTGTTGGAGGACCAGTTCGAGACTGCAACTGTTAATTAGTTCGAAAGCGGTGAGGCTATCAGCGTGATATCGCTGCATCAGGTGCAGCAGTTGAAGTGCATTTTCTACGTTGTCGAGCGAGATAAAGGCCGTGACCACGCTTGTTGGTTTAGGGAATAACTTCAGCACCGCTGCGGTGATGATACCAAGAGTTCCTTCTGCGCCGATGAATACATCCCGAAGATCGTATCCAGTATTATCTTTGCGTAGGCTGCGTAGACCATTCCAGATATGACCTTCGGCGGTAACTACTTCTAACCCTAAACAAAGTTCACGCGTATTTCCATAGCGAAGTACGGCGGTTCCGCCTGCATTGGTCGAAAGATTGCCGCCAATCGTGCAACTGCCTTCGGAAGCCAGCGATAGAGGAAATAATCTTTGGTGCTGATCGGCGGTGTTTTGGATTACGTTAAGGAGGCATCCAGCTTCGACGGTCATCGTGTTATTGTCGATATCAACTTGCCGCACCTGATTGAGTCGCTTCAAAGAAAGAAGGACCGCAGCTCCCGATGAATCTGGAATGCTTCCAAAGACCAGGCCCGTGTTGCCGCCTTGCGGTGTGATGGCTATACGACGTTCGCTACAGAGTTTTACAAGCCCGGCAACCTGCTCAGTGTTTGCCGGCAATAGAACCGCGCATGCTTTTCCTTTCCGTCTTTGTCGCCATTCGCTCAAATAGACCGCTTGTTGATCGATATCAGTGAGCACGTATCGCTCGCCAATGAGATCTCGACAATGTTGGAGGAAGTTGTTCATGCTTGTGTTGTCAGATAAAGATCAACCTGCGGAATGGCTGGCTTCTTGTTTTTTCTTTTCTGCTTTAGCTATTTTTTTGTATGGCCTGACATAAAGAATGCTCGTAAAAAAGAAGATCAGACAAAGGAAAATCTCGAGCGCGGCGAGTATTCGTGAAAGTGTGTCGGCATCACCCATGGCTCGAACAATACCTTCCATGAAATAGAGCAAAATCAGCATTGATGCCCATTGCATGGTATAGATGTTCCTCTTGATGACTCCATTCAAAGGGAGTAATAGTGGCACCACCTTAATCGCCCAAAAATAGCTGCCAGGCTTTACGGGCGACAGCACGGTTTCCCATAGAATCCCCAAAACGATTAAGGCTCCGAGGCTGAGGAGTGAAATGAGATGTAAATGGCCAGCGTTTTGTTTATTCATCTTCAGCTTGTAATTTTGTTGCAGCGGTCGCGAGTCGTTTGCCTAACGCGATTGCTAATGTTCGGGTCTCTTCTGTCATTTTGTTCTTGCCGTCTAAACCCGACCAATGCGTGGCGCCATAAGGGCTGCCTCCGGTGCTGGTCGACATTAATTCTGGATGGCTATAAGGAAGGCCCAAAATAAGCATACCGTGATGAAGTAAGGGAATCATCATAGATAGCAAGGTGGATTCCTGGCCACCATGCATGCTACCTGTCGAAGTAAACACACAGGCAGGCTTTCCGCTTAGTGAGCCATTGACCCAGTCAGACGCAGTGCCGTCCCAGAAATATTTCATCGCGGATGCCATGTTTCCGAATCGCGTTGGGGAACCAAGGGCGAGACCCGCACATTCTTTGAGGTCGCTGAGTTCAATGTAGGGAGCACCGTCCGCAGGGATACTTGATTCCGTCGCTTCAACAACAGTGGAAACGGCTGGAACGGTACGTATCCTTGCTTCACAGCCAGAAACGCTTTCTACCCCTTGTGCAATCAAATCAGCCAAAGCACGGGTGCTTCCATGTCTGGAGTAGTAGAGCACGAGAATAATAATGGATTTTTCGTTCATATTAAAAAGTTAATATAAAAATATAATTGTTGTCAAGCTTTTATATTTGCAATGATGTCGTTTTGAATAAAGGATAGTCGTTCATGGATACGCTTGCCGATTACTTCTGGGCTGTAAAGATCCCGCATTGTTTTTGCCGCAGCAGCACCAATTTTTTCTCGTAAAGCTTCGTTTCCGACGATCAACCGCATTAAGCTCGCTGCATGTTCGACTGAAGGATCTGCCCAGGTATTTCCCGCCTTATAAACCCCAACGTCCTTTTCTATCTTGATGAGTTCAAAATCAACTAAGAGTGAATTGTGCTGGTGCATAAATTCGGTATTGCCAGACCAATTGGTGGCGATTACAGGCTTCCCTAAAAACATTGATTCTGCTGGCCCTAAGCCATATCCTTCTGAGCGATGAAGTGAAACATAGCAATCACATACCGATTGCAAGTCATAAACTTCTTGCCTGCTAAGTGTTTCATCGATCCAGAAAACGTTCTTGAAATGAGCTAAGCGCTGCTTGAGCGCAGCCATGTCCTGTGGATGATGATGAGAATTCTGGGTCTTAATCACTAATGCCACTTCAGTATCCGTTGCTGCAAATGCTTGTTCGAAAGCGCGAATACTTGCATCTGGATTTTTTCGGTCTTGAAACGAAGAAAAATCGTACATGACCAGAAATAGAAACTTATTCTCAGGGAGTTTGAAATGAGCACGTGTTGCTCGCGCAGAAGTTTCAAAATGGATGGCGTGCGGAATCTTAACCACCGGTATAGGCGATACTTTTGCGACGGCTTCTTGGACGAATGCAGTCGGTACCCATACTTCATTAAGGTTATCGAAGCCAGCCCTGTGTTCTTGCAGCATGTCAGGTAGTTCCCAATGCCAGTAACCGATGTTGTAACGGGAAAAGAAATGGCTAGGAAGCTGTAATGCGGCTTCGCCAATTTGGTCTGCATTAATGTGCAGTACATTGATACCATGCTCCACATCCTTGATCATTTTTTCTTCAAGGCTACTATCTTGGGTGCGGCTCAAATTGTTCTTATTGAAGTCGATTACACCGAAGGTAATATTGGAAGCAACTAGTGCCTGTGCGAACTGTCGTAAAGATTGTCCCACGCCGTGCTCCGAGCGTGCATAACCAATCAGATTGATGCCGATTGATAAATGATCCCTTGCTGCACTTAAGTTTGGTAGTGCTGCGCCATTGAATATCAACGAGTCACCAAGTGAGAGATTTCGGATTTTTATGGTCAAAGTACGCGTGTCTTCATTTAATCCTAATTCTTTTGGCGAAAACGAAGATGAAGGCGTTACATGCAACACCGCTGGCCATTCCTCGGGTAAGTGTGGAATGTCGCCTTCAATAAAGCTGGTATGCGCGTCAACGATAAATTTTGTTCGAGGCAACTCATTGAATCCGACTTCAAGTTCGATCTCAGTTTTGCCAAACGCTTGTTCAAATAACTCGCGGTATATTTCAACTTCCATTCTGAATGAGCCGTCTACGGGATGCTTTACCATGAAGCGCGACTGTTTGCCCATCCAATGTGCATGTTGTCCTTCTTCGATAAAGAGCCCAGTGAAGTGATGACTTTGTCTTCTCGGTTTGAAAACGATTGGTTCACTTGCATGAGTCTTGTAGGGAAGGTTTATACGTAAGGGATCAATCTTGACGGGTTGGTTACTTGCCATGCCAAGCTTACTTGCCAGTTTCGTTCCTCGGAATTGTGCAAATCCTAAACGTAGAAAGTCGCCCAAGCTGGTGACTTGCTGGTATTGAGTAAGTCTCGCGTGTCCTAGTTGGCCACCTGTCGCACGTTTATGTAAGAACACCAAGCCACGTGCCCAAATTGATGGGCGATAATTGGGAAGCTGGTTGATGGGTATTGGTTGCTCTTGGTTTTTTTGTTGTAGTTGTTGTGCCTCGATGAGCGCTCGACGAATTGGAAGAACATACGTTTCAGGGATGCCAATTTCAACGGCGCCCTTGTCCGCAAACCAGTGGTAATACGGAACTCTGCTCTGTCCTAACGGGTCTGGGAATGCGCGTTGCAAATGGGTATGTTCTAACCAGACGGCGCGAAGAATTACAGGTAATTCACCTGCTTCGCCATTGATGAAAAAATCGCTTGCTTCGAATGGATTCTCGCCCGCTTCGAATCTTACTTGCGGATCTTCGCGAAAAAGGACGCGAAGCGCGTTTGGAATCGGTGTGCCATCACTGAAATAACCAAAGGCATACGGGATTTTTCGAAAACTACTTAACCCGTTGTCGATCACTTTTTGCGCATATTCAAGCGCAAGTGCTTTCGTAGGTCCAATCGACTCTAGATCCAAACGATTTTGATGTTTAGAAAAAGGCTTTGGGTTTAATGGATCAAAACCACTGAAGTGAAAGAAGCGAAGAGGGCGATCATTTGAAAACCAATGATTATCGCGCGAGCTAATCTTGCGATGTGGCAGATTCCAATAAGCTACGTTGTAGCCAGGGTCGCGTAGAACTTGAAACCCTTCAAACATGCCGGGTGCTAGATCGACCCATTTCTGGTCCGTAAAAAGTCCTTTTTCTGGCGCAGAAATCGCGCCGAATTCTAATTTTTTTTCCCACCACGAGATGAATCTGTCGGCTTGTTCAGTCTTACCTAGTGCTAGAAAGCCTAGATTGTAAGATCCCGCCCGCATGATATCTAATTCGCTCGGCAGTCTTTCATCTTCTAGTGGGGCGGTTAGATGAGGTGTGAGTACGCCAGTCGCATTTTTATCTAGAAGATTTTCAACATCAACTAGTCTATCGACCACAAGAATATCTGGGTCAATGTACACGATGTGTTCGTAACCCATTCTTCGCAAATGTGAAAACATGTATGGCTTTGCTGCAGTGTTGAGTTCCATAATGCCATAACGAAATAAAAATTCATTCATCTTTGGCAGTGGCAACTCCTCAACCAGGGTGGCGGCATATAGCTCTTCGGCAAAATCTCCGATACTAGAGTGACGATCGACAAAAAGAACGTGTCTGTCCCAGTCGGGATGGGTGTCCTTTAGCGAAAGCATGAGAGTTTTGGCAAACGCGCCGTAATTGAGAGAAACGATAGTGAAAACGGCGGTTTTTGAGTTGGTTTTCAAGCTAGATACTTCCATAATTTAAAATTGTAGGACTGTTGAGTCTGGCTACCGGTAGTAAAGCGAGTGTAGCTCTTGAAATCTTTTGCATAGAGGCGCAATCATAACCGATGATGGTGAGCATGCGTAATGTCGAATTCAAGATGCGCATTAGGGCAATATCGTTTTTTATCGACGAAGCGAAAG
Organism: Affinundibacterium nitidum; assembly: GCF_014284155.1. Taxonomy (GTDB): domain Bacteria; phylum Pseudomonadota; class Gammaproteobacteria; order Burkholderiales; family Burkholderiaceae_D; genus Undibacterium; species Undibacterium nitidum. Next base: position 89,672 of record NZ_JACOFZ010000001.1, read on the forward strand.
AGATATCCTGCGGACAAGATGTGACTGCGGGGGTAGAATGCTTCTCTTGCAATTATTCGCAACAAAAATAGTGTTTGCTTTGGGAAATGGTTTATTTATGCGTGGATTGAGTTGGCCTCAACTTAAAAATTTAATACAGTTCGCACATCGTCGTTTGCAGGAGGTGCGGCTCCCCCAAGTTGCGGGTAGTCTGACGTTCACGACCGTGCTCGCTCTGGTGCCAGTGTTAACCATAGCGCTAGCGATCTTGACAGCATTTCCATTGTTCACAGACTTCAAGACATCCTTAGAGGCCTACTTTACGCAGAGCCTGATGCCAAAAGCAATTTCGAGCTCGGTGCTTGGATATTTGACTCAGTTTGCGACGAAGGCGACTCGTCTCTCAGCTGTCGGTGGTGTGGCTTTGATGTTCACTGCGGTCGCCACGATGGCGATGATTGATCGTACTTTTAATCAGATTTGGCAGGTCAAACGCTCGCGACCGCTGGTGCAACGCATTGTTGTGTATTGGGCGATTGTGACCTTAGGACCATTGTTGATAGGTATTTCGATTAGCGCCACTTCGTTCTTATTTACCGCAACTACCGGTGTCGCGAAATCAGCGCCTTTAGTGGGGACTATCTTTTACACTTTGTTTTCAGTTGCACTTACTACGGGTGCCTACACATTGCTGTACTTGATTGTCCCGAACCGACCGGTTAATTGGCGCGATGCAGCGTGGGGTGGTTTTTTTGCGGCAGTCGTATTTGAGATTGCAAAGCGTGTATTTGCGATGTTCATTAAGCAGTTTCCAACCTATACGATTATTTATGGTGCGCTCGCTGCAATTCCTATTTTCTTAATTTGGATTTACTTGTCGTGGCTAATTACTTTAGTTGGTGCTGTCATTACGGCCTCTTTACCTGTAGTGAAATACGAACGTTGGTGGCATGTGCCGGTTGCTGGCAGTGTATTTGAAGATGCCATCGCTGTTTTGCGTGTTTTAGTATTGGCGCGAAACTCGGATGCGAACGCGACAGTTGATACCTTAACTATTCGAGCTCGAACTCGATTCGGAGTCGACGAAATCGAAGGCATTTTGGAAAAAATGTTGGAGCTAGGCTGGGTCGGGCGTGTCGTGGTTGAAGTGCCGGAAGCTGGACGTCGTCGTATTTGGCGAAAACATGATGCGGGAGCAGAGCGCTGGATTTTAATAATGAATCCCGCGGCATTGACACTTGCCGACGTTTATCGATTATTCGTCTATGACACGCGAAGTGATACCGCGTTGGCCCGTGAAGTACACACCGTTTTGGAGCAAGGCTTATCAGAGAGCTTGTACGACTATGTCCTTAGTCGTTGAAGTTCTTTTGGGGCGCGATTCCATCAATTTCACTAGAAATTCTATATCGTGGAATACTCTTTTCACATTGTGAAATCTTGTGGTGTGCCGCATCAAAAAAATATTTCATTTTGAGGAGTGCTGTTTCGTATCATGAAATCGAGTATTTAAGTATTTGATTTAATTAAGTAAAATATTTATCCTATGTCTTATATAAGACATTGTTGCGCTGCAAGGTTTGTCCTACTATGTATCTCAAGGACGAACACTTTTTAATCATTTGTTTAAAACTGCAGCACTCACTTCAGGAGAATCACCATGACACAGAAACTCACTCGCGAACAACAAATTGCAGAAATCCAAAAAGACTGGGATACCAATCCTCGCTGGAAAGGTATCAAACGTAATTACACAGCAGAAGATGTAGTGCGTTTGCGTGGTTCTTTGCAAGTTGAACACACGATTGCGAAAACTGGCGCTTTGAAGTTGTGGGACTTGGTCAACAATGAGCCATTCGTCAATGCCTTGGGTGCACTGACGGGTAATCAAGCGATGCAACAGGTTAAGGCTGGTTTGAAAGCGATCTATTTGTCTGGCTGGCAAGTTGCAGGCGATGCTAACGTCGCTGGTGAAATGTATCCAGATCAATCTTTGTACCCAGCAAACTCTGTGCCTTTAGTGGTTAAGCGTATCAATAACACGCTGACTCGTGCTGATCAAATCCAATGGTCTGAAGGTTCTGGTGATGTTGATTTCTTCGCACCTATCGTCGCTGACGCTGAAGCTGGTTTCGGCGGAGTGTTGAATGCGTTCGAATTGATGAAAGCAATGATTGAAGCTGGCGCATCAGGTGTTCACTTCGAAGATCAATTGGCATCCGTGAAAAAATGCGGCCACATGGGCGGTAAAGTTTTGGTTCCAACACGTGAGGCGGTAGAGAAATTGAATGCTGCACGTTTGGCGGCAGACGTCATGGGAACGCATACCGTGTTGTTGGCACGTACTGACGCGGAAGCAGCTGATTTGTTGACATCCGATATCGATGATAACGATAAGCCTTTCTTGACAGGTGAGCGCACCGTTGAAGGTTTCTATAAGACGAATCCAGGCTTGCAACAATCTATTTCTCGCGGTTTAGCATATGCTGAATATGCAGATATGATTTGGTGTGAAACTGGTAAGCCAGATTTGGCTTTCGCTAAAGCCTTTGCAGATGCGATTCATGCGAAATTTCCAGGTAAATTGCTGGCCTATAACTGCTCTCCAAGCTTCAACTGGAAAAAGAACTTGGATGATGCAACGATTGCGAAATTCCAAAAAGAACTCGGTGCAATGGGTTACAAATTCCAGTTCATTACCTTGGCAGGTTTCCACGCATTGAACTACGGCATGTTCAACTTGGCCCATGGATACGCGCGTCGTCAGATGTCTGCTTTCGTTGAGCTGCAAGAAGCAGAATTCGCGGCGGCAGAGAAGGGTTTCACAGCAGTGAAACATCAACGTGAAGTAGGTACTGGTTACTTCGATGCGGTCACGCAAGTAATTCAACAAGGTCAATCTTCTACGACAGCTTTGCACGGCTCGACAGAGGATGAGCAATTCTTTGATTCTAAGAAGGTTGCGTAAATAAGTTTGTCGATTGAATTTGCTTTGAGTCTCAAAAAAACGGCTGCAATATTTGCAGCCGTTCTTTTATTGCAGACCTGTTTAAATGCGAGAATAGGGCTCATGGGTTAGTATTCTGATTCTGACTTACTTTTTAACGATTTCTTTGTTATGGCAAACCCTGTGAGAACTCGAATCAAAATCTGTGGTATCACGAATCACGATGACTTGCGGACCACTGTTGCGGCGGGCGCTGACGCTCTTGGGTTTGTATTCTATCCACCCAGTCCTCGCTATGTGGAGCCGCAATTGGCGGCAGATTTGATCTCATCCATGCCCGCATTTGTGACTTCGGTTGGCTTGTTTGTGAATGCAAGCATAGATCAATTACGTGCGGTGGTGTCCAAGGCGCCAGTGCAGTTATTGCAATTTCATGGGGATGAGACACCAGAACAATGCCAGCAATTGGCAGCAGCGGTGAACCGACCATTTCTTCGCGCTTTTCGCGTCAAAACTGACACAAGCCCCCAAGATTTGTTAGAATGTGAAGCACAATATCGTGCTGCAAGTCCCTTATGTCAGGGCTTGTTGCTTGATACTTTCGTCGATAGTTTCGGTGGTAGTGGAAAGGTTTTTGATTGGTCTCTCATTCCAAAAGAACTCGCGCCTCGGGTCGTTTTAAGTGGTGGCTTGAGCGTACAAAACGCGACTGACGCGGTGGTTCGCGTGCGGCCGTACGCCGTCGACATCAGTAGTGGTGTCGAGTTGTCAAAAGGGATAAAAGATCAGCTGAAAGTTCAAGCGTTTGTAGACGCGGTTCGTTTGGCTGATCGGACGCTATAAAAAACCGTAGAAACTGCAAATGCTGCAGTTGCAGTAGTTTCTACTTTGCTATCACTAAGGAAGTATCATGACAGAACATTTTCACTCTGGCGCTGCATCGGCGCGCCTATCGGGCTTGGGACAAGAATCCAACGCCATTTATCATTCGAGTTCCTATGCTTTTCCAGATGCTAAAGGTCACTTCGGCGTTTATGGCGGAAGTTTTGTATCGGAAACGCTGACGCATGCACTTAACGAGCTGAAGGATGCTTACGCCAAATTTCAACATGATCCCGAGTTTCTGGAAGAGTTTCGCTACGAACTGAAGCATTTTGTCGGGCGCCCATCTCCGATTTATCATGCAAAGCGCTGGTCTGAAATCATGGGGGGAGCGCAAATTTATTTTAAGCGTGAAGACTTAAACCACACTGGTGCACACAAAATCAACAATGTGATTGGTCAGGCATTGTTGGCAAAACGGATGGGCAAGCCACGTGTGATTGCAGAGACTGGGGCTGGTCAACATGGCGTTGCAACAGCCACAATTTGCGCGCGTTTTGGCCTCGAGTGTATTGTGTACATGGGCTCTGAAGACGTCAAACGTCAGGCGCAAAACGTATATCGAATGAAGCTACTTGGTGCCACCGTCGTGCCAGTGGAATCAGGCTCAAAAACTCTAAAAGATGCGCTGAATGAAGCGATGCGTGATTGGGTCGCTAACGTCGACAATACTTTCTACATTATTGGTACAGTAGCAGGTCCACATCCTTATCCAATGATGGTTCGCGACTTTCAGTCTGTGATAGGAGAAGAGTGTTTATGGCAGATGCCTGAAGTCGCTGGTCGCCAGCCAGATGTGGTCACAGCATGTGTTGGCGGTGGCTCAAACGCCATGGGTATTTTTTATCCCTATATCGATCTCCAAGAAGTGAAATTGGTCGGTGTTGAGGCGGCTGGTGAGGGACTTGATTCTGGTAAACACTCGGCGTCCTTGACCGCCGGCTCTCCAGGAGTTTTGCACGGCAATCGTACTTATCTGATGCAAGACCAAAACGGGCAGGTGATTGAAACTCACTCTGTGTCTGCAGGTCTTGATTACCCTGGAGTGGGGCCAGAACATGCGTGGCTCAAAGATTCTGGTCGTGCACAATATGAAACGATTACGGACGAAGAGGCGCTTAAAGCGTTTCACGATTGCTGTCGAATCGAAGGCATTATTCCGGCTCTCGAATCGAGTCATGCTCTGGCCTATGCGGCAAAGCTTGCTGCTTCACTGCCAAAAGATAAAATTGTTTTGGCGAACTTGTCTGGGCGGGGAGACAAAGATATGCATACCGTCGCTGAGCGAGCAGGGCTAAAGTTTTAGGCGCATTCTGCAGTCGCTTGCTTGACTTCCAACTACATCCATTCAACTAGACTAGTTTAAATCTTGAATGGATGATTACCGTATTGACTTTCATAAAGAGAATAATTCTATGTCCCGTATTCAATCTTGTCTTGCAGCACTCGCAGCAAATCAAAAGAAGGGTTTGATTCCATTTATCACCGCTGGGGATCCTGATCCGAGCCTGACCGTGCCGCTGATGCATGCGCTGGTAGCTGGCGGAGCTGACATTATTGAACTTGGTGTGCCGTTTTCTGATCCGATGGCAGATGGTCCAGTGATTCAGCGTGCTTCCGAACGTGCTTTACTCAAGGGTGTTGGCTTGCGCCAAGTTTTGGCGATGGTTCTGGAATTTCGTCAAACGAATCAGAATACGCCGGTCGTGTTGATGGGGTATGCCAATCCTATCGAGCGAATGGGGCAAGGGGAATTCATTGTCGCAGCCGTCAATGCAGGTGTCGACGGTGTATTGGTTGTTGATTATCCTCCCGAGGAATGTGAAGATTTCGCCGCGCAGATGCAAGCTCAGGGCATGGATACCATCTTTTTACTCGCGCCAACATCGACTGATGAACGTATTGCGCAGGTCGGCAAGATTGCAAGTGGCTATGTGTACTATGTGTCGCTTAAAGGGGTAACAGGTTCAGGCGCGTTGGACTTGGATGCCGTTGCAGCGATGATTCCACGTATTAAGAAGCACGTGAAAGTGCCAGTTGGCGTTGGCTTTGGGATTAGAGACGGCGCGACTGCAAAAGCAATCTCCTCAGTATCTGATGCAGTGGTGATCGGGTCTCGTATTATTCAAGAGTTAGAAAATACCTCGCAGGACAATGCTGTTGAAGCTGTGCAGACCTTTATTGCAGGAATTCGAGTTGCTATTGATTCATGACAATTTCCCGAATTTATTGTCGTTATGATCATAAAAGCCTAGTTTTCTGCCTGATCCTGTTCGCAATTGGCGCTGAAATAGAATAGAATACGCGCCAATTGAAGCATTCTTAGAATAAATGCGCCCCGGTTGATCCCACGCTGGATCAAATCGACATGAGGAGAGAGCTATGAGTTGGTTAGAAAAATTACTTCCCCCACGTATTCAACGTTCTGAGACGGCAAATCGTCGCTCGATGCCTGAGGGCTTATGGGTGAAATGTCCATCCTGCGAAGCCGTTCTTTATCGTTCCGACCTTGAAGCTAATGTGCACGTATGTTCCAAATGCGATCACCATTTGCGTATCAGTGCACGCGAACGTCTCGATGCCTTGTTAGATACGGGCGGACGCTACGAGATTGGGCATGAAGTTTTGCCAGTCGATACACTCAAATTTAAAGATAGTAAAAAATACCCTGAACGTCTGAAAGACGCAATGGACAGTACCAATGAAACCGATGCTTTGGTTGTGATGGGTGGGTCGATTATGTCCGTGCCAGCCGTGGTGGCCTGCTTTGAATTTGGTTTCATGGGAGGCTCCATGGGTTCCGTGGTTGGTGAACGTTTTGTACGTGGTGTACAAACTGCACTCGAACAAAAAATTCCATTTATCTGTTTTACGGCAACAGGTGGTGCGCGTATGCAAGAAGGCCTATTGTCTTTGATGCAGATGGCTAAAACCACGGCAATGTTGACCAAACTTACAGAAAAGAAACTGCCTTTTATTTCGGTGCTGACCGATCCAACAATGGGCGGAGTCTCAGCGTCATTCGCTTTCATGGGTGATGTGGTGATCGCCGAGCCTAAGGCCCTGATCGGTTTTGCTGGTCCGCGCGTCATTGAGAATACTGTGCGTGAGAAATTGCCAGAAGGCTTCCAACGTGCAGAGTTCCTTTTGCAAAAAGGAGCTGTTGATATGGTGGTTGATCGTCGTAAACTACGTGAAGAATTAGCTCGTTTAATGGCCTTGTTGCAAAACCAACCAGCAGAAGCGGTATCCTAATTTTGAAGTTTTCGATAAAGCCTGAAGATTTTGCCTGTTTGGCGAAGTCTTCGGGCTTTTGTCATTTTGTAACCCGATTTTCTGAATAATGAATTCATCGATTGAAAATACCCGACTAGAGAGTTTGAGTGATTGGCTCGCTGTTCTAGAGAAGCGTCATAATAAAGAAATTGATATGGGTTTAGCCCGTGTCGCCAGTGTGAAAGAGCGCCTTGGCGTTTCCTTTCGTTGCCCTGTCATTATGGTGGCGGGTACCAACGGTAAAGGGTCGACCTGCGCGATGTTGGAGTCAGTGTTGCTCCAAGCGGGATATCGGGTAGGTCTTTATATCAAACCACATTTTTTGGATTTTAACGAACGTGCTCGTCTCAACGGTATTCCGGCTTCAGACCACGAGCTAATTCGGGCGTTTGAAAAAGTAGAGGCTGCACGTGCGGACACATCATTAACGTATTTTGAATTCACGACCCTTGCGATTTGCCAGTTGATGGCTGATACCGAACTTGATGTCGTAATTCTTGAAGTTGGCTTGGGCGGTCGTCTTGATGCTGTCAATGTGATTGATGCCGACGTATCGATTGTTACCAGCATTGACATCGATCATACCGATTATTTGGGCGATACTCGAGAAAAAATTGGCTTTGAAAAAGCGGGCATTTTTCGATCGGGGAGAGTGGCGATTTGTAGTGACCCTCAGCCACCACAAAGTTTAATTGATCATGCAAATGAAATTGGTGCTGATTTGAGATTGTTTGGTCGTGATTTCAACTACAGCGCCGATAAGCAGCAATGGAATTTCGGTGGTCGAGAGCAACGTAGGAATTCATTAGCCTATCCTGGCTTGCGTGGCGCCAACCAATTGTTGAATGCCTGTGCAGTATTGGCTGCATTGGAGGCGTTACGATTCCAACTGCCTGTCGGCGCTCAAGAGGTCCGTAGTGGCCTCGTTATGGTAGAGCTGCCAGGGCGCTTCCAGGTGATGCCAGGTCGACCAGTAGTTGTGCTGGATGTGGCCCATAATCCCCACGCCGCCGCAGCACTATCCCAAAATTTGGACAACATGGGTTTTCATGCCTACACCTATGCGGTGTTTGGATCTATGCTCGACAAAGATATTGCTGGGGTGCTCGCTCATATGAAGGATAAGATTGATCACTGGTGCGTATGCGATTTGCCATTGCCACGCGCAGCGACGGCAGTGCAGTTAGAGCAACAGTTGCAAGCAGCAGGAATTCCACAAGATGCGGAGCATAGTGTACAAAAATTCATCTCTCCTGAAGAAGCTTATGCTTTTGCGATGAGTAAAGCGGGGGAAAATGATAGAATAGTGGTCTTCGGATCTTTTTTGACCGTCGCTGGTGCGATGCGAGCGAGAAGATCTCCGCAATAGTGATGTTTGATGTTATATGCAGATGTGAAATGCTAGAGATGTTTTACGGTATTCATCGCCAACACGAAGCTGTTTTAGTAGTAAGAATTTGCAATCCTAATCGAGAGTCAACAGAAATTTGCTATGAGCCTGGACACGCTATTTAAGCAAAAAAAGCAGGATCCTCAAGATACGGTCGATGACGGTGAGTTTCGCTCTCGAGCTGAGGATGAATCGGCCGCGATTGCAGCAGAATCTGCTCGTACACCGCGAAGCGCAAAATCAAATAAGCGTTCAGGGCAAAGCCGGAAAAGTCCTCAAGACGATTCCGCGTTACCAGAGAAAAAGCGTGCTCGGCGCCGCTTAATTGGTGCGATAGCTTTGGTGCTCGCAGCTGTTATTGGTTTGCCGATGCTGTTTGAATCTGAGCCGAAAAGTACTGCTCCTAAAATTTCCATTGAGATTCCGTCTAAAGATGCTAGTGCGCCGGTGCAAGTGAAAGAGGTGGCACGTGCTCCTCTGCCAGAAATCGTCGCAAGTCAGGTTGCGCAAAGCATCGACAAGACAGAAGAAATAGTGACTCCTTCTACATCGAAAACGGGTGCTCCACTCGAATCTAAATCAGGTCCAGATACTTCTGTAGCGAGAGTAGACCTCAACGCTAAGGCTGCCGTCAACACAGAAAAAAAGACGGATAGTAAAGATAGTTCGACCGCTGGCAAATCTCATCAGGCAGAGGCAGTTGCCTCAAAAGCTGTGATTGAGCAGCCTAAAAAATTAGATTCGAAATTAACGGAAGTGAAGACGGCTGATGCTAAAGTCGTCGAAAAATTGAGCAGCAAACCCGCAGAGAGAAACGAAGTAAAGTCAGAGCCAAAAAAAGAAAGCAAGGATGAAGCTGCACGTGCGATGGCCTTGTTAGAAGGTCGTTCGGAGCCAAGCGCAAAGCTTGACGCCAAAACCGAAAAGACCACAGCAAAACCAGCGGGTAGTTTTTCAGTACAGGTTGCAGCGATGAGTTCTGCGGCAAAGATCAAAGAGCTTCAGGGAAAACTGAAGGCAGCCGATATACAAACGTACACCCAGAAAATACATACCGATAATGGTGAAGTCATTCGTATTCGTGTAGGTCCATTCAATTCAAAAGCTGAAGCTGAAAAAATGCAAAAAAAATTGGTCAAACTTGGTCTGAGTGGTAGCTTGATTCCGAATTGATTTGGACAAATTAAGATAAGTGAAGCTCAATCAAAAATGATGATGAGGATAGTGTGACGCTTTTTGATTTCGTGGTTTTGTTTGTATTGATCTGCTCCATCGTGATCAGCACGATGCGTGGGCTAATTAAAGAGATCCTTTCGCTGATTAGTTGGATTGTCGCTTTAGTGGTGGCGAATGCTTTTGGCGGTACTGTTGCAGCTTGGCTGCCCGACATGATCCCAGGTCAGCTGACACGCATGATTGTCGCTTTTTTGGCTCTCTTTATCGGTGTTCGACTATTAATGGCTCTGTTAATGAAGGCGGTCGACGCTCTTATTAAGGCCAGTGGGTTGAGTTTAGCTGATCGTGGCCTAGGTGGCTTGTTTGGTTTAGCCCGAGGTTGCGTGATTGTGATGGCGATGGTTTTGGTATGTGGGATGACTGCCATACCACAGCAGGCTTTTTGGAAAGATGCCTTATTGAGTCCAGTTGCTGTGAGCGCTGTCCAAACGGTAATGCCTTTCTTGCCTGGATCGGTCACGCAGCATGTACATTTTTAGTTTTGGTTTTTGTTTTTAATTTTTGTTTTTAGGAGTCCACCATGTGTGGCATCGTCGGCGTCGTCTCAAAAAATCCCGTTAACCAATTGATCTATGATGCTTTGCTTTTATTGCAACATCGTGGGCAAGATGCTGCTGGTATCGCTACTAGTCACGGCAATAAATTCGCTATGCACAAGGCGAATGGTTTGGTACGTGACGTGTTCCGTACTCGCAATATGCGTTCGTTACCGGGTAACATAGGTATCGGTCAGGTTCGTTATCCAACCGCTGGTTCGACTAGCGAAGAGGAAGCACAGCCTTTCTATGTGAACGCACCTTTCGGGATAGTGTTGGCGCACAATGGAAACTTAACCAATGCCGCTGACTTGAAAATTGAGTTGTTCAAAAATGACTATCGTCACCTGAATACTGATTCTGATTCTGAAGTGTTGCTCAATATTTTGGCGCATCAGATACAAGAGGTAGTAAGTGGTTATTCCCTTGACCCAGCCTCAATGTTCCGTGCAGTGTCGATGCTACATCGCCGCGTTCGTGGTTCTTATGCTGTTGTCGCACAAATTGCTGGCTATGGCTTGTTGGCGTTCCGTGATCCATTTGGTATTCGTCCATTGTGTATCGGAACAGCACAAACTGATAACGGCATTGAGTACATGCTCGCGAGCGAGTCCGTTGCCTTGGAAGGTACTGGATTTAAATTTGAGCGCGATGTTGCTCCAGGTGAAGCGATTTTTATCGACCTCGACGGTAATATGTACAGCGAACAGTGCGCCGAGAGCCCGAGTTTGAATCCATGTGCTTTCGAATTCGTCTACTTGGCTCGCCCAGACTCAACGATTGATGGCGCATCTGTTTATCAAACTCGTCTGCATATGGGCCAATATTTGGCAGATAAAATTCGTCGTGAATTTAACAGTGGCGATATTGATGTTGTGATGCCTATCCCAGATTCATCTCGCCCATCTGCAATGGAATTGGCCGATGCACTGAATCTCGATTATCGGGAAGGCTTCATTAAGAACCGTTACATCGGCCGTACGTTTATGATGCCAGGTCAGGCGATTCGTAAGAAATCGGTACGCCAAAAATTGAACGCGATTGCATCTGAGTTCAAAGGCAAAAATGTATTGTTGGTAGATGATTCTATCGTGCGTGGTACCACTAGTCGTGAGATCGTACAAATGGCGCGTGAATCTGGTGCGCGTAAAGTAATTTTTGCGTCCGCGGCACCTCCAGTCCAATTTCCAAACGTGTACGGTATCGATATGCCGACACGCAGTGAATTAATCGCTTATGGACGCAGCCAAGAAGAAATTTGCCGCGAAATTACAGCTGATGCTTTGGTGTACCAAGATGTTGCTGATATGAAGCGGGCAATAACCGCTGTGAATCCCGCCTTGAAGAGCATTGAAGCATCATGCTTTGATGGTTTCTACATTACCGGTGATGTCACACCAGATTATCTCGATCGTCTTGAAGCGGTGCGTAATGGCTCTCGTTCCGACAAAGAAGATATGGTTCGTTCGCAATTGAATTTGAATCTGTCGAATAATTCAGACTAATCTTGCGTCGCTGATTGGTATCACTGTTGAAAACGCCATCTTCGGATGGCGTTTTTTTTGCTCGTTACTTTAGTTTCTACTGCAAGAAAGTGCCGAGTGTTTGCGTGTATGACAAATGTCATGCAAAAGAAGTGGCAATTTGTTCTTTAAATCTGTTCGCTTATTGGTGATACTAGTCCCATAGATCGTATTGGCGATCACATGATTCTTATTGAAGCGTTTGCGAGAGGTGTCAAATGAATGAGGCTTTGTTGGAAGTGCGAGAGTTAAGTAAAAATTTCGCTGAACGACGCGTGTTGGATTCGATCTCTTTTACCGTTAAAAAAGGGCAGACCTTGGGCTTGCTTGGGCCGAATGGGGCAGGTAAGTCGACTGCGGTTAATCTCATCTGCGGATTGCTCAAAGCTGACCATGGACAAGTAGTGTTGGCAGGCGAGGACGTAGCTTTGGGGATGAAATCAACCAAGATGCGTTTAGGTTTGGTGCCACAAGACTTGGCGCTGTATGAAGAATTGCCCGCGATTGAAAATTTGAGAATGTTTGGTGGACTCTATGGCTTAAAGGGAGTTCATCTAAACCACCGAATGGAAGCCGTGTTGAAGTTGGTGAGCTTGTCTGACCGAGCAAAAGATAGGGTTGCAAACTTCTCCGGTGGGATGAAAAGAAGATTGAATATTGCTGCGGCGATGTTGCACGAGCCAGAGCTATTGATCCTGGATGAACCGACAGTTGGTGTCGATCCGCAGAGCCGCAACGCGATTTTCGATGCCTTAGAGACATTGAAAGCAGGAGGTCTGGCCTTGATTTACACCAGTCATTATATGGAGGAGGTCGAGCGCTTAGCAGATCATCTGGTGATTATCGATCATGGCACTGTGATCGCCAACGATACACCATCTGCCTTGTACACTCGATTGCCAGTGCAAGCGGCCCTACAGCTTGATCTGTTCGCACCATTGGAAACGCAATTGCTGCATCAACTTGAGTCTCTCGACGGTGTGCTCGTGGTCGAAGCCACAGCCGACGGCCGTTCATTAACGATAAAACTCAAGGAGCAACACTTGGCGTTTTCATGTCTTGCATTTTTACAGCAGCATGGACAATTGCCGATTCACTTCTCGACCGCCAAGGTCAAACTTGAGGAAGTGTTTTTGAATCTGACCGGCCGCCGCTTGCGCGATTGAAGCAAACAAATAATTGAGGAGATTGAGATGCAAGCTATATTCGCTTTGATGAGAAAAGATTTACTGCTGTTTTTGCAGGATAAACGCGCTTTGTTTCTGACCTTGGTTATGCCGATTGCGCTGGCTGCTTTTTTTGGATCATTGACTGGCGGTGCGGGTACAAAAGAGGCTGCGAAGATCGAGCTTGGACTTGTCGTTGAAGATACTCATCCGATCACTGTCAAGATAGCCGCTGGCTTAAGAGCGGAATCAACTCTGGACGTAAAAGAGTTAGATTTGGCCAAGGCTCAAGAGCTGGTTCGTAAGGGGAAATTAGCGGTCGCCATCCAGCTTCCCGCCGGCTTCGGTTTGACCTCGGGCGCCGCGCTCTTCGGTGCAGGGGCGAAGGCGGAGTTACCGATTTTTTATGACCCATCGCAGACAGCTACACTGGCGATGGTGAAGGGAATGCTGACCCAACATGTGATGCAAAGTGTAAGCAGTGAAATGTTTAGCGGCAAAACTGGAAGCGACTTGATTGAAAAGGATTTGCAGTATTTGCAAAGCGCGCCGGCGAAGGATACGCAATCTCAAGAGCTTTTAACTTTTCTTACCAGCCTCAAGCGTTATCAGGATCATACCGCGCAGGCAGCGGCCGCTGATGGAAAACAAAAGCAAACAGCTACTTTAGCAGCGCCTTTCGTGAGCAAAGAACAAGCATTGACGGCAAAATCGTCGCTTGAGACGCAATACAATGGCTATTCGCATTCGTTCGCTGGCATGATCGTGCAGTTTATGCTGTTCATGGCAATCGATGTGGGAGTTGGCGTTCTACTCGTACGTAAGTTGGGGATCTGGAATCGTATTTTGGCGGCACCGGTGAGCCTCAATGCCATGTTAGGAGCTCGTGCCCTGTCTTGTGCTTTGATTTCTTTTGTCTTGATTTGCGTTATTTTTGCACTTGCGATGTTAGTGTTTCAAGTGCGTATTCTTGGTAGTTGGATTGGCTTTTTCGGTATCGCCTTGAGCTTTTCTTTGATGACAGCGAGCTTTGGTTTGCTGATTGCAGCGTTTGGAAAAACGCCGGAAGCCGCGCGTGGTATAGCCGTATTTGTGACCCTGGTGATGGTGATGCTCGGCGGGGCATGGATGCCTTCGTTCTTGTTCCCTGCATGGTTACAGCAGATTACCGTGTTTATCCCGACGCGTTGGGCAGTCGATGGCTTCGATGCGATGACTTGGCGTGGCTTAGGTCTTGATGCAGCGCTTCCTGCTATTGCTGCATTGTGTGTCTTCAGCCTTTTGTTCTTCGGTCTGGCGCAATGGCGCTTCAAGAAGGAACAAGCATAGCCCATCTAGGAGCCTATAGGTATCAATAAGTAACATAGGAGTAGCGCTTGTTTCAATTCTATACAAATCTCTACTCCTTGCTTCGGTTGTAAGCAAGATTTCATCCATATAATGTCGGCTATCGTTATTCAACCTTGAGGGAAGCGAGTTCTTTTCTCAATTTTTTGCTTGGCCCATTTTATGCATTCTTCGTTCATCCTCAAGCCTCTTACTCTTGCAATCTCTTTGATCTTCGGCATTTCTCCTGTTTGCATGGCACAGAGTGAAACGACGGCTTCTAAACAAGAGCTCAATAAGCTAGAGCAAGAAACTGCAAAAAGCGAAAAAGAGAAAACACAAACGCCCGAGAACAAACGAAAGGCTCAACAACGCAACGCCCCAGTTAATCAGCAAAGCAATGCAAAAAATGATCAAGTCCAGAAAGTAACGGTTAATGGCGCGAAGCAAACCGACACCGATGTGCGCCGTAATTCGATTGCGGGAAAAATCGTCATCGGTCGTGAAGAGTTGGATCGTGATGGCGATAGTACGGTTGGCGAAATTCTTAAACGTTTGCCTGGTGTAACAACCGGTGGTAGACCAGGTCGTGGTGGCGATGTTCGCATGCGGGGCATGGGTAGCGGTTACACCCAAATTCTCGTCAACGGCGAACGTCCACCTCGTGGTTTCTCGATGGAGTCATTGGCACCAGATCAGATTGAGCGTATCGAAATCATGCGAGGTCCTGTTGCGGAGTTTAGTACGCAAGCAATTGCTGGCACGATCAACATTGTTCTGCGTGAGGAGTTTCATCCCAAAGATACTGATCTGAAACTCGCGCTCGGTTTTGAACAAGGGCGGGTAGCACCAAATTTATCGATTACTTACCCTGGGCAAATTGACTCTCTCAATTATGCTCTGAGTGGATCGATATCTCACAATGGTCAACAAGACGAATCGATTACGCACAAGACAGAAGTCGCTGACAGCGGGCAGGTGAATTTGATACAGGACCAGATCGACCGTACAAGACGTTCATCTAGTGCGATACATTTGACACCGCGTTTAAGTTATCGTTTCGAAAATGGAGATAATGTAAATCTGCAGCCGCTGTTGATGAATAATCGTAGTCATTCAAATAGCGAGAGCAGCATTGATCAAACGCCTCAGGTGATCGATCCAATCACCCAAAAAGCTCCCGTTGCACGCGCGTATTCGAGTGGTAACTCCGAGTCTACTTTCGGCCGAGCAAATCTGAATTATCAACATAAGTTTGAAGATGCATCAAAGTTGACGATGAAGTTGGGTTTGGGACTGGGCCGTTCGGAGAGTAACAGCGTGCGTACCCAGTTTGCGCTTGATGGAAGTCAGCTTAATCTGATGACCGACGTCAATAATACGCGTGATACGTCTTGGAGTTTAGGGGGCAAGTACACAACCCCGCTAGGTGATAAACAGAATCTAGCCGCAGGCTGGGAAATCGAAAATAGTCATCGTAATCAAACTCGAATTTCTTTAGATAATGGTTTGCCGCAGTTTATCGATTCTGGTGATAATCTCGATGCGAATACACGTCGTGTTGCCGCCTATGCTCAAGATGAAATTGATATCGATGCGCAATGGTCGGCCTATGCGGGATTGCGTTGGGAAGGGATCGATACCCACAGCACTAAATCAAACTATGTGGTGAACAATGCTAGTCGGGTCGTTAATCCCATTGTACATGCTGTGTATCGCATTCCAGGATGGGGTAAAGATCAAATTCGAATGGGCCTGACAAGTAGCTATCGCGCACCGTCTTTGAATGACATCATCGCGGTGCCAACGATTTCTCCATTGAATGGACCAACGCGTCCAGACCGCAGTGGAAATCCTGATCTGAAGCCAGAATCTTCACGCGGCATTGATATCGCATTTGAACACTATCTCAAAGGTTCAGGGATTATGAGTGTGAATCTGTTCGCACGCAGCATCAACGACTTGATCCGCCGCCGAACAGAATTAGTCGACAATGGAAAAGGTCCACGTTGGGTGAATTCGCCTATCAATATTGGTCATGCCCTTGCTAAGGGCATTGAGTTGGAAGCGAAATTTCCACTTCAGGAATTCTTTGTAGAGGGGCCAGCGATTGATGTGCGTTCAAACTTCAGTCGATTCTGGTCGAATGTTGATGATGTAAGAGGTCCTAATAATCGCCTCGACCAACAGCCGACCATGACCGCGAACTTGGGTATGGATTATCGTCCGAGTGCGCAGCCTTGGAGTGCGGGTGGTAATATCAATTGGACACCAGCCTATACTAATCAAGTGAGTGATACGCAAACCAGCATTTCTGGCGTAAAGAAGCAAATTGACATGTATGCATTGTGGAAATTCAATGCGAATACCAAACTTAGGCTGTCAGCGAGTAACTTGCAAGCGAATGATTTCACCAGCGGCAGTAGTTTGTATGTGAATGGCATAAATTATTTGCAATCAAATCGTTCCAAGACCTATACCGTATTTAATTTGCGTTTAGAACTGAAAATATAGTGTTGGTGGCTTGTCGCTGCAAATGCTGCGCTGCAGGAGTACAATGGCAGTATTGCTTTTCTATGTGTTTTCATTATGTCGCTCCACAGCCTAAATGTTGATTTACATTGTCATTCGACCGTATCTGATGGCGTGCTATCGCCAGATGTTTTAGCACATCGTGCCAAGGCAAATGGTGTTGATGTTTGGGCTTTAACCGATCATGACGAGGTTGGTGGCATCGCTCTAGCAAAAGAAGCAGCACGTGATATTGGTTTGCAATATGTGACTGGGGTAGAAATTTCTGTCACCTGGGCGAGTAAGACAATTCATATCGTTGGTTTAAATTTTGACGAGACCAATAATGAACTCGTTCTTGGTCTGGCAAAAACACGTTCTGGACGTCAGCGTCGTGCAGAAGATATGGCTGCAGACCTCGCTCGCGTTGGTATTCCGAATTGCTATGAGGGAGCTTTGAAATATGTTGGCAACCCAGACCTTATTTCTCGTTCCCATTTTGCGCGATATCTAGTCGAAATTGGCGTGTCTCCTGATGTCTCGTCGGTATTTAAATCTTACCTTGCTGATGGCAAACCCGGTTTCGTGCCGCACCGATGGGCTACCCTGAGTGAAGCGGTTGGTTGGATTCGTGGGGCTGGTGGATATGCTGTTGTCGCGCACCCAGGTCGCTACGATTTGTCTTTGATTGCTCATGACGAGTTTCTAAAAGAATTTAAAGAGTTGGGAGGTGTCGGCATTGAGGTTATCACCGGTAGTCACACCCCAGACCAATATGAAGATTATGCAAAAGTTGCTAAGCAATATGGCTTTCTTGCATCGCGAGGTTCTGATTTTCATGCCCCAGACGAGAATTTGCCAGATCTTGGGCAACTTCCTCTTTTGTCCAAGGATTTGACCCCTGTTTGGAGTTCTTGGATCACGTAAATCGTTTTCTTACCTACTTGAAATTGATGTATCTAGGCCCGATCTCCAATCGGTCTGCATTCTTTTGATGGAGGTTAATGATGACACGTATCTTTTTGCTAATTGCGACCAACCTTGCTGTGATGCTGGTCATGACGGTCGTGCTCTCTCTGCTAGGTGCTAATCGTTTCTTAACTGCCAACGGACTCAATCTTGGCACTCTGATGGTGTTCTCACTTGTCGTGGGTTTTACTGGCTCGATCTTTTCTTTGTTGATCAGTAAGCCAATGGCAAAGTGGTCAACGGGAGCCCACGTCATTGAACAGCCATCCAGTTCCACCGAAGTTTGGCTGGTGAATACTGTGCAAGTTCTCTCGCAGCGCGCAGGGATTGGCATGCCTGAAGTTGCGATCTATAACGGTGAACCAAATGCCTTTGCTACAGGTGCATTCCGTGATTCGGCTTTAGTGGCGGTGTCGACCGGATTGCTCAATAGTATGACCAAGGAAGAAGTTGAAGCCGTTCTGGGGCATGAAGTTGCGCATATCGCGAATGGTGACATGGTCACGATGACACTAATCCAAGGTGTTGTTAATACTTTCGTTGTCTTTCTTTCGCGGGTTGCAGGTTATTTGGTCGATAGCTTCCTATCGAAGGATGAAGAAAATCATCGTCCAGGGATAGGATTTGAAATCGCGAGTTTCATTTTCCAAATTATTTTCGGCATCGGTGCCTCTTTGATTGTTGCTTGGTTCTCACGTCAGCGTGAATTTCGGGCCGATGCAGGTTCTGCGCGTTTGCTCGGGCAAAAGCAGCCGATGATCAACGCTCTGGCTCGATTGGGTGGTCTGCAGCCAGGCGCATTGCCATCAGATTTGGCTGCTTCAGGCATCGGTGATGGTTCACAACTTAGCGCAATGTTCTCGACACATCCTCCAATGGAAGAGAGAATTATCGCCTTGCAGCGCCTCAACTGAAATTTTGGACTTCGATCTTGATGTAGATGCTCGCGTTATAGAGGTTTTAGCCTCTATAATCGCGGTATGAGCCAATTTTTCCAAATTCACCCAGAAAACCCGCAGTTGCGCTTGATTAAGCAAGCTGTACAAATCATTGACCAAGGCGGTATCGTTGCTGTTCCAACGGATTCTTGCTACGCCTTGGTTTGTCATCTCGATGATAAAGATGCTGTCACTCGGTTGCGTCGCATTCGTGGGGTCGACGAGAAACATCATCTGACTTTATTGTGTCGAGATTTATCTGAAATCGCTCAGTACGCCAAAGTCGATAATCGGCAGTTTCGCATGCTGAAAATGGCAACTCCAGGTCCGTATACATTTATCCTCGAAGCGACTAAAGAAGTTCCACGGCGTTTAAGTCATCCATCACGTAAAACGATAGGATTGCGGATTCCTGAAAACCGCATTGTTGACGCAATATTGGTTGAGCTCGGACAACCCCTGCTTGGTACGACTCTTATTCTGCCAGACGGTGCGGAAGCATTGACCGACCCAGAAGAAATTCGGGCCCGTTTAGAAAAAGTAATTGATTTGGTCATTGATGGCGGTGCTTGCAGCTTGATACCGACGACGGTCGTTGATATGACCCATGAAGAGCCAGAATTAGTCCGCCAAGGTCGAGGCGACGTTAGCCTTTTTGGGCTATAAGGTACTTGGCACCTAGCGATGTTGGCGAATCCTCAAATTTCCCCATGGGTGGCAAAATATGCCAAATTGATCGACGGCTCGCTTGGTCCAGTCTTAGATCTTGCCTGTGGGGCAGGCCGTCACACAGATTACCTTAGTTCCTTGGGCTTGGATGTCATAGCACTGGATCGAGATGAGGTGTCACTCCACTTGCTTCGCAAAAAGGGAGCAAATTGCATCAGCTGTGATCTCGAAGTGAGAGGATATGGCAATGGATCTTATGTTTGGCCATTCGCAAAAGAGTCATTTGCTGCCATTGTCGTCACCAATTACCTGCATCGTCCCTTGTTTCCTGAATTGTTAGGCTCGATCAAAACTAGCGGCGTCTTGATTTATGAAACGTTTGCGGTTGGGAATGAGGTCTATGGTCGACCGAAGAACCCCAACTTTTTGCTACAAGAAAATGAGCTTCTTCGTCGCTGTATTTACGATATTTCGGACGACCTTCGCTTTAATTGCTTGGGTTATGAACATGGCCTTGTCAACCAAGTAGCACCTGCAATCGTTCAGCGAATTTGTGCCCAACGATACTAAGGTTTTCGCACGCTTTTTCGTTGGATCCAATCTCAAGATAGTATAAATTTTTCTCTTAACCAATAAAGCTAGTGTAGAGGCTGAGAAACTTGACCTTCAGCACCTTTTTTCTTCGAAATTCTCATGAATTCCAAGGCTTGAACTCACCAAGCACGACTTCGATCCGCTACAATAATGGCTTTACTTTTCTCCCGCCCTAACATGACAAAGATTCAAGGAAGTCTGGTCGCAATTGTGACCCCTATGCACCCTGATGGGAGCCTCGACGTACGAAGTCTGAAGAAATTGATCGATTGGCATATTTCTGAAGGTACAGACGGTATCGTGATTGTAGGAACTACCGGTGAGTCTCCGACTGTCAGTGTGGAAGAGCATTGCGAACTGATCCGCATTGCAGTCGAGCATACAAATAAACGTATTCCAATCATTGCTGGTTCTGGCGGTAATTCAACCGCTGAAGCGATTGCGTTGACTAAGTTTGCAAAAGAAGCAGGCGCGGATGCTTCTTTGCAGGTTGTTCCTTACTACAATCGCCCGACACAAGAAGGCATGTATCAGCACTTTAAGAAAATTGCTGAATCGGTCGATATTCCAATTATTCTCTATAACGTGCCTGGTCGTTCAGTGGCTGATATGTCGAACGAGACTATGGTTCGCTTGTCGCAAGTGCCAGGGATTATCGGTGTGAAGGAGGCGAGTGGGAATATCGCTCGTGGTATCGAGCTTATTCGTATGGTGCCAGAGTCATTTGCCGTGTATTCCGGTGATGATGCGACAGCGATCGCGTTGATGGCTTTAGGCGGTAAAGGCAATATTTCCGTAACAGCAAACGTAGCGCCGCGCGCAATGCATGAAATGTGTGCTGCTGCAATGAAGGGCGATTTGACAAAAGCTATCGAAATTAATAACAAGCTCTTGTCATTGCATTCAAAGTTATTTATTGAGCCAAATCCGGTTCCCGTAAAATGGGCCTTGGTGGAAATGGGCATGATTCCTTCTGGCATTCGTTTGCCTTTGGTTAGCCTTTCTACCCAATATCATGATATTGTTCGTTCCGCATTGCGTGAAGCGGGGCTAGTGTCTTAACTGTCCGTAATGCTGACAAGTAGTGGACTTCGATTAAGTAGTAAGTTGTCCCCGTACGGTGCATACACCAATTGATTTCAATTCGTAGGGATTTTCACATGGTAAAAAGCGTAGTTGCTAATAAAAAGATGGTTCGTGCCTTAGGCTTGGCAGGGGCAATCGGTTTCGCTGGTTTGACCGCTGGTTGTACATACACAGGAAATATTTCTGAGAATCGTATCGATTATAAGAGTGCAAGTAAGGCGAAGAGCGTTTCCTTAGAAGTGCCTCCTGATTTGACCCAAATTCGTCGCGACAGTCGTTTTTCTATTCCTGATGCTGAGTTGGGAAGTGCGACAGCGTCTTCTTACATGCAACAAAAAGTTGGTGGTGCCGCAGCAGTGGCAGGTGGCGTGGTGGCTCCGATTCAAGTTAAAGATGCACGCATTGCCCGTGACGGATCGCAGCGTTATTTGGTGATTAAAGGATCGCCTGAGGTTCTATGGCCTCAGTTGAAAGATTTTTGGCAGGAAAATGGGTTCTTGATCAACGTTGAGAATGAGTCTACGGGCGTTCTTGAGACTGATTGGGCTGAAAATCGAGGAAAAATTCCTCAAGACATGATTCGTGCCACTTTGGGCAAAGTGTTTGATTCACTTTATTCGACGGGGGAGCGTGACAAGTTCCGTACGCGCGTCGAACGTGCTGCTAATGGCGAAATAGAAATTTACATCAGTCATCGTGGCGCTCAAGAGATATATACGGGCTCTCAAAAGGACAACACGGCATGGACTTCACGCGCGAATGATCCAGGTCTCGAAGCTGAGTTTCTGTCTCGTTTGATGGTTCGCTTGGGTGCTGATTCGGCGAAAGCAAAAAGCGTAGTTGCGGCTGCGACCTCAGAATCTGTTGGTGCTTCCACTTCGAATCCGCGTTCAAAGATTCTTAGTTTGAATGACTTGAGCTACTTGGAAACGGATGAGGGGTTTGATCGCTCTTGGCGCCGTGTCGGTTTAGCGTTGGATAGAATCGGATTTACGATTGAAGATCGCGATCGTTCTAAAGGCATTTACTATGTTCAGTATATTGACCAAGATATCGACGCCAAGAAGAAAGGTGCTAGCGAAGGCTTCTTTGCTCGTCTCTTCTCATGGGGCTCAAGTGATGCAGCCAAGGATGGTCAAAAATACCGTATTTTCGTGAAAGAAAGTGGTGATGTGAGCCATGTCACGGTTCATGGTGAGGACGGTAAGGTTGCCGCCACGCCAGTTGCCCAGAAAATCTTAAAAGTGTTGAATGATCAATTGAAATAAACGCTTTGAAGTAATTTTGATTGATAAAAAAAGCAGATCGAAATGATCTGCTTTTTTTTTGCCATGTTTAGTCGGTCGATGCTAGCCACGTAAACAAAAAAAGCCGGTCAAAGACCGGCTTTTTCTTGAAGTAATAAAAATTACTTAGATGCTGCAGAAGCTGCTGCTTCAGCTGCTGGTGCAGATGCTGTAGAAGCTGCTGCGTCAACTGCTGGTGCAGATGCTGGAGCTGCTGCTGGTGCAGATGCTGGAGTTGCTTCAACAGAAGCGGAAGCAGATGCTGGTGTTTCAGCTGGTTTGTTGCATGCTACCAAAGCTACAGCCAACAAGGAAACGAGCAAAAGTGATTTTTTCATGTTTTTACTTTCAATAAATAGATCTAAAAAAACAACAAACTTGCGATGAATAATTACCGGTAATTATCGCTCAATAGGTTAAGCCGCGGGCAGAAAATCAAAATGACCTTGCAAATCCTACGAAACTTTCCTAACCGCGAATTATAATGATTTTTCTGTCAATCGAATATAGTTCTTGGCTTTTTTTTCCAAAAAAATGATGGTTTTTTGTGTTTTCCCGATCATTTATTCTATTGTTCGTTGTTTGTCGGCCAAAACCCTGTACATTTGCGATGATTTTGCATCGGAAATTTGTAGTAAACCATTCATTTCTTAATTAAATTTAACCAACCATCCTCATACCAAATGCAGAATGCCTCAAGAACGTCGTCGGAAGCTTCTGCCATGTCTTTAGCATCTAGATGTCTTTGATTGGCTAGTTTGTTGAGGACCAGCTTGTCTTCACGTCCTACCTTAAAAGATTCACCATTAATAAATATATGTTTCCCTTGATATAGCATTTGGGTCTTTAGCGCTAATGACACGCCATTTTTCAATGCCGCTTGTGCAAAACGTTTCGGGGTTAGGGGGTTTTCTGGCGACTCAAAGAAGACTGAGGCTTTCGGCTCAGTTAAGTATTCACCTAAGAATATCGCCATGTCTTCTTTTGAAAGCGTAATCTTATTGAGCTCGTGCACCACCTTTTCAAGCATCGCGCTGCTAATCTCTGCAGGATCTTTGGGGGCAGTTAAGTCCGGGTCAGAATAGCGACCTGGGAGCTCTATGGTATCGACCATAAATTGCAGGAAGTTTTCGCCGAGTTCTTGAAATGATGGCGAGCGAAATCCAATTGAGTAGGTCATACACTCATTTAAAGCGACGCCGTCGTGAGCGTAATGTGGTGGCAGATAGAGCATGTCGCCCGGTTCTAGCACGAACTCTTGATCACAAACGAAGTTACGCAAAATTTTAAGGGGCATTCCTTCAATTAAACTCAAATCCTTTTGTGCACTGATTTGCCACCGTCGCTGACCATGCGCCTGCAATAAAAACACGTCATAGGAATCGAAATGTGGTCCAACGCCGCCGCCCTCGCGGGCGTAGCTAATCATCAAGTCATCAAGGCGGGCATCTGGCGCAAAACGAAATTGTCGCAAAAGCGCATCGGCCTTTTCTTGATGTAAATTTACCCCTTGTACCAACAAGGTCCAATCTTTCTTTTGCTTGAGCGGAATTTTATCAATTGGTCCATTTTGCATGTCCCAGTGTTGGTCAAAAAAACAGATCAAACGAGACTCCACGTCGTCGCGAGCAGCCATCTCGAAGAGTTCCTCAGGTGAGAACAGTGCCTTAAAGCCCGGAATCGCTTGTCGGATGAGCAGTGGTTTTTTCTGCCAATAAGTTGCAAAAAATTCCTCAGCTGTGATGCCGCCAAGTAAAGTCAGTGCTTGAGATGTTTTTTTCATGATGCCTAAAACCTGTGAGAAACGAAAAGTTCAGGCAGGATAAATCATAGTCGCCGCGGGAGGAAGGTATAATGCATGAGGTAACACAAAAGATCTGAAATTATTAAGGAAATAGTATGAAAATTGCCAAAAATACCGTGGTGACGGTCGAATACAGTTTGTCCGATACGCTCGGCAATCTGATTGAGGAAGGCCAGGAGCCAATGGTTTACCTTCATGGTGGCTACGAGAACACATTACCCAAAATTGAGGAAGCGCTCGAAGGTAAAGCGGTGGGCTTCAACGAAACGATTCAAGTTGAACCGGAAGATGCTTTTGGCGATTACGATGCTGAATTGGTTAAAGTGGAAGAGCGTAGTCGATTACCATCACCAATTGAAGTGGGAATGCAATTTGAAGGTACCCCAGAAGAGAATGAAGATGGCGAAAGCGTGATCTTTACTGTCACTGAAATCGCGGAAGATAAAGTAGTCCTTGACGGTAATCACCCGCTTGCAGGTATTGCTTTGCGCTTTGCTCTCAACGTTGTCGACGTGCGTGCGGCCACTGAAGAGGAAATTGCGCATGGTCACGTGCACGGTGCGCACGGTCATCATCATGGTGACGAAGATGATGAAGACGGTGAATTTCGCACAGTGCAGTTGCATTGATCAAAATTCGAATCTAAATTTTGCTTTATCACCTTGATGAACTCTAGCTTGGTCTGTTTAGATTAAGCTGGAGTTTTTTTATGTCTCTTTTTTTTCTGAGTTGTGCAAAATAAAAGTCGATCGATGAAATTTATATTCGTATTTTTAATGCTTGGTGTTCAGTTTTTGTCGGCAAGTGCACAGAATTGCGATCGAGCGATCACTTGGAGAGATGCAAGCTACCTTAAACGAAGTACTAATAGCGGCGCAGTATCGAGCATCGCTGAATGGCGACGTTATCGTGATGCTGATTGGGTTCAAATTGACTTTGACGGGCAAGTCACAACCATGATTAGCTTCAAGAGCGGCCTTCGGCTCCTGCACTCAAAAGATAATTCGAGGCCGATAGAGTTAGCTGAAATCGTTATGGCGATTGAAAGTCCCATGTGGTCGGCGGGGAAAGCGATGTTTACGAATCTTAAGACACCGTGCCAACTCAAAGAAGGTGAAAACACGCCGGTAAGTCAGCGCGATCTTGATTTAGGCGTTGCTCGAGCCTCAGATTCCCCAAGGTTTTATGGAAATCTAAAGCGCCAAGGCATGCGCGTTACGTATTCGATCGAGATTCAGCGTGGAAAATCTGATGATCAATTTGATCGTTTGTATGGGACCTGGGAATATGACGCTAACTTACAGAAATTTTCGGCCGATTATGATGTGCAGGGTTGGACAATCTATCGTGGTAGCGTTCGTCAAGAGCAATTGCCTTTGGGGCGCGAACTGCCTATTTCGGAAGTGTTGAGACAGTATTGAGTACGCTTGAGTTTGCCAAAATAGTAGCAATCTAAACTGTAAAACTACCAATGCAAATCACAAGACTTGCATTGGTAGTTGTTGGTGCTATTGCTCGTCACGCGAGAGAGACTTAAGATGGTAGAGTGCCTCGAGTGCTTCGCGGGGCGTCATTGCATCTGGATCTAAATCCTTGATCGCGATAGAAAGCGGAGACTCCAGCAGAACTTCATCGCCGTCGGTCTCTCCACTTATATTGGGATTTGCCCCAGCAAATAAATCAAACTGCGGCGTACTCTGTAAGGATTGTGCTTCAAGATCTGCCAAGTGCTTACGTGCCGCGCGAATTACTGGTTGTGGAATGCCCGCTAATTGCGCGACCTGCAAGCCATAACTTTGAGATGCTGGTCCAGCTTGTACCGCATGTAAGAAAACAATATTTTCTTTGTGCTCAATCGCAGATAAATGTACGTTTTCTGCACTGGGGTGGATATCGGGCAGTTGCGTGAGTTCAAAATAATGTGTGGCGAAGAGCGTAAAACTCTTTGATGCAGTAATGAGGTGACGTGCAATGGCCCACGCTAGCGCTAAACCGTCAAAGGTGGAAGTGCCGCGACCAACTTCATCCATGAGCACCAAAGAATTCTCAGTAGCACTATGTAGAATTGCTGAAGATTCTGTCATCTCGACCATAAAGGTTGATCGACCACCGGCTAAATCGTCTGCAGCGCCAATGCGAGTAAAAATGCGATCAATCGGACCAATGTTGGCGCTATTGGCAGGCACGTAGCTGCCGACATAGGCTAATAAAGTGATCAATGCGGTTTGGCGCATGAAGGTGGATTTACCACCCATGTTAGGACCAGTGATTAAGAGTAGTTTCTTATCCGCGGACAGTTGGCAATCATTTGCAATGAAACGCTCAATTTGATTTTCAACAACCGGGTGACGACCTTGGACGATATCGAGGGTCGGTTCAATTACGAGTTGCGGCGCACACCAGTTATTCTTCATGGCGTGATCTGCAAGACTGGATAAGGTGTCGATTTGCGCTAAAGCATGCGCAATCGCTTGCAGAGTTTGGATATGCGGTAACAAGTCTTGAAGTAATTTTTCATATAAGACTTTTTCTCGCACTAAGGCGCGTTCCTGAGCAGATAGTGCTTTGTCTTCGAAAGCCTTTAGCTCTGGTGTGATGTACCGCTCTGCGTTCTTGAGTGTTTGTCGACGGCGATAATTATCCGGAACCTTGTCAGCTTGGCCATTAGTGACTTCGATGTAGAAACCATGCACCTTGTTGTATTCAACTCGCAAATTGGCAATGCCTGTGCGGGCGCGCTCTGAGGTTTCGAGGTCAATTAGAAATTGCCCCGCATTTTCTGAAAGCGAACGTAGTTCGTCCAATTCGGCATCAAAACCATTGGCGATGACTCCACCATCGCGCACCATGGTCGCCGGTTGTGCCATCAATGAACGTTCAAGCAAATCGAGGCAGTCGATCGGTGTAGCTAAATCACTTAATGCGTGTGTTAGTAGTTGGGGCTCGTTATTCTTAATGCACATCGATACATAACTTCTAACTGTGCCGAGATGCTGTATGCCGTCACGCAAAGCAGCGAGGTCACGTGGTCGTGCGGATTGTAAGGCAATGCGCGTTGTGATGCGTTCGATGTCGGGGATCGAGGTCAGTGTCGTTGAAAGG
This sequence comes from Affinundibacterium nitidum, assembly GCF_014284155.1. Lineage (GTDB taxonomy): Bacteria > Pseudomonadota > Gammaproteobacteria > Burkholderiales > Burkholderiaceae_D > Undibacterium > Undibacterium nitidum. The sequence goes on from NZ_JACOFZ010000001.1 coordinate 116,892, forward strand.
CCGTTGGTGGCGTCGGCTTGCAATAGTGCATGAATTGCTTGGTGGCGATTGCGTGCAATGCTCTGGTCGCGTTTGGCGTGATGTAACCAGTGTCGAAGTAGACGAGAACCCATCGCCGTACGGCAGTGATCAAGCAATGAAAAAAGTGTCGGTGATTCTTGACCTCGGAGTGTTTCAGTCAATTCCAAATTGCGGCGGGTGGCACTATCGAGGCCGATGAATTCATTTTCATCTTCAACACTCAGTGCGTTGACATGCTTTAAACCACGACCCTGGGTTGATTCGGCATAACGTAGTAGCGCACCCGAAGCGCCAAGCGCGGCTCCGAAATTCTCAACTCCAAAGCCGGTTAAAGACGAGGTCGCAAGTTGGTCTTGCAAGGCCTTTTGCCCCTGTTTTACGTCGAAATGCCAATCAGGAACTTCAGAGAATTTACCTGGTAATTCAGGTCGAATCTCATCAAGAATAACTGCTCCAGCGGAGCATAAAATTTCGGCAGGAGAGATGCGTTCTAACTCGTGTTGAAGGCGCACTCTTAGAGACTTTTCTTCGGTGCTGAACTCCATTAGTTTCAAGGCGCCACTAGCAAGTGATAGCCAAGCTAAACCGACGTTGACAGTTTTGCGCTGCGTCAGCAAGGCGATAGCAAGTAAAGGTCGCTCTGACTTCTCTGGTAAGAGGTCGGTGTCGGTCAAGGTGCCGGGTGTGATCACTCTCATCACTTTGCGTTCTACAGGCCCTTTGCTGGTTGCTGGATCTCCGATTTGTTCGCAGATTGCAGCGGATTCGCCAATCTTTACTAACTTTGCTAAATACGGTTCTAAAGAATGAAACGGCACGCCCGCCATTTTGATCGGTGCACCATTCGAACTGCCACGTTGGGTCAGCGTAATCCCCAAAATTCGAGATACCTTTTCCGCATCTTCGAAAAACAATTCATAAAAATCGCCCATGCGATAAAACACGAGCGTGTCTGGATAATCCGCTTTGATCGCGAGATATTGGCGCATCATTGGCGTGTGATTCGATTCTACTGCTGCCATAGTCTTGGATTCTTCTTTTTAAAATGGATAGTCGGCATGAAAGCACTAAGTGCGAAATCATAGCGCAATTGGGGCTAAAAACCTTGGTTTTATCGTCGACTTTTCGATGGAATTTGCTTACGAGATCAGCGTCGGAAACAAAAAACGGGCGGTACTGATGTACGGCCCGTCTGTTTTACTCTCTACTCTACGGTAACTTATGCACCGCCACGACCGCCTGAGCGACGCGGAGTGTTTTGTTTAAATGCGGGTTTTGCACCTTGCGGCTTTGGAGTTGCGTTACGGTTGGGCTTACTTGGCGCTGCCGTTGCTGGCCGGTTGCCTGTTTTTGCACTGCTGCTCCGCTGATTATTGCTGCGACCACGGCCTTGACCAGGCTGCGGAAAACTACGCAATTGTATCGGTTGTGCTTTCGCATTCGGGTCTGGAATGAAGCCGTCAATAATTTCTTGTGGAATTTGACGTTTGATAAACTTCTCGATATCAGCCAATAATTTGAATTCATCCACACATACCAAAGATACGGCTTCACCAGTGGCGCCAGCGCGCCCAGTGCGGCCGATGCGGTGGACATAATCCTCAGGCACGTTTGGTAAATCGTAATTGACGACGTGCGGCAATTGGTCGATGTCGATACCGCGAGCGGCAATATCTGTTGCTACAAGCACTGTCAGGCTGCCATCCTTGAATTCTGCCAACGCCTTGGTGCGTGCTGATTGACTCTTGTTGCCATGAATCGCCATTGCGTTAATGCTATCTCTGGCTAGCTGCTCAACCAGTTTGTTGGCGCCATGTTTTGTACGCGTAAACACCAAAACTTGCGACCAATTTTGGGTTTTAATCAGATGCGCAAGCATAGGATGTTTTTTATCGCGATCGACTGGATGAACCTTTTGTGCAATAACTTCAACCGTTGAATTGCGACGAGCAACTTCGATCATCGCCGGATTGTTGAGTAACTTGTCAGCGAGTGCCTTGATGTCGTCTGAAAATGTCGCCGAGAACAACAAGTTTTGACGTTTACTAGGTAAGATTGCCAAGACCTTTTTGATGTCATGAATAAAGCCCATGTCCAACATACGATCGGCTTCGTCAAGAACGAGGATCTCTATGTTTTTGAGGTCGATCGTATTTTGCTGATGATGATCTAAGAGTCGGCCAGGTGTCGCAACCAGAACGTCGACGCCATTTTTTAATAGCTTAATCTGTGGGTTAATGCCTACGCCGCCGAAAATCACTCCAGAATTCAGAGGTGTGTGTTTGCCATAGGTACGCACACTTTCCTCTACTTGTGCGGCGAGTTCGCGGGTTGGTGTCAATACGAGAACGCGAATTGGGCGCTTGTCAGTTTTGTTCTTGGGTACAAGTTTATTGCGTAATAAACGTTCAAGTAAGGGGAGGGTAAAACCTGCAGTCTTACCTGTGCCGGTTTGGGCGCCTGCTAGCAGGTCGCCGCCTTGAATCACAGCAGGAATCGCTTGTGCCTGAATCGGAGTCGGGGATGTGTAACCGTGTTCGGTGACTGCGCGAACGATGGACTCGGAGAGACCGAGATCTGAAAATGTGGTCATGCTAATTTCTATAAAAACAAATCGCTCACGGAAGGTGAACAAGACTTGTGTGCTGCTATCAACTTACCGAAGCACTTAGTAGCTTCTTGTGGAATTTACTGTGCTCCGGCAAAGGTAAAACAATTATTTTGCAAAGCTTTGCAATGCATTCACCATTTGTCCAAAGACTTTCGGTGTACCGGCCAAGACATCACCTTTGTACAAGTAGTCTGATTCGCCCGCGAAAGTACCAACGATACCGCCAGCCTCGGTCACGATTAAGGAGCCAGCAGCGATATCCCAAGGAGCCAAACCTTTTTCAAAGAAGCCGTCAAGGCGACCCATCGCAACGTAAGCCAGATCTAAAGCAGCAGAACCTGGACGACGTAAACCCTGGCATTTTTGCGTCATGATCTTGTACATCTCCATGTACTCATCAATTTTGGACATGTCGCGACCAGAGAAGCCGGTGCCAATCAAAGCATCTGCAATCTTGTCGAGTTTGGTAACTCGAATACGTTTGTCGTTGAGGAATGCACCAGCGCCTTTTGATGCAGTGAACAATTCATTGCGTGTAGGATCGTAAATTACGGCTTGGGTAATAATGCCTTTTTGTTGCAAGGCGATTGAGATGCTGTATTGTGGAAAACCGTGAATGAAATTGGTTGTGCCATCGAGCGGATCGATGATCCAAACATTTTCGTTTTCGTCGTGGAGATTTTTGGATGCGCCGGATTCTTCTGCGAGAATGGCGTGATCAGGATAAGCGGTTGTCAAGACCTCAATGATGGCTGCTTCTGCTGCCCGGTCGACTTCGGTAACGAAATCATTATTTTGTTTTTCACTGATCTGAACACGATCAATATCAAATGAAGCACGATTGATAATGGTTGAAGCGCGACGAGCGGCCTTAATAGCCGTATTAAGCATTGGGTGCATGTGAGTTTCCGTTAAAATGGCGGCACGTCTTCCACTCGCAAAGCCGAGCTTGCAAAGCATTTTCGTATCGCACAAAGATAAATTAAAGAGCAGGGCGAAATTCGGATTGAAAGAAATCTCGCGTAACTTCGCATTTTAACTCAGAATAGAGGGCGAAAATCAGGCTTGGGCTTCTTTTTTGAATTGTTTTCATCCATAGAGGCATGTTCTTGCTAGGTTCGCTGCGCTTTATTGTTGTCACTTTTTTCTTTTTGTCGGAAAGCACCTCGCAACACAAATGACTATTGAACACTTTTTTAGCCAACTTCGCTTTGTTCTCGTTGATACGAGCCACCCAGGTAATGTTGGTGCAGCCGCACGCGCCATTAAGACGATGGGGTTTGGTCAATTGTATTTGGTGAATCCTCGCTATGACAATGTGCTCAGTCATCCAGATGCGATCGCATTCGCAAGTGGCGCTCAAGATGTTTTAGAGCGTGCTTGTGTCGTCAGGACAATTGAAGAGGCATTAACTGGTTGTCAATTTGTCGCCGCAGTGAGTGCAAGGTTGCGCGAATTTTCACCTCCAGTTATCGACGCCCGCGCTTTTGGAAAGCGATTGGTTGCAGACTCACAGCAAAAGTCTGCTCTGGTATTTGGAAGTGAGCGTTATGGCTTGCCGAATCAAATTGTGATTGATAGCCATGTTTTGATCAATATACCTACTGATGCAACCTATTCATCTTTGAATTTGGCGCAGGCCATTCAAATTTTGGCCTATGAGGCAAGGCTGGCGATTATGTCTGCAGTGGCGTTGCCAAATGTGCCTGATGCAACGATCAGTGTTGGCTTTCGTGGCGAATCAGCGACAAGCGAGCAGATCGACGGTATGTATGATCATTTAGAACAGGCTTTGACACACGTGGGATTTTTGGATGCCGATAATCCAAAGAAACTCATGCCGCGATTGAAACGAATGTTTTCTCGAACGCAACTCGAAGTAGAAGAAGTGAATATAATGCGAGGTATCGCTCGAAAAATTCTGGGCTTAAAGAATTAAAGATTTCGGAAGCATCGTCGTTTATTGTTATAACAGTTAGCAAAATTACTTAGTCTCCGTCATTTTTGTTTTTTTTGTGTTGAATGTTACGATGTTTAACCAAATTCCAAGCCGTTTTGCTTTAAATCTACATGCAAAAGAAGTAACATTGGGCCTTGCGTCGGATAGAGAATAAGAATAGTAAGAATCCATGATTTCCGAAGGAAAAATTATTTTAGTTGCAAAAGCTCGTCATCTCGCCTGGGGCCTCTCAATTGCACTCTTGCTATTGTTGACCGCCTCTATGTCTTTCGCCCTTGGTTTGGGTGAGATACGTGTTCGTTCTAACCTCGGCCAAAGCTTATTGGCGTATTCCGATGTGTTGGGCAATGATTTTGAATCCTTGAATCCGAGTTGTTTACGTGCACGGGTTGTCACACTCGATGGAGTATTTTTATCTAGCGTCAATGTCACTGTCCATCAGCGCCAAAATAAACGGGCGTTGAGCTTCACAACGCGTCAAGCGATTAATGAGCCGGCCGTGACTTTGGTGATTGATATTAATTGTGAAACTCAACTTCATCGAGAGTTCTCTATTCTTCTCGATCCACCAGATGCCGGTCATCAATTAAGTGCCCAATCGAAGGATGAATCACCATTTTCAGTTTCGCCGCAAGATGTAAAGAAACCAGCGCAAGCTATCGAGACAGTGGCGCAAGTAGTGACTAACGCAAAGCCTCGAATCGGCAAGCAAAAGCCTGAGCCATCAGTCACACCAGTGACAAGAACTGAGACCGCGGTCGCACCAGAACCTAAAAAGCCTTCAAAAAAAGCAAGTAAACAGACACGTGATGTGCTGAAACTGTCTGATGAAGTGATCATTCCCGAACTGCCATCTGGACTGCGCATGAGCGATGTTCTGAGCACGGATGCTGGAAGGCAATTGGTTCAAAACAATGAAGAGTTGCGTGCCGCACAAGCCCGTATGGCCGCAATTTTGCGAGATGAGGCCGCTGCTCCAGCTTCGGTCGTGTCTAAGCCTAATGATTTAGCTGAAATTGCTAGCCTTAAGCGAGAAACTGAAATTCTTCGTAAGCAAAGCGCTGTTGATAAAAGTGCTTTGGAGGAGCTTCAGAATAAATCTCAGTTTGATCTTTGGTTGGTTTTATTGGCAATCGTTGCAGTTGTCGCAATTCTCGTAATCGTTTTCTTGTTGTTTTACATTCGTAAAAATATGGCAATGGGGAAAGCGACTTGGTGGGAGGGTAACGTAGTTGCCGATATCGATGATGAGATTACTGACGCCGTTGAGTCTCGAAATGAAATTGATCTTGATAGTAGAAGTCCGAGCGGTTTGAGGTCAAGCGAAAGAGCTGACACTACTAAAGGTCCTCAGTCAAATTCGACTGAATCTACTCAAAGAGATTCTGGTTTGGCAACGGAAACTGATAGTGGATTTCAGCGAACGCCAACGCTTGAAGAAACGAACAGCAGTATCTTTAATTTTTTCTCACCAAGAGGTAGCTCAGTTAAGGTTGAAGAAATTTCTGATGTGACGCAAGAAGCAGAATTCTGGATTTCGATGAATGATCCGCTTCGAGCAATTGAAATTTTGCAAGCTCAAGAGCGAATAGAGCATCCCGATTCACCTGTGCCTTGGCTGTTTTTGTTGGACCTGTATCGGACAGTAAAAGATGTTGAGCGATATAACCAACTTCGAGATCGCTTTATCGTTCACTTCAACGCCAATATTCCAGAATTTGATGTGGATTTGACACTGCTTCCGATGCGCTGTCTGGAAGATTTTGAACACCTACTTGGTCGCATCTGCGCGCTATGGGGCACCCACGAAATTATTCCTTATCTTGAGAGTTTGCTGGTGGATGATAGGGAAGGAAAGCGAGCAGGTTTTGACCTTCCCGTGTATCGCGATATTTTAATGTTGCTGGGTATCGCTCATGAGCTTGAACGCATGCGTGCTATGGATGCGGAAATGCAAGACATGCTTGTTGCGTCGCATAGAGCTGAGCCGCCAGCGAAAGTTGATCCAGTCAGTGAGGCGGAGTTTGGAACAATTGAGTTTGAATCGATTGATTTTCACGCAATAGATTTATCTCAGCCAGAGAAAAAGAATTAATTACAAGTTCTTGCCATTTGTAGTGAGTTCCAGCCGGTAAAGGGTGGGAAAACGATGATATCTTCAGCTTGAGGCTGGAGTCGACCGCGACATCAAGGTATAATCTCGTTTTCCGTTTCAACCCGCGATGTGTCTGTGATCTCTCGTTATCGCGAGCCCTTGAGATCAGCCACCTCGCCTCAACTACATTCACGCCATGTTGATATTGCCAGGCTCTAACGCCCTGTCTGCTTTCCGAACTAACGGTCTCCTTTCCCGCTTACAAACTGCTGATGCCAATATCGTTGGCGTAACAGCTCGCTTTGTACACTTCGTTGATGCCTCTGCACCGCTATCGGATGCTGAAGTGAAGCGTCTTGAGGCTTTGTTGGTGTATGGCGATGCTTTTGATGGTAGTGAAGAGGGTGAAAGATTTGTTGTGATCCCGCGTTTCGGCACGATCTCCCCTTGGGCATCGAAAGCGACCGATATAACGCACAATTGCGGCATGCAACAAATCAAACGCTTAGAGCGCGGTATTCAGTATTTCGTGCAATTAAAGACTGGTCTCTTAGGTGGCGCGAAAAAATTAAGTGATGAATCAAAGCAAGCGGTGATCTCACTTTTGCATGATCGTATGACTGAGATGGTGCTAGATGACGTCGGTGCGGCGAATGGTTTGTTCCAAGAGTTAGAAGCTAAACCATTGGAGTATGTGGACGTCTTGGCAGGCGGTAAGAACGCGTTGGTCGAAGCAAATTCAACACTGGGTTTAGCTTTGTCCGATGATGAAGTCGACTACTTGGTGGATGCTTTTACAGCAGCAAAACGTAATCCTACAGACGTTGAGTTGATGATGTTCGCGCAAGCGAATTCAGAGCATTGCCGCCATAAGATTTTCAATGCGGACTGGACTATCGACGGAGAGAAGAAAGATATCTCCTTGTTCGGGATGATTAAGAACACGCACTTGCTCCAGCCAAAAGGTACGATCGTCGCCTACAGCGATAACTCATCGATTATGGAAGGCGCTACTGTTACGCGCTTCTATCCAAATGGTGCTGAAAATGGCAACGAGTATCAAGCTTCGGTTGAGCTGACCCACACGTTAATGAAAGTGGAAACGCACAATCACCCCACGGCAATTTCACCATTTCCAGGTGCCTCTACTGGCGCAGGTGGCGAGATTCGTGATGAAGGTGCGACAGGGCGCGGCGCTAAACCAAAAGCGGGCCTTACCGGTTTTACAGTATCGAATTTGAATTTACCTGGCAATGTACAGGCTTGGGAAAACGCTACCGATGTCACATCGAATGCGACCACCGCTGTTCAATACGGTAAGCCTGATCGCATTGCATCACCGTTGCAAATCATGATTGAAGGTCCGATTGGTGGCGCGGCCTTTAGCAATGAATTTGGACGTCCAGTTCTTGGCGGCTACTTCCGCACCTACGAACAAAATGTAGGCGGCACGGTGCATGGGTATCACAAGCCCATCATGATCGCCGGTGGTATTGGTAATATCAACGATAATCATACGAAGAAATTTGATCTGCCAGTTGGTAGTTTGTTGATTCAACTCGGTGGTCCAGGTATGCGTATTGGCATGGGCGGTAGTGCTGCGTCGTCAATGGCGACAGGTAGTAATACAGCAGATCTTGATTTTGATTCCGTGCAGCGTGGTAACCCAGAAATGGAACGGCGCGCGCAAGAAGTGATTAACTCTTGCTGGCAGTTAGGCGATAAAAATCCAATTTTGTCGATCCATGACGTTGGCGCTGGTGGTTTGTCTAATGCCTTCCCAGAAATCACGAATGATGCTAAACGCGGTGCGATTTTTGATTTGCGTAAAGTGCCGTTGGAAGAGAGTGGAATGGCTCCAAGAGAAATTTGGAGTAATGAATCGCAAGAACGTTACGTTCTGGCGATCGCGCCTGAGAGCCTGCCACTGTTTCAGTATTTCTGTGAACGTGAACGTTGCTTGTTTGCGGTAGTAGGCACTGCGACAGAAGAGCGTCAATTGAAAGTAATCGATCCGCTCAATGATAATTCTCCGGTCGATATGCCGATGAATGTTTTGCTCGGCAAACCACCGAAGATGCATCGTCAAGTAGAACATGTAAAACGTGATTTACCGGCCATTGATTTGACCGGTATGGATTTAAAACTAGCGGCTGAGCGCGTGTTGAGCTTGCCAACGGTTGCCGATAAATCTTTCCTGGTAACGATTGGCGATCGTACTGTTGGCGCGATGTCAGTACGTGATCAAATGGTTGGGCCATGGCAGGTCCCCGTCGCTGATTGCGCTGTGACAGCGATGAGTTTGGAAGGTCATCTCGGTGAAGCGATGGCTATGGGCGAACGCACGCCAGTTGCGGTGATTGACGCTGCGGCGTCAGGTCGCATGGCAGTCGGCGAAGCGGTCACCAATATCGCAGCCGCACCGATTGCGAGTATTGAGGACATCAAATTATCTGCAAATTGGATGGCGGCATGCGGTCAACCAGGCCAAGACGCAGCGCTGTTTGATACGGTCAAAGCAGTTGGCATGGAGTTGTGTCCAGCCCTAGGAATTTCTATTCCAGTTGGTAAAGATTCTCTGTCCATGCGCACAACTTGGAAAGACGAGGGCGTCGATAAGTCGGTTACATCACCAGTTTCTTTAATTATTTCAGCATTCGCGCCGGTGTACGACATTCGTAAATGCGTGACACCGCAACTCAAGTTAGACGCAGGTGACACGAGTTTGATTCTGATTGATCTCGGTCGCGGTAAAGGGCGTTTAGGCGCGTCTGCATTCGCGCAAGTCATGCAGAAAATTGGCGATCAAACTCCCGATGTCGATAGCGCAGAAGATCTCAAAGGGTTTTTCGCTTCGATCCAGCAATTGATTAAAGAGGATAAATTACTTGCCTACCATGATCGTTCGGATGGTGGTTTGTTTGCGACTTTGTGCGAAATGGCATTTGCCGGCCGAAGTGGCCTCGCAATCAATCTGGACATGTTGACCATGGAAGGTGGGCACGCTGCAGATCATGGCGATGCCAAGAACTGGGCCGGTCAAGTGGCAGAACGTCGTAATGAATTGACGTTGCGTGCTTTGTTTAATGAAGAACTCGGTGCTGTGATTCAGGTGCGAACTGAACAGCGTAGTGAAGTGATGGATGTGTTACGTGCTCACAATTTAGGTGCTTGCAGTCACGAGATTGGGAAGCCGAGTACAACCGGTATCGTATCCTTCATGCGCGATGCAAAGGAAATTTATCGTGAGTCTCGTAGTGCTTTGCATCAAATTTGGAGTAAGACAAGTTGGCAAATTGCGCGTATGCGCGACAATCCTGCTTGTGCCGACGCCGAATTCGCACGATTGGCCGATGAGTCTGATCCAGGAATGCAACCGAAACTGACTTTCGATCCTCAGCAAGATATCGCTGCGCCATTTATTGCAACAGGTGCTCGTCCGAAGGTCGCAATCTTACGTGAACAAGGTGTGAATTCGCATATCGAAACTGCCTATGTAATGCATAAAGCAGGCTTCACAGCTGTTGACGTTCACATGAGTGATTTGATTGCTGGTCGTTCGAAATTGGCTGACTTTAAAGGCTTAATCGCAGTGGGCGGTTTCTCCTACGGTGACGTTCTGGGTGCGGGCGAAGGCTGGGCGAAAACGATTTTGTTCAATACCATGATGTCAGAACAATTCTCCGAATTCTTCCATCGTGCAGATAGTTTTGGCTTGGGTATTTGTAACGGTTGTCAGATGATGAGTAATCTGAAATCTATCATCCCAGGTGCAAAGGCATGGCCGAAGTTTACGAAGAATAAATCAGAGCAGTTCGAAGGCCGTTTTGCGATGGTCGAGATTCTGGAATCAAAATCTATTTTCTTCCAAGGCATGGCAGGCACGCAAACACCGATCGCTGTTGCACATGGTGAAGGTTTTGCAGACTTTTCTACGACGGGTGATATTAATGCTGCTTTGTCAGCGATGCGTTTTGTTAATCATCATGGTCAAGCGACTGAAGCGTATCCTTATAATCCAAATGGTTCTCCAAACGGTCTTACTTCTGTCACCAATGAGGACGGCCGCTTCACCGTAATGATGCCGCATCCGGAGCGTGTGTTCCGCACGCCAGTTCATTCCTGGGCGCCGGAATCTTGGGGTGAAGATTCTCCATGGATGCGTATGTTCAGAAACGCGAGGACTTGGGTCGCATAAACGCTTACCTTGTCTCCATGCAAAACGCAGAGTTAGCTTTCAAGCGCTCTGCGTTTTTTATTTTCTGCGCTGTTCGTACTGCGTATCCAACCTAATTTCTACAAGCCATTCAATTTTTGTACACGGAACATAAAATTTATATCGCTGGCAGCATTCTCTAGCTCTTTCTACAATCTTTTTGCGTAATTGATGTTGATCGATGGGCTGAATCGTCGAATTCAGAACTCTCTCTCATTTGACTATTTTTCTAGCGTCAACTCGGTTAATCGCATAGGGGCACGTTATGGCTGTGTGTTTTGCGATAACTAGTCTTTGATAGAAATACACAAAAAAGGGAGGCGCAATATGAGTAAAATCAGCAATTTGAGAAGAAGTGCTTTGTTAATCGGCTTGACTGGCTTGATCAGTATAGGAAGTCTGTTGAGTGGATGTGGTGGACAATCAAACGAAGCGAAAGCGACATCGGGGCCTGAACCCGCACCGGTTGCAAGCATTTACAATGCAAGTGTGCCACTCGGTGGCAATGCCTTTATTACTGCAAGTGCAGTGAATGCTAGTGAAGTTATTGGCGATGGTGGATTGGGCAATTGGACCGATGCTGGAACGATCACAAGTGTCTACTTTCGTCTGGCGCAAGCCGGAAGCTTGAAGCTTGGTTTGGTAGCGAGCTTAAACGGCGCGAGTAGCAGCAAAGTTAAAGTGAGCATTAACGGAACACCGTTCACCGTGAATTTAAGTGGCAGTGCGAGCAAAACTTACGATGTGGGGACGGTCAATATTCCAGCAGCTGGCTACGTTAAAGTGGATCTCCAAGGGGTTAGTAAAGTAGGCGGATACTTTGGTGATGTTTCTGCCTTAAAGATTGCTGGAACGGCGGCAAGCAATGGCATGCAGTTTGCCAACGATGCTGCCAACTATTATTGGTCTCGTCGCGGACCATCTGTCCATAGTGCATATGTGACTCCAGCAAATACCGAGTATTTTTACAATGAAATCACAGTTCCTGTGGGTGAGGATAAGATCGGATCTTACTTCATGTCCAATGGCTTCGATGGAGGCTATGCAGGAATGCAAGTGAAGTCAACGACTGAGCGTTGGATCTTGTTTTCTGTCTGGGATGGCGACAATAATGCTAAGACTACATTAGTTCGTAAAGGGCCGAACGTGGTTGACAATAGTTTTGGCGGGGAGGGAACCGGTGGCCAAACCTACTTGGTCTACAATTGGAAAGCCGGTAACACCTACAAATTCATCACGCGCGGATTGCCAGATGGTGCCGGAAATACCAGTTACTCTGCATGGTTTTACGCTCCTGAGACCGGAAGCTGGCGTTTCATGGCAACCTGGAAACGTCCAGCTACGAACAACTCATACTTAACTGGAAATCATTCATTCCTTGAAAACTTTGAAGTTGAAAATGGCTATCTAGGGCGTAAGGTTTTGCTCGGAAATCAATGGACACGCAGTAATACTGGCGTTTGGACTGAATCGACGCAGATGCGATACACCGGTGACGCAACTGCCACCAATCAACAACGAATGGATTTTGCAGGCGGTGTTGAGGCTGGAAAATTCTATTTGCGAAATGGCGGCTTCTTCGCAAATTATGTATCAGTCGGGCAAAATTTCAATCGCACTCCGACTGGCGCCATGCCGAATGTCAATCTAAGTACTTTGCCTTAGATTTGACCAATTGATCAACCAGCTATGGACGATTGAGTGCCGCCATAGCTGGTTCTCCATTCATTATTCTGTCTCTTGAATCGATGCCAATCCAATTAAAGGTAAGTTTGCGCGATCTTGAGATACGTTGGAATTCCAATCACTATATTGAAAGGGAAGGTGATGCCCAGTGACATGCCAATATAAAGTGAAGGATTCGCTTCTGGAATCGCATACCTAACAACCGCTGGTACTGCGATATAAGAAGCACTGGCGGCAAGTACCATCAACAGTACGGTATCGCCCAAGCCCAGACCAAAAAATTTTGCTAAGACGAAGGCAAAACTCGCATGAACCATTGGCGCCAGTAATGCGTAGATAAACACCAGAATGGATTGTCCTTTCAACCCAGGCAAATTGCGTGCGGCAGTCAGGCCCATATCAAGCAAGAAGAACGCTAACAATCCTTTGAATAGATCAACCGAGAAGGGTTTCATCATGGCTTGTCCCGATTCTCCGCTCAAGACCCCAATGAGTAGAGAACCTAGCAGGAGAAGTTGAGCACCATCTGTCAGTGACTCGTGTAGGAGGCTTGACAGTTTTACGTTATTACTTTGTTTTTGCGTCTGTTGATCTTGGCGCACTTTGTTGGCGAACAATACGGCTAAGATGATGGCCGGCGATTCCATTAATGCCATTGCGGCTGCCATGTGACCACCGAAGCTTACTTGAGTTGATTCAAGTATTTGTGTTGCCGTTATGAAGGTGACTGCGCTCACTGAGCCATAAGTGGCGGCCACTGCCGCCGCGTCGAATGCAGAAATGATACGGCGCAACAGCCAGAATGAAATCAAAGGTATTGCCACCGCCAGGCCTACTGCACACGCCAAACTGACGAGTATGCTTTCGTTCATACCAGACTTCGCGAGCGCAAACCCGCCTTTGAGGCCGAGTGCCATTAGAAGATAAAGCGATAGAAACCTTGAGATAGCTGGCGGGATTTCTAGGTTGGATTTCGATAGTCCGGCCAATAAGCCAAAAATGAAGAAGAGAATTGTAGGATCAAGTAAACCGTGCATTGCTGAAAGTTCCCAAAGTTTTTGTCGTTTTTTGAAGTGGCGTCATGATATGGTTTTTTGAAAATAGAGTAAAATCAATTATAGTTATTAAAATCATCGTATTTTATCTATGGATGAAATCGGTTTTTTCTCGCGGAAGGAAGAGTCATGCATTTCACAGTGCGCCAAATGAATGTGCTGCTCGCAGTCGCTGAACATGGTAATTTGACCGCCGCAGCGAAAGCTTGTCATGTCACGCAACCAACGGTCTCAATGCAATTGAAATCAATGGCGGAGCAAGTTGGACTGCCTTTATATGAAGTCATCGGTAAGCAAGTGTTTCTGACTTCGGCTGGCGAAGCGGTAGCGAAATCTGCACGAGTGATGCGCGACGAGTTACAGTTCTTGGAACAAAGCATAAATGCGATGAAGGGGCATACCCAAGGTAGCTTACGGGTCGCTTTGGTCAGCACTGCCAAATATTTTGTGCCTCGGATGTTAGGAAGCTTCTTTAAGAAGTATCCTGAAATTGACATTTCCTTTGAAGTGCTAAATCGTGATGGTGTTGTTAGTCGTCTCAAGGAAAATGCGGATGACTTGTACATCATGTCTATGCCTCCGGTAGATCTCGAGCTAGAGTGCTTTGCTTTTATGGAAAATCCGCTGTCTGTAATCGCCCCTCGCAAACATCGATTGGCGCAGCGAAAGTCGATTACACTTACCGACCTCAAAGACGAGCAGTTCATTCTTCGGGAATCGGGTTCAGGCACACGGCTCGCATGTAACGCCTATTTCGCGACAAAACATTTTGAACCTAAGGTGAGGCTAGAATTAGGAAGTAACGAGGCGATTAAACAGGCCGTGGCGGGCGGGCTTGGTATTTCAGTTTTGTCAGAGCATGCTCTCGTGGGGCGGGGTGTAAAAGAGGGTCTTGTAGTGCTGCCAATTCGTGAGTTCCCAATTCATTCAAATTGGTGGATTATCTTCCCAAAAGGAAAACGTCTTTCGCCGATTGCCCAGGTGTTTTTGCAGCACCTGAAGAAGAACGTGTCGGCTTAGTCAGGCGTTTTTGTCGGTAATTTGACGCATGTCATGGAGTTGTCATTAAAAGTCGATATGATCATGACATCTGCTGTACATGCAACCGATATGCATGACGGTAGGCAGGTGCGCTTTGCCCAGGTTTACTGGGCAGCACACCGCTCCGAATTTTAATGATACGCCAACGCTTGCGTGTCTCGTCCCCACAAAGCAGGTCTGCCTAACTTGCCACCTCGAGTTTAACTGTTTATAGTCAGCAATTACGACAAGCAATTATTTGGGGTGTAAGTATGTTTTCAGTCTGTTCACGTCTGGCTTTTGCACTTCTTCTTGGGTTGCTGGTACCAGCCAGTACGAACGCAGAAGAAAAAAATCAAACCCATCCTTTACAAGATCAGATAGTAGACAAACAAGGGCAGACACTCACTAGAGAATTGGTGGCTGAGAAGATTCGTCGCCATGCTTACGTTTTCGTTGGTGAAAAACATGATAATCCGAGACATCATCAGTTAGAGCTAGACATACTGCGCATTCGATTTAGTGGTGTTGAACAGGGAAAGGGGAGTGCCGTTTTTGAGATGCTTGACGATGCCCAGGATACTTTTATTGCGCAGCTTAAGCGTGAACAAAGTCTCGATGAGATGAAGCAAGTAATGCAATGGCCCAATAAAGGCTGGGATTGGAACAGTTACGGTCCCTTGTTTCGCGAATCCGTGCAATTTGATGCACTCAAGTCCGGCAATATTTCACGCTCGATGATTAGTACGATTTATAAAGACGGCCAGAAAATCCTAACATCAACTCCCAAACTGTTTAGCGCCACTAAACAATCCACCGAAACTCAAAATTATTTGCTTGATCAAATTTTCGGATCTCATTGCGGCATGCAGAGCCGAGACACTTTACAGCCGATGTTACATATACAATTGGCTAAAGACGCTAGCATGGCTTCTGCCATGGCGAGTGATGCGAGAGCTATCCTCATTGCAGGAGGTGAGCATGTCCGCCCAAACACAGGGGCACCCACGCATCTTAAAACCCTGCTACCAAATGCTGATATTTTGGTGATTCAATTGGTGGAAGTGAAGGCAGACAAGCTGAAATTGAACGACTATTTACCGGCGGTTGGTGCTGCCGACTTGTATTGGTTCACCGAGGCGACACCGGAGCAAGACTATTGTTCGGGCGTTAAAGGACGGGCTGCACAGTAATCGTGCTCAGTTCCAAAAAATAACTTAAATTCTTCGGTTTATGTTTGATGCCTTGACTCGAAAATTTGCTATGCTTCGCGCTACCGTTTTTTAGCAAATTTTCATGAATCAAATAATCCCACTTTTCTATGGTTTGAGCACAACTCCTTTGGAGTTGCTGTCGTTCGTCTTATCGATCATCACTGTCGCTTGTAACATAAGGCAAATACATTGGGGCTGGTTATTTGCAATTTTGTCTTCTGGCTTATACGCTTTAGTATTTCGAGATGCTAAATTGTATGGGGATATGGGCTTGCAATTTGTGTTCATTGCGGTCTCATGTTGGGGCTGGTGGCAATGGCTCAAAGGCGATCTTGGAACACATACCGAGATCACCTCCGGCGAACTGGCTTTTCCGCAATTGCGACCCAGTCGACTAAACCGACTTGAAACGCTGTGGTCTGTTTCGTTTTGGGGAGTTAGTTTTTTGATGCTGTATTTTTTCCTCCACCGTTTTACTGACACTGATGTACCCCTCGCTGATGGTTTTCTGACGGCCGGCAGTTTGCTTGGACAGATTCTGATTTCACGTAAGAAGTTAGAGAATTGGTGGGTATGGATTGTGGTCGATATTCTCTATGTTGCACTGTATCTCTACAAAGGCTTACATCTCACAGCCTTCTTGTATGGAATTTTCGTCGTAATGGCAGTCGCCGGTGCCCGGGCGTGGTCAAATGAAATTCTCAAGAATGAAGGCAGCCGATGATACAAAAAATAGCGATTCTCGGTGCAGAATCCTCCGGTAAATCGGTCTTGGCCGAGGCGTTAGCGAGGCGTTTTAAGACGATTTGGGTGCCAGAGTATTTACGTGAATTTGTCGATCATCATCAGCGTGTTCCTCGTTCGGAAGAGCAATTACATATCGCACAAACTCAACGCAAGCGTGAACTTGAGTTGAGCGAAAGTGCGAAGGACTATCTGTTTTGCGACACAACTCCTCTCATGACCGCGCTATATAGTCGCCATTATTTCGAGGAACTAGACCCTGAATTGTTGCAGTTAGAGAAGCAACACGACTATGCTTTCACCATCGTCACTGCACCAGACTTTCCATGGACAGCGGATGGTTTGCAACGTGAGTCGCCCGCTGTCAGACAGCGTGTGCATGAGGAATTGTTAGATATTCTGGACTCACGTGAGATCCCCTTCATGTTGGTCGAAGGGGCTTTGGAGCAGCGTATAACGCAAGTAGATTTTGCACTGCAATTTCTAAACTAAAAGTGCGATAGAAAAAAGCGCTCAAACCTTACAGTGTGAGCGCTTTTTTTTCGATCATATTTTCGCAGAGAGCTTAATTATTCTCTAGCAAGCTCTTTAATTGTTCCATGCGAGAAGGGTGACGTAATTTCTTCATCGCTTTGGCTTCGATCTGGCGAATCCGTTCGCGGGTGACGTCGAACTGATTGCCGACTTCTTCCAGTGTATGATCGCTCGCCATTTCAAGGCCGAAACGCATACGGAGAACTTTAGCTTCGCGAGGGCTCAATGCATCCAATACTTCTTTCAGCTTGTTCTGAACTGATGCCTGCATCGCTGCTTGCATAGGCGAGAGTGTTACGTTGTCTTCAATAAAATCGCCTAACTGAGAATCGCCATCGTCACCAATCGGTACATCTAGAGACACTGGTTCTTTGGCGATCTTCAGAATCTCACGAACCTTGATTTCTGGCAGGTCCATCTTTTCTGCGATTAAGGCTGGGTCAGGCTCGATACCATTTTGTTGCAAACATTGGCGCTTGATGCGATTAAGTTTGTTGATGGTCTCAATCATATGCACTGGAACACGGATCGTACGTGCTTGATCAGCGATTGCACGAGAAATCGCCTGACGAATCCACCAAGTTGCATAGGTCGAGAACTTGTAACCTCGGCGGTATTCAAACTTATCTACAGCTTTGAGTAGACCGATATTGCCTTCCTGGATTAGATCCAAGAACTGCATGCCGCGATTAATGTATTTCTTCGCGATCGAAATCACCAAGCGCAAGTTTGCTTCTGTCATCGCCGCTTTTGCTTCACGTGTGCGTTTTTCTGCAGAAATCATTTTCTTGTGGATCGCACGTAGATCGCTCAATGGCAGTTTCGCTTCTTGTTCCAAGACGATCAAACGCCCTTGCAATTCACGTGCTGCATGGATATGACGCTTCAGTATCGCTCCATATGCTTCTTTCGCTTCCGTTTCGCTTTCTAGCCAATTACGGTTAGTGGCATTTTGCATGAAGTTCGCGATGAAATAGGCGCGAGGCATGCCGCATCGATCGACCATTAACTCCAATATGCGTTTTTCGGTTTGACGTAGCTCGGTCATTTGCTTACGCAAGATATCGCACCATTTTTCGGTCGTCTTCACGCTAAAACGAATGCTTTCCATTTCTTGCGTTACTTTTTCTTGTGCGGCTTGGTAAGCTTTTGACTGATAAGCATTTTTCTCAATCTCAGCAAACATATCATCGAAGCTCAACTTGATCACAGCAAATTTTTCCATTGCTGTTTGCTTCATTTGTGCTAACTGTTCTGCTGATAAAGAGTTGCCGGTTTCACCCGCACCGCCTTCTTCCTCGTCTTCTTCTTCGAGATCATCCGCATCTGCGCTAGCTTCAACACTAACAGGTAAATCGAGTGATTCGGGAACGTGGAAGCCATCGATGACGTCGTCAATAATGAGATCGTCATTGCGAACTTTTTCGGCTGTATTCAAAACTTCTTTGATGACAGAAGGGCAGGCAGAAATCGCTTGCAACATGTCTTTGAGGCCGCCCTCAATACGTTTAGCAATTTCAATTTCGCCACTGCGCGTCAACAATTCTGCGCCACCCATTTCACGCATATACATACGTACGGGATCTGTTGTGCGGCCAAAGTCTGAGTCGACAGTTGATAATGCTACCGCTGCGGTCGCTTCGGCATCATCATCGCTAACGCTCGTTACTACATTGTCCGACAAAAGCAGCATCGTGGCGTCAGGAGCTTGGTCATAAACCGCGATACCGACGTCGTTGAGTGTGCTGATAATGCTTTGAATCATTTCTGGATCATCGACATTCTCTGGCAAATGATCATTAATTTCTGCGTGTGTCAGATAACTGCGGTCTTTGCCGAGTTGTATCAATTTAGTCAGGCGTTGGCGGTATTCCTCTAACTGTTCTTTGCTCGCTTCGTTTGCCACCGCTTTGCCTGCACGTACACGGGCTGCGCGCTTTAATTCTGACGATTCGACTGCGTTAAAAGCATGAATTTCATCGTTATAGACCTGTGGTGAAGATGGCTTACGACCGCGACGTGCAGCCTCTTTGACTGTGGGCAAAGTGTAGGCGGAAGTGTCTATGTCGGCGATCGTTGTGTTGCGAACCTCATCGCTTGCTGAACTTTCACCACTTGTCTTTACTGAGTCGTTTGCGGAGACAATGTTCGTTTTTGCTGGCCGCGCTTTTGTCTTGGTGGTCTTGGTATCTGTTTCATTTGCATCGACCAAAACGTCCGAGGTAGAACTCAGTTGTTGTGTTTCAACTTCCGTCACATTGGTTGTGACGGCAACTTCCGTTTGCTCATTGGAGACTGAAATTGAACGTTTCTTTTTGACTTTGACAACGGCTTTTGAAGTAATTGACGCAACTTGCATGCTTCCATCTTCATTGACAATGACGGCATTGGCATCTGCCGTATTTAGCGATAATTGTTCGTCGATTGGTGCCGTGATTTCGATGCTTTGTGCAGCGTCTTTTTTCTCACTATTCGCTGGTGCGTTCACTTCAACGATAGTTGGAGTATCAGTATTTTCGTTACCGTCCAATGTGTCTACCGCATCCACGGTTTTTTCGCTGGCGGGTGCGGCAAGGCGAGAACGGCGTTTTGTCACTACTGTGACAGACTGTACTTGCGTACGAATTACATCACCAGAATCGAGCTCTGGCGATTCAGTCAATACAGGAAGTTCGAAAGTTCTAGTCTCAGCTTGAATATTCTTTGCTTTAACACCGGCAACTGCTTTGCCGAGTTTGATGGTTTTAGTCTTACCAGAGGCCGCTTCATCTTTTGAAGTGACTGATTGCGATGTGGATGATGTTAAGCTGTTTTTCATGTAACGAATTAAGTGCGACAACAAGTGCCAATCAAGTTTGGATGGCAACAACAAAAGCAATAGGTAAACCAACGCAAAAAATATCCCCGTTCCAGCATTGTGAAATGCGGGAAGAATGGGGCTTGTCTATCAATGAAATAAAAAACCCGCGGTTGCGGGCAATTTGTTGATGTGTTTTTTTTGCGTATATTTATGCGAGGTCGGGATTATCCACGGCTTCACCTTTCTTGACAAGCGAAACCGCGATTTTAGAAGCATAATTTTACAGTTCAAGATTTTGAGTTTTGTCTTGTTGTTGAGAAAAAAGTAAGCAAACTTTGATTGGGTTTGATGTGGGGTGTGACTTGAATCAAAGTTTGAGCCACTAATATCGTAGAAACTTGGTGTAAGTTACCGCTTTTTCAGCGAAAACATAGAGGAAAAGCATGAGCCTTGTTACAATACGCGCTTCGTCTTCTTTTTTTTGCACTTAATTATCATGATTGATATTCAACTTCTTCGTAAAGACATCGATAGTGTGGCCGCACGTTTGGCGAGCCGCAAATTCGTCTTGGATGTAGCGACCTTTAATACTTTAGAAGGTGAACGTAAACAAATTCAAAGTCGTACTGAAGAGTTGCAGGGCAAGCGTAATTCTTTGTCGAAGCAAGTGGGTATGCTGAAAGGCAAAGGCGAAGATGCTTCTGCAGTGATGGCAGAAGTCGCTGCAATTGCTGATGAGCTTAAGGCTTCTGAAGTGCGTTTGGGTGAAGTGCAAGTTGCTTTAAGTAATTTCATGTTGACGATTCCCAATCTTCCAGACGAGTCGGTCCCAGTTGGGCAAGATGAAACGGGAAATGTTGTGGTTCGCAGTGTGGGTACGCCACCAAGCTTCAGTTTTGAAGTAAAAGATCATGTGGACGTGGGTGCTGCACTTGGCCTCGAGTTTGATGTCGCTGTGAAATTGACCGGCTCACGTTTCGCTGTATTGAAAGGTGGAATGGCTCGTTTGCACCGCGCATTAGCGCAGTTTATGCTCGACACACAAACTATGGAGAACGGATACACTGAACATTACACACCATATATGGTGAATGCAGACTCGATGCGTGGCACCGGACAGCTCCCGAAGTTTGAAGAAGATTTGTTCGCAGTTAAAAAAGGTGGTCAAGAAGGTGAGGGCGAGTCCTTTTATTTGATTCCAACTGCCGAAGTGACATTGACCAATACGGTACGTGACGAGATTCTGCCTGCCGATGCGCTGCCGATGAAGATGACCGCACACACACCATGCTTCCGTTCCGAAGCTGGCAGTTACGGGCGTGACACTCGCGGCATGATTCGTCAACATCAATTTGATAAAGTTGAGTTGGTGCAGGTAGCTCATCCTGAAAAATCGATGGAGGCGTTAGAGGAAATGGTTAATCATGCTGAATCGATTCTGCAAAAATTGGGCTTGCCATATCGTGTTATGAGTCTGTGTACAGGTGATATGGGCTTTGGCGCTGCAAAAACTTATGATCTCGAAGTGTGGTTGCCGGCGCAAAATACCTATCGTGAGATCTCTTCGATTTCCAATATGGGCGCTTTCCAAGCCCGTCGAATGCAAGCACGCTTCCGTAATGCGCAAGGTAAAACGGAATTGGTTCATACCCTCAACGGTTCAGCGTTAGCGGTAGGGCGAACATTAGTTGCCGTTCTTGAGAATTACCAACAAGCTGACGGCAGTGTGGTCATCCCTGAGGCATTGCGTCCGTATATGGGTGGTGTTGAAAAGTTGCTAGCGGTTTGATTATAGAGCGAGATTAGAAAGTCTAATTCTCATTGGTCCTTTAATATTAAACAAAAGCCCGCACATTTGCGGGCTTTTTTTTGTTCAGGCGCGAGAGGCTATCATTGGTGTCTTTCACATTCAGTCCTTCGATCGATGAATAAGCTGTTGCCGTGAATTTTTTTTGCTTGTTTCTTCGAGTCTGCAGCTGCAACAGAAATCTCATGATGCGATTGGAATCGTTGAGATGGTACCGGGATCACGCCCAGCGATAGAGAAATGAGTGGATAAAATGTTTTTTTGCCCTGCCGGTCCTCGCTGATGTAACCACCTTGCTCTCTATCCTCGTGGCTGTAGAAATCACCTATTGATTGTTCAAAGCGTCTCAGAATTTGTCTGCATCGATTTTCCCAATCTTCGCTATGAAAAAGGATAATAAAATCGTCGCCGCCAATATGGCCAATAAAATCCTCATTTGAGTCACAAAACTCACGCAAGATCGCGCTCGTCAACTGGATAACTTCATCACCTTTCTGATAGCCGTAGACATCATTAAAAGGTTTGAAGTGGTCTAAGTCTGCGTAGCACGCCGCAAAGGTGCTTTGAGTTGTAAGTAGTTGATCGATGTGTTGATTGATAGCGACGTTGCCAGGTAATTGGGTCAGTGGATTCGCATATCTTGCAGCCTCAATTTGCATCTGGGTGATTGTGCGCATCAATTCTGGTCCAGTAACCATACCGATATAGCGACCATCTTCGGTAATGAGGATGCCGTTGATGAGTTGATCTGGGTCGGCCTCCACGATCACGTGGCTGACTTGATGTAAACTCGTCTCGTGATCGACCACTACTGGGTCACGGTCCATGAATAAAGAGCATGGCTTCTTGCCATACAGTTCGCGTTGAAATGGTCGTGAAAAGCGATCAACCATGTTGTGTCGATTGATAATGCCTACTGGTATGCCTTCGTTAACGATAGGAATGACCTTGAGCTGTCTATCACTCAAGAATAGGTTTTCGACGTCGTTGTTAAGCGTTTGTGAGTTGACCGTCTGAGGTGATTTAATCAGATCTCGAATGGTGCTCATTGGTTTACTCTTTTGCGGTTCCGGCAATGGCTTGCGAACACGACTATGTGTGATGCTACGCGCGACCTCCGCTGAAATTGCTTTGGCCGGAGAGGC
Organism: Affinundibacterium nitidum; assembly: GCF_014284155.1. Taxonomy (GTDB): domain Bacteria; phylum Pseudomonadota; class Gammaproteobacteria; order Burkholderiales; family Burkholderiaceae_D; genus Undibacterium; species Undibacterium nitidum. The sequence continues at coordinate 139,800 of NZ_JACOFZ010000001.1, forward strand.
ATGTGGTTTAGCGATGTGATATCCCTGGCCGCAAGAAACGCCGAGGTCTCTGACAGCAATAAGCTCGCCATGTGTTTCAATTCCTTCAGCGATAACTTTCGTTGCAGACTGGATCGCGATACTTTGAATTGATCTTACAAACTGCATTTTCACCGGATCTTTGTCAATTCCTTGAATAAAGTGCATATCGATTTTGACGTATTCAGGTTTTAACTCTGACCACAAGCGAAGGCTGGAAAACCCTTCCCCCAAATCATCAATTGCGATTTGAAATCCCATGTTTCTATAATGCTGTACAGCCTCTTGTAGCACAGCGTAATCATGAGTTGGTTGGTACTCAGTAAGCTCGATGATTACTCTGTCGGGCTGAATGCCGAGCTCATGAATGTAATCGAGTGTCTCGCCATGTTTAGCATCACGCTGAAGGAGGCATTCGGGACTCACGTTGAGAAAGAGCTTGCCCGGTAGCTCTAAAGCCTTGAATTGCTCAAGTACTACCCTTCGGCAAAGATGTTCCACGCGTACTGTTAAGTTATTCTCCCAAGCGGCTTGAAACAGTTTGATTGGTGAATGAAGAATACTATCCGAAGGGCCGCGTATTAAGCCCTCGTACCCAAGTATGGTGCCACGACCTAGGTCAATAATCGGTTGAAACCGTGCACTTAAACGTTTCCTCTGGATGATGTCCAAGAGTTCACGCTGAGTATCATGAGCCGTTTGGTGATCCGATAATGTCACTCCATCTGTCTGTACATGATGGGCGGTCTGGTTTAGAACAATTTGATCATCCATATTTGGTACTCACTTTCAAAGCTTGGAAATTTGCGCCTTAAATTTTCTGTGCTGTGAAAAAGAGTAAGTGCTAAATGTGACTTCCTTATGTCAGAGGATTGCTGATTTGTTTTTCAAGTGGAGAGTGCAAATTTAAAATATATCTTTAATATGTGATTTCAGTAGATTTCATATATTTGAGGTCGTGCTCATTCAGAGATTTTGTTATATGAAAAACAGGCGTAACAAATCTACAGAAAATGCTAGTTGAAATACTTAGTAAGTTTACTCTAAATGCCGCATGCTTATTAGCTTTGCAAGTGAAAATGGCCTTTAGCGCTATGTATATTCAACAAATAAAGTGAAAAGTGTAAGCTTTATAAGCCTTTCGGGCTTGACCTTGCCAAAAAAACAGGCTACCAAACCGATTTGATCTTTGCTACAATCGCACGCTTGACTGCATTTGGTAGTTTGGAAAGATGGCAGAGTGGTCGAATGCACCGGACTCGAAATCCGGCATACGTTTATGACGTATCCAGGGTTCAAATCCCTGTCTTTCCGCCATTCAAACAAATGAGAGCCGGAATTGACGCAGATCAATCGGCTTGAACTTGAGTCAAACCCCCATCAGATTTATGTGTTCTATTAGAGCTTTGCTCAAGAAATGATTCTAACGAATCATGCAAAACTAATGACAAACTTGCTGTTTGACACGATTTCTGATTTGAAACGAGGCGATTCTGTAGTTTTATTACCAGAGTCGACATTATAAGAAGCGACCAAATTACCCGTACTTTGGCGCATACAGATGTAATTGGCTGTATTTTGTGAAGAGTGAGTAAAACAATGGCAAATCTATTAGATCTGAAGTCTGACGATTTTGATTACAATCCAAACAACCTGTTGGATACCTTGATCAAACAATTGAATTTGAAAAATGACGCAGCACTGTCCAGAGCCTTGGAAGTTGCTCCTCCGGTCATTAGTAAAATTCGTCATCACCATCTCCCAGTTGGTGCTTCTTTGTTGATTCGTATGCACGAAATCAGCGATTTGAGCATCAAGGACCTGCGTGCTTTGATGGGCGATCGCCGTGAGAAATTCCGTATTGGCGATCAAGTTATTCGCGTCGATTAATCGGCTAGATTTCAAATATACAAAGGGACCAAATCAGCGATGATTTGGTCCCTTTGTCTTTTGGGCAGTCAAGAAGTGACTCTCATTGTGATTTCATTGTTGCTTTAAAGTAGTCGTAGATAAAGCGGTTGCGTAGTCACTTTGTATGTCTCTTCAGGCCTCGTAAGGCTTAAATTCCCTGGGATACCACGATATGTTTGTGTTTGCGCTGATGTTCAGTGGATTATGATTAACTAAATTGCCTTACGGAAAAATACCGTCTATGATGAAAAACAGATGGTGAACCTAGTGTGACCAAGGAGGTGATATGTCGATGCAAATAGCCGGTGTGACGCGCGCTATGCCCGAACACAAAATGCGGCTCTACCCAACCAAGGTGATTAATATTATTGGTGGGCCAGGCTGCGACAAGTCTTTGTTTTCTTCTGCCATCATTTTGAATCTCAATCTTAGACATAAATCTGTCGAGCAAATTCCTGACTATGCAAAATCCCTGGTTTGGCAGAAAGATTTTGAGGCTTTACGAAATCAATATCGAGTTGCACAGCGGCAGTTCGAAATGCTAGATCTGCTTGATGGACAAGTTCAATACTTGGTTACCGAGTGTGCATTGATGCAAGTCCTGTATTACAACGAGAACTATCGTGAAAATATATGCGATGTTGCGAAAACCAAAGAACATATTCTCGATTGGTACCACCGTCATGACAATATCAACATACTAGTCGAGCGTGGTGATAAAAAATACGTACATACCGGGCGTTTTCAAAGTGAAGAAGAAGCTAAAGTGATCGATCGAGAGTTGCGCGAGACTTTAGAAAGGGAGCAGATACCATTCATTTCTATGCCCCCAGATGTCACAGCAATCAATAATTTTGCCAGATCTTTACCCTAGGTAGTGGGTAAAAGAATAAAGGCCCGTTATCGTTTAGATGACAGGCCTTTTTCATAATTGGTCGGGGCGAGAGGATTCGAACCTCCGACCCCATGCACCCCATGCATGTACGCTACCAGGCTGCGCTACGCCCCGACTCTGAGCGGGCGATTATAGGGTATTTACTGTTTTTTTTCCATCGAAAGTTCGTCTCACAACACGGGTTTATAGGTGAGTATCTAATGTTGTTAGGCTCAAGAAAGGGAGTTTTTATGGCTATCGAGCGATTTTTTGATTGTCAGTTGTGGGTGATTGCGGTGACAATACTGCTTCTGTGATACCGCAGCTATCCACCTCCTTTTTTAAAAAAAAACAGCGCAAATCAACAGCGTCCTAATGCCAAGAGAAGAATATGTCGATAAAAATCAGCCAAAATTTTGATGCAGGTGCAATCGAAGTCGTAAATGCCTCCGATGTGAATAATATCGAATTGAATTTGCGTAAAGACTCCCACGCGGACTTTATGCAGTGGTTCTATTTCCGTTTGCAAGGTGCGCGCAATCAAGATGCAACAATTCGTATTTTGAATGCAGGAGATGCGACCTATGCAGATGGCTGGGACGGCTATCGTGCTGTAGCTTCTTATGATCGTGAAAATTGGTTCCGTGTCGAGACGGAGTTTGACGGTAAAGTGATGACGATTAAACACACTCCGGATGCGGACAGCGTCTATTTCGCTTATTTTGAGCCCTACAGCTGGGAGCGCCATTTAGCTTTGCTCGGCAGTGTTGGCCAATCTGAGCAGGTTAGTGTGGTAGATCTTGGCAATACGATCGATGGTCGTGATTTAAATATGGTCGTCGTTGGCAATCCAAGTGCTGAGAAAAAAGTGTGGATTATCGCTCGTCAGCATCCAGGTGAATCAATGGCGGAATGGCTAGTCGAAGGGACGTTAAACGCCCTGTTAGATCCTGCGAATCCAATTGCTCGTGCGATTTTGGATCGTGCTGTGTTGTACGTCGTACCGAACATGAATCCCGATGGCTCCGTGCGCGGTAATTTACGTACCAATGCCGCTGGTGCAAACCTCAATCGTGAGTGGATGACACCATCGCTAGTGACAAGTCCGGAAGTGTATTACGTCAAGAAGAAAATTGAAGAAGTCGGTTGCGATTTGTTCCTTGATATTCATGGCGATGAAGGCTTGCCTTACGTGTTTGTCGCTGGTAGCGAAATGTTGGAAGGGTTCAGCGAAAAGCAAACGCGCGAACAAAATGCTTTCGTCGATAGCTTCTGCGCTGCTAGCCCAGATTTCCAAACCAAGTTTGGTTACGAAGCGAGTAAGTACAATGAAGATTTGTTGAAGTTAGCGTCCAAGTATATCGGTCACACTTATAAATGCGTATCGTTGACCTTGGAATTGCCGTTCAAAGATAATGCCAATATGCCGGATCTAGAAGTGGGTTGGGATGGCATGCGAAGCATGAAGTTGGGTGAAGCGATGTTGCAACCAATTTTGACTTCATTGAAGGCCTAAACCTTCTTTATGAATTTAGTCTGAGAGTTCTTGAATATGGGTTTGGAGATTGAGCGTAAGTTCCTAGTGCGAGGGGATGCGTGGAAAGCCTTGGCAAACCCAGTTACGATGCGTCAAGGATACTTAAGCAGTGATCCTGCTCGCATCGTCCGTGTTAGGATCGAAGATCAGCGTGCTATGTTGACGATTAAGGGCAAGGCATCAGGTATAGAAAGAGCAGAGTGGGAATATGGTATTCCTGTTGCAGATGCTGAATGCATGCTCGATTCCTTATGTACTGGACCATTGATTGAAAAATATCGTTATCGCATCGCAGTTTCAGAGTTTGTGTGGGAAGTGGATGAGTTCCTTGGTGATAACCTTGGTTTGGTTGTCGCGGAAATCGAATTGCAGTTTGCGGATCAAGCGTTTCCTAAACCAGATTGGGTTGGCGAAGAAGTTAGCCATGATCATCGATATGCAAACTCGAATCTTTTGAAGCACCCATTCTCCGCATGGTCCAAGGCTACCTGATCGCAAGTTTGGGTTATCAAAAATAAAGGCAGGAATTTCCTGCCTTTATTTTTTCTTAGTTGATTTCACAAATTGAACTCAATGCAAATGAACTGAACCTTCTGGTGGTGCATCATCGGGCATTTCAGGATGTACCAGTTCGCCTTCCGCATCAGCATACAAAGGCGCTTGGCAATCGTCGCAATACTCCATCCCGAAGATATCTTCGAGGATATTGATGTTGGTGACCCCACTTTCAGTAAGTAGTGTTGGAATTTCACCGAGTCTTTCGTCCATCTGGTGAATGGATGGACCAATCAAAGCATTGATTTCGTCTTCTTGCTGGTACAACGGCCAAATCACACCATAGATGACTTCCGGCTCGTTCTTCAGTGTGAACCCTACCCGCAACTCATCGACCTGACCTGGGTGAGTTTCTGGCCCAAATCGGCCAATAACAGCACCGAGATCTGATGCTTCAACATTTAATGTCTGTGTTAGGTAAAAGACAGCCGAACGAATTGAAATGGGACGTATCAAAATATCGGCTTCGCGGCAAGCTGAGTAATATGCTTCTGGGAGTAAAAATTCGAACCCACAACCGGGGAGTAAATGCGCGACTTCTGCATGTGCTCTTTGCTTCCAGATCAGCAAAGTCGCTTCTTTCGCTTTTGCGATATCAAATGGCGATGGTGTCATTTGCCATTGGAATACAGGTGAATTGACTGGAGCGAGTACCACACCTAACAGATATCGACTGTCGGCCAAGAAAGGTACTGTCTTAGGTAAATCTTTGTGCGCAATAGCGGGCTTATTATTGAGATAGTCTTTTGCAGTGTGGTGCAAAACATCGTTCACATCGCAGTAAGTTTGCGGGAGTTGGTCGATTGAATATAAGGTCGGCAAGATGCTAACCTGAACACCTTTGCATAGCAAAGATTCGCGCCAACTCGTCGTCAACGATTTCAATATCGCTGCAGGGATACTCCCCGAAAATATTTCGAATCTGCTCCAAGCCAAAATCGGTGCGGCGACGAGAATAATTTCGTATTCAGAATCGCCATCTTTGATCTGATCGGCGGTCGCTTTGGACTCTATTGATTCGATCAAGATTTCATAAGCATCGGGCAGATTGGTAAATACATGCTCCGCAGCAGCGTCTAATACGGCTTGGTGTTTGAGTTCAAGGTTCTTAGCGACCATTGCGTCAAGTAAGTTTTGCCAATCTTGATCTTCGAGCCTGCTTCCTGCTTGAGAAATCGCTTGGGCCAAGTTCGCGATGCGCAAAGCATCGCCGGCCAGTTTTTGAATTTTCTTTTTGGGTGCGCGTCGCATAGTCATAATTTTTAATGAATGAATTTCAGTTTCAAAAAGTGCGCACGAATCGGGCTGTCTTCATGCAGCCCAGAGCATCCATTATCGTTTGGCGTATTGGGTTTTGCCAAACAAAATATCGCGTGTTTTGTCATCTGTCAGCGCTTTGCGTGAACTTGCCAACACGCTTAAACCTCGTTGAACAGCAGGGCGTGCATTGATTTCATCGAACCAGCGTTTGGTATTGGGGAAGTCATTCCAGTCCACGCCTTGATTCGTAGCTGAACGCGTCCATGGGAAGCAGGCGATATCTGCAATCGTGTAGTTGTCGCCCGCCAGATAGGCTGACTGGCTTAGACGTTTTTCTAGTACGCCATAGAGCCGATTCGCCTCGTTGGTATAACGATTGAATGCATACTCAATTTTCTCAGGGGCATAGATACGGAAGTGATGAGCCTGACCCAGCATAGGGCCCAGACCACCCATTTGGAACATCAACCACTGCAAACATTCAAATTTTTCGCGATCCGTATCACCAAGGAAACGTGCGGCTTTGCCAGCTAAATACACCAATATCGCACCCGATTCGAAGAGGGCGATTGGTTTGCCATCGGGGCCGTCAGCGTCGACGATTGCTGGGATTTTATTGTTGGGAGAGATGGCGAGAAAGTCCGGCTTGAATTGATCACCGGCGCCGATATCAACGGGAATGGCGCGGTAAGGGATACCACACTCTTCCAACATGATGTGAATTTTGTGTCCATTTGGGGTGGGCCATGTATACACGTCGATCATTTTTCTCTCCTAGTGTTGAGGTCAACCAAGTGAAATCATTATAACGCTTGATCTGCTCGCGAGCGTCCAATGGTCGTGTCGATAGTGGTACAAATAAAGCATTAAAAAAAATAAAATAAATCCCAAAAAGTTCTAGACAAGTCGATCTAGATCAACTAATCTAGATCATGTGATCTACTTAATTTACTCCTTGCAAGGTAAAAATGAAGAACCTGTCCTCAAACACAGCTGCTGATAAAGCGATGAAGAAACGAACAAAACCGACTAGCGCTGAAATGGAAATGATGCGTGTGCTCTGGGAAATCGGGCCATCCACAGCCAAACAAGTGCATGAGTTCGCGCAAAAGACTCGTCCTGAATTGGCATATGCCTCAGTGTTGCGCTTGCTGCAGGTGATGCATAGTAAAGGGCAACTAAGCCGTGATGAAAGTCAACGTGCTCATGTCTACGCCGCCATCGCTGAGCAAGATAGTGTGCAAACGAGTTTGGTAAAAGATTTGATTCAAAAAGCATTTTCTGGTTCGGCTAAAGCATTGGTATTGGCTGCTTTGAAAAGCCATGTGAGTAAAGAAGAACGTGCTGAAATTCAAAAATTTCTACACGGAGAAGAAGAATGAATCCTCAACTTACGAAGATTATTGATGCCATCGGTTGGGCGTTACTTTCAAGTCTATGGCAATTGAGTGTAATCGCGTTGCTCCTATTTGTGTTCTTATATTTGTTTGCAAGATCAAAGCCTCGAATCACATATGTCATTTCCTATCTCTCACTCATGCTATGTGTTCTTCTTCCTATCGCGTCTGTCCTACAGAGCCTGCAGGCACCTGTTATTGAAGTGCAAGGGCAGGTGGCGATAAGTGCGACATGGGCGGAGATGGGGGACCGCAGTTCCGAGTTCAATCTCCAAAGCTTTCTCGCACAGTATTTGCAAGAAATTGTTTTCGCTTGGTTTGCCATCGTCTGTCTTTTGAGCCTACGTTTGATCATGGGCTTTGCTTGGTTGCAGTGGATTACGCAATCGCAGCATCCTCATCAAGCGCAACTGCAAGTGCTGCTTGATCGTCTTGTTGAACGTTTTAATTTGAAGTTTGGTGTAAGCGTGCGAGTGGTCGCTGACCTTACGGGCCCAATAACAATGGGCGTCATTAAACCCATGATTTTGGTTCCAGCAGCGATGATAAGCAGAATCGATATTCATTTGGTCGAGGCACTGATTGCACATGAGTTAGCGCATATCAAACGCTTCGACTATGCATTTAATTTGATACAAAACTTGATCGAAATTATTTTGTTCTACCATCCAGCGGTATGGTGGATTTCTAAACAAATTCGTAGAGAGCGCGAGATTATTGCTGATGATATTGCAGCGAATGTACTTGGCGAACCGCGGCGACTTGCTATTGCACTTCAAGAGCTGGAATTGTTCCAGTTTTCTCAAACACAAATTGCTCTAGGAGCAAATGGAGGAGATCTTATGTCCAGAATTTCACGCTTGATTCATCCACAACGCCAATCTTTGGGTTGGAAGGCGATCTTAACGTTCGCTACCGTCGTTGGCACTAGTCTTGCATTAGCGGCTAATGCGATGAATGTTCAAATGAGAGAGGCACCTATTCAGCAAGTTAATCGCGGTGAAATCGTGGATCGTGCGGATTCGCATGCTGAGCCAGTCACACAAGTGAACTTGCCAGAGATGATGAGCGACGAGAAGCGCGATCCTTTGCAAAAATTAGCGCTAGATACCACACAGGTAGAATCTTCTCATATCGCTAAAAATACTGAAGGGGGTGGCGCTAGTCTCGAAAGTGATTTGAAGGACACAAAGTCGTCAGAATCGAAAATGGCGGATCAAGTTAAAACGCCCACTTCCAAGCTAAGTGAGCTTGCTGGAAAAGTTTTCGAATTTAAGTCGCCTCGTGTAGATCTTTCAAACCCAAATTGCAGTCCTAGTTTGCCTGCAACCACTATCGAGATCGTGCCCTCAGGATTGACGATAGCAAAAGCATTAGTGGCAGAAGACGGCAATATTGTCAGAGTGAATACCGTGAAGTCGAGTGGCTTTGTTGAATTCGATGACGCAGTTAAACACGCTTTAATGAACGGTCGCTGTAAAGCGACTCCTGGTATGGTTAACGGTCAGAGTTTTGCAGCCGAGGCCAGCATAAGTGTAAATTGGGGTGATGTCGGTCGACGTCCTGCGACACCTCCTGAGACCGTGACTTTTGCCGCGGAGAAGGGCTCTACAAGGCCAGCGATCGTGCAACTTGGTGCAGCTGAATGCCAATTGGAATATCCTAAAGCATCGCGCCGTAATCAGGAGGAAGGTATTACTGAGGCGCAGTTGAGTATTGGCACGGACGGCCAGATCTCGAATGTTACGATCCTAAAATCTAGTGGATTCCGCGGTCTTGATAAGGCACTACAAGCTACGTTGCAGTCAGGAAATTGCAAGGCGTCTCCTAGCGTGATCAACGGCGTTCCCGTGGCATCGACCATTGAGCTAGCCCACGTTTGGAAGTTATCTCAGGCGAATTAATTCGACTTATTCCCTAATACTGCGAGGGCCAATCACGGTTTTTGTTTGGTCCTCGTACGAGAAAAAATGACGCGCAGTTATCGGATTTTTTCTGGCCTGATGTTGAGTGCGTTCTTTGCCTTTACTAGGGCGACAAGGACTGGTGATCTTCCGAATCATCGTTTCATTTATGCAGCAGGCAAGGTGGTATGTGCTGATGTCGCGAACATTGGGGAAATCAACTTCGAGTGGACGGAGCTCAATCCACACCCCTAAACTTGTTTTGAAACGATGTTAAGAGACAGCGAGGATGTCTTGCTGCGCAAATTGCGCGTTACATGAGCCCGATCGAATACCTTGAGATAGCAGGAAACAAAAAAAGTATCGATTTAAGTGAGTTACTTCAGTATGGATTGATGTCGCAATGTTCCTTGGTGTGTCATTTTAGGCCAAGCCCCAAGGCTTGGCCAAGACGCAGCCTCATCGCTTAACTTAAATAATTCAGCACTCCGTTGAGTCCGGCGAAATTCAGCGCCAAAGATGCTTGTTGCCGTACCACAGGCTTGGCACGGAAAGCAACTGAGAGCCCAGATATCGACATCATCTTGAGATCATTTGCGCCATCACCCATGACGATGGCTGCTGCTGGTGAGATATTCAGTTCAGCACAAACACGTTCGACAGTACGTTTCTTTTCATCTGCATCGACGATAGTACCGATCACTTTGCCCGTGAGTTTCCCATCGATAATCTCTAACTGGTTCGCATGTGTAAAATCAAGGTTCAGCCTTTGTTTGATGCGGTCGGTAAAGAAAGTAAATCCACCCGACACCAACAAGGTTTTTAGGCCTGCTTGCTGCACCGCGGATAGCATTTGCTCCGCGCCCGGTGATAATTTAAGTCGCTCTTCATAGACCCGTTCGAGCGCACTTGCGTCTAAACCTTTTAGTAGCGCTACTCGACGCAGTAGACTTTCTTGGAACTCGAGCTCTCCTCGCATTGCTGCTTCTGTAATCTCAGATACTTGGGCCTTGAGACCTTGCATATCTGCGATTTCGTCTATGCATTCGATCGTGATCAGCGTGGAATCCATGTCCATCGCCACCAGCTTGAAGTCTGTTAGTGTTCGTTGTTTTTCTTCCCAATAGAGATCGATTTTTGCTTCGAAACAGCGTTGTTCTATCTGTTCGCGTAAGGAATCATTCAGCTGGATATTGTGCAGGCGAACGCTACCATTCGCAAGTTGTTCATTAACGTTGGCTTTGAGTTGGTATGTGAATTCATCAATCAAAGTTTGATGAATAATCATGGAGCCGACGGCGATTTGTAAAACAAGATTTGTTGGATTCATATGCATCGTGAACGCTCAGTGGAGCGCTCTCATAGTAGTTTTAATTTGCGCAACACGTGCTGCGAGGTCAGGCATGTTTGCTGTGATCCGTAACTTGTCCTGACCATTGAGTTTGACATGCTTGTTTTTCTGGACCAACTCAATAATACGCATGGCGTCGATAGGTGGTTGAGGCTCAAACTGCAGTGTCGCAGCTTCACTATGCGCATCAATCTTAATAATGCCTAGTGGTTTCGCAGCGACTCGTAAGCGGTGAGTCTCAAGCAAAGATTTGACAGGTTCAGGTAATTTACCGAAACGATCGATCAATTCTTCTTGCAGGTCATCGATGGCATCCTGTTTGTTACAGTTTGCGAGACGCTTGTAGATAGACAAGCGTTCGTGTACATCTCCACAGAAGTCACTCGGTAAAAGTGCTGGGATGTGTAAATTAATTTCGGTTGTGGTGGAGAGTGGCGCCGCTAAGTCTGGTTCTTTACCCGCTTTCAGGGCGCGTACTGCTTCGTTGAGCATATCGGAATACATTTGGAAACCGATCTCATGCATCTCACCGGATTGATTGTCTCCAAGTACTTCACCTGCGCCACGGATCTCTAAGTCGTGCATGGCAAGATAGAAGCCACTGCCAAGTTCCTCCATCTGTTGGATTGCTTCTAAGCGGCGGTTGGCTTGTTTAGTTAAACCTTGTACATCATGCACTAATAGGTAGGCGTAGGCTTGGTGGTGGGAGCGACCGACTCGCCCCCGCAATTGATGCAGTTGCGCTAGACCGAATTTGTCAGCACGATGCATGATAATGGTGTTGGCGCTTGGTACGTCAATACCAGTTTCGATAATCGTGGTACACAACAAAATGTTATAGCGCTGCGCCACAAAGTCTCGCATGACTTTTTCTAGGTCTCGCTCGTTCATTTGTCCATGGCCGACAGCGATGCGGGCCTCAGGCAGTAAAGCTTCCAGCATCGCTTTTCGATTCTCGATAGTCTCGACTTCGTTGTGTAAGAAGTAGACTTGGCCACCACGTTTGAGTTCGCGCAAGCAGGCCTCACGAATCACAGATTCACTCTCACTACGTACGAAAGTTTTGATGGCGAGACGTTTTTGTGGCGCGGTTGCAATCACAGAGAAGTCACGCAAGCCTTCTAAGGCCATACCTAAAGTTCGCGGAATTGGCGTCGCGGTTAAGGTCAATACATCCACTTCAGCGCGGAGCGCTTTCAGCGTTTCTTTTTGACGTACGCCAAAGCGATGCTCTTCATCGATAATCACTAGGCCAAGGCGCGAAAATTTCACATCATCGGATAGCAATTTATGCGTGCCGATCACGATGTCGACCGTACCATCGCCCATGCCTTTGATGGCCTGACTAATTTCCTTGCCACTGCGGAAGCGCGACAACTCTGCAATGCGTACTGGCCAATTGGCGAAACGGTCGGCAAAGGTCTGCGCATGCTGCTCAGCGAGTAGGGTGGTCGGTGCTAGGATCGCGACTTGTTTGCCGCCCATAACAGCCACAAAAGCTGCACGCAGTGCGACTTCGGTTTTTCCAAACCCCACGTCACCGCAGATCAGCCTATCCATCGGCTTGCCGGAGGTCATATCACCAATGACGGCATTGATTGCAGCGGCTTGATCTGGAGTTTCATCGAAACCAAAACTATCGGCAAAGGCTGCGTAGTCATGCGCCGAATACTCAAAAGCATGGCCCGTGCGCAGCGCACGACGCGCATAAAGATTGAGCAGCTCGGCTGCGGTATCACGTATTTGTTGCGCGGCTTTGCGTTTCGCTTTTTCCCACTGACCTGAGCCTAAAGCGTGTAGTGGCGCATCATCTGGGTTCGCGCCAGAGTAGCGAGAAATGACGTGCAATTGAGATACAGGCACATAGAGCTTGGTATCTTTGGCGTATTCCAAATGCAAAAATTCGGTTTCACCTTCACCTAGATCCATGTTGATCAAGCCCATGTAACGACCGATACCATGATTGCTATGAACCACAGGGTCACCAATCTTGAGCTCAGATAAGTCGCGCACCATGTGCTCAACCTGCGTCACTGCCTCTTGTTTTTTTCGGCCTATACGTTTTCCAGAGCCTGCGTAAAGCTCTGTTTCTGTGATGAAGGCGAAATCACTAAGCTGGAATCCAGTATGGATTGGTGCAACGCCCAATACCAATTTGTTCTGGGATGTTAGAAAATCAGTAAAGCTTTCGCTCACTTGAAGTTCAAGATCGAAATCACGGAAATACTGCTGCAGCGTTTCGCGACGTCCTGCGGTTTCGGCACAGATAAAGATGCGTTTGTCGGTTTGTAGTAGGAATGCACGTAGATTGGTTAAAGGATCATCTGCACGACGATTCACTGCGATGTCCGGAAGCATACTGGAGACTTCCGAAGCAGCACCGCCACTTTGTAAAACCCAGCGTGCTTGGTCTTTTAGCGCAGAGAAAAAATCTTCATCACGTAAAAATATAACTTCGGGTGCTAAGACTGGACGCTCACGATCAGACTTCAAAAAGTTATAACGCGAACGAGTGTCATTCCAAAAACGTTGAATGCCAGCTTCAATATCACCTTGCAAGGCAAAATAAGTGTCAGAAGGTAGGTAGTCGAAAAGACTCGCGGTTTGCTCAAAGAATAAAGGTAGGTAATACTCGATCCCTGCAGAAGCTATGCCATTGCCGATGTCTTTATACACGGTTGAACGTGAAGGATCGCCTTCAAACTGTTCACGCCAACGATTGCGAAACGCTGACCGTCCTGCCTCATCCATTGGAAACTCACGACCAGGTAAAAGTCTTACCTCTTTGACCGGGTACAAAGAGCGTTGAGTGTCAGCATCGAAGGTGCGTATAGTTTCAATACTGTCGCCAAATAAATCGATGCGATAAGGGAGGACAGATCCCATCGGAAAGAGGTCAATTAAACCGCCACGCACAGAATATTCACCAGGTGACATAACCTGCGATACATGCGTATAACCTGCCAAGGTTAGTTGAGATTTTAGTTTTGCTTCGTTGAGCGTCTCACCTTGCTTGAAAAAGAAGGTGTAGCCAGCGAGGAAGGAGGGTGGTGCCATGCGAACCAATGCGGTCGTCGCTGGAACTATCAATACATCGCAATTGCCAGAATTGATCTCGTATAAGGTCGCAAGTCGCTCCGAAACCAAATCTTGATGGGGCGAGAAGGCGTCATACGGCAATGTCTCCCAATCTGGAAGAAGATGGCAACGTAAATCTGGCACGAACCAAGGGATTTCTTGTAATAGGCGCTGCGCATCCCCGGGGTTGGCCACAAAAATTGTGAGGAGACGCCCCTCTATTTTTAGTTTGTGCGCGGCTTGCGATAGGGCATAAGCATCGGCAGATCCGTGAGTGGATGGCAGAACAAAACGATTCCCCGCTTTCGCCAAGGCTTTGCTAAAGTCAAAAGACATTCGGTAATGATTCTAAAATCGACTCGAAACCCATTGCCTAACGATCACAATCAATAAAACACTGAATTTGAATTCGTTTAAACGGGTTGGAGAGTTGGCGGTTAAAATGATCTCTATTATAAACGAAGCGAACTGCTGGGGCATTTGCCAGATTCCGGTTTCTAGTCTGAAACCGGGGCGCTGGTTGTAAGTACTCAATCTAGTGTAAAGTTGTCACGATATCCGAATGAATTCGCTTGTCACTTTCAGTAGAAAAGTACCTTTGGCACCAATGACAATATAAAAAGTAATTAAATAGCATATGCACGCTTCCTCAAAGACGCCATACATAGCACTAATCCCTGCAGCGGGTGTCGGTTCTCGCATGGGCAATAACGTACCAAAACAGTATCTGGAGATTCACGGGAAATCAGTGATCGCACATACTGTGCAAGCTTTTATTAACAGCCCTCAGATCACCCACACTTATATAGTCGTAAGTGCAAATGATACTTTTATTGATAGCTCGCTTCCGCAACAGGAACGCTCGACAGTGTTACGTTGCGGTGGGAGTACTCGAGCTGAGACAGTGACAAACGGCCTCCATTTTCTGCTTGCAAACAAGTTGGTCGGCAAAGATGACTGGATATTGGTGCACGATGCAGCCAGACCTGGTCTAACTAGGCAGTTGATCGAAAATTTAATCCAACAAATAAAGGATGATGATGTTGGTGGCTTATTGGCCTTGCCCGTAGTCGATACCGTTAAACGAGTGGTCGAGGGGCGGGTGCAAACGATCCCACGTGAGGGTATGTGGCTGGCGCAAACGCCGCAAATGTTCCGTGCGAATAATTTGTTGAGCGCTTTAAAACAAGCACCAGCCGTCACAGATGAGGCGAGCGCGATTGAATTTATGGGGGGGAGCCCTAAACTAGTGGAGGGGCATGCACACAATCGCAAATTGACTATGCCAGATGATATCGAGTATCTGCAGATGGTCTTGCAGACTAGGCAGACCTGAGTTTCAATTCTCCTCACCGATTCCAATTAAATGTACATAGAAACTTGAAAGAAGTATGAGCATGATCAATGAAAGTAAAAGCTTTCCTCCGTTTCGTATCGGCCAAGGATATGATTGCCATGCATTGGTGGCCGGTCGTAGATTAATTATTGGTGGCGTCGATATTCCGCACACTACTGGGTTACTTGGACATTCGGACGCAGATGTGTTGTTGCACGCAATTACAGATGCCTTGCTCGGCGCAGCTGCCTTGGGCGATATTGGCAAATTGTTTCCGGATACAGATGCGAAATACGCTGGCGCAGATTCGCGTGTGTTGTTACGAGAAGCTCTTCGACAGGTGCAGTTGGCCGGCTTTGTTGTAGGCAATGTAGATGCAACCATCATTGCGCAGCGCCCCAAAATGGCGCCGCATATTCCAACAATGGTAAAAAACTTAGCGGAAGATCTGCTTGTGTCGATTAGTCAAGTGAATGTGAAGGCGAAGACCAATGAGAAACTGGGCTATTTGGGACGGGAGGAGGGAATTGCTGCCGAAGCCGTAGTGATGTTGTTTAGGAGCTGAGCAAACGATTTTGATTTGTATATTTGAACTTGATTGGGGGAATATTCTATGAAACGAGAAATGCTCAAGGGGTTGCTGAAACAATTGCATGATGGTTTGCAACATACCGATGAAGTCGATGCTGAAATGAAGCAAATGCTGCAGAGCTTGAACGGCGATATCGAGAAAGTTTTGGCCGCAAAGGAGGCCCCGGATGATCCTGTATTTGCTGCCTTAAGTGATAAGTCAAAAGAAATATATGCACGCTTTGCCGTACAACACCCTAAACTGGAGCCGGCGCTTCGTGAACTCGGTAGTATGCTCGAAAAAATTGGAGTTTGATTGAGTCAGAGACATCCTTACACCGTTTAACATCAATAAAAAAAGACGCCGTAGCGTCTTTTTTTATTTCATCAATGAAGCTTACTTGATAGTAGCTTTCTTGATCAATGCTTGTTGATACAACTGCACTTTTTCTTGCACCAAGCTTTCGCCAATTTGTTGTTTCAATTCATCTAAAGTTGGCAATTTCAGAGGACGTACATCATCCAATTTAATGATGTGGAAGCCAGCTTCAGTTTTCACTGGAGTTTCAGTGAATTGGCCTTTTTTGAGTGTTGCTAAAGCCGCGCCAAACGCCGGTGGAACGTTACCTTGTGAAACCCACTCCAAGTCGCCACCCTTGCCAGCAGAACCAGTGTCTATAGATTGCTTCGCTAACTCTTCAAACTTAGCGCCAGACTTCAATTTAGAGATGATGGCTTTTGCTTCATCTTCTTTAGCTACAAGAATATGGTACGGATGAAACTCAGTTTCCCCCATTTGTGTTTTCCATTTTTCATAAGCAGCTTTGATATCTGCTTCTGTTACTGGATTCTTTTCAACGTGTGCGCGCATCAGAGATTGAATCAAGATTTGCTGACGAGCCATTTCGATTTGCAATTTGACGTCTTCGCTCTTACTGAAGCCTGCTTTTTCCGCCTCCTGAAGCAAAACTTCTGTACCAACCAAGCGGTCTTTGATCATTGCACGTAATTGTGGCGTGTCTTTTTGACCTTGAGCCAAAGCTTGTTTCAAGAATGGTTCTGCTTTAGAGGCAGGGATAGCCTTACCATTGACAGTTGCTAAATTGTCGGCAGCCATAGCTGGGAATGCGGTTACTAAAAGTACAACCAGCAAATGAGCGGGTTTAAAAGTCATTATCTGTTCCTAAAATAACAAAGTAAAAAACAAAATCGTAAATGAATAGTATTTAAGCCATGCTAAATCTGTGTTTCTCTAGGACTTAATGCTTTAATCACCAGAGCATGAATCTCGGTGTGCATCAAATCGCCAACGGCATCATACACTAGTCGGTGGCGAGATATACGATTTAGCCCCTCAAATTTTTCGCTGATAATTGTAACAGAGTAGTGCCCAGCGCCAGAAGCAGCGCCAGCATGGCCTCGGTGCGCCTCAGAATCGTCCTGCAAAGCGCATTTTGCCGGGAAGAAATGGCTATTTATCTTATCTTCAATGCGTTGAAAACGGTTATTCACTCTTAGGTTCCTCGATGTATTTTGCCAAAAGGAGGCTTTGCCCGATCAAGAACACTGGAAGTGCAAAGAAGGAATAGAACTTATAACTTACCCATTCACTTTGACTGTAATTGAGTGCGACATAGAGGTTTGCCGCACCCATCACCACAAAGTAGCCCACCCAGAGATGATTCAGTGTCGTCCAGGCATGGTCCGGCATTTTAATCTCAGAGCCTATTGTGATTTTTAAAAAATTCTTCTTCAAAAAATATTCACCAACGATAAAACCAGCGGCAAATAGCCAATAAATAATGGTGATCTTGATGCGAATAAAAAGATCGTTCTGGAAATAAATTGTCAGACTTCCAAAAACAGTCACAATGAAGAAAGATACCCATAACATGACATCGATCTTCTTTTTTCTAAGATACAAGTAAGCGATCTGCAATATAGAAATGACGATAGCGATTGTGGTCGCCAATAGAATGGGAGCCATTTGCATCGAGACGTTTCCGCCAGAAGTAAAGCTCGCAAGAAAATCGTTAGCAATCCTATGTGAGATTTCTGGGTATTTCTCAGCACGGTTATAGCTAACAAAAAATAGTAATACCGGAAACAGATCGAACAGTAACTTCATCTCAATTTTTTATTTGGGGGTAAAAGCCAATGAGGCTGAATTAATGCAATAACGCAATCCAGTTGGCTTGGGACCATCTGGAAAAACGTGTCCTAGATGCGCGTCGCAGATATTACACACAATTTCGATTCGCGTCATGCCATATGAGTGGTCTCGAATCTCTCGTACATGAGCCGGATTCAGAGCCTTGAAGTAGCTAGGCCATCCGCAACCAGACTCAAATTTCGCATCTGATTCAAATAACGGTGTTTGGCAGCAGACGCAAGTATATATACCGTGCTCGTGGTGATCCCAGTAGCGCCCGGTAAATGCACGTTCAGTGGCGGCTTGTCGTGTCACTTGAAATTCAATATCACTTAGTTGCTGGCGCCATTCGGCTTCAGTTTTTACGACTTTCATATCTATCCTCCTCAGTATTTGATGGTCAACTTTAATAGGTCATGAAAATGACTTGAACATTAGTCGAGATTATGAAGAACAACTGACAGAAATAGTTTGTGCCCAATCTGGCGGCAGTGCCGCATAGTTTTCGAGTTCTTTTTGTTCATCAAAGGGATGAAGCAAAACAGTATACAAACGCTCAAGTTCACTAAAATCTTTGTTCTCCGCCGCTTCGATCGCCTGTTGTGCGAGGTAGTTGCGCAATACGAATTTTGGGTTACTGCGTTTCATTGTTATTTCGCGTTGTTCGTCATTGCTTTGTTCTGTGATCAAACGTGTTTTATAACGCTCTAGCCACTTATCTAAGCTTTCGCGATCTAGAAACAGATCTCTCAGTTTTTCATTTTCCAAAGAAACTGGTGCTAATTTATAGTTTGATAGCGCTCTAAAACTATTGGTGTAATCGGAATTGCCCTTCGCCATGATGTCTAGAAAATCTGAGATCAAGTCCAGGTCTCCATCTTGTGTTCGCTGGAATCCGAATTTTGCAGCCATTAACTGTGCATGCTTTTGTTCAAAACTCGGCACATAGGTGGCGAGTGCCTCTTGTGCTGCGTTTACATCGCCAATGAGCGGCAGCATTGCCTGTGCTAGAGCATGGCAATTCCATTGGCCGATACGCGGCTGCATATGGAAGGCATAGCGCCCCTGAGTATCACTATGATTGCAGATTTGTTGCGGCTGATAGCCGTCCATGAAGCCAAATGGACCATAATCTAGTGTCAGTCCAAGTATCGACATATTGTCAGTATTCATTACGCCATGCATGAAGCCGACAGCCTGCCAATGGGCGATCATCTCGGCAGTTAATCTGACTATGTTCTTCAGCATTGCCTGATAGGGGTTCTCTTCGACAAGGCAACTTGAGAAGTAATGCTCCAAACAGAAATCAGCGAGTTGTTTTAGTTTCTCGTGTTCGTCGTTGTAATACCAATGTTCAAAAGAGCCGAAGCGGATAAAACTTGGCGCAGCCCGTGCAACAATCGCCGTCTTTTCTGGTTGTTCACGCATTGCATATTGATCTGAGCCGATTAAGCTTAATGCTCTTGAACTTGGTATGCCTAAGGCGTTCATCGCCTCGGAACAAAGGTATTCACGCAGGGATGACCGTAGCACGGCGCGACCGTCGCCCATGCGTGAAAATGGTGTCGGACCAGCGCCTTTCAGCTGGATCTCATAACGAGAATAGCTGTTCGAATCTGGCTCGTGAAGTTTGATATCACCAAGTAAAAGGGCACGACCGTCGCCGAGTTGGCCCGCCCAAACACCGAATTGATGGCCAGAATAGACGGCTGCGATGCTCTGACTACCATCAGCCAACTTCTCCCCTGAGAAAATTTGTCGGAAAAAATCGTGGCGAATCAAACTCGGGTCGATACCAAGTTGTTCGGCCAGCGGTTCGTTGGCAGCGATGAGATATGACGACTTAAACGGCTGCGCCTGCACAGAAGCTGAAAACGCATCGCCCAGCGTCGCGAAAGTATTTTCGAAGGTCGGAAAAGACGGGGTTGACGATTTGTTTGTTGTTGAAGCTGTAGCCATAAGGGAGCTCGGTCTGTATCGTTCTAATGGAGCGTATTTTGACAGAGAATCCTAAAACGCGTTTGGCCCTGTGCTTCGCCAGAAAACTGGAGCAAATCACAGGGCCAAACGATTGAACTAATTGTTGATCTTACTTACTATCCTTAAGCACTCAAGCGTTCAACAACTTTGCAGCCATCGAGCAAGAACGACAAACTAATCACGAGCACCAATTCACCTTCAGCAGAACGCGCCGTTCCAGTAATGCCTGGGGTTGAGATGCAAGTGAGCGGCTTGATGACGAGGTCTGAAGTGCCGTCCACAGAATCTACTGAAATGATGTAAGGATTCGGTGCTGCAATGACAATCCCTACTTTTTCTGTACTCTTTTCGTAACCAAGAACTTGTCCTAGCGAACGAATTGGAAGAGGGCGTCCCAAGTCGCGTAAGACTGGTTGACCGCCTACGCTTTCAAACGAATCTGGCAATTCGACCACACGTTGAACTGTTGCCATCGGTAACGCCAAGGAAGCGCCAGCACAACGGACTAACATCGTAGGTACGATCGACAACTCGATCGGCAAACGAATGATAAAGGTAGTGCCTTTGCCTAATTGTGAATTGATGCGAATCGCCCCACGATGACGTTCTACTGCGGTTTTTACCACGTCCATACCCACGCCACGACCGGAGACACTTGACGCTACCTCTTTTGTCGAGAATCCTGGTAGGAAAACGAGTTGGAAAGCCTCATCGTCAGTCCGCGCTTCATGTGAGTTAATAAGGCCTTTAGAAATCGCTTTTTCACGGAGGCGATTCGCGTCCATACCTTTGCCGTCATCTGTCACTTCGATCATGACACTACTGGATTCTTGCCATGCTTTGAGCAAAATCTTCGCTCTCGCTGGCTTAGTGGTTGATGCACGTTCTTCGCCAGTTTCAATACCATGATCCAGCGAGTTACGAAGCATATGCACGAGTGGATCGTAAAGGCTATCGACGACCACACGATCAACCTCTGTTTCCGCACCGGAAATTTCGAGATCCACATCTTTGCCAAGATCTTTGGCAAGTTCACGAATCAAGCGAGGGAATTTCTGGAACAAGCGCCCCACAGGCTGCATCCGGGTGGCTAAGGTCGCACGTTGTAGTTCTGTCGAGTAGCGTGAGGCGCGATTCAGTGTTTCCGTCAACGCTGACATTAATGGCGCCGCGTCACCGTCAAAAGTAAATTGGGAAAGCTTTTCAAGTAATACTGCTGCTTGGTTTGCGGCTTGGACTGATTCGCCAGCAACCTCGAGCAGCACATCTAGTTTCACAGCATCGATCCTGATGCTTTCCTCTTTAAGTGGCGCAGCTTGCTTAACGTCATTGGTCGCAAGTGAGGTTTTGACGGCTTCCTGCTCTTGTTTGATGACAGGAGAAACGATTTCTTTTTCAGGTAAAGTTCCTGCAGGTGTCACTGCGCGATAGTAGTCTTCCCAAGGCACATCGCCACTTACGATTGGTGCTGCACTAGCGGCGTTGCTTGCAACTGGAGCTGCTTCAGCGGGTTTTGGTGCAGCAACAGGCTTGGTTTCGGATTTGCCGGAGGACGCGGGTTCTTTACCGTCGATCGCGTCATTAAGCGCCTTCTCTAAATGCGCTGGCATCGTAGACAGTTGATCTGGTTCAGTGCCGTTTGACAGCGCAGTCAACTGATCTGAAACAAATCCACTGGCCTCGAGAGCCGCCTCTATCGCAAAAGGGGTAACGGGTGATTTGCCTGTTCTTAGGGCATCAAACAAATTTTCGGTCAGATGGCATGCAGAAACCATCGCTGACAGATTCATAAAACCTGCGCCGCCCTTGATGGTGTGGAACGATCTAAATACCGCGTTGAGGGTATTCATATCCCCTGGGTTGCGTTGAAGCGAAAGCAGGTGCTCTTCTACGTTGATCGCCAAATCCAATGCCTCAACGACAAATTCTTTGAGCATGTCATCCATTTAGAAGCCCAGACTATCAAGGAGGTTATCAACATCATCTTGTTCCAAAGCCGCGTTTGGAACCGATGGGCCTTCCATTAACTCAATCGCTTTTTCTTTGAGTTCTGTAGGAGCATTGTCGAGAAGAATCTGTGCCAATTCACGTTCAACCGCTTGCGTAATAACCAGAACTTTCTTAATCAACTGTCCCGTCAGATCTTGGAAATCCTGTGCCATCATAATGTCCAATAGACGTGCTTTTTCAGCATCTGTGGCTGCTAGAACTTTATTGGCAAAAGATTTGGAATCCGCAGAGAGTAATTTAAACTCATCTATGCTCATCTTGCCAGCAAACAGACTTTCCCAACGTTCATCGATATCTTTTGCGGTTTTACCCAAAGCGTCTTGCTCAGGTATGCCTACGTCGGTCGCGTTGAGAACTTTGTTTGCGGCTTGCTCTGTTAGGCTCGCTACGTACTCAAGTCGGCCTTGCGCATCTGCTATCTGTGAAGCGACGTCAGACAATGAACGGTCATAACCTAGTTCGCGCATAGAGTCATGCATCATCCTGACCAAGCCACCTAAACGATCAAACATCGGTCTAGATGCATCAGGCTCTTTACTTGGCTGTAACTTATGAGCTGAAGCAGGGTCCTCACTTGGCGTTGGTTCCGGAGTTGCGGGTGCTGCGGGTGCCGAAGAAGCGTGTTGGCTTGCCATTTCTTCGAAAAGTGCATCTAGATCATCTGCTGAATCGGTCATAATCCTTGATTCTCCATAATCGCCATAAATGTGATGCGAGTTGATTTATCGTGACGCTTGCCAGTCTGGAACCTTACTTCAACACGTATTTTCGCCACTTTTTTTATAGTGGTTTTATAGCATTGAAAACTCTAAAAAATTTACTGGCAGTAACAAGTCCTGCATGTTGTAAGCATAACCCTGAGCAACAAAATTTGTCACCACTTTATTCAAATTTTGGTGAAATTAATTACAAACCTTGCGGATTTGCAACTAACCGCGTCACAAATTGCTCTGGTGTCTCAATTGAGAATAGGCCGAGTGCCTTGGTTTTACGGGCTAACTTGAGTAAGGCCTTATCCTTACTAACTAACACTGCAACCTCCGCGTCGCGGCTGATTTCAAGAAATTTTTGATCATCCTTGTCTGTGCAGATTGGTAGGCGAAGCTGTTTCGCTGGAAAATTTTGAACCGAAATGAATTCATCAAAACTTGCTACAATCGCGCCTCGATTCTGATCGTCGACCGGCAGGTGAGGGTAGTGAAGAACGGCAAGCCATTCTTCACGACAGTCATCGCGAGTGATGGCATGCAGGGACTTGTCTGCGAGCGCATTCATAATTGGAGTCCAGCGTGGATCGTGGAAAGCGAATAGATCCAAGCAGACGTTTGTATCGAGAACTATTTTGAGACTCATGCACGCCTTTTTTGGGGACAAAAGAGATTACTTGCTCGTCTGGACATATTGGTATCTTCGTCCAGCGGGAAGTTGGTTTATTAATTTAGTAGTTGTTGATAAGGTAATTATGCTTTTTCTGCTTTCACCTGCGAAGAGTCTTGATTTTGAGACGCCGTTAAAACTGAAGTCGGCTACAGAAGCACAGTTTCTGCAGCAAGCCCAGCAATTGGCGAATACTGCAGCAAAACTTAGCTCGACTCAACTGCAAACTTTGATGGATATTTCTCCTGCATTGGCTGAACTCAATCGAGCCCGCTTTCAAGAGTGGCAAATCGAACATCCAATTGAGCATGGAGCAAGACAGGCAGTGATGGCATTTGATGGCGACGTCTACGACGGTCTCGACGCAAAGAACCTAACAAAATCCGATCTGAATTATCTTCAAAAGCATTTGCGTATTTTATCAGGCCTATATGGTTTGCTGCGACCGTTTGATGCAATTAGGCCCTATCGACTTGAAATGGGAAGTCAGTTGAAAACTAGGGATGCGAAGAATCTTTATGAGTTCTGGGGTGATCGGCTATCGCAAGCCGTCAATGAACATGTCAGCGAAATCAACTCTAAGGTAGTTGTTAACTTGGCTTCGGAAGAGTACTTTAAGTCGATTAGACTTTCTTCGTTGAATGTAAAGGTAATTACACCGATTTTTGAAGACTTCTCAAATGGAAAATTTAAGATCGTTTCATTTTTTGCCAAGCGTGCTCGTGGCTCCATGGTGCGTTACTGTGCATTAAATAGGCTGAAGCAAGTGAAAGCGCTGAAGCAATTTGACCATGATGGTTACCACTTTTGCGAGGAAGTATCGACTGATACACGCTGGGTCTTTCGTCGAATGCCTGCATAAAAAAAGCCCCAACATGGGGCTTTTTTTTAGATTAGCAACTTAGTTCCAGAATTTCCACCAAGATTTCTGTTTGTCGCCATTTGCCAGTACTGTGCTATTCGGGAAGTTTTTCTCGTACACTCGCTTAGCATCGTCACGTAATTCTTTCATTCCCATGGCGTCATAAGACTTAATTAGTACAACCAACGCTTCTTCAATTGCAGGAGCGTCTGGATACTCTTTGATAGCCGCTTGAGCACGATTTGCTGCCGCGAGGTAGGCGTTGCGACGCAAGTAATATTTGGCAACGTGAAGATCATATTGTGCCAAAGAATTAACTAAATATTTCATACGCAACAGGGCGTCAGGAGTGTACTTGCTATTCGGATATTGCGTAACGAGCTCTTTAAATGCATCAAACGAATCGCGGGTCGCCTTTGGATCACGCTCTGTAATGTCTTGATTTGCGATAACGCTGAGGAAGCCCATGTCATCGTTGAAATTAACCAGTCCACGCAAATAGTACATGTAGTCGACATTAGGATGGTTTGGGTGAAGTTTAATAAAGCGATCAACTGCGGCTAAAGCCTGCGCAGATTCACCCTGCTTGTAATAAGCATAAGCAATTTCCAGTTGTGCTTGTTGTGCATATGTGCCGAAAGGAAAACGTGACTCGAGCTTTTCAAACAGCTGAACGGATCTTTCGTAACTGCCAGAAGCCAATTCTTCCTTAGCTTCAGCGTATAATTTCTCAGCTGGCCAATTTTTACTCTCTTCAACTCGATCGCCAAAGATTCCACAGCCAGAAAGCGATATCAAGAGTGTGAGACCGAACAACTTTACATATTTGATTTGCATAAACTTTTTCGTGTGCATGAGAATAACTTACGGATTATAGCCGATGGCAATTAATGTGATACCAACAGATTCAACGATTTTAACCGATAGTTTGCTTGAAATTGATGAAACTGAGTTAGAAGAATCTGCAGAACAGGAAACTTCCCCCGAAATTATCGAGCTTAAATTGCCCGCAAGCATTTGCGGCGAGCGTCTGGACAAGGCATTGTCTAAACTGATTCCGCAATATTCAAGAGGGCGAATTCAAAAGTGGATTGAAGATGGTTTTGTTACTGTAGATGGTGAGAAGTCGAAAATTAAGACCACAATGCTCGGAGATGAGTTAGTAGTCATCAAGCCGCAAGCAGCGCCAGACGAGGGGGCATTCTCTCCTGAAGATATTCCGATTCAAATTGTCTATGAAGATGAGAGCATTATGGTCATTAACAAGCCAGCTGGGTTGGTGGTTCACCCTGCTGCCGGCAATTGGTCTGGTACCTTGCTTAATGCCTTACTGTTTCACCGTCCTGCACTAGTCAATTTACCAAGAGCTGGTATTGTTCATCGCTTAGATAAAGATACTTCCGGTTTGATGGTGGTTGCCAAAACCTTAACAGCGCAAACCGAATTGGTGCGCCAGCTGCAAGCACGTACGGTTTCGCGTGAATACTATGCGCTCGTTTGGGGAACCCCGATCACGAGCGGCACTGTTGATGCCGCGATTGCTCGACATAATCGCGATAGACTAAAGATGGCAGTTTCTTATAGCGTCTTGGCGAAACCTGCTGTAACTCATTATCAGCGTGTCGCAACTGGAATGCTTGAGCGCTTTCCAGTTAGTCTAGTTAGCTGCAAGCTGGAGACTGGGCGAACGCATCAGATTCGTGTGCATATGCTTTCTTTAGGCTTTCCGTTAGTGGGCGATACTCTCTACGGTAAGCAGCATTTAGCCCGATTTTTCCATCGTCAAGCATTGCAAGCGCGAAAGCTAGGCTTGGTTCATCCCGTGAGCGGTGATTATGTCGAGTGGCGTATTCCGCTTGAAAACGATTTTGCCGATTTGTTAGTGCAAGCAGGTATGCAGGTTCCTCAATAGGGTGAGTTGAGTATGAAACTGAGTGGCTCGTGGATCGTTCCAGATTGGCCAGGTAAACCTGCAAATGTAAAGGCTATGTCGACTACACGTTTTGGTGGATGTAGTGCAGCGCCATTCGATGATGGTGTGGGCGGTTTAGGCTGGAATCTCGGTGATCACGTTGGTGACTCTGCAACGGCGGTCAATACAAATCGAGATTTATTGCAAAGCTTCTTGCCTACGCCTGTCACATTCTTATCACAAATTCATGGCAATATGGCAGTGGATGCGGAGTCCTTAAGCGCTGGGTGCGAGGCAGATGCGGTGTTTAGCGCGATGCCTTTGCAGGTGTGTGCAGTGATGACAGCAGATTGTTTGCCAGTCTTGTTTAGTGCTGCTGATGGAAGTTGTGTGGCGGCTGCTCATGCGGGTTGGCGTGGATTGGCGGATGGGGTTTTGGCCAACACTGTCGAAAAAATGCGATCGAAGGGAGCTCAAGGGATCACCGCTTGGTTGGGGCCAGCGATCGGCCCAAATCAGTTTGAGGTTGGTG
This sequence comes from Affinundibacterium nitidum, assembly GCF_014284155.1. GTDB lineage: Bacteria > Pseudomonadota > Gammaproteobacteria > Burkholderiales > Burkholderiaceae_D > Undibacterium > Undibacterium nitidum. The sequence continues at coordinate 166,416 of NZ_JACOFZ010000001.1, forward strand.
AGGAACTGATCACCATCTTCGAGCGAGGTTTCGGCTCAGTAAGCCACTGCTTTAGATCAAGCGGTGTGCCCGGTAAATACCTCGCAAACTTATATGCGCTTGCGAGTATCAGTTTGAAGCAATGTGGTGTTGCGCAGGTGTACGGCGGAGATTACTGTACTTACAGCGATCCATCGCGCTTTTATTCGTACCGTCGCGATAAAAGGACAGGGCGTATGGCTACTCTGATTTGGCGCGAGTAGCTTCACTTGTTTGATCTAATGTAGCTTGCCGTTTCGCTTCGAACTCCGCGTGTAGTTTACGTTTTCTGGCAGACGAACTTAGGATGTAGAGCACCAACGACAAAGGAATAATGCAGTAGAAAATGAAGGTCATTATGCCTGCGATGAACGAAGATTCGGTTATCGCCATCATAAGAACGACAAAAATCCATGCGATTGCGATAAGATACAGAAAAGGCATATGGGTCCTAGAAAAAGCGATCGAAATGATGCAGTTTTTTCACACATTGATATAGATTCAAATGCGCGGGTGATTTGTATTGGACAATCGAACTGAAAGTATCATTTTAACTTAGTGTAGGCAAACTCTAAACGGGAAATGTAGATGAGTGAAAACCCTCAAACCATGATGATGAATTGGATGCAGCAATGGATGAAGCAAAATCCTATGCAGGATTGGATTAAGCAAGATCCACAGAATTTGTTTGGAGCAGACTCCTCGATGCTCAAAACATTGAAAGATTTTGGTGCAGAGATTGACCCAGCGGTACTATCCCGTTTGCAATCAGAATACCTTGTTGAGCTAGGTAATCTCTGGAAAGACTTTCTGTCGTCCAAGCTTCCCGAGTTTGATGATCGTCGCTTTTCTGCATCAGATTGGCATAAGCAGACCATGCACGCCTATAACGTTGCTATCTATCTTCTTAATGCACGATTCCTGGGCTTGCTGACCGAAGCGGTCCAAGCTCCAGAAAAGAAGAAGCAGAAAATTCGATTCGCTGTACAACAAATGGTCGATGCAATGTCACCAGCCAACTTCCTGGCAACGAACCCCGAAGCACAAGCCAAAGTAATCGAAACTGGTGGAGAAAGTCTACGCCAAGGCATGAGCTTAATGCTCGAAGATATCCAAAAAGGTCGAATTTCATTGACGGATGAAGCTGCCTTTGAAGTAGGTCGCAATGTGGCGACGACCGAAGGTACGGTTGTATTTGAAAACCGCTTATTCCAACTGATTCAGTATAAACCGCTGACTAAAACAGTTCATCAAACACCGCTATTAATGGTGCCACCGTGCATCAATAAATTCTACATTCTTGACCTTCAACCTGAAAATTCATTGGTGCGTTATGCGGTTGAGCAAGGGCATACCGTATTTTTGGTCTCTTGGGCAAACCCTGATCAATCGATGACAGATGTGTCATGGGATGATTACATTGAGCAAGGTGCGATCACTGCAATTGAAACAGTTCAGGCAATTACAAAGCAGAGCAAAATTAATGCATTTGGTTTCTGTGTCGGTGGCACTATTGTGTCGACTGCCTTGGCCGTATTAGCCGATCGCGGGATTCATCCAGCAGCTAGCCTAACATTGCTCACCACTTTGCTTGATTTCTCTAATACAGGCGTATTAGATGTATTTGTCGATGAGCTACAAGTAAGCATGCGGGAACAAACAATCGGTCAAGGTGGCTTGTTGCCAGCACGGGATTTAGCCAGCACATTTTCCAGCTTGCGCCCCAATGATTTAGTTTGGAATTATGTTCAGTCAAATTATTTGAAGGGGCAAAAGCCACCTGCATTCGATCTGCTGTATTGGAACTCAGATAGTACGAATTTGCCAGGCCCAATGTTCTGCTGGTATCTGCGTAATACTTATCTCGAGAATAGTCTACGTGTGCCAGGAAAATTGAAGGTGGCTGGTAGCGCTGTAGATCTTGGCAAAATCGATGCCCCCGTTTTCATTTATGGCTCGCGCGAAGATCATATCGTCCCTTGGCAGGCTGCTTATGCATCGGCAACTTTACTGAACCCTAAAAAGAAGTCTCGAAATCGCTTCATTTTGGGTGCTTCAGGTCATATAGCGGGTGTCATTAATCCAGCTTCGAAAAATAAACGTAATTACTGGGTAAACGACAAAATTCCAGCGGAAGCGCAGGCATGGTTCGATGATGCGACCGAGTGCCCAGGTAGTTGGTGGCCCGAATGGGCGGAATTTTTGTCAAATCATGGTGGCAAAATGGTAAAAGCACCTATCAAAGCGGGTGCAGTAGGGTATAGTGAGATTGAATCCGCACCAGGTCGTTATGTGAAAGTTCGTGCAGACTAAGTTAGTAGTTGTAGTACACCTTTATAAAATGGAGATTATGTATGTCAAAGCGCATTGCTTATGTAACTGGTGGTATGGGTGGTATTGGAACTCCAATTTGCAAACGTTTGTGTAAGGACGGTTATACCGTCGTTGCAGGTTGCGGTCCAAATTCGCCTCGTAAAGATAAGTGGTTGGCCGATATGCGCGCTGAAGGCTACGACGTTCATGCGTCGGAAGGCAATGTGTCTGATTGGGAATCTACCCGAGCCGCGTTTGAAAAAGTACGTACAGAAATTGGAGAGGTTGATGTGTTGGTTAACAACGCCGGCATTACTCGCGATGGTCAATTTCGTAAGATGAGTAAAGCTGATTGGGATGCTGTTATCGATACCAATTTGAACTCTCTCTTTAATGTTACTAAGCAAGTGATCGACGGTATGGTGGAACGTGGCTGGGGGCGCATTATTAATATCTCCTCAGTTAACGGCCAAAAAGGCCAGTTTGGTCAAACTAACTATTCGACTGCAAAAGCCGGTATTCATGGTTTCTCAATGGCGTTAGCGCAAGAAGTCGCAACGAAAGGCGTTACGGTCAATACCGTGTCTCCAGGTTACGTAGGTACAGATATGGTGCGTGCGATTCGCCCTGATGTTCTTGAAAAAATTGTTGCAGGCATTCCTGTAAAACGTTTGGCTGAACCAGAAGAAATCGCATCTATCGTGGCGTGGATTGCATCTGAGGAAGGCGGTTATGCGACTGGATCCGACTTCTCGATTAATGGTGGCTTGCATATGGGTTAATTTCGTGTCCGCGAAATTGAACTAAAATCTGCTTTCGTACCTAAGTAGGTGGACTATGCTCCACCTACAGCAATAAATAGGCAAGAAAAGGTGTTAAGATCTTAATCGACAAGCACTTTGCAAATTGTTTCTGGATTAATGTCGTTTTACTACGAGAATTCGATGAATAGCACAAAAAAAATAAGCAAACATTTGATTAAGAAGTACCCAAATCGTCGCTTATACGATACCCAAACCAGCAGCTATATTACGCTTGCTGATGTGAAGCAGTTTGTGATGGAGAACGATGACTTTGCCGTGGTTGATGCAAAAACTGGTGAAGATCTGACTCGCAGTATTTTGTTGCAAATCATTTTGGAAGCTGAGGCTGGTGGCGCACCTATGTTTTCTAGTGTCGCTTTGGCTCAGATCATCCGCTATTATGGTCATGCGATGCAGGGCATGATGGGCTCATACCTCGAGAAAAATATTCAAGCATTTATTGATATTCAAAATAAATTGACCGAAGGTGCAAATGGGGGCTTTGAAGGTAAGGCCTTTAGTCCTGAAATGTGGACCCAGTTTATGAACGTACAAGGGCCAATGATGCAAGGTATGATGGGCAACTACATCGATCAAAGTAAGAATTTGTTTGTGCAAATGCAAGAACAAATGCAAAGTCAGTCTAAGAACATGTTTGGTTTTCCTTTCCCAACGGAAGAGAAGAAGAAATAGGTCAGTATTGAACACATTGGTTCCTATTCTTTTGGGAACCTAGTGAGAAAGGGTACAATAGCGCATTGCTTTGTATCCTTTTTTTTATTATGTCCATCGAAAATTCGAATTCCCCACTCAATATTGGTCAACCAGCTCCCAAAGTTGGCTTTGTCTCCCTTGGCTGCCCAAAGGCTTTGGTAGACTCTGAGCAAATCTTGACTCAGCTCAGAGCAGAAGGGTACGAAACTGCAAAATCTTATGACGGCGCTGATCTGGTTGTTGTGAATACCTGTGGCTTTATCGATGCAGCAGTTCAAGAGTCTCTGGACGCGATTGCAGAGGCCCTCAATGAGAATGGCAAAGTCATCGTGACTGGGTGTTTAGGGGCTAAAAAAGATGCTAATGGTAATGATTTGATTACCAGCATTCATCCAAAAGTATTGGCAGTAACTGGCCCGCATGCTGTAACAGAGGTCATGAGTGCGGTACACCAGCATTTGCCTAAGCCGCATGAACCCTTTATCGATTTAGTGCCAGCGCAAGGCGTGAAACTCACGCCAAAACACTTCGCTTATTTGAAAATCTCTGAAGGTTGCAATCATCGCTGTAGTTTCTGCATTATTCCATCGATGCGTGGGGATTTGGTTTCACGTCCAATTGGCGATGTTTTGCAAGAGGCAGAAAACCTATTTAAGGCCGGCGTCAAAGAATTGCTAGTAATTTCTCAAGATACGAGTGCCTACGGCGTTGACATCAAGTTCCGTACAGGTTTTTTTGATGGCAAGCCGATCAAAACACACATGACGCAATTAGTCGAAGCACTCGGTGAGATGGCTAAGCGTTACGATGCATGGGTGCGTCTGCATTATGTTTATCCTTATCCGCATGTCGATCAAATTATTCCGTTCATGAATAATGGACACGTGTTGCCGTATCTGGATGTGCCGTTGCAGCATGCCCATCCAGATGTCCTGAAACGCATGAAGCGTCCGGCAAGTGGTGAGAAGAATATTGAACGTATCAAAGCTTGGCGCGAAATGTGTCCTGAGATCACTATTCGTTCGACATTTATCGCAGGATTCCCAGGGGAAACAGACGAAGAGTTTGAATACCTCTTAGATTTCTTAAAAGAAGCGCAGATCGATCGTTTGGGTTGTTTTGCCTACTCACCGGTCGAAGGCGCGACAGCCAATGAAATTGAAGGTCAATTGCCTGATGACGTACGTGAAGATCGTCGTCGTCGTGTGATGGAGCTGCAAGAAGAAATTTCTAAGCAACGCCTGCAAGCAAAAATCGGCAAAACAGTTCGTGTCTTAATCGATAGCATTGATCGCAGCGGAGGGGTTGGCCGTACTTCAGCTGATGCACCAGAAATTGATGGCGTGGTTTATGTGAAGCCACCGTACGAGCCGCACCGAAAATTGAAGGTCGGTGAATTTATCGATGTCATGATTACTGCAGCAGACTCCCATGACCTGTGGGGCGATGCGGTTTAATTTTGTTTAGATGAGATAAAGGGGCCGTGAGCCCCTTTTTTGTCTCAATAGCTATGAAAGTGCTTTTCATGAAAGAACGGAATCAAGGCCCAAATACCTCATTGGTACACCCTGAGTATCGTGCTCCAGACGGTTTTTCAGCATTCCCAACTGCGATTCATCATGCATCAACGGTATTGTTTAAAGACGTTGAGAGCATGCGCACACGAAGCTGGCATAACAAATCAGCTTATACCTATGGATTGCATGGAACGCCAACCAGTTTCACCCTGGAAGGTCAGTTGTCTGCGATTGAAGGTGGTCGCCATTGCGTCTTGGCACCGAGTGGATTGGCAGCCATTACGTTGGTGAGTATGACGTTCTTGCAAACTGGCGATGACGTCTTAATTCCTGACAATGCCTATGGGCCAAACAAAGAACTGGGCGAATGGCTCAAGCAAAATTTTGGGATCCATGTGCGATACTATCCACCAATGATTGGTGCAGGTATCTCGAATTTAATTCAAGCAAATACGAAGTTGATTTGGGCTGAAGCCCCGGGTTCAGTTTCTATGGAGGTGCCTGATATTCGCGGAATAAGTGACGCAGCACATGCAAAGAATGTGTTGGTTGCTTTGGATAATACGTGGTCTGCTGGCATCGCCTTTAAGCCATTTGAGCATGGTGTAGACATCTCTATGCAGGCTTTAACGAAGTATCAGAGCGGCGGATCCGATGTGTTGATGGGGGCAGTTATTACCAGAGATACCGAACTAAACAATCGCATTCTCACGACCCATATGCGACTTGGATTTGGAGTAGGTATGGATGATGTCTATCTGGTCTTGCGTGGCCTCCAGACTATGAAGCTGCGCTTTGATGCGCATGATCTAAGTGCCAGAAAGATTGCCGCTTGGCTTAAGCAACGACCAGAGATTAGTAAAGTATTGCATCCCGCATGGGATGATTGCCCTGGTCATGAATTTTGGAAGCGTGATTTTACTGGCGCAGGTGGCTTGTTCTCAGTGATTTTCAACGAGGATATCCCTGAATCAATGACTGATTGTTTTGTAAATAGTTTGGCAGTGTTTAAGATCGGCTTTAGCTGGGGTGGTACGCACAGTTTATGCGTGCCTTATCGTATCGAAAAAATGCGAGAGCAATGGGATCAAAAAGGTGTGTTGGTTCGTTTCAATATTGGACTTGAAGACAGCGAAGATTTGATTGCTGATATCGAACAAGCTTTAGTTAAAATGCGCACGATCTAAGGTGCAAATAGTATGAGAGGTCATAAGTGAGTGTAGTCATTCGAAATGCAGTTCCTGCTGATGCGGCAACGATCCATGGATTTATTGTTGAACTCGCAGTGTATGAAAAAGCTGAGCACGAAGTAAAAGCTTCAATCGCCGATATCGAGCGGAGTATTTTTTCAGTGGACTCACCGGTCAAAGCGTTCATCTGCCTCAAAGGTGATGAACCAATTGGATTTGCTGTTTACTTTTATAATTACTCGACTTGGCAAGGCAAAAAAGGCATGTATCTAGAAGACCTTTATATTTCACCGAAACACCGTGGTGGTGGTGCAGGTAAACTATTGCTTCGCCATTTAGCCCAAATCGCTGTGCAAGAGGGATGTGGTCGATTTGAATGGAGTGTTTTGGATTGGAACCAGCCGGCGATTGATTTTTATCACGCTGTCGGTGCAAAGCCGCAATCGGAATGGATTAAGTATCGTCTCGCCGACGAAGATCTCACTTCGTTTGCCAGTTCATAAATTTCACTAAGAGTAAGCTGAAAAAAGAGGCCGCTAATCAAATTGCAGCCTCTTTTTTTTAGCTCAAACTAAGACGAAAATTATTTGCTTGCAGCAGCACTTGCTGCAGTTGATGTAGCTTGAGTTGCTGGAGCTGCCGCAGCACTTTGGGACGCTGTACTTGCACTTGCCTCTGGTGCCGGCACTGTCGCTGCAGATGCAGGTGCAGCGGTTGCCGAGGCTGACTCTGCGGCACCATGATTGGCGCCAGCCTCACCAGCCATATCCATCTTGTCGCCTGCCTTGAAAATGAAGAATAACGCGACTGCTGCGAACAACAAAAAACCGACTAAAGCCTTCCACATAATTGACTCCTCTTTTTAATAAAAAAACTTCCTAAGATTGAATGTGATGTACTAATTATTGAGTGTAGCTGAATCAAAAAAAGGGATGACATCTTGCGATCTCATCCCTTGATTTATTTCACATCATGTTGAATTACGCAGCTAACAACTGACGCAATACGAACGGCAAGATGCCGCCATGTTTGTAGTAATCAACTTCGATCGGTGTATCGATACGCAACAAGACTTTGACTTCTTGTTTGCTGCCGTCAGCGCGATTAATGACCAAAGTCACTTGTTGCTGCGGTTTGATATCGTTTTCGATACCTTTCAAGTCGAAAGACTCATTACCTGTGATGCCTAGTGAATCGACGCTATCGGTACCAATGAATTGCAGGGGCAAGACGCCCATGCCGACCAAGTTGGAGCGGTGAATGCGTTCGAAAGACTTGGCGATAACAGCTTTCACGCCTAACAATTGTGTGCCTTTAGCTGCCCAGTCACGTGAAGAGCCTGTACCGTATTCTTCACCACCGAAGATCATGGTTGGCGTACCTTCAGCAACGTATTTCATCGCTGCGTCATAGATAGCCATTTGTTCGCCAGTTGGTTGGAACAGGGTTTCGCCGCCCTCAACGCGGGAACCGTCTTCTTTCGCAGGGATCATCAAGTTCTTGATACGAACGTTTGCAAATGTACCGCGCATCATGATCTCGTGGTTACCACGACGTGAACCGTAAGAGTTGAAGTCTGCTTTCAACACACCGTTTTCTTTCAACCACTTGCCCGCTGGACTAGATTCTTTGATTGAACCAGCAGGGGAGATGTGATCTGTCGTGATGGAGTCACCGAATACGCCTAATGCACGTGCGCCAGTGATGCCTGTGGCAGCCGCTTTTGGTTCCATTGTGAAATCTGCGAAGAATGGAGGTTCAGCGATATAAGTGGAGCTTGGCCAGTTGTAAACTTCACCTTCCGCCACGCCTTTGATGTCTTCCCATAACTTACCTGGCGCACCTTTAACGTCAGCATAGTTTTCTTTAAATGTTTTGGAGTTCATGGCGAACTTCATCAATTTATTGATTTCTGCACTCGTTGGCCAGATATCGCCCAAGAAAATGTCTTTACCTTTGATGCGACCAACTGGTTCCGTCATTAGATCTTTAGTCATGTTTCCAGCGATGGCGTATGCCACGACTAATGGAGGAGATGCTAAGAAGTTGGAGCGAATGTTCGGGTGAATGCGCGCTTCAAAATTTCGGTTGCCGGACAAAATCGCAGATGCCACGATATCGTTTGCGACAATCGCTTCGTTCATCGCAGGTGTCAAATCACCTGCATTACCGATACATGTTGTACAGCCATACGCTGTTACGCCGAAGCCGAGTTTTTCCAAGTATGGCAACAGACCAGCTGCTTCCAAATACTTAGTCACAACGCGAGAGCCTGGCGCCAAAGATGTTTTGATATGTGGCGAGACTTTTAAGCCCGCTTCTACTGCTTTCTTAGCTACCAAACCAGCAGCCAACAAAACGCTTGGGTTGGAAGTGTTGGTGCATGATGTGATAGCAGCGATCAATATGTCGCCGTTTTTCACTTTAACGCCATCAGCATTAGTGTATACAGCAGCCAAGTCTTCGGGCTTCTTATTGAAACCACTTTCGGACGTTGGTTTGCTGAACAAATCTGCGAATGTTGATTTTACATTGCCGATTTCGATACGATCTTGTGGGCGTTTTGGCCCAGCTAAAGAAGGCGCAACTGTAGACAAATCTAATGATAATTCAGTCGTGTAATCGATGTCGCCTTTTTTCGGAATACCGAACATTTTCTGCGCTTTGAAATAGCCTTCGAATGCATCGATTTCCGCTTTAGTACGACCTGTGCCTTTGAAATAATCGATGGTCGCTTCATCAACTGGGAAGAATCCCATTGTTGCGCCGTACTCTGGTGCCATGTTAGCGATTGTTGCACGGTCTGTTAATGACAATGAACGTGTACCTTCGCCGAAGAACTCCACAAATTTACCAACGACTTTTGCTTTGCGCAGCATTTCTGTAATGGTCAAGACCAAGTCGGTCGCCGTACAGCCTTCACGCAATGCGCCAGTCAAATTGACGCCGACTACGTCAGGTGTCAAGAAATACACTGGTTGACCGAGCATGCCAGCTTCAGCTTCGATACCGCCAACGCCCCAACCAACAACGCCGATACCGTTGATCATCGTTGTGTGGGAGTCAGTACCAACCAATGTGTCTGGGTAGTAAACATCGTTTTTCTTGGCGTCGCTTGCTTTATGCACACCACGTGCTAAGTATTCCAAGTTGACTTGGTGAACAATACCGAAACCTGGTGGCACCACACCGAAAGTGTCAAATGCTTGCATACCCCATTTCATGAACTGGTAACGCTCGTTATTACGTTGGAATTCCAATTTCATATTAAGGTCGAGTGCTTTCTTTTCACGGAAGTGGTCGATTTGCACAGAGTGATCAACGACCAAATCTACTGGAACCAATGGTTCAATATTCTTTGGGTTTTTACCTTGTTTGGAAGCGACATTGCGCATTGCTGCCAAGTCGGCTAACAACGGAACGCCGGTGAAGTCTTGCAGAACAACGCGGGAGACGACGAATGGAATCTCATCAGTACGTGCGGCTGTTGCACCCCAGTTCGCCAATTGTTTAACGTGTTCTTCCGTGACTTTCTTGCCGTCACAATTACGCAATACGGATTCCAGAACGATACGAATCGATACTGGCAAGCGTGAAATTTTCACGCCAAGATTTTTTTCCAATGCTGGCAAGGAGAAGAACTTGCCTTTCTTGGTGTCGCTAATTTTAAAATCTTTCAGCGTTTTAAACGCGTCTTGATATGCTGCTTGGCTCATGGCTGTTCCTTTAAAAGAAGATGAACAATTTTAAAAACTAAACGCTAAAACTAAAATTTATTACCGATTTGGTTGCACTGTGGCGACCAACATAACGTATTACTTAACTCGAGTCGGTGTCTTGGCATCGACTTCAGCGGTCATTGTTGTGAGATTTGATTTGCATTCGTTAGCTAACTGCTGACCACGACGGGAGTCGAGTAACAGTGCTTTAGCCGGGATATCGATCCATACTAAGCCAGCTTTGTCATTTTCGAAGCGCTTTGCGCCTGTCGAAGTTTCCACTTTAGTCAGTTTGTAGAGTCGATTTTTCCAACGCATAGCGATGATCTGATCATCTGTCGGATGGGTGTAAGTCGTAATAGAAGCACCGAGTTCGCATTTATATTCAACGTTGCGATCATGCTGAATCTCTGGTTCTGTTTCTTCTGCTTCTGCCACTTTTGTGGGGGCGGCTTTCGCGACTTTTGCTTTGCCGCTTTTCTTCAAAGCTTCGTAAGGCGATGCTGCAACGGAGGTTGAAATGCTGAGCGCACCCGAAAGCACCAAGAGTGCACTAAGTAGTTTTGTGTATTGTTTCATTTTGCCTCCAATTAAACTATGTTACTTCTTTGCTACGCTGTTTTACTAAGCACCATGCTTGTAAAACGTAAAAAACAAAATCTCTAGATCAGATATTGTGCACCTTCAGGCAATTTGATGCCACTTAAACTTGCTTTCTTTAAGACGGTCCAGAAGTATCGATAGCTTGCCCGATCATGTAATCGTCCCTGCATCTCGATTGGCCCCCATTGCTTGTCTTGTGCCGCTTGCAAAATCGTTATTGCCTCATTGATTTCAGCGCTACGTGGCGACAGTGCTTTTACTATCGGTTTGATTTGATCAGGATGGATGCTCCACATCCGCGTATAGCCGCACTCAAGGTGCGCGCGAGTCGCATCATTGATGATGGTAGATGGGTCTTTGAATTCTGTAGTCACATTATGTGATGGGACTTTACCGTAGAGATGACAAGCTGCAGATATTTCGATTTTTGCGCGCATCACAAGCGGGTGGACAAATTGCCCTGGTGAGCGCATGGCACTAGCCGGTATTGCATTCCAATGTGATGAGACGAAATCCATAATGCCAAATGAAAGGCTCTCAACTTGGTCTAACTGGGCAATTTCATTCACTTGTGCTAGCGCAGATTGCGTTTCAATCAGTACATGTATTGGGATTTTGCGCTCAGTCTGTGAATTCGCCGCTTGATTGATCTGCTCGATTGCAGTGCTCACTTCGTGTGCGCCCCGCACTTTCGGGAGCATTATATAGGCCAGCTCTTCAGCACTCGTGCCGACGATGTGTTTGACATCCCTTTCGAAACTGGAGTGATGAATATCGTGCATGCGGACGCCGACCCGGCGATACTTGTTTCCTTCTGAACAAAGAAGGCGGCTGACAAGTTGCGCGTGAGCGATGTCATCGTCAATCGATGCACCGTCTTCGCAATCGAATGTGATATCGAAAATTGGCCCAAGCTCATTTTGTAAGGCAAGAGACTTCAACATCAGTTTTTCCGAGCCTGCGTAGTGATCGCAAACCGGCAAAAAAACGGGTGCTGGTTGGTCTTCAAATAATGCCTGAGATGGATGCATCGACAATGGCTAGGGTGCGTTCGAAGAAAATACTTTTTGAAAATCTCAGATGCGCGATCTCGCGCATCTGAGGATGCTGCTGTTACCGAATCAGTTAAAATTAACCAACAAGGTGTTTGACGCCATCACGCTCTTCTTGCAATTCTTTTAGCGTCACGTTGATACGTTCACGTGAGAATTCGTCGATTTCCAAACCTTGAACGATGGTGTATTCACCGTTTTCAGTGGTCACTGGGAAACCGAACATCGTACCTTCTGGGATGCCGTAGGAACCATCAGATGGGATGCCCATTGTTGTCCATTTACCGTTTGTGCCCAAAATCCAGTCGCGAACGTGATCGATTGCCGCATTTGCCGCAGAAGCAGCAGATGACAAGCCACGAGCCTCAATGATTGCCGCACCGCGCTTACCAACTGTTGGCAAGAATGTGTCTTTGTTCCATTCGTGATCGTTGATCATGTCTTTCACTGATTGACCGTCGATCGTTGCAAAGCGGTAGTCCGCATACATTGTTGGAGAGTGGTTACCCCATACACAGAGCTTTTCAATCGCTGCAACTGGCTTACCAGTCTTTGCTGCGACTTGAGATAAAGCACGGTTGTGATCCAAGCGCAACATTGCAGTGAAATTTTTCGCTGGCAAACTTGGCGCAGATTTCATGGCGATATAGGCGTTTGTATTTGCTGGGTTACCAACAACCAAAACCTTAACATTACGTGACGCCACTGCGTCCAATGCTTTACCTTGAACTGTGAAAATTTGCGCATTTGCTTCGAGCAAATCTTTGCGTTCCATGCCAGGGCCACGTGGACGTGCACCCACCAACAAAGCGACGTCGATGTCTTTAAATGCAGTCATTGGATCGCTGTGTGCAGTCATGCCTGCCAACAATGGGAACGCGCAATCGTCAATTTCCATCATTACGCCTTTGAGCGCTTTTTGAGCTTTCTCATCAGGGATTTCGAGTAATTGCAAAATCACTGGTTGATCTTTGCCCAGCATGTCGCCGTTTGCGATTCTAAACAAGAGGGAATAGCCGATTTGGCCAGCTGCGCCAGTAACGGCAACGCGCATTGGGGATTTAGACATAATATTTCTCCGCGGTGGTGTAAAAATAATATTGTAATACGTGATGCAAGGTGTAAATTTAGTCCGTTCTCTTACATTTTCATGTCGAGAGTAAAATCAGTAAGTGAGAGAATTATGGTGATCCCCTCAGATTAGCCCGAAATCATATCGCTGAATCTGATCTGCGTCAGACATAATTTCCAAATTTAGCTGAATCGTGCATTAAAGCAACACTTTATAAATGCGTGCAATGCCTACTTTTGCACGATTTTATTGCGCATCTTCTGCAAAATTTTTCTGTTGATTTCGCGCCTCTAGCTTAATGCGTGCAAGTTTATTGCGCATGCGGGTCAGTGTCAATGAATATCTTATGTCTTATATAAGACATGATAAGTTTTTTAGTTTTCCCTAGACGTAGACCTGCTTTTTATGGTGAAATTGCGAACTATGAGTCCAAGTCTACCATCCAACGCTCAATCATTCGATCAAGAAAATTCCGGGATTTCGGAATTTGGCGGTCATGCGTCTGTTGCTCCCACATTTAGTCCTCTGTATCAACAGATCAAAGGTTTGATCACGCAAAGCTTGCAAAGCGGTGAGTGGAAGCCGGGTGAACTCATCCCGAGCGAGATGGAGTTGGCTGTGCGTTTCAAGGTGAGTCAGGGCACGGTGCGGAAGGCTATTGATGAATTGTCTGCAGAGAATTTGGTTGTGCGGCGGCAGGGGAAGGGCACTTTTGTTGCTACGCATAACGAAGCGAGGTCACAATTTCGCTTTTTGAGGCTTGTCCCGGATAGTGGTGAGCGCGCTTACCCTGAGAATCGTATCATTGAGGTGAAACGTGTCAGAGCTCCAGCGGAAGTGGCACGGCAATTGGAGATGAAGTCTGGCGAGACAGTCGTATTCTTGAAGCGGGTGCAATCTTTTTCGGGTGTGCCGACCATTCTCGAAGAATTGTGGTTGCCAGGTTCTATCTTCAAAGGGTTGACGATGGAGCGCTTGAATGAATATAAGGGCCCTATGTATGCCTTGTTTGAATCTGAATTCGGAACGCATATGATTCGCGCAAAAGAAGAGATTCGAGCGCTGTGTACAAATGAAGATTCCGCTTCCCTGCTAGGGGTCGATGTTGGCGTGCCTTTGTTGAGTGTTGAGCGAATTTCGTACACGTACGGCGACAAAGCGGTTGAGTTGCGACGAGGTCTCTATCTTACTGGTGCACATCATTATCGGAACGAATTAAGTTAAAACCATCTGCTGAACTGGATAATTTGCAAAAAATTTTCAGAAAACTATCAAATGTGTTGGTGCAATGCATCAAAATAGGCGAAAATTGCGAGCTTGCTGTACTTAAGTAATTTTGGGGGAGTTAATTTATGTCAGATGTTTCAAAAAATAAGCGACGCTTTGGCGTGATGCGACTGGTCGATGCGACCGGATATCGACTGCCATTGGCAGGTGTGGTTTCCATTTTGCATCGTATTAGCGGCATTCTCATGTTTGCCTTGTTGCCATTTGTGCTGTATCTGCTTGATCGCAGCTTGCAGTCAGATGTCTCTTTCGCGATGCTGCATTTGTTCGCAGCGCAACCAATCGTGAAGTTGGTTCTGTTGGTTTTGGTGTGGTCATACCTACACCACTTCTGTGCTGGCATTCGTCACTTGTTTATGGATTTTCACTTTGGTCTGGACAAAAACAGTGCGCGTCAATCCGCGGTGACCGTGCTTGTAATCAGCCTCGGTTTGACAGCCTTAGTTGGCTTGAAATTGTTCGGAGTATTCTAAAATGGCAAATAATAATATTGGACCTAAACGACTCGTCGTCGGTGCAGGCTATGGCTTGCGCGATTGGTTGGCGCAGCGCGCGACCGCAATTTTGATGGCTCTGTACACGGTTGTTATTTTGGTGTTGTTCTTAACTGGCACCAGTTTTACTTATGACGCTTGGGTGGGCGTTTTCTCCATGCAATGGTTTAAATTGTTGACGTTTACTGTCATCGTTGCCTTGCTATACCACGCTTGGGTTGGTGTACGTGACATCTGGATGGACTACGTGACGCACTCCGTGGTCTTGCGTTTGATTTTACAGGTCGCCACTATTGTGTGGTTGGTCGCTTGTGCTGGCTATGCCGCACAAATTTTGTGGAGAATGTAACCGTGGCTGCGATTAAATCAGCAATTCCTTCCCGTCGCTTTGATGCGGTAATCGTTGGTGCCGGTGGTTCCGGTATGCGCGCATCCTTGCAGTTGGCAGAAGCTGGCCTGAATGTGGCTGTTCTGTCTAAAGTATTTCCAACCCGTTCTCATACGGTCGCTGCACAAGGTGGTATCGGTGCTTCCTTGGGTAATATGTCCGAAGATAACTGGTTCTGGCACATGTTCGACACCGTCAAAGGTGGAGATTATCTGGGTGACCAAGATGCGATTGAGTTTATGTGTCGCGAAGCACCAAAAGTGGTCTATGAGTTAGAGCACTTTGGTATGCCTTTTGATCGCAATGCAGACGGTACTATTTATCAGCGTCCTTTCGGTGGTCACACAGCGAACTTCGGTGAAAAGCCAGTCCAACGTGCTTGCGCTGCTGCGGACCGTACAGGTCACGCCTTGTTGCATACGCTATATCAACGGAATGTTCGCGCTCGCACGCACTTCTTCGTTGAATGGATGGCGATCGATTTGATTCGTGACGCTGACGGTGACGTTCTGGGTGTTGTTGCTCTCGAAATGGAAACCGGTGAAGTTATGATGCTGGAAGCGAAAACAACGATTTTCGCCACTGGTGGTGCAGGTCGTATTTTTGCTGCCTCTACCAATGCGTTCATCAATACGGGTGATGGTATGGGTATGGCTGCGCGTGCAGGCTTGCCTTTGCAGGATATGGAATTCTGGCAATTCCACCCAACCGGTGTTTCCGGAGCAGGTGTTCTGATTACTGAAGGTGTACGTGGTGAAGGTGGTATCTTGATCAACAGTCAAGGTGAACGCTTCATGGAGCGCTATGCGCCGACGTTGAAAGATTTGGCTCCGCGTGATTTCGTTTCTCGATCTATGGATCAAGAAATCAAAGAAGGTCGCGGCTGCGGTCCAAATAAAGATCACGTATTACTCGATTTGCGTCACATCGGCGCAGATACAATTCAAAAACGTTTGCCATCGATTTTGGAAATTGGCCATAAATTTGCTAACGTTGATGCGACGAAGGAGCCAATCCCTGTTGTGCCAACGATTCACTATCAAATGGGCGGCATTCCAACCAATATTCATGGCCAAGTTGTGTCGACGACGAATGGTGTTAATTCAGTGGTGAATGGCTTGTACGCGATTGGTGAGTGCGCTTGCGTTTCTGTGCACGGCGCGAACCGTTTGGGTACCAACTCCTTGCTCGATTTGATCGTATTTGGTCGCGCAGCAGGTAATCACGTTGTCGCAAGTAATTTGAAAGCGCGCAGCAACAAAGATTTGCCGAAAGATGCGGCTGATTTGGCATTGTCTCGTTTGGCTAAGCTCG
The DNA here is from genome assembly GCF_014284155.1 of Affinundibacterium nitidum. GTDB lineage: Bacteria > Pseudomonadota > Gammaproteobacteria > Burkholderiales > Burkholderiaceae_D > Undibacterium > Undibacterium nitidum. The sequence continues at coordinate 182,900 of NZ_JACOFZ010000001.1, forward strand.
AAAACAGCACAGGCTCTGAGCGCGTTCAGGATGTGGCGAACGATATTCGTAGCACGATGCAGCAGTATTGCGGCGTATTCCGTACTGACGAATTGTTGCAGACTGGCGTACAAAAAATTATGGAACTCGATGAACGTCGTAAGCACGTTTCCTTCAAAGATAAATCTAAAGTATTTAACACAGCGCGTGTTGAGGCCTTGGAGTTGGATAATTTGATCGAAACTGCGAAGGCGACCATTACTTCAGCAAACGCACGTAAAGAATCTCGTGGTGCACATGCACACCGTGATTATGAGAAACGTGATGATGAAAACTGGATGAAGCATACCTTGTGGTATTCCGAAGCTAATCGTCTTGATTACAAACCAGTCGTAACTAAACCGCTGACAGTGGAAACATTCCAGCCTAAAGCTCGTACTTTCTAAAGAGATTGACCATGGCACGTACACTTAAATTTAAAATTTATCGCTACGATCCTGATAAGGATGCGAAGCCCTATATGCAAGACCTGACAGTAGAGCTGCAGGATAACGATAAGATGTTGTTGGACGCTTTGCAGCGTATTAAAGCAGACGTTGATGACTCGTTGGCTTTGCGCCGTTCATGCCGTGAGGGCGTGTGTGGTTCCGATGCAATGAACATCAATGGCAAGAATGGCTTAGCCTGCACCACCAATTTGAACGAATTGACTGAACCTATCGTTTTGCGTCCATTGCCAGGCTTGCCAGTAATTCGCGACTTGATCGTCGATATGACGCAATTCTTCAAGCAATATAATTCGATCAAGCCGTACTTGATTAACGATAGTATTCCGCCTGAAAAAGAGCGTCTGCAATCGCCAACGGAACGTGAAGAGCTCGATGGCTTATACGAGTGTATTTTGTGCGCATGCTGCTCAACTTCTTGCCCATCTTTCTGGTGGAATCCAGATAAGTTCGTTGGCCCAGCAGGTTTGTTGCAAGCGTATCGTTTCATTGCGGATTCCCGTGATCAAGCAACTGGTGAGCGTTTGGATAATTTGGAAGATCCATACCGCTTATTCCGCTGCCATACGATTATGAATTGCGTGGACGTGTGTCCAAAAGGTTTGAATCCAACTCGCGCGATCGGTAAGATCAAAGAGTTGATGGTTCGTCGTGCAGTGTAATTTGCACTAGCTTGGCGCATTAAATTATTCGACTCTTTGCCCTTAATCAAAGCGGCAAAGGGTCGATAATGCAGAATGGAAGACACAATGTCTGGAGTTTATTCGGGATTGCATCAAAGTGATCCTGCAAATCGAGCAAGATTGCGCTGGCGTGCTCGCCGCGGTCTCCTCGAAAATGATTTGATTTTGACGCGTTTTTTAGACGCGCATGAAGAAAGCTTGTCGGACGAAGAGGTAGATGCCTTTAGTCGTTTGATGGATCTCTCCGATAATGCCTTGATGGACTTGCTGATGGCGAAAAAAGAGCCGGATGCTGAACTCGATTTGCCGCACGTTCGTGCCTTGCTGACGCGTTTACAGCAGGCCTGAGATTACTAGTACTTTTTGATTAACGACTCGCCTTAACTGAGGGAAGAGCCATGACAAACTCTGAAACAAAAGCAACCCTATCGTTCTCTGATGGCACGCCATCTTTGGATTTGCCAATTTACAAGGGCTCAATTGGCCCGGACGTGATCGATATCCGTAAGCTGTACGGTGCGACAGGTAAGTTCACCTATGATCCTGGTTTTATGTCGACGGCAGCGTGTAATTCCTCCATCACTTATATCGACGGTGATAAAGGTGAGTTGCTTTACCGCGGTTACCCAATTGAGCAATTGGCGCAAAATGGCGGCGACTTCTTGGAGTCCTGCTACTTGCTATTGAACGGCGAACTGCCAACGGCAACGCAAAAAGAGCAATTCGTTGAAATGGTGACGAAGCACACCATGGTGCACGAGCAGATGCAATTTTTCTTCCGCGGTTTCCGTCGTGATGCGCATCCAATGTCTGTTTTGGTTGGTACCGTTGGTGCTTTGGCTTCGTTCTACCATGATTCACTCGATATTAACGATCCGCATCACCGTGAAGTTTCTGCAATTCGTTTGATCGCAAAAATGCCAACCTTGGTGGCGATGGCGTACAAATATTCGATCGGTCAGCCATTCGTTTACCCACGTAACGATTTGTCTTACAGCGCGAATTTCATGTACATGATGTTCTCTAACCCATGCGAACCATACAAAGTAAATGAAGTGTTGGTGCGTGCGCTTGATCGTATCTTGATTTTGCATGCAGATCACGAGCAAAATGCATCGACATCGACGGTTCGTTTGGCTGGTTCTTCTGGTGCAAACCCATTCGCTTGTATCGCTGCAGGTATTGCATGCTTGTGGGGCCCTGCTCATGGTGGTGCTAATGAAGCGGCCTTGAGTATGCTCGAAGAGATCGGCTCAGTCGATAATATTCCCAAGTTCATCGAGCAAGTTAAGGATAAGAACTCTGGCGTTAAATTGATGGGCTTTGGTCACCGCGTCTATAAAAACTACGATCCACGTGCGAAATTGATGCGTGAAACTTGCTACGAAGTCTTGAATGAACTTGGTTTGCAAGACGATCCATTGTTTAAATTGGCGATGGCTTTGGAAAAAATCGCTTTGGAAGATGAGTACTTTGTATCTCGTAAGTTGTATCCGAACGTAGACTTCTACTCTGGCATCGTTCAACGTGCCTTGGGTATCCCAACTGCGTTGTTCACTGGTATTTTTGCCCTGGCGCGTACAGTAGGTTGGGTAGCACAATGGAAAGAAATGATCTCTGATCCAGAACAAAAAATCGGTCGTCCACGTCAATTGTTTGTTGGCGCGCCGAAACGTGATGTGCCACCGATCGATAAGCGTTAATTTCAAAAATTACGTAAAGATTGAAATAATTGACATTATTTTGAATCAATTTTTAAAAAGCGAGTATAAATTACTCGCTTTTTTTTTACGGAAATATGTTATTCTCGCTGCTTAACTTGAAAGTCGTGTTTCGTCCTTTGTTTTTCCGCGGTTCCATTGTTTAATGAACGTAGTAACGCTGGTTGAAAAAGAATTTCAAATGAGTCCTTCCCCACAACTTGATGTGCAATCCGCTAACCGGTCAGGCCGTGTCGCGGAAGGTTAGATTAACCCGCTAATCTCGCGAAGCGCGAAGAAAGGTGAGCAATATGATGCAACAATATAACGCCAACTCGTATCTGTTCGGCGGCAATGCGCCGTATGTTGAAGAACTATACGAAGCGTATCTGAACAATCCAGGCTCAGTTCCTGACAATTGGCGTGCATACTTTGACGCCATGCAACACGTTCCCGCTGTTGACGGTACAAGTAAGCCAGACGTCGCCCACGCGCCGGTTATAGCTTCTTTTGCTGAACGCGCTAAACAAGGCCCAATTCGCACAGTAAGTGCTTCCGCGGATGCGGAAATGGGACGCAAACGTGTCGCCGCTCAACAATTGATTGCAGCATATCGCTTCCTCGGTAGCCGTTGGGCTAACCTCGATCCTTTGCAACGTCAGGAACGTCCAGTCCTGCCAGAGTTGGAGCCAAGTTTTTATGGCTTCACTGACGCTGACATGGATATTCAATTCAATATCAGCAATACCTATTTTGGCTCTGAAACCGCGTCTTTGAGGGACTTAATCAATTCTTTGCGTGATACTTACTGCCGTTCTATCGGTGCTGAATTCATGTACATCAGCGATCCAGCGGAAAAGCGCTGGATGCAAGAAAAATTAGAATCTATCCGCTCTACGCCTAGCTTCACTGCAGAGAAGAAAAAGCATATTCTTGATCGTTTGACTGCAGCGGAAGGCTTAGAGCGCTATTTACATACCCGTTATGTCGGTCAAAAACGTTTCTCATTGGAAGGCGGAGAGAGTTTCATCGCATCTATGGATGAGACAATTCAACGTGCTGGTGAGCGTGGCGTAGAAGAGATAGTTATCGGTATGGCACATCGCGGCCGTTTGAACGTGTTGGTGAATACCCTGGGCAAGATGCCGCAAGATTTGTTCGCCGAATTTGAGGGTAAACACGGTGATGATTTACCTGCTGGTGACGTGAAATACCACCAAGGTTTTTCTTCAGATATTTCTACCCCAGGCGGTCCAGTACATCTGTCCTTGGCGTTTAATCCATCCCATTTGGAAATCGTTAATCCTGTGGTCGAAGGCTCTGTCAAAGCACGCATGGACCGTCGTGGCGACAAAGATGGCTCTCAAGTATTGCCAATCTTGGTGCACGGCGATGCGGCGTTTGCCGGTCAAGGTGTTGTGATGGAAACCTTGAACTTGGCGCAAACACGCGGTTACGGCACAGGCGGCACGGTGCATATCGTGATTAATAATCAAATTGGTTTTACGACATCTGATCCACGTGACGCACGCTCCACAACTTACTGCTCAGACGTCGTCAAGATGATTGAGGCACCAGTATTGCACGTTAATGCAGACGATCCTGAAGCTGTTGTGTTAGCGACGCAAATTGCGCTCGACTATCGCATGACCTTCAAAAAAGACGTCGTGGTCGACATTATCTGCTACCGTAAACTTGGTCATAACGAGCAAGATACACCTGCATTGACACAGCCATTGATGTACAAAAAGATCGGTCAACATCCAGGTACACGTAAGATGTACGCGGATAAATTGGCTGCTCAAGGTACGATCCCTGCAGATGGTGGTGATCAAATGGTTGCGGCATTCCGTGAGGCGATGGATGCTGGCAAGCACACACATGATCCAGTTATTTCCAACTTCAAGAATAAATACGCAGTCGATTGGATTCCATTCCTCAATCGTAAATGGACTGATGCTGCAGATACAGCAGTGCCAACTTCCGAGTTGAAGCGATTGGCCGAGCGCATCACGACAGTGCCTGAAGGCTTCAAGCCACATAGCTTGGTCGAAAAAGTATTGGGCGATCGTGCAGCAATGGGACGTGGCGACATGAACCTTGATTGGGGCATGGGCGAACATTTGGCTTATGCCTCATTGGTGTCTTCTGGCTATGCAATTCGCTTGACAGGTCAAGACGCTGGTCGCGGCACTTTTGTTCACCGTCATGCTGTATTGCATGACCAAAATCGCGAACGTTGGGATGCGGGTACATACATTCCATTGCAAAACATTTCAGACAAACAAGCTCCATTCACCGTTATCGATTCCGTATTGTCTGAAGAAGCAGTATTGGGTTTTGAATACGGCTATTCAACGGCAGAACCAAATACACTGACGATTTGGGAAGCGCAGTTCGGCGATTTCGCTAACGGTGCACAAGTGGTTATCGACCAATTTATCAGTTCTGGCGAAGTGAAGTGGGGCCGCGCGTCTGGCTTGGTTATGATGCTGCCACATGGTTACGAAGGTCAAGGTCCAGAGCACTCATCAGCACGCCCAGAACGCTTCTTGCAGCTGTGTGCCGACAATAATATGCAAGTGGTTCAACCAACGACAGCAGCGCAGATTTTCCATCTGCTACGTCGTCAAATGATCCGTCAATTCCGCAAACCTTTGGTCATCATGACGCCGAAGTCCTTGTTGCGTAACAAAGATGCAGGTTCACCGTTGTCTGAATTGGCAAAAGGTAGCTTCCATACCGTGATTGGTGAAGTCGATGAGTCTATCGATGCGAAGAAAGTAAAACGTGTAGTTGCTTGCTCTGGCAAAGTCTATTACGACTTGGTCAACGCACGTAAAGAACGCGCGCAGACAGATACAGCAATTATTCGTGTGGAACAGTTGTACCCATTCCCACATAAGAGTTTTGCTGCGGAATTGAAAAAATTCCCGAATATGGTGGAATTGGTTTGGGCTCAAGACGAACCACAAAACCAAGGTCCTTGGTTCCAAATTCAGCACAATATTTTTGAAAGCTTGGATGAAGGTCAGAAGCTTGCTTATGCTGGTCGCCCAGCAAGTGCGTCTCCTGCTGTCGGTTACTACGACAAACACTACGCACAACAGAAAGCACTCTTGGACGCAGCCTTTTCAAAACTTAAAGGCTATATTCTGACTAAATAATCTCGGCGGCGCAGCAGAAACTGCTGCGCTCTCAAGCTATCCGAAACGGAGAAATAACATGGCAATTATCGAAGTAAAAGTACCGCAATTATCTGAATCTGTCGCTGAAGCGACTTTGTTGACGTGGCATAAAAAAGTAGGCCAAGCAGTGGCTCGCGACGAGAACCTGGTTGACGTTGAAACTGACAAAGTAGTATTGGAATTGCCAGCGCCATCAGCAGGTGTTATTACCCAAATTATCAAAGGTGATGGTAGTACAGTGGTTGCAGGCGAAGTTATCGCTATGCTCGATACAGAAGCGAGTGCAGGCGCTTCGGCTCCAGCTGCTGCAGCACCTGCTGCGGTAGCATCCGCTCCAGCAGCGGCTGCAGCGCCAGCAAGCAATTCAGCATCGGGCGTAGCAATGCCAGCGGCAGCGAAGATTTTGGCAGAAAATGGCTTGTCCGCTGGTGCCGTTGATGGCACAGGCAAAGACGGCCGTGTGACTAAAGGTGATGCACTAGCGGCTGTAGCAAACAAAGCCGCTCCAGCAGTTGCACCTTTAGCGGCACCGGTAGCGACTAAACCTGCCTTGCAACAAGTTGCTGCGCCAGTGGCAACGAACTTGGGCGATCGCCCAGAAGAACGCGTACCAATGAGCCGTTTGCGTGCACGTATTGCTGAACGATTGGTGCAGTCTCAATCCACGAATGCGATTTTGACGACGTTTAACGAAGTCAATATGGCGCCAGTAATGGACTTGCGTAATAAGTACAAAGACAAGTTTGAAAAAGAGCACGGCGTGAAATTGGGCTTCATGTCTTTCTTCGTCAAAGCTGCAGTTGCTGCATTGAAGAAATACCCAATCTTGAACGCCTCGGTTGATGGTAACGATATCGTTTATCACGGCTATTTCGACATCGGTATCGCGGTCGGTTCTCCACGTGGTTTGGTGGTGCCAATCTTGCGTAATGCAGATCAAATGACAATCGCTGAAATTGAAAAGAAAATTGGCGAATTCGGCGCTAAAGCAAAAGATGGTAAATTGACTTTGGACGATTTGACTGGCGGTACATTCTCCATTTCCAATGGTGGTACTTTCGGTTCAATGTTGTCGACGCCAATTATCAACCCCCCACAATCTGCGATTTTGGGCGTGCATGCTACAAAAGACCGCGCTGTTGTTGAAAACGGCCAAATCGTAATTCGTCCAATGAACTACTTGGCGATGTCTTACGATCACCGCATCATCGACGGTCGCGAAGCGGTATTGGGCTTGGTGGCGATGAAAGAAGCGCTGGAAGACCCAGCACGTTTGTTGTTGGATCTGTAATCGACCAACGATGAATATCGCGGACGAAATCGCACGTTTGCATGAACTTCATCGGTCAGGTGCTCTGACTGATGAAGAGTTTGCAGCGGCCAAAGAAAAAGTTCTCGCATCTGCCTCGACCTCATCCAGTGGATTTGGTTCGGGAGGCACGGCTACAAATGACAATCCATTTGCCAATTTGAATCACTTACGTCGCTCTAAACATAACCAGTGGATCGGTGGTGTGTGTGCGGGTTTAGGTAAATTTTCTGGTTTGGAAGCGTGGATCTGGCGTTTGATGTTTGTTTTATTTGTAAGCGCCTTCGGTTTTGGTTTCGTCGCGTACCTTCTAGCTTGGGTATTTATACCCGAAGAAGAATAAGTCAGGACTAGTAAGAGGAGGCTTGAACACCATGTTTGAGCCTTTTTCGTATTGAATTCAGTAAGATAAAGAAGCAGGATAATTATGAGCAAACAATTTGACGTCGTTGTAATTGGTGGTGGCCCAGGCGGTTACATAGCTGCAATTCGTGCAGCACAATTAGGTTTTTCTACTGCATGTATAGATGCATGGACCAATGAAAAAGGTGGACCAGCACCTGGTGGTACATGTACCAATGTTGGTTGTATTCCTTCAAAGGCATTGCTGCAGTCATCAGAGCATTACGAACACGCGGGTCACGCATTTGCAGACCACGGTATCAATGTGAGTGGTTTGGCATTAGACGTCAGCAAGATGCTGGCGCGTAAGAATACGATCGTGAAACAGAACAATGATGGCATTTTGTATTTGTTCAAAAAAAATAAAGTCACTTTTTTCCACGGTCACGGTTCTTTTGTGAAAGCAGTGGATGCTGGTTATGAAATTAAAGTGGCGGGTAAGGCAGAAGAAACGATCACTGGTAAACATATCGTTGTCGCCACAGGCTCTAATGCACGCGGCTTGCCTGGCGCAGCATTTGATGAAGAATTGATTTTGTCGAACGACGGTGCCTTGAAGATCGGTGAAGTACCGAAAAAGCTCGGTGTGATCGGTGCTGGTGTGATTGGCCTCGAGATGGGTAGTGTGTGGCGTCGTTGTGGCTCTGAGGTGACTGTATTGGAAGCTCTGCCAACGTTTTTAGGCGCTGTGGATGAGCAGATCGCGAAAGAAGCGCACAAGCTATTTACGAAACAAGGTTTGAATATCAACCTCGGCGTGAAGATCGGCGAGATCGTGAAAGGCAAGAAAGACGTGACTGTGAATTACACAGATAACGCTGGTGCTGAGCACAAAGCAGTATTTGATAAGTTGATTATCTCAATTGGTCGTACACCAAACACCAATGGTCTGAGTGCGGATGCAGTTGGCCTGCAGTTGGATGAACGCGGTTTCATCGCAGTCGATGGTGATTGCAAAACTAACTTGCCAAACGTATGGGCGGTGGGTGACGTAGTCCGTGGTCCAATGTTGGCACACAAAGCAGAAGAAGAGGGCGTTGCGGTAGCAGAGCGTATCGCAGGTCAGCATGGCCACGTGAACTTTGGCACAATCCCATGGGTTATCTACACCTCACCTGAGATTGCTTGGGTTGGTCGTACGGAGCAGCAATTGAAAGCGGATGGTGTTGCGTATAAAGCAGGTACTTTCCCATTCATGGCAAATGGTCGCGCACGTGCTTTGGGTGATACCTCTGGTATGGTGAAATTCTTGGCTGATGCTACAACGGATGAAATCTTGGGTGTGCACATTGTCGGCCCGATGGCGTCTGAATTGATTTCAGAAGCCGTAGTGGCGATGGAGTTCCGTGCTTCCTCTGAAGACATTGCACGTATCTGCCACGCTCATCCATCTTTGTCTGAGGCGACAAAAGAAGCTGCATTAGCGGTTGATAAGCGCTCCTTGAATTTCTAATTCAAGCGAATTGCTGATTCAATTTGGTTTAGCTTAAATCACATTTGGCTGCCACTAATGCTGTAGTGAAGAGCTAACCAAAATGAATTGACGAAAGGTAATCTGCTTAGAAATAGGGTGAGTACTTGAAGTGCTCACCCGCCATAAAGTAATTTCGGTTTCAGTGTCGATGAAACCATTCATATTCCTCCTATCTCGATTCCATGAACGTCCAAGAGTTCTATCAAGAAGCGATCAATCAACGTGGGTTCCAAGTTGATGCGGCTCAAAAGCGCGCCGTCGATCGTTTGCAGCAAGCTTATGAAGATTGGGTCGAATTCAAATCGAAACGTTCAAATCGACTGGTGCGATTGATTAGTCGCCCTGAAGTGCCACGTGGCGTGTATATGTGGGGTGGGGTAGGTCGTGGCAAATCGTTTCTGATGGATAGTTTCTATTCCGTCGTTCCTGTTGTTCGCAAAACACGTCTCCACTTTCATGAGTTCATGCGAGCAGTTCATCGTGAATTAGATGAGTTGAAAGGTGTCTCAGATCCTCTCAATGAGGTCGCGGCGCGCATCGCGAAGAAGTATCGCTTGATTTGCTTTGACGAATTTCATGTATCCGATGTCGCGGATGCGATGCTATTGTATAACTTGATGAAGGCACTGTTCGACAACGGTGTTTCTTTTATCATGACATCTAACTATGAGCCGGATACGCTCTATCCAGATGGTTTGCATCGCGATCGGATGTTGCCAACTATCGCACTGATTAAAGAAAAACTGGACGTCCTGAATGTTGACTCTGGCAACGACTACCGTAAGCGTGCATTGGAGCAGGTCGAAGCCTATCTAACCCCATTGGGGGCGACGACGGACGAAGCGCTGCGTAAGGCGTTTCAAAAAATTGCGGAAACAAAAGATGAAGACCCACATGTGGATATCGAAGGGCGTCGCTTAAAAGCGCTTCGTCGCGCAGGTACCACGATTTGGTTTGATTTTCATACTTTGTGTGGTGGGCCGCGTTCACAAAATGACTATTTGGAAATCGCAAGCCGCTTCCACACCGTGATTCTGTCTTCGATCCCACGTATGTCTGCCGGGATGTCGTCCGAGGCGCGTCGATTCACATGGCTGATCGACGTATTCTACGACAATAAGGTCAAACTCATTATGTCTGCTGAAGTGATCCCTGAAGAGCTTTATACACAAGGGACTTTGTCCAACGAATTTCACCGTACAGTTTCGAGGATTATTGAAATGCAGTCGGAAGATTACATGCGTGCAGATCAAAGAGAAATCGTCAGTTTGCTCGATCATAGCAAAGACTAATATGACTAAAGTGTTTTGTTTTTTACGGGTGTTAATCCCGATCTTGTTAGCCTTAGCATTCTCAAGTGTCGCGAATGCCGACGCTACGGATGGCCTCGCAGAACGTTCTGTAAAATTGGAATCAGAAGTACTCGCATTTCATCAATCCTATCCAGCCCGTAGTATTGACTCTGTTACCAAAGCCGAGTTAGCTATTGCTGACGGCGAGAAATTGCAGACAAACATACAAAGCGTGAGTGTCGAGTCAGAAAGTGTCTGCTACGATCGTTTTTTAGTGAATGCGTGCATCGATGACGTACGCCATTTTCGCCGCAAGCTACAAGACCTTGTTCGACGTGTAACATTTGAGGCGAAGGCTTATTTACGCCAGCAACGTGGATTAAAGATCCCTCGTGAAATTGCTACACCGGTCGCACAAGACTGAGGTGAAATTTGATCAAAATGGCTCTACCTAAACTCTGAGTTTGGCTAGTCGTTCCAACGCGGCATCTAGTGTTGAAACTTGCTTCGCAAAGCAGAAACGTACCAACTTGTTTTCCTGCTGGTGCTTGTAAAAGGCGGAAAACGGTATTGCTGCAACCCCAATTTCTCGCGTCAGCCATGTCGCAAAATCTAGCTCATTCAACTCAGACACTTCCGAGAAATCAACACATTGAAAATAGCTGCCTTCGACATCTAGTAGCTTAAACGGTGTTTGGCTTAAGCCAGCGCGGAAATAGTCACGTTTTTGTTGATAGAAGTTCGACAAATGTTGATGATGGTCAGAAACTCGCATGAATTCGGCGATCCCAATTTGCATTGGTGTGTTGACAGTAAATACATTGAATTGATGTACCTTTCGGAACTCGCGTGTGAGTTCGGCTGGGGCGAGGACGTATCCAACCTTCCAACCAGTTACATGATAGGTTTTGCCAAAGCTCGATACGATGAAACTGCGTTGGGCTAATTCTGGATGGCCTGCCACTGAGAGGTGACGTTGACCATCAAACACCATATGTTCATAAACTTCGTCGGATAGCACGATAATGTTGGTGTCGCGCACCAGCTCAGCAAGCGTGCTCAGATCCTGCTCGTGCAAACAAACCCCTGTTGGGTTATTCGGGGAATTGATCAGAATAAGCCTGGTCTTATTAGAAATGCTATCTTTTAATTTTTGCCAGTCAATCGCAAAACGTCCGTCTTGGTAGTTCATCGACACCAAAACAGGAATACCACCAGCGAGTTGAATGCTTGGTATATAGCTGTCGTAGGCGGGCTCAATGACGATGACTTCATCACCCATATTGACAGTAGCCAAAATCACTGTGAGCAGGGCTTGGGTAGCCCCGGCGGTAACGGTTACCTCTTCATTAACGTCGTATTGTACGCCGTACAGATTTAATACCTTATTGGCAATTTCCCTGCGTAACGCCAACGTGCCGGTCATCGGTGGGTATTGATTATGCCCATCGCGCATGGCTTGATGGACTGCTGCTATCAGTGTTTCATCACAAGCAAAATCTGGAAACCCTTGCCCAAGATTGATCGCTTTTACCTCGTTCGCAATCGTCGACATTGTCTGGAAAATGGTCGTTTTAATTTCGGGTAGCTTCGATCGGGGGGCGAGATTTAAGTTGCTTGGCATGTTCTAGCGTATTTGAATGTTAATGAGCACCCATTTTACTTAAAAAACAATTTTTGCGATCCATTCACTTAGACAATCTGGCAATAAGTTCATGTGTTAGCTTCAAAATTGGGAATTGCGGCTCTTTTACCTTGTTTCTCGAAGCATCGTTGATTTTGAATTCAAACATAATCCACCTTAGACAAATCCCCCAAGGCCAACGAAATTGCGAAAAAGTAGCGATTCGAAAACTCTGGATTCCGATACTACGAGGTGCATGATGAATGACAATCAAATGATGCTCAACCGCCTGTCCATTGGCAGCTTAGGTGTTGACGAACATGATGCGGTAAGTGACTCACTCAACACCGTAGATGATCTTTCTACCAGTTCACGTATAGATGTGAAAGGCATTCGTGCGGCGATCGCCAGAGTTGAAGCAGAAGCGAAGGCAACCGTCGCGGCAGAAAATCGTCTGCAGGCGGAACTCAAGGCAAAGATTCTTGCAGAAGAACGTGCTCAGACAGATGCTGCGGCAACGGAGATCGCTGAAAGTAAGATGGCAACCGAAGAAAAGGAAATTGAATCGAGTCGAGCTCGCCTGGAAGCGGAATTAAGAGCCAAAGTCGGCAGCCAAGAAAGAATTGCGGCGATGACTCGTGAGACGCAAGAGTTTCAAGAGCGTAGTTTGATTGATGAAGAAGCACGTGTGCAGGCAGAGCTCAGAGCAAAGAATGAAGCCGAGGCTAAGCTCAAAGCATTGGAACAGATCAAACTGGATACTCAAATTAACTTCAAGGCAAAACTTGAAGCCGAAAAGCTTGCTGCAGAAGCCGAAAACGCAAAGCAATGGGCAGCGGAACGTTCAGCTGCTAACTATGCAGCACAACAGGAAGCAAAAGAACGTGCTCGTGTTGACGCCAAGATGGCGGAACTGGCGAGGGAGCGTGAACGTCAAGAGCGTGAAGCAAGACTAAACATGGAACGCTTGATCACTGTTCGCTCTGAGGCTCAACAAATTAACCGTGAGCGAGATCAAGCAGAGGCAATGGCACTTGAAGTGTCATTGAATCGAACTCCTTTAGAAGTTCGTGCCCGTGAAGAGGCGCGCGGTAGAGCGATGCTAGAGCAGGAGTATCAAGCCATTGCGCAAGCAAGAGCTGATTCTGAAAAGCGTGCTGCCGATGCGATTCAACTACGTTTGCAAGCAGAAGAAGAATTGATGGCAGCTGCAACACGACGAGAACAAGCGGAGAAAATAGCAGCTGCGGCGGCACAAGCACGTAGTGAGGCAGAAGAACAAATTCGATTGGCTACCGAGTCAAGAATTCAAGCAGAGAAAGAGCTGCAATCGAAGGCTCTGATGCGCGTTGAGACCGAACAATACGCTGATGCTCATGCTCGTACCCGAATTGAAGCTGAGGAAAAAGCGAACGAAGAAGCGAAGCGCCGTCGTCATGCTGAAATTGAAGCGGCGGAGATGGCAAAACAACGTCGTGAGGAGGAAGAACGGGCCAAAAAGTATGCAGAGGAGAAGTCAGCTTTAGAACGCGAGGCGGTGCAGTTGGCCAAAGATAAAGCGGATGCCGAGCGTAAAGCGTTGACAGCGATGAGCTTGCAAGCCGAGTACCTTAAGCGCGCCAATGAAGCTGCAAACTCTAAAGCGCAAAGCGTCATCGAATTAGCCAGAGCGGAGAAATTGCGCGCAGAGGCAGAACAAAGAGCCGCAAAAGCGATCGAAGCAAAAGTCCAAGCCGAGAAAAAAGTCATCGCAGAAAAAGAGATCTTGGCAAAGACGGAAGAGACGCAAGCTGAAGTGTTGGAGATGCAACACCAAGCTCAACAAGCGATCCGCATTGCCCAAGAAACCAAGTGCGTTGCTGAGAAAATTGCGCTCGAAAACACTGTCGAGAACGTCAAGTTGGGTCAACAATTGGCGATGATGGCGATTCAAAAGAATGAAGACAGCAAAGCTCTACTCGAACTACAACAAGCTCGTGTAGAAAGCGAAGGCGAAGCCCTACAACTGATTCAAGAAAAACTGGCGGTAGAAAAACGGCGTGCAGAGTCCGCCGAAAAGCTCTTACAGGCAACTCAGGAGAAACTCTCTGCGGAGAAGGAGGCTGAATGTGCTGCTGCTGCGCGTCTCAAAGCAGAAGAGGAAGCCATCGCATTAGCGACAAAAAAAGAGGCCTTAGAACGCCAGCAGCAACGAGCACTTGAAGCAAGCAGCGAAGCAGAACGCCAGGCGATCGAGCAGGCTCAACTGCAGTCGGAATTGCAATGCAAAGCAGCATCACTTGCCTTATTGAAAGCGAAGCAAGTGGTCGAAATGCGCAAAGCGGAACAATTACGCCTTGAGGCTGAACGCGACGCTGCTCTTGCCGCACAAGAAAAATTGGAGGCAGAACGTGAAGCGGCGGAGCAAGTCCTTGAGCGTGCAAAGGCCGATCGTGAACACGCACAGATGCTATTTGCTCGTCAAGAAAAGGAAAAAGAAGCAAAACTTGCGCGTCAAGAATTACTCTCTGCTGAGCAGACACGCCTACAAAAGATGACCGAACATGCTGAGCTGCAAAAGCAAACGGCTAGTCTTGCAAAGACAAAAGCTGCAGAAGCGATTGAGCTAACACGTCTTATCAAACAACGCGAGGAAGAAGAGCGAAAAAAAATCGCGCTGATCGAGCAAAAGAAAACATTAGAACAACAACTCATTGCTGAAACAAAAGCAAAATCAGACGCTGAACAAGAGCTGATCCGCTTGAATCAAGAGCGCCTCGCATCCGAGCAACAAATGCAGAAAGCGATTGCTGAAAAAGTCACAGCTGAGGAAAAACTAATCGCTCAGAATCAAGAAAAAATCCAACTTGAGCAACAAATCAAAGAGGCTGCAGAACTCCGTGCCCAACGTGCATGTGAATTGGCAAACTTGGAAAAAACAAAATTATATGCTCAACAAACGGCTTTGGCTACGCTCGAAGAAATCACTGAGCTAGAAAAGAAGAAAGTGCATTCTACTGAAGAAGAAGCGCGTCTCCAAGCAGATCGCTTGCAGCAAGAGGTACGCGCAAGCAAAGAGGCTGAGGAAAAACGTTTACTGGAAGTTGAAAATGCGCGCCTGGCCACAGAGAGATTGCATGCTGAAGAAGAGGGTAAACGTTTAGCGCAAGAAAAACTGGATGCGGAGCAAGAGCTTCATGCAAAAGTGCATGCCTATGCTGAGCTACAAGATCAAGCACGTCAGATCTTGGTGCAAAAACGCGCACGCATACAAGAACTCGAAGTCGTAGCACAGGAACGTCTAAATGCAGACGCAATAGTATTGCAAACGACAAATGAGAAGATTCGACTCGAAACAGAAGCTGTCACTTTACTTAAATCGCAAAACGAAGTGGAAACTGCGGCCTTAAAATTGGCTGAAATTAATGTTGAACAAGCGATCCTAGCAAAGGCGGAGGCAGAGGCCGCTTTAGTCAAGGAATCTGAACTTCATGCAACTATCAAGGCCAATCTCGACGCTCAAATGCTGTTTAATCGTTTGATGCAAGAAAGGCTCGATGAAGAACTAAATCTTCATAAGCTTCATCAGGAACGTATCGAACAAGAACAGCATACTTTAGATTCTCTGAAATGCTCACAAGCAGCGGAGCAGAACGCGCTAGCTGAAGCTGCTAGGCTCCAGAAAACCGAAGAGGAAAAGCGTGCGCTTGCGATTCAAAAACAAGAATTAGAGCAAGCGACTCGACTTGAACTCGAAAAACTCAATGCGGAAGAGCAAGCCTATCTCGCCTTAGCGGAGAAGGAAAAAATCGCCCGTTTGCAAGCAACGGCAGCACTCGAAGCAAAAAATGAATCACTGCAGAAAACGATTACTTTGGCCGAAGAAAAGAATCAAGTAGAAACTGCGCTCACACATGAGATCGATCAGAAGCTCGCTGAAGAACAACGCGCAATGGCAGCTTTGAGTGAACGATTACGTTATGAAGCGATGTTGGCGGAGACTGAGCGCCAACGTGCTGAACAAGAGCGCTTAGCAAAACAAATTATTGAAGAGAAATTTGGGGCTGAAAATGCTTTGTTTGTTGTTTCACGTGAGCACGCGGAGGCTCAACGCACAGCATTAATGACTATAGAAGCACGGTTATCTGAAGCGCAGGAATTGAATCAATTTGAACAACAACGTGCGAAACAAGAGTCTGAAGAATTAAAACTGGTACAGCAAAAGCTGGCAGCGGAACAAGTTTTAATCGACGAAATAGAAAAGCGTAAAGCGACTGAACAGGCTTATTTGGAAGAATACGAGCGTCGAATCGTTGCTGAACAAGAAGCACGTATTGCCTTACAAAATCGATTGACAGCCGAAACCGAAGCACGCGTCTTGGCGGACCAGCAAAAGCAAATTGAAGATGCACTGACAGCGACCGCCCAAGCAAACGCGAATGAATTGTTTCAAGTGCAGCAAGCCACAATGACCCGTATGGAGTTTGAAACAAAGCAAGCGGAGCGACTGCAAGAACAATTGGAGATCGAACAA
This sequence comes from Affinundibacterium nitidum, assembly GCF_014284155.1. GTDB lineage: Bacteria > Pseudomonadota > Gammaproteobacteria > Burkholderiales > Burkholderiaceae_D > Undibacterium > Undibacterium nitidum. The sequence goes on from NZ_JACOFZ010000001.1 coordinate 199,570, forward strand.
CAACTGGCATCTATGCACCAAGCTGCGCTTTGTGATATTGAAATGAAGTTGGAAGCTGAACGTTTGTTGTTGGAAGAATCCTCAAAACGTGCTGAGCTTGAACGTCAAACACGGTTGCAAGCCGAACTTCGTTTGCATGCCGAGCAAGAAGCAACGATACAACAACAAGCTAAGTTAGAGTCAGAAGTTGACCTTACGTTAGCAGCAAATGCCTGCACAGAACAAGAACAGCTTCGCCTGCAAGCCCAGTCAAAAGCCCGTGAAGAGCAAATGGCTTTGCGCGCTGTCGAACTAGAAAATACGGAGATTGAGAAACAGGTGGCGCATTTATTGGCAGAACAGATTGTGCAAGCTCAAGAATTGCGTGCTCAAAATACGCTTCGCTTAGAACGTGAGACTGAAGCCGCCCGCTTGTTGCAAGAAAGAGTTGATGCTGAACGACAAGCTGCGGAACAAGTCAAACAACAACTGGTGCAGGAGCAAGAGCGTTTGCAGCAAGTGGCGGACCTGAAACAAGAACTGTCACAAACTGTCGCGGAACAGCATGCACACGCAAATGTCTTGGAACAAGAAATTAATCGTGAAAAACAAGAAGCACAAGCCTTAGCATCTGCCTTAATGCAGCGATTGATGTCTGATAAAGCCCAACATCAACAATGGTGTTCTAAAGCGAAAGAGGTGCTGGACGCATCGCCAGTGGAAGCGCCAAGTTTCATGATGCCTGTTTCTACCACAAAATCTAAGTGGCGTTCACCAGCGTTGTTTAGCGTATTAGTCAGTATTGGTCTGGTCGGTGCAGCAAGCTGGGGTGTTTTGCAAGCGCAGGAAGCGCCATCAGCTTTGGCGATGACGAAGACAAATAAAGCGAGTAAAGCGAAAGCACCAATCGTACAACAAGACGATACCTTCAAGATGAGCTACCAATTGAATACGGCTGGCACAAATCAAAAAATGTAAGCTGGATAGGGGCTAGGGAATGAAATAAAAACGCCGGCGAATAACCGGCGTTTTTTATTTTCCTATAGGTAAGAAAATACTTATTTGCAGACCGCCATGCTCATGGTTACGAATCTGAATTTTGCCACTATGGCGCTTAACAATTCGTTCAACGATCGCGAGGCCGAGTCCCGAGCCATTGGCCTGACCTCGAGCGAGATCCAGACGCGTAAAAGGTTGCAGCATACGACTAAGTTCTGACTCAGGGACGCCAGGTCCATAGTCTCTAATGAATAATAGGGTACGCTTAACTCCATCTAACTCTGTTAGCTTACATTCGACATCCAGCTTGAGTTTGCCATCTGTAGTTGAACGGCCATATCGCCTAGCATTCTCTAATAAATTACTAATACATCGTTTGATTTCAATTTCAATGCCATTAATCCATAAGTTAGAGTCGATGTTGAGATTAATCTCGCAGCTTTCTAGACGTCGATACTGAGTAGCGATTTGTTCACAGATCAGACCAAGGTCGACGGAAGTGATTGTATGGTCTTCAAATGGTTTTGCATAATCTAAAAATTGATTAATGATACTGTCCATCTGACTTAGATCAGCCTGCATTCCTGATCTCGCACTATCATCTAATGGTGCCATCTCAACTTCTAACTGCATACGTGTAATCGGTGTTCGTAAATCGTGTGAAATGCCGGCCAAAATTAGTGCACGGTCTTGCTCGATGCGAGCTAAGTCTGACACCATTTGGTTGAAGCTGATATTTGTTTCTTTAATCTCACGGGCTCCAGTTTCGGGCAAAGGAGAGGGCTTTCGTCCGTTTGCTAACTCTCTCGCCGTAGCGCTCAAGCGTGATAAAGGATTATTGATCAACTTGGAAATAAAGATTGCGCCGATTAATGTCAAAACCAAAGTCACTGAGGCCCAGCCAAGAATTTGCAATCCCGTTTCGTCTTGGATACGATCAGGTTCCAAACGAAGCCAGTACTGATCCGCTTCAATATTAAAGCTCAGCCAAAAACCTGCCTCGCCATTAACCTCTTTCGCAAATCGCGTTTCAACACCTAGTTTCTGACGTATTCTTTGACTGAGTTCGTTGAAGAATGGGTCATTGTCTGGCGTGATAATTTCGTCTTCATCCTCAAGTAGGTAAATTCGGATGCCTTCATTGCTGGCAAGATCGATCAGAAGTTGTCGCCGCTTGTCTTCGGCTGAGTGAGTTAATGCAGCGCGGGTAATGGTCACCATGGACACTATCTGTCCGGAAATCTGTTGCGCACGAGGCTTTCTTTCGACAACTTTAAAGCTGACAAACCACGTTGCCATGCTAGCAGTCACTAAAACACTTAGCAGAAAGAATGTCCGCCAAAAAAGGCCGCTTCTAAACCAAGGTAGAGGATTAAATTGGTATTGCATTTAATGAAGATCTATTTACCTTGTCCGTCGGAAATAAAGACATAACCTAGACCCCACACTGTTTGAATGTATTGCGGATTTGTTGGGTCAACTTCAATCAGTTTTCGCAATCTCGAGATCTGAACATCAAGGCTGCGATCGAACACTTCATACTCACGGCCACGAGCCAATTCCATTAGCTTTTCTCGTGATAGTGGTTGACGTGCATGGCGAGCGAACACTTTTAAGACAGAGAACTCACCGGTAGTGAGATTCACTGTTTCGCCCTTCCTTTTGAGACTGCGCGTGGAAAGGTCTAAACTGAATTCGCCGAATTCAAAAAGTTGAGATGACTCAGTTGGCGCACCTGGAACTTCGTCTGGCGCTTTTCGGCGTAATACCGCATTAATTCGAGCAACCAATTCTCTTGGGTTAAAAGGTTTCGGAAGGTAATCATCCGCCCCCATCTCTAGCCCGATGATTCGGTCCACTTCGTCCCCTTTGGCGGTCAACATAATGATAGGGGTATTATCGCCGGCACCACGCAAGCGACGACAAATCGCCAAGCCATCTTCTCCAGGTAACATTAGATCGAGCACGAGCAAGTCGTAGCGCTCTCTAATCCACAATTTATTCATTGCTACTGCGCTTTCGGCAACGACAACTTGAAAGCCTTGTTCTGTCAAATAGCGGCGTAGCAGGTCTCTCAAACGAACGTCGTCGTCTACCACTAAGATTTTGGATTTTGAATCACTCATGATACTTCCCGAATATTGGATGAAATAGATGCTCGCAATTGCCTTTAGCGAGATCTTACTTGTAAAGGGATATCCGCAAAACAATTTTTTCTTGGTCTTTACAAACTGTTACAGACCTTACATAAAAGTGCTGTCATTGATGAGCTTCAAACGGTAGACTCAAGACATAAAAATTAACTTGGTCGTACCCTAGGGACGGCATAAAATAGAGGTAGTCGAAAAACCGCTGGCGGGAAGAGTGCGATTAACCACTAAAAATTGATTTTACCATCGAGAAGAATTTTGAAGACCTTGAAACACCTGCCGCTCGGAATCGGTTTTAGTATTTGCGCTTTGTTCATTGCGCAAGGGGCGGGCGCATCCCCTCAACAAGGTAAGGGCGGAGGAGTCCATCCCCGCTTTGAGGCGAAACAAAGACAGTTTCAGGAAATGCGTGCCAATCGTCAGGCTATGCGACAAGCAAAGCAGCAGAATCAAAAAGAGGGGGAGTCAATTCCAGCTCAAGCGGCTGGTGTGCAAGCTCAAACACCGCTTTCAAGTGCAGTGCAACAAAATCAAGGCCAGCTTGAAAGGGAACCTAATGTACGTTTTAATCGCTTGACTCCTGAGGAGCGTCAAGCGCTTCGACGTCAAATCAAAGAGGCGCGCCGTGAAATTTATCTTCAGCGTCAACAATAATAAAGTTTAAAAGTTGCTGGGGCGATGCTTAGCGACGATGTTGCTTCATAATTTTTTGCTGTTCACGTTGCCAGTCGCGTTCTTTTTCTGTTTCCCGTTTGTCGTGCTGTTTCTTTCCCTTTGCCAACCCAATTTGGCACTTGATTCGCCCATTGAGGAAATGCAGATTCAAAGGAACCATGGTGTAACCCGAGCGCTCGACTTTGCCGATCAATTTCTTGATCTCTTCGGCATGCAAGAGAAGTTTTCTCGTTCGCACTGAATCGGGATGAATATGTGTTGACGCTGTTGGTAAGGCACCAATGTGTGCGCCAAACAAATAAATCTCAGCCCCTTTTACAATCACATAGGCCTCTTTTAGCTGCACGCGCCCAGCACGAATCGCTTTGACTTCCCAACCCTGTAAAACGATCCCAGCTTCGAATTGCTCTTCGATGAAATAGTCGTGAAAGGCCTTCTTATTATCTGCAATGCTCATGGAAAAAATCTTTTTGTTGTATTCGTTTATTTCTCGAAAATGGCTTTGATTTACGGTACTGCCATTGTTTCGGGTAAAATTTGGTTCGTGATCATATCAAATCAAGACTAATAATGGCAGTCGTTCAAAAAAATGTCCTCGTCTCATTCAGCGCGGCACAAATGTTCGCTTTAGTAGAAAAGGTCGAAGACTATCCACAGTTTTTACCTTGGTGTGGAGGTGTGCAAGTCGCTGAGCGAACAAATGATCGACTCAAGGCGACATTATCTATCAACTACCATGGTATCAAACAGAGTTTTACCACGGAAAACCATAATTCACCGCCAGATTCAATGGAAATGCGTCTAGTTGATGGGCCTTTTAAGCAATTGCATGGTACTTGGAAGTTCATACCGCTGCGAGATAATGCGTGCAAAATTGAGTTTAACCTAAAGTATGAATTTTCAAGCCGTTTACTTGAACATTTGATTGGACCAGTCTTCGGAAAAATCAGTAACAGCTTCGTCGATGCCTTTTGTGCTCGCGCTGAAGTAGTGTACAGATAAATGCCTTAAGTCCCTGCAAAAAATGAAAATTCAAATTACATTCGCAGTCAAAATCGGAGACTCAGTGCGCCTGTTGCAAAGTGAGTTCGACCAAGCAACGACGATCGCCACAGCGTTGAGTCATTTCAGCGTAAGTGTGGAACAGGATGTTGGCACTTTGCTTTCCGAGGGGTGTGCTGTGAGTGTCTTTGGAAAAAAACGATCGCTCGAATCGATCTTGCAAAATGGAGATCGAATTGAAGTATGTGCTCCTCTAATCGCGACGCCAATGGATTCAAGACGACGTCGCGCAAAAAGAGAGCACAAAGGCGGGAAAATGTAATGGTAATTTCGACTCTTTTGATTTGCTACTTACATTCGCTAGTTACTTTTTTTGCATCTGCCAATTCGCGTGCTCTTTGCCCCTCATCGAGAATGACACGCTCACCATTTTGATCTCGTGATGAAATTACCATGCCGGCTTCGATGGATTGTTGGTAGGCCCGCGCCCGCGCACAATTTTTCTCCTTATCTTGTGCTTCTTTTTTGTCGGCTTCCGCTTTCTTCTCTGCCTCTTCTTTCGCTATCTTGCGCTTATTGAAGTCTTCATTCTTCGATGCGAGCGTCGCTGGCTTTTGTAATTTATCGATTTCACTCTTTGCCGCATTCTGATTGGCAGCGGACTCGGTTGATGACGCCGTCTCTATCACTCTTGTTTGTGAGCCAGGCGCCTTGATGATCTTATCCCTAGGCACGTTTTTTGGCGGAGGTTGATCTGAATATTGTTTCGAACCTTTTTCATTCAGCCACACATATTGCGCATACGTGCTTTGCATAAAAAGCATGCAGATCGCAAAAATACTTACTTTAGTTACATGTTGTTTTTTCATTTTTTATTCCAATTCCCCTAAAGTCGGTCACTTTTTATTAGATTTTAGCAAGAGTTTTACACGGAACGAGACGTATCGGCAAGTTTTCTGTATAATTTGCTTTTGCGCCTATAGGAAATACTATGCGTCTTCTTCAAAAAGCACTCACTTTCGATGATGTGTTGCTGGTTCCAGCATTCTCAAATATTCTTCCAAAAGACACGTCTCTTGCGACGAATTTAACTCGAAATATCAAACTAAATATCCCTTTGGTATCCGCTGCAATGGATACAGTCACGGAAGGTCGCTTGGCGATCGCGATGGCACAAGAAGGTGGTATCGGTATTATTCACAAGAATCTAACACCGAAAGAGCAAGCTCGCGAAGTTGCTATGGTGAAACGTTTTGAGTCTGGCGTTGTGCGCGACCCAATTACGATTCCACCATCAACGACAATTCGCGATGTCATCGCCTTGTCCCAACAACGTGGCATCAGTGGATTCCCAGTCGTTGAAGGTAAGACAGTGGTTGGTATCATCACTAACCGTGATCTACGTTTCGAACAGGAGCTCGATGCTGAGGTTCGTGCGAAGATGACACCACGCGATAAATTGGTTTTTGTTAAAGAAGGTGCAGATCTTACTGAAGCAAAGCGCCTGATGAACAAACACCGCTTAGAACGTGTTTTAGTCGTCAATGACGCCTTTGAGCTACGTGGCTTGATTACGGTTAAAGATATTCAAAAAGCAACCGAACACCCATTTGCTTCTAAAGATGAGCAGGGTAAATTGCGCGTAGGTGCGGCAGTAGGCGTCGGAGCTGATAACGACGAACGCATTGATTTGTTAGCTAAAGCGGGCGTCGACGTCATTGTGGTTGATACTGCACACGGTCACTCACAAGGTGTGTTGAGTCGTGTGAAATGGGTAAAAACGAACTACCCTCACATCGAAGTTATCGGCGGCAATATTGCAACAGCAGCGGCCGCTTTGGCCTTGGTTGAGCATGGTGCAGATGCGGTTAAAGTAGGTATAGGTCCTGGTTCGATTTGTACTACACGTATCGTAGCTGGGGTAGGTGTTCCACAAATTACTGCTATTGCCAACGTGGCCGAGGCGTTGCGTGGAACTGGTGTTCCTTGTATCGCTGACGGTGGTATTCGTTTTTCTGGTGACGTTTCCAAAGCTTTAGCTGCTGGCGCATCGACAGTGATGATGGGTAGTATGTTTGCAGGAACTGAAGAGGCGCCAGGCGAGGTGATTTTATTCCAAGGCCGTAGCTACAAGTCTTATCGTGGCATGGGTAGCTTGGGTGCTATGGCGGATGGTTCAGCTGACCGCTATTTCCAAGATTCAGCGAATAACGCCGATAAATTGGTTCCAGAGGGAATCGAAGGTCGCGTTCCTTACAAAGGCAGTGTTTTGGCAATTTTGTACCAAATGGTAGGTGGTGTGCGCTCTTCGATGGGGTATTGTGGTTGTGCCAGCATCAAGGATTTGCACGAGAAAGCCGAATTTGTCGAAATTACGTCGGCAGGGATGCGTGAATCTCACGTCCACGATGTACAAATTACGAAGGAAGCACCGAATTACCGCGCAGAATAAGTGGTTCTCGCAGTGTTAATTGGCGTAGCGAAGTGTTTTTAATACGGAGCAAGCAATGGTGACCCCGCTGGAACGGACGAGTCGACTCGACTTATTTTTAGAGACAGCTCAAACTGTAATGTCGGATAGCGAACGTTATGAGGCAAAAGTAGGGCGCTTCGAACGTATCGGGATCCGACTGTTCTCAGTCGCAAACTGCCTAGTGAGTTTCGGCAATCTAGTGGCTCGATTTGATCGTAGCGAACTTGCGATGGTGATGCAGGAAGCTAGCTTATGCGACGCACTTGGTTTTTGCGATGAAATCAGTGTCATTTCAGATCTGTCATGTGATCCCGAATTATCCCAGCACGTTTTTGTGCAGGCAGATCCATTCATTAAATTTTGTGCGCGTCATCCGATCTTCAATGCAGAAGAGCAGTTGGTTGGTTCTATCTTCTTAATCGACTATCGAGTGCGTGACCTTGATGATGAGGAGCGTCTTTTATTTGCAGATTTGGCTCACATGGTCGAACGTGAGTTGGACATGGGAGCAATGCGTGTTGAGCAAAATGAATTGCGTCGACAAATACGGAGCTTAAAGCGCGATGCCTTGCTAGACCCTGTTTTGGGGATGTGGAATAGAGGGGCAATTACTCGCTCTTTGGGCTTGGAGATGGAGCGTTGCGAGAAGGCGGCAAAACCACTTTCCTTACTCTTTATTGGTATTGAACCATATGCTGAAGTAAAAGAAACATTAGGCAGTATGGCTGCCGATACTTTGCTACTGAAGTTGGTTAGTCGTATGCGCTCATGTATACGTCCATTTGACGCCCTAGGTCGTTTCGAAAACGATGCCTTTATGATCGTTTTGCCGGGCGCCTCGAATTTGGTTGCTGCCGCGGTCGCGGAGCGTATTCGTTTATCAGTGCTGACACATCAAGAGAAGTTAGGTGATAAAACGATCACAACAAATATTAGCATCGGTGTTTCATCTACAGCGGTTTTTCCTCATATCAGTCCTGATGACATGATCAAATTTGCGGAGAAAGCTTTGCGTACGGCACGTGCCGAGCATCAAGGAATTGTTCAAGCAGCACCAGAAGATTCTGAAATTATCAATTGAAGTCTTACATTACATTATTATGCATTCAAAAATTCTCATCCTTGATTTTGGCTCACAAGTCACTCAATTGATCGCACGTCGTGTGCGTGATGCGGGTGTTTTCTCTGAAGTTTATCCTTACGATGTCAGTGATGAGTTTGTGCGCAATTATGGTGCCTCTGGGATCATTCTGTCAGGTGGCCCTAGTAGTGTGACTGAAGGCGATACACCGCGTGCTCCTCTGGCGGTCTACGATGCGGGCGTTCCTGTACTCGGTATTTGCTACGGTATGCAAACCATGGCCGAACAGTTGGGCGGAAAGGTTGAGAACGGCAAGGTGCGCGAATTTGGTTACGCTGAAGTGCGCGCCCGTAGTCACACAAAATTATTAGATGGCATTAACGATTTCGTCACAGCCGAAGGTCATGGCATGTTGAAGGTGTGGATGAGCCATGGCGATAAAGTCAATGAGATGCCGCCTGGATTTAAATTGATGGCGTCGACAGATAATTGCCCAATCGCTGCGATGGCTGATGAAGATCGCCGTTTCTATGCGGTGCAATTCCATCCAGAAGTAACGCATACCATACAAGGTGAAGCGATTATCGGCCGTTTTGTGCATGAGATCTGCGGCTGTAAATCTGATTGGAACATGCCAGACTACATCTCCGAGGCGGTCGCATCAATCCGCGCGCAAGTAGGCACCGATGATGTCATACTCGGCCTGTCTGGCGGCGTAGATAGTAGTGTTGCAGCGGCACTAATTCACCGTGCGATCGGTGATCAATTGACTTGCGTGTTTGTTGATCATGGCTTGTTGCGCTTGGATGAAGGCAAAATGGTCATGGAAATGTTCGCCAATAACTTGGGCGTGAAAGTGATCCATGTCGACGCCACAGCTCAATTCATGGGGCATTTAGCCGGTGTAACTGATCCAGAGGCTAAGCGTAAAATTATCGGTCGTGAATTCGTCGAAGTTTTCCAAGCCGAGTCTGGTAAGTTGAAGAATGCGAAATGGCTGGCACAGGGTACAATTTATCCAGACGTGATTGAAAGCGCTGGTAAAGGCAAGAAAGGTTCGCATACGATTAAGAGTCATCACAATGTTGGCGGCTTGCCAGACACATTGAATCTAAAATTGCTCGAACCTTTGCGTGAGTTATTTAAAGATGAAGTGCGTAAGCTCGGCGTTGCGCTCGGTTTGCCACACAGTATGGTGTACCGCCATCCGTTCCCTGGCCCTGGATTGGGCGTTCGTATTCTGGGTGAAGTTAAGAAAGACTTCGCAGATCTTCTGCGTCGTGCAGATGCGATCTTCATTGAAGAATTACGCAACACTTACGTAGATCCAAATGCAGAGAAACCACAAACTTGGTACGATGCGACAAGCCAAGCCTTTGCCGTATTCTTGCCTGTGAAGTCTGTAGGTGTTATGGGAGACGGTCGTACTTATGAGTATGTTGTCGCTTTGCGTGCCGTACAAACTCAAGATTTCATGACTGCACATTGGGCGCATTTGCCTCACGAATTACTTGGTAAAGTTTCCAATCGAATTATCAATGAAGTACGCGGTATCAATCGCGTGGTTTATGATATTTCGGGTAAGCCGCCTGCAACAATCGAATGGGAATAAATTCTTTGCATTGATAAATCCGTCACTTGGGCGCCGCACGTTGTTGCCAATGCTCGCAATATCGACATATTGCTGCGCATGGCGCCTAGCGCGACATCCCAACTGACGAATTTCTCAACGCAAAGTAACGAGATCAAAGAATTGATTTAACTTTTGCAGAATGAAAGTTCATTTTGAGCTACAGCATTAAAGAGATTTTTTATACGCTACAAGGCGAAGGCACGCATGCTGGTCGTCCGGCGGTGTTCTGCCGTTTTTCTGGTTGCAACCTGTGGTCTGGTCGTGAAGAAGATCGTAGTTCTGCTGTTTGCCAATTTTGCGATACGGATTTTGTTGGCACTGATGGTGAAGGCGGTGGTAAGTTTAAAACACCACAAGCCGTCGCTGCTCGAATTAATGCTTTGTGGCCAGAGGCCGATGAGGGGCATAAGTTCGTGGTATTCACTGGTGGCGAACCCTTATTGCAATTAGATGAACCTTTACTCGATGCGATGCATGATGCAGGCTTTGAAGTTGCCATTGAAACTAATGGCACCTTGCCTATTCCAGCGGGTGTTGACTGGATTTGCGTCAGTCCCAAGATGGGCTCACAGTTGGTAGTAAAAAAGGGTGACGAATTGAAGGTAGTGATTCCACAATTCGGTCAAGATCTTAAAGCGTATGAAGCTTTAGAGTTTACCCACCATTATTTACAGGCTATGGATGGACCTTTATTGCAGGATAATCTGCGTATCGCGATTGAATTCTGTAAGGCACATCCGAAGTGGAAATTGAGTTTGCAGACGCACAAACTGCTGCAGATTCCTTAATATTTATTTTTAGACGTACAGGCACACATGCTAACCATTACCAGAAAAGTTGAATTCGATACAGGACATCGGATTCCCGATCACAATAGTCAATGCCGTAATTTGCATGGACATCGCTATACGCTGTTGATCACTTTAACGGGCGATGTGGTGGATAAAGACGGTGAGTCTGATAATGGCATGATTATGGATTTTGGCGACATCAAAGCCTTAGCCAATAAACACTTGGTTGACCTGTGGGATCATGCTTTCATCGTGTACGAAAAAGATACCGCTGTACGCCAATTCCTAGAAAGTATGCCAGGTCACAAGACTGTTGTGATTGATCGCGTGCCGACGGTTGAAAATTTGGCGAAAATCGCCTTCGATATGCTCAAAGATGTCTATCATGATCGCTACGGCCGTCATCTATCCTTGACCAAAATTACCCTCTACGAAACACCGAATTGCTGGGCTGAAATTGACGGTTAATTTGGGTACCTAAGAAATTTTTTCAGAAGCTTAACGAAGCCGCTTATCTAAGTAGCGATATGAATCAGGATATTCCTCCCGCGAATCGCTCGCAAGAAGAGCTTGATGCCTACTTCATGGGCGAAGCAATTGCCCAGGCTAAGCTAGCGTGGGCATCTGGTGAAGTTCCTGTCGGTGCGGTGTTGGTCAAAGATGGTGAAATTATCGCACGTGGTTTTAACCAACCAATCGGTGAGCACGACCCCAGTGCACATGCGGAAATCGTCACTTTGCGCCAAGCAGGTGAAATTCTTGGTAACTATCGACTACCCGACTGCCAACTATACGTTACCTTAGAGCCGTGCGTGATGTGCTCAGGCGCGATGATGCATGCCAGACTCTCGCGCATTGTTTTTGGGGCCCATGATCATAAGACTGGCGCCTGTGGCTCCATCGTCAATTTATTCCAAGAAGAAAAACTCAATCATCATGCCACTGTGGTTTCAGGCGTGTTGGCCGAGGATTGCGTGCAGTTGCTCAAGGATTTTTTTGCTGAACGTCGCCGTGCAGCGGTAGAATCGCGAGAGAACGCCAATCTCAGTAACCGTGATGAGCAACGCGAATCGAGCACATAATCGGCATCCGCCACCATTTTTGTAGAACGCGATGAAAATTCAATTTCCAGAACTTCCTTCTCAAATCGGCATCGCGGTGGTCCCGCTTAGTGGTGCTGCGATTGAAGGCACCGATCTCGCTTTAGGGCTGCGTCAATTGCAAGAGTCTGGTTTTGAAGTCTTCAATTATTACGACCATGCTCAACGTTATCAGCGCTTTGGTGCTAGCGATGAGCAACGTATTGGCTTGTTTTACGAGGCTTTAGAAAATCCAGCGGTGCATGTGATTATGTCCTTGCGCGGCAGCTACGGCATTTCGCGCTTATTGCCCTTGTTGGATTTTGGAAAAATTGCGGCAAGTGGCAAATTGATCGTCGGCTATAGTGATATCAATGCCTTGCAATTGGCTCTATTAAGCAAAGTAAGCGTTGGAAGCCTTTGTGGTCCCATGTTCTGTAGTGACTTTGCGATTCCCGATCTACGTGCATTCACTCAGCAGCATTTTCAACTAGCGATGGGTGAGCAGCGCAGCGATGTAGATTTTGTTAGCGACATACCGCAAGAGTTTTCAGTAAAAGGAACTTTGTGGGGCGGCAATTTGGCGATGATTACGCATTTAGTCGGCACAGAGTTTTTGCCGGAAATAGAGAGTGGTATTTTGTTCGTGGAAGATATTGCCGAGCATCCGTATCGCGTAGAGCGCATGATGCTACAGCTGCACATGGCAGGCATTTTACAGAAGCAGGAAGCGATCCTCTTCGGCGACTTTTCTGGCTACAAGCTCGCGCCACACGATAATGGTTATGATTTCTCGGCGATGATTGCTTACCTGCGTAAAACGATTTCAGTGCCAATTATCACAGGTTTACCGTTTGGGCATTGCGAAGATAAAGTCAGTTTATTCCAAGGTGCGTCTACAGAAATCACGCATATGGGAACCCAAGTGAGCCTACGCTCAAACATACATCAGAACAAATAAGAAAGATAAGGAGACGCAATGGTCGATGCAGTGATCGTTGCCAGTGCGCGCACAGCATTGGCGAAGTCGTGGAAAGGCGCTTTCAATAATACCCATAGTGCGACGATGGGCGGGCATGCACTGATGGGGGCGCTGAATCGCGCTGGTATTAAAGCGAAAGAATTGGACGATGTGATTGTCGGCTGTGCTTTCCCTGAAGGTGCAAATGGCCGCAATATCGCTCGTCAAATTGCTTTACGTTCTGGCTCTCCGGTAGCGGTACCAGGAATGACGATAAATCGATATTGTTCCTCGGGTCTGCAAGCGATCGCATTGGCAGCACAAAGGGTAATCACTGGCGAACTAGATATCGTCGCTGCGGGTGGTGTTGAATCGATCTCTTGCGTACAAAACGAGATGAACAAACATATGCTCAATGATCCATGGATCTTGCAGCATAAGCCTGATGTTTATATGCCAATGCTACAGACGGCAGAGATCGTCGCTCGTCGGTATCAGATTTCACGGGAGCGTCAAGACGAATATGGCGTTCGTAGTCAAACGCTTGCAGCAGCGGCGCAGGCGAAGGGAATATTTGATGCAGAGATCATTCCGGTGACGACGACGATGTTAGTGACAGATAAAGAGACAGGCACAGTTTCCGAGTGCGAAGTGACGATTCAAGCAGACGAAGGCATTCGCGCTGGCACTACCCTGGAGGCGGTCGCAAAGATCAAGCCTGCTATTCCAGACGGTGTCATTAGTGCCGGAAACGCGAGTCAATTTTCTGATGGTGCGGCAATGTCCATCGTGATGAATGCGCGTTTAGCAGAGCAACGGGGCTTACCGGTTTTAGGTTATTTCAGAGGCTTTGCTGTGGCTGGCTGTGAACCAGATGAAATGGGTATTGGTCCAGTTTATGCCGTTCCTAAGCTTTTGCAGAAAGCAGGATTAAAGATCGAGGATATTGGTCTGTGGGAGCTCAATGAAGCGTTTGCGGTTCAAGTTTTGTACTGCGCGGACACTTTGGGGATTCCTTTAGATCGCTTAAATGTAAATGGTGGTGCTATTGCGGTGGGGCACCCTTATGGCGTTTCTGGCGCACGATTAACAGCGCACGCCTTGTTAGAGGGGAAGCGTCGTGGTGTCAAATACGTGGTTGTCACCATGTGTATTGGCGGCGGACAAGGTGCGGCTGGCTTGTTTGAAGTCGCATATTAAAACTGCAGACCATTAAATGATTGGAAAGCTAAGTATGAGTGAAGTGGTGAGCGGCGTTTCCGCAATTCCGAATCCCTTTTTGGAGCAAATCGGCATCGTTAGTGAGGAAATGCATGATGGCAGGGCAAGGATTTCACTTGAGTTGCAGGAACAACATATGAATAGCTGGCAGATCACGCACGGTGGAGTACTGATGACTATGCTCGACGTCGTCATGGCAATGGCGGGGCGTTCTTTGCATCACGATCAAAAAGGGGTTGTCACGATAGAGATAAAGACGAGTTTCTTGCAACCGGGTGGTGTGATTGGTGGAAAATTAGAAGCGAAAGCGCAGGCATTCCATCAATCGACAACCATGTGTTTCTGTGATGGTGAAATCTGGAGTGGAGATAAATTAGTGGCAAAAGCGATGGGCACCTATAAGTATTTAAAAAGTTTAAAGTCGAAAGCAAGCCTACAAAAAATGGGCGGCACTGATTAATTTTTATGAGCAATTTATGACAATTCCATCCCATTTTCGCCGTATCGTTTTAGCTTCAAGACCTCAGCAACAGGCGACGCTCGACAATTTTAGATTGGAGACAGTAGCCGTACCTGAGTTAGGTGAGGGACAAGTCTTAATTAAAAATCATTTTCTCTCGTTAGATCCGTATATGCGCGTGCGTATGAATGCGGAAAAAGGCTATGCCGATCCGCAAGCGCTTAACGAGACAATGATAGGCGGCACGGTCGGTACCATTGTCGCGAGCAAGAACCCACGCTATGCCGTCGGCGAGCAAGTCATCGGGATGTTGGGATGGGCTGAAATGGGCGTGTCGGATGGTCTTTTATTGCGCAAATTGGATACCACGCATATTCCTCTGTCAGCCTATCTCGGCGCTGTTGGCATGCCTGGCATGACCGCATGGTATGGGCTCACACAAATCATGCAGGCGAATGAAGGTGAGACGGTCTTGGTATCTGCTGCGAGTGGAGCGGTTGGTAGTGTAGTAGGACAACTGGCGAAGCTTCGTGGTTGCCGAGCAATCGGCATTGCTGGCGGGCCTGAAAAATGCCAGTACGTTCGTGAGGAACTCGGTTTTGATGCGTGTATTGACTATAAAGCCAATGATTGGCAAGAACAGTTGCTTGCCGCAACACCAACAGGGATTGATGCTATTTTTGAAAATGTAGGTGGTGAAGTCTTCGATGCTTGTTTATTACGCATGAACCCATTTGGGCGAATTGCTCTCTGTGGCATGATCGCGGGTTATGAATCTGCCGAACTGCCGATCAAGAATGCCCGAGTTTTACTGACACAGCGCTTGAGTGTTCGTGGTTTTATCATCTCAGAACACATGGATTTATGGCCGCAAGGCTTGAAAGAATTGGGTTCTTACGTGGCTAGTGGTAAGATCAAGTTCAAAGAAAGTATTGCTCCCGATCTAGCTGCAGCCCCTGAAGCCTTCCTTGGCCTTCTCAAGGGCAAGAATTTCGGCAAACAATTGGTTCGTTTACTGGACTAAATTCAGTTTGGATGGATTCGGGATAAATAGGCTTTTGCGACTCAACAGTATCTCGCTTGATGTAATGCTCTCACTTCACCATTAGATTGGTTGGCGGGAGAGCAATTCGAATGCACTCATAAGGAGAGCGGACGTGAAGACATTTGAAGGCAGGGTAGCAGTCATTACCGGCGCGGGGAGTGGCTTTGGTCGTGAATTTGCGCTCAAGGCAGCCAAGCTCAAAATGAAAGTCGTATTAGCCGACGTTCAAGAAAACTCCCTCTATTTCATTCGCGAAGACCTTGAAGATCAGGGTGTAGAAGTGTTGGCGGTTCAATGCGATGTCAGCAAAAGAGAACAAGTACAAGCCTTGGCCGATGCCGCGATGGCTCGCTTTGGTGCGGTACATGTCGTGTTCAACAACGCGGGCGTATGTAGCTCAGGTTTGGTTTGGGAGCACTCTCATGAAGATTGGGAGTGGGTCATGGGTGTCAATGTCTGGGGCGTCATTCATGGCGTTCGGATATTCACAAATTTAATGTTTGAATGTGCGAAGAAAGATCCTCATTTTGAGGGGCACATCGTCAATACCGCATCGATGGCAGGCTTTCTGACGACGCCACTTTCCAGTATTTACGACACCACAAAACATGCTATCGTGGCTCTCACGGAATGTTTGTATCAGGATTTGCACTTAGTAAACGCACCGATCAATTGTTCGTTAATTTGCCCTTATTTTGTTCCCACAGGAATTAGCCAGTCTGCCCGTAATCGCCCAGCCGATTTACCGCAAAGTGAACTGACAGCCAGTCAAAAAGCAGCTCAGTTTATGATTGAACGTGCGATTGTATCGAGTAAGGTGTCGGCTCGCGATATCGCGAATCTCACTTTTGATGCGATTGCGAATGATCAGTTTTATATTTACTCACACCCAAGTGCCTTAGGTTTGGTGAAAGATCGCATGGATGACATCTTGAAACAACAAAATCCCGGCGATCCCTACAAAACTGCGCCACATATCCGTACAATGTTACTCAATAAAATGGCTGAAAAAGCCGACAAATAGTTTTTTTTGTTTCGTTTTAATATTTATCCACTATGTCATCTAACCCTAGTCGAAGTAAGCATTCCTCAGCACCACATTTTCGAATTCAATTAGGCGAGTGGGGAGACCTGCAAGAGGATGCTCAATCTATCCGCACCGAAGTCTTTGTCGTCGAACAAAAAATTCCTGCAGAACTTGAATGGGACATCATGGATGCGCAATGCTTACATGCGGTGGCCTATGATGAAGAAGATAAACCAATTGGCACAGGGCGTTTACTGCCTGATGGACACATGGGGCGTATGGCCGTCTTAAATCGCGCACGTAATTGTGGTGTCGGTGCCGCGATCTTGCGCGCGTTGATGGAGCAGGCAAAATTGCGCGGCCATCAAGGTGTACAACTCAATGCACAAACTACCGCAGAAAGCTTCTACTTACGCGAAGGTTTCGTACGTGAGGGTGATATTTTCCTCGAGGCAGGAATTGATCACGTGCATATGGTGAAGTCGCTGTAACCAACATCCGATTAGCTTAAGAGATTTCTTGATGAAGCTATTTCGTCAGGTTCGCTTATTCGATATTGGAATGTTGACGCTAGGAACATCACCATTTTGGGTCATGTATGGCTTGTCACTTTTTGCAAACTCGGCATGGCAAGGTTCAATCGCAATGGTCCTTGCGTACTTGATTTTTGTTCCCACATGCCTTGGCTTTCCTATGGTAGCTATTTTGTATTTTGTTTGGCGTTTTAATGGATCGAAATCGACTTAAACTTCAATAGTCATAAATATCAACAAAAATTACGACTGCCACTTTCCAACTCTCCCAGTAGATGAGTTAAATCTACCAAGCGCTTCGCTATCAGGTGATGCACTCGACCATCGGTTTGCCAAATGCCATAGACACCGAGTAATCTCGCATTCAATACTTCACGTCTTTGCTTTTCCACTAAATCAGGCCAAACGATCACGTTGACTGGCCCAGTTTCATCTTCTATCGTCACAAACAACACACCTTTGGCGGTACCTGGCCGCTGACGTACTGTGACGATGCCGCAGCCACGTGCGAATTGTTTGTTTTGGAAAGTATGCAAAACATCTGCGGGTAAAAAACGTTGTTTGAGTAAACGTGAACGTAATAAGGCAATTGGGTGCCTTCCCAAGGTCAAACCTTGGCTATGATAATCGCCCACGATCTCTTGCGCTTCACTCGGTGCATGCAGTTGTGGCGTACGTTCTTCTAGTGTCGTTGGATGTAAGAGATCCTTGTCAGGTATCGCTGCGACAGCCTGCCATAGCGCTTGGCGACGATGCCCGGCTAGTGAGACTAGGGCGTTACCCGCTGCTAAAGCCTCGACATCTTGACGCTTTAACTCTGCACGACGCGCAAGATCACTGACATCGCTAAATGGCTGCTGGGTGCGCGCAGCACTGATGCGTATGGCAGCCTCATGCGACATACCACGCAAGAGTGACATTCCCAGACGTACTGCAGGTTGTCGATAGCGGCCGTGCTCGTCACGTTGCTGTGCTTGCTCGATATTTTCAAGTCGCGCATCCCAATCGCTATATTGCACGTCGATTGCTCGTATTTCGATACCGTGTCGACGAGCATCTTGCACTAATTGCGATGGTGAATAAAAACCCATGGGTTGCGAGTTTAAGAGTGAACACAAAAATACAGCGGGTTCGTGACATTTGATCCAACAACTAGCATACGTAAGTAAAGCAAAGCTCGCTGCATGACTTTCGGGGAAACCATATTCACCAAAGCCCAACATTTGATTGAAGACGCCGCTCGCAAACTCTTCTTCATAGCCATTTTTAATCATGGTATTGATGATGCGGTCTTTATAGTTCGCCAAACCACCTTTACGCTTCCACGCAGCCATCGCACGTCGCAATTCATCGGCTTCACCGGGACTAAAATCTGCTGCTGCCATCGCAATTTGCATGACCTGTTCTTGGAAGATAGGAACTCCCAAGGTACGCGATAAAATTTTCTCAATCGCGGGCTTGGGGTAGCTTACCGGCTCTATACCTTGTCGTCGTCTCAGATATGGATGCACCATGCCACCTTGAATCGGCCCCGGTCTAACGATAGCAACTTGGATGACGAGGTCGTAAAAAGTGCGAGGACGCAAGCGTGGCAACATCCCCATTTGTGCGCGTGATTCAATCTGAAAAACACCGACGGTATCGGCTTTGCAAATCATGTCGTAAGTGACGGGGTCTTCCTGTGGAATATCTTGTATGCGTGAAGGTCTACCGGGCAAACTTGCCATTAAGTTTAAAGAACGTTTCAACGCAGAGAGCATACCTAGGGCGAGCACATCGACTTTCAATAAACCTAAGGATTCGAGGTCATCTTTGTCCCATTGAATTACGCTTCGCTCTTTCATGCTGGCGTTTTCGATCGGGACTAAGCGAGAAAGTTTGTCGCGGGCGATGACAAAACCACCGCTGTGTTGCGATAAATGGCGAGGAAAACCAAGTAACTGCGTCACTAGACCTGCCCATTGTTCGGCAATCGGCGAATTCGCATCTAATCCACTCTCGGTAAAGCGTTCTAGTAATGCATGTTTACTATCAAACCAGCGATGCGATTTGGCTACCGCATCGATCAATGCTAAATCAACACCTAGCGCTTTGCCGACTTCTCGTAGTGCTCCTCGTGGACGATAAGTATGTACCGCAGCCGCTAAAGCGGTACGATGCCGACCATATTTTCGATACAGATATTGAATCACTTCTTCACGTCGTTGATGTTCAAAATCGACGTCGATATCGGGTGGTTCCCCACGTTCTTTAGACAAGAAACGCTCAAATAAAAGAATCCCATTTTCAGGGCTGACTTCCGTAATGTGCAAACAATAGCAGACGACCGAATTAGCAGCAGAGCCGCGACCTTGACACAAAATATCTTGTGAACGGGCGTATTGCACAATGTCATACACCGTTAAAAAATACGGCTCGTAAGCGAGGTCGTTAATAAGGCTTAACTCGTGTTCAATCTTGGCGACTACTTCGTGCGACAAACCTCGCGGATAACGTTTTTCCGCCCCAGCATAAACTTCTTGCCGCAGATAAGACGCAGGTGTTTGCCCAGCTGGAACTAACTCATCAGGATACTCATAACGCAATTCATCGAGCGAAAACTGACAGAGATTGGCGATACGTATGGTCTCTTGCAAAGCGCTCGCGGGGTAGATGTTACCGAGACGCAAACGCGAACGTAAATGCTGTTCTGCATTCGGTGCCAAATCATAACCACATTCGGCAATAGATCTACCTACACGAATCGATGTTAGCGTATCTTGTAAAGGTTTGCGCGAACGGACATGCATGCAGACATGGCCCACCGCAACCACCGGCTGCCCGAGCTGTTGCGCGATATGCTGTAATTGAACTTGCTGCCAATCGTCCATCGCTTGCATCAAGAGATTTAAACCTAACCATAGTCGCGAACCAAATAACTGTGATGCCCATATCGCCTGTTGTTCAAATAAGTTGGGATCGATCGGATATTCGGGCAACAAAATGATGAGGCAATGCGGCAGGCCTTGGATATGCGCCAATTGCAAAGGAGGGTGTGCGAAATCACTGGCAGTAATGGCGTACTCGCCTTTAATCACATCCTTACGCAAACGTGCTAACGTAATTAATTCACATAAATTGCCATAGCCTTCGCGGTTTCGCGCAATCGCGATCAGGCGCATTTTTCCAAGCTGCGGATAGCGTGGGTCTTGATCTAATTGAAAATAGCTACCTATAAGTAGCGGCAATTGATGTTTTTTAGCTTCTTCATGCGCTCTCACAACGCCAGCTAAGGAGCATTCATCGGTAATTGCTAGCGCTTGGTATCCAAGCTTAACGGCACGAGCAACCAATTCCTCCGCATGTGAGGCGCCATGCAGAAAAGTGAAATTAGAAAAACAGAATAATTCAGCGTAGTGGGGGAGCATGGTGTTTGTTTTCGTGGAATTCAGTTTCAGTTTTTAGAGAGGATTAAAGACTGAAAAATCCTAGGCTCAGCCAAACACTCCATGCAAATACCAAACCTCATCATCTTGTGCTTGCTGCGCATGTCCAATTCTTTCGCGGTAAATCCAACATCGAAGATGCTGTGCGTTTTCGGCGATGAAATAATCACGTGTTACTAGTTGGCCATTCCACCAACCTGCTTCAATTCTTTCTGCTGGCGACATCAGTTTCAAGGCTGAACGATAATGCGGGCGATGCTGCCGTACCTCCAATAATTGTGGTTGCGGTAGTAACCATGTGGGACGATAGGCGTTAGCAGAGATCGCTTCTCTCCTATTGGTTTTTTTCTGCAGAATAGAAACCCATTGATTGGCAATTTCAGGACGATGATCTGCTTGTGGTGCGGGATATAAAACGTTCTCTGCACCTAAACGCGCCACCAGTAATTCCATTAGCTTACTTTGTTCTTCTCGATTGCCGCCAGGCTCTGGGAACAAGTCAGCATTGGGGGCGTGCATAGGGCAAACTTGCTGGGCTGTGAGTCTGATCGCAATCGCAGGTGCATTTAACTGCAATCGACCAAGATGTTCTTTTAATAGTTTGGATAGATGTTCTTCACGCCAACTAGCTTGTGCTAAGGGAATGTTCATCTGGCTTGGCGCACGAGCTTGTCTACCACGTTCATGTTCAAGTTCGAATTGCAGGCTAGTGACAGCGAGCTGTCGCTGCATCAGCCAACCACATAACTGCAACAGCAAGGCTTTTGCGAAATGAAAAATGATATCGGTATTTTCTAGACGATCGGGCAGCTCTAGTCGAGCGCTAAACTGTGCTGGTACTTCTAGCCACTGTTGTAGTTCTTGTTGTTCGCCATAAGCTAAATCTAGGCTGCGTAAGAGTTCTTTGCCGCAGCGTCTTTGTAAGCCCGCACGTGGCAATAGCCTTAATTCACCTAAGGTTTCGCAACCGATCCCTGTAAGCCAATCTAACCAAGTCTGTGCTGCTGGTAGTAGGCTAATGTGGAGAAGATTTAAACGTTGATGCAAACGTTTTTGTTTGAGCGCATAACGTAAATTAGGTTGTCGTGGTTGTTGTGTATGCCGTACTTGTTGCGCTAATAACCATGCACCTTGCGCACTAGCGGCAATACCGATTTGAGGGCTTAGGCCTAACTGTCTGATGGTTTGGATAATTAAACGCCGCAAACGGCGAATTCCGCCAAACAAGGTCAGGCTCGCACCAACCCCCATCAAAATACTGGCGTTTTCGAGTAAACAAACTTGTGGGGTAAATTGTAGGCTGGCCATTGCAGCAGCCGATAAGCTTGCCTGTTCTCTTTCATGGTCTCTATTCTTAATTTCTGCTTCTGGCATCAACATATGCACACTACTCACGCGCATTCCGGTTTGAATACCGGCTTGGCGAGCGAGTTTAGACATCGTGAAAACACGTTGTTGCTCGACCACGACCAATGCCTTTTCAGCCAACCAAGGTGGGTGAAAAACTTCTAAGGGCAGATTCGGTAAGTGAATGACGACCCACATCGATGGTATCGTTTTCGTTGCTGCTGGCATGAGAGGGTAAATGAATCCGAGAAAGCATAGGGAAGGGCAAAGTCATGGGCAAAAATAGTGCTTCATGCTTTTGTGCACCTCGACGTTTAATAAATGACAGTTGCAATCCACGCTGAGCTAGTTTGACTTGGATGCGTAAAATAGCAGGCGAGGGGTGATGGGCAAAATTAAGTGGCCTGATTACATAGAACAAAGTTCGCCCATGTTGAGCTACTAAATGTAAACGACGCAAAGCCTCAACTTTGATTTGGTTTTGCCAAAACAAGAGGGCTGCACAGCTACCACTACGTAAAATTTGCTCCGCCGTCCATAATGCATCGTTCATTTTGTTACAGCGTAGCCAAAGCAAACGATCTAGGCTGATTCCTGACTGTGCTAAGGCCATCGCCTGAGGTTGATAGGGTGTTTGCAAAAAAGCGATTTGTCCGTGACTATGCGCATTTAAGGCGGGGCGCAACAGTTGTAGTTCAGCTGACCCGCCATGCTCAATGAACAATTCAGTTAATGCACCCGTTGGCCATCCTCCTCCTGGTAACTCTTGCGAGAGTTGAGGGAATCCACATTCCACATAATCACCCACACCACGAGCAAGCTGGGAGGCCCGCCAAAGTGAGGGATGTAATGTTTCTAATGATGTAGAAAACGCGAGCGACATAAACCTAAAAGAGAAGAATTACGCTAAAAATACTGTATGCATGTACAGTATATTGCTTTCTTTGAGGAATTTCAAAGCTTAAACAACAAATTTAAAATATTTAAAAATACTGATTGCATACACAGTGTTTTTGATTTACATTATCAATCACTGGATGCACATACAGTATTTCATCCAAGCAGTGAAGTTGAAGAAAACAGCATTTGGTCTGGCATGAGTCCAGAAACATGAGATAAGCGCAGTACTACTGAAATTATTGGAGATAAGCATGACTAACTTAGAACAAACTTTTGAGCCACGTTTTAGCGTTCAATTTTCACCAAGCACATTCTTAATGCGCTTAGGTAGTCGTGAGATATTCGTCTGCTTAGACTTCAGAAAGCGTCACTATCGCGTGAACCCTATCATTGACTGCTCAACAGGCATTCAAGCAGGGCACTTAGAAATCCTGTTATTCCGCAAATGGCTAGTTATTTTGTCTAAAGCACGCTGGTAATCATTAGGACGCCTTTGCTTTTAACGTATGTATGGCAAAAGTGGAGGGAAAGTCATTGGATAATGAGGAGATGGGCTAAGAAAATAAAGATATGCTTGGCTGAAAATGTGGATAAACACATGCAAAAAAAGACTTAGTGGCAAGCGCACTAAGTCTTTTTTTAAATTCTTTTCTGTAGCAAGTGCAATTGAGACGAATTGATGAAGAGACCAACTTAAAATCACATTGATATACAGAACATCGATGTGAGAACTCTAGAATCCCAAGTCGGATAGTAAATCGTCGACACTTTCTTGATTCAACTGAATACCGCCAACTGCGCCAGGACCCGCCAATAAATCATCTTTCTTGCGAGCAGAAATGGCACCATCCGGCGCGCCACTGATGAGCAAACCTAATAAGTCTTTTTCCGTACGTTCAAGTAAGGTCACGACTTTCTTAATCAATTGTCCAGTTAAATCCTGAAAATCTTGTGCCATCATAATTTCAGACAAGGCTTTTTCAGTCGTTGCGCTAGATGAATGCGCACTGGCAATAAACTCACGAGTTGATGCGGCCAGATTAAGTAGATCTTCTTTAGAAAGAGCTTCAATATTGCTTGCATCCCATTGTTGCAGCAGGATGTTTGAATATTTGCTCAAGTTTTGTTGAATCGGCAGGGTATTTTCTACCGTCGTCAGAACAGAGTTAGCAGCCTTTTCCGTTAATACTGCGACATGGTTTAAGCGCTCTCGAGCAGAAGGAAATTCATTAGATGCTTCTGCCAAAATTTCATCTGCACCAACCCAAGTGAGGGCATCATGCAAGGCACGAACCACGTGACCAAGCCCTTTATACATAAGCTCGGGATTATCGTCTTGCGCGTTGGTTGCAGCTGGGTTGGCATCCATCATCTGTCCTTTCTTGCTTTTCTTGATTTATGGATACTAAATGAGAAAAATGAATCATTCAATATAAAAACTTGCTTTTAGAAAAAACTTTCTTATTTTCACTAATTCTCATCAAAAAAATGCGTCAATAAGGAGACACCATTCGTGTATTTCAAGGTGCTGTGTTACAGTGCTCAAAACTAAAAGGATAACTGTGGCCACACCAAATTACGGATACGAAAAACGTCAAAAAGAACTGGCGAAAAAAAAGAAAAAAGAGGAAAAGCTGAAAAGCCGAGCCGAACGAGTTCCTGGACAATCAGAATCTGACGAATCCCATAAAGACGAGTCAGATAACAATGACCCAAGTCATGAAGCGATCGAATAAATTACCTTAGCAATTGATTCTAAATCTATGATTTAAAAATAAAAAGCGAGATAATTCTCGCTTTTTTTATGCCGATTTACTTAATAAGGTTAAGCTATTTTGACGCTTTGTTGAGTCCATCAGGCAATTGTAACTGCGGTCTTTCCGCTTCAAAAAGTAAGGAAATAATCCACCAACGTGTACCGTCATGCATCAACTGCACGCTATTAATGCCACGACGTGTCACGTTATCTTTCTCTTCGAATGTTTCGTAGCTAGTAAAAACCTGGGCCAATTCTCCCCATTGCTCGGTTTTTCGAGCCAACTCTTTTTCGCGGAATCCAATTTCGATCAAACGAGGGCCTGAATTAGCAATGTAGTCGCTAATGCTCAGAATTCGTAAGCCTAGATCTTTACTGTCTTTTTTAGGAAAGATAGCCATAATACGAGCCTCAGGAATGAAAAGAGAACGCATGCGATTCCAATTCCTTTGCTCACCGATACCTCCAGAGATGACGTCATAGAGAGCGGCAATGATGCCATCAATCGATTGAACGTCAGCCGCGCGCGCTGGCGGTTGAACAACGCTAACAGGAGATGCTTGAGTGAGCATCGTTGGATTATCAACAGCCATGGCTGGATTAGTTAAAGCACTAACGAATAAACCAAGAGCAACGCAACAAGCAGATACGGATAATTTGTTCATGATGGTCCTTAAAATTGAAAGCTCTTGTTTGACAGCGATAAATAGTAAAGTTCAAAAGTCCATTATTGAGATTCGCAAAAAAGAACGCGTCAAAGGGCTTACAGCTGGATTAAAAATTCAAATGAAATATCAATCGAAATACAGAAATCCCCTCTATAAGACACTTTCTATATTTCGCATAATTTATATTATGTAAAATCGGTAGGCCTATTAAAAAGAGACCTTGCAATGTTCGTTCGTTTGCACAAAATTGTTCTTTTTTTTTGCATAAATTTGTTCCTTAGTGCCTACGCAGTTGTTTAACTAGATCTAACTTTTACCTCGGTTAATCAATAACACCTTCCAATCATTAATGAACTAGAACCTATGACATGACTACTATAATGTCGATTTAAATTGGTTGGCAAAGATCCTTTTGATCCAGAGGTTCGTTGACCTGTATCTTTCTCACTGCTGCTCTAGAGATAACATGTTTATCTTCGTTGATGTAAGTCGAATTTACATTCCCTTATTCATTACACTAATTTCGCTGCACTATTTTCTGTACTGTCGAAGAGTAGTCTAAAATTAGTTGCTAATAGAATATTTGAATAACAGGGATCGAGAAATACCACTTTAAGGATAAGAATGACAGGCGAAGCGCGCATACATCATTGGGTTCCCCAGTGCTATTTGAAAGGTTTTGCTAAGAGTCACAGTAAAAAAGCACAATTAAATGTTATCGATATCAGCGCACGCAAATCGTTTATTGCAAATCCGCGAAATATAGCCTCCGCGCGTGATTTCAATCGTATTTCAGTTAAAGGGTTCGCTGCGAATCAGATTGAAGAAAATTATGCGGTATTTGAGGGTAAATTAGCTCGTGCACTACAGTGGATGTGGGTGCAGCGTCAACTGGGTAAAGCTAATGACTTTAATCTGTTACTCAATTTGATAGCGTTGCTTGCGGTACGCAATCCAAGGATGAGGGAAAATGTCCGTGATTTTCATGAGCGAGTAATTAAAAAGATGATGCACATGACTGTAGACTCTGAGCAAATGTACGAATCCACTTTTAATCGCGCCGCAAAGGATGGCTATGTCGCTTCAGATTCCAAGATCGACTATTTCCAGATGAAGGATTTCATTGGTAGCGAAAAATACTCGATTGCTATGTCTACCAGTGGCCATGTTGAGCGTGAATTAAAGTTGATTGACACCGTGTTGCCTCTGCTAGGCCGGCGGCATTGGATGCTTATGCGCGCGTCACCAGATAGTGGCGGGTTCATAACATCTGATCATCCCGTTTGTCTAATATGGAGCGAGCAACGAAAACGAAGCCTTTTCGATTCACCAGGCTTTGGTTTAAAAGGAACAGAGGTGGTGTTTCCTGTATCACATGACCTAGCGGTAGTTGGAACATTTGAAATGCAGCTAGGCGAAATCGACATAACTTTAGATCAAGTTGCTCTGGTCAATGGCATCATCGTCGCTCATGCCGAGCGTCAGGTTTACTCCCGAGACGATAAATTTTTCTATACGTTAGCCGATAGAAGCGTGCACCGCGGCGCAGACCTACTTCGAAATTTCACCCGCCTATCCAAGAAATATTGAAGTCAAGTTATGAAGAAGTTTTACGCGGCGATTCGGGTTCATAATCAGTTCTCCCCAAAGACATCACAGGTTGGTCTAAAGTAATTGTTTCGCATTAGCCGATGTACATCCTCGCTGGTTTCGGATTCGATTGCGCCGCAAACTGCAAGTGGTTTACATCAGCCACTAGGAAAATCCTTTCAAATAATTGCGCTAGCTTGAATGTTGAAGGGAAATTATTTACATGAGTGGGCAAATCACTCGACTATGTGGAAGTTTTTTGAGTCGCCAATTATTATGACATTATCGCTATAATGTTGACACATGTCTTTACGACCGATAGTCCATTTTAAAAGCATTCATTACCAATTAGCCCTTCTTTTTATCTGCAAAATGTCCCTGAAATTCGGCCAGGATCATTTTTTGAGTTTCAATCACGGCTACGGATTTGACCAGTTCCATTTTTTGCGCATGGACCTCTGCTTTCAGTTCATTGTTTTGCGCAGAGATTTCCGATTGTTGATTTCTTAATTCAAATATAGCCACTTCTTTTGTTGCCAAGTCAGACTCCAGCAGAGGTATACGACCTGTTGCGACCTTGAGTGATTCAATCTCAGTAACATGTTTGCGCTCAACATTTTGCAGCTCGTAAAGGACCTTCTGTGTCTGCGAAAGCTCCGCAACGAGCCTAGCGCCATCCTGATTGAGTCCTGTAATCTCATTCTGCTTATGCACCAGGCTTTGCTGTAGGTGGCGAATTTCGCCTTGTAGCTGCTGTACCTGGTGTTCGTGGCGCCGGATATCTTGGTCGCGTTGCGCCTTTACTGACTCGCGATAATGTTCTAATGCCTCCCGAGCATGGGTGTGCTTGGTTTCCAAAGATTGCCGGTGCGCCTCGTTTTCGCCTAGGCGTTCTTTCAAGTCAGCTACCTGTTGTTCCAGCGTGTGGCGCAAAATCGTTTCGCGTTGCAACGACTCTGCGGTTCTGGTGTGTGCTGCCACTTCGCTTTGAATTCTGGAATCGACAGCGCTTAATTTGTCGCTTAGTTCCTCATTGGCGGTGGTTAATGCTGCAATTGATGCATTGAGCTGTCGTTCCTTCTCTGTACTTTGCGTCTGCACTTCGCAAATCCGCACGTTTGCCTCATCCTCCAACCGGATAGCCAAGCTTGCAACCAGATCATGCAAGGCTTCGCTGATAGAAGCTTTTCGATCAGTAATTCCGCCATCTTCAACCTCGAGTTCTTTGAGGTATTTATGGATAGTCGATTTGGATCCTGTGTTTCCGAGCTCAATGCGAACAGCATCAACTGAAGGATGTCGCCCCTGCGCAATCAAGGATTCACGTGCCCTTTTCACTTCGGATTTGTATAAGCCAGTTCGCGCCATATCATCACTTCGTTGAATATCGTACTTCATTACGTAATATGTAATTACATACTAAAAATATTGAAAATTCAAGCTTAATTTTCTTAATATTAATAACGGATAATATAGAGTTATCCTGTGTTATCGGTCAAAAATAAGGTAAATTACTGATTTCAAGTGTAATAATCAAAATTATGAGTAAGATTGATCAATACATTCAAGCGGCTACCCGCGACAATACACGGCAAAGTTACCAGGCGGCAGTTCGTCATTTTGAGTTTGAGTGGGGAGGCTTTTTACCCGCTACTGCTGACAATATCTCGAATTATTTGGCGGCTTATGCGGAAACGCTTTCAATCAATACATTGCGGCAGCGTCTAGCAGCTCTTGCGCAGTGGCATATTTCCCAAGGATTTCCCGACCCCACTAAATCGCCTGTCGTTCGCAAGGTATTTCGGGGCATACAAGCTCTGCATCCGGCCAGAAAGAAACAAGCAAGGCCACTGCAGCTTGATCAACTTGAGCAGGTAGTTAAATGGTTGAACGGTTCAATTGACGCGGCATGCCACAGTGGTGATCGTCAAAAGGAGCTTCGTTATGTTCGTGACAAAGCGCTTTTATTAGTTGGTTTTTGGCGCGGCTTCCGTGGCGATGAGCTAGTACGATTGCGGATTGAGCATATTGAGGTCGAACATGGCAAAGGAATGACCTGTTATCTTTCTCAGACCAAAGGTGATCGCCATTACAAGGGAACTAGTTTTAAGACCCCTGCTCTTTCCAGGCTTTGTCCCGTAGAAGCTTATTTGGAATGGACTAAGGTTTCACAGTTGACCTCTGGACCAGTATTTCGTGCCATTGATCGATGGGGCCATATTGATAATCGTGGTTTGCATCAAGATAGTCTTGTGCCAATTTTTCGAACTATATTGCAAAATGCTGGAATCACAGATGTTGAGCGTTACAGTGGGCATTCTTTACGTCGAGGGTTCGCCAATTGGACAAATTCAAATAACTGGGACATTAAGACTTTGATGGAGTATGTTGGTTGGAAAAATATTCAGTCTGCAATTCGCTATATAGACTCTGCAGATCCATATTCTCAAAGACGTATAGAGTCAGGCTTAAAGAAAGGCGATAAATAGTAGTATAAAGTTAATTTATTGCATAGCGTCGCGGAAGGCTTCTTACCATTCACATGGTATAGATGCCGCAGTATTATATTTACCCCTATTGATTGCTACACGTAACCACAAATAGCTTCTCGACTGCGCCTACCGATATCACTACTTATAACAATTTCGCTTTAATCTCGAACGAAATCGTTTCTAATCGCTCCCTTTGGATCAGCTCCTGATGGCTCAAATGGACTCCACTCAATCCTTCTTGCGCACTGAGTCTATCCAAAAAATCAGTAAGAGCATTTATACTTTTTGCTTCTCCTCTTAGAATAATCAAGCGACTATTTTTATCAGGCGCAAGTTCTAACAATTCAATTTCCTTATTGCTCGAACGCTCGATGGCTTGAAATAAACGAGTCCATGGAAAATCACGCTCCGCTGATAGTTGCGCCCATTTCTTTTGGAATTCAAGATCCTTACTCGATACCTTTATTTTTTCCGGCAAATTCGAGGCTCTTGAAAGTCTTTCGAGTTTTCGATTCAAATTGGCAACATCATTCTCACGCTCCATCAAGTCGGCGACAAAGTAACTTGCTCCAGCAAGAAAACTCAACAACAACACCAACAAAATCGGCGATCGATGCGATTGCGGCTTGAGGTAGTTTTTTGTTTTTACGGTTTGTTCCAACATTCCCGCTCCAATTTATTGACCGACTTCACAAGAGGAAAATGATCTCGCATTTCACTAGGCACGCGGTCCTTGGCCACACCCCAGAAATCGAGTATCTCAAGCTCGGTGTAACGTAGGCTAATTCTCGAGAAGAGACGCTTTATCGCTTGATCCTGGCTGGCTGTGACGGGTTCGATTTCGTAATGAATGTTTCCCTCTTGATCAAAAATCCAGGCACTTAATGAGTTCGTCTCCTCGCAAACCACAACTGTCGAAGAGCGCACTTTCTTAAAATAAGTACTAAAAAATACTTCAGCGGATAATGGGATTACCCGTTTCAATTTAAGTTGTGCACTATCTACCGTAGAAGCTAAGGTTTCAACAAAAACCTTCGGCAACGCGTATGCCAAACCAACGGCTTGATAGCGCGGATAATTTGCAAAAAGTAGTTGGGACTCATCTACTTTCATGCCAAACTTAGCTAGCCAGAAAATCGCGAAGCTCTCCAATTCAGATTGCGACATCGCTGTCTCTTGCCATGGGAGGGTTGAGATCATTGCAAGGCGATCCGAAACCGTAATGCTGACGGTACTCCTTGGCTTAATTTTGCTCCTCACTTCGGCTAACATGCTACTCAAGGCCTGCACAAAAAATTCTTGTAGCGCTGTCAGATCAGCATCAACATCGATTTCAGTCGTACGCTCAACTTGGAGCTCGCCCACTTTCAGCCAGCATTTCCCACAACACAAACCAACATGAATTCTCTTAGGCGATAAAAGTGACACGATTCACCTCTTGTAGTGTTGTATGGCCTTCACGCACCAATTCGAGCGCCACATCGCGTAAGAAACGCGTTCCTTCTTTTCTGGCTTGTTCTTTCATCGCACGAATTGAGGCGCGGGCGATAATCATTTCACGTATCTCATCTGTCAATCGCAATACCTCAGCGATTGCACGTCGTCCCTTGTAACCAGTATTACGGCATTGCTGACAGCCACGTCCTGCATGGAATCGATAATTCTGCGGATCGTCAATGCCAGACTCTCGCAATAGCTCTTCCGAGACTTGAACTGGTTCGTTACAGTGTGGGCAGTTTTGACGTAACAAGCGCTGCGCAACGACACCCGTAAGTGAAGAAACAAAGTTATAGGGGTCGACACCCATGTGCATAAAGCGACCAATGACATCGAAGGTATTGTTTGCATGCACAGACGTGAACACCATGTGACCAGTCAAGGCGGATTGCACTGCAATTTGCGCAGTTTCTGGGTCGCGAATCTCACCGACCAAAATTTTGTCAGGATCATGACGCAAAATAGACCGCAAACCAACGGCAAAGGTCAGCCCTTTTTTTTCATTCACAGGGATCTGCAAAACGCCAGGCAATTGGTATTCAACAGGGTCTTCAATGGTGATGAATTTGTCTTCGCCATGATTAATCTCGGTGAGCGCCGCATACAAGGTGGTTGTCTTACCGCTCCCGGTGGGCCCAGTCACTAGCATCATCCCATAAGGCTCGGCAGCCAAGCGTCGCAAGCTCTGTATGGTTGGGCGATCAAAGCCCAATGAATCGAGCGTCAGTTTTTGTACGCTATCAATTAAGGCCTTTTTATCGAGAATACGAAGGACGGCGTCCTCGCCATGGATACTCGGCATGATCGAAACCCGAATATCAATATCACGGCCTTTGGTCGCCACGCGGAAACGGCCATCTTGCGGAATACGTTTTTCAGCGATGTCGAGCTCAGCCAATACTTTGATCCTAGCGATGGCCTGCTCAGCCAAGCCTAGATTATTCACGCCAGCAATTTTGTTTAACACGCCGTCGATACGAAACTTAATCACCAGCCCTTGAGGCAAAGATTCAATATGAATGTCACTTGCTTCTAAACGCAGCGCATCGAATAGCGTTGAATTGATCAAGCGCACAGCTGGGCTAGATTCGCCCTGAATCGACGTCAACGTCATATCATCGCTGGCATCTCGCTCAATTTCTTCGACAGCATCTAAACCAACAGCGTCTGCCACCGCGCTATAGCTCGATTCATATTGTTCGAGTTTCTCGAGAATGAGTTGTGGGTTCGCAAGGTAAATTTCATGTAAAGCGAAGGACTTCAGTCTTAGCCCTAATCCTGCTTCAAACGGATTGCCAATCACCGCAGACAAGCGTTTTTGATCATCGTAGCCAAGCACAAGCGTGCGCTCAACCATCTCCGCATAGGACATATGATCGAACGATGGCTCAAAGTCGGTGCTAGAGAAATCATGCAAAACTGGATAGCACATCAACTCACCAGCTTGGCTCAGCGCATCTCGTTCAGACAAATTCAGCTGCGCGCACAATTGACGAAGCCAGTCATGCGCTGGCACCGCAGATTGCACTACTTGATTGAGAGTTTGAGCATTCAACATGGGAATCAATAAATCACTAAGCGATATTCGCTAATTCAAAAATCGGGCTATACAACATCAACACAATCAAGCCAATGATCAAACCTATACTCACCATTAACACGGGTTCAATGAAGCGACCAGCTGTGTCAATCCAAATCGAGGTTTCTTGATCATAAAAATCGGCAATTCGTTCCATCATTTCATCAAGATTGCCAGAAGACTCACCCGCTACTAATAAGCGTTGCGCAATTTCAGTACTCAGTCCGTGGGTTGAAAACGATTCGGAAAATGGCTTGCCTTCACTCACATCTCGAATCGCTGATTCCATATTCTCATGCATCTGAACGGGCAAAGATGCTTTAGTCATTGTCATCGCGGCGATTACACTGACACCGCTCTTCAGTAACATGCCCATGGTGCGATACATACGAGCCAGTTGCAGCAGCCACACACGCTCACCTATCCACGGCGTTTGCAAAACCTTATTCGCCAGCCATGCACGTGTTTTTGGATGGGTTGCGATGATCAACACGGCACTCACCAAAATCACCAGCACCGATAGCAAACTCAAAGTATGCTCACGCACCAATTTGCCCCACCATTGCACAAAGCCATGCTTCGCCGCTTGCGAAGACATCGTATCTTCATAGATAGCACTGAAGCGAGGCAGCACATAAAACATCAAAAACGATACCACCAGAAAACCCACGCCTAACAAGATCGCCGGGTACGTTGCTGCAGCCACTAGCTTATTACGAATCTCATTGACCTGACTTTGATACTGCATAAAGCGCTTGATCGAGGCCTTAATGCTGCCTGTGGTTTCACTCGACTTGACCATTGCCACATACAATGAAGGAAACGTCGACGGCAACTTGGCCATTGCCTCTGACAATTGATTACCTTCGCGCAGCGCATGCAATAAAGTGTCAAATGTCGCACGGTACTGACCACGTTTATCGTTCTTACCAAGTACTTCGATCGAATCAACTACTGTTTGTCCAGCTTCAAGCAAAGACAACAACTGCTGGTTAAACACAGGCAAGTTGAAAGCCTTTTTCGACTGGCGACGGAACTGTCCGCCTCCCACATCCTTCAAGCCAAGCAGATGCTGGCCAGAAAGTTCGACAAACTTTCTCGCCTCAATATCGTTTTCTGCTTCCACCTCAACAAAATCTATTTGCCCTGAGGATGAAACAACTTTTGCTTGAAACCGCTTCACTGTTTAACCAAATAGCTTTTATTGACCCCAGTTGGTGATATCTGCATCTTCACCAGAGCCGCCAGATTTGCCATCCGCACCATACGATACGATTTCGTAATCACGGCCTTCTGTGCCAGGAGAACGGAAAACATAGGCAGCATTCCATGGGTCTAATGGAATCACTTTTTTCAAATAAGGGCCGCGCCATAATGGCTCGTTCGCAGGCTGAGCAAACAAGGCATTCAAACCTTGCTCGGTTGTTGGGAAGTGGCCAGTATCGAGGCGATATTGATCGATACCTTTATCAAATGCATCAATTTGTGCTTTCGCTGATTGAATTTTTGATTTGCCGATTTGACCAAAATATTTTGGTGCCACAAATGCCGCCAACAAACCGAGGATGACAATCACCACCAGCAATTCCAATAGCGTGAAACCGCCTTGTTTCTTAGTCTTCTGTTGCATACCCATCTGAATCTCTCCTCATTACTTGGGTTGATAAACAAAGCGCCAATCTGTGTAGTGCTTTGCATTTTTAAAACTTACTTCATCGATATCAAAACCATCTACTTTAAACGGTGCATTTTTCGACAAGGAAAAAACACCCATTACACCACCACTCTCGTGATAAACCACACCCCACTCTTCACCGTTCGTGATCGGGTCACGATATAAGCGTCGCAGTGGTCGACGAATGCGTGTTGCTCGTGCATCCGTCAGTAATGCTTGTAAATCGGGCGGATAGGTTTTCAAGGTCCCTGGTGAATTTTCGTAATAACTCTTGATCGCATCACGATACGCACGTCCCACCCACATCAGCTGGGCTTCCTTCTCCCGCTTTGCCTTGGTCAACATATTTCCCACACCATGCATGGCTGCGGCAGACACCACTGCCACCACAAACATGGTGATCACATAATTAAAGCCGCCCTGACGACGCCTTACCAGTCTTTGAACCATGTGCCATCTATCGCTTTATTCGGCGCAGCGGAACGTACATTCGCTATTGCCCCTAAACTCCCATCCTCTGGCGGCAACACCACCCAACTGTTTGAGCTTCGCGTATAAGGATCAACAGGAATACTACGCAAATACTTTTCCGTGACGAGGTCGGCAAGCTGCTCAGGATATTTATTCTTATCTGCATAAAACTTATCAATCGCGTCACGCAAGATATAGAGATCCTCGCGTAGCACAGCTTCTTTCGTTTTATCAATGTTCGAAAAGTAGCGCGGTGCCGCGACCGTCAGCATGACGGCAACTATCGCCATCGCCACCATCAGTTCAATCATCGTAAAGCCAGATGCCTTCTTCATCACCACTCCGAATACGGAACACCGTTCAATCCCATTGCACTCGATTTCGAGTACACATCAAACACATCAGCACCTGCACTGGGCCTATCAAAGTCTGAAGCGAAACTACGCAAGCCCCAAGTATCGACCGCAGGCACAGACGCATCCGCAAAGAATGGATCACGCGGCACCCTACGCAAAAACTTCAACTTCGGCCCTCCTGGCCGGGTCGTATCGTCCATGCCAATCACCAAGTCCAACAATGTCGCTGGGTATCCACTATCTTCAGGGCGCGTCAAAATTTTTCCTTGCGCACTCGCTGCTTTGTACGCATCCAAAGCGGTGCGGATTTCATTCAAAGCCGAACGTAACTCGCGTTCTTTTCCTCTGCGCACTGCATTCTCCATCACAGGCACAGCCACTGTCGCCAAAATCGCCAAGATGGCGACTGAGGCTAACAGCTCAATAAAGCTAAATCCGCGTTGTGATGCTTGCTTAGTCATTCACTTAGTCATTCAATTGGTCATGAACTTAAGATTCGAGATGAAGGTCTTATTTTTCTGCAGAAACCTTAAACAACAAAGGTAAGGCTGGTCGATCTACTGCTTGCTTCAATCCGATAGGTGTCATGCTAATGAGGCTCAAATCGCTATCCCCACTGTTCTTCAACATCTTATAAGTGATTTTGGCGATCGGCCCTTTTTGATTCACTGGAGTTCCTTCAGCACCGCTCACACCGATCGAAACACGGCCACTGGCAACGTCTATCGTGTGTCCAAAATTTGCCTTGCCTTCTTTACCGAAAAATTGGCCATCGACCACACTCACGATTTCAATCTCGCCAGGCACAAATGCCAACTGCAAGGAAGCACCGCGCAAGGAATAAGGGCTGCTTAACTCTAAGTCCAATACGCCAAGCTCGCCCTTCTTCAATTTATTGTTGCCTGCCCAGCTCATCTTTGGTGCATTTGGATTTTCTGGAACGACAGTTTGTACATTGCGGTTATCCGGTGTAAAAGTCGATGGCTTAGTAGCATTAGTATTAGCATCCGCTTTTCCGCCAGTTGCTTTAGTCGGCTCAACTTCTTCGGCATTACGTAACATGATGGGCTTGCTACGTAGATTTTGCTCCGTGCCCGACCAGAAAGCCTCGCTCGATGCTTCAATACGACGCATATTGCGCACCAAGTGCGGCGTAATCGACAAGACAATTTCCGTTTTCTGTGTGGAATCGGTTTGGTTCGAGAACAAACGGCCCAAAATCGGGAGGTCGCCCAAGAAAGGAATGCGATTTGCTGATTTACGATCTTCGTCGCTAATCAAGCCTCCCAAGATTTGTGTCTCGCCATCTTTCAAGCGCAAGGCACTTGAAAAATTACGCGTACCAATTTGATAGGCTTGAGATCCATTGTTCGTTTTCGTCGTAGAAACGATAGAACTCACTTCCAGATTAATCTTTAGGCCGATTTCATCACGTAAATGGATGTCCGGTTCTACATCTAATTTCAAACCAACGTCGACGTAATTGATGTTTTCAGAAACATAGGTACCGGTACTGGTCGTAGTGACCACAGGCACTTTGTCGCCGACCATGAACTTCGCTTTTTCACGGTCACGCACACGAATACTTGGGTTTGCTAACAACTTAGCGTCGCCATCTGTCTTACGCAAACTGAGCGTCGCGCTTGGTAGCGTCACCCCGAGCAAATTCGAGTTAATATTTTTAAAATCGTTAAGCTTGATGGTTTGGCCACCGCCTGTACTCGCGGTACTACCAGTGCCACTGCCGGTGTTAGAGACTAAATCGTTCAAAGGTGCCACAGTAAATTGGCTATTCACTTGCAAGCCCAAATTGAGC
Source organism: Affinundibacterium nitidum (assembly GCF_014284155.1). Classification (GTDB taxonomy): domain Bacteria; phylum Pseudomonadota; class Gammaproteobacteria; order Burkholderiales; family Burkholderiaceae_D; genus Undibacterium; species Undibacterium nitidum. The sequence continues at coordinate 236,251 of NZ_JACOFZ010000001.1, forward strand.
AAGTTAGAGCGATTGATTTCAAGCACTTCGACTTCCAACATGACTTCAGGCTCCTCCAGATCGTGCAGTGCCACTAATTTCTCCGCCAAGGCAATCGTCTGGGGGCTTTCGCGCAAGACGAACATATTGTATTTTTCATCGATGTAAATATCTTTAACTTTCAAGATCGTCTTTAACATCTCCGCGCCCCGCTTGGCATCGATATTGGCCATGTAAAAAGCCTTGACCACTAAATCTTGATACTCTTTTTGCTTTTGTGAATTATTTGGATAAATCAACACACTGTTAGCATTCAAGATTTTTTTATCAAGCGCATTGGTCGACAACACCACATCAATCGCATCATCAAGCGTCGTGTTTTTGAGAGAAATTGTCGTACGTTGATCAAAGCGCACATCACGATCAAAAATAAAATTAATGCCCGTCGTACGAGACAGCGCATCAAAAATCATTTTTACGTTAGATTCGCGAAATTCAAGATTAATCGGCTTTTTATACATCGCACCTAAGCGCGGCACCGTGATCGCGTCTTTATTTTGCTTTGCATCCAGCTCTCGCTTGAGTAGCTTCGCCGGTTGCAAATCTGGGCTGTTTTTGAGTGCGCGATCAACGGCTTCTGTCGCTTGTTCTATATCGCCCTCTTGCAATGCTTCTTTCGCTTTCGCCACGTCGGCCAAAGACAGTTCAAGGCGACGCAATACTTCAAGTCCAGAGCGCGCCATTGCATTGTTTTGGTCATATTGCAGAATGGAATAATAAGCGCGCTCTGCGTCTTTGCTACGCCCAAGTGCAAATGCATCTGTTGCTTGTTTTAACAAACGGGCGGTCGCTTGCTCACGGGCGCGCAGCCAGTCGTTACGTATTTCCAAATCATTTGGGCGCAAACGTGCGGCTTCAGCGAGATGACGAATACCGGCTTCGTAATCTTGTTTCTTCATCGCGTATAAGCCATCACGATGATGAAACTCGGCCGCACAAGCGCCTAATAACAAGGCGAGCAAGACCATGGTCGTGGTGGCGAATGTTTTGCGTAAAGCCAAAGTTGGCAGAGAAGTGAACCAATTAGTTATCATGGTCTTGCCGTATTCATATTCAATATTTGTTTTTCGCCAGTTGGCAAATGAAGAAATTCAATCTCGTTGGCGGACATCTTCAGCACTTTGTAAACACCTTCAACCGTGTCTTCTGCGCGCACCAAAATTAACTGTTCACCGCGGCCAAGATAAACCACTTGCTCACCACCATCATTGAGCTGGCCCATGTAGTTAAACGGCAGTGGCGGCGCACTAACGACAACGGGTGCTACCGGCTCTTGCCGTTGCACAGCAATTTGTTTTGGTGCGGGCGGCGGTGGAGGTGGCGGCGGCTCCCAGCCACGTGGTGCAAAAGGATCTGCCTCATCATAGTCATCTGCAGAAGCAGCAGAGGCGACTTGCATTGCCTCCGTTTTTTTCTGTGCAGTGTCACGTGGCTTTGCCGCTGATACTTGTTCTTCCTCCGGCCCCGGCGCGAATATCGCTGCGACTGTCACCGACAATAACAACAGCCAAATCGCCCACCGTTTTTTCGACGCCTTATCCACGCTCACCTCGAGCGAAGAAAGCGGTGAAACTCAAATCACAATTGAGTTCAGCAAACGTAATGTCTTCACGCGAGCACGACATAGAATCGAGCGTCACATGCCCAAACTCGGCATGCATATCTTTAATGAAACGGCGTAGCGACGGATAATTGCTCAACACCGAAAACTGAATGCGATAGCGTAAGTATGGTTGCGTTGGCGCTTCGTCGAGTACATAACTCATCTCGTTCAATGCCAAGTGCGAACGCCCTGCCACCTTGTGCAAAGAGCGAATAAAACTCGCATTGTGAAACGCAGGCAACACAATAGGCGCTTGAATTTTCTTGGCCGTTTCTGCATTCTCTTGCTGGCGCTGCACCACGGCCGTCTGTAGTCGCGATGCTTCTTGCTTCAGGCTATACAACTGATTCCACTGCCACGTCCACAACACGATGGCCACCACTAAGATTACAAACGCAGCCAAGCACGCCAACAACCACCCCAATTGCGTATGCAAGGCGCGGCGAAAATGAAATCGCAGATAAGGAAAAAAGTGGCGGAGCATGGTGTGAAGAATAGACCAGCGAGCAATCGCTCAACTGTTTCAGTGTGGCAATTTAATCAACAAAATAAAGTGCCGTATGATAGCAGAAAAACAGTGTCGAAAAACCTATTGTGAAATCTATTTTTCATCAGGCTAAAGGCAAGGAAAACAAAGCGCAACAATGTTTTCAAGGCAACTTGGATGGTATTCAATGTGATACCAAGCACCCGCCATTTACGCTACTTGCATCTGTACACGAACATTCACGCCAACGACACAGCGTTTCTTCAGATGACAGGCATAAGCACGGATACGGTGTAGTTGTCCAATCACAGTACCTCTTCGCATCGCTTTCGCTTGCATGTGCTCTTCGAAGTTCTCTCGCGTGAACCCGAGGCGGCTAAGTATGGGAGGTAATTTCTCATCGACCGCATGCTTTTTATCTTTACGCACAACACGTGAAGTCCAATCGACCAGCACAATGTAGTCTACTAAGCGAAATGGCATGCCTTTGGCTGGATCTGCATTTAGATCATTAGCAAAGCGATGCAGTTTTGGGAAATGCCGGTGAGAATTCCAGCCTGATTTCGCCTTCGACAGCGCCGAAAACCTATGTGAGATATCACTATTTTTTTCGCTGGTAGGTGCTCTCTCTGTATCCTCTTTGCGAGGTAAACGTCGAATACGTTTTTGCATTAACCGCTGTTGTATCGAAGTGAAATCGGAAAGCTCTGGCGTCTTGGCAATTCCAGCACGCACCGGATTCAAATCGACATAGACGCAACATGCCAACAAGCCCGCTTCATCTAAGACCGCCTGACTCTTAAATCGCCCTTCCCAAAAACGCCCAGTGCATTGATCTTCTTCATTGGCACGACGTGCGATCGGCTCATTGAGTGCACGCATAAACCAGAACAAATCACGCAATCGATCACGCCATAGTCTAAGCGTTTTCTGCGCAACAGAAATTTCAGCTTGAATGACTAGCTCGCCGTTCAGATATCGATCTACAAGTAGAGGCAAAGAAAAGATCTTAGCCCACCGACGTCCTACTTCTTGATCTAACCATGACCGCGCTCGTGAAACATCCACATGCACCACAAGATGGTAGTGATTGGACATTACTGCGTATGCACAGACATTAATCGCAAAGCTACGACTTAATTCAGATAAACGCTCGGTGACCCAAGCTTTGCGATGAGAAAATCTTGCCCAGAACAATCATCTTTACCCCACAAGAAGGCCCTGCGTACGCAGCGGCCTATGCAGTGATAGTAAGGCGTGGCAGACATTGCCACCAAATTCTTTCTGGCTGTTGGCATATGACTTCCTTTCGAAAGTAACCAATAACAACAGCTTAGATAAAAGTATTTAAATGACAAGAAAAATTTATATGATAGATGGGTGTCTTATTTGGTGCTTTGTCTACTACTGGTGCCCCTATTCAAAGCTAAACACATAATGTAGGCCAACAGAGCTACAAGTAAGTGTCCAAGTGAAAAATAGCTAAAGACGTCTGAAAAGTTGACACCACCAAAAAACAAGTCGGGGACAAAGCTTACGGTAAGTGAAACCAAAAAAAGTATTAGTAAATCCATAATTGACTTCTTTTGAGCCCCTACCAAATACCAGATGTAAAAAGCAAACCCTATTACTACAAGAATCGACCAACGAACATACCGTACATTCATCGCTGCATCAGCTGGTGATTTATAAAAACCATATGCCTCAAAAAAAATTGACATTGATAGACCTTGAAGAAAACCCACTGCGAAAGGTGCCATACCAATTAAAAGTGCGAAAAGAAAGAATCTCTTTTTATTAATCATTCTCAACCCAAACAAAATAAGATATTTATGATACTAAGTCTCGGAGGCACACACCACCAATTTTACACTGACTTCCTTACCAATAACTTTGATACACGAATATGGGGCGCTCATGTTGATGCTCGATTTTACGGGAGGGTTACAACACGAAATATGGGTGTCTTAGTTAGTAGATTTTCGCCAAACTAATCCTCTGAAAAAAACCACCAAACATTCAATATGGGTACTTTTGCAAAACCTCCACTGTACCAGCAAACATAAAAAAAACAGAAACAAAACAAACTATTGCTCTGTCAAAATTCTATGTTAGTCCATTTATCACCGAGAACCTCCAGTGTAAGCATCTGTCCCTCATCGGGATCAACCTCCCAATCCAGTAAAATTTTGCCTGATCCACTTTGATTGACAATTACAACGATGCCCTCAGGGAGAGTACCAAACGGAAAATCAAAATCAACATCCAATAACGATTTTAACTTCGCTGGGCCAAACTCATTTGAAAGTTCTGTCCAAATTAATACAGACTCATTCTGAGCACGTGCTAAGCTCAGCACAAACTTTTCGAATCGAGGGGAACTTTTCTCGCAAAAAGGAAGCTGATAAACTTTTTTGGATATGACTTCTATTGATTTGACTTTATCTCGCAATGCACCAATATCAGCAAAAGACAAGAGGTCAGGAACAGCCAACTTGTCCTTTACTAAATTCTGCAATTGTGTGTAATACTGAGCCAAGCGCTCGCTACCATTATTTTTCGTTGTTGTCATAGTTAACCTTCGACTTGTCATTTGTCAATTTTGGGCGATCATGTTTGGTCATCCGCACTTCACCAGTAGCTGGATCAGTTCGAACCTTACCAGCCTCCCAATGCGGATCATTTTCATGACCACGGTCCATAGTTTGTTGCTGTACGGACTTAATTTGAAGACCTCCACCTTCCTTCGGGACCTCGTACTGATATTCACGGCCTGAATCATTCTTGGATTGTGATTTTGGTTGTTGACTCGTTGGGATCCCTTCATCCCGCATCGCTTCGCGCCGCGCTGCTCGAGACGTCTCTTTTCTTTTCTCACCATCAGTACCTGAATTCTTAGCGCGCTCAGATCCGGTGGGCGCAGCTTTAGTATCCTGAGATTTGTCACTCGTCGCTACATTCTTGGACTGTGATTTTACCGCATTCAATGAGCTTTGCTCAGAAGGCGACGCGTCCTTACCAACGGACGCCCTTTCAGCTTGACGGTTTTGTTTGGCTTCCACCAACGCGACTACAGCTTGCGCGCCAGTTTCTGGACTGATTCTTCCTGTTGTCGCTAGCTCTCTTATAGCGGAACCGACCGCATGTCCTTTCAAAGCATCATTTCCACCCCATCGACCTGCAGCAGCTTCACCTGCCATCCAAATTTGACGTTGTTCAGGGGTTAAATTCATCATGCCAACGGCCGCCCCATAGGCTCGATCTGCCGCGTCTGGTTCAAACCCAGTCGGATCCGTCAAATTAGTAGGATTATTGAGCACATAAGCAAATCGATTATAACTCTGCCCATTCATCGGATCTTGCAAGATCGGATCCGCACTCACAAACCGCGCCACCAACGGATCATAAACCCGCCCATTCATATGCACCATATCCAGCGAATCCAACATCTCATGCCCGGTATACCCGCGATGATCGACATTAGAGCCTAATGTCGTTGGTTCTGGCGTCGCACCACCATTCAAAGTAAAGCGATGTCCCCAACTATCAAAGGCAAATTTATGCGCTTTGCCATCACTCACGAGGTATTGACCATTGACGTCAGTTTGCGCCACGATACTACCTAAGCGCTCGCTATGGTTCCAAACCAATTGCGTCGCTTTGCTGCCTTCTTCGAACTCAAAACCGATACCCATCGGCCAGTAAGTACGGATGGTCTTGACACCTGATCTGGTTTCGACTTCTTGCACGCCAGCATAGACGATGTTGCCGGTATCACTGGTATGCAGTGTGCGTTGATGTTCTGGACCGTACTTGAACTCGTTATAGACCGCACCTTTACTGATACGCAAAGGCATATCAAAACTCATCCACGTGATAGTGCGACCATTTCCACTCGTTTGATTACCGTTGTCGTCGTAAGTGAAGCTGCCTACACCAGGAATGCTCTGTACCGCATGGGGGCGAACGCTTGTTGGTCCCTGAGCAGGATACTCATAGTTACCGCTACTGACATTGGTCTTAAATGTCAAATTACCGGTTGCATCGTAGCGATATTCTTGGACTGGGAACGTCGACAAATCGATTGTTGACTTGACCAAGCGATTGAGTTTGTCATACTCATATTTCTCAATAAACCCATCGGCACTGCCGCTCCAATACAAAGTACGTTTATTGACACTACCAATGGCATCATACTCATAGCCTTGCTGCACGCGTGCTTCATTGGTGCTGGTCGTTTTCACATTCCCTGATTCAAGCAAAGCTGAATAAGCGTTGTACGCATGCGTATCGTTGAGGCCATTACCTAAGGCTGCTTCACGTACACGATTCGCCGCATCTTGTACTTTGACTTGCCACAATTTCAGAGCACCGCGCTCAACACGATCTAAATAACCAAAGCGGTTATAACGCTGATCAAAGACTTTAGAGGGATCAGCGCCACGATTATGTTTGTTTGTAATCAAACGCCCCCATGCATCGTACTGTGACAGCGATTTGTACACACCGTCAGTCAATAACTGTGCTGTTTCTTGCGGGCGACCGAAACTATCAAACGTATGCGTACGGCTATAGGTTTTGTTTGTAGCTGTGCCGGTATAGGCTTCTTGCAATTGCCCAATCGCTTTATTACCGACGTCATACACCCAGTGGCTTTCCAAATCTGTTTCATAGCGTGCTGTCATACGTCCCAGCATATCGAACACAGTGCGTGTTTGCTGGCCTGCTAGGCGTTGCTTAGGACTAATCTGCGCCCAAGTTTGGCCTAATGGGTTAACTTTATATTCGATAAAACCTAAGTCAGGATCACGCAATGCCGTTTTACGACCGAGACTATCGTACTCGACCTTAATCACATTGCCTGAGGGGTCCGTCGTTTTGATCAAGTTACCAAAGGCGTCGTAGTTAAACGCTGTTTTACCACCGATGGGGTCTGTTACCTCAATCAATTGTTGCTGCGCATTGCGCAATTCACGTCGCACTTGATTGAGTGCGTTTGTGGTCGTAATTAGGTAACCATTGTATTGGGTCGTTGTCACCTGAGGTGCGCCACCAGCGCCATAGTTCTGCAAACTCCTCACTCGGCCAAGTTCATCGTATTCGTTGATACGATTCGCTAAGTAACGTGTTTCATTCACAAAGTATGGTTGGCTCGTTTCGACCACTCGACCCAAACTATCGTAGGTTTTATCTGCGTACACGATAGTGCCGTTGAAGCCGAAACTTTGCGTACCGACTTGATGTCCCACGTTATCACTAAAACTTAATTGTGGAACGGTGGTACGAGCACTACCGTTGAATGAATCTACGATTTGCACGACACTGCCACCAAACGGACAAGTCCCTTGGCAGTCTTTGACGTAATTGCGAGTCTCGTTGCCATCGGCGCGCAACTCGTGGGTGATACGACCGAAGCCATTGACCGTCCACGTTGTGGTCAATAGATTTGGACCTGTGAGGCTAATTCGCGCACCTGTGCCTGCATGGTAGCTCGAATTTTCTGTGTGACCTAAGGCATTCGTGACAGCGGTTGCAAATCGGCCATTAGCATCAAAACTAGAACTTGTGCTGCGCGTTTTAGCCAACTGGCTATCGGGATCAAACCATGATTCAGTGACGACATTGACCAAACCAAAGGTATTACTGGAACGATCGAACGTGCGCTTCAATGCTAAAGCTTGATTGCCTTGCTCTGCTTCTTCCCATTTCATCAAACCAGTGGTTCCATCAAAATCACGTGATATTTTTCGCGTGATCGTACTGATTGGTGTTGCATCATCAGTTTTTGTGACTTGACTCGTCAGTGGCAAACCAATTAACCATCGGGCCACGTCATTGCGGAAGTCGGTCGTATTTGTAGTGGTGATTTTCTTACCACCACCGACGACTTCACTTACTTGCTTGGTCAAATTCCCCCAGTCCTTACCAAGAGAGTCGAGGCCATATGTATTGACGACTGAACTGGTTCCTAAACTATTACCATCAAGATCTCGATGCTCACTGTTATTGTCGGACTCGTACACAAACATCGTACAACCCAGAGTTTGCGCAATGCAACGTGAACTGTAGTTGTGCTTGGTGTAATGGAGTTGCACTCCACCGCTCGAGTAATTGGTGACCGTATCCACCATACCCGTATAAGGATAGCCTTGCTTGAATGTGGTCACCGACTTACTACCAAGCTGTTCATCCGTCACGGTAAATTTAGCAAAACCGAGCGAACCTCGACCAGCCACATCAATCGCCGCATCTTCATAGCGGAAGTTCGTTGAACGTGACAGAGCCACGCCATTAGAATGAATTAGGCGGCTCGCGATTTTGCCTTGGTTTGGCGAGGAACGCAGCGGATAAGTTAGGTTCGCAGTACTACTACGCGTAACGATGCCACTGGCGATACCGTCCGCATATTCAACACGTGAGCTTGCGCCGAGGCCGTTAGTTACGCTGACGATGCGGTCGAGTGCTTCTCCCGTTTTAGCGCGATCAATAGGCTCAAATACCTCCCAACGACCATTTTCCTGCCACACATTGCCATTATTTGGGAAAGTGCCACTATGGTAGTACACGATTTGCATGCGACCTGTGCCTAACAAGTCCATCAAATAGACTTGATCGTATGGCCAACGTGAATCAGTTGGGCCTGGCATTGGAATACCTGGCCACGATTCACACACTAGGTTGCTGTCATTAACGCCAGTACCATTGGTCGTGTCATCACCGGTGACTCGGCACATTTGTACAGAGTTTTTAGCTTGTGGTGGCAAAGTACTGCTGTACTCCATATTTTGAACCAAAATCGACGGAGCGCCGTCACCAACAAAGTTGCCAACCGCACGAACCCAAGGGTAGTTTGCGCCACTGAGCTTCTTGCGTGGACGACAGTCGAGTGCTCTACCAGTAGACAAGCAGAGCCAAACCGATGGGTCTTTGTATTGCATGATGCCAGTGGAACGATCTTTACCGAAGTAACCAAAAGCCAAACCAGAATAGCCAGAACCATTAAAATCAGCCGAGCTACCTGCACTTGGAATTGGTGCGTCAAAACCATACGGCGCGCAAGCTGCTGCCAAACATGGTGTGGCATAGGCTGGGAATTTATAATCAGCCATGCGATTCGGTGTACCGGCGGCACTTGGCAGATTAAAACTGTTGATGACGATGGTCGGTTGTAGATTCTCCCAGGTCTTCACGTTGACACGTGTTCCATCACGCTCGTAATAGAAGTCATTGAAGTGTGGACGCAACCAGCGAACATCTTCCGATTTACCTGTGCCACTGAAATCCACCATTTGTTCGAAGCTTAAGTAGTCACGCTCTGGCTCTTGCGACGTACCGTCTGCGAAATTTCGTGAACTCAAGATGTTCAGCGGTGGATTCGCATCTGTAATGCAGCTTCCTTGTGAGCAGAACTGTGCTTGGAACGAATCGGTACCAGGCATATATTTCGTTGGACCCCAATGGACAGATCGTCCATCACCGATAATATCGACCACGTAAGGTGCACCACTGGCAGTGTTTTTGCCATCAGCAGGGTAAACAGAGCTGCACGTAAAAGTAATGAGGCTTCCTGCGTTCAGGGCGCTAGGATTTCCTAACGGAGACAAGCATGTTTTAGCGCCACTTGCGGTCGACACCAACAAATCTTGCGCACCGTCGCCATTAAAATCACCCGTCGACAAGACAACGAATGCCTCACCAGTGCTGATTTGGTATTGATACAGTGTAAAGCCAGAACCATTGTTATGGAAATAGCGATACTGGGTGTGCATTGTTCCAGGAGGTATGGAATTACCCTGCTCGATCGTCACATTGCCGGTACTAGTTGGCACAGCCACGCGTTTTTCGAGCACGTCGGTACGACCGTGGTTTTCAAAATCGCTGAAGGCAAAGAAGTCAGCGTGATTCTTCGCAACCATCATGGATTGGCCATCACTACCTGTAGTGGTCAATACAGGCGCACCATTCCAATCACCACGACTCACAAATCCCGGTGCTTTACTTGGATCTGGTTTACCCCAGTTGAACGTTGTTTTTGGCAAGCATTCAGTGACTCCAGTTGATGGATGGCGTGCGCACGCGCGAACGCTTTGTAATAGGCTGCGTCCACTGGTTGGGCTGTATTCATAACTGAGATCGGTTGTGCGTGTAGGCGCAAATGGTCCTGTTACATTACCGTCAAAATTACTACCAACAAAAGTAGAAATAGACTTTAATCGCAAGCGTAAATCATTGCGTGTCTCATCGATGTAACGAGTCCAAGCATCTTGGCGCGTCTCATAATCAAAACTTACCATGGCATGTGAAGGCTTACCATTCCCGCCATAACGAATCATTGTTGGACGATGTTCACCTGTCACACTATCTTGATCGTAACTATAACGAATAAAGTTACCACTACGATCTTTGACTTCATTAATCGCCCAAGACTGCGCTCCATTTTTCTGCATTGGAGCTTTAGCACCTTCACCACTTTGCGGTGTACCTAAGATTGCAGCGACGGTTGATGTTCCACCACCATAGGTAGTGATACGTCCATCTTTGGTGTACACCGTGAAGGTACGATTGGCGATATCACCATTTGCCACAATCTTCGTAAACGAATCGATCTCAGTGCGGAATTCAGTGCCCGCTGCCCAATAGGTAGCGCTACTGATAACATTACTATTAACATAGACTAAACGTTGGCCATCGAGACACAGTCGATCTTCAAGATCAAATGAGATACGTCCATTAATGCCATCTTGGGCGATCGTCTTGCCGCAACGGTGGATACTTGAGAACCCACTTAAATTCCAACCTAGGCCAACGCGGCTGTTTTGCGATTGACTGCTGTAGTCCAAAGACAGCTTCGGTTGCATCCCTGCTGTTCCCGGCGGAACATCCATAGGAATACTGTAGGTAGCAGCTCCACTTGGTGCAACAGACAAACTACCAGGCAAACTACCTGCATCTGGCAGATTCAAAAATTGACTAATATTGACATCAACAGGTATTGGAGTCGGGTCGCTTGCAGTTTGATTATCAGCCACAGTCACCAAGGCCGAGCCTGATCTACCTAAAGATTGGCCGTTAGCATCAAAAGCTTCCGATGAAATCGAAAAAGAACCCGATGCATTCGCAAGCCATTGCCCGCTTGCGTTACCACCCAACACTGGCACAGATGCAATCAAACTATTACCAGAATAGAAGCGTACTGTTGACGCGACAGCGGTGCTAGCCTGCTTCGCAATCGCCGTCGCTTTTAAATTTACTGAAGAACCAATTAAAACACTAGTTCCATTGGTTGGGGCCACCAAAGCAACGTCGGTAAGCAAATTTACTGCGTCGACGTAAATCAAACTGTCAGTGGAATAAATCGTCACATCGCCTTTACGCAGCTTCGCAAACACGCGATAAGGCGTCGCTTTCGATACAAGGTTTGCCTTGCTTGCTTTCCACAAACCAGGTCCAGTGCTGTCAGCCTGCGCGGAAATCCATTCACCATCGATATTGAACGCTACTTCATCGGCTGCCCCAGTAATGTTTTGCAATCTCGCTTGCATAAACACGGTGGCCGGGCCCGTGTAACGCGCTGCGTCTGCTGGCGTAGTAATGCCGATGCGCATCGCATCGGGCAAAGTGCAGCTAAAGTCAGCACATGGCAAAGTAATCGATTTATTTGTAGCTGGCACGGAAGCCTCGACAAACAATCGGCTTCCACCAAAAGCTAATGCAACTGAAGTCAAATCGTACTTGAAGTGGTGTGCGACCCCAGGCGTATGACAATTTGCTTGAACTGTCGTGCTCGTATTCTCTGTAGCTACGTTTGCGATGCTTGAGCCAATCTGCGTGCCGCCCAGTTTACTCGGTGCATTCGCGTAGATTGTGTAATTTAAGGCTTGGGGGTTAGTGTCTTCACATGTCCAACCGAACAACTCCAAGCCACCCGTTGCTGTTGAACGAATACCGCTGATTTCGCCGAGCAACGTACTATCAGTAACGTTCAACACCACCGGATTACTTAGCTTGCTTGAACCGTTGTCGCCGTAGGCTCTGACGGTAAAACGATAGATTCCCGCAGCTAAAGGTGCTGCGTAGTTGAGCGGCAAAGAAGAAGCTGGACCAACAATACTTTTTACTACAGTATTTGAAGAACCATTGTCTTGATAGAGTTCAATCTTCGAGACTTGCCCACTGCCATTCGTAGCACTAGCATTCACTTCAACGTTGGCCTTTTGGCCGCTTGGGACTCGTATGCTTGTACGAGCTGTAGCGAGACTCAAACTTAAGGCGCCAGCTTCCTCTTTTACTTGAAATTTAATTACATCACTTTGTAAGATCAGCCCCAATTTATCGAAAACTCTAACGCTCAAATTGAACGATCCAGCTTTAGATGGGGTCCATTGGGCAGTCCAATTGCCACTACCAGCGTTACTACCGTTCGCTACGAAGGCATCGCTCACATAGAACTTAACATCGGCGATTTGAGCTTGGCTTCCTGGAAGTAATGCCACTGCAACAGCAAGATCGATCGTTTTCCCAAGCGGGACAACTTGGTCTTTATTAGGCTTAGAAATATTTGCCGATACTCCCATGTTGATCGGGTCAACATAGAAACGAGTTTCGGTTGAAACAATCGTCGTACCACCCTTCCGTAGACGAACTGACACAGGATAAGGGATAGGATTACCGGGCAAGCCAGACTTGAGTGCGGTAAATACACCAGAAACAGCTGTCGGTACCGCTTCTATCGTCTCGCCGTTGACAATAAAGGCAACCTCATCATAAAGACCAGAGCCATTGTCAATCTTGGCTTGAAATGGAACAACGGCTGGATATTGAAAGTGGTCATAATTTTGTGGGCTCGTTACACTGACACGAAGTGCGCCCGGCATCGTGCAACCGTTACTTGCGCATGACAAAGTCGTATTCATCGTGCTATCAGAACTCGATGCTTCCACATACAAACGTTTGCCACTGTACATTAATGAGTACGGCGCCAAATTCACCACAAAATGATGACCCGCGTTCGGTGTGTGACATAATTCTTGAACCTGCACCTGGTTGCTTTCCGAAGCAATATTCGCAATACCCGATTCGATTCTTGTACCGCCTAGACGTGACGGTGCATCGACATAGACCGCATAATTAAATGCTTGATCATTCTGATCTTGACACACCCAACCCACAAGCTCTAACTTACCTGTGGCATTACCACGTAAGCCAGTCACCTCACCGATAACTACGCCATCAACAATGCTAACAACGAGGGCGCTAGACTCCACCACTTTTCCGTCTTGGTCTGTCGCAATTAATTTGAAACGATAATTTCCTGATTTTAGATTGGTGACGTAGCTAATCGGAAGTTTGGCAGCATTGCCTGTAACCGTTTTCACCGGTGCCGCAGAATAGCCTGCACCATCGTCTTGATACAAATCGACTTTACGGACTTTGCTACTTGGATAATTCGCCCAACCGCTGACAGTGACCGCAGCTGTTTGACCTTGTGAAACACGGATATAACGAGAGTTTGCGTCCAACGATACCGTCATCGCCGAAGCAGATATCGTTGCAACTGTTTCCTTAAGCTCACGCTCACCGCCTGGTCCACTTGCAGTCCATGTACATAATGAAGGTGAACTTACCCACGAAGCTTGAGCAATTTGGCTTTCTGTGCCGCTTAATGCAACTGTACCTGTACGTTTCAAGCCACTACCATCCGCCTCACAGACATACTTGAGTGACGTTGCGCGAGTGCTAGACCAAGTCGTAGTAAACGATGCGCCAGCCACTAGAGGGCTTGGTGTTCTTGTGACCTTGATAGTTGGTAGATTTCCGCCGTCGGTATCGACGACTTCTGTCACCGTGGTAGAGCCGTTAATGCCAGTAGCCGTCCAAATACATGTACTTGGGAAATCTACCCAATCTGCCGAAGCAACTGCGGTTGTGGTTCCTTGTGGAGCCAAAACTTGGTTACCGCTAAAGCCGGTGCCAGTTGAGGTGCAGTTTGATTGCACCGAACTCGCATCAGTCGTCACCCACTTCGTCGTAAAGCTCTTACCTGCAATTAACGTGGTTGGATTACGTGTGACTTTAATCGTGGGCAATAGGCCATACTCTGTAATCAATTTGTTGCTGATTGTGGTTTCGCCACCAGGCCCTGTTGCAGTCCATACGCAAGTGGATGGGTGATTGACCCAAGCCTCTAATGGTGTGCGCGTTTCTGTTCCATTTGGATCAACCGTAGCAGCCCCTACAAAACCTGTTTCATCTGCCGTGCAACTATAAGCAACAGACGTCGCATTCGTTGTCTTCCATGTCGTCTTAAATGGTTTACCAACAATCAAATCGGTTGGCGTATTTGTCACACTGATGGTGGGCGCTGGTTTTGGTTTAGTGATTAATGGCTCAGTTATTGTTTGAGTGCCAGCCTCGCCTTTAGCAGTCCAAACACATGTTGATGGGTCGGCTACCCATGCAGCCAATGCCGTTCCAACTTGACTTCCATTTGGGGGCAAAGTCGCATTTCCTTTGAAACCCTTGCCATTAGCAGTACAGCTGTAGGTGACAGAATCAGCGTTTGTACTAGTCCAGCGTGTGGTAAAGCTCTGACCCACCACCAATGGATTCGGCACACGCTCGACTTTAATCGTTGGAGGGGCTGGCACGTCAATCCAGACCATTTCAGAAGAAAATTTAGCACCATCAACAGCGGTTGCATTGACCGAACATCCGATGCTACGACCGATCGCCCATTCACTACGTGCCACAAAATTACGATCGCCGCTTGGTGCATTGATAGATTCAATGTCATACGTCACGAGACCATCGGTACAGCCCAAAGTCGCGTCTTTTGCGCCTTGAATTGTCCAATGTAGCTTGAACGGATTTCCAATAAGCACCTTTGCATTGGTCGATGTATTTGGTGGTGTCGATGGAGAAACAATCGATAATGTCGCTACCGGCGTGACCAACGCCTTATCTGCACGGAAATGCAAATCAACGACTGTTGAAGCGTTGGCATTATTACTCGCGCTCGTAACGGTAAGTCTCCATTGCTCGACAAAATCATCGCCAGCAATCAAGTCCGCGCTAAAAATGGGCTCTTTCGCAGAAGCGTCAGAAACAACACTCTTAGTGCCGCTAATACGAGTCCACAAATATTGATCTTGGTTGGTCGGAAGATTCACATCGACCTTGAGGGTTCCGGAGGCTTTCCCAGGCTGTTTTGCCTCAATCAACAACGGATTTGGCGATACACTGACTGCCAACGATGGAGCATCAGGTTTGATGTCAAAATCAAAGCTCTCTGAATCACCGACGACTCCCCAGCCAGTAACGGCCCTGAGGAAGAGGCGATGGCGGCCAACAGACAAGTAAGCTCTAAGACGAACGTCTGAGTTTAAATTATAGTAAAGTCCGTCAGAATCTGTACGTTTTGGCACACTAACAGAGGCTAGAAGTGAATTTCCTTCTCTCAATTCAACGTAGTCGATACCGTCAGTACCTGTATCGAAGGGCCCCCGTGGGCTCGTCGTATAAACTACAGCGTCAATCCCAGCAAGTTTTGATCCAGGCGCGTTAATTGGCGTAAGCAAGCTAAAAACAGGATATGCAGGAATTTTCCAATCCCCACCAACAGATTGCGAATACACGATACCTGAGATATTACTCAACGCAATTGCGCAATACTTTCCTATCGCTCGCAATTGAATCGTATGACTCCCATTACTTAAACCAATCACTTCGTCAACGCTAGATCCCTTGACGGTAGAATGAACCTGCCCATCAACGATAATTTCGATCGCCAAAACATCACTCTCATTGGCATGACCCTGAACTCGAACCCCATTCGAGGAATTACTCCAGAATACTTGTTTATCGAGAGGGCTTGTCAGCCTTATTACAGGAGTAGCATTCGCATTCGCCGCATCCACGCTCGGCCCCTGAACCATGACATCTAGCGTAGAAATAAAAGTGGAAAAAGGCTGACCAGAACGTCCATAATCTGACACCCGTACTTGCCACTTCTCGTTGAAATTATCTCCAGGGCAAACACGTGTTTCCAATACAGTTGTATCGCTCCACTTATTTGAAAGTTCAGTACGACTACCAGAAACACGCTTCCACTCAAAATCCAAAGCCGGCCCTCCTCCATTCGAAGTGACTTTAAGATTTTCCGATATCAGACCAGCCTGCAAAGGCTTGATCAGCAAAGGATTGGGGTTAATTGATGCCGTAAATGTGTTACCGCCAGGACCGAATCCCAAAAGAACTCGTTGCGATGCATCTGTGCCTTTAGCATCTCTTGCCGTCACCATCCACTCTTCTGAGTACTGGGTATCGGTCAGTGTATTGGCAGTGAACTTTGCGCCTAAGCCATTGACATCAGATATGACGAACTTCGGCGTACCAACTAGTGGTGTCCAAGTGTAATCATAAGGTGGCGCGCCACCTTTCATAGTCAACGCGATTTGACCAGATACGGTGGGTTGATCAGTACTATCAAAAACCAAGGTCGCTGGACTAGCTTCAACGGAAAGAGGCTCCGCAGCTGATAGCAACTTAAAGCGAACATCCGTCTTGGCAATCAATGCGTTTCCATCGCTGCCTCGCACTTCCACCTGCCACGTTTCAGTGAAATCATCACCAAATGCTAAGATCGTAGAGATGGCCGTTTTTGCAGACTGCAGATCTGCTATTTGTGACCGGCTTCCACTTACCTGAGACCATCGGTAAGTAAATGGCGCAACACCACCTTGAACAACTGCTTCGAGCTGACCTGACACCCCGCCTGCTACAGTGCCCTCCAACGAAAGTGCGCTAGGGTTAACTGCGACATAAAAAGGTTTAACGCCATCATCAAACTTAAATTGAACATCAATGTTCGATTCAGTCACAACGCCATCAGCGTCTGTCACAGTTAATCGCCATTTCGCAGCAATGTTATTGCCTGGATTGAGACTTGCGGTAAATTCTGCATCCTTAACCGAATCGTCTGTAATTTTGATGATATCTGTCCCCGAGAGACGATCCCATTTGAAGGTATAAGGCGACTTACCTCCACTCAATTCAGCAGTAACTTTTGCAGTGACGGGGTCTGAATTGCTCGCAACGACATTCAGCACCAACGGATTAAAGAGCACCCAGTAACTGCTATCATTTCGAACATTAATCAGCAAGTTGGGAGTGCCTTCGCCAAACCACTCTTTACCCTCATCAACCATGCGCCATTGAAAGTTAAGCGACTGAGGAGTATTCGGTGCGTTCACATCGAACATGAAGGTATAACTTTCGCCCGGCGCGACATCACTGTCCAATTCAACTCGAGAAGTTGGCAACCAGTTTGTATTATTTTCTGGGTTTTGCGCTCCCAACTTATAGGTTGAGTTCGCCTTCCATTTCGACGTGCCGACGTTCTTCATCGTGACCGAGAGCGTGTACGTCTGAGAAACTTTCATCTCCGTGGTCACGGCCTGACCTACAAACTGAGCGTCGTTCGTACCCGCCCCAACATTGGCAAAACTGCTGGCAAACGCACTTGCTGACACACTCATATTCAATGCTACAAATAGTAGGAGCAATAAACCAGCCAATGTCTTGATGCAATTGGTCGATACGGCGCGGATGGCCTTGATGAATGAGGTCATGAGGATAGACTCGAGGATAGAGAAGATGTGCGCTGTCGCCAACAAACTTTCTTACTCAATGACAAGTAGAATGCTAGCGTTAGGAGCGAAGGCTAATTTTTGAGAATCGCGGATAATAATGTGTAAGTAATTTTTAGTCAATTATTTTTTAATTAACCAAAATAAACATTTCCACCAAGAACGCTTGAGAGTGCAAAAGTAGATTTGGACCTGCTTTTCCAAAAGTAACATATTGGTTCTCTCTAAAAGAAAACACACGAACTAAGGGAGCAAAAATTTGGCGAAAGCACGAAACGGCGAGTTTGAAAAAAATAAGTCAAGACATCTGATAGGTAGCGAATGGGTGTAAAGGAATTGTCGTAAGGATTTTTCTTCTCGATTCGCTTTTGATTTAACTTGATTTACAACTGGCCCAGCACGTTTCCACACGGCTTTTTTCAATTCAGACAATCGCAGTTGAATCGATGTGTAATCAGATTTCTTTGGCAAATGAGCGATGTCCGCCCGTACCGAAATTAATCCGACATCCACACAACACGCCAACAAGCCCGCTTTATCTAAGATCGCCTGACTCTTAAATCGCCCGTCCCAAAAGCGGCCCGTACATTGATCTTCTTCATTGGCACGCCGCGCAATAGGTTCGTTGAGTGCACGCATAAACCAAGACAAATCACACAATCGATCACGCCATAGCGCAAGCGTGTTCTGCGCAACAGAAATTTCAGCTTGAAAGGCTAGCTCGCCTTTCAGGTATCGATCTACAAGCAGTGGCAAAGAAAAGATCTTCGCCCACCGACGCCCTACCTCTTGATCTGACCATGACTGTGCTCGTGCAACATCCACATGCACCACAAGATGGTAGTGGTTGGACATTACCGCGTAGGCGCAGACGTTGACCGCAAAGCTACGACTTAATTCAGATAAACGCTCGGTGATCCAGACTTTGCGATGGGAGAAATCACGCCCACTAAAATCATCCTTACCCCATAAAAATGCTCTACGCACACATCGACCAATGCAGTGGTAATAAGGTGTTGCAGACGTAGAGACTAAGTTCTTCCGCGCTGTTGGCACGTTGACTCCGTTTATTGGAATGTGTTGACAACAGCTCAGACGAAAGTATTTAAATTGCAAGAAAAATTTATATGAAAGATGGGTGTCTTGTTTGGTGCGCTTCACCCAACAGCGTCGGCATCCCAAAGGAAGGATTTCGCGGTTCCATGGCTCGCCTACCAATATCCCCTGTCAACGCTTCGTCTACAACCTCGCGGAAGCAAACGCATGACTCGGGGCCAGAGTGATTCGCTATTTCTTCTCTGTATCGGGCTTTCACCGACTATCTTTCACCGGCTTTGCAGCCGCACAGGGTGTCTTATTTGGTGGATATTAAATATGGGTGTCTTATTTGGTGTTATTTGGTGCTTTCTACACTTAATCATCTTGAATGAAAGTATCAATATCATCTAATGCATCCTCAACTTTACCTGCAATAAATGGTGTATTCAAACTTGCATCACGAAGCGCAATTAGAACCCTCTCTTTATCTAAGCGTCGATGAATCCGGGCTATATGTCCGAGACACGTAGCGGCGAGACCCGCGACCTGAATGTCAGACGATTTCAAAAAGCTAAGGCATTTTTCTTGAGCCCAATTCCAATCAGCTTCATAAAATGCCATCGTTACCAAAGCATCGCAAATTACCTGAGGGTCTTTCGATAAGAAGGCAGCATTAAGATCTGCTCTATCCAAATTGGTATCACTTTGAAAAATCATTGCTCACTCCCTATAATTCTGCCCCGCTTGTCGACTAAATTTGCATTCTTTAGAGCATTTTGCATTTGATCGGTCAGCTCCGACCATGATCGGACATGACCATGAAAAATATTATTAACTGTTTGATCAAAGACGACAATTTCACCTGCTTCACGATCAACACCAACTCGACGTGTTGATGTTGATTTCACCTGGACTGATGCATCCAATGCATCTTGCCCGTTAATTGGACCCCGGTTCTTTTTTAAATTGTCCGACTTCCCATGATAATCAGCACCAACGAACTCTCGGCGGCGCATTGCACCAACGCTACCTCTCGGAATACCTCTATTTCCTACAGTTCCTAATAACTTGCTCGCTCCCACGCCAGTTACGACACCAAGTCCTTTTGGCCCTTCTTCCTTTCCTTCGATATATCCAGATTCTTTCCATTTGCCCTGTCTAGCTGACATGATATGTTTTCTAGCCATCTCCTGCATTGCTGGGCCGAACGTATAGTAGGAAGAACTGAGCGTATCCATTCGCTGAGCCATTGCAATCTGGCTCCTCGGATCTGACTGCAGAGTGAATATATCACCAAGCAAACTACCTATACCTGTGAGAGAGTCAACTGCTCCGTCAACTATTCCTTCTAGACGACCTTTACCAAAGTCAAATACATTACCCCAAGTTAAAGTTGGTGCAACAACACTTTGTTTGGTCAGTAAGTTTTTGTTATCGGTGGAATTACTACTAACTTGCTCATTAGACCCTTCTGCACCAATATCGTCTGGGCTACCAACTTGGCTGGTCGAGCCATCTTCCCCAACCTGACAACCGGACGTGATTGCACACTGGAATTGTTCAGCGCCGCTTGCGCGACCTGCCGCCACGAACCCAGTCGGATCAGTCAAATTAGTCGGATTGTTCCAAACATAGGTATAACGATTATACGACTGCGAATGGAAAGGATCTTGAATAATCGGATCGGCGCTCATAAAGCGCGCCACAAACGGATCATAGATACGACCATTCATGTGCACCAAGTCGAGCTTGTCTAACATCTCGTGACCAGTAAAGCCCTTATTATCTTTGACGCCATCGATAATATTGCCGATATCTTCTGCGCCATTCAAGGCACGACGTTTGCCCCAGCTATCGTAAGCCAAGCGCTCAACCAAATTACCGCCGATGTCGGTCATCGCGATCACACTACCGATGCGGTCGGAATGCGTCCACAACAGATCTATGGCTTGATCTGGTTTGTCGATTTCCACACCTAAGCCGCCTGGCCAGTAAGTTTTGATGGTCAATACACCCGCTTTGTTTTCGACTTCCATGCCAGCCGCGTAATAAATCGTTACATCCCCATTACGGGTTTGTTTTACGCGTTGATGATCTGCACCATAATAGAAAGTACTGTTTTCACTGCCCTTCTTCATCACATAGGGCATATCAAAACTGGTCCAGCTCACTTCTTTGCCTGCACCATTGATCAGATTACCATTATCGTCGTAGACGAAAGAGCCTATGCCTGGAATGCTTTGTACAGCATTAGGGCGACGCACGCTGGCACCGGTACTTGCGTCATAGCCTGCTGTACCTTGTGTTGTATAAACATACGTGCCTTGACCAACGCCCGTCTTGCTCTTCAAGTTACCAATGTCATCATAGGTAAAGGTTTGTGTTGGCATGCCACTGATGGTAGCGGTTTCCAAACGATTCAGTACATCGTAACTAAATCCTTCACTAAAGAACTGCGGCGGCTCATTGTTGAGACTAGCAGCCCACGACTGCATGCGCGTCATCACATTGCCTAACTTTTCATAGGTATAGGCTTCCTCGAGTTTGGCTTCAGTGCCGTACAGGAGCTTGGCACTTTGCAAGTACCCTGTTGCTTGGAAATAGTCTCGCTTAACAGCTAAACCATTACCCAGAGAGGCCGCTTGCAACTGCATGCGTGCATTCATGTCATTGGCTTGCCACAAAACTTGATAACCACCAGTTGGGGCCGGCAACCCACGCAGCACTTGGAACTGGTAGCCGTTATTGTTGTAGCGACGTTCAAACACTTTAGTGGTATTGCTGCCACGTTTATGAACTTCGCTCAATAGACGGCCCCAAGTGTCATAGCCTAAGGTATGCGTGTAAAGTACATCTCGTTGTTGGGTACTAACTGATGGACGACCCAGACTATCGAAACTATGCATTTCGGTATTTTCTTTATTGCTACCGTTGAGTGTGTAGGCTTCAATCAACTTGCCACAACTACGAGTATCGGCACAGCTTTGCTCTGGCTGATTATCGTAGACCCAACGACTAGTCAAACTCGGCTCATCACGGGCAATCATGCGACCGAGATCGTCGTAACTCATCACCGTTGCCGTTCCTGCTTTGCGTTGGTTCGGGCTTACCTGTTTGACGGTGCGACCTAAGGCATCCACCTCGTAAGTAGTCTGACCGAGATCGGGGTCGGACAATTTCGTGCGATGTCCAAGCTTGTCGTACTCGATATCGACCACATTGCCTAATGAGTCTTCGGTACGTACCAAGCTATTAAATGCATCATGCCTAAAATACGTTGGCTTTTCTTTGGCATCGATGGCTTGCGCCATACGCCCCCAGACATCTTTTACTTCTTTCTTGGCTTGGCCTTTTGCGTTGGTTAAGATTGTTGTCAATCCTTGATACGACGTAGTATTCGTTTCTAGGCCACTTGTACCTGTCGACTCCACTTTGGTGACGCGGCCGAGATCATCGTAAAAATTGCGGGCAACTAACACGCTATCCTTGTTGATGAACGTGCCCACCATATCGCCGACAAATTCAGCCTGATAAGTTTCGAAAGCTCTGCCTTGGCTGTCATAGATCACTTCACTTCCGATCATTCTTCCATCGAATCCCCACGTGACGGTGCGAACTGGGTGAGCTGAGCTATCGCTAAACACCAGACTCGGGACCGCCACGCGAATATCACCGCGCATGCTGTCTTGCACTAAGACATTGACTGCGTTTGTCGGACATGCGTTCCCACATTGCTTCTGGTAGGTGTAGATCTCGGTGCCATCTGGCATGCTTTGTTTGGTCTTGCGACCAAAACCATCGTATTGCATGGAGGTCGTCAAGCCATTTGGATCCTTTACGCTAGTTACTGCGCCATGGCGAGCATCAAACATTTTGGTTTCAGTATGTTTCAATGCGTTGGTGATCGTTGCAGGGAATCGGCCGTTGCTTGTGTATGTCATTTTAGCGACGGACACATTTCGGCGTAATGCTTGCGTGCGATCAAAGTAATTGAGTTGAGTTGACGTCACCAAACCAAAAGCATTTCGTCCGTAAGTAGTGATTGTTTCGAGTGTTGCATCACCCTTTTCTCTTGTTTCCGTCGCGACTTGATCGAGGCCATCATAGGTGTAATCGATGCTGCGCGCGATAGACGCGCCCACGAAATTACCAGGCACAGTACGTTGCTCGGTAAGTTTTTTAAGGTTCGACCTTGGCCATACTTTATCCACAGTGTCGTACTCGGAAGCCTTAGTCACAATGAAACTTTGGCCTTGAGCATCTGTCGTGGTAGTCGTTGTACTGCTGACGTTTCCGCGAACATCAGGTGCCGCTACGGTACTCGTCGTGGTACTAATGAAAGTACCATCCAAGTCACGTTTACTTACCACACTCGATTTGGTATACGGCAAAATCGTCGTTGCTAAGTCGCTAGTATTCGGTTTGATATTGACCATATCAGGAACTGAACTCGAATCACTCAACAATACACCAGAGCTTGAACGTGTCTGCGCACGACGAACGCTGCCTGTATGCGGATAAGTCTGCCAATACCAACTTAAGTTTGTGATACCTGTTTCGCGTTGAGTCGACGTCACTTGTGCAAAGCCCAAGCTGCCACGACCTGTCGCGTCCACAGCGAAGCCAGCATATTGATAGTCGGTCTGCAGCCAAGCACCATTACCTGTGCTTTGCATTGCAGACTTGACGAGCTGACGACGTACAGGTGAGCGTTTGCCTTGTACTGCATCGCCGCCTTCTGGTAACTGCGCATCTGGCGTATAAACCGAGGCGTCATTCGCAGCGGCATACACCACTTTACTTTGCGCGCCAAAGCCGTTGGTAACGCTAATCAACTTGTCGAGCGCTTCGCCTGGTTTTGCTTGGCTTGCAGCACTCAAAATTTGCCAACGATCGCCAGTACTTCCAGCTGTACCATCACTACCACCGAGATAGGTCAAAATATCTGGTTTTCCATCGCCATCGAAATCACCAGACAACATCGAGCGAGGACGGCTGTAGACATTTTCACTGCTCGGATCTAAACCGTAGAATGTCTTCACACCGCTCCAACCATAGAAGTTGGCGCCACTCGGCAGAGTCCATGGATCACATTGATGCGTGGAGCCTGAAGGGCCAATACGACATACTTGCAGCGAATTAAACGTATCGACACCCCAGGTATCAACGCCAGGACGTAAGACGTCCAAAATACCATCACCGTTGTAATCAGCGACTGTCATCACCAAGTGATCTAAGCTACCATTCAAATAATTGGATTTTGGCAGAACAAAACAGTCTGCCTCACCATTGCCTTTGGAGTAGCAGATACGACCAGCAGCGTTCTTAGGCAGCTGAGAGCCATCTAACATCGTCGCCGTCCCGAATACCATATCGCTATAACCATCGGCATTCAAATCAGCGGTAATCGTTCCGCCTGCTGTTGACATCAAGACTGTTGAATAAGAGTCGAGGAATGGCAACCATTCGCCATAGAATAAATAGCCACCGATCTGCGGTTGACCAAAGGCTTTTACCATTGGGCCGTTCAATTCACCATCGCCGCAGAACCATTCATTCGTTTGGTTGCTACTTACTGGATTGCGTCGGAACACACATTTGCGCAACGACAATTGATCTACGTGACCATCACCATCGAAGTCTGCGTACTGTGTTCCTGCACTTGCGGTATCCAACACAGCATCGCCGAAGTTCACGTCATAACGAGAACTCGGTGCTATTGATTGACAGTTAAAGCCGGTGCCTGTAGATAAACACATATAGCGAGTGCCCAAAACAGTATTATTTGCACTCACGTTATAAGGACCTGAGCGCAAGTACAAATCGTCTTTACCATCGGCATCAAAGTCTTTGACCATACGCGCAATAGCTGGCGTGCGATACAAGCCGCTAAACGCATCCGCCGGGAAGCTCAAATTAGTATTGCAACTGTAGCCGCTTGCAGTACGATCTTTCCCCAAGCATAAACGCCAGTCACTCGGAGAGCCCGACGTGGGCTCGTAGGCAACGATGATGTCGAGTTTACCGTCACCATCAAAATCACCAGTTTCCATGACAGTAAAGTTCGTTATCGTATTTTGCGCGAATGGAGTTGAGACCGTCCAATTACGACCATCAGTCGATGTTTCATACAATTTGTGTTGGTTAATGCCTGAGCCGCTCTTACGTTCAAGAATGTCGGTACGGCCATCACCATTAAAATCACCCATGATGATGTGGCCTAATACAGGCTCGTTCGTCTGTGTTGCAACCATCGTCGACAAGTTTGGCCCTACACGCACGCCTAAATCAACGAATGCTTTCGGCGCATTAGGATCTGCCTTACCCCACTCAAACTTCGTCGATGGTAAACAGTTTGTGCTACCGTCACAAATACGGATTTCTTTCAACAGACTACGACCACTTTCCGCGCTCGGTGTGGCTTCGTATGTCAATTGATAGACATTCGCGATCACACCAGCACTACCGTCGGCAGTGGTGTCGGTGCTTGTTCGAATAGTAGTCAGACGTGTGTTTTCATCATTGCGGCTACCTGCGAGATACGCTTTTCTGATATCAGGGCGTGCTTCGTAATCGAATTCAACTTTTGCGAAATGCGCTTGACCCACAGCTGAATTGCCGCCCCAACGAATGGCTTTCGGTTTACTTTCGCCAGTGCTGGTATCAGTCAAATAGTAATAACTAATATAGTTATGATTTTTGTCTTCGCGCTTCGACAAACGCCAGCGATGCGCTAAACCATCTGCACGACCTACGCCAGCCACATAGCTATCAATCGTGTCGCCATAGGTCATTACCTGACCATCTTTACCTTCGACTTTAAATTGATGTTTGCCTTCGACAATTGACATTGTGACGGTGACAAAGCTCTCAATTTCAGTGCGGTATTGCGCACCGTTGGCCCAATACGCGTCGCCATCGCTGCTATTACCATTGATTAGAATCAAACGTTGACCATCTAAGCATAAACGATCATTCTTTTGAACGACTGTTGCATTGTCCAAAGGATTTAACTGCACATTGACTGGATAACGCACGCCATCCGCAACACCGTCAGTAGCGAAGACACGGCCGCAACGATCGATATTCGAAATACCACCCAAGCTCCAGCCCAAACCTGCCGAACCTGTTGTGTTGTCACTGCTATAGTTCAAACTCAAACTTGGCACCATACCATTAACACCCGGTGGAACCGCGAGTGGAATGCTATAGGTAGCAGAACCATTTTTATCAACTCCAAGGCCACCTGGCAAACTACCTGCGTCTGGATTGCCTAGATACGGCGGGGTGATGGTAATTGGAACTGGGACAGGCGAAGCTGCTACGAGACCCTTTCCATTCGTGATAGTGACCATGCTCGCTGGTGAAGTATTCAGCGAAATACCTCGCTCGTCGAAGGCTATCGCTGAGAAACGCGCGGAACGTGCAAGCAACGGGACCCAAGAAGCATTCCATATTCCATTTCCTGCATCGACACCTTCTGCAACAACCGCCCCATTGAACAAGAATTTAACGGCACGAACTTTAGCTGTACTTTCACTGGCAACCACGACCTTGGCGGATAAATTCATCGCAACGCCCACTGGCGCGGTCATATTATTCACAGGTGTCAAGACACTCAAAGAGACATCCATGTTCGCGGCATCAATCGAGAGTAAGTTCTCGGCCGAATAGACCGTCATATCACCTTTACGTACTCTGACCGAAATCGGATAAGGCGTAGTCTTCGATGGTAAATTTTCTTTCGCTGCAAAGTATGTACCAGCAAGCACGTCAGGCTTACCAGGAATCCACTCACCATTTACATTAAAGGAAATATCATCAGCCTGCCCAACGAGGTTCTCCACTTTTGCGTTCATAAATACATACGCGGGCCCTGTAAGGCGGTCAGTGTTCGTATTGCTTGGCTGAATTAACGCGATACGCAATCCGTCAGGCATTGTGCAACTAACAGCTGCACAAGGAAGGAGTCCGGAAATTTTTCCTGAATTCGTTTGCACTTCTACGAATAAAGGCTTTCCTGCGTATGCGAGATACAAATTACTTAGGTCGACGACGAAATGATGCGACGCTTCGGGCGTTTGACAAGCACTCTGAATTTCAGAGTTTCTAAACTCAGTCGACACATCGGCAACCCCGACGGCCACTGACACTCCGCCAAATATGCTAGGCGCATCGACGAAAACTTCATACGTTAACGAGCTGCTGGTTCCGATCTTACACGTCCAGCCGAATAGCTCTGGCAATCCTGCTTTATTGATTCGTACGCCGCTGACTTCACCTAACAGCCTAGAATCTAGTACGTTTGTCAGTAACGCCTTAGATTCCGAGGTGACACCATACAAATCGGTCGCTCGTAGTTTGTATCGAGCCAGCCCGATTCCTTGACTAGCATTGTATTCAAACGCTAGTTTCGAATTATCGCCACTGACAACATTAAGTGCTGGCTCAACATATCCTCCACCTATATCACGAAGTAACTCAAGTTTTGAAACGAGTCCACTCTCTTGGATTGCCATTGCTGATAATTTTACGGTCGCGTCTGCACCCGAGCTTACGTAACTAAGTTGCGGTGTCGCAGTCAGGTTGAAACTGACTGGGAGACTACTTACAACCTGCAAGTTAACTGGAATAGCTAAGGCACTACCAACATCTGGCGTGACCGCAACCGTACCCACATATCCTCCAATTGCTACGTCAGTCTTAATGAGAACTTGACCGCAGTTCTTAGAATACTTCGCACATGAAGATGGGCCAGTCACTTGTACGCCATTAAATCCGACATAGGAAATTGTGCTGATATCAGTTCCGCCGCTATTACGCAGAGTGCAACTTTGCGTGGCCTGCTGTGGAGAAGGACGGGGAGATCTAATCTCGCATTTATCAAACACCAAATTTCCAATCGGCGGCTCGGTTTGTGTCGTCAATACATCACTGAACGTGGTTCGACCACCGTCACCTATCGCGGTCCATGTACAAGTACTTGGGCTATTTACCCATGCTGCAGTTGGCGTAAAAGTTTGAGTCTCACCGCTACCCGTGGTGAAGGATCCTGAGTCAGTAAACCCTCCGTCACCAGCAACACATGAATAAGAAACAGAATTTGCGTCTGTGCTATTCCAACGCATAACAAACGGCACCCCAACTACTAAGGGATTTACAGTTTTCGTAACACCGATAGTTGGTTTCGCTACATATTCAGAACTAAAGTTCAGCTCGACGTCTACAGCCTTTGAAGTACCTGAGCTATCCTTTACACTCAAACGCCAGTATTCACTGACCGTTTGGCCAGAAGTCAATGTCGCGCTAAAATTTGGGGATGCTGTATCAAGCGCACTTATTGAACTCTGCTTGACTGCAGGTGCAATCCATTGATAGGAGTAAGGTGGCATACCTCCTGTCACTAACGCTTGTGCGGACGCATTAACGCCCCCTTGACCTCTTCGCTTAGCTGTCAACAGTTTCGGGGTAACGCTCACAGTCAACACTGGGTTCGCGGTCAAAGTAACCGTTACAACCCCTGAGACGTTATTTCCAGTCGCATCAACAACTTCGCCGCGGAAAAGATCGGAGAGAGTTTCACCTTCAGCCAAAGTCGCCTTAAATTGGCCCACGCTGAAATCGCCATCTTGGAATGCACCGATGAACTGAATACGTGAATTATTGATTCCCACCCAATTGTAGGAATAAGGGGCTTTGCCTAGCTCAGCCTTCATTTTCACCAATGCTACGATTTCACCGGCTCCATCGCGACTCGACTTTACGGTCGATGGAATTATCAATCCCAAAGGTGGAACTGACTTGAAGTACAAATCGACGAAAATAATTTTTGATGCGCCTTGGGCGTCATATACAGTAACTTGCCACACTTCGCGAGAAACTTCGTTAGCTTCTAATTGAAGGCTAAAATTTGGCGTCGCTGAGGTAGTACTTGAGATCGTACTTAGTTTATTTGCTTCCGCAGGATTCCAATAGTGCGTACCGCCAACGCGTAACCACTGATAATGGTAAGGCGCAACACCTCCGAAAGCGCTTACATTCACACTTGCAACAGCAGTGCCCGAGCCAACCACGATACCTTCCGCTTGAGACGGGCTAACAATGCCGAACAAAGCGCTACCGCTCGCTAGAGAGGAAAATGTGATCGGTACTTCTACTTCTGTTTTTGCACCAAGTTGGTCAGAAATTGAAACGGTCCAAGACTCCGTTACGTTTTGCCCTGAAGTCAAATCAGCACTAAGAACCGGAGCGGCTGAGTTCACATCCGAAATTTGAGCTAATGTGCCTGTTTTTCTAACCCAGAAATATTGATAGGGCCCACTGCCGTTGCTGACGTTAATATTGATTGCGCCAGAAACAGCACCTGCACCATTCCGGTAAAGCTTCAATTCAGCAGGTGTTGCCTTCGCCGACAAACTGAGAACTGGCTCAATAGCGCTTAGCGTCACAATTGCACGTTGCGAGCGCTTAATGCCAGCAGCATCTGTTACTTCAAAATCAAACTCCTCGGTAACACTCTGACCCGCAGCTAAGTCCGCTGTAAAATCAGCGTTGTAATAGCCATTGGCGAGGCTCATCGGACTTACATTTATCTTACTGCCAGAAACACGGTTCCAATTTACGCTATAAGGCGCAAGTCCGAAACTTACTTTTGCCAATAAAGAAGTGCTTGCTTTTCCAGCCCCCGAAATTGTTGCCGACGCAATGTTTGGCGTCATCTGAACGACAAGTTCCGGCATCGATCGGAAATTAGTGGCAAGAGTTGCCATCTTTTGGCTACCAAGTGAGTCTGTCACTGTGACTTGCCACGACTCAACGATTAGCTGGTCTGGTTGCGACAGCGGAGCACTAAAGACTGGATCTTTCGATGTAGCGTCAGAAATTGAGCTCACAGCTCCTGTCTTCCTTACCCAGCTATAGGTAAATGGAGCAAGTCCACCGTCAACCAACACATGAGCTTGTGAGGACGCGGTACCGGATTGATACACTGATGCATTAATCTCAGAAGGCGTAAACGTAATGCTGATTGCGGGAGGCGCATTTGAGGTTAAGGTAATCGGAACAGTAATTTTTTTCTGAGTTCCTTGACTATCGGAAGCCGTCAATTCCCAAGTTGACGAAATTGAGCTGCCAGAAACGAGACTGGCACTGAAAGTTGGATTCAATACTTGCGCATTTAATATTGACGAAGGTGAACCTGCCGTTCGAGCCCATGAATAGGAATACGGGGCAACGCCACCATCTACAACTACATCTGCGGTCACCGCTGCGGTTCCAGCACCAACTATCTCTGCAGATAAAGATGGTTTTTGGGCGATGACAGAAAATTCTTTTGTCGTACGCATCTCTTGCACGAAAGTACTGCTACCGCCCGGCCCTACAACAGTCCATGTACAAATGCTCGGAAAACCAACCCAAGCTGCTTGGGCAACTGCTGGTGCCGAAGTTCCATTTAACGGTGTAACGTTCGCACTAGCAGCAAAACCAGATCCAGCAGCAGAACAGGAATAAGAGAGTGAGGTCGCGTTTGTCGTCGCCCAAGTTACCGTATAACTTTGCCCTGCGAGCAACGCATTAGGTGTTTGACTCACATTAATCGTTGGCTTTGGCGCAATCACATCGAAGGACACGGATGGAATTGACGATGCTCCACCAACGCCGTTCGCCTGCAACGAACACGATATGTTTTTATTCGCCCATTCATTACGAGCTACCAACACTCTGCTTCCGCCTACACTATTCACTGAAGCCTGGTCATAGTTGGTAATGCCGTCAGTACAAACGAGGGTCGCATCCGTTGCGTTCTGCAAAGTCCATGTCAGAGTAAAGCTCTGGCCGGTCGTAAGTTTTGCATCAGCAGGAGATGTTCGCGCTAACGTGCCGGTCGGTGGGCTCTTTTGCACGCTCAAGCTAACCGGCATGTCTTGACCGGTACCATTAGGCGTACTTGATGTATAAGTACCACTGTAAAACCCTGCAACATCAGGAGTGCTGATTGAAACCTTACCGCAGTTTGCGCTGTGTGCCGCACATGAATTTGGTCCAGTTACGGTCATCCCACCAGTAACCGCATGATTTACCGTACTTGCTACGCCACCTAAATTTCGCAAATCACATTGACGAGTGGCTTTAATCGGCTCAATAGTTGGCGAGTTCACTTGGCAGTTAAAGAGCTCCAAATTAGCCCGTTCAATCACGGTCAAATTGATCGATTTCGAAGCTCCTGAGCCAGTATCAGGCGATGCGCTAATGGTGCCACTATAATTGCCAGCGCTAGCATCCGTTGTTACAGTTACTTGACCGCAATTGCTACCACCAGCACAGGCACCAGTTGGGCCACTGACATTGACACCTGCAAAGCTCGTATAAGAAATACTGCTAACGGCAGTTTGCCCCGTGTTTTTTAACATGCACTGGGTTGTTGCAGGATTCGGCGCATTGGTCGAGTCATTGCTGGTACAACTCGCAAAACTCAAGGCCGCTGGGGTCAATGGTGGCGACACCACCAGATTAATGCCAATCGAGGCATTACTTCCCGTATTTGGCGTAGATGTCGCTGTCAAAGTACCTGTATAAGTGCCTTGGCCTGTGCCTGTAGTGATGGTAACAGTGCCGCAATCAGAACCTGATTCACATAAACCCTTCGGACCAGTTACGGTCATGCCGGTTAATGCCGAATAAGCGATTTTTGTGATGTCGACCAAACCAGCATTCGACAAGGTACAAGTCATTGATGCTGGTGAAGGACTGTTACTTGGACTATTGATTGAACATCCGCTGAATTGCAAGACGGCTTTATTCGTCACCTGCAGATTGACTGCAGTGGATGTTCCGGAGCCGGTGTTAGGTGTAATTGTTAGCGTGCCGTTGTAAAGATTTGCCGCAGAACCGGTCGTGATATTTACCGCACCACAAGTGCTATACGCCGCGCAGCTACCAGTCGGGCCCGATACAGTCATACCAGTTAAGGCAGAATAAGAAATACTGCTGATCGGAGTGCCACCGGAATTACTCAGTGAGCAGCTCATGCTCGCCGCTGACGGTGAAGTAGTCGGGCTATTGACGCTACAGCCAGATAGGCTCAAGGCTGCTGCTGGTGCATTGACCAATAGATTGACCGCTTTCGAAGCACTAATACCGCCGCTGGCGGTAACAGATAATGTTCCGGTGTAGGAACCAGCTGCCGTACCAGTCGTCACAATAACTTGGCCGCAGGTGCTACTCGCCGCACAGCTACCGGTTGGACCACTAACATCCATGCCCGCGATACTGCCATATGTAATGCCGCTCGCTGCGGTTCCGCCCGTATTATTCAAATTACAGGTCATCGATGCGGCGTTTGGAGTGACTGTCCCAGAATTATTAGAACAACCGGTCAGACTTAGAGCTGCCGGCGTAACTCCAGCGACCGTCGTAAATCCCTCCACTAAGTCTGTGCTACCACCTGGACCGGATGCAGTCCACGTGCAGGTCGATGGATACCCGACCCACGCTGAAGGTGCGACGTTAGGAGCAGCAGTGCCACTGACGGGACTAACAGAAGCCGACCCAGCGAAACCCGTACCGCTCGCTGTACAAGTAAAAGAAACAGAAGTTGCATTTGTTGTGGACCAAGTCGTCGTATAGCTTTTACCCGCCACCAGTGGCGCCATACTTCGCGACACAGAAATGGTAGGAGCTGATGGAGCTGGAGAATTAACAGTGAGGCTTACGCTTGAAGAGCCGCCTGAACCTGCACTCGGCGTTGCGCTCACCGTGCCGGCGTAGTTGCCAGCAGAGGTCACTGAACGGACTGTCACATTGCTGCATGTGCTGTTAGCGGCGCAGCTTGAAGGACCTGTCACGGTTGTACCACCTGGACCAGAATAGCTAATGCCAGATGCTGCGGTTTGGCCCGAGTTACTCATACTACAGATTGTTGAAGCAGCCGAAGGTGCAGTAGAAGAGCTACTGCCACAGCTCAGGCTGAGTGATGGAGGTGTTAAAGCAACTGTACCAGCATTAAATGAAAGCGTGAGGTAAGCCACCGCAACCGATGATCCGTCTGTATACCAAGCATAGAATGCACAGCTTGAAGTTTTGCCAGCCCATGATGCGTCTGATGTCAAACTAAATGTGCCACTCGTGCCGGAAAAAAGCTGTGCGCCTGAATAAGCTCCGTCACTCGATGAACAAGAATAGACACCGCCTTGGGTAGTCGACATATTCGTCGCACTCCATCGTAAGGAGAACGGCTGTCCGGCGATTAGACGACTTGGGGATTGGCTGGCTGAAATAGTTGCTGGAGTTACCGCACCATTCGCTAATGTCCAGAAAGACGATGCAAACAACAACATCGTGAATGTGAGAATTTGGCGAACGAATTGATCGATTTTTTTCATAACGTGTGCGGAAGAAGCATTTACAAGGCAACCAAACCTTCTCGAACCAGTCCGTTTGGATGACGGAAAACTCAATAAAGAAGATCGGAATTAACACCAAAGTTTGACCTTGACTCATCTCATTCAGATAAAGTCCCGATGTAATATTGATATTTTGAAAAATACAAAAGGTCGAGATCCTACATTGACAAATATGAATTGTCAATTAGGAAAGACAGTCTAATTTTGATAGGTTGAAATTTCAAACAAAGCTTTAGTAGAAATCAAACTTAGCCAACTTCGTTGGAATCATCCGAAACTCGGACAAATTAAAGTCTTAGCACCCTCTTTTTTTGATAAAGTCAACCTTATGGATTTGGATCAGGCGGGAAGTTAAAGGATTTATTCACAAATTGACTTCTTTGAGGAGGATCTGATACTACCAAAATTTCGACGGCTATGAATTACCTTGAAAACCAATTAACCGAAGATGAAAATTTTTCTTGATTTTGATGGAGTACTTCATCCAGAACCGTGTTTTGATTCGGCAGATCATTTCTGTTTTTTACCCAGATTCGAAAATGTCTTGAGAGACTTTGTAAACGTCGAGATCGTGATCAGTAGCACATGGAGAGCTACGCGTTCTTTGGATGATCTACAATCTATATTTAGTGAGGATATTCGAAGACGCATCATTGGTCGCACCCCTAACTGGAGTGAACATCCCGATATTCTTGAGGTGATTGGCTACCAGCGTCATGCTGAAGTCGAAGCATGGTTGCGATCTACAAATCAGCCTTGGGAAAAATGGATCGCAGTTGATGACAAGGCGTATCTGTTTAGGCCGTTTTTACCGAACCTAGTGAAGACAGATTCTCTTGTCGGCTTTGACAGCTGCGCAGAATTAAAACTGAGGAATCTACTTCTTTCTAGTAAGTGATAGAAGAATATTTATTTTCTATTCTTTCGAAATTACTTGTGTCCTTTCTATCGGTTGACCGTTTTCTTTGTTCGATTCTGTTCGGCAATAGACTGAATTACTATTTCAAGTCCCTCATGTGGATCCGCACCAATCGCGTGACAATGCTTTATAAATTCCACTAATTCTATCTTCTTGCGATCTTGCTCCATTTTGCCTACGCTCGTGAAATGGGCGCCGATCAACGGGGCAATTTCGCGTAGAGTCAATGACGACAATGCACGTCTCTCCTTCAACCAAGATCGAAGCTTCTCATAGTGCGGTGAGTAAGATGAAGTTTTCATTGTAGCGATTTTAGATACGCGATACAATGTAGCGAAATTCGATACAACACCTCATTAAAAATGAAGCAAAGAAAATTCAAGAAGGAAGTAATTGATACATTCCGGCTTCTCGCTGGGAAGACTTTTACAATCGGACAGGCACTCGATGTGTATATGTCCACACCATCAAAAATTCACTCAGAATCGAAGTCTGCGCGACAATTTGTGCATCGAAATATTTTACGATTCATGTCGACCGGAGATATTGTGCAAGTCAAGGCTGATGGACGAGCTTATAAATACACTAACACTGAGCAGTTCAGCGCACGAATCGCAGAATCGAGTAATCCAGATGTTCTTACAAATAATGGCAAACAAAATCCACACGACGCCCTTGGAAAAAATCTCACCGAAAGACTTCACCAACAAAAGCTGATGTTGCTCACCGCCATGGGAGAAGCCGAAGAGTACGATGCGATTTATAAAGAGCTTCCAGAAATTGGCGCGCAGATCCAAGAGCTTTATAACGAATCGCGAGACCGGTGTTCAAAGCTTCTGGGTAAAGTTAAGGCAATCGAAAACTTAATTGCATTGAGTTCAAATTAAAAACATGAAGCTAAGAACGTGGCAGTCTGAATGCATCAACAGTGCATGGCATAAATTTGCGACCAAAGAAAAACATTTTCTTTGCCTTGCTACGCCAGGTGCAGGCAAAACAGTTATGGCATCCACACTGGCCAATAGGCTGTTCTTGGAGAATAAGATTGATCTTGTCTTGTGTTTCTCACCTTCGGTCACAGTAGCAAGCAATTTCGAATTATCGTTATCAGCAATAACGAACTTACGAATGGACGGGCTTCTGGGTTCCAAAGGGAGATCGTTGACTTACCAAGGCATGCTTCATCTCGATGAATCATTTTGGCGTTTGTTTGATACGAATCGCATATTTGTGATTTTTGACGAAATTCATCATTGCGCTGGTGATGGGCCAGATAATACGAATGCATGGGGACAAAAAATTATCGAGAACATTCAGGGCCGTGCTGCATACACGCTGGCGTTAACAGGTACTCCTTGGAGGTCAGATCAAGTTCCCATTGTATTGGCTCGCTATTGCCAAGATAATCGAATCAAATGCGATTATGTTTACGGACTACCGCAAGCAGTCGCAGACAATGTCTGCCGAACACCCCAAATTACCTTGATTGACAACGACAACGTAACCGTTAGGCGAAATAGCGAGAACTTCAATTATTCATCATTCGAACAACTGCTTAAAGATTCAAAGTGTACCTACCAACAGTTGATCGAGAACGAGGAACTCATCGTCTACCTAGTAGGAAAGTCTTCTGACAAGCTAAATGCAATTAGAAAACGAATTCCCAACGCTGGTGGACTGATCGTTGCTGCCACGATTGAACATGCAAATAAGATCGTCAAGATTCTCGAAGAAAAATTCAACGAACAAGCGTATATCGTTACATATCGAGTGGATGATCCACAGCAGATCATCAATGAGTTTAAGCACAATTCAGAAAAGTGGATCGTTGCCGTTGGCATGATAAGTGAGGGTACTGATATCCCGAGATTACGCGTCTGTTGTCACCTCACTAGAGTTAAAACCGAACTTCATTTTCGTCAGGTACTCGGACGAATACTTCGCAGTAATGGCGAAACTGAAAGCGATGCGTTTCTCTATATGCCAGCAGAGCCAGATTTAGTCGCATACGCAACTAGGGTAGCACAAGAGATCCCAGAAGGCTTGACCGTTAAATTTGATAACATGTACAAATCGAGGGCAGAAGTAATTCAAAAGCTGGACTTAGAGAAAGCCAAGGAATTCAAAAGTGAAATTACATTGAATATGGGACCGCCATACCATAAGACACCTCATTTTTCGCCGAATGCTCATTTGAATCAAGGACGTTCTTCTCTCGCAGATACATATGAGGCGAGTGTTAATATCTTCGGTAAGTTTAAACAGGAATTAATTGCTATGCGTCTCGGGTTTTCGTTAAGATAGAAACTTGATAAAGACTATCAACTTCAAGCATGTCCAAACCGATTATTGCCCTAGACGCAGATGGCGTATTGCTTGATTATCACGTCGCGTACCGTAACGCATGGCACAAAGCATTTAATGATCTTCCAGCATTAAAAGATCCAAATGCCTATTGGCCGTTAGATCGCTGGAATGTTCGCAAGTTGGAAGGCGATGAATTGGTACATTTTCGACGCTTTTTTAACGACGAATTTTGGCGAACTATCCCTGCTGTCGAAGGCGCAATACAAGCCTGCAATCAATTAGAAACTGCAGGATTCGAGTTAATTTGCATCAGTGCCATTGAGTCAGAATTTCAAGACGCACGACTAGATAATTTGACCAGACTTGGGTTCCCCATTCAACGGGTCATTGCAACTAGCGGCGCCACTGGGGCAACAAGTCCCAAAGCGCCTGCGCTAAGTCTGCTAAGTCCAATTGTGTTTGTAGATGATTTCCTTCCCTATCATCGAGGGGTGCCTCCGGAAATACATCGAGCACTAATTACTCGTGAAACGAATGGCACTCCTAATATTGGCGAAGAGCTAAGCAACATCGATTCAAGTCATCGAAATCTACGTGAATTTACCGATTGGTGGCTAGTAAATTCACAAAAATTGTCATGAAGCGGTAGTGAAAGATAGACAATCTCTTAACCGAGAAGCGATATTTCTCGAGGCCATACAGATCGAATTTAGGAACTAGCTATCTCTTCACCAGTAGTTCAAGCGGCATATCGACTTCAAATCTTTACATTTAAGCAGCTATAAAGGCAAAAAATTGCATGTCTTTAGAATCTTTAAAGGAGTCATCATGCAAATTAGCAATCCGGTTGATGATCTTATCGAATACTAGCTAATCGCTGATAAACGCTCCTTCACAGGATATCAATAGCTTCATTTCTTCGAAACCATTTAAATACTGTTATTCCGTCTTCAGACTCGCATAAGTAAATACAACTTCTTGGATCTTGCCTCTCGTTAGGATTTTTCCCCAGCTCTATGTCGTGCAACCAAATACTAATACATTCAAAAGCTATTTCGATTTCAAATTCTGCAATCGTATTGAGTAAATCACCCAGCATAAACTTATCAACCCATTCACAACAGGGCCAATTTTGGGGGTAGAGATATAGTCGGCCATCCTCAGAAACTTGCGCTTCTGGCGTATAACCAATAAAACCTTCATCATAGAAAGTCTTAGATTCACGAACAAAACTTAATCTCTCTTGTTCAAGCTTTCGTGATGATAAGATGTTCTCCGCCCTTCCCCAACCAAGCTCTAGGTCTTCGATTGCAACTTCATATGGACGCTGACAACACCAATGAGGCCAATTATCAGGATCAACCTTTTCCCAGTGAGAATAAAAACCATCTTTCCTTAGGCCCCAACTACAACGAGAAGAAGAATAATTTTGAGTTATTTTGGCTTGCGCAGACTTTAATTTATCTAAGTACGAACCTGTTCGATTCGCATACTTCCCAACTGATTTGAAAAAACTAAAAATATATCTGAGATCATGCAGTTTAGTGGCTTGCTTCAAGTTATTTTTTACATCCAAAGGAAACCTTCGAAGTTCTATTTGCCATGTTTCTCCTAATGTTGCAAATAGGTGTTCAATTTTTTGGGGAATGACTTCAAGTGATCTTAACTGTCCGATGGTTTGTTTTAAGGTTTGTTCCTCATATTCGCTATCAGATCCAAAACGAACCATTAAACCTTTTAAAAGCTGATCTTCTGAATCAAGCGCACATTTTGCCCACATTAATACACGGTTAAAGTTTTCATTTTCAAGAAAACTTTTGTCAATGTCCTGAAGATAGGGCCATGACTTGCAGCAAGTTTCCATTGCATGTTTCAGTTCGAGAAAACGTTGCGAAGTTTTCGATTGGCCGCCGCTAAATACGTAAATTACTCTTAGACTTGTATTATGGAAGGGACACTTTGCAAGCCAAGATACCTGATGCAGAAAATTATGGTATCCATTGGCTACACATTCGTCGCAGACTCTAACTTGAGCTAGGGTTTTACTACGGAGAAAGAACCGATCATCAGAGAGCTTGCCTAGAATAGAAGTCGGTGAAAAAATAGTTTTCACCGCATCTAAATCTTCATTGAGCAAATCGGCAATTCGTCTTATTTGAGAACTGCTGACGCTGGCTAAGCCATCAATTTTAATTTCAAAATATTGTTCAAATTGTTTCAGCCCAAGGTTGTTTAGCGCACAAAAACGCACAGCAAAACTAAGGCACGATTCATACGGTATCAGATTGCCTGGCCACCAGTTCACTTTAGGGTACGGCTTCATTTAATTTGCACTCGCGATTATGCGCATGTGATCTGAAAAGTTAGTTCTGGAAATACTTTCCAACAAACTCTCATAGGACATTACTTCATCCCAATTTCCACCATTTGCAAGTCGAAATAATGCGGCTTCTATCGTTCTTGCGATATGTTGCATAGGAAACTCATTTCGTTTCTTAGGCGACAATTCAAGAAGCGCCTTCCAAAATAAACCTGCGCGATTCGCGAGGCGTCGGTCGGCGTCGAAATCGCGAGGAGAAAAATACTTAAGGAAAGAAATACCACTCCCCGCAGGCCACTCGGAATCTTCGTCATACCCGTTAAGTACATATTCGAGCTCACCGACAGTTTGAATACCATGGAATCGAGCATGTGCAGCCATAAAACGCGCGGCTACGTGTGCGTTGCCGGTGCTTGCCAAATATTCGTGTTGATATCCCAATTGATGTGTGCCGACAGAAAAAACGCTCAAGAGAAACCCTTCATAGTCAAGGGCATTTTGCAATCCGACCAACCATTTCCATTCGCGCAATGTTAGATCTTGTGCCTCATCAATCAACAAAATTACATAATTTCGATTTGCATTTTTTGCGATTGATATAAACCTGTTCTTACACAGAAAGATAGCTTCAGATTTTCTTAAAGGCTTCAGAGGATCAAGAAACTCGAAATTGGAGGCCATTAACAATTGATGCCAAAAAAATGATTCACTTGATTGGCTCTCGGCACGTCTATTCCAAATGATTAATGGCAAAAGGCTACCAAACTTTTCCACAAGCACCTGCATAAGGAACCACTGAATACAACGAGACTTGCCAAGTCTTGAGGCACCATGTATGTAACCACCAGGTCTCTGTTGGTCGATCCAATCACCTATCTGATTTATCATTTCATCAATCGGGGGGGTATATACAGCATATTGCTTAGTCACTAGGGAATGCCGAGGATCTATATGTTCAGGTAAGCAGAAGGTCATGATTTACCTCGTCGATGCCATTCTTCTTGCTGGCAGTTTATCCGGCTTTTGATTATTGCCAGCGGATTTTGGTACGTTGGGTTTTGTCTCTGCAACTCCAGCATTTTTTGAATCAATGGGCTCAGATGAACTACCAACGTTCAATTCTCTTGCCCTTGCTTTTGCAGCCTCGAGCATTGAAGTTCCAACCAATTGTTCTGCGGATTCGACCAAGATTCTTCTTGCCTCAATATATGCGGGGTGAACCGGTAATTTGCCACGTGCCGTGTTTTCAACATAATTCAAAAAACATTCAATTCCATCACCGCCTGGTGCTAAATTAAATTTTCCTTTCGCTGATGCTTGATAAATCGCTTTACGCACTGACAAGCTATGTGGAGATATATTCCAAGGCGGCGCAGCCCTCAAAACACCTAAAGGAGTGCCGCTAATTGTCGATGCAAGTACCATCCGCGCATCGTTTTCTTTGTGATTGATAACCCAGATTTCTGTCCCGACAAGATCTTGACGGTTTTGTAGAATTTCATTTGTGTAACGAGCATATCCAAATTCAATAAATGGCGCACGACCAGTCTTTGCTCCGCCTCGTACACGACATCTCTTCCGAAGACTAAAGAAGGACTGCACAAGGTCTGGGTCCGCATATCGCGGAGTCAAGCCAGAGTTTTTCATGAGAAAGGTTGCGTATTCCAACGGTTTTCTTCCACCTATTCCGCTGTGGCAACTCATATTGTAATTTGCTATCAAAACATCTAAAAGTTCTTCAGCATATTCATACTGAAAACGTGATGTCAGAGCTACGTCATCTGGATCTCTACCTTTCTTGTCT
Organism: Affinundibacterium nitidum; assembly: GCF_014284155.1. Taxonomy (GTDB): domain Bacteria; phylum Pseudomonadota; class Gammaproteobacteria; order Burkholderiales; family Burkholderiaceae_D; genus Undibacterium; species Undibacterium nitidum. The sequence continues at coordinate 276,817 of NZ_JACOFZ010000001.1, forward strand.
TTCGGTTTAGCTCCTGTTGTATTTGACAGTCTTTGAAAACCTTTACCCGCCAAATTCTTGAAAAATGCTTCTATAAACGGACGATCGTCTTTGCTTCTACGCTGTGAAAAAGACGAGTCTGGGGAGATGAGGGTAGACCCAACTGCATTCTTAAGAGTCTCTTTCACCGTTTTACATGTCTCAGCAAGTGCTCCGTCAACACTCGTTTCCTCCCAGCATAGACCTACGAAGTCTTTTCCGAGAGAAGACAGCAGCCCTGCTTTTTCTGAGTAGGCAACGTTAGAGAAGCTAATATCTCTCGGACTCCATCGATTTAAACCACATTTTATGGCTCGCAATGCATCGTCAGCAGAAACTTCTTTCCGTGTACTGAAGTAGTACCCAATCACAGCTCTCGATACAACTTCTAAAATAACAATTACCCACAGCCGATGAATGATTTTCTCTTTATAATCGCCGTCCAAAAGTGGTATTGAAATACAAAAACGACCGTCCAACTTATGAGCATCCATTTCTACTCGTTGCATAAACTTTAAAACAGGTCGATTTGTTCCATCACCGGTTTTAAGTTTGTTTACTAATTCGGGACCGCCTACATTCATCGCTAGAGCTTTGGGGTTCTTGATTAGTAAATCATCAATGTATCTACTAACCGTGAAATATGCTTTACTATTTGTGTTGAAAGGCCACTCTTGGCGTGCTTCGTAACCTAGCTTGCGTAGCTCTTCCAAAAACCATCCAGTGATACGTGTTTTGCTTTTTTTTATTTCGACCAGTTTTTTGGAATTTGAATTCGAAAGAATTTTCTTTTCGAATGAATCCCTTAGTTCTGGATGCTTTTCAAGTAGCGTTTTCATGGCGCCAGCAGCACCTAAACCAAATTGATCAACTACAATTTTCTTTTGTCTTCGATAAGGCTTCATTCGTGTATAGTGAACGAGCGCTCGCCAACCATATGGCGATCCATCAGGATGGATCTCTAAACATCTTTCTCTAATTAGACGGTAGGCTTGTTTACTTCCTATGCCAGTTTTTTGCTTGATCGATTCGTCGCTTTCACCGCTTAGATATAACAATATTGCTTCTTTTCTATCGTGGTATTTAACGCTAGCATCGCCGTTCAGAGCCCCGACGTCCGGGGTTCGCCAGGTGCTCGTATCAATCGTTTTACCTCCCACGATTCGCTTTGAGAACCTATCAGTGTCTTCAAAGTCATATTCAGTCATAATTTCTCTCGCTAAAAAAAGACGAGTCCAAATATGTTGCTGTGCTAGAGATCACTTTAGTAAGTAAACCAAGCTTTGGGAAGGAAAATTCTGAAGTCTTTATCGCTGAAACAAGTACAATTTTTTGCAAATAGCCTGAAAAAGGCACAAATTTTCGCAAAAAAAATTTGAAGCAAGTTGTTCTTCGATTTAAGTTGTATCCAGTGAAAAAGCAATTGAGTCCAGGAACAAATTTATGCAAACGAACGCTTAAGACGCTTATAAGCGAAGCTCGCACCTGCCGTCGGTACCATACCTCGTTTCAACATCCATCAGTTAAACAAGAAACACAAACCAATATTGCCAATTCAGTTGATCTCAATAAAAGATACGCAAAAGCTATACATGCTGAATTGAAGAAAAATTAAAACAAGCTTGTACTCCTCCAAACTAAAACCAGAACAGAAAACGTCAAATAAATTCACACTAAGCAAATGAAATACGCGCGCTAAAGGCACTCGGTCCAGAAAACCATGAAATAATGAGCTTTTCATGTTCTATATATTCGAGACTTGGTCTCCGACCCCAACATAAATTTATGCTTATTTTCTTCATGATCTTCGCTGCCGGCATTTGGGCTGGCTTGCAAAATTCTTTGGCTGGTGGAGGTTCCTTCGTAACTTTGCCAGCGTTGATACTCGCAGGTTTATCACCGCTCGCTGCCAACATCACCTCCACGATAGCCTTGTTTCCCGGACAAGTGACTTCTGGACTAGCTGGGCGCAAGCTCGTATCAGGTGCAGGAACCTTGTCATTCAAAATGCTGTTTATTGTCAGCTTAGCTGGTGGAATACTTGGTGCGCTATTGCTACTCAATACGCCTTCAAGCGTCTTTGCACGAATCGTCCCTTGGCTAGTTTTATTTGGAACCAGCGTGTTTGCTTGGGGTAGTTTTTTTCGCAAGACAAATGAGACCTCAACACATATCGGTCCTTGGGCCGCCGCTATTGCGCAATTCTGCATTGCTATTTACGGCGGATACTTTGGCGGAGGTATAGGCTTCTTGATGATGGCGGCACTGACCATGGCTGGCTTGGCCACAAGAGCAGCGGGCGCCACCAAAAACGCGCTAGCAGGGGTGATGAATGCATCTGCCGTCGCCCTCTTCGTCTTTTCCCCAGAAGTTCATTGGCAACAAGCCCTCGTGCTAGGAATCGGAGCGATTTTGGGGGGATTGATGGGATCTTGGGCATTACATCGAGTCAACGAGAAAGTCCTACGCGGTGTAATAGTTACAATCGGTGTATTGCTAACAATCGGCTTATTCGTCAAACCCATTTAACCTACATTTGATCATGGCATTAAGTATTTCTTACGAAGACATTGTTGCAGCTCAGCAGAGAATTCAAGCATTTATCCATCAAACACCCGTTCTACATTCGACGACATTTGATGAACTGATCGGCGCCGAGGTTTTTTTTAAAGCAGAAAATACCCAACGCATGGGGGCTTTTAAGATTCGAGGTGCATGTAATGCATTACTTCAATTTGACGAACAACAGAAGAAACAAGGCGTCGTGACGTTTTCGTCGGGTAATCATGCACAGGCAATAGCGTTGGCTGCACGAGAACTTGGTATGCGGGCGGTGATCGTCATGCCAGAAGATGCTCCAAAGATTAAAATTGAAGCCACACGTGGTTATGGAGGTGAAGTGGTTCTATACGACCGCTACACAGAAGATCGCGAAGCAATTGGCCGAAGACTCGCACAAGAGCAAGGCCTTAGTCTGATTCCTCCTTATGACCATCCACATGTCATGGCGGGCCAAGGCACCGCAGCCAAAGAACTGATCGAAGAAGTCGGCAAACTAGACTATTTGTTCGTTCCTCTTGGCGGCGGAGGTTTGCTCTCAGGTTGTGCCCTCGCCGCGAAGAATTTGTTGCCGCAATGTACTGTCATTGGGGTAGAGCCCGATGCAGGCAACGATGGACAACGCTCATTATTAAGTGGATCGATTGTGCACATTGACACACCTAAGACTATCGCCGACGGTGCCCAAACCCAACATTTGGGGCAACATACTTTTCCTGTGATTCAAAAATATGTCGATGCCATCCATACCGTGAGTGATCGCGAACTTGTTGCCGCCATGCGTTTTTGTGCGAGTCGAATGAAAACAGTGATCGAGCCAACTGGTTGTTTAGGCATCGCATTAGCAATGCAACCTGCTATGAACCTTAAAGGAAAACGTGTGGGAATTATCATTTCTGGTGGCAATGTTGATATACAACGGTTCGCTCAATTACTACTGGAATAATGCACCAAAAAAATCGGACCTCGTCTAAACAAACCCTTGCTTAAAGCGCTTAACTCACCTACTTTGAGGAACTCGGGTAATATACATTTTCACTTGGATCCATCCCAAAAAAAAAGGAACAGCTATGCTCAAAATAGATGTGAATGCGCAAGAAAAGACGGTTAATATCGCACCCGAAACGCCCATTCTTTGGGCTCTACGCGACTCCTTGGGGCTGACGGGAACTAAATTTGGTTGTGGCATCGCGCAGTGCGGTGCTTGCACTGTTCACTTAGATGGACAAGCAATCCGGTCATGCGTAACGCCTGTATCGGTAGCAAGCGGTAAACATCTTACGACCATTGAAGCAATCGGTGCCGACCCTATCGGGAAAATCGTACAAGAAGTATGGGTTCAGCACGATGTCGCGCAGTGTGGTTATTGCCAAAGTGGGCAAATCATGAGCGCGACTGCCCTGCTTAAGTCAAATAAGCATCCAACTGACCAACAAATCGAGAGTGCGATGGCCGGTAATATCTGTCGTTGCGGCACCTATCAACGTATTCGCACTGCTATCAAAGCAGCAGCAAAACAATTGGCTTAATTGCTCAGGATCGAAAGGATATAACATGAAATTCGACCAACAAGACGACTTAAGCCGCTTGCCGAAGATTCTTCACAGCTACCTCAAAAAGTCAGATAGTGCCGAAGTTACAGTACAAAACCGTCGTCATTTTCTCAAACTCAGTGTCGGCGCGGGTTTCTCACTTGGTATGTTTTCATTAGCCGCGGACGCACAAGAAGTCGCACAAGCAGCGGCAGGTTTGAAGCCCTTCCAGCAACCTCAAGCGTTTTTAAACATCTCCCATGATGGCATCGTGACAGTGACGATCAATCGTCTCGAATTCGGACAAGGTATACAAACCGCGCTCGCGATGATCCTGGCGGAAGAGTTAGATGCTGATTGGAGTAAGGTGCGCGGCGTCCATGGCAATGCTAACCCTGCCTACGTTGATCCAGCATTTGGCATGCACATCACGGGTGGCTCTGGTTCGGTCAAGAATTCCTTTACTCAATATCGAGAACTCGGTGCGAGAGCGCGTGCCATGTTAATTGCAGCCGCGGCCTCAAAGTGGAACGTCTCCCCTGCTACGATTCACACGGACGCGGGCGTTATTGTCAGTAGCGATGGACGCAAGATGAATTTTGCAGAAGTTGCGGACTTGGCGATGCAACAATCGGTACCGGCACAAGTCACTCTCAAAGACCCTAAACAATTCCGAATCATCGGAAAACAGACAGGTCGTTTGGATGCAAGAGCAAAATCTACTGGTACGCAACATTTCGGCATCGATGTACAAAGACCAGGCATGTTGACTGCGGTAATTGCACATCCGCCCGTATTCGGTGCCAAACTCAAAAGCATTGATGATCTTGCAGCTAAAAAGATTGCTGGGGTTAAGGCGGTTTTTCGTATGCCTGTCGATCGCGGCGGAGAAGGTGTCGCAGTAATTGCTGAGGGCTACTGGGCCGCGAAGCAAGCTCGTGATGCGCTTAAGCTTGAATGGAATACAGATCAGCTTGAATTAGTGGACTCAATCAAGCAAAAAAAACAATATCAAGCCTTGGCAAAAACGACAGGAAAACTCAAATACAATGATGATGTTAGTGCTTTGAGCAAGACATCGAAGAAGATTTCCGCGGAATTTTACTTCCCATATTTGGCCCATGCCGCGATGGAGCCGCTCAATTGTACTATCGAGGTAACTGGTACTGGCACTGACCAAAAGGCGCAAGTCTGGGTAGGAAGCCAAATGCCTGGCATGGATACGATGGCTGCAGCGAATGCTCTGGGGATTCCACCTCAAAACGTGATGATACACGTGCAAATGGCTGGAGGTGGTTTTGGCCGTCGAGCCATTCCGAGCTGTGATTACGTGACTGAAAGCGCACAGTTAACGAAACTAGCTTATGCGATGGGTATCACAGCCCCTATCCGCACAATGTGGTCACGCGAAGATGATATGCGCGGCGGTTACTATCGTCCAGCACACTTGCATCGAGCAGAAATCGCCTATGACGACCAGGGTAAAGTTCTTGCTTGGGATCATGTCATCGTTGGGCAATCGATCGTTGCTGGTAGTCCTTTCGAGTCCTTTCTTATGAAAGATGGAATTGATGGTACCGCCGTAGAAGGAATGCGAGAGCCCTATCATGTACCGATGCGCTTGTCCGTCCATCATCCCAAAGTAAATGTTCCAGTTTTGTGGTGGCGTAGTGTGGGTTCCACTCACACTGCTTTCGTTATGGAGACACTGCTTGACGAATTGGCGCGCAAGACCAAGCAAGACCCTGTCGACTATCGCTTAAAATTGATGGCAGACAAGGCTCCACGACATAAAGCCGCATTACAACTGGCAGTCGAGAAATCAGGCTACGGCAAGCGTAAGTTACCTAAGGATCATGCTTGGGGCGTGGCTGTACATGAATCGTTTGAGACGGTAGTCGCCTATATCATTACGGCATCAGTGAAGAACGGAAAGCCACAACTACGTAGCGTTACCGCAGGTGTACATTGTAATTTAGCGGTCAATCCGAAAACCATTGAAGCACAAATTCAAGGAGCAGCTGTCATGGCCTTAAGTATGTGTTTGCCCGGTTCTGAAATTACCTTTAAAGAAGGAAAAGTCCAGCAGAGTAATTTCAGTGACTATACTGTCGCACGTATGCCGGATGTACCAGATATCAACGTTCATATCGTACCGAGTGCTGATTCACCTACGGGAATTGGCGAACCCGGCTTGCCTCCACTCGCCCCCGCGTTTGCAAATGCGATCGCAAGACTAACAGGAAAAAATTTGCGTAGTCTGCCATTTCAGATGAGCTAAAGAACAACATCAATAGAAAAAGGGGCTCTGTTGAAGAGCCCCTTTTTTTCTAACAGATATTCTTCTATGGCATGTCGGTACGGCTAATACTATATTTTCCATGATGCGCTTTATAAAAACGGAAAAAAAGTAAGCCAAACAGACCGCCTGTCGCCGCCATCATTGTGATCAAAAAGACTACCACAGGGGTATCAAGAAGGAGTTCGCGGGACATTCTAATCTGCCCTGGAGGAATGGTTGGGTCATTGGGAGACGGTGCTCTCGGTGCTGCCACCACAACTGCGCTCATCACCTGACCACTGACGACAGGAAACTCCTTACTCGCAACTTTCATTCCCTTCTTCTCGCAGGGTTCCGCGGAGAATACTCTCTTGCCGTCGGCACCAGAACACACAAATGCATCTGCACGTACAAGTGATGCAGCTAACATCAAACAAGTAAAAACAAACAAACGGAAAAAATTAATCATGAATCACTCTAAACAATGTGGCAGCGGGCATGTTACCAGAGCCCACCGACGCTGCCTATTGATTTTATGGATTGCCACCCGACGTGAATAAATCTCGTGTTCAATTTGGCTGAAACAATTCAATACATAATTTTATTTACCTTGTTGCCGCAGCAGCGAAAAATATTGATATATTTTGCAATACTCTAGTTTTACTGACTTCACCAAAGAAAAATCAGGCTAAAATTAGACCTCAACATTTTGAATTTTAGAGACCTTTAGCGCTGCATGGATATCAGCAACTACGACAAAACTGGTAAGGGAAGAGAAGAAATTGCTACGCGCAAGTATCAGTTGCCTACGCGTCTGCGTTCGCTCTTAGTATTGGTAGATGGTCGCCAGTCTGATGATGATTTACTACAAAAGATGGCTGCGCTTGGTTTGAACGAACTAAGTTTGCAAAAACTAGAGGTCGAAGGTTATATAAAAAAAATAAATGGCGATGAAGTCATTGACAGTGAAAATTTCACCGCATCAGAGCAGTTGAATCCGCCACGAGAACAAGAAAATCAAGAGACACCAATGATAGACAGCACATTCGGTCCGATGGGAGACCTGGAAGAATCACAAACCATCTTTGAAGCGTCAGAGGGTGATGATGCTTGGAACGCCAATCTCGATGCGATACTTGCGGCCGCAGACGATGAAGACGAGGATCGTGAGAGTCGCGTTGATATGATGAAACGGTATCTCTCAGATCTGATCAAAGAAAATTTGGGAATAAAAGGCTTTTTTCTACAAAGAAGGCTATTAAAAGCAATGAGTCTAGAAGACATTCACGCATTCCGCCAAGACTATGTCTCAGCAATCTTGCATGCCAAAGGCAAAGATAAGGCGATAGCTCTGCGAGATCAATTTGATCAACGTATGTATGTCCGTTTTTCCCTGACTGAGCCAGAGTTCCTTGAGAACTAATTCACCTCTTTCAAAATTCACGAACGTTGAGTTCCATAAAAAAAGCCAGAACATGTGTCTGGCTTTTCTTTTTCGACGATGCGGAATTATTCAATTCCTTGGCTCGCCAAATACTCTTCATAGGTGCCTTGGAAGTCAATCACCTTACCCTCTTTGACTTCAAGAATACGAGTCGCCAGTGATGACACAAATTCGCGGTCATGTGAAACGAAAATTAAGGTGCCAGCATACTTCTCAAGTGCGATATTGAGTGACTCAATCGACTCCATGTCCATATGGTTGGTTGGCTCATCCATCAGCAATACGTTATGGCGGCCAAGCATCAATTTACCGTAGGTCATGCGCCCTTTCTCACCGCCGGACAAGACTTTGACAGATTTTTTCACATCGTCGCCGCTAAACAACAAGCGACCAAGAATAGAACGTACCGCTTGATCATCATCGCCTTCTTGTGTGTAAGCTGTCATCCAATCTGTTAACGACTTATCAGATGCGAACTCTTCTGTTGGATCTTGAGGCATATAACCAACATTGGCGTTCTCAGCCCATTTAACCTCACCGCGATCAGCCGTCAAGGCACAAATCTCTGTTCCACCAATACAACGTAAAAGTGTCGTTTTACCTGCGCCATTGGCGCCAATAATCGCAATTTTTTCACCTGCTTCAACCATGATATCGAAGCTATCAAAGAGACGACGATCATAAGCTTTAGATAGGTGTTGCACTTCCACTGCCAGACGGTGCAATTTCTTCTCGCCATCAAAGCGAATGAAAGGATTTTGTCGGCTAGACGGCTTAACATCTTCGACTTTGATTTTTTCAATTTGTTTAGCGCGCGAGGTCGCTTGACGAGCCTTGGACTTGTTCGCTGAAAAACGGCGAACGAAGTCCTGCAATTCTAGAATCTTATCTTTGGCTTTGGCGTTGTTTGCCAATTGCTGCGCACGTGCTTGAGATGAAGCAAGCATGTAATCGTCATAGTTGCCAGGATAAATCTTCAACGTCCCATAATCCATATCTGCCATATGTGTACAGACCTGATTTAAGAAGTGGCGGTCATGGGAAATGATAATCATCGTCGAGTTGCGTTGATTCAAAACATCTTCTAACCAACGAATTGTATTAATGTCGAGGTTATTGGTCGGTTCGTCGAGCAACAGGATATCCGGGTTTGAAAACAAGGCCTGCGCCAACAATACACGCAATTTCCAACCCGGGGCTACTGCACTCATTAAGCCCTGATGTTGGTCAGTCGGAATTCCCACGCCCAATAGCAATTCGCCAGCACGCGCTTCTGCAGTGTAACCATCATATTCTGCAAATTTTGCTTCGAGATCGGCAGCCTTCATGTAGTCATCATCAGTAGCCTCTGGATTCGCATAAATCGCGTCACGTTCTGACATCGCAGCCCACATTTCGGTATGTCCCATCATCACGACATCGAGTACGCGCATTTCTTCGAATGCAAATTGATCTTGACGTAATTTGCCGAGACGCTCATTTTGATCGAGCATGACTGTGCCAGAACTAGGTTCCAGATCTCGACCGAGAATTTTCATGAAAGTCGACTTGCCGCAACCGTTGGCGCCAATCAAGCCATAACGATTTCCTTCGCCGAACTTGACGGAGATATTTTCGAACAGCGGCTTAGGGCCAAACTGCATTGTGATATTTGCGGTAGCTAACACGTTAAAACCTTTGTATGCGGAGATTAAGAATAACCCGCAAGTATAACATTAAGCGATCATTTCCTCGATCTATCGTCGCGCCTGAGCTGGTCCCAAGTGAAGTAAAGAACGGCAAATACTGAATGGCTCAAGTTTGAGTACACAAATTTCTAAAATTTGGTTTATCTCGTCTTATCTACACAACGTGCTGAGTGGTTGCGAACACCTTATTAATACGTTGCACAAAATTATATTCTTTAAATTTTAGAATATTCAAAACTTTAGACCGATATAAGCCGTCATTTTGAGTTTATTTATACATAAATAGGAAATATTTTATTGATATGTTACTTGATACAAAATAATGATTAACTATTACATATTTGCTGTTTTTGATTGTATTCGTCAGCATAAACTGCGGAGGTATTCGCATCGAAATGAAGCCTATACACAATTACTTAACTGAGGAGAAGAAATGAAACGTTCTAAAATTGCACTTTTTGCCGTCTCTACAGCACTCGCAATCGGTGCGGCTTTTACCGCTGTTTCCGTTACTGCAGCACCTCCATCGATGATTGAAACCACGTATTTCAGTGATGCTACTCTGAGCACGCAAGTCGGATATCGCATTCGCACCTGCAGCGGCCGTACAATAACAAATGGCACGGTAACAGCGTATAAGCAAGTTTCGCAGGAACCTTGCTGGTTATAATTTAAATTGCTGTGGATCTCCGATCTCGCCGTATGAAATCGGAAGTGGATTCAAAAAATGAGCCCCAACTCTTATTTTAAGTTGGGGCGTTTTGTTCTCTTTTACGCCCAAGTTTCTCCGCGATGCCCTCTAGAAAAGGTATCAATCGCTGCGTCGACATAATCCCAACCGACCAACTCAGCATAAAACATGGGCCCACCTCGATGTCTTGGAAAACCATATCCTTTGAGATAGACCACATCAATGTCCGATGATCGTGCTGCAATCTTATCTTCGAGAATCTTTCGCCCCTCATTTGCAAGCGCGAAAATCAGCCTTTCAACAATTTCCTGATCTGATATAGACCTTTGTTTGAAACCATTTTTCTGTGAGTAATCACCAATCATATTCGCAACCAACGCCGAAGGATGGGCAGTGCGATCACCGGCCGTATAATCGTACCAACCAGCTTGTGTTTTTTGCCCAAAACGCCCTTGTTCGCATAAAAGATCTCCAAGATCTGAGTAAATCTCATCTGGCTTACTGATTCGTCGGGCTTTTCTGATTGCCCAACTTATATCGTTACCGGCCAAGTCACTGACGCGGAATGGCCCCATCGCAAAACCAAAATTTTCGATCGCACGGTCCACCTGCTGGGGAGTGCACCCCTCCTCAAGCAAGAATGCTGCTTGCTTTGTGTACTGTGCCAACATGCGATTGCCGATGAATCCATCGCACACACCCGCAACAACAGCGGTTTTTTTAATTTTCTTGGACAAGTTTGCGCATGTAGCAAGCACCTCTGGAGAAGTGAGTTTGCCGCGAACGATTTCCAACAGTTCCATGACATTTGCTGGGCTAAAAAAATGTAACCCAATCACATCAGTAGGTCGAGATGTGAATTGTGCGATTTGATCTAAGTCCAAGGTCGACGTATTAGAAGCGAGAATTGCGCTTGGTTTCATGACGCGATCAAGTGATCTAAAGACCTCTTCTTTCACCTCCATTTGTTCAAAAACCGCTTCGATCACCAAATCCGCATCACGAATTTGCTCATAATCTTGGGCGCCACTAATCAACGCACAATTGCGTTCACATTGTTCTTGACTCAACCTTCCTTTAGCTACAGTCGCCCCATAATTCTGCCGAATTCGCAGTAACCCCCGTTCCAACGACGCTGCCTGTGCATCTAATATTTGGACTGGAATACCTGCACTTGCAAAATTCATAGCAATCCCGGCGCCCATGGTTCCAGCACCAATGACAGCCACTTGTTTGATGGTTCTGACAGTCGTTTCGGCGTTTACGCCATCGATTTTCCCTACCGCACGTTCCGCTACAAAAATATGACGTAATGCTTTTGATTCTGCACCGTTCAACAAAAATTGAAACGCCTCACGTTCTTTTTTAAGTCCGTCTTCAAAACTATGCAGGGTGGACATCTCAAGTACATCAATACATTTGATGGGTGCCGGAAGAAAAGGCGATTTTTTGTGAAAAACAGCACGAGCCGCTTCAAAAAGATTTGGATCGCCTACTTGGACGACTGGACGTTCAGATGTTTTTGGGATGGGGCGAGCCGCAGATTTCGCGATCGCAAATTCAATTGCAGAACTCAAAAGCGAACTTTGGTCGTCAATAAAAGAATCAAAAAGAGCACTTTGTCGTAAATTTTCCGATAAATAAATACTGCCATTACTCACCATATCGATACATGTTGCCATGTCTAACAGGCGCGGCAATCGCTGTGTGCCACCAGCACCCGGCAGCAAACCTAATTTAACTTCGGGTAAAGCAATTGGGCAACCACTCATCGTAATTCGGTAATGGCATGCTAGGGCAAGCTCAAGCCCTCCCCCCATGCAAACACCATTAATGGCCGCAATTACTGGTTTTCTTGCATTTTCAATTGCGTCCAAGACCGAGGGCAGATTGGGACTGGCAAACGTTTTGTCGGTGCCAAACTCTTTGATATCTGCGCCACCCGAAAATGCTTTTGCCGTGCCCGTCAGTACAATTGCCGCTATGTCGTCGCGACTGAGCGATTCTTGCAAGAATTCGTTAATAGAAGTACGGGTAGAAAGTCCAAGACCATTTACCGGGGGATTGTCGATTCGAATAACGGCTATAGAGCCGTGGATTTCTAAAAGCGCACTCATGTCTGTCTCGTTTTTTGTAGTCATCAGAAAGGCGAATAGTCATTGCCATTTTACTCTCTGATGATACACGAGACAGCACTACAAATCTTTCATTTGTAATTGGAGAGAAGTTGAATTGGGCTATCGACCACGTGTCTTATTGAGATTTGCAGGGCGCGCGGCGCGGTTGTTTTGACGAGCCGGTGTCGCGACACTCCTTGGCGAACGCGCATCTATATTTCGATCGCTTGTTCGAACCGGGCGCTGAGATGTCGTTCGTTGTGGTCGTTCGGACTTCGACACTTCCGTCTCGCCAGATTCAATCGTATAACGTGCGCCAGCATCTTTCCCAAGAACCCTCACCAAATATGGCATGACTTCTCGCAATGTCGCCTCCAAGGTCCATGGCGGATTGATGATGAACATACCGCTGCTGTGCAAGCCAAAGCCATCCGGACTTGGGCCAGAAATACTAAGTGTTACATTCAGCCAGCCGTTGCCTAGAATACGTTTCAGGCGCTCTGGTAATTGTTTTGATTCAATCCGTGACAAAACCGGATACCAAACCGCGTAAACCCCTGTAGGAAAGCGTTGTGCAGCGTCTTCGAGGCAAACCTTGACGCGACGATAATCATCTTTAACTTCGTATGGTGGGTCAATCAAAACGAGAGCCCTACGTGATGGAGGCGGCAGCAAAGCTTTTAATCCGTCGAAGCCGTCTCCGGCATTGATCATGATTCGCTTGCCGCGAGTACTTGGACGAATCCCCTGCTCCGCTTTATGCGCTTCGAGCTTTCTAAAGTTTTCACTCAGAATCTTGATTTCACTAGGGTGAAGCTCAAATAGACGCAGGCGGTCTGGCTCGCGCATGACCTGGTCTGCACAATACGGCGAGCCTGGGTAGTAGCGAAGTTTACCACTGGGATTGAGATCCTTGATCACATCGAGGTAAGCTTGTAACGCAGTCGGGATGTCATCGCGATCCCACAGAGGAGCAATCCCTGTTTCGTACTCGGCGTTTTTGGTCGCATAACCAGTATCAAGCGAATATAGACCCGCACCAGAATGCGTATCGACATAGGTATATGCGGTATCTTTTTGATTCAAATAGTTCAGCAGTTCGATTAAAACAAAATGTTTTAAAACATCTGCATGATTACCGGCGTGAAAACCGTGACGATAACTCAACATAATGGGGATTCCTGAATAGGTTGCTGCCTGCGCAGTAGAAAGCGCAAAGAGGGAATGGCAATGGGATGTCTCCCATTTTACCTCTTTTCACCCATAACACCTAGAAACGCCAAGAGGACACAAGTCTAATGAAACGAAACTTCGGAACACTGCACTACGATGCAAGACTGAAATCAAGCTAATTTACCCGTTTGCCGAAAATAATAAGATCGCGTTCTATTCCATCGAGATTGGCAACTCGAGGCATATTTGCCCAAATCTCAAAATTAAAGGAAGCGAAGAGGTTCATACTCGGGACATTATGTCCAAAAATAAAACCAAGTAAAGTATGGACTTCAATTTGTGGAGCAAACGCGATCGCCTCGTTCAGCAAATAACGACCGAGTCCTTTACGGCGCATCGATTCGTGAAGGTAAATTGACAATTCCGCCGTACCTGAATAAGCTGGCCGTCCATAAAAATTGGAAAACGAAAGCCACCCCAAAATCTCGCCAGACTCGCCTTCGACCACCCATAAAGGGCGCCTCTCAGGTGTATGTTCATGAAACCAATTAAGTCGCGACTCGACCGAAATTTCTTCGGTATCCGCAGTTACCATACGCGATGCTACGGTAGAGTTGTAGATTCCCACAATAGCGGCGAGGTCTTCAAGACGGGCAATACGATGTTGAAATGACTTAGACATAAAATTCAATGCGCTTTAAATACTGATCAAAAATAAAGGCGCAAACGAGCGCCCTTATATCAACAAACAAAAGTGTTGGATTTATAACGTATGTGTTGCTCGAGAGGAGCGTATGGTCGCGCCTAGGACTTCCTCTACCCTAGACTTAACACGAATACCGCTTTCATCATTCGGAAAATGTACACCGATACCCTGCGACTTATTGTTACCTGCTCCTGCTGGCGTGACCCATGCCACTTTACCTGCAATTGGATATTTACTAGGATCATCGAGCAAGGTCAAAATCAAATAGATTTCTTCTCCTAAACGATAGGACTTGTTGGTTGGCACAAAAATGCCACCATTTTTCAAAAACGGCATATACGCGGAATATAAGGCGGACTTTTCCTTAATTGCCAAAGACAACACTGACGGTCTCGAGGGAGACGGCATGTTGAGCGGAACGCTTGGGTCTTGTGGGAGATCTGCCATGATTTCTTCCGGTAATTATGCGAGTAACATTATGTCGAAATTGCGAACACCAAATTTGTTCAAAATCTTCCGAGAATTAATGAAATGATGATGAATATTCTAACAGCATATCTTCTAAAAAGAGCTTCCCGGACAGTGGATGACTTGCAATTGCTTGTCGATCTTGCACACTTTTTATGAGTTTCATCAATTTATCGTTGCTCGCACGAGACGCTAAACGCTCAATTTCACTCTGATACTTCGGGTAATATCGAATACGGCCGCTTTGTTTAACGCTAAAAATATCATACAGCCAACGTTGCAGCCAAGAGACCGTCCTCGGCATCTCCATTTTTTGCATCTTCTCTGCTAATTTAAGACTATTTTCAATATCGGGTTTTGACAGTGCTTGCAGAAATTCCTGAAGCTCTTTGACGTCTTCCGATTGCGCCATCTCCAAAGCGAGTAGCGGCGCCCCGCCTTGCTGTGCCAACCACATCTCAGCCTCTTTAGTACCTTCATGCTGCAGCCAAGCGAGTGCCTCGGCCCGTGAAGGCATGTGCAATGGCACCTTATGACAACGCGATAAGATGGTCGGCAAAAGACGATCGAGGCGATGTGATACCAATATAAATACGGTATTGGGGTTGGGTTCTTCTAAAGACTTTAACAAGGCGTTAGCTGCAGGCACATTCAGTGCTTCTGCTGGATACAGTAAGACAACACGTGTACCTTGCCTATGGGTGGAAATATTCATGAAATCGCCCAAAGCGCGCACCTGATCGATCACAATTTCCTTAGACGGCGCTTTAGTGGCTTTGGTTTTCTTCTCAGGCTCAGCATCACCATCAGCCGCCTCGCTGCCGCCATCCTCTTCGTCGAGTAAGCCTGGGCGCACTCGGCGATAATCTGGGTGGCTATATTGATCAAACCAATTGCACGAGAGGCAGGAGCCACAAGCGTGTCCATCTTCAGCGGGGGATTCACATAGTAAGGACTTCGCGAGATGTTCGGCAAATTTCGCCTTTCCTATCCCTTCTGCTCCGTACAGGAGAATTGCATGGGGCATACGGGCTCGCATCGCCATGATTTGGCGCCAGCTATCATCTTGCCAACGATATAGTGCATTGTTCATTGCGTTGCCTTTTGAAATCACTTCGATGCGATCAGATTTTCCACAATATCTCGAAGCTCATCTCGAATTTCCTCGATGCTTCGAGTTGAATCGATCACCCGAAATCGTTGAGGAAACTCTTGCGCACGACGCAGATACTCATTGCGTGTATTATTAAAAAACTCAGCATCTTCTTTCTCAAATTTATCGAGTGTGCGCGTTGCATCCAGACGCGCTTTTGCGACACTGATCGGTACATCAAACAAAAAAGTAAGATCAGGTTGCAAATGAGGGTGCACCCAATTTTCTAATGCATTCAATTTATCGATCGACAAATGACGCCCACCGCCTTGATAGGCAAAAGAAGCATCTGTAAAACGATCTGAAATGAGCCACTTACCTGCGGCAAGTGCAGGTTCAATTACCTGTGCCAAATGTTCACGGCGTGAAGCAAACATCAACATAGCTTCAGTTTCTAGATGCATTTTTTGGTTCAGCAATATACTGCGCAAAGTTTCGCCAAGCTCGGTTCCGCCCGGTTCACGCGTAGCAATAACCGAGATACCTTGCGCTTCAATCAACTGTTGAACGAAATTGATGTGGGTCGATTTTCCCGCACCGTCGATACCTTCGAAGGTAATGAATTTACCGCTCTTGATCATACTTAATCCAAAAAAACTGTTTGCAAATTCAGGACTGGTCAACGCTGATACTTATTGACCGCTTTATTGTGGTCGCTTAAGTTTTCAGAAAATTGGCTAGTGCCGTTGCCACGCGCAACAAAATAGTAAGCATTGCTGGGTTCGGGATTAACCGCCGCTTTAAGTGATTCTAGGCCAGGTAAAGCGATAGGCGTTGGAGGTAGCCCCGCTCGAGTATAGGTATTGTAAGGAGTATCCGTGGTTAAATCACGTTTTCGTATATTACCTTTGAATTGCTCTCCCATGCCATAAATGACAGTTGGATCTGTCTGCAACAACATCCCGACGCGCAGTCGATTAACAAAAACCGAGGCGATCATCCCACGCTCTGAAGCTTGACCGGTCTCTTTCTCCACGATAGACGCCATGATCAAGGCTTGATATGGTGACTTATATGGCAAGTTCTCTGCCCGCCTTTTCCATACCTCGTCAAGGCGGGATAACATGGCTTGGTGCGCTAATTGATAAACTTGAATATCACTGCTATTTTTTGCAAAACGGTAGGTATCTGGAAAAAACAAGCCCTCAGGGTGGCCATACTCGCTGCCTATCGCTTTCATCAACTCACGGTCTGACATGGTTAAACTATCGTGGCGAATATGCGGATGTGCGTTGACCGCGCTTCGCATCTGCTTGAAGCTCCAACCTTCGATAATACCAAGACTGGTCAAGCTAAATTTACCCTCAACGATCTTCTGTAAAAGTTCTCGCGGAGTTTCTTCCGAATTGAGTTCGAACGAACCTGCCTTTAGGCTAGAGGCTTTGCCTTGAACTCGAGCTAATGCTTCAAACAATATCGGTTGCAAGGGTATACCCGCTGATCTCAATTGGCGAGATGCACTTCGAATATTGCTGCCACTCTTTATTGTGAACTCAATCGTTGGTGCTGCCTGCAAGATTGGCGTATCCGCCCAGCGTAAAAATGCCCAAGTCGCAACGGCGCCAATGCCGACAGCCAACAAAATAATAAGTAACAGAAGTTTTTTAAAAAATGCCATGTGAACACTGAATCAAATTTACTGCGATAATCACGAAAAATGGATGCCATTGTAAATGGGATCAAACCGCATTGACACAAAAAAAGAGAAATTGAGTGAAGTATGAGTACCTTAGAACAAAATTTTCCAATGATGATTAAACAGAATAAGGCCATCACCGGCGTCGCTGACTTAGCGGATGGATATGCTTGCATCTTATCTCAACAAAGTTTAATTCAAGTCAATGGCGACGATGCAGCGAGTTTTCTACATAATCAACTCAGCAATGATGTGGAGCACTTAGAGGAAGGCGAGGCACGATACGCCGCCTATTGCACACCCAAAGGCCGTATGCTCGCCAGTATTTACTATTGGAAGAACAAGCAAGATATTTATTTGCAGTGTTCCACAACTCTTCAGCCTGCACTTCAAAAACGATTACAAATGTTTGTGATGCGAGCTAAAGCTAAACTTGAAGATGTCAGTGAGAACTTGTCTTTCCTTGGTCTAGGCGGTACGCAGGCTCAAGTATTTCTTCAACAATACTTCGCGCAGTTGCCAACTGCAATCAATCAAACGGTGAATGGTGAATACGGTGTTTTGATTCGTCGAGCAGACGCATTTGATCAGCCACGCTATCAATGGGTGATTGCAAGGACAGTACTCGAGCAAGTGCTCTCGACCTTGCAAGCAAAACTTAAAATTATTGATTCCCAAATCTGGCGCCTCGGAGATATATACGCAGGAATTCCCGAAGTGCGCGAGCAAACAAAAGAACAATTCGTGCCACAAATGGTGAATTTCGAATTGATCGGCGGCGTGAATTTTAAGAAGGGCTGCTATCCTGGGCAAGAAATTGTCGCGCGCAGTCAATATCTGGGGAAACTTAAGCGAAGAATGGCGATTGCGAAGATCGAAGCAACGAATGTGGCACTTGCAACTGAAATATACTCAGAGAAAGACCCCTCACAACCTTGCGGCATGGTTGTGAATGCAGAAACCAGCTTCGGAGAATCGACGATGTGCCTCGTCGAGATCAAACTCGCTGATCATGAAGACGGCAAAGTTCATTTGGGATCGATTGATGGCCCACTGCTGCAATTCCAGGCATTACCTTATGCCTATCTCGATATCACGGAGTAAGAGGTGGATTGCTACGTATATTACAAGGCGAAAGTGGAGCATGAGCAGGAAGTGATTGGCTGCTTTCAACGTTTGCGTAGCTCACTTGAAAGAAAAGGGATATCGCCAATTTTGCAAAGGCGACCTGAAAGCAAAGATTTGATGTACACATGGATGGAAATCTATCACGACATCCCCTCCAACTTTGAAACGATCATAGAAGCTGGTGTCGCCGAATCAGGCGTGATGACATTTGTGGTAGGTACTCGCCATGCTGAGCACTTCGTCCGCGTGTGATCGGTAGATAAAAGAAAGGAGAGTCTTAATAACTCTCCCTTTTCCACCCTACTTTCATCCAACCACGAAGTCTAGCTTAATTCTTCCAAGCGCAATTTGGTGACTTTTCCTGAAACCGACGAGAGCGCTTCGATACGAGCAATCGCCGCGTCAATGTTCTTTTCTTGCGTCTGATGCGTCAACATAATGATGTCAGTCTTAGACTCGCCTTCACCAGGCTCTTTCTGCAGCATTGCGTCAATCGAGATGGAAAATTCAGCCAAAATTTTAGTTACGTCGGCTAAGACACCAGGCTTATCTTCAACGCGCATACGTAAATAGTAACTGGTATAAACCTCTGAGATTGGTAATACCGTCAGATCACTAAGCGCGTTCGGCTGAAATGCGAGGTATGGAACGCGATGTTCCGGATCTGCAGACGCTAAACGCGTAATATCCACCACATCGGCGATCACGGAAGAAGCGGTAGGTTCAGAGCCGGCACCTTTGCCATAATAAAGCGTTGCACCAACCGCATCACCCTGCACTAAGACCGCGTTCATCGCGCCTTCAACATTCGCAATCAAGCGTTTTTCTGGGATCAATGTTGGGTGAACGCGCAATTCGATACCAGCTTCACTACGCTTTGTAATACCAAGTAACTTAATACGGTAGCCAAGCTGCTCAGCATATTCGATGTCAGTCGCTTCCAGTTTTGTGATCCCCTCAACGTAGGCTTTATCGAATTGCGTCGGAATCCCGAAAGCGATCGATGCCATGATCGTCAATTTATGCGCTGCATCGACTCCTTCAATATCGAATGTCGGATCAACCTCAGCGTAACCAAGTGCCTGAGCTTGCTTTAGCACCGTTGCGAAGTCCAAGCCTTTATCACGCATTTCAGACAAAATGAAATTCGTAGTACCGTTGATGATGCCGGCGATCCACTGAATGCGGTTCGCCGTCAAACCTTCACGCAATGCTTTAATAATCGGGATGCCACCAGCAACAGCTGCCTCGAAGGCCACCATCACGCCTTTATCCTGGGCTGCTTTGAAAACTTCATTGCCGTGCTTCGCGATCAAGGCTTTGTTTGCGGTTACTACATGTTTGCCATTGGCAATCGCTTTCAATACCAAGTCCTTGGCGATATCGTTCCCACCGATCAGTTCAACCACGATATCGATATCAGGATGATTGACAACGAGATTGCCGTCAGTGACGATTTCAACTTCGCCCTTGGTAATCTCTTTTGCTCTATCTACATTTCTCACGGCCACCATCGAAATTTCAATCGAGCGTCCAGCACGACGCATAATCTCTTCTTGATTACGCTTCAAAACATTAAATGTACCGGAGCCGACTGTGCCTAAACCTAATAGGCCTACTTTGATGGGTTTCATATGAACTATTTACTCTAAAAATAAGATAAAAAAACAAAAACGTGAAACTACTTTGCTGCAAATTCACCTGTACCGTGTCGACGACGGTAGCCTTCAAGGAAAGCTGCGATTCGACCAATCGCATCAGTCAAATCATCAGTATTGGGTAAAAATACGACACGGAAATGATCGGGAGCGATCCAATTAAAACCTGTCCCTTGCACCAACAAAACGCGCTGCTCAACAAGCAATTCTTGGATGAACTCTTGATCATCCTTAATTGGATAAACTTCAGGATCTAATTTGGGAAACATATAGAGTGCTGCTTTCGGTTTCACGCAACTTACGCCTGGAATCGCCGTGAGCAGCTTATGGGCAAGATCACGTTGCTTACGCAAACGTCCACCAGGGGAAACTAAATCTTTGATTGATTGGTAACCGCCTAGAGCCGTCTGTATAGCAAATTGACCTGGCGCATTCGAACAAAGACGCATGGACGCTAGCATATTCAAGCCTTCAATGTAATCTTTAGCGTAACGCTTATCACCCGAAATAACCATCCAACCAGCGCGGTAACCACAAGAGCGATAATTCTTCGACAAGCCATTTAATGTCAAAAACAAGACGTCATCGGCGAGCGACGCTATCGACGTATGTTCCGCATCGTCATACAGTGTCTTGTCGTAGATCTCATCTGCAAACACGATCAATTGATGTTCACGGGCGACATCAACGATTTGTTGCAACACTTCAACCGGATACAGTGCGCCTGTTGGGTTGTTAGGATTAATTACAACAATCGCTTTCGTACTCGGGGAAATTTTGCGTTTGATATCCTCGATGTCTGGCAACCAGCCTACACTCTCGTCACAAATGTAGTGTACTGGCTTACCACCTGAAAGGCTCACAGCAGCAGTCCATAGTGGATAGTCTGGTGCCGGCACCAGGACTTCGTCACCAGCATTGAGCAGCGCGTTCATGCCCATCACAATCAACTCAGAGGCGCCATTACCGATATAAATATCTTCAATGCTTACACCGCGAATTTTCTTCTCTTGGGTGTAATGCATAATGGCTTTGCGTGGTGCGAACATTCCTTTCGATTCAGTGTAGCCCGCGGCATTTTGCATATTCAAAATCATGTCTTGGACGATTTCGTCCGGCGGACCAAAATTAAACACAGCTAAATTGCCGATGTTTAACTTAATGATTTTCTGACCTTCGTCTTCCATCTGCTTGGCTTTTTCCATCACTGGGCCGCGGATGTCATAACAAACGTCTGCAAGTTTCTGGGATTTCTTGATGAGGCGCACGGGACTACTTTCGAAAAGTTATACGTAAAAGAGTAAGAACACAAAAATGCTGCACTGCCGAATGATCCATTTTGCCCAAAGCCTGCTGTTTTATCAACGAGTTTCGCCAAATAATTTAAGGAGTTTTACACTTTCATGTGGTTTTCCTCTTGGCCTTTGCTTAAAAGGCATAATTTAAACGAGAAATAGTCAATAATCACCGCAGGAAATCCATAGCCAATGTTTGCCATTCATCTTTTGGTCTAGTTTTGAGCATTCTAGGGAAAGAAGATACAATGCGCCGACTTTCAACTTATTGAATCTGCAGATGAAACTACACGCGACCAATACTCAACAATATCAAACCGTCACCGCTTACGATGATTTAGGAGTTGAATTTAATCTGGTGCGTTTTGAACATAGCTTGATCGTCTTACCTGAAATTACTCCTGCAGTGTGGCCGGTTAATAGCTTTGATGGTTTAGCAATTGAGCACTTTGATCAAGTCGCTGCTACTGAGCCTGATGTCGTCATTTTAGGAACAGGAAAGAAACAAAGATTCATACACCCCAAACTCATCGCCAAATTAAGTGCTCAGCATAAGGGCGTTGAATGCATGGATAACCAAGCAGCTTGCCGCACCTACAATATTTTAATGGCCGAGGGGCGCAAGGTCGCACTCGCGCTAATTCTGGAAAAAGCATGAAGACAAACCTGACAACATCTCCTTACGAATCCAATCGTACACTATGGGCAGTGCTTATCGCATTTTTGCTGACGTGGTTTTATATGCTGGGTGCACGCACTTTGGTTCCTACGGACGAAGGCCGCTACGCCGAAATGGCGCGAGAAATGGTGGCGACAGGTGATTGGATCACATTACGTCTTAACGGAATTAAATACTTTGAGAAACCGCCGTTGCAGAATTGGATGAATGCACTCACCTTCAGTTTATTCGGCTTAGGTGATTGGCAAGCGCGCTTATGGACCGGACTCTGCGGTTTAATTGGGATTTTCGTTTCTAGTTACACCGCGTTTAAAATCTATGGTCGACGCATTGCCGTGATCACGGCATTGGTGTTGGGCTCAAGTTTCTATTGGGCTGCGATGGGTCATATCAATACGCTTGATATGGGTTTGTCTGGCATGATGACTTTGGCTTTATGCGGCTTACTGCTTGCGCAGCGTGATGGTGCTAGCGACAAAGAACAGCGCAACGGGATGTTGCTCTGTTGGGCTGGAATGGCATTAGCGACAATGTCAAAAGGCTTAATTGGTTTCGTTCTGCCAGGTGCGGTGCTGGTACTTTACACACTGTGGACACGCGACTTCGGCCTGTGGCTGCGCCTGCACATGGGTAAAGGACTCCTGTTATTTTTCGCGATTACTACACCGTGGTTCATTTTAGTGTGGCAAGCGAATCCAGAGCATCCACATTTTTTCTTTATTCATGAGCACTTTCAGCGTTTCACTAGCACCGTTCATAAGAGGGGTGGCGCATGGTATTACTTCTTCCCGCTACTCATTATCGGGATCGTGCCGTGGTTAGGCTTATTGGTACAGAGCCTATTAAAAGCATTAAAAAAAGAAAGTAGTCAATTCCAGGCGAAAAAGATGCTGCTCGTTTGGTCGGTCTTTATCTTTTTCTTCTTTAGTATTTCCGGCTCCAAACTACCGTCTTACATCCTGCCAATTTTCCCAGCATTGGCGATCCTTATCGCCTGCGCGATTGAAGAGTTATCCAGTTTACAGATCAAGTTAAATGCGGGTTTGCTGATATTAATCGGCGCCGGTTCTTTGGCCTCTGCGGGTAAAATTGGAGGACTTGCGAAGCATGCATACGAAATTCCCTTTTATGTAGCGATGATTCCCTGGGCGTATGCTGCGGCTGGTATTGCATTAGTCGGCGGCATACTGGCATTGATCTTGGTAAAACAAAAGCGCGATTTTAGTATTATTGTGTTGGCAGTCTCTGCCTATGTTGGCGGTCAAGTTGTGTTCATCGGTCATGACCAATGGGGTAAATATAGCGCTGGCTTTTATCATGTTCCTGCAATCCAAGCAGAGCTCAAGGCAGACACGCCAATTTATGCGGTTGGGCGCTATGAACAGTCCCTACCATTTTATCTGCAACGCACGACAATTTTGGTGGAACATCCAGATGAAATGGAATTTGGTTTAGGTATGCAGCCTCAACTTTGGATCCGCAAACGAGACGATTTCATTCAACAGTGGCAGGAAATGGCGACCGCGAATAAGTCTGCTGTGGCATTCTTAAACCCCGCCATCTATGAAGACTTTAAGCAAAAAAGTATTCCTATGCGTGTCATCGGCAATGATCCAAAGCGCGTGATTATCGCGCTGCCTGTTCAAGACCCAGCGACCGCGAAAAAACATAATTCAAACTAAAATTTGATCGAGAGAATTGTATGAGTTCAACGCTCCCATTTTTACCCTTCACGAAACCAACGATGGACGAAGAAACGATCAGCGCAGTCGCTGATGTTCTGCGTTCAGGCTGGCTGACAAGTGGACCTAACGTTAAAGAGTTAGAGGCGAAACTTTCTGCCTATTTTGGTGGTCGTCCCGTACGCACCTTCAACTCTGGCACCTGCACGATGGAAATCGCTCTGCGCATTGCTGGAATTGGCGAAGGCGATGAAGTCATTACTACCCCAAATTCATGGGTTGCCACCGCCAACGTCATCATTGAGACTGGCGCAACGCCGGTGTTTGTTGATATTGACGCGAAGACACATAACATAGACCTCAAGAAGATAGAAGCTGCTATCACGCCGCGCACGAAGGCGATTATTCCTGTTCATATGTGTGGTTTGCCTTGTGACATGGATCATCTCTATACAATCGCAGAAAAATACCAACTCCGTGTTATCGAAGATGCTGCGCAAGCGATTGGATCGACTTGGAAAGGTAAACGTATCGGCTCTTTCGGAGATTTCGCTTCGTTCAGTTTTCAGGTGAACAAAAATATCATGACTGGCGAAGGTGGCTGCTTAGTTTTGAATAACGAAGAGGAAGCCAAACTCGCTGAAAAATATCGCTTACAAGGAGTATCTCGGAAGGGTCTCGATGGAATCGACGTTGATGTCCTCGGTGGAAAGTACAATATGACTGACATTGCTGCTGCCATTGGACTAGGGCAATTGAAACGCTTGGAAGAATTTAATGCCAAGCGCCATACATTGGCAAAGCATTATTTTGCGAGTTTTGGTGCGGAATTCGAAACACAAACAGGGGCGGAGTTACCGGTTGCCGACTTCACCCAGTCAAATTGGCACATGTTTCATTTGGTATTACCTGAACGCGTGCAGCGTGCCGATTTTATGCAAAACATGTTGGACTTGGGAATCGGTTTAGGCTATCACTATCGCGCGATTCACCTGTTCACCCTTTACCGAGAACGTGGATTTACGGACGGCATGTTCCCTATTGCAGAACGCGTTGGTAAACAGATTGTTACCCTGCCGCTGTTCCCCAGCATGACCGAAAATGATGTAGAACGCGTGGTCTCTGCGGTAAAATCTCTTCTTCAGACCAATTAGACTATCACAACATGCATCCAGAACTTTCTGTTGTTATTCCTGTTTACAACGAGGAAGCTGGTCTGGCGAAGCTATATGCTCGCCTCTATCCAGCCCTCGATGCGCTCGCAGTCCGCGGCATTAGTTATGAAATTGTTTTCGTCAATGACGGAAGCCGTGACCGATCTGCTGAAATTCTTGCTGACCAATACCGTGCGCGACCTGACGTGACACGAGTCGTACTATTCAATGGTAACTACGGCCAGCACATGGCGATCCTCGCTGGATTTCAAGCTACCCGTGGCGACATCGTTGTTACCCTCGATGCTGACTTGCAGAATCCGCCCGAAGAAATCGGTGCTCTAGTCGATAAGATGCGAGAAGGCTTTGACTACGTAGGCTCTATTCGCCGGAAGCGCCAAGATGCCGTCTGGCGCACTTACCTTTCTAAAGCGATGAATCGCATTCGCGAGAAAATCACTCGCATTAAAATCACCGATCAAGGCAATATGCTACGTGCTTATGGTCGCAACGTCATCAACTTGATTAATCAATGCAGCGAGGTCAATACCTTTGTCCCAGCATTGGCATATACCTTCGCCCGTAAACCGACCGAGATCGTTGTGGAACACGAGGAGCGCACAGCGGGGGAATCTAAGTACTCTTTTTATAGCCTGATTCGCCTTAATTTTGATTTGATGACTGGTTTCTCCATCATGCCATTGCAGATTTTCTCGATGCTAGGCATGGCGATTTCCGGTTTATCGGGTGCCTTAGTTGTTTTGTTGTTGATTCGTCGATTCTTCCTTGGTGCTGAAGCAGAAGGTTTGTTTACACTGTTTGCGATCGCTTTCTTCATGATGGGTGTCATCCTGTTCGGTATCGGTCTTCTAGGTGAATATGTCGGCCGCATCTACCAGCAGGTCCAGGGGCGTCCGCGATTTGTAGTGCAAACGATCCTCGAACAAGAGACAACTACAAAAGACAAAGATGAATAAGCCTACTGCTATCGTGTTCGCTTACCACAGCGTTGGCGTTCGCGGCATTAAGTCGCTGCTTGCGAGCGGTGTCGAGATCAAACTTGTTGTCAGCCATGAAGATAATCCACATGAGACCATCTGGTTTGAGTCCGTCGCAGATTTATGCGCTGAACATGGAATCAAGCGCGTAACTCCCGATAATCCGAATCTGTCAGAGTTTGTCGCCGAACTTCGAAGTTACGTTCCAGATTACATTTTCAGCTTCTACTACCGCAATATGCTTTGTGAGGAAATACTGAATATTCCGAGCCGTGGCGCCTACAATTTACACGGATCTCTACTACCAAAGTATCGCGGACGTGTTCCAGTGAATTGGGCGGTGTTGCATGGAGAAACTGAGACAGGAGCGACGTTGCACGAGATGACGGTGAAACCTGATGCCGGAGCCATCATTGGACAAGTTGCTGTTCCAATATTGCCAGACGACACTGCTTTTGAGGTGTTTGGCAAGTTAACGGTGGCTTCTGAACAGGTCTTAGCCACGGTATTGCCTGGAATTTTGGCAGGTGCTCCTAATAGAATTCACAATGATTTAAGCAAAGGGAGTTATTTTGGAGGACGAAAACCGGAAGATGGCCGCATCGACTGGGCTAAACCAGCACAGAATGTGTACAACTTACATCGGGCAGTAGCCCCTCCTTACCCAGGGGCATTTTTTGAACACAATGGGGAACGTTTTATTATCGAAAAGGCACGCTTTTCAGGACAAAATGCAGCCGAAATCGCTTTAAATTTGCCCCAAGGTATATCTGTAGTGGATAATGTTGTTTTTGGCGTTTGTGGTGATGGCAAGGCAATTAAGATTTTGGCCTTGCAACACAATAGCAAAACATTAAGCATTGACGAAGTTAGAAACTACTTCGCGTAGCCCGATAAGTCGCTCCAGCAAATTAATGGGCGAGCTCATCGAGGTATCCATATTTCAAAAGCTATCTAAAGAGAAATTAATATGAAAAAAGTCCTCATCCTTGGCGTGAATGGTTTTATCGGTCACCACCTTTCCAAACGCATTCTCGAAACCACGGATTGGGAAGTGTATGGCATGGATATGCAAACAGAGCGCTTGGGCGACCTGATTAATCATCCACGTATGCACTTCTTTGAAGGCGACATCACCATCAATAAAGAATGGGTTGAGTACCACGTTAAGAAATGTGATGTGATCTTGCCATTGGTGGCGATTGCAACACCGTCTACCTACGTTAAACAACCATTGCGCGTTTTTGAACTCGATTTTGAAGCGAACTTGCCTATCGTGCGTTCTGCGGCCAAATATGGCAAACACTTAGTTTTCCCATCGACGTCTGAAGTTTATGGTATGTGTCACGACGAAGAGTTTGATCCAGAAAATTCTGAATTGGTCTGCGGCCCAATCAATAAGCCACGTTGGATTTACTCCTGCGCGAAGCAATTGATGGATCGTGTGATTTGGGGTTATGGTATGGAAGGTTTGAATTTCACCCTCTTCCGCCCATTTAACTGGATCGGCGCTGGTTTGGATTCTATTCACACACCAAAAGAAGGTAGCTCACGTGTGGTGACTCAATTCTTCGGCCATATTGTTCGTGGTGAAAATATTTCATTGGTTGATGGTGGCGCACAAAAACGTGCTTTCACTTATATTGACGATGGTATCGATGCCTTGGTACGTATCATTGCAAACAAAGACGGCGTCGCGTCCGGCAAGATCTACAATATCGGCAACCCAAGCAACAACCACTCTATCCGTGAATTAGCACAGATGATGTTGAGCTTGGCAGCGGAATACCCAGAATACGCTGAGTCTGCTAAGAAAGTACAATTAACTGAGACAACATCCGCTGCTTACTACGGTGGTGGTTACCAAGACGTGAAAAACCGCGTTCCGAAAATCACCAATACATGTGAAGAGCTCGGCTGGGCACCAACAACGACAATGGCAGACTCTATGCGTCACATTTTCGACGCCTACCGTAGTCAAGTCGCTCAAGCACGTGCTTTGATGGACTAAGCTGGTGTTAGCGACAGCGCAGTGCTGTCGCTATCGACTTTCGATGAGCGGCCCTTGCTTGGCCGCTTTTGCTTTTAAAATTTACTTAAAATTCGTCAACTTAATGCCTACGATTGTTTTAAAGATTGATGTCGATACTTACCGGGGCACCCGCGAAGGCGTACCTAACTTGGTTCGCATCTTAAAACAGCATCAAGCCAATGCAACGTTTTTGTTTTCGCTCGGCAAAGACCATACTGGTTGGGCCATGCGTCGCGTATTTAGACCAGGCTTTTTTAGTAAAGTCTCCCGTACTTCTGTTCTTGAACACTATGGCTTCAAAACCCTCATGTACGGTGTGATGTTACCTGCACCTGACATCGGAAAACTTTGCGTTGAGGAGATGCGAAGTGTGAAACGCGCTGGTTTTGAATGTGGAATTCATACGTGGGACCACGTGGTTTGGCAAGACAATGTACGCAAACGTGGCGAGAGTTGGACGCGAAAACAAATGGGGCTTGCTTACGAGCGCTATCTGGAAATCTTTGGCGCGGCACCAAAAACTTTTGGCGCTGCCGGATGGCAAATGAATCCTGAAGCTTTCGCTCAACTTGATCGCTATCAAATGCAATACTCGTCTGATAGCCGTGCCATGTTGAAAGAAGACGGTAGTTTGGCCAATCCTCTTGCAGGCCCGTATCGTTTGCGCCATGAAGGTAAAGAATTTCAATGTATTCAAATGCCAACCACGCTACCAACTTTGGATGAAATATTGGGAGTAGAAATAAACGGAGAGACGATCACTGAAGGAAATATCGCGAGTCATTTACTTTCGTTGACGGCTGAACCGAGAAATCATGTATTTACTATGCACGCTGAGCTTGAAGGTCAAAAACTCGCCCCCATATTAGTTGAATTGCTAAATGGATGGGCGGAACAAGGATATCAATGCATTTCGATGGGGCAATATTATGCCAATATTCGAGAACAAGAACTGCCAATACATGATTTAACATGGGCTGAGCTCCCCGGACGCTCTGGAGAAATGGTTGCACTCAACTAGGTTTAAACCACTCCACAAACTTACCACCGCAGGAGAATTTTGTGTCAGATAGTTCCAGTGCAGTGCCGAGCGCACTCAATTGCCATGTCCCTCATTTTTCAGCAGCGATGACTGGCGGTGTTGATTTTAGTTTGAGCGCCTACCTTGGTAAAAAAATCGTGTTGTACTTCTACCCAAAAGACAACACACCAGGCTGTACCACCGAAAGCATCGCCTTTCGCGATATTCATACGGAACTCTTGGCGAAGAATACAGTGATTTTCGGCATTAGTCGCGACAGCCTGCGTTCACATGAGGGCTTTAAAGCAAAGCTTTCACTTCCTTTTGAACTCATCACAGACCCAGATGAACAACTTTGTCTGTTGTTTAACGTCATGAAAATGAAGAATATGTACGGGAAACAAGTAAGAGGTATAGAGCGAAGCACTTTTGTTATTGACGAAGCCGGCAAATTAGTGAAAGAATGGCGTGGAGTGAAGGTCCCAGATCATGCTCAAGCCGTGTTAGATTTTGTGAGTCAAAGCAAATAATTGAAATCCATAGAGATCAATCAAAAGCCGTTTAAGAAGATGATAGAGTCTTCTTAAGCGGCTTTTACTTTTTGGCTTTCGAATTTCAAGATAATGTATGGAATGTGCCCACACTTTTGCTGTGACCAGTAAGTGAAATAAAGCTTATATTTAATCCGTTTTTTACTTTTCAATGAGGTTCTGATGCCACTGCCCAAAATGCCGACCAAACCAGCGGCCTTGCTGTCTCCCAAAGACTATCCCAAAGCAGATAAAGGAAAATCAAACATTCGTGCGACTAACGAACAAAAAACCTCAACTAGCAAAGCAGCCGTTGTTAAAGCTGTCGCTCCATTAAGCAAAAACAAAGTCAGTGCAGAAAAATCGACTGCTGTGAAGTCGAACGTCAAAACTGTGAGTAAGGAGAATCCTGCAAAATCGGTTGCTAGCCGTGCTGCAGACAGGAAAGGCATTACCAAGATGTTTGTGTTGGATACGAATGTTTTGATGCACGATCCAACGTCACTGTTTCGTTTTGAAGAGCATGACGTCTATTTGCCGATGATCACATTGGAAGAGCTAGACGATCACAAGAAAGGCATGTCGGAAGTTGCTCGTAATGCGCGACAAATATCGCGTTCGTTGGATGCTCTTGTTGGTGATATCGATAGCGATGATATTGAACAGGGTATCCTTCTATCGAAGCTTGGCAATAAAGATGCTAAAGGGCGTCTATTTTTTCAAACCAAGTTACAAGGCGGAGCATTACCACAAGGACTTCCACAAGGCAAAGCTGACAATCAGATTTTAGCTGTTGTGCGAGCGCTCGAGGTTGAATTTCCTGGTCGCCCTATTGTATTGGTGTCGAAAGATATCAATATGCGGATCAAAGCACGTGCGCTCGGATTACCTGCCGAGGACTATTTCAACGATCACGTTCTAGAGGATTCAGATCTTCTTTATACCGGCATTATTCAATTGCCTGCTGACTTTTGGAGCAAGCATGGTAAAGGAATTGAGACTTGGCAAGAGAATCGCAATGGCCTAAGCACTACTTTTTACCGCATTACTGGCCCACTTATTCCTAGCCTGCTAGTGAATCAATTCGTCTATCTTGAGCCAAACAACGGTGAGGCCTCATTTTACGGTCAAGTGCGTCAGATAAACGGTAAAACGGCTGTTTTGCAAACACTGCGCGACTACGGTCATTCGAAACACAGTGTATGGGGCGTGACATCCCGTAATCGCGAACAAAATTTCGCTTTGAATTTGCTGATGGATCCAGAATGCGACTTCGTCACGTTATTAGGTCAAGCGGGTACAGGGAAGACTTTGTTGGCCTTAGCTGCGGGTTTGGCACAAGTCCTCGAAACTAAGAACTACAACGAAATCATTGTGACCCGCGTGACGGTGCCAGTTGGTGAAGATATCGGCTTTTTGCCAGGTACAGAGGAAGAAAAAATGTCACCATGGATGGGGGCTTTTGACGACAATCTGGAGGTGCTAAATAAGTCTGACAACGATGCTGGAGACTGGGGCCGAGCTGCGACGCAAGATTTGATTCGCTCTAAAATCAAGATCAAGTCTCTGAACTTTATGCGTGGCCGTACTTTCGTCAACAAATTCTTGATTATCGACGAAGCGCAGAATCTCACGCCGAAGCAAGTGAAAACTTTGGTTACCCGTGCGGGACCGGGCACAAAGATCGTTTGTTTAGGAAATATCGCGCAGATCGACACGCCTTACCTCACGGAAGGCTCTAGTGGTCTGACTTATGTAGTGGATAGATTCAAAGGCTGGGCACATAGCGGGCATGTTACATTAGCAAGAGGTGAACGCTCTCGTTTGGCAGATCACGCAAGTGAAATCTTGTAAGTGATTTTAAACAACAAAAAAAGGCGCTTTGAGCGCCTTTTTTTTCAGCATTTTAATTTATTTATGGAAATAAACCCTACAATAAGCTTCTTTACAGCAACTTTACAAAGGTAACCGCGTCAGCCTTACCTGCGGTACACCTAAGCTTTCATGAACGAACTAATACATCAGGAAGATGCTCTTTTCTTTGTTGAAGATGACATTCAGCATCTGTCTGAGTCGAACGGTATAAATCTGAGTCCATGGACCATTTTGATCATTGATGATGATCCTGACGTTCATTCAGCGACCATGTTTGCTTTACAAGGCTTAAAGATACAAGGTCGAAGCCTCCACTTCCTTCATGCTTACTCAACTGCCGAAGCGCGTCAGGTACTCCTCCACAGTGAAAAAATCGCTGTGATACTACTCGATGTAGTCATGGACGATGATAACGCTGGTCTACAGTTAGTTGGATACATTCGCAATACTTTAGAATCGAAAGACGTTCGTATCATCTTACGTACTGGGCAAGCTGGATATGCGCCAGAAATGGATGCAATCAGAGATTACGATATCAACGACTACAAAAATAAGACGGAACTGACCCAAGCAAAACTTTTTACTACGGTCACCTCTGCGATCCGCTCTTATGAACAAATTTGCGCTATTTCAGCCAGTCGCCGCGGCCTAGAATTGATCATCAAAGCCAGCGCCGAACTGATGGGAATGCAAGACTTACGCACTTTTTCCGAAACCATCATCTCGTATGTCACTGATTTAGTTGATGTCGATGGAGAGTGTTTTGTTTGTACGCCCCACCCTATCCAAGAAGAGATCGCGCAGGCAAATGAGATCATTACCGGCCTACGGGTTGTAGCGGGAAGTTTGAAATACAGTTCTTGGCTTGAAAAACCCTTGGTTTTGGTTTCGGATAAAGCGACCCAAACCATCGTACAAAAGGCTCTTTTCGAGCGTAGAAACATATTTGAACAAAGCGCGACCGCTCTATACTTTAGCAACATAGGCGGTGCAAGTTTAGCGATGTATCTCGATTTTGGTTTATTAAACGAAGCGGTTGATCGCCATCTACTGGATATGTTCTGTAGCAATGTATCCGTCTGTTTAGACAATGTTGTTCTCACCTCGCGCATGCACAACCTCGCGTTTTTCGACCCGCTAACGGGTTTGGCGAATCGGTTGCAATTACTTCAAAGTCTGCACGACACCCTTCATTCTCCAAAGAAGGAAGATAGCGCCCTCGCCCTGATCGATATTGATCATTTTGCCGAAACAAACGACGCGTTAGGACATCAGTTCGGCGATTTTCTACTTTGCTCAGTGGGAAAAAGACTACGAAATCATTTTGGTGATAACTGCCAAATTGCGCGAATCGGCAACGATATTTTTGCAATCCTTGGACATGAAGATTTGGTCTCCCCAAACTTACTCTTGAGTTTATTTGAGAAGGCTTTCGTTGCCGATCATCAAAATGTGCAGTTATCGGCGACCCTAGGCTTAATCAAGTTTTCAGAGTATGAATTAAGTGGTTCGGAAGCTCTCAAAGATGCCAACATCGCTCTTAAACGCGCGAAACTACATAACCGCTCTGGTTATGCTTATTTTACACGCGACATGGGAGTGGAGATTCGTGAACGAGTACGTATGATGCATGCTCTCCGCGCGGCATTTGAAGGGGAGCGGCTATTTGTGGTTTACCAGCCGCAAATCGATATGCAAAGCGGAAAGACAGTTGGCGCTGAGGCCTTGTTAAGGTGGCGAACGGAAGAAGGAAATTTCATCCCACCAGACCAATTTATTCCAATTGCAGAATATTCTGGCCTCATCGTAAATATTGGGGAATGGGTTTTACGCAGTGCATGCTTTGAATTGATGCAGTTACGTGAATCAGGCTTCGCCGATTTTCAAATCGCAGTCAACGTTTCACAAGCCCAGTTTTCGCATCCGCTGTTTATGCAGAGCTTAGAAAGAGCAATAAGAGACTCTCGAATCCCACCTAATTGTCTCGAACTCGAGATCACCGAATCCATGGCAATGACCGATCCTGAGATGTTGGTTAATACCTTACAACAAATTAAACGAATGGGGGTTCGAATATCGATTGATGACTTTGGTACAGGTTTTTCATCACTCAGTCAGCTACAAAAGCTCAACGTTGATAAACTAAAGATTGATCGTGCTTTTGTCTCCGAGATCTCTTCGTTAGACAGCGAAGCAAGCATCGCAAAGATGATCGTGCAATTAAGCCAAAGCCTTAATTTAGCAGTTATTGCTGAAGGTGTAGAAACTCAAGAGCAAGCAAATGCGTTGATGGCTTTCGGTTGTCAATATGCGCAAGGCTTCCTTTACGCGAAGCCACAAACTCGAAGTGAATTACGTAAATGGCTCAAATCATAAAGATTGTCTTTTCCCCTGGTGCCGCTCCGCTACTCCTAAGCAATTTATTTGCTGATCTTTTCTAAACCCTGAAAACAAACTCGCAACATATTTTCAACAATCGAATCTGTATCCATTTTGCTAAATTTTTGCAAATATTCCACCGCAGGGTCGCAACTGCGTGCATAGTAGCTAAACAAGATTACATCGGAATGAAGATCGGGGTTGAGATCGCCCTCTTTCTGCGCTCGAATGACCAACTTCTCGAGCTGATTATTCAGTTTAATTACACGCCCTACATATTTGAGGTTACGCATTAACATTTCACGCACAGCATTGCTGGTCGAGGGGAGAAATGGCAAGCCCCCACCTAAGCGCACGCGTAGCGCCCATTCAAGCAACGCACCGAGTTTTTCTTTTGCATTCAATGACTCTGGCAAGGACTCAAGTTGAGAGATAGCGCCATCGATCAGTCTTATCATCGCTGCCCCGACAAGATCTTCCTTCGACTTGAAATGCTTGTACAAGCTCGGCTTAGAAATGCCGATTTGATTTGCCACATCATCCATCGTCATCAAGTCAAAACCCTTGCTCGCAAGAATCGTTGTAGTTGCATCAAGAATAGCGTCTTCACGCAGTCTAAATGCTTGATCCTTAAAATTTAGTTTACTAAAGATACTCATAAGTATTAATATCTACTAATTAGTAGCGTTTTTATCTGAACAGTATTAATATTAACACTGAAGTAATGCCAAGCCAAATATTTACCATTAAAAGTGAGCGAGTAATGCAAGATCAACGTCAAAGGGTTGCAGTAATAGGTTCAGGAATCTCGGGCCTCGCAAGCGCCTATTTTTTGCAAAAAAAATATGATGTCACTCTCTATGAATCGAATACATACTTCGGTGGCCATACCAATACTGTCGACATCACGGTCGATGGTATTACACAGCCGGTTGATACTGGTTTTTTGGTTTTTAACCACAAAACATATCCCAATTTAATCGCACTCTTCGCCGAACTTGGAATCGACAGTTACGACACCGACATGTCTTTTGGTGTTTCAGTTAATGATGGTCAAATCGAGTGGGCAGGTACCAATTTAAACACCGTATTCGCGCAAAGAACTAATTTGCTGTCGATACCATTCATCAATATGCTGCGTGACATCTTGCGCTTTAATAAGGATGCTGAAGCCAATCTCGAAGCTTCATTGACCAATAAGGTCAACCTAGGTGAACTGTTGAAGAACGAAGGATATGGGCGCCGCTTTCAAGAGCATTATTTAGTTCCAATGGCCGCCGCAATTTGGTCAAGTTCACCGAAGGATATTCTTGAGTTCCCAGCCAGTACGTTTCTCAGATTTTGTTTGAATCACGCGCTACTACAGGTCAATGACAGGCCAAAATGGAAAACCGTTAAAGGCGGTGGACGCAGTTATGTCAAGAAAATTCTCGAAACAATCAGCGATAAAAGGCTTAATACCGCAGTAGAAAAAGTGGAGCGTCAACAAGGCAAGGTAGCGGTCACGGCAAATGGGGGCACGGAACTTTTCGACGAAGTTGTTTTCGCTACTCACGCACCTACCAGTCTTGCGCTGCTTAAGGATGCTGATGAGAAAGAGAGAAAAATACTCTCGCAATTCCGTTATCAGACCAACCGTGCAGTGTTGCATACGGATACTCGTCTGCTACCTAGTAATAAAAACGTATGGTCCGCATGGAACTATATTGGTACCAAGGCGACAGGACCGGAAGATCAAGCTGCGGTTTGTGTAAGCTATTTATTGAATCAATTACAGCGTCTTGAAATCAAGGCACCAGTCATTGTTACGCTAAATCCTGCAGTAGAACCACAACCTTCGAAAGTCTTACGAAGTTTTGATTACGAACACCCTATCTTCGACCAGGCGGCAATTGATGCTCAAGTCGCATTAGTCGAGATCCAAGGCAAAAACAAAGTTTGGTTTACAGGGGCTTGGTCTGGCTATGGATTTCACGAGGATGGACTCAAGTCGGCGTTAAAAGTTGCAACAGCCATAGGCGTTGCTCCTGAATGGATGAAGCTCTAATCATGAAACTCGCTTTGCGATCAAAACTGTTGGTTGGGAAGGTGATGCATGAGCGAATGCATCCTAAATCCCATCGTTTTGTCTATCCTATTTTCCTATTACGGTTAGACCTTCAAGAGTTAGAAAACAATAGCGATGCTCTTAATAGTGCGATCTTCGGCGTAAATAAATGGCGTCCTCTATCCATTTATTTGAAAGACTACGGGCCGAGAGACGGATCCAGTCTATTTGTGTGGGCGAACAAACTGCTCGTTGAACATGGAATGCAAAAAGCCAGTCGTATTGAGCTGCAGAGTTTTCCGCGCATTTTCTCATACGCGTTTAACCCAATTTGTATCTGGTATTGTTTTGATCAACAAGATGAATTGTTGAGTGTGATCGCAGAGGTCAACAATACTTTCGGTGACCATCACTTCTATCTGCTAACGAACTCCAATGAAAACCGCGTGAAAGAAGATACCATTTTGCAGAGTGTGAAGTCGATGCATGTCTCTCCATTCTGCGAGGTTAAGGGTCGGTATGAATTTCAATTCAAAGACAACAAAAATCACAGCGTGGTGAAAATTGACTATTTTGAAGATCAAGATCTGACGATCAAAACAGCGATCGGCGCTACGATTAAATTATTTACTCCAAAAAATTTACTAATCGCATTCGCAAAGCAACCCTTACTGACATTTGGCGTGTTTTGGCGAATTCACTGGCAAGCATTCCTACTGTGGTCAAAGGCGGTTCCATTCTTTCGCTTACCACAAAGTTCAAAACACAAAATTACAATCGGCACACCAATTCGAGAGGAGCATTAAATGACTTCGATGCAAACCAATAACACCTGCCTCAACATCGATGGCGCGAAAATGTCGCTCCCGGAGAAGGCGCCTACCACTGCGAAATTTTTCCTCAAAATGCTAGCAAAGTTAAAGCACGGGAATTTGCATCTGGTGACTCCTGATAATCATGTTCTCCATTTCGGAGACACCACTCAAGCACAAGCAGTCGTCTTGCATATCCATGATTGGCGTGCATGTGCAAAGATCATGCGCAGCGGTGATATAGGCTTTGCTGAGGCTCTGGAAGCTGGCTGGATAACCACGACAGACTTAACCGCCCTCTTACGTTTAGCCATTCGAAATGAAGCAACCTTAGACCAGGCGATTTTTGGTGGTCGCATCATGTCGATCTGGTACAAAATCAAACATCTACTACGATCAAATACAAAAGAAGGAAGCCGCAAGAATATTCATGCCCACTACGACCTTGGAAATAACTTTTATCGTCTATGGCTAGATCCAAGCTGGACCTATTCTAGTGCAATTTTTTATAAGGACTATCAGATAAGTCTCCAAGAAGCCCAATATCGTAAGTATCAACGAATTATCGATGTCTTAGGCTTGAAAACTGGTGACAAGGTATTGGAAATTGGATGTGGCTGGGGTGGCTTTGCAGAACACGCTGCTCAGCAAGGTATCGAAGTTCATGGCATCACGATTTCAAAAGCCCAGCTAGAAATTGCGCAAGAGAGAATTCAACGCCAACAACTAGACAAACTTGTTCGACTTGAATTATGTGACTATCGTGATTTGAATAGCCAATATGACGCGATTGTCTCAATTGAAATGTTTGAAGCCGTCGGTGAGAAATTTTGGCCGACCTACTTTGCGACGGTTGAGCGTTGCCTGAAGCCTAGCGGAAAAGCATTAATTCAATCCATCACAATCGATGAAAAACATTTTGAACGCTATCGTAGTGGCTCCGATTTTATTCAACAATACATTTTCCCAGGTGGCATGTTGCCAAGCCCTGAAAGGTTCATTGCGAATGCGCAGCAATACAATTTAGAAACTACCAATTCATTCGCCTTTGGTTTGGATTATGCAGAGACCTTAAGACGTTGGAATAAGGCCTTTGACCAAGAGATTGAGGCCATTGCACAACAAGGTTTCGATCCAAAATTCCAACGCATTTGGCAGATGTATTTTTCGTATTGTGAAGCAGGCTTCGAGGAAAAACGTACCGACGTCTATCAGTTCCTCCTCCAGAAAAAGGGCTAACGTGAAAACTATTGGCTCAATCATTATTCTGATCTCGCTGATCTTCAATGCACCAGCAAAAGCACAAGAATGGCGCAAGGATATTCCGCAGGCACAACTTCTCGGATCTGGTGAATTTACATGGTGGGGCTTATCTATTTACACCGCAAAACTTTGGCATGGACAAAACAGTTTCAATGTAGATGACGACTTTGCGCTCGAGTTAACCTACCACAAAAATATCAGCAGGGATCGTTTTGTGGACGCCAGCATTGACGAGATCAAACGTCTGCAAGGAAGTAAATTGACGCCAGAACAATTACAACTTTGGCGTAGTTACATGCAAAAATCCTTTGTTGACGTTAAGCCTGGAGATCAACTTATCGGTGTCAAGCTCGCAAAACGAGGTTGCCGCTTTTATAGCAGGGAAAAGCTCATTAGCGAAATTAATGATGAAGCGTTTGCACAGGCTTTTTTCTCAATCTGGTTAGACCCACGTAGCAAAGATCAAGATCTACGTGCGCGTATTTTGGGAAAAGCAAAATGAAGCGGTTCGGGCATGTTTTCTATGGACTACTAGGTCTCCCATTAGCCATGGCGAGCTTGCCCATGTACGTGCAACTACCTGCTTACTATACGCAGCAACTTGGATTACCCATGGCTGCCGTCGGTTACGTCTTATTTTTCACACGATTATTCGATACATTCCAAGATCCGTTTCTTGGCGTGTTAATCAACCGTTATAAGGCATCACACCCACTCTCTTATATCGTTGGGGGCGTATTAATGGCGCTTGCATTCGCCGCTCTGTGGTTACCCCCGCTATGGATTCAACGTGATCTGCATTTGAGTTTAGTTTGGATTGGCTTTATGCTTTTCTTCGCTTACAGCGCCCATAGTTTGTTGAACATTGCTTACCTTTCATGGGGAGCAGAACTGGGGAAGGAAACGGGGCCTGAAACAAACTCGGCTACCCTGCTCGGTGCAGCTACATGGCGTGAAGCTTTCGGACTTCTCGGCGTGATTTTGGCTAGCATCGCACCGGCATTTCTACTGATTGGAACACCTGATGAGCAGCGAGACAAACTCGCGGTGTATTGTGGATTGTTTGGGATCGCCATAGCACTGTCTATTTTTGTGCTCTTGAAGTTCGCTTCCAGGCCACATGAATATCAAACAAATCAGTCAAGTCTCAGGTCACAAATAAGTCAAATTAGCACAGATAAAAAGGTAAGGCCTTTGTTCCTCGCTTACTTGATTAACTCACTGGCAGTTGCTTTACCGGCGAGCTTGATGCTGTTTTTTGTAGACCAACAAATTGGCGCCAACGAAAAATTGCCGCAATTTTTAGTCTCCTATTTTGTTTCCGGAGCGATTGGATTACCAGTCTGGCTGTTGTGCGCTAAACGCTTCGGCAGTCGAATTGTGTGGCAGGTGAGCCTATTGATCTCTATTTTTGCATTCATCGGAGCAGCGTTTCTTACCCGAGGAGACGTCAATGGTTACACGATTATTTGCATTACCTCTGGGCTGTGCCTTGGCGCTGACCTTGTTTTGCCGCCGGTTCTACTCTCGGAACAGCTTGGGACGAGTACTCAGCACGCAAGTTATTTCGGTGTCTGGACATTTCTTGGAAAGATAGCGCTTGCAACATCAAGTTTGAGTCTGCCACTACTCGATTTCTTACAAAAGAATGCAGACTTTATCGGTGCGACAAAAGGACTGGTTGACAATATTGCTTTAGTGATGTGCTATGCGTTGATCCCATGCGCGCTCAAGATTCTTACATTTATTTGCCTCATTGATTCACACAAAAGGAATACAAAATGATACGCCGCCTAATAAGTTTGTTTTGTTTAATGCTGCTAAGTGCTTGTGCAGTCACCGACGTCAACGTCTATCGTAACGAATCGCCAAAGCTAGATTTGGAAAAATTCTTTGTCGGAAAAACAGATGCATGGGGTATTTTTCAGAAGCGATCCGGAGAGGTAGTTAAACGCTTTCACGTTGAAATTGAGGGAAAGAAAGTCGGTGATGATTTGGTGTTGGATGAGCACTTTACCTACAGCGATGGTACAAAACAGCAGCGTATTTGGCGCTTGAGTAAAACCGGAACTAACCGGTGGTCCGGTCGAGCAGATGATGTAAAGGGTGATGCGCAGGGTGAGCTAGCTGGTAATGCTTTCAAATGGGAATATGTACTCTTGCTTCCTGTCGACGGCACCACCTATGAAATGCATATGGACGATTGGATGTATCTGGTCGACGACAATACCCTCGTGAATCGAACCAAAATGAGCAAATTCGGTATTGACCTAGGTGAAGTAAGCATATTCTTCCGTCGGAGACTCTAATGTTTCCATTCCGAACACCGCTTAACCGACCAATACGAGACTGGTCACAGCAACGAGTCTGGATCATCGGTGCATCGAGCGGGATTGGTGCTGCACTTGCCAAAACTTTGCTCGACAAAGGTGCAAACGTCATTCTCTCTGCACGCCGCATCGAACGATTACTTGAATTGTCGGCGCAATACCCGAAAGCGCTTAGTTTAGCTATGGATGTCGCCGATAGTTCATCTTGGGCTACGGCTTTGCAAAGTCTCAAGGGAGACATTGACCAAATTGATTTGATTATTTTCTGCGCAGCCAAATACCACCCCGAGAGATCATGGGAATTGGTCCCGATGGAGACTGAGAATACAATCAGCATCAATCTTCAAAGCGTGTACCAGGGCATTCAAAGCGTTTTGCCTTCAATGATCGCAAGAGGAAGCGGCGGTATTGCGGTGATAGCCAGCGTCGCTGGTTATTTAGGGCTGCCCAATGCTACCGTTTATGGGCCGAGCAAAGCTGCACTCATTAACTTAGCGGAATTACTTTACTCAGATTTACATACTAAAAACATTAATGTCTACTTGATCAACCCGGGCTTTGTCAGTACGGAACTGACGGCAAAAAACAACTTCTTTATGCCTGCGTTGCAAACGCCTGAGCAAGCTGCGCATGCGATTATCGAAGGGTTTGAGGCGGGTGATTTCGAGATACATTTTCCAAAACGTTTTACGTTTGTTCTCAAGCTTATGCAAATGTTGCCGTATCGATTACGGTTCGCTTTAATTAGAAAATTCGTTACGGTTTAATTTATCATGACTCCACCTGTACAAGCGATCGTCGATTGGTATTCCAATTTAAGTGAAAAAAGTTTACATGACATTTCGAACTTATATGTGAACGATGCTTTCTTCAAAGACCCTTTCAACGAGGTTCATGATGTCGAGGGTATCAAAAAAATCTTCTCACATATGTTTAGGACTACGGTCGATCCCAAATTTGTGTTTAAAGAGGTATTCGAGCAAGGAAATCACGTATTCTTGAGTTGGATTTTCCACTTTAAGCTCGAGCAGAAGACATATGAGGTTCATGGAGCAACGCATCTGGTACTGGCATCGAGTGGCAAGATAGAGTTACACAGAGATTATTGGGACCCAGCTGAAGAATTATGGCAAAAGCTTCCGATCTTAGGCAAACTAGTCGCTTGGTTGCGGAGTAAATTTAAAGCGCACTAACCTCATCCATTTCGCCGCGCAAACCTCCCGGCTATGTTAAAACAGAAGTGACTTTAGTTCATCCAATCAAATCTTGGGCGTGGGATTTCCTCGCATTCAAGAGAAAGCTCACACTCAAAAGACAATAAAGTATCCGAGTTTATGCATACTGGGACTCAGATCTACTTGTCTCTGAAGCCTATTCTGCTAAAATTGACGCCTACTTATAACCAAAACGAATACGCTTATTCGTTTTGGTTATAAGCAGTGAAAATTATCGTCAATTGCTCTCTTTCGCCTCCTTGGAAACCATGTCAATTTCTTCCCGCGTTATTTACCTAGATTCAAATGCTACTACGCCTGTCATGCCGCTTGCCCTTGAAGCAGCACGCGCTGTTATGGAAGATGACTATGGCAATCCAAGCAGTGTACATAGCAGTGGTTTGCAAGCCAAAGCGGTGATGGAGCAAGCAAGAGCCACTGCTTGCGACTTGCTTGGGTGTTCAGAAGGCAAACTTCTCTTTGTGAGTGGCGCGACAGAAGGTATACAAACAGCGGTGTTTTCAGCTCTGCTCGCACTCCGCGAAAAACAGGCGCAGGATGAAAAAGTAGGGACTGATCTTTTATATGGTGCGACTGAACACAAAGCTGTACCTGAGTCTCTCCATCACTGGAATACTGTTCTTAATTTGAATTTCCGTATCCTTGCTATTCCCGTCGACAATGCTGGTCGGCACGACTTAAAATTCATCGAAGAACATATTCAAGACGCCGGTTTGATTTGCACCATGGCGGCTAACAATGAAACAGGTGTTATTACCGATTTAGTGAGTATTGAAAATCTCATCAAAGATAGCCCGGCATATTGGTTGGTCGATGGTGTTCAAGCACTCGGAAAACTTCCACTGAAACTCAATCAGCACAGGATCGACTATTCCCTTTTCTCTGGACATAAGCTTTATGCGCCAAAAGGAATCGGCATGCTATACGTGCACAAGGATGCGCCGTTTACACCATTGCTAGCAGGTGGTGGCCAGGAGAGTAGCTTACGCTCGGGTACTGAAAACGTATCGGGAATCGCCGCGCTTGGTGCAGTGATGAAAGCCTTGGGTGATGGCATCAGCTTTCGTGATCACGCGACGCTCAGTCGATATCGCTTACAGCTTTTGGAGGCGATGCGTGATGCATTTCCTGGCTTAATACTGAATGCTTCGCTAGAAGAAAGTCTACCGACGACACTCAATTTTTCAGTCCCAGGTTTGACCAGCAAAGAAATTCTTGATCTGTTTGATGCTGCAGATGTACGCGTCAGCGCAGGATCTGCCTGCAGTGCTGCAAAGGCCCAGCCAAGTTTCGTTTTGCAAGCAATGGCGTTACCTGAATGGCAGGCAGCTAGCGCAGTGCGTGTATCATTTGGCCCTGCTACCACCCAAGATTATATTGATGAGGCATGCAAACGTGTGCGCGTATGCGGTGAAGCTTTGCGCAAGACTTGCATGGTGACAGGTGACATTGAGCCCCTGCCGGCAGATGGCGTAATGCAACTCAGTTTTGGCGCCGCATGTACTTGGATCATTGCAAACGCGGCCACTAAAGAGTGCGTGGTGATTGATCCACTTCCTGAATTAATTGAACGAATTGCGAAGTATATGCGCTGTCAACATTACTCGGTAAAGGCTGTACTGGCAACGAACAGTCATCCTCAGCAAGATCTTCATAATTCATCTTTAATCAAGCTATTAGCAGATGCGTATTCGGGCGCACAGAACGACGATCCAAGCGGATTCTATACCGACTCAAACTCGTCAAGTTTGGAGAGCTCTGAAAAGTATCTAAGCTTAGGCAAAATGAAAATTCGGAAGTTGGATTCCCAACTGCAAACGGAAACACACTTTGTCTATCTGTATGGTTCAACAGAATCACAAATACAATTCGCTTTTTGCGGTGATGTATTACGCAATGAACGCCTAAGCAACGAACAAAGAAGCGACATCGAGAATCAGTTTTCAAAGCATACCTTGATTTGTGTCGCACATGACTTTGAAAAACAACTCGTATCCCGCCTCGAGTCATCTCAAGAGTGCAAGCTAGAAGATGTAACGATCCCATCTTCAGGTCTCAACGAGTTTCTTCGCACGCACCCAGGCACCGTCATGGTAGATGTACGAGAACCATACGAACAGCAGTTAAGCCATTTCGATGTACCAGCTGGTACTGAGGTTTTGCACGTGCCTTTAAGTCGTTTAGCCAACGGCGTAGATAGATGGTTACGCACAGAAGACCACGCAAAAGCCCCTCTTCTGTTTTTCTGTCGTACTGGAGGCCGCAGCTCGCAAGCCGTTCAATGCCTACGACGTTTAGGATATGCTAATGCATGGCATATTGCAGGAGGCCTAGCGCTCTGGCAACACTAGTCATCAAAAAAATAAAAAAGACTTGCAACGCTACGCTGCAAGTCTTTTTTTTTGTCGCTTTTCTTTATCGTTTTTCTTTATCGATTAAAGATCACTTACGGCCCAATGGATCTGTTGGAG
This sequence comes from Affinundibacterium nitidum, assembly GCF_014284155.1. Taxonomy (GTDB): domain Bacteria; phylum Pseudomonadota; class Gammaproteobacteria; order Burkholderiales; family Burkholderiaceae_D; genus Undibacterium; species Undibacterium nitidum. The sequence goes on from NZ_JACOFZ010000001.1 coordinate 320,872, forward strand.
TCGCTGCACGAGGCATATTGATCATGTCGTCACCACTTACCGTCTTCACGTCAGAATTACGCTTGGATTTCTTTTGAGGGAGCATGCTGCCAGTTGTATATTCACGCTCAACTGCGACACTCGGATCAGTGGGCGCATTTGTATCTACTGATGCACAAGCGCATAGATTTAACAACACAACGATAGCAATAATTGATTTCATCTTCATGATCTCTCTTCTAAAAAAGTTCCGTTCTAAATGGTTGTATCCAACTACTTCACCTGTAAGGGAGCGAACATATCTCTGCTGGACAATTTCGCTCTCTGTGCAATTGACTAGCGCAATCACCTCGAAGAATTACAACCTTCTACAAATGTAGTACGACAACTGTAGTAAAAGCTGCGAACCTTGTCAACTGATTTACCAAAATTTCAAATAAATCAATCGAGCAAAAGCAAAAAAATCAAAAACAAAGTCTATTTCCAATCACCTCGAAGATTTTTTACCACCTCTTGCAAGTGTCCTGGGGTCACTGATGCAGGCTCCTGGGGTTCGCCCACAACTAGTTCAAGGCGGGAGAATGGACCGCGTCGGAAAGAACGCTGGAACGGATTGCCCTTATCCCGAGATAAGAAACTTCCCCATAATCCACGCAAAGCCATTGGAATAACAGGAACGGGAGTGCGCTCGATAATTTTCATCACGCCCCCTTTGAACTCGTTAATTTCGCCATCTTTGGTCAATTTACCTTCAGGAAAAATACACACAAGATCGCCTTCGTGCAAAGCTTGAGCGATATCGATGAAAGATTTTTCCATCAACCATGGATCTTCTTTTGCCGGTGCGATGGGGATTGCTTTCGCGGTCCGAAATACCCATGACAAAAACGGAATTTTAAAAATGCCATGGTCCATCACAAAACGAATTGGACGTGGGCTGTAAGCCATGATTACGATGGCGTCCATGTAGCTTACATGGTTGCAAACTAAGACGGCTGGTCCTTCATCTGGAATGCGGTCAACATCAATACCGCGCACACGATGAACGGTATGAATCAAGAGCCACGCCACGAAACGCATTAAGAATTCAGGTACGACACTAAAAATATAAATAGCAACCAAGCCATTTAATACCGCTGTTGCCATGAATATCTGCGGAATCGTGAAACCTTGTTTCAGCATTAGCATTGCAGCTAAAGAAGCCACAACCATGAACAATGCATTCATGATATTCATACCTGCAATTGTGCGAGAAAGGTGCTTAGGATCGCATCGTGTTTGGATCAAAGCAAACAAGGGAACAATATAGAGTCCACCAAAGATACCTATCATCACGATATCAAACATAATTTTCCAGCTACCGGTCTGCTGCATGAACGACCACGCATCCACTGTTGTTTGGTTCGTATAAGCGAGACTAGACAAGAACAGATCAAAACCGAACAAGGATAAACCGATCGCACCAAATGGTACCAAGCCGATCTCAACTTTATGGCCTGATAGACGTTCACATAGCAATGAACCAGCACCGATTCCAAAAGAAAAAACCGTCAACAATAAAACAAAAACACCATGGTCGCCATGTAGATAATCTTTAGCATAAAGTGGAAATTGGGCGAGTACGATCGCACCATAAAACCAAAACCACGAGTTTGCCAGTAATGATAAAAATACCGGTCGATTTTGACTGCTAAATCGAATATTGCGGACTGTCTCTGTCGCAGAGTTCCAATTAATCTTTAACTCTGGAGCTGGTGCTGGAGAATCTGGAATACGCAGACTCGCAAGCCATCCAATGATCGCAATCACAATCGTGCCGCCAGCCACCAGCTCAATGCCCCATGGTTTATGCACTACCAGCATCGCGCCAAGAATCTCACCGAGCAAAATACCAACAAAGGTTCCCATCTCGATGACACCATTCCCACCAACGAGTTCATCTGAACGTAAGTGTTGAGGTAAATAAGCGTATTTGACTGGACCGAATAATGTGGAATGAATCCCCATACCTGCGACTGCAACAATCAACAGCCAGAGTTGGTGGTTCATCCAACCGATTGCAGCGATGATCATAATGCCGATCTCGAGCAATTTAACATAGCGGGCAACTTTGCCTTTCTCGAATTTATCGGCTAGCTGTCCTGAGGTCGCTGAAAAGAGCACGAAAGGCAAAATGAATAAACCAGGAATTAGGTTATTCAACAAGCCAACATCCATATTTGTCCAAGACAAAGCATCGTAAGTCAGGATCGTCAGCAGAGCGGTTTTGAACACATTATCATTAAATGCACCAAAAAATTGTGTCCAGAAAAATGGCGCGAAACGGCGCTCTTTTAGAAGTGAGAACTGACTATGTTGGCTCATGGAAATACTGAGTAGAATGATAGGAAAGACAATTCTAAAGTAAAACACCCGCAGCAGGAGAGTGCGCGGGTGTTTTTGTCGACGAATAGCTGGCCCAAACGTCGTTTCCATGCTGAGATGTCGTTTTGACGCAGCACGAACTTGCAGCTGACTTATTGCTTCTCAACCCGCTTTAAATCAAGGTCATGAAAATCAAAGCTGAAATCAGTCAGCGGCGAGATTGCTTTCATAGAGATAGCGCTGGCGTTTCCATCTGTATCAAGCTGAAAATTGACGAATGCGTCCGCATTAAAGGTACGGTCATGCCATCTGACAACGAAGGTACTACCTTTATAAAACGATAAATCACCAATCAATGCGGGAGAACGTTTCGAAGCAAATTGCATTTGTCCGTTTTTGCCAACTGAGATAGAAACCTCTCCAAACCAGTTGTCTTTGTAAGTACCCAAGTACGGTGCGGTATTTAATTTCACTTTGCCGTTGGCTTTGGTCTGTTCGTCAATTGCCTTCCAAATTTCTGCGACCATTTTGTCAGCTTCACCATTTCGCTTTGCCTGACGATCGGCGAACTCTTTAACACGGTCAACCACTGGCATTCCAAAGTAGCTATCCTTAATTGTGTTAGTGATCGCGCTAAATGCAGCGCCCTGCTCTTGATTGGTCAGGACCACGATGCCAAGTTTCAATTCAGGAATCAAGGTCACTTGCGTGACCATGCCGAGCAAACCACCAGTATGTGAAACTTGTTTATATCCTTTCACATCGTTGATGCCCCAACCAATACCATAAGAATTGAAGTGTGTGTTGTAAGGACCGCCGTTCGGCCCCATCTGAATAATCGTGTGCGGAGACCACATCTCGTGTTGAGCCTGCTCGCTAAACAGACGCTTGTCACCGTAGCTGCCTTTATTCAGTTGCATGCGTACCCATTTAGACATATCGTCAATATTGCTATAAATACCGCCAGCAGCGTTGATCACTTCATTTGGTCGAAATGGAACAACTTGTAACTGCCCATTGACGGCGACGTGTGGCTCAACTTTATTGCCCGCATTCTTAAGACGAGTAATTGACGCAGCGCTTGCATTCATCTGCAAAGGCTGCATGATTTTCTGCTCAATGTACTCTTCCCAACTTAAGCCTGAAACACGCTTTATCACCTCACCGGCGATGATATACAAGTTATTGTCATAATCAAACTGTGAACGGAAACTCGATGTTTGCTTCAAATAGCGTAGATTATGAATGACATCTTTGATCGTAAAATCGCTCCCATCTGGGAAAAACATCAAATCGCCCGCTCCTAGACCCATGCCACTACGATGTGTCATCAAGTCCAGCACTGTGAATTCTTCGGTCACATAGGGGTTATACAGCTTAAATTCAGGAATGATGTTGTTGACCTTATCATTCCAACTTAGTTTTTTTTCGTCGACCAAGATTGCCAACGCCGCGGCGGTGAAAGCTTTGGAATTCGAAGCGATACCGACTAATGTACTAGTCTCCATCGGCAATTTCGATTTAATATCACGAACGCCATATCCTTTTGCATGGATAAGCTTATCGTCCTTAATTACCGCAACTGAGATACCAGGAACATTAAACGTTTTCATGGCGCTCTCAACTACGCGATCAATCTGCTCTGAGGTGATGGTTGTCGGCGAAGCAGCTTTCACATCGGCTGCTTGCATCGAACCCACCTCTGCAAACGAAGGTAAGGACAAACAAAATCCCGCTAAACAAGCCGCAACTAGCAATGTCATTTTTCTCGGTTGAATCATGATATCTCCCTAAATTGTTAGTAATCTCGCTGAACCAAACTTCTATGGCATTGCCACCAAGCCGTCATTATTTAAACGTAGGACGCGGTCGCACCGTTTCGCTAATTCGGCGTCATGGGTAACGATGACGAAAGCAGTACCCAAGGTTTTCGACAGTTCCAATGTCAATGCAAATACCTGATCGGCAATACCGCGATCGAGATTGCCCGTTGGTTCATCCGCCAAGACACAGGCTGGCTCAGTAACTAATGCGCGAGCCAATGCCACACGTTGACGTTCACCGCCAGATAGTTCTCCTGGCACATGCGTCAGCCGGTGTCCTAGTCCGACCCGATCCAAAATGACGCGTGCTTTTTCCTGCGCATCCGACCGTTTCATGCGGCGGATCAATAAGGGCATCGCGACGTTGTCCAATGCCGAAAATTCTGCGAGTAGATGATGGAACTGGTAGACAAAACCTAGAGATTGATTGCGTAAATCACCGCGAGCTGTTTCGCTAAGACTTGCAAAATCTTGACCGTTCAAAGTCACAGAACCATTCGTTGGTGTATCAAGTCCACCTAGCAGATGTAACAAAGTAGACTTACCCGACCCCGAGGCACCAACGATGGCGATCCTCTCCCCTGCCCTAATTGAAAAGTCGATATTACGAAGAACGCGAACAGCTTGTTCACCATCGCCGTAGGTTTTGGACAAGTTGCTGCACGCAAGCACTGCTTGACCAGATAAAACTTGATTTTGGGTTTGCATTTTTTTACTCATAGCGCAGAGCCTCCGCTGGTTTGACACGGGCAGCGCGCCAGCTTGGGTAAATAGTGGCGAGGAAAGCGAGCACGACCGCAATACCACCAATAGCCCAAACGTCAGGCCAGTGTAGATCTGAAGGCAAAGTGCTAATCACGTAAATTTCCTTATTCAAGAACTGTACGCCGAGAAGACGCTCAATAAAGGGAACAATCACATCAATGTTAAGTGCCACGATAACGCCTGAGATTACTCCTAAGGCAGTACCAAACAAACCAACCAGGCCACCTTGGATCATGAAAATTTTCATGATCGACAACGGCGATGCGCCCAAGGTGCGCAAGATTGCAATATCTGCTTGTTTTTCGGTGACTGTCATCACCAAGGTAGAAACCAAATTGAACGCCGCAACTGCGATAATGAGTGTCAAGATAATGAACATCATGGTCTTTTCAGTCTTCACTGCAGCAAAGTAATTACTATTTTGCTGTGACCAATCACGGGCGATCAAACTACCACCGAGAGTGTGACTAAGCTCAAACGCCACTTGAGGAGCCTGAAGCATGTCTTTAATCTTCAAACGAACACCACTCGGTGCATCTTGCCTGAAAAATTTTTGTGCGTCGTTCAAATGAATAAACGCCATGCCAGAATCAAACTCGTAATGACCCGCTTCGAATACACCAACGACGGTAAAAGCTTTTAATCGAGGGATAGTGCCAGCCGGCGTAATTTGTCCTTCAGGAGCAGCCAATGTCACCTTCTCCCCGATACCCACGTGCATTGCACGTGCCAATTCAATTCCCAAAATAATATTGAAAGCCCCTTCTTTTAAATCAGTCAACTTCCCTGCTTTCATTTTAGTGGCCACCACCGAAACCTTTGGTTCTTCCTCGGGAAGAATACCGCGCAAGATCGCTCCACGCATAACGCCATCATTGATGATCATACTTTGAGCGTCTACATAAGGGGCTGCGCCAAGAACTGAGGTGTGTTTTTCTGCTTCCTTTGCAGTTAGCTTCCAATCCGGTATCACACCACTTGCATCAAACACCTCTATATGCGGCAACACCGACAGCATGCGATCACGCACTTCTTTTTGAAAACCATTCATGACCGACAAAACGATGATCAATGCCGCCACACCCAACGCGATCCCTGCCATCGAGATTAAGGAAATGAATGAAATAAAACTGTTGCGGCTACTTCGTTTGCCTGCACGCGTGTATCGCAGACCAACCAGCCATTCGAACGAGAGATTCTTCACAGAGATATAAATCCTGGGTAAAAAAATAAGAAAGTTCAGCAAATTACTGCTTTTTGTGTTTTCCAACAGCGAGCTACAAATAACATCGGATACAGAAAACCGCGCTAGTTTGCCATACAATACGACAAATGAGCTATTTAGAAATTATCTTGCCTTTTGGCATCCCTAATCCTGCCCTTGCCAAAGAACTCTTGCGGCAGGCGCAAACACCATCATTGGCAAAACTCACCAGTTTCGGAAGGCTACGACAACATCACCAGCTCAATGAATTTGCGCGCCTATTGCCCCACGAATTTTGCCTTTATCAAGATCCGTTCTCTACCGGCAACTCAAAGAAGCAAAACATTGTCTTACTTGATAAAGAGGAGCGTTTTACGAGTCCAGAGACAACGCACCACAGCATGTCGCTCAAAGCAGCAACGCCCAAAGCTGGATTTTGGTTCACCTTAAGTCCCGTGCATATTCACATCGCACGAGATCATTTAGTAATGACTGATCCGCAGAGACTTACTATTAGCGAACATGAATCGCGAGAACTGTTTAAAATTGCTCACGAAATTTGTGTCGAATTAGGGCATGAACTTGTTTACGGCGACGCAAAGAATTGGTTCCTTCGAGCAGACGAATGGAGTGAACTCCGTACTTCCAGTTTGTCGGCTGCCGCTGGCCATAACATGGATATCTGGATTGCGGAAGGCGAAATGGCTAGACCATGGCGCAAGTTGCAAAACGAGATTCAAATGGCATGGCATATTAGTCTTGTTAATCAAGCACGCGAAGAGAATGGACAAACACCGATCAACTCGGTCTGGCTGCACAGTGGAAGTGCGCAAGTTACGCCACCGAATTTTCTCACCGGCGTCAAATCATTGCAAAGCGTTTTGCACGACTCCAATCTCAAATTATCAATGCAAAGAATCGTGATAGACGATCTCAATGAGCCCGCACTCAATAGCGATTGGGGAAGTTGGTTGGCGCAACTTAATCAGCTTGAAATGACTTGTTTTAACCCCTTGTGGTCAGCTCTTGAGAAAGGCGAAATCAAAAGCATTAATCTCGTTTTGAGCGATACTCAACAACTGGCATTGATCGAATGTCGTCCCGCGCGATTTTGGCAGATGTGGAAAAAGCCAACACTGGCTCCACTTCTAACGCTCGCCCAAGCAAACAAATAGAATCTTTTGTATTGCGTCATGCACATGCAGACTGCAATTCTAGATAAAAAGAGAAAAGTTATGACCCGTATTAGCATTCGCCCATATTCATTCCGCCAGTCCGAACTATTGAAGCAAAGTGGCATGCATCCTGTCTTAGCTCGCCTATTTTCCGCTCGCGGCATCTTAAGTGCAGAGGAACTTCTAACGGATCTTCCCGCACTATTACCGCCAGCGAGTTTAATGAATAATATTAAAGCTGCTCAGTATTTAGCGGACGCAATTGAGCAAAAGAAGAAACTGGTAATCGTGGCAGACTACGATTGTGATGGTGCTACCGCTTGCGCAGTCGGGATTAGGGGATTGCGAATGCTTGGTGCACAGGTAGACTACATCGTACCAAATCGTTTCGAATACGGCTATGGATTAACACCTGAAATTGTTGAACTAACCGCCCGAGAGAAATCTCCGGACGTAATTGTCACAGTCGATAACGGGATTGCGAGTATTGATGGGGTTGCGGCAGCTAAGGCACGTGGAATCGATGTCGTTGTAACAGATCACCATCTACCTGCCGACCAACTTCCAGAGGCTTCTGTAATCGTCAACCCTAACCAACCTTATTGTGAGTTCGCGAGTAAAAATTTGGCTGGCGTGGGTGTAATGTTTTATGTCCTGCTCGCGCTACGTGCAGAAATGCGTCAACGTGGCGCTTTTGATCAACAATCACAACCTAAACTCGATACTCTTCTCGATCTAGTCGCTCTGGGTACTGTTGCTGACGTTGTTAAGCTTGACCCAAACAACCGAATTCTCGTTGCGCAAGGTTTAAAGCGCATGCGTGCAGGCCGCATGCATGCCGGCATTGCGGCACTATTTAGAGTCGCTGGACGCGAACCACGTCAGGCAAGTCCATTCGACCTCGGCTTTGCAGTCGGACCGCGTTTGAACGCTGCAGGTCGCCTCGCTGATATGGCACTAGGAATTGAATGCTTGACGACAGATGATGAGGGCCGTGCTTGGCAAATTGCGCAAGAGCTCAATAGCATTAATGCCGACCGCAAAGATATTGAACGAGAGATGCAAGACGTGGCTTTACTTCACCTTGATGCTTTTCAAGCTAAAGACACACATACGATTGCAGTGTTTGATGAGTCTTGGCATCAAGGCGTTATCGGAATTGTCGCCTCACGCTTAAAGGATAAGTTCTATCGACCAACAATCACATTCGCACCAGGCGACGAAGGACTAATGAAAGGTTCTGGGCGCTCAATTCCAGGCTTTCATCTTCGTGATGCTTTAGATTTGGTCTCCAAGCACGCCCCCAAGCTAATACAAAAGTTTGGCGGACATGCGATGGCGGCAGGTCTAACGATCCGCACCGAAGATTTCCCTGCTTTTCAAGCAGCTTTTGAGACAGTCGGCAAGTCTTGGTTGCGACAAGATCAACTTGAACGCGTCATCGAAACGGATGGCATCCTTGAAGAAGCCTATTACACGACGGATTTTATCGATTTACTTGATAGTCAAGTGTGGGGCCAAGGCTTTCCACCGCCGATCTTTTGCGATGAGTTCAAACTCATTTCTCAGCGTATTTTAAAGGAACGGCACCTAAAAATGGTCTTGGAGAAAAATGGCTTACGCTATGATGCGATTTGGTTTGGTCATACAGATAGTTTTGGGGAACGTGTACGAGTGGCATTTCGACTCGACGCCAACGAATACAACGGTGTAACTAAGGTACAACTTCTCGTCGAGCATGTTGAGGCAGCGCTAGCGACGTAAAGTACTCGATGCTTCGCCGCCCATTTCAGACCACTTATTGCGTTTGTTCCGAGGTTTCCGCAGAACGACGCCCAATCAATTTCAGAATTACACCGATCATCCCTATCGCAACAGGATTAATATCGAAGTTGACGCTGAAACTACGACCACCGAGGTTAATCCACGACTCCAAAGTCGGCACAAGGAACAACGCAGCAATCCCCGCATACATCAAATTTGCACCGACCGTTTTCATCTCTTGAAAAACAGCCAGATCAAACCCTCGTGCGCGCTCATAGGCACGAAGTAAATTTGAGGCTGACCATAATGCGACAAGATAACTGACTGGAACCAAAATACCTGTCCAGAAATGCGGAAGTCTAAAACTTAACATCAGCATCGCTCGCGCATCAGTTGTTCCAGCCAAACCAATTGCTTGTGACAACTGCGCAATCTTTTCGACGATTAAGTTCAACGTGAATACGATAACCAAAATTTTTGTCATCGCTGACATACTTAACGCGGGTGCCGCATTGTTTTTCGTGCTCATAAAATATCCTTCAATGCTAGACCCTTATCATAATCGATTTACAATACCCTTGGAAATAGATTGAGGAGTTGTCATTTACACTGAAGTGCAATTGCTTTGCGTGCATTTCGAAAACGGTTAAGTTAAGCTCGAATAAATATAAAAGTTTCGATGAAAGGACGTACTAAGATGACGCGTTTATTTAAAACCTTGATTTTATTGGGCACCCTTTGTTTAAGCAACGCTTCTCTTTCCGCAACACAAGAGGACGACAACTATCGGATTCTATTTAGTTCGAGCAATCGACTTGAAAATGAAGATCTGATGAATTTATATCGATTTCAAAACATACAGATTGCGAAGGTCAAATTCATAGGTAGAGGCTTGTGGGGGAAAAATTTTAAACTCTACGTTCAAGAAGTGGTCGATGGAAAACCTCAAAAGAAACAACAAATTTTTGATTCAAAGGAAGATGAATTTTTTAAAATCAAGGAACAAGAATTTGCTTTTGATGTATTGGCTCAACGTACGATGCAAAACAAAGTGCGCTTCGATTTCCGTTTCCTTGGTTATGGTTTCACCAAAGAATTTTCTGTTAAAGCCGAACAACAAGATTTTGTATTGAAGAGTGCCCAAGATGGCGAGGAGGATTTAGAAGTCAAGGTCGATAGAGAGTTCAATTTTCTCAGCTTCACTATGCCTTACAAATCCAATCACGGTTCTTTGCGCTACAGTGACTTTGACCCACTCAGTGTGCGTCCTGATTCCATGGGGAAGAAGTTTGGCATTCCTCGTTACTTCTTGATACAGATTGAGTTTAACTAGCTAAATTTTCAAACTGACTAACCAACAAATTCGGCTCAGTCGACACCAAAAAAAACGCCGCAACCAAAGCTAAGCTTTCGATGCGGCGTTTTTTAAATCTACTCCGACTACAATATTTGACCTATAAAAATCCTATTTCTTTTCCCAGATAGCCATCATGTCAGGCGAGCCTTGTGAACGTATGCCGTTATCGGAAAGAACACCTTCTGTCTCGAGAATCATTGATTTACGCGGCAACACCATGGTTTCACCCCAGCGCTGATCATAATGAATCACAATCAAATCATCTTTCAGATCACGCAAGACCTCGACTAAGTGTTTCAAACTGCGAATTTGTATGCCGTTAATCGAATAAATGACAGCACCAAAACGATTGCTGTAACCGGTGACAAGCTTATGCGGAAAAAACGGTGACGCCACAACAACCAGCTCTTCACGCTCTTTGCTAGGCATCTCACCACGCATGGTTACCAACGGGCTGGCGTTGTATGCATATCCGTTGAGTGCTGGAGCATTATTGGCAATGAAGCTCAGATATTCGATCGTCGCGCGCGAGAATACGATTGGTCCAAGAATGAAATACGAAGGATATCCGCCCTGTAAATCTGAAATCAAATGAGGCCGACCAGAGTATGCGGGTACTTGAACCTTTATAGATTTCCCTGCTCGCACTATTGTCAGTGGCACCATGCCTTTCGTCGCGACCTGTTGGACTTTATACTTAAACATGACGCGAACATTGGGCTTCAATTTCACCATGCATTGATTATCAATTGCAGTTTCACCGATATGTGTGACGACGTCCCACTCTTTCAACACCGGTTCCACCCCGTTGGAATAGGGACGATGAATGATGCAACCTTCGATGCTCTTATCAAGCTTTAGATATTCGCGGACAACCGGATTTTCAAAAGTTTGCGTCACATCTAAGAGGATCGGCTTGCCGCTATACTTGCCATCAGCAACGTCGGCAAGGAACAGCTCAATCTCCTCGTTAGGAATAATGTAGCCGATGTTCTGCGCGTGCATTAAACCCGAAAATGCAAGGCCTATCATTTTTTCACCTGCAATCACTGGCCCACCACTATTGCCAGGGTTGATCGCAGCATCGACCTGAATACGCAATCCACTCACCGCTCCGTCGTAATCCACAAATTCGATACGAGAGACAATCCCTTTTGTAATCGATAGCGAGTTGCCGCCGGTCGGATAACCATACGCAAACACAGCGTCCGTAATTTCGGGCAACTTATTGCTACGAGCCACTGACAAGTGCGTATCAAAGAAACTTGTGTCATCCAGTTCCAAGAGGGCCAAATCCATGCCACGCGCAATGGCAATCACTTTGGCACTAACTTTGTTCCCATCTTGACCGTTCTGCACTTGCACCTGACTGGCATATTCAACTACATGCGCATTTGTCAAAATGCGCTTCCCTTCAATTACTACCCCAGAGCCAGTAACTTCTTGCGGCGCAGCTTTTGACCATGGCTTAAATGGATCAGGACCACGTAGGGTCGAGAACACTTTTACTACCGATTTTTCAAGATTAACTGTGGAATCTGCATTCTTTTTTGCGCTGCCTTGCGCCAACGCCGAAGGACTTAAGATGGTACATGTCGCCACCAGCGTGGTGAATAACATCAATAGCCAAGTTGTTGATATTTGTTGTGCTTGCAATCGTTTCATCGGTTCAAAATCTTTTTAGATATATGTAAACGGTTAGTGCTGGATTGTCGTGTTAACAATTTCACTAGATGGTTCAGTGTTTCGCAGCATCTTTGTTTGCTTCATTCAGAGGTTCTGCTTGCAATTTCATTGGTTCGATCTTGCAATTTGACGCCTGCGCGATTCCTTTTAGGTAAGCACGACGTACAATACCAGCCACACCGGCTGCGCCAACCTCACGCTCATGTCGATCAGCACCTGAGAGTTTACGTATCCATGAGCGAAAGGGAATAATGCCAGACGTGAAGCTTTTCAAGGCACCCACAGTCGCGTTACCCAACTCTTCAGCTCCTTTGTTTATCACGTTTCCAGTGGCATCAACTCGCACTGTATCGAGGTCAGCACCGAGAACTTGATCTAAATCGTGAATCTCCTTTGCGAGACTCTCGCAAGTTGCATTTTCTGGTCTTGCATAAGCAGTTTTCCTAGCTTGTTGCAAAATTGGTGGCACATCTGTACGAACCAAATTCAAATCACTAAATGGGGTTGCTATTGCATCTCCAACACGGCTATCCATACTAGCTTCATTACCAGCAATAGGACTCGGGACCTTTGATGTGTTCTCTGACTTATGCCCACCATTGCTTGCACATGCAGAAAGAGAAAGTGCGGCAACTGTCGCGCCGAAAAACGCCAAAGTTCGACTCGAAGAAAATTGATTCAGATGCATGGAATCCTCATTAATATTTTAATCACGGTAGTTTGATACGGCTTTCAACAGTCTGCGCTGAGCCAAAACACAGCGCTTTGCCTACACCCAAAGTGTCGCCAGAATATGATTTTATTGCAAGGTATTTTTCGAACGTCTTAGCTTTGTGCGCATCGATTACCTACTGCAAATAGAGCCATTCAAGCAAGACACGCATCAAGAGTAGCGATAACCACCAGAAAGACCCTACAAAAAAACGTGCAAAATCACGTACTTGCGCGCTTTCCGGTACAATCGTGGCTATGAATCCAGCTCCGAAAAATCTCTTCGCTTTCCCGCGCTACCGTCCAGATGTTGGCGGTGAACATGCTGCGCCCTTCCTTCCTATGTCTCGCGCCGAAATGGACGCCTTGGGTTGGGATAGTTGTGACGTCATTCTTGTAACGGGTGATGCTTACATCGACCACCCAAGTTTTGGGATGGCCTTAATCGGTCGTCTTCTAGAACAGCAAGGCTTTCGGGTTGGAATTATTAGTCAACCAGACTGGCAATCTGCCGATGATTTTCGAGCTCTTGGTCGTCCAAATTTGTACTTCGGCATTACCGCAGGAAATATGGATTCAATGGTCAATCGCTATACGGCAGACCGCAAGATTCGCTCGGAGGATGCTTACACGCCCGACGGTGATCCGAATAAACGACCTGATCGTGCAGTAGTGGTTTATGCACAAAGAGCACGTGAAGCGTTCCCAGAAGTAAATGTCGTCATTGGCAGTATCGAGGCTAGCCTACGTCGTATTGCACATTATGATTATTGGTCCGACAAAGTCAAACGTTCAGTTTTACCTGATTCAAAAGCGGATCTTCTCTTGTTTGGCAATGCTGAACGTGCGATCGTCGATTTAACACATCGACTTGCTGCAGGCGAATCTATCAAGGCAATCCGTGACCTGCGCGGGACGGCATTTATGACCCCTTCGCATTGGTTACCTGATGAAGATTGGAGTGAAATTCAGTCGATCAAAATCGATACTCCAGGCAAGATCGAACCACATACAAATCCATATGAGATGGTGCCTGAAGCGAGTGCCACTGGCGGTGCAAAATGTAGCACCGGCGGCGAAACAAAAACCGAAGCAAGCGCAGATGATGTTGTTAAGGCACAAGCCATTCGCATCATGAGTCGTGAGGAGCGACAAGCGATGTTGCGCAGCAAACACAACAAAACTGTTATTCGTTTGCCGTCTTTTGATGCCGTCAAAGACGATCCGGTGATGTATGCCCATGCTTCACGTGTTTTTCATCTCGAAGCAAATCCTGGCAATGCGAAAGCGCTATCGCAGGCACATGGTGATCGTGATGTATGGATTAACCCACCACCGTTGCCACTCGCTATGGACGAAATGGATGGGGTATACGACAGATCCTATGCACGTGCGCCACACCCTAGCTACGGCAAGGCCCGCATCCCAGCTTGGGAAATGATCCGATTCTCAGTCAATATCATGCGCGGATGTTTCGGCGGATGTACGTTTTGTTCAATCACCGAGCACGAAGGCCGCATCATTCAAAGTCGCTCAGAACCCTCCATCCTACGTGAAATTGAAGAAATTCGAGACAAAACTAAAGGTTTTACAGGGACGATCTCTGATCTTGGTGGCCCGACTGCCAATATGTATCGTCTTGCCTGCAAGGACAAAAAGATCGAAGAATCATGCCGTCGTTTGTCCTGTGTATATCCAAGTATTTGCAGCAACCTTAATACCGATCACTCCAAATTGATTTCACTGTATCGCAAAGCACGTGCAATTCCTGGGGTTAAGAAAATCTTGATTAGTTCTGGCTTGAGATATGACCTCGCTGTGCGTTCGCCGGAATACGTCAAAGAGTTGGTGACCCATCACGTTGGAGGCCTACTCAAGATCGCACCTGAACATACTGAAACCAATACATTATCAAAGATGATGAAACCTGGCATCGGTACTTACGATGCATTCAAGGCCATGTTTGAGAAGTATTCGAAGGAAGCGGGCAAAGAACAATATCTCATTCCTTACTTTATCGCAGCACACCCGGGGACAACCGATGAAGACATGGTGAATCTGGCGCTGTGGCTCAAGAAGAACAATTTCAAACTAGACCAAGTACAAACTTTTATGCCGACACCGATGGCATTGGCGACGACGATGTACCACACGCGTAAGAATCCTTTGAAGAAGATCAGCGCTGATTCAGAGGTCGTCGAAACAGCCCGCTCAGGAAAAATCCGAAAGTTCCATAAGGCACTTCTACGCTATCACGCCCCAGAGAACTACGACGTAGTCAAAGAAGGCTTATTGCGTATGGGACGTGGGGATCTGATCGGCAGCAGTGAACGTCACTTGATACCCTCAAGGGCTCCCTTGGTCGCCAATCTGGTAAACGCAGGCGTTGTTCCCGTCAAACGTGGTGCGGCTCCAAAGCTCAATACCTTCGGAAAACATTCGGCAAATCGAATTGCAGCTAAATCACCAGCTGCGACAAAACCAAGTGGCTCGACACTTTCCTATAATTCAGCAAAGTCCAAGAAAGTCCCCGCAAAGCCGAATGTCGGGCGTAGCGGTCGAAAATAGTGGCTACCAAATTAAAGCTCAGTTTTATTAGAAAGATATCTTTTTTCCAGCTTGATTTCGACGCAACATGGCCTCAAAAAATCCATTGTTTTTAGTGTCTTTTCTAGGATAGCGCTGTACAATTTCCTCAAGGCAAAATTTCAGCATATTTTTTGCCAAGGTTCCCATGTTTGAACTCACTGACGGAGAGCGCAATGAAACACATGAAGACGGTGTTAATCTTGGAACACACGGAAGAAGTTTTTGACAAACTGACTTGCGACGTCTGCGGCGCTGAGTCAAAGTGGGACCAAAACTGGTCTACCGCTGAACATGAGAAAATCAATACCACGATACAGCTAGATGAAGAAGAGTCTTTCGCACACGGCGGCTCCTCTGCGCAAACTCAATACCACATTTGTCCACATTGCTTTAAGACAGAGCTAGCAAAGTGGTTCGAAAGCCATCGGCAGGCAAAACCAACAATTACGAAGTCCGTCTGGTAGATTGCGTTTGTTTTATGCATTGCTGGGACCGCCGAATGCGGTCCCTTTTCATTTTGACACTGCATCTGTACAAAGCAGTGCGCGCCCCATTTTTTTTACTTTTATCAACACGCTAGACATCTGATGTGCGCTCTATCGCACTATAGCTAAGGTATAATCGAAGGTTTTATTACATTTACCATCGCAAAGAGTCCACATGGAAGCAGAACGCCTCAATAGTATTTCCAACTTGCTCGCCGACTTAACAAGTCGCGAAGCCGAACTTCGGAGGTATCTTTGACTTCGACGTCAAGTCAGAGAAACTCGAACAAGTTAACGGAGAGCTCGAAGATCCAAAAGTTTGGGAGGATCCTAAACGCGCTCAAGAGTTAGGGAAAGAAAAGAAATCGCTCGAAAACATCGTTCATACTTTGATTAAGATCGACACCGACCTCAAAGACACAAATGAGATTTTTGCAATGGCGCGTGAAGAGGATGATGAAGACACTCTTATCGCAGTTGAGGCTGATGTAGAACATCTCAAAGAACTCGTAGAAGGCATGGAATTTCGCCGGATGTTCAATAATCCGATGGATCCGAATAACTGCTTTATTGATATTCAAGCTGGTGCTGGTGGTACTGAAGCGCAAGATTGGGCGTCGATGCTCTTGCGTCAGTATCTGCGCTATTGCGAGCGGAAAGGTTTCAAAGTTGAAATTCTTGAACAGTCCGATGGTGAGGTTGCAGGGATCAAAACAGCTACATTAAAGGTCGAAGGTGAATATGCCTATGGTTTCCTGCGTACAGAAACCGGCGTGCACCGTTTGGTTCGTAAGTCACCTTTTGACTCTGCGAATGGTCGCCACACTTCGTTCTCCAGCTTGTTTGTTTACCCAGAAGTCGACGAATCTTTTGAAATTGACATCAATCCTGCTGACGTCCGTGTCGACACCTATCGTGCGTCTGGCGCAGGTGGTCAGCACATTAACAAAACCGACTCCGCGGTACGTTTAACACACGGCCCATCTGGTATCGTAGTCCAATGCCAAAATGACCGAAGTCAACACCGCAACCGTGCAGAAGCCTGGGAAATGTTGAAAGCGAAGTTATTCGAATTGGAATTGCGCAAGCGCATGAGCGAAAAGCAAAACCTTGAAGATACCAAAACCGACGTCGGTTGGGGGCACCAAATTCGCTCCTATGTCTTGGACCAATCTCGCATCAAAGATCTACGCACCAACTACGAAATGGGCAACACCAAAGCAGTGCTTGATGGCGATCTCGATGGCTTTATTGCTGCATCGTTGAAGCAAGGCGTTTGAGCATACAGCGCAATTTCACGACACAATTTACATTTACACTTTAGAGAAGAATCATGTCCGACCAACAAAATCCTGCAGCAGAATTGCCTCAAGACGAAAATTCGATTATCGCTGAGCGTCGTGCCAAGCTTGATGCCATTCGCGCTCAAGGTGTGGCCTTCCCTAACGATTTCCGTCCTGCACATAAAGCTGCTGACCTTCAAGCCCAATACGGCCAAAGTACGCGTGAAGATTTAGAGGCACAAAACGTACAAGTATCGGTTGCTGGTCGCATGATGTTAAAACGTGAAGCTGGTAAAAAAGCTGCGTTCGCGACCTTGCAAGATGCTTCCGGTCTGAAAGCAGACGGTCGTATTCAGCTATACGTCACTAGCGACAAAACGGGTGAGGCAGAGATGGAAGCGTTCCGTCATTATGACCTAGGTGACATCCTCGGCATTGAAGGCGTATTGTTCAAAACTAAGACAGATGAATTGACGATCAAAGTAACCAAGTTGCGCTTGTTGACAAAGTCTTTGCGTCCGTTGCCTGACAAGTTCCATGGTTTATCCAACCAAGAAACCAAATATCGTCAACGCTATGTTGATTTGATCATGAGTGAAGAAACACGTCGCACGTTCAAAGCTCGTACAGCAGCGATGAGTTCAATCCGAAATTTCATGAACAATCATGGCTTCATGGAAGTCGAAACGCCAATGCTGCATGTCATTCCGGGCGGCGCAGCAGCTAAACCGTTTATCACGCATCACAATGCGCTCGATATGGAAATGTATCTGCGTATCGCTCCCGAACTCTATTTGAAGCGCTTAGTAGTCGGCGGTTTTGAACGCGTGTTTGAGGTCAACCGCAACTTCCGTAACGAAGGTGTGTCACCGCGCCATAATCCGGAATTCACGATGATGGAATTCTATGCGGCCTACGTTGACTACAAATGGCTAATGGATTTCACTGAAGAAGTAATTCGCAAAGCAGCAATTGATGCTCATGGCACTGCTGTATTGACATACCAAGGCAAAGAGCTGGATCTATCCAAACCATTCCAACGCTTAACCATTGTCGGTGCAATTAATAAATACGCCCCACATTACACAGCTGAACAATTGAATGATGCCGAGTTCTTGAAAACTGAACTGAAAAAATTCGGTGTCAAACCATTCGCCACTTCGGGCTTAGGTGCATTGCAATTAGCGCTATTCGAAGAAACGGCTGAAGCACAATTATGGGAGCCGACTTACATCATCGATTACCCAGCTGAAGTTTCGCCTTTAGCACGTGCTTCCGATACCGTTCCAGGCATTACCGAACGCTTCGAGTTATTCATGACTGGTCGTGAAATTGCAAACGGCTTCTCCGAATTAAACGACGCAGAGGACCAAGCGGCGCGATTCATGGCGCAAGTTGCTGCCAAAGATGCGGGCGATGAAGAGGCAATGTATTTCGATGCAGATTATATCCGCGCTTTGGAATATGGCTTGCCACCAACCGGTGGCTGCGGTATCGGCATCGATCGTTTGATGATGTTGATTACAGACTCACCAAATATTCGTGACGTGATTCTTTTCCCACACTTACGTCGTGAAGAGTGAGAATTACGAACTTGGAATTGAACTGAAACAGAAAGGGAGCGCTTCGGTGCTCCCTTTTTTATGTAGGTAGCTTAGTTCCGGCCGAGTCGCAGTTGGCTAGTTTTTGAAGCACGCCGCGTGTTCGTTGCAGACTTCACACCGGTGTCATTTGCTAACTTAAAGACACTAACGACATCTACCATGCGAGCAGCCTGATGATTTAAACTCTCGGCGGCTGCGGCAGCCTCTTCAACTAAAGCGGCATTCTGCTGTGTAACATCATCGAGCTGCGTGATGGCTTGATTGATCTGTTCGATTCCAACTGTCTGCTCATGCGCGGTGGCGCTAATTTCTCCGATCAAACCAGCAACCTGCTTCACGCGTTGCACGATGTCATCCATTGAGGTACCCGCTTGGCCAACCAAGCGGCTGCCCGCCTCGATTTTTTCAACACTAGCGCCAATCAGATTCTTGATCTCCTTCGCAGCCTCAGCAGAACGCCCAGCAAGGCTACGCACCTCACTCGCAACTACCGCAAATCCACGCCCCTGCTCACCGGCCCGCGCAGCCTCGACCGCAGCGTTCAGAGCCAAAATATTGGTCTGGAACGCGATACCATCGATTACACCAATAATGTCTGCGATCTTTTTCGATGCAGAAGTGATTTCTTCCATAGTCGCAACCACCTGACCCACGACTTCACCACCGTTAGATGCGGCAACACTAGCAGCTGAAGCTAAGCGATTTGCCTCGCCGGCGGTTTGAGCATTGGATTTCACAGTTGAACTTAGCTCCTCCATAGATGCGGCGGTCTCCTGCAAATTACTCGCCTGCGACTCTGTTCGCTGCGACAAATTTGCATTTCCTGAAGCAATTTCGCTTGAGCCATTCGAAATACTTTCGGCGCACTCACGTACCTCTCCAACCATGCTTGAAAGGCCATCCCGCATTTTCAACATACCGGCAAGCAGTTGCGCTGACTCATCACTCCCATCAACATCAATGCTAGAAACCAAGTCGCCACTAGCAACCCTTTCGGTCGCTTCGAGGGCTTCGCTCAAAGGCTGAGTAATGCTTTTAGTTGTTCGCATCGCCAACAATGACGCAATAATTAAGACAAACAATCCAACACCGCTGATGACAACAACGGTCGAACGATTGCTAGCATTCGTCGCATCGACGACTGCCAATCTTTGTTGTTTCTGCATATTTATAAAACTAAGCAATTCAGCCGATGCTTTTACTGAAAGTGGATCTATTTTTTTGGTAATCACCGCGGCAGATTGTTCGGTGTTAAATTGTGCAGCCAAATCTACCGCATCTTTGAAGAAGGCATCCATCTGCTTATCAATTTCAGCCAAACGCGAGAATAATTCTTTTTCTTGCCCGGTAAGACCAATAGATTCAAGTTTCGACTTTGCACTCAAATACTGGCTACGATAACGTTTTGCTTCCGCCTCATCTCTTTGCAGTGCGACAGTATCGGTCTGTAGTCCCATGTTTCGCACAGAAATAGCACTACTCAACAAATTGTCGCGCATCTCCACCGCAAGGTCTTGTTGTATATTGGCTCGCTGAAGCGCGTCTATCAAATTAGTGCGACTGACACCCAAACTATAAATCGCACCTATCAACATTAAGGCGGACGCAAGCAAGGTGATACCAAAGCCAAAACCCAGTCGAAGACCGATACTAAAATTTCGCAAATTCATGTTGAACTCCAGAGGGGAGTAAAGAAAATTACAATTCGTGGCGCATAGTTTAAATACACATCACGAATTGAATTAGAGACGATACTGACTTTAACTTGAAAGATTAGTCTTTATAAATTCCACACCCAACCAAAGTGTCACCATTACGTTCGAGGTACATCGCTTTACCTTCAATTTTTTGAGTGACAGGGTTCAGAAATTTATAACCTTCTACCCACCCCTTACCTTTAGATTTCGCCAAATCAACAAACATTTGAATCAATGGTTTGCCGTCAGGATCCTTCAGACCGATCAAGTCTTTCCCAACGAGCTTGGGATTTGCACCCTGCGCTAAATTCTTCCCATTCAGATCATAGACGATGATGTACAAGTCCCGATCTTTGAAGGATTTTCCATTCGTGAATTCGTCGTAGGCTTTTTCTGCACCGTGGGTCTTAATATATGCTACAGCCTTTTTAACCATCGCTTCAGCTTCTGGAGCTGTGCCCTTTTCGCCTGCGAAGGCCAATCCAGTAGAAACGACAAGCATGGTCAAAAAACTCAACATCATTTTCATTAAATTTCCGAGGCGATTTATCTTCATTTTAGGTCTCCAAGTATAGTTACGCGTGGCAGCGAAGCATAAATGTCTAAAGAAGTCTCACACACTATTTAGCACCGAATTCTCTAGCCTTATATAGGTTCGAGTTTGCATCGCGACGATTTCAGTATAGGTTATTGCTCAAAAGAAAGCTAATGACATAGGTCAACTTCTGAACAGATTTAAGCATTTTCAACATTGATCGCTTCTTTTGTTACTTTTATGTTGAATCGACGAGATTGTTCTCTTTTGAGCCACCATCACTACTCAACGAAGCTCTTTTGATACCTCAAGGGCACTTAAGAAAGCATTTTCGACTCTACCGCCACCGTCAAGTTCGCCAGCAAACCAATCACCACATACGCCTATCCGTGTTTGTGCATCCCATAGATGTGTCTGTGCTAACGGCTGATCCGCAAGTGAGAATCGCCAACGGTGAGCAACGGCATGTATCGCTTGCACTGGTGAGCCTGTTGCCTCATGAAATGCCTTCGATAGTTTCTCTTTGACCCGCTCATGATCATCTTCTAGATGTTCGACACTCCAAGCCGCACTCGCATGACAAACCCAACGCTCGCCAGCGCGATGCTCAGGCTTTGACGTGTCACGCGCAATCCAGGCTAATCGGGAGTTATTTACCCAAGCTCCGTCGTAAGCCAGGTTCAAGGGATTTTGGAACGCTAGCATCAATGCCCAACAAGGTTGCATATGTACACCTGCTACTGTTTTCGCCAAACGCGGGTGATCTTTGAGAAGAACAGCGGCTTGTTCTGCTGGTATTGCCACAATAACGGCATCAAATGGACCAGCAGATGCAAGTACCGCAACTTCATCAGATTTCACCGACAAAAGCCATTGTTCGCCATGCGGCACAATCGCTTGGACTTGTTGCTCTAATCGAACATCGACACCGTGAGCCAATTGCTGTCCTAATGCACTCATTCCTGGAATAGGAACGAAACGTTGTTGACTTTTTTTCGTGCCAGCCTGCGAAACCACATTGCCATGATCTAAGGCCACGAGCTTACTATCCCAAGCGGCAATCCATCCTAGCTTACGCCAATCGTTGACCTCTTTCTTGAAACGCTCAGAAGCAGCTGTGAAGTACTGCGCACCAAAATCGAAACCACCAAATTCTGTTTGTCGTGTACACATACGTCCACTGACACCCCTGCTCTTTTCATACACCGTCACTTGATGCCCTTGCGCTTGACACTGTCTAGCTGCAGTTAAACCTGCTAATCCCGCACCGATGATGGCGACATGCATATCTATCTCCTTGTTTTTTTGAGTAAGAAACTAAAAGTGACTACAGACCACATTGACTACTACATTACGTGCAACGACAACCCCAAATTTTGGGACAAAAAAAAGCCCACGGTTTAGCGTGGGCTCATTTCATTATTCTGCCTTTTCGTCTTCGACAGGCCAATCGCGGATGTATGCCTTTAACATCTTATTTTCAAAGCTCTGCGCTTCTAACACTGCGCGGGCAACATCGTAGAAAGAAATTACACCCATCAAGGTCTTTGCATCCATTACCGGCAAATATCGAGAATGCTTCTCTAACATCATCCGACGCACCTCGTTCACTTCTGTTTCAGGGGTAACTGTCATTGGATGATCGTCCATATACTTACGAACAGTACCATCGCCAACTGAACCGCCATTTTTGTGAACCGCACGAATCACTTCACGGAAAGTCAGCATGCCAACCAGATCACCAAATTCCATCACAATCAAAGAACCGATATCTTTTTCTTCCATGAAGCTGACAGCTTCCTTCATTGGCGTATCTGGGGTGATGGTGAAAAGGATATTTCCCTTCACCTGCAGAATTTCTGAAACTTTCATGTCGTCCTCCGTTAATTCTTATGAGCACTGTAGGTTTAGGAAAACCTCTTCCTATAGAGCGCATGGGCTTACACTCAATGTATCGCATGCAGAATGAAAAATCTAGTGATATGACTCAAGAATTTTGCAATCCGCACAATTATTTTGAAGAATTGTGTATTTTTCAAATGTACCGCGGTGTCAAGACTTTTCAAATATCCCTGCAGTGCGTACGATGTCGCCATTCACTTGTGGAGAATACCAATTTATGAGCGGTCCAAAATACCCTGGGTTCGAAACCCTCTCATTACATGCAGGGGCAGTCGCTGATCCTGCAACCGGCGCGCGAGCTACGCCGATCTACTTCAGTTCATCCTTTGAATTTAAAGATTCAGATCATGCAGCTTCCTTGTTTAATATGGAACGTGCAGGACATGTATATAGTCGCATCAGTAATCCGACAAATGCGGTCTTGGAAGAACGTATGGCTGCACTCGAAAATGGTGTTGCAGGTCTTGCGGTGGCCAGTGGCCAGGCTGCCTTGCACTTAGGCCTAAGCACAATTGCTGGTGCCGGCTCCCATATTGTGGCTTCCAGAGCGTTGTATGGTGGTTCGCATAATTTACTCGCCTACACACTCAAACGTTTCGGTATTGAGACAACTTTTGTCGATCCACGCGACCTCGATGCATGGCGCGATGCTATTCGCCCTGAAACCAAAGTTTTTTTTGGCGAAACCTTAGGTAACCCAGGTCTAGATGTGTTGAACATTCCTGAGATCGCTGCAATCGCCCACGAACACCATATCCCCTTATTTGTTGATTCGACATTTACTACTCCGTATTTGCTTCAGCCAATTGAGCACGGTGCGGACCTCGTATTTCACTCAGCAACTAAATTTTTATGTGGCCATGGTACGGCTATTGGTGGCGTTCTGATCGATGGCGGTACTTTTGATTGGCAGAAAGCCTATGAGAAAACAGGACGCTTTGCAGAACTATGTGAACCGTATGAAGGTTTTCACGGCATGGTGTTTGCGGAGGAATCAACCGTTGGTGCGTTTTCACTTCGAGCACGCCGTGAAGGTTTGCGTGATTTCGGCGCATGCATGAGTCCACATAATGCCTTCGCCATTTTGCAGGGGATCGAAACACTAGGTATGCGTATGGAAAGACATGTATCCAACGCACGTCGCGTTGTCGAATTTCTAGCAAGCCATGCCGCAGTTGAAGGAATCGCTTTCCCTGAACTCGAGAGTCATCCTGATTACGAATTAGCTAAAGCACTGCTACCTAAAGGCTGTGGATCTGTATTTTCATTCAATATCAAGGGCGATCGGGCCGCAGGACAACGCTTCGTGGAATCACTCAAAGTGTTTTCTCACCTAGCAAATGTTGGTGACGCTAAGTCTTTGGTGATCCACCCTGCCTCGACCACGCACTTCCGAGTCCCAGCAGAACAACTCGCTGCCTCGGGCATCAGCGAAGGTACGATACGCCTTTCTGTCGGATTAGAAAATGTGGACGATCTCATCGAAGATCTAACTCGCGGTTTGAAAATGGCACAGAAAGGCAAGTAAGATGCACATACAAATTCAACAAAAAGTCGTGTATGCCTACACTGGCGGGAAAGCATTCAATCCAAATTTACCAACAGTAATTTTCGTGCATGGCGCGCAGAACGATCACTCAGTTTGGGCCTTGCAGTCTCGTTACTTGGCACACCATGGATTTAGCGTGTTAGCAGTTGATCTACCCGGTCATGGGCGAAGTGAAGGCGCAGCGTTAGATAGCGTCGAAGCGATGGCTAAATGGTTACTTGAATTAATCGAATTGAGCGGCGTACAACAAGCCTTTATTGCTGGGCACAGCATGGGCTCATTGATTGCCCTAGAAGCAGCGAGCATGGCCCCAGACCGCATACAAAAGCTTGCTTTATTGGGCACTGCTTTTCCTATGAAAGTGTCGGACACGCTGCTCTTCGCTTCACAGAACCACGAACAAAGTGCGATCGATATGGTGAACATTTTTTCACATAGCACCAATTCACATAAGCCCTCGTGCCCGGGCCCCGGTTTTTCAGTGATGAATTCCAGCATGCGCCTGATGCAAAGGATTTCCGCGATCAACCCAGAGCAAGTGTTCTTCAACGACTTCAGCGCATGCAACAACTACAGCAATGGCGAGAAAGCAGCGCAACAGGTTACTTGTCCAACTCTATTTCTGTTGGCAAAGCAAGACATGATGACGCCACTCAAAGCAAGTAACAGTCTTTCGAATTTAATTGTGAATAAACAGATTAAAATCATTGATCAATGTGGGCACTCCATGATGAGTGAACAAGCAGATGCTGTACTAAATGCCTTGAATAGTTTCTTCAAGGCGTAACCGACTTTCTACGATGGGGGACAAAATGTAGCCCATCGTAGAATACAAATAACCGCTCACCGAATGACACCCCTGGCAAACGGTATTCAATAGCCGAAAGCTTTCATATAACGGGCATGTAGTTCTTGTTGTGCCCGTTCGCACATTTGATCAATTAAAGTCCCACTTGACTGCATTTTAACGTCGTGTCCAGCCCGTGATTTTAACTCGCTAATCAGTTTAAGTTCATCAATTCCGGCCTCAAGCAAGCTCCTTGCCATCGCAAGATCAGCCTTACTTTTCAAAATATGTTTTGTATTTTCTCTTGCCAGCGAGACTTCCAAAGCGATAAGTTCCGATGCAGAGTCTGGAGTTTGATTTCTCCAAGCCGCCTGTTCCGCCTGCTGTTGCGAAAAGTCGCGCAGATAGCTTGTATTTTGTTGCTCTTGCCACAGACGATATTCCTGCTCGGCGTCGAGCACAAACTTTTTCTCACTCAATAACAGATAAGTATCGAGTTCCGTTTTTGTACCAAATTTGATTAGTATTGCCACCAACTCGATCGCAACAAACCATGTTAGCCACCAAATCAATTGCAAGCGTCTATATTTATCCTTAGTGACCAAGCTAGCCACTGCCAAAAAATCCGCTGCAAAACCGGAACGTGAAGCTAGATCAATCTTGCTATCCAGGTTTGTGACCAAGGCTTGCTGTCGATCACTGGCGATTTGAAGTTGTTGGCGCAATTGTTTTTGCTCGAGCGTAATAGTCAGGTGTTCCTGTTGCTTCAACTTTCGCCACTCGGAAATGTGACGATTTACCGCAACATCCGACGCGCTACATATCGATTTAGCCGCTTCACGTTTTTGTTCTAGCCCTGAAATTCGCGCATCCAACGTGAGATCGACACCTTTTCCTTCTCGCTGTAAACGGAGCGGTCTTAATTGACGCGATAGCTTCTCATCTTCAACCTTAAACCTGCTCCAACACTGCCGTGCTATTTGTCTATAACTCAAAATATCGGGCGGTTCTTGAGCCATCGCGATCTCCAGTCGTTGCAAGCTCTGCTGCTGTTGGTCTTGCTCTTGTCTCAAACGCGGGAGGTTCACGATTCGTTCTGTATTTTCCTTTGCATTGAGCATGCGTTGCTGACTAATCTCACCCACTTTCACATCGATCTCGGCCCGATTACTTTCTACGAAAAATGGATACACCATCACGCTAGCCGACATAAAAGCTAAACCCGCGCGCCAACTCAAACCAAAGACTTTTCTCCAGACCGCATCATCACTCCGAATACTGATTAAAATTTGACGCTCTAAGCTCCATTGAAAAAGGCCCCAGATCAATCCAGCGATAACTGCACCAGCAGTCGAAATTTGACTCATACTTGCCAGCATGTGCCCCATACCGTAGGCCGAAAACACAGCGAAGAAGACTACCAAACTACCAAGTCCGTAGTACTTTTGACGCCCGCGCGGAAACTGGAATAAACCTTGTTCATCACGCGCCTCTAACAACTCATAGTCGACTGCCGCAGAAAGCGCAAAGAGTCTCGCAAGTGTGTTTTTCAAAGCGCTAGATAGACGCTGCCACCAATTGATTGGCGTAGACTGAGACTCAGCCGTCAGTTTAGATCTGCTGTTACCACCAAAGAGGTTCATCATCGAGAACTCACATATTGCGGAACAAAACCATGAAGGGCTGACTAACACTGAGGGTCTCAGCGCGATTTTTCAGTTTAACGATGCCCTTCCCTCCGTCATCACGCGCTACCGAAGCAATCGCTTTAAAGTTCACGATAGTGGAACGGTGTATTTGTTTAAATATACTCGGGTCGAGCAAATCCAGTAATTCACGAATAGGTTTGCGCAGTAAAGACTCTCCCTCCGCTGTCATGACAACTGTATATTTATTATCGGCCTTAAAGTAAGCAACATCATCGACCATAATTAACTTGGTTTCTGTACCTGAACTCGCAGTAAGCCAGACAAGATTTTCGCGACGTTGATTAGAGCCAAGAATTCCTTCGGCCGCTGTACCGCCTAGCTTAATCAGAAGATCTGCGACTGCCGCTATCGTTTGCTGTCCATTTCCGACCTGCATATTGGTCTGAGACTGGCGTTCTTGCAAACGTAATACGGTAGCGGATAAGCGATCATAGGATACCGGCTTTAGAAGGTAATCAATAGCACCTTTCTCAAAAGCGTCAATCGCATATTGATCGTAGGCAGTGACAAAGACGATTTGCGTGTGGGGACTCGCTTGCCGCATCGCGGTAGCGATCTCGATCCCACTCATTCCCGGCATACGAATGTCGAGAAATACGACGTCTGGCTGGTGCTCGATAATTTCTTCCAAAGCACTGGCACCGTCGTCACATGCAGCAACGATCTCTAGGCTAGGCCAGGCACTTTGTAGCTGCTCGAGCAAGGCCTCACGCAACAAACTTTCATCTTCAGCGACGACGCATTTAGTCATAATGCTCTCCTCGCAAAAAACTGGTTGGCAAGCTGATCGTCGCTGCCACGCCCGAAGGGAAATTCGCGACAATACTGAAATGCGCAGAACTACCATACGCTAAGGATAAACGCTCACGTATATTACGCAGACCTATACCAGTTCCTGCGCTCTCCGCATTAAATCCACGACCATCATCAGCGACTGTTATTGCAACCATATTCTCGTGCGCCCTCGCAATCACCCAGATCGTGCCCCCACCCGATTTCGGTTCGATTCCATGCTTGATAGCATTCTCAACTAATGTTTGCAGCATCATATTTGGGACTAGGACTGTCTTGAGATAATCCGGCACTTCAAATTGCACATTCAAACGTGAGCCCATACGAATTTTCATAATATCGAGATAAGCTTTGGTGCGTTCCAATTCTTCACCCAAACTTGAGACCGCATCCTCGGTACGAGGAAGCGAATGTCGAAGATAGGTGATCAAGTTACCCAACATCTCATCAGCTTTAGCGGGATCGGATCGAGTTAACAATTGCGCGCTTGCCAAACTGTTGTACAGGAAATGTGGTTCTACTTGCGCGTGCAGCAGGTTAAGCTTGGCGACCGAAAGTTCTTTTTCGGTTAGAGATTGTTTAACTGTTTCTCGCTCAATATTGCGCAAGTCTCCAAGCCGCCGATTGAGTGCACGCGTGAGCGCGAGGACATTGTCAAGATTGCTCGCATGATCGAGAATAAACATATCGGTCCATGCAGGCCTCTTCGGTTCGCAGATGAGACTAATGGCACTCGTTTCTCCGTTTGGCGTAACTGTCGCATAAATTTGATTGTCGCCACTCGACAGCCAACGCAAAGCGGGGTGCAGTGTTTGTACGTCTGGATAAAACATTTCGCTACGTTTGACTCGCACTCTCACTTGCAAACTGTCTGCAGCACTCTCAAGCAGACTGACGCCTGGAAAGTCGCGAATCGACGCCTCCAAAAGCTCAAACGCTTCGTTGGCATTGAGTGGCATTTCAATGACTCTTCGATGGCGATTCGACAGCGTCTCCAAACTTGGCTTTTGATCTAACAATCGCACACGGCGGATTTGTGACAATGCCACTATCATGGCAATGCCGACCAAGATAAAGGTCAGAATTTGAAAAACCTCGGGGGGATCGCGTTTGACAATGCCGACAAATAAAAACAACATCACTAAGAGACAGACTGCTCCCCAGGCAGCTGCGGTACGCACCAAGAAAAAGAAACTAGCAAACATAAGTTCTCCAAATAAATTTGATGCGTTCAGGATACGATCAGTCAAACTATTTTGCTCTCAGTATCCGACGAAACCCAAAAAAGAGAGACGAAATCGAGTTTCTGGAGGGGATCTCCCGAATTGAAGATTCCAATTGTCGGGTAGCATTATCTACTTTAGAATACTTTTTTACCAATGCTCGGGTTAACTATCCTGTGTCTTCAATGATTAGCAAACTCAATCGACGCCAATTTATCGGTCACAGTATGTTCGCGCTCAGTGCGGCGGCAGGCATCCAGACTTCGTTTACTCCATTGATCGCGCACGCTGCACAAGCAAACTCTACGCGGCTGTCCAACAATAGCAATACCAATGGCATGCACCTGATTCTACTAGGTACAGCTGGAGGCCCAACACCAAAGAAGAATCGTGCGGCGCCCTCACAGGTGATTATGATCGATGGCGAAGCTTTTGTGATCGATTGTGGCAATGGCGTCGCCCAACAATTTGTCAAAGCCGGTTTAAAACTTTCATCCCTACGCCATATTTTTATTACCCATCATCACTCTGATCACAATGCCGATTACGGCAACTTGATATTGCTAGCTTGGGCGGCCGATTTAAACCATCGTGTAGATACTTATGGGCCAAAACCTTTAGTTCGCATGACCAAGCTTTTCCTGCAAATGAATGCCTACGATATTCATACGAGGATACAAGATGAAGGTCGTGCCAGCTTGGCAAATATGATCTACCCTCACCAAATCGACACTGATGGAGTGGTGTATAACAATGGGCGTACCAAGGTAAGTTGCGCGCGTGTAGTACATCCACCGGTCAATCCCTCGTTCGCCTACCGTTTCGACCACCAAGGCAAGTCAATTGTCATTTCTGGCGACACGACATATTCAAAAAATTTGGTCAAACTTGCACAAGAAGCTGACATCTTGGTACATGAGGTGATGCACGTCCAAGCTTTAGACAAACTTCTTGCGAGCGAAGTGCAAGCCACTCGATTGAAGGATCACCTATTCGCGAGCCACAGTAATTTTGAACAGGTTGGACGCGTTGCCACAGAAGCGAAAGTGAAGAAACTTGTGCTCTCCCATTTTGTACCAGGCGGCGACACTAGCATTAGTGATCAAGATTGGATTGAGGGCGTACGCCCGTATTTTGCGGGTGAAATTATCATTGCTCGAGACTTAATGGACCTTCAACCTTGAGTAGGTAGGTAAAAGCAATTACTCGCCGCGTTGAGGCAAGGCGATCGTGCGCAACTGAAATCGACCATCAGTATTGAACAGCCAAGTTTCCAACATCTCCAGTTTTCCTTGTTTAAGAAAACTTGTTGGAGGAATTGGGAAAGGCTGAGCACGGACTAGACTTTGCATTGCAGTCGCTTCCGTTTCTTTATCTTTGTTGCTTCGAATTAGCTCTCGTGACACCAGCTTTCCATTGGCGTCGATACTGAATTTAAGAACTACAACTGATCTTAGCAAGGCCTGCGGATTCGATACATATATTTTGTCAGGATTCTTTTGAGAAATGTGCACCGCTATTTCGCGCTCGTAAGCACTGATATTTTTCGCGCGCGATGTCGTTTGCTGGGAAGTCGAATTATCAGGAATCTTCTGCACTTTTTTGAGATTCGAGTCTTCGCTTGATGGCTTTGCCTTAGGAGTAGGCTCTGGCGTGCCGCAAGCAGCAATAATTAAAATCAAGAACGAACATATAAGATGACGAAAAAATCGTAGACTTTTCATTTTCTCTTCGTCTCCATTTTTCTCTCCATTCGATGGGATGAAACAACTTATTGACGCCGCATTTGCTGACGCAGGTACTCAGCTACCACACGCATTTCCGCATCTTGTGCAAACTCAAGAGCCGTTAGGCCCAACGCATTCTGGAGATGGATATCCGCGCCCTCCTGCACAAGCAATTTCACTGGTGGCAAATCGCCCTTACGAGCTGCCATCATCAGTGGTGTTGTCTTATTAGGTGATTCTGCATCGATGTAGGCGGAGTGTTCAAGTAGGACTGCAATAATCTGTTCATCGCCGATAGCAGCTGCATAATGTAAAGCGGTCCAACCTGGTTGATTAATTTGTGCTCCAGCAAAAATCAATTCACTAAGCCAGTCCACTTTACCTAAGTAGGCCGCAAGCATAATTGCCGTATCACCATTATTCGCCCTTGCATCAAGATTGATGTCAGGATGAGAAATCAAGTACTGAAAAACTTGATAAGAATCTTCACGCACAGCCAGCATTAATGCGGTTTCACCACGATCGCCCTCAGTTACATTCGGGTTTAAACCTTGTTCAGTCAGTAGCTTGACCAACTTCACATTATCAAAACGAGCGGCCTGCAGAAATTGTTCTGTTTTTTTCTGTTCTGGACTGATCGTTTGCAATATTTGTGAAAAAGCATCGCCCACCACCAGCATACTTATGAGTATCAGCAAAGCTGACTTCATCTTGCGCAAGGCTTGAA
The DNA here is from genome assembly GCF_014284155.1 of Affinundibacterium nitidum. Classification (GTDB taxonomy): domain Bacteria; phylum Pseudomonadota; class Gammaproteobacteria; order Burkholderiales; family Burkholderiaceae_D; genus Undibacterium; species Undibacterium nitidum. The sequence goes on from NZ_JACOFZ010000001.1 coordinate 352,309, forward strand.
ACGCCGTTCGATTGAAGTGACTCATTTGTTCAGAGGAGTTTTTAGAACGTGAGCGATCCATTTCAGCGCTCTTATCCCTTAGGATTACTGAGGCGGAACAAGTCAAAGAAATTTTGAGAGGTAACGTCTTGCACTTGTTTAAGTGGTAGTTCTTTCAGGTCCGCAAGGAACTCACCAACATGGCGCACAAAAGCTGGCTCATTCATTTTCCCGCGATGCGGTGCAGGCGCCAAATAAGGAGAGTCTGTCTCAATTAAAATACGATCAAGTGGCAATGCTTTAGCAACTGCTTGCAAGTCTTTCGCGCTCTTAAATGTCAAAATACCAGAAAAAGAAATATAAAATCCCATATCTACTGCAGCCAAAGCAACTTCTAAGGATTCAGTAAAACAATGCATCACACCCGCAACACCACCTTGATCAATACCAGCTCCTTCTTCGCGCATGATACGAATCGTATCCTCAGCGGCGGCACGGGTATGAATAATTAATGGTTTTTGAGAGATTCGGGAAGCTCGAATATGCTGACGAAACCGCTCACGCTGCCATTCGAGGTCGCCTTTGAGTCGAAAATAGTCGAGTCCTGTTTCGCCTATGGCAATGATTTTTGGATGTTGAGAGAGTTCAACAAGACGCTCTGCGCTTGGGTCTTCGGTGTTTTCATAATCAGGATGAACACCAACAGATGCGTAAATATGTGGATACTGTTCTGCCAATGCCAATACCTGAGGAAAATCAGGTAAATCTACTGAAACACACAAGGCATGCGTAACGCCATTTTCTTGCATACGCTGCAAAAGCGCTGGCATTTGCTGAGCAAGTTCAGGAAAATTAATATGACAATGTGAATCAATATACATAGATAAAATAAAAAATGTGCGTGTAACAAGCGCGTCTATATCGCCGTATTCAATTAGAGCTTAAGCAATACGTTTATGCTGCGAAATCACATCTAGTACAGCTTGCGAGGAAAGACTAGCCGTATCACGCAGTAAACTATGGTGCATGTCGATAAAACGTTGTTGTAGACTTTGACGTAAAGTGTCGTCACTCAACTGCTTCCAGAGCGCATCAGCCATCGCCTGTGGCGTTGCGGCCGATTGCAAGAACTCAGGGACGACAAACTCTTCCGCCAAGATATTCGGCAAGCCAATCCATGGTTGATAGCCCATGTGCTTTAACACATGCCAAGATGCTGCCATCATCTTATAGGCAATCACCATGGGTTTCTTGAATAGAGCAACTTCGAGTGATGCAGTACCCGAGGCAACGAGCACTGCATCCGCAGCTGCAATGGCGGTGTGAGATTTACCGTCCATCAATAGAACAGGCACATCTTCCAGTTTTGCTTCAAGGACAAGGTCAATGTAGTACGCTCGCTGTTTTTGCCCTGCCATTGGGACTAAGATCTGAAGATGAGGATCTCGCTCCAAAAGCAACTTTGCAGTTTGAATAAAGGTTTCTGTGTTGTACTTCAACTCAGACATTCGGCTACCTGGCATCACAGTCACCACTCGCGCATCGGGCTCTAAGCCCAATTCTTCTCGCGCTGCGGCAACATCAGGATTCATCGGAATAACCTGCGCCAATGGGTGCCCAACGTAAGTTGCTGGGATGCCTGCTTTGCGATAGATCTCTTCTTCAAACGGAAAGATCAACAACATATGAGAAACTGCTTGCGCGATCTTATTGATGCGACCGCCGCGCCAAGCCCAAATTGATGGGCTAATATAGTGCATCGTCGGGATTCCAGCCTGCTTCAACTGAATTTCCAAATCTAAGTTGAAATCTGGAGCGTCAACACCGATAAATACGTCGGGCTTCTCATCCAAAAGTTGCTGCATCAAACGCTTGCGAATACCGGAAATTTCACGGTAATGCATCAACACTTCAAACAAGCCACGGACCGATAACTTCTCCATCGGAAAATCACTGATAAAACCCGATTCCGCCATCCTTGGACCACCTATGCCGTGCATGAGCGAATCCGTCAAGCGAGGACGCAAACCAGTCAGCAAACGAGCCGCCAACATATCACCGGAAGTTTCCCCGGCGACCATGGAAATAATCGGACGTGTCAATGTCAACTCTTCAGGAAATGATGTTGCGCATCAGCGCACGATGCCACGGGTTGAAGTATCGAGGAAACTACGCATCAGTTGAAGATGCTGCGCAACGTCTGCAGATACCTGTGCAATTTCTTGGTCCAACGCTGCTTTTGCTTCATCGAGGGTTAAGCCTGATTTATACAAAGTCTTATAGGCCTGACGAATTGCGGAAATTTGCTCACGACTAAAACCACGGCGCTTCAGTCCTTCGATATTGATGCCATGGGCCGCAGCAGGGTTACCATTCAAAATCACGAAAGGCGGCACGTCCTGCGTCAAGCTAGTTGACATGCCAACCATGGCATGAGCACCAATTTTGCAGAATTGATGAACGTTCGAGAAGCCACCGAGGATAACCCAATCGCCAATATGTACATGCCCTGCTAATGCCGCATTATTGGCAAAAATAGTACGATTACCGACATGACAATCGTGTGCGATATGTACATACGCCATAATCCAGTTATCGCTACCCACTCTCGTAACACCACCATCTTGAACGGTGCCTAAGTTAAAAGTACAGAACTCACGAACGACATTGCGATCGCCAATTTCTAGCAAAGTAGGTTCGCCCGCATATTTCTTATCTTGCGGTGCGGCGCCAATCGACGAAAATTGAAAAAATTGGTTATCTTTGCCGATCGTCGTATGTCCTTCGACCACCACATGAGGGCCGATTTTTGTGCCAGCATCGATTCGAACATTCGGCCCAATAATTGAATATGCCCCCACCTCTACCGAAGAGTCGAGTTGCGCTTTAGGATCAACAATTGCGGTGGAATGAATAGCCATATTATTCTCCAACTGGAGTTTCAGGACTTGCTGTTGGTGCTGCTTTTGCTTCGTCGTTCGCGGTACGTAATGTGCACATCAGCTCTGCCTCGACAGCAAGTTGACCATCAACTGTTGCAACTGCTTTATATTTCCAGATACCACGAGCAACTCGCAAAATTTCAACATCCATTTTAAGCTGATCGCCGGGACCTACTGGGCGTTTGAAACGGACGTTATCAATACCAACAAAATACACAATGGTGTTCTCATCAGGCTTTTGCCCCATCGTCAAAAACGACAAAATCGCCGCCGTCTGCGCCATGGCTTCTACCATTAATACACCTGGCATCACAGGTTTGTTTGGAAAATGTCCATTAAAGAACTCTTCATTGGCAGTAACATTCTTAATTGCCGTAATGGTTTTGCCGCTTTCCCATGTCAATACACGATCAACCAACAGCATCGGATAACGATGTGGCAGATATTGTTTGATTTGATTGATATCCAAAGTTTTGCTGATGTTTTCCATACGCTTCTTTACTTATTTAAATAATCAAAATTGTTCGGTCTTGCTTAGCCTTGTATATCTTTGCTGTTAGCTTCATTCTGCTTGATAGCCTTTTCGACTGCTTTCAGCTTGTCCCGCATTGAACCTAAATTACGCACAATCGCGGCTGTCTTTTCCCAGTCTGCATTTTTTGCCAGTGGGTAAAAACCAGTATATTGGCCTGGCTCAAGAATGGAGCGTGACACCATACTACCCGAGGAGATGTGGACATTATCAGCGATCGTCAGATGACCTAGCACCATTGCCGCGCCGCCAAAAGTGCAGTTCTTGCCAATTTTGGCACTACCTGCGACCCCTACACATCCTGCCATTGCAGTGTTTTCACCGATGTGACAGTTGTGTCCAATCTGAATTTGATTATCGAGAATCACGCCATTCTCAATGATGGTGTCCGCTAAGGCACCACGATCAATACTAGTATTGGCACCGATTTCTACATCATTGCCAATCAGCACCCGGCCAGTTTGTGGAATCTTGACCCATTTACCTTTTTCATTTGCAAAACCGAAGCCATCCGCGCCGATTACTGCACCTGAATGAACCACGCAGCGTTCACCGATCACACAATCGTGATAGATACTTACATTCGCATTGATTCTAGTTTGTGCGCCGATGGCCACGCGCTTGGCTATTGCGACCCCTGCACCTATCCAAGCCCCGTCCCCAATTATCGCACCGGCCTCAATCGAGGCATGAGGTCCAATGTAAGCGGATGCCGCAACAGTAGCTTGAGGACTCACCCAAGCAGAAGGATGTATGCCTGATTCAACTGGTTCGGAATTGAGTGCAAAAAAATACTGCGCCAATTTGGCAAAATAAACGTAAGGGTTTGCAGTAATAATTCTCGTACCAATGTAGGCGTCACCAATGGCGTTATGATCTGCCTCAGATAAAATCAAAGCGACTGCTTTGCTGGCAGTCGCTTGAGTTCGAAATTTGGGATTGGAAAGAAAGGTGATCTGTTCTTCAGTGGCATCACTTAATGGTGCGATTCCAACCACGCCTTGCTCTGGGTTTCCAAATAACTGTCCCCCAAAGCGATCGACCACGTCACCTAGTCGAATGCTTTTTTTTGTCATGTTCTATTTGGCCAATGCTCGCAATACTTTGTCCGTGATATCGATTCTCGGATTAAAAAAAACAGCGTCCTGAACAACTAAATCAATTTTTTCAGCTTCAGCAATTTGCCGGACAACTTTCTGCGCACGCTCAGCCAAAATATTTAATTCTTCCTGTTTTCGTTGTCCCAGATCTTCGCTAAAGATTCTTTGCTTACGATTGAAATCTTGATCGAGATCTGTCAATTCGCGTTGACGACGCGTTCGCTCCAGCTCATTGAGACCGGAAGCTTCCTTTTCGAACTTACGTACAGAAGCCCGCAGGTGCTCATTCAAGTCATCCAACTCTTTCTCGCGCCGAGAAAACTCCTGTTTGATCTTTGCAGTGGCGAGTTTTGCAGGCATAGACTCATTCAAAACTCGTTGCCCATCGAAAAAAGCAACTCGTATATCCTGAGCATAGACATGTGCGCCAGCAAACATCAAAACGAATGCTGTGATGGCTTTACGCATCCAATTGGAGGAATAAGAAAAACGATTCAAAATAATCTCCACGTTACAATTATGAAAGTCTCAGGCAAAAATCAAACCGACATTACAAGTTGTATTCAAAATATTAGAAACCAGTTCCCATCGTAAATTGGAATCCCTGACGACGATCTTCCGGCTTCGCATTTAATGGCTTACCAAAACTCAATTTTAGTGGCCCCATAGGAGAGATCCAACTAATACCCATACCAACTGATGTCCTCAAATCTTGTGCTCGGATTTTTTGTCCTTCATCAAATACATTACCAATATCGAAGAAGGTAAACCAGCGCAAAGATTTGTCCGCACCTGGGAATGGAACTTGCAATTCAAGATTACCAATCAAGCGTTTCGCACCACCGAGGGTATCACCAATAGGATCTTTCGTTCCAAGTGATGAAGGTTCAAAGCCACGAACGGAGCCAATACCACCTGCGTAAAAGTTCTTAAACAAAGGATAGGCTTTGCCTCCAAGACCATGCCCGTAGTCAAACTCACCGTTCGCAGCAAAAATGACTGAACGATAGACTGGCTTGTAATACTCATGTTTGTAAATAGCACGGTAGTACTTGAAGTTACCAAAAGCTGAAACTTCAACGTTAATGCGTTGGTAACGACCGATTGAAGGCGTCAAGATATTGTCTCGACTATCACGTTGCCAAGCAGCAGAAAGCGGATAAGAATTATTAGTTGCAGAACCAACGCCCCACAATGGGTCCGAAGTGTCTTTAACGATATCCTTTCCACCAAAGTCTGCCACATACTTCAAATAGCGATATGGACTCTGACCGAGGTAAGTATCAATCTTAGAACGTTCAAGACCAACACCGAAAAATACGGTATCCAATTCAGAGAAAGGCACACCATACCGCAAGTTACCGCCGGATGATTGAATTCGGTAGTAACCATACGCGCCAATTGGTGGCAATGATGTTCTTACGTACAAATCGATACTACGACTAATGCCATCGTCAGTCGCATATGGATCGGTATGCGACAAAGCGATGGTGCGGTTGTAATGGCTTGTATTGATATCGATACCAACTGTATCACCACTACCGAACGCATTTGTCTGCTGAATCGAACCGGTCAGGGTGACGCGCTCAGCACTTGAGTAGCCGGCACCAAGCATGATGTTGCCTGTGGGACGCTCAGTTACGGTCAAATTAACATCAACCTGATCCGTGCTTGTAGGGACTTCAGGTGTATCGATGGTGACTTCTTTAAAGAAGCCTAAGAACTCGACACGATCTCTCGAAAGTTTAATCTTTTGGCCGTCGTACCATGAGCTTTCGAACTGACGGAATTCGCGACGAATTACTTCATCACGAGTCCGCGTATTGCCGGCTAAATTAATACGGCGAACATACACGCGTTTTCCTGGGTCTACAAAAACTGTAAACGCGACTTCTTTTTTCTCTTTATCTAACATCGGGTTGGCATTGACGTTCGCAAATGCGTACCCAAAGTTACCCATGCGATCGGAAATGCGTTTAGTACTATCAGTCAAACGCGCTTGATTGAACAAGTCGCCCTTCTTTAGTAGCAGAAGAGATGCTAACTCTTCTTCTCGACCAAATGTATCGCCCTCGATCTTGATATCGGATACGGTGTATTTATCACCTTCATCGATATTGATCGTAATGTAAATTTGTTTCTTGTCTGGCGTAATGGAAATTTGCGTCGAAGCAATTTGCATTTCCAAATAGCCGCGATTTTGATAGAAGGAACGCAAAGACTCTAAGTCGCCAGACAACTTCTGTTTGGAGTATTGATCTGCCTTCGTATACCAACTAAACCATGTCGGTGTACTCAACGCCAAGATCTCTTTTAGCTCTCCGTCAGAGAAAGCTTTGTTGCCAATGATATTGATCGAGCCGATTCGAGCAATATCACCTTCCTCGACATTAAATGTAACGTTCACACGATTACGTTCGATTGGAGTAATCGTAGTTGTAATGGACATCCCATACAAACCGCGAGAAAGATACTGCTTTTTCAATTCCTGTTCAGCACGATCCACAGTCGCTTTATCAAAGATACGGGTTTCACCAACACCGATATCTTTCAGGGCTTTAAGAAGCGCATCTTTTTCGAACTCTTTGGTCCCAACAAAATCAACAGTCGAAATGGTTGGTCGCTCATCAAGTAAGACAATCAGGACCCCATCTTCAACTTCAACTTGCACGTCCTTAAAGAAACCAGTCGCGAACAATGCTTTAATTGTTGCTGTACTTTTAGCGTCGTTAAAAGTCTCACCTACTCGAACTGGCAAATAGCTAAACACGGTACCTGCCTCAGTACGCTGCAAGCCTTCAACGCGGATATCTTTAATTACAAACGGTTCAATCGCAGCTGCTTGCCCTGAACACATGGCTAATGCAGCAAGTGCGAGGAGGTGGCGGGGATAAGCTGGCAACGTCAAATTCTCAAATTTTAATTTCATTGGGGTTTATTCAATCTCAATATTTCAACGCGATTGCTACTTACGCAACTTTGCTAGTAAAAACCAAGTTCAATTCGTTTTTAGCAAATAAGCTGAGTATTATGACATTTTTCGGACGATATCATTAAACAAAGCGACAATCATTAAACACATCAGCACAACCAGCCCTCCTCGCTGCGCCATTTCTAGGTATTTCACAGGAATTGCCTTACCAGACAAAACTTCCAGCGAATAATACAACAAATGCCCCCCATCTAACACAGGAATGGGGAGCAAATTCATTACTCCAAGGCTGATACTAATCGTAGCTAGGAAGGCGAGGAATACTTCCAAGCCTAAACGAGCCGCCTGATCAGCGTAATCAGCAATAGTGATAGGACCAGTAATATTCTTGAGTGAAGCTTGGCCTGTCACGATTTTGCCTAACATCTTCAGTGTTAAAGCACTATATTCCCATGTTCTTTGATTACCCAACTGCAAGGCCTCAAAAAAACCGCGGTGCACTGTGACGGTCTCTATGGTACCGTCAGGCTGCACTTGAATACGTCCAACTTTTTTCCCACTCACTTCTTCAGCGATGGTTCGAATTTCACCTGTTGCGACGCGACCTTGTCGTTTATATTCAATCAATAGAGATTGATCTGGCGCAGCTGTCACTAACTCGACCAGATCTTGACCATCACGCACTAAGGTTCCATTAATAGAAAGAATAACATCACCTTCATGCATTCCAGCACTTGCCGCTGGACCACCGGCAAGCACCTTTACCAATTTTGCTTCTGGCCTAAAAACACTTAATCCCAGCTTTCCAAGAAAATCAGCTTCGAAATCTTCTTTCTTGAGCTTATCCATTGGCAAAACAAGCTCGTGCTTGGTCGTATCGCGCACGCCGAATCCTGGCACTAGCGGAGCAGTGCGCACCACGCTCAAACGCAGCTCCTTGGAATCAAGCCCTGACTGTAACGCATGCCAACGGAACTCAGAATATGCTTTGATTGGCTCCCCATTGACCGCGGTTATCACATCACCTTGGCGCAATCCCGCAATGTAAGCGCTCGACTCCGTATTGGCAACGCGCAGCTTAGCCACTGGTTCGGCAACTCCATTCATCAACAAAAACGTGAACAAAGCGATAGCTAAGAGAAAGTTGGCTATTGGACCTGCTGCAACGATGGCGATACGCTTCCAGACGTTTTGACGTGTGAACTCTGCCTTTAAATCGACTTCTGACACTTCAGTCAAATCGGCGTCGCGAGCATCCAGCATTTTGACGTAGCCGCCTAAGGGCAAAATACCAATACTCCACTCAGTATCACTATTAGCGAATTTTTTGGTCCAAATCGGTCTTCCAAGTCCAATTGAAAATCGCAACACCTTTACGCCACAAAGACGAGCCACCCAATAGTGACCTAATTCGTGAAACACGACGAGCGGCCCTAGGGCCAACAAGAAAAATAAAACCATGCGCGGGAAATCTTGCATTAATGCACTCCAACTCGTGAGACAAAACCTGTGGCATGACGACGCGCTTGCCCATCGACTTCTAAAATTGCGGCTAAATCATCTAACGAGACAGATGAAATATGATTCAAACATTCTTCAATTACGCTTTCAATTTGACGGAATCCTAAACGTCCCGCTAAGAATGCCTCTACGGCGATTTCATTGGCCGCATTCAAAATAGTTGCAGCAGAACCACCAACACGTAAGGCCTGATATGCAAGTCCTAAACACGGAAAGCGCTGAAAATCTGGCAGCTGAAAATGCAATTGAGAAAACGTAGTGAGATCTAGAGGGGCAACACCGGAATCAATACGCTCTGGGAAAGCCAAACCAAAGGTGATCGGCGTACGCATATCAGGATTACCCATTTGCGCCAATACTGATCCATCGACATAGGAAACCATAGAATGAACCACGCTCTGCGGGTGAATCAAAACATCAATTTGATCAGCTGGAGCGCCAAACAACCAGTGAGCCTCAATTACCTCCAAACCCTTATTCATCATCGTTGCAGAGTCAACCGAAATCTTACGACCCATGACCCAGTTCGGGTGTGCGACAGCTTGATCTGGCGTCACATCGGTCAGTGTTTCGACTGCGCGATTGAGAAATGGCCCACCAGAAGCTGTTAGGATGATTTTTGAAATCCCGCTATGTTCTATCTTACGCCCATAGCTTCCTGGAAGGCATTGAAAGATCGCATTATGCTCGCTATCAATAGGTAAAAGCGTAGCGCCACTTTTTGCAATCGCATCCATGAAAATATGGCCCGACATTACCAAAGATTCTTTGTTCGCCAGTAAAATGCGCTTACCGGCCTGAGCAGCTGCTAATGATGAAGGCAGTCCAGCCGCTCCAACAATTGCCGCCATCACCGCATCGCATTCACCAGCGGTCGCCACATCACAGAGCGCTTGTGCACCATACAAGACAACAGTAGGAATGCCTTGCAACTTTAACTTTTCTTGGAGCTCCGAAGCCAATTCAGGTGTCGAGACAACCGCATATTGTGGCCAAAATTTCAGGCACTGCTCAAACAGCTTATCAATCTGCGTATGGGCTGTCAGCGCAAAAGTCTCATAACGATCAGAATGCCGGCCAATCACATCCAGAGTCGACACACCGATCGAACCTGTTGAACCCAAAATCGTTATTCTTTGTTTTGCCATATTGATGAATCAATAAACTATCTGTAAATCTCGCGGTTAATGAGAAGGCACACTTATAGTGCCCAAATACCAACCACCAAGGCAGCAAAGGGCATTACCGGAATCAAAGCATCAATACGATCGAGCACACCGCCGTGTCCGGGCAACAAGTTGCTACTATCTTTGAACCCAATTCGACGCTTAAGCATGGACTCAAATAAGTCTCCAACCACACTTGCGATTGATACTGTAATCAATACTGTGATCAAGGCACCGATACCACGATGACTATAAATTTTCGCTGGAAAAGTCTCGGCTAAAGCGGGAACAAAGGCACACGTTAAACCAAACGCAACAACAAGAATACAGCCTCCAACTGCGCCTTCCCACGATTTACCTGGTGAAATGCTTGGTGCCAATTTGCGTTTGCCAAAAGCTTTGCCGCAGAAATAGGCACCTACATCTGCCGTCCAGACCAATGCCATCGTCGACAACAAGAGCACGGTAGATTTTGCAAATAAAAAATTCATTGCGATAAAACAGCCAAAAATCGCAACGGCATAAACACCACTGATTAGACTACTTCCAAAACCACCAACTGGCGGCAATCCGAAACGCAAAGCAGGAGCCAAACCAAATACCCAAAATATGGTGCAAAGGGTGAATAAGGTGGGCAAGGAAAAAGGTGTATTCTGCAATGACATGTAAATAAAAATAAGAGCCCATCCCAAGGCCAATACGATCGCACCAGGCTTATTAAAGAGACGCTGGTTCTCCCACATCGCCGCCCCTAAGAATAGACCTGCGGCGAAGGTAAAAGCGATCGCACTACCAGAAAACAAAATTGGCAATAAAACAGCCAAGAGGACGAGAGCAGTGATAACGCGGGTCTTAAGCATAAGTTTCTCTGTAGCGTTGCACTCTAAAAGAGCACGTTAGGATTGAGTAGTGAGTTGCTCGCTGGTCCGACCGAATCGTCGTTCGCGAGCCTGATAGGATTGAATCGCTAGATCAAGTGCCTTAGCATCAAAATCTGGCCAGTATGTATCTGTAAAATAGAACTCTGTATATGCCAACTGCCACAGCAAGAAATTGGAGATACGAGTTTCCCCACCAGTGCGAATAAATAAATCGGGTTCAGGCGCGTATGCCATTGATAACTTGCCTGCCAAATCGTCTTCGGTAATTTCGCGCTCAGAATTGCCTTCGGCGATCAAACGATTAGCTGCCTGTACGATGTCCCAACGCCCGCCGTAATTGGCACACACCGTCACTGTTAGACCGGTATTTGTTGATGTCTTTGATTCCGCTTCCCGAATAGCGTCTTGCAAGGACAAATCAAATCGCGTTAGATCACCGACGATCTTCAAACGAATATTATTATCATGCATTTTACGCACTTCTTTCTCGAGTGCAGTCACGAACAGACGCATCAACAAAGAAACTTCTTCAGCAGGACGGCGCCAATTCTCAGAACTAAACGCAAATAAAGTTAAATACTGAATACCGCGTTTAATGCAGGCCTCGACAATACCACGCACTGCATCGACACCCTTTACATGCCCTGCCACACGCGGCAAAAATCGTTTAGTTGCCCAACGACCGTTACCATCCATAATGATAGCAACGTGATTCGGCACAAGTCCCGTTGCAGGGACTTCTTTCGTTGAGCTGGAATACTTCATGAAACTCCGGTATATGAAATCGATAAGTTGAAGCTGCTTAAACTGTGAGCACTTCTTTTTCTTTTTCACCCAAAAGCTTATCCACTTCCGCGACAAATTTATCAGTCAATTTTTGAATATCATCTTGAGCTCGACGTTCGTCGTCTTCAGAAATATCCTTGTCTTTCAACAATTTTTTCAAGGCTTCATTTGCATCACGACGAATGTTGCGCACCGCGATTTTGGCATCTTCACCCTCTGTCTTAACGAGCTTAACCATTTCTTTGCGGCGCTCTTCAGTCAACGGTGGAGTTGGAACACGAATCAAGTCACCTTGTGATGCAGGATTCAAACCTAAATCGGATTCACGAATCGCTTTTTCGATTACGTTTAACATTTTCTTTTCCCATGGCTGCACACCAATCGTACGCGCATCAATCAGCGTTACGTTGGCAACCTGAGAAAGTTGAGTTGGAGAACCATAGTAGTCCACCATGACGTGGTCCAAAATACCTGTATGAGCACGGCCGGTACGTACCTTCGCCAAGTCGCCCTTTAAGGTTTCAATCGATTTTTGCATGCGCTGATCGGCACTGCTTTTAATACTTGCAACTGTCATCATAGACTCCTGAACTAAGTGAAAAAGGAGGCCTTGCGCCCTCCTTCTTCCAAACCAAATGAATGATTACTACGCAATCAATGGAAGTAATATTACTTGCAAATGCGCTTTCGAAAGCGCGCATTATACGTGGACTAAGGTACCTTCGTCTCCACCCATAATCAGATTTTTGAGTGCGCCAGGTTTAACAATAGAAAATACCTTAATTGGCAACTTCTGGTCGCGACACAAAGCAAAGGCAGTCGCATCCATCACCTGCAAATGACGGGCGATCGCCTCATCGAAAGAAATTGTTGCATAGCGGGTCGCCGTTGGATCTTTTTTCGGATCAGCGGTGTACACACCATCCACTTTAGTCGCCTTTAGAACAAGCTCAGCTCCTATTTCGGAACCGCGCAAAGCAGCTGCCGTATCTGTTGTAAAGAATGGATTACCAGTACCTGCAGCAAAAATTACCACCTTCCCCTCTTCGAGATACTGCAAGGCTTTTGGACGAACGTAAGGCTCAACAACTTGCTCGATACCAATCGCAGACATCACACGCGCAGTGATACCAACTTGGCGCATCGCATCACCTAGTGCTAATGAATTCATCACGGTGGCCAGCATACCCATGTAGTCAGCGGTAGCACGATCCATGCCCTGAGCACCTGGAGCTACGCCACGGAAGATATTGCCACCACCGATGACGATCGCCAATTCAACACCCATACGGGACACTTCAGCGACATCTGCCACCATGCGTTCAATCGTGGCGCGGTTGATGCCGTAGGCATCATCCCCCATTAAAGCCTCACCAGAGAGTTTTAAAAGCACGCGCTTATAGGCTGGTTTAGTCACGATCTGGGCTCCTTAGAAGTTGGAAAGACATTATTGCAAAAATTCTTGCTAAGACTTTGTGTTCACCACGCAGGCTCAACATTCAAAACGTTTGCGATAATCGCTTACCGAATTTACCTTCACAAGCACCTGAAACCAACATACACCACTTCAGCACACTTGCAAAATGCTTTTATCTTTATTTACAACCACGCGCATTGCAATTCACGCCGCGCTTAAAAAAACGGGCCTTTCGGCCCGTTTTTTCTTATTTGCTTAAGCTTGTTTCGCAGCAGCAACTTGCGCCGCCACTTCTGCAGCGAAATCGTCTTGCTTCTTCTCAATGCCTTCACCAACGATAAACATGGTAAATGCTTTGACAGACGCGCCAACAGATTGCAACATTTGTTCAACTGTTTGCTTGTCGTTTTTCACGAAAGGTTGATTCAACAAAGAAACTTCTTTCAAGAACTTCTGAACGGAACCTTCAACCATCTTTGTTACGATGTCTGCTGGTTTACCAGATTCAGCTGCTTTTTGAGAAGCAACAGAACGTTCTTTCTCGATCAAATCAGCTGGAACTTGGTCAACAGACAAAGAAACTGGTTTCATCGCAGCGATGTGCATCGCAACGTCTTTACCAACTTGGTGATCAGCTGCATCGAATTCAACCACAACACCAATACGAGTGCCGTGCAAGTAGGAAGTTACTTTTGCAGATGTTTCGAAACGTTGGAAACGACGGATAGACATGTTTTCACCGATCTTACCGATCAAACCAGCACGAACTGTTTCAACAGTACCATCATCCAATGGCAATGCAGACAAAGCAGCTACGTCAGCTGGATTCGCTTCTGCTACCAATTTTGCCAATTTATTTGCGAAAGCGATGAAGTCATCATTCTTAGTCACGAAGTCTGTTTCACAGTTAACTTCAACCAAAGAACCAACACCACCGTCGATATAGGAAGCAACAACACCTTCCGCCGTTACGCGGGAAGCTGCTTTAGAAGCTTTGCTGCCCAATTTCACGCGCAAAATTTCTTCCGCACGCTCCATGTTACCTTCAGCTTCAGTCAATGCTTTTTTGCACTCCATCATTGGAGCATCTGTCTTAGCACGTAATTCGCCTACCATCGCTGCTGTAATTGCCGCCATGTTTTTCTCCTAATTCACTGCATCGATATGATGCACAATTCATTCAAATATCATGTATATGAAGCGGGCTTCAACAACAGCACAATCGCTTACATATTTCGTTTTACTTAAAAAAAGGGGCTAACGACTGTTTGCCCCTTTTATTTTCTAACGTCAGGCTTGATTACCAAGCCTCGTTTAGAAATTAAGCCTGTTCTACTTCAACAAACTCATCGCTTGGCTTAACAGCTTCAAGCACTTCATTTACTGCATTTGCACGACCATCCAAGATCGCATCAGCAACACCGCGAGCATACAAAGCAATCGCTTTAGAAGAGTCATCATTACCTGGAATGATGTAAGTAACGCCTTCTGGAGAGTGGTTTGTATCAACCACGCCGATTACCGGAATACCCAATTTAGCCGCTTCAGTGATCGCGCCTTTGTGGTAACCAACGTCAACCACGAAAATCGCATCAGGAACACCTGGCATATCTTTAATACCACCGATGGATTTTTGCAACTTAATCATCTCACGTTGAAACATCAACGCTTCTTTTTTGGACAATTTTTCTACAGAACCGTCTTCGATTGACGCTTCCATATCTTTCAGACGCTTGATTGATGTTTTGACTGTTTTGAAGTTAGTCAACATACCACCCAACCAACGCTGATCAACGAAAGGCATACCAGCACGATTCGCCTCAGCAGCGATCAAATCACGTGCTTGACGTTTTGTACCTACCATCAAAATGGTGCCACGATTAGCGGACAATTGGCGAATGAATTTCATCGCTTCTTGATACATCGCCAATGTTTTTTCCAAGTTCATGATATGAATCTTGTTGCGATGACCGAAGATGTACGGTGCCATTTTTGGATTCCAAAAACGGGTTTGGTGACCAAAATGAACACCAGCTTCAAGCATTTCACGCATTGTTACAGACATAATAACTCCAGGGTTAGGTCTTGAATCTTGTCAGTGATCCATCATTCAATGATGAACACCCTTTTCGACCAGATTCGTTTTTAAAAACTACTCGATTGATTTAGCAGGAAATTTTTATTCAAGCTAACCATCGATTCTACTACAGATGCCATCGTTAGAGCAAGTCTTATCAAGCAGCCATCTTGGAGATGCAATTCTAACCTTACGAGCTCCCGATTTCGTCGATCAAAACAAGCTCCTTTCCACCGAGAAAGCGATCACTCGTCTATAATAAGCAGCTAATCCTTTTTACTCGTTAGATAGCATGGCAAATATTTCAATTAAATCCGCTGCCGACATCGAAGGCATGCGCGTTGCGGGGCGACTGGGCTCCGAAGTCCTTGATTACATCACCCCATTTGTGAAGGCAGGCGTCACCACGGGCGAGCTCGACCGTTTATGTCACGAATACATGGTGAATGTGCAAGGCTCTATTCCTGCCCCCTTGAATTACTGCCCACCCGGCTACACTCCATACCCAAAAGCAATTTGCACTTCGGTCAATGACGTAATCTGCCATGGCATTCCCGGTGATAAAGTTCTCAAAGATGGCGATGTCGTCAACCTCGACATCACGGTGATCAAAGATGGATATCATGGTGACAATAGTCGTATGTTTTTAATTGGCGACGTCAAACCTTTCGTCAAACGCCTGAGCGATATTACTTACGAATGCATGTGGCTCGGCATCGCGCAAGTTAAACCAGGCAACCGACTTGGCGACATTGGTCACGCCATTCAACAACATGCAGAAAAAGCGGGCTACAGCGTCGTACGAGAATTCTGCGGGCACGGTATTGGCAAAGTATTTCATGAAGAGCCACAAATTTTGCACTATGGTCGCCCTGGGACTTTAGACGAATTAAAGCCTGGCATGATCTTCACTATCGAGCCAATGATTAATGCCGGACGTCGGGAAATCAAAGAAATGCCAGATGGCTGGACCATCAAAACCAAAGACCGCAGCCTCTCTGCTCAGTGGGAACATACGGTGCTCGTAACAGAATCTGGCTATGAAGTGCTGACGCTATCCGCTGGCTCGCCGCCACCACCCGCTTTTATTCAAAATTGAATCAAACCTGATTTAAATCACTAAAGACTGATGAACACAGCCATCGCCAATGCCTTGGCTTTCAAAGCAAAACTGAAAGCTGAGCAACAAGTTATTATTGAAGCATTCAAAGAGAAACCGCGAGCAGAAGTTTTGCTCAAAGATCTTTGTCGCTGTGTTGATCAGAACTTGAGTGAGATTTGGAAAAGTTTTAAGTTCCCTAAAGAGGTCTCGCTAGTTGCGGTTGGCGGTTATGGTCGCGGCGAGCTATTCCCCTACTCTGATGTCGACGTCCTCATTTTATTAGCGACAGCACCAGATAAAGAGCTCAAAGAAAAACTCGAAAGTTTAGTTCAAGTTCTGTGGGATATTGGTCTCGACATTGGACATAGCATACGCACAGTTGACGAATGCATGATAGAGGCAGCCGCCGACATCACCGTCAAAACAGCCTTACTCGAAGCGAGACTAATCGCGGGTAGCCGCAATAACTTTCGCGATCTCAAAGCACGTTACGACGAAGCGATGCATCCGCAGCAGTTTTTCCAAGCCAAACTATTGGAACTACATCAACGCCATGTCAAATACGAAGACACGCCTTACAGTTTGGAACCGAACTGCAAAGAAAGCCCAGGCGGACTACGTGATTTACAGGTGATTTTATGGGTAGCCAAAGCGGCAAAACTTGGGGACTCTTGGGCCGAACTTGCTGCACGCGGCTTGATCACTGCGACCGAGGCTCATCAACTCAAACGCAATGAACGCGCTTTCAAAGACATTCGAATCCGCTTACATATTCAAGCGAAACGCAGAGAGGACCGTTTAGTCTTTGATCTGCAAAATGCGATTGCAGCAACCTTTGGCTTTGAAACAACTGAATCTCGCCGCGCCAGTGAATATTTGATGCAGCGCTACTACTGGGCGGCCAAAGCCGTCACGCAACTCAACACCATTCTTTTGCAAAATATCGAAGCTGTTCTGTTCCCGCTACCGCATCAAGCGCAGGCGATTAACGAACGCTTCAATGAAGTCAATGGTTTAATCGATATCGCCGATGAAGAAGTATTTGAGAAGAAGCCTTCGGCCATGCTCGAAATATTCTTGCTGCTATCCCAACATGCCAATTTAAAAGGCATGACAGCAAAGACTCTGCGCGCCCTATGGCACGCTCGCAATCTGATTGACGCGGAATTCCGTCACGACATTTTCAATCGCGCGGCCTTTTTGCAAATCTTGCAGTCACCACGTGGCATTACGCACGTGCTGCGCAGCATGAATCAAACTAGTATTCTAGGTCGATATTTGCCGAATTTCCGTCGTATCGTCGGACAAATGCAGCACGATTTGTTTCATGCTTACACTGTCGATCAACACATCTTGATGGTCGTTAGAAATTTGCGTCGTTTTACGATGACTGAGCATGCGCATGAATATCCATTCTGTAGTCAGTTGATGGCCAACTTCAATCAACCATGGGTACTCTATATTGCAGCGCTATTCCATGATATTGCGAAAGGTCGCAACGGTGATCACTCAACACTGGGCATGGCAGATGCACGCAAATTTTGCTATGACCATGGCATTTCGCGCGACAACACTGAACTCGTTATCTTTTTAGTGCAGCAGCATCTTACGATGTCACAAGTCGCGCAGAAACAAGATTTGTCAGATCCAGACGTCATTCAGAATTTTGCCAAGATCGTTAAAGACGAACGCCATCTCACCGCTCTCTATTTATTGACGGTTTGCGATATTCGCGGCACTAGTCCTAAAGTTTGGAATGCGTGGAAAGGCAAACTGCTTGAAGATCTCTATAAGATGACTTTGCGCGTTCTCGGTGGTGAAGCGCCATCAACCGATCGTGAGCTGAAAAATCGCCAAGAGGAAGCATTAAAGGCCCTGCGCTTAGTCGGCATAGAAAACGATGCTCACATCAAGTTATGGGAGCAACTCGACATCGTATACTTCCTGCGCCATGACGCTTCTGACATCGCTTGGCAAACACGTGTCTTGCACGACAAAATTAATAGCCCAACACCTGTCGTAAAATGCCGGCTAGCACCAATCGGTGAAGGTCTCCAAGTAACAGTCTATTTGCGCGACCAAGCCGATCTGTTCGCTCGCATCTGCAATTATTTCGACGGCAAAAATTTCGGCATTCTCGATGCCAAGATTCACACAACAAAAGACGGCTATGCGCTCGACACCTTCCTTGTAACCGAACCGGCTTTCGCGAGCAATTATCGCGACATCATTACCTTAATTGAGCATGAGCTTGCCGAAGTGTTAGCAAAACAATCTCCACTCACAACTCCTAATCAAGGTCGTTTATCACGCCTCTCGCGCAACTTCCCATTAGTGCCAACTGTGGAATTACGGCCGGACGACAAAGGACAATATTTCCTTTTATCGATTTCTGCCAACGACAAGAATGGTTTGCTGTACTCGGTAGCAAGTGTTTTGGCGAAATACAAAATCAATTTGCATACGGCAAAAATTATGACCTTGGGTGAGCGCGTAGAAGACGTTTTCTTGGTCGACGGTGCAGCCTTACATAACCCGAAAAATCAGATTCAATTCGAGTCTGAATTACTCGACGCGCTCCGCATTTAACTCAGAAAGAATGTTGTCAGCACATCTGACAGCAACAAGAATATATAAGCTATGACAGAACAATTAAGACTCTCCAAACGCATGTCCGAACTCGGATTGTGTTCGCGCCGCGAAGCAGATGAATGGATCGCTAAAGGCTGGGTGCGTGTCGACGGCAAAGTTGTTTCCGAACTCGGCACCAAAATCTTCCCCGATCAAAAAGTAACGGTGGAAAGACAGGCGGCGGCGGAACAATCAAAGCGCGTCACCATTCTGATTAACAAGCCTGTGGGTTATGTGAGCGGACAAGCCGAGGATGGCTATTTACCCGCAGTGGCTTTAATCAAAGCTGAAAATCGTTGGAGCGAATGCAAGGTCGACAACCAATTCCATCCAACGCAGTTGCGTAGCTTAGTACCCGCGGGACGTTTGGATATCGACTCTGTAGGCTTACTCGTATTAACACAAGATGGGCGTGTCGCTAAAAAGCTGATTGGCGAAAACACAGACGTCGAAAAAGAATACCTAGTGCGTGTGGAGTACACCAAATCTGGCAAATTACCCGAAGGTGACCTTCGCTTGCTTAATCATGGATTAAGCCTCGATGGTAAGAAACTGATTCCTGCCAAGGTACGTTGGATGAATGAGGACCAATTACAGTTTATCCTCAAGGAAGGTAAGAAACGCCAAATCCGCCGCATGTGCGAAATGGTTGGATTGAAAGTGATTGGACTAAAGCGCGTACGAATTGGCAAAGTGCGTCTTGGAAATTTACCCGAGGGGCAATGGCGTTATTTGAGAGACGATGAGCCGTTCTGATTTAGGTGGGCTCTCTGAAATTAATCATCTTCGTTCGGATCGAGCTCTGGGAATAAAACCTCAGTAAATCCAAACTTACTGAGGTCACGAATGCGCATCGGATAAAGCACACCGTTTAAGTGATCAGTTTCATGCTGCACAACCCGCGCATGAAAGCCATCGACATCACGGCTAATTCGATTCCCGAATTGGTCAAAACCTTCATAGCGCAATTTGCTCCAACGCGGTACGAGTCCGCGCATACCAGGAACTGAAAGGCATCCCTCCCACGCTTCATCCGTCTCTTCAGATAAAGGTGTGAGCATCGGATTGATTAACACTGTCTCAGGAACGTTCGGCGCATCTGGATAACGTGGATTTTGTTTAAATCCAAAAATCACCAATTGCAAATTAACACCAATCTGTGGCGCGGCGAGTCCCGCACCATTCGCGTCTTGCATGGTCTCAAACATATCAGCAATCAATTGGTGCAATGCCGGCGTATCGAAATCCTTAATTGCTTCCGACACTCTCAACAATCTGGGATCGCCCATTTTAAGAATTGGATAAATCATCGCAACGCCCTATTCTTGGATTCGCTTTATTGTTTATTCATCAGCTCATGCAAATACTTTGCGAACTCATCACCAACATCAGGGTGCTTTAAGCCGAGAGCAACGCTTGCCTTAAGGTAGCCTAATTTGGAACCGCAATCATAACGGAATGCATCACAGCGATAAGCAAAAACAGGATCATCTTTGAGCATCGCAGCGATACCATCGGTCAACTGAATCTCACCACCAGAGCCTTTACCCAGTTTTTCGAGGTAATTAAAGATCTTGCCGGACAATACATAACGGCCAGCAACCGCTAATGTGGATGGAGCATCCTCGGGCTTTGGTTTCTCAACGATACCGTGCATGCGCTCAAGATTTTCTTTGTAAGCGGTGCCGCTCACGATACCGTATTGATTCGTGAACTGACGCTGCACTTCTTGCACTGCCACGATACTACCGCCTTCTTGTTCATATAGCGCCGCCATTTGGGCGGTGACGCCCTTTTGCCCTGGGCGAACATCCATCAAATCATCAGCCAGCAAGACCGCAAAAGGCTCATCCCCAACCACAGGACGCGCACACAAGACCGCATGCCCTAAGCCTAAAGCTGCGGGTTGGCGGATATAAATACAATTGATATTACTTGGAATGACATTGCGAACGATTTCGAGAAGTGCGTGCTTTCCCGCTACCTCAAGTTCGTTTTCGAGTTCATACGCGGTGTCGAAATGATCCTCAATCGCGCGCTTATTTCGCCCAGTAATAAACACCATCTCAGTAATTCCGGCCTCCACAGCCTCTTCCACGGCATATTGAATGAGTGGTTTGTCGACTACCGACAGCATCTCTTTTGGCTGCGCTTTGGTCGCTGGCAAAAAGCGACTACCGAAGCCAGCGACAGGAAATACCGCTTTCTTAATTTTCTTCATTCCCAACCCCTCGTATGTAATTTTTCTTATTTCTGTACTCTTCTTGACCGAACTCTACACTAAGCCTTAAGAGCTTTCTAAAAACTCTTTATCGGTCGAATTTCAGTGACAACACCATGCTTATCGAACTTAGCTAGAACACATAGCAACTAATTCTTCTTCAGATAGCACTGTGACACCAAGTTCGCGCGCCTTCAATAACTTACTGCCAGCATCTTCACCAGCGACTACAAAATGGGTTTTCTTCGATACTGACCCAGACACTTTACCGCCATGTTTTTCAATCAATGCGCTCGCCTGCTCTCGACTCAAACTTGGAAGCGTGCCTGTCAACACCAAGGTCTTGCCGGCGAAAATTGCCGTACTCAGATCCAGCTTTTCAATCACCGGCCAATGTACGCCTGAAGCAAGCAATTGACGAACAAGTTCAACATTTAAATTATCTGCAAAAAAAGTCACGATTGACTTGGCAACGACAGGCCCTACATCATTCACTTGCAACAACTGATCCTCTGTTGCCGCCATCAAATTTTCCATGTCGGCAAAATACATCGCTAAATCTTTTGCAGTCGATTCACCCACATGGCGAATGCCTAATGCATAAATGAATCTTGGCAGAGTTGTTGTCTTCGAAGTATTCAAAGCATCGAGTATATTCTGCGCGGATTTTTCAGCCATGCGATCTAGTTCAGCCAACGCCATCAAACCCAGTTTGTAAAAGTCTGCGGCTGTTACTACGACATTTTTATCGACCAATTGCTCAATTAACTGCTCACCCAAACCCTCGATATTGAGGGCCTTACGCGATGCAAAATGAAATAGTGCACCTTTGCGTTGAGCAGGACACTTAATAGCGCCGCCTGAGCATCGAGCGATCGCCTCATCTTCAAGTTTCACAATTTCAGAGTTACAAATTGGGCAGTTTTTTGGCAAACGAAAAATCTCTGTTTGTACTGGCCGTTTCTCAACGACACTCGCTACCACCTCGGGAATGACATCACCGGCTCGCCGAACAATGACGGTATCGCCCACTCGCACATCTTTACGCTGTACTTCTTCTTCATTGTGCAAGGTAGCATTGGTGACAGTAACACCACCGACGAATACAGGCGATAATCGCGCTACCGGTGTAATTGCACCAGTACGCCCCACTTGGACTTCGATATCCAAGACTGTCGTCAATGCCTCTTCGGCAGGAAACTTATGAGCGATGGCAAAGCGTGGGGCGCGAGATACAAACCCCAAAGTCTCTTGCAAGTCGAAACGATTCACCTTGTACACCACACCATCAATTTCATACGCCAGCTGCGGCCGCTTAGTCTCAACCTCACGATAAAAATCAAGTAATTCATGTGGCCCGCACACGACCGCTTTTTCTTCACATACCGGCACACCCATTTCACGGTACCAATTAAGTAACTCGCGATGTGACGCTGGCAATTCCGCACCTTCTAAGACTCCAATTCCATACGCGAAGAAACGCAGACTGCGCTGAGCGGTAATTCTAGAATCCAGTTGACGCAAGCTACCCGCTGCAGCATTGCGCGGATTTGCAAATTCTTTTGCACCTGCGTCGCGCTGGCGTTGATTAAGTCTTTCAAAATCTGACTTGAACATCAGCACTTCACCACGAATATCCAAGATTGCTGGTGGATTGTTGGACTGCAACCTCAAAGGAATGCTGCGTATCGTGCGAATATTTTCGGTAACGTCTTCACCTGTGTAGCCATCGCCACGTGTAGCTGCTTGAGTGAATACACCATTTACATAGCGCAAATTGATCGCTAGGCCATCAAATTTGAGGTCAATCGCATATTCAATCTCTGTCTTTGTATCAGCGATCGTCAGTCCTAGCCCATCGCGCACGCGGCGATCAAAGGCTATGACATCATCATCTTCAAATCCATTATTAAGTGACAGCATAGCGACGCCATGCTGGACCTGAGAAAATTCAGGCAGAGGAGCGCCACCCACTCGTAGCGTCGGACTATCATTAGTCTTTAATTCAGGATGCAGCTCTTCCAAGGCTTGCAACTGTTTAAACAGCTTATCGTATTCCGCATCGGGAATGGTCGGAGCATCTAGCGTGTAATAGTTATACGCATGTTGATTCAGCTCCGTTCGCAATCGTTGTGCCAAGGATTCTGGTGTTTCGACTTCTGCCGCCGTTGGTGGTTGAACTGGCTCGCCAAATAGATCATTCTGCATCATCAAACTTCACGAAAAAGGGCTGACTTAGCGATCAGCTAAATAAACGTTTTGCGCGACGTGAACCAGCCGGAATCTCGGCGACCGCCATGGCATTACAGAATTCTCGAACCTGGTCAGCGATTTCGGCCAATGCCTGCTCGGAAATCGGATTATTACCATCGTCGACCACCGTCCCACCCAAACGAGAAGCAAGTGAACGAGCACATTTTGCCATCACACCAAAACCTTCAAGGTCTGGCGAAACACAAGGAACATCAAGTAACAGAGTTAATTTAGAAGTAACAGTTTCGCTAGCACTGACATTGGTTGAAAGTGTAAACAAATTGCCGACATCGCCATCTGGCATCACCAAGCGACCATCAGCACGAACATCGAAACCTTGCTTTTCCAATGCACCTAGCAAAGTCGTGATATCCCAAGGAGCGCCGTTCGACAACACATTCACACTTAACTGTGCATCATGCTCCGCTACGAACTGATGCAATTCACGTGCGTTCGACATCACACGATTCATGTCTGGCACATCAGAATGGGCATTCAAACGATCTGCAATCTCACGTAACTTACTGACAAATTCGGAATATTCCAATTCATTTAATGGCCCACTTCGGCTGACCATCTGAACACCTGCGAACATACTGGTATAGACACCGCCATGGGCAATCTCGTCACGTTTGCCCTCATGGGTTAAACCAATGAAATGCACTGGTTTTTTGCCCACATATTTAAGCTCTGCAACTTCTTGCAGTAGTTTTTCGCCACGCACCGGGCTTTCAAACTCAAGTGGAATCACGCAGTCAATCAAGTCGTCTACCGACAACTCCGGCTCGTCCTCAATACCAACTTCTGCCGCGGAAATAGCAGGCGTGACGGTATCGGCATCTGAAAAATCAGATGCATCAATATCTCCATCACCAAACTGAGGCTCTTGCCGTGTGGCGGAGAAGTCTCCACGTTCCGCGGGATTCATCAGCACATCATCATGACCACCCGAAAAAGCTTGATCGACACTTTTGCGTGCACGATACTCCTGCCACTTGTTATAGATCACCAAAACAACAATAAAAGCGACACCCGCTGCTACCAAACTCAATTGTAAATCCGTCATACTGCTTAACCCTCACCAACTAGGCTTGCGGCAGATTCCATATCCACCGCAACGATTCGAGAAACCCCCTGCTCTTGCATGGTGACACCAATCAATTGTTGTGCCATTTCCATCGCAATTTTGTTATGGGAGATAAATAAGAATTGTGTATTGCTCGACATTCGCTTCACCATATTACAGAAACGTTCAGTATTCGAGTCATCCAAAGGCGCATCAACCTCATCAAGCAAACAGAAAGGTGCTGGATTCAGTTGGAACATAGAGAAAACCAGAGCAGTCGCAGTCAAAGCCTTTTCACCACCCGACAACAAATGAATCGTGGCATTCTTTTTACCTGGCGGCTGCGCCATAACCTGTACACCCGAATCCAAAATTTCGTCACCGGTCATAATCAATTTTGCTTGACCGCCACCGAACAAGATCGGGAACAATTCTGCAAAATGATGATTGACTCGATTAAAGGTGTCTTGCAGGAGATCGCGCGTTTCAATATCGATTTTATGAATCGCATCTTGCAAAGTGGTAATTGCTTCAGTCAGATCCGCGAATTGTGAATCCAAGAAGGTTTTACGTTCTTGCGCTTGAGCTAATTCATCTAGAGCCGCCAAATTGACCGCCCCCAAAGCTGCGATAGCGTTTGTCAAACGCGTGACCTCACCTTGCAGATATGATGGTTTCAAATCATCGTGTAACTTCGGTTCTAAAGCAGCTTCATCCACTTCAAAATTGCGCAACTGTTCTTCGTATTGCTCTTGATTCAGACGAGCGGCTTGCTCCTTTAATTGCAACTCAACAATGCGATCTCGCTGCGGCTGCAAACTTCTTTCGACTTGCATTTTGGATTCTTCAGCATGACGCAATTTCTGCGTCAACTGATCCAACTCGTGACGTGCATCCGCTAATACCCGCTCTTGATCACTACGTTTTTCCAACAAGGTCTGCAAACCAGCCTGTGCAGTTTGCTCATCCATATTTTCAAGTTCAAGCTGCCCCTGTTGCATATTTGCGAACAACTGAGAAGCCTGCTCCACAGCAGTCGCAATACTGCGTTTCAGCTCGTCAATTTTGACCCGATGCGTCTTCTCCGCGAAGCTAGCTTCTTGAGCAGCCAATTCGAGATCTCGCAAACGTGATCTTGCATCATTGAGTTGCTGCTCTTTTTCAAGAAACTCGGTTTGACCTTCTTCGTGCGTCTCCTGCATTTCGGCCAGTGCTACATCGAGTTCTTCAAACTTTGCTTCAGACTCAGCGCGAGCGGTTTGCTGCTCTTGCTCTTGTTCGGAGATTTCAGCTAAATCAGATTGAATTTGCGTACTGCGTTGGTTGAAACGCTCCTGCACTTCTGCCAACTTCATGTACTCGATCTGTAAGCTATGCACGGTCTGCGTCAACGTGGAAACGCGTCCGCGTAATTCCTGTAAAGTTTGGCTCGCTTGGCTGAACACCGCTTCAGCACGCACCGCACGTGTTTTACCTTCATCTGCCAGCAGATGCTGAGCACGGGCTTGCTTGCCGATATTTTCAATTTCTTGCTGACGAGCCAAAACGCCATCTTGCTCTGAATCGGCTGCATAAAAGCGAACACTGGAAGCACTTACCATGTGTCCCTGCTTCGTAATGAAACTTGCGCCGGCAGGAAGTTTGTTGCGCTCAATGAAAGCGGTTGCCACATCAGTCGCGACATAGATGTTGTGCAACCAGTCTTGCATCACTCCGCGCACACCGGCGTCATTTAACTGCAGCAAATCGAACATCGACTGCATACCAGCAGCCACCGTCATCGGTGCGCTAACTTGAGGCGCATACAATGCTAATTTAGCAGGCGGTGCGTCACTAAAAAACGCTTTAGCCCATTCGAGATTTGACATTTCGAGCGCAGATGTTCGCTCACGTAAAACCGACTCCAGTGCCGTTTCCCAGCCCGCTTCTATCTGTACTTTTTGCCACAGCTTTGGAAGCTTTTCGAGCTCGTGCTTCGCCAGCCAGGGTTGCACTTTTCCTTGGCTCTCTACACTCTCCTGCAGAGACTTCAGAGCCGCCAAACGCGCATCGAGTTGTGCAGATTGTGCGGCGTCTTTATTGACTTGCTCCTGCGCAGTACGTCGTTCCTCTTCCAACTGAGGCAGTTGTTCTTGCGCCTCTTCAAGCTGCATCGTCGTTTCTTCGAGAATTTGTTTTTTCTCTTCGAGTTGCATTGCTAAATTTTGTAGATGTGAGGTATCCGGAACAACTAAACCTTGCTTTTCCTGATTGAGGCGCTCGCGCCGCGCCGCCAAAGTATTCAAGATATTCGAAGCATTGCGTTGATGCGCAGACTCTAGCTCAATCTGCTGCTGCATTTGCATGATTTTCGCGCGTGACTCTGTCGTCTTCAACTGCGCTTCACGCCACACTTGTTCTAGAGCAGGAATTTTTTCATTCTGCTGCGCGACTGTTTCTTGCGCTTGCTCACTGCGCATGGCTAGCTCGTCGACATGCATTTCCGCATCAGACAAGTCATCTTGAAATTGTTGACCTTGCCGTTGCCACTGGTCACGTTGAGCCGCCAGTGAATTCAGTTGGGATTGCAAGCGAGCGCGCGATTCGATGACAAACTTAATCTGCGCCTCGAGACTACCGATCTCTGCATTGGTTTGATACAAATTACCTTGGGCCTGATGCATCTTATCGCCAACAGCATAGTGCGCTTGGCGCATCTGCTCTAGTTCGAGTTCTACATGACGCAGTTTTGCAGTTTGCTCTTCGAGATCAATCTGACATTTCTCGATTTCTGCGAAATATTTTTTTTGCTCCACTGCTGCTTCACGTTTGCGCAACATCCACAAGAGTTTTTGTTTTTCTTCTTGATCGGCTTGCAAGGAGTGATATTTGTTTGCAACGACAGCTTGAGCTTCTAACTTTTCTAAATTGGCGTTCAGTTCGCGCAAAATATCTTCAACACGCACCAAATTCTCGTGCGTATCATGAATACGATTTTCGGTTTCACGACGCCGCTCTTTATAGCGCGACACGCCAGCTGCCTCTTCCAAAAACACACGAAGCTCTTCTGGTCGGGATTCGATAATGCGAGAAATCATGCCTTGACCAATAATTGCATAGGCACGTGGACCTAGACCGGTACCAAGGAAAATATCTTGAATATCCCGCCGACGAACGGGCTGGCCATTGATGTAATAAGTGGAGGTGCCGTCACGTGTCAGTGTTCGCTTAACCGCAATCTCAGCATATTGACTCCACTGCCCAGCCGCTTTACCCAGACTATTGTCAAACACAAGCTCAACAGACGAGCGCCCCGCTGGTTTTCGGTGGGTAGAACCGTTGAAAATGACGTCCTGCATCGATTCGCCGCGAAGTTCCGATGCTTTTGACTCACCCAAAACCCAACGGACAGCGTCGATGATATTAGATTTACCACATCCATTGGGACCAACAACGCCAACAAGTTGACCTGGAACCTGAAAATGCGTGGGATCAACAAAGGATTTAAATCCAGATAATTTAATTGAAGTTAAGCGCACGTTATTCTTATTTATCGATTTTTATTGAATTTTACGAACAAATCAAATCTCTGCAAAAAAGCCAAACACCAGCAAAATCCACCTAAAGATAGCTTCTGGCGTGCAAAAAACCTTACTTTTAAACCAAGTAAGACCGCACATCATAACATTGCCGAGCCGCCAAATTGGAGTTTTTGGCGTTTTTGATCAACTCAACCAACAATACAAACATATGCTTATAGCAAATGAAACTTCAAAGCCGCAAGCACAACGATATAATAGGAGCGCACAAAGGCGCTTCGCTCGAGTTGCAGCATTTTTGAAAATTGATTTCTTACCCAAAACCGCATAACTGGCTCAACACCGTGAATCCCAATTTAGACTTACTTCAAGCCTATCCTTTCGAAAAACTCAAGAAACTGTTTGCAGGAACTACGCCAAACCCAGCGTATACGCCCATTAGTCTTGGGCTAGGCGAACCCAAACATGCGACACCACAACTAATTAAAGATGCACTCATTAACAACCTGGATGGGCTCGCAAATTATCCATCAACGATTGGCAATGAGTCATTAAGAAGATCGATCAGCGATTGGCTTGGACGCCGCTACCAAGTACCCGCGCTCGATATCAATACACAAATTCTTCCAGTAAATGGATCGCGCGAAGCATTATTCTCGTTAGCGCAGGCAGTAATTAATCCAACCCCACACCATCACGAAAAACCAATCGTGATGTGTCCCAACCCGTTTTACCAAATTTATGAAGGTGCAGCGTACCTTGCGGGCGCGGAGCCGTATTTTGTCAATGCAGATCCAAACCGCAACTTTGCACCTGACTATAGTAAAGTGCCTGACGAAATCTGGCGACGAACACAACTTCTCTTTGTTTGCTCCCCTGGTAACCCTACAGGTGCAGTGTTAACACAAACAGACTGGGAAGAACTATTTCACCTTTCTGATAAATATGGTTTCATCATTGCTGCCGATGAATGCTATTCAGAGATCTACTTTGAGCAAGAGCCTCCGCTTGGCAGCTTGAGTGCAGCCTTCAAGGCTGGCAGAACAAATTTCGCTCGTCTAATAACACTCTCAAGTTTATCAAAACGGTCGAATGTACCTGGTATGCGCTCAGGCTTCGTCGCTGGCGATGCGTCAATCATCAAACAATTCTTGTTGTATCGCACCTATCATGGAGGAGCGATGTCACCGAGCGTACAGGCCGCATCTGTCGCGGCATGGAACGACGAGGAGCATGTTATTCACAATCGTGAACTGTATCGCAAAAAATTTACCCAAGTAACACCAGTACTGGCGTCGGTACTTGACGTAAAGTTACCTGATGCTGCTTTTTATCTCTGGGCTGGTGTAGATAAGTACGTGAAAATCTCCGATACAGAGTTCGCACTGGGGCTCTACCGCGACTATAATGTCACTGTTTTACCTGGAAGCTTTTTGGCGCGCGAGGCGCACGGAAAGAATCCTGGTAAAAACAGGATCCGCATGGCTCTGGTTGCCGAGGTCGAAGAATGTATGGAAGCCGCACAACGGATCGCCGCCTACACTCAAGCACTGATGCGTACATCAACGCAAGAAACTTAGCCGCAACCCACATTGTATTTAGCCATTTAATTTAGCCAATTCGTTCTCTAATTTCATTAATTACACTTAAGTCATGACACAACAATTACAGCAAATCATCGATCAAGCTTGGGAAGATCGCGCCAATTTCTCTCCAAAGAACGCACCAGCCGAGTTGCGTGAAGCAGTCGCCCATGTGTTGGAACAATTAGATGGCGGCAGCCTGCGTGTCGCACAAAAGCTTGGTGGTGCTTGGCATGTTAATCAATGGGTAAAGAAAGCCGTACTATTATCTTTCCGTTTGGAAGACAATATCGTAATGCCTTCGGGCGAACACATGCAGTTCTTTGACAAGGTGCCGACCAAATTTGCTAACTACACAGCAGAAGATTTTGCGAAAGGTGGCTTCCGCGTGGTACCACCAGCGGTAGCTCGTCGCGGCAGTTTTATCGGTAAAAACGTGGTTTTGATGCCGTCCTACGTCAACATTGGCGCCTACGTTGACGAAGGTGCGATGGTTGATACTTGGGCAACAGTCGGTTCATGCGCACAAATCGGTAAGAATGTGCACTTATCGGGCGGTGTGGGTATCGGTGGTGTATTAGAGCCAATGCAAGCGAACCCTACCATCATCGAAGACAATTGCTTTATTGGTGCGCGCTCAGAAATCGTTGAAGGTGTGATCGTCGAGGAAAACTCGGTGATTTCTATGGGCGTCTATATCGGGCAATCAACGAAGATTTATGATCGTGCTACAGGCGAAGTAAGTTATGGGCGAGTGCCAGCTGGCTCGGTTGTGGTTTCTGGCAATTTACCTTCTGCGTGTGGAAAGTATAGTCTGTATTGCGCTGTAATCGTTAAACGAGTCGACGCCCAAACACGCTCAAAAACAAGCATCAACGAATTACTGCGTGGCGCTTAATTCATCAAAAATCTAGAAAATTAAATCTATAAAGAATGGGAAGGAATTAATCATGGCAATGGATCGTTTATTTCAGTTAATGAAGGAAAAAAATGCCTCTGATATGTTTTTCGCGATTAACTCCCCCATTCATTTGAAGATTAATGGCAACCTCTTGCCAATCAATCAGCAAAAGATGGATGAAGACAACATCATGACTTTGCTCAGTGAAGTTGTTTCAGCCGAACACTTACAGCAGTTCAAGCGAGATAACGAACTTAACGTAGGTATTGGTGCACCAGGTATTGGCCGCTTCCGTTTGTCAGCATTTAAACAACGCGGTTCGACTTCTGCGGTTTTTCGCTTTGTTCCTGGAATCATCCCAGCGTTTACGTCCTTGAATTTACCTCCAGTACTGGCTGAGTTGGTCATGGAGAAGCGCGGCCTGATTCTGGTGGTTGGTGCAACAGGCTCTGGCAAGTCAACATCGATCGCTTCGATGTTGGACTTTCGCAATGAAACAAAAACAGGCCACATTTTGACGATTGAAGATCCGATCGAATATTTGTTCCGCAGCAAAAAGTCTATTGTTAATCAACGCGAAGTTGGTACCGACGCAGATAGCTTGAAGACCGCTCTTCGTAACTCGTTGCGCCAGGCTCCAGACTGCATTTTGATCGGTGAGATTCGCGATCTAGAGACTATGATGGCGGCGATCGCTTACGCTCAATCAGGTCACTTGGTGGTCGCAACTTTACATGCCAATAACAGCTACCAAGCCTTGAATCGTATCATTAGTTTCTTCCCGATCGAAAACCGAAGCGCCTTACTATTAGATCTAGCCTCTGCAATTAAGGCGATTATTTCTCAACGCTTAGTGAAAGCTACCAACGGTGGTCGTTGTCCGGCCGTCGAAATCATGCTTAACACTCGTTACGTCGCTGAACTCATCGAACAAGGCAACATTTTCCAGATCAAAGAGGCAATCGAGAAAAGTTTAGCACCAGGCTCGCAAACTTTTGAACGAGCATTACTACAGCTGATCAAAGACGGGCTAATCACTCAAGATGAAGGCTTAGCCAATGCCGATTCCGCTAATAACTTATTGTGGCTCATTAATAACGATGCAATGCTCGCGGCGAAGAACCAACCTGCCGCTGCACCAGAACCTGAGCCAGAGTTAAAAGATCAGGCCACATTTACCGAATTTACTTTAACAATTTAAGCATGAGCAGTTCCCGCAAAATTACCATGTATGGCATTCCCAACTGTGACACAGTGAAGAAGGCTCGCACTTGGCTGGAAGAACAAGAAATTCCTTTTCATTTCCATAATTTCAAAAAAGATGGCTTGAACAAATCGGCGATTGAGCAATGGCTAACAAAAAGTGATCTCACCATTTTAATTAATCGAAAAGGAACAACCTGGCGCGCATTGAGCGATGTACAAAAAGCCCAGGCCGATACAACGTCAGGCGCTATCGCCCTTATGCTTGAGAACCCTTCAGTCATTAAACGTCCAGTGCTAGTCATTGAGCAAGAATCCGAGCTCAGCATTGCGGTAAGTTTCAAGCCCGACCAATATCAAACTCTATTTTCATCTGCCGCATGAGTAAAACCTTAGCCCTCACCGAACACTTAATCGGTCTCGACTCTGTCACCCCTGAAGACAAAGGATGCCAAAATACTTTAATCGATTTACTAAGACCGCTTGGCTTTCAGTGTGAAACGATACAGTCTGGTGACGTCACGAATCTCTGGGCTCGTCGCGGCACTCAACGACCACTCGTAGTATTTGCTGGCCATACTGATGTAGTGCCAACCGGCCCAGTTAATCAGTGGCAGTCCGCACCCTTTGCGCCTACCCATCGTGATGGCAAACTCTTTGGCCGTGGTGCGGCCGATATGAAAACGTCGATCGCTGCCTTCGTGGTGGCCACTGAAGAATTCGTGGCTGCTCATCCGAACCATCGAGGATCTATTGGATTTCTGATTACGAGCGATGAAGAAGGTCCTGCAACAGATGGTACCGTGGTCGTCTGCAATCAACTCAAAGAGCGGGACGAGCAACTTGACTATTGCATCGTTGGCGAGCCGACATCGAGTAATGTGCTCGGCGATACGATCAAAAATGGTCGCCGCGGTACGATGTCAGGGAAACTCGTTGTCAAAGGCGTACAAGGTCATATCGCCTATCCCCAACTTGCAAAAAACCCTATCCACCTCGCGGTTCCTGCGCTGACCGAACTCGCGGCTGAGGTTTGGGATGAAGGCAATGATTATTACTTACCCACCTCTTGGCAAATGTCGAACATCCATGGCGGCACAGGGGCGTCGAATGTCATTCCAGGCGAAGTCGTGATTGACTTTAACTTCCGTTTTTCAACTGCCAGCACTGCGGAAGGCTTGCAACAACGTGTGCATGCAATCCTCGACAAACATCAATTGAACTACGACTTAAAATGGACCATTGGTGGCCATCCTTTCCTCACACCGAAAGGTGGCCTCAGCGATGCCCTATCACAAGCAATTTTTGCGGAAACAGGTGTCACAACTGAGTTATCGACCACAGGTGGCACCTCTGATGGCCGCTTCATCGCCAAGATCTGCCCGCAAGTTGTCGAATTTGGCCCACCGAATGGAAGCATTCATAAAATCGACGAACATATCGAGTTGAAATATATAGATCCGCTCAAAAACATTTATCGTCGCACACTCGAAAACCTCTTACTGCCGCAAGGCCAATGATATGAGTACCACTAATTTCCCCTTCCAAACCTTGCGTGACTTACTACGCTATGCGGTGACTCGCTTCAACACGGAGCAATTATTTTTCGGTCATGGCAGTGCCAATGCACTTGATGAGGCCGCTTACCTTTTACTGCACACTTTAAAACTTCCGCTCGATAAGATTGACCCATTTTTGGATGCGCGCCTTCTACCTGAAGAAATTAACGCCGCAATTGCTGTCATTGAGCGCCGCGCAAGCGATCGAGTTCCAGCGTCTTACATCACTAAGGAAGCATGGTTAGGCACGTACAATTTTTATGTTGATGAACGTGTCATTGTTCCACGATCCTTTATCGCCGAACTTATTCCTGAGCGCTTCTCACCTTGGGTACAAGATCCAGAAGAAGTAAGTGATATTCTTGAACTCTGTACGGGTTCGGGTTGTTTGCCAATTATGTTGGCAGATGCGTTTTACAACGCGCAGGTAGATGCGGTCGACATCTCCAAGGATGCGCTCGCCGTTGCACGCAAGAACGTACAAACCTATGAGTTAGAAGATCGTATTAGCTTGATTGAATCTGATCTCTACAGCAATGTTCCTGACAAGTTGTACGATATGATTATCACCAATCCACCGTACGTGAATTCAAACTCCATGAGTAAGCTTCCACAAGAGTACTTACACGAACCGCAAATTGCATTAGCGGGTGGCGATGACGGCATGGACCTCGTGCGAAAAATCGTGGCTGGTGCTGGCAAACGCTTAAAACCAAACGGCATTCTGATGGTGGAGATTGGTAATGAGCGCGTATTCGCCGAAGAGGCATTTGCGGAATACGGTTTGACCTGGCTATCCACAAGCGCTGGAGATGATATGGTGTTTATGTTGACGGCCGAGCAGTTACAAGACAGCGAAAGCTAGCATCTCAGTTTCACTCGGCGAGCCTAATTCGACAACGAATGCGCGCCACACATACAAGCTCAAAACGTTGTTTCCTGCGTTTTGAGCATTTTTATTTTTAGTAGCACTTCACACGTATTGCATAATGATTCGTCTTCAACAAGTAATTCTGGCACGCGGCACCAAACCTTTGTTCGACAGCGTCGATGTCACGCTCAACCCTGGCGACAAGATTGGCCTGATCGGCTCAAACGGCGCTGGCAAATCGAGTCTGTTTGCGATGCTCAGAGGTGAACTGCATCCTGATCAAGGTAGCATCGAGTTTCCTGCGAAATGGCAATTAGCCCACGTCGCGCAGGAAACACCGCCACTGCAAAGAAGCGCCATCGATTATGCGATTGATGGGGATGTGACCTTACGAAAATTGGAGGCGCAGTTAGCCGAGTTAGAGGCCCAACCCGAATCCCACGACAATGGTATCGCGATTGGCGAAGTCTATGGTGCCTTGGCAGACGCTGATGCCTACACTGTACGTTCGCGCGGAGAGCAGCTATTGATTGGTTTAGGCTTCACGCTGGAACAGATGGATCAACCAGTTGCTAGCTTTTCCGGTGGTTGGCGTATGCGTTTAAATTTAGCACAGGCCTTGATGTGCAAATCCGACCTACTGCTTCTAGATGAACCAACTAACCATCTGGATCTCGATGCCATCATTTGGCTAGAAGACTGGCTGAAGCGTTACCAAGGTACATTGATTATTATTTCCCATGATCGCGATTTTCTTGATGGTGTTGTGAATGTCGTGGTGCATATTGATGAACGCAAACTTAAGCGCTATTCAGGAAATTACTCGGCATTCGAACGTCAACGCGCTGCGCAGTTAATCCTAGCGCAAAGTTCTATCGAAAAACAAAACCGCAAACGTGCTCACCTACAATCTTTCATTGACAGATTCGCGGCAAAAGCGTCGAAAGCGAAGCAGGCACAAAGCCGTATCAAAGCTTTGGAGAAGATGGAAGAACTGGCCCCTTTGCGAGCTGCTGCAGAATTTTCATTTGAATTCCGCGAGCCTTTGAGTGCGCCTAATCCGATGTTAGTGATGGACGAGGTGGATTGCGGCTATCGTTTAGAATCGGAAACAGATCACAGCTTCACGGAAAAGAAAATTGTTGGCAATGTGAAGTTTTCTCTACAAATCGGACAACGAATCGGTTTGTTAGGGATTAACGGCGCCGGTAAATCAACCCTGATCAAAACTATCGTTGGCGATCTCCCACCATTGAAGGGAACGATCACGACAGGAAAAGGCTTATCGATAGGCTACTTCGCGCAGCACCAAGTTGAAATGCTACGCCACGATGAATCGCCGCTCTGGCATCTGGCCCACATCGCGCCGGATGTTCGCGAACAAGAACTTCGAAATTTCCTGGGCGGTTTTAACTTCCCTGGAACCATGGTGACAAGTCCGATCGCCCCATTCTCTGGCGGTGAGAAAGCGCGCCTCGCTTTGGCGATGATTGTATGGCAGCGTCCAAACCTATTACTGCTCGATGAACCAACCAATCACTTAGACCTTGAAACCCGCGAGGCTCTCACCGAAGCATTAGCACAGTTCGAAGGCACGCTAGTGGTGGTATCACATGATAGGCATTTACTGCGTGCAACGACAGATCAATTCATCATTGTTGCGGATGGTCAATTGCTGCCATTCGATGGCGATCTAGACGACTATAAAGATTGGCTCTACAAAACGAAACTGGAACAGGTCGCACAAGCCGCACAAAGTGCGGCAGCAAACTTACCGGAGAAAACGAAATCAAAAGCGGCAGAATTACCACAAGCAAAGCCAGTACCCAATACACCTCAACTTGACGACAAAGAGAGAAAACGTCGCGATGCTGAAGAACGTCAACGCATCGCGGCACTTCGCAAACCTATCGAGACTCGGATTAAGCGACTCGAAGAACAAATGGCGAAACTTAATCTCAAAAAAGACGACTACAGCAAACAGCTAGCCGATAGCGATATCTACAACGATGAAAACAAAGACAAGCTAAAAAATATGCTGCTTGATCAAGCTTACGTTGTGAAAGAGCTAGAACAGCTAGAAATAGAGTGGTTGGAGCAACAAGAGTTCCTAGAGGCTGCGGTTTAATTCGTTAATACAATTGACCTGCAAGTCAGGAGTGTTAACATCCCGTCAAACACATCAGCGTTGTTAAAGACGTCAATCGAGAAAGCATTTCTTGCTTCGTTAAAAATTCAGTTTTACTATTAGCTATTCATTTTTAACGCTGCAAGAAGAGTATGAGAGCTTTATATTTACTTCTTATCGCTTGTTTGCTTTTTTGTCACGCTGATTGCCTAGCCTTCCAGCTCGAGTCCAACGCCATCCTGAGAGTTTATACAGAGCATCTTCCGCCCTATAATTATCTCGATAATGGCAAGTTTACAGGCTACTCCACTGAAATTCTTGAGGCCATGCTGAAAGAGGCGGATATCCCCGCCAACTTTACTCTACTACCTTGGGGGCGAGCCTATCTCAGCTCATCGAGTGAGCCAAATACCCTACTTTACACAACCACCAGAACACCCGAACGGGAAGCTTTTTTTGAGTGGATCGGTCCAATCGGACCACGCAAGATGATGCTTTTCAAACTCGCAGAACGCACCGATATTCATATCAAATCTAAAGAAGATTTGAAGAAATATCGAGTCGGCATTGTGCGGGATACTTCCGCCATCAAACTTGTTGTGGATCGCGGTTTGTTTTCACGCAGTCAAATTGACGAAGCACCAAGTACAACTTCGAATATGAAGAAATTGTTTTTCAAACGAATAGATATCATTCTCGCGACTAATGGTGGCGCAACATACGAGTTGAGTAAACTGCCCTATAAACTCAAGGATATCGAGCCGATTTACACATTGGACGAGGAGTATCTTTTTTATTTTGCGATCAATAGAAAATCTGATGCTGCAGTTATCACTAAACTCAAGCATGCGTTCGAAAAAGTGAAATCATCAGGGCTAATGGATGCACTACGAAAAAAATATAGTGTTGATTAGTTCATTAATTCAATCCGGATCATATTGACGCAAATAAGTCGCAAAACGTGGGATCCCACTTTCTGTGGAATCACGATAACGAAAAGTCACCCATGATCCCACAGGGGGTGGTTTTTTTCTCAGATCTTGATCGAATCCAGAACCGAGTTTAAAGCGCTTTCCAAATCTATCCTCGACCAATAGTGCTCCCATCATTCCAGAAAACTTACCATTACCAGTCAACTGCTTAATGACGATCGCTTCAGCATCAAAGTAGGGCTTATACTTGAATATCTTGTCACTACGTTTATTCTCATAATTAGCTTCTGCAAGATGAAGCACTATGCCCTCTGCCCCGTCTGCAATCAATTTTTGAAAATACTCGCGAATTTGCTCCTTAGTGTTGAAACGGTTTTGTTCGACAACAGTCAACCAAGGAACTTGCAAGCGTTTCGGCAGTGCTTGTAAGGTTTGCAGTCGTTGCTCGAAATCGCCCAAACTATCCGGCAACTCAAATAGACAATACTTAATTTGCTTCCATTCAGCGTCATCCGCCCGCTGCCGCCTGACAGCGGCCGACAGTTCTTCAAATTTACCTCTTGCTATCCAAAGTTCGCCATCAATCGGAAACGCTGGAAATCCTTGGGTGAACCATGGGGGACAGTGAATTTTCCGCCCGCTACGAAAGAGCAGAGCCTTACCATCCCAATAGGCTCGAACGCCGTCGAGTTTCTCGCTCACTAGATAATGGGATGCGTCTGCTTTCAATTGGTCCAAGTTAGACAAGCTTGTAGGCAGACTTAGGGGTAAAGTGATCTGACTTTGTTCGATGCTTGCGGGAGTTTGAGGTTGAGCAATAGAGCTGGATGGCTTTTTTTGCGGGCTAGCACCTAACCCTTGTCCGGACACTGCAGACATCATTGCGATGCAAGAAAATTGGCAGAAGACTCTTCTTTTGCTTTTCATACTTCCTCCAAGAGAAGGATAACTTAACAAAGGCTAAACCACCCTTGAGATAGTATAAAAGCAATACAAATAATTAACAATAAATGTATGCATCAAAACAACAAAACCTCATTTGGATCGACCCAAATGAGGTGTGTTTGAAAGCTTCCGCTCTACAAGTAAATCTAAATTGTGGACCGTTATTTTTGTGCCTTGACGACCTGCATCGCGCTCGCAATTAAACCACTCATATCGCTCATATTGGCAGGTACGATAATCGAGTTGTTTGTTTTAGCAAGGTTCGCAAATGCAGCGACATATTGTTCAGCAACTTTCAGATTCACAGCATCTTCGCCGCCTGGTTCGCGAATCGCTGATGCTGTCTTGCGTATCGCTTCGGCACTGGCTTCTGCAATCGCCAAAATCGAAGCAGCTTGCCCCTGTGCACGATTAATCGACGCCTGCATCTCCCCCTCAGAACGAGCAATTGCTGCCTCACGTTCGCCCGATGCAATGTTGATTTGCTCTTGCTTACGACCTTCTGACGCAGCAATTAAGGCGCGCTTCTCACGTTCCGCTGTAATTTGCGCCTGCATCGCGTGCAAGATCTCTTTCGGTGGCGTTAAATCTTTAATCTCATAACGCAATACTTTGACACCCCAGTTTGCGGCCGACTCATCAATTGCATTTACAATCGTCGTGTTAATGTGATCGCGCTCTTCAAACGTCTTATCGAGCTCCATCTTACCAATCACAGAACGCAAGGTTGTTTGCGCCAATTGCGTAATCGCTGCAATGTAATTTGATGATCCATACGACGCTCGCATCGCGTCTGTAATTTGAAAGTACAAGATGCCATCGACCTGCAGCTGCGTGTTATCTCTTGTAATACAAACTTGCGGTGGCACATCGAGAGGAATCTCTTTGAGCACATGTTTGTATGCAATCCGATCCACGAATGGGACAACGATATTAAGCCCTGGAGCCAAAGTCGCGTGATACTTACCTAGACGTTCAACTACCCAAGCATCTTGTTGCGGCACAACCTTCACTGTCTTCATAATGAAGACCAACGCTAATACGAATAATACAAACACTACAAATGTTGAATTTTCCATTTCCATTCCTTATTTTTCTTGTGACTCGTTTTAAATATTCAATTGTACTTAGTTGACTGATTTCACAATCAGCCTACTTCCGACAACCTCTTCGATCTCAAACAATCCCGCTTCAGCGCGCCCTTGGTGCAACTCCACATCCCACAAAGCGCCGCGATACTTTGTACGAGCGGTATATTTACCTTGCCCAATTTCGATCCATTCGGCCACAGTCAGCTGCTGCCCAATATCGATATTTACATTAGGATCGCGTGAAGCTTCGCCTCGCTGTTTCCAGCCAAAACGACTGAAATGCAGACTGATAGTCGCGATTGAACCAACAATCGCGGCCACCAATAATTGAAATGGCGAAGCAAAGCCAATCGCAGCAACGCCTGCACCGGCAAGCAATCCCACGGAAATCATTAATAAATAAAAGGTTCCTGTAAAGAGCTCCAAAATAACAACCAAGCCAGCAAGCACCAGCCACATCATCCATGCATCCATATTGTTCTCCTTTTTTGCAAGTGATTAGTTTGCCCCATCATAACTCTAAAAACATCGGTAATCTAAAAACAAAAAAACCCTCGACACATTGTGTGTGGAGGGTTTTACATGATCGGGCAAATAAAGGTTTGATGTTTTTATTTTTCTTGTTGAGTCGAAGCAGATTATAAAGGCTGCAAATGACAAAACAATGACAGACATAAAGAATGGACGCAAAAACAACAAATGGCGTATGAGTGTGAGCTCATACGCCATTCAGGTAGATCAGACTATGGAGTCAGCGCGAATTAGAAATTTATGTTCACCGAATTTGGTGAAACAACTTTCTTACTTCGCCAATTTTTTCCACGTATCGACAACAGAGTCAGGGTTCAAAGATATCGATTCAATTCCTTCTTGCATCAACCATTCTGCGAAATCTGGATGATCGGAAGGACCTTGGCCGCAAATTCCCACGTATTTACCCGCCTTACGACAAGCTGAAATCGCACGCGACAGCATCGCTTTAACTGCAGGATCACGTTCATCAAAATCAGCTGCCAACAATTCCATACCTGAATCGCGATCGAGACCCAAGGTCAATTGCGTCAAGTCGTTAGAACCGATTGAGAATCCGTCAAAGTATTCGAGGAATTCATCCGCTAAGATCGCATTCGACGGCACTTCGCACATCATGATCAAACGTAGACCATTTTCGCCACGCTTCAATCCGTTCTTCGCCAACAGGTTAACGACCTTCTCAGCCTGACCCAAGGTGCGCACGAATGGGATCATCAATTCGACATTGGTCAAACCCATATCGTTACGTACGCGCTTCATCGCCGTGCATTCCATCTCGAACGACTCAGCAAAATCATTTGCCAAGTAACGAGCTGCACCGCGGAAACCCAACATTGGATTTTCTTCGTCCGGTTCATAACGGGTGCCGCCAATCAGTTTCTTGTATTCATTCGATTTAAAATCGGACAAACGCACAATCACTTTCTTAGGCCAGAATGCGGCTGCAATTGTCGCCACGCCTTCGGCTAATTTATCGACATAGAACGCTTTTGGTGAAGCATGGCCACGAGCGACAGATTCCACTGCTTTCTTCAAATCAGGGTCGATGTTTGGATATTCCAAAATCGCTTTTGGATGCACACCAATGTTGTTATTGATGATGAACTCCAAACGTGCCAAGCCCACGCCTTCATTCGGTACCGATTGGAAGTCAAACGCCAATTGTGGATTACCTACATTGAGCATAATCTTCAATGGCAGCTTTGGCAGTTCACCACGAATTTCTTCAGTAACTTCTGTCTCTAGCAAACCATCGTAAATTTTACCTTCATCGCCCTCAGCGCAAGAGACAGTAACCAAGGTTCCATCTTTGAGCAAATCGGTCGCATCACCACATCCAACCACAGCTGGCACACCCAATTCACGCGCAATAATCGCGGCGTGGCAAGTACGTCCACCACGATTCGTCACAATCGCCGAAGCGCGCTTCATGACCGGTTCCCAATTAGGATCAGTCATATCGGCTACTAGCACGTCACCTGGCTGCACGCGTTCCATTTCCGAAGGATCATGAATCACACGTACGCGACCTGCACCAATTTTTTGACCAATGGCGCGACCCGACACCAACACGGTACCCGTACCTTTTAGTTTGAAACGCTGCTGAGCGTCAGTTGATTTTTGTTGTGACTTAACAGTCTCAGGGCGTGCTTGCAAAATGTAAAGTTTGCCGTCACGACCATCTTTACCCCACTCGATATCCATTGGACGACCGTAGTGTTTTTCGATGATCACTGCATATTTCGCCAACTCGACGACTTCTGTATCTGTCAAAGAATAGCGGTTACGCAGTTCGATAGGCACATCGACCGTTTTCACTGAACGACCTGCTTTCGCTTCGCCTGTGAACTCCATCTTGATCAATTTAGAGCCGATGTTGCGACGAATTACTGGTAACTTACCTTGTTCCAGCATAGGTTTATGCACATAGAATTCATCCGGATTCACAGCTCCCTGCACCACCGTTTCACCAAGACCATAGCTAGAGGTAATGAATACCACATCTTTAAAACCAGACTCAGTATCAATCGTGAACATCACACCAGCTGCACCAACGTCTGAGCGAACCATACGTTGTACGCCAGCAGACAAAGCCACTTCTGCATGCGTAAAGCCTTTATGTACACGGTAAGAAATTGCGCGGTCGTTATACAAAGATGCGAATACATGCTTCATAGCTTCAAGAACGTTGTCGATACCCACCACGTTCAAGAAAGTTTCTTGTTGACCTGCGAACGAAGCATCTGGCAGATCTTCAGCTGTTGCAGATGAACGCACGGCAAACGACATTTCAGCACTAGAGTCGGCGACGAGTTTGTTGTAGAACTCTTCGATCTCTTTTTGCAAACGTGGTTGGAATGGTGTGTCGATAATCCATTGACGAATTTCAGCACCCGCTTTTGCCAACTCTTTAACGTCTTCAATATCGAGTTTTTCCAAACGATCTGCAATACGTTGAGCCAATGGCAAACCACCATCAACACTGTGTGATAAGAAATCGCGGAAGGCTTGCGCCGTCGTGGCGAACCCGCCTGGCACACGAACACCAGCAGAAGCAAGCTGGCTAATCATTTCGCCGAGTGAAGCATTTTTTCCACCTACGGATTCAACATCTGTCATCCGTAAATGCTCAAACGAGGCAACGTAAGTTGCTTCGGTATTTGCTGCGTTAGACATAACAACCTCTTTTTTGATGATAAGAAATCTGTCGCACTGCGTTTACTTCTCGCTGCTTACTGCCTGCTGTGATCGCGGCTAATTCACGCGACATGCATTATTTTTGTTATTCTGTTGCCAGCATTCAATTAAAATCTTTGTTGAGCATTTTACCTTGTGCGCTGCAAAAAACACATTAGACACACAAATTTTGTGACTATTTTTAATAATATATCAGCTGCGAAATCGCCCTTCGTCAAGGCTGTCTTCTTTCATAGACAAAATTGAGTGATTTTCACCCTAATCTTTGCCAAGCAAGCATCGATGTCAGGGAATCTTTACGAAGCTGTGCGCTCTAGTGCTATTCTTTAATTTATTACTAAATCAACTATTTCATCTTTTTATGCCAGATCAAAGCCTGCCACCTCTCCCCAACGCCAACCGCACCGTATTTTTTGTCTCTGACGGCACAGGCATTACCGCAGAAGCTTTTGGCCACTCGGTAATCACCCAATTTGACATGAAGTTCAAACAAGTACGTTTGCCTTTTATCGACACTTTAGATAAGGCCGAGGATGCTGTGCGACGGATTAACGAGGCTTTCGATCTTACAGGCAACAGACCGATCGTATTTTCTACTTTAGTCAAACCCGAACTGGCGCATGTGATCTTCCGCTCAAAGGGTTTGCATATGGATTTGATTCAAACCTTCGTAGCCCCACTCGAGGAAGAACTCGGCGTGAAGTCAACACACACGGTTGGCCGCAGCCACAATATCGCTGATACTGAAGAGTACAAAAACCGAATTGAAGCGATTAACTTTTCTTTGGCGCATGATGATGGCCAATCGAATAAAAACCTTGAGATGGCTGATGTAATTTTGGTAGGTGTATCACGTTCAGGCAAAACCCCCACCACTTTATACTTAGCGATGCAATATGGAATTAAGGCTGCCAATTATCCGCTGATCCCTGATGATTTTGAGCGCGGCAAATTGCCATCAGCATTACCTCAATTTAAAGGGAAAATTTTTGGATTGAGTATCGCGCCAGAACGGCTTTCTGAAATTAGGAATGAACGACGTCCGGGAAGTAAATATGCATCTCTGGAAAACTGTCGCTACGAAGTGAATGAAGCGGAGGCAATGATGAAGCGCGAGGGCATACGATGGTTATCGTCAACAGCAAAATCGATTGAAGAAATCGCGACGACAATATTGCAAGAAGTAAAACCTGACTCGCGTTTATAAACCAAGCAGTAAATCGACGCTCCTTTCAATTCAGAAAGGAGAGTCGGAAACACACATCAAGCGTTTATAGCATCCATTTACAAAGCAAAATCCAAATCTGCTACGCCGATTAACTTAATCGCTGCCTGAGTATCAGTTGCAGTGACAGCCTCAGCAATTTTGACCGCCTTTTGATAGGTCTCTTCTGGGGTGTTGTAACTAATTCCCTGGTCCAGAGAAAAATATTTGCCCACAGCGAATTTATTGTCCAACAAATCTGCCACATAGCCAAAATCAGCCTTACCTTTGAAACTATGAGCTGCACTGAGGATAGTATCAATAAGCGTGCCACGAGTTTCTGCGCCTTTTGTACCTGCTGGTAAAGCCAGTGCTTTAGTCCAATAGTTGAGCCCTTCTTGATCAACTTCCGTACGCCCCAAAACATTCTTGTAAATGGTACGTACAAACGCCTCATCACCCATTGCGGAAGAATAACCTGTGAGTGCACTAAAGGTTGGACTAATCGCTGCAGCAT
This sequence comes from Affinundibacterium nitidum, assembly GCF_014284155.1. GTDB lineage: Bacteria > Pseudomonadota > Gammaproteobacteria > Burkholderiales > Burkholderiaceae_D > Undibacterium > Undibacterium nitidum. The sequence goes on from NZ_JACOFZ010000001.1 coordinate 396,598, forward strand.
AAAATGACTCACCGATTTTTTCGATGCTCACGCCATTCTTGTATTGAGTCATCCAGTAGTTCATTCCGCCGGAGTCTGGCACGCGGTTAAAATATGCAATATACAATTCGATTATCTTTTGTACTGCGGTCGCAGATATGGATCGCGCGATTTCTGCCGCAGCAGCATCGATTGTCATGTCCGCAAACTGAATCGTTTCTACAGAAGTCAACTTATCAATATTTTGCGGTTTAATTTGATCTGCGACGGTGACGACGGTCTTGCCGTTTTCGTCAACCGATTTTGTTAATTTTGATTGAAGCCTTGATGTCGCCAATTTGACAGTATCAATGCCATTTCCGCCATCAATAACGTTCGCTTCGTCATTCAAAATGATGGAGTCGTTATAGGCACTTCCGATCACGTTTTCAATTTTTGCATCAAAGGCAATTGATAAATTGTCTTTGGCCACCGAGTCATAGCGAGTTAATCCGATAGATGAGCTACCGCCTGGAGTCAAATCTATTTTTGCACCGACGCTTGCACTCGATACCTTGATGGTATCGATGCCACCATCATCAACAATAATCTTCAAGACTCGCCCATCGAGATCAGAATATTCGTAGGTATCGTTTTGCGTATGATAGGCGACACTACCGTATAGATAGCGTAAAGCGAGGATATCAAACTTACCGAAGAAATCGCGTTCCTGTTTTTGTGGGCCAGAAATATAGGACATAACCGATACTAGGGTCGTATCTTCACTTGTCGCTAAATAATTTCCTTTTTGCTTAGATGAGCCGGCGTAGCCGTTATAGTCGCCGGGGTGTTTCAAACCAAGTGCGTGCCCAATCTCGTGGATTAGTGTTGAGTAATTTTGTTCACCAGGCACAAAATCTGTCAAACCGCCGATGTCGTAGCCATTCAAATAAACGCTAGCAAAAACTGGAATTTGCACTTGCGTCTCACCGAGGCTATCCTTCTGGTAGCTATTTCCAAAACGAAGTACTCCAGTTTCACCTTTTGCCTCGTCTTTTTCGACAAAGGTGATCCCCACTTGCTGTGAGATATTTTTCAAAATCTCGCGAGTTGCTATTCGCTGTTGCTCGGTAAACTGAGAATAACCGTTTGGGTCGCTCGGATTGGGCTTATCAAAACCAAGAAAAGTAAAACTATAAGTCAGCGTCACCGCCTCACCTGGCTTACTCCAACGCTTACTTAAATCGTAAAGCATCACATCGATACGATAATCACCAGTGTAAGGAAATTCAATGACTGTTTTTGGTTGAAATGGAATAGTGGAATTTGCCATGTGAACGATACCTAAATTATGCTAAAACGAAATAAACACGAGCGTAAAAATTAGAAAATGCCCCAAATTAATGAATAACTTGGTGCAAAAATAATCAATGCGCAAAGAAAAATGTAAAATTAACAATGTATTCGTATTCTAATATCGTGCAGCTTTTTTGGATACAGTTTTTATACAAAAACTAACATTAACTTTCGAAGTAAATCTCAGTATTCCCCTCGAGAAATGCGAACACGGCAAATCATGGTCAGTGTGCTATTGGGCACTCCAAATCTAGCGACGACCACCTTATCCTACTTTAATCGCTGCCGAACCTGCTCAAAAAAGCAAATAGCGCCACTTGCAGCAACGTTCAATGACTCAATTTCTGCTCTCTGCGGGATAGTGACAACTGCATGCGCCAAGGCCATCAGATTTTGCGAGACTCCTTGCCCCTCGTGTCCAAAAAGCCATGCCAATGGTTGAGTCAAATTAGCTTGGTAAATGTTAGTTGTCGTATGCGAGCTCGTTGCAAAGACAGGAATTGAGCTTTCTTTTATTAAGGTTTGAAGATCAACCGATTCAAAAATTTCAAGTAAAAAATGGGCTCCCATACCTGCCCGCAAGACTTTAGGTGACCAAGCTGATGCTGTTCCCTCACCACAATAAACTTGTTTAATTCCTGCAGCAGCAGCGCTGCGCAAAATCGAACCAAGGTTTCCTGGGTCTTGCAGCCCATCAAGTAACACTGCGTCCAACGCCAAAGGTCCGGCTATGGTGGCACTCGGAGCGTTAGCGACAAATACTAAACCTACTCCGTTATCTACTTGACTGATGGCTTGATATAAGGAGTCAGGCAAAGCGACTACTTTAGCGTTTTGCTTTTCGCATTCAGCGATAATTTGCTGTACCTCTGAATTCTGCAAACTTGATTCGGATACGATGCATAACTCGGGGCCACCACGATGCTGCAAATAGGCTTGGCATAAGTGGGCGCCATCTAAGAGCGTCTTTCCGCTTTTACGCCGTGCGTTGGCGTTGGTTGCAAGGTGTTTGAGCTCCTTGAACAGCGCGTTGTCTCGCGACGTAATTTGCTTCATATTGATTCTTTCAGGAGGGCTTTCACTGGGCCATAGGACTTGCGATGGATGGGCGAAACACCAAATTCCTTGAGGCGAGCAAGGTGTAGTGCTGTTGGATATCCTTTATGCTGGTCTAGGGCATATTGTGGGTACTGCTCGTGCAACTTTGCAAGTAAATGATCACGAGCGGTTTTCGCTAAAATCGAGGCTGCTGAAATCGCAGGAACCTTATCGTCGCCCTTCACAATGGCCTCGGAACGAACCGGCATCACCGGACATCGGTTGCCATCAATCAGCGCCAAGCTTGGCGTAATCTTCAAGCCCTCTACAGCCCTACGCATTGCCAACATTGTGGCTTGTAGGATGTTGAGATCGTCAATTTCCTGCTCTGAGCATTCAGCGATTGACCATGCTAAAGCTTTTTCTTTGATCTCGATCGCCAGTGCATCGCGTTGTGTTTCACTGAGTTTTTTTGAATCTCGCAAACCTTCAATTGGTCTTCGTGGATCAAGGATAACCGCTGCGGCAGTCACTGGGCCCGCCAAAGGGCCTCGACCAGCCTCATCGACTCCACAAATAACTTCGTTTTCATCGATGAAGTCGAACAAGGACATCGTCTCATTTTGTGCCATGTTGGAACACTTCCTTTGATTCGTTTAGGAATAAATGTAATGCAGGCAAGTCGAGAAAATAATGACATAACTTTTGCCTCGGCCCGCCTTCAGGGCTCACCATTAATACGGGAACTAATTCATCATAAACTTCGAGGAACTCCTCATTTCCTACGCAATCGATATCCACGACCTCAATCGTATGAACCACATCTCCTAATGCAACATGAAGTTGATCAAGCATGTCTTGGCAGAGGTGACAGTAACTGCGAGAATAAAGTGTAAATTGAAACATACTTAACGAACAGAGCCAGTGGTTTTGAAGAGGGTTTAAGCCCGAATTATAAGCCCACCGCGCAGAAACACCCAGTGCTCTGTCTCACCATAAAAAAACCGCAGTCCGAGAAGAGCTGCGGTTTTTTTCAAACAAACTAACTTAATCTATTGCACTGGGCGGATGACAACGAATTGTGAAGACTGACCTGATCGAACCAAGAGAACCACTGGCTTCTTGGCATCCAACTTCGCCGCAATCGATTCGAATTGTTTCGCATCTTTTATATCAACATTATTGATCATCAAGATGACATCGCCGGGACGCAATCCGCTTAAGGCTGCTGCACCTTCAACGCTTTCGATTACAACACCCGCCGCATTTGGTACTGCTCGTTTTTGCGCATCTGTTAAGTCGGAAACTGTTAACCCAAGAATATTCTCAGCACTTTCCTTCTTTGATCTTTTCTCTGGCTTAGCACTTGCTTTATCGGGCTCAGCTTCGCCAACGATAGCGGAAATTTCTTTCTGAGCGCCTTTACGCCAGATCACCACATTTGCCTTGGTACCTGGCTTAGTGCCGCCAACCACACGCGGTAAATCTGTACGTTTTTCGATTGCGATACCATTAAATTTCAATATCACATCACCATCCTGTAAACCAGCTTTATCAGCTGGGCCACCAGCCTCAACCCGAGCAATCAAAGCTCCTTGCTGTTTGCTCAACCCGAGAGACTCAGCAACCTCTTTGCTTAGATCCGCGATTTCGACGCCCAAACGTCCACGGGAAACAGTCCCCGTAGATTTCAGCTGCTCCACAACGCGCATCGCCTCATCGATCGGGATCGCGAACGAAATTCCCATATAACCGCCAGAGCGGCTGTAAATTTGTGAATTGATGCCAATCACTTCGCCGCGCATATTGATCAATGGGCCACCAGAATTGCCAGGATTAACAGCCACGTCTGTTTGAATTAAAGGAAGGAAGTCCCCAGTATCACGAGCCTTAGAAGAAATGATGCCTGCAGTTACCGTGTTGTCTAGATCAAAAGGTGAGCCAATGGCAATTACCCACTCGCCAGCACGAATTTTGTCAGAGTCACCAATTGCCATTTTTGGCAACTTACTTCCTTCGATCTTCAATACTGCAACATCAGTACGACGATCACTTCCAATGACCTTGGCCTTAAACTCACGCTTATCATTGAGTTTGACATAGACCTCAGAAGCCCCATCAACCACATGTGTATTGGTTAGCACATATCCATCTTGCGACACGATGAAACCTGAACCAACTCCACGAGGAACCTCTTGCTCTAATTGTTTCGGTGCCTGGCGCCGGTTACGAGGATTCGGTTGTGTCGGGGCTGGAATGCCAAAGAAACGACGTAGCATCTCTTGAGCTTGGTCATCATCGGCAAATGGATCGTTTTGAGCCTGAGATACTTTTTGGGTGGTGCGAATATTGACCACCGCGGGGCTGGTTTTTTCAACCAGTTGCGTAAAATCAGGCAAACCAGTGACCAATACCGGCGCTTGACTCTGCTGCGCAGTTGTAGGCACCTGCGCTATCGCATCACTCGAAGTACTGAAGTGGCTAATACCAGCGAAAACAGAAGCACTAATTAAAAGGGAGGAAATTAAAATAGAAATGTGTTTTTCAACAGGAAGAGATCGAATATTTTTCATATTGTCACCGTTATGCATTTACCCTATTTTTTGAATTGAATTGAACTCACCACTTGTTTAATTGCAGCTGATGGTACTTCCCCTACTACTGTCAACCAATGTTCGCCAAGACGTTTTGAGGTGATTGTCATCGCCCCTTGTTGTAGACTGCCCTCTGTACGATTTCCCAAATTAGGTTCAATAAACACCGAGAAAGTAGACAAGCCATCTGAAAACATCATTTGTACGACTTCATGAGACTTGACAACATTACTGTCGTTACCCGCCGCAGATGCTGACATAGGTATTAATCGACGAGTTTCAAGAGTCTTTTTGTAACCGGCAGGTAAAGATTTCACTGACCAGCCAGAATTGACATTGGCTTTCACTGTCAGATACTCCGTTTTCCAATTGGCAATACCGGAATAACTTGGTTTCAAACGTGATTTATCAATATCTCCAATACTAACTTGTGTAAAGGCGATCTGTTCAATAACCTCTTGACGAGGATTGAGTGTTTGAATCCCGAGTAAAAGATTCGTATTCTTTTCAACGCACAACTTAAATCCATAACGAGAAGAGTCTTTGGGCTGCAAACTTAAAACTTGGCACTCGGCACCTGCGACACGGCTCATTTGCGCTTTTCGTATCAAGTAAGATTGCGGCAACAAGTTAGCGCTCTCGTTGAGCAATGCAGGAAACTCTTCTTGTGTCAGATTTTTTTCCACTTGAATTGTTTTACTTTCGGGCAAATAACAATTTACCTCGCCATTGCGACGAACATATTCACGTGGCTTTCCATCCAAGATTTCCAGTTTCTCAACTTCAACATCACCATCATATCCATGGGTGATACGTGAAGTACGTATCTGGTTTCCTTGTTGATATACGAACGTACCTGAGTAACTCAGTTTTCTCGCAGCCGATTGTATCGACTGCAGCAACTTACCCATCTCGGCATCATCTGGATTCGATTGCGCAAAGGCGACAAGTGGCAAAATACCACTTAAAAAGAAGACCCCTAATCGATATACCAAGCGTTGGAACATAGCCTATTTCTCAATGGGTGTTGGAACAACGTTTGCTTTTTGGATATGTCGGGCACCACTCTCCAGAGTCGGAGAAACCTTTTGGTGCGCCTGCAAATAACTGTCAAGGCGAGGATCACGCAACATTTCAACTTGATCTTCAAGTTTAGGGGCAAATTCCATATCTTTAGAATTACCTGACATGGTATTTGGGGTTCCTGTATTTGACGACGAAGTCGGGACGCTACTATTAGAAGCGAGCTTGATATTGGAACCAAAGGTATCGACGTTTTCAGCTTTAGCAACCACTGCTGATTCCTGCCCAGGTCCATTTATGCTCGAAATAATCTGAGGCGCCATCACAAAAGCAACCATCACCGCTGCAGCTATGCTGGTCATCGCCATATAGCGAGAAGTTCTCGCACGTCCTAAAGTTTGCTGGTCACTAGTCGCCTTCTCGATACTTTTTGGCGCAAACAATACCGGCTCAGTCTCAAGGCGCGCCATTATCTTTCGCGAAAAATCTGGGCTCATAGACACATCGAGGTCTTCCGAACGCAAAATATCGCCAATTTGATGATATTCGCTCCAAGAGCGCAGTAATTGACGGTCCGGATCTTGGCGCATTTGCCCCAGCAATGCATCCAACTGCGCATCATTCAATTCGCCATCCACGGCGCTTGAGATGCTAGTGTTAGTGTTGATCTTGGTTTCCATCTTAACTTCCCCGGCTGATTTAATTCGTTTCTATTTGTTCTGAGATTTTGCATTACCAACGCTGATCGATCGCTGTACCAATCAATGGTCTCAATTTCTCTGCGATCGCTTCACGCGCTCTAAAAATTCGACTGCGAACAGTGCCGATCGGGCAAAGCATGACCTCTGCGATTTCATCGTAACTAAGCCCTTCAATCTCACGCAATGTAATGGCATTACGTAACTCTTCTGGCAGAGACTGCATTACGGCATTAACGGTATTAGCGATTTGTTTGCTAGCCAATAAAGATTCCGGCGTATTGATATCTCTTAGTCCATCTGCATCATTAAAGCTCTCGGCTTCGTCTATATCCGAATCTGTCGAAGTTGGCGCTCTTCGCCCTTGTGTGACGAGATAGTTTTTCGCCGTATTAATTCCAATTCGATAGAGCCAAGTGTAAAACGCTGAATCACCTCGAAAATTCGCTAATGCACGATATGCCTTAATAAATGCTTCTTGGACCACATCCTCTGCCTCTGCATGATCATGGACGAGACGAGACACGAGCCGAAATAGTTTCCTTTGATATTTGGAAACGAGAAGCTCAAATGCCCTTTTATCACCTTGTTGAACGCGCTCAACCAGTAATTGATCAATCTCGCGCTCTGTCGTCACGCCGTTATTCCCATTTGTGCATTTATTGTTATGGCCCTGCTCTAAGTCTTTCTCACAGAACTATGACAAAAGCCATTTTTAAAAGTTCATTTTTTACAGTTGATCTAACGCAAGTATATTAGAGGCCTGTCTCTGGCGTGCGAAACGTACGATAACCTTTAACCGACGAAAATCTGAATAACTCAAAGCATCTGGTAACACGGCCAAGTAAAAACATCGTCCCGTTTCGCTACGCAAATGCAATAAAACGAAGAAAGACCAAGCTTTACTACTCTGCTCAATCACCACAAACTGATTTAACAATGTTTCACCATCTGATTCAAACTCCCTCAGTTGCAATGTAAAGTCTTGGCGAACACAAAGCTCCCATAACAGACGATCGCAAAATATCTGCTTGATTTGCTCAAAGTTAAAGTAGACGATCGACGTAAGTAAAATAAGCCCAAATACAAACCAAGAAACATCAAACAAACTCAAGTAAGCGATCACTGCAACTGACAGAAACAACATCAAGCCAATTGCGCTACGCAGGCATGCTGAAGTCTTAACGCGAATTCGTAGATCGGATTTCATAAGAGAAAGGCAAAAAAAAACACCACATTAAATATGTGGTGTTTATTTTAATTCAATTGCAACAATCTACAATCGCTTGTGTTTAAACTTTTCCGAAGATTAGTGTGCCGTTTGTCCCACCAAAACCGAACGAGTTCTTCATTGCATATTGAATCGGCATTTCACGGGCAACGTTCGCACAGTAGTCGAGATCGCACTCGGGATCTTGATTAATGATATTGATCGTTGGTGGAGAAACTTGATGATGAACCGCAAGAACAGACAATACTGACTCTAAGCCACCAGCGCCACCTAATAAGTGACCAGTCATCGACTTCGTCGAATTAATTGTCATCTTATAAGCATGATCGCCAAAAGCTGCTTTGATTGCATCGGTTTCATTCTTATCACCCAGTGGTGTAGAAGTGCCGTGTGCGTTCAAGTAGCTGATTTGATCAGTGTTCAGGCCTGCATTTTTCAATGCACCCAACATACTACGTCGTGGACCATCAACAGTCGGAGTCGTAATATGATAAGCGTCGCCACTCATACCGAAGCCCATGACTTCAGCATAAATTCTAGCGCCACGCGCTTTCGCATGCTCATACTCCTCCAAGACCATAACACCAGCCCCCTCACCTAGAACAAAACCATCACGGTCTTTATCCCATGGCCGAGAAGCAGTGGATGGATCATCATTACGAGAAGACAATGCACGCGCAGACGCAAAACCACCCAAGCCCAGAGGTGAGATGGTTGACTCCGCACCACCAGCAATCATCACATCGGCATCACCGTACTCAATCATACGAGCAGCGTTACCAATACAATGCAAACCAGTCGTGCAAGCAGTAACGATCGCCAAGTTAGGACCTTTCAATCCATACTTAATCGACAAATTACCGGAAATCATATTAATGATAGATGCAGGCACAAAGAAAGGTGTAATACGACGCGGTCCGCGCGCCATCAACACTTCCTTAGTTTCTTCGATCAATGGCAAGCCACCGATACCAGAGCCCACGATCACGCCAATGCGATCTGCATTTTCTTCTGTGACAGTGAGACCAGAATCCTGAAAAGCCTGCACTCCAGCCGCGATACCGTAATGGATAAATGTATCCATATTGCGCGCTTCTTTTGCTGGAATGTAGTCTTCGATATTGAAGCCTTTCACCTCACCCGCAAAGTGAGTGGAGAAAGGTGTTGCATCAAACTTGGTGATCGTAGCGATACCAGATTTGCCGGCGAGGATGGCAGCCCATGTGTCGGCAATATTATTGCCGACAGGAGACACACAACCAAGGCCAGTAATTACAACTCGACGTTTACTCGTGAGGCTCAAGCGTCTCTCCTGGAATTTAAAAAGCTATCCGACGGAATTAAGCTTTGACGTGCGCAGTTGCGTAGTCGATAGCTTGTTTTACTGTCGTGATTTTTTCTGCTTGTTCGTCAGGGATTTCCATTTCGAATTCATCTTCGAGTGCCATTACCAGCTCAACTGTGTCGAGAGAGTCAGCGCCCAAATCATCCACGAAGGAAGATTCGATTTTGATGTCGGCTTCTGGCACACCAAGTTGCTCAGCGACGATTTTCTTAACGCGTTGTTCGATATCGGACATGTATGTCTCCATTAGTGGTTACAGAAAGTGCGCGCATTTTATCAGGTTTGCGCGCAAAAAAAGCATTTTTAGGTGCTCAAGTCATATCTCCGCTTAATTTCAGCGAAAAACATTTATTATACATCAAATCCATTAACACAAATACATTCCACCGTTGACATGCAAGGTCGTTCCGGTGATATATCCTGCGCCTGAAGATGCCAAAAATACAGTTGCAGCACCAATATCCTCTGGCTGGCCCAATTTACCCATAGGAATTTGTCCTAGAATTGCAGCTTTTTGATCATCTGTCAGTGCTTTAGTCATGTCAGTGTCGATAAAGCCTGGGGCGATACAGTTCACAGTAATATTCCGACTACCAATTTCCAGTGCGAGGGCGCGGCTCATACCAGCGACACCCGCTTTAGCGGCTGCATAATTCATTTGACCAGGATTGCCAGAAGAACCGACCACAGAAGTAATATTAATGATGCGACCATGTCTGGCTTTCATCATGCCACGCAACACCGCGCGAGACAGGCGCGCAACTGAGTTTAAATTGGTAGAGATCACACTATCCCAATCATCTTCCTTCATGCGCATAGCTAATTGATCTTGAGTGATACCAGCGTTATTCACTAAAATCGACAAACTACCAAATTCCTTTTGAATCTCGTCGACCAAAGTTGAGCTACGTTCAATGTCGTTAACATTAAACACGACACCCTTCCCTGCTTCCACACCGATTTCCTGCAAATAGCTAGTGATCGCTTGAGCGCCAGACTCGGATGTTGCTGTACCAATCACTTTAGCGCCAGCCTGAGCCAATGCCACCGCGATTGCTTTACCAATTCCGCGCGATGCGCCAGTGACCAAAGCGACTTGATTTGCCAATTGTTGCGTCATTTTTTGCCCATCCAAAATTAATTTAATCTTTTTAGTTTTCTACTAACGTTAATTAAGCTGCACTTACCAACGTCAAGACTTTATCCAATGTCTCTTGATCATAAAACGCCTCACCCACTAAATCGCTATTAATACGCTTTGTCAGGCCTGCCAATACCTTACCTGGACCACATTCGATTAGATGCGTCACACCTGATGCGGCAATTGCATTAACCGACTCAACCCAACGAACAGGACTTGCAGCTTGACGAACCAAGGCATCCTTAATCAAAGCAGGATCAGTCACAATAGCTACATCAACATTATTTACCAATGGAATTGCAGACGCGGCGAACGACAAGTTTGCTAAGTAATCGCGCAATTGATCAGAAGCTGGCTTTAATAGAGAAGAGTGGAACGGAGCGGAAACTGGCAATGGCAAAGCACGCTTAGCACCTTTTTCTTTCGCCAATTCACAAGCGCGCTCCACTGCTGCCTTGCTACCCGCAATAACAACTTGCGCAGGCGCATTAAAATTTACCGCCTCAACGACAGACGAAGTGGCTGCAGCGGCCTCAGAACATGCGGAAATCACTTCGGCATCTGACAAACCCAAAATAGCAGCCATCCCCCCCTGTCCGACAGGTACTGCATTTTGCATAGCTTGGGCGCGGAATCGCACCAGTGGGACTGCATCTTTAAAAGCAATCACGCCAGCAGCAACCAAGGCAGAGTATTCGCCAAGGCTATGACCCGCAACGATTCTCGGTGCATTACCGCCAGCAGCTATCCAAGCGCGATAGCAAGCGACGGCAGCAGTCAACATTACTGGTTGCGTATTTGTCGTCAAATCCAAATCTTCTTTTGGACCTTCGGCAATCAGTTTTGCCAAATCCATCTGCAAAGCATCAGAGGCTTCTTGCACAGTCTGCTGAACGACAGCATTGCCTGCAAAACCATTGAGCATACCAATGGCTTGCGAACCTTGACCTGGAAATACAAATGCAAATTGAGTCATATTCTTCGTTTAGTTTAATAATTAATTGAACACAGAAAGCAGTAAAGCGTACGCAAAAGGCCTACATTTTTACTAGCGCTGCACCCCAAGTAAAACCGCCACCGACACCTTCGAGCATCACTATTTGACCTGCTTTGACACGACCATCACGGATTGCAGCATCTAACGCCAACGGGATAGATGCCGCCGACGTATTTCCATGCTGATCAACAGTGACCACAACTTTGTCCATCGGCAATTGCAGTTTCTTCGCGGTGCTTTGCATGATGCGAATATTCGCCTGATGCGGGATTAACCAATCAACCTGATCTGCAGTGAGACCTGCGATCTCCAAAGCTTCATTGGCGACTTTCTCTAAGACGGTCACCGCTAATTTAAACACCGCTTGCCCGTCCATATATAAGAAGGCACTACCTGCTACCACTCCGCCATTGACATGACCAGGAACACACAATACGTGAGATTGACTTCCATCAGCATGTAGCTTTGTCGCCAAAACACCGGGCTCTTCAGAGCGCGCCATTACAATCGCACCAGCACCATCTCCAAACAGGACGCAAGTTGTACGATCTTCAAAATTCAAGATGCGTGAGAAGACTTCCGCACCAATAATCAAGACCTTTTGATGAGTCCCAGACTTGATCATGCTATCGGCCATCGCCATCGCATAAATAAATCCGCTGCAAACCGCTTGAACATCAACCGCTGCAGCGCCATTGGTAATGCCAAGTTTATTCTGAACGATACACGCCGTACTCGGGAATCCGCCCAAAAAATCAGGCGTCGAAGTCGCCAAAATAATTAAATCAATATCATTCGCCTGCAAGCCCGCAGCTTCTAGTGCTCGCTTAGCAGCCTCAACACCAAGATCACTTGAGTTGACATTAGCTTCGGCATAATGGCGCGCGGAAATCCCGCTTCGAGAAACAATCCACTCGTCAGATGTCTCAATTCCGCGAGCTGCAAGCTGGTCAGCCAATTCCTGATTGCTGACGCGCTTTGGCGGCAGGTAGCTACCTGTGCCAATTATTTTACTGAAAAATGTCATGCGTTTTCTTGTGGAGTATTTTGATTCAAATCGGAATTACTCGTCTCTTCGGACGCTGGCATCAATTCCGCCAAGGAAGTTGCGATGCGAGACAAAACATCATTTTTCACCGCATCAAAGGCTCTCTGTATAGCCCATTCATAACTATATTTGTCTGCGCTGCCATGGCTTTTAATCACAACGCCGCGCAAGCCTAACAAGCTGCCACCGTTATAATTCGATGGGTTCATTGTTTTAGATATCGCCTTCAATGCACCACGAGCGATCAGTGCACCCAAGATGTTAAGCGGATTACTTTTGAATGCGTCGGTCATGGTCGTTTTCACAAAACGCCCCAAACCCTCAACCGCCTTTAGTGTCACGTTCCCGACAAAGCCATCACATACAACGATATCGGTTGTACCTTTAAAAATATCATTACCTTCAACGTTGCCATAAAAATTCAGCAGCCCACGCTCATGATCTGCACGCAAGAGTTGCGCTGTTTTTTTAACGACATCATTACCTTTAATGTCTTCCTCGCCGACATTGAGTAAACCAATGCTTGGACGAGCTTTGCCCTCCAACGCAGAAACCAGTGCTGACCCCATGATCGCAAATTGATGCAAATGCAAAGGCTCACAGTCGACATTAGCGCCCAAGTCGAGCATATAAGTCGGAAGTTTTTTCTGATTCGGCAAAATACTGCAAATCGCTGGCCGATCTACACCACTCATAGTCTTTAAGACATATCGCGATACCGCCATTAAGGCACCGGTGTTGCCAGCAGAGACGCATGCTTGTGCCTCGCCTTCTTTCACTTTCATGAGGGCGATACGCATAGAAGAATCTTTTTTGCGACGCAAAGCAATCTCAATCGGATCGTCCATCTCGACCGTTTCACTGGCGTGAACAACGGTCATCCGAGGATGATTTAAATAAGAATACTTCTTCAGTTCTGCGTTAAGAATTTCCTCGTTTCCAACTAACAAAAACGCGACATCCGGCTCGCGAGATGCAAAAGAAACGGCAGCTGCGACTGTGACTGCTGGGCCAAAGTCCCCACCCATACAGTCAATTGAAATTTTTATTGTCATGTAATGTTACTAATTTTCCCACTCCAAGGGGGCTAATCTTATCAAGAATGCGCCAAACAATCACGCCAATTTTTGATTTTGCGCCGATGAAAAGGAAAAATGAAAGGAATTTGAGAATAGATTAGCAATGATGCCAATCATTTTTGAGCATAAAAAAAAGCGGCGTTAAGTACAAGACTCAAAACGCCGCTTTATCACTAAGAACGTATTACTCGTCGTTCTTAGTTTTCAAAACTTTACGACCACGGTAAAAACCGTTTGGGCTGATGTGGTGACGCAAATGCGTTTCACCTGTCGTTGGCTCGATACCCAACTGTGGTGCAGTCAGAAAATCGTGTGAACGGTGCATACCACGCTTAGATGGTGATTTTTTATTTTGCTGAACGGCCATGATAACTCCTAATACTTCAAAAAATGTTTCTAAAATTTAACACACTTGAATCGACAAGCAAACCTCGTTTGCCTTTCAAGAATCCCTAACAATACTTCGACCTGAGTGTTTTTTCAGAATAATGCCACTAGGTACGCCCATTTACTTCTCATTGCAACTTCTTCAGTACAGCGAATGGAGACACTTTACCACCTGTGCTCGCTGCATCTACCGCATCTACATTGTTCGCTGCCTCTGATTGGTTCGATGAAACTAATACTACATCAGGGCATACTGCATGTTTGGGCGATTGGGGTATTGCCAGCAGCGCCTCATCCTCTATCAACTCTATGACATTGAATGTTTTGCTACCTACTACTACATCAACCTCGTCATCTTCGAGCATGCCTTCAATTTCATCAGCATGCTCTTCGTTTTTGGCGAGAATTAATTCTGAATGTGAATCGATATCAAACTTAAACGGTGTCAAACACCGCTGACACATCAATTCAACCTGAGTTTCTACGCTTAAATTTAAGCGAGGGAGTCCGAGTTGATCAAAACCACCGGACAAAGACCATTTCACTATAGCTTCAGCATTTACGCATTCCGCTTGCAAACGCGGAAATTCTGCAATTTTTGCACTGCCTTCACGCTGCTCATGATTTTGGCAAAACGCAAAAGCGTCAATAACAAATGCTTGCATAGGATTTCTAGACCCAGAAAACCTGCGATAATAACAGGATTACACCTTAATAGTCAAAGCCTTAGCACGGTTTTGGCCGAAGAAAAGTGATTTTTCCGAAGAAATCTTGCATAATTTTAACATTCCATGAGCAAAATATCAATTTCGCAAGGCAAGTCGAACTTAGAGCATGAAACCGTGCATTTGATTCTAGCCTCAAGTTCACGCTATCGCCAAGAATTGCTAACCCGACTTCAATTAGAATTTGTAGCAATTGCTCCAGAAATTGATGAAACACCAATTGAAGGCGAAACCCCTGAAAAAACTGCACTTCGACTAGCTCGAGAAAAGGCCATGCATATTGCAATGGCAAATCCTGAGAGTATTGTCATCGGATCAGATCAGGTTGCCACGGTAGACGGAGCTCAAATTGGCAAACCAGGCAATCACGAAAATGCATTAAGACAGCTACAATTTATGCGTGGAAGGCTAGTAATTTTTCATACCGCAATTTGCGTCTTTGATGGACGTGCTAATAAAATTGGTAGCGCATTACAATGCCAAATCTACGATTGCCAAACTGAAGTGAAATTCCGAGATTTGCCTGATGAAGAGCTTGATGCTTATCTACATATCGAGCAACCCTATGATTGCGCAGGTTCAGCAAAAAATGAAGGGTTGGGCATTACCATTATCGAATCAATTACCAGCAAAGATCCCACATCGCTCACAGGTTTGCCGCTGATCGCATTGACGAGTATGCTACGCAACCTTGGCGTCGGCTTTTATAGACAATCGAACTAAATACAAGAAGAGTTGAATTCAATGACAGGCACGCTTTACCTCATTCCAAACACACTTGGACAAGATACTGAATCGAGCAATCCTTTAGCGCATATTATTCCTGAAACTGTTCAGCAAATGACATCGCAGCTGAACCACTTTGTGGCAGAAAACGCGAAAACGACTCGTGCATTTTTAAAAATACTCAATCAACACCACCCTTTAAGCAAGCCACTTCAGGAGCTCAAGATTTCCGAGCTCAATATAAACACCCCAACCGAAGCGCTTCACAGCTTGATTGAACCACTGTTGGCTGGAAATGACGTTGGTCTTATCTCAGAAGCGGGGGTTCCCGCAGTGGCAGACCCCGGTGCCAACCTTGTCCGACTTGCTCATCAAAAAAACATTAAAGTGAGGCCACTAGTTGGCCCTTCATCACTACTACTTGGCCTTATGGGAAGTGGCTTAAATGGCCAAAGTTTTGCATTCAATGGATACCTCCCCACAGACGCTGCTGCAAGAACAAAACGGATCAAGGAGCTAGAAGATAGGTCGCGTAAAGATAAACAAACTCAACTCTTTATCGAAACGCCATACCGCAATATCGGAATGCTCGAAGCCCTATCAAACTCATGCCAAGCACAAACATCGATTTGCGTGGCAACCGATCTCAGTCTCGATACAGAGACCATTTCTACAGCATCTGCAGCGGATTGGAAAAAACGCTTACAACAAAACAAAGCACCCGACTTTCATAAAAAACCAACTGTCTTCTTGTTTCTCGCGTAAATCGAGCAAGAATAGACATCAGAACTCCGACACAGCATCTCAGATCGCGACTATTGCGATCTGAAATGCCCCTCCAACAAACGAATTCACGGCAAACTAAGTTCTTACTAACGGATTTTATTTCTTTAATTGCTTTCGAAGCACGGTCCATCCTTAAAGTCAAAAAAAACACCATTGTCTTCATGTTTTGACCGAAAAATTTCAATACCTTTTCACAGTTACATAAAGAATTTACATAACTTTCCAATAAGAAATCATGCAATACAAATTGCATTTTTTGAACGTCAAAACATAGTCAAATTTGTTGTTTTTTTCGATAAATGACGACTATTCTCGGACATAATTAACTCCTATACTAGTTTTCACGTTAGTCGAAATACAAGACCATGAAGAGTCAACACTAACGTAAATCACACTTAAACTAGGGAGAGAAATAATGAAGTATCCAGTAAAAACTGTAATCGCTTCAATGCTTGCCATCGCTTTTGTCGGTAATGTTCAAGCAGCCAATAGCAGCGATGCGGACAACATCACGTTTTTCAGCGGCTATAAAGCAAGCAATCCACAAGAAGTACTGCGCCAACATGCGTCACGCTTTGGTCTACCGAGCGACTTGAGTAATCTCGTACTTACACGTGTTCAAGACTCATTAACTGGTAAGCACTATTACTACCAACAAATGCTGCGCGGCTACCCTGTTGATCGCGCTGAGATTATTGTTTCCATCAGCAAAACTGGGGAAGTTCAAAAGATCTACAACGAAACAAAACATATCTCCGCAAAGATGGACGCGAATGCAGTCAATCAACTCTATGTACAGAAGCGACAAGATACAGAAAAAGCTTTAGACCAAGCATGGAACAACATGAAAGTTCAACATGCATTGGTGAGTTCCCCGAAGACTGATCTAGTATGGGTGCCAACGAAAGATGGCGTTCAACTTGCACACAAAGTCAGCATCGCAGCACAGATGCCAACGGGTGGTTATGTTCAGTACTTGAATGCCCATACAGGCGATATGTTGGACTACTATTCAACTTCTCTCCCACGCGTAGGCAAGAATACAGACCGTAGCCTCGAGGCACGCGCCAACTCATTCGCACCGACTTTGGATCGCCAACAAGCGATGAAAGATCTCGCTGCAAAGGGTTTAACAACAGCAGCAAGCACCACCAATTCGCTGACAGCTTTAGCAACGGTCGCATCAGGAATCAATGGTTCAGGTTTAGTGTTTGACCCTGATCCACGTACTGCACTAAACACCGACGCACTGACTGATACTTCCGCTGCATCTGCATTCGACGCGGCATACTCAACAAAGACTTTAAAAGATCTAACCGTCACTTCTGGTGTCTACAAACTGAGTGGCCCCTACGTCAACATTACCAATATCGAAGCGCCAAATACAGCACCGAGCACAACAAGCAATGGTGTGTGGACAGCGAAGCGTGGAAATAATGCATTTGATGACACCAATGTGTATTTCCATATCGACCAAAATCAACGCTACATTCAGTCACTTGGATTCACAGGAACCAAATCCATCATTAATCGCCCATTGAATGTCGATACAGATGGCGTTAACGGCGATGACAACTCTCACTATAGTGGTGGCGCTAGCGACTACCTCGCCTTTGGTCATGGTTGTGTGAACGATTCCGAAGATGCCGACGTCATCTTGCATGAATACGGCCACGGCATTCAAGCCAACATCAACTCCAGCTGGAGCGGCGGCGACACTGGCGCGATGGGTGAAGGTTTTGGCGACTACTGGGCGGCTTCCTATTCATACAGCACACCAAATGGAAAAACCTATCATCCAGAATGGGCATTTAGTTGGGATGGGCATGGCGCGTGTTGGGCAGGCCGTATGTTGAATCGTACCGATGCCAAATACAACAGCACAAAATCCTACGGAGCACACACCTCAGTCACAGAAGGTGGCGTCACTTTCCAATCAGATGAATTATGGTCTGCGCCCTTGTTCCAATCATTGGTATCACTCGTTGCAGCTGGCAAAACCCGTGAAAACGTCGACAAAATTATTCTCGAAGCGCATTTCGGCTTGGGTGCGAATGTGAAGATGCCGGCGATGGCTAGCGCGATCGTCAATGCAGCGAATACACTCTTCCCTTCTGACCCGACATATGCCAATACATTTAAGGCTAAGTTCGAAGCACAGAATATTCTAACGACAGTTACACCTCCAGGAACGACGATTAGCGAAACTGAAAGTAACAACACAACAGCAACTGCGAACAATATCGCAACGGCCAATACCTTGGTCAATGCCACGATGAGCGCAAGCACTGATGTTGATTACTTCAAAGTGAGCACCCCTGCAGGCAAGACTTTGACCTTAACTTTGAAACCAAATGCAACTTCAGACTACGATCTTGAGTTGTATAGCAGTTCAGGCACCAAAGTTAGTTCCAGCACAAATGGCACTGGCGCAACAGATACCATCACCAGTGCCAATACAGGAACAACGGCAAAAGTCGTTTATGCAAAAGTGATTTACTATGCTGGCGGCACGGGCGCTACCAGCGGCAAATACACGCTGACAGCTGGTTGGTAAAGACTCTTTAGGCACGACCAAAACACAATCAAAGTTTGATCGAGCTTGGGAATCTAAAAAAAATGCCGCTGCAAATATTTATTTTGCAGCGGCATTTTTTCTTTCACATTCGGTTTTACAAATCTAAGTTTTCGCCTTGGATGCAGCTTTAACA
This sequence comes from Affinundibacterium nitidum, assembly GCF_014284155.1. GTDB lineage: Bacteria > Pseudomonadota > Gammaproteobacteria > Burkholderiales > Burkholderiaceae_D > Undibacterium > Undibacterium nitidum. The sequence continues at coordinate 415,441 of NZ_JACOFZ010000001.1, forward strand.
ATGTGACAATTCTCACTCAGGAAACGCAGAGCACCTGAGTAATTAGTATCCCAATCATCAAGTAAATAGTTATTGGCCTCTTCAACGAAAGCACTCCAATCTTCTAACAAACCTTCCTGTTTTTCATGCGGTGCTGTGTTTTTAATCCACTCGACAGTACGCTCATGATCCAAGCCTTGTTCACGTACTTTTTTCACAATCGACTTTGCCGTCTTCTCTGGGATGCTAGTCTTCGCGGGCATCTCAGCAGCGATGCACAAAAACAATGTCAAGAGCGAATCTACGTCAGTCTTACCCTTCGTTAGTTTTGCCCACTCCTTCGACACCAAAGCGTCATACTCCGAGGTATCTTCCATCTCATGAGCGCAAATAAAATAGCGCTCTTTCAATTCGAACACTAACTTATCCAACGAATTCTTAGCATCTGCGATCAAAGGAAAATCACGCAATTGCATTTCTTCAAGGATGTGCAGACTGAGCTCGTGAAACTTTCCAGGAATATCACCATCAAGAATGATTTGACGCCCTAACTCAACATCAAATACAGGTGATTTCTTTTCTTTCGCTTTCGGCTTCTTGCGCAAACTCTCGATTAGCGTTGCAAACTCAACTTGGTTCTCAATTGGAGAATCAGGCTCGCCAACCAAACGTTTCAAGATAGCCGTACGAACCACGGCACAAGCCTCAACATCCTCTTCTTGCAATTCCGTTTGCGTCAAATCCATGCTGTGGCCAAACCAAAAACCCGCTTCTATTTCAAGGGCATTGATCTGACGATAAGCAAGCAAATTACGATATTCTTGTGGCTTATCCTTGAGTGACCAGACTTCCAAAAACTCTTCGACGCGGCCTTTTTGTTCTCGCCCAAGTAGCGCATATTCAGGCAATGCAAACAAAGCTTTGAGCAAGCCCGAACCACCACGAGAGAGCGTCAAGAAAGTATTATCACGAATCAGTTTTGCAGCAATATCCAGATCACCTTGGGACGTTTCTAGCAAATACAAACTCGCTAAGTTGACAATGCGCTTTCGCGCCAGCTCAATCTCCGGACGCAGATATTTGCTACCAAAAGCTTCAGCAATTTGTACCAAACCTTTCGGCGCTTCACTGGCGATTGTCTCTAATTTAGCCTTGGTTAAGATGGCATTACGCACACCATGACGTAAAGCCGTTTCAAAGAACGGTCTATCGTCATAGAGTGCAATCGCCTGCTCGCTGTACATGCGTTTTTCTGTCATTGCGGTCTAAATTCGAAAATTACAATGCAGACTCTTCGTCATCGTCATCGCCATCGTCGTTATTCTTTTTATTCGGCGCGACTTCATCATCCTCTTCCTCTTCGCTAACTTGACCTTCAGCGAACTCGTCATTTTGCAAATTACGCAGATACACTTGATAGCGTGCGCGTAATTTCATCAACACTTCACGGAAAATCTCAGGCAATTCGTAGCGTAGAATGTAAGTGACTTCCATCCAATCGTGGTCTTCTACACTTGCCCTATCCATGGAAGAGGCACGCGTTTCTGTATCGCTGGTGAGGCTCAAGAGATCATCATCAATCGCTTGTGTTTTCGATTCATCACCGTACTCATACAAATCAAACGTCGCATAACGATAGAAGTGCTCTACCATTTGCGTACGGTCTTGTAGATAATCAGCCAAAGAATCATAACCACCTTCGACCTCTGCAATCTCATACAAAAATTCCGCTGCGTCTGCGCCATCACGGAAAATTACGGAATTGATCATCCCGCGCAGCTGCTCATGCGTGAGATCTTTGTAGCGTTTTTCCAAAACTACGGCCTGCGCAAATTGTTCGGGGGTCACTAACAAATTCACTAACGATTCTTTGGACGCATCATATTCACGAATAATGGCCAGCAAATCCTTTGCCGGGAATTCATCCAATGCTGCCACCAAAGCTTGATCGCCTTCTGTTTCAGCCAAAGTAGCCAATGCATGTTCAGCACCGGCGATATCGCCAGCCTTTACTAAACTTTGTGCTTCTATCAATGCTGGATAATGCATAAATATCCTTTTTAAAATAATGTAAAGGGCCGCTTAATCTTTGCGGTCAAAGCCTTGCTCTGCCAACCAATCAGCGCCTGCCTCTTCGAGATCTACATCGTCGCCATCATCCCCATCATCACGTCCGTGGCGACCGTAATTTCCATCGAGATCACTATCTTCATGCGATTCATCTTGCTCATCTTGATCTTCGTTGTCGTCTTGCTCTGCAACCGCATTCGCGCGCGTATGGTGGCTGCGACTCAGGTATTCCAAACAAGCAGCAGTGACTAAGAAACGATCCCCCTCTTCTTCCGCCAACACTAATTTTGCCAACTTATCTGCCCACGGCTCCAACTTGACTGCAGCAGCTAAGCTTTTCCAGCTTGGTAGCTTGTTACCTTCTTTTGATGCCAAGTTTTCAAAGACCAAGGGGTTCATGAAAAGGAAAGCACCATGAAAGGCGGTGACCAACATTTCGGGATTTTCTCCCATCATCGGAAGTAGAAATGGCAGCTGCTCGCGCTTTTCTTTCAAACGATGACGCATGACGTCCTTGCCTTCAGAATCGGTACGCAAATCGTCCAACTCTGCTTTATAGACCAACATCAATTCTTGAAAATAACGCGAAAACTTCACTGCAATACTCCTGTTAAATAATTCTGCCAAATTTCAGTGGCGGTCTCTATCGGTGACTCTAAAAGATTACGACGACGATTTTCATCGTAAGCGGAACGAGCCGACTCATCCGACAAGACATCGTAGGCCTCTTTCACGGCATGGAACTTCATTGGAGCTAATTCGGAGCTGTTGCGATCTGGATGAAATTCCGCCGCCTTGACCCGATAGGCTTTTTTGATGTCGGCCAGTGAGGCATTCGTCGCCACACCCAGAACAAAATAATGATCCTGCATGAGGAATGCTACTCCTATTAAACACAAGCGATACGAACTAACTTCGCTCTCGATCGACCATAGAAACGTCTATGATCGATCGGAAATCTGGACTACTCGTGATGATGCCCGCCTGCGCCATGCACGTGACCATGCGCGATTTCTTCTTCCGTTGCTGGGCGCACATCCAATACATGCGCTTCGAAACGCACTTGCATGCCAGCCAAAGGGTGATTGCCGTCCACTGTCACTTTACCGGCATCGATCGCCGTTACACGAAATTGTGCAGACTCGCCCGTCTCTGGATCGCGCGTTTCAAACATCATGCCGATTTCCAAATCTGGTGGAAACAACCCAACATCTTCCTCGTGCACCAAACTTGGGTCAACTTCGCCGAATGCATCGTCCGGATCCATTGTCACGGAAATTGTTTTGCCGACTTCTTGACCGTCCAATGCCGCCTCAACCGCTGGCAAAATATTGTCATAGCCACCATGCAAATAGACGATAGGATCGTGATTCTTGTCGATCATGACACCAGAAGCGTCAAACATTTCGTAGTTCAAGCTTACGACTGAGTTCATTGATATTTGCATAGTCTTAGATATTTCTGATTAATTTGTTTTGATTAATGTGACGAGAATGAAGAACACATTCTGTAGAAAGACCGTCATTGTATCAGAGCACGAATTGGCCGTATCGCTCGATTTTTCCTCTACAAAACTGATCTGCATTAAAGATTTCCCTATAAAACCCTACGAAATACCAGTTTTTCAATCATGACAAGCCCAAAAAAGACCACCTGAGGTAGAATTGCGCCTGTAGAAAATTTTGCTCAATTGGCCCTAGCACAAGACTCGCCAAAAAAGTTAGAAATCGAGTTCTAAAATAAGATCAAAAATCGGACTCTCAAGACCCAGCAGAAGGTTCAACGGAAGAATACATGATGTAGAAGATAAGTAATTGTCTTCTGATTAGATGAACTTTGGATAAGTTATCTGGTCTATTGCAGCGAAAACAATTTAGAGATCTAAGTAGTCCAAGGAAAACAATGAAACGTGTAGATGATTTTCGCCTGCGCCTAGGCAAACATGAACTAGTGCCAATTATGATTGGCGGCATGGGCGTGGATATTTCAACCGCAGAATTGGCCTTAGTGGCCGCACGTTTGGGCGGTGTTGGTCATATTTCAGATGCCTTGGTGCATGATGTTTCTGATCGTCGCTTTGACACCAGCTTTGTCAAAGAGAAAACGAAGCAATACAAATACAACATTAACAATTCCGACAAAACTGATGTGAAATTCGACTTGGAATTGTTGGCGCAAGCGACAAAACTACATGTCGGCAAAACCATGGAAGCCAAGCAAGGCGACGGTATGATTTTCGTCAATTGCATGGAAAAATTGACGATGAATGGCCCACGCGACACTTTGCGCGTGCGCTTAGCATCGGCTTTAGACGCTGGTATCGACGGCATTACTTTGAGCGCCGGGTTACACCTTGGTTCTTTCGGTTTAATGGAAGACCACCCACGTTTCCGCGATGCCAAACTCGGCATCATCGTATCCTCAGTCCGAGCGCTACAATTATTCCTTCGCAAGAACGCCAAGCTTAATCGCTTGCCTGACTATGTAATCGTTGAAGGTCCATTGGCTGGTGGACATCTCGGTTTCGGTCTTGATTGGGCCAAGTACGATTTGCACACGATCGTCGCTGAAGTATTGCAATATCTCAAAGATGAGAACTTAGACATTCCTGTAATTGCAGCTGGTGGCATCTTCACCGGCAGCGACGCAGTTTCTTTCCTTGAAGCTGGTGCAGGCGGAGTACAAGTTGCTACGCGCTTCACCATCACCAAAGAATGCGGCTTGCCAGACGATGTCAAACAAGATTACTTCAAGGCTAAAGAAGAAGAGATCATTGTTAATACAATTTCTCCAACTGGCTACCCAATGCGCATGCTGAGCAATACGCCAGCGATCGGCTCGAATATTCGCCCAGGTTGCGAGGCATATGGCTACCTACTTGATGGCAATGGCGGCTGCTCATACATCGATGCTTACAACCGCGAAGTTGAAGCTAATCCTGGTAACAAAGACTTCAAAGTCATGGACAAAACTTGTCTTTGCACGCATATGCGCAATTTCAAATGCTGGACTTGCGGCCAAACAACCTACCGTTTAAAAGACACGACACGTCAGCTGCCCGATGGCACCTACGAGTTGTTGAGCGCAGAACATGTGTTCCGCGATTATCAATTCAGTATCAATAATGAAGTTGCACTTCCTTAAAGTGCAAATTGCATAATACAGAAAGGCGCCTTGATGGGCGCCTTTTTTTATTCTCCAAATAATTCTTTTCATCACGCTTACTGAGCAAAAAATAAAAAAGCCCGCTCGAAAGCAGGCTTTTTTATTGAATTTTGGGGTGGACGATGGGGCTCGAACCCACGACAACAGGAATCACAATCCTGGACTCTACCAACTGAGCTACGACCACCATTGGTACACTTAACAAAACAACCGCCAAGTGAGCCTCGCATTATACGAGAGTTTGATGAATCTGGCAAATGTTTTCCTCGTGATTACTTTTTTCAACTTCGAAATCTCAAAAAAAAACCCATAGCAGAAAAGCTACGGGTTGAGTTCCCTACAAGGGCACAGGACATACAATGAAAACATCTTCACTATAAATCCAGAAATTCAAAGCACCTCAAATTATTACAATTACTTACGAATTTCAGTTCATCGATACATACCTTTAGAGATCAGTGCATCGTCATTGCTGTTGAACTAGCCGCCATGCTTTTTACGGTAGCATTTACTGAAACCACTTGCCTCTTCCCTTGACGATCTTCAAAACTAAGTATTAATGCGATTTGATCCCCTTCTTTCGCTTGCTTTTTGAGGTTCATCAGCATGATATGAAAACCACCCGGGCTAAGCTCGGTTACTTTTCCGGCTGGGCAAATTACTTTATCGACTTCGCGCATTTTCATGACTCCGCCATCCATTTGCATTTCATGAATTTCGATCATACCCGCAGCTTTACTTTCAACTTTGACGAGACTCACTTCAGTCTTGGTTTCAATCTGCAAAAAAGCACCTGTCGTTTTCTGCGGTCCAACTGTGGCGCGGACCCAGGCATTCTTGACATTAATCTGGGCCATCGCCTGCGACATCATAACGATTCCTAATACGCCAGCTACACCGAACGACATCATCATCTTTTTCATTTACATTCACTTTCTTGAATTGAGAAAACAAACATCTTTTAAAACCAACGCACTTAATTTGTTTGATATTGCTGTACACAAGCCCACGCTTCCAGCAAAAGCTTCGCATCGGCATTGGCGAGTTTTTTGGAATCGGATAATAGTTGTCTAAAACCACGTGCACCGACCAAGCCAAACGTCAGCCCCAGCATATGACGTGTAATGCTATTCAGCTTTAATCCTTTACCGTTTGCGCCAAACTTCGTCAGCTGCTCCTGTATGTAAGGAATCATCGCATGCAAAACTTCTTCACGGCTCTTGGCAGGACTAGCATCCCCGTAATAACGCGCATCAAAGCTGCTCATCAGATAAGGATTATGATACGCCTCTCGACCCAGCATCACACCATCGCAATGTTGCAAATGAAGATCGATCTCTGCGATGGTTTTAATGCCACCGTTGATCAAAATTTCCAACTGTGGGAAATCGCGTTTTAGTTGATACGCGTATTCATACTTCAGCGGTGGTACCTCGCGGTTTTCTTTTGGTGACAAGCCTTTAAGAATCGCGTTACGGGCATGAACCACAAACGTTTTGCAGCCAGCGTCGGCGATTTGTCCGACGAAGTCACGCACAAAACTGTATGAATCCACGTCATCGATACCGATTCGGTGCTTCACCGTCACGTCAATATCGACAACGTCGCGCATCGCCTTGACGCAATCTGCGACCAAAGCTGGCTCAGCCATCAAACAGGCTCCAAACGCGCCTTTTTGTACACGCTCTGAGGGACAGCCGCAATTAAGATTAATCTCGTCATAGCCCCACTCTTGGCCACGCTTGGCAGCAATCGCCAAATCAGCAGGCTCACTTCCGCCTAACTGCAAGGCGATTGGATGTTCGATTTCATTGAAATCTAGATGCCGAGCTAAGTCACCATGAATGATCGCTCCCGTCGTTACCATTTCGGTGTAGAGCCAAGTATGGCGGGTGATATAGCGGTGAAAGACACGGCAATGCCTATCGGTCCAATCCATCATGGGCGCAACGGATAAGCGACGGGAGGGTAAAACAACTGAGCTCACAATAATCTGCCTACAGTAAAAATTAGCCGCCATTGTACCTTTAGCGGCAAAGGCTTGCGAGTTGAAGTCCCTTCCATCATCTAGGCAACATACGATTTCTTAAGAAATACATTCAAAACTCCTTGTCTACAAAGCAAATTTCGGTTCATCAACGAGGTCAATTCGTTTATGCTTAGATATCAGAGAATTATTTGAATGCCAGAGGAATCAGCATCATGTCCAAACAACAATTCGAACATTTGTGGATGCCTTTCACAGCCAATCGCCAATTTAAGAGCCAACCAAGACTCATCAAGGCAGCCAAAGGCATGTATTTCACGAGCGAAGATGATAGACAAATTTTAGACGGAACCGCAGGGCTATGGTGTGTGAATGCCGGACATAATCATCCAAAGATCGTCGATGCAATTCAACGCCAAGCGGCCACACTTGATTTCGCCCCCACCTTTCAAATGGCGCACCCACTGGCCTTTGAAGCTGCGACAGCCTTAGCCGGGATCACTCCAAAAGGATTAGATCGCATATTTTTTTGCAACGATGGTTCGGAAGGTGTCGATACGGCACTGAAAATGGCGCTTGCATACCATCGCGTTCGTGGCGACGCGGGGCGTCATCGCTTGATCGGCCGCGAGCGTGGATACCATGGCGTCGGCTTTGGTGGAATCTCGGTCGGCGGTATTGCTGGAAACCGCAAACAGTTCGGGCCAGGCTTGGCTGGAGTGGATCATCTCAAACATCCTTTGGATATCGATCGCAACGCTTTCAGTAAAGGATTGCCTCAACATGGCGCAGAATTAGCGAATGAATTTGAACAACGCTTACTGGCCTTGCACGATCCATCGACGATTGCTGCCTTGATAGTCGAACCGATACAAGGCTCAACGGGCGTGATTATTCCTCCACGCGGATACCTACAGAAGATTCGCGAGATTTGTAGCAAACACGGCATCCTTTTAATCTTCGACGAAGTCATCACCGGTTTTGGCCGATTAGGTTCCGCATTTGCTGCAGACTATTTTGACATCAAACCAGACATGATCGTGTTGGCGAAAGGCTTAACGAATGCCGCAGTTCCTATGGGCGCAGTGGTTTGTAATACGTCGATTTACGATAGCTTTATGCAAGCCGCGCCGCCGGATGCCATCGAATTCTTCCATGGCTACACCTACTCTGCTCACCCACTAGCTTGTGCTGCAGCAATCGCGAGCATCGAGGTGTATCGTGAGGAAAATATTTTTCAAGCTGCCGCTGACATGGCATCTTATTTTGAAGCAGCCGCCCATCAGCTGCGAGGTCTCCCACATGTCAAAGATGTGCGCAACCTTGGCATGGTGTGTGGTATCGAACTAGAACCTCAAGTCGGTAAAACGACAACACGCGCTTTTGATGTATTTCATCGTTGTTTCTGGGAGAAGGATCTCCTCATTCGCACGACAGGCGATATCATCGCATTGTCGCCACCATTGATCATATCGAAGGCCGAAATCGATTGCCTGTTTGGACGTCTAGCCGAAGCGATTCGGGAACAGGCTGCCTGATTCATGGGGACATCTTCAAATCTATCAACCTTCAAAGCGCTCGATTTCGAAACTCGTGCGTTGATTTTCAATCATTTAGCGACGATGGAGAACGCAGGTGTTCCTGCCCTCCAAAGTTTTCAGCATCTCAAAATAAATGAGCAAGTGGCACAGCGGGTAGCTGTTTGCAGACGTTTATTAAACAAAGGTAAGGACATTGCGCATGCAGGCAATCAAGCTGGCTTGTTCGATTACTTCGAATTTGAACTGCTACGTGCAGCAAATGCTGCTGGTGGCTTAGGTGTCGCTTATAAACGCTTGGCCAAGGTCTATACAGAAAAATTCACCTTACAAAAACGACTCAAAGCACGGATGCGTTTGCCAATGCTGATGTTCGTACTTTCTCTTTTTTTGCTGCGGATACCTGCTCTCGTCGCCAATCAAATCAGTAATTTTCAATTTATTTTGGGAATCGTGCTTCCCATCATTTTGCTTTTTGTGGTGATTCATTTATTTAAACGCCGCTTACAAAGGCCTATGCAAAAGCCGCAGCAAGAGGAGCCGCATACGATAGCGTTTGACCGCAAACTCTTACAGTTACCTATTTTTGGAAAAATGATCGCGCGCGATAACGCCAGACAGTTTTACGAATCACTCAGTCTCTTGCTGGAGGCTGGCGTCGCTATGTTTGAGGCAGCCCCCTTAGCATGCAATACCATTTGGAATGCCGAAGTACGACGCCACTTTGCACCAATCGCCTCAAGCTTAGTGAGTGGATACAGTTTATCCACCGCCCTTGAATCAAATACCTTCAAGGGCGAAACGCAGGTGATAGATTTAATTCGAACCGGAGAAGAAAGCGGCTGTCTACCGGAAATGCTCTGGCGCTACGTTGAATCTGAGAACGAAGCGCAGACGCAATTTCGAGAGCAATTAGCAGATTGGGCACCTAAGATTATGTATTCCATTGTTGCCGTCTACATCATGTATCAAATCTTTCGGAGTGGCGCATTTATGCCGCAACTTCCTCCAGAGGCGAGTTAGTTCGAACTTGATGATGCTCGACCACGTTGATGGGTAGTGGCAACTGATTTTTCCAGCACGCGATTTAACTTGCTAATTAAGGCATCCGGCACCTGTTTAGTACACCAAAAATAGCGGGGATCTTCCTTTATTGTTTCTACAAAATAGCTCAACCTAAACTCAGCAGGAGAACGATCGGAACGCTGAATCAAGGCATTTGCCTCCTCCTCGCTGACGAGAAAATAGTCAGCGCGTTTGTACACCAACATATTCAGCATATTCGTATTCTCGCCCGTTGCAGGAATTACCTTCGGAGAAAAATTTCGGATTTGTTGATCAAGTATTTGTCCGTATGAATAACCATCTTTCACCAGCATCACGAGCTGGCTATCTTTCATTAAATCCCCTACTCTCATTTTTACTTGCAAACGAGGGTTCGACGCAAGACTGAGCGCTACCATTTGTTTTCCAGCATAAAGAGGAGCCGAATATTTCCCGATCAGCTCACGTTCTGGACGCTTAAACCAGCCAACTAAACAAGCTTGCTCCTGATTGCGATTCATTACGGCAAGTTGCTGTTCGGCCGTCGCCTTCTTCCAGGCATAAGAAATACTCGCTAACTCAAGCGCGCGATTTGCAGGACTTGCCGTCAGTCCTTCGACGCGCCCATTTCCTCTTGATTCGAGATAAGGAGCACGCTCATTAAAATAAAGATTTAATTTTTGAAATGTGTTGGCCTCTGCAGACGACAAACACGACGACGCTAGCACAAAAAAAGCGCCCAGCCAATTTACTCTTTTACGCATCTCCGTTCCAAACTTGATTCGCTCGCATAATTTGATATTATTTTGTTCGAGCATTTTTTGCTTTCTAACGAGATGATATTCGGAAACGTGAATCAGAATCGATATTTCACACAACTTTGCATTCTTGCGTAACTCATAAGCTTTAAAGTAATGCCTAGAACGAAATTCAAATTTTTAATGTACCGTAACAAATAAAAAAGCCTACTTTGCGATAGATACAAAGTAGGCTCAAATCTGTTAACGGCACGGAACCAATCCGCACTTTCTTTCTTACAGCATACGTGCCAGCAAGGCTTTATCGTATTTACCTTGCAGTGGAATTCTCACCTTATGACCGGCACCACCTATAACGTCAATCGCTTCATTGTGCTTATTACGAATCTCGCTCAGGGTCACTGTTTCGTTCCCACTTGGATGAATGATTTCAATGCGATCACCAACAGAGAAACGGTTTTTAACTTCAACCTCAGCCCATCCATCTGCTACCGAAAGCACATTACCCACATATTGACTGCGGTGAGCCTTTGAAACACCTTCCATGTAATTCTGGTGATCTTGCGTGTGGTGACGTTGGTAGAATCCATCAGTGTATCCACGATTCGCCAAGCCGTCCAACTCACTAATTAAACGCTCATTAAATGGACGGCCTGCTACTGCATCATCAATCGCACGACGGTATGTTTGAGCAGTACGTGCCACATAATATAGAGATTTTGTGCGGCCTTCGACTTTCAACGAATCGACACCAATTTTTGCTAGTCGTTCCACGTGCTCGATCGCACGCAGATCTTTGGAATTCATGATGTAAGTCCCATGCTCATCCTCAAGGATAGGCATGAAATTACCGGGGCGTCCAGCTTCTTCAATTAGGTAAGGACGTTCTGCCAAAGGATGGCGCTGCATGTCGCCCATCGCTGAAAAGCTTTGATTAGCTTCTTCAAGTGCTTTGTTGAAATCAAACTTAATGGTCTCAACAGGAATGCGCTGCAGATCACCAGTCTCATTCTCTGTCGCATTTTCGACTTTGTAATCCCAACGGCAAGAATTGGTGCAAGTGCCTTGATTTGGATCGCGATGATTGAAGTAGCCAGACAATAAGCAGCGACCAGAGTACGCAATACATAATGCGCCATGCACAAACACTTCGATTTCCATTTCTGGACAGCGTTGTTTGATTTCCTCGATTTCATCGAGCGATAATTCACGCGACAAGATCACACGAGTCAGTCCCATTTTTTGCCAGAATTTCACGTCAGCCCAGTTCACCGCGTTGGCTTGCACAGACAAATGTACATTCACTTCTGGCCACTTCTCGCGCACCATCATAATCAAACCAGGGTCGGCCATGATCAATGCATCTGGTTTCATCGAGATCACTGGTTCCATATCATTCAGATAGGTCTTGAGCTTGGAATTATGTGGAAAAATATTACTCGCCACAAAAAACAATTTGCCGCGTGCATGTGCATCATCGATGCCTTTTTGTAGTACATCTAAAGTCGAAAATTCATTGTTGCGCGCACGCAAACTATAACGTGGCTGACCGGCGTAGACGGCGTCCGCACCAAAATCAAAAGCAGCGTGCATTTTCTCTAAAGAACCTGCTGGCAACAGCAATTCCGGAGCTTTGAGTTGAGCAATGGATGACATATGTGTATTCCTACAATAAAGCAAAAGATGAGAACTGACGCCTGCGCGTCAAACCAATTTATTTTTTTGTTGACGCTCTAAGTGCAAAGCCGTCATTTCATTAAAAATCAAAGCCGTGAGTACAACGGCGCCACCGACCAATGTCGCTTGAGCGGGCTCTTCACCGACGGCCATCCACACCCACAAAGGTCCGAGTAAGACTTCGAGTAGTGATAGCAAAGATAATTCAGGCGCAGATAAACCTTTCGCAGCATGCACCATCAGCATACAAGGCACACCGAGCTGAAACACGCCCAATGTTGCGAGTATCACGAGATCGTGAACAGAAGCAGAAAATGGTAACGCCATAGGTAGCATCAAGCATGCCGACAACAATCCGCCAACAAACACCGCGGGGATCAAATCAACGTCTTGTCCGCCTTTTTTGAGAATAATGACATTAGTCGACGCTGCCAGCGGTACGCAAGTGGCAAGTATGACGCCAATCAAGCCACGAGAATCGAGTTTAGAAAAACCATCAATGAACATCCACACCATACCGATGCAAGCGACGAATATCGCCAACCAAGTACGTGCAGGTATTTTCTCCCGCAAAAATATCCACGCGAAAATCGCTGTCAACAGTGGTGATAAGCTTTCTACGATCAAGGCATTTGCCACTGTCGTCATGGTGATCGCCAACATGAAACAAGAAAACATCGAGCCCCACATTAGGCCTGAAAACGCACCGTACTTTCCAAGCGCGCGAATCTTGCCAAACACGCGTTGACGATGTTGTACAGCAAGTGCGATCAATACGAACAAAGCAGCAAAAAAGCTTCGCCAAAAACTCACCTCAAAGCCACGCGCCGATTCCAACTTGCGCGACAAGACGCCTGCTGAGCTCCACATTGCGGGTGCAATGATCATCAGGAATAAAGCTTGTTTATGACTTGGATGCGCCACCTGCTGCATGCATCGTCTCCTAATTCAAAATGCGAAAACCCGCTTGAGCAAAGTTCAAACGGGTCTTGATAAACCTATACGAGGGCCATTTAGGTGGCCCTCACTCTCAATCGAGATTAGGCTTCGCGAGAAGCTTTTTTACGTTCGTGCTCTTTCAAGAAGCGCTTACGCAAACGGATACTCTTCGGTGTGACTTCTACCAATTCGTCATCTTCAATAAATTCAACCGCATATTCCAAACTCATTTGGATAGGTGGAACCAAACGAACCGCCTCATCTGTACCTGACGAACGGACGTTAGTCAATTGCTTACCTTTAATCGGGTTCACAACCAAGTCGTTGTCACGAGAGTGGATACCAATGATCATACCTTCGTAGACTGGATCATTGTGCACGACGAACATACGGCCACGATCTTGCAACTTCCAGATAGCGTAAGCAACTGCTGCGCCATCATCCTGAGAAATCAACACGCCGTTACGACGGCCTGCCAACTCACCTTTAGTATTATCAACTGGTGCGTATTCATCAAACACGTGGCTCATCAAACCTGTACCGCGTGTCAAGGTCATGAATTCACCTTGGAAACCAATCAAACCACGTGCAGGAATGCGGTACTCCAAACGCACACGACCTTTGCCGTCCGGTTCCATATTTTGCAAATCACCACGGCGACGACCGAGCTCTTCCATGACGCCACCTTGATTTGTTTCTTCAACGTCGACCGTCAAATTTTCATACGGTTCGTGACGCACGCCATCGACCATTTTAAACACAACGCGTGGGCGGGAAACAGCCAATTCGAAACCTTCGCGACGCATATTTTCGATCAAGATCGTCAAATGCAATTCACCGCGACCAGAAACTTCGTATGTAGAATCATCGCCCTCAGCTTGCACTACGCGCAACGCCATGTTGGATTTCAATTCACGTTCGAGACGATCACGAATTTGACGTGTCGTAACGAATTTACCTTCGCGGCCAGCCAATGGAGAGCTGTTGACCATGAAGTTCATCGTCAATGTTGGCTCATCAATTTTCAACATTGGCAAACCTTCAGGCGTATCGGGAGCACAAATAGTAGAACCGATACTAATTTCCTCAATACCGTTGATCAACACGATATCGCCCGCCAAGGCTTCTTCAACTTGAACGCGATCCAAGCCTTTAAATGTCAACACTTGGTTAATACGTGCTTTACTTGGCTTATCTTCTGGGCCATTCATCCAAACAACGTCTTGACCACCGCGGACGCGGCCACGCAAGATACGGCCAACACCAATTTTACCAACGTAGGAAGAGTATTCCAAAGACGTAATTTGCAACTGCAATGGGCCATTTGGATCATCTTCACGCGCAGGAACGTGTTTCAAAATGGCGTCAAACAATGGCTCCATATTTCCTTCGCGCACTGTATCTTCCAATCCAGCGTAGCCTTTGAAACCAGATGCGTAAACGATAGGGAAATCTAGCTGTTCATCAGTCGCGCCGAGCTTGTCGAACAATTCGAATGTCGCATTCACCGCTTTTTGTGGATCCGCGTTTTCACGGTCAATCTTATTCACCACAACGATAGGCTTCAAACCCAAAGCCAAAGCTTTACGCGTCACGAAACGCGTTTGTGGCATTGGACCTTCTTGCGCGTCAACTAGCAACAATACGCTATCAACCATAGACAATACACGTTCCACTTCACCACCGAAGTCAGCATGGCCTGGAGTATCAACGATATTGATGTGAGTACCTTTGTATTCAACTGCACAGTTTTTGGAAAGAATCGTGATACCACGTTCCTTTTCAATATCATTGGAGTCCATCACGCGATTATCAACTTGTTGATTGTCACGGAAAGTACCTGATTGGCGCAGCAATTGATCCACGAGCGTAGTTTTGCCGTGGTCAACGTGGGCGATAATGGCGATGTTGCGAATAGCGCGTGTTGTGTTGGTCATGATTGAGTTTCAATTGGAGATAATTCGGATAACCCACGATTATAGCATGCTGCAATGCAAAACTATCACTTTCAAATCAAAGTTTAGGATTTAATGTAGGCGTAATGTGCCATTATTTCAAAGACTTACTACGGTTTGATGACAAAATGCCTCGATTTCCCGAAGTACCCCTTCGCCTCAAATCTGCCTGACCGCACCACTCTTCATAGGAAATTTACCGCATCCCCCTTGAAATACGCAGCTCGCGTCCACATCTGCCAGCACACTTAGTTTTTTGTCTAAAGATTTATTGTCACTCTCTTATTTTTCGAGGAAAGCATGTCAGAAAAACAAACCTTAGGATTCCAGGCCGAAGTTTCCCAATTATTGCAATTGATGATTCACTCACTGTATTCCAATAAAGAGATCTTCTTGAGAGAACTGATTTCCAATGCTTCTGACGCGGCAGACAAACTGCGCTTTGAAGCCATTAACAATGCAGCCTTATTCGAGAACGACTCTGAACTCAAAATCAAGGTCAGCTTCGACAAAGCCGCACGTACCATCACCATTGCAGATAACGGTATTGGCATGAATCGTGACGATGCAATCAATCACTTAGGTACGATCGCCAAATCTGGCACCAAAGAATTCTTTTCGAAACTGTCTGGCGATCAGCAAAAAGACGCTGCGATGATTGGTCAATTCGGTGTCGGTTTCTACTCAGGCTTTATCGTTGCCGATAAAATCACCGTGGAATCTCGTCGCGCTGGCACAGCGGGAAACGAAGGCGTACGTTGGGAGTCGGCAGGTGCTGGCGACTTTAGCGTAGAACAAATCACTAAAGAAGATCGTGGCACGGCCATCATCTTGCATTTACGCGAAGGCGAAGACGAGTTCCTCTCAGCTTGGAAACTGAAGTCGGTCATACGCACCTACTCCGATCACATTTCATTACCGATCTTGATGCAAAAAGAAGAATGGGATGAAGAGAAAAAAGAAATGACTCTGAAAGACGAGTTAGAAACAGTCAATCAAGCCAGTGCTTTGTGGGCGCGCAGCAAATCAGATATCACACCAGAACAATATACGGAGTTCTACAAGCATATCTCGCATGACTACACTGCCCCATTAACCCATACCCATAATCGAGTCGAAGGTCGCAGCGAATACACGCAATTGTTGTACATCCCAAGTCGCGCACCATTTGATATGTGGGATCGCAATAAGCGCGGCGGCATCAAATTATATGTAAAACGCGTCTTCATTATGGACGATGCGGAACAACTGATGCCGGTGTACCTGCGTTTCGTCAAAGGCATTATTGATTCCAACGATTTGCCACTCAATGTTTCTCGCGAGATCTTGCAAGAATCACGTGACATCAAAGCCATTCGCGAAGGTTCAACAAAACGCGTACTCGGCATGCTGGAAGACTTAGCGAATGCGGAAGGCGATGAGGCCGAAAGCAAGAAAGAAAAATTCGCCAACTTCTGGAAAGAATTTGGCCAAGTGTTGAAAGAAGGTATCGGTGAAGATGCTGCGAACAAGGATCGCATTGCAGCGCTCTTGCGCTTCGCCTCAACACACAACGACAGTGACACACAGAACGTCTCTTTAGCCGACTATATCTCGCGCGCAAAAGAGGGTCAAGACAAGATCTATTACGTTACTGCTGACAGCTACGCTGCGGCAAAAAATAGCCCGCATCTAGAAATCTTCCGCAAAAAAGGCGTTGAAGTCTTGTTACTAACAGACCGTGTGGACGAATGGATGCTGTCTTTCCTCACTGAGTTTGAAGGTAAGACTTTGACTTCTGTCGCCAAAGGTGATTTGGACTTGGGCAAGCTAGAAGACGAGACTGAAAAGAAGCAGCATGAAGAAACTGAGACGCAGTTCAAAGACCTCGTTGAGAAAATGAAAGCGGCCTTGAGTGACAAAGCTAAAGATGTACGAGTGACATTCCGCTTAACAGATTCCCCAGCATGTTTGGTCGCTGACGAAAATGAACTCTCAGGTAATTTGGTACGGATGTTGAAAGCCGCAGGCCAAACAGCGCCGGAATCAAAACCGATCTTGGAAATCAACCCAGATCACCCATTAGTACAGCGTTTGAAATACGAAGAAGCTAAATTCGATGATTGGTCTCACATCTTGTTCGACCAAGCCTCGCTGGCCGAAGGTGGCAACCTTGCAGACCCGAGCGCCTTTGTTCGCCGGTTAAATGAAATGCTGCTGAATGTTTCGAAATAAAGTAACTACAGTTCCCCGATCAACATGATGGGGGATTGTTGAAGCAGCTTTTTTACATCTCGTTACAAAACAAATGGGCTAGATTATCGAATCTAGCCCATTTTTCTTATCAACTTAGATTTATTGCAAACCGACTCCAGGGGAGCCGAAAACAAAATTTAATGTGTAACCCGCGTTGTGCGGCGATCTGACAATAAACGCACACGCTCACCTGGTCTAAACATCTCATCCGCATCCTGCGTAATAGCGCGCAATTCACCATTATCTAAGCGCACAGTAATCTCCAAACCTTTACGCATATTGTTTTGAGATTCAATATTATGACCAACGATACCGCCAACAACAGCACCGACGATACCTGTCGCTGTCGAACCGCGCCCACCACCCATGCTACCGCCAGCAATATTACCTAGTGCTGCGCCGGTTAAAGTCCCAACACCTGAATTTCCTTGTGCGATCGTGACCTCCCGAACTTGTTCAACGACCGCCAAACGCACGGTCATCTCATTTTGAGTCTGGTATGGGCGATAGACGCTGCCAGAGTTAGATGTTGATACACAAGCGCTCAGTGATAAAGCTGATACGATCACTGCCGTTACAAACACAATTTTCTTCACAATACTCTCCTTCGTTTTCCGAGCGATACACTATCACTGATAATCAAAGCCAAGCGATCTTCTCAGGCCGACCGTAGTAGGATCGAACGGCTTTCCACTAGACACCGGATACAGTTTACAATCATGTTATCAAATAATCTTGGAAACAATGGTAAGTATTGTTATCCGCTACTAAAGGTATCTTATGCTAATCAAGAGAAAATCGATTGAGGCCGAAGGCAACTTTCGATCCGGACCACAGGCGGCAAATAATATCACTAGACGAAAACCAAAATTCGCCCCTGTGACATTATCGGAACTCGATGGTGTGCGTTATCTACATTTTGGCACACAATGGATTCAAGGCGCCATGCGATTACGCAAGCCAGATTGGCCGGAGCTTGAATATGCTCAACAAATGATGTCTTGGATGCTATTCCACTCTAACCCTAACAATATCGTACAGCTAGGCTTGGGCACCGCGGCACTAACAAAGTTTTGCTATCGTCAATTTCCGACTGCGAAAGTCACTGCAGTCGATATTAATCCTGCTGTGATCATGATCTGCGAGAGTATGTTCAAGCTTCCACCTAACGATGATCGTCTTCAGGTTATCGAAATGGATGCGATGGATTTTGTGACTGATGAGGAGAATCATAATTCCTTAACCGCTTTACAAGTCGACCTATACGATGCCACTGCAAAAGGCCCAGTCCTCGATTCCACCGAGTTCTACCAAGCTTGTGCAAATTGTCTCAAAGAAGATGGCGTAATGACAGTGAATCTGTTTGGAGACCATCCCAGCTTCGCGAAAAATATGAAAGTTCTAAAGTATGTGTTTGGCACGGTTTTTTGCCTACCCGAGGTTCATGATGGCAATGTTGTCGCCATCGCGTTCAAACATCGACTTAAGCTTGATTTTGAGATCCTTTATCGCCGCGCTGATGAGATTTTTGCACAAACCAAACTGCCGGCGAAAACATGGGTGGACGGTTTAGCAAAGTCAAAGGCATAATCGAATACGAGCATTTTAACTATCCAGTCCAAACTTCATTGACCAGGAATATTACTGAACATGAGCAATCAACATAAACATTTCAACATGCAACAATTGTTCACCTGGCTCATGGAAGATGGGATCATTAAAAAAGACGACGCTAAAATCGCATTCAATCACGCACGAGGTTTGCAAAAAAATGGACCTCCTGACATGCATCCATTAACCGCAATTGCACAATCAAAACTCTATTCAGCAATCAAACCACAGCAACTTTTGACTTTAGACTATCTCACAGAATGGGCCGCCAAGAAAGCAGGCGTTCCCTTCTACCGTATTGATCCACTGAAAATTGACTTTACCAAAGTCGCGGACATCATGTCGTCGACCTATGCGACACGCTTCAATATTCTACCGGTAGATGCGACAAATGAGACCGTCATTGTGGCAACGACCAATCCATTTGATAATGAATGGCTGGACGAAATTGGTCGGATCACCCAAAAAGAAATTCAATTGGTATTAGCGAACCCGCTCGACATCGCTCAATACACCGCGCAATTTTTTTCATTAGCTAAATCGATTAAGGATGCACGCAAGACTAATAGCAACGACGTCGCTCTGCGCAATAACTTTGAGCAATTGGTGGAGTTGGGCAAGTCGAATAAGGCGGTTGATGCCAATGATCAGCACATCATCAACATTGTCGACTGGCTATGGCAGTTTGCTTTTGATCAACGTGCTTCGGATATTCACTTAGAACCAAAACGCGATATGGCAGCCATACGCTTCCGTATCGATGGCGTCTTACACCAAGTGTATCAAGTCCCTGCGACAGTAATGATTGCAATGACAGCCCGCATCAAGTTACTAGGCCGCATGGACGTCATTGAAAAACGACGTCCTCAAGATGGTCGCGTCAAGACCCGCACAGCCGACGGCCAAGAAGTCGAATTACGTTTATCAACGCTACCAACGGCTTTTGGTGAAAAAGTCGTGATGCGTATTTTCGACCCAGAAGTCGTGGTAAAAACTTTGCCTGAACTCGGCTTCCCCGAAAACGATGCCATACGCTGGGACCATCTTACCAAGAAGCCTCATGGGATTATTTTGGTAACAGGTCCAACCGGTTCAGGAAAGACGACGACGCTCTACACAACTTTGAAAGCCTTAGCAACATCGGATGTTAACGTATGTACCGTCGAAGATCCGATAGAAATGGTGGAATCTTCATTTAACCAAATGCAAGTGCAAGCGAACATTGATTTGACTTTTGCGGATGGAATTCGTGCACTCATGCGACAAGATCCAGACATTATCATGGTCGGGGAAATTCGAGATTTGCCCACCGCAGAAATGGCGATTCAAGCCGCACTAACAGGTCATTTGGTGCTCTCAACTTTGCATACAAACGACGCTCCCTCTGCAATCATGCGCTTACTTCAACTCGGGGTTCCATACTACCTCCTTGAAGCGACAATCATCGGTATTCTCGCACAACGCTTGGTAAGAACACTCTGCCCTCATTGCAAGTCTGACGACGGTGAACTTGCAGATCCTGTTTGGGCAGCATTAGTCGACGAAACACAATTAGAAAAACCGAGAAAGATTTACCGCCCTATCGGTTGTATTGAATGCCGTCAGACTGGCTTTAAAGGGCGTACTGGTATCTATGAATTACTCACAGTAACTCAGACCTTTAGCAAAATGATTCAAGCTGACTCTGATATTCACGCACTACGTGCGCAAGCGATGCTCGATGAGATGAAGCCGTTGCGCTTGGCTGGCGCCTATAAAATCATTGACGGTGTGACTACAGCAGACGAAGTACTTAAAGTGACCTCAGCACTCTTTTAGTGCATAGAAGAGCCCATAAAATAGTATTTTGTGTTGATATTTATTTATGGCGACAACATCGGTTCATCACCAAATCGCTTGGAATCAGGTTTTTTTTCTCTGATTGTGCCGCGTTGAAATCCTTTATGTTAAATTGCCCTAAATCAATGTTTTGATTCAATCGCGCTAAGAATAATATCAAGCTTACTGCGGCATACCATCAAGATCTATCGGTGATGGAGGGCAAGTACCTGATATAAGCAATGAGTGCGACACAACCAACTGATTGAAGGCGATGACGGACTTGTACACCTCTGACGACGAGATCTTTGCACTAGAATCAAAGTTATCCCTATTGGAGGGAACTCCTCGCCTTGCCGTACTCGTGCCACTCGCATGGCATCTTCGCCAACGCAACTGCGAACGTAGCAAGCTACTGGCTGATGAAGCCACAATTTTGTTAACGCAAGCGTCAAACGATGACGTTTGGTTCAGACGCAACATGGCGCGTATCGCCCTCATCCATGCTGAAATTAATTGGCTAAAAGGTGAGTTGGAATTTGCTGAGCACTACACCAATGAGGCCAAACAGACTTTCCTAGAATTAAGAGACAAAGTCGGTTTAGGTGACAGTTATTTTCTTCTCTCATCGATTAAGCGCGATCTTGGTGATATTCCCGAGAGAGATGCTTGCTTACAGAAAGCTCTTGAACATTTTCTCGAGGTGGGTGAATTCGAACGACATTTGATTTGTGTCGCGCGCAGCATGCACAACAGTGCCATGCGAGATCCACAATTGACCCTCCAAAAAATTGTCCAAAACTTCGACAATGATCGCAACTACCCAGCGAGCGTCAATGCTTGGCTACTCAGTGCAAAAGCCATTGTTGCCAACAAAATTGGAGACATGGGTGAATCATGTCGCCTTCATATCTTAGCTCACAGAGCAGCCTTCGAAACCGGACAAATTCGCCAAGCAATTCTGACAGCTACAAATGCGGGCGATTCGTTCGCCACTCTCGGTGATCTCGATGCAGCACTTGAGTGGGATGAAATTGCGTTAGCGCTCGCGCGTAATAACAACTGGCCTGGGTCTTTAGCAACCGCGCTACTTCAAACGGGGAATGCATTACGCTTATTACATCGCTATGCAGACGCAAGAGAAAAATTGGTTGAGTCACTAGCGGTACAAACCAAGATTGCGGGCTCTCGCACCTATGCCCACACGCTTTGCTACCTAGGCGACCTGGCAATTGATCTAAGTGCTCCCGAAGATGCCTTGGGATTTTTTCAAAGCGCTGCTGACAAAATTATCGAACACAATGAGCCGGTATTTTTATCGGATTGCTGGAGAGGCCAAGCAATCGCTTATTGTCGACTCGGCCAAGCGCAAGAAGCCCAAGAAAAAATTCGTGATGCTCTTAAAATCGCACAAGACCACCACAATCTAGATGAACAGATTAAGTGTTTTCGCGTACTTGCTGAACTTGCAAAACGATTCCACACTGACAAAGCAGAGCAAATTGCCGCCCCGACTCTCAACTTACACTATTTACTTAAAGCCTACGACCTCTGCAAAACAATCAAAGACATCACGGTACCAGCGGATCTTCTAGACGATATTGCGAATAGTTACGCTGACCTTGATGATTTTCAAAGCGCCTTCGCTTATGCAAAATTATCAGCCAAAGCAAAAGAAAGCAGACGTCTCGTTGACGCACAAAATCGCGCTGTTGCCTTGCAGGTCAAGCACGACAACGAAAGACACAGGGCAGAAGCAGAACATCTCAGAAGAATAGCCAAAAGTGAAGCCGAAAGAGCGGCTAGCCTTCAAGAATCTAGTAACACGCTTGAAACTTTGGGCTTAATCGGGCGCGAAATTACTGCAAATCTAAATGCTGAAGCAGTATTTGAGTCGCTACATAGACATGTCAACGATCTGCTCGACGCAACAAGCTTCGGCATTTCGTTACTCGCAGGCGACGCACGCTCATTGCATTTTGTATTCGGTATGGAGAACGGTGAATTAATTCCTCCATTTACCACCCCGATTGATCACCCTATTTCCTCGTTCGCACGTTGCGCCAGAGAGCGAGAAGAGTTCGTCCTTGAACGCGAGCCAGGTACTGAAGGTCGATTCATCATTCCGGGCACCATGGAAACCTTGAGTCTTCTTTACACGCCATTGATGATCGGAGACAGACTCTTAGGGGTTATGTCGATCCAATCAACTCGTCCACACGTTTATGGGGAGCGGGAACGATCTATTTTGCGCACACTCGCCGCTTACGGTGCGATTGCGCTGGATAACGCCTATGCTTACAAACAATTACAAGCGACGCTCAACACACTGCGCGAAACACAAAATCAGCTGGAAGAAGTCAGTATCACTGATCCATTGACAGGGATGCGTAATCGTCGCTTTTTACTTCAAAATATCGAAGCAGATGTCGCCCGTGTTTTACGATTTTATGAAGACCAAATTCAAGCTGGTGAAGCCGTTTCCCCCGGAGATGAAGATATCGTCTTTTTTATGGTGGACCTCGATCATTTCAAATCGGTTAACGACACATATGGACACGCCTGCGGTGACATGGTGTTGATTCAAATGCGTGATCGATTACAACACGTGTTTAGGGAATCTGACTACCTCATTCGATGGGGCGGCGAAGAGTTTTTGGTCGTTGCACGAAGCTGCAACAGGCGTGATGCGCCTACAGTGGCCGAACGGATTCGACACATCATTTCAAGTACTACCTTTAAGTTGATCGACGAC
The DNA here is from genome assembly GCF_014284155.1 of Affinundibacterium nitidum. Classification (GTDB taxonomy): domain Bacteria; phylum Pseudomonadota; class Gammaproteobacteria; order Burkholderiales; family Burkholderiaceae_D; genus Undibacterium; species Undibacterium nitidum. The sequence goes on from NZ_JACOFZ010000001.1 coordinate 438,972, forward strand.
ATCGAAATTTCTCGAACCTGCTCGGTCGGTTTTGCAAGTTTCCCTTTCTTACCAACACAGCCTCATCTGTTGAGTTGGGCACAAGTTGTCAATTTTGCAGACCAAGGCTTGTATATGGTGAAAAAAAGTGGACGGAACGCATGCATTGGCATTAGTCATACAAGCGCCGAGCAAGGCGAAGAGTTTTACAATCGTGTCATGCGCCACCCGCAGAATGCAGCTGATAACGGGATGATTGAAATCATTCAACAAAAAACGCACAGTCTCGATGACACGATCATGCCGAGCTAAGCGAACGTTCCTTACTCGCTTCGATATTGGCTGAATTACGCTATGGGGCAACGCCTCGCTCTTTCATCTTTTGCAAACAAACTTCGACAGTCGGAAACATCAACTGCGCGCCTAATTCAATTTTGATTCGCTCATTCTTGAGGCGGCGTGATTCCGACATAAACGACAAGAGCATCGGCGACACCACAAGCGCCAAGTCTTTACGACTCAAGCGCTGAGGCTTGGTCATTTGAAAATAAGATGCGACCAAATCAAAATAATCACCCATTTTCATCGCACTATCATCGACCGCATGGTAGACGCGGTTTGGTCTGCCCCGAAACAATGCCAATTTACTCAGGTAGGCAAGATCATTGGCATGAATATGGTTCGTAAAAACATCTTCTTTTTCGCACAAAGCAGGTGTACCCTTTTGCAAGCGATCCACTGGTAACCGATCTTCTGCATAGATGCCTGGCACTCGCAAAATACTCAAGCGTGATTGCTGCCTTGTCGCCCAGGCGCGCAAACACTGTTCAGCATCAACACGTCGTTTGGCTCGTGCGTTCACAGGATTCACTGATCGAGTCTCGTCAAACAAAGCACCACTACAGTCACCATACACCCCAGTCGTACTGATATAAACAAGACGAGTCTTCTCAGGTAAAATAGCGGCTAATCGCTTCGTCCTTGGGTCATGTGAACCATTTTGCGGCGGCGGTGCTAGGTGTATGACAGTAGGCGCCAGCCCTGCTAGCTTCCTCAGTGTATGAGTTTGATCAAGATCTGCATATATTGGGGTTGCCCCAGCAGCACGTAGTTGCGAAAAACGTGCCGAACCTTGGACTTGGCTAGTTACAGCAAAAACACGAAATCTGTGGACTAGCATAGGCAACAAACGCATACCTACATCGCCACAGCCAATGATCAGAATTCGTGGCTTGGCAAATCGTGCAACTGGTGACGAACTTAATTTCATATCGATCTCAGGCAATAGAGTTTGCCTGCATTTGTATTTGTAGGAACTAATTTTTCAGGACAATCATGACGTTTCAAATTAGCATTACACCCAGCGGTCGCCAATTCGAATGCGAAGAAGATGAGAGCATTTTAACAGCAGCCTTACGCCAAGGCCTTATTTTGCCATATGGCTGTAAGAATGGTGCGTGTGGTTCCTGTAAAGGAAAAGTCCTCAGTGGCAACGTCGTTCATGGACCACACCAACAACGGGCGCTGCCAGACGACGAAGCAGCCCAAGGCGGTGCACTGTTTTGCTGTGCAAAACCACAAAGCAATGTCACGATTGAAGCAAGAGAGCAATTGGCAGACGACGAGTATCCGATCAAAAAACTGCCAACACGCGTCGCCAAATTAGAAAAACTATCTGATGATGTGATGCTGATGGCGCTACAGATGCCAGCGAATGAGAAGCTCAAATATCGTGCCGGCCAATACATTGAATTCTTATTGAAAGATGGCAAACGTCGCAGCTACAGTTTGGCCAATGCCCCGCATTCCGAAGAACACCTGACTTTACACCTGCGCCATATGCCTGGTGGCTTTTTTACAGATCAGGTTTTTTCGACACTGAAAGAGCGGGACATTATGCGCATTGAAGGTCCGCAAGGCAGTTTTTATTTGCGTGAAGACAGCGAAAAACCCGTCATCCTACTCGCTTCGGGTACTGGCTTCGCCCCAATTAAAGCAATAATGGAACATCTGATTCATTTGCAATCGACTCGTCCAGTAAAGCTGTATTGGGGTGGTCGTCGCCCACAAGATTTGTATATGCAACTTCTGTGCGAAGAGTGGAGCAAAAACATTTCCCATTTCGAATACATCCCAGTGGTATCAGATGCCCTCGCCGAAGATCAATGGCAAGGCCGCACAGGTTTTGTTCATCAAGCAGTACTACAAGACCACCCTGATCTCTCGAGATATCAAGTCTACGCTTGTGGTGCGCCTATTGTGGTCGAGTCTGCAAAACGCGATTTCGTTGCACAAAGTGGTCTGCCTATTGATGAGTTCTTTGCTGATTCCTTCACCTCAGAAGCGGACTTAGCGAAAAATTAATACCATTCTGCGCACCAAAAAAATTTTTCAAATTATTTGGAAATTTCTTTATTGCGGTGCGCAAAACCCAAAAAAAACCGTTACACTACGTTTATGCAAAATTTTACTGACATGTCTTCCCCAAATATCGCTCGACGTCGCCGTTCGCACTCCGAGCCTGGGAAGTCCTGCGCGTAAAGAAAGCAAGGACACATGAAAACCACAGGCTCAACCCCTGTGGTTTTTTTTTGCCTCTCACATTTTTAATTGGTCTGCCCTCATCCTCAAGGAGTCTAGAAATGGAATTTAGTCAGTACAACGTCAACGCCCTGATGTACATCACACCACGCCCAGAATTGGTGTTCACAGAAGGCCGAGGCATGTGGATGACTGATCATAATGGCAAACGCTATCTCGACTATCTGCAAGGCTGGGCGGTCAATTGCTTAGGTCATTCACCGAAATGCATCGAAGACGCCATCGTTGCCCAAGCGGGAAAACTATTGAACCCTTCCCCTGCTTTTTACAATGAGAATATGGTGAAGTTGGCCGACTTGCTGACTCAACATTCTTGCTTCGATCGCGTGTTCTTCGCCAATAGTGGTGCGGAAGCCAACGAAGGTGCGATCAAACTTGCACGTAAGTGGGGACAAAAGAATAAGAATGGTGCGTTCGAAATCATCACCTTCGACCATGGTTTTCATGGCCGCACCTTGGCAACGATGTCGGCCTCCGGCAAACCAGGCTGGGATACGATTTTTGCACCACAAGTCACTGGTTTCCCGAAAGCAGACTTGAACGACATCGGGTCCGTTGAGAAGCTAATCAACGAAAAAACTGTGGCTGTGATGCTTGAACCAGTGCAAGGCGAAGGCGGTGTTATTCCTGCGAGTCGTGAGTTTATGCAAGCATTGCGTGCACTGACGCAAAAACACAATATTCTATTGATCGTCGACGAAGTACAAACCGGCATGGGCCGTACTGGCGAACTCTTTGGCTATCAACTATCCGGTATCGAGCCTGACATCATGACGCTCGGCAAAGGCATAGGCGGTGGAGTACCACTGGCGGCATTGCTGGCGAAAGAAGCGGTGTCTTGTTTCGTACCGGGTGACCAAGGCGGTACTTACAATGGTGCGCCATTAATGACGGCTGCCGGTATCGCAGTGATCAATGCACTGACCGCGCCAGGTTTCCTCGATGAAGTGAAAGCCAAGGCGGCTTATTTAAGTAAAGCTTTGTTCGCTCTTTCAGACAAGTTTCAAATGGAAGGCGAACGTGGCGAGGGCTTACTACGCGCACTCAAGCTAGGTAGTGACATCGGCCCTCGCCTAGTTGAAGTGGCGCGTGACCTCGAACCTATCGGCTTATTGATTAACTCGCCACGTCCTAATTTATTACGTTTCATGCCCGCACTCAATGTCAGCTACGAAGAAATCGACACCCTGATTTCTATGTTAAGCCAAGTCATCCAACAGGTGAAAGACGAGCAAGCGGCAGCACCAGCAGCACAATCTTAAAGGCACAACGATGGACACATTCGTAAGCCAAACATTATAAAAAACGACTATGACGATCAAACACTTTTTACAAGTAAGCGACTTGAGTCTAGATGAATACAACTACCTCATGCAGAGGGCTCGTATCATTAAAGACCGATTCAAGCGTTACGAACCCTACCATCCGCTGCTCGACAGAACGCTGGTCATGGTTTTCGAAAAAAATTCAACCCGTACCCGCTTGAGCTTCGAAGCCGGCATGCATCAATTGGGCGGCGCGGCGATTTATCTCAACACACGCGATAGCCAACTGGGCCGCGGCGAGCCAGTGGAAGACGCCGGTCAAGTGATGTCACGCATGTGCGACATTATTATGATTCGTACCTTTGAACAATCGATGATAGAGCGCTTCGCAGCGAACTCACGGGTACCGGTCATCAATGGTTTAACCAATCAACACCATCCTTGCCAAGTATTTGCCGATGTTTTCACCTACATCGAACATCGTGGTTCTATCGCTGGTAAGAAAGTCGCTTGGATTGGTGATGCCAACAATATGCTGTACTCCTGGATGCAAGCGGCCAAAGTATTTGGTTTCCATTTACACATTTCCACACCAAAAGGCTATGACATCGATCCTGCCTGCGTGACTGTCGAGGATACCTATTACACGGTGTTTGCGAATCCATCTGATGCTTGTGAGGGTGTGCACCTCGTCAATACTGACGTCTGGACCAGCATGGGTTACGAAGCTGAAAACCAAGCGCGCTTGAAAGCCTTTGATGGCTGGATCGTGGACGAAGCCAAAATGGGTCGCGCTGATCCTCAGGCGTTATTCATGCACTGCTTGCCAGCGCACCGTGGCGAAGAGGTGTCCGCCGGTGTCATCGACGGCCCGCAATCTGTGGTCTGGGATGAAGCTGAGAACCGACTACATGTCCAAAAAGCCTTACTCGAATATTTAGTCATCGGCAAAGTCGACAACTAAATTCAGAAAAACACATTTCCACTTACTTTTCAAATACAGAAAGCACACTATGAGCGACGTAAAAAAAGTAGTTTTAGCCTATTCCGGTGGTCTCGATACTTCCGTCATTTTGAAGTGGTTACAAGATAATTATCAATGTGAAATCGTGACTTTCACCGCTGACCTCGGTCAAGGCGAAGAGCTCGAACCAGCACGTGCAAAAGCGATCAAGTTTGGCATCAAACCAGAGAATATTTTCATTGATGACTTGCGTGAAGAATTTGTGCGCGATTTCGTATTTCCTATGTTCCGTGCCAATACCGTATACGAAGGTGAATATCTGCTCGGCACGTCAATCGCGCGTCCACTAATTGCAAAACGATTGATTGAAATCGCCAAGCTGACTGGCGCAGATACGATTTCACACGGTGCTACGGGCAAAGGCAATGACCAAGTTCGTTTTGAATTGGGTGCCTATGCATTGATGCCAAATGTCAAAGTTATCGCACCGTGGCGTGAATGGGATTTACTCTCTCGTGAAAAATTACTGAAATATGCAGAAGATGCCGGTATTGCGATCGATATGAAACACAAAAATGGTGGCGCACCGTACTCGATGGATGCCAACCTCTTGCATATCAGTTTTGAAGGCCGTCATTTGGAAAACCCAAGTGCGGAAGCGGAAGAATCGATGTGGCGCTGGACAGTCAGCCCAGAAGCTGCACCAGATACGCCTGAGTATTTGGATATCGAATATGAAAAAGGCGATATCGTGGCACTGAATGGCGTACGCATGTCACCTGCCGCAGTCTTAACCGAGCTCAATCGTTTGGGCGGTAAGCACGGCATTGGTCGTTTGGATTTGGTAGAAAACCGCTACGTCGGCATGAAGTCGCGCGGCTGCTACGAAACACCTGGCGGCACTATTATGCTCCGTGCTCACCGCGCAATCGAATCGATTACTTTGGATCGTGAAGTCGCGCATTTGAAAGATGATTTGATGCCTCGTTACGCAAGCTTGATCTATAACGGTTACTGGTGGGCACCAGAACGCGTGGCACTGCAAACCTTGATCGACCACACGCAACAAACGGTCAATGGTTGGGTACGTGTCAAGCTTTACAAAGGCAACGTCATCACGGTCTCACGAGATTCCAAAACCGACTCGCTATTTGACATGAACATCGCAACCTTTGATGAAGATGGTGGTGCATACAACCAAGCGGATGCAGGCGGCTTCATCAAATTGAATGCGCTACGTATGCGCATCGCTGCGAACGCCAAAATTAAACGTTCCTAAACGCGACATTAAATATTAAATCATAGCCAGATGAGTGCAAGCTTCTCTGGCTATATTTTTTAAAAACTAACTAAAAACTACCAATAATCAACATCATGAGTACACAATTCGATCTAGTCAGCGTCATCAAAAAAGCTAACATTTACTTCGATGGCAAATGCGTTTCCCATACTGTTTTATTTGCGGACGGAAGTAAAAAGACCATCGGTATTATTTTTCCGTCAGCCCTCACCTTTAACACAGCAGCGGCTGAAATCATGGAGATCAATGCAGGTAAATGTCGCGTTACGCTTGCAGGTGAAGCAACCAGTAAAGAATATGGTAGTGGCGAGCAGTTTTCAGTCCCAGCGAACTCTAGCTTCCAGATTGAGACGATTGAAACTGTCGATTACGTCTGCCATTTCATTTAATGAAGTACGAGCATCAGAGCACGTGAGAAACTTGCGCTGATGCTCGTCGCCAGTTACGCTCTCGCTAATTTCGGCAAATTCAAATCTGACCTCTCTCGAACACTCTGTACTCTTTTCGGGATCACGCGAGCAGCATGAGTCAAAGTTTCAATCTTAAAAGTGTGCACAAGTTCACTCAAGTTTGAAGCTTGATTTTCCAATGCCTCTGCCGCAGCTGCTGCTTCTTCGACCAGGGCCGCATTTTGTTGGGTCACCTGATCCATTTGTATAACAGCGACATTAATTTGATCTATCCCGTTCGTTTGCTCATGACTTGCGTTGGCGATCTCATTGATCACACTCGAGACGCGACGAATACTGTCAACCACTTCATGCATCGCGATTCCTGCCTGATCAACGATTCGAGTGCCATTACCAACCTGCTCTACAGAATTAGCAATGAGCACTTTGATCTCCTTGGCAGCGGCTGCACTGCGCTGAGCCAGGCTTCGAACCTCGCTCGCCACGACGGCGAAGCCACGACCCTGCTCTCCAGCACGAGCCGCTTCCACTGCAGCATTTAAAGCGAGAATATTGGTTTGAAAAGCGATGCCGTCAATCACGGAGATAATCTCAACGATTTGCTTCGATGCTTCGTTGATACCCTCCATCGTCATTACCGCACGATTGACCATATCACCGCCATTTACCGCGACTGACGATGCTTGTTTAGCAAGCGTATCGGCCTCGCGTGCATTCTCGGCGTTATGCTTAACTGTAGACGTGAGCTCTTCTAAGGACGCCGCAGTTTCCTCCAAGGAGGCGGCTTGCTCTTCTGTCCGAGAAGATAAATCGAGATTACCATGGGCGATTTCGCGCGAGGCGGATGCAATTGTCTCAGCACTCAGGTTAACGGCACCCACTAAATGACTTAGTTTGTCACGCATGTCACGAAGAGCGAAAATCAAACTACTTTGATCTTTTGGATGTACCTCCACATCGACACACAAATTGCCCTTAGCAATTTGATACGCGACAGCTATCGCATAGTTCGGCTCGCAGCCTAGCTGCCGTGTCAACGAACGGCTGATGGCGACCGCTAGGAAAGACGACAAAGAAATTACAGTAAGTGATAACAAGATCAACTCATTACGCGCTTCCGCGTAATACTCTTCAGTTAACCTTGCAGCCACGACATTTTTTTCGCGCTGAAGTAGGATAAATTCATGAATGCCATCCTGCCATTTAGTGACAGCAGGATTAACTTGCTCCATTAAGAGGCGGACTGCAGATGTTCTATCACTTTTTTCTAATAAGAGAAAATCATCATTGAGTTTTCTTGCGGCGACCTTCTCCAGATCAATTTCACGAACAAACTCTTGGCCTCGTTTATCTAGCGGCATCTTCTGCAATCGTTCAAATGCGGCGTCGTAGTGTTGTCTCGCTTCCGTAATCTTGATTTTCTGCGCATCTGCCGGCTCACGGTTTGCACCTTCGCCATCCAATAGCGCTATCGTTCTCACCACGCGTGAAGTGATATGAACCGCATTCGACATATCTTCTAGCAATGCCATCTTCTTGACATTAATGTCGACGATTTGATGCATTGCTTCATTTTCTCGCATCATTCCAACAAGCCCAACTACAGAGATCGCCATCACGAAGATCAAAATAGAACCAAAACCCGCTATCATGCGATTACGCACTTTCATATTCGCTAGTTTCATGATCGTCTCCGCTTAGCATCAAAAAATTTATATCGAAGGATGCCTGCAGTCTAGGTGGTAGTTCTGATGAGCGATATAAGATGTCACAGTGTTTAACCATTTGAACCGAGTCATCCGCATTCAAGACCAGATGTCCCGGAGTCAAAGACACTCGATTCTAAACATGTAATCTTGCTTGGGCTAGAACATAGCGACTTCCGATAGACATAAACTCAACAATCATGTCATTGGGAAGACAAGGATCGTTTTGAGTCCACTCGATGATTGGAAGACCAAGACATTTCAAGCTCGCTTCGCGTTTGGCCCATTCAACACCAAAGTTAAAACGAAATTCATGTCGATTAGAATGGGCTAAAGAAGTGGCGATACTCGGCGACAAAAACAACTTTGCTGTTTGGAGTAAATCATCCTCCGCACTGATTTCATTAAGGTCAACGAGATCGACGCCTATCTTCGTATCCAAGGATAGCGCAGCACAGGAGACTCCAGAAGCATGTGAGATGGAAACGTGAATCTGCCGGCCATTGACGAACAAAGTTGGCACCATGCCACGCTGATTATCAATACACACATTTTCAGGACTAGTCTCTGCGTATAACACGAGAAGGTGACGGAGTAACTCGCGAACGTGCTTTCTTATTATGGAACGATCAATTGTGGACGAACTAGCACAGTAAATGAGGACGTGCCGCTTTTGACGAAAGGCCGTCAACGCATCATACACTTGTGACGGCAATTCAAAGGCAACTAAACTCATTTACAAATTAGCTTTAGCCAATAGAAGCTGGGCATCCGCGCCAGCTAGAACCAGCAGGAATAAATTCCCCCTTCATCACTAAAGTCAGCGATCCAAGCTTTGCATCATCTCCCACCTGTGCCCCATACAGGACAAAACTCCGGGGCCCAAGATAGACACGGTCACCAATCTTAACATGGTCGACTTTCATGACACGGTCTTCAAACAAATGGGTTTGGGGGCAGGCAGCAGCATTAATTTCGCTGTAATCACCGATCGACACGCAATCGAATTCCGTGATATCCGTAGTATCCATATAAACGCCCTTCCCTATTTTCGCACCTAGCAAATTGAATGCTAACGGCAACCAAGGTGTGCCCTTCAAATAGCGCATGAAATTAGGTACTGTAATCCCCTCATAGAGATTTGTGATTGCTTCTGAAGACCAGACAAACCAAGTCCACATCGGATGACTACTTTGTTTGTATTTAAAAATCAAAATCCACTTCAAGGCAGCAACAAATACAAAACAGCCAGCGCCATATAAGAGGCCCGACACCACCAAATAATAAAAAACTTCAGCCCAACGTTCTTCCGCGGCTAAAGGCATCAAATCGAGCACAATGACATATCCAATAGCAATTACCAGCGCATGCGGCGCGATGATGCGGAAAGCCTCAATCAGGCCGCGTGCAAGCTTGCGCCATAAAGACGGTTTGAACGTCAGATTTTCAGCGAAGCCTTTCACTTCTTCACGGGCGGGTAGTAACATGGCCGGTGACCCGATCCAAGTATCTCCCGGTTTCATCTTTGCATTCGTAGGTGCACTCGTATGAACACCAATCAAAACATTTTCCGGTATTACCGTACCATCGGGCACGTAAGCGCCATTACCTACAAAGCTGCGACGGGAAACAGTCGTCGCCTGCACCGTCATCCAGCCTTGATCAATTTCCTCATCACCTAGCATGACCGCATCGGCGATAAAACATTCATCGCCAAGCGTCAGCATATCTGGAACGACACCTAGTGCGGTAGAAACCTCTGCACCTTTACCAACCTTGGCACCCAAGAGGCGATACCAAAATGGCGAATAGATAGTGGCATATACACCGTGCAATACATTCAAACTGGATTCTTGAATTTGGTTGACGAACCATTTGCGGCAATACGTATTGCTATGTACTGGATAACTGCCTGGCTTAAGCCTACCCAGGAAAGCCCATCGAATTCCTGCTGACAGCAAGGCGGTGCAAATCACAAGAACAGCAGTCGCTGGAAATGCAAGCATAAAATAGTCAATCAACTGCACTTCGACATTGGCTTTTTGAATAAACTCCAGTGACTCCATCGAATCAAAGAAATCGATCAACATAAAACTAGGGAAGACTGGCAGGAAAAACAAAGCCGTGACAAGCAAAGAACCCAGAAGAAAATAGATCCCTTCACCTAACTTGCGTACTCCACTCACCTCAGCCCTTGGTTTATCTGTATCGAGTACAAAAGCGCCCACATCGCGAGCAGGCGAACCGCTCCAAATTCGCCCTTGTGGCACGCATTGAGTCTCTACCAAAGCTGACTGACCTTCGAGATGCGCGAATGCTTCTAACGTCGTATCGCCTTCGAGCACAGAGTAAGATCCAACGTAAGCATTTTGTCCAAGGCAAATTTGTCCCACACGCATTTCGCCGTGCTCAACACGAACATTCTCGAAATTACAGGCGTTACCAATACTCACTCCATCATCGAGTTGCAAACAATCGGGTGCGCGCAATGTCATCGAACCTACGAGCACTTCCTTACCTAACTTTGCCCCCATTGCTCGCAACCACCAGTTGTAGAGCGAGGAACCATTCAACATATAAATCGGTACGGCCTCGATAATACGATCGACCAGCCACCATCTAAAATACGTCACACCCCACATCGGATAAATACCAGGCTTTAAACGACCTAGGATCACCCACTTCGCCGCTATCGCAAAGAAAAACTCAGCAACTGTCACACCGAGAAAAATCAGAATCGAAAAACCAATTGCCACAGGAATCGAATCGCTTGGTTCACCAGTGAAGAAGTGATAGGCAAAGAAAGGAGCTAGCCATTGCAGCATCCGAATCGCCACTAAGCAAGGAATCATCACTGCTTGCGCGGCACCACATATCCAACGCTTCAAGTCACTGACTGGCGCCCAAGTCAACTGAGCGTCTTTCGCTATGTTGACGTCGATTGCACCCGCTTGCATCACAGACGCAATTTTCCCTAACGAACGAGATTGATAAATATCACTGATCTTAAAATAAGCGTAACGTGGATCTTGACGGAGGGCTGATACCAAACGCGCTGCCATCAATGAATGGCCACCGAGGTCATCAAAAAAATCCGCACCACGCCGCAAGGCCTGACCAGGAAACAATCTAGCGAGAGAATCAAACAGAAGCTGCTCTGCCTCATTCTCTGGTACATCACCATCAGTAGCTTTTTCTTGTACCGTGAGTGGACTTGCCTTCAAAGTCTTACGATCAATCTTGCCGGAGCTTAGGCGTGGCATCTCATCGAGAAATTCATAGCGACTCGGCACCATATATGCAGGCAACACTTGACTCAAGGCGAGACGTAAACGGTGGATACTTTCAGCAATAGTTTCAAGGTCAAAACCCGACTCGCGAACGATGAATGCAATTAATTGATCGATGCCTTGCTCTTGACGTAAAATCACCGCGACAGTGCCAATCCCCTCTTGCTTCGCCAAGACGGCTTCAATTTCACCAAGCTCCACCCGAAAACCACGAATCTTCACTTGATCGTCAGCGCGCCCCAAACATTGCACACTGCCATCTTCACCTATACGCGCAAGATCACCAGTTCGATATAAACGTTGATACTTTTCACTCGTCGCCCATGGGTTATCTAAAAACTTTTCTGCCGTCAGATCAGGCCGTCCCAGATAACCCGCAGAGACACCTGGTCCGAAAATACAAAGTTCACCCGTTTCACCACGAGGCAATAGTCGCAGTCCATTACCAGAGTTAAGATCGACTTCAGGATCAATCACTAATAAGCCGTAGTTAGGAAGCGGGATGCCAATCGTGACAGGCGCACCAGCCGACAAAGGTGCTAGGCTAGCGGAAACAGTCGCTTCGGTTGGCCCGTAGGTATTAAACATTTGTCTTTGCGGAGTTGCCCACCGTTCTACCAAACTAGGCGGACACATTTCCCCCCCCAAATTGATCAAACGTAAGCACGGCACATCAATGCTAAACAAGGCAAGCAGAGTCGGCACCGCATGCAATACAGTAATTTGATTCTCAATCAAAGCCCGCGGCAAGGCATCCGGATCCAATGCCACTTCTTTTGGCGCGATCCATAATGTCGCACCGACCAAATAACTGATCCAAATCTCTTCGAAGGACATATCGAATGCCACAGAAAAGCCTTGGTAAACGCGATCGCTGCTGCAAATACCGAGAACACTGTTTTCGCTTCTCAAGAACTGACAAATACTACCTTGGGTAATGACGATACCTTTAGGCTTTCCGGTTGAACCTGATGTATAAATCACATAAGCAGGATCACTTTCCTTCGCCCTCGGCAATTCCAAGTTTTGATCGATATTCTGTGCCAGCAAATCTTCAGCAATAAAAATCGTAAAACTCAAAGAAGCTAAGTCATGTAATGACGAATGCTGTGTGAGCAGACCAAAGGCATTCGCGTCTTGTAGGCAAACTTCAATACGATCTACTGGAACGTCGGCATCAAACGGCAACCAAGCCGCTCCGGTTTTGGCAATGGCTGCTTGCATCACTAAGAGATCGACGCCCCTAGCCATCCATAAGCCAATAATGTGACCTGGGCGCAATCCGGCCTTGAATAAATGCGCCGCAACACGATCGGTAAGTTGTCCAAGTTCAGCATATGTCAGCGTCCGTTCTCCGGACGACAATGCGATCTTCTGTGGATACTGCTTCACGCTCACGTTGATCAAATCTGCCAAACATTCGTCGCGCAATAAATCAGGGCGATCTGGGCCGTACAAGATTGCTGTGGCCGTGTCGGCTTTTTGTTGCTGTTGATTTTCTGGTTGGTTCATTTCTTATTCTTGAACGATGTATTCGTTCTTTATATCGGTAAAAAGTGAATTACTTGTTGCGATTTCTATTTTGGCAATGCTATACAAAGACCGGTTCAACTTCCAAATTCACAGAAAAATTTTCGGCTACATCAGCTTGAATTTGCGCTGCCAATGCACGCACATCTTTACCGGTTGCGCCACCTAAGTTCACCAAGACCAATGCTTGCTTCTCGTAGACACCAACTCTTTCCAAACGCTTTCCTTTCCAGCCACATTGTTCAATGAGCCAGCCTGCTGCCAATTTGAAATTTCCGTCATCGAGTGGATAGCTCACACAGTTTGGATGGCTTCGCAAAATTTGCTCGCGTAATGCAGGGCTCACAACCGGATTCTTAAAAAAGCTACCAGCGTTCCCTATTATGGCTGGGTCAGGCAATTTACTCTGCCGAATAGCACAAATCACGTCACTCACATCCTGAGGTTTTGGTTTATGGATACCACGTTGTTGCAACTGCTGGGCAACATCACCGTAACTCAATTCCGGTTTCCACAACCGAGGTAACGCAAACTGGACCTCCGTAATGAGGAATCGGTCTTTAAACTCGCGTTTAAAGATGCTATCGCGATAAGCAAATTGGCATTCCGCTTTTGTGAACGTACGAAATTCACCAAGCTCAAAATCGAAAGCAGTAAGTTGGTGAAAGAAATCTTTAAGCTCGCGGCCATATGCTCCAATATTCTGTATTGGAGACGCCCCGACAGTTCCAGGAATTAATGAGAGATTTTCTAAGCCACCCAAACCTTGTGCAAGAGTCCATTGCACGAACTCATGCCAATTCTCGCCAGCAGCCCCGGAGACGATAGTCGTTTCCTCACCTTGTTCAAGGATCTGCTTTCCAGTCAGAGCGACTTGAATCACCAACGCTGCGAGTCTGTCCGACAGAATGAGGTTGCTACCACCGCCCAAAAATAAACGTGGTATTGCCTCTGGCAAGAGTTTTAATGATTGCTGAAGTTCCGCGAGTTGCTGGGGGCTTTCGAGACGAAAAAATTGATCTGCAACGGCGTCGATGCCAAAACTGTTACTCGTTTTGAGTGAAACCTGATGCTGAAAGGGAGAAAGCGTATTCATAAGTACAAGATTATAGTCGCTAAACCTTAGGTAACGACACAAAAAGCACATTAAGAGGGCCGGAGTTTTTGTTAAAATGCTCGCTGAATTCGATTCCGCTGCTCTTTGCTCTTTTTGACTCTCATTTGAAGAAAAAATGAAGTAATAGCACGCAACAAACTTATAAAATAGGAAACATCATGCCATCATTTGATACCGTCTCAGAAGCAAACATGGAAGAGGTTAAGAACGCTATTAACCAAACCAATAAAGTTGTCACCAATCGTTTCGATCTAAAAGGCACAAGCGCCAAAGTTGAACTCAAGGACAAAGAGCGCGAGATCATTTTATTTGGAGATTCGGAATTCCATCTCGATCAAATTATGATTGAAGTAAAACAGACTTTAGGCAAACGCAATGTGGACGTTCGTTTTTTGGATGTTGGCGATGTCGAAAAGATTGGTGGAGATAAAGTCAAACAAGTATTGAAAGTAAAGAACGGTATTCAAACGGAAGACGCGAAGAAAATCGTTAAAGTTATCAAAGACAGCAAAATGAAAGTACAAGCAAGCATTCAAGGCGATGCTGTACGTGTAACTGGCGCCAAGCGCGATGATCTGCAAGCGGCAATGGCTTTACTACGCAAAGAGATCAAAGACTTGCCATTAGAATTCAATAACTTCCGTGACTAAGTCTGGGTGTCGATAAGAATGAGCGATCCCCAATTGCAGCAACGTTTTTGGATGTCAATGGAGTGCGGATGAGTTTGTTTGAAGTTATTCGGCCTTTGTTTCCATGTCGCAAATTCGCCGTCCTTTTGTTGTTGAGCGTAACGGCTCACGCACACGGAACAGACATCGATTTGGTTGCACTAAGCAATGGCAAAGCCATGCTGATCGTGGATGGCAAAGCACCAAAAAACTATACGATTGGTACCAATATCACGTCGACTATCAAATTAATTGCTGCAGATCGGGATAGTGCGACAATTGAAATCGATGGTAAAAAACAGTTACTACAACTTGGGCGAACATCTCTCCAGCCGAGTATGGATACCGGAAATAAGAAGATTATCCTACAGGCAAACGAACTCGGTCATTTCTTAACGAATGGGCAGATCAATGGTGGAAGTTCGGTGCGAATGTTAGTCGATACAGGTGCTAGCTTTATCGCCCTACCCGCCAGCGAAGCCCAACGTCTGGGTATTGATTATAGAAACAAAGGGATACTTGCTAGAACATCGACAGCCAATGGTGTTGTGCCAATTTATCGAGTAAGACTCGACTCAGTCAAGATTGGTGAGATCGAAATTTTACAAGTCGATGCTGCGGTTCATGAGGGGGACCTGCCGATAACCCTCCTCGGCATGTCATTTCTCAAACGTGTTACGATGCTACGCGAGGGTCAGCAGATGACGCTAACCAAAAAAAATTAACGCCCCATGCAACACGGGGCGCAGATTAGACAATGTTATTTACGTGAACTACGACGCTGCTTCACGGCGTCTGCCAAACCTTGCAATACGCCTTCACTGTCAGCCCAATCGATACATCCGTCGGTAATTGATTGACCATAGACCAGCTCTTTGCCCGGCACCACATCTTGACGGCCCGCGACCAGATTCGATTCAATCATGACACCGACAATTCGATCATCACCATTGGCGATTTGTGTTGCAATATCGGCGCACACTGGAATCTGGTTCATCGGATTTTTCGAACTATTAGCGTGTGAGGCATCGATCATGATGCGTGCTTCTAAGCCATTGGCGACGATGCTCTTGGCAGCTGCATCAACACTCTCCGCATCATAGTTAGGCGTCTTACCACCGCGCAAAATAATATGGCAGTCTTCATTTCCGTTGGTAGAGACAATCGCTGAATGGCCACCTTTGGTTACCGATAAGAAGTGATGCGGTTGCGAAGAAGCTTTGATCGCGTCAACCGCGATTTTGACATTTCCATCGGTACCATTTTTGAAGCCAACTGGGCACGACAAACCCGACGCTAATTCGCGATGCACTTGAGACTCTGTAGTACGGGCGCCAATCGCTCCCCAGCTGATCAAGTCCGCAATATATTGCGGACTAATCATATCCAAATATTCTGTACCAGCCGGCAAACCGAGTTCATTAATATTCAACAACAATTCACGCGCAATTCGCAAACCGTCGTTGATACGGAAACTGTTATCCATGTAAGGATCATTGATTAAGCCCTTCCAACCAACGGTAGTGCGCGGTTTTTCAAAGTAGACACGCATAACGATTTCCAATTCACCAGCAAATTTCACTCGCGCTTCTGCAAGTTTCTTCGCATAGTCCATTGCCGCTTTGGTGTCATGAATGGAACAAGGTCCGATAACAACCATAACACGATCATCTTTAGCATGAAGAATATTATGAAGAGCGGTACGTGCATTCGCTGTCACCTCCGAAGCTTTGTCCGAGCATGAGAATTCTCGGATCAAATGCGAAGGAGGAAGCAATTCTTTCATTTCGCGAATGCGTAAGTCATCAGTACGTTGCATAAGAGTTTCCGTCGTTAGATTAAGTAAGTGTTAAATTGAAATCGTTAAAATCTTCGCGCAAAAAAAAACCGCCAGTTCGGCGGTTTCTTTGGGATCGGTTTGGGTTCTGTTTTGCTTTATTTCGCTTCTACGTGAACTTACCGCTTCTCCACCGCCTTTGGGTTGGAATAGCTAAAGTAAAAGTGAAAGTAAAATCGTACAGCAAACATGAGCATCCTCGTGATCGAATGGATCGACTATAACAACATCTAACGACAATTGGCAAGCTTTTTATCGAAAATGCAGAGAAAGCTTAACATCAGACAAATTTTCCGCTTGTACATTAAAGAAAACTGGCGATTTGTTCCAAAGGCTTCTTACGAATATTCGGCACCATGCAATGTGTCGCGGGATGCCCTACCACCAATAAGATATAAGGTTTCTCATTGTCTGGACGCCCAAGCAATTGGTTCAGGAAGCCCATCGGGCTCGGTGTATGTGTCAGAGTCGCCAGACCGGCGTGATGTAAGGCTGCAATCAAGAATCCCGTTGCTATCGATACCGATTCCGGAACGTAGTAATTTTTCACTGCAGTGCCATCGTCCATCAAGGTACTTTTCTGGCCAAAGATGGCAATCAAGTAAGGCGCGTCTTCGAGAAACGGTTTATTTGAATCGGTACCAAGCGGCGCCAAGGCATCTTTCCATTCTTGTGGTGCGCGTCGTTCATAGAACTCACGCTCTTCAATCTCTGCTTCGATACGAATCTTGTGCTTTAAAGCTGGATCTGCGACCACCGCGAAGTGCCAAGGCTGATGATTCGCGCCTGACGGTGCTGTTCCAGCTGCTAACAAACATTGCTCAATGATTTCTCGCGACACGGGAGTCGAAGAAAATTCACGGATGGTCTTACGACGAGACAATTCTTGATAGAAAGCTTTAGCGCGTTGCGCCATTTCTTCAGGCGGATAAGCGCGATACGTGGACAAGGGTACAAACTGTGGCGTACCTTGATTGAATGAAAGCTTGGACATATGAACCTTTCTTGCGAAAGGCCCTACTCTAATACCAAGCTAAGACCGACTCAATAGCTTCGAAAAACTTCCGTATAAAGCGGTCGCCGGGTGTTAAAAAGTATAAATAAATGCGGAAAAATATGTATATACAAGAGGATCTTCGGAGGGCAGTGTAAATGTCTAGCCCTCCACCATTAGCCCTTACGCCGTTCCACCCACAACAAGCCCATCAATACGTAAAGTTGGTTGACCAACACCGACCGGTACGCTCTGCCCCTCTTTGCCGCAAACACCAACACCGGAATCGAGACGCATGTCGTTACCGATCATCGATACACGATTTAAGACATCAGGACCATTGCCGATCAAAGTAGCGCCTTTCACAGGATAGGTCACTTTACCGTCTTCAATCATGTAGGCTTCGCTGGCAGAAAACACAAATTTACCGTTCGTGATATCAACCTGCCCACCACCGAAGTTAACGGCGTACAAACCATTTTTGACCGAAGCCAATATTTCCGCGGGATCTTTGTCGCCAGCCAGCATATAAGTGTTTGTCATGCGCGGCATAGGCAAATGCGCGAATGATTCGCGACGTGCATTGCCCGTCACCGGCATCTTCATCAAGCGAGCATTCATCGTATCCTGAATATATCCCTTCAAAATACCATCTTCAATCAACGTGGTGCACTGGGTAGGATTACCTTCATCATCGATATTCAACGAACCACGACGGTTCGCCAAGGTACCGTCATCGACCACCGTAACACCTTTGGCAGCCACACGATCACCAATGCGTCCTGCAAAAGTGCTGGAGCCCTTACGATTAAAATCACCTTCTAAGCCATGACCGATTGCCTCATGCAATAACACACCCGGCCATCCAGAGCCTAAGACCACGGTCATCGGTCCCGCCGGTGCTGGGCGCGAATCTAAATTCACCAGGGCGGAGTGCACCGCATCTTGCGCATACTGTTCGAGAATTGCATCAGTAAAATAAGAAAAATTGTAGCGACCACCACCGCCACTAGAACCCGTCTCACGGCGACCATTCTGTTCAGCGATAACAGTCAAGGACATACGCACCAGCGGACGAACATCAGCGGCAATAACACCGTCGCTACGTGCGACTAAAACCACATCGTATTCGCCAGCTAAACTTGCCATTACTTGGACTACACGAGGATCTTTCGCACGCGCGATTTTTTCAATGCGCTCCAGCAAAGCCACTTTTTGATTAGCGTCCAAGGAGGCTAAAGGATCATCTTGCAAATACAATTGATGGCCTTGCAATCCTTGCATACTGCTAGCGACTTTAATCTTACCCGCGCCTGCCCTAGCGATCGTGCGAGTGGCGGCAGCAGCCTCGAGCAATGCATGTTCAGAGATTTCGTCGGAATAAGAAAACGCAGTTTTATCACCTGACACAGCGCGAACACCAACACCTTGATCAATAGAAAAACTGCCAGTCTTAACAATACCCTCTTCTAAACTCCACCCCTCATTTTTGGTGAATTGAAAGTACATATCGGCATAATCAATCTTATGAGAAAACATAGTTTTCAATGCCGAATTCAACTTTGTCTCATCCAAACCAAAAGGAGTGAGCAAAATATCGCGAGCGATCGCGAGGTGTTTTAAGTTGGTGTCAAACGGTGTCATAGCTTTCAACGTTTCTTTCAATATTGTTTAGCAAGCGAGTTTTCTATGCTTCAAAGCTGGTAAATTCGTGCGGATTTTTTCCATCTGTATCGGATCGATATCTCCAATGCAGTACCCCTCGCCTTGCTCTACACAATCGAGTATCTTGCCCCATGGATCAATCAACATACTATGCCCCCAAGTTCGGCGGCCGTTTTGATGTAAACCACCTTGAGCAGAAGCTAGAACATAGCATTGATTCTCAATGGCCCTAGCTCTCAGGAGAACCTCCCAATGGGCTTGACCAGTCACATGCGTAAAGGCGGCAGGAAGTATCATCAGACCACATTGTCCCATACTTCTAAAAAGCTCGGGGAAACGTAAGTCATAGCAGATTCCTAGACCAACATCGCCAATGGCACTTGGAAAATGCACCACCTCGGCTCCAGGAGTAATCGTGTTCGATTCTTGATACGATTCATCACCATTACTAAAACCAAACAAATGAATTTTGTCGTAGCGCGTGAGCAAATTACCATCCTGACCAAATACCAGGCAGGCATTGAAAATCTTAGTTTCGGTGTCAGACTTCAAAGGAATTGTGCCGCCAACGAGAATCACATCTAGCTCTTGGGCTAATTTTGACAAAAATTGTTGCAACGATCCTCGACCAAATTCTTCTGCACAATTGACTTTATCTGTATCACGTAAGCCCATGATGGACCAGTATTCTGGGAGCACCAACAACTCAGCGCCCGCTTCTTTCGCTTGGCGCAGTAATTTTGCAGCTACCACCATATTTTCTTCTGGTGTTGGGCTGGAGACCATTTGAATCGCGGCGACTTTCATATTCTTACGTCCTTCATTCATCAATCTATAGTTCACTTCTCAGAGACATGTTCTGGATTGGGTAAATTCGACTCTTTCTTGCTTTGTTCAGTCTTTAGCTTATCTGCCTTTTGCTTTTCTAAAATCGTTTGGCGTTCTTTATTTTCCAACTCGGTCACGACTGGATTTTGCCAGGTCCCCGTAATTTTCAGTTCTTCGGTTGCAGCTCGTTTAAGCGGATCTTTAAATAGGAGTTGTGCCAAGAAGGTACTTACTCCTATCGCTGGATTTGCAATTAAACCGTACACCACTGAGGCAGCACCGAAATTCAAGTTAGCGATCCGCGCCACATGCAAATCTTGTGTTTCCTTAACGATATTGGCAGACCCCTCAGCAAGTACAGTCGCGCTAACGCTACTCATCTTAAAATTATCCGTAGTTGCAACACCGTTGACAATATTGGCGGTCCCATTCACCGTATCAAAAGCAAAGCCTTCTGCAAACACATCGCGAAAATCAAGAAATAAACGTCGTGGTAAAGACTGCATATTTAATACGCCAATCAATTTCGCCACACCGCCATCAACCTTCAGAAATTGGCCCGCATTCAGCTTCAATTCCAGCTTCCCCGAAAGACTCGGCAAATCCAGTTCAAAAGGAAGTCCGGTCCAACGCAAATCTCCCTCAAGCTTACCCTTCCCTGAGCGTAGAAAATCAACAAAGCCCAAGCGATCCAATAATTTTCCGGCATTACTAATGTCGAGCGAGTAATTCAACTGGGTTTGACTTAAGTCTTTGATCGCGGTCCATTTACCAGTTGCATTTAGTTCAGCATCCTCATTTTTCAAATGTAAGCGATCAATATTCCATTCTCGCCCTTCTGGGGTCACCGTATTACTCGCAGAAAGATCGGCCCGGCCGAATTTTTTGCCAAGTAACTCGAATTGATCTGCGTGAATTTCCAAAGCGGGCAACTGCTTAGTTGTATTTTTCGCTTGCAGAAGCTCACTCACATCAGCGGCCGCAGAGCGAGGAATGTACAAGCGTCCTAGTTTCGCAGAAATGAGGCCATTCTGATGCTTCTCGTTAGGTGGGATCCACTCAATCGAACCAGAAGCTTGCTTTGATTCCACATTGGCTTGCCATAGCTTACCCGACCGTGATCCGCCCAACACGATCTTCTCTATCTTCTTACCGAATATCTGTAATTCATCGGTCACCAAAGACACTCTATTAGGAAAAATATACTGCATCATTTCAGAATTGAGGACTGCATTATTGTCGGCCACAAGGTTTAGCTTATTTGGTGTGGAAACTAAGTTTTTCCAATCATCGAGATTGAGATTTTTTGACTCGACTTGCAGTGACAAACCATCTTCAGCCAAACTTGGCGTTGCATTAACGGCGACAGCCCCACGCAAAACTTGGAATTTTGCGTTTCTATCAGTCAATCGTTTGCGCTGATAAACCGCCTGCAATAGTTCACCAGCACTCAATCGTATCGTATCGCGAGTCTCACTTAATTCGCCAGAAGCGTCTGGTTGCATTTCGAAATGAAGCGGCAAATGTTCGGTTGGATTCTTATTAAATGGCGCCGGAAAATCGATACCAAAACCTTGTAGGTTACTATCGACTTGTAGCTCTAGTTGCCGACGTTTTACATTGATTTGAGCGAGGTAACGACTGTTTCCTGAAAGACGTTCAAGCAAGGGTGAAAAGTCAGCACCCTCGAAATGCTTTTGAATACCGTCGCTGGTGGCCAATCCATCTAACTTAATACGAATGACACCATCTTTTTGCGTACCTCCAGTTGCCGTTAAAGGCCCACCTAGAGCATTCGCTTTTAAAGTATTTAGATTTAATCCTCGTTCATTAAAATCAAGCTTGCCCGTCAATCCTGTAATTAGCGGCAATCCCGGTTGCAGGACCGTATCGTTAGCATTCAAAGTCAATACACCATTCACTTTCGAATCGATGATGGAATGCAAAGGTAACTGCAATTTCAAGGCCAATTGCGCAGCACCGTTGGCGCTTGAGTCATGTAAAAAATTTCCGATCCAATCATCGACAGGACTTGCTTTAACGTAGTTGAACATTGTTTGTAACGAACCAACAGCATTTCCATCAATCACCAAGATAGACTCATGACTCGCTAAATCAGGGATCACAGCCAACACTTTGGACAAGGGAACTTGATTTGTTTGTGCTGTCTCAGCCCGAATTTCCATGCGAGCCTTGTCAAACACAAAGCTGCCCTTGATGTTATCGATCACGGGCCAAAACGGCGAGACACCGTCTTTCGACATCACACCAGGTAAGAAATTTAACTTGCCGTCGGCAATACTTCCTCGTACAACAAATTCACCCGTACTTTTTTGCTTGGAGTCCAGACTGGTAAATGGAAAATCCTGTAGGCGTCCCTTTAGACGTAAACTCACATTGTTTGCTTTACCCTCGAGCAAAGCATTGGCCAGCCAATGGCGCAGATGCTCCGGTGCTTTCTCTGGTATGAAACGAGCAATTGTTTTAACATCAAAGCCAGTCAAGTCGCCATTCAAGTCGACCTCGCCAAGATCGACTTGGCGCATATTTCGATGATGACTTCCATGTAAATGCGCGGTTGCGCCATTTTGCTCGAAACTTAAGTCTTGTATTTCAAAGCGGAAATCTTCGTTATTCTGCAGTTCCCATTTAGCGTTCATGCGTAACGAATCAAACGGCATATCTGGATCGACAAAGTAACTGGGCAATTGCAAATGCAGTGCTTTGGAATCTAACGTCAGGCGGCCTGATTTTTCGTTGGCACTAATCCGACCACTCACATTATCGAAGCCGGGGGTTGCCGGAAAACCAGCTTTCGCAGGCTGCTTGCCAATTTTTGGGCGCGCCAACTGCGCCTTAAGAGGTCGCATCTGTAGTTCAATGAATTCACCTTCGATCCTATAGGTCGAAATTTCTGGGAAAGTACCCTGCCAACTTGCCGTGAAATCGCGGAGTAAGCCTTTTGGTGCAACATCGATCAAAATCTGCCGTTGATCTGCAGGAATGGGCAAATGCTCAGCGAAATTTGCCAATGAATGCAAGTCCAACGACTTTGCATGAATTTCCACTTTTTCCGCTTGACCTTTACTCGCAGGGATATAGGTTTCGCGCAAACTGGTCGCTGGAAGTACAAGACCACTACGGGTCTTCATCGTCAAATTTTCAACCGCTAAACTATGACCCGTTTGACCAAAAATATTAGGTAGGTAAGGATAGTCCTTGATTACACGCTCAGAAGCAATAATGCGCCCACTCACGCTTGCCATATCAAGTTCAGGCAAGTCACGACGAAAACGTCCAAAAACATCGAAAAGCTGAACATCTGCAGTGAAGTCGGACAAGTGCCCTGCTTCAATACGCAACCAGCAACGTAGGGCACCAAGGCCCTTGTCTAACTTAATGGGAAAAGGGAAATAGCGATGAATCGCTGGAATATCAGCCGCTTTGAGATCTGCATACATTTCGCCAGACCATGACGCCAAATCCAAACGTTTTTTGGCAAAAACCGACTGTTTAAGAGAACCACGAATATCCAATGGAGCGGCCATTTGCGATGGAGGTGTTGCCTGCAAGGCGAATTGGTGAGTGCGCCACTGATTCTGCACGCGAAGATGTAAATCTTTAAGCTCAATCAGGGGCAAACCAGATAAGCGATCGTCCCAACTAATTGATCCGCCATTGATACTCAATTCAGATTGCGCCAATAGCCATTCGATGATGTGCTCATTACTACCGCTACCGCCCTTTGGATCAATTCGAAATCCTGCTACCTCTATCAAACCAGCGCTATTGCGGGCAATTTGCAGGTGAGGTGAAACGATCTCAATACGTGAAAAACGCAAATCAAATACGAATAACGACCACCAAGATATCTGCGTATGAATCTCTGGCAAAGATAAATCTGCAATCCCTTGATCATTTAAGATTCGGAACTCTTTGATATTGATCTCGGGATGCCAACCACGCCACTCCGCTTGAAGACTCGCAAGCTTCACTTGGCGTTTTAGCTGGGTAGAGGCATATTGCTCAATTTCGGGTTTGTAACGTTCTACATTTGGCAAAGCCACGAAACGCAAAAACAAGAAAAGTAAGGCGAAGAAAAAATAGGCAAAGACTAAAAACTTGAAACACAAACGCGCGGCATGACGCGCTCCCCGCCCACTATGCAAGGCGGTGATCAAACAAAAACCTCGCAATGTACGCCAGAATTTTTTGAATCTAGAGTTTGAGGGTAAATCTGTTACCGATTGATCTCCCGATTTTTTTTCACCGGTTGACATCAGTAATGACAAATATATATTAGGGACAAATTAAACCTCAATTGAACAAACCTTCAACAGACACCGAAACAATTCAGGCTGTTCTATTTCACAAGCTTTTTAGGCATTTACACCAAGTCAACGTCAATTAACGAAGGCGACAGAATCACAATCGCTTACAATTCTCTCAAACCGCACGAAAACGACGCATTTTCGAATACCCAGACATTAGCATTTTGCAAGCATAAATTCAATGAACGCCAATCATATTCAAAGCCTAGAGGGCTACCAATCCTCCCGATTTCTTAATCGTTGGCTTGCGGCAAAATCAGAACGATTGCCATCGTTAATCGAACAATCAGCATTATCAATGACGAAGCAAGATTTTGCGCAAATTTTACAAAATGAAATAGATTCGGGAGCAATCCTCAATGCAGCCATGCGCCGCACCCGCAATCTAGTCATGGCAAGTTTAATCAAACGCGATCTCGAAGGACAGGCAGAATTGCATGAGGTAGTGACCACAGTCAGCGAATTTGCCGACTTCGTGGTGCAAACCCATCTCCAATCTCTGATGGAAGAAATGGTGACAAACCACGGGGATCCGATTGGAGAGGAATCTGGTGAAAAGCAGGAACTGATTGTTTTGGGAATGGGCAAGCTCGGAGGCTTTGAACTCAATGTCTCTTCTGACATTGATCTCATCTTCTGCTACAACGAAGATGGCGAAACCAAGGCCAGCGGCGAACAACGCCAACTTTCAAATCACGAATTCTTTAGTCGACTTGGAAAAAAACTGATCGCTGCGATTTCCGAAATTACCGAAGATGGTTTTTCATTCAGGGTAGACATGGCGCTGCGCCCGAATGGCGCATCCGGCCCACTCGTGGCTAGCTTCGGCATGATTGAAGATTACTTCCTCGTACAAGGACGCGAATGGGAGCGTTACGCATGGGTGAAAGCACGTGCGCTTACTGGTAAACCATCTGACATCAACGTACTTGATAAAATGATCTTTCCCTTTGTATATCGCCGCTATCTCGACTATGGTGTTATCGATTCTCTTCGCAATATGCATCATCAGATCCGAGCAGAAGTAATACGGCAAGAGACACGGCATCCAGATCGAGGCATCAATGTCAAACTGGGTCGCGGCGGGATACGCGAAGTTGAGTTTCTAGCGCAAGTCTTTCAGTTGATTCGTGGAGGGCGAGAAGCACATCTACGAGATCGCTCCACTAGAGCCACTTTGCTTTGCCTTGCCGAGAAAGGCATCCTCGATGGCCTGTTAGTCGATCAATTGCTACAAGCCTACAACTTTTTACGCAATGTAGAACATCGATTGCAATATCTGGACGATGCGCAAACCCATATTTTCCCCGCCAAATTAGACGACCAAACGATAGTCGCACGAATGATGGGCTATCCCAGTGTTGAAGCACTCAATCAAGTCCTGGTGCCATACATGCAGTTTGTCGCCGAACAATTCGATGCCATTTTCAAAGAAAAATCTGACAATGAGGAACATCAACTAGACGCTTCCACGATGTCAGATCAAGAGGCACATGAAAATATCGTTAGCCATCTGCAATCACTGCAGTTCCACGATATGAAGGATGTCGCTACGCGTATCGCAACAACTTGGCAATCCACCAAAATACAAGCACTGAGCGAATCTACCCAACAAAAAATGGCAGGACTCATCAACGCCGCGCTGCTCACGATAGCAAAACAAAAAGAAGCGCAATTAGAGACGATCAGTCGCTTCCTCGATTTCCTCGAGCAAATTGCTAGGCGTACCGCCTATCTTTCTTTGCTTACAGAGTTTCCTCATGCACTTGAACGAGTCGTGCGCATGATGGCCGCAAGCGATTGGGCTGCAAAATTCCTCAATCGCCACCCAATTCTCCTAGATGAACTTTTAGACGAATCGGTATTACACCAAGTGCCCGACTGGATAGAATTTGAAAGCGAGTTGATGCAGGCGCTCCAAGCGCATGAAGGCGATATTGAAAGCCAATTAGATACACTTAGGGAATATCATCATGCACTACTGTTTCGTCTATTGGCGCAAGATCTTGAAGGTCGCGTTTCAGTTGAACACTTGGCAGATCTGTTATCGAAATTAGCAGACATTATGGTCGAAGCAGTGGTGCAAAGCGTATGGAAAACCATACCCAATCGCCATCTTGAGCGACCACAGTTTGCTGTCATTGCCTATGGTAAGTTAGGTGGTAAAGAGCTCAGCTATGCCTCAGATCTAGATGTGATTTTTCTCTACGATGATGAAGACCAAGAAGCGCCGGCATTGTATGCAAAACTTGCGCAGCGTTTTATTACTTGGATGACGACCCATACATCATCTGGCATTTTATTCGACATCGATATCGCGCTTAGACCTGATGGCGCAAGCGGACTAATGGTTTCTTCGTTGGCAGCATTTGAACGCTATCAAGAAAAGTCGGCTTGGTTGTGGGAGCACCAAGCCCTGACAAGAGCACGTTTCTGTGCTGGCGATCACTCCATTGGCGAGAAATTTGAACAGATACGTCGACAAGTCCTCAGTCAAATTCGAGAGCCTCAAAAGTTACGCGAAGAAGTGATACACATGCGCAAACGTATGCGCGATGCCAATGTCAATCGTAGCAAATTGTTTGACCTCAAACATGACGAAGGCGGCATGATTGATATCGAGTTTATCGTGCAGTATCTCATCCTCATGCATGCAAACAAGTATCCAGAACTAACCGGCAACTTGGGTAATATCGCGCTACTTAAACGTTGTGGGCAGCTCGGTTTAATTGATGAAAAGCTCGCCAATGAGACCGCAAACACTTATCGCGTCCTTCGCAAATACCAGCATAATATTCGTTTACAAGGTGAAGAAAAAGCACGCGTCGCGAAAGAAAAACTTGCCGATGTCTGCATGGCTAGCCTTCAACTGTGGAGCAGTTTATTTTCTCCTGAGGGATAAATAGAGTATCAAGAAATAAAAAAGGCTTTGAATCAATCAAAGCCTTTTTTACGTTTTAATGTCATTACGTTTTAATGTCATCCAGCCAAATTACATGTACTGTTTTGCCTGTGGGTGCATAGTATTTTGTATCCACTTCTTAATGCGTCCCGCATCTGCTAAGCGAGAATACTTGCCTTTGGAGTCAAGGAAAACCATCACTACAGCACGTCCTTCAATAATCGCCTGCATCACGAGGCAACGTCCCGCTTCAGCAATATAACCGGTCTTCTGCAGACCGATTTGCCATTCGGAGTCAGCCACCAATTTATTTGTTGTGCCATATTCCAAAGTACGGCGACCATTCGGATTTGGTGTGACGACATATTTCGAATCAGTCGAGTATTCGCGAATCAATGGATACTGATATGCCGCATTAATCAATTTCACCAAATCTCGGGCAGATGCCACATTCTTACTGGAGAGACCACTTGAATCGACATAACTCGTGTCGTTCATTCCTAATTGTTTCGCTTTCGCATTCATCGCATTAACGAAGGCGGCTAAACCGCCGGGATAGTTGCGTCCCAAAGCAGAGGCTGCGCGATTCTCTGAGCTCATCAAAGCAATATGAAGTAAATCTGCACGCGACAACTTCGCGCCAACTTGGAGTCGAGAGCCTGTGCCTTTCTCCTTGTCCAAATCTTCATTCGTAATTTCAATGACTTCATCGAGATCTTGTTTCGCTTCAACCACGACCAAGCTAGTCATTAACTTCGTAATCGAAGCAATAGGTAATGAAACCTCAGAATTCTTCTCGAACAGAACTTTTGAACTATCTTGATCGACAACAAAAGCGACATTTGACGCTAACGCCAATGGATCATCAGAGTGTTTAAGGCCAGCACGATCGCCGTTACTAGGACGATCTTCAACCTCGACTCTATGAGCGGCAACTTGCTTCTTGCCACGATGTTTTGTTGACTTCGCGAGCGTAGCGCCGTGTTTTTGACGTTTACTCGCTTTACTTGCCACTTGTTTTGACTTTGCAGAGGCTGATTTCGCTACATGTTTTTTATGGTGCGCGGCATTCGCTTCAGACATCATTCCCAAAGTTAATGCTGGAACGAGCGCGACAATGGCAAAAAGTGAGGCCCCGCTGGTGAATGTAAACATCGACTTCCCCATCGACTTCAGCTTTAATGCAAGCATGAATTGCTCCTTCTAACAAAAAAATTCCTAACGGAAAGAAGTTTAACAAATTTGCGATAATTCGCAAGAAAATTAAACACTTAGCGCAACTTCTTCAGCAAATACCTTCGCAGATGTGGTTCATCATATCAAAGGATTCCTAAAGAGCAAGAAAATTTATCACCCGCCTCAATCGTAAACCACTGTCCTTAATCAAGAAATTTCGTAAATTCTGTCAAGTCTGCGCGCTCCGTCACAAGCGAATTTTCAATCTTGTCGAGATCGGCGTAACCAAGCGCCATGCCGCAAACGACCATTTCTTCTTCGGGCATGTCTAAAACCGATCGAATGATTTTATGATATTGAGTAAAAGCCGCCTGCGGACAGGTATCCAAACCTCTGCCCCGGGCCGCGATCATGATATTTTGCAAGAACATGCCATAGTCTAACCATGAACCCTGCTCCATGATTCGGTCGATAGTAAAGATTAATCCAACTGGCGCGTCAAAAAATAGGTAATTCCGACCATGCTGCGCATGCATCCCTGCCTTATTTTCTCGTCCTAATCCGAGTAAAGCATACAGATCCCACCCCACTTTTCGGCGCCGATCAATATATGGACTACGCCACTCAACCGGATAGTATTTGTATTCTTCCGTGTGGGTTTTAGCGACTTCAGGTGCATTATGCACAGCTAAGATTTCTTGCTCAAGTTTCGCTTTTGTCGCGCCTGTCAAGACATAGACTTTCCATGGTTGCGTATTGGTGCCAGACGGTGCTCGCGATGCGACCTTGATTAATTCGGCGATATCTTCGTGCGCTATGGTTTTAGGCAAGAAAGCACGAATTGATCGACGACTTGTGATCGCTTGGTCGACCGTGTTTTGTTGTTCAGTCCGAATCATCATCATCCCTTTACTGTTTATCATCCGACTGACGCAGGGACAGTTAAATGACTAAAAAATTGAATTGCTACAGCCTGTTCACGGGTTCGAGAAAAAGGAGGCAAACTCTGCCAGATTCGCTTACCGTATGGTTTGGAAATCAAGCGGGGGTCACAAATCATCAAAACACCGCGATCTGTTTCGTCTCGAATTAAGCGCCCTGCTCCTTGCTTCAAATTAATGATAGCTTCTGGTAACTGATGGTGCACAAACCCGTTCAGGCCCTTTTTCTCCATGGCTTCAATTCTTGCTGCAAGTACCGGATCATCTGGAGGAGCAAACGGCAATTTATCAATCACGACTAAAGAAAGTGCGTCACCTCGTACATCGACCCCCTCCCAAAAACTCTGACTCCCGATCAATACCCCATTGCCTGCGGCGCGGAAGCGATCAAGCAGTTCAGTACGTCCGGCATCGCCCTGCACAAACAAAGGAAATGCCAAACCTCGTTTTTCAAACTCGTCACGCAAACGCTCTGCACAATGTTTGACCGCTTTGTTCGTAGTGCACAGAATGAATGTACGCCCTCCTGCCGCTTCGATTAGCGGTAAGGCTGCGTCAACCACTGCATCGGTATACTCCCAAGAGTTTGGTTGCGGCATATTTTCAGGGACGTAGAGCAAGCCCTGATCTTGATAGTTGAAGGGACTTGGCCAAGTTTTGGCAGGCTCATCCCATAAACCCATCTGAGACACATAATGACTGAAGTCATTCTTAACTGCCATCGTTGCGGAGGCAAATATCCACGCTCGGGGCATGCCTTCCCGTTGCTTATTGAAAATTGGGGCAATCGACAACGGTGTTTTATGCAGCTGCAAAGAACTCGAATACGCTTCAACCCACAAGACGCAATCTGGCTTTCCTTTTGCCTCTTTCGAATTTGGGTCGAGCTCTCTCCAATCCTCTAACGACGAATGCAAATCGATTGCGCGCACCCGACATTGTTCAATCGTTTCAGCGCGTTCTGCCTGCTTTTCTAATGTCGCAATCAGGTCTTCCAAACTATCCTTCAGCGCTTCCAAGTGTTCAAAGAATGGACTCGATGGCGCAATCTGTGCCAGAGAAAGCCGGATCGAATCTTGGGGAAAAGCCAAACGTAAATCTCGAGCCGCACGTTCGACCGGCGCCACAATCTTCGCCCACTCTGCGCCATCTCTGGCATGAGATAAGCCCTCAGCTAAACTATCTCGACAAAGTTCCAAGATCTGTGAGGTCGAGACCGCATCCCCGAAAAACAAAGTAGCGGTCTCGGGCAACTGATGCGCCTCATCAAAAATGACAGTGTTTGCTGAGGGAAGAAGCTCGGCAATACCAGTGTCCTTAAGGGCTAGATCAGCAAAAAACAAATGGTGATTGACGACCACAACATCGGCCTGCTGCGCTTCTTTTCGCGCCTTCATAACAAAGCAGTCTTGATAGTATTGGCACTCTGACCCCATACAAGTGTCTTTAGTCGAAGTAACCAAATTCCAAACTGGGGCAGTTTCAGGCACTCGCGCTAACTCAGACTTATCGCCGCTCATCGTCGTTTTGATAAAACGTGAAATATCACGAAGATACCCAACATCTTCTCGGGAAGTTAAGCGACCATTTTGTAGCGTACGTTCCAAATGAAAATGGCAAAGATAGTTGCCGCGTCCCTTGAGTAACGCGACCGATACCGGAGCCTTCAATACTTTCTTGATTGTTGGGATATCGCGTAAATACAGTTGATCCTGCAGATTCTTGGTTCCCGTGGAAACGATAGTTTTGCCACCCCATAGCAAAGCGGGAATCAAGTAAGCATAGGTTTTACCTGTTCCTGTACCTGCTTCAGCCAGCAAAGTGCTCTGCCCCTCGATGGCCAGAGCGATCGACTTTGCCATCTCAATTTGGGCCGCACGTGGACGATAACCGGGAATAGAAGAACTGAGTAAGCCCGTTTCGCCGAAAATCTGTTCGACTTCGCGGTCATGAATACCTTGGGCATTCGAATTTGATTGAATTTCTGTCAAAATAAGTGGTATGTAAAAAACACGAAGGAATTTTCCTAGACGCAATCACGATTTGGACCGAGGCAGTAGCCAAACCGACCGCCAAGCGGAAATTTAAGCCGGAATATCGGGTGACAATTGCATCTTGAGCAAAGCGATGTAATCCTTTAATTGCAATTTTCGCTTTTTCAATCGTCGAAGTTGCAACTCATCATGATTTGGATCTTTCACAATCGCCTCAATGACGGAGTCGAGGTCACGATGTTCCACCTCCAACTCACAAATGCGCATTCTAATTTGATTTGTATGATCCATAAGCTTTAAGAACGAGTAAAATAAGACGAATTAATTAAGTATTTCGGAAATACCGACTAGTGTAATCTACCCAGACGTATGAGCCAATATAAGATCGAAGCAGGTACCGCCCAACACATCGGCGATCGCAAAGAACAACAAGACCGTGTCGCGCTCTTCGCTGCCCCCAATGCCCCTGGCCACATGATGGCCGTGGTGGCAGATGGTATGGGCGGAAAAAGTGGCGGCGCCATTGCCGCAGAACAAGTTATTCGTTCCGCAAAAATGCTATTTGATGAGTTTTTCCCAGGTAATGACATCAAGGCGATGCTAGAAGCAATCGTCCACGAAGCTCACACGGTGATTAAACTGTCTGCTGTTTCTTCGGAAAAAGAACCTCACAGCACATTCGCAGCACTGGTCATATCTCCACAGAAAGCCGTTTGGGCACACGTCGGTGATTCTCGCCTATACCGTTTCTCTGGCCCGAATTTTGCCGAGCGTACCAAAGACCACTCTTATGTTGAGCGCTTGGTTGACGAAGGCATGATTACACCAGAAGAGGCCAAGAATCATAAAATGTCGAACGTCTTAGTGAACGTATTGGGTTCAAAAAATGCGATCCCTTATGTCACCTTCGGCGAGAAAGACAACCTCGTTGCAGGGGATTCCTTTTTACTTTGTTCAGACGGCCTCTGGCATTACTTCAGCGATATTGAGTTATCGGTTGCGGTTGGCGCGAGCACTCCGAGACAAGCGTCTGAGCTGATGATTCGGAAGGCGCGAGAACGAGCAAACTCGCATGGCGATAATGTTTCTTTCGCTATTGTTAAACTTGCTCCTCAGCCGGTTGAACAAAAAACCTATGTTGCTGAAAAAATGACAAGAGTGATTTAACGACCCAAATCAAGATCACAGTAATAAAAAAAGGATGCTACGGCATCCTTTTTTTGTGGCACTTGGATTTCAAAAGAAACTAGTTCATATAACTGAACAAGGACAAAGAAGTCGCCTTTACAAACGATTGTTGCGCAGCTTGCAACACCACTTGATTTTGATTTAGCTCAGTGATTGCTTTCGCATAGTCGAGATCTTGAATATCGGAAAGCTCTTGCTTATAAATCAAACCTAAACTATCACCTGCACTATTGAGTTCGTCTAGCTCTTTCAAACTAGTCCCAAAGTTAGTCCGCGCCGTTAGAACGTTCGACAATGATTTATCGACATTGCTATTCGCTTGATTCAAACGCCAATTAAGCTCAAGCTTCCCCTGCGACGTGGTCGCAGATGTTCGCAATGCGTTAATGACGTCAGTCAAGGTTTCGAAAATATTCTGATTTCCAGGTTGAACTGTATATTTATCGTTTGGTCCTGGAGCAGCGCTCGGTCCTGCGCCATTGGCAACAGTAATGTCCATTCCATCCACTGTCACAGTCGTTGGATTAGTATATGCCGTCGACGGTACGACAGTATTTCCTGTTGTCGTGTTTTTGACACTAAAATTCAAACCTGTGGAATCAAATGCAACTTCATAGTTATTGCCAGTGAGGTTCGCTGTCGTCGGCACATTAATCGCAACGGCTGTTGTAGCAGTTCCAGTATTTGACGGATTGGGAACGACGTTAAATTGGTTTGTTGACGTCCGTATATTTCCAAAAATGGCGTTTCCGGACTCGCTAATTGGAATCTGGCGCGAAGTGTCTACCTGAATCGATCGAACCCCTTGATCACCATTATAAGACGCCCCACCCTGTGTCTTGGTGTAAGGCGCAACCGTCGAAGAAAATCCAGAAAAAAGATAGGCTTCCGTACCATCGGTAGAATTTGCGAGGCCCAATAATTGATCCAAGTTACCTTGAAGCTCATTGGCGATGTATGAACGTTCTTGATCGCTGAGAACGCCATTTCCTGCACTGACCATGAGTGTTTTGACATTGTGCAAAACATCAGTCACATTGCCGAGCGTGTTTTCCGCAACGCTCAAGGTATTTATCGCATTTTTGCGGTTTGTTGCATATTGATCATTAACCGCATCAGACTGGGAAATAACTAGCGCACGAGCTGAACCAATTGGATCATCTGAGGGCGACAAGATGCGACGACCTGCAGCGATCTGCTGCTGAGTACGATTCAATGCAACTTGAAGGTCGCTAATACGGCCGCCACCGTTCTGAAAAATTGTCGTAGTACTGATACGCATAATTAAACCTCTTATCTACCCAATGCCAAGAGCGCATCAAACAACTGACTCGCAATCTGCATTAACTTTCCTGCAGCTTGATATGCCTGCTGATACCGCAATAAATTTGCAGCTTCTTCATCCAAGTTAACACCTGACTCAGCTTGTTGCGCTTGCAAAGCCTGATCTAAAAGTTTGGTCTCAGCAGAATTGGTCACTTCTAATTCATGAGCCTTATTACCGATGAGGCTTACGAACTGGCCGTAGGCACCTTGAAAACTGGTCGAACCAGACGACATCGTATTTTTCGTTTGAAGACCCGCTAATAAAACCGCATTACGATTGTCACCCGTACCTGAAGCATTATTAGAGATATTAATGACATCTCCATTCCGATACGCACCTGAAACAACAAAACTTAAACCGTTATAACTAATCGTTGACCCTTCCACATAGGGGATAGCAGCGCCCGCGACATACGATGTCGTCGTGTTGCCATTTTTTACGGTCACATTCGCTGTCGCCGGAAAACCAGAGAATGAATTCGTTACTGAATTGTAGGTCAATGTTGACGCCGTCACTGGCGTTGACGAAGCCAAAGTGAATGTCTCACCCGCTGTTGGCGCAGTTGGATTGTCCTTGATCACAAAACTGATGCCTGCATAGGTGACCGTTGCACCGCTTGTATATGGCACATTGACGACTTTAGGGGGTGTCGCAGAGGGAGCCGCCGCAGCCGCGACTTCATAATTGGAAGTTACCCCACCGCTAGTCACCGATACCAGAGCCCCGACAGGAAATCCAGCGAGAGAATTCGGCGCTGAGGCGAAGCTTAGATTCAATGGCGATGATAATGTTGTAGAGAGATATGAATCTGCCACAACCACAGAACCAATACTCGCTGTTAATGAATTGCTTTTCACAGCGACAGGAGCATCAATAACGCCTGGAGTTATTTTCCCTGTGCCTAAGTTTGTTGCTGGCGTGGTTGTCGACAACGGAGTACCTGCAGCGATCTTAGAAACATCCGAAATTGCCACACGAAGCGACGAAGCTCCAGCTGCGGTGGGCTTAACTAAAAATTCATCGTTGACTGCTGGCAGAACGGCGCTAGACTTCAAATTGAAGGTAATGCCATCAATCACCGCTGGCAAAGTATTCGATGTTTGCGCATTCCCATCTGACAGCCGTGTGATCTTGAAATAGTTCGGTGCAGGTGATGTACCTGCTAAATACTGGACACGATAGTCACTAAGCGTTAGCGCCCCAACATCTGCGAAACTTGCTGCGATATTTGCCGTTCCAGTATTGGCACTACTTGGTGTTGAGCTTGGACCTGCAATCGAGAAAAAGTCATTGCCGATTTGCCCATTGAGGTCCTGCCCTAGTTTGTGCTGAGCATTAAACTCAGTCGCAATGGCAATTGAAATACGGCCTATAGAATTACGTGACGCGTCAAGCGAGTTTGTTCTAAAAGCAAACAAACCACCCAATTCACCACCGGTAATACTCTTTTCGTTCAGCTGAATTAGGGTTCCATTGCTTTCATAGGAAGCTTGAATTCGACTTGGATCTGTAAGGGAACTTGTTGGTTGCAAAACACTGACTTTTGCACCAAGAACTAGAGGTTGCCCGGTTCCCATAAAAATATTGAACTTGCCGCTCTGTTCAACGACGGTGACATTCACAAGGCGACTCAGTTGAGTGACCGCATAATCTCGCTGGTCAAGCAAGTCGTTCGGCGTTGCGCCACCGGAAATACTCTCCGCTGTCTCAATTGAATCGTTGAGTTGCGAAATTTGTTTTGCATAACCATTGATATCAGTAATTGTCTGAGAAATTCGACTATTCACTTCCTCAGACACCTGATCAAGTTGCGCACCGAGGCCAGCGAGTCTCGTAGTAAGTGCAGCTCCTGTTGACAACACAGATTGTCTCGCTGCAGAACCAGCAGTTCCATTCGGTGTCGATGCTAAATTTTGGATTGCACTAAAGAATTCCTGAAGTGAAGGGGAAATGCCAGCTGTCTGATCTGCAACGAGATTGTTGATTCTTTGGACCTGATTCAAATACGCTGCAGAGTAATTCTGAGCAGATTGGGTAACGTTGACTTGTTGACCAATAAATTCATTGTAAATGCGCTTCACTTCGCCAATTTTGGTGCCTTGTCCAATGAAACTACCCCCGTCATTTTGAGCTGCAGCAGCGCTTTGTAGCAGCACCTGCCGGCTATAACCAGGTGTATTGGCATTGGCAATATTATGTCCAGTCGTCGCAATTCCCATCTGGGCAGCCGCTAATGCGCTTTGTCCGATACCGAGAATACTGGTGCCCATATATCAACCTATCTGTAAAAATTGCAAACTTTTAACTGCTACCGTCATTCAGTTATCGGGTGAGTTAGCGAAAACTTTAATCAAGTGCAAGATCATCAAGATGCGCCAAATGAGTGGCGAATGATGCTATTGAGCTTTTGTGCATAATGAGGATCAGTTGCATAACCTGCTTTTTGCAATGCCTGGGCGAAACGGGTTGGATCTCCGGCGCTTTCCATTACATTTTGATATCGCGGATTATTACTGATGAGACGCGCATAGTCTTTAAAAGCATCGCTGTAACTATCATATGCCCTAAATTTTTCGACACGTTGTTGCGGAACACCATTAATGTACTCGGTGGTTATTGCTTCGACCGTGCGACCTTTCCAAGACGCTGTAGCTTTGATGCCAAACACATTGTGACTACTGGTGCCATCTAAAGCCTTAATCTCACGTTTTCCCCAACCGCTCTCCAGTGCTGCCTGTCCCAACATAAATTTTGCTGGAATTCCAGTCTCGGCACTCGCAGCTTGCGCCTCAGCACCAAGGCGCTGGGTGAACTCTTGTACATGTTTAAGGCCTGAGTTACTAACAATAGGCTGTGTATTTTCGACTAACTTCGCAGCCCGAATGCTCTGCTTCTGCTGTTGTAAGTATTGATCAATCCCTGCCATACCACCCAATGCAGGAGGAGACTGAACTTCACTTTGGACAACTTGAGACATAGCATTGTTTGACATCTGTCTTACCATGGCATCGGCCAAGCCCAAACCGCGACTTGCCATTTTTTGCGACAATTGCTGATCCAACATCGAGGTGTACATGCGACTCTGTTCGCTATCAAACATTCCATCCTGACTTCCTGCCTGGCGCATTGACTTCATGAGCATATTGACAAACAAAGCCTCAAACTGAGTTGCAGCAGCCTTTAATGCCTCCGGAGAGTTATTGTGCGCAGACTGCCTTAACGCATCTAAACCTTTGGTATCAAATGCGAGGTTTTCTGAGATATCGGCTTTACCTATCATGAACGGCCTCAAATAATTTCAAGATCAGCACGTAATGCACCGGAAGCCTTCATCGCTTGCAAAATAGCAAGAAGGTCTTGTGGAGTTGCGCCGATTGAATTGAGCGCTTTCACTACGTCGGCTAGAGAAGCTCCCGCTTTTAGCATAAGCAGTTGACCTCCTTCTTTAGTAATTGAAACGTTCGAATTCCCAGTCGTAGTCGTTTGTCCATCTGACAGCGCATTTGGTTGACTTACCGTGTTTTCAGTATTTATAACGACCGACAGATTGCCATGTGCAACAGCACAAGTGTCGAGACTGACCGCTTGATTCATCACAATCGAACCGGTACGCGCGTTCAAAATGACCTTCGCCGCATTTTGTGCAGGTGATACATCCAAACTTTCTAATGCACCTAAAAACGCCACCCGTTGGTCGTTCACCATGGGTGCTTTGACTTGTATCACACGTCCATCAACTGCAGCAGCTGTATCAGCGCCAAACTTCTTATTGATCGCCTCAACTACTTTAGACGCAGTGGAGAAATCAGCAGTATTCAATTCCAACTGTATTGTATTGCCCTGCCCTAAAGGAGATGGCACAGCACGTTCGACAGTCGCCCCGCCAGATATCTTCCCAACGCTTAAATGATTAATCTGGGCTTTACTTCCATTTGCAGAAGCACCCACACCGCCAACCAACAAGTTACCCTGTGCCATCGCATAAATTTGGTTGTCAGCACCTTTCAACGGTGTCATCAGCAATGTCCCACCACGCAAACTTTTTGCATTCCCCATGGAGGACACTGTCACATCAAGGGTTTGCCCCGGTTGAGAAAATGGCGGCAAGGAGGTCGTGACCATCACCGCGGCAACATTCTTTAACTGTAAGCTCGTGCCCACTGGAATACTGACACCCATTTGCTGCATCATACTGATAATGCTCTGTACGGTAAAAGGTGTCTGGGTCGTCTGATCACCACTGCCATCAAGTCCAACGACTAAGCCATATCCCATCAGTTGATTCTGGCGAACCCCTTGAATTCCTGCGATATCTTTAAGACGTTCAGCATGTGCAGTAGCAAGGAAGAAAGGAGAGCAGGCACAACAAAGAACACTTGTCACAACGATTTTTTTCATCAATTTACGCATGATGAATATCCCTAAAAAGGAAGAAAGCTTAAGAAGAAACGTGTCAATAATGAATTCGCTTCCGCTAAATCGACACGCGACGTTGATCTATATTCAAAACGCGCTTCAGCGACTTGCGTAGAGGACACTGTATTAGCAGCAGTAATCGTTTGTGGATTAACGACACCTGAAAAACGCACATATTCCGCGCCTTTGTTGAACGCGATTTGTTTTTCTCCACTAACGAGTAGATTGCCATTGGGAAGCACATCAACGACCGTAACAGCAATCGTACCTGTAAAGGTGTTGCTCGCTGTTTCTGCACCTTTCTCATCGAATTTTGACGACGCTGTTGTTGATATCGAGGCTTTTGCCGTTGTCGTCGTTGGAATACCAAATAAAGTTGGCGCCGCAAAGCTCGCGCCGCCCGCTTTACTTCCTGAAGATGCTGCCGCTTTCGCTGCTGAGGTATTTTCGCTGATGGCAATCGTCAAGACATCACCTACCAAGCGAGCCTTGTAGTCTTCGAACAATGGCCGATAGGACGCTGCCTGGAAAATCGCACCATTCGCTTCTTTTTGGTTTTTCGCAGTTTGCGCACGTACCATACCGGGTTGCTGAACGATCGGCGTTGGCGTAATCGCACAAGCCGTCAATCCCAACACGCTGAGGACCATCACGAGTCGCTGAAAACACTTCATCATAAGTACTCCCTCAATTAATGCAGGCTATGCTTTAAAGTTGCGACAATCGTTGCAACATTTGATCTGAAGTCGTAATGGCTTTGCTGTTGATTTCATACGCACGTTGCGTTTGAATCATACTCACCAATTCTTCTGCAACATTCACATTAGAGGTCTCAACCGTCCCTTGCACGATCAGCCCTGCGCCGTTTGTGCCTGGCGTATTGGTACCCGGATTACCGGAAGCTGCAGTCTCAACGTAAAGATTCTCACCCAACGCCAACAGCCCAGCTGGGTTAATAAATGTAGACAATTGAATTGATCCGACTTGTACAGGTGCGGTAGATCCTGGTTGGGTAACAGATACGGTTCCATCTCTCCCCACAGTGATTGACTGGGCATTCGCTGGAATCGTGATAGCAGGTTGAATTACAAAGCCACTGGAAGTAACCAATTGACCTTGATTATCGACCTGAAACGAGCCGTCGCGTGTATAACCTGTTGTACCATCAGGCATCAACACTTGAAAAAATCCTTGACCATTAATCGCCAAGTCTTTGCTATTACCGGTTTGCTGTAAGTTCCCTTGGGTAAATATCCGCTCAGTGGCAACAGGTCTCACGCCAACACCTAGCTGCAGACCGGAAGGCAGTTGAGTTTGTTGCGAACTCTGCGCACCTGGCTGGCGCACTGTTTGATACAGAAGATCTTCAAACACAGCACGTGAACGTTTAAAACCATTCGTACTGACATTCGCCAAATTATTGGTGATCACGTCCATCTGCGTTTGCTGCGCATCGAGACCTGTTTTCGCTACCCATAATGAACGTATCATTTTTTTCTCCTGTGGAGGGCCACATTACTTAATTCTATTATGCGCCAACAAATATCAACCTAAAGTGAGGATCTGACTGGCTTTTGTCTCGTTACTCTCTGCATTACTTAAGAGTTTCATTTGCATTTCGAACTGACGGGCAAGGTTAATCATAGTCACCATGGAGTCCACCACATTGACGTTACTTCCCTCTAAGCTTCCGTGCGTTACCGTGACTGCAGCATCTGCATCAGGAATAACTCCATCTTTGGTCTTGAATAAGCCATCGTCGCCGCGCACCAAGTTGCTTTCGGGCGGATTCACCAGCTTTAGTCGGCCAATGGTTTGCACAGCGTTAGGCTTTGTTCCCATTGGAATGGTAGAAATCGTGCCGTCTTTCGCAATCGCTATTGTGACTTCGGGTGGGATAGTGATTGGACCTCCTTCGCCCACGACTTGCAAACCATTTTGAGTTTGCAAAATACCGTTTTCACTTATCTTCAGGCTGCCATGACGAGTCATCTTCTCGGTTCCATCTTCACCTTGAACGACTAGCCACCCCTTTCCTTGCACAGCAACATCAAGGTCTCGTCCTGTATGTTGCAAGACACCGGTCGAAAAATCAGTACCGACAGTCGCATCGACCACAAAAGCCCGCGTAGGGAGACCTTCACTGATCACAGGCACCGCACGAAAAGAATCGAGTTGTGCTTTAAAACCAGTTGTAGTCGCATTGGCTAAGTTGTGCGCATTTGTGGTCTGTTGCTCCAACAAATGTTTAGCACCTGTCATGGCCGTGTAAATCAATCTATCCATAGAGCCTCCCCCAGCGACAATACTTTACTCATCAACGCAAGTTCACCAAGGTCTGTAAAATTTGATCTTGAGTTTTGATAGTCTGCGCGTTCGCTTGATATACACGTTGTGCAGTAATCATATTTACCAACTCGCCAGTCAAGTCCGTATTGGAGTCTTCGGTTGCATTTGAAGTCAATACACCCATACTGCCCGAACCTGGAGGCCCAACCAACGCAGGGCCCGAGGTCGCAGTCTCCGTCCATTGGTTGTCACCTAACGATTGCAAACCATTTGGGTTCGTAAAATTTGCCAACGCTATTTGTCCAAGCACGGCCGTTTTACCATTGGTATAGCTGCCGACAATCGTGCCGTCTTTTGCAGTATTAAACTTGGAGAGTTTGCCAGAGGTATAACCATCTTGTTTAATCGAATTGACACTAAATGCCGAGCCGTATTGGGTCATACCTGTCATATCGTATTTGATCGTCGGTGTGGAAATTGGGGTAACGGCACCGGTCGAGACAGGGATTGCAATCGCAAACGCATTGGGATCTGTTGTAGCAAAGTTTGGTGTTGCAGCCACTAACTTACCCATATTATCGAAACCGACTTTACCAATAGAATTAGTCGGCGCAGGTGCGGTTGCAGGACCATTGATCAATACCCCATCAACAGCGGCAAAAACGTCCCACTCAGCGGTCACGGTGCCAGTTGGCACACGCGGCACAGGCGCAGTCGGAGAAGGGTCAACACGCACGAAGAAGGTTTGCAAGACATGGGAATTACCCAAACTATCAAAGACAGCAACGGAAGTCGCGTTATTATAAGAAAGTGGATCTGTTAAAGAGAATGCCACCGGAATAATCACAGGTGGATTGGCGACTGGTACTTGAGTTCCCGGAACCAAAGATCGGGAATCCAAATTCAGAAGTGCATTTACCGTATCAGTTTGTTTTGGGGCGATATCAGATGTATTAATCGTCAATGGTACTGCAGCACCGGTAGACAAAACGCCATTTGTGTCAGCGGCATAACCTGTAAGGCTAGCACCTTGTGAGTTCACAATGTTTCCGCTCTTATCCAGTGAAAACTGACCATTTCGGCTGTAAGTGATCGCACCGTTCGTCGACATCCTAAAGAAACCTGAGCCGTTGATCGCAATGTCCAAAGGATTATTCGTCGAGCTGATATTCCCTTGTGTGAAAAGCTGATTCACACTTTGCACTTTCACACCAATCCCAACTCCACTTGTCCCAGCGCCACTCAGAGAATTCGCAAAAACGTCAGCGAATTGCGCTTGCGCCATCTTAAAGCCAACAGTATTGGCGTTCGAAATATTATTACCAATCACGTCAAGTGATTTTGATGCAGCGTTAAGACCGCTTAAACCCTGTTGAAAACCCATGAGATTTCTCCTCTAGCTTCGATAAATTAGATCGCGGACCGCGACTGCCACCGGAACCAAACAAAAAATATTTTTTATCTTTATTCCGATCAAAACACACCTGTCTTAAAATACCTGCCGAACATCGGCCATCGCGACGTCACCGACGTTGGAAATGGACAATTGAGCACCCTGCTTTCCAAACGTGACGCTAGACACCATGCCAAAACTGAGACTTGTCGTCGTCAATTTTTTATCTCCCGAACTCGCATCAACGACAAACTCATAGTTACCATTGCCAAGCAAAGTTCCACTATCATTCTTTCCATCCCAAGTCATCGAATTCATTCCGGCAGACATATTATTGGAAGTTAGTGTTCTGACTACGGAACCTGATACATCCTTGATTTGAACTCGAACAGCATCAGCGGACTGAGGAAGATCAAAACCGAATACTGATTTACCGTCTTTAAGTTCGACATTATTGCCCGGCACAACTACGCCATGCCCAATCATATTGGCGGCCTGCAAGCCCTGGCTGCTCTGGAAATTACCACTCATTGCAGACACAGTTTCATTCAACTTATCGATACCAGTTACTGTTGAGAGCTGCGCCAACTGGCTTGTGACTTGTGCGTTATCAAGCGGATTTAGTGGGTCTTGATTTTTCATCTGAGTCACCAAGAGTGTCATGAATCGGTCTTGGGCAGCTTGCGCAGCAGACTTAGTCGAAGACCCACCATTCATTGTTGACAGCAAGGTCGGATCAACCGATTGTGTAGTGATCGTATTCATTCTAATTACCTTTCATTGGCATCACTGTCCAAGACTTAAGGTCTTGAGCAGCATCGACTTCGCTGCATTCATCGTTTCAACATTGGTTTGATATGAGCGCGAAGCTGAAATCATATTCACCATTTCTTCGACAACATTTACGTTTGGCATCGCGACATAACCTTTTTCATCTGCCAGTGGATGCTTAGGGTCGTACATCAATTTCGCAGGGGTCGTGTCTTCAACAACCTGGCTAACTTTGACACCGGTAGACGAAGGGTCGGCACTTTGCATAGCGCTGAACACAACCTGTTTAGCCTTATACGCTTGACCATTCGAGCTCGTGACACTATCGGCGTTCGCCAGATTGCTCGCGACTACATTGAGACGCTGTGATTGAGCACTCATGGCTGAACCAGAGACATCGAAAATTTTAAAAAGAGACATGATTTACCCCTATTTCCAACCCAAATTTCAGCCTTGAATCGCTGCAAGAATGCCCTTGATTTGCATGTTAATCATGGTCAGGCTTGCTTCATAACGAAGCGCATTATCTGTAAAAGCATTGCGCTCCTCGTCCATATTTACCGTATTCCCATCGACGTTACCTTGTGACTCCTGACGATACCCAGGTACTACACCAGCGACAGTCCCCTTGGCTTCCAAATGGGAGGAATCGCTCTTCTTTAGAGAGTTTGGAGGTGTTGCTTTCTCCAGGGCTGCGCTCATCGCCTTTCCGAAGTCGATATCGCGCGCTTTGTAATTTGGCGTATCGGCGTTAGCGATATTCGATGCCAACAATTGTTGGCGCTGACCACGAACAGATAAAGCGGATTCATGGAAACGCAGGTAATCATCAAGTTTAGTCAATTTACACTCCTGCTAAATCACTTCGAAATCGATTCAAATTACGGTTTTTGATGAATGCATAGTAGTCCTCTGAAAGTCAATTCGATATGCAGATCAGACCACGAAAAACCCATCTATTCATTTAATTGCTTTGCGCGCGTGAGGCTACAATTTCAGCAATGTCACTACTCCTAAGGAGTAAGCTAATGTTGAGAAATACTTTCATTTTGTTGATCATGTTTTTGTGCTGCATTGACACTTTTGCACAATCTCAGGACCACGAACAAATCCGAGAATTGACGAAATCATTTCTTGCTAAAACAGCAGAAGAGTTCGGTGACAATGCCCAAATTGAGGTGAGCAATATCGACACCCGCTTAAAATTGAACAACTGTGATAGTGCAGAAGCCTTCCTTCCCCCAGGCAGTAAGGCGTGGGGAAAATTGACCGTAGGCGTCCGATGCAATGCACCAAAACCTTGGCAAATTTATATTTCTGCTCAAGTAAGAATCAAAGGTAGTTATTTTGTTGCAGCCAATAACTTAAGTAATGCGCAAGTTATGACTGCCTCAGACTTAATCAAAGTCAACGGAGAGTTGAGCAATCTACCTGGAGGCGCGATAACAAATTCACAGCAAGTGATCGGAAAAACAATCCAAGGTAGCTACACCGCCGGCACAGCCTTGAGAGCGGATATGTTTCGCAGTCCTCAGGTGGTTCAACAAGGACAAACTGTCAAAGTAATTAGCAATGGCAAAGGCTTTAGCGTATCAACTGAGGCAACAGCAATGACAAACGCCAACGAAGGACAAATTGCACGAGTGAAAACAAATAATGGACAACTTATCACTGGGATTGCTAAACTTGGTGGCATTATAGAAATACAAAATTAACTTATTGGACTACACATCTCTCGTTTTCTCAAAATAAGGTTAAAGTTTAAAATAAGAGAGCCGTTACAGAAGGTGTAGATGTATGTAAATCCAACCATAGAGGTATCGCCGTGAAAATTAACGACTCACTCAGTTCCACCCAAGGGCTACCAAATAGCCCTCCCGCACCGCGTGCGGACAAGGCTGGTGATAATGCGAAAGTGGCGACCACACCTTCGCACAATGTACAAATATCGCCAATGTCAGTGCAATTGCAAGCAA
Organism: Affinundibacterium nitidum; assembly: GCF_014284155.1. Lineage (GTDB taxonomy): Bacteria > Pseudomonadota > Gammaproteobacteria > Burkholderiales > Burkholderiaceae_D > Undibacterium > Undibacterium nitidum. The sequence continues at coordinate 483,830 of NZ_JACOFZ010000001.1, forward strand.
TGCAAAATACACAAGCCAGCGGTGCTGTTTTTGAAGCCAAAAAGGTTGAAGAAATTAAATTGGCAATCTCTGAAGGGCGTTTTCAAGTCGATGCTGAAAAGGTTGCGGATGGTTTATTGGAAACCGTTAAAGATTTATTAAATTCGAGAAGACAGCCAACATGAACGAAAATCTGACCAACGCACAAAATATTGCGAACATCGTTGCGCAAGAAGTCGAACTTATGTCGGCGTTGGTACAGTTATTAAAGAAAGAAGAAGAAGTCTTAGTTGATAACACTCCTGACAAACTAGAGACTATCGTTCTTGAAAAAAATACTCTTTTGACACAGATTATTGCATTAGAAAAAAATCGTAATTCTTCTCTATCACAAAGCGGGCTGAGCCCAGATGCTGAAGGGATGAACCTTCTATTCTCGCAGCTTAGTACTTCAAGTGACGTTCAAAACAATTGGGAGCGATTGCTTAATTTGTCTTCGGCTGCCAAAGAGAACAATCGAACGAATGGTATTCTGATTAACCGCCACATGGTACGCAATCAGACTACTCTCAATATACTGCAGCAGAACGATCAAACCGCATCTGTATATGGTGCAGATGGTCAATCACGCGTAAATTCAAATAGCGGCCGCGGCATTATTGCTGGCTGACCTACGCACCAAATCACAAGCCGAGCCTTTCCTCTAGGGACGATGACAGGGTTCCAACTAACTGTCCTCGAAAATCATTAAGCGTTCAAAAGGTTTGACTAACGTTGAGTTCCGCTAGAGACTGGCACTTCTACCGGAGTTTCAGGCAGCAAAGACAAAATCGTGATTGTCACTCTACGATTACGGGCACGTCCTTCTATCGTTTCGTTCGAACTTACAGGAGACTTCGGTCCTTGCCCAACAGCAGTCATTCGACTTTCATCGACACCATTCTCCATGAAAAGCCGTGCAACAGTACTCGCCCGAACTGCAGATAGCTCCCAATTGGATGGGAAAACAGAATTCCTAATGGGTAAGTTATCGGTGAAACCCTCAACTTGAATAGCATGATTATCAGTCTTCAACACTTCAGCAATTGCTTTGAGTGCTTGAATAGAATCTGTATTGAGTTTGGCTTCGCCTGGAGCGAATAGAAGGCTCGCATTAATTTCAATTGAGACCCCACGACTAGTCTGCGTCACTTTAACTTTCCCTTCCCGCACCAAAGGCTCGAGTACTAGCAAAATATCTTTTGCCACTCCAGTCATCTTCTCCCGCTCTTTTTTTAGAGGCTCAGGTGGTTTAGGACGAATATTAGGTATCGGTTCGAGTACGTTTGTTTGATTTAATTTTGGATCTGGAATGGCACCCGATGCCATCATTGAAGTGCCGAAAGCACCGGTAAGGGAATTAGATAAGACTTTATACTTACCCACATTAAGAGAAGAAATAGCATACATCACAACAAAAAAAGCAAAAAGCAAGGTCATGAAATCGGCATAAGATACAAGCCAACGCTCATGGTTATCAGGCTCTTCAATGTACTTCTTACGCGCCATTTCGCTCTGCTTTACTTGCGGTGATTGGAAAGCCGCTCTTCTACGATACGAGGGCTATCCCCTTGTGCAATACTATAGAAAATATCGGCTAACATTTCTCGACGAACTACTTCACGCCCAACTATCTCCTTAAGTTTATTGGCGACTGGCAGAAAAAAAAGATTGGCCAAGCCCACGCCATAAATCGTCGCCACAAAGGCAACAGCAATGCCGCTGCCAAGTTTATTTGGGTCACTCAAATTTTCCATCACATGGATCAAGCCTAACACCGCACCGAGAATACCTATTGTCGGAGAGTATCCACCAGCAGCATCCCAAATTTTGATTGCTTGTCGTTGTTCCATTTCATAGAAAGAAATATCAACATCTAAGATTTCTTTCAGTCTTTCTGGATCGACACCATCGATCACTAATTTGAGCCCCTTTTCAATGAATGCATCTTTGGCCGAGTCAATATAACGTTCTAGACTCAAAAAACCCTCACGTCTGGCAACCACACTCCACACCAATGCATCTTGAACATTTTTACGATTTTTATCTTCGGGCATAAATGCTATCCACTTCAGCATTTTTATGCCGCGAATGAAAACTGGCAGCCGACTTTGCAGTAATACTGCACCAATCGTGCTAACAACTACGATGGTGAAGGCAGCAGGCTGCAACAAGGAAGAAAGATGTCCACCTTCCAGCGTTTGACCGGCGAGAATGCCGACCAAGACAAGAACAATACCAATTAAGCTAGCCCGGTCCACGCGCGCTCCCTCAGCGATGCACGTAACCGCGCCACCGCTTGACTATGTAATTGCGAAACACGTGATTCGGAAACGCCCATCACGGCACCAATTTCTTTTAGATTGAGTTCCTGTTCATAATAAAGCCCCATCAACAGCTTTTCCCGTTCAGGCAAGGCGTTAATCGCATACACCACAGCATCACGAAAATCACCATGAAGCAAATCTTGGAGAGGGTCACCCGAGCGTTCGTCATTGCAGAAATGATCAAGAAAATGTTCTTTGGTGTCAGCATCGTGAAAATCTTCGTAATACAACAACTGATGCCCACCGCTCTCGCCTAATAATTCTTGATAATCAATTAAAGAAAGCTTCAAATGCTTTGCCACTTCAGTCTCGAGTGGAGGACGACCTAAGCGCTGCTGCAGTTCATTCATTGCATTCTCGATCTTACGCATATTCTGACGAACGCCGCGTGGCAACCAATCACTGCTTCGCAATTCATCCAACATCGCACCACGGATCCGCTGAATCGCATAGGTTTCAAACTGCGCACCATGAGTTTCCTCATATCGATTTACGGCATCTAACAAACCGATCATGCCTGCCTGCACCAAGTCATCTACTTCTACACTAGGGGGAAGTCTCGCTTTTAACTGATATGCCAAACGCTTTACCAACGGAGCATGCTCAGTGAGTATTGAGTTTTTATCTGACTTACCACTTGCTGTGTACATAAATTAATTAATATTCCAATTGCGCACCTACCATAGGAGCAGAGTTAAATCTCAAACTACTTGTCGCAGTAGATATGAGTTTATCAGCAATGCGCACAAATGCATTGGATGCCTTTGATAAAGGGAACGCTTCTACAACAGAGCGCCCTAATTCAGTAGCACGTTTCAAATACAAATCTTCCGGAATGTAGCCGACAAGATCAAGATCTACCGCCAAGTAACGTTTCGCGGTCATTGAAAGATTAGCAAATATAAGTTCCGCTTGCGCTTGATTCACGTTCGTTACAACAATACCGAATTCACGAATACCCAAACTACTTTGCAAGCGTTTAATTAAGCCATAAGCAATTTTGATGGTAGATGGATCAGCCGATAACTGAATAATTACGTCGCTATCGTCAAAAGACGATAAGAGAAATGTATCATCAGCATTCAATTCGCAATCAACCACGACGACATCAGAACGACTTGCGGCGATGTCAAACACCTTTGAAAGCTCGCGAAATCCGCTTTTTGGTAGTTGTAAAGATTGCGGCGTCGAGTGGCTTACTTTGGTCACGGATAAGCCAGGCGAAACCTCTTTAATTACAAATTCCATTGTACGCTTTTGTCGTGCCACATCCAACAAAGTCTGATCAGCTTGTAAGTTGAGCCACGCGCTCAAACTTGACGCCGAAGTTTTCGCATCCACCATCAACGTATGCTTTCCTTTACGAGCCAAACTTGCTGACAAATTAATTACTGTGCCATTTCGTTCTGATTCAGGCAAAGCAGACAAAAAGGTAAGGACCCTCTTTTGCGGCAATTCCAACATACGACGAAGGCCTTCGGCCTGATCAAAGTTAGCCAAGAGACACCTCCAGTCGTGCTGTATCGCCGTTGCCATTTGCCATTAACAATGGAAGTTCATCATTTTGTAGCTTATAGGCAGAAGTTTCACGTTTTAATTTAAAGGCACGATCTACGAGGTATTGTTTATTCGCGATATGCAGATCCTCAGGAACACGCTGTCCACTTGCAACATAGTAGATATGTAGTTTCTGCCTAATGGCAATATCGAGTGCGCCACCAATCGTCGCTGCTTCATCTAGCTTGGTCAAAATGCAACCTGACAAACCCGCACCAGCATACGCTCTCACAACTTCACTGAGCGTCTCCCCTGTTGATGTCGCATTTAGGCATAGCAAACGCTTTACATCTAAACCGCTACCAGACAACATCGCTACCTGCTCAGTCACCATCTTGTCTCGTTGACTGACCCCAACGGTATCGATCAAAACAGTATGCTTATTCTTTAATTCAGCAAGCGCTATTCTTAGGTCCGCTTCATCCTTCACTGAATGGACCATCACACCTAGAATCTTGCCGTAGATGCGCAGTTGTTCATAAGCACCAATACGATAACCATCCGTCGTAATCAACGCGAGCTTTGAAGGACCATGGCGCATCACACAACGTGCAGCAAGTTTTGCCGTTGTCGTCGTTTTACCAACTCCAGTCGGGCCCACCAAAGCATATACGCCACCTTTCTCTAAGATCTCACTTTCGTTTGAGATCGTCGACAGGTTGCGGCTCAAAATACTCTTAATCCAATCTAAACCATTATTAGATTGTTCGGTTTCAGGGAGTTTTTCGATCACATGACGGGCTAAACTTGCACTAAATCCCGTTGCCAACATTTCTCGCATCAACTCTGCTTTTCGTGGTTCACGTTGTTGAGTATTGATCCAAGAAATTTCTGAAATCTTGTTTTCAAGGATACTGCGCATAGAACGAATTTCACGCATCATCTGTGCGACCTCGCCTGGACTCACCAAACTTTCCATCTCTAAACCAGATTTCAATCCATGCAAAATTTCCGTACTTTGGGCTCTTGCTTTTAAACCTGCACCTTGCGGATTAAAGCGCAATTCCGAATCATTATGTTTTGGTTTCGCTGGCTCTGGTGAAATCGACCCGAGACTACTGTCGTCCATCGCCAAAATCTCTACATTTCCATCGACGTTTTTATTCGACAAGATCACTGCGTCGACACCTAGGGCATCACGCACTTTACGCAATGCCTCGCGAGAAGTTGGTGCAGTAAATTTTTTAACGTTCATAATTGACCTCCGACCAGGCTAGTCACCCGGATAGTTTTATTTTCTGGTAGTTCAGAATGCGACAAGACTTTGACTTGCGGTAATGTGCGACGTAAGAATCGTGACAACAAAAGTCGTAGTGGGCCAGGCACTAACAGCACAGGAGTCAAGCCGAGCTGTTGTTGATGTTGTGCGGCTGATTCGGTCTGCAATGCAATGGTATCGGCCAAACCAGGTTCCATTGTTGCGCCATCAACGCCACCACCTTGAAGGGTTTGCATGAGCAATCTTTCCAGCTTCGTGTCTAGAGTCATCACCGACAGCTCATTCCCAGTTGGGAAGATTTGCTGCACAATCGCACGTCCCAAGGCGATTCTTACCTGCGCGGTCAGTTCAGTTGGATCTTGTGTCTGCGCACCAAACTCGGCAAGTGTTTCGACAATAGTCCGCATGTCACGGATATGGACACCTTCTATCAGTAAGTTCTGCAAGACTTTCTGTATTGCTGAAAGAGAAAGCAAACGTGGCGTTAAGTCTTCAATCAATTTAGGCGAATCTTTTCCTAAATGATCAAGCAATTGTTGAACCTCATGACGTCCAAGTAACTCGGCAGCGTTCGATGTGATGAGGTGATTCAAATGTGTTGCGACCACCGTACCAGCATCAACTACTGTATAACCAAGTGATTGGGCCAATTCACGCGTTGAAGCGTCAATCCATACCGCGGGCAAACCGAATGCAGGGTCAGTTGTCGGTACGCCAGGTACGGTGCCCGAAACCATGCCAGGGTCAATCGCCAAGTATTGCCCCATGTTTGCTTCGCCGGTCCCTATCTCAACACCTTTCAAGCTAATTCTATAGGCGGATGGCTTGAGTTCAAGATTATCGCGAATGTGAACCGGTGGTGATAAAAATCCTATCTCTTGCGCGAATTTTTTTCGAATCCCTTTAATACGACGCAGCAGTTCTCCACCTTGGGTTTTGTCTACTAAAGGTATGAGTCGGTAGCCAACTTCTAGTCCTAAAGTATCAACAGGTAAAATGTCTTGCCAGGTCGCTTCTTCCATTTCTGGAGCCGCACTTGCTTGCTCGACTTTATTCTCAGTAGGAACTTCAGCTTCTTTACGATGACTCATCATATATGCTGCACCCGCCATGGCCGACGCCAATAATAAGAACGCAAAGTGCGGCATACCTGGAATGATTCCCAAACCACCAATAATGCCCGCGGTGATATACATGACCTGAGGTTTAGCGAAAAGCTGGCTGACGAATTGGTTACCGATATCTTCTTCACTCGCGACTCGAGAGACAACGATACCGGCAGCGGTTGAAATGATTAATGAAGGAATTTGAGCCACCAAACCATCACCAATTGCAAGCAAGGTGTATATTTTTGACGCGTTTGAAAAATCCAAATCGTGTTGGACCATACCAACAATCAAGCCACCCACAATATTGATCAAGGTAACCATAATGCCTGCAACCGCGTCACCTTTTACATATTTACTTGCACCATCCATAGCGCCGTAAAACTCGGCTTCTTGGGCCACTTCGGTACGGCGACGACGCGCCTCCTGTTCAGCGATAAGACCAGCATTTAAGTCTGCATCAATCGCCATTTGCTTACCCGGCATCGCATCCAATGCGAATCGTGCACCAACTTCGGCAATACGACCGGCACCTTTGGTCACCACAGTAAAGTTAATGATAGTCAAAATAACGAAGACGACGATACCGACGGTATAGTTCCCCCCAATCAGAAAGTGTCCAAATGCTTCGATGACTTTGCCAGCAGCATCGGGACCGGTGTGCCCTTCCGTCAAAACGACACGTGTTGAGGCTACGTTTAGCGAAAGGCGTAGCATTGTACTGACCAGCAAAACAGTCGGAAATACCATGAAGTCGAGTGGCTTCACCGTATAAAGACTCGTTAATAAAATAATGATCGACAGGGCAATATTGAAGCTAAAAAAAATGTCTAGGGCGAACGGTGGCAAGGGCAATATCATCATCGCAAGCATCATGATGATCAAAATAGGCGCCGCGATCGCCTTCGATCCTGGGCCACTAATCCAAGCACTAACTTTCATCCAATTCATACTTCAACCTCGTTCACTTTATTAAGTGGATCTAATTCTTTTGGAACTTCAACATTACTCGGCTCTGTTGGACGCAATCCACCATTTTTCTTGAAAGTACGAAGTTGAAATACGTAAGCCAATACTTCAGCAACTGCGGCGTATAAGGCTTCTGGAATTTGATCACCTAACTCCGTATGCTTGTGCAATGCGCGCGCTAGTGGTGGCGCCTCCAAGATTGGAACGTTATGTTCTTTCGCCAATTCCCGAATTTTGGCTGCGACTTCATCGACGCCCTTTGCCACAACCCGGGGTGCACCATTTCCATCCGAGTATTTCAATGCGACGGAAAAATGTGTCGGGTTAGTGACAACGACATCTGCGGTTGGAACTTCTGCCATCATGCGGCGTCTCGCCATCTCACGTTGTTGTTGACGAATCTTCGCTTTGATTTGTGGATTACCATTAGCTTCTTTTGACTCTTGCACCACCTCTTGATGCGTCATTTTTAGCTTTTCGGCATAGGACCACATTTGATAAGGCGCGTCGATCGCAGCAATCAGAACCAATCCCGCTACGATTGCCAAAAATGAGAAACCGAGCATACTTCCCAGATGTTGCGGGCCGCTATCAATGGTCTCCAACACCAAACCAAAAATTGCTTCTTTCTGGCGATTAATGACAACCCAGGCGATAGCACCAATCAGAATGGTTTTTAAGATTGCTTTCACGAGTTCCACCCCAGCCCGCGCCGAGATAATGTTTCCAAGACCGCTCAGTGGGTCCATACGTTCGAACTTCGGCTGAAACGCCTTTGCGCTGAATAACCAACCACCAATCAATAAAGGTGATCCAATCGCTGCGATAATAAATAGCAGTGCAATTGGAGTAAATGCGATGAACACGTCGGCGATCATTGCCGCAATCTTAGAGGTAAGAAAGCTTGGATCAAATGCAGCGGCCCGTTCAAAACCAAGGCCGCTAGTCAATACCGATCCTAGTCGATGTGATAAGCTCCCCCCCATAGCGTATAAGCCACCACCAGCTGCTAGTAACACCAAGCATGTGGAAAGCTCACGCGAACGCGGAACGTCCCCCTCTTCCCTTGCTTTCTCAAGCCTCTGGGGTGACGCCTCTTCGGTTCGTTCTAGTCCGCTATCTTCTGCCATTACCGTGACCTATCACAAATACTCAACACTACTTCTGTCATAGCTGAGATTATTCGCGAAATCATCGGAAAGGGATCGTCTGAATAGACCGAGTTTCCACCCTTATTTCCCAAGAACAAGTATTTTAAGCTGCTCATTTTGCCCGGTAAATGCTGGCTCAACGCGCTTTGATTGACATTGTTAGTACATTAAAAAAGCCGTCGAGACGACGGCTTTCGGGGGAAGATACTGGCTTTGAAGAGAATGTTGTAGTGTGGGCTAAGACACTAGGCGGAAATAATATTTTTCGACCAAACTAAAGAGGACAAATGGGCTTTGTTCACATCCCCAGGCGCAATTTTCAATGTTTCAGACAAAGACTGTACCAACATGCTATTGAGTTCACAGGCCTCTGCAAGAGCCAGATAAGGCCCATAAATACCGCCGCGAGACACCAATGCTTCAACCACACTCTCCGGTAATTGAATGGTCGACAAGACCTCTTCCATTGGCAATCCAAGCAAACGATCTAACAGCGAAAACATACCAGCAACAAACAAATTTTCAGCTTCGGTCTTGGACATAAATGGTTGTCCAAGCAATTCCGCGAAACGCCCGCGCACAATCGCGGTTTCTAATAACACCGGAGAATTACCGTTAGTACTAGCGGTTGCCAACAGCAGAGAAAGCCAACGGTATAACGGACTGTAACCTAGAATCGTCACCGCATGCTTCAGAGATTGCACTTCTGTGCGCAAACCAAACCCAGCAGAGTTAATATAACGCAAGAGCTTATATGCGAGCGCAGCATCGCGCTTAACGACCGTTTCTAACTGCTGGATATCTGCATTTTTGCGAATCATCTCCATCAACTGGAGAATTGTTGTTTGCGTGGTATTGAGTCCTTTATGACTTGGATTTGGTCTCGGAGTTAGGTGTAATTTTCCGACAAAACTGCTCAATCCCAAGGCGGCGCAAGCTTCAAAACTCTGCCAACTTCCCACATTTCTTGCCACCATTTGTACGTTGGATTGCTTCAGTGCCGCATAGGTTTTTGCCTGAGCAGCCAGATTCGCTCCATCGATTTGAACTTCGAAATGGGTAATTAATGAGAAAATTGAACGGTCAAGAGCTGTGGCATCAGCGTTTCTCAAACAAATACCAAATCCTAACTGCCTCAATTCTTTGATCGCATCTAGAGATTGTTGGTCTCCAAAATATCGTTTCGAAAAAATCAGTACCGTATTTGCAGGTGCTAATTTTTTTAAGCTCGCTGCTTGAAGCAACCCAGGAACTGCCTCTAAGAAAATAATGCTATCCCCAAGGAGAAAACCGTTTTCTTCATCGTTAAGCTCGTCAGCCACAAAGGCGATTAGAGCGTCGATCGCAGGGACGTCGACCTCACCACTAGCACTCTTACTTTGCCAAGATAACTGAAAACCAACTACACGCTGCGCTGGATCTAAAAGAGGTTCTCGAACGATGAAATTTGGCTGACTCATAAATTTTGTATTGAAGGTGAAACGCTAAAACCCGAGACTATCTAACAAGTCATCAACCTGTCCTTGGTTTGCAACCACGTCAGACTTACCCTCAGGGTTTACTTGCGGGCCGTTCAGCAAACCATCTTGCTGAGGACGCTTAATTTGTTCGGGAGAATACTCGATAAGCAGCTGTACCAATTGCTGCTCTAAGTGTTGGGCTAATTCGGTGACTTTCTTGATTACTTGGCCAGTCAAGTCTTGGAAATCTTGAGCCATCATAATTTCAATTAGATGAGCCTTTGTTTCCTTCGTATGGGTATTGGTCGACTCCAAAAACCCCAATGTCCTTTCTAATTGCGCCCGGTATTGTTCTTGGGACGCATTAGCAGCAAGAAGTGACTTAATCTGTATCGCCAGATCTTTTGCTCCATCATCGAGCGACTCTTGCAAAGGAATCGCAGCATCGGTAGCGTTTAGTACACGCTGTGCAGCACGCTCTGACAACTTTGCCACATAATCGAGTCGATCACGTGCGTCAGGAATATCCTCAGCCGCGCGTTCAAGGAGTTTATCTAGTCCCAGACCACGCAGGCTGTCATGCAAAAGGCGTGTCATATGTCCAACACGAACCAAAAGCTCGTCGTGTTGAGAGTGTTCAACTCTGGTGTTCATATCGACTCCGAAAGATCTCGATTTGATTTAAGCGGGCTTGCCTAACTTTTCGAAAATCTTTTGTAGCTTCTCGTCCAAGGTTGCGGCAGTAAATGGTTTAACGACGTAACCATTTGCACCTGCTTGTGCGGCAGCGATAATGTTTTCTTTCTTCGCTTCTGCAGTGACCATCAAAACAGGTAATTTAGCCAAAGCAGGGTCAGCACGAATATGCTGCAACATCGTCAAACCATCCATATTTGGCATGTTCCAGTCCGAGATAACAAAGTCAAAGTCCCCACTCTTCAACTTAGCCAAACCCAGAGCTCCATCTTCCGCCTCATCAACGTTTGAATATCCGAGCTCCTTGAGCAAATTTCTCACAATGCGACGCATCGTTGAAAAATCGTCAACAACTAAAAACTTGAGGTTTTGATCAGCCATAAATTACTCCATGATTTCTAAAGGACGGGTAATACACATTATCGGTTATATAAACAAATTTGGGGAAGCAAAATACAACAACAGTCAACAATAAGACACTAAACACGCAACGCTCTGCTACCGTGTTGCTCCAAATACCCAAGGACACGTGTAGGTAAATCGTTCAAGGCCGCGACTTCATGCACCGCACCCACGGCAATAGCTTCCCGTGGCATTCCAAATACCACGCAGGTGGCTTCGTCTTGAGCAAAGTTAAAGGCGCCCGCTGCCTTCATTTCCAACATACCCTCCGCACCATCTTTTCCCATGCCAGTCAAAATGACACCGACTGCATTCTTCCCTGCAAATTTTGCCGCAGAACGAAACAAGACATCAACCGAAGGACGATGACGATTAACCGGTTCCGACGCGTCCAATTCAGTGACGTAATTCGCACCACTACGAGCCAACTTCAGATGAGAATGTCCAGGTGCGATATAGGCATGACCTGGCAGAATCCGCTCACCACCTTGTGCCTCAGAGACGGAAATCTTACAAATTCCGTCCAGACGTTTAGCAAAAGATTTCGTAAAACCCTCAGGCATATGTTGAGTAATCAAGATACCCGGACAATCGGAAGGCATTTGACAGAGAAAACTCTTGATCGCTTCTGTACCACCTGTCGATGCACCAACAATAATAAGCTTCTCACTACTCAACAATGGGTTTTTCATTGCTGGCAACACGCTAGAGCTAGGTGCTGCACTTGCTACAGAACTCACTGCGCGCGTACGCACTTTTGCTTTTGATGCCGCGCGAATTTTGTCAGTGATGACATGTGCATATTCAAGCATGCCACTTTGAATTGAAAGTTTTGGCTTGGTCACGAAATCGACCGCTCCCAGCTCCAGCGCACGCATGGTAATTTCCGACCCTCGTTCGGTCAGAGATGAAACCATGATGACTGGCATTGGCCTTAGACGCATCAATTTCTCGAGAAAATCTAAGCCGTCCATTTTCGGCATTTCGACATCCAAAGTTAGGACATCAGGATTTGTTTGTTTAATGAGTTCACGCGCAACTAAAGGATCGGGAGCAACGCCAATAACCTCCATATCACTTTCATTTCGAATGATCTCAGACAAAATACTGCGAATAAGCGCTGAATCATCGATGATGAGAACTTTAATTTTCATTGTGTTTCTCCGTACGAACGCCTATTCACCCAATGTAGAAGGAGCTGAGAAATCATTTTAATCAAAACAAATCCACGTCACCACCAACTGGTGCACTCTTGAGCCTGCTCGCGTAATCGAGTTCGCGTTTTTTGAGCGTGTCGTTGTGTTCGACTTTGAGTTTTTTGACTAAAACCTTTCCTGTACGCGGAAAAAAATAAACTTTTCTTGGATAGATATCGTTAAGATCTTCTGCGATTACTCGCATTCTCTCCATGCGCAGGTAGTCCAATACAAACTTCGCATTACGCTCGCCCACGTTGATCGATGTAAACCCCCGAAGAACGTTACCACCACCGAATACTTTGGCTTCCATGTTCTCTCGCTTTGCTCCCGCCTTCAACAACTCATTGATCAATACCTCCATTGCATAGGTACCATAACGCATGGAAGCAGAGACAGGATTCTCAGAATTTTCCCCTCCGTCGGGCAACATAAAATGATTCATTCCACCAACGCCGGAAACACGATCACGGATGCAAGCAGAAACACATGAACCGAGCACGGTCACAATCAGCATATCTTTACCGGTGAAATAATATTCTCCAGGTAGAATTTTCGCCGCATCGCAATCAAAAGTGCGATCGTAATAAACATTCGTCGCAAAGTGTTCTTCACTAAACTGACTCATGGATCACCCTTTATTTAATTCGTGTGAATTCATTTTTTTTCGTTTTTCTTCTGCGGTCGCTAAAACATAAACCGTCTTACCACGCAGCTTAAAATCATCCGAGACATAAAGAAAATTTTCAGAATGTCCGGCAAAAAGTAACGCGTCCGATTTCATCAATGGCACAAACTTCCTGAGAATTCCTGACTGCGTTGGCTTATCAAAGTAAATCATGACATTCCGACAAAAAATGGCATCAAAGTCGCCTTGTATATGCCATCGATCGTCTAACAAATTAAGCGGTTCAAAGGTAATTAGATTCCGTATTTCCGGTCTAACCATCACACTTCCATCATTCCGACCTTTGCCACGCAAGAAAAATTTCCTGACGCGCTCTTGCGACATTTTTTCGACGCGATCAATGTTATATACGCCCTTTGCAGCAACAGCCAACACATTGGTATCAATGTCAGTTGCGACAATTTCGAGGTGCGGAGACATCGTCCCCAAAGCCTCACATACAGTCATGGCTATCGAATAAGGTTCTTCCCCTGTGGAACTTGCGGAGCACCAAATACGTAAGGGGCCATGCTTCTTTTTCACATGTTCAGCGAGGATAGGAAAATGATGTTCCTCCCGAAAAAACGAAGTTAAATTGGTGGTCAATGCATTCGTGAATGACTCCCATTCTTGGCTCTCAGTTTCTCGTTCCAACATATTCAAATATGTCGCAAAAGAATTAATTCCTGTTGCTCGCAAGCGGCGTGCCAAACGGCTATAAACCATCTCTTGCTTGCTCTCAGAAAGCGAAATCCCGGCGCGTTTATAAATCAGTTCGCGAACTCGATCAAAATCACGATGATTAAACTCAAACTCTTTTTCGCCGTCACTGCGCTCAGATTGTTTTGCCATTATTGGTATTCGCTTTCAGCACTCAGGCATCAACACTTTCTCAATTTTTTCGAGCTCAATCTTATTCCGCATGATCCAGTAGTCCCATTTCTGGGCTCGACATCAGCTTCTCGATATCAACAAGTATCAGCATACGTTCATCTAACGTACCCAAACCGATTAAAAAATCATCATTGAAAGTTGTATTCATTTCTGGCGCAGGGCGCACTTGCTCCGGCATCAATGTCATCACGTCTGAGACACTATCGACCACCATACCAACGACTCGCGTTCCAATATTCAAGATAATGACTACAGTGAGTTGATCGTACGTCGGCGTTCCGAGATTAAACTTAATCCGCATGTCAACAATCGGCACAATTATCCCGCGAAGATTAATTACGCCTTTCAGGAATTCTGGCGCATTTGCGATTCGAGTGACAGCTTCATAACCTCGAATCTCCTGCACTTTCAAAATATCAATGCCGTATTCCTCGCTGCCCAACGTAAATGCCAAGAACTCGTGTCTGGTGATGTCACCGTCTGCTGGTTCACCAGATGCATTTTTGGTGGTAACGCCCGCGCTTTGTATCATGATAGTTTCCTCGTTTAAAGCTCAAGTCTTCAAAAAAATTTTATCGAACTGCACGTAGCAGAGCTGCGACGTCTAAAATCAACGAAACCCCGCCATCACCGAGAATTGTAGCCCCCGAAATTCCTGGGATTTTTCGATAGTTAGATTCGATATTCTTCACTACAACTTGTTGCTGCCCTACTAAATCGTCAACAAACAAAGCAGCTTTCTTACCATCGACCTCGACGATCACTGTGATTCCATTTGATGGATCAGTGTGACGCGGAACAATATTAAAACTCTCATAAAGTGGTATGAGTGGGAGATATTCTTGTCGAATTTTAATGACTCTACCTTTGCCATTAATCTCTTTTATGTCTTCACGTTGTGGCTGTAATGATTCGACAACGAAGCCTAAAGGAAGGATGTATATTTCATCGCCAACCTTAACAGACATACCATCTAAAATTGCTAAGGTTAATGGAAGCGAAATAGTGATCGTCGTTCCAAAACCACGGGCAGATTTAATATCTACTACACCGCCCATCTGAGTGATATTACGTTTGACGACATCCATTCCGACGCCACGACCGGAAACATCAGTCACTACTTCAGCGGTTGAGAAGCCAGGCGCAAAAATCAACTGCCAAACATCCGAGTCAGACATAGAATCTGAGACCGCCAGTCCATTTTGCTTTGCCTTTGCTAAGATTTTCTCACGATGTAAACCACCACCATCGTCGCAAACCTCAATCACAATATTTCCGCCTTGATGCACAGCAGACAAAGACAATTTACCTGATTCGCTCTTGCCATTTTCGACTCGAGTGGCAGGCATTTCTATGCCATGATCGATACTATTTCGAACCAGGTGAGTTAAGGGGTCAACGATGCGTTCAATCAAACCTTTGTCGAGCTCAGTGGATGCGCCATAGGTGACGAACTCGACTTTTTTACCAAGTTTGGTAGCAAGATCTCGAACCATTCGTGGGAAACGTGAAAACACATAATCCATCGGCATCATGCGAATCGACATCACGGCCTCTTGTAGGTCGCGTGTATTGCGCGTTAAGTGCGCCACGCTGCTAAGCAAACGCTCGTTGGAAACTGGATCGAGGTCCTGTGTTCGTTGGGTGAGCATCGCCTGAGTAATTACCAATTCGCCGATTAGATTGATAATTTGATCGACTTTTTCAATACCAACACGAATGGTAGAAGATTCTTGTGAACTAGCGCTCTTCTCTGCCTCTTTCTTTGCAGTCGATTTAGCCGCTGGAGGTGGTGGTGGCGGTGCTTTTTCGACCGGCTTGGCTGCTTCCTCCGCAGTTTCAGTTTCTGGCGGGAACATTGCATCCAGAGGCTCAAAGAATCCGTAGCCTAAATCGTCATCGCTCGGTTGCACAGCTGCCACGACTGCTTCTTCAGTAATCGTCAACTTATCAGCATCGGTGATAAACGAGCAAACCGCTAGAATGTCATCTTGACTACCGTTAGTCTTAAGATAGATCGACGACTTTCCATTTGCGCCCTTCTCACTCTGCGCGTCTCCAAGTAGTCCTAGCTCGGAAGTCAACAACTTCAGATCATCATCGCCAACCTCGGCAAAGCTCACTCGAAAGGCGTGATGATATGTCTCTGTTGTTTCGGCCGCATTATTGACCGGAGCCAAATTTGCGACTGGTGCAGCCTTAGCCGCGAGCTCGCCTTGGACAAAAGACTGCAATAGCATACGAACGTCACCAACAGCATCAAGATCTACGGCAGTGCCATGACGGTGCCCATCGAGTTGCATTTTCAAGACATCTTTCGCCGCTAGAAAAGCATCAACGTGATCGGAAGTGAGCGCCATTTCTCCCTTACGAATCTTATCGAGCAGATTCTCAAGGATGTGCGTAACTTCTGTCATATCGTTCAAACCGAACGTCGAAGCACCACCTTTGATCGAGTGAGCAGCACGGAAAATAGCATTGAGATCCTCAGGGTCAGGCGATGAAACGTCGACACCCAATAACAACTTTTCTTTCTCAGCCAGGAGTTCTTCCGCTTCATCAAAAAACACCTGAAAGAACTGACTCATGTCAATCGTCATTATCCCACCCCATTATTTACTCGAATGATCTCGCAAATATGCGTCCAGATTAGCCAATCACTTTTTTCACAACTTCAGTTAATTTCTGAGGATCAAATGGCTTCACTAACCAACCATTTGCGCCGGCAGCACGCCCTTTAGCCTTCATGTCGTCACTAGACTCGGTTGTAAGCATCAAAATTGGTACACGTTGATAGGTCGCCAAAGCCCGCAGCGACTTGATCAAAGTTAAGCCATCCATGCGCGGCATGTTTTGGTCAGTCAATACCAAATCGACGACCTGATTTTTTGCTTTTTCCAAACCATCCTGTCCATCGACAGCTTCGATTACCTGATAGCCGGCGGCCTTCAAACTAAATGCCACCATTTGGCGCAAGGAACCTGAATCATCCACTGCTAAAATTGTCTTAGCCATCATTACTCCATTTATGAAAAATTGAGAAAATTCTCAGTTCTGTCAATCATTAAAACAATTCAATATCACCACTATCAAGATGCTGCTGATTTACTGTTTTCCGCAACAAACTCTTTAACTCAATGCTCTGACGTTGCAGTCTTTCAGTGATCTCTGATAGCACGCCAGCGATTTCTTCTGTGCCCCCATCATGTGGAATGTCATTTCCCACGTCTAAGGTTGAAAGTAACTCGCGTAGACCCGCGCTGCGTTGCACCGTCCGAGAGATCAATTGGCTCGTAAGATCTTGAAACTGCAAACTGGTGACGGCTCGATTAATATGCAGTGCAATATCTGCTTGGATTTGCGCCAGTTTATCGACACTCTCTTGGGGCACTTTTCCGTCACTGATAATTTCTCTAATATGCTCTTCTTGTACGGTTATCGAACTATGCAAATCAAGAAAACTAGCACCAAGCTTTTCGATAGCCTCAGCCAGCAAAAGCGTAGTCTGTACGAGATCAGTTTCGACCTCGACCAAATGATCAACACCGTGGTCGGAAACACCAGCCAGCAGTTCCTTTACCCGAGATCCCAACATCTGTTTCTTCGACATCTTTAGCATCCCATTCTGCAACGTTACAGTTGCAATCTTTTAAGCAATTAATGAATTACATTACTTTTTTGGTTCCGTTATTACATCAACTTGCTTACCAACATCGATCTCACCACCATCTTGCGACGCCGATTGTTCGGCTTTTTTATTCATTACAATAATACTGATCCGGCGATTAATAGGGTTCAAAGGATCACCCTTATCAAATAGAACGGACGAAGAAAGGCCAACAATCCTTAGAACTTTAGTCTCATCCATGCCACCGTAAATCAGTTCTCGACGCGAAGCATTTGCGCGATCAGCTGACAATTCCCAATTGCTATAGCCTTTTTCACCGTGTCCATATGGTGCAGCATCGGTATGACCGGACAAACTAATCTTGTTCGGAACCTCATTCAATGCCAAACCGATTTCATGCAAAATCTCTTTTGTGTACGGCTGTAAATCCGCATTACCGGAAGCAAACATCGGACGATTTTTTTCATCCACCATTTGAATTCGCAAGCCTTCAGTCGTGATATCCAGCAGTAGTTGCTTCTTAAACTGTTTGAGTGTTGGACTCGCTTCTATTGCGGCCTCAATCTTCTCTTTCAAACTTTTCAGGCGTTCAGCATCTACTTTTGCTAGCGCTGCTTCCGCCGCCTGAAGGTTATAAGTTTTCTTAGGCGCCTCAATATCACCTTTACGAGTTTGCCCTTCCCTTAGAGATAAATCTTTACCACCACCCTTAATGACACTAGAACTATCGCCACTACCGTCACCACCGGACATGGCCACTTTCAATGGCGTTTGAAAGTACTCAGCAATACCTTGCAAATTACCTTTAGCCGTTGAACCCAAAAGCCACATCAACAAGAAAAAAGCCATCATCGCAGTGACGAAGTCGGCATAGGCGATTTTCCACGCACCACCATGATGACCACCACCATGTTTCTTGATGCGCTTGACGATAATGGGTCTGAGCTCTTCGTTTGCCATGATTAAATCAAAGGTGTTTATTTAGACTTCGATTGTTTAATATGCTCTTCCAACTCAGAGAACGTTGGCCGCTCAGTGGAATACAAAACCTTGCGTCCAAATTCAACAGATAATGCTGGCGCATAACCATTCAAACTCGCTAACAGCGTCACCTTAATGCATTGAAAAGTTTTAGATGACTCATCCAAATTTTGCTCCATTAAACTAGCCAACGGACCGACAAAACCATAAGCCAGCAAGATACCAAGGAAAGTGCCAACCAAAGCATGGGCAATCAAAATCCCCAACTCTGCTGGTGGAATACCCACAGACTCCATGGTATGAACCACACCCATCACCGCCGCAACGATACCGAACGCAGGCAAACCATCACCTAATTTCGCAATAAAGTGGGCAGGTGCTGCACCTTCGTGGTGATGCGTCTCAAGCTCGTTATCCATCAGGTTTTCAATTTGAAATGCATCCATATTGCCGGACACCATCAAACGAAGATAATCACCTAAGAATTCCATCAAATGATGATCGGAGACCACCAAAGTGTATTTGCTAAAGAGCGGGCTTTCCTCAGGCTTTTCGATGTCTCCTTCGATCGACATCAAGCCTTCTTTCCGAATTTTTGTGAGGACATCAAACAACATTGTCATCAGCTCCATATACAAGGCTTTGCTGTATTTAGAACCTTTGAATACGCTAGGCAAAGCCTTTAATGAGGCTTTGAGAGTTTTAGCATTATTACCGACCAGCGAAGCACCGACTGCAGCGCCACCAATCATGAGTAATTCGAGCGGCTGAAAAAGAACGGCGAGATGACCGCCTGACATGACAAAACCGCCGAAAACGGACCCGCAGACAACGATATAGCCGACGATGACTAACACGAGTGAGACTCCTCAAGAAGAACTGCCAAACACCAAAATTAAATCCGTAGAGCAATATCTAAAGAATACCAGCGATCTAGTAATATGAGGCAACATTTTCCAAAATATTGCTCAAAAAATATATTTCTGTTGTTTCATTATATGCGCCACCCGTATAACACCGGCCCACCGCCCTTCATCTCAAGCGTAAAACTCACTGGCACATCAGGAATAATGAACTCATAACTCAATAGCATCGAGCCTTTTTTCATCTCTGTACTTGCCTTATCCCACAAATCTGGCATAGCCGCAGGAGAAAGATAACAAAAAACAACATCAAATTCGCTAAGATCTAAGCTAAAGTAGCTTCCGAATAGAAATTTAACATTTGAACCTCGCAAGATACGCCGGATTTGACTGCAGCAATATGGCAAGGGAGCGATTTCAATCCCAAAAAATCGGGCGTTTTTACGTGAATCCTCCAGACGAAACAATAAGCCACCCAGGCCACTTCCCAAGTCAATTAAACTTGGAGACTCAAACTCATCAAGCAAGGAAGCAATTGGCTCAGCCAATGAAGAACGTGATGGGTAGTAAGGCACTTGTGTCTTGTACGTAGACCAAAAGACGAGAGCGCAAACAAGTAAGGCAGCCAAATATGCTATAGGTGCGATATTTTGCTGATAGGCGAAATAGATAATCGACGGGAAGCATAACTGTATAAGCGCCCACCACCAATCGAACCTAAGAATCAGCGAGAGAATTGCAGCTGCAGAGCCACAACAAACTAGAAATGCATATGGTGAAGCGATAAACCCGAAAGCTCGATTTAAAAGTATCAGAAAAAGAAAGCCTAGAAAAAAAGAGACAAACTGTATTCCCAGCGATTTAATCCCGATCGATACTTTCAAAGTGCGCCCTTTCTACTTTTATTTAAGAGACGCACTATTTCAAGCAAATTTAACTAGTGCGTCAACTCGGCATGCTTTGCCTTCTTCGTTTTACCAGCCCTCGACGGGACATGGCATAAACCGCAAGCATAATGATCGTGCAAGTCTAATGTATGCCCAACGAATTGACCACCGCAATGCTCACAACGCACAAAAGACAACATATTACCCTCGAAAAAACGAACTAAAGTCCAAGCCCGAGTCAACGAAAGAACAGGCTCTTCGCCGTCAGCCACAGGCATCTGCTCGAGGTATAACTTATATGCTTTAACCACCGCATGAATACCATTGACACCAGCATGTTCACGGAGGTATTTAAAAATATTCATAAACAAGGACGAATGAATATTTGGCTGCCAAGTAACAAACCAATCCGCTGAAAATGGCAACATTCCTTTCGGTGGTGATACACCTTTAAGCTCTTTATAAATCTTCAAAAGTCGCTCACGTGACAAGGAAGTTTCAGACTCAAGCAATTGCAAGCGAGCGCCAAGATTGACTAGATCAACCGCTAATTGGATTTCGTTAGCTTCATTCACTATACTTTTGGTCACCATAATATTCCCCTCAGTGCGCAAATAGATTCGATGAAATTAAGCAATTTCTTCGACGTTTTGGCCAGCCATCAAAATGGCAGCATGAGACTGAGCCAAACTGCGCTCTTTGTTATAATTGGTCAACATACAGAGAATTGAGCTATCTTCGAAGCGGAAGCGTGCCAACATCATGTTGGAGCCTGCCAGTTTCAAGATTTGAGAATTATTTAATCCCTCGATCAAATCAGCGATTTCCTTCCCGATACCTAAGCGGAAAATTGCCGTTGCTTTATCTGCACGGATCATTTGTTGCGCAAGCATCAAATAGCTCAAGTTTGCATCGCGAATTTCAGCCATCATATCATTTGGTGTCATTTTAGCACTCCCACATATTTGCCCTAGCGAAATGTATTGCCAGTGGGATACATTGTGTTACCAAGGAAAAATGTGTTGTATCAGAGAAATGATGTAATTTCGCGCAGAAAAAGATGAACGACCACATAGGATATCCTCCTACATATGGTCGGTAATTTGATATTGCACCGTTGATAATGCAAAATTTGAATTGTCTTCGAAATAATTGATAATTTTTACAAATTAGAAATTTTTCGATAAAAAACAAAGACTTACAAAACTACTTTTGCAACCCTTTCGCTTCTTAAAATCATTAACGGCAGACTTTAGGAAAACTTTAGGGTTCTCTCAAAATATTTTTTACTTACTTTTAGTCTTTGTCGTACCACTCTTAACGGACAGGATTAGGAAAACTTGAGGTTTTTTTTTGAGATTACTCAAAAAAAATGTTGGAAATTTGCCGAAAAGTAACAAAACAACAAACAAAGACATTGATTCCCTGACATCTTAGGTTGATATAAAAGCAAAATGGAGCACTCTCTCGAGGACTCCATTTGCTAATTTCATACCTAAATATGGCAAAACACTGAAACTTTTATTTAAATGAATGCGTGGAAGTTGCTGAATTAAACTGGAATTTCCTTGTTTTGCATCCAAACGCTACTTCCATTCTTGCCAATATCCTCCAATTGCTTCTGGTGTATTTCGATTTCTGCCTCACTCGCACGGAGAATCAAAATATCGTAATTCGCTTCATCAATAATGACTTCTTCAACCGTTTGAGTTTGCTGTTCTGCCTCGTCATCAAGGCTGATAAAACTATTTTGCCCACGTGACATCGCCAAAAAAACATCCGCCAAAAGCTCCGCATCGAGCAACGCACCGTGCAATTTACGATGGGCATTTGAAATTTCATACCGATCGCAAAGTGCATCGAGTGAATTACGCTTTCCGGGATGTAGTTCTTTTGCTTGAACCAAAGAATCAATTACCGTTCCAACGTATTGATCGAAAGGGCCCCGCCCCAAAAGCTCAAACTCGGCGTTCAAGAAGCCCATATCAAAAGGCGCATTATGGATAACCAGCTCCGCGCCCTGAACGTACTCCAAAAACTCTTCAACGATTTCTGAAAATTTTGGTTTATCACTCAGAAACTCGGTGGTTAATCCATGGACAGCTAACGCTCCCTCTTCAGATTCACGTTCCGGATTGATGTAACGATGAAAGTTATTTCCCGTCAACTTACGATTAATAAGTTCAACGCAACCGATTTCAATGACTCGGTTTCCTTGACGCGGATTCAAGCCTGTGGTCTCAGTATCTAAGACAATTTGTCTACTCATTTCGTTTTACTCTTCTCTCTTTTGATGCACTTTTCAGGGGTTATCTTTCCAAGATATTCGAATCTTGGGTCCTGGCTCTTCACTCAAAAAATATGCATCGATGCCTACTTCCGCCACAAACAACAATCGTTCGTCCATGAAC
This sequence comes from Affinundibacterium nitidum, assembly GCF_014284155.1. Classification (GTDB taxonomy): domain Bacteria; phylum Pseudomonadota; class Gammaproteobacteria; order Burkholderiales; family Burkholderiaceae_D; genus Undibacterium; species Undibacterium nitidum. Next base: position 506,262 of record NZ_JACOFZ010000001.1, read on the forward strand.
AGAAATGGTAACTGGGCACGTCGCCAAAATGGAATGCGGCAAGTTTGGAAATGACTCTTCATGTCTCTTGAGGGTCTATTTTTTCCGAGTCGAAGACGAATCCCAGAAACACGTCTTTGGACTCGCAAGCTTTTTCCATAAAGTTGCTGAGGACTGATTCCAACCTCAGCTTCTTCAAAGCTTAATCTTCCATTGAACTCAGGGATTTCAATTTCCCCTTCCCCCATCCATAACAAATTGACGACTGGATCGGGATCTTGATTCGGAGCGCTTCGTATCAAATAAATCTTCTCATCATATCGAGACAGTGTGAAGTCAAGATGCTGAATACCTATACGTGCATCTGCTCGAGCGCTAAATAACTGTTTGCGCATTTCACTCAACTTCGATGTTGATGGCATCTGTACCTTAGAAATACTGAGCCAATACCGAAATAGGTTATCAATGCGATCTGTACTTAGATTAACTAGATGTTTGAGTTGCAGCGCATCCTCATCCAGAGCTGCCCTAAGATCAGAATCCGCCAGCTCATCCAACATGCGGTTTGCGGAGCGCATATGTGAGGCGCTTCTAGCCAGCCTCTGTGAAAACTTTGGTGCGAGCACTTCAAGTTGCGGCATTAATTGCCGTCTAATCGCATTTCGAGTAAATCTGAGATCCTCATTTGACTCGTCATTTACGTGACTCAGAGAGTAGTGTGCGCAAAAGACTTCCAAATGTTTTCTTGTTTCATGCAACAAAGGTCTTGCAACCATAAGCGACGCGCTATGGAGCAAATCAGGGGCAAAATTGAAGTCATCCATGCCACCTAGCCCACGCGGGCCGCTTCCACGCAACAACTGCATCAGCAAAGTCTCTGCTTGGTCATCAATATGGTGGGCTGTAAGTAACAGAGGGATCTGGTGTTTAGTGCATAGCGTACCGAGCGCCTGATAACGCTCCCGACGCGCTGCAGCTTCTAAACCTTCGCCATTCAAATTGATTTGAACTCGTTGAAAATCGAAAGGCACACCAATATTAATACACTCAGATGCGCAATGCTGCATCCAAGCATCGGCGTTACGACTCAAGCCGTGGTGAACGTGAAATGCAAAACAGGGAATTTGTTGGTCTGCACAGAATCGGCTGACCAAATGTAGGAGTGCAGTAGAATCGAGTCCACCGCTATAAGCAACTGCAATTCCGTGCTTAAGAGCAAGTGGGACCTGATCTTTTAACAGGCCAGCAAGTTTGGCAACCGCGCGGTGTTCAAACGCATCGACAGATGCCGCCAGCCCTAAACTCATTCAGATACTCGAGTTTCCTTAAAGGTGCCATAGCTCATCAACTTCTCATGACGAGCCGCTAGCAGGTCCTTAGTTTTCATACCTTGGAACTGACGCAGTGTATCGGCAAGAGCACGCTTAACCAACGCGCACATTTGCTTTGGATCGCGATGAGCCCCGCCCAATGGTTCATTGATAATCTTATCGATTAAACCCATAGCCTTCAGACGATTGGCCGTTAAACCCAATGCTTCTGCAGCGTCTGAGGCACGCTCAGAAGTTTTCCACAAAATTGAAGCACAACCTTCTGGAGAAATAACCGAATAAGTTGCATATTGCAACATCAGGACCGAGTCACCCACTGCCAGTGCCAACGCACCGCCCGAACCGCCCTCACCGATAATGGTCGCGATCAAAGGTACCTTCAATTCAGCCATCACATATAAATTGTGACCGATTGCTTCAGACTGACCGCGCTCTTCAGCATCAATACCTGGCCATGCGCCGGTGGTATCAATAAACGTAAAGACTGGAATATCGAACTTTTCAGCAAGCTTCATTAGGCGCATTGCCTTACGATAGCCCTCTGGCTTTGGCATACCAAAGTTGCGCATTGCACGTTCTTTAGTATCGCGGCCTTTTTGGTGACCAATTACCATACAGGCTTGGCCATTGAAACGCGCCAATCCACCAACAATCGCAAGGTCATCAGAAAATGCACGATCGCCATGCAACTCATGAAAATCAGTGAAAATCTGATTAATATAATCGAGCGTATATGGACGCTGAGGATGACGTGAGATTTGAGAGACCTGCCACGGAGTTAACTTGGCATAAATATCTTTAGTCAACATCTGACTCTTCTGGGATAGTCGGTCAATTTCTTCAGAAATATCGACTGCAGAATCGTCTTGAACAAAACGCAATTCTTCGATTTTTGTTTCAAGTTCCGCGATTTGTTGCTCAAATCCTAGGAATGTAGTCTTAGTCATCGTGTCCCCTTAAAAAATCCACACGAGTTAGAAATAGGTGTCGATTGTACCATTTATACGGCCTTAGAATCCAAACTTCGCCACATATACCATGTTGCAACCGTTCGCCAAGGCTCCCAATTGGCGGCTACCTCACGGATATCAATCCGAGAAACCGGCTCACCAGAAAAGTAATTTTTGCTAATCCCACTTATTAATCCTGCATCATCAAGCGGCAATATATTTGGCCGCAGCAGATTGAAAATCAAGAACATCTCAGCGGTCCAACGACTGATGCCACGAATCTGGACGAGTTCAGCGATTACCGCCTCATCCGACATATCAATCCATTTGTCTACGTGGACTTTACCGTCTTGAAAATGACTTGCGAGATCCAATATGTAATCTGTCTTGCGCTTCGAAAGGCCACAGCTCGCCAATGTCTCACGCCCCACTTTCAAGACTTCGGCTGGGGTCGACTTCGGACAGGCGACCAAATACTTTTCCCACAAGGCAGCAGCCGAGTTTGCGGTGATCTGCTGAGCGATAATAGACCTCGTCAGTGTTGTAAAGGCATCGTCACGGCCCAACAAGTAAAGATCGCCAAACTGCGGTATTAAACGACGCAAAATACGATCTCGTTTCATGAGCTCGCTTTTAGCCTCGTCCCAATAATCAGGAACATGCAACTCGTTTTTGCGGTTTGAATTATTTGTTTTCATTTTTCTTGATATCTGCCGCGCTCGAACACAAACTTGTCTTTAATTTACGTTCTTTCCATTCGCCATCCGATTTGCGGCTCAAACGGCAAGGAAAAGCGCCTGATTTTACATCAAACCGGAACTTGAGAACGCTTTTTTCCACCTTCCAAACAAAAGTTAAAGTATCGAATTCACCGTTTTTGTTCGTGAAAATTTCTAATTCGCGTTCGCATTCCAATACTTTCACTGGAATTACTCCAATTAAGAAAGAAATCTCTTTTTGTTCATTCTCCAAAATAGTTCAATAAAGCGCGGCGCCAGAGAGGACACTGAATCAATGAACTAAATATTTAGATGCAAACCGTAGCACATGCTCAAATTTGTGACTTTTTAGAGCGAATTTACAGAATAGCTACCCGCATGCACGGGTTTATTTGCTAAGATTGCGCCTGACCAAATTAACAAACATGTCATGGACTAATTCGTGACATCTTTTTAGAAAAGACAATTCGTACACTATGCGCAATCCCATCAAAAACGCATTTGCGATTTCCGCACTGTTTGCCATTCTCGCCCCAGGCCTGGTCTACGCAGACGATGCGAGCGACGCCAGCAAATTGTACAAAGCAGGTCAACTGAACGAAGCGATCAAAAAAATTGATGCCGTGCTCGCCCAAAAACCAAAAGATGCGCAAATGCGTTTCCTCAAAGGTATTATTTTGACCGAGCAGAACAAATCTTCAGAGGCGATTGTCGTATTCACAAAATTAACCGACGATTTCCCAGAACTTCCAGAGCCATACAACAATCTCGCCGTGCTTTATGCATCGAACGGGCAATATCAAAAAGCGAGCGCTGCTCTAGAAATGGCGATTCGTACTAATCCAACTTATGGCACCGCACATGAAAATCTTGGGGACGTGTATGCCAAGTTGGCAAGCCAGTCATATGACAAGGCTCTACAACTCGATTCGAGCAACTCCACGGCCAAACTCAAGCTCAATTTGGTAAAGAACTTAATCGGTAACACAACGGGCGGCACCAATCCCAAATTAAATCCGCCTGCAGCTGCGAATGTGCCCGTTACGACACCACCAGCACCAACACCTGCAACAGTGGCAGCGGCAAACAATTCAAAACCTGCTGAGCCAAAGTCTAATGTCAAACCAACTTCAGCTGTCTCTGATAAAGATACTGTGACGAATGCGGTTGAATCATGGGCAAAAGCGTGGAGTAATCAGGATGTAAATAAATATTTATCTTATTACGCCAAAGATTTCCAGACACCGAATGGCGAATCGCGCAGCAATTGGGCGGAAGACCGCCGTTCACGAATCGAAGGTAAAGGTAAAATCAACGTCCGCATTGAGGATCTCAATATCAAAGTTGAGGACAACACCGCTACCGTTAAATTCAAACAATATTACACTTCTGATCGCCTGTCTTCGACCAGCCGCAAGGTTTTGGTGATGACCAAGCACGATGGAAAATGGCTGATTAAGCAGGAACGTTCGGGTAGCTAATGGTTTCATTTTTTCGAAGTACACAGCCAGCACTGCTCAGTGCTGGGCAACGCCTGCTCGTAACAACATTGTCTCTGTTCTTGATCAACAGTCCATGCGCGTTCGCTAGCGGTACGAATAATCCTGCGCCAAAACCAGACTTGGCAACAATCAGCAATGGTCCCAATCCAGATCTTCTATTGATCGACGTCTATAAAAGCCTAGCTAACAATCAGATAACAAAGGCTCAAACACAAATTGACAGTTTATTGGCTGCCTACCCAAACTTTCAACTAGGCCATTTAATTCGCGGTGACTTAATTGCGATGCGTGCCAAACCTGTCACACAGTTAGGTGCTGCAAATTCGAATAGCGACAAACTAAAAGATCTCCGCGCTGAAGCAATAGCCCGTATACGCGCTATCACTGAAAAGCCATCGCCCGATCTAGTGCCGCTCAATCTATTGGACATGGCCGAAGATCAAAAATATGCGCTGGTCATGGATGCTCAAAGAGCCCGTATTTATTTATACGAGAACGTCAACGGTGTGCCCAATCTGCGCAGCGACTATTACGTAAGCCAAGGTAAGTTCGGTGTCGATAAAGCCAAAGAAGGCGACCAAAGGACTCCCATCGGCGTTTACTTCATTACGAACCGCGTTCCAGGCGCGAAACTACCAGACTTTTACGGGCCAGGCGCTTTACCGTTGAACTATCCAAATGAATGGGACAAGTTACGTGGCCGCGGTGGCTCTGGAATTTGGCTGCACGGCGTTCCCGCAACCAACTATAGCCGCCCTCCTCTCGCATCAGACGGCTGTGTGGTGTTAGCCAATCCGGACTTCCTCAAAGTTTCCGCCATGGTGGATATCGCCAAGACGCCAGTCGTGATTAGCGAACGACTTAATTTCGTTAGCCGACAAGTGTGGTTGAACGAAAAACTCAATGCACGCAAAATGTTAGACCTTTGGCGTCAAGACTTTGCGTCTGCCAATCCCGTGTTTTTGGCAAAACATTATTCACGTGGCTTCAAGAGTTCTAACGGTGATAATGCAGCCACATGGATCCAAAAACAGTACGCTGGTTTGCAAGGAATGAATGACAGCGCGGTTAAGATACGTGAGCAGTCGCAATTCAAGTATCCTGGCCGCGAAGATATGATCGTGAGTTTCTTCACCCAAGATATTAATACAAGCCGTGGGGTCGCGACTTTCAAACGACGTCAGTATTGGGCCAAAGAAGGTACACAATGGACTATTGTTTTCGAAGAGAATAATTTCGTCTCTGGCACCAAGCCAGAGAATGAAGTAGCAAAAACTGAAAAACAAAAAGTTGAGCCAATCAAAGAGCCAAGCAATACGACCAATAATTCAGTTGCAATAGCCGCCAATCAGGCAGCAAAAAATAAACAAAATAATGACAAGAAAAATAACCAACAGGCTCAAGCTGAAGTCTTGAAAACGGTAGATCGTTGGCTGAACGTATGGGCTGCGAAAAACACCAAAGCTTATTTAGGGTATTACGCTAAAGATTTCCAAACCCCAAACGGAGAGTCTCGCAAATCGTGGATGGAAGAACGCAAATCCCGAATTGAAGGCAAAGGCAAAATCACCGTTAGATACGAATCTCCAGTAGTTTCAATAGACGGCAATAACGCTACCGTAAAATTCCGCCAACATTATCAATCTGGAGCATTGGTCGCAAGTAGCCGTAAAACGCTCTTAATGGTGAAACAAGATGGCAAGTGGCTCATCAAACAAGAGAAAACCGGCAGCTAATCTTGAAACGTTTTACACGGAATAAATAAGCTAAAATAGTTGCCAAAACAAAGCCTGAGCATTTGCATTTCAAACGATAAGTTAATCGAATTATAGAAAATTTTTTCTGGAGGAAAAATGGGCGCACGTTTTCAGCGTAACAATACACTCAGTATATTTTTTTTCAGCCTGTTTTTCTTCGCTACAACAGCTTGTGCACAAAACGGAACGCAAACGGCTGAGCAAACAGTTGCATCTCAACCGGTCTTGACCTCGCAGATAGTTTCGTCGCCGAGCAAGCCGCTGCCGAAGGTAAAAATCAAAACCACGCTTGGCGATATCGTGCTTGAACTCTACCCCGAAAAAGCACCTAAAACAGTCGAGAACTTTCTCCGTTACGTCAAGAAGGGGCACTACAACAAAACGATTTTTCATCGTGTAATCGACAATTTCATGATTCAAGGTGGTGGCCTCGATATCAAGATGAATGAAAAACCAACCGAAGCAGCTATCACCAACGAAGCTGGAAAAGCATTCGAACAAGGTCTAAAGAACGATATCGGCACTATTGCGATGGCTCGCATGCAAGACCCTAATTCTGCAAAAGCGCAGTTCTACATCAACGTCAATAACAATGATTTTTTAAATTATCAACCTATCGGCGTAGGTGATCCTGTCGTCGTCATGAAGAATGGAGAGCCAATCACCTTACCTCGCTCACGCGCCTTGGTTGCAGCAGCAGGTTATACGCCTTTCGGCAAAGTAATAGAAGGCTGGGAAACGGTCGAAAAAATCAAAGGTGTGACAACCGGCGAAAATGGCATACATCAAAATGTGCCACACAAACCGATCACTATCCTTAGCATACAGCTCATGAAGTAAATCAAACTACATTAAGAAAACTCAACAAGACAAACAGGAGAAAAATATGGCTGTTCTACTTACCACGAATCTTGGAACTATCAAAATTGACTTGAACGCAGAAAAGGCCCCAAAAACCGTCGCCAATTTTCTGAGTTACGTTGAAGCAGGTCACTATGCTGGCACCATTTTTCACCGTGTTATTCCTGGTTTCATGATTCAAGGCGGTGGTTTTGAAGTAGGCATGAAACAAAAACCAACCAATGCTCCTGTTGAAAACGAAGCAAATAATGGCTTGAAAAACGTTCGTTATTCGCTAGCGATGGCACGCACAAGTGACCCACATTCTGCCTCTGCGCAATTTTTCATTAACACGACGAAAAACGATTTCCTCGATTACCCAGGTCAAGATGGCTGGGGCTATTGTGTATTTGGAGAGGTTGTAGAAGGCAAAGAAATCGTGGATAAGATCTCCGCTTCGAAAACTACACGTTCTGGTATGTTTTCCGATGTCCCCGTTGAGAGTGTGATTATCGAAAAAGCAGAAATTGTTTAAGTCGACAGTCGTATTTTACTGATCAAGAATGAAGCTTTCAAAAGATTCAGCTGCAACCACGAAAGCGCAAGCACGTAAGCTTGCGCTTTTTGTTTCAGATGTACATCTGAGCCCTGCATTACCAAAGACAACTGAACGATTTCTCTCTTTCTTGTCGCATCAAGCGCGAGACACAGAAAATTTATATATTCTTGGTGATCTCTTCGAATATTGGGCTGGCGACGATGATTTAAATGATCCTTACATTTCAAGCATCGTCAAATCAATCAAGTCAGTGAGCGAGAGCGGAGTCAGATTATTCTGGATTGCAGGAAATCGCGATTTTCTAATCGGGGCACAATTTTGCACGACTATCGGCGCACAAGCGCTAGTTGATCCAACGCTACATGAACTAGGCGGTAAGCCTTTTCTCTTATCTCATGGCGATGCTCTGTGCACTGACGATTCTAGTTATATGCAGTTTAGGGAAATGGTGAGAAACCCCGCTTGGCAACAACAGTTTCTTGGAAAGCCTTTGAGCGAGCGCAAAGCGATCATTGAGGGTATGCGCAAGATGAGCCACCAGGAACAACAAACCAAACGCATGGAGATCATGGATGTGAATCTCAATGCCGTAAATGATTTGGTAAAGGCACATTCAGGGTGTACCTTGATTCATGGGCATACTCATAGAAATGCAATTCACAGGGAAGAGTTTGCAGAGCGCTACGTTCTACAAGATTGGGATTTCGATCATAGCGCACAAGCACGAGGCGGATACTTAGAGCTAGACCATCAAAGTCAACTTCGTTTTATCCATCTGGTCTAATTTCGGCAAACACTCCTGAATAACTTAAAGTCAAAAGTCTTGAACTTAAGCGTGAATTAAGCTCAATCAACGAGTTGCGAAATTTCATCCGCACTGATGGGCTTCTGGTTCAAGGATTTTTCACAAACAATTCCTGCGCTAACTATCGCCGCACGCAAACGATGAATTTCTTCTTGTTGCGCACAGACATGCTCAGTCAAATGCTTGAACGCTTTCGAGATTGGATCATCACCATTCTGGCTCAAGCCATATGCACTGAACGCTGAACTTTCATTTGCATTTTCTTTTTCAGTTGGTGACTTAACGATATGCGCGGGGTTACCAACTGCTGTCGCACCTGCTGGAACAGGCTTAGTCACGACAGAATTTGAACCAATCTTCGCACCAGCACCAACGGTAAAACTGCCCAAAACCTTAGCACCAGCACCGACGATCACGCCATGCTCTAAAGTTGGATGACGTTTCGCGCCTTTGGTAAGTGAAGTCCCGCCCAAGGTAACGCCTTGGTAAATAGTACAATCATCTCCAATGACCGCAGTTTCGCCAATTACAACCCCAAAGCCATGGTCGATAAATACGCGACGGCCAATACTAGCGCCGGGGTGAATTTCAATACCCGTAAAAAATCGAGCCAAATGGGCAATAAAGCGTGCCAGCCACTTTAATCCACGACCCCAACACCAACTTGCCCAGCCATGCATAACAATGGCCTGCAAGCCCGGATAGCATGTGATCACATCCCAAGTATTACGGGCGGCTGGATCACGTTGAATGATGCTGGCGATATCTTCGCGAAGATGCTTAAACATGGTAAAAATCTGACGAGAGCGTCACAATTGTCGTGCAAAGACGCTAGTGTAGAACGATTCTTAGATTCATGCAGGCGTTCGGTCTTGCGCGACCGAACACCCACCTATTTTGATTTTATTGACTTGCAATACGTTGACGACGTGCTTCGTACAGACACACACCTGAGGCGACAGAGACATTCAAACTTTCGACTGAGCCCAGCATAGGAATTTGTACCAGCATATCGCAGGTTTCACGTGTCAAGCGACGCATACCCTCGCCTTCATTTCCCATGACGATCGCAATTCCACCCTTGAAATCTACATCGTAAATCGTTTTATCGACATCATCAGAGGTTCCGATAATCCAAATGTCGCGTTCTTTCAAATCGCGCAAGGTACGTGCCAAATTTGTCACCGTGATATAAGGCACCGTTTCTGCCGCGCCACTGGCCACTTTGGCCGCAGTCGCGTTTAGACCCACTGCCCTATCCTTGGGGGCGATCACCGCATGAGCGCCGACACCATCCGCCACACGTAAACAGGCACCCAAATTATGTGGATCAGTAATGCCATCTAAAATCAACAATAATGGGGGGCCTTCGATAGCATCGAGCAACTCATCCAAATTACGTGCTAATGACAACTCACCTGCTTTTGCTACGACACCTTGATGACGGCGCGTACCAACTATATTCGACAGACGTTGATCATCAGCTTGAATGATACGAATGCCCGCGGACTTCGCTGCATGGATCAATTCCTGCATACGTCGATCAGAGCGATCGCTGTCAACGTAAATTTCTTCAACCGAGGAAGCCTCGTGACGGATACGGGAGGTAACGGCGTGAAAGCCGAAAATCATTTTGCTTTTCATTGGACTTCTCTAATCATGCGAGGCTAGCTTTCAAAAACCACCTCGACTTCATATCAAAACTAAGTAACGTGTTACCACGTCCACTCACATACATTAACTTAATTCAATCGACTTTGATGCTGCATCAACGTTTTTTTCTAGCAGGCTTACTCGCTTTCGCTTTGCGATCCGCGCGTGATGGAGCTGCTGTAGATTTACGTGACTTGGTTTTCGATATAGGCTCAGCATATGCATTTGAAACACGCGGTTTGACCGCTTTGTTAACGCTCGATTTCGAGGCCTCAACAACTTTTGCTGGGGTGGACTTACGCTTACCACTACGTGGCTCAACCATTTCTTCGAATTCACGCACTTTCGGAAAACGATTCGGCACAGCATTCGCTGCGAGAGCCAAATCAATCTTGCGTGCATCAATGTCTACGCGACTTACTTGCACTTTAATCTTATCGGTCAATTGATAGCGCTTACCTGTGCGTTCTCCACGCAATTCGTGACGGGCCTCATCAAATTGGAAATAATCTGCACCTAAGTCGGTGATGTGCACTAAACCTTCGACAAACATTTCATCGAGTTGAACAAACAATCCAAACTGTGTAACTCCCGAGATGGTGCCGGTAAACTCTTCTCCAAGCTTATTCTTCATGAAATAACATTTGAGCCAAGCTTCAACATCGCGAGAAGCTTCGTCCGCCCGCCGCTCGTTCGCTGAACAATGCGTGCCAAGCATATCCCAAATCGTGATTTCTTTTTGCGGCCGCTCTTTTCCAGCTGCACGGTCCGCAGCCATCTGCTTACGCGCTGCGTTTGAAATCGCAGTATTCAAAATACTGGTATCGATTCCCTTAGGCTCATATTTTTTACCAGCCAAAATAGCCTTGATTGCGCGATGTGTTAGCAAATCCGGATATCGTCGAATCGGGCTAGTAAAATGTGCATAGGCATCATAAGACAGACCGAAATGACCGATATTGTCAGGACTATATACCGCTTGTTGCATGGAGCGCAGTAGCATCGTTTGAAGCAATTGCGAATCAGGACGCAACTTGATCTTTTCCATCAACTGCGCATAGTCTGACGCTGATGGTGAATCACCGCCAGTCAAATTCAAACCAACTTGACGCAAGAAGTTTCTTACTTGAGTCAATTTTTCTTTGGTCGGCCCCGCATGTATGCGATAGACGCCGAGATGTTCGTATTCTTGCAATAAACTTGCAGCACAAACGTTCGCCGCCAACATACATTCTTCGATCAAGCGATGTGCGTCATTACGTGTACGTGGAAGAATTTTCTCAATCTTGCCCGCGGCATTAGCCACAATATAAGTCTCTGTCGTTTCAAAATCGATTGCTCCACGGCGATGACGCGCCTTCAGCAATACTTGAAACACTTCGTATAAGTTGAGCAAATCTGGTACAAGGTTCGCTCGTTTTGCTGCTTCAGGCCCTTTGGTGTTGCCGAGAATTGCAGCGACCTCGGTATACGTAAAGCGTGCCGCTGAATGCATCACAGCCGGATAGAATTGATACGCTGTGACTTCACCTTCCGAAGAAATGACCATATCACAAACCAAAGTCAAACGATCGACGTTTGGGTTGAGCGAGCATAGACCATTCGATAATTTTTCCGGCAACATCGGTATAACTCGCCGCGGAAAATATACTGATGTGCTACGGAGCAAGGCATCTTCATCGATCGCATCATTAGGTTTAACGTAATGACTGACATCGGCAATAGCTACCAATAAGCGGTAAGCCTTTTCACGTCCAACCTTAACTGGTGTGCAATACACCGCATCGTCAAAATCACGCGCGTCTTCGCCATCGATAGTAACTAATGGCACATCACGTAAGTCAACACGATCATCAAGATCGGAAGGTCCAACTTCTCCAGGCAATTTCGTAGCTGCTTTTTTCGCGGGCTCAGAAAATTCATGCGGCACTCCAAACTTTCGTACTGCGATCTCAATTTCGATTCCAGGATCATCAATCTCACCAAGAATCTCAACGATTTTACCAATAGCCTGCGAATATTTAGTCGGTTGCTCAATCAGCTCAACGCTCACCACTTGACCAGATTTAGCCATACCAGGAGTGCCGGCCAATAAGATATCTTGATTGATACGATTATCCTCGGGCGCTATCAGCCACACACCATTTTCGCTAACAAGACGGCCAATAATATGGGTGTTACCACGTTCTAGGATTTCGTAGACAGCCCCTTCAAGGCGTCCTTTCCGATCTGTACCGACCACTCGTGCACTGACTCTGTCACCATTCAAGATCCTCGTCATCTCGCGATCAGGCAAGAACAAGTCTGGGCTTCCGTCATCAGGGGTGAGGAATCCATAGCCATCACGGTGACTGGTCACGCGCCCGACGATCAAATTATCTTGTGCGACTAATGAATAGCTGCCTGCTTTATCTTGTCTGATTTGACCATCGCGTTCCATTGCTTTCAGTCTTCTTGCCATACCGTCGATCTCCTCAGGTTTAACGCCTAATTTTTTCGCAATCGATGTCGCCTTCAGGTTTGTTTTTGAAGAACGCAAGACGCCGAGTATGTCCTCGCGGCTAGGAATTGGGTAATGATGTTTGTTCAAATTGATGTAGTCTCTGTTGATATAGATTGGTCGCGCAGCACACCAAACGCGTGATCTGCAGCAGTAATACCAAATTCAAAGCTAAGGCAGATATAGTTTATCGGTTAAAGTCAAAAATACCTAGCCTCCGTTGAGGAAATGCTTGGGAATGTTCATCCAATCCTACGCACCCACGAAGTGACGAGCGGCGCTGCGCCTTGAAATAGATTGACTTTAGTGGGCTTTACTTTATAATCTTGCCTTCCGTTGCCCACGTGGCGGAATTGGTAGACGCGCATGGTTCAGGTCCATGTGCCTTCGGGTGTGGGGGTTCGAGTCCCTCCGTGGGCACCAGCAATTCAATAAAAAAGCCGTTGAGAAATCAGCGGCTTTTTTATTTATACCTGCCTCACACACCTCACCCCTGTTCAGATCTAGGTGTCTAGCCAGGATAACTGATCATCACAATGAATTTCATACGGTAAATTCCTCGTTCAGAGGAGCACCACCAACAAAAACTGTTGGTGGCCGATTTACTTATTTTGCCTTCAGTTCAGCAATTGTCAACGAATCATACACTTCAAACGGCTGATGAATCCAAGGAGAACCCTCAACGTAGTCAACGTAGTAATCAGGCATTAATTGTGAAACACTTTTTGCCCATAAGCTCGCCGACTTCATTTCGGTAATTCCTACATAGCGCTGACGCAAGCATTTATCGACTTCAACGAAAGTCAAACCGGAATCAGCAAGATCATCAAGCAATAATACTTTACCGCTCAACTCACCACTAAGTCCTGAAATATGACTACCGATCATTAGCTGCTGGTGATCCTGCCCAGTCTCACCACGATAGGAGCTCACCGTCAAAATGTTCAGCGATTTTTTGAACAGGCGAGAAAAAACATCGCCTATTCGCAATCCACCGCGCGCCAAACAAACCATATGATCGAACTGCCATCCTGAATCATGCACCTGAATGGCAAGTCGTTCGATTAATGCGTGATACTCATCCCACGACACCCACAAATCACTTGGCGTATTTTTTTGCATCAACTCACTCACAATGAATTACAGAAATGGGTGACGCAAAACGATTGTTTCTTCACGATCAGGACCAGTTGATACCATATCAATAGGCACGCCAACCAACTCCTCAATACGTTTGATGTAATTGCGTGCATTGACTGGCAATGCATCCATTGATTGTGCGCCAACGGTAGATTCAGACCAACCTGGCATCTCTTCATAAACTGCAACACAACGTGCAGCCTCTTCTGCGCCAACTGGGAAGATATCAACAGCTTTACCATCGATCGTATAACCAGTGCAGAGTTTCAAAGATTCGAGGCCATCTAACACGTCTAACTTAGTCAAACACATACCAGAAACGCCATTGATTTGAACAGAACGTTTCAACAAAGCAGCATCAAACCAACCACAACGACGGGCACGACCAGTCACCGTACCAAACTCGTGTCCCACACTCGCCAAGTGTTTACCAACGCCTTGGTCCGTCGGCAACTCTGATGGAAAAGGGCCAGAACCGACACGTGTCGTGTAGGCTTTCGTGATGCCTAAGATGTAGTGCAACATGCCTGGACCGACACCCGAACCCGCTGCAGCATTACCAGCAACGCAATTGCTCGATGTAACGAATGGATAGGTGCCATGATCGATATCCAGCAAACTGCCTTGTGCACCTTCAAACAGCAAGCTCGCGCCTGCTTTATAAGCAGTGTGTAAAGCTGTTGAAACGTCGGCCACCATAGGACGAATGCGCTCTACATCGCGCATTGCATCATCATAGGTTTTTTGGAAATCAACCGGTTCTGCCTTCAAGTAATTAACCAGAACATAGTTGTGATATTCCAAGTTCTCTTTCAATTTTTCAGCAAAGCGAACTGGATTGAGCAAGTCGGCAACACGAATCGCACGACGAGCCACTTTATCTTCGTAGGCTGGGCCAATGCCCTTGCCTGTTGTACCAATCTTCGCGGCACCGCGTGCAGCTTCACGCGCCGCATCCAAAGCTGTGTGATATGGCAAAATCACTGGACAAGCTTCGGAGATTTTCAAACGGGAACAAACCTCAACACCGTTTGCTTGCAACTTATCGATCTCACGTAACAAATCAGGCACAGACAACACAACTCCATTACCGATATAGCATGCAGTACCAGCACGCATAATCCCAGATGGAATCAACTGCAATGCCGTCTTTTGACCACCAATAACCAAAGTATGGCCCGCATTATGGCCACCCTGGAAGCGCACCACGCCTTGTGCGTGATCCGTCAACCAATCGACAATTTTTCCCTTACCCTCGTCGCCCCATTGTGTACCAATTACTACGACATTTTTTGCTGGTTTATTTTGTGACATCGCTCATCAACCTACAGTTTTTAAAATCCATTGACTACCATCGAAAACGACTGCCCGCGTGCATTCGAATTCGTCCTGTTCATTCTCATGGCCTGGCAAATTCTGGATAACCACTTCTCCAGCCAGGCGTAATTCATTGATCTTTTTACGCAAAGCAGGATCCTGACTCCATGGAGCCAAGATCGCATCTTTTCTTTCCGCTAAAGGCATTAGACGTGCCAACTCCCGCAGATCAAGCGAAAAGCCTGTTGCGGGACGTGCACGCCCAAATGCTTCACCCACGTGATCATAACGACCACCGCGAGCCACTGCGTTTGGCAAGCCAGGAACAAAGGCATTAAACATCACACCGCTATGGTAGTGATAGCCACGCAAATCAGCCAGATCCACAGTTACCTTAGCCGTGCCCGCCAAATCAACCAAATAAGACAACTCATCCAATGCTATCGCAATCCCATCCAGTTGGGGCAAAATTTCACGCGCTTTTTGAATAATCCCTTTGTCGCCATATAAATTTGGCAAATCCAGTAGAGCTTGACGGATCTCAGGTTGAAAGTCTTTTGTCAACACTTTCAACGCTGGCAAGTCTTTTGACTCCAGCAAGGCAAATAATTGCGCTTCATGTGCTTTCGCAGATGGATCAGAATTCAATAAGGCGCGAAGAACTCCGACGTGGCACAGATCCAGACGCACTTCGGAAATATTTGCAAGCGCCAAAGACGCCAACACCAACTCTTGGATCTCTGCATCAGCCTCCAAACCTGCGTGACCATATATTTCACCACCAATCTGTAAGGGCTCACGCGTCGCATGTAAGCCAGATGGGCGGGTATGTAAAACGCTGCCGGCATAACACAAACGGGTAACTGATTTTCGATTTAATAAGTGCGCATCGATACGCGCCACTTGTGTCGTCATATCGGCTCGAACACCCATTGTTCGACCAGAAATCTGATCTACCAATTTAAATGTTCGCAAGTCCATATCTTGACCTGCACCGGTCAACAATGACTCAATGTATTCCAGCAAGGGAGGCATCACTAGCTCGTAGCCATAGCAACGAAAATTATCTAGCAGCACACGACGTAATTCTTCAATCTTGCGCGCTTCCGAAGGCAATACGTCGGCAATATTCTCAGGTAAAAGCCAATTTGGCATGGGAATCCAACAATTCTGAAAGAGGGTAATTTATCGATCAGGCAAAAATCACAAAGACTGCAAGCCGCTAGGCGTGCAGTCTAAGAACCTACCCGGATTTTATATAACTATTTTTTTGCTGGTGCTGTCGCCGCAGCACCTGGTGCTTTGAAGTATTTAAAGAATTCAGAGTTTTGATCGACGATCATTACGTCGCTCTTAGTTTTGAAACTTGCTCTGTATGCTTCCAAGCTGCGATAGAACTTATAGAACTCTGCATTTTGGCTAAACGCTTGCGAATAAATTTTCGCTGCTTCAGCATCACCTGCACCACGAATCGTTTCAGCCTCTTTGTAGGCTTCAGCTAAAACAACAATACGTTGACGGTCGGCATCAGCGCGAATTTTCTCGGAATCAGCAAAACCTGTAGAGCGTAATTCATTAGCAACACGACTACGTTCAGACTTCATTCGATCAAAAACAGAATCGATATTTTCATTGACATACTCGACACGCTTCAAACGCACATCAACAATCTCAACCCCGATCTGCTTCGCTTCTTCTGTCACTTTCGTGCGAATCGCTTGCATAACTTTATCGCGTTCACCGGAAATTACATCACGCACGGAACGCTTGGTGATTTCTTCGTTCAAAGCCGCCTTTACGATTTGCGTGAGACGATCTCCAGCACGGGATTCAACACCACCAAAACTGACGTAGTAAAGTTTTGGATCGATAATGTGCCATTTCACGAATGTATCAACAAGAATGTTTTTCTTTTCGGCTGTAATAAACCGATCTGCCTCAGGCGACTCAATCGTCAATATGCGTTTATCCAAAAATATGACATTTTGGAATGGCGCGGGTAGCTTGAAGTGCAAGCCAGGCTCACTAATCACCGATTTCACTTCACCAAATGCAAATACAATTGCGTGTGATTTTTGATCGACGACAAAGGTTGTGGAGTTCAATGCAAACAAAGCGATCGCTATCGTAAGCAATGTTGAGAGTAATTTATTCATTAGCGCCCCTCTCTATCACGAGAATCACGGACTCGATTTTCTTTATTCGCACGCACTTCGACCGACGGAATGGCATCAACCGGCGTTACATTATTTGACACAGCTGGCGCACGATTCTGCGCAGCGTCAACTTGCCCCATAATTTTATCCAACGGCAAATACATCATATTGTTGGCGCTTTTTGCATCAATCATTAGCTTAGTGGTGCTGCTAAAAATTTGCTGCATAGTCTCGAGGTACATGCGATCACGAGTCACAGCAGGTGCTTTTTGATATTCGGCTAGAACTTGTTTGAAACGGGCTGTATTACCTTCAGCATTTGCAATCACACGTGAACGGTAACCCTCAGCATCCTGCAACATGCGAGAAGCCTCACCACGTGCTTTGGGAATCACGTCATTCGCATATGCTTGACCTTCGTTTTTCTGGCGTTCTTTGTCTTGCCCTGCTTTCACCGCATCGTCAAACGCTGCCTGAACTTGTTCCGGAGGTTGCACCGCCTGCATCGTTACGTTCGTGACTTGTACGCCAGAGTTATAACGGTCCAAAACCTGCTGCATCAACAGATTCACATCAAGAGCGACTTTTTCTCGACCTTCGTATAAAACAAAATCCATTTTACTCTTGCCGACGATCTCACGAATCGCAGTTTCCGCAACCTGAAGAACCATATCTTCTTTATTGCTATTGTTGTACAACCATTTCGCAGCATCTTTCAATTTATATTGAACAGCGAATTGAATATCGATGATATTTTCATCATCGGTCAACATTAAGGATTCCTTGGCAAGCTTATTCTTGGGACTATTACGGTAACCAATCTCGACTGTACGAACCTGCTGCACGTCAACGATCTCGTGACTTTGAATTGGAGAGGGCCAACGCCAATTAAAACCAGATCCCGTTTGATAGCTATACTTTCCGAACGTTGTAACAACTCCAGTCTGACCTTCTTGAACAATAAAGAAACCACTAATCATCCAAAAAAAACCAAGAACGGAGAGTAGAACAACAATGCCTAACTTCGCCATATCAGCGCCAGAACCACCTGGTCCAGAAGGGCCTCCGCCGCCTTGATCATTCTTGCCAAACATACGAGCAAGTGATTGATTAAAGTCTCGCCACAACTGGTCCAACTCCGGAGGACCATCGTCGTTTTTTTTATCATCACGTTTGCCATCCTTGGACCCGCGACCCCATTCCGGGTCATTTAGCGATAGCAATGGCTTAAATTTCTTTAAAAAGGGAATTCGCATTCGTTCATTACCCACAAGGTTATTGAATTGCTACAAACAACACCTGCTTTTAACAACAGCAGATAAGGATTCATCAGACAACAACTTGCACTGTTCACTGCAAAACTGATGGAAGACCATGAGTTTCATCATCAATTTCAGAAGTGTACGCAGCACTGTCCTGCATTAATTCAACAATTGCTGATCGCAAAATATCTAAACCAACACCAGTTTTGGCGCTCAAAAATACTCTTTCGATTTTACCATATTCGTCTCTGTCTAGCCCGGGGTCAAGAACTGTCTGATCGATCTTATTCCACACTAAGAGCTGTGGAATATGATCTGCACCAATTTCCTTCAAGACATGATTGACCTGTTCAATTTGATCATTTCTCACTGAACTACCAGCATCCACGACATGGAGTAGCAAATCGGCATGAATCGTTTCTTCCAGCGTCGCCCTGAATGATGCTACCAATTGATGTGGCAAATCACGAATAAAGCCAACTGTATCGGACACAACAATATTACCAACCCCCTCTAGATATAGGCGACGTGACGTTGTATCAAGGGTGGCAAACAATTGATTTGCAGCATAACTACCTGCTTTCGTTAGCGTGTTGAATAGCGTCGACTTTCCTGCGTTGGTATACCCAACCAAAGAGACGGAAAAAGTCTTATTACGCCCTCTGGCGCGACGCTGTGTTTCTCGCTGCTTATGCAACTTCTCCATCTTTGCCTTGAGCATCTTGACTCGCTCACCAAGGAGGCGTCGATCAGTTTCCAAT
Source organism: Affinundibacterium nitidum (assembly GCF_014284155.1). GTDB lineage: Bacteria > Pseudomonadota > Gammaproteobacteria > Burkholderiales > Burkholderiaceae_D > Undibacterium > Undibacterium nitidum. Next base: position 525,493 of record NZ_JACOFZ010000001.1, read on the forward strand.
TGGGTTTCACCTGGGCCGCGAAGGCCAATACCACCTTTTTGGCGCTCAAGATGAGTCCAACCTCTTACAAGACGAGTAGCTAAATGCTGGAGTTGAGCAAGTTCGACCTGAACTTTACCCTCATGACTCTTCGCCCTTTGCGCGAAAATATCCAAGATAAGACTTGTACGGTCAACCACACGAACTTTTAAATGCCTCTCCAAGTTACGCTGCTGAGCGGGTGATAAGGCATGATTGAAAATAATGATATCGAGAGCCAGATCGATCACTGCATGAGCTATCTCATCAGCTTTTCCTGACCCAACGAAAAGCGCCGCATCGGGACTGGAGCGCTTGCAGGCGATGCTTGTGATTGTCTCAGCTCCCGCTGTAAGCGCGAGCTGAGAAAGCTCATCTAAACTTGCAGCAAAATCACCTTTGCCGAAGTCCACGCCAACTAAACCGGCGCGCATATGAACCAACAATTACTAAAGCGATAAAAATTCAAACAAATTACTCAGTTTCAGAATCAGAGTTAATACTAACGGCACGAGCCGGAACAACGGTGGAGATCGCGTGCTTATAGACCATTTGTGTCACGGTGTTACGCAACAAGACCACATATTGATCGAAAGATTCAACATGCCCTTGGAGTTTGATGCCATTCACCAAATAGATAGAGACAGGAATATGCTCTTTCCGCAGTGCGTTTAAGAATGGGTCTTGTAACAATTGCCCTTTGTTGCTCATAACAGCTCCATTATGTTGTTGTGATTAGGAGTTGGGGACGCCTAAGTTTATTTCAAGTGTTCTAAAGATAATAACAATACCACGAGAAAACATTTTTTTAAATACTGCAACACAATTTAACGAACTAAAAAGTGCACTGAACTGAAAATTACTTAGCTTCTTTAGTGAAAGGATTTTTGCCAGAGCGAAATTCAATGCGAAGTGGCGTACCAGTTAAAGAAAAAGTCTCACGGAAATGTTTTTCCAAGTAACGTTTATACACATCACCAATCGCCTCCAAAGCATTACCGTGAATGACAATAATCGGAGGATTTTGACCACCTTGATGCGCATAACGCATCTTCGGACGAATCGAACCTTTACGCTTTGGCTGTTGATGCTCAACTGCCTCAATCAAAGCTCGAGTCAATTTTGGCGTAGACAAATTCACCATCGCGGCTTCATAAGCTGCATCGATCGACTTCATCAATGGACTAATCCCAGTCGATTTTAGCGCCGAAATAAAATGGAACTTGGCAAATGTCAAAAAGTTTAATTTACGTTCGATGTCCATCTTAATTTCATCGCGACGATCACTTTGGAGACCGTCCCACTTATTGACACCGACGACCAAGGCTCGACCCGATTCCAAAATAAACCCAGCGATATGCGCATCTTGTTCGGAGATATCTTGTTGGGCGTCAAGCAACAATAAGACGACGTTGGCCTCAGAGACCGATTGCAAAGTCTTGACCACAGAGAATTTCTCGATTGCTTCAAACACCTTACCGCGTCGACGAATACCTGCGGTATCAATCAAAGTATATTGTTGCCCGTCGCGTTCAAAAGGAATTTCAATGGAATCGCGAGTTGTACCTGGCATATCAAATGCGATTACCCGCTCTTCACCGAGTAAAGTATTGACCAAGGTTGATTTTCCGACATTCGGACGACCCACAATTGCGATCTTAATTCCCTTATTATTGTTTTCAGGCTCATTCAGTTCATCTGGACGGGACGCAAATGCAATATCCAACGCTTCTTCAACCAAATCCGCCACGCCATCACCATGAGCAGATGAGATTACGTAAGGATCTCCCAAACCAAGCTCATAAAAATCAGCTGTGACACTGGTATAACGCATACCTTCCGCTTTATTTACGACCAGCATTACCGAACGTCCAGATTTACGCAAAAAATCAGTGATCGTCTTGTCATGCGGCGTTAAACCTTGACGTCCATCGACCAAAAAAATGACAACGTCAGCTTCAGCCACTGCTTGCTTAGTTTGCTTCGCCATTTCGTGCATGATGCCTTCTTTGGCAACAGGCTCGAAACCACCAGTATCGATCACTAAAAATGGTCGCTCGCCGACTCGCCCCTCGCCATAATGGCGATCGCGAGTCAGACCAGGAAGATCTGCCACTAAAGCATCACGCGTACGCGTCAAGCGATTAAATAAAGTGGACTTGCCGACATTGGGTCGACCGATTAAAGCAATAACTGGTTTCATTAACTTATTCCGTCGCAAATGCGACAACAGCGCCCGATTTTGTCTGAACAATCAGATTATTACCAACGACCAAGGGAGTAGAAATAATCTTACTTCCATCAGTTGGCATACGAGCTATAAAAACACCATCTTCTCGAGACAAGAAGTGGACAAATCCAAAACGATCACCGACCGCGACAGCGCGACCAAAAGATGTCGGCGCAGACAAATCACGACGTGTTAATTTGTCATTCTTCCAAACATTTGCGCCGCCACTTAATGCGTAACCGGAAACTGCACCTTGATTGTCAGCCGCAAAAACAAACCGTTCATCAGCAGAGATCCCAACTTCGCTGGAAATCTCTTTATTCCATCGATTGGTCCCATTGGAGATATCAAAACATCCGACACGACCTTGGTAAGTCACGGCACAGACATTGTTATTGACGATAACTGGCGCGCCCGACATATCAACTACTCGCTCCAACTCAGTGGCCCCCTTTGGCTCCGCTGCATTCACTTCCCAACGCAAGCCGCCGTTCTGCAGCGCAACAGCGATCAATTTGCCGCCCGGGGTTGAAATATATGCCACCTGCTCCTTAACCGCGATACCCGTTGCAACGCGCAGAGTTAACAATGGCAATGGACGCTCGAGAGTCCACTTATTTACACCGGTCATTGCATCGTAAGCAGCGACTCGATTGTCGATGGTATGCACAAGAACTAAATTTCCAGCGACAACCGGTGAAGCAAGAATTTCAGAAGATGCTTGTACTTTCCATAGGGATTTCCCTTGTGCATCAAATGCAAACAACATCCCTTTTTGTCCACCAACAGCCACAAGCTTTTCACTTGCACCTATACCTGCAGTTAAGTTTGTGTCTGCACGCACTTTCCACTGGACCTGACCATTTAGCGAGTTAATCTTAACAATGGTGCCGTCAGCTGACGCCGCATAAACATTGGAACCAACGTTGACAGGGCTAAACATGTATTCGCCAGCACCGCCAACATTCACTGTCCATGCAGCTTTAACAGCCATTGTGGAACTAAAATTTTGCAACTCAGCTGGTGCGGTTTTCGGATCAGGCTTTGAGAAAGGATTCCAAGACCAAGTAGAACACCCACTGAGCAAAGTCAAAGCAAGTAACGCGGAGGTTGAAGCACGTAAAAACATATTCAGTCCCAGATTATTTTTTAGCAGGCGTAGTGTCGACTTTTGCTTCGAGCGGACCACCGATGGCATCCAACTTAATTTGCACCAGTTGTCGCCCCGTATGTTTTTCCGCCATTTTATCTAGCGCTGCCTTGTAAGAGGAGCGAGCATCGTTTATTTTATTTTGAGCTACAAAAAGATCTGCTTTACGATCCAATACGTCGGCAGCAAACTCAGAAGGAAATTCAGCATTCAAGAGCTTGAAACCTTCATCGTAATTCTTTTCATCGAGAGCAATCGCGGCAAGTCGTAAACGTGCGATTGCTTTGAATTCAGCCGAACTTCCTTTATCGGCCACCCAGTTCAACTTATCTTTCGCAACCTTAATGTCATTCACATCGTATGCACTCTTTGCCGCGGCCAAAGTCGCCATCGTCGCATAGCTAGTGCTACCGAACTTATCAACGACAAGTGCAGAAGCGGCTTGAACTTTAGAATTATCGTTCAATGACACCGCTCTTTGCACTTCATCGTACAAGGTAGATGCTTCTAGTGATTGCTTTCTCTGGTAGCTGTTATAAGCTGTCCACGCTGCAAATGCTGAGAGTGCGGCGATTGCCAACCACGTTACCAAGTTACCGTATTGCTTCCACCACGCTTTTAGGGTGTCTATCTGTTCTTGCTCTTCGAGATCGTATGCCATTTTTTAGTTCTTAATGATGAATGTGAATATGATTTGGATTATTACATTGCCCCTCTTCTTCGCCACCCGAGACAATCTGGTCGACCAGAAAGTCTACCGCAGCACTAAAAGGAACACTAACTTGATTATTTTCAAAATCTTCAGAACGCAAAGACTTTACGCTGACGGTTTCAGCTTTTGCCTCATCCTCTCCAATAATGACAGCAAAAGCAGCACCACTAGCGTCAGCCTTCTTCATCTGAGATTTGAAACTTCCAACACCAGTCGCAGATGCGCAATGTAACACAACATCTAGCCCAGCATCACGCAAACGCTCGCCTAAAACGAAGGATTGCATCCGCGCATCTTCACCTTGATGCACAAGATAAACATCGCATAGACTAGCAACGTTACCATCACCGTTCGCTTTCATAAGTTCAAGTAAACGTTCAACCCCCATGGCGAATCCACATGCAGGTGTTGGTTTACCGCCAAAGATACTGAACAATGAATCGTAACGACCACCGCCGCACACTGTACCTTGAGAGCCTAGTTCATCGGTCACCCATTCAAACACAGTGCGATTGTAATAATCCATGCCCCGCACCAATCGCGGATTGATTGTGAATGGAATGCTATTGTGGCGCAGAATTTTTTGTAGCCCCTCAAAGTGAGCCCGCGATTCTTCTCCTAAAAAATCTAAGAGTTTCGGCGCATTAGTGGCTATTTCTTGCAGCGCGGGGTTCTTCGTATCAAGAATACGCAAAGGGTTCGTGTACAGACGACGCTTTGCCTCTTCATCGAGCAGAGCCTGATGCTGTTCAAAGTAAGCAATTAATTCTGCCCTGTGCGCTTTACGCTCCTCAGCATCGCCGATGGAGTTTAGCTCCAAACGAATGTTTTGCAAGCCAAGATCGTCCCAAAGACGTTGACACATGACAATCAACTCAGCATCAATATCAGGTCCAGAGAATCCTAGCGCCTCAGCACCGACCTGATGGAATTGACGATAACGTCCGCGTTGTGGCTTCTCGTGGCGGAACATTGGACCGTTATACCAAACACGTTTTGGACCTTCATAAGTCAAATTATGTTCGATCGCGGATCGGACAATTCCCGCCGTATTCTCAGGGCGCAAGGTAAGTTTATCGCCATTCATTGAGTCCTCAAAAGAGTACATCTCTTTTTCGACGATATCAGTCACCTCACCCAAACCGCGTGCGAACAAAGGAGTTGCCTCGACAATCGGTGTTCTCATCTGTTGAAAACCGTAGCTTTTGAGTACAGATTGCACCGTATTTTCGAATAATTCCCACAGTGCCGACTGCTCTGGGAGAATGTCATTCATCCCTTTGATGCCAACAATCTTCTCAATTTTCTTTTCTTGAGCCATGCTCGAACTTCCATTTCTTTTTTCGATAACTACATGCAGCTAAATTCAAATCGCGAGTCAATTCTGATTATTTCGTCGAATAATGACTTTGGACATAGTCCAATACAATTTTTTGAAAATCTTTCGCAATATTCTCGCCACGCAGCGTCATCGCTTTAACTCCATCGATAAAAACTGGCGCCGCAGGCGATTCGCCGGTACCTGGCAGACTGATGCCGATATTTGCATGCTTAGACTCACCAGGGCCATTCACGATACAGCCCATCACGGCAACGTTCATGCTTTCGACTCCGGGGTATTCCGACTTCCACACTGGCATTTGCTCACGCAAATAGCTTTGAATTTGATCAGCAAGCTCTTGAAATACAGTCGACGTCGTACGACCACAACCAGGGCAAGCAATTACCATAGGCATGAATTTACGCAAGCCCATCGTCTGTAAAATCTCTTGGGCAACAAACACTTCCTTACATCGATCGCCACCAGGCTCCGGCGTTAAGGAAATACGGATTGTGTCACCAATTCCCTCTTGCATCAAAACAGACAAAGCTGCAGTCGAGGCGACAATTCCCTTACTACCCATACCAGCTTCAGTCAATCCTAAGTGCAAAGGATAATGGCAACGGGTTGCGAGTTCCCTGTAGACTGCGATCAAATCTTGAACACCAGAGACTTTACAGGACAAAATAATCTTATCGCCCGCCAAACCCAACTCTTCCGCACGTTGAGCACTTTCAATTGCCGATGTAATCAAGGCTTGATACATGACTGTTTGAGCACTTAAGGGCTGAGCGCGGCTGGCATTTTCATCCATTACTCTAGCGAGCAAGCTCTGATCAAGACTTCCCCAATTAACACCAATCCGAACTGGCTTATCATAGCGACAGGCCAACTCAATCATTTGAGCAAACTGAGTGTCACGTTTCGCTCCCTGTCCAACATTACCAGGATTAATTCTATACTTTGATAAGGCTTCTGCACATGCGGGATATTCACTTAAAAGAGTGTGCCCGTTGTAATGAAAGTCGCCAACTAGTGGCACGTCCACGCCCATCTTATCAAGTTGTTCGCGAATCTCAGGGACAGCTTTGGCAGCCTCAGGATTATTCACTGTTAAACGCACGATCTCAGAACCAGCGCGAGCCAATTCTTTAATCTGAATTGCCGTTCCAATAACATCTGCGGTATCAGTATTCGTCATCGACTGCACCACAACGGGTGCGTCACCACCGATTCTCACAATTCGACTGCCATGCACCACCGAGACGGTTTTCGTGAGACGCCTCAAAAGCGCTCCAGTGCGAATTTCGTTCAATTCAAATCCCATGTTATTTCACACTAACATTTGCGACTTTACTGTCTCGTTCTGGGGTAATGGCAAAGGGCTTTCCACGCAAGATTACCTCAACTCCGGCAGCATTTCCGATTTTCATGAATATGCCCTGCTTAACAGCAAAAGTTTCTTCTGTGCCTGCCTTTGCCAGATGCGAACTCAGGACTGCACCGCCATCTGCTTTAACAAAGATCCAAGAATCCTGCTTAAATCTCAAAGTGAGTGAATCATTTACATCCAGTTTTGCATCCGTTGCCGATGCCGCAGATGCGCCTGCAATGGGCACTGATGCCGTCGATTGCACTACTCGTTCAGCACCAACGACCGCAGATGCTGGCGCGGCGACCACTGGAGATGTTGTAACTCCCGGTTCCGCGCTCATGACATCTTGTTGCTGCGCAGTCGATGCGGCACTTCCTACTGCATCAAGCGGTGCGCTCGCGCCACCTTGAATCGCGTCGCTAGGTGGATTTACTGGACTCACCGGAACCTCAATTGATGGCGCTCCCGAAATACTTGATGAAGCCTTCACTCCTCCACCAAAAATCCAAGTTTGAAGACTCTGCCCGTAATCCGTTCGCTGAAAAAATAGAATTACTGCAACCACGAACAACAAGACTAGCATGCCGACCATGTATCTTCGGTTATTTTCTTGATGGCCTGACAACGAAGCTCGCGACTCGATAAATGGTGTTGAGAGTGCAGGACGTAATGAAGCCTCTAGGTGCACGGGCTCTGAGTCTTGAGGCAATAAGCTCATTAAAGGTTCAGCATCGATTCGCAGTAGTTTCGAATACGCTCTTACAAAACCACGCACTATTACAAGCTTTGGTAACTTATCTAACTGGTCCGACTCCAGCGCTAAGATTTGCGTTTGCGACAATTTCAATTGTTCAGCAACATATTGCACGGTCCAACCGCGCTGCTCCCTTGCCTGAGCCAAACGCCCGCCGACTGAGTTCACATTCATAATCAATGGCACTTGCGCATCGCTAGTTGCCTGCCCCATCGACTGACTTTCCGAAACCTCATTCATTAAATGCACCCTTCTGAAACAATGCGTACTCTTTTGAATTGGGATGACGTCGGCGTAATTGGGTCCCCAAATTCGCCACAGAACTTTGATCACCAAGCTTAGAATCAATCTTGATCGCTAACCACAAAACATCAGCCGCAAAAATCTCATCTTTGATCACACGTTGGATGTAAAATCGAGCCTTTTCAAATTGAGCACGATCGAAAAAAATCTTGGCCAAATTCGCGTTGATTGAAGGGTTGCCGGGTTGTATTTGGTACCCCATCATGAAATATCGCTCTGCGTTTTTAATATCCTTCAAACGCAAACTACAAACACCCGCATTAATCATTGCTTTTTCTGGCGTTGCATACATGCGATCCGCCATCACTTTTTCAAACAACGCGACAGATTCTCGTTCGCGGTTTGTCTGGCACAAGAACCAGCCATAATTATTGGTAATATCGGAATTTCGAGGCTCCAATTTCATCGCATATTGAAAGTTCTGCTCAGCATGCTCAACATCATTTAAGTCCATTTGAATCAAGGCACGCAAACTATATGCATTCGCAGTATTTGGTGCCGCCAAAAGAACCTGACGCACTTCTTCCAATGCAGACTGCAGCTGCCCAGCTTGGTAGTACTCGATTGCCAATTGCATGCGAAGACTGACTCGACGACGAAGTTCAGGACTATCAGCTGCAGCGCGGGCATCACTTTCACTCACAAAACGCTGACTTGAACAGCCAGTCGAGAGCAAAAGCAAAGCAGAGAAAGCCAAACAAAACAACAATCGCACGTATGTCATTTTTTGATCTCCACAATTTTCCCAAAATTTGGACCAAACTTCTTCTGATACTCCGCCATCTGCTGCATACGCTCTTGCACACGCGTTCGATCTTGCACCTCGCCAGCCAATTGTCCACATGCCGCATCAATATCATCACCACGCGTCTTACGAACCGTGGTCACAATTCCAGCATCCATCAAGATCTGAGCAAATACTTTAATACGAGCGTTATTAGAACGCTTCAAACCAGATTCTGGGAAAGGATTAAATGGTATTAAGTTGAACTTGCACGGCACCGTCTTGACCAAGTTCACCAATTCACGGGCATGCTGATCGGTGTCATTGACACCATCCAACATGCAGTATTCAAAAGTAATGAAATCACGTGGCGCGTAGTCCAAATAGCGGCGACAAGCATCCATCAATTCATGTAAAGGATATTTCTTATTGAGCGGCACCAAACCATCACGCAAAGCATCGTTCGACGCGTGCAAAGATACCGCCAACGCAACTGGACACTCTTTCGACAGCTTATCAATCATGGGCACAACGCCACTCGTTGACAAAGTAACGCGACGGCGCGACAAACCATAGGCATTGTCGTCGAGCATCAACTTCAATGCCGTCACTGTCGGCTCAAAATTGAGTAGTGGCTCCCCCATACCCATCATCACCACATTCGTGATTTGACGTTCGCCTTTAGGGCCGGGCTCTATGCCTTTAGTACGACGCAACTCAAACTCAGCCATCCATAATTGGCCGATAATTTCACCCACACTTAAGTTGCGATTAAATCCTTGTTTTCCGGTTGAGCAAAAGCGGCAATTTACCGCACAACCAGCCTGCGTCGACACACACAAAGTGCCACGATTTTCTTCAGGAATAAAAACGGTTTCAACGGCATTGCCGTTACCAACATCAACCAACCACTTACGTGTACCATCGGTTGACGTGTGATCACTGATAATGGCGGGTGCAGCGATGTGCGCACGTCCAGCCAACTTTTCGCGCAAAGACTTCGCTAGATCAGTCATCTCATCAAAATTACTCGCGCCGAATTGGTGAATCCAGCGCTGCAATTGCTTGGCACGAAACGGCTTCTCACCCAACTCGCCGCAATATGCAACCAGTTGAGCAGGATCAAAATCCAACAAATTAGTGAGAGCCGTCATGTCAATTATTCTTTCATGCCCAACCTAATCTAGGTCAGGCATTATTATTACCAAATCAGTTTTTCTCAGATTAACGTGAGTACACGTTCAAAGCTGGGAAGAAGTAAGCGATTTCAACTGCAGCTGTTTCAGCAGCATCAGAACCGTGAACCGCATTTGCATCGATAGATTCAGCGAAATCAGCGCGAATTGTGCCTTTTTCTGCTTTCTTTGGATCAGTTGCACCCATCAAGTCACGATTTTTCAAAATCGCGCCTTCGCCTTCCAATACTTGTACAAATACTGGACCAGAAATCATGAAGTCGACCAAATCTTTGAAGAATGGGCGAGCAGCGTGCACAGCGTAGAAGCCTTCTGCTTCAGCGCGGGACAATTGTGTCAAGCGAGCAGCAACAACTTTCAAGCCAGCGCCTTCAAAGCGACTGACGATTTGACCGATAACATTTTTTGCAACTGCGTCAGGTTTAATAATAGATAATGTACGTTCGATAGCCATCTAAAAACTCCAATAAAAAGAAAGGGTTAAGACAAAAAACTCAAGAATTCATCTAACCTTAGATTTTACCATGAAACCCCTTCCTCTAGGGAACATGTCAATAATCATAATGAATTGAAGAGAAAATTAAAATAAAAACATGAAAAATCATCTTATAACTCGGCTTCGAGGCGAATACACGCTAATTTCATAGAGATTCGTCAGAGCAACTGGTAGACTTCGCCCATTCCCTACTGCGCAAGCCGATTATGTCTAACCCAGCACTGTTTTCCAATCTTCCAATCAATCCAAGCCTACTTGAGAGTGTTACATCACTCGGTTACCTAGAAATGACAGCAATTCAGGCGGAAAGTATTCCTGTTATGCTGGAACATAAAGATTTAATCGCCCAAGCGAAAACAGGAAGTGGAAAAACTGCAGCTTTCGGCATAGGAATATTAAACAAGCTGAATCCAGCTTATTTTGCCACCCAGGCTTTGGTCATTTGCCCAACCCGCGAATTAGCTGACCAAGTATCAAATGAATTAAGACGTCTCGCTCGTGCTATCCCGAATATCAAAATACTCACCTTGTGTGGCGGCACCCCCATGCGCCCACAAATTGCGTCGCTCGAACACGGTGCACATATCGTCGTTGGCACCCCAGGGCGCTTACTCGATCATATCGGGCGCAGCTCCATCCGTCTCAGCACAATTCAAACTCTTGTGCTCGATGAAGCGGACCGCATGGTCGATATGGGCTTCTACGACGACATTGTAGGTATCGTCGCAGCCTGCTCGCCGCGCCGTCAAACTCTACTCTTTTCAGCCACTTATCCTGATGACATTCGTCAAGCCAGCCAGGGCTTTCTGCGAGATCCAGTAGAAATCAAAGTAGAGAGCCAACACGCGGACCAGCAAATCGAACAATATTTTTTTGAAGTTTCGTCTGAAGGACGCAACTCGGCGGTCGCTCAATTGTTACTACACTACCAACCGAAATCCAGTATTGTGTTTTGCAATACTAAAATACATTGTGACGAGCTTGCCTATGAACTACAACAGCAAGGCATTACTGCGCTAGCTCTCCACGGAGACCTCGAACAACGGGATCGAGATGAAATTCTCGTTTTGTTTGCTAATCAAAGTTGCTCCGTCCTAGTTGCTACCGATGTCGCTGCACGTGGGATCGATATTCAGTCATTGGGCGCAGTAATTAATGCTGATGTTTCAAAAGACACCGAAGTTCACATTCACCGCATTGGTCGCACTGGCCGTGCTGGGGAACGTGGTCTTGCCCTGACCTTGGCAGCGACGAACGAAAAAAAATGGGTTCGACTCATCGAAGAGTATCAAAATCGTGAAGCTACATGGAAGTCACTCGACGCACTCGATACAAACTCTGAACACCTAATCGCACCTAACATCAGCATCTGCATATCTGGCGGCAAGAAGGATAAACTGCGACCAGGTGATTTACTTGGCGCCTTGACTGGCGATGTGGGCTTACGCAAAGATCAAGTAGGAAAGATCAACGTATTCGAATTTAACAGCTATGTCGCTATCGAACGCAGTGTGGCTGACCATGCCCTAGAAAAATTAAGTCACTGCAAAATAAAAGGTCGACAATTTAAAGTTCGCGAGATCACTTAAATTTCATCGCCGATAGAAAAATTATAGAAACACAAACAAAAATCAGCACGCCTTAAAACAAATAGAAAATTATGATTCGAATCCTGATTGCAGACGACCATACCATCATGCGCGAAGGGCTTAAGCGCATTCTTGATGGGATCGAAGATATTCAAGTAATAGGTGAAGCAATCGATGGTCATGACACCATTACCAAGGTACGCTCTGAAAGCTTCGACGTTCTTCTACTCGACCTCTCTATGCCTGGACGTAGCGGCGTAGACTTAATTCACCAAATTAAAGATGAGTTTCCTAAGTTGCCCATCTTGATCTTGACCATGCATGAAGAGGAACAGTATGCGGTGAGAGCCATTCGCGCAGGAGCGAACGGCTATCTCACGAAAGAAAGCGCAGGCACACAATTAGTAACGGCCCTGCGCAAAGTAGCTTCTGGTCGCCCTTACATAAGCATGGAAGTCGCAGAACAATTGGCGATGTCCGCAATGCCTGCGAGCGGTGATGCTTCGCATACGTCACTCTCTGATCGTGAGTTTGAAGTTTTTTGCCATCTTGCCAAAGGCAAGTCGATTACAGAAATTGGCGACATGCTGCATCTGAGCGTCAAGACAGTAAGCACCCATAAGACAAGGATCATGCAAAAAATGGGTTTAAACTCAATCTCTGATCTAGTGCAATACGCCATTGCACATCATTTACTAAATTAAATCAGTGAAAAACTCTGCATTCCACCATCTCTATGACCTACAACGTCCAGCGTTGTAGGAATATTCCTAACACCCCCGCAGCAAACTCCCACACTTCAAATCAGGGAACCCTGATTTAAATCAACAACGCGACTGATCATAATGAACACATGCAAACAATGCTGTGTTCAATCAAATCAAACGCGCCATGAACCTGTTTATCATCGAAGACTCGCTGCTCATCCAAAACCGCTTAGTACGGTTCATCGAAGAATTGCCCGATGTCAGCATCGTCGGTGTTTCAGCGGAAATCGCTGGTGCCTACGACAAAATCGTCGATACGCATGCTGATGCCATGATCTTGGATATCCAACTCAGCGACGGCAACGGCTTGGGCTTACTCAAAAAAATAAAATCCTCGATCCCGGAAGTACGCGTAGTCGTCTTAACCAACCATTCGAATGAAGCCAATCGCATGCAGGCACTGCGTGCTGGTGCGGATAGCTTTCTCGATAAATCTACCGATTTCGAACAAATACCAAATATTTTGCAACGTTGGCAGACACATGGCCCAGCGCATTAAATTCCAGAGTTCTTATTTTTAATATTGTTTTAGTGTTTCAATTTCATCTTACAGAGGAAACATCATGTCGAATTTATCTATGCTCTCCCAACCAAAACGCAATGCAGATGTCGTTTCCCATACCGATACTCCATGGCGCCAACAGGGAAGTCTCTGGTCTAATCTTCGTCAAGTATGTGAGTTACTGACCATCCCTGCGCCAGTCACGGCCGATGAAGAAGATACACTGTTCCAACATGTACGCTACAAAGCTGGTCATCGCATCCACCGTATTGGCCAGGCATTCGACACCCTCTACATCGTCAATTCTGGTTTCGTAAAAACGATCCATATCGATGAATTCGGCAACGAACAAGTCTTGAGTTTTCCAATGAAAGGTGACATTCTCGGCATCGATGGTATCCACAAACAACATCACGCGTCTGAAGCGATTGCACTGACTGATTGTGACATGATTTTAGTACCATACAAAACCTTCGCAGCCTTAGGACGCATCCATGTTGAACTCGAACAAGCAATGTTCAGTGTGATGAGTCGTGAGATTGTGCGCGAGCAAATGATGATCAGTATGTTGAGCGCACTCAGCGCCGAAGCCAAAGTAGCCCGATTCCTGACCAACTTAGGTGAGCGTTTTAGCCAAATGGGTTACTCAGGTCGCAGCTTCAACTTACGTATGACACGTCAAGAAATTGGCAGTTATTTGGGCCTTACACTGGAAACGGTAAGCCGCACACTCTCAGCGCTAAACGAACTCGGTATGATTTCAGTCGAGCAGCGCGAGATTAATTTACTTGATACAGCTGCCTTAAAAACATTACGACGCTTGCCACCAGCTAAAGCAAAAATCAAGGTTGCCGAAAAAGTCTCCGCACTCGTCAACAAAAATTTGCTTCCACAGTGGAATTCTGAATTAAGTACAGCAATGAACTAAGCAAAAAAGCTTAACGGCACATTGGGGAGAGCAGAATGACCTACAAGAGCATACTCGTTCACGTCGAAGACTCTAAACATGCAACGCAACGCACGATTGTCGCGCATGAACTGGCAAAACAATTTGATTCTCATCTAATTGGTTTGGCTGTCACCGGTATTTCACGTTACGTCTTCGAAGGAAGCGACTTTAGCATTAGTGACCCCAATATTGGCCTACACCTCAATGACTTGCACAAACGTGCTGAGCGAGCAATCGAGCGCTTCAACTATGACTGCAATAGTTTAGGTGGCAATCAATTCGAAGCGAACATCGCAAATGATGAAGCCAATGGAGGCTTAGGCTTACGTGCCAGATACTGTGATTTAATTGTTATCGGGCAATCCAATCCTCACGAGCCCTCCCCTTCAGTGATGTCCGACTTTCCTGAGTTCATGGTGGTCAACGCTGGCCGTCCGACTTTGATCATCCCATACGCTGGGGCGCACACGAACATCAGCCGACGTGTTGTAATTGCGTGGGATGGCAGCCGTGAAGCGGCGCGTGCAGTCACTGACTCGATCCCTGTATTAAAAAAAGCAAACTCCGTTCAGATTTTAATTCTCAATCCCGGTGCAAATGCAGAAGCACACGGTGATGAACCAGGTGCAGACATTGCTTTGTATTTAGCGAGACATGGCATCAAAGTTGAAGTTTGCGTTCGTTTCAGTAAAAACGATATCGGCGACGCGATCCTGCAAATTTCCAAAGAACTTGACGCAAGTCTATTGGTCATGGGCGCTTACGGGCACTCGCGTTTTCGCGAGATGGTAATGGGCGGTGTCACTCGCCACATACTTGAAAATATGAACCTACCAGTGCTTATGTCGCACTAAGGCGAACTCGAAGAAAAGGCCATCAGTCAAATCCCAACAAAACACTGGTACTTCACGCAAGTGCCAGTTTTCGTTTACCAGTAAAACCATCGCTGCTCCTTTTTAAACTAAAGTGACCAAAAGCACACAGACCATTGTCTGATACAGCGTTGAATAACAAAACTAGGTAAAATCGAGTGTCGTCTTTTTTGCCAAATGCATATGCTACATCACACCTCTATTAGCAGTCGGGACTTCAAACTCTTAGGCTTAGCCAGCGTATTTCTGTGCATCGTTTCAGTGATGTTATGGTTAAACCACGCCTCCCTCGCCAGCATTAAAATTAGTAATGCGCTTGCTTTTCATACTGCACTTGAAACAACCACCATCGTTCTGTTCATTTCGGTTTTCATTGTTTGCTGGAACGCTTTCGGTGAACGACGTAATCGCAGTAGCCTGATACTCGCCGTTTCTTTTTTGTGTGCAGCCATCCTAGGCTTCTTTCATGCGCTCTCGTTTCAAGGAATGCCTGGCTTCTTGCATGCGATAGACATGCATAAGTCACTGAGTTTCTGGCTCATATCCCGTCTCATCATTACCCTCACATTACTTGGACTTGCTCTGCGTCCGAGCGACAAACTAGTCAGCAATATCCGCTCAAATATTAGTGTCGCGATTGGCCTTACTGCCACAGTCGCATCTACCGTCTTAATTTTTAAATACCCAGAAATTCTGCCTACGACTTATCTTGAACAAAGTGGGCAAACAACTTTTAAGATAGCGTGCGAGATTGTTTTGGTTTTACTCAATATTTGCAGTGCTTATTATTTTTATCGTCAGATCAAAACTGTTAATCCGGATCGGCTAAACGATTTACTCGAAATCAATCGCGGCTATTTATGTTTCGCTAGCCTAATGTTGGCAGCATCAGAGGTGTATTTTTCGCTATATCGTTTTGCTGATGAAATCTTTGTGTTGATAGGCCACAGCTTTCAGTTAATGGCCGCGATCGCCATTTATCGTGGCATGGTAGCAATTAACATCCATGCGCCATACGCCTATCTCATCAAAAGTACGCGAACACTGCAAGAAACAGCGAACGAACTTCTCATTAACAAACAGAGGTTAGTTGGTGTCATTGAGACCGCAATGGATGGCATTCTGACGATTGACGATCAATATAAAATTGTTCTGGTGAATCCTGCTGCGGCAAAAGTATTCGGCTATGAAGTTGAACAAATGCTTGGACAGCCAATCGACGTGGTCATTCCTATGCGCCATCGCCATGTGCACTCGAAGCATGTAGAGACATTCGGTCAACATGGAACCACACGCCGACAAATGGGAACCAGTTTCGAAGATTTCTATGTCACCGGCCTACATGCGAACGGCAGTGAATTTCCAATCGAAGCTTCCATTTCTAGCCTAGTCGAAAATGGGAGACGCTTTTATACGGTGATCTTTCGCGATATCAATGAACGCAAGATTGCTAAAGAAAAATTAGCGCAGTATCACACGCAACTAAGCCAACTTTCTTCTGCTTTACAGAGCATACGTGAAGAAGAACGCAAACACATCGCACGTGAATTACATGATGACCTTGGCCAGCTACTCGCCGCATTACGGATGGATTTATCGCTTTTACAACGTGACCAATCCATGACTGAGAAGTCAAGAATGACGCTGAGTAGTATGGATCAGCTATTACTGACGTCGATCACCACGCTACGTCGTATCGCCACCGATTTACGGCCGAGAGCTTTGGATGAAGGCGGCTTGTTCTTTGCATTACAAACCTTGCAGAAAGAGTTTTCACAACGTCACGGTGTTCATTGCGATCTGATCGCTGATGAGGAACAACTGATTCTCAATGATGAGAAAAGCACAGCTATCTTCCGTATCGTTCAAGAGTCGCTCACGAATGTTGCTCGCCATGCGAAAGCGAATCATGTGAAAATAAGCTTTGAGCGCGACGACAATAGTCTCTATCTTCGCATCAAAGATGATGGCCGAGGCATTGAAGAAGGCGCCATGAATAAAACGCGCTCTTTCGGCTTAGTTGGCATGCGTGAACGAATCAAGGCACTCAATGGTAGCTTCCAACTTGAATCTGCCGTTGGTAAAGGCACGCAGATCGATGTCAAAATACCAGTAAATGATGCAAGCTGATTAATATTCACCCCATCAAACTTCATTGAGCACAATTAACGTGATTAAAATTTGTGCAGAGCGTATCGAAAAGGGCTATGCTAACTATATGTGACGATCTGTGGCTCACGGTGAAAGGAGATTTTTATCATGGCAATTTCTGCACTTAATTCGGGGATCTCAGGGATGCGTGCATTCGAAAGTGCACTTGAAAGCTCTGCGCACAATGTTGCCAATGCCAGCACGTCCAATTTTCAACCGCAAGTAAATAGCTTTCAAGAAGGTGTGAATGGCGGCGTAATTGTGAACATTAGCCAAGCAAGCAAAGCCTTATCCGCGCAAGTCAATGGCGAGACATCAAATCAAGCTAGCGGCACTGATCTCAGCACGGAAATCACTAACTCCATCCAATACAAATTTGGTTTCCAAATGGCGGCCAAATTGGTCAAAACCAGCGACGAGATTCTCGATACATTGATTAATATGAAGAAATGACTAAGGACGCACCGGCGTAATGCATAAAAACGCTGGCATGGACTGCATGTCATAGAAAACTAAGCCCAGTATAGCTAGACCAATCAATACCAATCCCACAACGATACGTAAAACGTAAGTCACTGCAGAAGCTCTAATCTGCTGTGACACAAGTTGTGTCACTAGTAAGTGGGGCAATGCAGCGAGACCAAAAATCAACATCAAGATCGCACCTGACCAAGCTTGTCCTGAGAGAATTGCGAATGGTGCAACGGCATAAGTCAAGCCACATGGAAGCGCGCCCCAAGCTAAACCCAATAAGATTGGATGTCGACTTCCTTTTCGCATAGATGGCATTAAAGCTTGTGAAATCGAAGCAAAAATCCGATTACCAGACCTCGGCCACGGCAAACTCACGCCAACTAACCTCAGACCAAGCAAAAGCAAGAGTATATTGGCGAAGAAAAACAAATACGGTGTTGCCCCCCTCATCCAAGTCCAAGACATCGTGACTGCGCCCACTCCACCGAATACGGCGCCAATTAAACAATATGTTGTGATACGGCCTGCATGCAAGAAAACAAGATACGCAATCTGTTTGCTAGGGTTCGGGCTGCGATGTGCTTGAATTGGGATTATGTGTTGCGCCGTTAATTGCACGGCAGATTTTTCTGAAGGAAAGCTTGGCAACTTCGCTAAGAGGTGGGAGATACCACCACACATACCAACGCAATGAAAGCCGCCGATCAAGCCGGCGGAGATCACCGCAAAAAGCATAGGCCAAGTTAGCATGAAAGCGTGCTCGGATCAGATAAGTTTTGAATACTTCGCTTCGGTCTGGCGAGATAAGTATTGATCAAATACCATACTAAAGGCCCGTACAAACATCCGTCCCTTAGAGTTAACACGAACAGAATTATCATCAATACTGATTAACTCTTCTTCAGTGTAAAACTGAAGGCGATCTAACTCGGAAGAAAAATAGTCTTTAAAACGAATTTGATGTTTGGCTTCTATATCTGCCATATTGAGCGTGCTACTGCACATCAAATCCATAATGATTTCACGTCGCATTAAATCGTCTTCGTTAAGATCAAAGCCTTTTTCGACAGGAAGTATGCCTTGATCTAAGGCTCCATAATATTCATCCAACGTACGGAAGTTTTGACCATAGGATGCCCCTATTTTGCCAATCGACGACAAACCTAAAGCGATCAGATCGCAATCTGCGCGTGTCGTATAGCCCTGGAAGTTACGATGCAAGCTTCTATCTTTCATCGCTAAAGCCAAGCTATCATCAGGTTTTGCGAAATGATCGAGCCCGATGTAGACATAGCCAGCATCGAGTAGGCGACGTATCGACATCAAAAAAATCTGGAGACGTTGTTCAGCCGAAGGTAAATCGATTTCGTTAATTCGACGCTGCGGTTTAAAGCGGGTCGGTAGATGTGCGTAGTTATACAACGCTATACGTGCAGGCGACAGTTCGATTACTTGATCTAAAGTTTTCGAAAAACTCGTAAGATCTTGTTTAGGCAAGCCATATATCAAATCGAAGTTAATAGATTGGAACCCTGCTGCCCTACTCTCCTTAATGCATTTCTCGACCATCTCATACGGCTGAATACGATGCACAGCGATCTGCACTTGCTCATCAAAATCTTGCACCCCAAGACTGGTTCGATTGAATCCAAGTTCCGCAAGAAGATTTAAGTATTCCGTCGTCACGGTACGCGGGTCTATCTCAATCGAGATTTCTGCGTCTGCAGAAAAAGTAAAATGCGAATGCAGCATTATCATTAGTTGCCGCATTTCGACTTCGCTTAAGAATGTTGGTGTGCCACCGCCTAGGTGTAACTGTGACACCGTTTCTGGTGTGGTCAAATGCTGCTTAATGAGTTGCAGCTCTTTTTCCAAATAAGTCAAATATGTCGCGGATTTACTTCTATCTTTGGTAATAACCTTATTGCATGCACAGTAGTAACAGAGCGACGCACAAAAAGGGATGTGAATATAGAGGGACAAAGGTGGACGATTCGCGTTGCTACTACGCTGTTCCAAATATCGAATATAAGATTGCGCTGTAAAATCCGCGTGAAAACGATCCGCAGTTGGGTAAGACGTATAACGAGGCCCCAATGAATCAAAACGACGAATCAACTCTTCCGAAATTTCTAAATTATCACTACGCGTCACGACTCTTGTATCCATGTAATTACCGTATTTTTTGTAAGAGAAAAGTCGTAATCCAACTGGAAAGGCAACCCAAAGCCCAAAACATCAAAAATCCGATGGTATAGGCGCCAAGCATGTGTACCTGAACTTTCTCGTCGAGAATGATTAACTCCATCGGATCAACCAAGCTGAAGAAAATACCAGTGGCCACACATGCCATCAAGAAACCAGGCCACAATACGACCATCAGTTTCATACCTAGTGAAAATCTTTCTTCTTTTTTAATGCGATTTTCCAAACCTATCTCCTCTTTTTGTACTAACTTTTGAAGCACTCACCTGAGGATTACGTGCTCTTAGTTTGCCACAGACAAAACTAAATTTCTTTGCAGTGGATCATACCAATCGCCTGTTAGACGCCAGTCATTTGTCTCAAGTTTGACATGCAACAATTTTACTGCACTTGTATCAAGTGCGTTCTTCCCTTTCATCGCATCACGTAAATCTGCCTGATACTTTCCAGCACCAACAAGTTTTAATGGAACCCGACGCACAATTTCCTCGACCGAACCATTTACCGCTCCCGAGGTGGCGATACTGAGTTGAACGGTCTCTGGTAAATCGGCGCGGGATTGCAGATCTAACTGTATTGATTGTGATTGCACGTTCAATTGCATTTTTGCGTTTAAATGAAGTTCGCGAGCCTTAGCATCGCGTTGCAAGTTGGTATTGATCATCAGACCTTGCTTATAATAGTCTTTGGCAACGACTTGATCGGCCCCGCGCATAGCAATGAAACCCGTAAAAAGACTAGCACATACGACGATCAAAGGGCCACCGACTACCAGCAATAACCAAGGCTCTTTGTACCACGCATCTTTTTTCAGCGGTTGAGTAAGGATTCCTGAATTCATATTCATTCCAATTATCTAGGTACAATAAACACGGCTTTTTCGGTCACCGTGACATTCGCTTTTTCTTTATCGGTAATCGTAAACTTAATACGATTCGATCCCGTACTTGCTGATCCTGCTGGCACCCTCACCCTCACTGGAAAAGCCTTAGAACTGGCCGATGGAATCGCCACACTATTTTCATTAACGATCTCAGCTCCGACCAAACCTTTAACAGAAATAATATACCCACGCGGAGATTCTTGGGTATTCATTATTTGCAAGCGATAGACGTTCTCAACACCACCTGTCTCAGTAATTTTAGGCATTGCTCTATCCCGCAACACGTCGACCTTCAACGGTACACGATAAGCCAAGGACGCTGCTGCCACCAAAATAATGAGACACAAAATTCCGGTATAAACCAATGTACGCAAACGAAACACGCGTTTCCACATCGCTTCGCTATTCATTTTGCGTTTGAGTGCATGTTCAGTGGTATAACGTACCAAACCTCGTTCGTAACCCATCTTATCCATGACTTGGTCGCAGCCATCAATACAGGCGCCGCAGGCGATACACTCATATTGCAAACCATTGCGAATATCAATTCCGGTTGGGCATACCTGGACACAGATACCACAATCAACGCAGGCACCAAGTCCCTGCTCTTTATAATCGACCTTCTTATTGCGAGAACCGCGTGGTTCACCACGTTCGGTATCGTAAGTCACAATTAAAGTGTCTTTATCAAACATCGCACTTTGGAAGCGCGCGTAAGGACACATGTATTTGCAGACTTGCTCGCGCATAAAACCAGCGTTACCGTAAGTTGCGAACGCATAGAATAATAACCAAAAGGTTTCCCATGGCCCCAAACTAACATCGATCACCTCGTGGGCGAGAGTACGGATTGGGGTAAAGTATCCAACAAATGTAAATCCTGTCCACAGCGCGATTGCGATCCATGCGCTATGTTTGATAGATTTTAAGCGTAGCTTTCGTGCCGACATCGGAGCTTCATCAAGCTTCATACGAGCACCACGATCACCCTCAACCTTTGCCTCGATCCAAAGAAAAATTTCTGTGTAAACAGTTTGTGGACAAGCATATCCACAGAATAGCCGCCCTGCGATAGCGGTAAAGAGAAAAAGAGACAGCGCAGAAATAACTAAGAGCACTGCCAAATAGATGAAATCCTGTGGCCACAGAACCAGCCCGAAGATGTAAAACTTACGATTGACCAAATCAAACAATATCGCTTGACGATCATTCCAGTTCAACCAAGCTGCACCATAAAAAAGGACTTGCGTAAAAAATACCAACACCCAGCGCCACGACTGGAACCATCCTTTTTGTGTACGCGGATAGATCTTTTTCCGCTCCTCAAATAAAGCGAGTTCAGCTTCTTCAATGGCAACTGGAATGATTGGTATTTTCTTCATAAACTAATCCTAGATACTGCCTTTTTGTTGGCATCTCTCGATGCCAACTTTGAAATTACTTTGATGCTGCGGTGCTCTCTGTCGCACTTTCAATTTGCTTCAGTGCACCAGCATCTGCAGCGGAAACAGTGTTGCTACCGCTATTTGACAAACCCCAAACATAAGCAGTCAACAAATGTACTTTTGCATCGGACAACAAAGTCTTATGCGCTGGCATTTGGTTTGCACGGCCTTTGTTGATCGTCTCCATGATGGTGTCAATACCACCACCATACAACCAAACTTTGTCTGTCAAATTAGGTGAGCCCAAGGCTTGGTTGCCTTTACCATCTGCACCATGGCACGC
Source organism: Affinundibacterium nitidum (assembly GCF_014284155.1). GTDB lineage: Bacteria > Pseudomonadota > Gammaproteobacteria > Burkholderiales > Burkholderiaceae_D > Undibacterium > Undibacterium nitidum. Next base: position 547,892 of record NZ_JACOFZ010000001.1, read on the forward strand.
CGCACAAACGCCAAACTTCGATTTACCCAATGCAGCTTTGATTGGATCATGCGCTGTGCCGGATAAACTCAAGACATAGTTGGCGACGTTGCGTACATCGTCATCCGAGCCCAAGGCCGCGCCCATTGGAGGCATTTGACCTTGACGACCTTCCATGATCGTAGTCTTGATAGTTTGTGGATCGCCACCATACAACCAGTCACTGTCAGTCAAATTTGGATAACCTTTGCCGCCTTGGGCATCAGATCCATGACATTGTGCGCAAGTATTGAGAAACAAACGCTGACCAATTTCATGCGCTTGTGGATCCTTTGCAACCAGAGCGACGTCGGTGTTCAGAAACTTGTTGAACAATGGGCCATACTGCGCTTCACCGTCCTTCATTTCCTTATCATAGGCGCCTGTTTGAGACCAACCGAACTTCCCTTGATATGCGCCGAAACCTGGATAAACAACAAGGTATCCAATGCTGTAAATTAAAGTTAGGTAGAACAACCACATCCACCATTTTGGTAATGGATTATTCTGTTCCATCAGCGTCTCATCCCAGACGTGACCGGTAGTTTCAGCTGGCAAAGGCTTGCCATCAGAACCAATTTTCACTTTTACTTTTGATTGGGACCACAACAATATCGCACATACCAAGATACTGATTGCAGTGACAACTGCAATCGCTGTGCCCCACCATTCGCTAATAAAATCTGCCATGGCTATTTTCCATTCTCTTCATCTTGTGGCAACTTCGCCAATTCTTCGAAACGGGCTTTATTGTTAGAACTAAAAGCCCAGTACAGGATGCCAATGAATGCAATCATGCTGATCAAGGTCATCACACTACTGACGATAGTAAAGTTCATACTAAGTTCCTTTCACAAAAGACCTAGTTCTTGTTTTTGATCGCAGTACCCAACACTTGCAAATAAGCGATGAGTGCATCCATTTCAGTTTTGCCAGTCACATCGGCTGCGGAGCTGCTGATCTCCTCTTCTGTATATGGCACACCGAGAGTGCGCATTGCACGCATTCTTGGCGCAATGCCTTGAGCATCAACATTTGCTTTCGCCAACCATGAGTACGATGGCATATTCGATTCCGGTACCACAGCGCGTGGATCCATTAAATGATCACGGTGCCAGGTATCACTGTAACGACCTCCAACACGTGCCAGGTCAGGACCTGTACGTTTACTACCCCATTGGAATGGATGATCATAGACAGATTCACCCGCTACAGAATAGTGACCATAACGTTCAGTCTCTGCACGGAAAGGACGAATCATTTGTGAATGGCAGCCATAGCAACCTTCACGCAGATACACATCACGTCCCGCCAATTGCAGAGCTGAGTAAGGCTTAACACCTTGCACTGCTTGTGTCGTCGATTTTTGGAAGAACAAAGGAACGATCTCAACTAGGCCACCGACACTAATTGTTAAGATCACCAACACTAACATCAGACCGATATTTCTTTCGATCAAATCGTGAGTAAATTTACGCATTCTATTTCTCCTAATGGCGTCTTAAATTAAGCGTGCGCCGCTTGCGCTGGCAATGCAGGAATCGCATCGTTTGCAGGCTTCGCCATCATGATCGTTTTCGCCACGTTATAAACCATCAATAACATGCCGCTTAAGTACAACAAGCCACCAGTTAAACGAATCACATAGTACGGATAGGTTGCTTTTACAGACTCAACGAAGGTATAAGTCAGAGTACCGTCTTCGTTCACTGCGCGCCACATCAAACCTTGCATCACACCTGCAATCCACATTGCAGCGATATACAAAACGATACCGATCGTCGCAATCCAGAAATGCATCTCGATCAAACGTTTGCTATACATTTCTGTTTGACCAAACAAACGTGGCACTAAGTAGTACAAGCTACCAATAGAGATGAAACCAACCCAGCCTAGAGCACCAGAGTGAACGTGACCTACTGTCCAGTCTGTGTAGTGCGACAAGGCATTGACTGTTTTGATCGCCATCATTGGGCCTTCAAAGGTAGACATACCATAGAAAGACAATGAAACGATCAAGAAGCGCAAAATAGGATCAGAGCGCAATTTGCTCCACGCGCCAGACAAAGTCATGATGCCGTTGACCATACCGCCCCAAGATGGCGCTAGCAAAATCAGCGAGAACAACATACCTAATGATTGCGCCCAATCAGGCAATGCGGTGTAGTGCAGATGATGTGGGCCCGCCCACATGTAAGTGAAAATCAATGCCCAGAAGTGAACGATGGACAAGCGATAAGAATAAACTGGACGACCAATTTGTTTTGGTACGAAGTAGTACATCATACCCAAGAAACCTGCGGTCAAGAAGAAACCCACTGCATTATGGCCATACCACCATTGCACCATTGCATCTTGCACGCCAGAATACGCAGAGTAGGATTTCATGAAGTTGACAGGCATTGCAGCGCTATTCACGATGTGCAGCACTGCAACCGCGACGATGAATGCACCGAAGAACCAGTTTGCAACGTAAATATGCTCAACTTTGCGCTTAACCAGCGTACCAAAGAACACGACCGCATATGCAACCCAAACCAAGGCGATCAAAATATCGATTGGCCATTCCAGTTCCGCATATTCTTTACCTTGTGTAAAACCAAGAGGTAAAGTGACCGCAGCAGCAACAATCACCAATTGCCAGCCCCAAAACACAAAATCAATCAAGGGACCACCGAACAAGCGAGCATTCGTTGTACGCTGCACCACGTAGAAAGAGGTCGCAAACAGTGAACAACCACCAAACGCGAAAATCACCGCGTTAGTATGCAAAGGACGCAGACGTCCATAACTTAGCCAGGGAATACCACTAATCAAATCAGGCCAGGCTAGCTGAGCAGCAATCAACACGCCAACTAGCATGCCGACCACTCCCCAAACTACGGCCATGACAGAAAATTGGCGAACAACTCTATAGTTGTAGGTGTTTTCATTGTTTATTGTCATGATCTCACTCGGTTAAAAAAAGATACAGATGCAGGATAACAACCGTTGTTACTACTCACATTGATACAAATCAAAGACTACATTTATTGCAAAGCAACTTTTACGAGTTTAGAGAGATTTATCCAAAGCACTCTCGAAGTCGACCTAAAAACAACTGTTTAGACGAAAAAAAAGACAGCTACTTGAGCTGTCTTTTTATTTGAAGGTGATTAGATCTCACCAAAATCACTTTACTGAACTGGTGTATCTGTCGATGCTTTGCTATTCAGAACCGATTGATTTACAACCACTTTCGCGCGCTGCTTCAATGCCTCAATATAGCTAAACACCTCCTGCTGAGCGATTGCGTTTTCGAGTTGTTTAACCTCGTTAGCGCGACGAGCCAAATCAGGTGTGCCTGCAGCAACTTTAGCAATACGGTATACCTCATAACCAACACCCGGCGTCTCTACTCCGACGAATGCGGGCAATTTTTGCGTATCCGCCTTCATGACGGCAACAAAAGCTTCAGGTGCAATTTCGGCTTTTTTGGCGCGCGATACTGTCTTCAAAGTGGAGAATCCTACACTCGAATCAGCAAGCTTAAGCGCCTCAATTTTCGCTTCGCCAGCTTTCTTCGCGAGGGCTTGGGATTCTGTTTGCACCAATTGCATTTGGATACCAGCTTTTACTTCATCAAAAGCACGTTTGCTCTTTGGTTTGTAGTCCAAAACGCGCGCAGACACCAAGGTGCTTGCTGCTACTTCTGTCGGGTCTATATTGTGCTTCTTCTTCAAAGACTCATCTGAATAAATCGCCTTCAAGAACTTGGCATTATTAGTCACCAGTGATGGTGGCAACGCGGGGTTCGGCTGGCGAGATAGATTATTGACCTTCTCGAGCTTTAGCTTCAATTTATCGGCGACCGTTTGCAAATTATCAGACTGTTCTACCAAATTTGTAAATGTTTCCGCGGCCTCAGCAAAAGCCTTTGACGCTTTTTGCGTTTTAATATCCGCCATTAGTTCGCCCTTTACTTCTTCAAGTGGCTTGACAGAAATTGGCTTAATTGCAGTAAGTTGAATGATATGGATACCATATTCACTTTGAACCAATCCGCTTATTTCGCCTTCTTTGAGTTTAAATGCAGCGTCATCAAAGGCTTGCACCATCGCGCCACGGGCGAAAAAGTCGAGATCGCCGCCGCGCTCTGCAGATCCTAGATCTTGTGAATTTTCTTTCGCCAACTTGGCGAATTGTTCCGGTGATTTACGCACTTGTGCCAACAAAGCTTCTGCTTTCGCCTGCACAGCTTTCTTTTCTGCATCGCTAGCATCTTTCTTCAAGTTCAGCAAAATATGGCTCGCACGACGTTGTTCTTTAGTCGTATAACGATCTTTATTCTGATCATAATACGCCGCAACATCTGCGTCAGATACAGTAATTTGTTCTGTTAATGCGTCTGCGCTCAAAACGACATATTCAGCACTTAAGGACTCCGGCACTTCGAACTGCGCACCATTCTTGTCATAAAATGCTCGCAACATCGCGTCAGTGATTTTCACTTCAGCGAGAAAATCTTTGGACTTAAAGGAAATCGCTTGAACATCGCGCTCTTGCTCTGAGATCAAAGCAATACGCTCTGCAATTGTTTTTGGTGTGATAGCAGAATACTGAATTGCATTCACCAATTGTTGCGTTGCCAAATCTTGACGCAAACTCGCCTCATAAGCTGCTGGAGTTAAACCTTGCATTGCCAACAGGCTTTTGTAACGATCTTTATCAAAGCTATTATCTGGTTTTTTCAGGCCTGGAATTTCAAGAATATTTTTTTGCAGTGTTTCGTCGGTGACTGCGAGATTGGACTTACGCGTTTCCATACTAATGGCCTTACGCGAAATCAAATCATCCAAAATACCTTTTCGCATTTCAGGAGTATTGAGCAGCTGCGCATCAAATTCTGGGCCATAAGCTTGCTTCAATCGATCCAGTTGATTGCGTAAAGCCTGATTGAACTCCTCCATTGGGATGGATTCCGATCCGACTTTAGCGACTTCAGCTTGTTTGCCGGAAAAACTCGAAAAGCCGACTACCCCACCGACAACAAACGATGGAAAAATAATCAGCAAAAGTAAGAACTGCATTACGCGCTGATGTGTACGAATATACTCAAACATGTTGCACCGACCAATTCACAAATTGCATTTCGTAATAAGAAAAAAGGCGAACATATGTTCGCCTTTTAGATGTTGGCGGAGCGGACGGGGCTCGAACCCGCGACCCCCGGCGTGACAGGCCGGTATTCTAACCAACTGAACTACCACTCCAAATACAGCTTCATAGATAACTGGTGGGCGCTGAGAGGCTCGAACTCCCGACCTAAGCCTTGTAAGGGCTCCGCTCTACCAACTGAGCTAAGCGCCCAATTACCTACAAACAACAATTTAGTTACCTAAATTGCGAAGAGCATTAGTTTACCGCATCTTTCAAAGCTTTGCCAGGCTTAAATTTAGGAACCTTGGCAGATTTGATTTTAATTGCTTCTCCAGTACGTGGATTGCGACCTGTGCGAGCAGCACGTTTACCGACTGAGAAAGTACCAAAACCAACGAGGGTCACTGTACCGTTCTTTTTCAGAGTTGTTTTCACCGCGCCAATCAATGCATCTAATGCACGAGCAGAAGCAGCTTTCGACAAATCAGCACTCTTAGCGATATGGTCGATCAATTCAGTTTTATTCACTTATGGTCCCCTCACAAAAAAATTAATACAACGATGATATCTTTCGGCTTCTATTGAGTCCGTGCATCTTCCACGGCCTAGCGGAAAAATTGCATCCGGTATTAGATCAAGCGCGTCTACATTGTGTCAAGCGGTTTGCATGCTTTTTTGGAATCCTTGTTTAAAAAACAGGGAAAACGACAGTTCTATCTCGATGACTCATTCAAAAAGCATCTTTCGATAAGGGGTAAATCTATACTCCACGCTTCCATGACTCAGTATTTCTAGCGATAAGTTCACAACGATAGAGAACCAAGGTGGCACATTGATTAAGCAAAATCGCATATAGTTGAGCCCTTTATTGAAAATCACACGCTTTAAAGCACTAAAGCACCACTTTCACGGTTTATTCTAATGATGAAATTTGATGTCGCCATCGTAGGCAGCGGTTTAGCGGGACTCTCAGTTGCACTTCATTTAGCCAAGACACATAAAGTCGCAGTCATTTCCAAAAGAACGCTGTTGGATGGCGCTAGCAACTGGGCTCAAGGGGGAATTGCCGCAGTGCTAGATTCGCATGATAGTCATGAACAACATATCGCTGATACCATCATTGCCGGCGGTGGCCTATGCGATGAAGTCGCGACAAGAAACATCATTGAGCAAGGTCGCGCAGCAATTGATTGGCTGATCGAACAAGGTGTTCCTTTCACCAAAGATCATGAAGCAGAATTGGGCTTTCATCTCACACGAGAAGGTGGGCACAGCCAACGTCGCATCATTCACGCAGCCGATGCCACTGGGCATGCCGTGCAGGTGACACTTGAACAGCTCGTGCGCAATCACCCCAATATTTCTTTGTTCGAACACCACTACGCCATTGATGTCATTACCTCAGGTAAGGTCGGCGACACTTCTGCGACACCAAAGTGCCTAGGACTGTATGTTCAAGACGTCAAAACAGGCACGGTACACACTTTTAGCGCTCAGCATACTGTCATGGCCACTGGCGGTGCAGGAAAAGTCTATCTCTACACCACCAACCCCGATACAGCGACAGGTGATGGCATAGCTATGGCATGGCGCGCGGGTTGCCGAGTAGCGAACATGGAATTCATGCAGTTTCATCCTACTTGTCTCTACCACCCCTATGCCAAATCGTTTCTTATTACAGAAGCGGTTCGAGGCGAAGGTGGTGTATTGAAGCTACCAACTGAAGCTGGTGCTGCTGCAGGCACTCGCTTCATGTTAAGTCATGATGATCGTGCTGAATTAGCGCCCCGCGATGTGGTGGCTAGGGCTATCGACTTCGAAATGAAAAAACGTGGACTTGACTATGTGGAACTTGATATCAGTCATCAAACTCCTGAGTTCCTCAAAGAGCATTTTCCAACAATCTATGCACGATGCTTAGAACTCGGCATCGATATCACAAAACAAGCAATTCCTGTTGTGCCAGCTGTTCATTTTACCTGTGGTGGTGTGGTCACCGACACTATGGGGCGCACAGACATCCCTGGTTTATATGCTGTAGGCGAAACAGCATATACCGGCCTACATGGTGCTAACCGACTTGCAAGCAACTCTTTACTTGAATGTTTGGTAGTTGGCAAAGCCGCAGCGCATCACATCGCCGAACAATCGCGCACCGAGTTACCAGAACTTCCAGCCTGGGATGAGAGCCGTGTATCAGACGCAGACGAGGAAGTAGTGATCGCCAATAACTGGGAAGAATTACGCCGCTTTATGTGGAATTATGTGGGCATCGTACGAACAACAAAACGTCTAGAACGCGCAAAACATCGCATTCAATTATTAAAAGAGGAAATTGATGAGTATTACGCCAATTTCCGCATTTCCAATAATTTACTGGAATTACGTAATCTCGTCGAAGTTGCGTCTCTGATCGTCAACAGTGCATTATCGCGTCGCGAAAGTCGTGGCTTACATTACAGCAGAGATTACCCAGATACCCTTCCCAAAGCATTGGCAACTGTAATGACCCCAAGAATTCGAAATAAGCTGACAAAGAAATAAACACAAAAGGCTCCGAAAATGGAGCCTTTTCCTCTCATAACGAATGACGTGCCGCTGAATTAATCATCAACACTATCAACGTCACGAATCTTGTTGAGAGCTTCATCAATTCTATCGACAGCGATAATTTTCAAACCTTCTATTTTCTGTTTAGGCGCATTCGATTTAGGAATCATCGCCACAGAAAAACCAAGTTTTGCAGCCTCACGCAACCTTTCTTGACCACGTGGCGCCGGTCGAATTTCACCAGCTAGCCCAACTTCACCAAAAACTACTAAACCACGTGGCAACGGTTTATTTCGCATGGAAGAGTTAATCGCCAAAAGTACTGCGAGATCCGCTGCGGGCTCTGTGATTTTTACACCACCAACTGCATTGATAAAGACATCTTGATCAAACGCTGCAACACCTGCATGGCGGTGTAATACAGCTAGAAGCATCGCTAAACGATTCTGTTCCAACCCCACCGACAAACGTTTCGCATTGGGCGCATGCGAGGTATCTACCAACGCTTGAATTTCAACCAATAAAGGGCGAGTTCCCTCTTGCGTCACCATCACACAAGAGCCGGCCACTTGAGCGTCATGCTGAGAAAGAAACAAAGCTGATGGATTGGAAACTCCCTTCAGCCCTCGCTCTGTCATCGCAAACACACCCAGTTCGTTGACTGCACCGAATCGATTCTTAATCGCTCTTACCAAACGATAACTCGAATGCGTATCTCCCTCAAAATACAAGACAGTATCAACAATATGTTCGAGTACGCGAGGTCCGGCCAGAGCCCCTTCCTTCGTCACATGACCTACCAAAATCATAGTGATATTGCTCGACTTAGCAACACGTGTTAATTGCGCAGCGCATTCACGCACCTGGGCCACAGATCCCGGGGCTGAACTAAGTGCGTCGGAATACATGGTTTGAATAGAATCTATCACTACCACCTGAGGCTTATGATCGGCCATGGTGTTGAGGATTTTTTCCAACTGAATCTCTGCCTGCAGAGAAACTTGATCCGTTTCTACCATTAGACGCTTAGCACGTAGCGCAATTTGCGCCCCTGATTCTTCGCCGCTGACGTATAGTACTTTTTTGATTTTTGCGAGACTAGACAGCGCCTGCAACAACAGAGTTGACTTACCAATACCTGGATCGCCACCAATCAACACCACACCACCAGGCACTAATCCACCACCAAGGACGCGGTCAAACTCCTCAATCCCAGTGCCAAATCGCGGTACATCTTCCGCCTCAATCTGTCCCAGATTCAATACTGGTGCCGTTTGAGCAATTCCTTGATACTTTTGAGAGAATCGATTTCCTGCTTCTTCCACGACAGTTTCGACCAAGGTATTCCATTGCAGACAAGAGGGGCACTGTCCCGCCCATTTGCTTTGAACTCCGCCACATTCGGTGCAGGTGTAATTTGTTTTTTGTTTTGCCATTATGAATAGAGACTGCAATAGTTAAAAAAATCAGCCAAAACTACTGATATTTTACACAGTATCAAGCAAAGAGATTGTCGTATTTCAAAGTAAACGACAATGTTTCGTGGTATAAAGCAAGCCTGCAATAAAAAGGCACAGGTCATCTGAACGAATGAAACGCGGTTTTTATACAATTATGGCGGCGCAGTTTTTCTCTTCGCTGGCCGATAACGCATTGCTCATCGCAGCGATGGCATTACTCAGTACGATGCACGAACCCGCGTGGATGACCCCACTCCTCAAATGGAGTTTTGCGTTATCTTATGTGCTGCTTGCTGCGTTCGTCGGCGCTTTTGCTGATTCCCGCCCGAAGGGCAAAGTGATGTTTATTACCAACTTGATCAAAGTTGGGGGTTGCGCACTTATGTTTTTCAACGTTCACCCTGTAATCGCTTATGGCGTAGTCGGATTTGGCGCTGCGGCCTATTCACCGGCAAAATACGGCATTCTTACCGAACTGCTTCCAGCAGAAAAGTTAGTTGCAGCCAACGGTTGGATAGAAGGTCTGACGATTAGCTCCATTATCCTTGGAGTACTTCTCGGCGGCAAATTGATCGACCCCGCCATCTCTGCCAAACTACTTTCATTCGACTTTCCGATGATAGACATTGGCATAGACACGACCAATGAAGCGGCATTATGCGTGATCACTTTTTGCTACATTCTCGCGGCTATCTTTAACCGCCACATTCCAGATACTGGAGCGGTTTACAAAAAACAGGAATCAAATCCGATTTGTTTATTGCGCGATTTCGCCCACTGTTCCGTGAAACTTTGGAAAGATAAATTAGGCCAAATCTCGCTTTCTGTGACAACTTTGTTTTGGGGAGCTGGCGCCACTTTGCAACTTCTAGTCTTAGAATGGGCTAAAGTGAATTTAAACATGCCACTGAACAAAGGCACTGAACTGCAAGGTGTATTCGCTCTAGGAATCGCACTAGGCGCACTATTTGCTGCGCGCATCATTCCACTTAAGCGCTCTCTCTCTGTCATGCCTTTAGGCGTATTGATGGGGCTGGTTGTTACCTCAATGATTTTCGTGAAAAGCGTATGGCTTGCCTACCCTCTGCTCATTTTTATCGGTGGCTTAGCTGGCTTCTTCGTCGTACCTATGAACGCCTTATTGCAACATCGCGGTCATGTTTTGATGAGTGCAGGACATTCCATTGCTGTACAAAATTTCAATGAGAATCTCTCCATACTGGTAGTATTGGCAATCTATAGTTTTATGGTGTCGCTTGCACTGCACACCAGTGTAATTATTGTCATTTTCGGACTGTTTGTCGCCTCCACCATGTACGCAGTGATCTTAAAGCATCGTGCTAATCAGAGACAATTCGATTCTGTGGCCCTGATTGGCGAAGAAAAACACTAAAGCATCTCGATGGTCCGTTGCAACTGCGATGCTTGCAAGGGCCACTTGTCTGGCACCACAAAGCCTCGACAGAATTCTTGCATCAAATCGCCATTGCGCTTCATGACGGCCACCATTACCGGCCGGTCTTCGATCTGAAAGTGTCGGATCAAAGAATCCATCGTCAAATCTTTGTCCATGACATCATCTGCACATGCTTGTGCGGGTGCCAACCATTCCAATCGTTGCAAGATCAAGCCAAAAGGTATAGCAAGCTTTTGGAACTCCGACAGTGTCCACCAAAACCCCATACAGTGATCAGCTGAAATACCTTTAACAGCGTTTACATCACGTTCAGTACTACGATAAAAAAGCCATCCTTTCACCAAAGCTTTTGCTGCCAAAATGCCTTGTGGGATTAATCTCTGTGCAGCTTCATGCTGAGAGAGAGCCAACTGCTTACCTAGGATTTTTTGCATTTTTGCTCCCAAGGTGTCATTTAATCCGGGGCCCAAATAATCATAGAGAGAAGCTTGATGCCGAGTATGTCCGGGCCGATGAAACAAATAGAACTTTGTCGCCAATTCCAAATGAATCAAGCCACTACCACCGAACAATAAATAATCAAACTCGCCAATTGTGTGGTTAGCTCGATCAAAAACCTGTATGCCTTTACCGAACAACAAACCTTCATGCTGAAAAAAGAATGCTAATAGATTCTCCGCGTAATGTCCCAAACGTAATGCATCATGCAAATGCAGCGACTCATGCAGCAATGTGGGATGTGCATCAAGTTCAAACAGCCAACGCTTTAGATTCGATCGATCAGGTAAACTGAGGTGCGTCAGCTGGCGATTCCAAACGCTTGCTCTCTCATCAAGAACTTCTGGAGATAACAAGAGCCAAGCTAGCGCTCTGACATGTTTATCTCGCAGTTGGAAAAACTCTTGATGAAATTGACTCTGATAAGTTTGCATACTTTCATCTTCAAAGAGGGTACGTTGAATCCAACACTTTTAAGAAATTATTGCAGAATGAAACTGGCAGATATCTCTCCACACCACCCTCTTTAGTGAGGGCTCGGCCAACAAATGATAAGGACTGTAAGTAACAACAACAGGTACTCCTGCGAAATTCAATAGTGAAGAGCGAAGTTGTTCGATGTCCAGAGTGTTTTCGAGCAAAGCATTTGCAGCCCTTGCCCCCAAAACCAGCATTTTTTTGGCTTTACCAAGTGCAACTGCTCGTCGCAGAAAATCCCCGCAAAAATCTGCGGATGAAGCAGAAGGAATAGACAAACTCGACACTGGAAAATTCGCATTCAACAGACTCAAAGATGCGATCCGACCTGGCTCAACCGCCATTGACTTAAGGATATTCACTAATAATTTCTTGAAGTCTGCACCGAGTTGCACATCAAAATTTTCTTGCTCAGACCAGTCATAAATAACAAGAATCTCGGCATTAAATATTTGATCAGATTGAACGAGCTTACCACTGGAAGAACATAGGGTACATTGATGGCAACTTGAAATTGCCTCACGCAATCCTTCAACTCCATCGCCATTGACCATTTTAGCAAGACTGGAACCTGCATTTGAATCCGCCGACAAACCAGAATCAGCAGTCTCAAGAGGCAATTCGCTCTTCCGCAAAATCCATTGCTCTCCAATCGCCAAATGACGCAAAAAATACTCGCGATGTGAATTCATAAGGACTCCTGAGCGACATTAATTCGCATTACGATAGCATCTTCCCGGCTCGTATTGTCTAGGGGATAATAGCCCTTGCGACGGCCAATTTCAACAAAGCCAAACTTCTGATAAACCTCAATCGCTCTTTTGTTACTAACCCGCACCTCCAACATAACGGAGCTAAATGCGTTCTGAGTAGCGTAAGTGATCATCTCCTGCAATAATAATTTCGCGTACCCCAACCCTTGATATTTTTCAGCGACGGCGAAAGTCAAGAGATGCAATTCATCAACGATAGGCATTAAGAAAAAGTATCCCAGCAATTCTCCCTCGGCATTGCGCAAACCACGAGCGTGATGCCCACCGTAAAACGAATCCAAAAAATTACCGCGAGTCCATGGATGTGAATACACCGCCTCCTCAATCTCCAACACTGCCTCGAGATCGGCAACGGCCAACACTGAAATTCGATGATCGAAACTAGAACTCATAGGCAAGTATCCATTACTCAGACTTCGCATGCAGACGTTCAGCCGTAGTTAAGGCGACCTTGTTCCGTAAATAAACCGGCTGTGCTTCCTGCGCAATCACGTATTGAGCCGAAGTTGCGCGATCTGCGATATTTAATGAATACTTAGCATGCGGCATTGCTAAGACAGCCGAAGGAGTCCCCTGCCATTCCAATTGAGTTCCACACACCACAGGAAGCCTAGTCTGATCTACGTATGCCCTCACCTCATCCATGCGAGCAAGACTTTGTGGCACCAGCTCTATCCACCCACCGTTTTGGCGCTTTAGATGAGTCCAGTAGACCTCGCCCATACGTGCATCAAGGATGCAAATACATTCGTCTATAACCTGCTGTTCAAATGCGGCTTCTGCTTGAGAATGCAAACTTCCAATCGCGACAACCGGGATATCAAGCCCGTACGCAATACCTTGAACTACGCCACATGCCGTTCTGACACCGGTAAATGCGCCAGGACCGCATCCATAAGCTATAAGTTCTACCTTACTTAAATCGATCTTGAAAGCCTCAAGCAATTCATGAATCGCGGGAATCAAGCCATGAGAATGAGTATTCACGCCAGAAAGTTCAACACTTTTCTGTTCGTTATTATGTAACAAGGCGACCGATGCAATTTCGGTCGACGTTTCTAAAGCTAATATTGTCTTCATCTCTCTATTTTACCTTGCATCAGAAGTCCCTCGAAAGGAATAAATCGGATGCTGAGCTGCTCGGGATCTGAACATGATGAATGTGGCCACAATTGATCCACAGGTTCGGTTAAAATAAGCCATGACTTCCTCATTACCTACTATTGAAGATTTAGCCCTCGTTGCAAGAAAACTTGACCAGAGTCCATGGTTGATCGCTTGCCTCTGTGCCGCTTGGTGCGACACTTGCCAAACATACCGTAAGAACTTTGAAGCAGTACAACAGGCACACCCAGATAAAATCTTTACCTGGGTTGATATTGAAGACCAATCTGCACTCGTTGACGAACTCGATATCGAGAATTTCCCGACCATCCTCATCGAGTACCAAGGAAAGGTCCTATTCTTAGGGACTATGCTACCTGATGCAAATTTAGTTCACAAATTGATCAATTCTTATGCCGAAAGCATAGAACAAAAACCAATCGATACAATACAGCGGTCGATCCAAGCGTCGAACCAAGGCCTACCAAACGAATGGAGTTTAAGGTTGCAACTTAAAAAGCATTTTTGCGCTAAATGAAAAACGCACTTTAAAGTGCGATGAAAAACAAAAAAGGCTTAGATTTTCATCTAAGCCTTTTTTGTTTTCGCAATTTGGTGCGGCTGGCAGGAATCGAACCCACGACCCCTTGGTTCGTAGCCAAGTACTCTATCCAGCTGAGCTACAGCCGCGAAGAAAAAGATTATAGCAGATTGAACTCAAAAAATGAAGCCCCAGCTGTAAATTATCACAAACACAAATGCGAGATCGACTCATAAATGAAAAAAGGGACTAGATTTTCATCTAGTCCCTTAAATCTGGTGCGGCTGGCAGGAATCGAACCCACGACCCCTTGGTTCGTAGCCAAGTACTCTATCCAGCTGAGCTACAGCCGCGAAGAACGAAATTATAGCATAGCTATTTCCATTTGATAAGGTTTTTTGCTTTGCCAGCAAAAACACTATTCAAAGCATGTCGATCATTTCCAAACTTGCAGCATGCGCGATCAAATCTCAACTTGAGCACCGACCTCTATCACCCGATTACTTGGAATCTGATAATAGTCCGCCGCATCACGAGCATTTCGCGACATAGTCACAAACAGTCCTTCGCGCCAACTCGACATTCCACTACCCGGACTTGAAATAATAGTTTGACGTGAAATGAAATAGGATGTTTCTAACGCCTCAAACTCAAGACCAAACGGTTTGCAAAGCTCTAGAGCGTTTGGGATATCAGGTTCATTCTTAAAACCGTAGAACACGTCAACTTGAAAACAATTATTCTTAAGATCTGTCACGCGTATCCGTTCAGAAAACGGCACCCATGGAATTTCTTTGTTATGCAAAGTAATAAATATGACACGCTCATGCAACACTTTGTTATGCGATAAATTATGCAATAAGGCATGCGGCACACCATCAGCCTCGCCACGCAAGAATACCGCGGTACCTGCTACGCGCACCGGAGGCGAAACAAATAAAGACTCCAAAAATTCTTCCAGAGGGATCGCATGTTTTTTCAAGTTATCAAACACCAATGAACGGCCGCGCTTCCAAGTCAACATTACAGTACAGATCGCTGTACCAAGCGCGATCGGAAACCAACCGCCACTGAAAAATTTCATCGCATTTGACGAGAACAAGGAAATATCAATGAAGAAGAAAAAGCTAGTCGCACCAATACACAAGGCAAGGTTATATTTCCATCCAAATCGAATGACAAAGAAAGTCAAAATAGAGGTCACCAACATAGTTCCAGTGTTCGCGATACCGTATGCAGAAGCAAGATTACCAGCCGAACCAAAACCTATGACCGCGCCGACAACGGCTGCCAATTGCATCCAATTGACCACTGGAATATAGATCTGACCAATTTCTTTCGAAGAAGTATGAATAATTTTCATACGTGGCAAAAAGCCTAAAGATATCGCCTGCTTAGTCATGGAAAAAGCACCAGAAATTGTCGCTTGAGATGCGATTACAGCAGCCATCGTGGACAAGACTACGAGCGGGTAAATGCTCCAATCACCAAGTTGATTAAAAAACGGATTCACCACCGCATCAGGCTCGACCATCAATAAAGCGCCTTGACCTAGATAGTTCATCGCTAGTGCAGGAAATACGATAAAGAACCATGCAGCGCGAATAGGCTTAGGACCGAAATGTCCCATGTCTGCATATAAAGCTTCCGAACCCGTGAAAGCCAATACCACTGCACCAAGCGCGATGAAGGCAGCAAATCGATGCTCAAATAAAAAACTCACTGCATGCAGGGGATTAAACGCCTCCAATACACCGGGAAACCGCACAATATTATAAATCCCCATTGCTGCGAGTACAGCAAACCACAAGACCATCACGGGCCCAAATAACTTGCCAATGGCCGCGGTCCCGTGCGATTGCATTGCATATAAGCCAACCAAGATCACCAAAGTAATTGGCACAACAAAAGGTTTGAGCGCTGGGGTCGCAACCTTAATACCTTCAATCGCCGACAAGACCGTCATTGCGGGTGTAACAACGCCATCTCCATAAAATAGAGATGCTCCGATAATGCCCAAAACGACAAGAGGGAAAAACAGTTTCGATTCTTTCCCAACGGACTCGAGGGTCAACGCCGTAAGCGCCATGATACCGCCCTCCCCCCGATTACTAGCACGTAGTACCAAGGTCACGTATTTGAGCGATACAATAAAAATTAAACCCCACAGGATAAGTGAAACGATCCCGAGGATATTTGTTTGATTCAAAACAAGACCATGCTTTGGATCAAAAACTTCCTGCATAGTATAAAGAGGACTAGTACCGATATCACCATAAACGATACCGATTGCAGCAAGTGTCAATGCTGACAAGCTGCTTTTTGAGTGTTCGTGAGCCAATTGCAATCCTTGTTATTATTGGTGCATTGCACAATAGTCGAAGAAAATGCCAATTTCAAGCAGCATTTCCCAAAAAAAGACAGCGTACGCCAAAAAATTTCTTTACGTAAGCCCCAGATACGAAACCACGACAACATAAACGAAAAATGCCCGCTTAATTTGCATTAAGCGGGCACCAATTCTTTTGGCGGAGACGGTGTCTGCTTGAAATCATTCCAACAGAATCCAATAAATATAAAAAACTTCTTTAACTTCAACAAGTTAAATTAGTTAGAGTCCAAATCATTCCAATACAAGCTATCAAAACCCACACAAAAATGGCATACTACCTGGCATACTGAACGCAACAACACTATATTTGAGTGACATACAAATGGCTATACTCACAGACGCCAAAGCGCGCTCTATTACTCTCGAATCAGGAGTTATTGCCCATGGAGGAGTGACTGGATTAACGTTACACCCATCCAACACAAAAGGGTCAGGAAAATGGGTCTTGCGATACGTAAGTCCTGTTACTCAGAAACGTCGAAATGCAGGACTGGGGAGCTATCCCGAAGTAAGCATTTCCAGAGCCGCTAAAGCCGCTCTAGAAATGCGGTCGCAAATCGAGCAAGGAATCGACCCCCTCACTGAAAAAGCAAAGATCACCAAAATACAGAAAACTCCTTCATTTGAAGATGCATCTAGAGCTCTTCATGCCGAGCTCCTCCCGAGCTGGAAGAATGAGAAACACGGACAACAATGGATTAACACGCTTGAACAATATGTGTTCCCCCAAATTGGAGAAATGCTTCTCGATCAAATTCAGCCGAGACATATCGCCGATACACTTCGTCCAATTTGGTTAGAGATTCCTGAGACCGCCGGACGTGTGAAACAGCGCATTCATGCCGTCATGGCGTGGGGCTGGGCCCATGAGTACTGTCCATCCAATCCGGTCGATGTGGTACAACACTTACTCCCTCCGCAGCCGAACAAATCTATTCGAACGACGCACCAACCCGCGATGCATTGGGAGGAAATTCCTAACTTTATTAGAGAACATCTTAGAGAATTTGAACAGTATGATGTAACACGTCCTATGCTTGAATTTCTTATTCTGACTGCTGCCCGTTCCGGAGAAGTTAGAGGTATGACATGGTCCGAGGTAGATTTCGTAAAAAAAATCTGGACCGTTCCCGCAGAACGGATGAAAGCAAAGATACTACATCGAGTTCCACTTTCTGAACGGGGGCTAGAAATCCTAAAGTCGCAAGTTGGACTCCATAAAGAATTGGTATTTCCTTCTCCTCGAAAACAAGTTGAATTGTCCGATATGGTCCTTACTTCTTTTCTTCGAAGAACGAAAGCCAAGAGTGACACTCCAGGGCGACTCGCCACCGCTCATGGATTCAGG
Source organism: Affinundibacterium nitidum (assembly GCF_014284155.1). Lineage (GTDB taxonomy): Bacteria > Pseudomonadota > Gammaproteobacteria > Burkholderiales > Burkholderiaceae_D > Undibacterium > Undibacterium nitidum. The sequence goes on from NZ_JACOFZ010000001.1 coordinate 565,609, forward strand.
TCCAGTTTTCGGGATTGGTGTAGTGTGAAGGGATACGCGCGAGATCTAGCTGAACGATCGTTAGCACACACTATTCAGAATAGGGTTGAAGCCGCTTACCACAGAACAGATTTACTAGATCAAAGGCGCGTCCTAATGGACGCGTGGGAAGCTTTTTGTTGCTCGATTTAATTTACGAAAAAAATTTCGAGCACGATGAGTTCGATTCCCATCAGAAAAATCACAGGTTCGGACCTAATAGAGTCATGCTACCAGAAGTGTCGGGTTTTTCTATATGAATACCCTTTCACCAACTCGATTTGACAATATGACCGCTAGTGTCACTTTGCTTCTTCGCGCGTTCTAAAAGCAACTTATTCAACAACCAGTCTCGGATCACCAAGCAAAAATAAAATCTCGGTTTATTCATCTGAGACTGCGCATTTGCCCTTTCACTCAATATCGAGGTCGAAGATTCCCCATTCTTCTTCTCACTTCCGACACTTTCCAGCCGGTTTCCTCATGGATTCGTACTATCAACGTCGCACCGATCGGAAGGTGCCTGTGTCGAATTCTGCTCATCGTTTACGGTGTAACACCGAGCAAAACGCAAAGCGCTGCATCACTGGATATATCAAAGTGAGTACGAAGCGAATCTAAAAGTGGCGCCGGATCATACTGAAAATTTGAAGTGTCTGGTAACTGTAATAAATTCATCTACTTATCCATTTATCAATGAGATATTTCATCTTACTGAGTGGTGCAGGAGACTCCTCAGGACTTGTCGCAAGTTTAATTAACCGTGATCATTCTATTTATTTTGATTGGCTGCACAGCGCTCTCTTCCAACTTAAAGACAGCGATTGAGCTAACGAGTTGTTTAGCTTCATCAAGCAAAGAAGAAGCGGCCGCTGCCGCTTCTTCGACTAAGGCAGCGTTTTGTTGCGTCACCCCATCCATGTGAGTGATTGCCTCATTGGCTTGGCCTATACCTTGACTTTGTTCACGGCTCGCAGAAGAAATGTCAATCATGATTTCAGAAACGCGTTGAACACTATTGACGATCTCTTCCATAGTCACACCAGCTGCGTCCACTAACTTGGTACCAGAATCGACTTCTTCTACCGAAGCATCAATTAGGACTTTAATTTCTTTTGCAGCCGCTGCGGACCTTTGGGCTAAACTTCGAACTTCAGATGCAACAACAGCAAATCCTCTACCTTGTTCTCCAGCTCTAGCGGCTTCAACCGCTGCATTCAATGCCAAAATATTGGTTTGAAAAGCAATCCCATCGATAACGGCAATAATGTCCACAATCTTCTTCGACGAGTCGTTTATGGATCGCATGGTCGTCACGACTTCAGCCACCACAGCGCCACCTTTGCTCGCGACTTTCGAGGCTTCTAATACTAGATTTTTCGCGGATTCTGCATTCTCTGCGTTTTGCTGCACAGTACCATGTAACTGTTCCATCGCTGCGGCAGTTTCCTCTAAAGAGCTCGCCTGTTCTTCTGTTCGGGAAGAGAGGTCTAGGTTGCCAGTTGCGATTTGATTCGCCCCCAATGCTATTACATCGCTGCCAGATCTGATTGTCCCGATAATGGAACGTAAATTGTTTCGCATTAGCCTCACTGAATAGAGGATGCTATTGTCATCCTTGGGGTGAATGTCAATCCTCGAATTAAGATCGCCCTCCGCTATTCTTCGAGTAACCTCATTGACATAGGTTGGCTCCCCCCCGATTTTTCGAATGACTAGTCGAGAGATGAAATGAGCTCCAATCAGACCAACGACTATGCTCAATCCCCCAGCTATCCAAAGGAAGTAGATCAGGTTTCTAATCTGCTTCTCAACCTGAAGGTTAGATTCAACAACGATGGAGTCTTGCAGCACCGCCAAATCGTCGAGAGTACCCCTCAACCTTAGTAACTTTACGCTTATTTCTTTATTTGCTAATGAATTTGCCTCATCGCGTTGACCACTCGAAACCAAAAGTACAACCTTTGAAAAGGTCTCTACATACTGCGTTCTCGCCTCGACAAATGAAGCGAGTAAATCGCGCCCTTTTTGTAAGTAAATTAGTTTCCGCAAAATCTCGATTTGATCTGTAATTAGCGTCTTATTCTTAGAAATATCTGCTTGAATTGCAGAAATTTGCTCCGGACTGTTTGCGATCAACAATTGATAAGTACTTGCGCCATTTGCAATTGTCGCAGCACGAATCTTTGCGACAGCATTGGCTTTTACCCAATCTTTTTGAATGATTCTCGAGTTCGTTTCCTGCAAGCTATATAGCTCAATTGAAGCGACAATGATTGATACGATAAATAAAACTAGGATTGAACAAACACCGAAGAACAGCAAATTTTTTAATTTCATCATTTTCATAATCAAGTACCTTCCAATGTTTTTCATTCAGATTCAAACAGTTTTGCCTGCGATTCCAAATTGTCGACAGTTATCAATACGTAATGGTAATTTTCAGTATTTTCTTCAATCCATTTTTTTGCCGCCTTCAATTTCATTGGAGCGCCACATCAAAATCATAAATTAAAAGCACGTCAACCCAAGTCAAAGAACAGGAACCCTTCATTGAAGTCTTGTCGAGCACTTCGACGGATGCGGCAATTTCGAAGATTCAGGGCCGACGTTTATTCATTTCCACTGAATTCAAAGATACGAGTTTTACTCGAAATACGAAATTTAAGTATCCTGTCAGTCAACCCTATTAAGAATATTCAATGCATTTCCAAAATTTAGTTCTTCAATAGAACGTTCAAGGACTATAAATTCGTCCACTGGAAATTTAGTCCTTACAGAATCTTTGATTTGTTCGAAAAGTGTGCACGCCTCCATATTCGAGGACGTAAGCAATACTTTCAGCTTAGGTATCCCATCATTTTGGTCGAGCAGTGGCTGGTTGTTCGCAACAATCTCATTCTCGGCAATCCATTTTTTAGCCGCAAAGACAGTTAAACTCAAAACTTCGATTGCAGAATCAAAAAGGCCGGGAATATGATCGAGCTCTTTTTTTACTATTGCATTTTCGAGGACCAAACTTATGTCTGCAAACTTCTTTGCACCTAAGGTCCCAATCGAACCTCGCATTTTATGTAACTGTGCCGCAGCATCAAGAGTTTTCCCATTTTCCCAATCGAATTTTGTTTGTCGAAGTGTGCCTTCGCTTGAATTAGCTATATTGCGAATTAACTGCACCAAGATCTCTTTACTCTTAGCATTTGTCGCACTCAACGCTATTAATCGACTCACATCGAACACTTGATTTTCCAATGGAACTTCGGGCTGTAAACTTTGCTCGCGTTGATCAATTACTTGCTCCTTAGACCTTTGATGCATTTCTCTTTTTTTTGCGTCCGATAAATTTCTCGATATAGTCGAGAATAGCTGCTCAATTTCAATCGGCTTCGCAACGAAATCGTTCATTCCAACTGAAAAACATGCTGCTTTTTCGGTTTCCATTACCCCAGCAGACATCGCGATAATTGGTAATTCCAGCTTCAGTTGATTCCGAATGAACTTCGTTGCGGTAAATCCATCCATGATGGGCATCTGTACATCCATCAACACAAGATCGATATGAACATCCTTTTGCAACTGATCGATGGCTTCCTGTCCGTGATTTGCAATACTTATGCGTGCACCGCTCTTTTCCAAAATCCCCTTTGCGACGATCTGATTGAGCAAGTTATCTTCGACAAGTAAGATGTTTAAGCCGTGAAGGCTAGGCTGGATATCGTGTCTGTTTAAGTTCGCAGACGCTCTGGAACTTCGACCTTCCTTTTGTAAAAGTAAAGATTGAACTGTATCGAAAATATCGGATGGAGTAGCGGGCTTTTGCATTACTGACGCAACGGCGTCGATATCTTTTTCTTGCATCAATTTAACTCTGCTGTAGGCGCCCACTAACAATACAAAATGAGATTCCATGTCGGCAAACTTGGTCTTAAGAGCCTTTGTCATCTCTATGCCGTTCATCAGTGGCATATCCCAGTCGACTAATATTAAGTTATAGCCAAGCTTCAAATTTTGCATTGACGACAAGCGTGCAACTGCTGCTTCGTAGCTATCAGCATCTTCTACCGACCAATTCCAGGAGCGTAGAGTTCTGCATAAATAGTCTCTACTTGTATCGTTATCATCGATCACCAAAATGCGAAGTTCTTGCATCGAGGTGTCTGCGAATTGTTGACTTTCAGGTGCAGCTATCTTTAAAGGAAGCACCACCTCAAATTTCGATCCCGCTCCAAATTGACTTTCAACTGAAAATTCGCCGGACATCATATCTACTAGTTGCTTTGAAATCGTGAGCCCTAGACCCGAGCCTCCAAAGCGACGTGTCGTCGAGCTGTCAGCTTGTGAAAAAGCATGAAACAAGTTGGATACTTGTTCAGGCGTCATCCCAATTCCCGTGTCAATCACGGAAAATCGAATTCTTGAAATGTCTTGGTCTCGCCCGATTTCTTCAATCAAAAGAGATACCTCGCCGTCTTCCGTAAACTTTATCGCGTTCCCGACTAAATTTACGAGAATTTGTTGGATTCTAAGCGAGTCACCAAACAAAAAATGCGGGACACTTGGATCTACACCGATCGCGAGTTCTAGAGGTTTGTCTCCACCGTATACCGACATGATTGATGCAACTGCGCCAACGACTTCGTTTAATTCAAACTTGATAGGAACTATTTCTAATTTTCCTGCCTCAATCTTCGAAAAATCGAGAATGTCATTCAAAATTGCGAGTAGAGATTTACCTGATGACTCAATCATCGTGAGATACTTATGTTGCTCATCATTCAGTTTTGTTCCAGCCAAGAGATGTGCCATTCCCAACACAGCATTCATCGGCGTTCTTATTTCGTGACTCATATTTGCTACAAATTCACTTTTTGATCTGCTGGCGGATTCCGCTTTCGTCAATGCATTTTTCAGTGCTTCCGAGCTCTTCTTTTCCTCGCTAATATCTCGGGCGACCCCTAAGAATCCAGAAATTTCTTTCACTTCGTTATAGATGGCGGTCACAGTTAAATGGACAGGAAATTTTTTATTTGTTTTTGTAACATAAGTCCATTCTGCAGTTTCTGGTTCACCCTTTTTCGCTCGTCTAACCAATGCGTCTAAGGCATCGATGGTTTCACCAAACTCCCGTGATAAGATTTCTACACGCTCGTTTATTTCGCTTTCCACATGAAATTTTAGGAATGAGTGACGACTTACAAGCTCACCTGCCCTATAACCAAGTAACTTCTCCGCGCCAGCACTAAAGGAAGCGACCGTTCCTTCTCTGTCGGTAGTAATGATCGCGAACTCGCTTGCTGCATCGAACGTTTCCTGAAGCTGCTTGAGAGCTTTCTGCTGACCAAATTGTGCTTCTTTTAGAGGAGTAATATCACTAACGAAGCCGTAAATACCGACCACTTTTCCATCGTGAATATCGGGGCGGTAAGAAAACAAAGCATGGCGCACATCACCATTCTGATCAACAATCGATCGTTCAAAGATCTCAATGTTTCCCTCTAAAACAGAGCGCAACGCATCAGAAATAGAAAGATACCTTTCCTCTCCAATAACTTCCCTTATATGTTTCCCATTCATGCTCTCTGGGCTTTGCCCGAACCATTTTAGGTAAGCACTGTTCGCGAATTTGTTCTTTAATGAAGAGTCCCAATACGCGACCAGAGCAGGAATGTTATCGATTGTGGTCTGCAAGAGATCTTTTGTAGTAGACAATTGATCTAGCGTTTGGCGCAGCAACAATTCGGATTTTTTTCTATGAGATATATCAGTATGCGTGCCAACAACTCGCAATGGTCGCCCTTCCACGTCTCGCTTTACGACTAAGCCGCGATCATGAATCCATAGCCAAGTTCCATCTTTGCATTTGAATCTGTGTTCGTCAGAGAAGTATGGAATCTCATCAGCGAAATGACGATTCACAACGAGCAAGAGTTTTTCTAAATCATCTGGATGAACTCGCGTCGACCACTCTTCAACGCTATCTCCAATTTCATCTTCGCGATAGCCAAGCATTTGCTTCCATCGCGCTGAATAACTTACGGTGTTCCCCAGAACGTCCCAATCCCAAACACCATCACCCGCCCCCTCAATCGCAAATTTCCACTTTTCTTCACTATCAACAAGTGCGGCCATCGTTCTCTCTCGGAGCGTTATGTCCCGAATGATAGCGACATACGAGCTGCTACTAGAAATTTCTAACTCGCTTACAGTTAGTTCGATAGGGAACTTTTCATCTCTATTTCTCAAACCGATTGATTTCAACTCTAGTTTTACATTCGAAGGCCCATCGCGTGAAGATTCTAAGTTTTTTACCTTCGCTCTCAGTGTATTTGAAAGCTCTGGTATGAGTCGGTCGATACTAAAGCTAATCAACTCTTCTCCGTCGCATTTAAACATCTCTAAAGCAGCCGGATTTAAAGATTCGATAAATCCATTCTGATCAAACACGATGATTCCATCGAAAATGTTTTCCCAAACCGAATGAAGTTTTGCTTCGTTCTCGTTATTTTTTAGTGTTAGCTGAGCCACTCTTGAATTCCCAAGAGATAGATCGACTAAGCATGCCAGTTCATGTAATGTCTCGATATCCGAACTTGACATCGACCTCGGCTTATCATCAATGATGCATAAAGTACCAATCAAAAAACCGTTAAAGCTGTGGATCGGAACGCCGGCATAAAATCGAATGTACGGGCTTGATGTCACTAAACGGTTTTCGCGGAACCTGTAATCAAGATGAGTGTCCTCTACGATAAAAATGCGATCTTCTAAAATCGCGTGCGAACAAAATGAGCTTTCTCTATCAGTTTCGTTCACATCTAGGCCTTGCTTAGATTTGAACCATTGACGGTCTGAGTCAACCAAGGACACAAGTGAAATTTGTACCTTGAAGTGATGACGAGCGATTCTGGTAATACGATCGAACCTCTCATCGTGTGGCGTATCTAAAATATGCATACAGTAGAGCTCTTCCAACCGGAGAAGCTCATTCGAAGGCTTAGGTATTGGCATACGCAACTCCCTATTCTACGCACGAGTGATTTACATACATTTTGAAGCGATCTCGCCCTTCTGTTTTTGCCTCATATAAGGCGCGATCAGCTTGCCTCGTAAACTCAATGGCACCCACATCTTTAGTTGGAATTCCAGAGCACGCGCCGACACTTATGGTGACTCTTTCTCGGTTGATTAGATTGTCTGAGCCAAACTCTAGCCCTCGCACGACACTACAGACTTGCTGGCAATATTTCTTCAAATCGGTATCAGCAACGTAAGGGAGAATTGCAATAAATTCCTCTCCGCCATAGCGAGCGAAAATCTCACCTGGCCTTCGGGTTACAGCATCGATCGCACTCACTACATTAATCAAGCATTTATCTCCTTCAAGATGGCCGTATTTATCGTTGTAGTCCTTAAAATGATCGATATCCATGATGACCACCGATAAAGGAAGCTTCTGACGAAGATGTCGTCCATATTCTTTCTCGAGTTGATGATCGAAGTACCGCCGGTTATACACACAAGTCAAAGGATCTTGATTTACCAATAACTCTAATGAAATCGCATTCTGACGTAATGTGAGATGGGTACCAACACGCGCGGCAACTACAGGCGGATTCAAAGGCTTACTGATAAAATCTACAGCCCCGGCTTCTAACGCACGGACTTCCGCGTCCATGCTTGTTTCACCTGTAACGAAAATTATTGGGATATCTTTTGTGATGACGTTACTCTTAAGGTTTTTACAGACTTCATAGCCATTCTGACCCGGCATATTTACATCTAACAGAACAAGCGTTGGCTGTTGCTTATTCGCGAATTCAATTCCACTTTTTCCGTCTAAAGCAAACACTACGTCTGCCATGCCAAGAACGATCTGCGATAGCATTTTTATCACTTCAGGACTATCATCAACTATCAGTATTAGTGGTCTTGAAGTCCGCGTATTACCATTGATCTTCATACTTTTATACAAGAAACCTTATAAATGCGAAATACTAAATTGCTTGGGTTCGCTAGATTCAATTTCTCACTCATGTCTGAGAGAGCCAAATAGAATCTGGAGGCATTCGTCAAATTGATTACTCTTATCGAAGAAACCTGATATCCCGAAGCTTCTGCACTCACGTTCAATCGCACTATCTGTATTGTTCGTGACAACAAGCACTTTACTTTCAACTTTGAAGCATCTTATTCTACGGAGTACATTCAGCCCACTACCCGGTGAAAGCGAAAGATCTAGGATTACAAAATCAGGATTTAGTCGCCGTATCTCTTTGACCGCAAGATCTTCTTCCTCGCAAAGACAAACAACGCGAATTCTTGGTTCGTTCGATATGGCTCGAAGAATTTGATTTCTGACGAGTTCAGAGTCTTCAACGATCATCAAATTCATGACTTCCCTCTGCTTAATGGCACTTAAGTATCGACCATAAGAATAGAGGACTCTAGTGGAGAAACTAGGAGAAATAAGGAAGGTTAAGCTGAAACAAATGTAGGGTTTCGCCTACAATTGTAAAACGTTTTGTTCAGTTCAATTTATGTTCTGTGCAATACTTGGCCAAATCCAAGTTACTTGTAAGTCCCATTTTTTCAAGAATTCTCATTCGGTAGGTGCTTATGGTTTTTGGCGAAAGACTCATGTCTTTTGCTATCTGAATGATTTTCGTACCGCTTGCAATTTGAAGCATCACTCGATACTCTTGCACCGCCAAAGTCTCATGCGGCAACTTTGCATTTCTGTCTATTAGAAGGTGCGTCATGTGTTCAGCCAAGGATGTTGAGATATAGAGTTTTCCGGATATCACCTTTTGGATCGCGTCAATTAGCTCTTCGGTGGCGTTTTCTTTATTTAAATAACCTTTTGCCCCGATCCTTAAAATTTGAGTCGCGTAGGCACTCTCAGTATGTAAACTCACGACTAATATTCGAAGGTCTGGAGCCACTCGTTTCAAGCGTGAAACTGACTCAACGCCTTGTGTATCTTGTAAGTTTAAGTCTACTAAAGCGATATCCCAGTTATCACTTTTGATTTTTGGATACGCCTCGATTAGCGACGATGCCTCTCCAATTTTCGCATCGGGCCATTTTTCCAGAATTAGATGTCTTAAACCGAAACGAAAAATAGGGTGATCTTCAAGAATTAATATTTTCATTGAACACGCTTGTAAAAGTAGCTGACTCAACGAGGAATCAAGATGGTAATTGTAGTGCCGACATCGAATGTCGAGCGAATAGTAGCACTTCCACCGATTACCTCAGCACGTTCCCTGATCCCGATTAGTCCAAGTGAACCATGAAATTCTCTTGTCGTATCAAATCCAATGCCATCGTCATGAATTTCCAATTGAAAAAATGACTGTTCGTGACGTCCTCGAATAGTAATTACTTTCGCGTTCGCATATCGAACCACATTAGTTGTCGCTTCTTGTACAATTCTAAATAACTGAGTCGCTTCCTCATTTACTAGTCCATGGTCGTCAGGTATGTCAATGTTAAAGCGAGTACTGCTATTCGACAATTGAATACTCAAGTAGTGATTCAATGCAGGCGCCAATCCTAGATCATCAAGTAGAGGTGGTCTCAATTCTGCCGCAATCCGGCGCGAAATTTGAATGCCGGATTTAATCGCTTCTGTAAGAGCATCATTCTGATCTTTGGCTAGACTCCCAGGCGCAAGTGTCTTAATAATCATTTTTATCGCAGTAAAAATTTGACCGATTTGATCGTGAACTTCTCTTGAAATTCTTTTTCGTTCTGACTCTATCGCATTCACTGAACCAACCGAAAACTGCCTAATTTTATCCTTTGCGACCTGTAAGTCCACGGTACGCACCAATACCCGCTGTTCCAAATTCAAATTACTCTCAAGCAGTTCATAATAGAGAGTCTTGCGCCTCCGCCGCTCTTTTAGCCAGAAGAAAACAGAGAAAAAAGTTAATGATCCAGCCGCTAGCGAAGCAAGCCATTCAAGTTGTATTGTCCGCTCGCTCTGTAAGTTAAGTTGCTGTCCCAACTTTTCAGTTCGCATTTTCAATAAGTTATCGACGGCCCGAAGTTCAATTCTAATCTTCTCACCGGCAAGCTTTCCGGCCGCTAAAAGCTCTTTAAGATCCCTTGTACCGACATCTTTATGGACGTTCACTCTAGAAATTTTATCGACTATTTGTCTAAGTACGCTAGTTTGATTTTCAAGTTCAATCAAGTTGAAGGCTTCAATATCTGTCTTTATTAACTCTCCTTTCAACTTATTCAAAGATTGAAAAATTTCTTCTAGTCTGGTACCTGTTCGTAAGGTCTGCACTCGATCGTTGCCATTCAAACTTACTTGCTGTGAATCATCTAAATGGTCAAATCGGGTCACCAACTCTGCAATATGCGCTCTCTCAGCACTCGCTTTAAGTTGATGATCGGCAGTTTGTCTAATTTTTTCAATACTTGAATGCGTTAGCGACGCGACAGATGTCGTTATCAAAAGCGCGCAAATCAATAGAAACAATGACGGCCAAAGTTCAAAAATATCTCGTCCTAAGATATCGTTTTCTCTCAAATTCGAATTGGAAATTGACAAAGTCTTCGGTAACCAATAAGTCAGAATTGCACCTAAACTTGCAACTGAAAAACCAAAAAGGAGAAGCAGAAGGTAAGTTCTTTCCTTCGAAACGTTAAGCTGCTCTATAGGAGCACCGATCGCAATGTACCAATCCCAATTTGGCACTTTAACGACCAATCCTTTCACCAGAATTCCATCCAAGGTCTTACCATCGAACAGATTTGTATTTTGCTTTCTGATCGCTGTCACCAGCTCTGGGGCCGCGAGCTTCCCCACGAAAACATCTGGCAGTCGGGAGCGAGCAACAACACGCCCGTCCTTGAAAACAATTCCTATGGTCCAGTCGGGTGGCAAGTTCTGCGCCAAAAGCATTTCGTTTAGTGAGTTTGTAAGAAAAATCAAACGCAAGCAATAAATCACCTTACCATCTCTAATTATTGGAAAACCAAGTGAAGTTACACTATTCAAACTCACTGGTGAGATATAAGGGCCAGAAACGGCGGGCTTTCCAGTTTCAAAAACTTCTGCCAAAACTGTTCTCTCTTCACTAGTCAATCTCTCTCCATCGAAAGACTTTAGTGTTTCAAATACGATTGTTTGATCATGAGAAACTAGTGAAATCGAGTGAATCTCTGGCGAAGCCGCACTGATTCTCTGGGCGTGTAGATAAAGCTCATGTAAGTCCCCCCTTTGAGCAGCTTCGGAGGTGGCAATTGAAGACAAGTAAGCCAAATTTGTTTTTAAGTGTTCCGCTATAACTTTGGCCGTTACTTGCGCGCCGTCTACGAGCTGGCTTTCAGTCTTATTTCGCTCGGATTTTGAAAATTCATCGGTCGCAAATATAGCGAAAATTAAAAACGGCAAGATTGATAAAATAGATAAAGATATCAACCAAAATCGTGTTCGGGTGGAAGTCAACACATTCCTTTCTTAGCAGGACACATCAATTTTACAAAACAACAAATTAAAATGATTAACCAATTCTCATTCAGAAACTGTCCCTCAATCATTCTTGTGTGAATCATGTTGAATGAATTCAGATGCAACACGCCCCAAATAAAACAATAGCGCTCCGATTAAACAACAAGAAATAGTGCCATCGCCATATTTCGTGCTGTCTTTCGATATTTTCTCAAGAAGGGCGGTATTTCGGGCCGATTTAGATTCACCCTGAGTTATTTCATCATCAATTCTTACTTGCGACGAATTCTCCGAATTAGACAATTTCTCATACGCGGGTCGACTTTTTTGCTACCTACAAGAGTTCACTAAACGACTAGAAATACTGCGATGGTGTTTCGAATATCAACGAGTAATGCAATGAATTGCAACGACGAAGTGTAGGTGCTACTGGAATAAAAAACTCCGTTTATTCATAAAACGAGAACGCTATTACTCAAGCACATTTCGATATTTTCAATCGAAGTCAATATCTGGGACGGAAATCTCCAATCTTCTTCCGCACTTCTCTTATTGACCAGCCGGTTTCCTCATGTATTCTAACCAATAATGTCGCTCCTATCGAAAGTTCTTTATGTCGAATTTTGCTCATCGCAGGGGGATTTATCCCTAACATAACGCATAATGCTGAATCGTTTAACAACCCAAAATGAGTCCGTAGTTCATCGAGAAGTGCGTTTGGATCATAGTGAAAACATTCGGAGCTTGGCAAATTCAAAAAATTCATCTCCTTACCTTTCAATAATGGTTTCTTCGTGCAGTTTCAGTTCGATAAATGGCATAGGCCAATTTAGTCAGAATTTAAGACAAATAGAAAAACCGTGTCGCAGTCTCAATTGATACTCAAACTAAACAAATATAGAAGCATCTTCTCGCATAACTAAGTAAAACCAAGTCGTTTCACACTTGAAAGGACGAGGACCACCTCACTCGTCGCCGTTGAAAAGACAGTTCCATGGGCGAGAGCCTCTTCTGCTTCTGAGAATTTTTTACTATTAATCAGTTCACCCACCTGCCCAGCAACACGATGAAATCGAGCATGCTTCTCGACTAGACTCGTGAACGTTTGGCGTCCACGCATACGTTGACCTTCTGAATAGATCCATTTTCCGAGGGCACAGCAGTCATCCCGTGACAGCGTCTGTACATCAACCTTTTCAGATCTTTCGATCATGTCGCGTAATTTTGCTTTCCATTGGCGATGCCCGTCGATAATAGCGTCAATATCGATACCTTCAACGACGACTGCCGTTGTATTACCAGGCAGTCTGAACTCATCAACTTGTGCAGCGAGTTGTACCGCAACTCCACACTGTGAATTTGCAGCAGCTGCAGTCTCTTCCACCAAAGCGGCATTTGCTTGCGTGTTTCGATCCAATTCACTTACCGCTTCACCGATTTGCGCAACACCAGTGCTTTGTTCCCTTGCTCCGTTCGCGACATCATCTAAAAGCGTCTTGATTCGGTCTGCGTTTTCAACGATTTCAACCATGGTAGCCCCAGCATTCTTAACGACAAGAGTACCGGATGTAATCTTCTCAGAACTCGTGGTAATCAGTCCCTTAATCTCTTTCGCGGCTTCTGCACTTCTACCTGCGAGTGCTCTTACCTCCGACGCAACAACCGCAAATCCTCTTCCTTGTTCACCAGCTCGGGCCGCTTCAACCGCGGCATTTAAAGCAAGTATATTTGTTTGAAACGCAATGCCATCGATGACACCAATAATGTCACTAATCTTTTTCGAAGACTCTTGGATTGTCTCCATCGTTTGAACCACATCTTTCATGACATCACCGCCACGTATCGCAGTGTTTGCATTTTCAATCGCAATCACCGAAGCTTGTTTAACAGATTCAGCAGTCATTTGTACAGTTGACGTTGTTTGTTCCAACGCGGCAGACGACTCTTCAAGGGCAGATGCAGCTGACTCAGTTCGAGCGGACAAATCTTGAGTACCTTGAGCGATTTCCAAACTTGATTTAACCACGTGGTCACTCGCGATTTGAACCGCCGAAACAGTGGCCCGCAATGAAACCTGCATGTGAGATATTTCCCTTAAAATCGAAGCCATTTCGTCACTGCCATTTCCATCGATGTCGTTTCTCAAATCCCCCATGGAAATTCTAATTAACTCCTTCCGCATTTTTCGAATACCGCCATCCATTGAGCGATAAAAGCCCAAAAAGAGGTAGAGTGCTAATGTGATTCCAAACGCAGAGATGATTAACGTAGTCCACTTTTCCTCATTCAATTTGGTTTGACGCGACTCAAGCATAATATCGAGAACAACGAGATTTTTCTCAATCTGTGTAAATTGTGAGGACAAAGTCCTGTTGGCGAGCTCAACGTACTCTATGCGATTCCCCTGCACTGCGGTTTGTCCGGCAGGAAAAGTATTTTTGACTACGTTTACAAAATTTGTGGTGGCTTCTACAGCATCAACAGACATTTGCGAAAAATAATTGGGCGAGGCGTTTTTTACTTTCTCAATGTCGAACTTTGCAAGTTGTAATTCATGTTCAATTACAGCGACCCGCTTCAAAATTCCATCAGACAATTCGGCTGTCACTGTCTGCGAGAACAGCGCAGTGCCGCCGAGGCCTCTGAGTTCAGCGGTTCTCTGAATCACTTGGGGCCCCCTCATTAGTACAGCACTCATCAAATAGTAGGAATCTAGATCTGGATCTAATGCAAGCCCAGAGGTATCAGTCACTCGGTCAAGGAGAAGTACAAGCGCGCGAGACAACTGTGTCATCGTTTGATAGATATCATCCGGGCTACCCTGCACATTTTTTGCCGCCTCGTATGCAATGCGTACCGCTGAAATCGATGAGGCAGTAGATAATTTGGCACCCAATTCCGCATCGACTAATTCAAGCTCACGAAATGCAATATCAAAGTTTTGCTTAGATTGCGACACCAGCGCAGCAGAGTCACCAAAGGCGGCACTTCTAGCGTGATAGCGCCACACACCTGCTCGTTCAAGCGCAGGAAAAATCTTGGCGGCGTAACGAACTCCAACTCTCTCTTGTGAGGTAAATTCACTCGATTTACTTGCATTAATCAAAAAATTGGCTATCAGCCATGTAATCGGAATAAAGAAAGCGACCGAAATTACCGTCATTTTCAGTGGAAACCGCAATTTTCTCATTAGTAGTGAGCTTGGGGAGAACAAAGATGTTGCGAGGAAGCGAGAAAAAACTTTTTTCATTATTTCCACCTAAACAATGTTTCCAAAACTAAACATTAACTGATATCACCTCAATTAATGGTTGTCATCAGACAACAAATTGCGGGGCGAGAAGTTTAACGATGACCCGGTATGCGGTCAGCCCACAATTTCTTTCTTTAGTTTCATAATTGATATGCCGACAGCCGACGATGCCGCCGCATATAGCGTTCCAATATCTAACATTCCCGCCGCCCTCTTAAAGTCTCTCGCGTTGATTGTCGATGCGATTTTGCCTGCTTCCACATGAAATTTCGCATGATTTGCGATGCACTCGTGATGCGCTGTCATATGCCCGAAATTTAATTTGCCTTCGCCATACAGCCACTTCCCGAGCTCACAACAATTATCTTTTGCAATGGTGACAGAGTCCATACTTTCTCGCCTTTTGATTACCAAACGGAACTTAGTTTTCCATTCTGCATATTTTTCGATAGCATTTTTAAGGTCCATTCTATTTTCCTTGATTACAATAGAACTGATTAAAAATTAAGCCACAAAAAACAGCAAGCGACAGCTACAAACCTAACCGAGTTGCTTAGCCATTTGTGCAACTCGTACTTGATTTCTCCCCTCATTTTTTGCCTCGTACAATGCAGCATCTGCCCGAGTCACTATCTCCGTTTCATTTCCATCCGAAATATCACAACCTGCTACGCCTAAGCTAATTGTGAGGTGTCCATTATGAGGAAACGAGTATCCTTGAACGATTTCCCGAGGTTTCTCGGCCACGTGGGTCGCGCCAAGAATGTCAGTTCCAGGAAGGCATACAAGAAACTCTTCTCCACCAAACCGAGCAACTGTGTCGACCTCGCGAGCATTCTCCTTCAAGAGTTTGGATAAAGTTTGCAAAGTCAGATCACCAACATCATGACCGTAAGTGTCATTCACTCGCTTAAAGTAGTCGATATCAAGAATGATCACGCAGTACGGGCTGGTCTTTCTTCTAAAAAAATTCCACAGCCGTGTCAGTTCTTCGTTCGCTGCGCGACGATTAGGAATATTCGTGAGTTGATCAACTCTAGCCAATACATGTAGTTCTTCAGCGCGCATTTTGAGCTGTTGATTCGCGGCTTGTAGTTCTGCCGTTCGCTCTTCGACGGTCGCTTCGAGTTTCCCGTTTGCTGCAGCCAAGCTCTCTTGCGCAGAAAAGAGTCGTTCTGTCATCGCTTGAATTGAGCGAGCTAATAGATTGAGTTCTGGAACATTTGATCGGACTTTCCAAGCACTTCTTTTCCCTGTTACTCGAATCTCATCAGCGTGTTTTGAAAGTCGTTCCAGTGGAAGACTAATCTGTTTTGCAATCCAATACGAAATGATAAACAATACCAATAGACTCGAAGCTGCGATCCGTATGACGATGATGTTAAGTTCAAAAACGGCTCCGTCGATTTGGTTGATTGGTTGCCGCGCGATCACTTTCCAACCCAGTTGTGTGTTCGTCGTGGAGTCGATAGGCATCGAAGAGAATTGATATTCAATCCCATCTTTCCAGAATGCTCGGTTGAACATGCTTGGTAACGATGGAACGACAGGAGCTTGAATAGTACCAATCGCCTCAAGTGGAGAAATTACATTATTCGATTTATCAACTATAAGAACGGAAATCTGTTCATCCTTTAGAGACTTTGCGAGAAATTCATCGATGATATGTTGCATCCACTTCCAGTGGACATGCGCGGCGACAACACCCTTAACACTATGGTTTTCACCAAAGACTGGGGCAGCGATGTCGATAAAACGAAGTGGGTTCGAATCATCGCCCTTGCCTAATAATTTAGCTAGGAGCACAGCTTCATGGAGGTCGCCAACATACGGTGCCCGCTTACCATTCGAATACCAAGGTCGACTTGAAACATCTTTTCCGACAAGTAAGTCATCAGCAGCATTTTCAACTACGCCGCCATTGTTTGCATATCCAATCCAAGCGTAAAGTGGATAGCTGTCTTTTAAATTACGGATCTCATTATTGAGTTCTGCATGATTGACGACTTTGGTTGCGAGATGTGATGACTTTGCCACCAGTTGAATTTCTCGTTCAGGCTCCTCTAAATTACTCGCTACTACTTTTGCAACACCATATGAAATATTGTTTAGGCGCTGGCCATAGTTTTTCAAAATATTCTCGGCTACAACACGCTCAATAATGAGCCCACTGACAATGGTCATGACCAGAAACAGAAGTCCGAAAGCAATAGTCAGTCGTATCCGAAAATTCAATCCTTTAACGTGCATGATTAAATACGACTCGCCGATGGTCGAGAACTACTCACTCGATTAGCTTTGTCTTTACTGTTTATGTGCTTAAATAGTATCCCTCGAACACGATTGCGTCTATTGCTTTACCTGTGAATGTTGTAGATTTGTGTATTGAGTTATAGAGACAAAAATGCAATAGGCGTTAGCATCATACTTACATGCCAGTTAACAAATATTTAACCGCTTAGACATCGAATATAGCTAGCAGTGTGAAATAAGACTACTCTCGCCCTGAAAGTTACGCACGACTATATGTTCACTACTTGGAGTTTTCATTTGTTACCTAGATTTGTATCACCTTTCGAGCAAGCCGCTATGTCTAGCAATGGCAAACCATTTGTATTTGAAGATGGCGGCGTTCGCACACTTCACTTTTCAGATCTATCAATCCAAAGTGCTATGTGGGTCGATCGCCCAAACGATTTAATGTTTGGTTACACACAATGTATGCTTGCTTTTTCCGTGGTGAACCCAACCCCCGAAAACATTCTTATTGTGGGTCTTGGTGGGGGATCACTCGTCAAGTATTGCTATCAACGATTTCCTCGCGCGAAAATAGTAGTTTTAGAAGTCGACGCTAACGTGATCGCCTTAAGCCCTGCATTTGACGTACCAGAGTGCTGCGATCGATTAACCATTCTTAATGTCGACGCACGAGAATTTGTTCGCCATGATGAAAAAGCTTTTGATGTAATACTACAAGATGGATTTGATTCTAATGGTATCGTGCCAGAAATGACCTCCGAGAGCTATTTTCGTGATTGTCACCGACTATTAACCCCAGATGGCATTTTCGTCTCGAATAATTGGGGATCGTCTCGATCAATTGGCGAGCAATTCGCTCGGTTACTCGCGGTCTTTGGAAATTCGAGCCTCACTTGGGGAAGGTGCAAAGACAGTCAAAACATCGTAAGCCTAGCATTCAAATCTAGCTACCAACTTTTTCAATCTAAATGCTCGGATACTCCAGTTTCTTTCGATTGCAAGGGCCTGCCTCAACTCAAGTTATTCGTTTCGAACTTGGTGTTTTTTCAGCCGAAAAATAAAAATGATTTTCCACTTCGAGACCGCACTCACTTGTCTGAAAACATCTCAGAATGGAATGCGAAGGAAATTCGAAAAAGCCTACTTATCGATTTTATACGTAAAGCATTTCAACTGGCGCAAAAATAAAGTCGGGACAACGCGTTTCACGATGCAGGAGATCTTGCAAGAAAGAAGGTCTTTAAAATCCAACGCACTTTGCAGAGGGGATTACCGGATCATTCGAACCCACGACTACTGCTGAAAGGAAAACGTATCGAAAACAAAAATCCGATTTTTTTTGAACTCGAATTAATGGATTAGATGCGCCCACCTGATGGCTATTTTCTAAATAGTAGTTTGACGCGCGGCACAAAACAATCAATACTAAAATCGGAATACCATCTATTTAACTGATGGAAATTGAACTCCCATTCGAGTTCTGAGTTCTCTAATAGACCAGTTTGTTTCCTCATGCAACCTTATCAATAATGTTGGTCCGATAGTCAATTTTTTATGACGTATCTTGCTTAAAACGGGAGGTGCCAGATCCAACTTTGCACATAAGGCCGCATCACTCTGGACGCCAAGATGGATGCGGACATCATTCAAAAATGCATTTGGATCGTACTGTGTTAACACGGAACAGTTTTGCTCGTCTTTACTCATTTTGACCTCTTAGTTATTTGTATAATTTAGAAAGCGTCGATATTTTCTAGCGAAGCTTAAAGTAAGCCATTAATTTCTGTAGCTGTTCTGATTGATCATGAAGCTCCTCCGCCGTTGCGGCTAACTGCTCGGAGGCTGACGCATTCTGTTGTGTTGTTTGATTCAGCTGTTCCATTGCGGTACTAATTTCCAAAATGCCTTGAGCTTGTTCAGACGATGCCGCTGTAATTTCCTGAACTAGATCTGCTGTTTTTCCTATGGTTGGAAGCATTTCAATTAAATGCTGTCCAGCTAGATCAGAGATTTTAAGTGTGTTCCCAGCGAGGTCGTCGATTTCCCTTGCTGCTGCCTGACTACGTTCCGCAAGTTTCCGCACCTCACTCGCGACTACCGCAAATCCTTTGCCGTGCTCACCCGCCCGAGCAGCTTCTATAGCAGCATTGAGCGCCAATAAGTTAGTTTGATAAGCGATGTCATCAATGATTGATATTTTCGCCGTGATCGACTTCATTGCATCGATCGATTCGGTCACCGCTTTACCGCTTTTCTTTGCGGTTTCAGTCGCTTGTTTAGCCATCTCTTCCGTGCTTTTTGAATTCTCTGAATTCTGACCAACCGAGGCGCTCATTTCTTCAATAGCAGAACTAGTCTTATCAACGCCTGCAGCCTGCTCTGAGGCAGATTGCGCTAAGCTTTGAGATGTTGCACTTACTTGCTCTGACGCAAGGCCAAGCGCGTCAGCTGCTTCCATGATGTCACTCATAATTTTCGCGAGTCGTGAAGAGGTGAGGTTCACATCGTCACGTAGCTTTCCAAAAGTACCTCCAAATTGATAATCGATTCGATGTGTTAGATCTCCTTGCGAAATTGTTTCGAGAACTCTCGCGACCTCAGAAAGACCTGTTTCGCTCGTCGAAATGAGTCTGTTCATACTTTGAGCTAGTTGCAAATAGAAACCGGCTTTCGATGTTTCTTCAACACGCTTAGAAAAGTCACCTACCGCCGCCGCGTTCACTATTTCACCAATTTCTTCTTCTGCGCGAATTTGATCTGTGACATCGAGCCATTGTCCAATTGTTCCCAGTTTTTCATCGCTTTTGGAAAGAACAACCGAAGTAATGACATCATAAGTTCTTCCGCCAAGTTCCATGCGGGTTCGGACAGTCCCGTTGAGATTGCGCAAACGTTCAAGTGCGGCATTCGGGTCAGCATAGAAGACGCCAATGTTTCCACCTTCAACCTTGGACGCATCAAAATGTGGTATCAACCTTTTGAAAGCAGCCTCATCTCTTTTCAACGTGTTACGGAGTTCATTATTGATATAAATGATCGTTCCATCCAACGCTGCAATTCGAACCGGTACGGCGACAGCATCTAATGCCATGCGGATCCGATGATTTTCCGTGGCGATGTTGGCGGCTTTTTTCAGGTTATCACTCATCGCTTTTAGTGCCCGCAAGAGATCGCTAGTCTCATCCTCTGACAATATACGAATTTCTTGAGAAAAATCGCCTTCACCAACGCGTTGCGCAACATCTACCGCTAGCTTTACAACAGCATCGAGTGAGTTCTTTATCCTCTGCGTGTCTTTCGCGATCTTCTCAGCTTCGACCAAGCTACTATTCATTTCACGTAGCGCCTTTAGCAAATCACCCGTCTCATCATGTGTTTCAATACGAATTTCTTGCGTGAAATCGCCTTTCGCAACGGTTTTTGCGACGTGAACCGCGTAATTCACAGGCTTGGAGATCTCAACACTAATGACTTGGCAGAACCAAAATAAAATAAAAGACATTAATATTGCGCCAAATAATGCCAAACCTGAACGCGTCCAGAACGCAGCATTTACGGTATCGACATAAACGCCAGAGCCAATGAGCCATCCCCAATCTGAGAAACCTTTGACATACGACACTTTTTCAACTGGTTTGTCTTGTCCTGGCTTGGGCCACATATAAAAGACAAATCCTGCCCCATTTGCTTTGACTGTAGTTACAAACTCGACAAACAAGTGTTTTCCATCTGGATCCTTGACGTCTGCTACATCTTTGCCATCGAGCTCGGGTTTAATCGGGTGCATCAACATTTTGACATTCATGTCGTTCACCCAAAAATACTCCTGTCCCGAATATCGTAAGCGACTGACAGCTTTGAGTGCTGCTGTTTTTGCTTCCCCTTCAGTCATAATCCCTTTATCACTTTGGGAGTGATAAAAATCGATAATTCCATGCGCGGTTTCGACAGCTTGCCTTACGCTAGTTTGCCTCTCTTCCATCAATAAACGTTTTTCGGAAATCAAAAAAATCACAGTTAGTACAATCACCCCTAATGCGGCAACATAAGCTAACAGGCGTAATTTTCTCTGAATTGAAAGATTGGTGATGCGGTCAGAAATGATGCTGTTCGACAACATATGTAATCCTAAAAATCGACACAATGTTCAACGGTCGGTGATTCCAATTTAACCCAAAAACTGTCAACAGCATTGCGCGGATTTGCTCCATGGTCAAGTTCGGTTTCTGGCCATGTTGTTTCCTCGCAGCAATCGACAAAAGCAAAAAAGATCTTCCTGCAGCGCCCGTAATTTCGTAGACAACTCTTAAATTCCAATTTGTAGCTTGCTCTAAGGCTCGCACGAGATATTTTTCAATTAACAAAAAGGAAAATTACTTTTACGTTGAGCCTACTCCCCGCAGTGATCAATGATAAAGGTACTGCCCTGCTCTCCTTTTGTTATGAACGGTATTAAATGGGGCAACGGAAAAGTCAATTCTGTCAAAATCAATTGCAAATGATAATGATTCTCATTTACAATTAAATCGAGTCAACTTCAAATTGCATAAATCATGGACATTCAAGATCATCAATCACCAGAACCAATCTTATTGAAAACGAAGCGCAACGACGGGACATCGCTGCGGCATTCGAGTAAAGATATCTTGCAAGGATTCAAAGAAATTGAAATTGAACATCAAGGCTCGATTTATCGCTTGCGATGTACATCACTAGGAAAACTCATCCTGACAAAGTAACAGCATGTACACCTCTCCTCGTTTTATCCAAACCACTGATGAGATTAACCATGAAAAATAAAGCCTGTCACCAAGTAAGCATTGCAAACAGCAAGTTAGGCGAGGTCATAATTTGCCCAGAATGTGGAGTAGTACACCTCAGCCTCCAGTCCATTTCTATACGACTCGATGTCGATGCGTTTGCCGAGCTGGCACAAATGGTGACACAGGCGCAAACCATCATCGAGCATGCGAAACAGGTTTCGCAAGATCAAAGGATTCACGAAACACCACATAACATTCACTAGGTATCGTCAACACAAGGAAGCCATCATGTGCGGAAAACACGCATCACTTTCAAGCTGCCATACTACTTTCACGTCTCATACAACAGGCTCTCGACGTCGACGCTTGTGGGATTTGTCTCGCGATACGCATTGCCCCGTGATTGGTGTTTGCATTCCCTTGACGGTCTTGCGTAAATTGATGAATAAGGGCTTGGGTGGCAATGTACAAGCAGATGACTATGAAATTCATGTCGGAGCAATTGCTGAATGCAACGAACGCAATCGAATCTCAGAAATTTTGCAAGATGACCTAGACCGTCGCTATGCACGGACCATCAAACAATTTCGCACAGCAAAGACGCAAGAGGCCTTAGTCCAAATGTGGATTGAAGCGATTTATCAAGGTGATGTTGCAGGTGCATTTTGGGCTGGGCTAACTCATCCGCTGTGCGATATCAGGATTCAAGAAGGCATGTGCCGAGACATGCATATGCTCCAACATCAAGCTGGGGCCACCATTCGTGCGGACATCGTGCGGTTCAATGCTTTGCTAGAGGAAAACGCAATTTTGAGTCGAGAAATTGGTCGTTTTCAAGAACGTCATACCCGGCAAATCCAGGAAAAAACGCAGGACATCGAAAACCTGCAGAAAACTATCGTTCTGATGCGCGCCGAGTTGATTGGTAAAGACAGTACTATCGACTACCTTAATAAAGACTTGCAAGAGATCAGGCTCACCGTTCCTGAACTCGCAAATCGCCAAAAACTTCAACAAAAACTCAAAGAAGCACATTCCCGTAACGAAGAATTAGACGAGCAAATACGAGAACTCAAGCTACGCCTACAGACGCAACAACGCCGACATACTGCGGAGCCTTGTTCTGAAATACCGCGACAAGAACGAGCACAAGAATCGAGTGAGTCAAGAATTCACCGAACGATTCCGATTGCACTTCACCTACAACAAAAAAATGTGCTTTGTGTAGGCGGCCGCAGCGGAAACGTCGCGAGCTACCGAGATCTAATCGAACGTGTAGGTGGTCATTTTGCGCACCACGATGGTGGCATGGAAGATAGCCCCAGTAAGCTCGATAGCAGCCTCGCTGCAGCTGATTTAGTCATCTGCCAAACTGGATGTATCAGCCACAATGCATACTGGCGCGTCAAAGAGTTTTGCAAGCGGACCGGCAAACAATGTGTGTTCGTCGAGAACCCCAGCGTGTCGTCCTTGGCGCGTGGTCTCGAGCAAGCGACTGAAGAGTTGGCGACTGAAACAGAAACCGCACGTTCCACATAGACAGCTTTGTTCGAGACAACCAAGTTCGAACATGCCAAGCACAACCTTTAACGACGAATGGCGCCGCTTGCGACCACAGTTTCAAAATCAAGTGCGATGAAAGGTGAATTGAAGGAACGCTGATATACAGGCGTATCAGTTGAATACTAATCGGCACTTAAAAAAGGAGTATGTATGAGCACACTAGCAATCTGTATTTTTATCCTAAGCACCATCATTGCAACTAGTTTGGCTTACCTTTGCCTCCAAAATCAGCGTCTGTTGACAAAACCCCTTACCACGATACCTTGGATGAGCTGCGCCGCTTTGGTACATCTAAACGCCTTCTTTACTGCGCATACTTACATCGGTCCTTGGAAAGCCCTCGCAGTGATGGGATTAGCAAATGCAATCATGTTAGTTCTGATTTCATTCTTCGATAGCTTTCTGAGAAAGCGTCGCTCCACAGCGAATTACGGCTAAACGATTCATCTCAAAAAACCATACTATCGCCGCCACACAAGGTCCGTCGAAATTGAATATGGTACAAGCCAGCGCTATGCGGAAACCACTGCACAGTGGTCGCAAGCGCACGAAATTTGACTCGATGAGGGCACCTGCACCTACATACTTCGCGGCTTGGCGCCACCAGTTTCCAGAAGCACATATACCTTAGTGCACGAATCATGCTCGTGTAAATCTATATTTCGAGGAAAGACAAGTCTCGGACGGATACCTTGAACGTAATAAATGTGTTGCCTATTGTTGCTGTGTGGCGCAATGTATACCACCGCCACCCGCAGAGATGGGATCAATATTCAATGCAATGACTCGTCGGTTTGGAAAGGCTTTCTCTAGAGTTGCCTTGGCTAAGGCGTCTGTTTCCATATCACCAAATTGGGGCATGATAACGGCGCCATTGACAACATAGAAATTGATGTAGCCTGCTGCAAATTCCTTACTCTCATAATCGGAACGCACTTTAGATGGTGCATCTAGCACTAGTACATTGAATGGATTCCCTTTAGCATCTGTTGATTTCTTTAGAATGTCTAAATGTAGGCGAGTGATCGCATAATCATAAGATGCTTGATCATGCTCTAAGCCTGCTATCACCACACCGGGGCTCGCAAAACGTGCATAAAAGTCGGTATGCCCATCAGTGATATCCTTACCCGCAATACCTGGCAACCAGATCACTTTTTGTATCCCCAAAAGTTTTTTTAATTCCGCCTCACAGGCAACTTTGCTCACACCGGGGTTGCGATTTGGGTTCAGTACACCACTTTCCGTGATGATCGCTGTCCCTTGCCCGTCGACCTCAATCCCACCGCCTTCTAAGACGAGCTTGGTATTCAACATCGTTCGTCCAGACAACTCGCACACCTTCTTCGAAACACCAGCATCGCGTTGGTAGCTCTGCTTCTTTCCCCATCCATTAAAGTTGAAGTTCACGCCAGCTTGCTCACCTCGATTGTTTTTCACAAATACCGGCCCTGTATCGCGTATCCATAAATCATCGATCTCAGCTATATGCAAGGTCACACGCGGATCAAGTTTTTGTTTAGCCAAGGTATAGTCGTTCGCATTGACCAACATATTTACTGGCTCAAACTGCACAATCGCATTCGCAATGTTGGCTAAGGTATTTTTTACTGGCATAGCCAACTCAGGGCCCCACACATTCGCGTTAGCGACAAAAGCCATCCAGGTTGCCGTATGCGGTTCAGCTTCGTCGGGCATACGCCAGCCTTTCAGGTTGTTTTCCGGAGTTGATGCCGTTGCCCCAGTAGATGAAGAAGGGGATGATGTGCTTTCCGCCCGAGCATCTTCACCACCGCAAGCAGCTAACATAGAAGCCAAGCTCATGCTTGCTCCCAATTGCAAGAATCTTCTACGTGTATTCATTTGATTCATCTTTCATCTATTCAATTAAACGGGTCGACCTATCAGCAGTTTGCCGCAAGAAAAGGCGGGCTGAGATTCAATAAATGAGAGTATAAAACCAAATTAAATTGAGATATATTGATCTTTATTGCCACAATTAATCAATAAATCTCATACCTTATGAAAAATATACCCTCATTACGCCATCTAGTGGGATTTGAAGCAGCAGCACGCTTAGGCAACTTCTCAAGAGCGGCGGAAGAATTGCATCTATCGCAGTCAGCGATAAGTCATCAAGTTCAACAATTGGAAGAGCAACTAGGCCAGCCTATGTTCCATCGCGTTGGGCGCGGCGTTGAATTGACTGTGGCAGGCGAGGTGCTCTTTCAAACCGTACAAAAATCACTCCACACTTTAAATCAAGGATTAAATCGAATAACGACATATCTTGACCCGGGCTTAATCGTAATTGTCGCTCCCGCCCCTTTTATCCAAGGTTGGTTGCAAGGCAAAATCAATGAGGCGCAAGAACAGGACCCATCGCTATTGCCCGTCTTATCAACGGATCAAACGGCAAGATTCATTGATGAAGTTGATGTGGATATTCATATCAGTGAATATCCTTTGAAGCATGCCAATGTGGAGGAGTGTCCACTGTTTCAGGATGAATGGATAGTCGTGGCAAACCCAAAATTGGCGAACAAAATCGATATGAATAATTTGAAAAACTTACGACTATTTTGTTTGGAGAAAAGCCTAGCTGATGACAGCATTAACAATCAATTACAAGAGCAGCTCAGCCCTTGCAAAAAAGCAGGGTTCTACGATGATATCTGTTTACTCGTCAACGTCATTAAGCAGCAACAGGGTATCGCCTGTGTCCCTTATTCCGCCGTCGCACGCGATATTGAATTGGGCGCCCTAACCCGCCTCCCCTTCTTCGCTAGTAGCCCAAGTCGCACATGGTGGATTTCGCGCATGGCCGGAGAAACGCGCTCGACGAAAGTCGTTGAACTATTTAACTATTTGCTTAGAGATAGGGAGAGACTGGGAAATCTAGACAGATAATCCAAATAATTTCACATATATATCCTCTAGGTGAATTGAAGCAATCTCTTTTGCTCAATGACAGCGTTCATCACTGCTGAACGTCTCAATCACATTCACTGAAAGGAATACTTAATGACTAAGCAATGTCCAAGTTGCGGATCAACGCAAGTCAGCAGTGCGAATTACGGCAGAAAAATTGGCGGTACAGTTGGCACCGTTGGTGGCGCGGCAGCTGGGGCTGCTGGTGCCCTTAGCGGCGCTGAGGCGGGTACGAGTATCGGATTTATCTTCGGACCCACTGGCGCTGTATTAGGCGGTCTAGCAGGTGCTCTATTTGGCGCACTAATTGGTGGTTCTACCGGGTGCGTCGCTGGCGTTAAACTAGGTGAAACCTTTGATGACCACATCTTCACGCATCATCAGTGCTCAAGTTGCGGTCATGAATTTAACTTGAGCACAGAAGCCCCTTCTTCACCAAGTTCTAGCAATACCCATTCCACTTAGTTCGCAACACTTCTATCGTTCATTTCTTAGACGATCTGTCTTTCTTTGCAGTCCCGCCCCCATTTACGACATTCAATTGCATTTTGCATTTGGATGCCGCTTTACACCTATTCATTACTTTAAAAAAGGAATCATCATGGCACATCATGTTCACTCTATGGCGTACGTCAACGAAGTACCTTGGCATGGTCTCGGCAATCAACTTACCAAAAAGCAGTCCATCGAAGTATGGGCACAGCAAGCAGGAATGGCATTTGACATCAAGGAGTCACCTGTTCGCTTTATGACCGAGAGCGCTGGAAGCCTCGGCGCGATCATGTCGTTTCCAGAACAAAAAGTTTTATATCGCTCCGATACGAAAGCTGCTTTGTCTGTCGTCTCGAATCGATATCAAGTTGTGCAACCTCGTGAGATCTTAGAGTTCTATCGCGACTTAACAGAAATTTCTGGCTTTGAACTCGAAACCGCAGGCGTTCTAAAAGAAGGTCGCAAGGTTTGGGCACTAGCCAAGACCAATCATTCAACAGAATTGAAAGGCAAAGACACGGTAAATGGCTACCTATTGTTAGCGACCGCATGCGATGGGACACTAGCAACTACAGCGCAATTTACGAGCGTCAGAGTATGTTGCCACAATACGCTCGCTGTTGCGCTAAACGGCAGCAACAACGCGATCAAAGTGCCACATAACACGACTTTTGATGCACAAACAGTTAAGCGTCAATTAGGAATTTCGGTAACGTCTTGGGATGAATTTATGTACAGGATGAAAATGCTTTCAGAGCGAAAACTGAAATCAATTGAAGTCTCTCGATTCCTACTTAACGTCTTCACAGATTCTAATTCAGCGTCAACGGGACTCTCGAATGAACGTGCAATTAAGAAGGTAGAAGAGCTTTTCAATGGACAAGGGAAAGGCTCAGAACTAGCTTCGTCGAAAAACTCAAGTTGGGGGATACTCAATGCGGTGACCCAATACGTTGATCATGAACGTCGTGCAAAGTCGATAGACCATCGCTTAGACTCGGCTTGGTTCGGAAATGGAGCCTCGATAAAGCAAAAAGCGATGGATCAAGCCATATTAACAATTAATTAACACCAACATCAATCCCACAATCATTCAACAACAGATCGTGTCTTTCGGCATTATGGGCACAATAAACTGAAAATGCTAAATCCCTGCCCGGTCGAGTGAATGCTCGCCGGGCTTTTTATTTTGTCGATGGAGAAATCACATGATGCACATAGCTAAGAAAACAGAGCCATCAAAATCAAAACGTCCAGCACTTCGCCTTGTAAAAACTCAAGACTTAAGTCGTGACGAATGGTTAGAAGTCAGAAAACGTGGAATTGGTAGCAGCGATGCTGGCACCGCTGTCGGCCTCAATCCTTATCAATCACCTTTAGAATTATGGATGAACAAAACGGGTCGTGATGGCGATATGTCTAAGAGTGATCCTAATGACGAAACAAGCCCGACGTACTGGGGGAGCTTACTAGAACCCATCGTCGCAGCGCACTACACCAAGCGTACAGGCAATCGTGTTCGCAAGATCAACGCTGTCTTACAGCATCCTAATCCAGACTATGCTTGGATGTTAGCGAACATAGATCGCGAAGTCGTTGGCGCGAATGATGTGCAAATCCTTGAATGCAAGACCGCTGGTGAGTTTGGTGCACGCCTGTGGAGAGATGGTGTACCGGATTACGTCGTTTGTCAGGTTCAGCATCAACTTGCTGTCACTGGTAAATCTGCTGCTGATGTTTGTGTGCTTATTTGTGGTCAAGAAATTCGCATTTACCGCATACAGCGGGACGACGAATTGATTGCACGATTAATCGAGTTGGAACGTCAGTTTTGGCGCTACGTCGAAACCGATACACCACCACCTGCTGATGGTTCTGAATCGGCAGATCGCGCTCTACGCTACCTTTATCCAAAAGACGCTGGCAACACGATCAATTTTTCTGACGATACTGAAATGTCTGCCACGTTCGCTGACTTGGTCAACTTACGTGCAGACATTTCCAATCGTGAAGAGTTGGAATCACTGTTGAAACAAAAGATTCAAGAGAAGATGGGGGACGCGAGCGTCGCGATTTTTGAATCGGGAAAAGTAAGTTTCAAGCGATCAAAAGACAGCCATGGCATCGACATGAACGCATTACTTCAAGACCAGCCCGACCTTGCCGATCGCTATCCATTGGTTAAACCTGGCAGTCGACGATTCTTAGTTTCCACCTAATCTCCACGTAATTTTCTTTTACATCGCCTACGACCACTTGGATGTAGGCATTTTTTTTAAGGATTCATCATGATACGAGGACTCGCGATTACCCCTCCAACTTTAGGACGTATTTCCATTGGTAGCATTGTCGAAAAAAATGGCAAACGCCTGCCTGTCAAAGAAGATTACTTCACCATCACATCCAATGTGCAAAACAAGGACGGTTGGATCAAACATCCATTGAACGACGAATTAATCAAGTCAGCAGGGCAAGACAAGCTCCGTTCGATTCCGGTTCGCTTACTCTTTAGTGATCCAGATCTCAATCTACGTGCGGAGTACAGTATGTTTGATCGACAAACTGGACGACCGCTATGCGTAGGCAATGGCGAGACTTGTCGGCGCTATACAGAGACTGGCATCCAAAGCCTACCTTGTCCCTCACCGGATCTCTGTGAATTAGCCAAGGGTGGACGCTGCAAACCGTTTGGTCGGCTGAACGTTCAAATTGGAGACGACGATACATTGGGCACTTTCATTTTTCGGACGACAGGGTTTAACAGCATTCGCACATTGACCGCTCGTCTCAATTATCTTCGAGCGGTGTCAGGCGGCCTTCTGGCTTGTCTCCCGCTGCAATTGAAACTAAGAGGTAAAAGCACAACGATGAGCCATCGCAGCACGATTTACTTCGTCGATCTCACGACACGTGATGGAATGAGTTTGGAGGCATCTATCGCTGCAGCCAAGGATCTTGACAAGGCACGAAAGGAAGCTGGCTTTGATCAATTAGCATTGGATCGCGCGGCGCTCGATGGTTTTGCGAATGGGGCGTTTGAAGAAGATACTGACGAAGTGATGGCGATTACCGAGGAGTTTTATTCTGAAGAAGAGCATAACACTCCACATCAAGCGATGATCGTCAGTAATGCAAAGTCGACGGCATCGACAAAACCGAGCGTTAAAGAACAGTTGATGACAAAGGCTTCCTTGCTATCCTCAAAAGCGACTCCACTTAGCGCCGCCTAAAGACCACTATCAATAAAAAGATCAGATGGTTGGCACTGCAAAGCTTGGGCAACACGAACGATATTGAGGAACGATACATTACGCTCGCCTCGTTCGATTTTTCCCATGTGTGACCGATCAATTTCCGCGAGATCAGCTAAGGTCTCTTGGGAAATATTCAAAGCCAATCGGCGCGCACGAACGGCCGCACCGAAAAGAACGAGTCGACCATCTTTATCAATTTTTACTGAAACTCTTGTCATGCCTACATAGTCGCGCTATGATGCACTAACGACCACGGTATTTACGACCCATTTATTATTATTTGTAAGCCGTTTCACTCACATGGTGTTCAGGATTCGTGCAATTGCGCGTCGTTGGAGTCCATCTATTCACATTTAATTCTAAGGATCAGTTTATGAGCAAAGAACAGAAATGCCCCGAATGCAAAGGTAAAGGCGTTATCCCTTGTCCAGTCGAATACGGCGGCGAGGAGCATGACGAGGGATGTCCCGTTTGTCGCGGCGACCGATCTACACGCGTCACTTGTCCTGATTGCGAAGGCAAAGGAAAAATGAACCCTGATATGCATTAAGCATTGAACTTATCAAATCGTAGGAATGAATCCCTACTATTGACTTTCACCGTTACCAAATCTGGGAGAAACTTATATGTCTAAATCTGACGACAAGTATTTCAGCATGAGTAAAGCAGTTGAGGAGTTTAAGCACGAATCATTTGGCCCCGGCGAAAACGCGCTGGCTGGTCTCAAATTTATTGGGAAAGGCTTATTCAATACGGTCAAATTTACAGCGGTAGAAATTGTTCCGAGCATTGCATCGCATGCTGAAAAGGTTGCCGAACGAAATGCCAAGAATCAAAAGAAGTAATTGACCAGTGCTCGATTTGACTGGTTCGACTTTCCAATCATATTCCCCTCAGCTGCACTTCAGTTTGGAAAGGCGTTCTTCAAAAAACGCCTTTCTGCAACCTAGATTCGGCGTGGTCTCAAACCACAGATCGAATCTGCAATTCAAACGTAGTCCATCAATCCAACTTTACAAAGGTCATTTCATGAGAAATTCAATCTCTATTGCGTCAATTTTCGCTGCTCTCACTTTAATTGCATCGAACGCTATGGCAGGAAACAACGTCGGACAGTGCGTTTACCCGAAAACA
This sequence comes from Affinundibacterium nitidum, assembly GCF_014284155.1. Taxonomy (GTDB): domain Bacteria; phylum Pseudomonadota; class Gammaproteobacteria; order Burkholderiales; family Burkholderiaceae_D; genus Undibacterium; species Undibacterium nitidum. The sequence goes on from NZ_JACOFZ010000001.1 coordinate 596,746, forward strand.
AAACCAGCTGGAAAAGGCAGACTCGTATTTGCGAATCCTGTCTACATTCATTCCAGCCCCAACTCCCCTGACAAAAAGGAACTGAAAGATTTAGACGCATTTACCATTAAGGCTGAATCGAATGGATTCGTCCAACTCGAAACAGTGCCTGGAATGAACGATCAACCGACTAAGATAATTGGCTGGGCGAAACTGAACGATTTCCGCTTTCAAGATCTCCGAAATTGCAATTAATTTCGCATAGGCCATTTCGGCACAACTAACTGATATTACTTCACAAAGAGTCTATCAGTTAGTGGTACTGTTCTTAAAGAATAGGTCAAGAAGTAACAATCGAACAAGCACAGCTACCCTGCTGCTCGAATCAAACACGCTGCGAGAATAATTTTTTTGAATGCACAAATTAATTTCACACAGTATCTCTATATCGCGTGCATTCCTATTCATCGTCAGCGCACCGCAAAGAGTACCCGCACCGACATCCCTCTAACACAATGAATTAGTCTGCGCCAATCGTGGCCTACCTCGCTTCACACCGAATGTTTCAGGAGCACAGCTCTTCCGAATCATTTTTCGTGCTGGTGAATCTTTTAGCCGAATTGTCTGCCTTTCTTTGCACACGTAATGAACGACTAATCCAATAAGGTTATTTATCATAAGCTCGTCTGAAGCACAGATTAAGCCAATTCCACAAATTCCCTTAGCTTTATATTCATCGATTTTTGCATTAACGTTCCAATAATCCCCTTTGCCCTGAGTAATGTGCTGCTTCCAATACTCTCCAATCAATTTAGCGTAGTGCACATGATAAAGTCCATTACGAATTGAGCCATTGAAGAAAAAGACCGAATGAATATGCACACCTCGATCCAAACCGTATTCGACTCTGAAGATTGATCCAAGCAAATCATCAAAAATACTGTTGTGACGCATATTGGCCACGAGACGATCTAAATCATCCAGCGCGTCAGAGCCATCAACCAGGTCTTTTGTCGCGTTGTTGTAATACAAGTCAACTCGCAAAACAATGATACGGCTATGTACGTAAAATAGATCATCGACAAATTTAGTAAACGATTCTCGACGATACTCTTGCAACTTCCAAGCGTTAACCAATTTGCTGCGAAACTTGGGACTGCGACAGATTTCATCAATAGCATTTACAAATTGTACAAAGGTATCAAAGCTTTGTACGTCATCTAAGTCTTTAAATTTACCAAGCACCGCATACCGCTTACCATCAGCTCCCTCCTGGATTAAACTTTGTTTTAAGCATGCACTAATAAAGATTTCAATCGAAATAGAATAGACATATTTTGTCGGTAATAAACAAGATGCTTTAATCATCGAATGAATAGCAAAATAGTACTTAGAGATTTGTGCATTTCCTGTTCTCGTGGTTGAAGATAAATTTAAGGATGCCACCGCTTGTTTCTGACTCCTAACGTAATAAATAAAATCTTCGACATCGCGCATAGGCCTTGCATCGCCTTTTTCTTTTGCTAGAAGTGCATCAATTGTTTTCCCTCGGTGATCGTCATTTTGAAATGCCTTAGTTGCTCGATGACCTAGGAATTTTGAATCTAAAAAGATAGCCATGATTACTATTAATTTGTCACTTTAAATTGAATGGATGTAATGCTGCCGAATGTGTCTTTGCACATTCAATTACATGATTGATTTGATTGGAATAAAGGTTAATAAAATGACTATGGAGCCATAATCTTTGATCAATGATGTTAGGTTTTAAACATCAGTACTGGTTTCTTTACATTAATTCATTCGCAGTGTGGATCACTGCTTATTGATAATGTCGCATTCAAATTACATATCTGATGCTCTTCTTGTCTTTGATTGTGTGAGATTGATCATTCACATAAAGCAATAGATTAAGTAGTTACTTAATAACATATAAGTGCATAATTCAGGTTAATCTTAATCCTCCGCATACGTAACAATTTAAGCAACATTCGCTTGCTGCGACCTAAAAATTCAATCGTCGGTCGTGTACAGAGATATTGTCATCTCATTCAAATTACTGAGCACGGCTCACTTCGATTTTGTGTTCGATCCAAGCAATGACTTCCGATGCAATCCAAGCAACACTTCCTTTTTCGAACGATGATAAAGAGATCGGCTTCGGGAAATTTGGGTCATAGTGTTTTGAATCAGGATTGAGTCGGTTGTAAATACTACTTCTCTTCAAGCCAGTTATTTCTTCGACTTGTGCGCGGCGCAGTAATTTCAGTGGGATAGATTGGCGCATTTATTCACTCCTTCAGTCAGTAGCAAGATTTCAAAATGACAAATGAAAAATTTGTCCACATCATAGGAGTACTGAGTATTTTTTTACGGGCACTCGTAGCTCGTAAAGGTTGGAGGGTGCTTATGCTTGTATTCAATTGCCACAAAGAGCACATCAAGACAAAATAATATTACAAATTAAAGAGAGACATAATCTCCCAATTTAGGTAAATTAGTTAAAATACTTAAAGTTTTTGTCTATGATGAGCCCCAGAGATATGCAACCATCAATGCAGGGTAATTTGACTATTTTCTGCGGGTAATTTTATAAATATCTCACGATCTGTTTTGTGTTTTTCTTGGGTATTTTTTGTGTTTTCATCTCAGAAAATATTATCAATTATCAATACTTAAAATCATGAATAAAGTATCACTCCAAAGCACACACGCCAAAAAAAATCGTCGGCAAACGATCGTGCCGATAAATTCCGAAGACGAATTCAAAGACGCAATTAAGAAAGGAACTGGCAAAATTAATTTGGGAAATTGCCTTTTCATCATCCTAAACTCTAATAGCGCCGGATCTTTTCGGTATCGACTAAGTTTTAACGGAAAAGACACAACGCATATACTTGGAAAGTTTCCTCAGATGAGTTTTACTGAGGCAAGGAAGAAAGCCGATGAAATGAATAACCAAAAGAGGCTTGCTGCTGAACAAACAAAAGCAAAGCGTTTTGAGGAGAACCTAAGGACGAGAAAAAGAATAGGAACGCAACGCAGTATCCCAACATTCAACAACTTGGTCGAAATTGCGATGCTTTACAAGGCGATACGCCATGACTACACATTAGATTATGAGATGCGGATCGTAACCTTTCTGGCCCTAACAACACCAATTTATGCCGACAGAATAAGGGAGTTACGAAAAAAGGATTTTATAGAGCCTGGATGCCTTGTATTTTATCCAGACAATCTCTATTTGAATCCAACAGGCACTTTAGAACTAGATCGCGATCTATGTCACCAAATCCTGTCAATCCAAACCAACCGATCCGAATATCTTTTTGAAAAATCTCAAAGCTTGGGACCTGCAATTTTTATAGAAGAAATTGAAAAAATCATCAATAACGTTTGGCGAGCCAACACAATCAGACTGACGGATCTCAAGAAATTTTTTTATTTTATCTGCGATGAGAAAACAGGATTCAATGAATCATTCATTAAAGAATTCAAGGCAAATTATCGAATGCCGAATTGGGCGAGTAAATATGGTCGGCAAGTACATACCGCAATAAATTGGTTCGCGAATGAATTGTTGCTCGCTGAAGGCGCCTTTAAAGATCCATACATATCAAAAGCAAATGAATCACTACCAACTTCGCATCGAGAGTACTCTTAAAAATTACAAGAGCGTAAGAACAACCAGTGATAACTCCAATAATGCAGCTCGACAAGGAAGCACACTTCTTGTAGCAATTCAACACGTTCCAATTGCTTCCAATTCCAGCCAAGCACAAATGGCATACCAGATGGCATACCGAAGGAAGCAGAAAAAGAAAAAGCCCTTTAAAATCAAGGGCTTAATCAGAATTACTGGCGGAGACGGTGAGATTCGAACTCACGATCCAGGTTACCCCAGATGCTTCCTTAGCAGGGAAGTGCCTTCGGCCACTCGGCCACGTCTCCACACTCTCACAAAACGACACAAACGCATCGTACTGCAAGCGAGAACGAGATCATAGCGGGTAGTTCACATTTGGTCAACTACTCGCTCAGAAAATGTTCTTATGCAGCTTCCAAACCAAAGGCTTTATGCAATGCACGCACCGCCAATTCCATGTATTTCTCATCGATCAATACAGAAATCTTGATTTCTGAAGTAGAGATCATTTGAATATTGATCCCCTCTTCCGACAATGTACGGAACATTTGCGAAGCGATACCGACATGACTACGCATGCCAACGCCGACCACTGACACTTTAGAGACTTTAGCGTCACCGATAATACTACCGGCGCCGATATGTGCCTTAACGCTGGCATTCAATACTTCCATCGCCTTGTTGTAGTCTGCACGGGGCACAGTGAAAGTAAAGTCCGTCTTTCCTTCGACCGATTGATTTTGAATAATCATATCCACTTCGATATTCGCATCAGCAACAGGGCCCAAAATTTGGTACGCAATACCTGGCTTGTCAGGTACTCCAAACACCGTTAATTTTGCTTCGTCGCGATTAAATGCGATGCCAGTAATTGTGGCTTGTTCCATATTTGTATCTTCCTCAAACGAAATCAGAGTGCCGGAGACGATCTCTTCGGCTAAAGGCATTAAAGGGTCGGTCAATGATGACAGCACGCGAGTCGGCATACGGTAATTGCCGGCAAATTCAACTGAGCGAATTTGCAGAACTTTCGAACCTAAAGACGCCATTTCCAGCATTTCTTCGAAAGTTACGGTATTCAAGCGGCGAGCTTCAGACACAACGCGTGGATCGGTCGTATATACGCCGTCAACATCTGTATAAATTAAACACTCTTGCGCTTTCATCGCTGCCGCAATCGCCACAGCGGACGTATCTGAACCACCACGCCCTAATGTTGTAATATTGCCGAGATCATCAACGCCTTGAAAACCGGTAATGATCACAATCTTACCTTCAGCTAAGTCAGCTTTGACCTTTACGTCGTCAATCGAAGAAATTCGTGCTTTGGTGTACGCAGAATCAGTCTTAATTGGGACCTGCCAACCAGCATAAGAAACTGCCTTCTTGCCAATAGCTTGAAGTGCCATGGACAACAAACCGACGGAAACTTGTTCTCCCGTAGAGGCTATCATGTCGAGCTCGCGTGGGTCTGGCTCTGCCATAATTTCCTTGGCAAGACCAATAATTCGATTCGTTTCGCCCGACATCGCGGACGGCACGACGATGATTTGATAACCTGCGTCATGCCATTTGGCGACGCGCTTAGCGACGTTCTTAATGCGTTCCGTGGAACCCATCGACGTACCGCCATATTTGTGGACGATCAAAGCCATAAAAATTTCAAATAGAGTGACGAAAGAATGGTGTTAATTGAAAAACGAACCCATGACTCTACATGCTGCTCTGCAAAATAACAAGAACTTCACGTCCAAATTTTGTATGCTTTTTCCTGATAGCGATATAAGTCTAAATGATCTGCTAGAAAAGCGAGGTGAGTTTGTCATCATTTCTGAAACCTTATGATAGACATCCACGAACTTAGCATCACCACATTCAATTCAAAAAATGACACAAAAAAACTCAATTTTATATTTGAATTCAAACACTTACAGAAGCAGCGCATTCTTTGATTTAACGCTAAAGATATGCTCCGATTTCATTTCATTAAATACATCGAAATAAAAATCACAAATGACAAAAAAGCATAAGCAAATACGGATTCAATCCAAGCACTAGGACAAGCAAAAATATGGAGTTTTGCAATCGCAGCAAATTTTATTCAAGGCTAAATATCAACGAAAGCCCTTTCAAGTCTGCCAATTGGGACCCAATAGATTCGAGGATCAAATACTGCGCCGACCAAAAACAAAATGGGGCCGCAGCCCCATTCAATTTATCGCACCATCACTGCCCTTCAAGTCTCACACAAGAAACAATTTTTTCCAGCCTTCAAGACCCAGTGCACGTAATGTTGCCATGTTTTTTTCATAAATTTGCTCGGCCTCTGGAAAGGCTTCTACCGCTTTATCAATACTTTCTTCACGCAACAAATGTAGCGTTGGATAGGGGGAGCGGTTCGTAAAATTCTCGATATCGTCAAGATCGGTATCTTCAAACTGATACAAAGGGTGAAAACTTGCCACCTGCAAAATGCCGTCAAGATCTCTATCTTCCAAAGTCGCGTCTGCGACCTCAAGAAAGTCATTAAAGTCTAGGAAGTCATTCAAGACGAATGGATGAATCAACAAAGTCGTATCGATTTTTTCTGGGTTGGCCTCCGCCAGCGCTTCTAACTCATCAATCAAATCTTTGAGCAACTCTTCCTCTGTGCGGGCATGACTGACGATGTAGCGGATTTGTTCCTTAATATGCACGCCTTTAGCAAAGGGACATAGGTTCAAGCCTATGACGGCTTTCTCTAGCCACTGTTTAGTACTAGCAAGAATTTCTTGATCGGAGAGTGCATCACTCATATTTTTTCCTGTTCAAAATTGATGAGATATGAAGCTGTCAAAACGCTCTCAAAATGTCAGAGTTTTGACGCCGTCGGGCGTGCCTAACAGGCATACATTCGCCCCTTGCTGAGCGAATAAACCAACGGTTACGACACCAACGATATTATTGATTTTGCGCTCTAATTCTTGCGGGTCTTCGATTTGCAAGCCATGCACATCAACGATAACATTGCCATTATCGGTAATCAGAGCCTGTCCATCTTTCATGCGCAACCTTGCATCGCCAGCGATATCATTCAGTGCGCGAATGACAGACTCTCGCGCCATAGGGATAACTTCAACAGGCAAAGGGAAGCCTCCTAATTTCTCGACCAGTTTCGAACCATCGGCGATACAAATAAATTGTTTTGCGACCGAAGCGACGATCTTTTCACGCGTCAACGCAGCACCACCGCCTTTGATCATAGCACCACTTGCCGTGATTTCATCAGCGCCGTCGATATACACCGGCATACTGGTAACATCATTAAGGTCAAGCACCTCAATACCATGGCCTCTCAAGCGTGCGGCAGTGGCTTCTGAAGAGGCAACCGCAGCTTTAATTTTGTGTTTAATTTTTGCCAATTCGTCGATAAAGAAATTAGCTGTTGAACCTGTACCCACCCCCACTATTTCCCCTTCAACTACATAGGAAATAGCTGCTTGAGCAACCGCCAGTTTGAGTTCGTCTTGCGTCATCATGATGTCAACTTATGGAAAAAAGGGAAGAAAAGCAATGAGGCACGAGAGTACCAACCCGCTATTGTAAACGATGGCACCCATCATTCAAAATCAAACGCGGAGAGGTTCTTCATCTAACAAAGCCAACTGCTCACGCATTTCAAGTACACGGTCTTGCCAGTATCTTTGACTGTTAAACCATGGAAATGCTTGCTTGAATGCAGGATCGGACCAACGTTGCGCTAGCCAAGCCGAATAATGCAAAAGCCGCAAACAACGAAGTGGTTCGATTAAAGCCAACTCCCGTGTATCGAATTCCAAGAAATCTTCATAACCCATCAAGATATCGCAGAGCTGTTCTTGCATTTCTCGCCGCGAGCCTGACAGCAGCATCCACAAATCTTGGATTGCAGGCCCCATGCGACTATCATCGAAATCAACAAAATGCGGCCCTTGCTGAGCCCCCTCGTCGATCCATAAGACATTACCCATGTGACAGTCGCCGTGCAATCGTAATCGCTGAACATCACCAGCCTTTTCGAAAATTAGTGCGACTTTGTCTAACATCTGCTTTGCTGTGCTCACATAAGCATTCGATAGATCGCTCGGAATCCAGTTGTGTTCCACGAGGTAGTTTAGCGACGCAGTACCAAAATTCTGGAGGCCAATCATTGGTCGCAAAGTATAATTCGCTGCACGCCCGACTGCATGGATTCTACCCAAATACCTGCCGAGCCATGTCAATGTATCGGCACGATCCAGCTCAGGGGCCCGTCCACCTTGCCGCGGAAATACAGCAAAACGAAACCCTTGAAACACGGATAAGGTATTTCCATTTGCATCAGCTAAAGCCGGCACCACCGGAATTTCACTCTCCGCCAAAGAAGCGACAAATGCATGCTCTTCTTGAATTTGTGCCTCACTCCATCGCCCTGGCCTGTAAAACTTCGCGATCAGAGGTGCTCCCTCCTCCATGCCCAATTGATAGACCCGATTTTCATAGCTATTCAATGCCAGCAAGCGGCCATCGCAATCAAAACCGCGCGCATGCATCGCGTCGAGCACCACCTCTGGGCTTAATTCTGAATAGCTATCGCCAGGCTCGAAGCTCAAATTTGAACAAACTTTTGCATTTTCATCATTCATAGGTGTAATTGTACGTGCATTCTCACCACCAAACCGATACAAAGCGCTACACTTTCGCTATTTAGCGCTTCAAACAATAAAAAGTAGCGCTTCCCGATCACAACCCATTATTCAAGAAGACTGTCAATATGCATCTCGACGAACCCCTAAGCGACAAAGAATTCAACGAACTCGATAAATTTCTCATGTCCGATAGCGTTGGTGACGATGGCATGACCATGGATGCCTTGCACGGCTATCTGACAGCCATTGCACTTGGCCCTGAGATGATTCCTATGACTGAGTGGCTTCCAACCGTGTGGGGGTTGCCAGACCAAGCGGAGCCAAAATTTAAATCGCCAAAGGAAATGCAACGCATTACCAACCTTATTGCGCGCTTCATGAACGAGATTCAAATAACATTTGAAGTAGCTCCGCAAGAATACGAACCCTTATTTTGCGTCATGGAAAAAAATGGCAAAGAGCTCATCGACGGTGAAACATGGGCTTGGGGATTTTGGGAAGGAATGCAGCTGCGAGCAGAAGCCTGGGAAGCAGCTTGGGAATCGACAATTGCGGATCATTTACGTCCGATTTACTTGCTCGGTGCAGAAGAGATTGAAGAAGATGAACTGAAACTCGTTGATACGCCAGAAAAATGCCATGAGTTAGCTTTGCAACTTGAAGCCTCCATTCCTGAGATTCGTCGTTTTTGGGCGCCACTTCGAAAATCGGGCGTCATCACCGTAAAGCGTGACGCACCAAAAGTTGGCCGAAATGATCCTTGCCCTTGCGGTAGCGGTAAAAAATACAAAGCCTGCTGCGGTGCTGAGCCGACCTTGCATTAATAGCTTCAAGATCTTCCTCATGGTCTTGGTCAGTCCGCAAGACTCAACGAACAAAAAATTTTGAGTTTTTACTCTACGGAAAAATATCGTTTTGCTGTTAAGCTCAATACCACATTGCACTTCCTAGAAAAGGAAGAGCTTAATCAGGCTTAAACAAGGCTGAAACAACCGAACGATATCAACATAGGAGAAATCAATGAGCATCCAAGACCAATTCGCGCAAGCACAAGCTGATTCCAAAAATCTGCCAGAGCGTCCAGACAATATGACTCTACTCAAGATTTACGCCTTGTTCAAACAAGGAAGTAGCGGCGACGCCAATGGTGAGCGTCCTGGCATGACTGATTTCGTTGCACGCGCCAAATTTGATGCTTGGGCAGAATTAAAAGGTACTTCACAAGAAGCCGCTATGCAACAATACATCGACTTAATTGAAGATTTGAAAAACGCTGGATAAGATCTTAGCGACTCACCATTTCGTCTTACGAACAAAAGCGCCAAATCCCCAAACGGCGCTTCTGTTATTTAATTCCACAACTGAAGACGACTAAGCACATCAGTATTAAGCAAATTTGGCGGCACACGACGTTCGAGCGCTGCAACTAAATTTTCTGCTGCTTTATGCGCCATTGCCAAACGAGTTCGATGCGAGGCACTGGCGATATGTGGAGTGAGGACAACGTTATTCAAATCTAAAAATCCTGGATTCAAACGAGGTTCGTTTTCAAAAACATCGAGCCCAGCTGCTGCAATCTTTTTATCTCGTAGGGATTGAATTAAGGCAGCGTCATCAACAATTCCGCCCCTCGCGATATTGACCAAGGTCGCTGTCGGCTTCATCAATGCCAATTCATCAGCACCGATCAAGTGACGAGCCTCAGCCGAATATGGCACTACGACAATAAGATGGTCCGCCGTTCGTAAAAGCACATCTTTTTCGACATAAGTCGCACCACCGGCCTCTAGTTCTAAGTTTTTGTCTAGACGACTGCGGTTATGATAAATAACTTGCATGTCGAAGCCACGAGCTCGCCTCGCAATCGCGCGACCGATTCGCCCCATACCAAGAATACCAAGCGTAGTCCCGTGAATATCTGCACCTAGAAACGCGTTATAACTCCATTTCTCCCACTTTCCTGCGCGAAGCCAATGTTCGGACTCCGTTACTCGCCGCGCCGTTGCCATCATCAGTGCCCAGGCAAAGTCGGCAGTGGTTTCATTCAGGACATCAGGTGCATTGGTCGCCAAAACGCCATATTCGGTACAAGCGTTAAGATCGAAATTGTCATAGCCAACTGCAATGGTTGCTACGACCTTGAGCTCCGGTAGTTGCGACAAAAGCGAACCATCTACTTTTGCACTTGAGGTACAGAGCATGCCAAACTTGCCCCGCAAACGTGAGACAAGCTCTGACTCGGAAAAAATAATATCGGCTTGATTTTCCTCAAGCTCAAAGCAATTTGACAAGCTTTGCAGCACTTCTGGCGCAATTGCCCGTGCAACTAGTAATTTTGGCTTCATTCGATATACCACCAAGTTCAGTTAAAAGTCGTCTAATTTCAAAATATCAGGCCTATTCAATGCCAAAATCACCTAAACCTAAATTTTAGAGGTTATTTTTCATGCAGAATAACAGCCTATGGCTGTATCAGCCAGACACATTTGCTTATGCATATTTTATCTAAGTCACAATTGTGAGATATGTCGATTTGCCTTAAAATACAAGGCTTTGCAGCTGTCGCGAATTTTTCGCGTCGCGCTTCACCCAAATTTTTATCCTAGATAGGCCTGTTATGACCCATGTTGTGACCGAATCCTGCATCCGTTGCCGTTATACCGACTGCGTTGATGTTTGCCCAGTAGACTGCTTCCGTGCAGGTCCAAACTTTTTGGTAATCGACCCTGATGAGTGTATCGACTGCGCAGTGTGCGTGGCAGAATGCCCGGTCAATGCGATCTATGCGGAAGAAGATGTGCCTGCAGACCAACAGCAATTTATCAAGATCAATGCAGATTTGATTCGCAGCTGGCCTTCGATTACTAAGACAACGTCACCACTCGCAGATGCAGACGATTGGAAAGATGTTAAAGACAAGTTGCAATATTTGGAGCGCTAAGAGCGAGCCAGTGCAGCTTTGCTGAAGATCATAAGGCTGCAGAAGATCGATTCACCCTGAACAAATTCACGATTGTGAATTGCGCATTAAGTATGCGCCTCATTATTGGAAACCCACAGTCTCATGGACAACAAACAAAATACACAAGTGATCGAAGCTGATGCCGTCATCGTTGGTGCTGGCCCGGTCGGTCTATTCCAAGTTTTTGAACTCGGCTTACTCGAGATTAAGGCACATGTCATTGACTCTTTGCCCGTTGTTGGCGGTCAGTGCGTCGAACTCTACCCAGACAAACCGATTTACGACATTCCAGCTGTGCCTGTGTGCACCGGTCAAGAATTGACTGACAACTTACTCAAACAAATCGAACCGTTCGAACCAACCTTCCACTTGAATCAAGAAGTGACTGTCGTTCAACGTCGTGCTGACGGTCGCTTTGACTTGGAAACATCCTTGGGCACCAAATTCATCACGAAAACTATCTTCATCGCTGCCGGCGTCGGTTCATTCCAACCTCGCACTTTGAAAGTCGAAGGCATCGAAGAGTTTGAAGGTAAACAAGTGTTCTACCGCGTGAAAGATCCAAGCCGTTTCGAGGGTCGTAATTTAGTTATTTGCGGCGGCGGTGACTCCGCTCTCGATTGGGCTTTGAATTTAGCTGGAAAAGCAGAATCTGTTATCTTGCTACATCGTCGCGATGATTTCCGTGCTGCACCTGCCTCAGTCGCAAAAATGAAAGAAATGTGTGACAACTACGAGATGCAACTGATCATCGGACAAGTGACAGGTATTGAAACTAAGGACGATAAATTGGCAGAAATCAAAGTGACAGGCGCAGATGGCGTCACACGTCGCTTGCCTTTAGACGATCTCTTGGTATTTTTTGGTCTGTCTCCAAAACTAGGTCCAATTGCTGAATGGGGTCTTGAAATCGAACGCAAACAGTTGAAAGTCATGGATACGGAAAAGTTCGAAACAAACGTTCCTGGCATCTTCGCTGTAGGCGATATCAACACTTATCCAGGTAAGAAAAAGCTGATTTTGTCTGGCTTCCATGAAGCGGCTTTAGCAGCTTTCGGCGCTGCACCATATATTTTTCCTGAAAAGAAAATTCATATGCAGTACACGACAACATCACCAAAATTGCACAAAATTTTGGGGGTAGAAACCCCAGTCTTCGATTAATTTCGAAAGATAATCAAGAAAAAAGCGCGATTTACATCGCGCTTTTTTGTTTTCAAACGAGAGAAATGCGAGCTCAATAAATTTCAGAGTCTCCGCTCTCGCTTTCGCGGTATCGCAGTGCGATTTCTCTGAACTCATCAGTAATCTTCAAGAATACATCTAAGATATCAGGATCAAAATGAGAGCCCCTTCCTTTGCGCATAATATCGATCGCCTCTTCATGACTGAAAGCAGGTTTATAGACGCGCTTAGAAATCAATGCATCATAGACGTCAGCCACTGCCATTAAGCGCGCAGAAATCGGAATCGCATCGCCAGACAAATTTTCTGGATAACCCGAGCCATCCCACTTCTCTTGATGCGAATAAGTGATCTCGCGAGCGAAACGCAAAAATTCATTACTTTCACCCAAGTAGCGTTCCACCGACAAGATCGTCTCACGACCATAAGTAGTGTGCATTTTCATTATTTCGAACTCATCTGAATCGAGCTTACCTGGCTTGAGCAGAATATTATCGGGGATACCAACTTTCCCAATGTCATGCAATGGTGCCGATTTGTACAAAAGTTCGATATTCTCTTCCGTAAGCTCAGACGAGAAGCGTGGTAAGTGCTTGAGTTGGCGAGCAAGGGCCGCCACATAGTTCTGTGTACGACGAATGTGATTACCCGTCTCGTTATCGCGTGTTTCAGCCAAAGAAGCCATCGCCATAATGATCGCATCCTGCATTTTGGCCAATTTACGAGTACGGTCTTGTACTAGCTTCTCCAAATGCTTATTTTGATCTTGCAATAGATTTCTTGCTTTCACCAAATTCAATTGCGTTGCCACCCGCGCCAAGACGATTGGCGGGCTAACAGGTTTACTGATGTAATCGACCGCACCGAGCTTGAGCCCCATCTCTTCGTCGGAGACTTGGCTCTTTGCTGTCAAAAAGATGACTGGAATTTCCGCTGTTGCAGGATTGGACTTTAGGCGTTTACAAGTCTCATAACCATCCATCTCTGGCATCATCACGTCCAACAGAATCAAATCAGGACTTGGTAAGGTTGAAGCGATGTGTAAAGCTTTTACGCCATTTGTGGCAATTTTAATCTTGTAGTTATCTTTCAATAAGGCCGAAAGAAGCGTGATGTTATCTGGAGTATCATCAACAATCAGAACAACTTGTTTTGAATCGAAATCATTACCATCATTCATGGCTCACCTTTTGAATAAATTGGATGCTTAATTGATTCAGCGTGCTCACATAGAACATCGCACATCAATCAAGTTCAAGTCCAGCTAACTCTGCATTTCCCTTCATTATGGAAAGAATCACATCAAAGTCATACTGACTTGCCGCTCGCATAATTTGCTTTTGCACATCCGAACCGAAAGCGATACACAACTCATCTGAAGACTCATTCAACGCCTCCAACGCTTCCCCGTCATAGTTCCCTACTAGCTTGTAACATCGCTTTAATTTATTCAGTACTTCTTCACTCGAGATATTGACACCATCGTGAGTGATCCCCTCCAGATCGCTTAATGCATTTTCACGCAATAAGCAATTCTCAATGTTTCCTATGGTTAATGCAAGCTGTGTTTCACAAGCAACTAAAATTGGTGTCATCATTTCCACAGTCTGACCACTCTGAATTAATAATTCGATACGAGCGGCCATGGCATGGACCTCGGCACCTATCAAACTTGCAACACCTTTCAAGGTATGAGCGATCCTCTCTGCTAAACCATTTTCGCCCTTTAAGAGAGCATCACGTAATGCAGCAATTACGTTTTTTTGATCTTGCACGAATAAACGCAGCAACTTGAAATACAACTGCTTGTCACCCATTGTTCGTGACAAGCCTTGCCGCGTATCAACTCCATCAATCTTTAACATCTGCACTTCTTCTTCAACATAAGCTTTAACATTTACTTCTGCAACTTGACTCACTTTACTCAAACACCATTCAGAAATAGTTGCATATAGCTCAGACGGGTTAATCGGCTTCGCAATATGCGCATTCATACCTGACGTAAAACAGCGTTCCCGCTCAATCAGTAAAGCGTGCGCAGTCATTGCGATAATTGGCAACCCCCTAAATCGAGAATCTGCACGAATCAGCCGTGTCGCTTCATGGCCATCCATTTCTGGCATTTGTACATCCATGAAGACGATATCGTAATAATGCGGGTCCTTTAAGAATAACTTATCGACTGCAATCCGACCATTCGATGCAATATCAACGACGATATCTGCAGACTCCAAGAGTTCCATTGCAATCTGCTGATTAATTAAATTATCCTCCACCAAGAGCGCACGCACGCCGACGCATTTCATTTGTGTATGCGCCTGATTAGTCACACTAGAATGGGTATGATACGAAAACAGATTAACCAAACAATCAAATACGTTTGAAGTATTAAATGGTTTATCTAAGTAAGCATCTGAAACCGTAGACTCCTCGCGATAATTTAAACTTTCACGAGCCGTTGCTCCAACCAATGCAATTTTAGGAACCGAACGCAAGTTAGCACTACGAATGCATGAGATAAGTTCAACCCCATCCATAGTGGGCATATGGAGATCGACAAATACCGCATCATATCTACGCTCTTGATCACATGCGATTACCATAGCTAATGCATGATCGCCGGCGTTCGCTGTGTCACACGCGATACCATATACCTTCAATTTCTCTGCAAGTAATCTTGCAGCTAAAGGATGATCATCAACGACCAAAATACGAAGGTGCTCGAACAACTCTCGATTGAATTTAGGTTGTTCACTCTCGGTGAAGTCAAATGGAATCGTACATACAACGGAGGTCCCATGCCCCTCTCTACTTGAGAGTGAAATCTCGCCCCCCATTAGGTCGATCATGCCTTTTGAAATAGATAACCCTAAGCCTGTTCCGCCATACTTGCGTGTAGTCGACTCATCGCCTTGACTAAAGGGCATAAACAATTTTGATGACTGTGCCTCGCTCATCCCCAAACCGGTATCGCGAACTTCAAATCGTAAAACCTTTTGATTTCCTTCTTGACGGATCACCGAGCAATGCAAGCAAACTTCACCTTGATTGGTGAACTTGATTGAGTTATTGACCAGATTAATCAAGACTTGTCCTAAGCGAAGCGGATCCCCCTTCAATCGTCTCGGAACATCAGCACCTATGTCGAACAGGTACTCTAGTCCTTTTTCCTCAGCTTTCTCACTGGTGACCACAGCAACACTATTAAAGACCTCATCAAGATCAAAATCAACGACTTCGATATCAAGCTTTCCTGCTTCAATTTTGGAGAAATCTAAGATGTCGTTGATAATTCCCATCAATGACATTCCAGCTTTATGGATTTTTTCAACGTAATCTTTTTGTTTTACGGTCAATTCCGTCTTCAGCGCTAAATGGGCCATGCCGATAATCGCATTCATTGGCGTTCGAATTTCATGACTCATATTTGCTAGGAACAAAGATTTTGCCTCGGTCGTTTCCTCAGCGTGTCTACGTGCTAGCTCTGAAACTTTTAGCTCATTCTGCATCTGCAATGTTTGCAAACGCATTTGTTCATCCATACTCTCTTTCAGCTGGATCTCAAGTAGCTTTCGTTGAGTGAGGTCTGAAACAAAGGTTAAGGTCGCAGGATGCCCTTCCCACTGAATAAGTACAGAGGAAATCTCAACCCATATCAATTCATTCGTAAAGCGACGATTGAGCCTAATTTGATAGTATTGTTCCACCACTTCGCCACGTAAGCGGCGAGAATGGCGATCGACAACTAGAGGAATGTCCTCTGCATAAATCGAAGAAGTAAAAGGTAAGCCGATTAATTCAGGCTGATCGTAACCCGTTAGAGATTCAATGAGGCGGTTTGCAAACGCAATTTTTCCATTTTGAACAACAATGATTCCTTCGGTCACATTGTCGATCAACAAGCGATAGTTATATTCGGATTTATGAAGATCATCTTCGAGTTGTCTGCGAGCAGAAATATCCATCACCACCCATACAGTGCCATAGGACAGATCATTCTTATTGACTGCTCGACCAGAAAATTGAACCCAAAACAAGCTGCCGTCACTGCGACGCATTTTCAATTCTGAAACATAAGCCTCTCCGCGCAGCACCGCTTGGCTAACGGCAGCTCCACTTTCCAAATATGCTTCACGTGACTCATAAAATGGTTCAAGAGAGACCCCGAGAACATTCTGTCGTTCCACACCAAAAATCTGGCAAAGTGGAGTATTCACCCACTGCACACGACCTTGGCTATTCAAGAAAATCATCCCGACAATCGAATTTTCTAGGATAGTCTCGCGCTCCGTCAGCATTCGCTGCAATTCGTCATCTAGGGTCTTACGTTCGATCACCATTCTTTCGGTCAACTGGCGATCATGTTCCGCCTCGCGGAATTCATGGCGAATTTTCAAGGTTTCAAGCTGTATCTTACTGGCTCTTTCTTGAGCTCGCAAAAACAACTTTTGATGACGCTTTTGCTCTAGGTAGGCCTGTTCCCACTGACCGAGGTCTGCATAAATTTCAGATAGCTCGTTAATTGCCTTTAAAGGCAAATGAATATAACCACTCTCCCCTACCTGATCAATTGCTTTTCGTAAATCGATGATCGCGCTGTCGATAGAGCCAAGCCGTCGATTAATAAAACCACTTACCCACCATACATAGGGTTTTAAATGTGGATCTTCAATCAGGTCAATTAGAACTAACGCGTCCGAATTAAAGCGCGATGCTTGCTCAAAATCACCACGCATCGCCAAAGTATATGCAGCAACGGCTAAATAAAACGAACGGTAAGAATTTGTATGTGAGGAAGCGCCATTTTCCACCTCGACATAATGTGAGATGGCGCCATACGCCTCGTCAAACTTACCTAATGAAATTTTGCACAGTGCCAGCATGGTCGAGCTAAACGGGGTCAGCCATTTTTCTGCGGAAGCCGGCGCCAAATCCCTTGCTTCTTGCAATAACTCTTCTGCAGCCTCGATATTTCCCGTAACGTATAAAACTTCACCTAAGTTAGCAGTGATTTGCGCAATTCGGCTATTCGAGCTTATTTTTTTCGACTCATCGAGCGCGCGGTAAAAGAAACGAATCGATTTTTCGGTCTCACCGCATTCCTGGAGCAAAATTGCGTAGATATTCAAAGCGAGAATTAACAGACGCGGTTGCATACCACCGCAGCGCGGTATCAGTTCATTTTCACAAAGCGCTCTAGCCTTAACAACCTGGCCAAGTTTCCTCAAAACAACGACCAAACCAGTTTTTGCGAAGAACACACCATGCTGGTCTTGCATCTTTACAAAACTATGTATCAGTTTTTCGAATGCGAGAACGGACTCCTCGAGTTTATTTTCAAAGTAAAAAGAGAACGCACTAACAATATCCGCATACGCTAGGATTTGTTGATCTGCGCGTGAATCGCCAAGCTCGCGCATCGAGACTGCGATCTCCATCCCTTTCTCAATTGAGTCACGAAGTGCATCGAGACCATCCAAAGAACGCTCGATCAGTTCATCTTTAACTGTTATGGAAATTCCTGCCATATCTCAAATTTACCCAACCCGAAAAATTTGGTGGTGCAAAACAGACTGAAACTGATGTAACAAAACTCAACAATTCTAACGCGAAGAGGTAGCAAAAGGCGCAAGACTTCGATACCAAATCTAAAAATCTTCGCCCCAATTGGCAAATTTAGATGAATTGACGACACTTTTCGAAGACTTCGCATGAATCAAATGCCTGCAAACCGACAACGTGATAAATTTACAGAACTCAAATATGAAAATGCTTGCTAATTTACATATGCGAAGAACCATCGAATTAATATGGGCTTACTTGTTTTGACCAACCGATTGAGTTTTCATTTCTTGTGAAAGTGATTACCTATGGAACTTTATGCATCTAGCGAAGAGTTGTTTCGTTTAGAAAGCATCTATCCATCGTTAAGGGATCAAGAGAAACTCCACACCTTACTTGCAGTTACTTGGCATTTGCGGCAGCGCGATAGTCAACGTGCCTTATTTCAAGTTGATGAAATAGAACAGATATTAGCGTCAAATGACGAATCCAAAATAGAGCGCATCAGCCAAGAACACGAAATAAGAACACGCCTAAATTTGATTCGCGCTGAGATCTATGCACTGCTGGGGGACATCCCGTACGCTGAACTATTGCTCAAGCAAAGTAAATTTGAACTTTCCTCGCAAAACGATATTCGCGGTCTAGGTGATGCGTCAATAGTTGAGGCCACGATTGCAATCAGTGTTGGCAATACTCACCGAGAAGCGGAAGCCTGCAAACAAGCACTTGATCTTTATACACGCTGTGGCGACATCGAACGCTCTGAATTTGCTGAATCATGGCTCATCTACGCGCAAGCGTTTATAGAACCAGAAGAAGCCAAACTAGAAATCGCTCGTTTTTTAGGCAGCTCTCGATACGCCAACAAACCCGCTATCGCAGCGCATTTGAACGCGGCCGAGGGCGTCATTCATGGTCGTCGGGAACCGGCAAAAGGTGCTCGTTCTTATCTTCGAGCCAGCGGCTTAGCAAAACAAGCAGGACTTACTCGTCTCGCCATCATTTCTTCTGGAAATGCATGTGAAGTATTTCAGAATATTGGTGACCTGGAAAGCGCAACCCAAGCGATTGAGTTTGCTCTGGGCCTCTCAAAACAAGCAGGTTGGCCTGCGCTCATGGGCTTTTGTTACGCTCACCTTGGGCGAGCACAACGCCTCTTAGGCAGAATCGTTCAGAGTCGTCAAACACTACAAGAATCGTTGAATTTTTTTCCTGCGAACTATGCTGGAATCAATAAAGCCATTGCTTTTCGCGAGCTGGGTGAAACACTACTCATTGATAGTGATATCAACGCGGCATTAGCGGCATTCCAAGACTCGATCACCTTATTTCGTGCTGCGGAATCGATGGACGATTTACCACATACGTTAATCCGATATGCGAGAGCACTATCTGCGGCGAATCAAATAGAACCAGCGCTCAATGCAATTGACGAGGCGAGTCGCCTGTGCCACAAGTTCAATTTTGCTGCAATTAGTGTGTCTCTTCATCAAGTGTTAGCAGAAATTTACAGCCGTCACCAACTGCCGCCCCCCGAAAATATTAAAGAGCCGAACGCCGTAATTCATTTTCTGGAAAAGGCGTTAAGTGCAGGCGATGCCATTGAAGGATGGCAGGCGCCACCCGATTTTTTCATCATGCTTAGCGATGCCTGGGCCGACGCACAAAATTTAACAAAAGCATTAACTTATGCCAAGCAGGCGTTAGCCGCAGAGCGCAACGAAAATCGTCTGCGTGTCGCATATAAAACTGCGAACATTCAAGATCATCATCAAACTGAAAAAGCTCAAGCCGAGGCGCAATATCACCACCTAATTGCGGTGGCTGAGTCAAATCGAGCACGCGCCTTACAAGACACCAAAGATACTTTAGTTAAGCTCAGCAAAATCGGACAAGAGATTACCGCCAAGTTAGAGAGCGCGGCCGCCTTCGTGGCTATCCACAAGCATTTACAGAGCCTACTGGATGCCACAAGCTTTTGTACTTATTTAGTCGACCCCGACCAACAGCAATTGGTGCTTGTTTACGGCATTAAGAATCAGCAATATATCAGCACCCACCGCATCCCAATTAATCATCCCGATTGCATGATTGCTTTATGCGCTCGCGAGAGAAGAGAAATTAGAACTAACCATGCGGTAGAGCACCGAGCACCGGATGACAGAAACGACGAACTTGATAATCAGAGCCAGCTGATGGCTCCACTATTTGCAGGCGAACGCTTACTTGGTGTGATGATTATAGGTTCGGCAAAAGAGAATGCGTACTCCGATCGCGAACAACTCATATTTACAACAATCAGCGCATATGCCGCAATTGCACTTGATAACGCAAGCGTATATCAAGAATTACAAGCAACTCAAAGCGAACTTCTACTCGCAATCAAAAAATTGGAAGTGGCGCGTGAAAAAGAACGTTTAGATCGTGAGAAAGCAGAAGAGGCAACGAAACTAAAGTCTGAATTCCTCGCGAATATGAGTCACGAAATTCGTACTCCGATGAATGCTGTGATTGGTATGGCGTATTTAGCTCTGTTAACAGAGCTAAACCCCAAGCAACGAGAGTACATCAAAAAGATACAACTCGCAGCTAGCTCATTGTTGGGGATCATCAATGACATCCTTGATTTTTCAAAGATTGAAGCTGGAAAATTAGAAGTCGAAGTAACACCATTTGCGATTGAAGAAGTCGTTTCCCAACTTCTAGACATTACCGCACAAAAGGCAGCCGATAAAGGACTTGTACTTAATATTGAAATCGAGCAAGGACTACCTTCTCACTACATTGGAGATCCTCTTCGCATCGGACAAGTGCTGATGAACTTGGTCAATAACGCGATCAAATTTACATCAGCAGGAGAAATTAAAGTTCGTTGCGAATCGATATCTGGCATGCCAGACGGCTCTGACCAAATACACATACGATTCTCAGTTCAGGATACTGGGATTGGTATGACTCCAGAACAAAAACGCAGACTTTTTCAGCCATTTACTCAAGGCGACGGATCCACCACCCGCAACTATGGCGGGACTGGCTTAGGTCTCTCGATTTCAAAACAGTTGATCGAGCTAATGGGTGGTTCGATTCAAATGGAAAGTGAATACGGCAAAGGATCGACATTCAGTTTCGACATTCCGCTTCCGCTCTTTGCCTCTAGCCTTGAAAAACAAAAAGTAAATAGCGATCGTCTAAGTGTTTTTCTCGCGACGGAAGACATTGACCTTATCAAGCGCATCAATCAGATCATCGTCGCCTCAAACTTGACGACGGACATCCAACTTCAACAGGTGAAGGATAGTGCTGAGCTCATTGGCTTTCTGAACGAGGAGCTCCAAAAATTTCGAATTCATTATCTTTGCATCGATAGTGCCCTCGAAACAAATCAACAAATCGAAATTTGCGATCATATTTTTGGCGACGGCCCTTCGCTCACATTGGAAAACATCGCTTTTTTCGAAAATACAGACAAAGATGACGCAAGCATAGCTCAATCGATCGCTCAGAAAAACAGGGTTGAATTTTTATCGCGCGCACCAAGCCAAGAAGATTTTTTCCAATTTCTCGATACTGAAAAATTAAAGAAGAAAGTATCCTCGCCTAACACTTTAAGCGGAAATAATAGTCATTCTACGAACCAAAATTTGTCCTTCGCCAAACAGGTGGGAATGGGTAATCAAGCGCGGATCCTATTAGCTGAAGATAACGAATTTAACCAAGAGATTGCTGTCGAGTTACTCAATAAATTTGGTTTTGAAGTTGTTGTTGCACAGAACGGGCAAGATGCGATCAACCTGCTTTCGCGCCACCCTGAGCATCATTTCGATCTTATTCTGATGGATCTCGAAATGCCCATTTTAGATGGTCATGACGCAACAATTCAAATTCGCTCCATGAATCATTTTGACCACCTCCCTATCATCGCTTTAACTGCACACGCCATGAAGGGAACAAAGGATAAGTGCGTCGCAGAGGGCATGCAAGACTACCTGACAAAGCCGTTTAATCCAGATGAGTTATTTAAAACGATTCAGCATTGGTTGCAACGGGCAAGCGCCAAACCAACTGAATCAAATGAACACTCTAAGATTTCAGTCGATCATATGGCACTTCCCTCGTTTGTCACTATCGATACGAAACGAGGGCTTAGCTCGGTTGCCAACAACCAAGCTCTCTACATCAAACTACTTGAAAAGTTCAGACTAGGCCACCAGGAGCCAGCAGCAGGCAAAGGATTCTTATCTGTGGAGGAAATAGGCACCAAGGAATTCCAACGCGAAGTGCATACGCTTAAAGGTCAATGCGCGACGCTCGGGATGAGCGCGCTAGCCAGCACGTGCATGGAACTCGAGAAAATTCTTGGAACTCAGCTCAATGACTTTCAATCGCTGCAGCAGGCTGCAAAAATCTGTGCTGAGATCAACCAAGCACTTCAAGAAACACTAAGAGAATTAGATAAATTTCATTTGTCGACGTCGAGTTCCACTCCAATCGAAAAGCGAACTGTTGAAGCTCAAAAATTCGATGACTTACTCACAAAAATTAAGCTGTTACTGGAGTCAGCCAACATAGACGCAGTCGAATACTTTCAACAATACCAACAACAATTTGAACGTGAGTTAAGCCATACGAACTTTTTGCAATTAAATCACGCACTTGAACACTATGACTTCGATCGTGCTTTGCAAATATTAAATACTTAAACACATCACACTTCACTAAACGGCCTTCGTTCTACCTTTGTTCACACAATTTCATATAAATGCATTGATATTCAAAGCGTTTTATGTCGCAGTGCAATAATTTCGCGCTATACTAAGAGCAAACGCCCATCCATATAAACCACAAGAATGTGTGGATGAAATTGCAATTCCTTTAACCACCTGGAAGATGCGAAATGCTTTATCAAATACACGAATTAAACCGGTCTTTTTTGACACCACTCACCAACTGGGCTGAGGCAACGTCGAAGTTATTCGCAAATCCAGTCTCGCCGCTTGCATACACCCCTTACTCACAGCGAATCGCCGCTGGGTATGAGTTGCTGTATCGATTAGGCAAAGATTACGAAAAGCCTCAATTCGATATTAAATTTGTCAAGGTCAAAGATAAAACTGTCGAAATCGCTGAAGAAGTCTCTCTGGCAAAACCTTTTTGCAATTTGATTCACTTCAAGAAGCTTGGTGTGGAATCAAGCAAAAAAACCAAGTCTGAGTCCGAAAAGAAAATTCTGATCGTTGCTCCTCTATCTGGACACCATGCCACATTGCTGCGGGATACCGTCAAAAGCCTGCTACCAACGCACGACGTGTATATTACAGACTGGCGTGATGCGCGGATGGTGCCTCTATCAGAAGGTCCTTTTCACCTTCATGACTACATTTATTATGTGCAAGATTTCATCCGTCATCTTGCACCAGATCTTCACGTTATCTCCGTTTGCCAACCGACAGTTCCGGTGCTGGCGGCGATATCCTTGATGGCGACAGATAACGATCCTGCTCTACCAAAGAGCATGACAATGATGGGTGGTCCAATCGACCCACGTAAATCACCAACTCAAGTAAACGCGCTTGCCACAGAAAAGAAATTTTCTTGGTTCGAGAATTCAGTTATCTATAACGTACCAGCAAACTACCCGGGTTTCGGTCGCAAAGTTTATCCAGGATTCTTGCAACATGCGGGCTTTGTGGCAATGAACCCCGATCGTCACGCACAGAGTCATTGGGATTTCTACCAACACTTAATTCAAGGTGATGATGAATCAGCTGAGCAGCATAGAAAGTTCTATGATGAATACAATGCGGTATTAGACCTACCCGCTGAGTACTACCTTGAGACTATTAAAACCGTATTCCAAGAGTTCCGACTGCCGAAAGGCACTTGGGAAGTCGAAGGAAAATTAGTGCGTCCACAGGATATCAAGACAGTCGCGTTATTTACTGTTGAAGGTGAGTTAGATGACATATCTGGACCAGGACAAACACAAGCTGCTCATGATCTTTGCTGCAATATTCCTGCAAAGATGAAACAAGACTATGTCGCTCCAGGTGCTGGTCACTATGGCATTTTCTCGGGCCGCCGCTGGCGTGAAATTATCTGTCCAAAAGTGGTCAGCTTCATTGAGGCGAATTCTTGATCACACAGGTGATTGTTAATTCGAAGGGTGGCACTGCCACCCTTTTTCATTTGAAGAAATTAGAGTTGGTATTTAACCAATCTTCTTTTTTCCAAAAATACGCTATACTCGAGAATACTATACGCAATATCCAATGCTGTTTTAACAACAACATACAAAAGACCGTTTAGCGCATGCAGATAAAACTCTCGACCAAATTCAGCAAGATGATAGTGATTGGCGCCCTTCTCGGCACAGTCCAAATGATGTCGTCTCAAGCTATGGCCGCAGATGAATCACCCACCGAAACGTCAAAAGCAATCAACGCCTTAAGAGATCTGCGAGATAAAACCTCTGACCTCACTATGAATGCAATGAGCCTACTTGGGATCAAGTATAAACGGGGTGGAAATACGCCTGAAAATGGTCTTGATTGCAGTGGTTTTGTACGACTCGTTTTTAAGAACACGGGCGAAACTGAACTGCCGAGGACTGCAAAAGAGATTAGTAATCAAGGTACGACCGTTGATGAGAAAGACCTTAAACCAGGTGATTTAGTCTTCTATAACACGCTCAAGAAGAGTTTTTCGCATGTTGGCATTTATCTCGGCGACAATAAATTCATCCATGCGCCTTCAGCAGGTGGGCGCGTCCGTATCGAAAGTATGAACTTAGATTACTGGCGCAAACGTTTCAACGGAGCCCGTCGGATCAATGAAGAGCCTCCCGCGAAATAACTAGCGTTCTTGAAATGCTTTAATCTTTTCTTTCAACTCGGGAATGACTGCGTTAGCAGCACGTTCGCCGGCCAAAATCGCCAGATTACGACCATTAAAGTCGCTCCCCTTCATTCCTGGCAAATCTGGTTTTATGACTACATCTGCGCTTTTCAATTCAAAGTGATTGAGACTCTGCCCCATAATCGTGAAAGTTTGCATGAGGACTTCAAGAGAACTCGAAGCGGCTTGCGAATCTGGGGTCGATGAAATGTTGACAGCAATTACAATATCGGCGCCCATTTCACGAGCAAATCTAACTGGCACTGGCGATACCAAACCGCCATCGACATATTGACGCTCATTGATGCGTACGGGCTGAAAAACACCTGGTACCGAGGAAGAGGCTCGCACTGCCAATCCTGTATTGCCACGTTGAAATAGGATAGGTAACCCAGTGTTCAAATCTGTGGCAACCGCACCAAAAGGTTTTTTAAGTTTTTCAATCGGCGCTTGCGATACCATCTTATTTACGTAGTTTTGAAGTGCCTCACCTTTTAATACGCCACTACTTTTCGAAAACAAAGGAACTGACCAATCAGATATCGTAGACTCATC
Source organism: Affinundibacterium nitidum (assembly GCF_014284155.1). Taxonomy (GTDB): domain Bacteria; phylum Pseudomonadota; class Gammaproteobacteria; order Burkholderiales; family Burkholderiaceae_D; genus Undibacterium; species Undibacterium nitidum. The sequence continues at coordinate 622,178 of NZ_JACOFZ010000001.1, forward strand.
CATTTCCAGCGCCATCTTCTGCAACGTAAAGCCGTTATTTCCGGCTGCGTACATTGCACCAACAACACTACCCGCACTTGTCCCAACGATAATGTCAGGGTAAATCCCTTGCGCCTCCAACACCTTGATCACACCGATATGTGCAAAACCACGAGCGGCGCCACCACCAAGAGCAAGTCCAATCTTGACAGGTCTAATCGTCTTTACTACCGGTTGCAAGTCAGTCTTCAAGACCGGCTTGGTGTTGTTCGTCACCGGTGCTGTTGTTGCACAGCCAAATAGAAACAGGGCAGAAATAGCACACGACAAAAGTACTGGCAGGTTTCGTGAAACGCAGCGCATAATTAACTCGATATGTAATGGAATAAATATTTGAATCGTTTCCTTCATACAGCTTTACGAGGAAAGACTTTTTGACTTGATGACGCGCTCTAAATGAGCGCATCAATAAATTTGGCGGAAGCGGTGAGATTCGAACTCACGAAGGGCTCTCACCCTCGCTAGTTTTCAAGACTAGTGCCTTCAACCACTCGGCCACACTTCCAAGCCGCAAATTATAGCCTAACACGAAATTTTTAGGAAGAGTTTTTGGAAAAACTTTAGAAAATTCCCGATTCGGAAAAACGCGCGAGAATATTAAGCAGCGAATGGAAGCGTAAATCCACGCTGCTGCGCATCGAAAAACTTCTCAGCATCTAAAGGACGTGCAAACAAATAACCTTGAATTTCATCGCAGCCCATTTTCCGTAAAAACTCGAACTGCTCGCTATTTTCAACGCCTTCAGCGACAACTTTATGCCCCATCTGTTTCGCCATACTGATGATCGCACTCGAAATAGCACAATCGTCAATATCATCTGGAACGCCCTGTATAAATGAGCGGTCAATCTTCACACTATCAATCGGGAATTTTTTCAAATATGAAAGACTTGAGAAACCGGTACCAAAATCATCAAGTGCCAAGCTGAGCCCCATCGACGAGAGTTCATTCATGATAGGAACCACATTGCTTGCATTTCGCATAAGCATGCTCTCTGTGATTTCTAGTTCAATCCACTGTGCAGATATCTGATGCTTTGAGAGTGCCGCCATCACGCGCTCGCACAAGGAAGATGTGAACTCTTTTGCAGCCACGTTGACTGCAATACGAAATGGTTTAATTCCTTGAGCTTGCCAGATTTTCGCCTGCTGACATGCCGCATCGAGAACCCAAGAATCAATTTGAATAATGAGATTACTTTCTTCAGCTACCGGAATGAATTCAATTGGAGAAATAATTCCATGGTTAGGCTTAGCCCAGCGAATTAACGCTTCAGCACCAATCACTGCACCACTAGAAATATCGACTTTAGGTTGAAAAAGTAAGAAGAACTCATTTTGCTCCAGCGCACGTCGCATGCTTGATTCGAGTTCCATTCGCCCAGAAATCGAGTGGTTCATTGCTGCATCATAGAACGCATAGTCTCCACAACTCTTTTCAACGAGACGCTTTGCGCGAAACATCGCAATATCCGCTTTTTGCAAAAGGTCTTCAGCATCTACACCATCTTGTGGAAACAAACTAATGCCAATACTTGCACCAAGCTTTAACTCATGTGAATCGATTTTTATTGTTTGATCTAGACATGCCAAAAGCTTTTGTGCCACTAAGCCCAAGTCGAAATGGCGCTTTACATCGACAATCGCCACGGCGAACTCATCACTTCCTAGTCGAGCGATCACATCATTTTCACGTAGCGCTGCACGAAAACGGTAGGCCACTTGCCTTAACAACTGATCACCTACTGCATGCCCTAATGCTTCATTGATAGGCTTGAATCGATTCAAATCGATAAAAAAAACACCAACCATGCAGTCATTCCGTTGACCACGCTGAATGGAAGCTTCAACAAGCTTTTTAAATAAAACACGGTTCGGAAAATCAGTGAGTACATCGTAGTAAGCGAGGTGATTGATTTTTTCCTCTGCACACTTACGCTGAGTAATATCACTCAAATAACCTATCATTCCAATTGGACTACCAACTTCGTCGGTCAACATAGACAAACTGAGACTAGCCCAAAAAACCTCGCCATTTTTTTTGCGTCGGCGCACTTCCATCTCTCGTCCGCCTTGCTGTAAGAAATGGTCATGGTGAAGAAAGTCTATTGGTTCTTCATCTCCATACAAAAATAAAATGTTTTGTCCTATCGCCTCAGAAGCACTATATCCAAACAGTTTCTCCGCGCCCAAATTCCAACTTATTATGAAACCCGCTAGGTCCATAGTGATGACAGACTCATGAATCTGGTCAAGAATCTGAGATTGCATCAGCTGCGACTTTAGCGCTGCCTTAAATTTTGAATCTAACTTTGTACGAACCGATAGGAGTCGTGCAGTTAGCGCGGTAATTTGATTGAGCTTATCCAATTCCCGTTCATTTATTGTCCTCGTGCTTGAAGATAGAACATAGCAATCCTCTGCCGTTACTTGAGTGATCGCGACGTGCTCTGAATGTGCGGGCAATTCCCGCGTAAAAACGATTTCGAGATCATCAAATAACTGCGCGACAATTTTTGAAATTTCGTTCTTGAAATACGCGGTATCTCGACACAAAATCGTTTCGCAGAGATTAATCCCGACTTGAACGTCAGCTAATGAACTACTAAGCTCGTTCATTACATGTCCTGGCAGACTTGATTTACCCAAGTGTATGAATAAACTTGGTTTTCGTAATAGGTCCCAGCATCAATTCCCTGCGCCTGGAGCGCGTTCGCAAGCAACTGTGATTTCGGACGATCTGCTAATTCAACAATTGCCAACAAACTACCCAGCTCACCGGCACGTTCGGTCAAAGCATCAACAATCTCTTCTGGCAAATTTAGCGGCTTCAGAATTTCCCAGAGTGGTGTCGAGAACAAAAGATCCAGTAATGAAAACATGCCGACCATAAACGCACTATCTTGCTCATCGCGGCTTCCGCCTCGTTGTCGACAATACGCTTCCATTGAACTAGCGCGAAAAGCCGCCCTCAACATCAATGGGTTCAAGCCGCTCCCATGATCGCCCTGCTTCGCATAAAGCAAGAGTTGCAACCAACGTTGGAGTTGACGACGCCCGAGCAAATTAATCGCTTGAACAAAGCTGGAAACTTTTACCGTTTGCGCGAATGCAGCTGAGCTAACAATCTTAAACAACATAAACGAAAGGCTAGCGTCTTGCTTAAATAGGGTTTCCAACTCCTTGACGTCTGCATCCCGGGAAACCAAATTGAGAAGCTTCAACAATCTTGCGCGAGCAGTCGCGTCTCCCGTCTTGTTCGAATTGGTCGGAGAGAACGCAAATTCACCGCTAAAGAGACTAAACCCTGCTTCAGAAGCCGTCTGCTGTTGGGCGAGAGTGTCGAGGTTTTTCGCCAAATGCTGATTGTTCTGCAGACTAAATAACCAAGGCTGAATATGAGAGGGAATTCCTTGCGCGCAATCAACTATGATGCCTTTTGTCTCGGGCCAAATTAATGAAGCCTTCGAATTAAAATCATCCATCAAAATACGCATGCCAAGGCTAGCGAAATGCTCAAGCTTGTCGCCGACCTCTTTATCTATACAGCTCAACTCTGGAATACACAAAGCAATATGTTTGCTGGTGTCTCGCTCGGCGAAATCGAGTGGAAGCTCCCTAGGATGCTTCACCGGCAGCATGATGAACAGCGGTGCAAGTCGCTCCAGGAAATCGACTTGCTGCAGTACATTTAAAAGATAACTGTAGGTATCTTCCGTTTGATCGCCAAAATCTGGACGTAAGGCGACGAGCTTCTGTTGACTATTCACTACAGGCAAGAAGGACACAATAGGAATCATGAGCAGGAAAATCTCCAGATTTTTACTCTGAGCTTACTCTCAGTTAGATGCTTAAAAGCAATTTGTATCCTGATGGTAAGTTGGAAATTACACAATTGCAAGATTAATTGATGAATACGAAGCAATTTTTGAAAGATGTTGCTTTCGCAATACATGCGGCGAAAACAGGACTGAAGATATCCACAAAATCGATCGAATCTCTTTCATTACCAACTAAAGGATCGAAAGAAATTAGTTCAATTATCGAGAAACATTTGCTGAAGATCGTTGAGAAAACGTCGCCCTAAAGGACTTGGCTTAATCGTCAAATGGTCAACTTCGATTAAAGCGCGTTTTTCGGCTGCGCTTAGAGTTTTCTCGATTGAATTTAGCAATAAGCCAGTACGCTCGAAAAATAGTTTCGACTCGAAACCATCATTCAAGCGCAAGGCATTTAGCATAAACTCGAAAGGCAATTCATCCCTTCCAATCTCAAAAGACTCTTGCACTGCATTCCCTTTAAATGCAGATTCAACGAATGCTTTTGGTTGCTTATGACGAAGTTGTCGAATGATTCGATGAGGAAATGAAAGTTTGGAATGAGCACCAGCGCCAATCCCAAGATAATCACCAAAATTCCAGTAATTTAAATTGTGACGCGATTCCTTACCTGGCTTCGCAAATGCTGACACCTCATAGTGGTGGTAACCATACTCCCCCATCTTTGCCTGTATTTGCTCCTGCATCTCAGCGCTTAGATCTTCGTCAGGAACAGTTGGAGGATATTTGGCAAAGTACGTATTTGGTTCCAGTGTGAGGTGATATAAAGACAAATGGGTCGGTTCAAAGCTCAATGCCATTTCTAAATCATGCTTTGACTCCGCTAAAGTTTGATTGGGTAAAGCGAACATCAGATCAAGATTAAAATTATCGAAATTATTTCGGGCTATATCAATTGCTCGCTTCGCCTCATCTCCGTTATGAATACGACCCAAAGCGTGCAAATGTTGGCTATTGAAACTCTGAATACCGATCGACAATCGATTAATTCCGCTTTCACGATAGGAACGAAACTTTTCCGCCTCGAAGGTACCAGGGTTCGCCTCCATCGTAATTTCCGCAGCACTATCCAAGGGCAATAAGGTACGCACATCACTCAATAGCTGATCGAGGCCTGCAGCAGACATCAAACTCGGCGTACCGCCACCAATGAATACCGAGTATATCTTTCGCCCCCAAATCATTGGAAGTGCATGCTCTAAATCCAATCGCAATGCGCGAAGATACTCAGCTTCATCGAAAGATTGCTTTACCTCATGTGAATTAAAGTCGCAGTAAGGACACTTTCTTACACACCATGGGAAATGAATATACAAAGACAATGGTGGCAAGGCGCCCAAATGCAAAGTACCCTCACTTAGATAGTTTCTGGCAACTTCGGATGAAATTTCACTGATGCGATCAGAAGAGGAAGCTTGTTGTTCTTGGTTCGGTGGTGTGAGAGTAATTGGCTTAATCGGAATCATGCTTGTTGCGTCAGTTTTTGTATCAGGTCCTGAAGGGCTTTTGCTCGGTGAGAAATACCATTTTTTTCCAAGGGAGTTAGCTGCGCAGCCGTTTTACCAAACTCAGGGACATAAAAATGTGGATCATATCCAAAGCCGCCATCGCCTGCAGGACTATCAACGAAAACGCCATTCCATCGGCCATCTGCGATGACTGGTTGGGGATCATTCTCTGATCGCACAAAAACAAGAACACAATAATAGTAGGCAGATCGGTCATCCATACCCTGCAACTGCATCACCAATTTTTGATTATTATTCTCATCTGACTTTGGTTCACCAGCGTAACGCGCAGAAAATACACCTGGCGCACCACCCAAGCTTGGCACACAAATACCAGAATCATCCGCTAACGCAGGCAACCCCGTCAATTTAGCAGCATGTCTCGCTTTAGACAGTGCGTTTTCAAGGAACGTAAAATATGGCTCTGGCGAATCGGGGACATTGAATTCAGATTGAGAGTGCACAGAAAAACCAAGCGGCGCCAATAATTGATGAAACTCCTTGAGTTTCCCCTGATTATTGGATGCCAAGACAATCTTTTGACTCATGAAATCAATCCCAAAGCACGTTTCTGGTTCTGAATGATTTCTGCGATTCCGCTCTCAGCGAGGTCAAGCAATTGATTCAGCGTAGCGCGTTCAAAAGCATGCCCTTCCGCCGTGCCTTGAACCTCGATAAAATGTCCTTGATCTTCCATGACGACATTCATATCTGTATCACAATCTGAATCTTCAAGATAATCCAGATCGAGAACAGGCTGACCACGGTAGACCCCCACAGAGACCGCAGCGACAAATTGTTTCACGGGAATTGCATCGATGGTCCCAGCTGCCAACATTTTAGAAAACGCGTCGTAGGCTGCAACCATCGCACCTGAAATCGCTGCCGTACGAGTTCCCCCATCAGCTTGAATCACGTCACAATCAAGATGCAATGTTCGCTCTCCGAACGCTTCCAAATCAAATGCCGCGCGCAAAGAACGCCCTATCAGACGCTGGATTTCTTGGGTACGACCACTTTGCTTTCCCTTCGCGGCTTCGCGATCCATTCGTGTGTGCGTAGAACGTGGCAACATCCCATATTCAGCCGTTAACCAGCCTTGTCCTTTGCCTTTCAGGAAACCAGGAACTTTATCTTCGATACTGGCCGTGCAGATAACTTTAGTCGCCCCAAACTCGACCAAAACGGAGCCCTCAGCATGCTGAGTAAAATGACGAGTAAAGCGCACTTCACGAAGTGAATTGGGGCTGCGTCCACTAGGACGTTGAATAGTAGACATAGGAGATACCATCATTTGAAGAATAAATTATTTATCGTTTTTGTTAGTTAAACGCGTTGAGTTATGAATCGCATTTCGGATCTCGTCAATTGCTTTTTCAATCTCTTCATCATTAAACAGATCGGCTTCGGCATTTTCATCATCAACATCAACAGGGATTTGAATCGTGGTCGCAATCGAGCCAATGGGCAAAGTGTTTGTAGAAATAATGGAGGAATTCTCCAAGATATCATTACCTTCCCACATCATTGCGAGAGCCGTCGCGTTATCGCCCTGACGTCCTGCGATTTCCACAGCGGTTCTTACCAGTTCTGGGATTGCACGAACAATCGTTTGTTCATGAAGACGTTGCGCTAATAAATGGTCCGGCAATACGCCCCATAAACCATCCGAACACAAGAGAATCAAATCGCCTGCTTGCAAGGAAGCGCGACGAGAAAGCTCGACGATGGGTGCGTGCGGCGCGCCGAGGCAATTAAAAAGTTTATTGCGATCTGGATGTGTATTTCGCTCAGAGGGATCAATCTTACCTTGATCAATTAAGGTTTCGAGGCGGGAGTGATCTTTGGTGCGCAGTAAGATTTGACCATCACGCATCCAATACAGCCTAGAGTCACCGCAATGTGCCCAGTAAGCATTACCGTTTTGAATTAGACAGGCAACGATAGTCGTACGCGGTGTTTCTGGAAGATTCTTTAATTGACGAAAACGATGTATTTCGTTGTGTGCAGCCAAGAAACCTTTCTCGAGAAAACGCTCAGGCTTATCAATCATTGGATGAGCTTGCTTCTGAAACAGACTGCCAATCGTTTGCATCGCAATCGTGGCTGCCATTTCACCCATGATATGGCCACCCATACCATCCGCAAGTAGCAACAAAATCGCGTCACGGGTAAAGCTGTAGCCCATACGGTCTTGATTAACCTTGCGGCCGCCAATATGGCTTTCTTGGTAGACTGAAAAACGCATGAATAGAGTTCTTAAAAACGCCTCTCGTCGTTCGCACTTGTGCGACCAACGATAGACTTTGTTTTAGATAGTATCTTCTTGAATTGTCGTGAAATCTTTTTCGTCAGCGTCTTTACCGTTGCGACCAAATAGACTCGCCAACTTGACCTTCGTACGCTCCATGAATGTCAACTCGCGTTGTGGAGGAGATTTCACCGACAGCGCTTTTTGCAATGCAAATACGCTTTGCGGGCGTTCTAATGGATCCAGCTTCAGACACATACGGACCACATCAATCAATTCCGCTGAATAGGTGCCCTCGAGCTTTTTGTAATGCGCTTCCATTTTGTCGTTGGTCTTACGTTGATCTGCTGGTTGTGGAGGAGCTCCCACCATACAGGCGAACATCGATGCGCCTATACTGTAGATATCAGTCCAAGGACCGAGATTACTATTTTTCACATACAACTCTGGGGCGGCAAATCCAGGTGTGTACATTGGATATAGTTTTGGCATATCTGTTTTCAAGGTCTGACGCGCAGCACCAAAGTCTAGCAAGATAGGCGTACCATCCATGCGCAAGTAAATATTTGCAGGCTTTAAATCGAGATGTAACAACTTATTCGTATGTACTTCCCGCAAACCATTCATGACCATGTTGAACATCTTCCGAATGAAACGCTCGGAGACCAAAGGCTTTTCACCTTTATCCCGACGGCGAAGAATGTGTTCTTGCAGTGATCGTCCTGACTCGTAAGCCATCACCATGTATACTGTTTCGTTCGCTCGGAAAAAATTCACAACACTCACCACATTAGGGTGAGCGATTCGAGCCAAAGCACGCCCCTCCTCAAAGAAGCACTTTAAGCCAATGCGATAGACGGGGAAGTTTTCGGCAGAAATGGCAGGAACTAACTCACCGATCTGGCGCAATGCCAAAGAACTTGGCAAATACTCTTTAATCGCGACTGCATTACCATCCTCATCGGTCGCAAGATAAACAATACTGAAGCCACCCGAGGCAATTTTCTTTACAATACGGTATCCGGCGATTTCCAAGCCGTCTGGCAATGGTGCGTTATTTTGTGCTGCCATATTATTTTTGGTCCTACGATGGTAAATTGCGAAAATGCTGAAAAAATTAGTATACGCATTGTACAGTGTCGACTTTAGCTCATTGACTAATGGTGCGCAAATAAATGCTTAACCATTCAACAATTCGCATAATCGCAACATTAAACAAAGGAAAACAATTGAGCATCTTTAGTATGACTGGTTATGCAACCAGTACAAAAGAAACCGAGGCAGGCACAATAACGATAGAAATTAAGAGTGTCAATTCACGATTTCTTGATTTGCAATTTCGTATAAATGACGAATTTCGTTCAATTGAACCGTTATTTCGAGATGCCATTAGCAAACGAATTAGCCGCGGCAAAGTTGAATGCCGCTTTAGCTTCGGCAAAAAGAATACTGAGGGTCAACAGAAGGCACTCAATTCGGGCGTATTGGAACAACTAAATCAATTTCAAGTTGAACTCAAAGGTCGTTTTCCGAGTGCAAAGGAACTGAGTGTTAGTGATTTACTACGTTGGCCTGGTGTTATTGAAGAGTCTGAAATCAATTCAGACCATCTACAAGAAAACATCCAAGCTGGGATCGAATCGACACTTAATGATTTCTTAGCGAGCCGAGAACGAGAAGGCTCAGCACTCGCACAAGTATTACTAAAATGCGTAGATGAAATGGAAACCATCGTTACTCGCATAACTCCACTTTTGCCCACAGTATTGCAACAGTTCCAGCAAAAAGCGATTGCCCGCTTAGAAGAAGCACTTGGCCTCGCACTTAACAAGGCTGATGGCAGTGCTCCGAGCATTTCTCGCGACGAAGTATTGGACCGTATCCGCCAGGAAGTTACGATGTATGGGATTCGCATTGACGTTAATGAAGAGCTAGCACGACTCTCTGGTCATCTAAATGAGACTCGCCAAATCCTGAAAAAAGGTGGGCAAGTGGGCAAACGACTAGACTTTATGATGCAGGAGTTAAATCGCGAAGCAAATACTTTGGGCTCAAAAGCTGCACTAAAAGAACTCGCGGACGCATCAATGGAATTGAAGCTACTCATCGAACAGATGCGTGAACAAGTACAAAACCTAGAATAACCGTAACAAATAACCCATTTTAATCAAGTTTCAAGCACAACAAATGACCGCAAAAACATCGACCTCTGGCAGCCTCTTTATGGTTTCCGCCCCATCAGGCGCGGGCAAATCATCATTGGTGAACGGGCTTCTCAAGCTCGAACCTGGTTTGAAATTATCGATATCTTTTACGACCCGGCCACCACGCCCTGGTGAAGAAAATGGTCGCGAATATCACTTTGTGACCGCCGATGACTTTTTAGCACGCAAAAACCGCGGTGAATTTCTCGAATTTGCTGAAGTTCACGGCAATTATTACGGCACTTCGAAAATCCTAATTCACGAAGCCATGAAGGCGGGAACAGATATTTTGCTAGAGATTGACTGGCAAGGCGCTCAACAGGTCAAAAAGCAATTCCCGAACGTAGCAAGCATCTTTATTTTGCCACCATCGATCGAAGCGTTAGAAGAACGCCTCAATAAACGCGGACAAGACTCCCAAGAGGTGATTTCCCGTCGAATTTTGGCTGCTGGCGGCGAAATGGCGCACGCTCCAGACTTCGAATATGTTATTATCAACCAAGATTTTGAATTAGCTTTATCAGAATTGAGTGCCATTGTGAAAGCTACCCGTTGCCGCACAAGTCAGCAAACGGTTCGCAATGCGGCACTTTTTGCTCAATTGGGCATACAAATCAATCATTAAGTAAGAAGGAACCACCATGGCACGTATCACCGTTGAAGACTCTCTCAAACAAATTCCAAATCGCTTCCAATTGACATTGTGCGCAACTTACCGCGCTCGCCAATTGCTGCAAGGCCATACACCAAAAGTCGAAGCGAAAAACAAGCCTACCGTCGTTGCTTTGCGCGAAATTGCGGACGGCAAAGTTGGTATTGAAATGTTGAAAAAAGTCCCATTCTAATTTCGAATCGCGACATACCGTGAAACGGCTGGGGACACAGGGAAACATTAAGTATGAATTTGCAAGCCGACAAATTGCCCTCCCCCACCGTATCTGAATCTGCAGAAGCAAACGTCTCATCCACAAAAAAACGCCGTAGCCCAGCACCTTCTAGCCCAACTACGGTTGCGCCGCCACCGATAGTAGCTTCGATCACCGATCTCACTAACCGCTTATCAGAGTATCTCTCTCCTACCGACTTAAAATTGGTCAAGGAGGCTTATCGTTTTTCGGATGAAATGCATTTGGGTCAGGTTCGGAAATCGGGCGAGCCATATATTTCCCACCCCATCGCGGTGGCCGAGATTTGTGCGGAATGGAAGCTAGACGTGCAAGCCATCATGGCTGCATTGCTGCACGACGTCATGGAAGACCAAGACGTTAAGAAAGAAGAACTAATCGAGCGATTTGGTGCTCCAGTTGCAGCGTTAGTCGATGGTCTATCCAAATTGGAGAAAATCGAATTTCAAAGTCACATCGAAGCGCAAGCTGAAAACTTCCGTAAGATGTTACTGGCCATGGCGCGCGATGTTCGAGTCATTTTAGTCAAGCTCGCCGACCGCCTACACAATATGCGCACACTCGGCGTGATGTCTCCCGAGAAGCAACGCCGTATTGCGAGCGAGACGATGGAAGTGTATGTGCCTATCGCCCATCGACTCGGCTTAAACAATATTTATCGAGAACTACAGGACCTGTCGTTCGCCCATATCTACCCTATGCGCTATCGTACACTTGCTAAGGCAATCAAAGCGGCGCGTGGGAACCGACGTGAAGTCGTGAATAAGATCATGGCAGCAGTCAAAACGACACTCAACGAAGCCGGTTTAGAAGCACAAGTTGATGGTCGAGAAAAAACACTTTACGGCATTTATTGCAAAATGCGCGATAAGCAACTAAGCTTTTCGCAGGTTCTTGACATCTACGGCTTTCGCATTGTTGTCGATAATTTCAAGAATAGCTACTTTGCACTAGGCACACTGCACGCACTTTACAAGCCTATGCCAGGCAAGTTCAAAGACTACATTGCTATACCCAAGTCAAACGGCTACCAGTCTTTGCATACGACACTGATTGGCCCTTACGGCACTCCTGTTGAATTTCAGATTCGCACAACCGAAATGCATCGTGTCGCCGAATCTGGTGTCGCTGCGCATTGGCTATACAAAAATGAAGCTGGAACACTCACAGACCTACAGCAGCGTACACACGCTTGGTTGCAATCACTTCTAGATATCCAAAAACAAACGGGCGACTCAGCCGAATTTTTGGAACATGTCAAAGTCGATTTGTTCCCCGACTCGGTCTATGTGTTCACACCGAAGTCTAAGATTTTCGCTTTACCTCGCGGGGCGACTGCACTCGATTTTGCCTATAACATTCATACGGACATTGGTGATCAAGCGATTGCGACACGCATCAATAATGAGCCAGTTCCACTGCGTACCGAATTAAAAAATGGCGACATCATTGAGATCATTACCTCCCCCAATTCGCGCCCGACGCCGAATTGGCTAACCTACGTACGCACTGGCAAAGCACGTTCTGCAATTCGCCATTATTTGCGCACGATTAATCTTAATGAGTCGACGGAATTAGGTAAACAATTACTGGCGCAAGCACTCGTTTCTTTGCACCTCAACCCAGAACTGCCTGACAGTTTGGTCGATAAGCTACTGAATGAATCCAGCGCAAATTCACTAGAGGAACTGCATACGGATATTGGAATTGGTAAGCGCATGGCTGCTTTAGTCGCGCGCCACATTCTTGATCTGGTTGAAAATGACTCTCCATCTATCCCATTCCAACATATGGGCGATGAAAAAATTAATAAACCAGATCCTGTGATGATTTACGGTAGCGAAGGGGTCTCCGTCCAGCTTTCTCCGTGCTGTTTACCAATTCCTGGCGATGACATCGTTGGACAATTAAAACGTGACCAAGGCCTAATTGTTCACACTGCCGAATGCAAACATGCGAAACGCATGCAGGTAAAAGAGCCAGACCGCTGGATTGATGTCACCTGGGGAGAGGACATCAATCGCCGCTTTGATTGCCGCATTTCAGTATTAGTTAACAATGAACGCGGTGCGTTAGCAAGAATTGCCGCTGAGATTGGCGAAGCCGATGCCAACATTAGCCATGTCAATATGGAAGATGGTGAATCGAAAGATATGACCAAAATTCACTTTACGATCCAGATTGATGACCGCGTGCATCTCGCCAAGATTATCCGTAACGTTAAACATCTCAATGGCGTAAGTAAGATTCGCCGCGAGTATTCAAACTAGAATTAGTCTACTGAACAACGTCATTTCGGTGACGGGTACTCAACTTCCAAGATCGTCAATTCTTTTGCGCCTTCTGGCGTATTGAGCGTCACAGCATCCCCCACCCTCGCCTTCGTAATAGCTCGAGCGACAGGTGAAATCCAGCTAATTAAACCATTGAGCGGATCGAACTCGTCGACGCCAACGATGCGTACTTTGGTCAATTGTCCATCTTCATCCTCAAACTCGACGGTTGCACCAAAAAATACTTGATCAGATCCGTAATGGACACTGGGATCAACAATTTCGGCCAAGTCTAAACGCTTGGTCAGGAATCGAATACGGCGGTCAATTTCACGAAGGCGCCGTTTTCCGTAAATATAGTCCCCATTCTCCGAGCGGTCCCCATTAGACGCCGCCCAAGAAACGATACGAACCACTTCTGGTCGTTCATTGTCGATCAAGTTCAACAACTCTGTTTTCATGCGATGATGGCCTTCTGGGGTGAGATAGTTCTTCACACCCGCGGGGATCGGTGGCGCGCCAAACTCATCGTCATCGTCATTGTCAGATTCTTTAACAAAGGCTTTACTCATCGATTTACCAAATTCTTTCTGCATAAATTCTTAAACAACCCCATTCTAGCGTATCCAATCTGCAACCCCTATAAACAAAAAACAATATTTCCACAAACACACTTTATTTCCTGAGTGCATCATGCAATAATAAACTGACAGTGTTTTACACGGTACAAAGTGCAACACCTTAAACGTTTATTTAGGGTTGGTTAGAAATCTAACTTGCTTTGTTTGGACTGCAGTTCCAATAATGTATTGCAATCGTAGCTTAAGCCGCGAACTTAATCGGAATCAAAAATAGGAATAGGCATGGCCGAATCTGCAAGCATCAAATTGATCATTGTCGACTCCCACCCAGTAGTCCGGGCAGGCATTCGCTTTCTCACCGCCTCAGATTCTAGTATCCAAGTCGTCGGTGAGGCGAATAACGGCCTCGAGGCGATCAAACTTGCTCGCCAAGTTCAAGCGACACTGATGTTGATTGAAATTGCACTCAACGATAGAAATGGCGTCGATGTGCTCAAGCAAATCAAGCGTGAATTCCCTCACATCGGCATTCTGGTGTTTTCTTCACATCGAGAAGATCAATACGCCATACGCTCGCTCAAGGCGGGGGCGGCAGGCTTTTTGAATAAGGCCAGCTCAGAATTTGAAATCTTGCACGCGATTCACCAGGTTTCGTCTGGACTCAAGTTCATTAGCCCTGAACTAGCACAAGAAATGGCAAACAACCTCAACCAGGAACATGAAGGTGAGCCGCACAAAACCCTCTCGGATCGCGAATATCAAACCATGATCATGATCGCCTCTGGCAAGAGCGTGAGTGACATTGCTAAAGAGCTCTCACTTTCTGTCAAAACAATCAGCGAATACCGCTCTAGAATTTTGATCAAGATGCGATTACGACACAATGCCGAACTTACCCACTATGCGATCAAGAATCAACTGGTAGAATAAACCGCTTGTGTCGCTAGAAGCTGGTTTAACCCGTAAAGACTACACGTTGAAAGATCGCCATGGCCGAGAAACCCAGTTCTGCTCCGCTAAAGAATCCCACCGACATTGCGCGCGAGACATTCAAGCGCCTAGCGATTGAACGCATTGCCCCTACTCCAGACGCGTATCGCAAACTCTACCTCGAAATTTCAGGAATCGAAGAGCAAGCCGAACCTGTCAAAGTTGAAGTACCACAACCCAGATCAATCGACGATATTCTTCCTTCTGAAGCGGAAAGTTTACTGAGTAGTTTCGCTCGAAGCTTACAAAAATCGAGTGGAGAATTAGCGGACTTTGGGCATCGTTTTTTGCGTGCAGTGAAAGCACAAAACTGGGAAGACTATGGCAAGGGACTGAACGAACTTGCAAGTAAAGTAACGACCAAAAGTTCGACCAATTCGATTAGCCTTGTCGACCCACTTCCAGCAACGGTCAATGCACTTCCTCAAAAAATATCTCTGGTCGATGATGATCCCACCGAAGATAAACGACCCAGCATTCTCAAGGATCTACTGTTTCGCACATTAACGATGGCTGTCTCATCGCTTTTAAAGTCGACACCGGCACTTGCCAATGAATCGGAGGCAATCGGTGAAGCCGTCAAGGTAGCGAACAACGAAACCGAGCTCAATGCGATTTCAAGTCGCATTAAACAACTCTGCTTTCAAATTGAATTAAAGAGTGGTGACACAGCTGAACAACAAGAGCTTCTGCTTAGATTGTTTTCGCTCCTACTTGAAAACGTGCGAGAACTTCTTGATGATGACAATTGGTTACGGGGTCAAATCGAGGTAGTTCAAAACTTAATCGCTGGCCCAATTGATCACCGCGCGTTACAAGAGGCCACGCGCAGCCTCAAAGATGTCATCTACAAGCAAGGTGCGCTAAAACATAGTCTGGCCGAATCAAAGACCTCGGTCAAAAACATGATGGCAGCTTTCATCGATCGACTCGATGTAATGACCCACGCAACTGAAAATTATCAGCATAAGATCGACGACTATTCACATCAAATCAGTGCCACTAGAGACAAAGCGGAATTAGAGAAAATTATTCACGCGATCCTTGATGAAACACAAGCTGTACAGTCTGAAACCAGCCGCTCGCAAGCCATCATGCTTGCCGCTCAAAAAGAAGTTAAAGAAGCTGAAATTCGCATCAAGGAACTCGAAGACAAGCTTACACAAATGAGTGAACTCGTACGTGAAGATCAGCTCACTGGTAGCTTGAATCGTCGTGGTTTAGATGACGTGTTTGAACGAGAAGCGGATCGCGCTGATAGACGCGGCACCCCGATGTGCGCAGCCATGCTCGACCTCGACAATTTCAAGAAACTCAACGACACACACGGCCACGCTGCTGGTGATGAGGCTCTGATCCACGTAGTCCGCATCGTCAAGCAAACCCTACGTTCTATCGACGTCATTGCTCGCTATGGCGGTGAAGAATTTTTGATCGTGATGCCAGAAACGTCGCTGGAGGAAGCCGCACGTGCCATGACGAGAGTGCAGCGTGAATTGACTACTCATTTCTTTACGGCGAATGATCAGCGATTGTTCATCACGTTTAGCGCTGGTGTTGCTCTACGAGCACCGCATGAATCTCAGGAGTCCGTTTTGAAACGGGCCGATAAAGCGATGTATGAAGCTAAGAAGTCCGGTAAGAATCGGGTTGTGACAGCGGATTAGCTTATCGAACTAGTTATATCCAACTTTCGGTTTTCATTACCCCTTGAAATAAACGCGTTCTGGGAGTTCAGACAACAACTCTAGAGTTCGATTCCCACATTTTTATCTACTTAACGTGGTCGGGTAATGTGGTCAATTCCGGATTTCAATTCGGTTCGTTCGAATTCATCGGTTGGCGTATAACTACAAAAACCGTAGACAATTTTCTCATCAATGTCTAGACCATTGAACATTTCTTCCGAGATCGCACGAGGATAATCAAAACCCTGTTTAATATACCATCGTACAAATGTTCCAACCAAAGCCCAACGGCTTCGATGGGCGGTATTCTCAAGAGTCGCATGCCAAATACGGCTATCCCAAATCGCGATATCTCCAGGTTCAGCCTCTAGTGCTATCGCCATTGGATTATCACCTTGAGGCGCATAAGCCCCGCTTAAATGAGAGCGTGGAATCAATAGAGTACAACCATTATCGCGTTTCGACTCCTCTAAGAAAAGAACCGTCTGAACTACTGACGTGTAGTCACCAGGATAAGGAATAAACGAATCAATATGATAAGGCATTGCACCAACTGAACTTCGCAAAAGCACGCTACGGAGAATGTAATTGGGTAAATCCTCGGGAATACTCCGATAGTATTTATCGTTCAACAGCGCTCGTAAAATATCACCGCACAAACCACGAATGAAGTGGCGTACGACTTCAGGTTTTTTTGCGGGGATATTATAGATGGTCGCACCATATCCATTTAATCGCTGCTGATTCGCAGTCAAGACTTCCCTCTCTTGCTCCGAGTACTCAAATGAATTCGCAAAATCTAACAGGTCCGCGACAAGCTCCTGTGCAATCGCATCCTTAATGACAACATATCCGTTCTCTCGAACAGCATTCACATAATCATTTAAAGTATTAATCATATTCACTTACCTTCGCTGATTTTGAAAACCCGACGTACCTGATCTGGCACGGGAAAATCTGTTCTTATCGGTGCCCTTGTTACTGACCTGTTGTATGCGGAGGGATAAATTCGATCAACAAAACTTGATTCATCGCCATTGTCAAATCGAGTCGAGAGTGCGACCCTTAACCGATTCTTTTCGCCATCGATAGCGCTACGATGAACTGTAAACAAAGACATAAACACAACGTCACCTGGTTCTGCTTCTAACTTAACGAATTGATCTTCCCGGTAGTGCTTTGGATCCAATTGCCACTGCGCTTTTTCATCTGAAATTGTGGGTATCAAGCCCTGCATATGGCTACCTGGAATTACTTCAAGTGGGAAATTGCTCGAGTCCACTTTCACAAGTGGCAACCACACTACTACTCCATCCAAACTCCCTTGCACCGAAGGAAAATCTTGATGAGCCGATATACCAAAGTAGCCGTCTTGAATGCGTAATTCATGGGACATAATTAAAACTATCTGACCGCCAGGCACGAAAATATCACTCCATACAAATTGATCACGCAAAAACTGGATTATTTTTTCATGATGCATTAACTGATACACATCAAGTTTCCGCCAGAGAGCGGACACAGTCTTCTTGTATTGAGAAAGATTCTTGTGAAATAGTCGCTGCATAAGTTCAAACAACAAACCGTCCGAAAAATCCTCGGATGAATGAGACAATTTAAGCTGTTCAACAAAATTTTTGATCAACGAGTCACGAACACGTAAAACATCAGCTTTGGGCAACAAACCATTCGCTACATAATATCCGTCACGGCAATATTGCTTGACGACTGCACCACGTTTTTTCATTTAAGGACACTCCGAATTTGATAAATGACATAATCGCGCGATACCAATCCCTGTTTGTCCAAAGCCATTACCGTTGTATAGCATATAGGTTTGATCGAGATGAGAAAACACATCGGGGTAGGCCTGCATAAATGAATCCCATCCTTCCTCACTGAGTGCAATTCCCGCCATCTCGTCCATTCTCAGCCATTGAATACCATCTGTTGATTCTGCATATCCAATCCTATAGCTAGCATTTCGATCGGAACTGTAATTAACCAATTTCCGATAGCAGAACCACATTTGGTAGGTATTACCACGTTTTAGAACACTTGCCCGCGCTACTGCTCCCTCTTCATCGTCCTTAAAATCAATCGCAACTTGACCATATCTGCGCCAATGAATCCCATCATCTGACTCTGCATATTTTAGGTGATAGCGAGGTTCTGCCTTCCCATTGACCATCCTCCATTCTGTACACGACAAATACCAATTACGCCAAATACCGTTTTCAATCTGAATACATGCGGTCGCACAGAAAAATGGCTCATCATGGCTTCTATCCATCACGGGTCCATTGAAAAGCCGGCGATAGCTTGCACCATCATCTTCACTAATCGCTAAGCCAATTGAATTGTGGTAAGGAATTGTGTTTCTCACGTTCCAACCGATGTAATACAAATATTTTGTTCCTTGATGTGTCAACACGGCGGTCGGCATCACACCACAATCATCGAAACTTCCTAATGTTCCCAAGCCAAGAACAGGTTGCCCTTGAACAGAAATTATCTTTTGAAGATTGTTTTTATCAACAGAAAAACGCCCTATTTGGCTACGACTATTTTGATCTCTTGCACTGAAAAAAACTTGCAATTCATCCTTGCATGACACATCAATCGTAGGCATTTGGGTATGGCTTTTAGCCCATGGCAAGTGTTCCTCTGCCCGAAAAATAACTCCTTTCTTATCCCAAACAAATGTGCGACTCATTCCTTAATTCCTCGCGACTAGTCAACTACAACATTAAACACAGCACCCAATTAAAAATGGATATCACGACTTGATACCGAGGACTTAACAGCCGGATTGCCTTTATAAACACTCCAAGGCTCAGTATTCTTAAACACAGCCGCCGCCATCGAGATCAAGCTACCCTCCGCAATGACTAAGCCATCTCGAATCGTAGAATTTACGCCAAAAAAACTGAAGGGTTCAACAACACAGTGCCCTGACAAGACAACATGCGAAGTAAACATAACATGGTCTTTAATTTCGCTATGATGCCCAATGTGATTACCACTCCACATCACTACGTTATGACCAATCGTAACGAAAGGTTGAATGGTATTGTCTTCCAGAATAAAGCAATTATCGCCAATCTGATTATTGAAATGCGTGGATTTTGAGCTGACATAGCTAATCATTCGATAGCGCTTGGCTTTAATCTCGTGATAGACATCGTGACGAACACGATTCATCTTAGCCGGTGACATAGGTGCAAAAAAAGCGTAAGCCGTTGGAGGATAAAATGTTTCCACTGTTTCAAACGGCACAACGGGCAAACCGAAAAAGCTTGTCTCTTTTATATACGCCTGATGCACAGAGAAGGCAACAACTTCATGCTCACTATCGTTTGTTAGGTAATAGTGCGCCAATTGGGCGAAATCATTAACACCAAAAATGATCACCTTTTCCTTAAGCATATTGCCTCCAAATAGGGGGGTCTTTTTAACGGTAGATGTAGACCGTATATTCATACAAGCCATAATCATTGCGGATCACAAAATTTCTACTAATATTCTTCACAAGGAAATCGGCCAACATATCCATCGGCAAATGAAATAAATCATCGCGTTCCCAATCAACATGACTCGACATCACATTAAAGGCAATTCCAAAACGTGCTTTTTCAAAGGCTACTTGAATAAGACGACAAAAATAAAATCTCATTTCATCAAAAGTGAGATTACGCTTTTCAGTAAAAACACCATTCAATACGATATAGTCAAACATTGGCAACTCAGTTGAGCTCTCCAATATATCCATACAATAAAAGTCGACCACAGGAAATTTTTGCTTACAAAGTTCAATGAAGTGCTGTGATAAATCAAGTCCTGAATAAATAAGACCGTCATATGAATTTGACTGCATATATTCAAGCAGGTGCGCGGCACCACAACCAAAATCCAGAATACTTATTTCTTGTGCGGGACGCTTAGCTGGTATCAGCCCCAGCATCACACGATATCGAGTTTCAGCATCTTCAAGTTTTGGCCAATCGACACCACGATGTGAATCACCAAATTTTTCAAGGCAAGACTCATAATGCTCCACGATATGTAGATATGATTTGTCACTTTTCATATTGAGACTCAGTCTTAAACTTTACAAATAAGGCCTTACCACAAGAAAAAACAAATTCAATTTTTTCGACATAACGCTCAACCAGCGTATCTCCGACCCTTTTTGGGCCATCACCGTGGACCCAAAAATAATCATCTAAAATTAAACAGCCGCCTGGTTTGATCAGCGGAACCCATAGTTCACAGTCAAGCTTCACTTTTTCAAAGTCATGATTACCATCGATATGAATAACAGAAATCTTGCCTTCGTAATTCGTCACACCAAACTCCGCGGACGTTATTTGTTTCTGTTCACAATAAACATTAAATGCGTCAACCGACTCTGCTTGATAATAATTTAGATAGCCTAAGCCCACTGGCAAAGTGTTGACGCAAAAGTCTTGTGGCAACATTCGATAATCCCATTCGCCAGGAAGGTCAACACCGGCGGTAACTGGCGAGTCTTTTTGAATGGATGCATGAAGCTGCCAAGGGTCTATTGCAAGCACTTTGCCTAATTCAAAACGGCGTGCCAGAAAACACATTACAGCAACAGACCTTCCTACTAAAGAACCAATTTCTATGACATCACCTCTAGGAACGCCAGCAAATATTCCCATCATTGCAGCGATCTTCTGTTCGTTTGTTTCGCCATAAATATGTCGAGCCATACGAAAAATTGCGGCGATTTCCAAATCTTTAAGAGGCGAGACTACGCCTGCACAAGTATCAATAAAATCTCTGTATTGGTCTACCGTTCCCATCAGCTGATCAAAGCGTTTGACTTCACTCTTGATGGGCGAAGCCCCTAACAAGCGAATCGACAGATTGTTTTGCGAGATAAATTGTTCTAACCAAGTAAATACGGCTGCGACGGGTGCATAGATTGACGTGACTCGATAACTTGCAACCAACGATATAAAAGCCTCAGAAAAGTCTGTGTCGACGACATAGGGCAATAAATGCAATTCACCATATTGACTCACAAATTCTGGATCTTTAATCGATGACGCCAAAACAAGTTTATCGCCACGTTGATTAGCAGACTCGATATACGCACATCCTTCAGGATGATTCGCTGGAAAAATCAAAGTGGCGTTGCTCATTTCAACTGCATTCATATGAAGTCTCTTTGAAGTAGCATTTTCTTTATTTCAGAAATAGGGTTATACATCATTACATCAATTATGGAGAGTCCTGGCACAAATTCAGATACCGTTCCCTTCTTTCCTAGATTATGTTTTTGCAGGTAGGAATTCAGCTGAGGTTTTATAAATTCCAATTGAATTTCTTGCGCTGAGAAATTCGTCTTATTGTATAAATCTATTCCACCGGGCAAATTCACATACCGGCCAGCACGCTCCAACTTACAAATATCTAAAATTCGTGGTTCTGCATGCAGATGTTGATTATGAAAATGAGCAGACGAACAAATTAGCTCGGTCTGAATATCCAACAACTGCATCATGACTTGTAGGCTATAAATAATGAACTCGACTAGATGATTTGTCGAATTCAAAAATATGCTCTCAACAACGGGATAAACTTCTTGAAAATAAGGTGCATCTTTGTACGACTGCCCTATCATCTTTAGTATCTTACTTACTCGGACAACATCTCCCACCAGCTCAACTTCATTAATTTGAGCCCGTTGTGGCGCATTCTTAACAGGCAAGGTAAACAAATGTGCCTCACCGTTCAACAAAATTCTATTTCGATGAACCCACCCGCGCTTTATAAATTGCACGTCATCGAACAACACAAAACGATCAACCGCTGCAATTAATTGGAAATAGCCTATATAAGGTAAAAAATATGGCTGCATAACAGCGATGCTCTTCATAACTCTCCAGCATTTTTTATCAAATGAATGACTAACTCTAAGGAATCATCGGTTAATGCAGGAAAGATTGGTAAACACAGAACTTTTGACGCCAATTGACGAGCTACAATTAGATTTCCATGTTCCGCTGATGGCAATCCTCGGTACATAGGAAACTCCGTAATTAACGGATAGAAATACCGCCGAGCAAAAATATTATGCTGTTTTAAACGTGCAAACAAGGTATCTCGATCAATTGGATATGCATCTTCAAGTAACACTGGGAAATAAGCGAAGTTCGGCACTTCGCCGGCAACATCCTCAAGATAACGAAGCCCTTTCAAGTCTTTGAAGGCGGCGCGATATCTATCTGAAATACGCTTGCGCTTCGCTAATGCAACGTCAATTCCCTTAAGTTGCAATAGTCCAAAAGCAGCATTGACCTCACTCATCTTGCCATTGATGCCTAAAGACACGACCGTCGCGTCATCTACAAAACCAAAATTCTTTAAATGATCAATACGACGTTTATCTTTTTCACTATGGCAGACAATTGCGCCACCTTCAAAGGTATTAAATACTTTGGTCGCATGAAAACTTAATACCGACAAGTCTCCATGATTAAGAATACTTCCTTCTGCATTTTGAACACCAAAAGCATGTGCGGCGTCGTAAATCACTTTTAGTCCATAGTTGTCGGCAATTTTTTCAATACGATCAACATCACATGGATGCCCATAACAATGTACAGGCAAGATCGCCGTCGTTTGCGGTGTGATTGCCGCCTCGATTTTTGCAGGGTCCAAGTTCATAGAATTGGGATCTATGTCGACAAATACGGGCTTGATTCCGTTCCATAGTAATGAGTGCGCCGTAGCGACAAACGAATAAGGTGTCGTTATTACTTCGCCGGTAATTCGCAAAGCCTGTAATGCAGTTACTAACGCGATTGTGCCATTAGTAAATAGGGATATATGTTTTACGCCCAAGTAAGCGGCAAGTTCAGCTTCTAGCTGCTGATGAAACGGACCATTATTTGTGAGCTGTTTGTTCTCCCAAATTTCCTGTAGGTATGGAATAAACTCTGCAAGAGGTGGTAACAACGGTTGTGTGACAAACAAGGGATTTTGCGGCACTTTTAACTCAGTCATGTTAAATCCTAGCAAAATTCAATCTGATGTTGGGCCAGCTCTAAGGCAATTAATTTTCTGGGATCTCAAATGCGTCTAATGGCATACCAGAACACCAATTTAACCACATTTGTTTTAAAGCACTTGCCAGATAGTTTGCTATACGATCTGGTTGAAATTTAGGTGACGCTAAGCAGCGACTTCTCAGATTTTTCCTTATATCTGCCAAAGCGTTGCGATTCTTGGACCAAAACACACCTAATTCAATAAAAGTTTTTTCGTCCTTTGCAACCATCTCCTGCAAACCTGCATGCGTCATCAGACAATAACCATTACGCGATACCAGTTGATTACCTTCGATACTCAATGTTGGCACTCCCATCCATAATCCGTGCAAAGTAGTGGTAGCGCCGTTGTATGGGAAAGCATCAATACACAAATCAATTTGCTTATATTGTTCAAGATAAACAGGCATACTTGAACGATAAAACACAATTAGTCGGCCTCGGTCGATTCCACGACGTTCAAATCGCTGGATAAATTCTTCCAGCTGCTCGAATCCCGTTGGAATGGACCCTAAAAACAATTTGGAAGCAGGAACTTCGTGCATCAGCCTACACCAAATGGCAATAGTTTCCTCATTGATTTTGCTGATACGATTGAAAGTACCAAACGTAAACCAATCCTTTTCCAAACTTGGCAAAGGAGAGATTTCCGGCGCTAATTCAAACGGCTCGAACGGTGCAGAACTGGGCAAATTACAAAGCTTTTCTGTAAAATATCGAGATTGTTCTTGAATTGGGGTTAAAGAACTTTCACTGATAAAATAGTCCATTGCACCCAAGCCCGTCGTCCCTGGATAACCAATCCATGACACCGCAATTGGTGCTGGCTTCATTGCGAAAAGCGTAAGTCGATTATTTGAAGTATGCCCGGAGAGGTCGACGAGGATATCAATACTGTCTTTTCTAATCAGTTCATATACATCGTGGTCATTGCGATGTTTGATAACTGCCCATGAAAAAAAGAACTGCTTAAGCTTTTCGGTGACCTTGTCAAAGGTATCTCCGTTGTAATAAGCATGCAATTTAAAACTGGAATTCGCAGACAAATTTTTTAATATGGGTCCAACAAAAGAAGCAACAGCATGGTTATTGAAATCTCCAGAAACAAATCCAACGTTCAAAACGCGTTGCGCATTTTTTGAGCGCCCGTCTGTTTCCCAAGTTTGTTTGAGAGCTGATTCGTGAATTTTGCCAAACGACCGATGTTGCGAGAAAAGTTCTTCCGGACTAATCGCAGCTGATTCGGTCAACATAAAGAGGAGACTTGTATGCGCCTCACTGTCTCTCTGGTTTACTGCCAAAGCCATCCGAAAATATCTCTCTGCACTAGTAAGATCAAAATCTAATGTTTGACTAATCTGTCCAAGGCACCGCAATGCACCCCCAAGTTGCGGATCGAGTTCGATAGCTTTCAGAAAATAGGGTTTCGCCTGATCGTACTTCTTTTCTCTAAAGTAGACGCTTCCAATATTATTGTACGCATCTGCAAACTTCGGATTAAGTTCGATTGCTCGACGCAATTGGGTCAATGACTCTTCATTTTTACCGAGTTTGTGCAAAATTGATCCAAGGGCGTTGCAAACATCTGGGGAACTAGGCGCTGCTTTTAAGGCTTTCTTTGCCTCGACTAACGCTTTTTCGAGCTCGCCCTTTTCCTTAAGAATCCCGACTAAGTTGACCCGCGCTATGTAAAAGTCTTTATCAAAACGGATCATCATCCGCAAATAAGACTCAGCCTCATCCAATTTCCCCTGCTTTCGAAGGCAATTGCCGAGGTTATTATATGCAGCAACCAATTGGGGATTAAGCCTAATTGCTTGGCGAAAGTGTTTTTCAGCTTCTCCTAGAGAGTTTTGCTTACTTAATAGAGAGGCTAAATTGAAATGAGCAATTGCATCTTTCGGTAGGAGTTGTACTGCAATTTCCATCGCATATTGACTTTCTATATACCGCCCTTGATCAAACAATGAAATGCCCAGGAATCTCCATGACACACCGTCTTCAAGCTTGATACTAATTAAATGCGACGCTAGCCTATCTAGATCAAGGTATCGCCCTTCGCGATATAGAAGTTCAAGCGACTCGCTTGCATTAGGGAAGATTAATTCATCATTGAACTGTTGGCGTGCAATTTCGATGGCTTCCCTTGAAGCCGATGAATCATTAAAAGTTTGTATCAGTCGAATATATGAATGCCAGTAAATAATACTTTGTGGAGCCAATTGAATTGCGTTCTCGAGACATGGCAGCGCATCTTGAGTCGCTCCGACTTTAGTCAAGATATCCCCTAACATAAATTTCGCTAGTGGTTGATCTGGTTGTACGTTGAGAACTTGATTAAGGAATGTGATTGCGGCCTCAAATTCATTTTGATCAATCTGCTGCTTCGCTTTGGTAAGTAAAAGAGCAATATCCTGATCATTCAAGACATCTTTTCTTGGCATTGCTGTCGCCACAGGCTTCTCAAACTCCATTTTTGCTCCCATTTTTTACTACGGAACAGCAGAATTAATCACACAATTTAGTCAAATATTAACAAAATCTAATGAATTCAAAACTGAAAATAGGCATAAA
Source organism: Affinundibacterium nitidum (assembly GCF_014284155.1). Taxonomy (GTDB): domain Bacteria; phylum Pseudomonadota; class Gammaproteobacteria; order Burkholderiales; family Burkholderiaceae_D; genus Undibacterium; species Undibacterium nitidum. Next base: position 648,115 of record NZ_JACOFZ010000001.1, read on the forward strand.
AAGACCCTCAAGTATTTTGAAATGCTGCCGTTTAACGGAATCTCAAAAAAAAGTTTATAGCAAAAATAAAAAATTTACTTTAGGCAACTCCTTAAACTTTTCCAAAAGACGTCCGATACCTGATTGCAACGGCGGTCCAATATTCTTGGAAGTACAGACCAAAGTTTAAGGCTCGCAGCCGATTTACATAACTTGGGTAAGGAGAAATAAAATGGCTTCATTTATCAATACAAATATTGCGTCCCTCAATGCACAACGCAATCTCACAACATCACAATCAGCGTTAAACACCTCTTTGCAACGCTTGTCTTCAGGTTTGCGTATTAATAGCGCAAAAGACGATGCAGCGGGTTTAGCGATTTCCGAACGTCTGTCTTCACAAATCGGTGGTTTGAATCAAGCGGTTCGTAATGCCAACGATGGTATCTCACTTGCGCAAACAGCTGAGGGTGATTTAACTCAGATTGGTGCAAACTTGCAACGCATCCGTGACTTGGCTGTGCAAGCAGCCAACGGTTCAAACAGCGCAAGTGACCGCGCTGCGTTAAATAACGAAGCTTCTCAGTTGATCGACGAGATCAATCGTGTTGCAAGCTCCTCTAACTTCAACGGTGTTAAGCTTCTCGACGGTAGCTTTACATCCCAATCTTTCCAAGTGGGTGCAAACTCTACTTCGAACGACCAAATTTCGATCGCTTCAATCGCAAGTGCGAAATCTTCTGCGCTCGGCGTTGGCTCCAGCTCAAGCTACAGCACTTCAATCGCTGGCGGCACGAATGGTATCGGTTCATTGACAAGTGGCGACTTGGTCATCAACGGCTATAACATCGGCGCAAGCTCTTCAGATGGCGTTTCCTACGCTGCGTCAAGTGGCAGCGCGATTGCGAAAGCAGCTGCAATCAATGCCGCGAGCAGCCAAACAGGTGTAACAGCAACAGCACAAGCAACTACAGTAGCTGGTACAACTGTCACTACATCAGGTACTGCAATCGCAGCAGGCGATATCAAGATCAACGGTGTCGATATTGGTGCATTGGCTGCTGCTGGCGGCGTCGCAGAACGCGGAGCCCAAGTTGCTGCTGCTGTTAATGCTAAAACAAGTCAAACTGGCGTAACAGCGACATTTGACTCAACTACTGGCGCGGTTGCACTGACTGCTACTGACGGTCGCAACATTAATATTACCAAATCTGGTAATGCAGGTTCTGCGGACAACGTCACTGGTTTGACAGTTGCTGGCTTCACAGGTGCAGCTGCTGGTCAAGCAACGACAGTAGGTACCATTTCTTTAGCATCCACAAGCTCTGCTGGCATCGTGTTAGCAAACGGCGGCACAGGTACTAAAACTGGTGCAGCGACTACCGACACAAACACTACAATAGCTGCTGGTGACATCAATATTAACGGCGTTGACATCGGTGCTAACACTGCCGGTACCACGGCGGCGACAAATGCTGCGAGCATCATCGCTGCTATTAATGCAAAGACAGCGCAGACTGGCGTAACCGCGAGCGGTGACAACACCGGTATTATCTTGACTGGCGCAAATAATGCGGGTTTCACGGTAAAAACTAAAGGTACAGCTTCCCTTACAGCAACTGGTTTCGCGGTAGGAACCACAACAGTCAGCGGTAAAGGTGCGAATGCAAGTGGTTTAACAGCGGGTTCAACTTCAGCAACGGCAACCGTTGGTGCAGGTGTCTCCTCCGTTGATTTGACTACAGCGACCGGTGCCACATCAGCTTTGACGACTATCGATGCAGCCTTGGCCAACGTCAATGCTTCTCGTGCGTCTCTCGGTGCTTACCAAAACCGTTTCGCATCTGCAGTCAGCAGCTTGAATACGACTTCTGAGAACTTAACAGCTTCTCGTAGCCGTATCCGTGACGCAGACTTCGCGCAAGAAACAGCGACGTTGACACGTGGTCAGGTCTTGCAACAAGCAGGTACAGCGATCTTGGCTCAGGCGAACGCGTTACCACAAGGTGTGCTCGCACTCCTCCGTGGTTAATCGATGAGAATCTAATCAATCTTCATTGATAAATGAGTGGTCCCCTGGTCAATTTATTGATCAGGGGAATTTTGCTTAAAGGAGATTATCATGAGTATCCAAGCTCTCAACTCTAGCTCGTCTGGAGTTCAGTTCTCAGAACGTGCCACAAGTGCCCCCGCACCACAAGTTCAAAATACGGTAGCGACTCAAATTAGCAATCCCGTGAACCAAGCCGAGGCTGGTCAAAAAACCTATACACGCGAACAAGTGAATCAAGCGGTTGAGGCGATCAACAAAACGATTCAGTCCGCTTCGCAAAATCTAGAATTTAGTGTAGATGGTGATACCAGCGGTGTAGTGGTGAAGGTCGTTGATCAACAAACAAAACAAGTATTGCGTCAGATTCCAACGGAAGAAGCACTTGAAATTGCCAAGTCCTTGGACAAACTTCAAGGCCTATTGATTAAGCAAACGGCATAATGTATTTAAATACGTAAAAAGATGAATTCCAGAAACTAACCGGTAAAATCCCTTCTAAAGTCTGATTTGCCTCTGCCGTTAATACAGTAAAGTACTACCAAACTTAAGGGGATTCAGGTGGGAATTCAATCAACAGGCTTAGGATCAAATCTTGATGTCAACACGTTAATAACGAAGTTGATGCAGGTCGAGAGCCAACCATTAACGGCTTTAGCAAAGAAAGAGGCGAGCTTTCAAGCTAAGCTTTCTGCTTATGGCACCCTCAATGGCGCTGTCGGATCATTCCAGAGTTCGCTTTCCTCTCTCAGTAATGCCTCAACTTTTCAAACACTCAACGCAACAACAAGCGACTCCAGCGTTGCCTTTGCCACAGCAAATAGCTCGGCGTCTAACGGCACATATAGCATTGCTGTCACAAAACTGGCACAAGCTCAAACAATTTCCAGTACAGGTCAAGTGAGCTCTAGTGCGGCCATCGGAACAGGGACAGAGACAACCATTTCCTTCCAATTTGGGAAGATTACAGGAACTGCAGTCAACGGCGTTTATCCAGGCGGCTCAAGTTTTGATCAAGATGCATCGCAAACTGTAGGAACCGTCAAGATCAACAGCAGCAACAACACTTTACAAGGGATACGCGATGCCATTAACGCCGCGAGTGTTGGCGTGACAGCATCAATCGTCGGTGATGGTAGTGCAACTCCCTATCATCTCGTTCTGAACTCCAGTAAAACAGGCGCTTCTTCAAGCTTGAAGATCACATCATCTGGCGAAGACGCAGCAGTCACATCACTGTTGAGCTACGACCCTGCCGGTGTGCAAAATTTTACCGAAGTTTCTACCGCGCAAAACGCCAGCCTAACTGTGAATGGCATTAGCATTTCAAGTGCATCAAATACTGTCAATGGCGCGATACAAGGGGTATCCCTGAACGTATCAAAAGTTGGATCTGCATCGATCTCGGTTTCTGCCAACACAACAGCCGTGCAAACTAGCATTACAAATTTTGTCAAAGCGTATAACGATCTCAACACAACGATCAAAAATCTAACGGCATATGACGCGAGCACAAAGAAAGCAGGTCTCTTGCTTGGAGATTCCACCACGCAGAGTGTACAAGATCAAATAAGACGTACATTGAGTACGGCAGTAAATGGACTCGGTGGCGGTGTCACGTCTCTCGCTCAAATCGGCATTACATTTCAAAAAGACGGATCATTGGCGGTCGATTCGGGGAAACTCTCAACCGCGCTGTCTACAAAATTCACTGACGTCGGTGGGCTATTCGCCTCACTGGGATCGAGTAGCGATAGCCTCATTTCGTTATCGGGTTCAAGTTCTTCGACCAAAGCCGGTGCATACGCCTTAAACATCTCACAGATCGCTACCAAATCCAAGCTAACCGGAGATCTCACTCTTCCAACGACCACCACCATCGCAGCGAATACAAAGCTAACCGTAACAGTAGATACAATAACTGCCGATGTCAGCTTAACAGCAGGAGACTATTCCGCCTCTGCATTGGCAACACTTGTTCAATCAGCAATTAATAGTACGAGTGCATTTAGCGCTGCCGGCATTACAGTAAAGACGAATACCACAGGTGGCGTTCTGAGCATTGAATCCGACGCTTACGGCTCAAAATCTAAAGTTACACTTGCAGATTCAAGCGGCACTAGTTTTGCTGCGCTGACAGGTACGGTATCTTCGGGCAGCACTGCTTTAGACGTTGCAGGCACAATTAATGGCGTAGGTGCATCTGGTAGTGGACAGCTTCTTACTGCAACCACGGGAACGGATGCTGATGGATTAAAGCTATTAGTCACAGGTGGTTCTATCGGTGATCGTGGCACAGTCAATTATTCAATTGGCTACGCCACCAAACTAAACACTTTGCTAAGTGGATTTGTTGGATCAAGCGGCACCATTCAAAGCAGCAGTAATGGCATCAGCCAAAACATTAAGAACATTACTAAGCAGCGCGATATTTTGAATAGTCGGCTATTCGACACGGAAGCTAGATATCGGGCGCAATTTACTGCACTAGACAGAATCGTGAGCAATTTAAACAATACCAGTTCGTTTTTGACGCAGCAATTAAGTGCACTCAATAGTAGTAGCAACAAATAATTTTTATAGCTCAGCAATAGCTGTATTTCAAAGGAACAAATTATGTTCGGATCTCCTCAATCACATGGTGCAAATGCTTACGCTAAAGTTGGCATCGAAACTGGTGTTATTGCTGCAAGCCCACATAAACTGATTGTTATGCTGTATGACGGTGCGATTGTCGCACTGAGTAACGCTGCGCAGCACTTAAAAAATGGTGACTTCGCAGCAAAAGGTCACTCTATTTCTAAGGCGATCGCCATCATCGAAAATGGCTTACGCGCCAGCCTCGATAAAAAAGCGGGAGGAGAGATTGCGGTAAGCCTCGATGCTTTGTATGAGTATATGAATAGTCGATTGTTGCAAGCAAATTTAAAGAACGAGGTTGAAGGTCTGCACGAAGTCCAAGGACTCTTGCGGGATCTCAAATCAGCATGGGAAGCCATTAGCCCTGATAGTAAACCTGCAAATGTGGAACGCCCAATTCCACAACAAGATCCATTAGCACCACGTCGTCCAAATTTTTTTGAGGCTTAATCACGATGAATAGCATTGAGTTATTAGAGGTCTACGAGAAGGTCTCGGCAATCACATCGAATATGTTAGAAGCTGCGCGAAGCAGCGACTGGGACCTGCTTGAAAAATTAGAACAAGATTGCAGTCTTGAAGTGAGTACCTTGCGTAATCACGAAAGCAATGGAGATCTTCCCAAAGAACTGCGAGAACGGAAGATCAGCATTATCAAGCAGATCCTCGCTGATGACCGTGCCATCCGTGATTTAACTGAACCATGGATGCAGCAATTATCGAAGCTCATGCAAAGCACCAATACAAGCCGAAAACTATCGCAGAGCTATGGTGCAAACCAAATTGGCTGACAGCTATGTCAGACATTTTTCCAAGACTTAATATTAATCTGAATCAAGCTGCGGGCATCGTCGGACCCGCGGCACTTCGAAGTATCGAGGCCATCAAGCAAGATGTAATTGCCCAGCTCAATCGATTCCCACCTGGAACACCTTTTCCTGCCGAGATCATCGCCAAACTTGGCGACGGCACAGTAGTTGCGAATGTCGGCAACATTCCACTAAGGCTTGCGCTCCAGATGCCCCAAGCTAAAGTCGGCGACAAGTTAAACCTCACACTGTTGCAAACAAATCCAAGGCTAACCTTTTCAATCGATGGAAAGCAAACAACAGCCGTATTTGAAGCGGTACCGAAGGAACAGCACCAGGGGGAGTCGGGACTCGCCAGTAACGATGATAAATCTGGCTTAGAAAAACGTAGTAACGTGCACACTGGTGATAAAGCACTCCCCGCCTCTCTTGAAACGGAACGTACGTTAAATACTCGAGATTCAACGACCTCGCTCATCGCAAGAAACGCTGCGATCGGAAACAATAGCGTTTTTAAAGATGCTCTACGTTCTTATCAGCAGAATGGACTTCCGACAGAAGCCAGTGCACACATTGACCTGAGCCCTACAGGGAAAATTCTGGCTGCGGTGTTGAGCGAATCAAATAAGTCGGATTCAAAACTCACACTTTTGGGGAGTACGCCACTGGCAGACGACATCACTGCACGTGCCAACCCAAATCGTCTTGCAACGAGGATAGAAACTCAGCTCAACAAACAAATCGAACAGAGCGGCCTCTTTTATGAATCTCATGTAAGCCAATGGGCGGATGGGAAGAAAGACCTCTCAGACCTACAACAAGAACCACAATCAACATTGTCATTAGAGATCGAAAACACGATACTCACCGATAGCCATGAGGCGAAGCATGCGGCGCTCACACAACTTGTACATCAACAATTAGATGTGCTTGATCAAGGTCGGTTGATGTGGACAGGTATGCTGACTGAAAGCGTCTCTATGCAGATGCAAATAGAATCCGTTGACGACGAATCTCCACAATCAGACATGAGTCAGCCTGGCAGGGGACAAACATGGCGTACTACACTCAACTTACATTTCCCCACACTTGGTGAAGTACAAATCGCTATATCACTAAAGGATAAAGCTAGTGATATTCAATGCAAGGTAGAAACACCAGAACTAGTTCAAACACTACATCAACATGCAAAGGAACTGATCAAAGCATTCGAAGCAAGCGGAAATCAATTGCACTCAATGAAAGTGAGTAGCAAATGAACGACACTCCCAAGCCAATTCCATCAGCTGTCGCACTCTCCTACCAAGATCAAACAGATACCGCGCCAAGGGTCGTAGCGAAAGGGCATGGTTTAATTGCCGAAGAAATTATTGCGCGCGCCAATGAACACGGTGTTTTCATTCACCAATCCAAAGAATTAGTCTCTCTTTTAATGAAGGTTGACCTCGACGACAGCATTCCCCCCTCACTCTATCGAGTTGTTGCAGAACTACTCGCTTGGCTATACCATATTGAAACAGGAATAACGACAGAACAAACCCCAAAACCTGTTCCACCCAAATAAACTCTTACAAAGCCTTATGCAAGCCAACTATCCCTCTTTAGGAACAGAAAATCAGAGTCCATATCAAGTCGAATCTCGACGTGAAATTTTGGCTTTATTGCGTGGTTTCAAAGAAAAAGGACAGTTGATCAGCATGATCATTAATAACGGTGGTGAAGCTTTTATCACCTCCGTGTTGGCAATTGACGACACCAATAATCAATTAATTGTCGATAGCGCACCTGACAATATGGCGAATCAACGTGTGATTGAGTCGCCAACGGTTTTTTTTGATGGCTTACTAGACAAAATTAGCATTCAATTTTCGTCTTCAAAATTACAAAAAACACAATTTGAAGGCCGCCCTGCACTTCAATTACCTGTACCGAATTCAGTGATCCGCTTGCAGCGGCGTGAAAACTATCGCATCAACACTCCAGTTTCAACACCGATTCGTTGCCTAATACCGGTTGAAACTGACGGTACACTCGAGCGTGCTAAATTTTCTTTGGTGGATATCAGCTGCGGTGGCGTTGCTCTCCTAGATGATCGCCGATTGTTAGACATGACTGTAGGCAAAGTCTATGACGACTGTGAAGTTGATCTACCGACAATTGGAGTCATTGAAACGCAATTAGAGATTCGAAATTCACAAGAATTGACCTTGCTAAATGGTAAGACGACACGCCGAGTCGGTTGTGCTTTTAAAGACTTATCAAACCGCACACTGACCACAGTTCAACGCTACATCATGAAATTAGAGCGTGAGAGAAATGCACGCTTGACAGGCATCTGATAAGCTATTTCAAGGGATTAAATCGTTAGTTGACAGAAGAAGTGCCTTCACAGACTTCTAAATTTGCATGTTCATAATGTCGTGATAAGCAGCAACTAACTTGTTACGAACTTGAACGGATGTCTGAAATGAAATGCTGGCTTTTTGCATCGATATCATGACGTCAGACAAACTTACACTGTCGTCACCAAGCGCGAATTTCTTCCCCAGTTCTTGAGATGCACTTTGTTGCGCATTCACCGCATCAAGTGAATTCTTTAGAGCGTCAGCGAAATCAACTTTGGCTGGCTGTACAGAAGTCGTTGGTGCTGCGCTTCCTGCCTCCATTTTCGCGGCTGCTGCCTTCAACTGCGCAACCATCGCGTCAATTCGACTTTTATCGATTCCACCCACGTTCATACTAGCTCCTCCCTAAATCATGCGCCTCATTCCAGATGTGCATACCTTAACAGTTTGCGCACCGGTCTTAGCCAGAAGAAGAGATACAAAATTGGCTTTTCTCTCTCGATTGAATTCGACAAACCAGTTCAAAATTCGTATCAAGGAAAAAACCAATGTCTGGAGCATGGCATGCAGAATTTATTGAACACTAAACTGAATCGCGAGGCAGATCATGGCAACCGTCAATGATGCAGCTTTAATTGAACCTACGCCAGTACCAATGGTTTTTGGGATACCACAAACGCCCGGCGTGAGAACAATTATGCTCTCAGTGGGCGCCGCCATTGCGATCGCCATCATGGCTGGCATCTGGATGTGGAGTCAAGCACCAGATTATCGCGTACTGTTTTCGAATTTCAATGATCGAGATGGTGGCGCCATTGTCGCTTCGCTTCAGCAACAGAATATTCCCTACAAGTACTCCGATGGTGGCAGCGCCATTCTAGTACCTGCGAACCAAGTACACGATGCTCGCTTGAAACTCGCATCGCAAGGGCTTCCTAAAGGTGGAAATGTCGGCTTCGAATTGATGGAAAATCAAAAGCTAGGTATCTCTCAGTTTTTAGAGCAAGTCAATTTCCAACGTGCATTAGAGGGTGAACTCGCACGTTCGATTCAAGCAGTCTCTGCCGTGCAAACTGCACGTGTCCATTTAGCTATTCCAAAAGCATCTGTGTTCGTTCGCGAACAGCAAAAACCGACTGCATCGGTTTTACTTAATCTATATCCTAGTCGAGTGTTAGATCAACAACAAGTAAGTGCCATTATTCATTTAGTTGCGAGCAGCATTCCAGAGCTTTCGGCGAAAAACGTTACGATTGTTGATCAAAACGGCAACTTACTATCTGACCCGAGCAAGCAAAATGCCAATCCAAATCTCGATCCGACCCAATTAAAGTATGTACAAGAATACCAAATGGGCGTGGTCAAGAAAATTGAATCGATTATTTCTCCAATCGTCGGAGCGCAAAATGTACGCGCCGAAGCGAGTGCAGATATTGATTTCTCACGGACCGAGCAGGCCGCCGAAATTTATCGTCCAAACACACCACCAGAGGCATCCAGCATTCGCAGTCAGCAAACCAGTGAATCATATGGAAAATCGAATACTGCTTCTGGTGTGCCAGGTGCATTAAGCAATCAACCACCTGCTCCAGCTACCGCACCGATCACGACACCTGCTACAGCAGCAAATGGCGCCGCAGCGAGCGCTGCGTCTGCACCCGCACTTACTCAGAAAGATGCCACTATCAATTATGAGGTCGACAAAACCATCAAGTATACGCAGCAAGGAATGGGCGGACTCAAGCGTCTCTCTGTTGCAGTTGTTGTCAACTATAAATCAGAGACCGACAAAAACGGAAAAGTCACCACAAGACCACTCACAGATGTTGAGAAAAACCAAATTACGGATCTCGCCCGAGAGGCCATGGGATTTAGTAAAGAGCGTGGAGATACGCTTAACGTAGTGAATACACCATTCGCAGCGCCTGAGAAAGTTGTTAGCGAAGACATTCCACTTTGGAAGCAAGCTGATGTCATTCAGACAGCAAAAGAATTCGGTAAATATTTAATTGGTATTCTAGCTATGTTCTATATTTTCAAGAACTACTTGAAACCAACATTGAATAAGATCACAGGTAAAGATCAAGAAAAAACTGAGGAAGAAAAAGAGAAAGAAAAAGAACAGAATGCACTTGAAAAATCGCAGAAGGAGGCAGATGATGAAGATGGAGCGATCGTCGAGTTAGAAGGTACTGTCGATGCTCAAGGACGTAAGCAACTATCGTCTTACGAAATCAATATGGATATGGCCAAGCAACTCGCTGCCAGTGATCCAAAAATCGTCGCAAACGTGATTAAAACATGGGTGAGCAATGAGTGAAGACGGCATACAAAAAGCAGCCACTTTAATGTTGGCGCTCGGCGAAGATGCAGCAGCAGAAGTCATGAAGCATCTTGGGCCACGTGAAGTTCAGAAAATCGGTGCAGCGATGGCAACGATCGGCGCGATTCCACATGAAACGATTGCCAAAGTATTAGAAGAGTTCAAGTCGCATGCCGATTTAAGTTCATCGGTGGGCTTAGACTCCGATGAATACATTCGGAATGTGCTCACCAAAGCACTTGGTGACGATAAAGCTTCGTCATTGCTGAATCGTATTTTAGGTGGCAAAGATGCGAGTGGGATCGAGAGTTTGAAGTGGATGGACTCAGCCTCAGTGGCAGAGTTAATCAAAAATGAGCATCCACAAATTATTGCCACCATTTTAGTTCACCTAGAAAGTGATCAAGCGAGCGAGATTTTGAATCATTTTAGTGAGCGCTTGCGAAATGATGCTGTGCTGCGTATTGCTACGCTTGACGGTATCCAGCCGACTGCACTACGTGAGCTCAATGACGTATTGACGAAACTATTGACAGGTAATGAGAGCCTGAAGAAAAAATCGATTGGTGGTGTTCGTGCTGCAGCGGAAATCTTGAACTTCATGAGCGGCGAGAACGAAGCTTCCATCATGGAAAACCTGCGCAAATACGATGGCGACATGGCTGAAAAAATCATGGATGAAATGTTCGTCTTCGATAATATTCTCGAAATTGACGACCGCGGAATTCAATTATTGTTACGCGAAGTGCAGTCTGATTCTCTGATTATTGCCCTCAAAGGTGCGAATGCGGATATGCGCGAAAAGATATTCAAAAACATGTCACAACGTGCTGCGGAAATGATGCGAGAAGACCTCGAGTCAAAAGGACCCGTTCGTTTGTCTGAAGTTGAAGCACAGCAAAAACAGATTCTAATGATTGTTCGTCGTTTAGCGGACGAAGGTCAGATCATGCTTGGTGCTAAAGGTGAGGATGCCTATGTCTAGTGTTCTTCCCAAAGGACAGCAAACGGCGTATCAACGATGGGAACTTACCTCGTTTGGCGACGCTCGTGCTTCACAAGTGGAAAAACAAAATGAAGTTTCTCGAATAGCCCAAGCCGAAATCAATGCCATAAAAGAGCAAGCGCGCAACGAAGCCTACGCTGAAGGCTATAAAGAAGCCTACCAAGCTGGCTTCAACGAAGGACAGCAAGCTGGATACGCGGAGATGCAGGAGCAAGCTCGCACATTAATTTCTCATATCGAAGGCTTAGCTCAGCAATTCCAAGGTCAATTGAATCTAGCCCATGAAGTCGTCGGCGATGAGCTGCTTCAATTAGCAATCAGCTTGGCAAGTAGTATGACGAAAAAACATTTTGAACTAGCTCCAGAATCCATCACGACAATCGTTCAAGAAGCGATCGCCCTATTACCATCGATACAGCAACCTGCTCAAATTTTTCTACATCCTGAAGACCTTGATTTAGTTAAAGAGCTTGCCAGCGCCACATTGGAAAAAGACGGCTGGCGTCTCTTTCCAGATCATCAAATGACTCGAGGTGGGTGCCGAATCGAGACGGGACAAAACGTGATCGACGCAACGTATGAAACACGTTGGAATCGCCTTACGGAAAATCTGATTGGTGTAACTCATACTGCGGAACTTGTATGAACACCCTTACCTCCCCCAACACTTGGAAGACCCAACTTCAGTCGAGCTTGAAAAAAGTTCAACAAGGACAAGTGGAAAACGTTTCTGGCCGTATCGTAAAGGTGACGGGGTTGGTGATGGAAGCGGTTGGCATCAAACTCCCTGTCGGCAGCGCGTGTCTGATCGAACTACAAAGTGGAATCAAGATTGAAGCTGAAGTTGTTGGCTTTGATGGTGACCGTCTATTTTTGATGCCGCAAAGTGATCTAGAAGGTGTGATTCCAGGGGCTCCGGTTTTTCCAGTGAATGCTCCGCAAATTCACGACCCAACACAACCACAACGGCGTAATAGCGATCGCACCAAACACTTACCAGTCGGCGAAGAATTGCTAGGACGTGTACTCGACGCCAATGGCCGAGCATTAGATAGTATTGGCCCTATTCATTGCAGAGCGACAGCACCACTTGGTGCACGTATCTACAACCCCCTCGCACGCGCCCCTATCAAGGAACAGCTTGACGTCGGTGTCCGAGCAATCAATAGCATGCTGACCGTCGGTCGCGGACAGCGCCTCGGCCTATTTGCTGGTTCTGGCGTAGGTAAGAGTGTGCTACTTGGCATGATGGCGCGCTACACCACAGCAGATGTCATCGTTGTCGGCCTGATCGGTGAACGGGGACGTGAGGTCAAAGAATTTATCGAAGAGATTTTAGGGGAAGAGGGACTTGCGAGATCGGTCGTGGTGGCAGCTCCAGCCGATGCGCCTCCACTCATGCGACTACAAGGTGCCGCCTACGCAACAACAATTGCAGAGTATTTCCGAGATCAAGGAAAAAACGTCTTACTTATCATGGACTCATTAACACGTTATGCAATGGCACAACGTGAAATTGCCTTAGCCATCGGTGAGCCACCGGCTACCAAAGGTTACCCACCTTCCGTATTTGCAAAACTTCCTATCTTGGTTGAACGCGCTGGTAATGGAAAACTTGGTGGTGGATCAATCACTGCCTTCTATACCGTACTAACCGAGGGTGATGATCAACAAGACCCCATCGCTGACTCGGCACGCGCTATTCTCGACGGGCATATTGTACTTAATCGGACATTGGCAGAAAGCGGACACTATCCTGCGATTGACATCGAACAATCAATCAGCCGAGCAATGCACGGTATTACGACGCCACAACATCAAGCTGCTGCTCGCAAATTAAAGCAACTTTATTCGCGTTACGAAAGAAGCCGGGACTTGATCAACGTCGGTGCGTATTCCGCAGGTTCCGACCCTCTGTTGGACGAAGCCATTCGGAAGTACGCGCGAATCCAAGCCTTTTTACAACAAGAAATACCGGAAAAGGCCAGCATTTCAGAGAGTTTAGAGGGACTTTCCGCTCTATTCGAGGCTTAGATTATTTTAACCTGCTCTATGATGAAATATAAAATCGGTATCACATGGTCAAATCGCAATTACAAACACTCATCGAGCTTGCTGAAAGTGAACTCGATGTCGCCACAAAAAGTCTAGGTCGGGCGGTTAAGGCGAAAGATGATGCCGATGCACAGCTGACGATGTTGGTTCAGTACCGAAGTGACTATGAAGATAAGCTACAGAACCATGCGCAGCGGGGATTGAATGTGGCTCAGTTTGCCAACTTTCAAGCCTTTATAGGAAAACTAGATCAGGCTATTGAAGGTCAGAAAAAAATTATTGTAGACGCAGAATACAGAGTAAAGAGTGCCACGCTGCATTGGCAAGAATGTGAAAAGAAACGCCTTTCCTATCAAGTATTGATTGATAAGAATCAGCGCCAAGCGCAATTAAAAGAAGCGAAACGAGATCAGAAGCAAACCGATGAACTAGCAACTCGTACCTTGTTTTACAAACGTTAATTTGAATTTCTAACTGGGTGGGACCATGCATACACCGCAAATCATTACGCAATCACTGAGCCCCATTACACCTTCAAAAAACAATAGTGGGATGAATGAAGGAAAGCCGACGACGAGCTTTAATTCCATGTTGAATAAGGAAGTTAGCAATCAGAACAAGCTTGCCGTCAAAAACAGCACAAACGACGCCAATAAAAATAAAGTCAATAAGCCAAGCGAAGCTCCTCCGCCTGCAAAACAAGACGCAAGTGATGTACAAGTTGCGGAGAGCTCAGGCAAAAAAATTAGCGAAGAATCAGAGTCAGCTACTGAAAATACAGATGACATGTCGACGGAGACAAATAACATATTGGCTTTCGTCGACCAACTGAGTCAGTTGGGACTAAAAAATCCGGCAACGAATGAGTCGAATGCTCCTTTGCTGGAGAGTGATAGTGCGAATCTTGAAGCTCAATCCTTGCGGGTGTCGAGCGATTCCATTCTTGGGCGAGACGCTGCAAGTAAAAATTTGATGCAGAAAGTCGGCGATGCAAAGGTAGTTCAAGAAGACACACTCGATACCACATCTCAACAAACCGCCTCTCAGTTTAAAGCGCTGATGAGTGAAAGCGAACAGCTCAACCAAGATCAAAATAAGCTAGCACCATCCCAATTAGCCACAGCGGATTTCGAAAGCAAAAGTATCACATCGAGCGATAGTAAGCGCGCGAGTGATCTCAACGATAACTCGCGCGACTTGAGTCTTGAACAGGTACAGGCAGGTGCAAGTATCTTGGCTCAGCAAATGGCCAAGGCTGAAGCTGGATCGTCTGAAAAATTAAGTGCTTCGAAAAACACTGACACTAGCGACGCTCTTTCAGAAATCAGTATCAAAGATGTAAAAACAAAAGTAGACCGTGATGGCGACCAAGTTGAAAATAAAAAAATGGCAAGAGACACTCAAGCACTTGCTTCGAATCAGGACAAATTTTCCTCCAAACTTGAATTACAGCGAGACAAGTCTTTCGATTCCAAGAATAACCAGACATCTAATTCCCAAGCTGCAGACCAAACAAATGCGATAGGAAGCGTTCAAAATCAAACACCACCGTCAGAAACGACAAAACTCAATGAACTGATCAAAACACAGGCAGGAATGGAACAAATCTCGCCTCGTGTCGGCAGCAAAGCTTGGGACCAAGCAATTGGGCAAAAAGTGGTTTGGATGGTCGCTGGGGGTGAACAAAGTGCAGAACTTACACTTAATCCACCCGATCTTGGGCCACTCCAAGTTGTTCTTAGCATCAGCGATAACCAAGTTGACGCCAGTTTCGTTTCTTCACATTTGGACGTTCGCGAAGCCATTGAAGCCGCAGCACCTCAGCTAAGAGAGATGCTAGATAACGCAGGGATTTCTTTAACAGGCTTCTCAGTAAATGCAGAAACAAAATCGAACGACACACAGTTCGCGCAAGACCGTCCGAATCAGAGACAATCGTCTAGTAGCGCAAGAAACAACAGTGAAACAAAGGTGGGGGAGCTTCCAATCAGTAACCGCGCATCACGGACTCAACTTGGCGCGGTAGATACCTTCGTATAAATCTGTTGCCAAATCACGCCAAAACAAAGGTTTTTTGACAATACATAACAGTGTTAGATTGTGAGATTCAAAACAATACTATAATTGAACAGATGAAATTAATTCCCTAATGAAACATTGGACACCTTGGTTGGCAACCTACGCCAGTCGGGTTTCGAAACTTCATAGACTTCATTTCATCGGTTCGAATGCTGAATCCATAAGTTAAGCCCGAAATCCAGCTCTTTTTCCCAGATGAGACGGTGAGAAAAATGCGGATAATGATCAACAAGCACTGAAGCATTGATGTAGCGAGAGGAAAAAATGTCAAAAGCACCTGCCAAACCAGCAGACGATGGCGCAGCGCCAGCAGGAAAATCAAAGAAGAAATTGATTGTCATTATTCTTGCAGCAGTAGTTTTATTAGGTGGTGTCGGAGGAGGAGCTTTCTTCTTCCTATCTAAGAAAAAAGGCGATAGCAAAGAGAAAGAACACAAAGAAGAAGTCGCCAAAGCGCCTGTTTTCTTACCGTTGGAACCATTCGTCGTGAATTTGCAGTCTGAAGGTGGCGATAAATATTTGCAAGTCCAAATGACATTACAGGTGCCAGATGATGCACAAGTTGCTTTGATCAAAGCCAATGTACCTCAAGTGCGTAGCCGGCTCTTAATGTTATTGTCGAGCAAAGATGCAAATGAAATTCTGACGCAAGAAGGCAAAGACAAACTGATTGAAGAAATAACTGAACAAATCAATTTACCGTTTGTTCCCAAGGGAGACCCGCAGAAAGTTAGCGGTGTATTTTTTACTTCTTTTGTAGTGCAATAAAAACGTGTCTGATAATTTTCTATCACAGGAAGAAGTCGATGCCCTTCTGAAGGGCGTGACTGGCGATCAAGACGATACCGATAATCTTGAAGATACCTCGGGTGTCCGCCCCTATAACTTGGCCACCCAGGAACGTATCGTTCGTGGGCGTATGCCAACCTTGGAAATTATCAATGAACGTTTTGCACGCCTACTCCGCATTGGATTATTCAACTTCCTACGCCGTAGCGCAGAGGTTTCAGTTGGTACAGTAAAGGTATCGAAATATAGCGAATTTATTCGTAATCTTGTGGTACCAACCAATCTCAATCTCACTCACATGAAACCCTTGCGGGGAACATCTCTGATTGTATTGGACCCAGGCCTAGTTTTTCTCTTAGTCGATAATCTGTTTGGTGGCGATGGTCGTTTTCACACCCGTGTTGAAGGTCGTGATTTTACACAAACTGAACAAAGGATTATTCAGCGTATTCTCGAAATCATTTACGAGACTTATGCTAAATCGTGGGAACCTGTTTACCCGGTTCAGTTCGAATATATTCGTTCTGAGATGAACACCCAATTTGCAAATATCGCGACACCAAACGAAGTCGTTGTCTCTACCACATTCACGATTGAACTCGGGCCTGTCAGTGGCGAAATGCATATGTGCATGCCCTACTCCATGATTGAACCAATTCGCGATTTATTAACCAGTAGCTTGCAGGGTGAGACTCTAGAAATTGATAAACGTTGGGTGCGTCTGATGACCCAACAAATTCAAATTGCTGAAGTGGAATTGGTGGCAGATTTGGGACAAACAAGAATCACGCTAGGTGACATCTTGAATATGAAGGTTGGCGATGTAATTCCTTTGCAAGTACCAGAGATAGTCTCGGCAAAGGTCGACGGCACACCAGTCATGGAATGTAAGTATGGCGTTTTCAATGGCCAATATGCCTTACGTGTAGAAAAATTATTAGGCTCGAGCGTCAATGAAATAGCGCACGAAGTAATGCAGGGAGAGAACAATGGATGACAATAACGAAACCCCGATTAGCGAAGATGATTGGGGCGCGGCGATTGCGGAACAGGAAAAAGCCGATGCTGAAGCGGCTGCACGAGCAGCTGCGCCGGCAGTGAGCTCTGGGGCTGGCTTGTTCCAAGAATTTGGTAAGGGCACACAATCGCAAACGCAAAACGACATCGATTTCATTCTCGACATCCCTGTTCAATTAACCGTTGAACTAGGACGCACCAAAATTGCGATTAAGAATTTATTACAATTGGCCCAAGGTTCTGTGGTTGAGTTAGATGGTTTAGCGGGTGAACCAATGGATGTCTTGGTAAATGGCTGCTTGATTGCACAAGGTGAAGTCGTCGTGGTCAATGATAAGTTTGGTATTCGTTTAACTGACATTGTTACCCCAGCCGAGCGTATACGTAAGCTCAACAAATAATGCATAAGATACTTTCGCTGCTTGTTTGCCTAGGCTTGCCTACTTTAAGTTTTGCGCAAGCCAAAACGGTATCTCCTAGTACCGGGCTCTTACAAATATTCTTGGCATTAGCTTTCGTTATTGCGCTGATGTTAGCCTTCGCTTGGTTGTTTAAACGGATCGGGCCAATCGCCAACGGACATCTACTGCAGCTAAAAGTCATCGGCGGTTTGAACATTGGAAATCGTGAAAAGATAATGGTGGTGGAAGTCGCAGATCAATGGTTAGTTCTCGGTGTTACTGCGCAAAACATCAATACCTTGGCGACTCTTCCAAAGCAAGAAATACCCACAAACCAAACGAACACATTAACGCAAAATAATTTTGCGGACTGGCTTAAAAAGAATCTCGACAAGCGCAATCCACCTCAGCCTTAAAGTAAGATCATGAATAGACCACGCGCTTACCTCGGCATCGCAGCTGCATTAGGATGCTTCGCTCTGTGCCTTTTTGCACCAGAGTTAGCATTCGCGAAAGCCAATAGCGCGCTCCCTGTAATTACGAGCACGCCCGCTGGTGGTGGTGGCCAAAATTACTCGCTTAGCATTCAAACTTTATTATTCCTCACTGCCTTAAGTTTCCTCCCCGCAGTGCTTTTGATGATGACGAGCTTCACGCGCATCATCATCGTCTTATCTCTCCTGCGCCAAGCATTGGGAACGCAGGGTGCACCACCCAATCAGGTCTTGGTTGGTCTATCGCTGTTTCTCACGTTGTTTGTCATGGGGCCGACGTTCGATAAGATCTATGAAGACGCCTATGTACCTTTCAGTGAAAACAAAATCACCATGCAAAAGGCCATGGAAAAAGGTGCCGAGCCGTTAAAACAATTCATGTTAAAGCAGACGCGTGAAACCGATATCGCATTGTATGTTCGCCTTTCAAATACGCCGCAATTACAGGGGCCAGAGGATGTGCCTTTGCGCGTACTGATTCCTGCGTTTATTACAAGCGAATTAAAAACTGCGTTCCAAATCAGTTTCGCTATTTTTATACCATTTTTGATCATCGACATGGTCGTCGCGAGCGTCTTGATGGCAATGGGTATGATGATGGTTTCGCCCTCTATTGTGTCCTTACCATTTAAGCTGATGTTATTTGTATTGGTCGATGGATGGCAACTCTTGATTGGCTCTCTGGCCAAGAGTTTTTACTAGGAGTCTCACATGACACCCGACAGCGTTATGACCTTAGGTCGCCATGCAATGGAAATCACGTTAATGGTTTCCGCACCATTACTGTTGGTGGCGCTTTTGATTGGTCTCATTGTCAGTATTTTTCAAGCAGCTACGCAAATTAATGAAACCACTCTTTCATTTATTCCAAAACTCGTTGGCATATTCGTCACTTTAGTTATTGCAGGCCCATGGATGTTGACGGTGATGGGTGATTACATGCGAGAAGTATTCACTGGGATCGCTACGATCGCTGGCTAAACGCCATGATTTCAATCGGCACACAAGAACTCCTCTCTATCATCGCAGCCTTTCTGTGGCCGCTCACGCGCATTCTTGGCTTCATCGTCGTAGCTCCGCCATTCGGCAATAACGGCGTACCTCCTCTGGTTAAAATCGGCTTAGGAGTTATGTTGGCCTTAATTGTGGCACCCACACTTGAGCCTATGTCTAATGTTGATATGGTCTCCATCACGGGCATCATGGTCTTAATTCAACAATTTGTTGTTGGGTTAGCCATGGGCTTTATGGTGCGGATCATCTTCGCTGGTATCGAAATGGCCGGTGAAGTAGCGGGACTCACAATGGGCCTCGGCTTTGCCACATTTTTTGATCCACAAACACGTGGTCGCTCCACTGCGATCAGCCAATTTTTAGTCATTATCACTACTCTTGCGCTGCTTGCGATGAACGTTCATCTCACGATGTTTGAGGCTCTGGTCACCAGTTTCAAAACGATACCTATTTCGACATCTTTAGAAATGGGATTTAGTTCACAGAAGCTTGTGATTTGGGGACAGGAGATTTTTAAGGTTGGCATGCTACTGTCGCTACCAATCGTCGCCGCGCTCCTAATCACCAATATCGCGTTAGGAATTTTGACCAGAGCAGCGCCTCAACTGAATATCTTCGGCATTGGCTTTCCAATTACGATTACTGTCGGTTTTGTGATGTTAGGATTAGTGCTTCCTTACTTGATATTACCTTTGGAAAACATCTTCCGTCATATGATTGACGCCATCAATAGCATGGGTCAAAATCTTCCGAGTAAGATCCCTACTTCGCCCTAGAACAATACAAAATCAACGACACTGACACATGAAACTATCCCCTCCTTGCAACTTGTCAGTGTATTTGAGCAAAGACATTCGAGCCATCGAAACGGCTGTCAAAGCGCACGCTCCAAAACCTAGTCTGATGCAAAGGGCTGGACTAGCTGCCGCCAATCTCGCGAGTCAGCTGATACACATCAACGAACCTATACTGATATTTGCAGGTCCTGGCGACAACGGCGGCGATGCCTTTGAAATGGCAATCCATCTGAGCCAACGAGGCTACCTGGTACAGATTTATAGACTCAATGAGGAAACACAATATTCGCATGATGCTGCGCTGAGCTTAGGTGGAGCCACAAACTCTGCAATTACATGGATCGTAAGCCATGAAGACCTCGAACAAGCACTGCAATCGACCTCACTCATTGTCGATGGTTTGTTTGGTATCGGTCTCAATCGTGCCATCATTGGTCGTGCGGCAGAATTGGTAAATTTAATTAATCAAACGAGTCAACGAAGATCGATCCCGGTACTATCGCTCGATATTCCCAGCGGTCTCAATGCCGACACCGGCAATATCTTTACTCACACTGGCGCTTCAGCAAACTCAATCACAACCACAATACGGGCGACACATACCATCACATTTATTGCGAACAAACCGGGTCTATTCACGGCAAAAGGACGCGACTTTGCTGGCAAAATCATCCTCGAAACGCTGAATATCGACGCGGATTCCTTTCCAAGAACATCACTCTATTTGAACGCAAACGACAACGTAACAGGGCTACTGCACCGTCGAAACCACGATAGCAATAAGGGCAGCTTTGGAGATGTCAGCATTATTGGAGGAGCAGATGGCATGTGTGGGGCCGCTATCCTTAGTGCACGCGGTGCGCTAATGAGCGGTGCTGGAAAAGTACACGTCGGTTTTTGTACCGAACAAACACGTTCATCAATGGAAATTGATCCACAATATCCAGAGATCATGTGTCGTCATGCCAATGATATTGAGTTCGCCAAGAGTGTGATTGCTATCGGCCCCGGACTAGCACACAGCCCAACTGCAAAGAAACTGTTAGCAAGAGCATTGAACGAGTCGCCATGTTTGGTCATCGATGCCGATGCCATCAATCTGATTGCCCAAGACATTCAACTACAACATCAAGTCTTAAAACGCAGAGAGAAAAATTTCAGTACAATTCTAACGCCTCACCCTCTAGAGGCTGCACGATTGTTGAATACCGACACTGCAAATATTCAAAGAGACAGACTAGAAGCAATAAGTGAATTAACCGACAAATTCCAAACCATTGTCATCCTTAAAGGCTCTGGCAGCTTAATCAGCGACGGTCAAACAACATTTATTAATACGAGTGGCAACCCAGCACTCGCTACCGGTGGCACGGGTGACGTATTGACAGGGGTTTGTGCTGCATTGCTAGCACAGGGCCTCGCACCGATTGATGCCGCACGGCTCGCTTGTTTTGTGCATGGCGCGGCTGCCGATGCTCTTGTCGATGCGGGCACAGGCCCAATCGGACTCAATGCGAGCGAACTAATGCCAGCGATTCGGCGCCAACTGAATCAAATCAGTAGGGGCTAGTTTGCGTCGGATCTAAAGCCGGCGAGACTTTAACGCAAGGGACGTGGCAAACTCAGTACGAAGTCGACGCCATCCGATACATTGCGCGCGATAATTGTGCCACCCATTTTTGCCATATAGGTTTGCGCTACGAATAGCCCTTGGCCACGATTACCATTCGCGCCCGATTCCAACTGATCTGAAACCCCATACTCGAATATCTTGTTCAACATATCTTCCTCGATATGTGGGCCTTGATTATGAATAATGACAAACGCATTCGCTTCGTCAATTTCCAAACTGATCCGAATTGACGTTTCTTGTGGTCGATACCGATCCGCATTCTTTAGGACATGAGTGACTACATCCTCGAGTGAATATTCGTCTGCCTTAACGACTATTGCTCCCAATTCCGATTCGAACAGGACCTTGTTGATGCCAGCGTGCGGAGCATTGTTAGAAACGTGACGCAAAAATTCAGTGAGGTCAAGTTCGCCAATTTGTAGCACCGTAGATTGAAATGCCTCACTTGGAGTAGCGCTTCCATATAATACTTTGATCGCCTGTTGCATACGACTAATATAGCGATGACTCTCATCCTCTGTACTTGAATGTAAAACCATCAAACTTTGCAGTGGTGACATGATTTCATGCCCAACCG
Source organism: Affinundibacterium nitidum (assembly GCF_014284155.1). Lineage (GTDB taxonomy): Bacteria > Pseudomonadota > Gammaproteobacteria > Burkholderiales > Burkholderiaceae_D > Undibacterium > Undibacterium nitidum. The sequence continues at coordinate 670,123 of NZ_JACOFZ010000001.1, forward strand.
CATGCCACATTTGTTTTTCCTGTTCAGTGCGGATAGTTTCCCGCTCAACGTCTTCTTTTACCCTCCGCAATAAATCATGCAAACCACTGGCCAACACGCCAAGCTCATCTGGGCTGCGTAAATCACTCACATCCAATTGATCGAGCTCACCGGCACCTTTCATCGTGCGCGACAGCGCTGCGGCTCTGCGGGTCAGCAAAGTAATGCGGCGAATAATGCTAATTTCAATCAAGAGCCAAGCTAACAATAAGGCCAACAACATCGCGCCCACAAACCAAGACACACGGGTTGCCACCACACTCAAGCTCTTGCTGATACTGCGCACATCGCCCTTCATCATCAATTCGTAATTATCGAGAGGCGTACTAATCAGTTCTTTACTTTCAAGGGGGGTAGCGAACTCGTCGACAGGCAAACGTCGAATCAAGCGCGTGAGTAAGTTCCACGACTCTTCTTCTTGCTCCACTTTACCGACTAAGCGTATGACTTCTTTTTTATCTGATGATTTACGCAACACCAAACTTTCACCTGGCAGCAACAATGCATTTAAGTCGTTGAGCGAGAATGGCGTTGCACTCGGAACTGACTTACTGTCTAGAAGCGGAATGTCACTCTCAGGAGCTAAGACTGTCAGCTCGACCTGAATTTGCTCTAAATCCTGCGGCGGCCAAACGGGGCGTTTCTTTTCAAACAGTGCTTCCTGCAAAACGGCGATAGGCAAGCGTAATGAGAAGAAGGTATTACGCTCGCAATTGAGATCTTTGCCATCTTTGTCTGCATCATTACAAACGGCCTTCTGCCAAGCCCAACCACGGAAGTCACGTACTGGTCGCGCACCTGATTTAGCAACTTCAGACTCTAAGAAGCCAACCCAACGTCCACGTATGCCGGTATTAGGGCGACTGCTAACCTCTTCTTCGAACGGGGCAATCCATTGATAGTGCTGTCCGCGCAATGCGACGCTGACACGAATACGGTGCGCATCATCCTTGATTAACTGTCCACGTGGATGCGATACCAGAGCCGCACTATTGAAACTTCCCGCGACATAAATGAAACCACCGGCCCAAGGATTGTTACCAATACCCACGCACAGTGAACCATCATTACCATATTGCACTAGACAGCCAGACATCGCGATGGCCTGCTGTACCTTGCTTTGATCGTCAAAGTCTAAGGCAGAGAATGGCAGCAATAGAGGATGCAAGCTTGCGGTATCTTGATCTAAAGGCGGATTTAACAAAGCCAATTGACCAGCTGGATGACGCAAAGTCGCCGTGATTTGGCTCACGGTTTTGTCAAAGTTGGTTTGATAACTGTTATAACTAAGCTGTTTCTCTTGCTGCAGTAAGGAAAGCGCGAGTCCAAAAGTTGCCAATGCCAATAGCAAAAACACGCTACGAAAAATAATTCGTAGACGATAACTCGCTAAGAGCAAACGCTTCATACGCTCTCAGCCCAGCGAAAACCGCGCATAGGCACGTTTTCTATGCCTTCAAAGTCAGGATCTATTTCGCGAAATGCATCGCGAATAGTACTCACATGTTTACGAATATTGTCGCGATTACGTCCGCTCTTCACCACTTCATACAGATCGTCATACGACACCACTTGGCCCCGCTTTTCCAACATCACGGCAAGAATGCGTTGCGCTGTCAAGGGTAAGTTGATCCGCTGCCCTCGCCACATCGGTGTGCGTTGGCGCAATGGATCCATGCTTAAAGTTTCCCCACCATTCGGCAATTCCTTCGCAACTTCTTTATTCGCTTCAGTCTTCGCTTGTCGCCGTTCTTTCACGGCACGCAGCATATCCAAGAAGGTTTCGATAAAATCAGCTTCCTCAAACGTCGCTTTTTGCAGGTAATCCCATGCGTCTAAGGCTTTCATGATGCTGCGATAAATAGTGGCGGGCATGGCAGACACTACCAACACTGGTGTCGCTTGTCCGTCACGGCTGATATTCTTATTGATGGCATTAATGATGGCGACACCGGCGTGTCGTTCACGACCTAATTCAATATCCAATACCACCAAATCGTATTGCGCGCGCACGATAGCGGCTTCTGCATCATCACGGTTAAACCATTGATCGATTTGTATACCGGGCTTAGCCGCTTCTATCCAAGTTTTGAATTGATTACTCGTAGGTAAATCATCTTCAATCACCGCTACCCTAATTCCTGACATTGCAGACATCAACTTGCACTCCAATCCTTTGTTCTTGTGTCTCTTGGCTTCCGCTAAATCCAGCAGAAAACCGATGTATTTCCGCAGTATCCCTTTTTTTGGGGCAAAAGTCAGTCCTCAGCTGTGAGTTTTTCTTCACAACATCTTCCATCTCCTCCGAACGCGCCATTTTCTTTCCTGCCTTACGATGATTTTCACCCGCCGGCGGCATTGAACGCTCTTGCCCGCTAGGCGCAAGATTCGTCTCAAGGAAAGACAACAAGTTCGATCCCCGGAGTTATAAACAAAGTCATTTTGAAACCAATTAGGAGGCTACTATGAGCAATCGTTTAAAAACCATCGTCAATGCAGTTCGTTCCAGTTTTACTTCTTTGTTCGGCAGCAAAAACCCAGGCTACAGCGCGCCGAGCGGTTTTGACAAAGAGGCGACCACTGCGGAAGACAGTGAATATCAAAGTGAATACCCAGCAGAGTTCCAGGTCAAAGAACGTCGCCCATTGCTCACCAAAAAAACACTGACAAGCCTAAGCGTGATCAGCGCCATTAGTTTGGTTGCGTATGGTTTGTATAACCACCCTCCTCTTAAAACAGTAAGCCGTGGCGAAATCGGTATTCGATCTAATCAATTGACGGGCAATGTCACAGCCTTCCGTGAAGGCAGTGTGATTGTGATTCCAGGCTTATTTCAATTACGCAAATTCTCGCTGCAGGATCAGTTATATCGTCCAACTAAATCAAGCTCGACCAACGATGCACCTTTTCAATCAGTCGAAGGTTTATCGCTTGGCGTTGACTTGGCGGTACGTTACGCGATCGACCCAGCGAAGCTCATCAGCAATACCAAAGGTTTGCCAGAGAATGTCAATGCAGAGATCGTAGAACCGATGGTGCAAGGTGTGATGTACAAAGCGTTCACCCGTTACACGGTGAAAGAGATTTTCTCGACCAAGCGTGGTGAGATTCAACAAGTCATCGAAACGGAATTGAAACCTAAGTTGGCAGCCGAAGGCATTATTTTGCATGCGGTGATGATCGGCAAGATCGACTTGCCAGAAGATTATAAACGCGGCATGGAAAAGCTCTTAGCTGAAGAACTTGAGAGTGAAAAAATGCGTTACACCTTGGAACTGAAAGAAAAGCAAGTGAAGCAGTCTGCCTTGGAATCAGAAGCAGAAAAAGTACGTCGCGAAAAAGCAGCAGAAGCAGCGGGTAATGAACAAGTGATCGCGGCAAAAGCACAAGAGGAAGCCATGAAACACGTTTTACCGTTCAAACAAAAACAAATCGAACAACGCCAATTGGAAGCAGAAGCCGCCAAAATTTCGATGATCAAAACTTCCGAAGGTAATGCCCAATCTCGTTTGATTGAAGCCGCCGGTGAAGCAGATTCTCGTCGTAAGTTAGCCGATGCGGAAGCCTATCGCCAAGAATTGGTAGGTAAAGTGTCGAGCGCCCAATTGGAACGTGACGGTGCACTTTTGAGCAAACACCCATTGTTGATCCAAAAAACCATGGCTGACAAATTGTCTGACAAGATCTCTGTAATTATTGCCCCTCCCCCAGCAGATGGCGGCTTCATTGGTTCTGCTTTGCTCGGTAGCGGCAACAATGCCAAAGCGCAACGCGCCAATAAAGAAACACAAACGGAGAACACTGAAGCCAATACCGAAAGCAATTAATTCGGTCGCAACGACACCTTCACGACACCTAACGATTATTTCATACAACAGGATCTATCATGTTTAGCACCTTAAGTACCATCGCCGCTTCAAGTTTGATCGCCATCGTCACCCAAGACCAGGCCGCACTCAGAGCCTCACCTCGCGAAAGTGCCCAGCAACAAGTCGTCTTATGGCAAGGCGACAGCCTCGAAATTCGCGGCGAGCGCATGGACTATTTGCAGGTATATGACCATAGGCGTGAACGCGCTGGCTTCATCAAAGCGAGTCAAGTTCGATTGGTCAGAACCGAAGCCGATGGTGCTGCTGAAAGTATGTCAGTGATACGTTTTCTGCGCGACACACCTGGCTCCGAAGCTCTCGGCATTAGTTACTCTGCCGCCTATTTGAAAGCCGCACCAGCGAATCAAATCAACGCTGAAATTTTTGATGCTTTAGGTAGCATGGCCGAGCGTTTAGCACGCCGCTCGACGAATTTGCAAGCGCAGACCGGAAGCACAAAGCCAAATAAGCAAATGGAAACCGCGATTGCAGCGCACTTAGAAGTGGCGACCTACTACGGCGTGCAATTCAAAAGCTTTGAACGCGAAGGCCGTATTCAACTCTGCTATGACGGTGAGGCTTTCCGTCGTGTCTTAGCCATGAACGCGAGCGACGAACAAAAGGCCCGTGCCGCACTAGCGCTAACACGTTCGGAATGTATCGATCCGGCGACCAGACCATTAGAAAAATCAGCCATCGACACCTGGCGTGCCGATGTATTAGACCGTGTAGAGACAAGCAAATTACCAGAGCAACTAAAGAATCGCATCAAAATGCGCAAAGCCACGGTGTGGTCTGCAATCGCCTTCCAACGTGCGCGGAAAGCAGAAAACAAAGATGAAATGAACAAGGATGTACAAGCAGCCGGCAATCGCGCCGTCCTTGAATTAGCTTCCATCAACAAAGAAGAATTAAGTGACGAAGACAAATTGAGCTATACCGACACAGGCATTCGTGCCGGCACTTCACGTTGGGCGGCAGAACTTGCAATACAAAACAAAAGTACATTAAAAATCGTCACTAGCGCTGGTGAACCTGGTGAAACTTGCGTCCATCTGATCGACGCTAAACATGACTTGAAGAATCCCTTAGCTAAACGTTGTACATACAGCGTAGTATGGCCACACTCGGCGCGTGCGAATACTCATAGCACCGCACTCACACTCGCCGTACAACCGATGGAAAGTTGGCGTGAATTATGGTTATTCCATCAAACAAGTAACGGCTGGATCATTGACGTTTTGCCACCAGCCAATACCGATCCACAGTTAGGCTATGTCGAATTCGCAGGTTGGGTGCCAGCGACAAATAAAATGCTGGTAGCGCGCGAGGCGAAAGTCGATGGCGTCTTTAAACGTCGATTCGAGGTCATCAATATGGATACTCTGCAGGCAGAAAACGGTGCTGACAATCCTTCCTCATTGAGCACCTTCTACAAATGGCAAGATGCCATATGGAAGAGTCAGACCTTGAGTCTACGCTAACTCGTAATTTACTGAAAAAAAAAAGGGCTCGCATCAAGGGCCCTTTTTTGCACCAACACAAAACCTTCAATTCTACGAATACGGCCACCATCTTTCCGCATCATAGTGCTTGTTGGCGCGAGAAGAAATCCCAAATCATGGCAGGGCCGTTAGGCGACATCGGAGACGGTCCAACGAGTCGCGGACGTTTCCAATACGCTTGCGGCATGCCATGCCCGCCACCATAAATTGTGACCAACTCGACTTCCACTTTGCTCTCATTTTTCCACAGTGTTCGTTCAAACTTCGAGTTATCTTCTCCGCCCTGAGACACAGAGTTCATTGTTGGATTAATCACAGGAGCTGCGTTGATTTGATTCAGATCAGCAAAAAATTGAGCCGTATCCTTGGATGATTTGAGAATGCCGCCTTTGTAAAACAGACCCAACAAACTGGTTTCGCCACCCTCATAATGAACAATAGGATCTTCAGTACCGTTCATCATCATGATCGATGTACTTGATCCAGAAAGCGCACATTTAAAATTATCAGAGACCGGTAGATTCGCCGATACTGCGGCGACCGCACGAAAACGAGAAGGTGCCTCTATCGCTAAACGCAGGGACATAAATCCACCCGACGACACCCCGGTCGCGAAAACACGTTGTGGGTCAAAACCATTTTCTGCAACCAGCTTATCGGTGAGCAGCGTCAAAAACTTCACATGGTCAATCTCTTTCCCATCGACTTTAAAATCACCAACTTTGCTACAGTCGTTCCAGTCAAAAGAACTAGCGCTAGGATAAACCACAGCAAAACCATATTGATCAGCTAGACGATCAAAGCCATAACCGGTTTCCAAACGAATTTGCGATCCATTTTGTCCGGAACCATGCATCACAATCACTAAGGGCGCAGCTTTGGCCAAGCCCTTGGGAATATAGCTGCGATAGGTCATCTGTTTGCCGTCGACTTCCATCGTCGCCTTTGTCAATACACCGGAAAGCTGCGGTACGTCGGGATCTGGCGTATAGATAAAATAAACGAACAAAGCGCCAATGATCGCAACAAAGCCGAGCAAACCAACAAAGACCTTACGTAGGATTTTCTTCATCATTCACCTGCCTTATCTTGATTTGTTTTGATCGCGAAACTTACGACTGTTTTCAATTGACTTTGCGCCACTGATCACCGTATTTTTGAATATAGTGGCGATAGACATAGGACCAAGGAATGACGGCATACACGAGAACCACCGCACCAATCGCAAATACATTCGGCAGTAACTTATCATCCAATGCACCATTTAACCAGAGTGGCAATGGTACCGCAATCAACCAAATCGTCTTCCATATCAATTCCCACATCAGTATCGGCAATAACTGTAATGGATAACGAATGCCTAACAAACATAGCAGCCAGAAGGCGGCCATCATCGAAGTTTCGACGCCCCGGAAAAACTCCCACGCTGAGAAAGCCTTTTTAGAGGCGATAACATCAGGCCATAAGCTAAGTGCTAAACCGACTACCACTAACAAGTACATCGCACGCAGTAGATAAAGACGAGTGAGTGAGACTTCATTCATGATTGTTCCTATCGTTTTCTTAAAAATGGTGTGGAATAGCAATTACTTCAGGAGCTTTATCTGTTCTTCTGCGTCGGCACGCGTCTTTGTGCCCAAGGCTGGAGTAAAAGCTAGTGCTTTTTCAAAGAATGATATGGCTTTCGTTTTATCTCCCAAAGCTTGCCAGGTTTTTCCGAGGCGATAGTAGGCAGCGCCAGTCGCATCAATGCTCAAGGATTTTTCTAAATGGGGCAGCGCATCTTTCGCCTTTCCTTGTTCTTGCAAAGACCTACCAAGTCCAAGATGTGCAGCTGAAGATTCAGGGAAGCGTTGAACAATGTCACGGAACATCTTTTCTGCATCAAGAAATTTCTTATCTTTAACAAGAGTCTGCGCAATCTCGATCGCGATATCGTTCTGCAGCTGCGCAATGACAGGATTGCCGGCACTATTTACCGCAAGAACTCCACTTTTCGCTTTCTCCAGTTTCTCATCTTTGAGATCAAACTTGGCCTGCAACAAACTCGCTACTGCTGCGCTCACCTTTTGCGTTTCTGCAATCACCTCTTTCGCTTTCGAATTACTGCCACCCATGAAGCCAGGCACTTCCAAATAAAAGGTCATCAAGGAGTTAACTGCACTGAAATTCTTCGGATCTAATTCAATGGCTTTCTTAAAAGCGTCGCGTATCTTTCCTAGTGATCCGATACCCGACATGACGCCGCCTTTTTCGGCTTTGATACCGAGCACGTTGCCAAGTGCTTCATGGCATTCAGAATTCTTTGGGTTGTTTGTAATGCACTGCTCTGCCAGCTTAATACCCTCGTCGAGCCGAGCCAATTTAGCTTCAATCAAAATCAAGTCGACTTTAGCAACTAAGGCATCCGCATTATTGGCATCGGATGCGAGCTTTACACCGACGGCGCGTTCCACCTCAGCATATTTTTTTGCTTTAATCAGCGCACTATATTCGTGGGCCTGTGCTGACTGCATTCCTAACAACGAAGTCAGTAATGTCGTGACGAAGAGCGAAGTCTTGAGGCCGCGGGGAACATTAAATTCTTGAAGGGATATGTTTGTCATAGTCATTTCCTTAATTGATGAGTGGGTGTAGCCTGAAAAAAATCAGTTCAAACTACAATCGAAAAGGAAGTATCCGCCGTCGGCCACTCTGCTTCTATGAATAAGCGACCAGTTACGGTCTGATAACCGTGAGTGGCGGTAGACGATTGCTGAGTTACATTCAAAAATTGAATTCAGAGATCGAAGATGTAAGGAAATTTAGACCTGACCTTCCTTCCTGTTTAGCAGCGCACAAACCGAGAAAGAACAGCCTGAGAAGCACATTCGCACAAAGAATGGCAGCTTAAGAATTTGCCTTAAAAAAAGAAACTAATATGCAGCGTTCAACTCGGAAACAAGGATATAACCTAGAGCTAGGGCTCTATCACGCATGAAGTTTTGCGGGTAGGACGCGAATGAGAATTTTCGCGCAGAGATGTAGTAACAACCGAGATAAAAAAACAATCTTGGATTGCGTAATGCCAGTTTAACGTCGGCCTACATCTGCTTGAAGTGATGTAAATAGCTGCGACTTACAGGCAACTTATCCTCACGCCCTTTCATAAAGACAGTGGCAGTCTCATTTTCTCCCCGAATGACATGACTTACCATATTGATGTTGACGACCACTGAGCGATGTATTTGGATAAAGTCCGAGGCATCGAGTTGATCTAACAACTCCTTCAGAGAACTTCGAATTAGAGCCTCGGCAGCTTTGCCATCATCACCGCGCCATGCGATTAAAGTGTACTTTTCGTCCGACCGCAAAAAATCAATACTGGCAACAGGGATCATACGTAAGGATTGCCCTACCATGGCTTTTATCCACCGCAAGGGTTCTGCTGCAGCTTTCTTTTGCATTCGAGCTTCCAGCTTATCCAGCAAGGAATCGATGTCTGGTGCTTCTTGAGATGTACCAATACGTTCGCGTACCCGTGCAACTGTATCAGCAAGGCGAGCAGGATCCACTGGTTTCACCAAATAATCCAAGGCACCTTGGGTAAACGCTTCGACTGCATATTCGCTATAGGCGGTAACGAAAACCAAATGGACACCTCGTCCTATCTGGCGTGCTGCTTCTATGCCAGTCATTCCTGGCATATGTACATCGAGAAAACACACCGTTGGTTTGAATTTTTGGTATTGTTCAACGGCTTCGCGCCCATTTCGTGCCTCGGCAACGATCTCTAATTCTGGCCAAACTTGAGTAAGCATGCGTGTTAATGAACTGCGCAGTAGTGGTTCATCGTCGGCGATCAATGCGCTTGGGCGGGTTGAGCTCATCTTGCTCTCCTAAGACAAGTTAGTCGTTGAATTTTCAAATTGCACAGGCAAGTGAATCTCTGCAAGAAAACCATGTGGCTCTATCGCCGTCAAACGCAGCTGTGCTTGATCAGCAAATACCAAATGTAAGCGTTCGCGCAGATTTGCCAAGCCCGTGCCTAAACCTTTGCTACCTTGATCTCCGTTTAGACCAACACCAGTATCGCGCACTTGGGCCAAGCAATGATCCTTTTGCATTTGTACCGTGACATCAATTCTGCCACCTTCTTCACTTGGGTCAATACCATGGCGCACTGCATTTTCTACCAAAGTGAGTAAGCTCATCGGCGGACATGTCACCCGTAGCGCTGCCTCATCTACATTGAAAGAAAACTGCAAGCGATCAGGCATACGCATATGCATTAACTCAAGATAGGCACGAACCAATTGTAGTTCTTGCCCCAAAGTGCTTGCCGCATTATTCAGATTGGGAACGGCAGCACGCAAATAGGCAATCAAGCTAGCCAATACACTTGACGCCTGAGATGAACCCGAGTCCACCAACTCTTTAACATTCGCCAAGGTATTGAATAAAAAATGAGGCTCCACCTGCGCTTGCAATAAACGCAAGCGTGAATCGAGGGCGTCACGCGCTAACTCGCTACGCTCCAATTCAAACGCTAGTGCCTGTCGCTGGGCCTGCCCATTAATATGGCGATATAGCGCAGACATCGCAATCCATGGTGAAAATAATAGCCCTGCACCGATCATTTGGCCACACCCATCCAGTTTTGTCTGCACGGTGTACCAAGGTACAGGGTCTGCTATCGTTGTCAGGCTATAGGCCAGCGCGGCAGCAAAAGGAACAACGATAGCCACTGCCGCCACTTGAAGGACCCAGCGTGCTAACCAACGCGGCAGGCGTTTCGGCCAACGTTCAACAAGCCCAAACGCCGTCAATTGGATCATACCAATCAAAGCTAAACGAACAAAAATCGTAATCCACCAAGATGCCCAAGTGAACTTCATCATGATACTTAGAATGAAGGCCACAGCTAACACTACTTTGATACGCTGCCAGTTGTACATAGGAGGTGGTGTCGACAATACATTTGAGAATTCTTTGCTATCCATGCTGAAAACCTGTACGAAAGATGAAAATTGGAAGCCTGATTTAGCTTAATTATCTGGATTTAGTGCAAACGAAACATAAGTGAAGTTTAACCTGCGACGATCGCTTCGCCTACTTCACGTCGACGGTTGACGCTTGGCGATAGATGAATGACGCTATTGCGTGACCAGCAACGACACCTGCGACAAAACCGAGTGTAGAAAAAAAAAGCCGGAACTTAGTTCCGGCTCTTCTCATAATTTTAGTAAGCTAAGTAGTGCTTGTAACTCTGATCGAATTTGTCCCAAGCTCAGTGGATCATTATTCGTCTGCTCTACTTTCACTTCTTCATGTGTCGCCTGATTATTGAGTTTATTGCGCGCACCGTTGATCGTAAAACCCTGATCATAAAGAAGTTCACGAATACGGCGAATCAATAACACTTCATGGTGTTGATAATAGCGACGGTTACCGCGGCGTTTAACCGGTTTTAGCTGGGCAAACTCTTGCTCCCAATAGCGCAATACATGCGGTTTTACACCGCATAAATCACTCACCTCACCAATCGTAAAATACCGTTTGGCGGGAATCGGCGGCAGCACGAAATTTTCCATGGCGGCGTCACTCATATCGACAATTAGGCTGCGTTAGCCACGTTAAATTGAGCTGGCGTATGAAGATCTTCAACCATACCCTTGAGCTTTTGACTGGCATGAAAAGTCACAACGCGACGCGCTGTAATCGGAATCTCTTCGCCCGTTTTCGGATTGCGACCTGGTCGTTGTGGCTTGTCGCGCAGCTGGAAATTTCCAAAACCGGACAACTTCACTTCGGCACCACGCTCTAAGGCATCACGAATCTCACCGAAAAAAGTTTCGACCATATCTTTCGCTTCGCGTTTATTCAAACCTACTTGCTCAAACAGAAGTTCAGCGAGCTCGGCTTTAGTCAAGGTCGGCAAATCTTTCTCTGCCTTCGAACGCGCTTGCGCTTCACGCATCGCACGTTTCAAATCTTCGTCCAGCAAAGTTTGAAGATCTGCAGGATTTACTTCATTCATCATTGTGAACCCATCTCTGTATCTATTTTTCTTGTATGTGCTGCACTACAGAAAATCACATCTAATTAGCGCTCAAAAAACACTTTGACGCTCTACCCTGCCTTGTATTCTGGCATTGAGAGCGTCAAGCTTTATACGAATATCTAAATAAAAACCTTAAATAAAAACTTTATTTAATATTTAACGTAGTCTTGCCGAAACAGCAGCAGCTGCAGCGTTGACCAAAGCGGTCATTGCTTGCTCAACTGTTTCATCTTGTAAGGTATTCTGAGTATCTTGCAAGCTAAAGCGGAATGCAAGACTTTTCTCATCATTTTCCAAACCTTTGCCACGATATTCATCAAATAAAACAAGGTCTTGCACGATTTTACAAGAATCTGCTTTCTTTATTTCCGCGTGGAAAACATCTACCAAACTCTGTACGCTTACGGACTGCTTGACCACCAAAGCTAAATCACGGGTCACCGCTTGGAATTTCGAAATTTCGCGGTGACTTGGCAAACTCACGGCTTGCAAAGCATCGGCAGCAACTTCGAACACGATTGGTGCTAAAGGCAAATCGTATTTCTGTTGTAAGCGCGGGTGCAGTTCACCGATCAAACCGATTACATTGCCATCACATTCGACTGTTGCAGCACGTCCTGGATGCAGTGCAGGATGATCAATCTTGTTAAAGCGTAAAACCTTCGGTGCAAACAGATTTTCTAAATCAGCCTTCACGTCGAAGAAGTCGACATTGCGTGTTGGCATACCCCACTGCTCTTCCGCAACAGGACCGTAAGCGAGTGCAGCCAAACGTTTAGGTTGAGCGTAGCCCGAAACGCTCAAAGGGCCATCTTGTACTTTTTCATCACGCAAATAGACCGCAGCCAATTCAAAAATACGAACGCGATTAATTTTACGATTCAGGTTATAACGCGCATTGGCAACCAAGCTTGCGATCAAACTTGTACGCATCACACTCATTTGACTGGCAATTGGGTTTTGCAACTTAATTGGTTGGTCGTTGTTGCAGAAGTCTTTTTCCCAGGCTTCTTCGACGAAGCTATAGTTGACGACCTCTTGGTAATCCATATCCGCGATTTGACGGCGCAAGGTGAATGCCGAACGCGTATTCTCTGGCGCGATCAACATCGCATTTGGTGCAACCGGCGGCAAGGAAGGAATGTTTTCAAAACCAAACACGCGCACAACTTCCTCGATCAAATCTTCTTCGATCTCGATATCGAAGCGATATGAAGGTGGAGTCACAGAAAACAAGCCTGGTTCTTGCGTGAACTGCAAACCAAGACGGGCAAAGATATCCGCGATCTGAGCATCAGTGAAAGGCACACCAATTACTTTATTGGCGCGCTCGGTGCGCATTTTCACCGGTAAGCGTTGTGGCAGATTCACGATATGATCGTCGATCGGGCCAACCTTCACGTGCTCTGGGCCACCACAAATTTCAACGATCAAAGCAGTAATGCGCTCAACATGCTCAACCACAGAGGCGAAATCCACGCCACGCTCGTAGCGATGCGCTGCATCAGTAGAGAAATTATATTTGCGTGCGCGGCCTTGGATCGCCTGTGGCCACCAGAACGCCGATTCCAAATAAATGTTTTCAGTATCGAGTGTGACGGCTGTGGAATCACCGCCCATGATGCCAGCGAGCGATTCGATCTCTTTTTGATCTGCAATCACGCCAACCCATTCATCAACTTCGATGGTGTTGCCGTTTAAGAGTTTTAAGCTTTCGCCTTTTTTACCCCAACGCACATCCAATCCACCGTGAATTTTTTCGAGATCAAATACGTGGCTTGGACGGCCCATTTCCAACATCACATAGTTAGAAATATCAACCAATGCGGAAATCGAACGTTGGCCACTGCGCTCTAGACGTTGTTTCATCCAATCAGGTGTCGGTGCTTTCGCATTCACGCCGCGAATCACACGTCCAACAAAGCGACCACACAGATCAGGCGCACTAATTTTGACTGGCAATTTTTCAGTCAGCGCCACTGGCACCACGTGCGCTTCAGGGAGACTCAATGGTGTACCGGTCAGAGCGGAAACTTCACGCGCCACACCTAACACAGAGAGGCAGTCTGCCTTATTTGGCGTCAGCTTAATCGTGAATTTCAAGTCGTTGAGTTGATAATAATCACGGAAGTTTTGACCAACGGGTGCATCTGCAGGCAAGTCCATCAAACCGCCATGATCTTCAGATAATTTCAACTCACGTGCGGAACACAACATACCTTGTGATTCAACACCACGCAGTTTACCGACTTTAATCAAGAACGGTTTACCGTCTGCACCTGGGGGCAACACAGCGCCTGCCATCGCACATGGTACTTTCATCCCTACTCGTACGTTGGGGGCACCACAAACGATATTCAACAAGGTACCAGTACCCACATCTACTTGGCAGACATTCAAACGATCTGCGTCTGGATGTTTCGCGATCTCGCGGATCTCTGCGACAACCACATTGCTAAATGGAGGAGCAACAGGTTCTACCTCTTCCACCTCAAGCCCTGCCATTGTCAACATATGAGACAACTCGTCCGAAGTCATCTTCGGATCGACCATAGTACGTAACCAGTTTTCAGAAAATTGCATAATTCAACCGTGATGTTGATGGTGTACTTTAAAGTACAAAAAAATTGAGTCTACTTTTGACGAATCAAAGATCGCAGATGGAGCTATTAGTTAAACTGCTTCAGGAATCGCAAATCGCCTTCATAGAACAGGCGCAAATCGCTAATGCCATAACGCAGCATCGTTAAACGCTCTAAACCAGAACCAAACGCAAATCCAATGTATTTCTCTGGGTCTAATCCCATGTTCTTAATTACCGTTGGATGCACTTGACCAGAGCCAGACACTTCTAACCAACGTCCTTTTAATGGACCACTACCGAAGGCAATATCAATCTCGGCAGATGGCTCGGTGAAAGGGAAATATGATGGTCGGAAGCGTACTTGCAAATCGTCTGTTTCGAAAAATGCTTTCACAAAATTCAAATACACACCCTTGAGATCAGCAAAACTAATATTTTCGGCAATCCACAACCCTTCCACTTGATGGAACATTGGCGAATGTGTTGCATCGCTGTCGACACGATAAGTACGACCGGGTGCGATCACCTTAATTGGCGGCTTATTCATGCGCGCAAAACGTACCTGCATTGGGCTGGTATGTGTACGCAACAACAAAGGCTTACCGGACGTGTCATTACCTTCAACATAGAAGGTATCTTGCATCGAACGTGCTGGATGATTTTCTGGCGAGTTGAGTGCTGTGAAATTGGTCCAATCATTTTCGATTTCAGGGCCGTCGGCCACATCAAAACCAATAGAGCGGAAGATTTCTTCGATACGCTGCCAAGTACGCATGACAGGATGAATGCCACCCATGCCACGACCGCGACCGGGCAAGGTCACGTCAATCGCTTCTGCATTTAAACGGGCTTCCATTTGTGCATTGGCGAGCGCATCACGACGTGCTGTCAAAGCATTTTCAATTTGCTCTTTAGCGACGTTAATCACAGCACCTTGCGCTTTGCGTTCTTCAGGAGCCAGCTTACCTAAGCCCTTCATTTGTTCAGTGATCTGGCCAGACTTTCCGAGGTAAAGCGCTTTTGCATTTTCTAAAGCCGCAGCGTCAGGCGCCGCAGAAAAATCAGCAATCGCTTGAGCAACAATTTGATCTAAGGGATTCATGCGATATTTCCCACAAGGTGTGGATGATAAAAGTTAACTTGAAATTGGATTTGGTAAAGACTTACACGAAATAGAGGTTCTATGAGGACAAAGGAACACTCACTTTCGCGTAAATCCTCAAGCAAAAAAAACGGGGCAGTGGAATCAACCTCTGCCCCGCTCATCATGCAGATTCGCGAATGGCGAATTTGCAGACTATGTCTGATTACGCAGCCAAAGTCGCTTTTACTTGATTAACAATCGCAGCAAATGCTGGCTTGTCAGTCACTGCCATATCGGCCAACACTTTACGGTCGAGTTCGATGTTCGCTTTTTTCAAGCCGTTCATGAACACGCTGTAAGTCATACCGTGTTGACGGGATGCAGCATTGATACGAGTAATCCACAATGCGCGGAATACACGTTTTTTGTTACGACGATCACGGTATGCATATTGGCCAGCGCGCATAACTGCTTGCTTAGCAATACGGAATACCTTACTACGACGACCACGATAGCCTTTGGCTAAATCGAGAACTTTCTTATGGCGGGCACGAGCGGTAACCCCACGTTTTACTCTAGGCATAATAACTCCTTAAAATAGTGAGTAGAGGTTAAGCTGTTGGCATCATGCGCATGACTGATGTTACGTCAGACGCGTTGATGTTACGGGTGCCACGCAATTGGCGTTTGTTCTTAGTGGTTTTCTTAGTCAAGATATGGCGCTTGAAAGCGTGACCACTCTTAACTGTTCCACCTGGGCGTACACGAAAGCGCTTCTTTGCAGAGCTCTTTGTTTTCATTTTAGGCATAACATCTCTGTCTTTTACGACAGCTCCTTTTTATATGATGGTAGGTGGTGACAATGACGTCACTCTTGGATGCCTACTTCTCACTTAGCTTGGGCTTGAAATCGAGTTCAATACCCTTTGTCGAAATCGCGATTTTTACAAATTTTGACTTCTACAAATTCTTTTTTGCGTCTCATCATTTCAAGACCGCAAGGTGGGTTCAGAAATCTAATTTTAGGGGTGCAGTACTAGGCGTTTCCCGCAGCATTACCGAGGTAATGCGAGGACAAACAACAACGTAATGCGCCCTACAATTAAATTTATGGGCTCACCGACTATTTTTTCTTCTTAGGCGCCAAGATCATAACCATCTGGCGTCCTTCCATCTTCGGAAACTGCTCGACTTGACCGTACGGATCCAAATCGACCTTCAAGCGTTCCAACATGCGCATACCAATTTCTTGGTGAGCCATCTCACGACCACGGAAACGCAAAGTAATTTTGGTTTTATCTCCGTCTTCCAAGAACTTCACGAGATTACGCAACTTAATGTTGTAATCACCGTCATCAGTACCTGGACGGAATTTTACTTCCTTCACCAAAATAACCTTTTGCTTCAGCTTGGCTTCATGCGCCTTCTTCTGCTCTTGGTATTTGAACTTGCCGTAATCCATCAATCGGCAAACTGGTGGTTGCGCTGTTGGCGCGATTTCCACCAAATCCACTTCGGCCTCTTCGGCTAAGCGAAAGGCTTCACCCAGTTTTACGATGCCCAACGGCTCGTTATCAACGCCTGACAAGCGCACTTCTGGCGCTGTAATTTCACCGTTGATACGATGTGACTTTTCGGTAGCTATTGCAGTTTCCTTCAAAAAATTAAATCAACAAGCGGTGCATTTCTGCGGGCAAAAGCTGGTTAAGCCTTGGTTTCCAAGTCGTTTTTGAGGCGATCCAAGAAGGCTTCCTGAGTCATTACACCCAGATCCAGATTACCGCGCGTACGCACAGCCACTGTGTTTGCATCCCGTTCTTTATCACCGACTACGATGATATAAGGCAACTTTTGCATGGAATGTTCGCGTATTTTATAGGTAATCTTCTCATTACGCAAATCTGTATGCACTCTAAACCCTTGTTTTTTCAGGTTTTCAGCCACAGTTTTTGCATATTCAGCCTGAGATTCAGAGATATTGAGTACGGCGACTTGCACTGGTGCCAACCAAGTTGGCAAAGCGCCAGCATGATTTTCAATCAAGATACCAATAAATCTTTCCATTGAACCAACAATTGCACGGTGCAACATCACCGGCACTTTACGTGAATTATCGTCAGAGACGTATTCCGCACTTAAACGACCCGGCATAGAGAAGTCCACCTGCATCGTTCCTACCTGCCATGGACGACCTAAACTATCTTTCAAATGGTATTCGATCTTAGGACCATAGAACGCACCTTCACCTGGCAACTCTTCCCAAGTCATGCCGCAATTACGTAAAGCAGCACGCAGAGTATCTTCTGCCTTATCCCAAATTTCATCGGAACCGATGCGGTTATCTGGACGCAAAGCGATCTTGATTTGGATATTTTCGAAACCAAAGTCATCGTAAACTTTCATCGCTTGTGGATGGAAAGCCATCACTTCATCTTGAATCTGATCTTCGGTACAGAAAATATGGCCGTCATCTTGTGTAAAGCCGCGGACGCGCATGATGCCGTGCAAAGCACCAGAAGGTTCATTGCGATGACATTGACCGAATTCACCGTAACGCAATGGCAATTCGCGATAGCTGCGCATATTCGAATTAAAAATCTGCACGTGACCTGGGCAGTTCATTGGCTTCAATGCGTAATTACGGTTTTCAGACTCGGTGCTGAACATATTCTCGCGATAGTTCTCCCAATGACCTGTTTTTTCCCACAAGGTACGATCCAAAATTTGTGGCGCTTTTACTTCTTGATAGCCGCAATCTTGATAGACTTTACGCATGTATTGCTCAACTTGTTGCCAAACTGTCCAACCTTTTGGGTGCCAGAAGATCAAGCCAGGAGCTTCGTCTTGGAAGTGGAACAAATCCAAAGATTTACCAAGCTTACGATGGTCGCGCTTCTCCGCTTCTTCCAGCATATGCAAGTATTGCTCTTGATCTTCTTTCTTCGCGAACGCTGTACCATAAACACGTTGCAGCATTTCATTTTTAGAATCACCACGCCAGTACGCGCCGGCCAACTTCATCAACTTAAATACTTTCAATTTTCCTGTTGATGGTACGTGTGGGCCACGGCACAAATCGGTGAAGTTACCTTCTGTGTAAAGGGAAACATCCTGATCCGCAGGAATCGATTCGATGATCTCGGCTTTATAGTTTTCTCCAATAGACTTGAAGTAAGCAACAGCTTCATCGCGCGGCACAACTTTGCGTACGACTTGCTCGTCTTTCTTCGCCAACTCCGTCATTTTCTTTTCGATGGCAGCCAAGTCGTCCGGCGTAAATGGGCGCTTGTATGAGAAATCATAGTAAAAGCCATTTTCGATCACAGGACCAATGGTCACTTGTGCATCAGGGAACAATTCTTTGACGGCATAAGCCAGCAAATGAGCTGTGGAGTGACGAATTACCTCTAAGCCATCCGCATCCTTATCAGTCACAATCGCCAAATCAGCATCTGCTTCAATCAGATGTGAGGTGTCGACCAACTTACCATTGACCTTACCAGCCAAGGCAGCTTTTGCTAGGCCCGTGCCGATACTGGCGGCGACTTGCGCCACTGTGACAGCGGACTCAAATTGTCGTTGCGAACCATCGGGCAAGCGAATTGAAATCATATTCATCTCCATACGGGCCTAAGCCAAAAAAATTACCAGTTTAAAATCTCAAAAACTTCAACAAAATTGATAGACGAAAAAAAAACGCGGGCTAGCCGCGTTTTCTCATCATTACATCTTTTCTTTCAGACGAAAAAGCACCTCGACTAGCGTCGCTCACATTGGAATGTGATCGTAGTTCGCGGTGTCATAACCAAATGCCTTTCTCGCTCTTACTAAAGTATCCCTACAAATCCAATTCTAGGGCGCATCTCTTTGTTGAAAAGCCTCGCAATACAAGAGTATTGCTATGTTTTTCGCCTCAATCTGCATCCCTATAATTGAATTTTTAGGGATACCTAGCCTTCTTTGTAGATTTTTTGAATTCTGGTGGGCGGTGAGGAATTCGAATCCCCGACCCCTTGGATGTCGACCAAGTATTCTAACCAGCTGAACTAACCGCCCGAAGAGCCGAGACTATAGCAAATACAATCTCTTTCGTAAAGTGCTTTTTCTTCTACGATCAAAACCAGCGACTCACCATCACCATATCGGATGCGACTTGCAGATTTCAATGAATCTAGAAATGTGGCTGTCACGCAAATACTTTACAATGAGCACATCACTGATTGCCGTACCCCTAGACATACCAAAAAGACATGCCACACGATACTCATTCGCACGATCCTAAAACCGCCCACCTTCACGCCCATCGTCATGGCGATGCAGAGCATCAGCATTACTTTGCAGATCGTAGTCAATCAGTGTTGGCGTGGGCGCTCGGTCTCACACTATTTTTCGCAGGCGTCGAAGTGGTATTCGGTTTCGTCTCAAACTCACTTGCCCTAATTTCGGATGCTGGCCACATGGTGACCGACTCCGCCGCCTTAGGTTTAGCGCTCTTAGCGCAATTGATTGCGAAGCGCCCACCCACGGCAAAACATACCTTTGGCTTTGGTCGATCAGAAGCCTTAGCTGCCTTCGTCAATGGCTTAGTGATGCTCGGCGTGGTTGCATGGATTAGTTATGAAGCCATTCAGCGCCTCTTTAAGCCAGAACCCGTGCAAGGCGGAATGGTAATGGTAGTAGCCGCAATTGGGCTCGCGATCAACATGATCGTCGCTTGGGTGCTTTCTCACGACAAAGAAAGCATGAATACCAAAGCAGCACTGATTCACGTCATGGGCGATCTTTTGGGTTCAGTGGCAGCAATCATTTCAGGCGCCATCATTGCTTACACAGGCTGGATGCCAATCGATCCTATTCTCTCGATATTCGTTTCACTGTTGATTTTGAAATCGACGTTCGCCGTAATCAAAGACTCTTTCCATTTCTTAATGAAAGGCGTGCCACATCACATCGACTTCGTCAAAATCGGTGAAGACTTGGAGGCCACACCAGGCGTAGCGTCAGTGCACGATCTCCACATCTGGGACATGTCACCAGGCCAACCTGCATTGATAGGTCACCTAGAAATCGACGACCTCCTAGCTTGGCCGAGAATTTTAGAGAGCATTAAGAAAATGCTGTTGGACAAACACGGCATCGATCACATTACGCTGCAAGCGGAAGTACTAAGAGATGAGGAATTCGAGCAGGTTGAGTGCAATCATCAGCATTAAAAATTTATATCGGCACGTCGAACTCGATCTCAAAGAAGAAAATGTGACACAAATTCAATTTCGTCTAATGAGGCGAGCAATAATTTGCAAGAAATGATTTGATTGTATTTTTCACGACCCGGCAAAAAAGTTAAACCAACTTACTCTTACCCCACCTTGAATAAAAACGATTTATTCGCCATGGATAAACGTCATTTTTCTGGTCTTGTTATCTAAAAGAACCGCGCAATGATCACCTAGAACGTTATTTTGTCCCTCAAATCTAACGAACCAAATACCGCCGTTTAAGTTAGCTGTTGTAGAGCGATAATGTGACAGCTTCAATCCTCTCGCTAAAATAACTCGTTTCGCCTCTTCTATCGCTTCAATTTTTGAGTAACATCCACTTTAAGCACATTTCGCTTTGACGTCCCACATCTGAGCATGCGAGTCCTTTACCTCTAAAGCTATTGCAGTGGCGAGCAAGAGGTAAACAACTAATTTTGGAAAAGTCATAATGAATTTAGGCGGCAAATTTATTCAAAATCTTACATCTATCGACACTCAGATCGTAACCTCTTTAAAAATTGATCGTGCAGCTAAATATCAGTAAGGCGAGCATTTGCAACGCTGAAATGCGCCCGAGTTTGGAACACCACAACAAAAGGACTTGCTCAGAAATTCAATTCTCGGGATGCAGATCGCGACGCAAAGCACAGACGTATGTCGATACGGCGAGCATTTGCAACAAAGAGCTGCGCCCGAGAATTGGATTTATGAGCAAGTACTAAGAGCGACGAACCTCTTGAACCCCACTCACCTCACGAATAATATTCAATGACTTCTGCAACTGCGTCGTGCCATTAATCTCCACCGTAAATGACATTTTCGCTTGGCCTTTAGCACTCTGAGTATTGACACCAATCACATTAATTTTTTCACGCGAAAAAATCTCCGAGATATCGCGCAATAAGCCTTGACGATCCTGCGCCATAACAAAAATGTCGACGGGATAAACGGTATCGCGTCCACCGTCTCCCCATGTCGTTTGAATCAAGCGCTCAGGCGCCTTACTTCGCATCTCCGCAAAGTTTTTACATGTCAGACGATGGATAGAAACCCCTTTGCCACGCGTAACGAAACCAACGATATCATCGGGTGGTGCAGGTTTGCAGCAGCGTGCAAGTTGCGTCATCAAGCCGTCGGTTCCGACGACTAACACACCAGATTTCGCGCCTTGAATCACACTTGAAGCGCGGCTCTTATTCGCGATGACAAACTCGGGGGCAACTTCGCTTTCAGGATTGTCACGCAACGCCGTTTCGACTTGACGCAAACTAAACTCTTCCTTGCCAACCGAGAGGAATAATTCATCTACGGTGGCAAAACCGAGCTTACGCGCCAACTCTTCTAAGTTGACCGAAGTCTTACCTTCACGCTGCAACGTTTTCTCGATCATGCCACGCCCCGTGTTGAGCGTTTCTTGCTGATCGATGGCATTAAACCATGCACGAATCTTAGTTCTGGTACGAGTACCAATGGAATATTCAGGATTCAACCAATCACGCGACGGCCCTGCCTGAATCGAACCAATTTTTAGCGTAATAATTTCAACGGTTTGGCCATTTTTAAGGCGAGTATTGAGCGGCACCATCACACCATCGACGCGCGCCCCACGGCAGCGATGTCCAACGTCGGTATGCAGTTGATACGCGAAATCGACTGGCGTCGCGCCGCTTGGCAATTCAATCACCCTTGCTTGCGGCGTCAGCACATAAATACGGTCATCTAAAGTCGCCGCTTTAACCTTCTCTACCCATTCACGCTGCAACTGTTCTTGATCAACAACCACATCCGAGACTTCATTTTTCCAGGCAAGCAGTTGGCGTAGCCATGCGATTTTCTCGTCATATTCTTGCGCTGAAAAATTTGAGCCACCTGTCTCTTTATAACGCCAGTGAGCGGCCACACCAAACTCTGAAAACTGATGCATTTCCTTGGTACGAATTTGCACTTCGAGCGGACGTCCATCATCGACGATGACGACCGTATGCAAAGATTTATATCCGTTGGGCTTGGGGCGAGAAATATAATCGTCAAACTCTTTCGGAATCGGTGTCCAAAGATTATTAAGGATACCTAAGACCGTATAACAATCCTTAATGTCATCGACAATGACGCGGAAAGCACGCACATCGTAGAGCTCATCGAAGTCGACCTTCTTACCCTTCATCTTTTTCCAAATACTGAAGATGTGCTTGGGACGACCACTCACTTCTGCTTTAACGTCGACAGCGGCGAGTTCTTTTTCAAGCCGAGCAATGGCAGAGACCACAAAGCTTTCCCGTTCGACCCGCTTTTCCTCGAGCATCTTGGCAATTTTCTTATATTGCTCTGGCTCTAAAAAGCGGAACGACAAATCCTCCAATTCCCACTTCAACTGCCACACACCAAGACGATTCGCCAACGGCGCATACAAATCCATGGTTTCGCTAGCGTACTGTTGAACTGCACCGTCATCACGTTTGCATTCGGCGAAGTAACGTAAAGAGGTAAGGCGCGACGCAAGGCGCACCAACACGACGCGCATATCATTTGCCATCGCTAACACCATTTTACGCAAGACTTCCATCTGCGAAGCGGTGCGTTCTGCTTCATCTTTCCCTCTACCGACATCGTGTTGGGTGAGCGTCGCTTCGCGTAGGCGCAGCAAACGACGTACACCTGCCACGAGCTCACTAATTTCTTTACCGAATCGGGCTTCGATTTTTTCTGCAGCCAAAGGATTTGCTTCAGTCAATTCAAACAACAAAGCTGCAATTCTGGTATCGACATCCGTCTTTAACATGGCCAGCGTGGAGGCGACGCCAACAGCAAACTGCAATGCATTTTGCTCAGTGATGATTGCGTGATTTTCGTAATACGGAGTCACGAACTCAAGCGCCTGTTTTACACGCTCAGCATCAGCGGCAGACAAACCCTCAACCAGTTGTGCTTCATTAATAGATGCGGACAAAGAAACCATGATTCTTTACAAGTGTTACAAGCCCTAAAGCCTGGACATCGACAATATTATTTTTGTGCAGCAGTCACAACAATTTCAACTAACCAACCTGGATTTGCTAACGCCGCTTGTACAGTAGCACGTGGTGGCGTATTACCTTGCGGAACCCACGCATCCCAGGCTTCATTCATACCTGCCATATTTGCCATATCGGTGATAAAGATTTGGCACATCAAAATGCGCGTCTTGTCGCTACCCGCTTCTTCTAACAGGCGATCGATTTGCGCAAGTACGTTTTGCGTTTGACCAACGATATCTTGACTTGGATCTTCAGGCACTTGCCCAGCGAGATAAACGACTTTATTAAAAATAGCGTACTCAGACAAACGTGGACCGACGTGAAAGCGTTGCATAAAAAAAACCCACCTAAATAAACAAAATAAACAACCTAGAAAACCAACAATTCGAGATAGTGACTCAAGCCTTGCCCATAAAGAAATCTTGAGCGATCGCAATCTGATCAGCATGCACAAACGTTGGGGCATGACCAACCGCAGGTATTTCAATCGATCTTGCTTTCGGGCCCCGCTTTTGCATTTCAAGAACCGCGTCGACTGTCAGCAAATCAGAATCAGACCCCCGTACGACCAGAGTTTCGGCTTGGATCGCGTCATACATCCCCCATAACATCGCCTGCCCCATCGCTGCCACTTCTTGTGTCGTTGCTTTGACGGGGATAGATAACTTCAAATCATAGTGACGCATCCATTTTCCCTCGGCATTTTGCTTTAAGACGTCACGTGCAAGCTTTTCCCATTGCGCGTCGCTGTGCTTACCAAAAGAAGCGGAAATTTCGCGAATAAATTTCACTGCATCGTCAAAATGATCGAAGCGAACGTCTTCACCAATGTATTGGCCGATTCTTTGCAGTGCTTCAAAATTTAAACTAGGGCCAACATCGTTCAACAATAATTTGCGAATCGGGCTCTCTTTCATCGCCGCCAAGCCGATACCAATCAAGCCACCCATGGACGTACCAAACCAATCGACCGTTGTCGCATTCAAGCGTGCCAATAGCGTCACCATATCACTCACGTATTGTGGAATCTGATATGACTGCGGATTAGCCAGCCAATCGGAGCGACCGCGCCCCACTACATCGGGGCAAATCACGCGATACTCATGTTCCATCGCTTGCGCTAGCGCGTCGAAATCGTCACTGACGCGCGTCACGCCATGCACGCAAACCAGAACTTTTTGATTGCTAGGATCGCCCCATTCTTTATAGGCCATTTTATGCAATCCAGCCGGTGATAAACACTGCACGGTCTTGATTTGAACTGGCATAGCGAATTACTTTCAAAATAGTCTGCAATACACACCATTTTAACGAGTGTTTGACATAAAATCGTCAATGATTTGAATTTTCTTCGCACTTATTACCTCAAACTGTTTTCAATTAAGGAAAAAAGCATGTCAGCACGTAATTTAGAGGGGAAAACCGCCCTAGTGACGGGTTCCACTTCAGGGATTGGACTTGGTATTGCCCGCTCATTAGCTGCAGCAGGCGCCAATATTGTATTCAATGGTTTCGGCGATGCGACTGAAATCGCCGCAGTCCGTCAACAAGTCGAAAACGAATTCACAGTAAAGACCAGTTACAGTGGCGCCGACATGAGTAAGGCTGCTGAGATTGAGGCAATGATGCAACAAGCAGCGAGTGAATTTGGGGGAGTGGACATATTAGTGAACAATGCTGGCATTCAGTATGTCTCTAGCATCGAAGACTTTCCGGTAGAAAAATGGGATGCGATTATCGCGATCAACCTGACCTCGGCCTTCCACACCACACGTCTAGCACTACCTTATATGCGTCAACAAAATTGGGGACGCATCATTAATTTAGCTTCAGTGCATGGGTTGGTCGCTTCGGCGCAAAAGTCGGCCTATGTCGCCGCCAAACACGGCTTGGTTGGCTTCACTAAAACGACCGCATTAGAAACCGCAACCACTGGCGTTACCTGCAACGCAATTTGCCCTGGCTTCGTACTGACCCCCCTGGTGCAGAAACAAGTCGATGATAGAGCAGCGCGCGATGGCATCAGCAATGAAGAGGCGAAAGTTTCTCTGCTTTCAGAAAAACAACCTTCTCGCGAATTTGTCACGCCAGATCAACTCGGTGCCCTGGCGGTATTCTTCTGCAGTGAAGCAGCATCGCAGATTCGTGGTGTTGCTTGGAATATGGATGGCGGCTGGGTCGCACAATAAAATCGAGTTTCACCACAAAAAAAAGCCTGAACTGTTTGCACGGTTCAGGCTTTTTTACTGAATAAGCTCAGCGACTAGACCGCAGAGACATCCAATTTCGCTTCTGTCTTCGCCAAAATCTCTTCCTTCGTCACACCCGGAGCCAGCTCAATCAACTTTAATCCGTCAGCCGTAATGTCCATCACGCCTAAATCAGTAATGATGCGATCAACCACGCCTACACCAGTCAAAGGCAAATTGCACTCCTTCAAAATCTTGTGCGCATCACCTTTCGCGACGTGCTCCATCAGCACGACAACGCGACCGACACCAGCCACCAAGTCCATCGCGCCGCCCATGCCTTTAACCATTTTTCCTGGAATCATCCAGTTTGCTAAGTCGCCTTTTTCAGACACTTGCATCGCACCCAAGATCGCCACATTGATTTTGCCGCCACGGATCATCGCGAACGAATCGGCAGAGCTGAAAATCGATGAGCCTGCCAAAGTTGTTACTGTTTGTTTACCTGCATTAATCAAGTCAGCATCAACTTGATCTTCCGTTGGAAACGGACCAATACCGAGCAAACCGTTTTCGGATTGCAACCATACTTCCATATGATCAGGTACGTGGTTTGCCACCAAAGTCGGCAAACCAATACCCAAATTCACGTAAAAACCGTCTTGCAATTCTTGCGCTGCGCGTGCAGCCATTTCGTCACGATTCCATGCCATGATGATGTCCTCTAATTCTGTAAAGTGATTGATCGCTTAATTACACATCGTAAGTTCAAAATATGCTTCAAGATGTGCTGCAAAATATGCTTAAGCTGGTGTCGTTGTACGTTGTTCAATGCGTTTTTCTGGATTCGCATTGACCACGATGCGGTGCACGTAAATACCTGGGGTATGTACTTGATCCGGATCGATTTCACCAATTTCAACCAAATGCTCAACTTCAACCACTGTGATCTTGCCCGCCATTGCAACGTTAGGATTAAAGTTACGTGCGGTTTTGCGATACACCAAATTACCTGCTTTATCTGCCTTATATGCTTTGACCAATGAAACGTCCGCTACTAAAGAGCGTTCCATCACATATTTTTCACCATCGAATTCACGTATTTCTTTGCCCTCAGCAACGATCGTACCGACGCCCGTTTTTGTGAAGAAAGCAGGAATACCTGCGCCGCCAGCGCGCAATTTCTCTGCCAGCGTTCCTTGTGGTGTGAAATCCAATTCCAATTCACCTGCTAAATACTGACGCTCGAATTCTTTATTTTCACCAACGTAAGAAGAAATCATTTTCTTAATTTGGCGCGTGTGCAACAACTGGCCTAGACCAAAACCGTCAACACCGGCATTGTTCGAAATTGCAGTCAATTCTTTCTTACCACTGTCGCGCAGTGCGGCGATCAAGGCTTCAGGAATCCCACACAAACCAAAACCGCCGACGGCGATTGTTTGTCCATCTTGAACGATGTCTGCTAATGCGGATGCGGCATCTGGATAGAGCTTATTCATACGTCTCCCTCTAGTGAATGAATGGAAAATAAGTAGTGCAAAAAAATGGAAAGCAAAACAATTTTATATGTCGAACGGTCTAGCATAGAACTGCTAGAGCATGAACGCAATACCGTAGAACTACTAGTCCACCGAATGCAAAACTAAATCTCACCCATGTCTTCGAAGCAGACTCGCCAAGCGGTCGACTTCAAGGTATGCTTCAGCACTCGTCAGACTGACACAACAAAGCATCCGAATCGTTTACCCCAAGCTCATATTGGCTCCTTGGAACATGAATCCCGAACTCAACGTCGACTTTGAAGCAATTTTCCGCATGGCACCAGTTGGCATGTGCGTGTCTCAGAATCGACGCATTATTGCCTGTAACGACGCCATGGCGGCCATGTTTGGCTTTTCTAAAGAAGACCTGGTCGGTGAATCATTCTTGATGTTATACCCTAGTTCCGACGAATTTGAACGTACGGGAGCGCGCATCGTACCGATTTTGAATACAACCGGTTGGTATTCCGACGAACGCATCATGAAACGAGCAAATCAAGAACTGTTCTGGTGCCATGTTTCTGGACGATCGCTTCACCCCGAAGATCCTCATGCAGCTGGTATCTGGACCTTCGATGATCTCAGCGCCAAACGTTCGGTATCGCCCGAAATGACAGCACGAGAACGCGAAATTGCCGCGCTTATTGTTGATGGTCAAACTAGCAAAATGATCGCACGCCAACTCGCACTCAGTCCAAGAACCGTCGAGATGTATCGTGCTAAGTTGATGAAAAAGCTCAACGCCGCAAGTTCAAGCGAACTCATCAACAAATTATTGCGTATCGCTACTTGAGCCCTGCTCAGCTCGAATGAATTGACCGCATCATGCAGGCCAATCATTTGCGGTGTAAATAAAGCTTTGCAGCGAGCCCAAGCCAGGGAGCAAAATCTTCCGTTCCTAGCAATTCACGGCTTTAGTCAGAATGCTGCTACGCACCAACGAAAAACTCGACAACCGATATGGAAACGATTCCAAATTCACAAAAAGCATGCTAATCTCATATTTGAAATCGTTTTCAGAAAAGAGACATCTCAGTGATCTGAATGGGATTCAGCGCAGTCTGTCGTTTGATTTTGGGTTCGCCCCTACCTCAACAGTAAGAGCGAAATTTGAATCTAACATCGAATGGCGCACGATCTTGAGAAAGTATTGTCTGACTAATGATTTCGCTTGCCGCCTTGCACAGCACAAGACGGCAGGAAAACAAAGTGCTCAAATTTGCTCGATAGAGTTGTGGCAATGTCGTCCGGACCGTCATTGCTGGTTTGCTCTATGATGCGCCCCCCGTGTTTGGTCACCACAAGCTTGTAAGGGTTCACAACAGCTGGTTTGTTAATTTTATTTTCCAATTAAAAAGAGAGACGATATGAACACGCTTAGCCAACTCCCCTCAATACAGAGTTCGCAATCCGACCTAAGACAAGTCGGTACAACTTTGTGCAAACTATTCAAACTCAGTATCTGCAGCCTAGCCCTGATGCAGGGCTTTAACGCTGAAGCAGTACAACCACTGAGCACCAGCGGCAATAAAGTTCTCGCGGGCGGCCAGGTGGCTAGCTTTGCAGGAAATAGCCTCTTTTGGAGCAACAACAATTGGGGCGGTGAAAAATTTTATAACGCTGGCGTTGTCAGCACCTTAAAACGCGACTGGAAATCGAATATTGTCCGCGCCGCAATGGGGGTCAATGATGATGGCGGCTACCTGCAAGACCCAGCAAGCAATAAGGCTCGCGTCAAGGCGGTGGTCGATGCAGCAATCGCTAACGATATGTATGTCATTATCGATTGGCATACCCATCATGCAGAGGACTACCAAGCACAGTCGATCGCCTTCTTCCAAGAAATGGCACGTACCTACAAGAACTATCCCAACGTGATTTACGAGATCTATAACGAGCCTTTACAAATCTCGTGGAGTGGCACGATCAAACCGTATGCTAATGCCGTGATCTCAGCCATTCGCGCTATCGATCCAAACAATCTGATTATCGTGGGTACGCCGCAATGGTCTCAAAAGGTAGATGAAGCATCGCGCGATCCTATCACAGGCTATAAGAATATTGCCTATACCCTGCACTTTTATGCTGGCAGCCATGGACAATATTTGCGTGATTGGGCGACCACGGCCTTGAATAATGGCATCCCGCTTTTCGTTACCGAATGGGGTTCAGTTGGCGCGTCAGGCGATGGTGGCGTAAATGCAGGCGAAACCGCAGCCTGGGTCGACTTCATGAAGCGCAATAACATCAGCAATGCAAACTGGGCGCTCAACGACAAAAACGAAGGTGCCTCTGCCTTAGTGCCAGGCGCTAGTGCGACCGGTAATTGGAGCCCATCACAACTAACTGCCTCTGGCAATCTCGCCAAAAACATTATCTCCACTTGGCCGAGTAGCACACCGAGCACTTGCACTACCTTCGCCGCTCCGGGCACACTTGAAGCAGAAGCATTTTGTAATATGTCTGGTGTGCAAACCGAATCAACCAGCGACGCTGGCGGCGGTCAAAATGTCGGCTATATCGATACCGGCGATTGGATGAGCTACAGCGTTGATGTGCCTGCAGCCGGTAGCTATAAAGTCAGCTATCGCGTTGCTAGCCCCAACAGTACTGGGCTGCTCCAGTTGGAACAAGCTGGCGGTACGCCTAGTTACGGCAGCGTAAATATTCCCTACACCGGTGGATGGCAAACATGGACAACAGTTAGCCACACCGTCAATCTCGCTGCGGGCAAACAAAACTTTGCCATATCCGCGAAAAGTGGCGGATTTAACCTCAATTGGATTAAGTTTGAATCCGCTTCTATACCGCCGTCTGACGGCATCACGATTCAAGGGGAAGACTATCTTGTGATGAGCGGAGTCAAGCTTGAAAACACGAGTGATGCCGGCGGAGGAATGAACGTTGGCTATATCGACGCAGGTGATTGGATGTCTTATCCAGCGGTAAATATTCCAAGCTCTGGCACTTACCAAGTCGAGTACCGGGTGGCGAGTTTAAGCGGTGGTGGAAATTTGGTGCTGGAAGAAGCTGGCGGCACACCGTCTTATGGCGCGATCAATATTCCAGCGACAGGAGGATGGCAAACCTGGACCACCATCAAACACAATGTGAGCCTGAGTGCTGGTTCACATAAGTTTGGTATCAAAGCGAACAACGGAGGTTGGAATTTAAACTGGTTTAGGCTCACGAAAGTGAACTAAAAAATGAGCCTCATGCCCAGTCTTCGGGCGTGAGGCTCTTCTTTTTTTTGGATCTTCGACTTCACCTACGCTACTAGCGTGGAATTAGGTTACGCTTAAACCATCGTCAGCAGCAACAATAGAGCCGTTCAAGAAACGAGATTCTTCAGCAGCTAGCAACAGCAAAAGTCCATCCAAATCCTCTGGTGTACCGACACGCTTGCGCGGCAACATATCGATCAATTTTTTGCCTTGCTCTGTCTGGAAGTGCTCGGAATTAATTTCCGTTTCAATGTAGCCTGGGCAGATCGCATTGACGTTGATACCGAACTTGCCCCATTCAACAGCCATGGCTTTCGTCATTTGCACAACAGCTGCCTTGCTCATGCAGTAAATTCCCAATTGCGGAATCACACGCAGGCCTGCTACCGAAGCGATATTGATGATGCGATGCTGTTTCTTTGGGTCGCCTTTGTAGCGAGTAATCATGCGCTTTGCCGTTTCCTGGGCGACAAAGAATGCACCACGTTGGTTAGTATCCATCACAAAAGCATAATCTTCAGGTGTGACGTCGACCAATTTTTGCTGAGTTGAGACACCTGAATTATTGATCAAGATGTCGATGGGACCAGCTTCAGTTTCCGCGTGAGCGATCGCAGATTTGATGCTGGCATAGTCAGTGACGTCCAAAGCGACTACGTGAGCTGCGCCGCCATCGGCTTCGATCTCCGCACGTAATTCTTTCAAGCGTTCAGTACGACGTGATGCCAACACAACTTGAGCACCCGCCATCGCTAAGACTTTCGCGAAACGCGCACCAAGACCGCTCGAAGCGCCGGTGATCAAGGCCACTTTACCTTCGAAATTTACTTCTATACCCATGCCAATTCTCCATCTAAATTAGACTACCTTAGTTCATCGACGACACTATAGTCCATCATCCGCCATCGCCTGTTGTGCTGCAGCATACCACTTCTGAAGCGACAAAGACCATAGGCTTGTCATCAACAATCACTGTCGCGTTTCTGGTCATTTTGGCGCTGACATGCAATTTTTAGCGCCCTTCCCCCTCTTAATGTGAAGGCAATCTTAGGAAAATCTGGGATAATTCGCTCATATGAAAAACAACAAGCAGCGTGCTTTAGAAATTCACCACTAGTTTCTCGACTTGCACATTTGTCCGACTGCCCCTAAGATCCGATATTCAAATTAGCACGCTCGTTCCTTTATTTTTGGAAAGCAAAATTATTATGACAACATCCTCACAAAAACTGTTAGAAGAATACGGCCCACGTGACGCCATGGAATACGACGTCGTCATCGTTGGCGGTGGCCCAGCTGGCTTATCTGCAGCGATCAAGCTCAAGCAACTGGCAGCAGAAACAGGCAAGGATGTATCAGTTGTCGTCCTCGAAAAAGGCGGCGAGCCAGGTGCCCACATCTTGTCGGGCGCGATCATGGATCCCAAAGCATTGACCGAGTTGTTCCCCAATTGGAAAGAATTAGGTGCGCCGCTCAATACCCCAGTCACTGAAGATGAAATCTTGGTATTGACTGAGACGAGCGCGATACGCACACCAAATTGGTTAGTGCCTAAATGCTTCCACAACGAAGGCAATTACATCATCTCGTTGGGCAATGTCACACGTTGGTTGGCGCAGCAAGCCGAAGCCTTAGGCGTTGAGGTGTTTCCTGGCTTTACTGCAGCTGAAGTTCTTTACAACGACGATGGCTCAGTCAAAGGCGTGGCGACTGGCAATATGGGCGTCAATCGCGAAGGCGAAGCATCTCCTTCCTTCCAAATTGGTATGGAGTTGCACGCGAAATATACTTTGTTCGCTGAAGGCGCGCGCGGCCATTTGGGCAAGCAGATGATTGCCAAGTACGAGCTCGACAAAGGTAAAGATCCACAATCCTACGGTATCGGTATTAAAGAATTGTGGGAGATCGACCCGAAACATCATAAACCAGGCTTGGTGGTGCACACGACAGGCTGGCCAATGATGGATCAATATGCGGGTTCATTTTTATACCACCTCGAAAACAATCAAGTCGCGGTCGGCTATGTCGTTGGCCTAGCTTATGAAAACCCATATATCTCGCCGTTTGAAGAGTTCCAACGCTTCAAAACACATCCAGCGATTCGCACTTATTTCGAAGGTGCCAAACGTATTTCCTATGGTGCTCGCGCGATTACTGCAGGTGGTTTGCAGTCTTTGCCTAAGCTCACCTTCCCTGGCGGCGCCCTGATTGGCTGCGATGCAGGCTTCCTCAACATGAGTCGTATCAAAGGTAGTCACGCTGCAATCAAGACAGGCATGTTAGCGGCAACAGCAGCTTTTGATGCTGTCACAGCAGATCGCCAACATGACGAGTTGATTGCTTATAGCGCAGCGTTTGAGGCCTCTTGGTTGCACGAAGAATTACATATCGCACGGAACGTTAAACCATTGTTGAAACGCGGCGCTTACGGTGCGCCTCTGGTATGGATCGATCAGGTCTTGTTGCGCGGTAAAGCGCCATGGACTCTGCATCATTCAACACCAGATCACGCTTGCTTACGTCCGGCTTCAGAATTCACACCAATTAATTATCCAAAACCAGATGGCAAGTTGACATTTGATCGTCTCTCCTCTGTGTTTATCTCCAATACTAACCATGCTGAAGACCAGCCAATTCATTTGACATTGAAAGATGCGTCGGTTCCGGTGAACGTCAATTTGGCGAAATATGCGGGCCCAGAAAGCCGTTATTGCCCAGCTGGGGTGTACGAATTCGTGAAGACGGAAGAAGGTGCTGACCGCTTACAGATCAATGCGCAGAACTGTGTACATTGCAAAACCTGTGATATCAAAGATCCTACCCAAAACATCGTTTGGGTAACACCAGAAGGTGGCGGCGGTCCAAACTACTCAAGTATGTAGAGTCTTCGACTACTAAAACAAAAAAAACGCTGAATCGTTTCGATTTCAGCGTTTTTTTATGCCTATCAGTGTTAATTATTTAGGTTTAAACCACCCACTCGCCTCGCATTATTTTTTCCAACCAAAATGCACCGATAACGGTTTTAACGTCGGTGATTTGTCCGGCTCTTACCCACTCAAGCACTTGCGAAACTGGTGCTCTAAAGGTCTCTAAAAACTCTTCAGCATCGAGCTGAGCCTCGCCCGCTTGTAAGCCTTTTGCGAGATAGATATCAAGATGTTCGTCGGAGTAGGCAATCGCGTTATGGATAGTGCAGACAAAAGACCAATCGCTTGCGGTATAACCCGTTTCTTCTTTGAGTTCGCGCTTGGCGCATTCGAGATGGTCTTCACCAGCGTCGATTTTCCCTGCGGGGAACTCGAGAAATACGCGATCAAGAGGATAACGAAATTGACGCTCCAAAAGTACCGTGCCATCTTCAAATAGCGGCAGAATCACTACAGCACCGGGGTGCTTAATGTATTCGCGGCTCACTTGCTTACCATCAGGAAGGCGTACTAAATCTTTTTCAACATGTAGAAAACTGCCTTCGAAAGCACGAACAGTTTCCACTTTAACTTCGGCAAGATTGGGGTTCTCAGCGGCACTCAACTGAAGGTTTGGCGTTTCCTTACTCATCTATTTTTTCAGATAGCGATAAGTAAAAGCAGGAAAGGCAAAAACAATAAACATGCAAAAAGTAACGACATAAAACTCTTTGCTTTGTGGGAAAGGATTACCGGTGTTTGCTTCCAAAGCGAAACCGACCAAACCAACTAAGCAATAATAGCTAATCAATTCAATCAGACGCAGCCAAATCGGCTTTTGCGGAAACGCCTCCAACGCGAAAACAGCGAAGAATCGCTCAGACAGGAACGGGAGGGAGGCAAGTACAAGCGCCAGACCAATCACCAACCAACTCAAAAGTGATATGTTCACTGGCGCTTACCTTATATGCTAATTGATACTGTAAAAAATCTTAAGAGGCAAGTGCACTCTTAATCGCTTCAACACAGCTTGTCAGCAATGGACCTGGAACGATACCAAGCAACAATACTGCCAAGCCATTGACGCTGAGAACAATCTTCATATCTGCACTTGCTACGATCGCAGATTGATCTTGCGGCTCATCAAAGTACATCACTTTAACGATACGCAAATAGTAGAATGCACCAATCAATGAGAACAACACAGCTGCAACCGCCAACCAGATTTGACCCGCTGCAACCACTGAGCTCAATACTGACAATTTTGCGTAGAAGCCCATCAATGGCGGGATACCAGCCAAAGAGAACATCAACAACAACATAATGAAGGCGAACCATTTACTACGTTTATTCAAGCCCTTCAGATCAGCGATCTCTTCCGCTTCAAAGCCATTACGAGACAATAACAAGATCACGCCGAAGGTACCCAAAGTCGTCATCACGTAAGTGATCGAATAGAACATCGAAGCGCTATAAGCTTCAACAGCCAAGGCTGGATTGGCATTGGATACGCCTGAAATAAAGCCCAATAACATAAAGCCCATTTGTGAAATCGTCGAATAAGCCAACATACGTTTGAGGTTGGTTTGCGCTATCGCCGTAATATTACCGACCGCCATCGACATCACCGCAAGGACCATCAACATTTGCTGCCACTGGATCACTTGTGGGAATAAGCCTTCTGCCAGAATACGATAACAGATTGCGAAGGCTGCCAATTTAGGTGCGCCACCCAAGAGCAAAGTGACGACTGTTGGGGAACCTTGATAGACGTCGGGTACCCACATGTGGAAAGGTACGACACCTAATTTAAACGCCAAACCGGCTACCACGAACACGATACCAAAGGTCAGGATATTTTTATTCGCCGTCAGCTTCGCTGCTTCGGTTGCAATCACATTCAAATTCAAACTGCCTGTTGCGCCGTAAATCATGGAAATACCGTACAACAAGAAACCAGAAGCTAAAGCACCCAATACGAAGTACTTCATCGCAGCTTCTGTCGATGTCGTATTATCACGACGCAAAGCAACCAGAGCATATAAAGCCAAGGACATCAATTCCAGACCGAGGTAAATCACCAGCATATTATTGCCAGAGATCATAATCATTTGACCGAGCAAAGCGAATAATGCGATTACATAGAATTCGCCACCCAACATACCTTTGGTCATGCCACGGTCGCTTGCATATTGGCGGCCATAAATGAACGTCACGCCAACTGCGATATACGAGAACAACTTCATTAAGTTGGACATCGCATCTGATACGAACATGTTATTACTCAGGTAGACCGATGAACCGCTCGACGCGTTCATCGTCAAGATGCCACACACACCAATACTCAACAAACTCAATGCGTAAGTGACATTGCGTTTTTCCTCACCGAGAAACATATCGATCAACAAGATCGCACAGATCGACAGTAGTAAGAAAACTTCTGGATAAAGTTGTAGTGGTATCAGGTTCATATTAGTTATTTCTACTTACATTTATCTTTGCTTCAAGTTGCATTTCACTTGGAAGCGATTAACTTCTCTGCTTCCACACCCTCGTGAAAGAAGCAGTAATTCTGTATTACATCGGAATTTTCGATGTCGCGACGTGTTTCAACAAATCAGACACTGACACTTGCATCGCATCAGTCACAGGACCTGGGTAGCATCCCATCACAATAACTGCAATTGCCAACACGCCTAACATAAAGAATTCACGTTTATTTAGGTCAGTCAGCTTTGCCACGTGATCATGGGTGATCGCACCAAAAATAACGCGTTTCGCCATCCATAATGAATAGGCTGCTCCGAAAATCAAAGCGGTCGCTGCCAACATACCGATCCAGAAATTGAATTTAACAGCGCCGATAATCACCATGAACTCACCGACGAAACCAGAAGTCGCTGGCAAGCCGCAATTGGCCATAGAGAACAAGATAAACAAAGCAGCAAACTTTGGCATAGTGTTCACGACACCGCCGTAATCTGCGATTTCACGGGAATGTACTCGGTCATACAAAACACCGATACACAAGAACATTGCGGCAGAGATAAAGCCGTGAGAAATCATCTGCACGACTGCGCCCTGCACTGCCATATCATTGAACATAAAGAAACCGAGTGTAACGAAGCCCATGTGTGCAATTGAAGAGTAAGCCACCAACTTCTTCATATCCTTCTGCACCAAAGCGACCAAGCCAATGTAGATCACTGCGATTAGAGACAAGGTAATCATCATGCCAGACAATGCATGACTCGCATCTGGAGCGATAGGCAAAGAGAAACGCAAGAAACCATATGCGCCCAGTTTCAACATAATTGCTGCCAATACGACAGAGCCACCGGTCGGCGCTTCAACGTGAGCATCTGGCAACCATGTATGGACTGGCCACATTGGAACCTTGACCGCAAACGCCATTAAGAACGCAAAGAACAACATGATCTGCACATCCAAAGGCAAAGGCAATTTATGCCATGCCGCGATGTCGAATGAACCGGACTTCATGTAGAGGTAAATGATGGCAACCAGCGTCAACAAAGAACCGAGCAAGGTGTACAAGAAAAACTTGAACGCTGCGTATACGCGATTTGGACCACCCCAAATACCAACAATGATGTACATCGGAATCAAGGTAGCTTCGAAGAACACAT
Source organism: Affinundibacterium nitidum (assembly GCF_014284155.1). GTDB lineage: Bacteria > Pseudomonadota > Gammaproteobacteria > Burkholderiales > Burkholderiaceae_D > Undibacterium > Undibacterium nitidum. Next base: position 707,035 of record NZ_JACOFZ010000001.1, read on the forward strand.
AGAACAACAAGCCATCGGTCGCGCAGAATACACCGATCATTAAGCCGGACAAAATCAAAAACGCGCCCATATATTGAGCAACATTCTTTTCAATTACTTCCCACGCAGCGATGACTACGATAACGGTGATAAATGCTGTCAATGGCACCAACCACATCGCCAAGCCGTCAACACCCAAGGCATAGAAAGCATTGAAACGAGAGATCCAATTCATCTTCTCGACAAACTGCATACCATGTGCCGCATTATCAAAGTTCGCGATAACTGGGATCGTCACCAAGAAGCTAATAATGGAACCAACCAAGGACACGAGGCGCACAAAGCCAGGGTTCTTATCGCGGCCCAAGGCTAATACGCAGATGCCAAATACGATAGGTACCCAAATCGACAGGCTTAATAAAGGAGAAGTTGACAGCATCATGATTATCTTTTTTTAGTCACTTGTTTAGTCACTGATTCGTAACTCGGTATTGCACTTAAAGTCGTACTGAATGTTTTACTAAATACTTAATCTAAGCGTTTCAATATTATTTAGAAAATGGGAGCGGCATGAAATAAATCAGGAAACCAAGTACACCCAAGATCATGACGAACGCATAGTGGTAAATAAAACCTGTCTGGAACAAACGAACGATCTTAGAAAACAAACCAACCAATTTCGCACTTCCGTTCACAACCAAACCGTCGATCAAACCTTTGTCACCGATGTTCCACAATCCGCCACCGAGCAAGCGAGCGCCCCCCGCGAACACGATCTCATTGAAGCGGTCCATGTAGTATTTATTATCTAGGATATTGTAAATAACACTTGCCTTCTGTTTGATTGCAGCTGGGATGCTTGGCTTAACCATGTAGAAGAAATAAGCTAAAGCAACGCCGGACAAGGCCAACCAGAATGGTGGCGTTTGCAAGGCGTGTTTACCCATCGCCTGCCAGCTATGGAATTCATGTGCCAACTCTTCCATTGCTGGATGGGCGTGGTGGTTAACGAAGATCACATCTTTGAAGAAGTCTCCAAACAACATTGGTTGAATTGTATACAAGCCAATGAATACAGATGGGATAGCCAATAACACCAATGGCACCCAAACAACCGCCGGAGATTCGTGAGGTTTTTGACCTGGTGCCAAACCATGATGATGATCATCGTGACCATGGTGTGCATGACCAAAATTCTCTTTACCGTGGAACACCAAGAAATACATACGGAAAGAGTAGAAAGCCGTCACGAATACGCCAGCCAATACTGCAAATTGCGCAAAGCCTGATGTTGGCAAATGAGATGCCATCACTGCTTCGATGATTGAGTCTTTTGAGTAGAAGCCAGAGAAAAATGGCGTACCGATCAATGCCAAAGAACCGAGCAACGAGGTGATCCAAGTTTTTGGCATGTACTTCCACAATCCACCCATGTTACGGATATCTTGATCATGATGCATGCCGATGATCACAGAACCCGCAGCTAAGAACAACAAAGCTTTAAAGAAAGCGTGTGTCATCAAATGGAATACAGCTACTGAGTAAGCAGACGCGCCCAAGGCAACCGTCATATAACCCAATTGAGACAAGGTCGAATACGCGACGACACGTTTAATATCGTTTTGAATGATGCCGAGGAAACCCATGAACAAGGCTGTGATGGCACCAATTACCATAATGAAGGACAAAGCTGTATCCGACATCTCAAACAGCGGGGACATACGTGCCACCATAAAAATACCGGCGGTAACCATTGTTGCTGCATGAATCAAAGCAGAAATCGGCGTTGGGCCTTCCATCGAATCTGGCAACCATACATGCAACGGGAATTGTGCAGACTTGCCCATTGCACCGATAAACAAGCAAATACATGCGACAGTGATCAACATCCAATCGGTACCAGGCAACATGATTGGTGCCAATGTGTCTTTCTTCGCAAATACTTCTGCGTAGTTCATCGAACCAGCATAAGCAACCAGCAAACCGATACCAAGAATAAAACCAAAGTCACCAACACGATTCACCAAAAAGGCTTTCATGTTCGCGTAAATAGCGGTTGGTTTTGTGTACCAGAAACCGATCAACAAGTAGGAAACCAGACCCACTGCTTCCCAGCCAAAGAACAACTGCAAGAAGTTGTTACTCATGACCAGCATCAACATGGAGAAAGTAAACAGAGAGATGTATGCAAAGAAGCGGTTGTAACCTTCGTCTTCCGCCATGTAGCCAATCGTGTAGATATGCACCATCAACGACACGAAGGTGACGACGCACATCATCATCGCTGTCAGGCTATCAACTAAGAAACCAACTTCCAGTTTCATGCCACCCACATTCATCCATTGATACAGGGTGCCATTGTATTTTGCGCCGTCGATGACCTCAGAAAGGGTCATGCACGATAATACGAAAGCCACCAAGACGCCGAGGATGGTCGCCGTGTGCGACACCTTACGACCAACTAGGTTACCAAAGAACTTTGTACCTAACAGACCCGCAATTGCGGCACCAGCCAGTGGTGCAAGTGGTACTGCCAGTAATAAATGTGGGTTAAGTTGCCCCGCCATATCGACCCTTTGTTATCTTATTTCTCTAATTCCCAATACATCAAAGTCACTACTCACCAAAAATTTTGGTGATATTAGCCTTTCAATGTACCCAGATCTTCCACATTGATCGTGTCCAAATTACGGAACATCACCACCAGAATCGCCAAACCAATTGCAGATTCTGCTGCTGCCACAGTCAAAATGAAGAAGACAAAAACCTGCCCCGCCGCATCACCTAAATAGTGGGAAAAGGCGATGAAATTCATGTTAACCGCCAACAACATCAATTCTATTGCCATTAACAAGACGATGATGTTTTTGCGGTTCATGAAAATGCCGACGATAGAAATCGCAAACAAAATCGCGCCTAAAACCAAAAAATGTGTCAATGTTAAAGCCATTTATACACCTGTATTCTCTGCAGCTTTTTCGCCGGCGGATGCGCGGTCGGATTCTGCTTTCATATTGACCAAACGTACGCGATCGTTCCGTTTTACTTTCACAGCAGCTGCTGGGTCGAAATATTTACTGTCTTTGCGACGACGCAGTGTCAGAGCAACAGCAGCAACAATCGCTAACAACAAAATTACCGCTGCAACCTCGAAAGCAAACAAATACTTTGTGAAGATTTCGATGCCCAAGAACTTCGTGTCACCGATTATTGCAGCGTTTGCAGGTGCTGCATTATCGGGACGCAAAAAGCCTTTCAACAACACGGCAGACATCTCGAAGGCGATTACCAAACCTACGATGGCGGCCAATGGTAAACGCCCCCAAAATCCCTCGCGAAGCTTGTCCATATTAATATCGAGCATCATCACGACGAACAGGAACAAGACCATGACAGCACCGACATAGACCAACACCAGCACGATGGCCAAAAACTCCGCTTTCAACAACAACCAAATACCAGCAGCGCTGAAAAAGGACAAAACCAAAAACAATGCCGCATGCACAGGGCTACGCGCGGTGATCACTTGCGTCGCGGCCAACACCAAAATGGCAGCGAACACATAAAATAAAGCAGTTGTAAAATCCATAGCTAAGCTCTTCCAGTCTAGCGGTATTTAGCGTCAGCTTGACGGGCTGCCGCAATTTCTGGTTCGTAACGATCACCAACAGCCAGCAGCATCTCTTTGGTGAAATACAAGTCACCGCGTTTTTCGCCGTGATATTCCAAAACATGTGTTTCAACGATCGAATCCACTGGGCATGACTCTTCACAGAAGCCGCAGAAAATACACTTGGTCAAATCGATGTCGTAACGTGTAGTACGACGAGAACCATCTTCACGTTGATCAGACTCAATCGTAATCGCCATTGCTGGGCAAACTGCTTCACATAATTTACAAGCGATGCAGCGCTCTTCCCCGTTTGGATAACGGCGCAACGCGTGCAAACCACGAAAACGTGGAGATTGCGGCGTCTTTTCTTCGGGGAATTGCACCGTTATCTTGCGTGCAAACATATAGCGGCCTGTCAGGGCTAAACCCTTGATCAGCTCGCGCAGCATGAGGCTGCCAAAAAAATCTTTAATCGCTTCCATTATTTGCTTCCATTTATTCTTAGCTAAGCTGAGCTGAGTCGATTATTTCCAAATGTTCCAAGCGCTTTGCATCCATGCAGCGACGATCACTAAGTAGACCAAAGTCAAAGGTATGAAGACCTTCCAGCCCAAGCGCATGATTTGATCATAGCGATAACGTGGGAAAGAAGCGCGAGCCCAAATAAACATCGACACTACGACGAAAGTTTTGATACCCAACCAGATCCACCCTGGGATGTAAGCTAACAAACCTAGAACTGGAACGTCATGACCTATCGGTGAATTCCAACCACCCAAGAACATGATGGAAGCCAAAGCAGAAATCAAAATCATGTTGGCGTATTCAGCCAAGAAGAACATCGCAAATGACATACCGGAGTATTCAACCATGTGACCAGCAACGATCTCAGACTCGCCCTCAACCACGTCAAACGGATGACGATTTGTCTCAGCGATACCGGAAATCACATAGATCACAAACATCGGCAATAAAGGCAACCAGTTCCAAGACAAGAAATTCCAGCCATGATCAGCGAAATAGCCTTTCATTTGACCATTCACTACTTCTGTCAAATTCAAACTACCCGAGACCATCAAAACGATGACCAAAACAAAGCCCATCGCAATTTCATAGGAAACCATTTGTGCGGAAGCACGCATCGCACCAAGGAACGCATACTTAGAGTTCGAAGCCCAACCCGCGATGATGATGCCGTAGACTTCCATGGAAGTGATTGCCATGATCAACAACAAACCGGCGTTAACGTTAGCCAATACAACATCAGGACCAAATGGCACAACAGACCAAGCTGCAAGTGCCGGCATAATTGTCATGATCGGCGCCAACACGAACAACACTTTATTTGCTTTTGCTGGAACGATGATCTCTTTCAACAGCAACTTCAAAGCATCAGCAATTGGTTGCAGCAAACCAGCTGGACCGACACGATTTGGTCCAAGACGCACGTGCATCCAACCAATCATCTTACGTTCCCACAACGTCAAGTAAGCAACTGCACCGAGCAATGGCAATGTGACGCAAACAATCTTGACCAAGGTCCATACCAAAGGCCACAAAGAGCCCAAATACTGTACGCCGTAGGATTGAATCGTTTCTAAGAAATTCATTATGCACGCTCCACACTAATTGGGCCGAACATCGCACCCAGTTGATGCGTCGCCAACACACCAGCGGCAACACGAACTACCGTTGACGGCAATGATTTATCTAAGTTGGCTGGCATCACGATAGAAGCAGCACCTTGCGTCAATTTCACAAAATCACCATTCGCAATACCTAGACGCGCAAACTCGGCTGCACTTAAACTCACAGTAGTCGCCGCCTTTGCATCTGCAGTACGTTGCAAGGATTCGGAGCGACGTACGACGGCATCTGTACTATAGATATTCACATCAGATACGCGTTCCAATCCGGCAGTTGAAGAAGCAGCCGCTATAGAGATCTCTGTAGAATTATTCAACTTACTAGAACAATCGGTGACACCTTGGCCGATCACTGCATCACGCACGGCTTCTGAAGTTTCAAACTCAAATTTTTCCAAGCCTAACAGGTTACCCAATACACGCAATACTTTCCACGCTGGACGTGTATCACCGAGGGGCTTAACGACACCATGGAAACTTTGTGCACGACCTTCGCAATTGACGAAAGTACCTGCTGTCTCAGTAAATGGAGAAACTGGCAACAAAACATCGGCGTATTCGAAACCTTGTTTAAACGGTGACATTACCACCACCATATCAGCTTGAGCTAATACGGCACTTGCTCGGTTGGCGTCTGCAAAATCATGTTGTGCCTCAGCATTGAGCAACAAGAGTGCCTTGCGTGCATTGCTCAATACTGAGCCAGCCACTTCAGCATTGGCTGGTACTGCGCCAGCCAGATAAGCACCAACTGAGTTTGCTGCTTCAGTCAAATAACCAAAGCCAGTTCCTGTTTGCTGCGAAATCCATTGCGCTAATGCGTGAATTTGGCTTGCATTTGGATGTTGTGCTGCCGTGTTACCGAGGAATACGCCACCTTTGTTTTCGTCATTCGACGATAACAAATTATTGGCAATCGCTTGCGCCGTTTCGCTCACCACAACTTCGGCGATACCAGCTGGTTTTGCGACTTGTTTTACATTCGCAACCGCTGTTGCGACTTCAGCCAAGAAAGACAGCCATTGAGATGGCGCCACCACCGCTTTGTTGGCGACTTTCATCAACAATTCGTCGTCAGTTGCATGCAATACGCTTAGCTTCGTACCACTCTTCACTGCTTGGCGCAAACGAGCGGCCAACAACGGATGGTCTTTACGCAAGAAGGAACCAATCACAAACACTTGACGCAATTGCGCGAAGGATGCGATCGACATACCCAACCAAGGTGTTGCTTTACCTGTTAGACCGAAATCAGACTGACGCAAACGTGTTTCGATGTTGTCGGACCCCATACCACGTACAACACCAGCTAATAAACTCAGTTCTTCCAACGTGGAGTTTGCTGTCGCTAACGCACCGATGGCATTCGCACCATGTTCATGACGAACATTTTTCAAACCATGAGCGACGTATTCAAGCGCTGTTTGCCAGTCAGTTTCTTGCCACTGACCGCCTTGTTTCAACATTGGTTTAGTCAGACGATCTTCAGTATTCAAACCTTCATAAGCGAAACGGTCTTTGTCTGAAATCCAGCATTCATTGATCTCATCGTTTTCCAAAGGAACAACGCGCAACACTTTGTTATTTTTGACTTGAACGATCAGATTTGAACCCAATCCATCATGCGCACTAACCGACTTACGGCGAGACAATTCCCATGTACGGGCAGAATAACGGAATGGTTTCGAAGTCAAGGCACCGACTGGGCAAAGGTCGATCATGTTGCCAGACAATTCGGAGTCAACTGTTTTCCCAACGAAAGAAGTGATTTCTGAATGCTCGCCACGATTGAGCATACCCAATTCCATGACACCGGCAATCTCTTGGCCGAAACGGACACAACGTGTGCAGTGAATGCAACGGCTCATTTCTTCCATCGAAATCAATGGGCCTACGTTCTTGTGGAACACAACACGTTTTTCTTCTTGATAGCGTGAGCTGGTTTTACCGTAACCCACGGCCAAATCTTGTAACTGACATTCGCCACCTTGATCGCAAATTGGGCAATCGAGTGGATGGTTGATCAACAAGAACTCCATCACATCTTTTTGTGCTTTGGTTGCCTTGTCGCTGTTTGAGCGAACGATCATGCCTTGAGTCACTGGTGTGGCGCAAGCTGGCAATGGCTTCGGTGCTTTTTCTACCTCGACCAAACACATACGGCAGTTGGCCGCAATGGACAGTTTCTTGTGATAGCAAAAGTGGGGAATGTATGTGCCAAGTTTATTGGCAGCATCCATGACCATGCTTCCCGCAGGGACTTCTACTTTCTTGCCGTCTATTTCAATTTCAACCATGGTGTGCTCTGGGTACGCTAAGCGAATAATTTTTCAAACTTGAACGGCTCTGTTCAAGCAGACACTAAAACTTTAATTACAAATACGTCGGCACTAAGCAATGTTTGTGCTCAATGTGGTACTCAAACTCTTCTCGGAAATTCTTGACGAATGCACGTACTGGCATCGCTGCAGCATCACCCAAGGCACAAATCGTACGACCTTGAATGCCATCAGCAACGGCGTTGAGCATATCCAAATCTTCCGGGCGGCCTTGACCGTTTTCGATACGATGAACGATGCGATACAACCAGCCAGTCCCTTCACGGCACGGCGTACATTGACCGCAAGATTCTTCAAAATAGAAGTACGACAAACGCAGCAAGGATTTCACCATGCAACGGGTTTCATCCATCACGATCACTGCACCAGAACCCAACATCGAACCTGCTTTCGCGATCGAGTCATAGTCCATATCGGTTGCCATCATGACGTCGCCGGTCAACACAGGCATTGATGAACCACCTGGAATAACCGCTTTGATTTTCTTGCCATCACGCATACCACCTGCCAACTCCAACAAAGTCGCAAATGGTGTACCGAGCGGCACTTCGTAATTACCTGGCTTCGCTACGTCACCGGACATAGAGAAAATCTTCGTACCGCCGTTATTTGGTTTACCGAGTGCTGCATAAGCTTCACCGCCCATCGCCAATACGAATGGCACAGCAGCAAAAGTTTCTGTGTTATTGATCGTCGTTGGTTTACCATACAAACCAAAACTCGCTGGGAATGGTGGTTTGAAACGTGGCTGACCTTTTTTCCCCTCTAAGGACTCCAACAAAGCTGTTTCTTCACCGCAGATGTAAGCGCCATAGCCGTGGAATGCATGCAATTGGAATGAAAAATCGGAACCATGAATACGGTCACCGAGCATGCCTGCAGCGCGTGCTTCTTCCAAGGCTTCTTCGAAACGATCGTAGTCGGCGAAAATCTCGCCGTGAATGTAGTTATAACCGACCGTAATACCCATCGCGTAAGCGCCAATAGCCATGCCTTCGATCAAAGCATGCGGGTTATAACGAATAATGTCGCGATCTTTAAATGTACCTGGTTCGCCTTCGTCAGTATTACAAACGAGATATTTTTGCCCAGGGAATTGACGTGGCATGAAGCTCCACTTCAAGCCAGTTGGAAAACCTGCACCACCACGACCGCGCAACGACGAAGCCTTTAATTCAGCGATTACTTGTTCTGGTGGGATTTTCTCATCCAAAATTCGTTTCAAAGACTGGTAGCCACCGCGCGCTACGTAATCTTGCAAGTGCCAGTTCTTTCCATCTAAGCCAGCAAGGATCAATGGCTTGATATGGCGATTATGTAGACTCGTCATTATTTACCCGCCTCCGCTGTTTGACCTAATTCACTGACCAAAGCATCAATCTTATCGTTCGACATGAAACTGCACATGCGCTTGTTATTAACCAACATAACAGGTGCATCACCACACGCGCCCATGCACTCCCCTTCCATCAAAGTGAATTTACCGTCAGCCGAGGTTTCTTTGTAGTCAAGACCTAGCTTTTGTTTCAAATGATGGGCCGCGCGTTCACCACCAGACAATGCACAAGGCAAATTAGTGCACACAGTGATCTTGAACTGACCGACTGGCTTGGTGTTATACATGTTGTAGAACGTTGCCACTTCTTGGACTGCCACTGCTGGCATACCGATGTAATCAGCGATAAACTGCATCACTTCTGGCGACAGCCAATTAGTTTCATCTTGCGCGATCGCCAACGCTGCCATCACAGCTGATTGGCGCTGATCGGCCGGGAATTTCGCGAGTTCGCGATCAATTTTCTTTAGTGCTTGCTCTGATAAGATCATCGCTCTTGCCTCAAATATTGAGCCGCTGAGCGGCATCAATCATCTATCAATTTACTGTTACGGGCAAACTATCCCGTCGCCCAAGACCAACTACCGGTCAATTTCACCAAACACGATATCTTGCGTACCAATGATGGTTACAGCATCAGCAATCATGTGGCCCTTGGCCATTTCATCCAAACCTTGCAAATGAGCGAAACCGGGCGCACGAATCTTCATACGATACGGTTTATTCGCACCATCGGACATCAAATAGATACCAAACTCACCTTTTGGATGCTCAACAGCGGCATATGCCTCACCAGCAGGAACATGGAAACCTTCAGTGAATAATTTAAAATGGTGAATCAGCTCTTCCATATTCGACTTCATATTCACGCGACTTGGTGGCGCTACCTTATGATTCGTCGACATCACTTGACCAGGATTATTACGTAACCATTCGACGCATTGTTTAATGATGCGGTTTGATTGACGCATTTCCTCAACACGAACCAAATAACGATCATAACTATCGCCATTGACACCAACTGGGATGTCGAAATCAAGCAAGTCATAAACTTCGTACGGTTGTTTCTTACGCAAATCCCATTCAACACCCGAACCACGCAACATGGGGCCGGTAAAGCCCATTGCCATCGCACGCTCAGGAGAAACTACACCAATACCGACCAAACGCTGCTTCCAGATACGGTTATCAGTCAACAGAGTTTCATATTCATCGACGTATTTCGGGAAACGGTTCGTAAAATCTTCAATGAAATCGAGCAAGGAACCTTGACGATTTTCATTCAACAAACGCATCGCTTTTTCATTTTTCAAAATGGATGCTTTGTGCTTCGGCATCTCATCTGGCAAATCACGATATACACCACCTGGACGATAGTAAGCCGCGTGCATACGGGCACCGGAAACGGCTTCGTAGCAATCCATCAAATCTTCGCGCTCACGGAAAGCGTAGAGAATGACAGCCATCGCACCAACGTCTAGCGCGTGTGCACCAATCCACAACAGGTGATTCAACAGACGTGTAATTTCATCGAACATCACTCGGATGTACTGCGCACGCAAAGGCACTTCAAGACCCAGCATACGCTCAATCGCCATGACATAGGCGTGTTCATTGGACATCATCGACACATAATCGAGCCTGTCCATGTATGGCACTGATTGCAAGAATGTCTTTTGCTCTGCTAACTTTTCAGTCGCACGATGAAGCAGACCAATGTGTGGATCTGCTCGTTGAATTACTTCGCCATCCAATTCCAATACCAAGCGCAAAACACCATGCGCAGCTGGATGTTGAGGACCAAAGTTTAAGGTGTAATTTTTAATTTCAGCCATCGAGATGCCTTTAACCCTTTATCCCGTAGTTTTCTTCACGAATAATACGTGGCGTATTTTCACGCGGCTCAATCGTCACAGGCTGATAGACCACACGTTTTTGATCTGCGTCATACCGCATTTCAACATATCCAGAGACTGGGAAATCTTTGCGGAATGGATGACCGATGAAACCATAGTCGGTCAAAATACGACGCAAATCATTATGACCTTCAAACAGAATACCAAAGAAATCAAAGGCTTCGCGCTCATACCAATTTGCCGTATTCCACACATCAACCACGGAAGGTAAGACAGGAAATTCATCATCTTCAGCGAATACACGCACACGCAAACGCCAATTATTCTTGATCGACAATAGGTGAGAAACCACTGCAAAACGCTTACCATCCCAAGCGCCATCTCCATAAGTGGAGTAGTCAACACCACACAGATCAATCAACTCTTCAAAATGCGTCTCAGCACGATCACGAAGGTCCAGCATTACCTGCAAATAGTCTTTTGCAGACACCACAACAGTCAACTCACCAAGCGCCAATTGCGACTGCACGAGTCGCTCGCCGATGACCGCCTTTACTGTTGCATCAAGATTTTCTAATTTGGTAGTCATTTTGCTCTATTTTATTAAGGTCGCGACCAAGAACGATCAACGCGCGATCGTGTTATTACGCTTAATCTTGTTTTGCAATTGAATAATGCCGTAAATCAGAGCCTCTGCAGTAGGAGGACAGCCTGGAACGTAAATATCAACCGGCACAATACGATCACACCCACGCACCACCGAGTAAGAATAGTGATAGTAACCACCGCCGTTTGCACAAGAACCCATGGACACAACCCAGCGCGGCTCGGCCATCTGATCATAAACTTTGCGCAAGGCTGGCGCCATCTTATTACACAAGGTACCAGCAACGATCATCACGTCAGATTGACGCGGAGAGGGACGAAACACAATACCAAAGCGATCCAAATCATAACGAGAACAACCGGCATGCATCATTTCAACCGCACAGCAAGCAAGACCAAAAGTCATAGGCCACATAGACCCGGTCTGCGTCCAGTTAATCAGCTTGTCGAGACTTGTAGTTACAAAGCCTTCGCTTAATACGCCTTCAATTGACATACGCTTTTCCTAATCAAAGTCATTCCCAATCAAGGGCGCCTTTTTTCCAGATATACCAAAAACCGACCGCAAATTCCAAGATAAAGCCTAGCATTACCAAGAAACCCGTCCACCCCAATTCCTTCACGGATACCGCCCAAGGAAAAAAGAATGCCGTTTCAAGATCGAACAAAATAAACAAAATTGCAATGAGGTAGTAGCGCACATCGAACTTCATACGTGCATCTTCGAACGCTTCGAAACCACACTCATAAGCTGAAGTTTTTTGACTATCTGGACGATGCGGCGCAATTAAGCGACCCAACACTTGCGGCACAACACCAACCGCAATACCGACCAAAATAAAGAGAAGAACTGGGAAATAATTTTCGAGGTTCACGTTAGGTATCCGTATAAAAACGCAACATTGAAATGTTAATTGCATGATTGAGTGATTGCTCAAACCATTACCGCAACCACTTCCTCGATGAATCAGCAAGAAGAGCTGATTAAAAACTTTGGTGCCGACGACGAGACTCGAACTCGTACAGCTTTCGCCACTACCCCCTCAAGATAGCGTGTCTACCAATTTCACCACGTCGGCATAAGCACAGCATTTTACTCTCTTCAGAGCAATTGTTCAACGCACAATTGCATCAATTCAAGATATTTTTACTGTGATAGATCAATTATTTCGGGATATCCGATGATTGACCCGCAGCACTTGCAGGCGCAGCAGAAGTAACTGGTGCAGAAGCTGGCGCTGTGGTTGTTGTTTTAGGCGCAGCCAAGTTATCCATCACACCGCTGGCTGGCGTCTTGCCCGCACCAAAACCAGTCAAAACCAAAGTCGCAACAAAGAAAATCGCAACAGCAACCGCTGTCGACTTAGAAAGAAAATTGGACGAGCCTGTTGCACCAAAGAGACTACCAGAAGCACCCGAACCAAACGACGCCCCCATGTCAGCACCTTTACCGTGCTGCAACAACACCAAACCTACGATCACCAAAGCAGAAACAACCTGCACTACACTTACCAACAATGACAAAGAAGTATTCATTTCAACATCCAATTAAAAATATCCCGCACTACATAATTCAATTCAAATACCTATCCGATTTACAAAATCAGGCAGCATTCACAATCGCTAAAAAATCTATCGCCTTCAAAGAGGCTCCACCAATTAAGCCGCCGTCAATATCAGGCATTGCCAACAGTTCTTTGGCATTATCTGGTTTCATGCTACCACCATACAGAATACGCACTTTTGTCGCCGCAAACTCACTACGCTCTGCCAATGTGGCGCGCAGCACAGCATGAACATCCTGCGCCATTTCTGGTGTCGCTGTTTTACCAGTACCGATCGCCCATACCGGCTCATATGCAACAACAATACGAGCTAAAGCACCATCATCCAGCACATCCATCACCGCACGCAATTGAGTGACCACAACCTCATTCGTTTTACCCGCCTCACGCTGCTCCAAAGTTTCCCCCACACAGACGATAGGGAAAATACTAGAACGCAAGGCCTGCAATGCTTTTTGCGCGACTAACTCGTTAGACTCATGGTGATAAGCGCGGCGCTCAGAATGACCAACGATAACGTACTGACAGGAAAAATCTGCCAACATTGAAGACGAAATCTCACCTGTATATGCACCAGATTGATGCGCAGATACGTCCTGAGCACCAATTGCAATACGCGAAGACTTTACCGAAGCTTCAGCTTGCGCGAGATAAACGGCTGGTACACAGACCAGAACTTCCGGCGAACCAACTGGATCGAGCGAAGCTAAGGACAAACCCTCAAGTAAATGAGCATTTGCGGCCAAGCCACCATTCATTTTCCAGTTACCGGCAATAAGTGTGCGTCGCTGTTGTGACATAGCATTCAAAATTTGATTAACTGTCTATTGTATCGCGCCAGAGCGATGAGGGTCAATTTTCCACCGATGATTTCAATTGCGACAACGTCGTTTTTACACATTCCCCCGTTAAATTAGTGCCAAAAACTAAACAACAAGCACAATTTTCCCAACATGCTCACCACTTTGCATCAGCGCATGCGCCTCTTTTGCTTGTTCCAACTCGAAAGTCTTGAAAATTACAGGCTTTATTGCATCACATTCAAACAAAGGCCAAACATTCTTTTGTAGGGCGTTAGCAATTTCTGCCTTAAACGCAATCGAACGTGGCCGCAAAGTTGAACCGGTTAGGTGCAATCGACGGCGCAAGACCTGCGATAAATCGAGCTCCGCCTTTGCACCACCAAGCAAGGCAATAACCACTAGGCGACCATCATCAGCCAAAGCACTGATATTGGCCGACAAGTATTTAGCAGCCACCATATCGAGGATGACATCCACCCCTCGCCCACTCGTTTCAGCTTTGATGATCTCTTCAAAGTTTTCTGTCCGATAATTGATTGCGCGATTGGCACCAATTCCGATCGCAGCAGCACATTTCTCATCCGACCCGGCAGTAACGAACACGCGCGCGCCAAATGCTTTGGCTAGCTGAATCGCAGCAACACCGATTCCTGATGTCCCACCGTGAATCAAGATTGAGTCCCCCGACTTCAATCCACCGCGATCAAAGACATTAGACCAAACAGTGAAGTAAGTTTCTGGCAAGGAGGCCGCCTCAACTAAGCTGAGCCCTCTAGGTACCGGCAAACATTGACCCACAGGGGCTACACAATACTCAGCATACCCACCACCCTGCACCAAGGCGCAAACTTCGTCACCAACCGAGAAAGATGCTCCCTCCAAATCCCCATCCACAACATAGCCAGCCACTTCTAGACCCGGTAAATCAGACGCTCCTGGAGGTACAGGATATTGCCCCATACGTTGCAACACATCCGGTCGATTGATACCAGCAGCAACCACCTTGATTAATACCTCGCCTACACCCGGCACTGGCATATCTCGCTCACATAGCTGCAAAACCTCTGGTCCACCAAATTCTCGAATTTCTATTGCTCGCATGCTTTTCTCCGATCTCGCTCAAACACAATCCCATAAAAAAACCGCGCGCAGTTTCCCGAGCACGGTTTTTTACATCCACTGAAACTCACCCGCGATTGCAAGCGAGCACAAGACTCACCAGCAATCGCGAAGGCAGAGATTAGGCCTCAGGCGTTGCTTCCGCCGCCGGCGCAGCTTCAGCTGCTGGCGCAACCGCTTCAGCAGCAGCCTTCATCGACAATTTGAAGCGACCGCGATCGTCTGTTTCCAAGACTTTCACACGCACTTGCTGACCTTCTTTAAGGTAATCAGCAACTGCATTCACACGCTCATTCGCGATTTGGCTGATATGCAACAGACCATCTTTGCCTGGCATGATTTGAACGATGGCACCGAAGTCCAACAACTTCAATACGGTACCTTCGTAAATCTTGCCAACTTCAACTTCTGCAGTCAATTCTTGAATACGACGTTTTGCTTCTTGACCAGCAGCAGCATCAACAGAAGCGATCGTGACCACACCCTCATCACTGATGTCGATTTGCGTACCAGTCTCTTCGGTTAAAGCACGAATTACCGCACCACCTTTACCGATAACATCACGGATTTTCTCAGGATTAATCTTGATCGTGATCAAACGTGGCGCAAAGTCAGACAACTCAACACGACCCGTTGGCACTGCTTCTTGCATCTTACCAAGAATGTGAATGCGACCCTCTTTAGCTTGCGCCAAAGCGACCTGCATAATTTCCTTAGTGATACCTTGAATTTTGATATCCATCTGCAAAGCGGTGATACCTTCAGCTGTACCTGCGACTTTAAAGTCCATATCACCGAGGTGATCTTCATCACCCAGAATATCTGTCAAGACAGCAAATTTATTGCCTTCTTTGATCAAACCCATGGCGATACCTGCCACGTGCGCTTTCATCGGCACACCCGCATCCATCAAAGCTAAGCAACCACCACACACAGATGCCATGGAAGAAGAACCGTTGGATTCTGTAATTTCAGAAACCAAACGAACAGAGTAGCTAAATTCTTCTGGAGAAGGCAACGCTGCTTGCAAAGCACGTTTTGCGAGACGACCGTGACCAATTTCACGACGTTTTGGCGTACCAACACGACCAGTTTCACCAGTCGCGAACGGTGGCATGTTGTAATGCAACATGAAGCGATCAGAGTATTCACCCATCAAGGCATCAATTTTTTGCTCATCACGGGCAGTCCCCAAAGTCGCGATCACCAAAGCCTGCGTTTCACCACGCGTGAACAACGCTGTACCGTGAGTACGTGGCAATACACCAGTACGGATTGAGATAGGACGCACAGTGCGCGTATCACGACCGTCAATACGTGGTTCACCATCCAAGATTTGCGAACGAACAATCTTAGATTCCAAGTCAAACATAATATTGCCGACTTCAGATGAATCTGGAGTATCAGCCCCAGCAGCTGCGGCTTGCTCCGCCAACGCAGCAGAAACCGCTGCACTCGCCGCTTTCAATTGATCCGTACGTGCTTGCTTTTCTTTAATTTGATAGGCTGCACGCAACAATGGCTCAGCCACTGCTGTCACCGCTGCAATCAAAGGCTCATTCTTAGCAGCCGGTGCCCATTGCACTTCTGGTTTACCACCATCACGCACCAAATCATGAATCGCATCGATCACCGTCTTCATTTGCTCGTGACCATACACAACCGCGCCCAACATCACTTCTTCAGACAATTGTTGCGCTTCAGATTCAACCATCAACACTGCTGTCTCTGTACCAGCCACAACCAAATCCATCGCAGAAGATTTCAATTGTGTTGCAGTTGGATTCAATACATATTGACCATCAATATAGCCAACGCGCGCCGCGCCAACTGGACCATTGAATGGAATACCAGACAAGCAAATCGCTGCAGAAGCACCGATCATGGAAGCAATATCTGGATCGATTTCTGGGTTCACTGACAATACATGAACAATAACTTGAACTTCGTTTAAGTAACCTTCTGGGAACAATGGGCGAATCGGGCGATCAATCAAACGAGAAGTCAACGTTTCCTTCTCTGATGGACGACCTTCACGTTTGAAGAAACCACCAGGAATACGACCTGCTGCGTAGCTCTTCTCCATGTAGTCCACGGTCAAAGGAAAGAAATCCTGACCTGGTTTTGCATCTTTTTTTGCAACAACGGTCGCTAAAACGACTGTGTCATCTACAGACACGATGACTGCACCTGATGATTGACGAGCGATCTCGCCTGTCTCCAAAGTCACTGTATGTTGACCGTATTGGAATGTTTTTGTAACTTTATTAAACACAATGTGTCCTTTCACTATTTACTACTAATGCCGACAGATTTCCAGGTGCTGTCGTTCACCTCACCGCAAGCGATGCAAACTGACATCGCCCTACTCTTTACTACATCTTCTACATCAAAATACTGCAACAACGTCAGATCGACACTACTGCATGCCGACTGAATTACATCCGCTTAAAGACAAAAAGCCTGCGGCAGTATAACTGACGCAGGCTTTTTGTTTAATTCTTTGCTAAGCTCAGCAAAATATTCGCAAGAATAAATTACTTACGCAAGCCGAGTTTCTCGATCAATGAACGGTAACGGTTCAAGTCTTTCTTTTTCAAGTAAGACAACAAACTCTTACGACGGTTAACCATCATGATCAAACCACGACGTGAGTGGTGATCTTTAGAGTGAGATTTGAAATGACCGTTCAAGTCATTGATACGTGCAGTCAACAAAGCAACTTGCACTTCTGGAGAACCTGTGTCATTTTGACCACGGGCGTTATCCGCAACGATAGCGGCCTTTGCACTTTTTTCGATAGACATAATCTTCCTTTACATGCGATATCAAGAGTGAGATTAAATAATCAAAACCTTCGATATCGTGAAAAATACATTAATAAACCCCATCAAATTTTGATGAGACCGCGACTATAGCATGGAATTGCGTCAACGCTCAAGCATCAGAGTGATGCTGCACCCAAGAAATCGATGCAAAATCACCCGAAACATCCACAAGTTCAAGATCAAGGCTCCATCTTGTCAATTAAGCAAGCAACACTCAATTTGGGTGCCTCAAACCTGAGGGTTTAATTTTTCCACCTTCGAATGTAGTTTATTTAATGCGGAAAGGTAGGCCTTTGCGGAAGCAACCACGATATCTGGATCAGCTCCCACTCCGTTGACAATACGTCCAGCTTTACCAAGTCGAATGGTTACCTCACCTTGAGATTGCGTACCCGCCGTAATAGCGTTAATCGAGAACAACAATAGTTCAGCCTCACTCTTTACTTCTGATTCAATTGCATTAACAATCGCATCGACTGCACCATTACCTTGAGCAATACAAGATTTTTCTTTATCGCCTATGGTTATGACCACCACCGCAGATGAACGTTCGCCGGTTTCGGAGTGTTGGCTGATCGACACCAAACGATAATGATCTGCATCGTGCGAATGTTCTTCTTCAGCTACTACCGCCATAATGTCTTCGTCGAAGATTTCTGATTTTTTATCAGCCAGATCTTTAAAGCGAGCAAATGCTGCATTCACTTCAGTTTCAGATTCGAGCGCAATACCCAATTCTTGCAGGCGCTGCTTAAAGGCATTGCGACCAGACAATTTACCAAGGACGATTTTATTTGCGCTCCACCCCACATCTTCAGCACGCATAATCTCGTAGGTGTTTCTAGCCTTCAAGATACCATCTTGATGAATACCAGAGGCGTGAGCGAAGGCATTTGCACCCACGATTGCTTTATTTGGCTGGACGGCGAAACCGGTGATTTGTGAGACCATTTTAGAAGTCGCCACGATCTGGGTCGTATCGATTCCCACATCAAGATTGAAATAGTCTTTGCGCGTTTTCACTGCCATAACCACTTCTTCAAGGGCAGTGTTGCCCGCCCTCTCGCCAAGACCATTGATCGTACATTCCACTTGTCGGGCTCCACCAATCATCACACCCGCCAAAGAGTTGGCCACCGCCATCCCTAAGTCATTATGGCAATGTACGGACCAAATCGCTTTATCTGAATTCGGAATCGTTTCACGCAAGCGTTTCAAGGTACTTCCATACAACTCAGGCACACCATAACCAACTGTGTCTGCGAAGTTAATTGTCGTCGCACCTTCTTTGATTACTGCTTCAATCACACGACACAAGAAGTCAAAGTCTGAACGACTGGCGTCTTCCGGGCTAAATTCAATATCATCGGTGAATTGACGGGCGAAGCGCACTGCCTGAATTGCCTGCTCCAATACTTGATCAGGACTCATTCGCAACTTCATTTCCATATGCAAGGGCGAAGTTGCAATGAAAGTATGGATACGTTTGCGCTGGGCTTTTTCCAAGGCTTCCGCGGCGCGTGAGATATCTCTGTCATTTGCACGCGACAAAGAGCAAATAATTGGCTCACGTACCGCTGCCGCAATTGCCTTAATCGACTCGAAGTCTCCAGGTGACGCCGCAGCAAAACCTGCCTCGATCACATCAACTTTTAATCGCTCTAATTGACGTGCAATACGCACCTTTTCATCGCGAGTCATAGAAGCGCCTGGCGATTGTTCGCCGTCGCGCAAAGTTGTATCAAAAATGATGAGTTTATCTGCCATGTTTTACTCCGGGTCTACCTAAGAAAAATCGATTAATCTGAACGAGTGAAATGCGTTACTTACGTTGCCAAACGCTGAACTTGAATAGACTTTTCCCGACCCTTGCAAGACACACATGGGTGAGACACTACTCAAGTTGTGGGGATATAGGGATTTAGCGCGCGAGCGCTAGTAGGTTCGCTAAAGATAGCGTTAGTTGAGACAATAGAGCTGCCAAGGTAGCGGCAACTGGCAATACCAACGACGAAAGCAGGCCTGAGCGGTCTGCTTTTGTAAGTGCATTGTGTGCACCGAATGTCGTGGAAATAGAGTTCATATCGAAGACTATAAGCGGCTTTCTAGAAAAGCGCAATAGCACTTCCTCAATTATTTCTTAAGGTCGCCTCGATCCCCTTCATATGCTTCTTCCTCCGCTGAGATTTGAACAATACTCACAGGGCGACCATTGCGCCAACGCCATAGCAATAAGACATAACCAGACAAGGCATAAATCACAAACAAAGAAAACAAAACTTTCGGCGGATCACTCACGACCGCAACATAACCCAGCACAATTAAGAATGGTGCGACAAATGGCACAGAGCGCTTTAAATTCACATCTTTGAAACTGTAAAAGGGGACATTCGTCACCATCGTTAAGCCCGCAAACAAGGCCACGCTCCACGCATACCAACGAACATCTATTCCCGCGATACCGAGATCGTCCATCAACAAAATAAAGCCTGCAACCAGAGCCGCTGCGGCCGGACTCGGCAACCCTTGAAAATAGCGCTTATCGACGACAGTGATGTTTGCATTAAAACGTGCCAGTCGCAAAGCCGCGCCAGCACAATAAACGAACGCTGCTAACCAACCGAGCTTACCCATGCCTTTGAGTGCCCACTCATAGGCGATCAAAGCTGGGGCGACACCGAAAGACACCATATCCGACAAGCTGTCATATTGCGCCCCAAATTCACTTTGTGTATTGGTCATACGCGCTACACGTCCATCGAGACTATCGAGCACCATAGCGACGAAAATAGCCAAGCCAGATTGCTCGAACTTTTGATTCATGGCCATAACGATGGCATAAAAACCGCAAAATAAAGCTGCTGTAGTGAACGCATTCGGTAGCAGATAAATACCACGGGATGGAGTACGTTTTACAGCAGCCGTCTCTGCATTCGCTTTTCTAGCGCCACGCGGAAATAACTTAAAACTGCCCTTAGGCTTACGATCTTTAACTGGAGTCATGCCGGTTTCAATAAAAATTGCCAAGGAAGGCCACAAACATTCAACTTGGAGAAAAACAAAGACGAAGAAGAAACTTCGGATTGGGCCCAAGTATACCCCTGTTTATATGATGGGAAAACTTTAATGAGACATCACTCTAAGCAAATGAGAAAAAAAAGCGATCGCTCAAGACCCTAAAGAATTGCAAATATATGATGAAAAAGCGCCGCCAAGAGCAGGAACTCTTAACGGCGCCTTATTGCACTCACTTCTTTATTGGGCTTGCTTCAACTGCTCAAGAATCGCTGGATTTTCCAGTGTAGAAATATCTTGCGTGATTTCTTCACCTTTTGCCAAGACTCTCAATAAACGACGCATGATCTTGCCAGAGCGCGTTTTCGGCAAATTATCACCAAAGCGAATCTCTTTCGGTTTCGCAATAGGTCCAATTTCTTTTGCGACCCAATTACGCAACTCGAGAGCAATTTGCTTCGCTTCATCGCCGGTTGGTCGACTACGCTTCAAGACCACAAAAGCACAAATTGCTTCACCGGTCGTATCATCTGGTTTGCCGACCACAGCTGCCTCTGCCACCAAAGGATTTGCCACCAACGCTGATTCGATTTCCATCGTGCCCATACGATGTCCGGAAACATTCAAGACGTCGTCAATACGGCCAGTAATCGTGAAGTAACCCGTATCTTTGTTGCGAATTGCACCATCACCAGCCAAGTAGGTCTTGCCACCTAACTCTTCAGGGAAATAACTCTTCTTGAAGCGCTCATTGTCACCCCAAATCGTACGAATCATCGAAGGCCATGGACGTTTCACGACCAAAATACCGCCCTGTCCGTTAGGCAAATCGGCACCAGTTTCATCGACGATCGCCGCCATAATGCCTGGCAATGGCAAGGTACATGAACCTGGCACCAAAGGTGTGGCGCCAGGCAATGGGGTAATCATGTGACCACCCGTTTCTGTTTGCCAGAATGTGTCTGCAATTGGGCAACGCTCGCCACCAATATTTTTGTAGTACCACATCCAAGCTTCAGGATTAATTGGCTCACCAACAGAGCCCAACAAGCGCAAGGAGCTCAAATCGTATTTATTCGGGTGAATATTGGCATCGCCATCCGCCGCCTTGATCAGTGAGCGAATCGCGGTTGGCGCAGTATAGAAAATGGTTGCTTTGTGTTTTTGGATCATGTCCCAGAAACGGCCGGCGTTCGGGAAAGTTGGAATACCCTCAAACACGATTTCTGTGGTCCCCATCGCTAATGGGCCATAGGTAATGTAGGTATGCCCTGTCACCCAACCAATATCAGCAGTACACCAGAAAACATCACTCGGTTTGATATCAAACGTCCACTTCATCGTCAGCATCGCCCACAGCAAATAACCGCCTGAAGAATGCTGCACACCTTTCGGCTTACCAGTCGAACCAGAGGTGTACAAAATGAAGAGTGGATGATCCGCGTTAACCCATTCTGGCTCGCATTCAGTCGCTTGATTGGCGACCAAATCGTGCATCCACAAATCGCGTTCTGCATTAAATGGCGCGTTGCCACCTGTGCGTTTATACACAATGACTTTTGACACTTTTTCGCAATCACCTAAGCCCAATGCTTCATCCACAATCGCTTTCAATGGCAATTGCTTACCACCGCGAACTTGCTCATCAGCGGTAATGACAATCGTGGCACCTACGTCGACGATACGTTCCTGCAAAGATTTCGCAGAAAAGCCACCGAAAACCACAGAATGCGTCGCACCAATACGCGCACAAGCTTGCATCGCGACCACACCTTCGACGGACATAGGCATATAGATGACGACTCGATCACCTTTTTTCACACCTAAGGAACGCAAACCGTTAGCGAATTGACATACTTTTGCGTGCAATTCTTTGTAACTGACATTGGTAACATCACCACCATCCGCTTCAAAAATGATGGCGGTTTTATCACCCAAACCTTTTTGAATATTGACGTCTAGACAGTTGTAGGAAACATTGAGGAGGCCGTCATCGAACCATTTGTACAATGGCGCTTGAGACTCGTCGAGAACCGTAGTGAACGGCTTATGCCAATGGAGGTTTTCACGAGCCAGCTTGGCCCAAAAGCCTTCATAGTCGGCGGCAGCTTCAGCGCATAGTGCATTGTATGCGTCCATGCCAGAAATAGCAGCGTTTGCCGCAAATGCAGCCGGCGGTGGGAATACACGTGATTCAGTTTTGACTTCTTGATCCGACATAGTTGTCTCCATGCTGTTGTGAATATCAAAAAGCCTCGTCACCACCCAAATGCAGCCAAAGACAGAAAAGCAAGCCTTGACGAATATTTGCCGAATCGACTTCAAAGCTTTTTGATATTCACCGCTTCTTATTTTTTGACATTGATTCTAAGGCGAGACGCTCAAAAAAGCTATTTTTAAATCACTGGTATTACTACGTAGTCAGACCAGTTTTGTTTGATCTATCGCAAGCAATTGTCAAATACCGTTAGGCGCAGACATCTAATGCACATCGGTGTAAAATACTGCTGCAATTTAAGTATCAAAAATCCTATGTAGAGATTGCATTTCTGTCGGAGTTTTTAGATAGGTGCAATGCTGTCTCAACATGGCAATCAATCGAATTCAATCTAGAGGTTAAACACTCATGTCGGAAACAAAAACTCCACGCCCGCTCTCACCGTTATCAACGTTGATTTTCGCCAGTCGCTGGATACAACTTCCCTTATATCTCGGTTTAATTCTCGCGCAATGCGTTTATGTCTATCACTTTTGGGTTGAGCTCGTTGACTTAGTGAGTGCAGCCATGGGTAATCAAGAGGCGCTTCTGCATTTACTGAAAGCTGTCTCCGTCACAGGAGAAGCTGCAAAAGGGGTGACCGCCCTCAATGAGACAACCATTATGTTAGTGGTATTGGGCTTGATTGACGTTGTCATGATTTCGAATCTTTTAGTAATGGTCATTGTCGGTGGTTATGAAACCTTCGTCTCGCGCCTTGGCTTAGAAAACCATCCGGACCAACCAGAATGGCTGTCGCACGTGAATGCTACCGTCCTCAAAGTTAAATTAGCAATGGCTATCATCGGCATCTCTTCCATTCACTTATTGAAGACATTCATCAATGCGAAAAACTACGAAGCCAAAGAACTGATCGCGCAAACCGTCATTCACGTTGTATTCTTATTGTCTGCGCTTGCGATCGCTTACTGCGACCAACTCATGACTAAATCACAGCAAAGTTTGCACAAACATTAATTCCATTTATATTCCAAGAGAGCCTCATCATGACCGTTATTAAGCAAGATGATCTGATTGAATCAGTCGCCGCTGCCCTGCAGTACATCAGCTACTACCACCCTGCGGATTACATTTCTCATTTAGCGCGCGCTTACGAAATCGAACAAAGTCCAGCCGCAAAAGATGCGATCGCACAAATTCTGACGAACTCCCGCATGTGCGCCGAAGGTAAGCGTCCGATTTGCCAAGACACTGGTATCGTCAACGTGTTTTTAAAAATTGGTATGGGTGTGCGTTTCGAAGGTTTTACGGGCTCTATCATCGATGCCGTGAACGAAGGTGTGCGCCGCGGCTATGCATACTCTGAAAACGTCTTGCGTGCCTCTATTGTGGCTGATCCACAATTTGAACGTAAAAACACCAAAGATAATACCCCTGCGGTAGTCCACATGGAACTCGTCCCGGGCAATACCGTTGACGTGCAATTAGCTGCAAAAGGTGGCGGCTCGGAAAACAAAACGAAGTTCGTGATGTTGAACCCATCTGATTCCTTAGTGGATTGGGTGATGAAGACGGTTCCAACGATGGGTGCAGGTTGGTGCCCACCAGGCATGCTCGGTATTGGTATCGGTGGTACAGCGGAAAAAGCAATGTTGATGGCGAAAGAATCCTTGATGGAAGACATCGACATGCACGAGTTGAAATTACGTGGACCTCAAAACAAAACGGAAGAGCTGCGTATTGAATTGTGCGACAAGATCAATGCACTCGGCATTGGCGCACAAGGCCTTGGTGGTTTGACGACAGTGCTCGACGTTAAGATCAACATGTATCCAACACATGCTGCCTCTAAACCAGTGGCGATGATTCCAAACTGTGCAGCGACTCGCCATGGGCACTTTGTACTTGATGGTTCTGGCCCTGCTTACATGGAACCACCATCACTATCCAACTGGCCAGACGTACACTGGGTTGCCGACACTGAAAAATCCAAACGCATCGACTTGAATACCTTGACCAAAGAAGAAGTCGCCTCTTGGAAACCAGGCCAAACTTTACTCTTGAACGGCAAGATGCTCACGGGCCGCGATGCCGCACACAAACGTATTCAAGACATGTTGGCGAAAGGCGAAACTTTACCAGTCGATTTCACCAATCGCGTGATTTACTACGTTGGCCCAGTCGACCCAGTACGCGACGAAGCTGTTGGCCCTGCAGGCCCAACGACGGCAACGCGTATGGATAAATTCACCGACATGATGCTCGAAAAAACCGGTCTCATTTCTATGATTGGTAAAGCGGAACGAGGCCCAGTCGCGATCGAATCCATCAAAAAACACAAATCTGCTTATTTAATGGCAGTCGGTGGTGCGGCTTATTTGGTTTCAAAGGCAATTAAACATGCGAAAGTCGTTGGTTTCGCTGATCTCGGCATGGAAGCGATCTACGAGTTTGACGTTGTCGATATGCCAGTCACAGTCGCTGTCGACGCAAACGGCACGTCTGTCCATAATACGGGTCCGAAAGAATGGCAAGCAAAGATTGGTATCATTCCCGTTGCTTGAGAATCTCTCCATGACTCAGGTTCAACAAGAACCAACTGAATCAGTTCAACACGCCAACAGCCAAGCGCCTGTTGGCGTATTTGATTCAGGTATCGGTGGCCTATCGGTCGTTCAACATCTACGCCAAGAATTACCAAACGAAGAATTCCTTTACCTTGCCGACTCCGCCTATGCACCGTATGGCGAACGTTCCAATGAAGAACTCATCTCTCGCAGTGTCAAGATTACTGAGTTTTTCTTAAGTAGAGGAATCAAAGCTCTGGTCATTGCGTGTAACACGGCAACCGCCGCAGCGGTGGCAGAGTTGCGTCAACGTTACCCGCAATTAATCATCATCGGCATGGAACCAGGTATCAAGCCAGCTGCCGCACGTAGCGAAAGTAAAGTGGTTGGCGTTTTGGCGACGCGCAGTACTTTGCAGAGTGAGAAATTTCAAAAGCTCAGCTCGCAATTAGCCGACGAGACGCAGACCACGTTTATTCCCCAAGCCTGTATTGGTCTGGTCAATCAGATCGAGCAAGGTGATTTAAATTCGCCAGCAATTGTAGAGCTCGTGCGTCAATATGTGACGCCGTTATTAGAGAAGCATGTCGACACTCTCGTCTTAGGATGCACTCACTACCCTTTCGTGGCACCGCAAATTCGTGCGGTGATAGCGGAGCAATTACCAAACACTGAGAGGACTATTTATTTGATCGACACGAGTGAAGCCGTCGCCCGACGTCTACGCTCTTTATTGGATCGTGAAGGCCTGTTGAATCTTAAACCGTCAAAACAAACGCGACATTTAGCGGCTTGGACCACAGGTCAAAGTCTCACCTTGAAACGCGCGCTCGGTTTTATCAACGAATCAGACAGTTTAGCCAGCGAGCTATCCATTTAAACTGAGGACAACGATGCTC
The DNA here is from genome assembly GCF_014284155.1 of Affinundibacterium nitidum. Classification (GTDB taxonomy): domain Bacteria; phylum Pseudomonadota; class Gammaproteobacteria; order Burkholderiales; family Burkholderiaceae_D; genus Undibacterium; species Undibacterium nitidum. The sequence continues at coordinate 733,424 of NZ_JACOFZ010000001.1, forward strand.
AAATGGCTCAAATCGGTGATAACACCAAGCGTCGAGACCAAGCCTCCGCTGGCGAACACCGTTACAGTTTCAGATGAAGAAAAAATTAGCTCTGAACAATGGCGTCAACGTGGCAATCAGTTCCTCGACCAAAATAATCTAGTTGAAGCCCTTAATTGCTACCGTAAGAGTCTGAGCTTGAACAAAGATGATGTCGCCAGCCTCGTTAACTTAGGCTTTATCCTCGCCCAAACAGGTGACAACGAAGAAGCACACAATTCATTTTCTCGCGCCCTCGATTTAGATCCAAGTAACGTCGATGCCCTGTTTAGCCTTGGGAATTTATACAAGCAAAGAAGAGCCTTTCACGAAGCAATTGACTACTATCAAAAGACACTCACGATTCAAGCGGATTTCGATTTTTGTCGAAAAGAACTATGTGAGGCTCTGGTCCTCGCTGGCACTCCTGCACTTGCCATCACTTGCTTCATCGCACGCCCATTCTTTGTCGTGAATAGTTTTGAATTTCACGCCTACAAAGCACACTTACATTTACAGGCCGATCAAGAAGATAGCGCGCTGAAAGAATTTCAAGCTGCTGCAACAATACAAGCATCCAACCCGAATATTCAACTACAACTTGCCTGCCTGTTTTTAAGAAAAAAGAACTTTAGTCAAGCACAACACTTACTCCGGAAAATTCTAGCGACAGATCCAAAACATAGTGAGGCTTTAAGCTTTCTGGCTGCATCCTATCAGCTTCAAGGACAAACTGCGAAGGCAGTCACATCGTATCGACAAGCGATCGAATTAGACCAGAAAAATTTGACTGCGCATCAGAACTTACTCTACGCGCTGAGCTACGATGAACAATGTACGCCTACTGCTTATCTCGAAGAAGCAAAAACTTTCGCTGCAAAACTTCGCGTTGGAGTCACTCCAGCTGCACGATTCCATTCCCAGAAAAATGAATCGTCTCCGCTCAGACTAGGTTTTGTGTCTGGTGACTTACGAGGACATCCAGTCGGTCTTTTTCTTGAGTCAGCGCTCGCTGAAATTTCGAGAACCGATTTTCAATGTATCGCCTATGCCAACTACCCTGTTGAAGATGCAATTAGCCAACGTTTGAAGAAGCTGTTTTGCGAATGGAATGTAGTAAGTAGCCTCAATGATGACGAACTGAGTGAGAAAATCCAGTTGGATCGTGTCGACATCTTGATTGATCTCGCTGGCCATACTGAACGAAATCGTCTAGCTGTATTTTGCAGGAAACCAGCACCAGTTCAAGTCGCATGGCTAGGATACTGGGCAAGTACAGGCTTATCAGAAATCGACTACATCTTGGTCGATGATAAGTCAGTCGAAGATGGGGATGAAGCATACTTCACTGAAAGGCCATATCGCTTGCCTGGGTCGCGCTTGTGTATGAGCATCCCTCAGACAACTAGACCTCTAACACCCAATCAAAGTCCAGCATTACAAAAAGGACATATCACGTTTGGTTCATTTCAGGTGATGAGCAAGATTAATCGCTCAAGTTTACAACTTTGGGCTCAAGTGATGCAGTCCGTCCCAAATTCACGACTGCGTTTGCAAAATGCTGCGTTCGATCACGAGGATGCGCGATTAGAATTTTTAGCACGCTTAACGAAAGAAGGGTTCGACACCCTTCGTATCGACTTGTATGGAAGTATGTCTTACACCGATTACCTCGCGGCACATGCCGAGGTGGATATCATCCTCGACACCTATCCGTTTCCCGGCGGCACCACGACTGCCGAAGCGATCTGGATGGGAGTCCCGACACTTAGCCTTCGCGGTCGCGATTTACTAAGCCGCCAAGGCGAAAGTATGCTAACTTGTGTTGGCATACCAGATTGGGTAGCCAAGGATAAGGAGGATTTCGTCGCGATCGCTGTTGCCAAGGCAAATGATCTCAATGGCCTCAGCCAAACTCGACAATGCTTGCGTCAAGCAGCGCTGTCATCCCCCTTATTTAATGCGCCGCTTTTCTCCAAAAATCTGACAACTGCCTTTAGAGAAATATGGCAAGAAAAAATGAAGGCGTAAAAAAATCGGCTCATCATTTGGAGTTACCCATTGTTGAACCGATCTTCTTGAATCAAGCGATTAATTTGAGCAATTAACTCAAGCATTTAACTTAAGCACTTATTCGAACCGACACTGAGCTACCATTACGGTAGCTCAGAAATTCAAATTAGGCTAATACAGCCGCAATCGCGTTTGCAGTCGCTTCGACGTTACGTGTATTCAAACCTGCCACACACATACGACCAGAACGAACCAAGTACACACCAAACTCTTCTTTCAAACGATCGCATTGTTCTGCTGTCAAACCAGTGTAGGAGAACATGCCGCGCTGTGTCAGGAAATAGCTGAAGTCGCGACCAGGAACTTTGGCAGTCAACACATCATGCAATGAACGACGCATTGCTTGAATACGATCGCGCATTGCGACTACTTCTGCTTCCCACATTGGGCGCAAAGCTGGATCTGTCAAAACCGTAGCAACGATTTGACCGCCGTGCATTGGTGGATTTGAATAGTTGCGGCGAATGCCCGCTTTCAATTGACCCAAGACATTGACTGCTTGCGCTGCATCAGGGCAAACCACGCTTAACGCACCGCAACGCTCGCCGTACAAGCTCATGCTCTTAGAGAAGGAGTTCGCAACAAACGCGCTCAAGCCAGAATCAGCGATCAAGCGAATTGCGTATGCATCTTCTTCAATACCATCACCATAGCCTTGGTAAGCCAAGTCGAGGAAAGGAATCAAATTGCGCTCTTTCAACACTGGCACCAATTGTTGCCATTGTTCTTTCGTCAGATCAACGCCCGTAGGGTTGTGGCAGCATGCGTGCAACAAGACTACACTCTTTTCTTCCGCTTGCTTCAAGCTCGCCAGCATTTCTTCGAAACGCAAGCCACCCGTTGCAGAGTTATAGTATGGATAGGTTTTAACAGCCAGACCAGAACCTTCAAATACTGCGCGATGATTATCCCACGTTGGATCACTGATCAACATCGTTGTATTTGGGAAGTAACGTTTGATGAAATCTGCACCCACTTTCAAGCCACCGCTTGAACCGACTGTTTGCAAAGTCACGACACGACCTGCTTTTACTGCCGCATGTTCTGCGCCAAACAACAGATGTTGAACCGCTGTACGGAAGTTCGCTGCACCTTCCATCGGCAAATAAGGACGTGCACCGGCCGCTTCAACTACTTTCAGTTCTGCTGCACGTACCGATGGCAACATTGGAATCTTGCCATTGTCGTCAAAGTAAATCCCAATCGACAAATTGATCTTGTTTGGGCGGGTATCTTTACCGAACGCTTCATTCAAGGAGAGGATAGGATCGCCTGCGTAGGCTTCGACGTGCTGAAACATGTTAAAACTCCAGAGTGAGAAAAATCATAAACAAGTACAAACCAATCTTAACGCTGCAATTCAAAAATCGTTGACATTTACAACGATCAAAAATCGCAATTTACGAGAAACCATCCTGCTATCTACACATACTGAGAGGAGGCAAAATCGGCCTCAAACTCTGATCAAGCTGCATTTATTACCGACAATTAACAACACATGGCTCTGCCAATTTCATCGAGAAGGAAATGAGTTTTCCTCGCATTTTCCTAGGAGTTTCTATCTGGGATAAAGACAGAAGGCATTGTCGTCAGCGACAATCGACGACAAAAAGACGAAATAAAGCGTTTTGTTGGACAAGTAGAATTTCGTAAAACCGTTATTTTGACACATTTTTCAGGGCAAATCCCGCTGTTTTAGGCATATTTTGCTATGAAATGACCACATAAAACGAGTTTTTATTCGCTAAGTCCATCAAGGATTTAAATTTGACTTGCTTGAATAACATCCTCTCCTTACACTGTAATGGCAACTTTGATACCGTCGAGTAACAGCTCCCCCCATTCATAAGGAAGTCATACATCATGAACTACATTGATGGTTTTATTATTCCCGTCGCCACCAAAGACAAAGAAGTCTATGCGGAGTATTCCCGCAAAACTGCTACCCTTTTCAAAGAATTTGGTGTTCTGAACATCGTCGAGTGCTGGGCAGACGATGTTCAGCCTGGCAAAGTGACATCATTTCCACAAGCTGTCTTACTTAAAGAAGACGAAACCGTTGTCTTCTCATGGATGACCTGGCCCTCCAAAGAAGTACGCGACCTTGCCTGGGAAAAAATGATGGCTGATCCACGTTTTTCACCAGAGAGCATCCCCATGCCCTTCGATGGCAAACGCTTGATTTATGGTGGCTTCCAAAAATTGGTTGAATTTTAAGGAACAAAACAATGAATAAAATTACCCCTTGCTTGTGGTTCAATTTCAACGCAGAAGAAGCTGTCAATCACTACACAAGTATTTTCTCCAATAGCAAAATACTCGATGTTTCTCGTTATGGAGATGCCGTACCCGAACTCAACGGTAAAGTCCTAACCATGCGTTTTGAAATCGAAGGTCAAACCTTCATTGCATTAAACGCTGGCCCACAATTTCCATTTACAGAAGCGATCTCGTTATTTGTCGATTGCGAAACCCAAGAAGAAGTTGATCATTACTGGGATCGTTTAGTTGAAGGTGGCGCGCCAGGCCGATGTGCATGGCTCAAAGATAAATTTGGCGTGTCTTGGCAAATCGTACCGCGCAGTTTAGTGAGCATGCTGCAAGACGATGATGTGGAGCGTTCAGCGCGCGTAATGAAAGCGATGATGGAGATGAGCAAGATCGAAGTCGCCAAGCTTGAAGCTGCTTATCACAACAAGTAGAGGTATTTAGCAGCATTTTCAATATCTCACGTTTGCAATCAACTTAGCGCAAACGTGAGTTTTATCTCAAAGCCTTTCGTCTTTCTTCACCACCCTAAGAATTTTTCGGCAAAAAATCTCGAAGTTCACTCTGCTTGACTTTCCAAAAAGCCGAATGCTACACTTGCAGCATGCTACACAAGTAGCAAATAATTTGAGATAGTTAAATATTGGATTCCCCCAATAGCACTACCGATGTCTAAATGATGAAAAACATCAAAGGAACACCATGAAAAACCTATTCGCCCTCTTTCTGGTTGCTGCACTCAATGTCATCAGCGTTTCACCAACGTTGGCACAAGGCACCGAAAAAATGATCTCTGTTACCAACGGCCAACTTCACACCCTCGAAGCTGGCGATGGTCCTTACACTATCATCTTTGAAGCGGGCTTCATGAGCGATCTTAGTGTGTGGCACAAAGTAGCGCCCGCAGCAACGAAGCACGGAAAAATTATCTTGTACTCGCGTGCAGGCGTGGGCAAATCTCCAGCGCGTGCACAGCCGCTAAACTTAATTCAACATACAGAAGAATTAAGACAACTAATCGACACAATGCAAATCAAAACGCCAATTATTCTGGTCGGGCATTCTTACGGTGGCTGGGTGGTTCGTGAGTTTGCTGCAAAGTATCCTAAACAAATCGCCGGTTTCGTCTTGGTCGACCCAGCCAATGAAACTTTGGAAGTCGAACTTAGAAAAATCAATCCTGAAAAAGTCGCGCAAGATCAAAAACGCCTAGAAAGCATGGCACCTCCCGTTGCGAAGGCAGACCTGGCGTTGGTGCAAAAAATCTTCGACGAAGCCAAGTTACCTACGAACACCGCAATTCCTGATATGCCGATGGCGATTTTGAGCTCCATCCAAGTCGCCAGAAACAATCCCTTCTACCAAGAAACCGCACCTGCGCTCGCGATAAAACGTGAATTGCACGCGCGTTTTTTCGCACAGTTTAGCAATGGAGTTCATGTTGTTACGAATCAAAGTGGACATCACATTCAACTCGACGAACCGCATTTGGTGATTGATGCGATCAATCTTGTTGTTACCAATATCGAAAAAGAAACGCAAAAACGTGAACGTCAAATAGCAAAACAAAAAGCGCGACAGGCGATGATGTTAGAAATTGAGAAAGCCGATGCTTTACTCAACGCGAACAAAGTACAAGAAGCTTCAGCCACACTCAATGAGGCGCTCAAAGTTTCGCAATTGACAGAATCTGAAATCAACCAGCTTGGTTTCGATATGCTTGAAAAAGCAAAGAAACCACTGCTCGCTGAAATCGTACTTGCCTACAATGTGGCGCGATTCCCTCAATCTGACAATGCTTACGACAGTTATGGTGAGGCTCTACTTGCGTTGAATAAATTCGAAGAAGCAAAAACACAATTCGAGCAAGCGCTGCGCTTAGGGAAAGCTAATCCACAACGTAGCCCGAAAGCATTGCTTGGTTACGAAAAAAATTTGAAGAAGGCAGAACAAGGTTTGTCCAAGAAGTGATTTACCCGCTTAAGCGAATCTCCATCAACCAAACTAAAGAGTAGCAACATGGAAAAAGCAAAAATCGAAGATCTGCCTTGGCGCGAACGTCAAATCGTTGAAGTCATTTATCGTTTAGGCGAAGCGACCGCTGCCCAGATTCAAACTGAACTCACTGAAGAAATTAGTAACTCGGCGATACGAGCGATGCTAGCACGCTTAGAAGACAAAGGCGTACTCAAGCATAGAGAAGAAGCACAACGTTACATCTACCAAGCGATCGAGCAAAAACAAGTGGTCGCTGATTCTGCGCTGAAGAAATTAGTCGGAGTTTTTTTTGACAATTCCCCCGCTAGTGCAGCCTCCGCTTTGTTGGGCATGGCTGATAAACTGAGCACGAAGGACATTAACCAATTGCAAGCCTTGATCGACAAAGCAAGAAAAGAAGGCCGTTAATGCCAGCCTACGGAATCGAACACATTAGCCTATTAGATGCCATCAACGCCATCGGGAAAATCAGCTTAGTTCTCGCTATCGTCATTGCATTTCAGGGTGTTGTTCGATTCGGTTCCGCAGACAAGCGTGCTCTAGTTGTACGCATCTCCTCGCTCTATTTATGTCTCGCCCCATTTGCGATTCTGCACAACTGGGATCTTATTCCGCAGCTCAAAGTGCAAGCGCCCTTAGCCTTATCTGCGATCAGTGATAGTGCACTCGAGATCCCTAACTTACCGCAATTGGCTTACCAAGCGAGTGAGCTGAAATCTACTGCATCATCCTTCAGTTCAATCACTATTTTTCTCACACTATATGGGATCATCGCCTCCTTTCTGGTGTTAAAAATCACGCTAAGCATCGTAAAACTCCTTCGTTCACAAGACCCACTGCCGCAGTCGATGGATGCAGAATTTCATCTCGCGCGCCATTATCTTTGGGCAGATAGACTGCAACAACTGCAGAGTCAATTTGGAATTCAGCGACCGATACATTTAGCAGTTTCTGATCGATTCTCCTCGCCTGTTAGCTGGGGCGTATGGCACCACACGATCGTCATTGACACCAATAGCTTTCACCAATATAAGCCAGATGATATTCTCCGACACGAGCTGGCTCATATCGTGCATCATGATTGGCTGTGTGTGATCGTGATGCGATTTATCTGTGCCATTTATTGGTTTCATCCAATGATCTGGCTATTGCAAAAACAATTCCGCTATCAATTGGAATGTGCCGCCGACAATACCGTCTTACGTATGGGTGGAAAAGCGTCTAACTATGCACAGATACTGATTGAGGTCTCGCGTGCGGAGGATAAGCAAAGAAGTGTAGTGATGAATTTAGCGGCTAAAGGCAGCAGTCTTTATCAACGCATCGTCCATATTTTGAGCACAGAACAAGCGCGAACACCGGTCACCAAACGCGATTGGATGGTAGGTATCATTGTTAGCATACTGATGCTCTTCGTCAGTGCCTCATTGAGTCTCGTGGGTGAACAGATTCAATGGCCAAGACAATTATTCGAGAGTAGCTTGACACATTCCGCAGCACCGAGACACGTTGCCGACGAAGTGGCGCAGCAACTTGAGACACTAAACAATGACAACTTTCGTGTTCTGGCACAGGCGATACGTCACCGTAATTTCAACGAGCGACGGAGTGAAGGTTCCGACAGTTTTAAACAACGTAGCGCCATCCCCATACTAATTTTAGCTTTGCATGACGATGATCCTACGGTCCGTCGTTTAGCATTATGGGGCTTGAGTGAGATGCGTTTTTTCGAGACACTTCCGGTGATTTCGATTCTATTGAAAGACCCAGAAGCTCTGGTACGAGCAGAAGCTGTTGGCGCTATCGGTGACTTTGGCGAAAGATCTTGGGCCGAGAAGATTGTTCCCTTACTCTCTGATCCCTCTCCTATTGTGCGCCAACGGACTGCCCATGCCTTGGGTGATTTAGGCGATGCACAAACCCTTCCGATATTAAAACAAGCGCTTAGAAGTGAACGTAATCAAGCGCATCAAGAAGTCTTGAACGAAATTGAATGGGCGATTCGAGAATTCGAGGAATAAATTCGAGCAACAAACAAATGGGGCGCTAAATTTAAACTGAGCGCCCCACTTTTCATGTGTGTCCTTCTAGAACTGTTACATTCCGGTTTAATGGACCTTCCTTGAAAACCGACGTTTCACAAAATGTTCAAAATCATCGACGTAAGTAAACACCGCTGGCACCACCAACAAACTCAACAAAGTTGAAGTAATCAATCCACCAATTACAGCAATCGCCATCGGTGAACGGAAACTTGGATCGGCACCCCATCCTAGGGCCAATGGCATCATGCCAGCCCCCATTGCAATCGTCGTCATAATAATTGGACGACTACGTTTATGACAGGCATCAACCAAAGCAGCAAAGCGCTCCATTCCTTCATTGCGGGCAATGATCGCGTAATCAACCAATAGGATGGAATTCTTGGTGACGATACCCATCAGCATAATGAGACCTATCATCGAAGGCATCGACAATGCTCGTCCGGTGATCAATAAGGCGACAAAAGCACCACCAATACTAAGCGGCAGAGCCGCTAAAATTGTGGCGGGTTGTAAAAAATCTTTGAACAACAAAACCAAGACGCCATAAATACAAAGCACGCCAATCAGCATTGCGATGCCAAAGCTGGCAAACAAAGCTTGCATTTCTTGCGCATCACCTAGTTCAGCAATGCTGACCGATGGCGGCAAATTCTTCATGGTCGGCAAAGCACGCGCCTCTTCATTGACTTCACCTAATTGGCGGCCGCCCAGTTCCACATCCAAAGTCACATTACGGCTACGATTCAAGCGATCAATTTGTGCAGGTCCTGATTCCATGGTGACCGTCGCCACGCTTGCCAACATCACCGGTCCATGCTTACCTGGCACGGTTAAACGTTCAATTGCAGCAAGATCAGCTCGAACATCATTGGGAAGCTTAACGCGTATAGGCAACTGACGTTGCGCGAGATTCATTTTCGATAATGCCATGTCGTAATCACCAGCCGTTGCGACGCGCACGGTTTCACCTATGCTGTCTGCTGTCACACCAAGATCAGCCGCTTTCGCCATATCAGGGCGGACAATAATTTCAGGTCGCACCAAGGACGCACTCGAACTAATATTGCCGACGCCTTTTAATGTACGTAATTCCCTCTCTACTTTTTTTGCAGTATCGAGCAAGGCCACCGGATCCTCACTCTTTAGTACCAACTGTAATTTCACACCAGTATCCAAAGGTCCGACGGAGAAACGTGCACCAGGCAACTCGCTTAATTTTGTTCGAATCAAATTATCAATATCTGACATCGATTCTTTACGCTGATCACGATGCACGGCTGTCACAGTTAACACAGCACGACGGGCCTCCGCTGCTGCACCTGGAGCGAACGCATCACCGCTTGAACCACCACCAATCGAGCTAAAGACTCCAGTAATACCTTTGACCGACATAATCTGGATCCGCGCTTGCTCCGCGATCGCACTCGTTTCTGCCAAGGTACTTCCTGGTGGAAGTTCGACATTGACTTGCGTCTGCGCACGATCAGACGGAGGCACAAAACCAGTTGGCAACAAACCTACCAGAGCAATTGAAGCGACAAAAAATACCGCAGCAGATGCGACTGTGGTGAAACGATGACGTAAGCACCATTGCATGGTTCGCATATACATTTGCATCATGCGACTATCTTTCGGTGCATGATGAGCGCCGTTTTCACCCGGCCCTACTGCTTTCAAAATGTAAGCGGCCATCATTGGTGTCAGCAATCGCGCCACCACTAAAGATGCGAGAATCGCGATCACGGCAGTCCATCCAAACTGTTTAAAGAACAGACCAGGCACCCCCCCCATAAATGCGGTTGGCAAAAATACCGCTACCAAAGCAAACGTCGTCGCAATGACAGCCATTCCGATCTCGTCCGCCGCTTCAGTAGCTGCCTGCATCGGTGTTTTGCCCATCTGCAAATGGCGTGCGATATTCTCGATTTCGACAATGGCGTCATCGACCAAGACACCGACAACCAACGCCAATGACAATAGAGTAACGGTGTTCAAGGTGTAACCAAAATACTTCAAACCGAGAAAAGTTGGTATCACTGATAAAGGCAATGCGGCTGCCGCCACCAAAGTCGAACGCCAGTCGCGCAAGAACCACCACACGACCAATACCGCTAACAGAGCACCTTCGTACAACAACTCCATCGAACCTTTGAAATTCTCTTCTACCGGCTGCGCATTATCGATGGCTTGTTTGAACAAGAACTGAGGATGATTTTTCTGTAGCTCGGCTACGGCCGCACGTGCGCCTTGAGCGACATCGACTTCTGAAGCGCCCTTGGTTCTAAAGATTTCAAAACCAACGACATCACGTCCATTAAAGCTCGCTCTAGAACGAGGCTCGCTCACTGTATCAGTCACAGTCGCGACTTGGTCTAAACGTAAATGTCGACCGTCAGGCAAGGGAATATCGAGCTGCGCCAATTCTTCTGCCGTCTTGACGGTGGCAATGGTGCGCACCGCTTGCTCCGCTCCGCTGATATCACCACGGCCACCAGGTGCTTCTTTTTGCACGATTTTGAGACGACGGGATACATCAACAGCAGAAACATTCAGCGCAGCCATTTTGTCCGCATTTAATTCCACACGGATTTCACGATTGACACCGCCCATGCGTTTGACCGCACCGACACCCGCGACAGAACGCAAGCGTTTAGCCACGGTATTATCAACAAACCAGCTGAGGTCTTGAACGTCCGGAGTCGAATTCTCACCAGGCACATTCTCGCGTCCTTTTTCTGGTGTTGCTGCCTCGACGGTATAGGTCATGATAACGCGCCCCGCTGTCGACATTTTAGTCACTGTCGGATCTCGCATTTCGCTCGGCAAGTCTGCTCGCACTGCAGACACTGCATCACGCACTTCATTGACCGCGTCTGATAATACTTTTTCCAATACGAACTCAACAGTAATCGTCACATTACCGTCGAGGACATTGGTGTAAACATTCTTTACACCTTGTAAAGTCGCCACCGAATCTTCGATCTTGCGCGCGACTTCGGTTTCAAGTTGCGCTGGCGCTGCGCCAGGCAAGCTGGCATTCACCGTCACTAAGGGCAATTCGATGTCAGGAAAATCTTGAACGATCGTGCTACGAAATGCCAATATCCCTGCCAAACTGAGCAAGGCAAATAGCATGATCGCGGGTATTGGGTTCTTAATTGAAAGCGTAGAAAAGTTCATGCTTACCCCTTACTTTTTGGCCGCAGTTGAGTTCACTGCGGGCGCCGAATTTGTGGGTGGCGCAGCACTCACTAATTTCACCAAATCGCCATCATTTAGGAAACCCACGCCAGTCGCTGCAATTTGCGCACCCGAGTTAATGCCCGATAACACTTCGATCTGCTCCATCCCATTAACCACCATACGGCGTCCTGTCTGTACCTTCACTTGCGTCACACGCTGATCCGGATTCAACTTGAACACATAACTGAAACCATCGCGCACTACCACAGCTTGTTGAGGGATGGTGATTGCTTGCGAACTGCCCAATTGGAACTCACCGCGGGCAAACATCCCAGGCTTAAAGGCGTTTGCTGCATTTTTCTCTTTGCTTACGATCACATCGACATACACGAGACCGGTTCGATTATTTACGTCAACAGTAGGTGCCACCATTCTCACTTTACCTGTGGCTTGATCACCATTGGGTGCATAGACTGTTACGGGCATGCCTGCCGACAATTTGCTTAATTCAGCGGAAGTTACCTCCGCGCGCCATTCCAGACGACCTTGACGTATCATTCGAAAAAGCTCTGCACCGGCACCGACCACCGCGCCGACCGTCCCCAAACGCGCTGAAATAGTGCCATGATCTGGTGCCAGTACTTGCGTGTACTTCATACGCAATTGCTGCACGTCGAGTACCGCCTTTGCCGCATTCACGCGTGCTCTAGCTGTTGTCTCTGCGGTTAAGTATTGACCAATTTGTTGCTTACTGATGGCACCACTGGCTTGCAAACCGCGAGCACGATCTGCATTGGTGATCGCCTCACTGGCTGTCGCCTCTGCCTCTGCAAGAGCCGCTTTAGCTTGTGCCAGATCTGCCTGCACCGATTCACTAGCAAAGCTGGCGAGCAGTTGTCCTTTCTTAACGACATCGCCAACATTCACATAAATTTCAGCAATTCGTAGTCCGTTTGATTCCGAACCTATACTCGCTTCCTGCCAAGCAGCGATGCTTCCATTTGCAGTTAAGCGTGTTGCCATTTGTCCGCTACCAACTTGAGTCGCCGTTACGGTTAAGGCTGGCTTGCTCGTCGCCGCCGCTTTATTTGAGGCGCTTGAACCAGCGCTGGCGCTAGCTGAATTCTGTGCCCAGCTCGGCGACATCGCGGTCAAACCGGCCATTGCCAGCACGATCATGATTCGCGAATTATTCAGAAGATACAATGTAGGCTTTAGTTGTTTCATCATCATTTCCTTTTTATTCAATTTCAAAATCTTTATTTCCACAAAAGCCAAAGACCATGCATGGCGTCATGCGATAACTATTTCTTTCTTCTTTTAGCTTCTCGTTCGCACATCGCAAGTGCATACTCGCTCAAGCTTTCAACATAGTCATCAATTGCTTTGCTTTTATTGATCAAACTCGGACGCACGGCCATAATCACGTCGCCATTAACCATCATGGTCAATGCCAAACCAGAGATCGCGAATGCTAATCGATGCATATCGTCATCAGCACGCTTCTGAGAAATATGTCGCGCCAAAAAGCGGACAAAAGATTGGTGGGCCGGTTTGATTTGTGTTTCAATTTCTTCAGTCCATAGACCCGTCGGCTCTAGCATCTCGCGGATATGTAACTTCAAGCAGTTTTGTGCCAGCTCGCCCTGCTTCATGCTGTCACCAAACACTCGCATCATGCCTGCAATTCCGTCCTCTAAACTCAGTTCTTGGTCGTCAAAGTACGCCGGTTCAATATTGGGATTGCAGCGTGAGTCATTGAAAACGCTACGATAAAGTTGAGCCTTATCGCCGAAATAATAACTAATTGCAGAAATGTTGACCTGTGCCGCCTGTGCGAGTTCGCGTGTTGAAGTTTTGGCATAACCTTTTTCAGCAAACAGTCGAAGGGCACATGCGAACAGGCGATCACGTGCCTCTTGCCCATCGGTCCGAGACGCACGATTATTGCCTTTAATAGGTGGAGATGTATTCATGCGCCGCAGTGTAGCACATAAATCAAACGTTTGATTGAACTAGAAAAATCAGATCAATAGGCTGTCACAGCCCAGCAATTCTCCAGTATCCGGAACCAATAATTATTGCTTCCGCTCTTCCATTGCTGATTTCAGAATCGTTACTGCGACAATCAAGACTACTGTGACCACAATCCAACGCAGGTATTCTAAGGGTAATGATTTAACTAAAAATGCCGCCAGCAAAACACCTGGTACCCCGGCGAGTGCCAAGCCTAACGCGGCTGAAGGCAAATAACGTCCGTTCTTGAAAAATCCTAAACTACTGATGGGCATTAAGAACGCACATGAACCCATCATAATGGGAAAAGCCGCTAAGGGACTCATCCCCAATAGACTAACCAAGATCATGCATGGCGCGTATAAGCCTATCCCCAAAGGCATCAATAAGCCTAAAACAAAATTACCCAAGACGCCCGCCCACCATTTCCAGCCACTCAGTGACAAAGCGTCGAGCCCCGCAGGCAGGACACCCAAAAGGGAAAGCAGCATAATACTTGCTGCCAGCAACAATGCTACGCCCATCCCAACGCGAATATGGAATCGTGGCAGTTGCCCCACCACTTTAGTGCCTATCCAAGCACCAATACCGGCTGCGAACATCATCGGCAGTAAGGTCGCTGGCGCGACATCAACTATTTGAATAAAAATAAGGGCTTGCGCAATCGTCGGCAATGTGTGCCCTACATTCAATGTGCCGGGGATCAACTCATCCGGGACCAGCTTCGCTATACGAAACATCGCCGTGCTCGGAGCAAACGCGCCTATTCCTAGTGTATCGAAAAAATCGGTAATCGCACCAATCAATAATTCAATAGGGCGCGGCCATCGCCAACGCACTCCGTTTTGGCTCATTTCTTTCAAGCGAACAAACCAGGAAACAATAAACACCAAAGCCAAACAAGAAAATAGAAACAACAAACCTTGGGTAACGGTAAATGGAAGATTCGGTGAAGTATCACATGCTGTCAGCGAAATGAGGATGAAGCACGACATGAAGCTCTTCAATTTCAACATAGAATCTCCAAATTTGATCGCGTTAAAATATTTTAAATATATTTAAAATTAGAGTATGAGCAGAAACATTATTCGGCACAAGTGAAAAATCCAAGCAGAGGACAAACTACAACAGAACAGCTAAGAATACGAATATGCATTCAATAAATCCATCAAATTCAACGTCAAAACCACGGTCTTCAAGGGTTGTTACTGCTAGACAAAATATTTGCGCGTAGAATGAGTAGATTCCTTTCACCTTCACGCAACACACGTTTGGGGCTATGGTTAATCGATTATTTAATCGGCTGCTGCTAGGCTTAGTGCTCGTCACTTTGTTTGCGCTGTATGCCCATGAAAATTGGATGTGGCAAACTTGGCGCCTCGATCAACTCCCCTCCTCCAGCTTTAGTGCGATTGACGACCGTCCTGAAGGTGGAAAAAGTGTGGCTCAACTCATTCAAAAGGACAATTCGCAAGTCCTCTCCTGTGACATAGTTAATGCTTATCAATGGCCTTTTTGTGAACTCGCCTTAAGTCTTTCACCCAATGATGAAGGCATAGATTTACGTCGTTTTGATACGTTGAAATTAAGAATTGAGAGCAGCGGACCTGAGGACTCACACCAGCTACGTGTCTTTCTGCGCAACTTTAATCCTGTTTATTCAAAGGATCAGGAGAGCACCACACTCAAACCGCATGAAGTCGTTTTTGATCCGAGTCACGAAACAGCCGAAGTTAGCTTTAAACTTAGTCAATTCATGGTGGCCTCATGGTGGGTGCAAGAACATCCGATGCCCGTTGCTCATTTAGGCCCAGAGCTAGACCGTGTCGTTTCTCTCAGTGTAGTCACTGGCGGCAATGTCAGACCTGGCCGTCACGAAATCAAACTGAAGGGCATTGAATTAAGTGGACGTTGGATTTCTTCTGCCAACTTCCGCTTGATTATTATCTTCGTTTGGCTCTTCGCGATTGTCATGTACTTATTAAATTCATGGCTCCAATCGTCGCGAGAATTAGAACAGTCGGATCAACTACGTCATGAACTGCGTATAGCCAATGAAATATTGGAGTCACGCGTAGAAGAGCGAACACGGGCACTCGCCACAAGCAATGCTCGCCTCATCGATACCTTGCAAAATCTAGAAGGTGCACGAAATGAACTGGTGCAAAGTGAAAAAAATGCTGCGCTCGGAACACTAGTATCGGGTATCGCTCACGAACTCAACACGCCGATTGGTAATGCCTTGCTTGTCGGAAGTACGCTCTCCGACATCACGAAGAAACTGCACGCCGCAACAAATACTGGTTTAACTAAGCGCGCACTCAATGAGTTTTTCGAAGATGCACTCAAAGGCACCGAAATATTGATTCAAAATCTCGAACGTTCCGCCACCTTGATTGCGAGCTTTAAACAGCTATCTGCAGATCAACACTCTGGCCAACGTCGTGAGTTCAATTTAAAAGCTGTACTCGAAGAAACCGTGTTGGCCATGGCACCGCGCTTAAAACATACACACCATCAACTAGTCCTTGAAGTCGATGATGATATCGAAATGAATTCTTATCCTGGGCCGCTAAGCCAGGTCATCATGAACTTCATTAACAATTCAATATTGCATGCATTTGAAGGCATCGATGCCGGAACCATGCGTCTTTGCGCCCATCGCACTTCAGAGAGTCAGGTGACAATACGCTTTGAAGATAATGGGCTCGGCATTTCAGCCAGTGTTTTACGTCGTATTTTTGAGCCCTTCTTCACAACAAAGCTAGGGAAAGGCGGCAGCGGCCTCGGTATGCACCTTGCCTACAATGTCGTCACACAAGCTTTCGGTGGCAAGATCGATATTCAGTCAGAACCTCAACGTGGCACCACCATTATTTTGGATCTCCCTCTTGTCGCACCGAATTCTGAGAGTATCAAAGCCAAACTCGCTGTGCCTAAAGACGTGCTTGATGACTACTATCGTTTTCTCAATGGTAGAAAAATTGGCGAAGTAACGTACTTTGGCGGCGAACATAGTCGCCGTGATGTAATTGAGCTCGCACTCTTTTTACGGGCGATACAGGCCAGTTTGCCGAATACCGGCATCGAACTCATCGCCGTCGATAACTATAGCCAAGGCATCGAGAAGTTACGTGAAGGATTGATTACTGCGTTAGCGACCACTGCATGGAAGAACGATTTACAGGCTTTTCTTGGTGAGTTGGTCATCTCGGAGCCCATCATTCGCGATGGCCAAACCATAGTCGGCATTTATACTCGCCCCAACAATAGCGTCGCCCTAGCCTGCAAAGATATCAAAGACTTCCAGACCATGCGCATCGCTAGCAATAGCGACTGGAGCGTCGATTGGCAAACTCTGCAAAATCTCGGCGCTCTTCACTGTGTTGATGTCAAAACATGGCGTCAAATGGTGTACATGGTGAGCGGCGGAGAAGTCGATGTAGTGCTTGCCCCTTTCCCCAACAACGATGACCTCTGCATAGAATATGATGGCTGTCGATTGATACCAATTCCAGGACTTGTTGTTAGCCTGCATGGAAGTCGCCATTTTGGCGTAAGCCGTAATGAGCTTGGCAAGAAAATAGCCGATACGGTATTTCCCGCATTGGTTCAATTGGTCGATAATGGTTCGGTCACCGTAGCCATGCGTGAATGTGGCTTCATCAACGATACGGTCAAAGAATGGACGGTGCTGCAACAAGAAGAACTGATTGCACCGTCTAGCAATTAAGTTAGTCGCTCATCGCGCGCCGAGCTACCGCATTCAACAAGAACTGCGCTTCTTCGCTACCTGAAACTGCTTCGGCTAACAAGAAGCCACCGACGTCACCAATACTCACGACAGAATCCGCACCGGAGGTTTCAAGATAGGTGCGCTGCCCTGGATCGAGCAACTCCGCTACAATTTTTGCTTTAGGATTCTCTTTGCGCACCATCATGCAATTGACGGCTGTCAAAGCATCCGCATATTGGCGTTCCGCGTAATTCGCTAACACCACCACCACTCTCGCCTCAGGTAAGCAAGCACGCTGTATCGCATCGCCACGAATTGGGTACGGTGCTCGCGTAAAAGACACCAAGGGGTCATCGACCGGCTTTTGTTCTATATCAGCCATCACCACAATCTCGTCTTTTTGTAGCGTGGGATTCTTGCGAAAACTGGAAACGATTTGCGTACCCTTCAAATTCCAACCAATGATCACAATGTGATTGCTTAATTTATGCATTTTCAACCCCATTTCTACTTTCAATTTATGATCAATTAAAACCGCCGCTGCCACTGCGCATAACAATGCCGTCAACAATTTCGATAGAATCAAAGCGAAGCTCATGACGACTCGGCCACCGGTAGTCATTGGCGTCACAGCCGAATCACCGGATGTGGTCATCGTCACCAGTAAATAATAAATCGCATCAAGACGATCATGGATGCGCGGATTAATCCCGTTCTCAAAGGCGAAAATCAGCATGGCGCAACCACACCAAACCAGAATAAAAATAAAGGAAAGCTCAGCGATAAAACGGAAACGTGTGACCGACATCAGTCGGAGAAACACGGTCATGATGGCATCGATACGCGGCAGCATAGTCATTCCTGAACAGTGAAACTGCAGGTCAATCGGCTATTCGCACATTGGGATCATGCGAATAAGCACTCGATGAAAAGTGAGTAAACTCGGTTCAAATTCAGTATCGCGCAAACAAAAATTTACTACAAGAAAGTTTTATTCTGCAGCGCACCAAAGACACAATTTACTACATTTTCAGGGCAGGCTTTGCACTCGATAAGGAAACTATATAGTGTAAAACTTATCGACAAAAAAAAATCCCCGAATCGATTCGGGGATTTTTTCTTCCACAATTAAAACTTATTTTTTGCGTTGCGGTGGCAAATCAGTGCAAACACCTTTATAGACCTCGGCTGCCATACCGATAGACTCACCAAGCGTTGGATGCGGATGGATCGTCTTACCGATATCCACTGCATCAGCACCCATTTCAATCGCAACAGCGACTTCACCGATCATGTCGCCCGCATGGGTACCGACGATGCCGCCACCGATAACACGCTTACTTTCGGCATCAAAAATCAACTTCGTGAAGCCTTCAGCACGGCCATTCGCAACAGCGCGACCAGATGCTGCCCATGGGAAGACACCTTTCTCGATCGCCAAGCCTTTGGCTTTCGCTTCGTCTTCGGTCACACCAACCCATGCTACTTCAGGATCCGTGTATGCCACTGATGGAATCACAGTCGCATCAAAGAATGCTTTGTGGCCAGCCGCTGCTTCTGCCGCAACATGCGCCTCATGCACGGCTTTGTGTGCCAACATCGGTTGTCCAACCAAATCACCAATCGCAAAAATATGCGGCACGTTCGTGCGCATTTGTTTGTCGACGTTGATGAAACCACGATCCGTCACGGCCACACCAGCTTTTTCGGCAGCGATTTTCTTACCGTTCGGACTGCGTCCCACTGCCACCAACACCAAATCGTAGAGTTGTGGCGCAGGTGCAGCTGCGCCCGCTTCTGCAGCCTCAAATGTCACTTTGATGCCTTCTGGTAGTGCTTCAACGCCAACTGTTTTGGTCTTGGTCATCACATTATCGAAGCGATGCTGATTATGTTTCTGCCAGACCTTGACCATGTCACGATCGGCACCTTGCATCAAACCATCCATCATTTCGACGACGTCGATACGCGCACCCAAAGTCGAATACACGGTCGCCATCTCTAAGCCAATAATGCCACCACCGATGACCAACATACGTTTTGGAATTTGACGCAATTCCAAAGCACCCGTACTGTCGACGATGCGTGGATCTTCCGGCACGAAAGGTAATTTCACCACAGAAGAACCAGCAGCGATAATCGCTTGCTTGAACTGCACTACTTTCTTGCTACCGTCCGCTGCGGTCACTTCGATGTGATGTGGACTGACGAACTGACCGAGGCCTTGCACCACATTGACCTTACGCGCTTTGGCCATACCATCTAAACCGCCGGTCATTTGTTTAATGACGCCATCTTTATGTGCACGCAAAGCATCGAGATCGATTTGCGGTTTGGCAAAGGTCACTCCATGGCCTGACATGGCGGCGGTTTC
Organism: Affinundibacterium nitidum; assembly: GCF_014284155.1. Lineage (GTDB taxonomy): Bacteria > Pseudomonadota > Gammaproteobacteria > Burkholderiales > Burkholderiaceae_D > Undibacterium > Undibacterium nitidum. The sequence goes on from NZ_JACOFZ010000001.1 coordinate 753,135, forward strand.
ATCAATCACTGCCGCCACGTGTAACAAGGCTTTCGATGGAATACAACCGACATTCAAACACACACCACCCAAGGTCGAATAACGCTCAACCAAGACTGTGCTCAAACCTAGATCGGCAGAGCGGAAGGCTGCTGAGTAACCACCAGGACCTGCACCTAAGACCATCATGTCGCATTCGATATCGACGGTGCCAGCATAGTTAGAAGCCGGCGGTGCAACGACCGCAGGTGCACTGGCTGCAGGAGCTGGAGCAGGCGATGCAGCCGCAGTCGCTGCAGGTGCAGAAGCAGTCCCTTCAACAACGATCAACAAACTACCCTCAGCAACTTTATCACCCACTTTAACTTTTAACTCTTTGACGACACCTGCATGGCTAGATGGAATTTCCATACTTGCCTTATCGGATTCCACCGTCACCAAGGACTGATCAACCTTTACCGTGTCGCCCACTTTTACCATGACCTCGATGACTTCAACTTCTTTGAAATCACCGATATCAGGAACTTTAACCTCGATGGGTCCGCTTGATACCGTTGCTGCAACGGTGGCTGCAATGGTAGCTGAAACCGCAGCAACTGGTGCTTCAGCGGCCGGAGCTGGTGTTGCGGATGGCGATGGTGCTGCGGATACAGCAGCACCAGCAGCTTCTACCACCAATACGATACTACCTTCAGCAACTTTGTCACCAACCTTGATCTTGAGCTCTTTTACCACGCCAGCATGACTAGAAGGAATCTCCATACTCGCCTTGTCAGACTCAACGGTAATTAAAGATTGATCAACCTTGATCGTATCGCCAACCTTGACCATTACCTCGATAATTTCTACTTCTTTAAAGTCGCCAATATCAGGGACTTTGACTTCAATTGTGCTCATCGTCATCGCTCCTGATTACAACATGGTCTTACGCAAATCCGCGAGTACATCCGCTAGATATGCAGTGAATTTCGCCGCCATCGCGCCATCAATCACGCGGTGGTCGTAAGACAAGGACAATGGCAACATTAAACGTGGCACGAATTGTTTGCCATCCCACACAGGCTTCATCGAAGACTTAGACAAACCGAGAATTGCGACTTCAGGCGCGTTGATAATCGGTGTAAACGCTGTACCACCAATACCACCCAAAGAAGAAATCGTGAAAGTGGCGCCTTGCATGTCAGCAGGTTTCAACTTGCCGTCACGCGCTTGTGCAGAGAGTTCACCCATTTCGTTCGCGATTTGCGACAAGGTTTTTTGATCGGCATTTTTTACGACTGGAACCACCAAGCCATTTGGTGTATCTGCAGCGAAACCAATGTTGTAGTACTTCTTAAGAATCAGGTTTTCACCGTTCGCATCCAAGGATGAGTTAAATGCTGGGAATTTCTTCAAGGCTGACACACTTGCCTTGATCACGAAAGCCAGCATAGTCAACTTCACGCCAGACTTCGCCAATGCAGTATTGGAAGATTTACGGAACTCTTCAAGATCAGAAATATCAGCTTCATCAAATTGTGTCACATGTGGAATCATGACCCAGTTACGATGCAAATTCGGACCACTGAGTTTCTTGATACGAGACAATGGTTGCGTTTCAGTTGCACCGAACTTACTAAAATCTAATGAAGGCCATGGCAACAGATTTAGACCTGCACCACTGCCATTCGTACTTGCCGCGCTAGCGACCGGAGCATTCGCAGATCCAGCGATCACACCTTTGACAAAATTTTGTACGTCTTGTTGGGTGATACGACCTTTCGGTGCCGTGCCTGGTACTTTGCTTAAATCAACGCCTAATTCACGTGCAAATTTACGGATCGAAGGTGATGCATGGGCTTTACCCGCTGGTGCGGTCGCCACACCCACAACGCTTGCTGCGGCCGGAGTTGGTGCTGGTGCCGCTGCCGGTGCTGGAGCGGCTGCAGGCGCGACTACTGGTGCCGGCGCTGCAGCGGGTGCTGGGGCTGGAGTCGATACCGCGGCTGGAGCCGCTGCGCCATCCGCTTCAACGATCACCACCAAGGAGCCTAGGGCAACTTTATCGCCCACTTTGACTTTGACTTCTTTCACCACGCCCGCATGGCTCGATGGAATCTCCATACTGGCTTTATCCGATTCAACCGTGATCAAGGATTGATCGACTTTGATGGTATCACCCACTTTCACCATCAACTCAATCACTTCAACTTCTTTAAAATCACCGATATCCGGCACTTTGACTTCTACTGTACTCATTCTGTACGCTCCGATTCTTCACGAAAGTGCCTGGTTCAATTGGGCACTGAATTCAATATTGAAAAACTTGTCGAAATTCGCAAAGACCCTTGAACGTATAGAAGAACAAGGGTCTCCAAACTCATTTCAATTAAACAGTGACCGGATTTGGTTTGTTTGGATTAATACCGTATTTCTCAATCGCTTGTGCCACCACGGAGGCTGAGATTGCACCCTCTTCAGCCAAAGATTTCAAAGCAGCGATCGTCACAAAATAACGATTCACTTCGAAGAATTCACGCAATTTCGCGCGGCTATCGGAACGACCGAAACCATCGGTACCCAATACTTTGTATGTGCGATCTTTAGGGATAAATGCACGCACTTGTTCGGCGTAGACGCGCATGTAGTCTGTTGATACGACGATAGGGCCAGCAGTATCTTTCAAGCACTCAGCGATGTACGGCACACGTGGTGTTTCTGTTGGATGCAACATATTCCAACGTTCTGCATCTTGACCATCACGTGCCAACAAAGTGAACGAAGGTGCAGACCAAATATCAGCCGCAATACCCCAATCGTTTTGCAGCAAATCGGCTGCTGCGATGACTTCACGCAAGATCGTGCCGGAGCCCAACAACTGCACGCGATGTTTTGTTTTCGCTTCAGATTTCTTGAAAGAATACAGACCTTTGAGGATTCCTTCCTCTTGACCTGCAACTAAGCCTGGATGGGCGTAGTTTTCATTCATCACCGTCAGGTAGTAGAACACGTCTTCCTGATTGGTCACCATGCGACGCAAACCGTCATGGATAATGACCGCTACTTCATGAGCAAATGTAGGATCGTATGAAACGCAATTTGGAATCGTCGATGCCATCACATGGCTATGACCATCTTCATGCTGCAAACCCTCACCGTTCAAAGTTGTACGGCCAGCAGTACCACCGATCAAGAAACCACGTGCACGCATATCGGCCGCTGCCCACGCCAAGTCGCCGATACGTTGTAGACCGAACATAGAATAGTAGGTGTAGAACGGGATCATCACGCGATTATTCGTGGAGTAGGATGTCGCTGCCGCGATCCAAGAACTCATACCACCGGCTTCATTAATGCCTTCTTGCAAAATCTGACCCGCTTTGTCTTCGCGGTAGTACATCACCTGATCTTTATCGACTGGTTCGTACAGTTGCCCCACTTGACTGAAAATACCGATCTGACGGAACAGACCTTCCATACCAAAAGTACGGGATTCATCCACCATGATAGGCACGACGCGTTGACCGAGGCTGCTATCGCGCAACAAGGAAGTCAGTACCCGAACATACGAAGCTGTCGTTGAGATTTCACGGCCTTCGGCTGTTGGTTCCAACATCGCTTGGAATGCCGACAATGGTGGCACTACCAATTGCTCATCGGCTTGTTGACGACGCTGTGGCAGGTAGCCACCGAGCGCCGCACGACGTTCTTGCAAGTACTTCATTTCTGGCGTGTCATCCGCCGGTTTGAAGAACGGAATTGCTGGCAGATGCTCATCCGCAATCGGCAATTGGAAGCGGTCACGCAAGGCCTTGATTGCTTCGTCATCGAGTTTCTTGGTGTTGTGCGCCGTGTTGCGCGCCTCACCAGATTTACCGAAGCCAAAACCTTTAATACTCTTCGCCAAAATCACGGTTGGTTGATCAACGCTTTCTTGCGCTACTTTAAACGCTGCGTAGATCTTGTGAGGATCATGACCGCCACGTGTTAAACGCCAGATGTCATCGTCTGACATATGCGCGACCATCGCCAAGGTACGTGGGTCTTTGCCAAAGAAATGAGAACGGACGTAAGCACCATCTTTGGCTTTGTAGTTCTGATATTCGCCGTCCACGGTTTCCATCATGATCTTACGCAAAGCACCATCTTTGTCTTTCGCCAGCAACTCATCCCAGCCCGAACCCCAGATGACTTTAACGACGTTCCAGCCTGCACCACGGAAATCGGATTCCAACTCTTGAATGATTTTGCCATTGCCACGTACTGGGCCATCAAGGCGTTGCAAGTTACAGTTGACCACGATCACGAGATTATTCAACTTCTCACGACCAGCCATACCAATCGCACCCATGGATTCAGGTTCATCCATTTCACCATCGCCGCAGAACGCCCAAACTTTACGTTTTTCGGTGTCAGCAATACCGCGTGCATGCAGGTATTTCAAGAAACGCGCTTGATAGATCGCCATCAATGGGCCCAAGCCCATGGAGACCGTAGGGAACTGCCAGAAATCTGGCATCAATTTTGGATGTGGGTAGGAAGACAAGCCTTTACCATCAACTTCACGACGGAAGTGCAAGAGCTGCTCTTCGCTCAAGCGGCCTTCGAGGAAGGCGCGAGCATAAATACCTGGAGAGGAATGACCTTGAATGTACAGCAAATCACCACCGTGATCCGCTGTTGGAGCGTGCCAGAAATGGTTGAAGCCAATACCCAACATATTTGCTAAAGACGCGAAGCTCGACAAATGGCCACCGAGGTCACCATCATGACGATTGGCTTTCACCACCATCGCCATCGCATTCCATCGCATATAAGAACGCAGACGCTCTTCGATTTCCAAATTGCCTGGGCAATGGGCACCTTTATCTGCAGGAATTGTATTCACATAGGCAGTATTGCTGGAGAACGGGATATTCGCACCACGACGGCGCGCCAAATCCATCATACGTTCCATCAAATAGTGAGCGCGATCTGGGCCTTCAGTATCGATCACAGACTCTAGCGCATCCAGCCATTCATTGGTTTCGATCACATCGGGATCATTCACGGCTTGCGCCAAAATTTGGTCTATCTGTGACATACGGTCTCCTCGTTGATAAAGGTCATGTGCTTTGGATACAGCGTCTATGCGAGAAAGACTGTCGCCATTGCACTATTTAGTTTTACGCCAGCTTGTGCGATATGTGAAAAATTCTCAAGCCTTTTTCAGGACGAAAACTGCTCTCGATTTTTTGCATGAGGAGCATTCTAACAGTACTTTTTTGAAATTTCAAATTACGATATTGCATTTCATATTATGATATTTGTGACGCAATGCAACATACAATCTTATGTTCAATTTACTATTTTTTATGATGCGGGCCACCCGAATTCGGTCGTTGAAGTACCGTCGGATGAACTAGATCGATGTGCCCTAGCATTGTGGAGTAGCGCCTATGAGGCATCAAAACTCGTGAAATTCAGAAACAATTTCGAAACCATCCAAAAAACCACAATCAAACATTGATCGAAATGAACTGAAAGCCCTCAAATGAATTTTTAACTTTTTTTCATGATCGAGTTCCAAGAAAGTCAGCAAGTCGTAATGGCGATGCCCTCCATCCTTTATAATCACACCTGAGCCTTTTTTTTGTCCGTAGCCGACCTTGCCCAACTCCAGCAACGGTTCGCCCTTTTTCGAGCACATTTATCATGACAGCACAAATCATTAGCGGCACCCAACTCTCCCAACAAATTCGCGAAGACGTGACAAAACGAGCCGCAGCGTTGACAGCACAAGGAAAACAGCCTGGTTTGGCGGTCATTTTGGTCGGCGATAATCCTGCATCTCAAGTGTATGTACGCAATAAAGTGAAGGCGTGTGAAGATTGCGGTTTCTATTCTTTGTTAGAAAAGTACGATGCCGCACTAAGCGAAGCTGACTTATTAGCGCATATTGATCGTCTCAATAACGATCCAAAAATTAACGGCATTCTGGTGCAATTGCCCTTACCAGCACATATCAATGCCAACAAAGTCATCGAAGCCATTGCAGCAGAAAAAGATGTTGACGGCTTCCATATTAGCAATGCAGGCTTGTTGATGACTGGCCAACCCCTATTCCGCCCGTGCACACCTTATGGCGTCATGAAAATGTTGGAATCAATTGACTACCCTGTGCGCGGTGCGAATGCGGTTGTAGTTGGGGCTTCAAATATTGTAGGCAAGCCACAAGCCATGCTGCTCTTGCAAGCGGGTGCTACCGTCACCATCTGTAACTCTAAGACCAAAGATCTCGGTGCCCATACTCGTAATGCGGACATCTTGGTCGTCGCCACAGGCAAACGCAATATCGTTACAGCTGATATGGTGAAACCGGGTGCGGTTGTATTAGACGTTGGCATGAACCGCGATGAGGAAGGCAAACTCTGCGGTGATGTCGACTATGCAAATGTAAAAGAGGTGGCTGCTTATATTACGCCCGTACCAGGCGGTGTTGGCCCAATGACGATTACGATGCTATTGGTCAATACCATCGAAGCTGCCGAGCGTCTGTAATTTTTGGAAAGAAATGCCCGTAAAAAGTAGCCTTAGTCATTCCATACTTTAAAGAACCTAAAGAATCAATAATGATGCAAGAAAATCCCCTGCTCGATTTTTCCGACCTACCACGCTTTGAAGCAATTGAGGCTGGCCATGTTGCGCCTGCGATTGACGAATTATTAGCGCAAGCGCGAACTACAGTATCTCAACTCGAAGCACCAATCGCTGATATTGATTGGGATAACTTTGTGACGCCTTTAGAGCTGGTCACCGAAAAACTTGGTCGAGCATGGGGAATTGTAAGTCATTTGAATTCTGTCAAAGACACGCCAGAACTTCGTGCCGCATACAATGAAGTGCAACCTAAAGTCACAGAGTTTTGGACAGCCATTGGTCAGAATTTACAGCTTTACCAGAATTACAAAGCGCTCGCAGCGAGCCCCAAGTATGCAGATCTTAGTCCGGCCCGCAAGAAAATCATCAACAATGCTTTACGTGACTTCAAACTCGGCGGCGCAGAACTGAGCGACGACAAGAAAAAGCGTTATGCAGAGGTTCAAGAAAAATTGGCAGCCCTTTCCACACGCTTCTCAGAAAACGTGTTGGACGCAACCAATGACTACAAACTCCTAATCAGCGATGTCACTGAACTCAAAGGCTTGCCGGAAGACGTTCTTCAAGCCGCGCGCCACGCAGCAGAACAAGATGAAAAACAAGGCTATCAATTTAACCTACATTTTCCATCCTACTTCCCCGTCCTACAATACGCAGAGAACCGTGCTTTACGTGAGACCATCTACCGTGCAAACGCCACAAAAGCATCTGAACTTGGAAGCAACCCCGAGTGGGATAACAGCGGTTTGATTGACGACATCTTGCGCCTACGCCAAGAAGAGGCACAGTTGCTCGGCTATCGCGATTTCGCCGAAGTCTCGCTGGTGCCAAAAATGGCAGAGAGCGCTGAGCAGGTTGAAGCATTTCTCTTGGACTTAGCCAATAAGGCAAAACCATTTGCTGAAAAAGATTTGCAAGAATTACGACAATTTGCCAAAGAGCAATTTGGCATCGATGACTTGCAAGCATGGGATACCACATTCGTTTCTGAAAAATTGCGCGAACAGCGTTACGCTTTTTCAGAGCAAGAAGTAAAGCAGTACTTCCCAGAACCTAAAGTGGTGGCTGGTTTGTTCCACGTGATCGAAACTTTGTTTGCTGTGAACATACAAGCCGACCAGGCAGCAACATGGCATCCTGATGTGAAATTCTTCCGCGTCGAAAGAAATGGCCAACTCGTCGGACAATTCTATCTTGATCTCTATGCCCGCGCGGCGAAACAAGGCGGTGCTTGGATGGATGATGCCCGCGCACGCTGCAAGAAAGAAAGCGGTATCCAAACCCCAGTTGTTTATCTGACTTGTAATTTTAATGCACCCGTTGTCGTTGACGGCGTCGCCAAACCTGCAAGCTTCACCCATGACGAAGTCATCACCCTTTTCCACGAATTTGGTCACGGATTACACCAACTCTTGACCAAGGTCGACGATATCTCCGTTTCCGGTATTTCGGGCGTGGAATGGGATGCGGTTGAACTGCCATCACAATTCATGGAAAACTTCTGCTGGGAGTGGGATGTCTTACAAAACATGACTTCGCACATCGAAACTGGCCAGTCTTTACCGCGTGCGCTCTATGACAAGATGATTGCGGCCAAAAACTTCCAAGCAGGATTACAAACATTGCGCCAAGTGGAATTTGCCTTATTTGATATGCGTCTGCATGCAGCATCGAATGGTAACCATACAGTTGCAGCGACTTTGCAAGAGGTGCGCGACCAAGTATCGGTCATCCAACCGCCAGTTTTTAATCGATTTCAACACTCCTTTGGCCACATTTTTGCGGGCGGTTACGCAGCGGGTTATTTCAGTTATAAATGGGCGGAAGTTCTGTCTGCCGATGCCTACAGTGCGTTTGAAGAGGCTGCCAAGCTCGAAGGAAGTAGTTTGTCGCGAACCACCGGCCACCAATTCCAAACTGAAATATTGGAAGTTGGCGGCTCACGGCCAGCACTCGAGTCCTTTGTTGCTTTCCGAGGCAGAAAGCCCGCCATCGAAGCATTATTGCGCCATAATGGCATGAATAATTGAGTGTGCAAAAACACTCAAACAATAGAATCGCGGAGAATTAAACATGCAAAACCTAATGAAAGCCTACCCATCAAAAGCAGTAGCACTCATTCTGAGTTTAAGCGCCCTACTTCTGATCAGTAGTCAGGCCCAAGCACAAATGTATAAATGGGTTGGTCCAAATGGAAAAATCGTCTATAGCGACACGCCTCCGCCTGCGAATGCAAAAAAATTGGCGAGCAAAAATTTTGAGAGCAATAGCAGCGTATCGACGGCGAATTTGCCTCCTGAATTGGCCGCGGTGGTTAGTAAGAATCCAGTTGTCCTCTACACTGCACCAAATTGTGGTGCCTGCAATGAAGGTCGCAACTTGCTGAAACAAGCTGGTATCCCTTTTACAGAAAAAACAGTAAAAACGAACGAAGACGTAGACAAACTTATGCAAGTAAGCGGAGATACCGCACTGCCGTATATGCAAATCAATAAGAGCAAATTTAAAGGTTTGGAAAGCAACGAATGGCGCGCCGCTTTAGCTGCGGCTGGGTATCCTGAGACCAGCAAATTACCGAAAGACTACCGCTACTCAGATCCAGAACCTGCAGCGCCACAAGTTGCTGGTGAGAAGAAAAATGCAGATGCAAAACCTCAAGAGGCACCGAAGCCAAAATCAACATCGTCGAACGGAATTCGATTCTAAATTGATCGAG
>NZ_JACOFZ010000001.1:762544-1785884 GCF_014284155.1 Affinundibacterium nitidum
GAGCTTTTCAACATCTTAGACTGAATACGCCATGCCTCGTGTCGATTTTCATAGTCAGGTCAACGACAAATATAACTACACCTGCCGTCTTGTGCGCAAGGCACGGGCGGCGAACTGCCAAATCATTATATTCGATTCTAAATTGATCGAGCTTTTCAACATCTTAGACTGAATACGCCATGCCTCGTGTCGATTTTCATAGTCAGGTCAACGACAAATATAACTACACCTGCCGTCTTGTGCGCAAGGCACGGGCGGCGAACTGCCAAATCATTATTCTTGTCAAAGACGAAGATCAGCTCCGTCTACTTGATGAGGAGCTTTGGCAATTTTCCACGACCGACTTCTTACCTCATGTCAGCTTGAATGATGCACTAGCTCCAGTCACGCCGATTCTGCTGACTACGCATTTATCGAATGCGATTCCACATCGAGATCTTTTGATCAATTTACGCAATGAAGTCCCCGATAGCTTTGAACAGTTTAATCGCGTTATCGAAATCGTCTCAAGTGACACCGAAGATGCACAAGCGGGCCGTCAACGCTTTAAACAATATCAACAAAGCGGCGTCCAACCAACACATACTGTAGCAAGCACAACATGAACGATCAAATTGACTCTAGCATTCCTGTTTTGACCGAGGTCATCCTGCCACCTGGCGCGGAGCCTGTGACTCCAAAGAAAGTCACACCACCGACAACGATTCCAGCAAATACTCTCCGCACACCTGCACCCATTACACTTGCGCCGCAAGCTTTAATCCGTGAGAACACGTCGGATGGACTAGCGAGCCCAAAATCTTCTGAAGGCGATGCCACGCTGGCACCCGAACCGGGTAGTGACGATTGGAACTTGTTGGAACAGACCGTGCGCGAAAATGTGTTAAAGCAAGTACTCTCGCGTATCGATTTCGTACTCGAACACCGTGTCAGCGATAGCCTTGCTGATGTCTTGCAAAATGCGGTTGATCAGCTTGCAGATGATATCCGTGCAGGATTAAAACAGAGCATCGAAGAAGTGGTAACACGCGCAGTCAATCAAGAATTAGCGAAAGTTAAAGGGACACGATAACTATTTACGAGAAACTCGAACTGAGAGTTCGGGCGCTTTCTCGTCGAACGCAATGCGAGTCGTAAATTTAGCGCGCTTCATTGGAAAGCGTGAATGAAAATGGCGTACGTTACCCGACCCTGAAATGGCGCGCCGTACAAATTGGTAATATGCTTCCATATCAACCACATGTATCACCAAGAAATAGTCGATCTCGCCAGAGACAAAATAACACTGCATGACCTCAGGTTCATGACTCATGCATGCTTCAAAGTCACGCATATGTTCATCCGATTGGTTCGCCAATGAAATTTCAAGGAAAGCTAACATGCCATACCCAATTGAAAACGGATCGACCATTGAGACATCGGCACTAATCACACCAGCATCGCGCAGTGCCTTAATACGGCGCAAGCAAGTTGGCTGTGAAATATGTAATTTTTCTGCGAGAACACGCGTGGGCGTTTGATTATCTTTTTGTAAAAGATTAAGAAGCTTACGATCGATCTTATCGAGAGTGTGGAATTTCGCCATGGGTAATCTAACGCGATTGACTTTGAGTGAGCGCTGTTCGGGATGAAAAAAACAGACCAAAGCATAAGCAAAAATCAGCCTCCCGTCCATCCATAAAAAAAGCCCGGACACGCCGGGCTTTTCTGAATTCATCCAGTTTATTTCAAGCTTAACACCCACTTAACTAGTGTTTTGGCTTCAGCTTCGCTCACTTGCGCATTGGCTGGCATTGGAACGGCACCCCATGCGCCACTACCGCCTTTGAGTACTTTTTGTACTAACTTAGCCTCTGCAGTCTTATCACTTGCATACTTCTTCGCCACTTCTTTAAAGCCTGGACCAACGACTTTATTTTCAACACTATGGCAAGTTAAGCAGTTCTTTGACTTAGCAAGATCAGCGTTTGCCATTGCTGCTCCGGAAAAACTCATAGCGACTAATGCTAAAACGAGGGATTTTTTCATTGCGTTCTCCAAGTAAGTTTGCGATAACCTATTCTAGCGCCTTTCTTTCCATAAACCAATCAATTCCAGCCATTAAAGCCTTCATTTGATTACTTTAATCTGGGTCACCGCCCGTCAGAGAGCGGTTGACCACTGCTTGAATTGTCCCTATGATGAAGTGACAGAGTGCTGAAACTAATTTAGCGCAAAATCACTCCGACTTTACGTCCACTTAACACTTCCGACTTGCGATGATACTCATTATTATTTTAGTTTTGATCTACGGTTTAAAGTTCGCCGAAATTGGCTTTATGGAGCAAATTTCTTGGTGGTGGGTGAATGGATTTGCTTTCCTCGCTTTTCTTTGGTTCGAATTTATCGAACGTGCGCTAGGTCTCGACAAGAAGACGGAAGATATTTTGCACGAAAAGATGAAAAAAGAGAGATTAAAACGCGAGTTCAAGAGAAAATAGTTGGCCGCTCAGATATTCCATATCAATGCCATCCGACAATAAGCCATCCCGAAAACGCAAACGATGTCCATAGAAACCCGCCAGCTTCGCTATTTTGTGGCGGTCGCTGAAGAACTTCATTTCGGACAAGCAGCTCGGCGCTTGCACATGACTCAGCCACCCTTGTCCCAAGCAATTCAAGGCTTGGAAGCGCAACTCGGTGTCGAGTTGTTCCATCGCACCACACGTCAGATCAGCCTCACCCCCGCTGGCATTGCTTTACTACCTGAAGCAAAACGCTTACTGTTACAGACCGAATCTTTACCTTTATTGGCGCAACGCGCAGCAGCGGGTCAGCTAGGCCAACTAAAACTCGCCTTTGTCTCGATCGCTGATTACAGTGTACTGCCACCAAGTTTGCAGCAATTCCGTTCTGCTTATCCCCAAGTCCAAATAGAGCTGCAAGAAGCGACTTCAGATGTGCAGCTGCTAGCCTTGGAAAAGGGGCTCATCGATGTAGGCTTGTTGATCCCCCCTATTCCGGACAATTTGAGTACGATCATCACCTATCGTCGCTTACGCATCGAACCATTAATACTGGCAATTGCAGAGCATAGACGGAAACGCAAATCTGCCAGCCAGCTCAGTAGCTATAAAGATTTGCCATTAGTACTATTTCCCCGCAAAATTGCGCCTGCTTTTCATGACTGCATTTTGAGTTGCTTTCAGCAGCAAGGCTTGACCCCCAAGATCTCTCAAGAAGCGATACAGATGCAAACGATTATTGCACTGGTATCGGCGGATATGGGGATAGCCTTGGTGCCGCAATCGGTATCGAACCTCAAACGACCTGGTGTGTACTATCAGAACTTGAGCGACATCGACGCAGCAGTCGAAATCGGTGTTGCTTGGCGCAAGGATAACAACTCACCTGTACTCCAGGCTTTTTTGAATTTACTAGAAGAACAATGACATGTTAGAACATCCTAATTTTAACCCGGTAGCCTTGGATCTCGGCTTTATCAAAATTCACTGGTATGGCATCATGTACTTAGTCGCATTCGCGCAGTTCATGCTACTGGGCCGTTTGCGCCTGCGTTTGCCACATGTTAGCGCCCTTGGTTGGACCAAAGAGCATATCGATGACATGCTGTTTTATGGAGTCCTGGGTGTAGTGATTGGCGGTCGTCTCGGGGAAGTATTTTTCTACAATGCGTCATATTATCTAGCGCATCCTATTGAGATTCCGATGATCTGGCGCGGCGGTATGTCTTTCCATGGTGGATTTCTCGGTGTACTAGCGGCCATGTACCTTTGGTCACGCAAAGCAAAACTTTCGCTGCCTGTAGTTTATGATTTTATTGCGCCACTTGTGCCGCTTGGGTATGCAGCAGGCCGTATGGGGAATTTCATTAATCATGAACTCCCTGGTCGCATCGCCTCCTCTGACTTACCGTGGGCCATGATTTGGCCTGGTGTGCCTTACCCTGTGCATCCATCGCCACTGTACCAAGCCTTAGTCGATGGTGTTTTAGTCGCAATTATCATGTGGTGGTTTGCATCCAAGCGACGTCCCACGCTGGCAGTGGGTGCTTTGTATGTCACGCTGTATGGCTGCGCCCGCTTCTTCACCGAATATTTCCGTACGCCCGACTATGAAGTCGATATCTTGGGTATCACGATTTCTGCCGGTCAAATGTTGTCATTCCCCATGATCGTGGTGGGAATCATATTGATGGTTTTTGCGTATCGCGGAAGCTTTGAACCGAAAGCTGTGACCCCTAATCCAGCACCGAGTGCCAACAACAAAAAAAGCAAAAAGAAAAAAGCCTAAATCGGCTGAACAAAATCAAAAAAAATGCGCAAGGCAAAGCCGAGCGCAATAAACAAAGTGGAGACTGTTTTGGAAAATATTCGCTGCGATATCGAAGGCGTGATCGCTCACGTCACAATTTCAAATCCTGGAAAGTTGAATGCCTTAAACATGGCAATGTGGAATGCGCTCACCCAGCATTTCATCGAACTCAATGCAAGAGATGATCTGCGTTGCATCATTATTCGTGGCGCCGATAAACATTTTGCTGCAGGCGCTGATGTAGAAGAATTCAGCACTGTGCGCAATACACTCGCCGACGGCATGAAGTACCACAACCAAACTGTCGCGGCCGCGCTTAAAGCGATTAGTGAATGCCAACATCCTGTCGTAGCTGCAATTCAAGGCGTCTGCGTCGGCGGTGGATTGGAGATAGCCATTTCTAGTGATATTCGAATTGCTGATCCAGCGTCACGTTTCGGCATCCCTATCAATAAGCTAGGATTCCCTCTGGCCCCTAAAGAGTTACAAAGTCTACTCGGATTAGTCGGTCGTGCCACAGCACTCGAAATCTTGCTCGAAGGACGAATTCTAAACGCCATCGAAGCCAAACAAAAAGGTTTAGTGCACCGTCTCTCGGATGATGTTCATGCTGAAGCATTAGAAACCGCAAAACGTATTGCAGAGGGTGCCCCATTAGCAGCTCGTCTCAACAAGAAATTTATCCGTCGCTTGAGCTTCGTACCTGAGCGTTTGAACGACGATGAGCAATTAGAAGCCTTTTCTTTCTTAAATACTCGAGACTATCAAGAAGGTGTACTCGGTTTTCTTGCTAAAAAAGTACCAGAGTTCACTGGAACATAAATCGCTCTTCTTCACATCAGATGACCATGAACGCCAATCTCTATGCGCTATTTGCACAAGGTTTTCCGTCCGATCAATCGCGCTGCTGCATTGAAACTTTAGACCAAGCTTACTACTCATATCGCGATATAGAACGGGCCTCCGCCAAAATCGCGAATCTGCTGAGCAGTCTCAATCTCAGTCCTGGCGCGAGAATCGCTGTGCAGGTGGAGAAGTCACCCGAGGCATTGATCTTATATCTCGCAACACTGCGAGCGGGTTACGTCTTTCTGCCTTTAAACACCGCCTATCAACGACAAGAGATTCAATATTTTATTGAAGATGCAGAACCAGAAGTGGTTGTTTGCTCTCCTAAACATTTCGGCTGGGTATCTCAACTTGCTTTTCAAGCTGATACCAAATTTGTATTCACCTTAGATGCGACTTCAGCAGGCGCCAATCGCGGCAGCTTACTCGACCGTGCTACTCCTATGTCCGATGAGTTTGAAACCGTACATCGTGACTCGCACGATCTAGCAGCAATTCTGTACACCTCGGGAACCACTGGACGCAGCAAAGGGGCGATGCTTAGTCATGGCAATCTTTATTCCAATGCGAAAGTCTTGCATCGCGCTTGGGCTTGGCAAGAAAATGACGTCTTGATTCATGCTCTCCCTCTGTTTCACGTGCATGGTTTATTTGTTGCATCGCATGCGGTTTTGATGAGTGGTGCCCGCATGATTTTTCTGGCCAAATTCGACGCTGAACGAGTAATTCAAGAGTTACCACGCGCGACCGTGATGATGGGTGTTCCGACCTACTATGTACGCTTGCTGCAAGAAGCTCATTTAAATCGGCAAATTTGCCAATCAATGCGTCTCTTCATTTCAGGCTCAGCCCCGCTACTTTCTGAAACGTTTCATGCTTTTGCCGAGCGCACTGGCCATACTATTTTGGAGCGTTACGGCATGAGTGAGACAACCATGTTGGTATCGAATCCCTATCTCGGAAGACGCAAAGCAGGTACGGTAGGCATGGCTTTAGAAGGTATTTCGGTTCGAGTGGTTGACGAACATGGCAAAGCTTGTCGGCAAGGAGAAATCGGCGGCATCGAAGTGCATGGTCCCAATGTTTTTCAAGGCTATTGGCGTATGCCGGAAAAGACGGCAGAAGAATTTACCTTAGATGGCTATTTCCGCACGGGTGATGTCGGTAGATTTGATGAAGAAGGCTATCTCAGCATCGTCGGCCGCAGCAAAGATCTGATTATCTCGGGCGGCTACAATGTGTATCCGAAAGAGATCGAATCTATCATCGATGACATGCCTGAAGTGGACGAATGCGCGGTAATTGGAATCCCACATGCGGACTTTGGAGAAGCCGTGTGCGCTGTCGTGGTCTTGAAGCGATTTGAGACGCTAGACGGTGCAAGTATTATTCAGCGCTTAAAGTCACAGATTGCTAACTTCAAGGTACCGAAGCAAATACACATCGTGACTGAGTTACCACGCAACGCTATGGGTAAAGTGCAAAAAAATCTCTTGCGTCAACAGTATTCGACCTCGATCTAAAGCCAAGCTAACTGAGTAGCTTAAGGACGGCTTTCCATTCTTCTGCTGTGACAGGAGTAATCGAGAGCCTACTCCCTTTTTGCAACACCACCATACTCGCCAATTGTGGCAGCGTACGCATTTCTGTCAAGCTCAATAACTTCGTTTTACGTACACCTTTCACATCGACCAAGATCCAACGTGGATTCTCTCTGGTCGCTTTAGGATCAAAGTATTTACTCTTTTCATCGAATTGAGTTTCGTCAGGATATGGAGTACTGGCGACTTCCGCAATTCCTGCAATTCCTGGCTCGGCACAACTTGAATGGTAAAACAAGACTCCATCGCCGACCTGCATTTGATCTCGCATAAAATTACGCGCTTGGTAATTGCGTACGCCAAACCAAGGTGCTGCGCCGATACGAATCGCATCGTCGATACTGACATCATCGGGTTCGGATTTCATCAACCAATACTTCATATCTGCGCTTCCTTTTCGTGATCCAACTCAATCTCGATGCCTACACCGGTTTGACTTGTGAGCATGCCGTGTATTGCTTTAGTTTACACATTGCTTGCAATCGTTTCTTTGCGTCTTCATTGCCTTGTTTGATTGCTCGTTCGTACCATTGAACTGCAAGCTCCAAATCTTTAGGCTGTTTATATAGAGCCTTCTCAGCGATTAAACCAAGATCATATTGTGCTCGAACATAGGATTTATCCGCGCTCTTCTTCAAATAAGCATACCCTTTTTCAAGATCTTTTATCCCACCCAATTGACCGGTTAAATAGCTCATACCAGCGTGTCGCAATGCCACAGGTTCTCCAGCAACAGCACCTCTTTCATAATACTCCAGCGCTTTTAGTGGGTCTTTTTTCACGCCACTTCCACGCTCATACAGATAACCAAGATTATTGAGGGCCTGTTTCTCGCCACTATCCACTGCTTTTTGAGTCCATTCAAAAGCAAGTTTTTCATCTTTTTTTACACCACGTCCCATAAGAAAATCATTGGCCACGCCAAAATACATACGCGTTTTCCCCCGCTCTGCTGCCTTCAAACGATATTGATGAGCGAGTTCGGGATTCTCCAAACCTGTCTTCGGGTCTGCATATAAATCGGCCAAATGCGCAATCGCATCAAGATGGTCGGTTTGTGCAGCAGCCAACCAAGCAGACTCTGCATTTTTAAAACTCTGAACTTTATTATCGCGTCCAAAATAAGCGTCTTCACCGGCCAAAAATAAACGATCTGCATTGGTCTCTTTTGGCTTTTCTGTTTTGCCACCGACACTTTGCGAGAACGGAGAAGACTGCACCGATGGTGAATGTGTTTTCTCATTTCCGCAGCCTCGAACAATCGACAACAAGACAAAAATAACAAAGAACCAAATGCCTCCATACTGCGAAAACGAAGAAGGCTCTTTTTCAGGCTTAGTATTGACTGCCTTCGCGGCTTCTGGAACGATTTTTAGTTCGTCTGCACGTTCGCGCCAAGCTTGCAGGTTGGTCCAACTTGTCACGAGATTTAACCAATTAGGAAAAGAACTGGTCATGTGATGGATAAATTGTATATGCTCACGCAAAAAATGTTTATCCGGTAAAGTCGCTGCCCTTGCGCGACGAATCAACTGAACTTGTCGATCGGCTAGCCCACGTTCCTGCTGATTAAACATGCTCATTTCGACCAAGGCATGTTCCAAATAATATCCGAGCTCACCAAAACGTAACAAACGACTCTTATCTTCATTCCACTTAAAAGATTTGACTGTCGCACCAAACAAGTTGCCATTTCCTGGTTGCCAACCTTGCGCCACATGATTGGCCATCAGCCACTCAAATAGATCTGCCGCTTCAACATTGATTAGTCGGTCATCATCCAAGGCTTGCCGCAACAAGGGAACGAGATCGGCATTTTCATCATTTAAGGTCTGAATCTTCTGCAAGACCTCTTCCATTACCTGTTTCGCCACATCGATCGGTGCCGACAATTGTGGCAAGTCCTCAACCGCAACTTTGGTCGCGGCCTTATCAATATGAGCAGCATTTGTAATTGCGAGCTCACTCGAATTTTCTGTTGCGGCTGTCTCACCATCCAATGACATCAAAGACTGAGACTGTGTATGCTCACCCTTAAATTCTTGTTCTGGCTCCTCAAGACTCAGACTCATCAAAGCAGGTGCGCTGCCATTCGTTTGTTCAACACTACCCTGCAATATCGGGGAAGAGACAATATGTTCTGAAGGTACATCCTGATTTTTCGACGGGATTGTTTCATCAACGATAGGAGCATCATCAGCTTTTGTGCCTGACAATGGGGCTTCTGGAGCAACTACCACAGGCAGATCATGGGATTCAGACTCTTGCAAGGCAAGCCAATCACGATGACGAGCCCAGCTCAAAGCATACTCGTATGATTCTCGTAAATCTTGAAAACCGGTCAGATCGTTTTCCTGATCAATTTGTTTTAATGCCTTGGCATAGGCGCGCTTAATCGTGCGCTCGTCTGCACTTTGTTCAAGTCGCTGGTCAATAAAAAAAGAAGGTAGATCCTGCATCTCTTGCATATACTCCGTGCCTTGCATCACTCGTCGCCTTATTCTGTAAAGTCAGGATGCAAAACGACATCACGTTCAATTTCATCAAGAATCTCAGAAAATTTCTTCTGTGCAGGGGTAATCAATTTCACATTCTGAGTTTCGACAACGCGTTCGAACTCTGCAATTTGCGCCGTCAACCAAGCGCGAGAATCGCCTTTCAGTTGTTGGTAGACACGATCTGCACGGGCCATCAAAGTTCGATTTTCTAAAGTGTCACGCGGGTGCATCTTAATTTTTTCAAGTTCAGTAAAGCGTGCCGCGATCTGTTCGTCACTTAACAAACCAGGATTGCCTTGAATCACCATAGCATGTTTCTTTTGAGTTCGTAACACCGTTGCTTGCACCTCAAGCAAACCATTCACATCATAAGTAAAACGAAGGTCAACCCCATTCTCCTCACTTGGCAACGGATCTAACGGGAATTCCATTTTCCCTAGAAAAATATTGTCTTTAACGAGGCGTGACTCGCCTTGAAAAATATTAAAGATCAATTTATCTTGCTTATCTTCGAGGGGGAAATATCGTTTCACTCGGCTCACCGGCACAGTGCTATTGCGCTCGATGATGGGAGAGAAATGTCCACCAACGCTCTTGTTATCCGACAGCATGATGGTCGTGTCAACGCCCAAAGAATAAGGTGCAACATCAGTCATCACCACCTCGTCGAGTGCTGCGTCTTTCATTTTCAAACCCGCTTGCACCGCGGCCCCCATCGCTACCACTTCATCGGGGTTTATTTCACTTTGAGGGAACCGACCAAACATCATTGTCACCAATCGTTTAACGATAGGCATGCGAGTTGCACCGCCCGCCAGTACAATACTATCGAGCTGATTACTGCGTAGATTTGTGTCGCGCAAAGCGCGTTCAACAGGCTCACGTAAACGTTTGATCAACGGTGCTGTAATTTTACTGAGCAATTCTTCGTTAAACTCTAATTGTAAAAGCTGATCCGTGGTTTGCACTTCCATCAAGGTTCTGTCAGACGATGTCAAATCACGTTTTGCTTTCTCAGCGGCGGCAAATAACTGCTGCATAAAACGTGCATCATTCTTAATTTTGGATGGAAATTGATGTTTATCGATAAAGGCGTCGACCATCACCTTGGTGATATCTTCCCCTCCCAAATAATTATCGCCAGCCGAAGCGCGCACTTCCATCACACCATCAAACATCTCGAGAATTGAAACGTCGAAAGTACCGCCACCCAAATCGAACACTAAAAATTTGCACTCATCACTAAATTGATGCATACCATAAGCTAAGGCCGCTGCTGTTGGCTCATTCACCAAACGATCAACTTTTAAGTTAGCCAATTGCCCCGCCACCTTGGTCGCTTTGCGTTGCGCATCAGAAAAATAAGCAGGAACAGTAATCACAGCTTCCGTCACTGTTTCGCCAAGGAAGGCTTCAGCATCGGCTTTAAGGCTCTTCAAAACAAAGGAGGACAATTCTTCAGCGCGAAATTCACGATCACCGAGGCGAATTTTCTTATCACTTCCCATGTAACGTTTGAATACTGCAGCGGTTCGTTCAGGATGCGTTTGCAAACGCTCACGTGCGGCTCGCCCCACTAGGATACTGCCATCTTCATCGAGACTGACGCACGAAGGTGTCAATATCTCACCTAAACTATTTGGAATTAACTGCGCCTTCCCATCTCGCCAAATTGCCACCAAACTATTTGTAGTTCCTAAATCGATCCCGATGATCATGCTTCAACTCTCCAAAAGCACAAAAACACACCCCCAAATTAAGGGCGAAAGCCATGAAAACTTCTCTCAAGTAACGAAAGAAAATGATCATGGCATTGTAGGGGGATTCGGAAAAATTGACAATTTTTACATGCGAGTGCGCGCACAAGGGAATCGGTTTGAAAGCGATAAAGCAAAATTTTGTTTGATAGAAAATAGGTCAAAGAGACTAACAAAAAACAAATTTGTTCGCCAAATCCATCAAAAACCCCGGTTGAAAATAGGCCCAAAGCGCGATAATCAGAGACAGTAAGAAAGCGAGAATGAGTGCTATTTCTTTTGAAATTTTCATTTACTGGTTCCCATCACCTTCTTTGCCACTAGCGCAGCTAAACAGTGGAAGCTGTTGACTGTTCACGCTCAATCGCCTTCTCATCAATCGGTAAATTGATCAGTGTCGCGAATAAACCGAGACCAATTACGATGATCCATACAGCATCATAGTTGCCGTTCTTGGTGTACATATAGCCGCCCAACCAGGCGCCAATAAAACTTCCGAGTTGGTGTGAAAAGAATACGAAGCCCGATAACATCGACAAATACTTCACGCCGAAAATACCTGCGATCACACCATTCGTTAATGGTACGGTGGAGAGCCACAATAAACCCATTGCGGCTGCGAAGACGTACACACTATATTGGCTCAATGGTGCCAGAATAAATAAGGCGATCACGATACTACGTGAGAGATAAATCGACGATAGCAAATAACGCTTAGGGAACATACCTCCCAGTTTGCCTGCAAAATACGAACCGAAAATATTGAATAAGCCAATCAGTGATAAAGCAATCACCGCAACTGAAGGATCGACAATTCCTTTGTCTTTCAAATACGCTGGCATATTCACACCAATAAAGACGAGTTGGAATCCACATACAAAATAACCTGCTAACAGCAGCAAGAACGGCTTATGACCAAAGGCCTCGCGCACAGCCTCCATCGTGCTTTGTTGAGGACCAGTGGCTGCGACTACGGGTGGTTCGCGAAGGCGCCAAGCCATCGGCAACATGAACGCGAGAATAACGATCGCCAAAACATACAGAGCGTTTTGCCATCCTGCATGTTGAATCAATTGTTGATCGACCGGCATCATCACAAACTGACCAAAAGAACTGGCCGCCGAAGACATCCCAAAAGCCCAGGAACGTTTGGCCTCAGGTGCGGTGCGACCGATAATTCCGCTGACTGCGCCAAACGTAGTACAAGCCAAGGCAGCGCCAATCAACAAGCCGGATCCGCCAATAAATAAAACCGGCTGCGTTGCCATGGCCATCCAAATCAAGCCCAAAGCATATAAAACTGCACCCAGCACGATAACTTTGGCCGTGCCTAGCTTATCTGCTGCCATACCAGCAAATGGGCCAAACACTCCCCACATCAGATTTTGGACAGCAATCGCCATCGAAAATGTTTCACGTGTCCAGTTGTTGCCTTGCGAGATAGGTTGTAACCAAAAGCCGAATCCATGACGGACACCCATGGCCAAGGTCAGCACGCAGCCAGTCGCGAGTAAAACAGTTTTCAGATCAGGCGCAGTGCGAATAGAGGTGGTCGACATAAAAAATCCAACATTAATATATCTTCAAAGTGTAGCCGAAATCCTCAACTGAGGTTAGCGAAGTCAAAATTTTTGATACTTATGCTTGTCTTTTTCACTAAACCTCGATCACTTGAGACAACACTTATCACTGGCGCGATATCAAGAACTGGCGCTCACGTTCAACGAAACTTTCGAGCTGCGGAAAGAACTCAAAGAATAAAGCACTTAACTGGGTATAGTGCAATTCCAAGTCTTGTAAACCATCTCTCAATAAATGACCATTTCGACTCAAACGATGAGACATGCGTTGAATCGCGATTTGTACACCCTCAAATTCTGTATATGAACTAATCCAGTCTTGCTCCACCATTTTTGGCGCAGCATATTGCAGGTTATCGGGAAAGAATTCAGATCTTTGCATTAAACCTGCATAAAAGCTCTGAACAAAATGCTCAAATTGTTGATCCGAATAATGATGCCAATGCTTAGCCAACACATGATCATAGAAAACATCGAGCAATATGCCTGCATATCGTCGACGGCCATCTTGAAAAAGTCTGCGCGCTTCTAAATTGAGTACATGCGCATCGGTGAAGCTATCAACTTTACGATGAAGGACGATCTCGCGTTGTACTTCAAGCCCCAAATGCGTATCTTGCCCGGGCTTGACAAAGTCTCCAAGCAAAGCACCAAACTGAGCGTCAGCACTTTGCCTCGCCAGGTAAATATGGGCTAGATAATTCATCTTTTCGTCGTAAACTAAAACTTGATTGATGCAAGCAAAGGTTAATCGAAATTAGCGCTAAAAATAAAAAAGCACTCATCACCTTCGCGACGAGTGCTTCTTTATCTGAATAAGTTCCCACCTGTGCCGCTGGCCGGCATCCTGAACCTGGCGGTTCAAGTTGGTCAAGGTCAGTTCAAATCGGGTTCATCGGACATAAGCGACGCTCACGCCATTGAACAATTTCCTCAGCCTATGCACATAAATGGTTCAAGGAATATATGGCCTGGCGAACACGGTAGGAGACTGTAGTTTACTCCTTTCCCAGAAAAAACTCATCATTTTTTCAAGGCGGATTGATTGTTTTAAGTAATGTGAACCGAATTTAAAATAGATTCTCTTGTGGGGTCAGTGCTTGATCAATAACATCATTCATGCCTTGAATTTTTTGCTTCACTTCACCCAAGCTAAGGCCAGACATGGGGCCATCATGCGATTTGGTTGATAATAAATCTGCCGCCATACTTAAAGCCGCCATCACTGCGATACGGTCTGTGCCTTTAATTTTGGATTGATCGCGAATACCACACATTTTTCCATCGAGATAAGACGCCGCTTCCTGCAAAGCTCGATCTTCCCCTTCTTTACAGGCAAGCTTATAAGTCTGCCCCATGATGCTAACGTCAATCTGTATCGATTTTGCTTCGCTCATGCTGCATCCTTTCCATCATCTTCAGGCAGTTGTGCCAAAATTGCTTCAACTCGTCCATGTGCCTCTTGCACACGTTCACGCAATTCTTTGTTTTCCGACGCCAATTCCACCGCCGTACGACGCAATGCCGCGTTTTCTGAGCGTAGCGTTTGTGTCAGTTCCGCGAGGCGGCTGACTTTATCAGCGAGCTGTTCAAATTCAGAAATCATCTTCACACTTCTTCTCAAAATCGATGTGGTCGACACGGTCGACGTGAATTACTAACTTCCCTTTCAACTCTCCAGCACGTAATTGCCTTAGGTTTACGGCTAGGCGCGGCTCCTAAATTGCTTGAGCTTGCGCTGGAAGGGCCTTCATTATAAAGGGGAATTTCAGAGAATAACACGCCTTCCGGCTTTAGGACCTGTTAACATTTAAATCGGGAGTGCGAATGCGGAAAAACGGGCACAGGGCTAGGGATCAAGGCGCTCTGCAGTGCGAGCACTGTAGGGGACTTGCAACAACGCCATGCCATCGTTTTACCCTTTCTCGAAGAGTTCAAGCCGAAACGCACGATGCACAGCGTTGTAGCTATTGCCAAGGCACCAACCGCGGCGGCGAACTATGCCTTTCCATCCCACCCGCACCTATCGATTCAAACAGTGACAGGCCTTAATTGAGGGCTTTGATCTTCCAGCCATGTTTATATCCAGACAAACAACATCATAATCTCACACAGGCATTTGCAGTGCCAAACTACCATCTGCCAAAATCAAAGCTGATCGCACCACCCGATTCGGATAAATAGCAGCAACCGCTTGTCGATAGGTCTGCATTTGCTGCTGGTATTCGACACGTTCTGATTCCAACAAGCGACGTTTGTAATCGAGCACCCACACTTCATCGGCGCATTTGCTCGCTTGACTCTGAAACACCACTAAACGATCAAGGCGCATAAGTACCCCTTCATGCATGATATCCATCTCATTGCGCGCAAAACTATGTTGAGTCGCATCGTAGAAATGCGCCAACTCGGTATTTTGTAAAATACTTAAGGCTTGTTCACGAACAGTTTTAGCAATACTTAATGCGCACGGCAACCAATTAGAAATGACCTCGGCATGAGGAACGGCATTCGCCCACGACTTTCCAACACGCGGCAATTGCGTAAGACGCTCCATCAATGCGTGTAATGCAACGCCCTCCACTTGCTCATCCGACATTGGCGCTACCAGCTCTGGAAAAGGAAGACTCAAATCTGGGGGCGTGAACAATTGCATTACGAAAGTCTGTGCTGGCGCAAGACTTTGATTTGGTGCCTGCACTTGGAATACAGTTTCAGGCAAATGGGCGAATCGTTGATACCAACTGCCCTCTGCCACCCCAGGAAGCGTTGCATCTTGCGATGCCTTTTTGTCGCTGGCAATGCCGCTCACAAGCAAAATTTCCTTGGCGCGAGTTACCGCCACATAAAGTAAGTTCCAATTTTCTTGGGCTGCTTGAATTGCCTCTGCTTGAAATAAGGCATCACGCGCGGCACCGCGTTCATTGGTTTTACCAAATACAGAAAAATGTTTTTGCTCACCCGCTTTCAAGGGCCAAGCACATAAAACGCCCACGCTATCTTTGCTCGCCTCACTGTGATTGCAATCTAACATCACCACAACTTTCGCTTCCAAGCCCTTGGCACTGTGAATTGTTAAAATTTGCACGGCATCGAGACCGCTCGCGACGTTCGATTCGTCTGGCGATTCTGTTTCAGCACCTTTGTCGTACTCGTTCAAACTGGCAATAAACTTCGGCAAGCTCGGGTAACGTCCTCCGTCAAGATTCAAAGCCAACTCGGTAAATGCCGTGAGATTACCGATTAACTGCTCGCGTTCCCCAAAGGAGACAGATTGCGCATAGCGCGCCACAAGATCACCTTGATGCAAGATGCGATCAATCAAATCATGTACCGGCAAATCATGAGCCGCTTGCATCCAATGTTGCAGCAGTCGATAGGCTCGCACAAAAACACTGTCATTCGCCGCTTCTTGTTCAGCGATACGCTGCAGACGTTTCCACCATTGACCATCTTCCCCTTGTGCTAAAACAATCAAGTCTTGATCTTGAGCTGAGAACATTGGTGACTTCAGCACATGCGCCAAGGAGCGATTATCGCCAGGTGTCATCAAAAAATTGAGCAAGGCTGTTAGGTCAGAAATTTCTAAGGTCTGAAGCAAACCACCACGGCGATTCGAGACAAAGGGTATTCCCGCTTCACGCAGTGCACGCTCGTAGGAGCTTAAATGACTACGTCGACGGACCAATAACATGACTTCGGACCAAGCCAAGTCTCTTCCTGCAGAGCGTTCACGCTGACGCAAGTCGAGTAAGCTATACGCAACTTGCTGTCCCTCTTGATAGCGACGCAAATCCTCTTCCTCTTCATCGGCAGCTATCAGAGGATCACGTAAAGGAAATGGACTCTTCTCGGTTGCCTTCGAGCTAGTTTCTCCATCCTCGGTAAGCGCATTTTCCTCTTGCATAGCATCAGGGCTAGCACCGATCTGAATGGTATCTAACGCATGCTGAATCAAAGGCAAGCGAAATACTTCGCCAGCCTTATTCGATAAGGTTGTTTGCGGCGAATACATACCATTACCTTGCATCGCTTGATTCAATACTTCCACCACGCGGGGCGCATTGCGACGTGTTTGATTGGTCTTGAGGATCGCCGCCCCCTGTTGCGCAAGTAACTCTTGCGCGGCAAGAAAGACTCGTGGATCAGCACGACGAAAACGATAAATAGATTGTTTTGGGTCACCCACAACGAATACCGATGGTCGTTCATGATCGGCCCCATAGGCATCTAACCATGCGCTCACGATATTCCATTGCAGGGGATTGGTATCCTGAAACTCATCGAGCAAAATGTGTTTATAGCGAGAGTCCAATCGTCCCAATAGATAAGCAGCATATTCTTCATTTCGCAACAAACGATAAGCTTGCCATTCCAAGTCGGCGAAATCTAACATACGCTGTGAAGACTTCAACTCTTGATAACATTCCAAATAATATTGTCCAACCCGGAACAAAGCCTGATTCACGCGTAAAACGTCAAGCTCCTGGCTACGGCGTGAATATTCTTTTAGTGCTTCCGCGATTGCATTGCATTCGTCATCGAATGCATGTTCGTTATTGGCGCCCATCCATGCCTCAATCGCTTTCAGCAACTCCTTGGTATGGCGATTTTTACGATAACTACCGTCGTTCGCATAAAATTCTGTTGCAAGTGCTTCGAAATGAGAAGGTTCTATTTGCCCTCGTTGGCGTGAAATTTCTCTAGCTGTCGTCAGCGCTGTTTCTATCTTCTGCGCACGCGTTTGATTGATCTTGCTACCCTTACCTAAACAAGCGGCGATCTGTGCGATTCGCTCAAGCAAAGTTTCATTTGACCACAACTGCAAACGCGCATCACGTTCACCATCCTCACCCATCAAACCGCGAAGCTGAGATAACGGCAGTTCTGGGTCGACCGCGTTACCATCTTCACAGCTCACCGCCCACCATTCAGCCCGTTTTTCAAGAAAAGCATCTAGCATATTTTGGGTATTGAAATCACCCAAAGTTTCAAATAGGTAGCGTAATTCGCGTTTGATTTGGCCTCGTTCCGAGACCTGTTCATGTTCATTCTCATCGACTTGTACGCCTAAGCCTAGCATCATTTGACCCCAAGCTTCTCTTTGCAAGCCACTAGTCGACTCCAGCAAAGAAAAACCATGCGGCACACCTGACGCCAGCGGTGCCAGTTGCAATAAGCGTCCGAACCAGCTATGGAAAGTATCCATCGCCAATCCTTGAGGATGACTCAAAAGATTTTCGTATAGCGTCCGTGCCCTTGGCAGGGCTTTACTCAACTCTTGCTCCGCAACCCCGCGTTCAAGCAAAATTACTCGCGCGTGATCTTCATCAGCGAGGGCTAATTCTCGTAGCAATTCCATCAACCGATGACGCATTTCTTGCGCCGCCTTACGGGTAAAGGTGATGGCTAACAATTCTGATGGCTCGGCGCCAGCCAATAGCAATCGTAGCATGCGAGCTACCAGCAACCAGGTTTTTCCACTACCAGCGCAGGCTTCGACCACCACCGATTGATAAGGATCACAGGCTGCCTGCGTAAAACTCGTCGCATCGACGGCGTGACCATTACACTCATATGCTTGTGCTTGCATTACCAAGCTCCCTTACGGCACAAGCCGCGCATTTCACAATACTGACAGGCACTTTCCACGCCATTTGCAGGCAATGCGTGGCCCCGTTGAATTGCGTGCATATTCGTTTCTATCGTTTTCTTCAACTCATTCTTCCATTGTTGATAGTTACCCGCTTCCACATCACCTGTCTTATCTTTTTCCAACTCCAAGGCAACATAGTTGGCGGTATCGACGGGGTCAAGATATTGTTTCTCATCGTTTTTATTTTCAGAGGGTATGACCGGTAATAACAAACCGTAAAACGCCAGTTGGTGATCTTCGAAACTCTTAACGCGTTTATCCAAAGATCGCTTATTCTTAGTCTTGTAATCGAGGACAGCTAACTCTTGATCACCGTTATCTAAAAGTCGTTGATCAATACGATCCAAACGACCTCGCAGCAAAATTTCGCCCTCGCCCCAACTCAGTTTTTGTTCCGCCCAAACTTCACCAAAGATGTACTGCCATCCATCCGCCTCACGTTGATTAGCCCAATCGACATAAGCAGGAATCACCTTCTCCCAGCGCATACTGTAGCCAAGTGCCGCGGGACTGTGCTTTAACACGCGCTTAAACCAGGTCGCCGAAATATCGCGCAAAATACTCACACGATCGGCTTGCAAGGCGATTTGATGTTGCGTTAAGTGATCATGATAATTTTTGAGAATCGCATGCAACCAATCGCCATAGTCTCGCTTTTCAGGCATATCGTTCAATTCATCAAGCGCTGCCAATTTCAGCATACGGCTAGCGAAGAATTGGTACGGACATGCAATCAAACTACTAAGCCCGCTCGCCGACAAAGTTTGTGGCAATAACTCGGCAGCCGTTGGCAAAGGCTGAGCGACAGGCGTATAACTCAAGTGTCGAGCCGTGAGCTCTTGTTTTTTAAGATGTAATTGGGGCTCACCACGGCGCGCTAAATCTAAGTTAATTTGCTCAATCCAAGGACTGACCGCATTCAACTCGCCATTATTTTGCGACTGCCACGACAAGACTACTTCATCATTGGTGAGTAAGACTTCTGCGAAGTCTCGCAACTGCTGCAATTGACGTTCTTCACGACTGACCAAACCACACTCGCGCCGAACCGCATTGGTGAAGAATAATGTTTCTTGCGGCTTTGATGGAAGATGTCGGGCATCGCCACCGATCAAATAAACGGCATCGAATCGTCGTAACCGCGCCCCATTCAATGGCAACATCAACACTCGTTGATCATGATGAGAAAACTTGAACGCCGTGTTCTCCATTTGTAGCTGAATAAAGGCACGCCACTCGCTAAAATTAAACTGTAAGGTGATCGATTCGCATTCACTGGCCAATGCCTGCAACATCTGTATCAACTGAGCACCGGCTATATCGCTTTGCAAATTACCTAGCAAGCCAAGTTCTTCAAAGGTTTGCAGACTCAGGCTTGTCCAATCCTTGAGATTACGTCGCGATGCTGAAGCGCTAGCGCCATAGCTATGGGCTAAGCGTGCGATTTTTGCGATCCATTGACGTGCTGCTGGGTGCGTTTCTAACGCTGACAAAACCGCATCCCAAGCACCGACCACATTATGCCGACGCAACACTAACTCGATCTCCATTACCAAATCGGCTTTATCGGCTTCGGCCAAAACTTTGCCATCCGTCGCAATCAGATCAGATTCAAACACACTGAGGAAGGGAGACTTCAGAAAATCTAATAACACTAAGCTGTCAGCACGCGTCGCGACCACATCAAACCAAGAAGCAACACCAGCAGCAGCACGTGTGGTCGACAATTTCCAGCCAGTTTCATCGGCAACAAAAACACCAGCGCGCTCGAGCAAAGCACGTAAACGACGCGAAACGACTCGATCTTGCGCAATCACAGCGATTTCCTGCTTACCTGCCTGCAACCACTCGATTATCGTTTGCGCCGCCTGCACCGCTTCATCTTCGAGGCTAGCTGCATCACATAAACGTAGGCGTGACCAGCAAAATTCTGGAGATACAGAATTCGAATCCGTCGATCTCGAACTCAATTTTTCATCCGTAGGTTCACCCGTAATCCTCGGCCAAGCACTGAGCACCTGCCTCGGCAAGGCCTTAGCATTCCAATCAATACTCATCACGTGTACGGTTCTTTTATAGGCTTGCAGAAAAGCCTCTTCCATCGCATTTGGCATGGTCGGGGAGATCCAAAACAACTCTTCCTCCGCCTGTGCCGCAATCACCAACATTTTCTGTAAAAGTTGCACGTTATGATCATGTTGATCTAGCTGCCCCTGCCACAATGTCCAGACCAATTGACTCTCATCTGAAACCATTTTTTGGACTGGCAAGGGTAACTGTGCAAGCGCTTGTTGCCAGGTATCGACCATTTTTTCTGGCGAAATCGTGCCGTTCGCATCGAGTACCTTTGGCAACCAAACTTGCGTCAGTTCATCAGACAAATTTAAGAGTGTTTGCGCCAAGGGCAGTAAATCGGTGTTACTGCGCGCACCAAATAGTTTTTTTAACCATTCGTGCTGACGTAATTCACCATATAAGCTCATCAGTCGTTGACTGTCTCCCGAGACGTTCACCGCCAATGGAGCCTGCTGACCAGTCCAGGCGAACATGGTCAAAATGCGTGGTGGAATGAAATGCGTGCCTATTGCCTGCTGTAGTGCCTTCAAAAAAACTTGAGCATGTTCAAAGGTCGGTACAACGACGCGCAAATGCGCGTAGTCATGAACGATTCGAGAATTGGTTGTCGACTCATCTGCTGGAGCAAACAAATCAGCTTGCATACGCTTAGCTGTGGCCTGCGCGATCGCATTCTTATTTGCTTTTTCAAGGAAGGCAGAGGCAACTTGCTGCCAGAAACTGGCCGAAACGGGAATTAACTGCAAAGTTCTTGTCATGAGTTTATCTTTTTATAGCCACGATCTTAGCGATATTGGTGCTCGAACACTTTTAAGATATTCCTAAAGTAGCCATGAATTAAGCCAAATGAGGTATCAGATGCTGACGATCTTGCATTTTAAGTCAGCCACGCGACATTAGGCGTCGCGGGTGGCGAAAAATCAGGTTTTACGCCACTTTTTAAAAAATAGGGTATGATTTCTCCAAGATAGTTCAAAAATCGTTAAATTCACCGGTACATTCATTAAAATTACAAATGAAAACTAGGGCTAACGAGAACAAATTGAGCGAACAAATCGCTTGAATTTAAAGAGAACATCCCCACTTTCTGGAAACACCTAATTTTACTCACCTCCTTCTCATCAATTGATGCGATAGAGATTAACCACAATAACGAGAACTTCATGAGCGACAATATCATTTATGTAAGCGATGCTTCTTTCGAAGCGGATGTATTGAAATCCGACAAACCAGTCTTGGTTGACTTCTGGGCAGAATGGTGCGGCCCTTGCAAAATGATCGCTCCAATTTTGGAAGACGTGGCTAAAGAATATGCTGGCAAAATTGTGATCGCCAAGATGGACGTTGACGCCAACCAAGCTGTACCTGCGAAATTTGGTATCCGTGGTATCCCAACTTTGATTTTGTTCAAAGATGGCGCCGCGGCTGCACAAAAAGTGGGTGCTTTAGCAAAAGGTCAATTGACTGCTTTTATTGACGCTAACGTTTAATTCAAAAAACGTTCGTATTGAATCAGACGTTTTGCCGGAAACTACATGTAAAAGCAGCGCGAGCTACCCTCAACATGAGAGATTCCGGCAAATATCAGTCCCAAAGCGGTAAAAGTCTGCAGTCTATCGCCTGAAATACAAAGTTTTTGTAGAAAATCACTAAAGTTTTGTTTTACAATAGCGAAACTAATTGCATCTCACTCATCGTCATTAAAGATGAATTATCGTTTGCAGTAGTCAATTTAAAATAAGCTTAGAAACCTAGAGACATTATTACGAAATACTTCTTGGTCTAAATCTGAGAAGAGTTCATAATCATTTGTAGTTCATTTCTTTTTTTCACCTCTGTTCACTCCCCCACCTCACATTCCCATCTCGGGACACTCACAACTATGCATTTATCTGAATTAAAGGCCTTACACGTCTCTGCGTTGTTAGAAATGGCCATCGGACTCGATATCGATAATGCTGCGCGTATGCGTAAGCAAGAATTGATGTTTGCGATCTTGAAAAAACGCGCCAAAGCTGGCGAACAAATTTTCGGCGACGGCGCCCTCGAAGTTTTGCCTGATGGCTTTGGCTTCTTGCGCTCACCTGATGCGAGCTACATGGCATCAACTGACGACATCTATATTTCGCCATCACAGATCCGCCGATTCAATTTGCATACGGGTGATTCGATCGAAGGTGAAGTACGTACACCCAAAGATGGTGAACGTTATTTCGCTTTGGTCAAAGTGGACAAGGTTAATGGCGAACCGCCAGAAATGTCTAAGCACCGCATTCTGTTTGAAAACTTAACGCCACTGCACCCAAGCAAGCTCCTACACTTAGAGCGCGATATGCGCGGTGAAGAAAACACGACAGGCCGTATCATCGATTTGATCGCCCCTATCGGTAAAGGTCAACGTGGATTGTTAGTGGCATCACCAAAATCGGGTAAGTCCGTGATGTTGCAGCACATCGCTCACGCGATTACGACTAATCACCCTGACGTCACGATGATCGTCTTGTTGATTGACGAACGCCCAGAAGAAGTTACCGAGATGCAGCGTTCCGTGCGTGGTGAAGTTGTGGCTTCGACGTTTGATGAACCAGCAACCCGTCACGTACAAGTGGCTGAAATGGTCTTGGAAAAAGCCAAGCGTTTAGTCGAAATGAAAAAAGACGTGGTGATCTTGTTAGACTCCATCACCCGTTTGGCACGTGCGTACAACACGGTTATTCCAGCATCCGGCAAAGTCTTGACCGGTGGTGTTGACGCGAATGCTTTGCAACGCCCAAAACGCTTCTTCGGTGCGGCACGTAATGTCGAAGAAGGTGGCTCCTTAACGATTATCGCAACAGCTCTGATCGAAACTGGTAGCCGTATGGATGACGTGATCTACGAAGAATTCAAAGGCACCGGTAACATGGAAGTGCATTTGGAACGTCGCCTCGCAGAGAAACGTACCTACCCAGCGATCAACCTCAACAAGTCTGGCACACGCCGTGAAGAATTGTTGATTAAACCTGATCAACTGCAAAAAATCTGGATCTTGCGCAAGCTCTTGTATAGCATGGACGAGATCGAAGCGATGGAGTTCATCCTCGACAAAATGAAGGCCACCAAAAACAACGCAGAGTTCTTTGAAATGATGCGTCGCGGCGGGTAATTCAATTATTCGTTGTTGGTGAACTTCAAATGAAAAGCCAGACCATGTGTCTGGCTTTTTTGTATATGCGATCTGATTTTGATTTTTTTGTAGGTGCGACTAGCGCAGCGTAATCACACGTATGTGAGTCGATACAGGCCATAGCTTGGATAAAACAAAAAAACCTATTCGAATACACACATTTACAAATGCAGTGACTTCCCAAATATTTCATGCGTGCGATTACGCTGCACGAATCGGACTGATGAGCTTAATTCGCCTTCGGCGGCTCAATATACTTTATTCCATACTCAGCGAATGACTCTCTATTTGAGGGTGGAGATTGTGGCTGACACCCACCGCTAAATGTGAACGGATAACCAGACTCACTCAACCTGAGCCATTTTCTTTCAGCAGAAAAAACCTTATAAGAAAGAACTAGCTCACCGTTTTTTTCATCAACATATCGCCACTGTGCTGATCGCATTCTCATCCAGTCGTTGTCAATATTTTCTCGAATAACCTTTTCCAAATAGACCGTCCGTCCAATAGCTGTTTTCTTATCAAAATGTACCGTCGAATTTTCTGCACACAGTTTATCAAACTGCCATTTCCCGATAATTTCGTCGACCAATGGCAATGGAAGCAGTATGAAAAAGATCGCTATCGCAATGAAAAACTGCGACATCGGTCTTGCAATTTTTGGGGTTACATAAATAATGATGCTAAAGACAATCGTCAACCAGAACCCAAATATAAAAACCAAAAACAATCCACTCATACAGCTCCTGTGCTTTAGAGACCAACCATCTATTTTAGCCGGTAGGTGCGATTAGCGCAGCGTAATCGCACGTATGTAAAAGTCGATACAGGCCACAGTTTGGATAAAACATAAAACCAATTCAAATACACACAAATTAAAAATTCTGTGATTTACCCAATATTTCATACGTGCGATTATGCTGCGTTAATCGCAGCTACTTTACTGACGAGACTGTTTAGTCTCGATATTGAATTTGTTGGCATAATTTCGTTTGACCTTAGTTGAATATAAGTTTCGATTTTTCTTTACCCTTTAGCAAAGTGGGGCAAGAGACGCTTGAAGGAGCATTTAACAAAGTTCTGCTCTGCTCAAACTGTCCATACACAAAAACTGTATAGTTGAATATCACTTCACCTGTTTTTGCTGATAGCACTTTAACTTCACTTTTTCCAAGGCGAACCTCGTCAGGCATCATTTCGTTCACGTATCTCAACCGATATTTCACCTCTTTTGATTCATCGACTGGCTTAAAGACATAGTCTGGCTCATAGTATCCAGGTTCTTTTCGGACGCCGTAGACATCAAATTTTTCACCTTTTTCATTTTCATAACGCACGAAGCCGACTTTACCCAAGAAGAAAGGTGATCTGTAACCTTGTGGGTCTTTGCTATCCGCCAACCAACCTTGATCTGGTAAGACCTTCCCATTGACGTTTAAGCCCCCGTACTTTTGACAATACCCTTAAAAAACAAAATATCCCCAAATATTGGAAGAAAACCAAAGCAATGTGACGCCAACTATACTCACTAGATAAATCAAGAACTTACGCATCAACATTTCCTTTGATAGCTTTTCAAGCGACACCTTGTACGTGTATTCGCCAATTGTAAAAACAGCAATTTAACACAATCTCATGAAACTCCAAAAAATGGATTCACCCATAAAAAAACCGAACCCACAGGTTCGGTTTTTCGTTGAGGTCAACTCAAGCAAACCAACTACATCTTCCAACCACCGCCAACGGCTTTATACACATTGACAATCGCTGACAAATGGGCGCGTTTCGCATCGATGATTGCCGTCTCTGCCGCCAATAGATCACGCTGTGCGTTGAGCACTTCGAGGTAGCTGCTGTAGCCATTTTGGTAGCGCAACTCAGATAAGCGTAATGCCTCTTTCAATGCACTCACGCGGCGTTGTGATGCCGCTTCGATCTGTTGGTTGGCTTCGCTTGTCGCTAATGCATCGTGCACGTCTTTGAATGCGCCCTGCACGCTTTGTACGTATTGTCCTAAGGCGATACGTTTGCGGGCTTCAGCACCTTCAACTAATGAGCCCACTGCACCAGCGCGGAAGATGGGTTGTACCAAACTACTACCAACATTCCACAACAATGAACTTGGGCTGAACAAATCTGATAAATCACGCGACTCGCGTCCTAAGCCAGTGGTTAATTTCAAGCTCGGGAAGTAAGACGATTTTGCTTGCCCGATATCGGCATTTGCCGCGATCAAATTTTGTTCGGCGGCGATCAAATCCGGGCGACGGTTAAGCAAGTCTGATGGTAATTCAGCTGGCATACTCATTTGCTTGTACAGCGCATCAATACTCGCACCGCGTGCAATATCGGTGGTGGTGATCGCTTTTGCGGAACGCCCCAACAATACTGCCAAAGCAGATTCGACATTACTCAAAGCTAGCTTCGCTTGTGTTTGTGAGATTTCACTTGCGGCTAATTCCGCTTCCGCAAGACGTAAATCCGCTTCGCCAATGGAGCCAGCAGTAAAACGCTTTTGTTGCAATCGAAGATTCTCTTGACGTGTTTTCAAACTCGCATCTGCTAAAGATAATTGCGAATCGAAAGCACGTAGAGAAAAGTAGGTTTGTGCAACGTTCGCTATCAAACTCGTTTGCACCACACCGCGACTGCCCTCTTGCGCCAATAAGCGTGCTTTGGCCGCTTCATCGGCGCGACTGAGTTTACCGAACAAATCCAACTCATATCCAGCACTCAAACCAAATTGAAAGTCTTTGGCAAAGGGGGCAGCGCCGGCTGGCAACTTCCCTGAGTTTTCGCTAGTACGCGAACGCGTCGCGACCAGGTTTGCATCAACAGTAGGAAAACGATTTGATAAGGCGATGCCTGCAGTCGCTTTTGCGTCATCGATCCGTGCAATCGCAATCTGCAAATCTTGATTGTTCGCTAGGGCCTCTTCTAACAATTGATTGAGTACCGGGTCGTTAAACGACTTCCACCAACTCAACCATTGCACGGCTTCTGTACTTGCATTTGCGTTTGCGTTCGAATCAAGCGATTTGGCCGAAAGCGATTTCGGCACATCGAGATTTGGACGCTTGTAGTCTGGCCCAACAGCGCAAGCACTGAGCAAAGTCGCGCCCATCAGTGCCACAACAATCGCGCGTGGAGCATTAGTAAAGCGCATCATGATTTCACCTCATTATTGCTGTCAGTCGCCGCTTCATTTTTGTGCTCGACGTTTTTAGATGGACTCTTAGTTGGTCCCTTAAACGGACTGTCGTATGGATCATTGGCATATTGATGTTCTGGATGATCAAAATCCGTATCTAAAGTCTTGAAGCGACGGTCGTAGATTAATTTGAAGAATAAAGGCACCAAGAAGATCGCCAAGAATGTTGCGGCGATCATGCCACCCAAAACGCCAGTTCCCAAAGATTGACGAGCTGCTGCACCTGCACCGTGCGAGAACGCCAATGGCACCACACCCAAAATGAATGCGAGCGACGTCATCAAGATGGGACGGAAACGCAAGCGTGCTGCTTCTAAGGCTGCTGCTACTGGCGCATAACCCTCATGCACTTTCATGACCGCAAACTCGACGATCAGAATCGCATTCTTGGCCGACAAGCCTAGCAAGGTAACGAGACCAATTTGGAAATACACGTCGTTATTGAAGTGGCGCAAATACACCGCGAGCAAAGCGCCGAAGATACCGAATGGCATCGCCAACAATACCGAGAATGGCAAAGACCATTTTTCATACTGGGCAGCGAGGATCAAGAAAATCATCAAGACACCAGCACCCAGTGCCAAACCGCCCGCATTACTGCTCCGTTTTTCTTGGAAAGAGGCACCGCCCCAGTCATAGGTAACATCGGCTGGCAACACCGCTTTTGCCGCGCGCTCCATTGCCGCGATCGCTTGACCAGAACTAAAGCCTGGTTTCGCATCGCCGAGCAATTTAATCGCTGGTAGAGCGTTAAAACGTGGCACCGAGTCTGGACCAGTAATGAACTTGACCGATGCAAATGCACGAATCGGTATCATTTGCCCGCTCGTTGAACGCACATACAAGTTACCAATGTCTTCAGGCTTAGCACGATACTGCCCTTCAGCCTGCAATTGCACCGTATACACGCGACCATTTTTATTGAAGTCGTTGATGTAATAACTACCGAGAGTTGCAGCGAGCGTGTTGTAGACATCCGATAACACGACGCCCATAGAGCGCGCTTTTTCATTATCGACGTCAACAAAAAGTTGTGGCGAATTCGCTTGCCACAGGGTTTTCACACCAGCTAATTCTGGTTGTTTATTGGCTTCTGCGATCAATGCAGGCAGCAAACCGGCCAAACGTTTAACGCCGCCCTCGCCTTTATTTTGCAAATAAAATTCAAAGCCACCCGTCTGGCCCAAGCCTTGAATCGCTGGTGGGCTAAAGAACAAAGGCAAACCTTCTTTGATATTGCCCGTGCGCATAAACGCTTCACCGACCAATTCTTTCGCTGATTTATCGCGCTCGTCCCAAGGACGCAATGGGAAGAACATGGTAGCAGCCGAAGATTTCAAACCGCCGCCACCGAGGAAGTCTAAGCCGATCAAAGCAAAACGGGTGTCGATATTTTTATTGCCTTCGAGTGCGCTTTCCATTTGTTTCACCATCATATTCGTGCGTTCAAGCGAAGCGCCTTCAGGCAAGATCGCGGCACCGATGAAGTAGCCTTGATCTTCATCAGGCACCAAACCACCTGGCACGGTATTCCACAGCAAACCAGCCAAGGCGATCATGCCTGCGAACAAACTCACCCCTAACACTGCGCGCTTCAAGAAGAAAGTAACACCGGAGGTATAACGTTTGGTCAAACGGGCAAACGCATGATTAAACCAAGTGAAGAAACGATTGTGATTCTCTGCGCCGGGTTTTAACAAGATCGCGCACAATGCAGGAGTCAAAGTCAATGCCACGACACCAGACAAAATCACTGCAATCGAAATCGTCACCGAGAATTGGCGATACAACTCACCTGCCAAACCACCCAAGAATGCGATAGGGCCGAAGGCAGCTACCAGTACCAATACAATCGCAATGACTGGGCCTGTCACTTCATTCATCGCCTCGATTGCAGCCTCTTTGGGTGACATGCCTTCTTCATTCATCAAACGCTCAACGTTTTCCAAAACCACGATGGCATCATCAACCACGATACCAATTGCCAGTACCATACCGAACAAGGTTAAGGTGTTAATGCTATAGCCGAGTAGATGCAAACCCGCCATGGTACCGATTAACGATACAGGCACTGCAAGCGTCGGAATAATCGTTGCGCGCCAGCTTTGCAAGAAGACGTACACGACGATAAATACCAAGACCATCGCTTCTGCAAGAGTTTTCAACACTTCAGCGATAGACTCAGTTACAAACGGTGTGGTGTCATATGGCGTCGCGTAAGTCATCCCTTCAGGGAATTTCGCCTTCAACTCTTGCATGGTTTTTTCAACCGCTTTTCGTGTATCTAAAGCGTTGGCACCTGTCTGCAAGAAGATACCTATGTTGGCTGATGGATGACCGTTGATACGACCGTAGAGGTTGTAATCTTTCGAGCCAAGTTCAACCCGCGCTACATCTTTCAAACGTATGGTGCTACCGCCTTTTGCAGCCTTCACGATGATGTTTTCAAACTCAGTTGGCTCCAACAAACGGCCACGCGCCGTTACCGTCATCGTCAGCTCTTCAGTGTTGTTCGGTGGTGCGCCAATCTTACCGGCGGCATATTGCGCATTTTGTTCGCCGACCGCACTGGCAATATCGTTGACGGTAATACCTAATTGCGCCATGCGATCAGGACGCATCCAAATACGCATCGCATAATCCTTGGCACCAAACACTTGCACATTGGTCGTACCCGGAATACGTTTGATCGCATCCAACACGTTTTGGGTCACATAGTTCGACAAGAACAAACTGTCGTAACGATTATCTTCTGAATAAATCGCAGAGACCACTAAGAAGTTCGACGAACTCTTGGACACTGTTACACCTTGGCGACGCACTTCTTGCGGTAATTTCGCTTCAGCTTGTCGCACGCGATTGTTGACGTTGACCGCTGCAATATCTAAGTTCGTCCCCACTTCAAAAGTGATGTTGATAGAGACACGGCCATCGGCAGATGAAACCGAATCCATGTACAACATATTTTCGACACCGTTGATTTGCTCTTCGATCGGCGCTGCAACCGTGCGCTCTAATACTTCAGCCGATGCGCCTGGATAAAATGCCACCACGTTGACGACCGGTGGTGAGATATCTGGATAACGTGAGATGGGCAAGATGCGCAATGCAGCCAGCCCGGCGATGACGATAATCAACGACAACACAGTCGCGAAAATCGGTCGATTAATAAAAAATTTGGAAAACATGAGATGTCCTTAATTCTGTCTATTCAGGGCGAGTTCTAGTGACACAATTAGTGCGCACTTTTAGCCGCTGAAGCCGCTGCTGGATTTGCGCTCGGTGCGGCAGCTTTGGCGCCTGCGCTTCCCAATGGAACTGGCGTTACTGTCATCCCCGGATCATGGGCCTTAATGAAACCATCGACTAACACGCGCTCACCTGATTGCAGGCCTTTCGTTACCACCCACTCACCACGAGACCAACCATCCAATTCCACTGGATGTGGCACGAGTTTATTATCTGGGCTCACCGCGAACACCATCTTGCCCATTGGGCTATCGATCACTGCGCGCTGTGGTACCGATATCGCACTGCTGCGGCTACCACCTTGCAACATGACGCGAACAAATTGACCAGGACGCAAAGCGCCATCTGGGTTCGCGATCTCTGCACGGGCATCAAAACCACCGGTGTTGGGGTTCACTTTTTCGCTGGTGAAAATCATCTTGCCGGCAGTCGGGAAAATGCTGCCATCGGCTTGCTTTACATGCACTTCAAAAGCAAGGCTGCCGTTATTGCTTCGTTTGCCTGGCAGTTTTAGTTTGCCGTTGGCGACATCAGCATTCATCTTCAAGAAATCAGCTTCAGTCACACTAAAGTTCACATACAGTGGATCTGTTTGAACGATGGTCGTCAACAAACTATCAGATGGCGTCACCAAGCTGCCATTTGGTTTAGCCGCAATGCCAGTGACACCAGAGATTGGCGCCACTACTCGCGTGTAACTCAAATTGAGCTTGGCTTCATTGACTTGTGCTCGTACTTGTTTGTAGTTCGCTTCGGCCATTTCCAAATTCGACTTGGCGTCGTCATATTCGCGCTGACTAATCGCTTTTTCTGCAGCCAAGGGCGCTAATCGAGCAAACTCACGTTTCGCTTGATTGAGCTTTGCCTCAGCAACACCTGCCGCTGCTTCTGCTGAGGCTAATTGTGTTTGATAGCTACCTGGATCAATTTGAAATAAAACTTGGCCAGCTTTGACCTTTGCGCCTTCTTCGTAAACACGTTTCTCTAAGATCCCGCTAATACGTGCGCGAACTTCGGTTTCGCGAATACCCGCGGTCTGACCTACATATTCGTAATCGATCGGCAGATCACGGGCCTGTACAGTCACCACACTAACCTCTGGTGGCGGAATGCCGTTGGGCCCGCCTTGGGCCCCTGCCCCTTGTTTCCCGCACGCACTGATCAACAAAACAGGCGCGCACAATAACAAACTTGTCGCCAAAACACTGATTTTTGGCTTCAACATACTGTAACTCTCACTAAAAACATGTTTCTTATCCATAAGCGTGCGCATATTTACCTCTTTAAATGATGATCGTAGTCTGCTATTATATACATACACGAATGTTTGTATAGTTCTTGCGTAAAAAATTTCTTAAAATGAATTTTTTAAGTGATTTTTTATTAATCTGAAATAAGCTTGCTCTAATTACTGGATGTACATGAAGCGCGGCGAATGTAACAATACTGGCCGTCACAATGAATAAGGCAACAAAATCAATCGACAGACTTAACATTTCCACAAGAACTCAAAACGAGTCTCGTCGATGAGGAGTAACACTATGGTCAGAAAAACGAAAGAAGATACCCAGCAAACCTATGATGCCCTGCTCGATGCAGCGGAAATCGTGTTTTGTGAAAAAGGGGTTTCCAATACTACGCTCAATGATGTCGCTAGTGCCGCGGGGATGACGCGTGGCGCTATTTACTGGCACTTCAAAGACAAAAAAGAATTATTCCACGCGCTTTGCGATCGAGCCTTCTTGCCGATTGAGATTCTTCTCAATGAAATTACCAGTACGCCGATTGAAGATCCGATGGCGGCTATTCGTCAACTGTACGTCCATTTTATTCAACAAGCAACTGGCAACCCTCGTCAGACTAAGGTCTTCGACATTATTTTTCATCGATGCGAAAAAACTGCTGAAATGGAAACCTTCATTGAAGAACGTGAAGGCAAACGAGAATGTTTATGCAAAGTACAAGAAATCTTTGAACTAGCGGTGGCACAAGGCGTTCTACCCATCGACACCGACACTTGGATAGCAGTGCAAATCACACATAGTTTTTTGATTGGACTGGTGCATGAATGGCTGATTGATACCAATGCCTACGATCTGGGTGCTCATGGCGAAGCGATGATTGACGTGATGCTAGCAGGCTTAAGCGCAAAGCCACCGCGCAAAAAAATCTAACCCGGTAACTTCCAATCAAAACGCACTGCCAATAGACGCAACACCACAGTCATGGCAATGCCGGCCAACACTGCGGGCAACTCTGTAAATTGCAGCAATGCCATTGCTAGGTAGGTCCAGCATCCGAGGAATGCACAAGTCGCATACAGTTGACCGCGCCGAAATACCATGGGAATCTCGTTACAGATCATATCGCGCAAAACACCGCCAAAGATGCCCGTAATGACTCCCATCATCACGCACACAAATAAAGGCATTTTCATTTCAAACGCTAAAGACGCACCACCGACACTAAAAAGGCCCAAGCCCAAGGCATCGGCATACACAATTACTTTCTCAGTGACCACCTGCCGTAACTGCCTGAAAAACGGTGACACCAAAAGACAAAATAGGAAGATGAGCGTCGGATATTCGTAGTTTTCTATCCAAAATAGAGGACGTCGATCAAGCAAGATATCGCGCACGGTGCCGCCACCAAATGCCGTAATGAAGGCAACCGTAAAAACCCCTACTAAGTCCATCTTTTTGCGCCGTGCCTCGAC
Organism: Affinundibacterium nitidum; assembly: GCF_014284155.1. Classification (GTDB taxonomy): domain Bacteria; phylum Pseudomonadota; class Gammaproteobacteria; order Burkholderiales; family Burkholderiaceae_D; genus Undibacterium; species Undibacterium nitidum. The sequence continues at coordinate 795,218 of NZ_JACOFZ010000001.1, forward strand.
TAGACCTGAGCTAGCAAAGACAAAAACACCAATCACTTCAATCACATGCAACAAACTGCTCATATTGACGTGCATATTGCTAGACATGCAATTTCCCTTCTTTTTTTGCCAATGCTGGATCTCATTGAGCCCCAAATTAATGCATCGCTGCCATTTTATTGTATAATCTTGGGCTTGGTTGAATCTATTCAGTCAAAGTATTTTAACCCTGGCAAGTGATAAGCAATCGGGTCAAGAAGCAAGACGACCGACGAAGTGACTATTGGCTACCAATTTATTTTTGAGGCAAGCATGAAAGACGGTATCCACCCAAATTATCGTGAAGTTGTATTCCACGACGTATCTAACGATTTCAAATTTATCACACGTTCCACTATCGGCACGAAAGATAAGATCGAATTCGAAGGCAAAGAATATCCATTGGTAAAGATTGAGGTTTCTGCAGAATCTCATCCTTTCTACACTGGCAAACACAAAATCGTGGATACAGCTGGTCGCGTTGATAAATTCCGTAAGAAATTCGGCACTGTTGGTTCTAAAACAGCCGTTTCTGCGCAATAATTCGCAAATCGCTTACTATTTCTGCTAGTAGTCGAAAAAACGACTAAACAGCATATAAGCAGCAAATAGTTAGAGAAATACGCAACAGCAGTACGCGAAGTAAGAAAAAACAAGGCAGCTACGGCTGCCTTTTTTGTATCATCGAGTTTTATCGAAAAAAAATCTATGAAGCCAGTTCGCCTACCTGCCGCTGCGACTATCGCCTTACCCCGTTGGGCTATTCTCACCCTCTGCCTTTTATATATTTTGCCAGGCCTGATTGGCCGAGATCCGTGGAAGGGACCAGACGCTGCAAGCTTTGGGGTGATGTGGACCATGGCACATGGCAGTCTCAATGACTGGTTATGGCCACACGTGGTCGGTTTACCAATGCCAGAGGAAGGACCGCTCGCCTATTGGTTAGGCGCGCTTTGCATCAAGATCTTTGGCGGAATCATTGGTGATCCGATGGCTGCACGCATCTCGACCGGCTTAGCTTTCTTGCTCGGCGCAATTTCCGTTTGGTACACAACGTATTTACTCGGTCGACGTACTGAAGCGCAACCACTCAAGCTTCCATTTGGCGGGCAACCGGAGCCAAAAGATTTTGGCCGGACACTGGCTGATGGTGCCTTACTGTTTTATCTGGGATGTTTAGGCTTACTCATTCCAAGTCATATGACCAGTGCGGGTCCACTGTTCATCGCTTTAATTGCTTACGCTATTTATCAAGCAGCGCGTTACTTTGAGCATCCTAAGAAACTCACTGCGCTCAAACTAGGATTGATTTTAGGCCTACTGACGCTAACTCATGGCTGGGTAACACCTGCAGCGATGCTATTCACGTTATTGGTACTTTGCTTCTATCGCAAACAAAACCTATATCTCGGCTTGACAGTCATCACGACACCGGCAGCAACACTCCTCGTCATAGCATGGCTTATGTTTATCGAAAAGGTCCAGCCCTATAACAGTAGTCCCTATCAAGCTTGGATGGAATGGAACTACTTGCAAATCGCCAAACCGAGCTTGGACAATATCCTGCATTTCTTCAAATACGGGATTTGGTTCACATGGCCAGCATGGCCATTTGCGGCATGGGCGATTTACGCTTGGCGCAAACAAGAAAAAACCTTACACATCTCATTAGCCGCTGGTTTCGTCATATGCTTCACGATACTCGCCATGCTTAACCCGAACCGTGAAGAGAGTTACCTGCTCCCGTTACTACCTCCACTTGCCATCTTAGCGGCCTTCGGATTGCCGACAATGAAGCGCTCCGCAATCAACGCCGTTGATTGGTTTGCTGTAATGGTAATGACCGGTGCTGCTGGTTTATTTTGGTTTGCATGGATCGCCGCTCAAACTGGTTGGCCCATCAAAATCAGCCAAAAGGTTCTGAAGTGGGCACCTGGATATGTGCCTGAATTTAATGCATTTACGCTCATGATTGCTTTGGCAGTCACGGCGATCTGGTTCCGTATTGTGTACTGGCGCATTTCTCGCCAACCATCGGTGTTGTGGCGAGCGGTCGTGCTATCTACTGGCGGAGTAATCCTTGGCTGGTTCTTGCTGATGTCCCTGTGCTTGCCCTTAATCAATCATCGCGTTAGCTATTCCTTAGTAGCAAAAGATATGGCGCAGAAAATCAATATGCCTTATCGCTGCATTGATAGCAAACTCGGCCCAGCGCAACGAGCCTCTTTTGCATATTTTAGCCAAGTGCATTTCGCAGGATTTAACGAACAAAACTGCGATCTCTTACTCACTCAAGGCAACCGCAGTAAGGCGAAATCGAAGATTGTGACCGACCCCGACTTCCCCGGCAAATGGGAATTAATTTGGGAAGGACAGCGTGCAGCGGATAACGATGAGTTCTTTACCTTGTACAAAAAACGCGAAGCGAAAATAAGGGAGAGTAATGCTCAAACGGCACCGAGTAAAAACGATACTGACAATAAAGAAATAGAAGAAGGAAAAGAGTAAGGAAAGGCTAATGAGCGAGAGGAGAAAAAACGGTGAAATGCCCTGCCCAAATTTTAAGCACGCCGCTGTTTTGAACAAGGAAACCATAAAATATAACAGCAATTTCGCTAAGCCGCTTGCAAAAATCGCGGCACCCTGTCATAATTCTTCTCATGCGTTGCCGAGATGGCGGAACTGGTAGACGCACTGGACTCAAAATCCAGCGCCGCAAGGCGTGCCGGTTCGATTCCGGCTCTCGGCACCAAAAGTATTCAAGCCTCTTGAGAAATCAAGAGGCTTTTTGCTTTTACAGCACATAAATTGTGCTAGATCAGATAGATTCCCCCTCTCCCTCCCTTCCATTCGATTGTCATTCCCTCGTTTTTAATGGATACTATTGCTCCAAGGGAAGTTCTATAAGTAAGAGTATTTTCATTTTTACATCTCAAGAAACATCCACTCTTCCTTAATCAATTAAGGATGCTCCCCCATGCTGTATCGTTTTTTGCCTTTGGTTTTGGCAACACCGCTTATCAAGTTTCCGTAGTACGAATTTGTTTTAGTTTGTCGTTGATTTTTACAGGACCTGTGAATCACTATGGCTAATCCCTTCTTAAGTTCTAACGCGGCACCGATTTCTTTTACTGATCGTAAAATTCTCGTTCTTGATGATATGCCTGACATGCGCACCACCATGCGCAACCAGATGCAGGCCTTGGGCATTACCAATGTGAGCCTGGCATCCAATGTAAAAGAAGCGCTCAATTATTTGGCTCAACGTACTTATGATGTAATTCTGTGCGATTACTATCTTGGTGGCTCTACCGATGGCCAACAGTTTCTTGAGTATTTGCGCACCACCAACAAAATTAGCCGCGCCACACTGTTCATCATGATCACGGCGGAAACTGGTTTCAATAGTGTGATTACTGCAGCGGAATGCCTTCCCGACGACTATCTCTTGAAACCATTCACTGGTGAGACCCTAAAGATCCGCTTAGAACGACTACTGGAACGTAAAGCGCGGCTCGCGAATATCGACAGACTGCAAGACAAAGGCGACTGGCCTGCTATCATCAAAGCTTGCGACGATATCATTGCCAGCCGTGACAAGTACATGGTTGATGCAATGCGTATTAAAGGAAACGCACTACTCACCCTCGACAAAGTCGACGCCGCCATCAGCTTCTACCAAGATGCCATTAAAATGCGTGACATGCCTTGGGCTAAGCTTGGTTTGGCTCGAGCGTTAAAGAGTAAAGGGCAAGGACAACAAGCAGGACAACTATTAGAGGGAATTATTCAAGATAATCCTAAGCTCCTCGCCGCCTATGATCTGCTCGGCAAAATCCACACTGAATCCGGCGATAGCGAGAAAGCTTTGAACGTTCTTGATAATGCCTGCAAAATTGCGCCGCATTCCTTGGCACGCCAACGTTCGATCGCCAACCTTGCCGAAGAAACTGGTGACTACGCTCGCGTCGACAAAGCTCTCAGTGTCGTCGTCAAACAAACCAAAAATTCACCGCTACGTGACGCCAAGGACTTCGTTAAATTAACCAATGCCTTAACAGAAACAGGCGAACTTGAACGTGCGGTCGGTGTGATTAAGGATGCCAAAGAGAGTTTCAAAGAAGGCCCCGAAGTCAAACTTCTAGCGGCAGTTGAAGCAGTCACTCAACAAAAAGCAGGGAATAAAGATGCGGCACAGAAAGCCTTGATGGTTGCATTGGAACCGGACGAAAACAATCTAACGGAAGATACCAAACTCGCGATTGCCAATGCTTGCCTCGTCAACGGACGTAAAGATGAAGCCATGCAAATGCTTAAGTCAGTGGTACAAAACAATCCAGACTCGAGCAAACTGCAAGCGCAAATCGCGCATATCTTCAAAGATCATGGTGGTGCCGATGTGGCGAAACAACTAATCGATAGTTCGGTAAAAGAAGTGATCAACCTCAACAATGACGCGGTTCAGAAAGCGAAATCAGGTGCCTACGCCGAAGCGTCAGAAATGCTGACGGAGGCCGCATTGCGTCTACCCAACAATTTGCAGATTGTTTCAAATGCGTCCTTATCGATTTTAATGGACGTCTTCATGAATGGTTACGACAGCGCCAAAACGCAACAAGCGAAGCAGTTCCAGGAAGCGGTCACGGCGCAGAACAGTCAGTATCCGAAGCTCGCCGAGATCATGGCATTTCAAGTGAAGATTCAACAAAAATATAAGCAAGAGATGGCGTCCTAATTCATGGATAACACCAACGATAAGCAAGATTTATTTGCACATATTGCTGCTCTCACCATTCATGATGTCAAAAACAATTTGACACAATTGGCGAACGATGCAGAAACGCGTGGTGATCTCGCGAGCATGAAGGTCGCTCTGCATGCCTCTGAAACGCTGACTGGGCTTTTGTGTTTTTATCGTTCCGAAACGCATCATCTCGACTTACAAATCGATAGCCACGATCCTGTTGAAATGCTACAAGATTTGTTGGGCAACTTACCACACAGCTTACGCGACGAGTCGCGCATCCAAATTTCACTACACACCGATCACGCACCAGCGATCGCTTTCTATGACAAAACCTTGATCGAAATGGTACTGAACAATGCCTTACAAAATGCCTTACGCTTTGCGCGAAATAACATCGAGTTGGGTGTACGAACGCATGCCGACAAGATAGAGTTCTATGTTCAAGACGACGGTGATGGATATCCCCAAGCCGTATTAGACGACAAAGACGTCAACAGTCCAGTGAGCCGAAATGGCACAGGCTTAGGCCTACGCCTCGCACAACGCGTAGTTGGTATGCATGAGAGCTCTGGTCAGCACGGTGAGATAGTGCTTTCTAATTCGCCAGGCGCTCTATTCCAACTATTCTTGCCCTGAGCTATCCCAAGAGCGAAATTATCGATTATTTTAGGCGAGTAAGAATCTGTGTTAATGCCTTGGCGGCGCCGATTGGAATAGAGATGTCTTGAGGGCGCGCCACCTGTGGCTCACCTGAATTAATTCGAACTAAGGCGCCTTTCTGGGATGCTATCAAAGACGCGCCGAAACGTCGCGCACTGGGAATTGCAGTACCCGCGCCGATTTCCAATACAACCAAACGTTCGCTGCGCGCCGCCCATGTCAACAGAAAGTCTTGCGAACGCGCATAACGATCACCTTCAAAATCCCAATCTCCGAACATCAAAATATTCGGTCGCGCTAAACCTGCACAGATTGGACAAATCGGCAAATCAGACAACAACTGACAAGCGCGCTCATCTATCTCTGGGTGAAAATCTTTGGCCAACCACGCACTTTGACCGCATTGATTCATGCACTGTAAATAATGTATCGAGCCATGACACTCAGTGACATGATGATCGTCAAATCCAGATTTTTGAAACTGCCCATCGACATTACTAGTGAAGTGTCGCATACCAAGTGGCATTTTCGCAGATAGCGTCAGCAAACTTTGGAAACCAGCATGCGGCAGAGTTGCTCGATACAAGTTCAAACGGTGTCCATAGAATCCCCATGCCAAGCGTGGATGTTGTTTGAAAGCCTTAGGATTAGCTATTTCTACAAACGAGATTCCGAGCTCACCCAGAGCAGGGTAAGCACGCCAGAATCCATTCTCACCACGAAAATCTGGCAGACCAGAATCTATCCCTATCCCAGCTCCGGAAGTTACCAACACGGCATCAGCCTCGGCGATTAAATCAGCGGCAGCATCGAGCGCATATTCAATATCGGAATCCATGTTCTTCAGTAGGTGATTTATATCTCAATTCGTTGATAGATCCTATTGGTGCTAAGAGAGTTCATCGAATTCTAACAACATCCAAACGGGGCAAGCATTATGTCCAGTATTTCCTAGCGCTTGGTCAATATACCGAAACCCCATTTTCTGATACAGGGCTTGAGCAGCGAGCATATTGGGCAGAGTCTCAAGATAGCATTGTGTATAACCAAAAGAACGCGCCCTTTCGACGCATAAACGTACCAGTTTTTGGCCAATTCCCAATCCTCGGCAAGCGGGTCGTAAGTACATCTTCTGTAACTCACATAAGTGATCGCCTTCACCGGGCAAAGGGCCGAAGCCACAGCCTGCGATCACTTCACCTTCGAGCTCTGCCACGAAATAACTGGCGCGTGCTTGCTGCGCATAGTGTTCAGTCATGGTATCCAAAGAGGGATCTGCATAAGCGGAACCCACCCGCGGCGCATCCATCTCGATTAATACACTACGTATCACTTCCGCAATTTTGGCATTATCTGTGTGCCGAATTTCACGCAACTTCAGTGTCGCCAATGAAACCTCGTGTCGATTTGATGCATCCATACTTTTTAAGTCCACGACAAAATGGGGAAACAAGGTCTCAAAATAGAAAAGGTGAAGACAACTTCATCTTCACCTTTTGCATTGTTTTAAACCTCAGAGTTACTGCACAGGTACGTAATTCACTGGCACCCACACATAACCTTTACCTTCAGCACGAATATAGCCAAGACCCGGGAAGGACAAATGCGTCGCGCCTACCATATAGCCCTCTTTTGCCGCTTCTGCATAGGCTTTCTTACGTTGCGCTTTTGCTGCTTTGCTGTCGCTGTCAAAACCTATGGTCACCTCTGGGTTTTCAAACTGGACGGCAGCCACGTGCATTAAGTCACCCCACAAAATCAATTTTTGGCCTTTGCTTTCAGCCATGTAAATGCTGTGACCTGGCGTATGACCGCGCGCGGCGATTGCTTTTACACCTGGCACCAGTTCAGTATCGCCATCGAAAGTCTTGAACTTTCCTGCTTTCACATAGGGGTTCAGAGAAGCCATCGCACCTTGGAAACCACCTTTTCCATCAGCCGGTGCTTTGTCCATGTTCGCTTGGCTCAGCCAAAAATCTGCATCGTGTTTATCCGCGCGAATGATTGCATTCGGAAATGCCAACTGATCGCCATTCATTAAGCCGCCCACATGGTCGCCATGCATATGCGTGATATACACTTCATCGACTTGGTCTGGCGTGTAACCCGCTGCTTTCAAGCTATTAGCGAGGCGCCCTAAAGTTGGGCCAAACAAACCAGCAGCACCTGTATCGATCAATACCAGCTTACTGCCCGTATTAATCAAATAGCCATTCACTGAAGTTTGTAAAGGTGTGGTCAAATGATTCTTTGTCAGCGCCTTCAAAGTCTTGTCCGGCGTCGTATTCGTCAACAGTTTATCCACTGGCAACGCGACCGTACCATCAGACAAGGCTGTGACTTCGAAATCACCAAGCATCACGCGGTAATAGCCTGGCGCAGCGGCTTTCACCATCGGTGCGCCAGCATATGCAGGGGCGGTGCCGAGAGAACTCAATATACCAACCGTCAAGACCATCGCTGTTGCGCGCGGTGCGACTTTTGTAATAGATTCTAGGGTAGTACGAATACGAGATTTCATCACTGACGGTCTCCAAAAGTGAAATGAAAAAAGCTGAAACATGGCCCTAATAGCCAACAACTATTATGACGACATTTCAATTTTTCTGCTGCGTCACGCTTAATTTATCAATTTGCACAAAAAATAAGCAGAATGTCATTTCAATCTGATCGAAAATAACTGATAGTAGATCAATCAACTCACTCTTTATCTTGCACCGAGATCAACATGGCAATCAACAGCGTCAATACGATTAATAATCTATTTAAAAGCGACACCATAACGAGCAGCGCACCTGCAAATAAAGCGCTTGAGAACCTGTATGGTGTGAGTCCATCCACGTCCAGTACGACGACTAATGCGATTACGAATAGCTCTGGAAATAGCCTATCTAGCGCCGTGCAACAAGCCTTAGTCCAATTAAATGCTGGCAAAGATATTTCTGCTTTCTTTAACGACGATAATGGAAACCAATCGAGCAGCAATTTCAGCAATAACTTACTCGCTAGCTTACCGGGTATCAGCGGAGATACAAACGGCAATACGGCCAAAAATCAGGCAACAAGCACACCGATCAAATTAGATCCAAATAGCAGCAGCATCCAATTACAAAGTGCAATTCAAAAACTCATTACTCAACTCGACAATGGCAACAGCAGCAGTGAAGCAGCTGGCTTGGGAAGTTTGCAAACTGCATTCAACTCATTAGTGAGTAAGAGTGGTGGAGACCCAAGCGCGCAGAACCTGCAATCTTTCCTTAAACTGGTAGCAGTCAATATTCAGGGCAGCACATCAATTGGCAGTATCTTTAGCACGAGTGCTTAACATAGAGGACATGAATCCCCGTTCATCCTTTGGTGTTAATGCAAAGGGCTCACTAAGCAGTGAGCCCTTTTTCATTAGCGAAATCGTAGATTGAATTTTTGGCTTAGTTACCAAATAAATTTTTAAGTAAATCCGTCGCCTTGTTCTTCTTGTCTTCTTTCGGTTTCTGCTTTGGCCCCGCTTCACCGACGCCACCCAGAATCGAGGTAAAGGTTGACTTGTTTCTCAATTTCAGTTGCCAGTCGGGTTCCCATGCGATCTTCGGATCCGTAGGGCGAGGCGGATAGGCGAAATAGGACTCTGAACCGTAGGCAATCATCCGCAGCATACCCGTTCCTTGTTCACCAAAGATACCTTTAGGTACTTCGCATTTCGTTGTAGTTGCGGGTAAGATTACTCTCTCATTGATCCAATTATCAATGTCTTTATTCGATTGATAGTCCATCAAACCAAAACCAAAATCTGGTAACTCGCTTGATGTCCACAATACCATTTCACCACTGTCACGATCACCACCGCGTTCGCGGCCTGACATACCGCCCATCACAGCGATAAAGTAACCACGTGCTTGATTCAGGCTTTTCCATTCAAGACTGACACTCCCCTCTTTTTTTGTCTGCATTAATTCAATAGCCGGCATCAGATCTTGGGCTGCAGCCAACTCAAATTTGAAGGAATCTGGAATACCATTACCGACAAAATGATGAGTACCGACTAAAGATGCGTTCTCAGGTACTTTTCTATCGTCAACCTTATTTGGCCACGCTGGATGACCTGGCTCTGAGCGCGCGCCCTTGGTCGTCTTGCCGCGCATCACAAAAAATTTTGCATAGTCATCGATTGATGCAGTTGCGACATCGAGCGTGCGCGGTTGTCCTGCTCTCACCGTTTCACCACACCCCCAATATATCGAGATTTTTCCTTTCGGTTTTTCGTAGCTTGTTTCTCGCGGGCTTTCGTCCACTACCATAGGTGGTGTGGGTGCCGTTTTTTCTGGCACGGGTGCATTGAGTTGCAAACTTTCGCCCAATAACATGCTCGATGGCAACGTCTGTTTTGCTTCACTGAGCCCAGGGTTTTTCGAAGTATGTACGGAAATATCCAAAAATTTTCCCATGCCAAAACCCATATTATGGGTGCTACCAAAAATATTACCCCTATCATTCGGTGTCGCAGCGCCCTTCGCCATCCCCTTTAAGGCGCCAAAAAGCCCCCCTCCAGCCTGAGATCCTTGCATGGCAGCACCCATCATATTCATCCCGGGCATGTCACTTGTACTGGTAGCCGCATCGATATATGCCAACGCAATCGGCGGTTTTACCACTTGTACCATCGGCATCTCTTTCGCTGCTGTGCTTGGTTGCTTTACAGGATTTTTACTTTTACTTGCCGTCTGTGCCATCGCATTTAAATGCAATGCCCCAATTGAAATCAGCGCCACTGAAACTGTTCTTAATGCCAATTGCTTCGTTGAATCAAAACTCGTTACGTTCGATAACATCGTCATTGTTTGCTTCATTTCCCGCTCCTTCAAGATGAGATACAAGACTGCAACTGAATATTTCCGCTGGAATCATAGCCCAATTCAACATCAAAAAAGACATCCGCGTTCATCTCAAGACAAGATACAACAACTGGATTTATTAGACATCCTCCGCATTAATTGATCTAGCTCAAACCAAAACTGATAGGCACCACCTTTCCTTGACCTATAATGGGATTGCATGCTTATTTGCGCATTTACTCAAATAAGAAGAACTACCTTTACGTATTTTATCTAGGCAACAAATTTAAGGAGAAAGTCATGTTGAAATGCAATGTTGGCGGAATTGACCGCGTTTTACGTATTCTTGTCGGTCTTGCCTTGATCGGAGCAACCCTAATGGGCTGGATTAATGTGCTGGGGTGGATTGGCGTAGTGCCCTTGTTGACTGGTGTATTTGGCTTTTGCCCTGCGTACACTTTGCTGGGAATAAAGACTTGCAAAGTCAACTAAGTGTGAACCAAGAAAGTCTGCCGAACGTGTGCAAAGATTAGCGCGACATTACCAATGTCTGTCACCGTATCACTTTCACCACTTCAAAGTGAAACGCCAGACATGATGAAAGCGTTTTCGGCTCTCGCCCAAACCGGCAGAAAAGACGGCACGTTGGATAAAGAACCGAAAAAAATCATCACACATGCCTTAAGGATCGCGGCACATTGCGAAGGCTGAATTGCGAGTATCGGCTGGTATGCTATGGAACACCAGCTTACTGCAATTTTGCGCAGGTTCCATATTGATTTGAGGCTGAACTTCTTTGCTCGTTGGGCAGCGATGATGGTGCCCATCTATTTACGTCCACGAGTTGATGAACGGCTGCTAAAGAACACAGCTGATGACTAGCTACTATCATCTCGCCAGTACTATTTCATGGTAAGGTTATAGGATTGATTTGATGATCCTATTCTATGAAACTATCCGAGCTCGAACTGCAAACGGTACGTTCCGAATTTCCCGTTTTTGCACAACACAATCCAACGCTCTTTCTCGACAATGCGGGTGGCTCCCAAGTGTTGGGACGCGTCGCCAATCGCATCAGCACCTACCTATTAACGACCAGCGTGCAACTCGGTGCGAGTTACTCAACGTCACAACAAGCAAGTGAACGAGTGTTGCAAGCACGGCGTGACGTCGCGGAGCTAATTAATGCACCAGATGATCGCGAAGTGGTGATGGGCGGTTCGACTACGGGCTTAATGTTTCTATTGATTCAGGCGATTATGCCCAGCATTCAAGCAGGTGACGAAGTCATCATTACCAACACTGACCATGAAGCGAATATTGGTGCTTGGAAGCGATTACAAGCCGCTGGAGCCATCATCAAAGTCTGGGAAGTCAATCCGAATAACATGCTGTTAGAACTTTCTAGTTTGCAGCAATTGTTGAATTCGCGCACCAAGTGGGTGGCGATGACGCATGCCTCAAACGTCTTAGGTACGATTAATCCTGTCGCTGAAGTTGCTCGCGTTGCGCACGCGGTAGGTGCTCGCCTTTGTGTTGACGGTGTCGCATACGCGCCGCATCGTTTAGTCGACGTACAAGCAAGTGGCGCCGACATATACGTATTTAGTTTCTATAAAGTGTTTGGCCCACACTACGCAGTGCTGTGGGGCCACTTCGAACTTTTAGAGAAGCTCGCAGGCTTAAATCACTTTTTCATTGGGTCGGAAAATCTACCGTACAAACTTCAACCTGGTAACGTTAACTTTGAACTGTCTTATGGCTGCGCGGGTATTCGTGAGTATTTAATCGCTATCGGTGAAAGCTTTGGAGGCAAGGGCTCCACACGTGAACTCATGCAGCACGCATTTGATCGTTTTGAAGCACACGAAAATTCACTTGCAGAGCAATTGCTTTCATTCTTACGCAGTCGCCCTCAAGTTCGCATTATTGGTTTATCGGAAGTGGCGCAAGATGCATGCAAGCGTGTGCCAACGATAAGCTTTGTCGTCGAAGGAAAGGATTCCGAGAGTATCGTTCACCATATTGATCAATACGGCATCGGCATCCGCTACGGTGATTTTTACGCCAAGCATTTAATACATGCTTTAGACGTAGAAAAGCATGGTGGTGTGGTGAGGGTTTCAATCGCTCATTACAATTCCAGCCAAGAGATTGATCGTTTAATTGAACATCTGAGCGAGATCATTTAAGTATGCCATTTTCTCTCGACAATTTACTGGTGATAGGCATTTCCTCGCGGGCGCTTTTTGATTTAGAAGCAGAAGAAAAAATTTATCAAGAACAGGGCCTTGACGCTTATCGTCTCCATCAATTACAACATGAAAACGAAATTCTACGCCCTGGTGCTGGCTTCCCTTTGGTGAAAGCCCTGCTTCGTTTAAATCAAATGACACCTGGAAAACGTTTAGTCGAAGTCGTAATTATGTCGCGCAATTCATCGGAAACCTCATTGCGCATCTTTAATTCAATTGCACATTATGGTTTAGACATTAGCCGCGCTGCGCTGGCTGGAGGGGCACCACTGGCACCGTATCTCAAGGCCTTCAATGTCAGCCTATTCTTGTCATTACATGAAGATGATGTGCAGGCTGCCATCAACTCTGGGACGGCTGCAGCGATGCTATATCGCTCCCCCTTATCCGCTGCGGATCCCGAACAAATTCGTATCGCCTTTGACGGCGATGCGGTAATTTTCTCCGACGAAGCAGAACGTATCTATCAATCTGGTGGTATAGAGGCGTTTGAACAGCATGAACGTGAGAACGCAAAAAAACCGTTACCCGAAGGACCATTCGCCAGACTCTTACTTGCGATCTCCTATTTACAAAATAATTTCAAAACAGATGATCCAAATGCTTTGCCCCTACGAACAGCCTTGGTCACAGCACGTTCCTCGCCCGCGCATGAACGGGTAATTCGCACACTACGCGCGTGGGATATTCGTATCGACGAAACCTTCTTTATGGGTGGGGTTAGTAAAGCTGCAGTTTTGGCGGCATTCCAGCCCCATATGTTTTTTGATGATCAACATGGGCACTGCATTAGCGCAGCAGATGTGGTACCCACAGGGCGCGTACCCTACAAACAGTAAATAAGCAAAAAAAGGGATTGTATCTATGGACATTCGTGCAGACGACTTGAGTGGCGAAAAAATTGTCGCTCTGATTCAACTACATCTCAACAATATGGCATCCATATCACCTCCCGAGAGCTGTCATGCTCTTGCGATCGACTCACTGAGGCGTCCGAACATTCAAGTATGGAGTGCTTGGGAAGAAGATGACTTAATGGGATGCGGGGCATTGATGCGCCTCGACGATATGCATGGAGAAATCAAATCGATGCGCACAGCAGCGCAACATTTACAGAAAGGTGTCGGCGCGGCGATCCTAAAACACATCATCCAGGTAGCCCAAGAGCAAGGCCTGAAACGATTAAGTTTAGAAACCGGTTCGCAGGTCGAATTTATTCCAGCGCGAAAAATGTATGAAAAATTCGGCTTTATTGAATGCCCGCCTTTTGGCGACTACGTGCTTGATCCATTGAGCGTGTTTATGACAAAGACCCTGGAGTGATAATCCAAACTTCAATCGCAGACAAGTTACTGCGGATCATTGTTCATGCTAATTCGAAGCCGGTTGCAGTAGCGCCAACCGCCAATAACAGTTATGCAGTTTAGAACAACCACTATTGATTAATATATTTATAGTATACTTAAGCTTTTTTAAGCGAAGCCATCAAGAACGTACTAGTACATCCCAATGGTGGCTGGTCGCTCAACATGATCAAAGTTGCTCAAATTTTGCGCATAATAGCCCCCTATGCTGAATCTCAATGCCGCCGACGCCCTAATATTAGTCCAACAACATTGGCAAATCACTGGCCTTATTAGCGAACTTCCCTCTTATGCGGACCGTAACTTTAAGATTAGTAGCCCAGATGGCACCTATGTGTTCAAGATTGCGAATCCAAATTGGTCATATGCAGACCTCGATATAGAAAATGCAGCGCTTTTACATCTCGAGAAAACTTGTCCAGATCTGGCACTTCCTCAGGTCATAATCAGCCAACAAGGTTTGCATATCATCCCGTTACTGCTACCTACGTCGGACGATATCAGCATTGCAGAACCCAAAAACCAATTGTGTCACATGCGCTTGCTGACCTTCGTGGAAGGCGAAGTGTACGCCAAGGTCGCTCAAGACCCGACAGTCAATCTCCATGAGCTAGAGACGAGTTTAGGTGTCGCCATAGGCAAACTCGATCGTGGCCTCAAGGACTTTGAACATACTGCCATGAACCGCTTTGTCGATTGGAGCATTAGCAATCTTCCGACTCTCGAAAACGAAATTGAACATATTGAGGACCTGCATTTACGTCAACTCGTCGCTCACCATACGAAACATTTTGCGCAACATGAAGCGACATGGAAAAGCCAATTGCCCATGGCGGTTATTCATAATGATGCCAACGATTTCAACGTGATTGTTGCGCGCGAAGCGATGCCTATATCGCGTACTAACACAAACAAAGTCGAGGTCAATGCCATCATCGATTTTGGCGATATGTGCCGTCATTTGCGCGTGGTAGACCTCGCGATTACGATCGTCTATGCGTTACAACATGCGGACGAGCCGAAGCGCATTCAAGAATGTATCTTATCCATTTTACGCGGCTATCAAGCAGTTCATCCCTTAACGCAAGCTGAGCTGCTCGCCTTACCCGCTTTGATTTTGGCGCGACTCAGTCAAAGCGTACTGATGGCAACACGCGCCTATCGTAAGAACCCAGAAAATACTTACATCATGGTGTCGCAAGTGGGCGTCCGTCGCCTACTCAAACAATTTGACACCATGGGGCAAGCGCCATTGCAAGCACTAATCTTAAGCGTCCTCTGAAACCATTTACTGCATTACCAATTATGACTACCACTGCTCAAGCCATTCCTCAACGCAGCCCGCAAGAAATCATCGATTTACGCCGTCGCCATTTGAATCCGAGTCTGAGTATGTCGTATCGCGAGCCGATTAAAATGATACGTGGTGAAGGTGCTTATTTGTTCGACCAAGATGGTCACGCCTACTTAGATATGGTGAATAATGTTTGCCACGTTGGCCACTGCCATCCTGCAGTGGTGGCTGCTGGCCAAGCGCAGATGGCGCAGCTCAATACCAACACCCGCTATTTGCACGACAATATCGTTGAGTATGCAAAACGTTTAAGCGCGACAATGCCCACAGAACTTTCCGTCGTGTTTCTAACCAACTCGGGTACTGAAGCCAACGATCTCGCTTTACGCCTAGCAAGAACCTATACCAAAGCAAATGACATAATCGTGGTCGATCACGCCTATCATGGCAATTCGCCAACCATGATAGAACTGTCGCCGTATAAATTTGATGGTAAAGGTGGTCAAGGACGCCCTGCACATATACAAGTTGCTGAAATTCCTGATGACTATCGAGGCCGATTCCGTCGCGACGACCCCGAAGCTGGCGCCAAATACGCACACGATCTGCATCGCGCGATTGCTGCTATTCGCCAGCGCGGTGAAGCGCCTGCCGCATTTTTCTGCGAATCGATACTTGGGTGTGGTGGACAGGTGGTGTTACCTGAAGGCTATCTCAAGCATGCCTATGCCATCGCCCATGAGGCTGGCGCTGTTTGCATTGCAGACGAGGTACAGGTCGGTTTCGGGCGCGCTGGATCGCATTTCTGGGCCTTCGAAGATCAATGTGTGGTGCCAGACATTGTCACCATGGGAAAACCGATTTGCAACGGACATCCTATGGGGGCAGTAGTCACTCGTCCTGAAATTGCGCAAGCATTTATGAATGGCATGGAATACTTCAATACCTTTGCCGGCAACCCAGTTTCGTGCGCAATGGGCCTTGCGGTACTGGATGTGATCGAACAAGAAAAGCTGCAAGCCAACGCAGCATCAGTAGGAGAACATATCTTGCAAGGCTTGCGTGCCCTGCAGTCAGAGTTCAAGTTGATTGGCGATGTGCGTGGTACAGGTTTATTTATTGGTGTCGAACTGGTGAGAGATCACCATGCGCTCACACCTGCGACAGACGAAGCAAATGCCGTCATCGAATATCTCAAGGCACATCGTATCTTACTTTCGACAGACGGCCCTTATGACAATGTACTAAAGCTGAAACCGCCTATCGTGTTCAGCCATGAAAACGCAGAGGAATTCTTGCAGCGACTGCGAGAAGCGCTGACTACGCTTCAGTAATAAAAGCGATTAAACAGGATAACAGACCAAGTTGCGACCGCGATCAAAAACGTCAGCAGCACCGCCGCGCTACCAAAATCCTTAGCGTTTTTGGACAGCGCATGCCGTTCTAAGGAGACACGATCGACCACGGCCTCAATCGCCGAATTCAGCAGCTCCACGACCAGCACTAATACCAAGACCGCGATCATCATCAGCTTCTCAAAAGCAGAGACTGGCAAGAACAAAGCGACCACAATACCCAAAATTACTAGCACTAATTCTTGGCGAAAAGCATGCTCTTGTCGCCACGCAGCTCGCAGGCCATCAATGGAATAAAAGAAGGCCGAGAAAATACGTTTAATACCGCTTTTACTTTTGAATTCACTCACCGCCTGTTCACTCGTCTGCTGGAGTTCATTCACTTTAGGTTCTGTCACTTAGGTTTCCTTCAAATAAGAGAAATAGATTCTTCTTCATTTTATCAGCTTAAAAAAACATAAAGATGACATTACGGTTGCAATCAGGACAAACCGTGAGTACGCGCCGTCATCGCTGCCGCGAAAGATACTTAGGATTGTCTAAACATTAATTTTATGGCATTATTTACATCATTAAGATCAAACAACATTTACCCCACATTATGCGCATCCTCTTCAGTTGTCTGCTCACCTTCGCCCTAAGCGCATGTGTGACGGTTAAATCCATCTACCCAGAAACCGTAAAGCTCAATGAACAACAACAAAAGGCATTTAAGAGCTACGAAGATGTGAAAGGCAACAAAGCCTTCCTCGCTTCGGAAAATGGCGCCTACGCAACCTTCAGTAGTGACGTCGCAAACTCTGGACTGCTTCGCTATACGTTTTCCGAATGCCAGAAAAAAGCATCCGCACCGTGTCAAATAATTGGCTTGAATGGTACGGATTACCTCAAAGAATATGCCAAATTTTCTAACGCCTCGGCCAATGCAATTTCACGTATGAAAATACGTTCTGAACAATATCGTTTGGTCGAACAGCAAGATTGGTTGATGCCCGAACCCGATGGTCCAAGAATAATCGATGAAGGCGTTCATTTTGCTACGCCCACACAAGTCAAGGCTGCGAAAACCATCGATACTGCAAGCTTGGTTGAACTGATTAAGGCAGAGAAAATCGTCTTAATTCATGCAACCATGCTGGCCGACTCGGACTCCGAGACAATCCCAAATGCGCATGTGTTTGATAGTGCAGGCATTGTCTACGGCCAACAAAGTAATAAGCACCAGCTTGATGACTCAAGCATCAAGAATTTGGAAATCATCATGAGGAAAATCGCACCAGAAAAGAACCAAGCGATTGCTGTATTCTGTGCATCACCAGAGTGCTGGATGAGCTTAAATACCATTATGAGACTTCATGATTTGGGCTATACGAATTTGCATTGGTATCGAGGCGGGCTGACAGCATGGATGGTCGCTCAACTCCCAACTGTTAAAGCCGTTCCATTTGCAACAGTTTGGGCGAAACAATAGTCTTATTTTTCCACAAGCATCAACAATGTTTTTCATTTCTTGGGATTTAGTCTAAGCTCTCTCGGTAGAAGCCAATCAAGCTTGTTTTCGTTGGGAGAGCTGACATGAAAAACCGCTTAGAACGTCTCGAAGCCGTGCAGGCGATGGTACTCGAGATCGGTCGTCTCTCTTCACATACCTCCGATATACGTGAATTCATTCAAGCAATTCACCTTGCCTTGTCGCGCATCATGTATGCCGCCAACTTCTATATTGCTCTCTACGACAGAGATGAAAATGCCGTGCGCTTCGCCTATTTTGTCGACGAAGTCGATGACGCTCCCGACCCTGAAGAAAGATTCAAACTCGATGAATCAGGCTATTCATTTACGAAGTGGGTAATTCTAAATAAGAAAGAAATGATCGTCACTGCAGAAGAGGACGAACAACTCACTTCGCTACCAGAACTTAAGGGCGTCACTGGAACACGCTCTGAGCATTGGATGGGTTATCCTTTGATCGATCATCAGAAAGATTGCCTTGGTGCGATGGTGATTCAAAGTTATGATCAACGCCATCTCTACACACATGAAGATCAAGCACTGTTTCAATTGATCGCTGGGCATGTTTCAAACGCCTTACAACAGTTCCAAAGTGTTGATCGATTGGAGAAGGCAGTATCAGAAAGAACGGCGCTTCTAAAATATGAAATTAGTGAACGGCGACGCTCTGAACAAATCCAAAAAGCGCTCTACTCGATCGCTGAGCTATCATTCTCAGTTGCGGACGCGGATGAACTATATGGCAATATCCACGCCATCGTCGACAGCCTCATTACTGCAAAAAATTTCATGGTTGCGCTCTACCACGCAGAGACCGAGGAGATTAGCGTACAGTATTTCATCGATGAAAAAGATGAACTTCCGGCGATGCATCGCTTCCCCCTTGGCATGGGCATGACATCCTTCGTAATACATAGCGGAAAGGCTCAACTCATCGATCAATCTCGCTTACAAGATCTCATCGCACAAGGTGACATTAAACAGGTGCTCGGTGGCGCAGATACCCAAAGCTGGATAGGTGTTCCGATATTAATCAACGAGCTCATCTACGGTGTCATCATCGTTCAAAGCTATGATGCAAAAAATAAATATTCTGAGAATGATATGGAGTTACTGGTGTATGTCGCTAGCCATATCGCCGTGGCCATTGATCGATTAAATTCAGAACGCAATCTACTCGAAACCAAAGCAGACTTAGAACAGCAGAACAACGCACTCAATAGCGCGTTACTTGCCTTGCGTGAAGCTCAATCTGAGTTGGTTCGCAAGGAGAAAATGGCCTCACTCGGCGGGCTTGTCGCAGGCGTCGCCCATGAGATCAATACACCGCTCGGGATCTGTGTCACTGCCACAACGCATTTGATTGAAGAGCTTCGACTCACACGTCGCGATATTGATGCAGAAAAATTCGACGACCGCCATAGAGCTCAATTCCTCGACGTGCTTGAACAATCCTTGCGCATTTTGAATGCCAATACAAAACGTGCGGCCTCGTTAGTGAGAAGCTTCAAACAGGTTGCCGTTGACCAAACGTCGGACGACAAACGAGAGTTTTACTTAGAGTCTTATCTGAATGAAATCATGGTCTCACTACAACCAAAACTCAAAGGAAAAAACGTAGAAATTCATATTGATTGTCCCAACGACCTCAAGATTAACAGCCATCCAGGCGCGCTCTCACAGATCGTTACTAATTTTGTAGTCAATTCGCTCAACCATGGCTTCGAGCAAACTAAAGAGGGACAAATTCATTTACGTTTGCAGAGACTTGATAGTCACCTTCTTTTTGAATATGAAGACAATGGCAAAGGGATGGAACAAGAGGAGCTGGAAAAATTATTTGATCCGTTTTACACAACCAAACGAGGTCAAGGTGGTAGCGGCTTGGGGGCTCACATCGTCTTCAACTTAGTCACGGGCCTACTTCACGGTAGCATTAGAGCCTCAAGTCAGCCTGGAAAAGGTTTGCTCTACCAAATACGCATTCCGATCGAGACATGAGCAAATAAATCTAGTCTGGGAAGCGCTCGTTAATCTCGACGGCGCGATCGACATTTTGAACCAAGAGTTCCACAAATCTCGGATCAAGATGGCTACCACTGACATTCTTTAGATGAGCCACAACTTCGTCGATTGGCCACGCTGGTTTGTAACAGCGGCTATGCATCAATGCATCAAACACATCGGCCACTGCCACAATACGGGCATAAATATGAATTTCCTCCCCTGCCAAGCCTTGAGGATATCCGCTTCCATCGTATTTTTCGTGGTGTTGATGCGCGATGATCGATGCTGCTTTCAAAATTGGGCGATGCGAGCCATGCAGAATAGACATACCCACTTGCGGATGCAAACGCATAATGTCCCACTCCCCTGCATCGAGCTTGCCTGGCTTGAGCAAAACAGAATCTGGTGTGGCAATCTTCCCGATGTCATGCATAGGAGCAGCCTGTTTCAAGACGGCGGCTTCGTCAGCATCCATGCCTGAGGCAATCGCTAGCAAATGACAAACTTCCGCCATACGGCGAACATGATTACCAGCCTCGGGGGATCGTGATTCAACCACATCACCAAGACGCATAATTAACTCGCCTTGGGTATCGCTAATCTCTTGGTTCAATAGGATGTTATCGAACGCAATGGCAACACCTGATGAAAACACTTCCAGCAATTTCGAATCAATTTCGCTAACCTTATCCACTCCCTGCAACACCAACAATGAAGCTTTTCCGCTTTGATTCGGGAAGTAACCAACATAGGTATCGCCATATAAACGAGAGATACGGTTGACGGTTGCCTCATTTAAATGCCGCAATAGTTCGGAACTGAACAACTGATGATCGTCATCAAAATTTCCAATCTTTGCTAAGACCTCATAACGATTTTCACCAGAGACACCACTTGCTCCCCGTAAGCGCAGCAACATACTCTTTTCTAAGCGCAGTAAGGCAACGACTTGCTGCAGCAAGCCATTGGCAAAATCATGCATATTGCGTTGTTGGTATATGTGAGCGGAAGCCTCAATCACCCGTTCAAGACCTTCGCGATAAGTCACTTGAAAACGCCTAGCCTCTTCTACAGTAAAGATGTCGCGATAGGCGCGCAACGCAGCGAAAGTCGTAGTGAAAAGTTTGGTGCGATCTAATTCTGTTTTTTCTTTGTAGTCATTGATATCGTAGTCAACGATAACACTTTCCTCTGGGGCCTGGCCGGGTTGGCCTGTGCGAAGCACGATACGCGTAAATTGGTTTTTCAAGTCTTGGCGCATCCATCGCGCAACTTCGAGCCCAGCATCTTCTGTCTCCATCACAACATCGAGAAACACCAAAGCGATGTCAGGTTCGCGACTCAAAATTGCTTTCGCCTCTGGTCCACTATAGGCATCAAAGAACTGCAGCCCTCGTCCATCAAGTTCGAAGCGATGCAGTGTGAGTTTGGTGACATCATGTATATCAGGCTCATCATCCACCAAGAGAATTTTCCATGGTGAAGAACGAAACGAGGTTGACATCACAGCAGTATTAGTCATAGCGTACACTTCCCTAATTCTCAAAGAGTAAGGCAAAAGCAAACTGAAACCTGCAAATTAACGAGCGAAGCTTTTTGCATATTACACCCAAGCAATGATGCTGGGGTGAAATCATCAGAAATTTCCAGGGGAGACACAAACTAGAGTTTTTTCCCAACACATGCCAACTCTTTCCGATCTTTTGCTGCATATCTTTCTCATATTCCATAATAATCGGAGAAAAAAATCGATGACTAGAGTCGAATTCCTAGGCATTTGATTTCACAATGTGGTATAACATTGTTTAATTATTGCATTGCACCATCCACATCATGAAAAATGACGCTCCCGTAAGTGATAAAACTTCGATTCAAGTAATCGAGCGCATGGTCTCTTTGTTAGATGCGCTCTCTCGTTATCAAGACCCTGTCAGCCTGAAAGAGTTGGCAAGCGTGACAGGCTTACACCCTTCTACAACCCACCGTATTTTGAATGACCTAGTGATCACGCGATTTGTCGACCGTGCAGATACTGGCACCTATCGACTAGGTATGCGGCTGTTGGAATTAGGTAATATTGTCAAGAGCCGTCTGGATGTCCGTGAAGCGGCACTCGAATTCATGCGTAACTTACATCGCATTACAAACCAAACGATTAATCTCTCGGTAAGGCAAGGTGATGAAATTGTTTATATTGACCGTGCGTTTTCGGAACGTTCGGGCATGCAGGTTGTGCGCGCGATTGGTGGCCGTGCGCCCTTACATCTGACCTCTACTGGAAAGCTCTTTCTTTCCATCGATGAACCCAAAGCTTTGCGTGCCTATATCACCCGCACAGGCCTTGCTGGACACAACAAAAATTCGATTACCGATGTTTCCAAATTAGAGCGTGAGTTAGCCTCTGTGCGAGCCAACGGCTATGCCCGTGACAATGAAGAACTGGAACTTGGAGTGCGATGCATGGCAGCGGGCATACACGACGATACTGGAAAAATGATTGCAGGGCTATCGATTTCAGCACCTGCAGATCGGCTACAAGAGGCATGGCTTGGTGATTTGATGAGTACTGCGGCACAAATCTCAGCTGCACTTGGTTACGTCCCCAAAATCAGTAAATAGCCCCCCTGAAATACAAAAGGCTGCCATTGAAACAGGCAGCCTTTTATATTTGGTCGATCGCTATTTATTGTGCGACTCGCGCACCGATACGGTCAAATCGCGGCATGTAGTTGTTTTCATAATCAAGTGAGAACATCAGGCGACTGACGCGACCGGTAATCAACTCGCGTTTCACGAAATGAAAATAACGTGAATCGCGGCTGTTATCGCGATTATCACCGAGCATCACATACTGACCTTCTGGGATCGTCGTCGGTGCAAACGATTGTATGGACTGATAGACTTCAGGCATGACAATGATGTTGTGATGTAAGTCGCCAAGTGTTTCGGTGAAAACACGTTGGCTGAGTTCATATTTTGGTGTCAGATAATCACGTGGCACGTCAGGCACTTCTTGATAGTGTGCCTCGTCACCATTGATAATGAGCTTGCGATCGCGCATTTCTATCGTATCGCCAGGCAAGCCGATGACCCGCTTGACCAATCTAGTACCATCTTCCGGTGAGAAAAACGTGACGATGTCACCACGTTGAGGATTGCCCACTTGCTTAATAACGATATCGGTAAACGGTACACGAATATCATAAGCAATGCGATTAGCAATCACGCGATCTCCTTCAAGCAAATGCGGATACATCGAACTCGAAGGCACGACATACCAGTCAGCCAAGGCACTACGCATAAAAATCATGCCAAAAACTAAAATCAAGAATCCTTTGTTTTCACGCACCAATTGACGAATATGTAAAGTCATAACAAACCTTTATGAAAAAACTGCTAGCGATGCTTACCGAACCCAAGTTACGACAAAACTCCGCCAAACTTAACGTCGCACAGTATAGACAAAAAAAAGCCCCGATAGTTCGGGGCTTTTCTCTAAAACTACTCAAAAATTCAATTTCGGGGATGCAGCGCTAGGCGCCAATCCTGCAAATTCGACATCAATACTCAAGTATTGCGAGGACCGCCGTTGCAGCACCTACAACGCGATGCGCCCCACAATTGGATTTTCTTATTTAGCGTGCATCAGAGCTACAGTCGTATCTAACATACGGTTAGAGAAACCCCACTCATTGTCATACCAAGAAGATACTTTAACCAAACGACCGTTCACTTTAGTCAATGTTTCGTCGTAAGTAGAAGATGCCGGGTTGTGGTTGAAGTCAACAGACACCAACGGTGCTTTGTTGTAATCCAAAATGCCTTTCAAGGCACCTTCAGATGCTTCTTTCAATACTTTGTTGATTTCTTCGACTGTGGTGTCGCGCTTAGCGATGAAAGTCAAATCGACAACAGAAACATTGATGGTTGGTACGCGCATCGCGTAACCGTCCAATTTGCCATTCAACTCTGGCAATACCAAACCTACGGCTGCAGCTGCACCTGTTTTAGTTGGGATCATGCTCATGGTTGCAGAACGCGCACGGCGCAAGTCTTCGTGCATCACGTCTGTCAAAACTTGGTCATTCGTGTACGCGTGAATAGTCGTCATCAAACCACTTTCGATACCGATCGCATCGTTCAATGGTTTTGCTAATGGTGCTAAGCAGTTTGTTGTGCAAGATGCATTAGAGATAACGGTATCTGTTGCTTTCAACACGCCGTGGTTAACGCCATACACCACTGTTGCATCAACATCTTTACCGCCTGGTGCAGAAATGATGACTTTCTTCGCGCCGCCGGCCAAGTGGGCAGATGCTTTCTCTTTTGTTGTGAAGAAGCCTGTGCATTCCAACACAACGTCAACATTCAATTCACCCCAAGGGATATTCGCTGGATTACGTTCTGCGAATACTTTGATTTTGTCGCCATTAACGATCATTGTGTCACCTTCAACACTGACTGTGCCTGGGAACTTACCGTGGGCTGTGTCGTAACGTGTCAAATGCGCGTTAGATTCCGCGTTACCCAAATCGTTAATTGCAACGATTTGAATTTCATTCTTAAACTTACCACCTTCGTAATGTGCACGCAGGATGTTACGGCCGATACGGCCATAGCCGTTAATTGCAACGCGAATCGTCATGGTTCAATCTCCAAAAAGACAAACAGCAATAAAAAAATAAAACAAAAAAAATTCTGAACATCTGGCAACAAACCTGTTTTGACCTGCCACCACAGCTTACTTAAATCAACAACAGTTTATTGAAGTGCGTTCGGAAACGGCAAGGCATCTGCCGCCGCTAACAGCACACTTAAGTCATTCCAGCCATAACCGACTTCCGTCAGGTCTAAGCCGTCCCAGCTAAAATCTTGCTCGATGAGGATCTCACCACCGAGCTCTTCATAAAAGTTGCGTGCTGGAGAATTGCCATCAATCACCCAAATCACACAACCATGGCAACCCATCTCTTGTAAAGAACGAGCCGCCTTGTGCATCATGCGTTTTCCGATACCGCAACGCTGCCATTGTGGGCGGATATAAATCGCGTTGATTTCACCGTCCTTGCCTAACTTAGGTTCTGGCAATTTAATCACTGAGACGAAACCAATCACTTCGTCATCACTGATCGCGACGTACACACGCAAACTATCTTCTTTGGCAGGCAAGGCCTGCAAAATCGTCCGCCATTGCAACACATTTTCTTCCATCTGCATATTGTCCAAATAGGTATCTGGAATCATGCCGCGGTAAGTGGTACGCCAGGCTTCAATGCGAATTGCGGCAATGGCTTCGGCGTCTGCCAAATTCGCTTTTCGCAATTGAATTTCCTTAATCTTACTCATATTCGTTATCGACTTATTAGTTAACGTCAAGTTAAGCTCAGTTTGCCAACGTTTAAGCTAACACAGCTTTAACTGTGGCAACGACGTTGTCGACCGTGAAGCCAAAGTGCTTGAATAACACGCCTGCTGGAGCAGATTCACCGAAAGTATCGATACCGACAACCGCACCTTCCAAGCCCACATACTTATGCCAGAATGCTGTCACACCCGCTTCGATCGCCACACGTGGCAGGCCTTTACCCAAGACGCTTAATTGGTAAGCTTTGTCTTGACGATCAAACACATCAGTCGAAGGCATAGACACGACGCGTGCTGGAATACCTTGTGCGGCCAATTCTGCAGCGGACTTCACCGCCAATTCGATTTCAGAACCTGTCGCGATCAACACCACTTTCGCGTCAGCCGCATCTTGCAGAATATAACCACCACGCGCGATATCAGCGACTTGTTGCGCTGTACGCTCTTGGAATGGCAAATTTTGACGAGAGAAAATTAAAGTGGATGGGCCATCATTGCGTTTGATCGCTTCAGCCCATGCAACGGTGGATTCAGTCGTATCGCATGGACGCCAGTTATCCAAATTCGGAATCAAACGCATGCTAGAGATATGTTCAACGGATTGATGCGTAGGACCATCTTCACCCAAACCGATGGAGTCGTGCGTGAACACAAACAAACTACGAATCTTCATTAAGGCCGCCATACGAATCGCATTGCGGCTGTAATCAGAGAAGGTCAAAAAGGTTGCGCCGAATGGCAAATAACCACCATGTAAAGCGATACCGTTCATGATCGCGCTCATACCAAACTCACGCACGCCATAGTTGATATGATTACCCGCTTGGTTTGCACGTACCGCCACGCATTCTTTCCAATTCGTTAAATTCGAACCAGTCAAATCAGCAGAGCCGCCCAAGAATTCTGGCAGACTTGGTGCGAAAGCTTGAATTGCATTTTGACTGGCCTTACGTGTAGCAATTGTCTCTTTCTTCTCAACTACGTTTGCAACCGCTGCTTTGACAACATCGTCAAAGTTCGCTGGCAAGACACTATTCATACGACGTGTCAAATCAGCGGCTTTAGCTGGATAAGCTGCGGTATAAGCGGCAAACGTCGCATTCCATTCTGCTTCCGCTTTCGCGCCATCAGCTTTTGCATCCCATGCGCTATACACATCTGCTGGTACTTCAAATGGTGGATAGTTCCAATCGATATTCGCGCGCACGGCTGCAACTTCTTTGTCACCCAATGCGGCACCATGCACATTGTGTGTGCCTTCCATATTCGGAGAACCCTTACCAATTACAGTACGGCAGCAAATCAAGGTCGGCTTTTCAGAGGCTTTTGCAGCGATAATTGCTTGATTAACTGCTGCAACATTGTGTCCATCCACACCACGAATCACATTCCAACCATAGGCTTCAAAACGCGCAGGTGTGTCGTCGGTGAACCAGCCTTCGACATGGCCGTCGATGGAAATACCGTTGTCATCCCAGAATGCAGTTAATTTATTCAGCTTCCATGTACCAGCCAAAGAACAAGCTTCGTGCGAAATGCCTTCCATCAAACAGCCGTCGCCCATGAACACCCAAGTGCGGTGGTCGACGATGTTCGCGCCATCGACATTGAATTCCGCTGCCAATAATTTTTCGGCGAGCGCCATACCCACCGCGTTGGTGATACCTTGACCTAACGGTCCTGTGGTTGTTTCCACGCCTGGTGTGATATGCACTTCAGGATGACCCGCTGTTTTGGAATGCAACTGACGGAAGTTACTAATCTCAGACATAGGCAAGTCATAACCTGTCAAATGTAACAATGAGTAATGCAACATGGAGCCGTGGCCATTCGACAAAACGAAACGATCACGATTCACCCATTTTGGATTTGTTGGGTTATGACGATAGTGACCAGCCCACAAGGCAACTGCAATCTCTGCCATCCCCATTGGAGCGCCAGGATGACCAGAGTTGGCTTTTTGAACAGCGTCCATAGACAATGCGCGGATCGCATTGGCCATCTTAGAAGTGATTTCAGGCTGGAAAGTGGATGTCATAGCGGCAGAGAATAAAGTTAAGAAATCGGTTGTAGCAGTCGCTAATCGAATGAAACACTTCGAGCAGACCACGTTTCGGTGAAATGTTGCTCAAAATCATTCATTTAATTAACAAAGTCCGTTATTTTACCAGAGCAGCTCGCTGCAGAATACAATTGCGACTTTCGCATCATTTAAGAATAAAAATATGGAAGGCTTACATCTCACTGCCGACTGCTTCGAATGCCAAGCTAACGAGCTCCTTTTGACGAATCATCAACATTGCGCTCCTCTATTACGTAAAATCACGGAAGACGCCGGTCTGACCATCGTTGGAGAAAAGTTCTACCCCTTCGTTCATGAAGACGGTAAAGCAGCTGGATTCACGGGCACACTGCTTCTTGCAGAATCTCATATAGCCATCCATACATGGCCAGAAAAAGCAGCCGCAACCCTAGACGTTTATGTCTGTAATTTTGAAAATGATAATAGCGAGAAAGCCAGAACAATCGTTGACCTAATCATTCAACTACTTCAGCCCAAGCGGACATTGCGACAAGAATTACTGCGTGGTGTTCCAAGTGAAGTTCCTCAGACAAAAATAACTGAAAGACTGAGCCCTTTCACGTCGATGCAAACGGCGGCGACACAAAGCCTTGTCGCAAAACAAAGCGAATTTCAGCAAATTGAAATTGCTGAGACTCCAGAATTTGGCAAAATAATGCGCATCGACGGCGCCTTGATGACATCGGAAAAGGATGAGTTTTTCTATCACGAAGCACTGGTCCACCCGGCATCTATATGCATAGGAGGTCCAGAATCTGCGCTCATTATTGGCGGTGGGGATGGCGGATCAACTGAAGAGTTGTTGAAATATGATTCGATCAAGAACATTCTCTTATGTGAAATCGATGCCCAGGTTGTTGAGATCGCACGTCAACATTTATGTTCAATCCATCACAACGCATTCGATGATGGCAGAGTCAACATTCAGCATAGAGATGGCTTCGCATTTATCGAAGAATGCACGCAAAAATTCGACTTGATATTGCTGGATCTAACAGACCCGATCGCTCCAAACGGCAGCAATTTAGCGGAATCATGTTTCAGTGGCAATTTCTTCGACGCTTGCTATGAAAAGCTCAATGATGCTGGGGCACTTGTACTCCACTTGGGCAGCAGGTTTTATCATCCAAATCGATACCTTTCTAGCCTAGAGAAACTCAACGCTCGTTTCGACCTTGTGCGCCCCTATTCGGTATTTATACCTTTATATGGCGCTCTATGGGGGATGGCGGTCGCCCTCAAAGATGTTCGAAAATCCACCATTCAAGATCCACTCAACATGAGCGAAGACGAAATCAATCTTGCACTGCAACAGCACCAACTTAAAGCACTTCAGTACTACTCAGCGCAAACCCACGTTGCGATGTTCAGAATTTAGTTCAGGATGCGGCCGAATAAAAATTGATGCATAACAACGACAACGGTAAAACATTTAATTTAAGACCAATGTCTTGGTTATGCCTAAGTATTACAATCAAGCGCTTCAATATCGAGAAAAACAAAAAGGACGAAGTATGAGTCAACAATTCAAGCGCAGGGCATCAAAAACATTGCCCCTATTGTTGGTAACATCCGCAGCGGTGGTCAACCTAACTGGATGCGGAGATGACGAGCCTAACTCCAATCTTGCCACTGTTCGGGATGAATACAAAAGTCTCGAAGATTGTGTGCAAGATTGGGGTAGTAGCGTTCCTTGTGAGCCCCAAAAAGCTCCAGAAGGAAGCTCCTCGCTTTCGAACACTGGCAATACTAGTGGCAGTCATATCTATTCTGGGCACTACTTCGGCCCATCTTACTATGATGGCCATCGTGATGTCGCTCAACGCAGTTTTCTAGGCAGCAAATTTGATAGCTCAACCGCACACGTTAGCGATAGAGCGGTAAGTCGAAGCGTGACTCGCTCTGTGAGCAGAGGCGGCTTTGGCTCGAGCTCTCGCGGTTTCTCGGGCGGAGGTTAAGCATGATTCGTGAGTCTTTACAGCCACGAAAAGATTGGCAACAACAATTCGAAGATCTTGGTTTTTCATATCATTCGATTGATGGTCTATATTGGGATGAGCGTTATGCATATCGATTCAATGCCCAACAGATCGATGTTCTAGAACAAGCAACGATAGATTTACACCAAATGTGCTTGCAGGCCGTTGATCATGTTGTACGCCACGGGCAAATTGAAAAATTTGCGGTGCCACGTTCGTTCTGGTCCGAAGTTGAAGAGAGCTGGCGCGACAAAGAGTTCTCATTGTATGGCCGCTTCGATTTGAGTTGGAATGGCAGCGGTGCGCCGAAAATGTTGGAATACAATGCCGACACGCCAACGGGTTTAGTCGAATCTTCAGTCGCACAATGGTATTGGCTACAAGATGTTCATCCGAACGCCGATCAATTTAATTCCTTACACGAAAAATTAATCGAGCAATGGAAAAAATTTGATGGCAAAGGTGTCATACATTTCGCCTCCGCAGACAGTGAAGAGGATATAGGCAACCTTTCCTACCTAAGGGATACGGCTATCCAAGCTGGATTTGCAACCAAACAAAACTTGATCAGCGATATTGGTTGGGATGAGGCGAATGCCGAACTGGTCGACGCAAATGACACCAAAATCGAGAATCTTTTCAAGCTATATCCATGGGAATGGTTAAGTCGCGAGCAATTTGCAAATCATCTATTGTCTCGGCCCGCTCGCATTATTGAACCTGCATGGAAGATGATTTTATCGAATAAGGCCATTCTTCCAGTACTATGGGAGATGTTTCCAAATCATCCAAATTTACTTCCTGCATTCGCTGAGTCTTGGCGCATTAGTGGCAATTTCGTAAAAAAACCTCTACTTTCTCGCGAGGGTGAAAATATTTCGATATACGCCGATGGCGAAGTAATGCACACACCCGGCGAATATGGAGATGAGGGATACATTTACCAAGCATTTGCGCCACAACCGAAATTTGATGATGGCATTACGCCCGCCTACACTTCAATCGGCTCCTGGATTGTCGGCGACGAAGCCGCCGGTATCGGCATCCGCGAAGACGAAACTCTGATTACGAAAAATACGAGCCGTTTCGTTCCCCATTACTTTGTTGAATAACACACTCGACGAAATCAATAATTGAATCTATCAAGAGAGCACAACATGAATATGCAATTTTTTTCCGAAGGCTTAATCGCGTTTGCAAGTCACTTTGCTTCTTCACTTGCATTTTTATTTCTATTCATCGCGGTATATATCAGAATCACACCCTACAAAGAGATTGCCCTTATTCGCGAAGGCAATACCGCTGCCGCAGCAAGTCTTTCAGGAGCAGTTCTCGGCTACTGTGTTGCGCTTGCGTCGTCGGTTGCCCATAGCATTGACTTACTTGATATGTTGGTTTGGGGAAGTATCGCCTTGTTCGTTCAGCTTCTCGCTTTTTTCGCAACTCGACTCATGCTTCCAGATCTCATGAAAGACGTTCCTCAAAACAAACTCGCATCGGGAATTTTCTTGGGCGCTATCAGCCTTGGCATGGGAATACTCAATGCTGCTTGTCAAAGCTATTGAGATGCAATTGGAAAAATTATCCATCACATTATTTTTTTAAACTAAAGATATGCCACGTTTTTACTGCGCTTTGCCGCTCCATGTTGGTGCGACCATTGATCTGCCCGAAGAGATCGCCCATCACTTGTTCGTTTTACGCCTTCAAGTCGGAGACAAAATTGAACTATTTAATGGCGAAGGTGGTTCGTATGTATCTGTACTCAATGAGATAGGAAAAAAACGCGCAAATGCTGAAATTAAGCTGCATCTAACTCAAGAGTGCGAATTGCCTTTTGGCCTCAGTCTAGCTCAAGCGCTACCGGAAGGTTCGAAGATGGATTGGATTATCGAAAAAGCAGTTGAACTCGGCGTTGGGTCGATTCAACCCCTTGCTGCACAACGCAGTGTGGTCAAACTCAATGCGGAACGTGCTGAGAAGAAAGCACGCCACTGGCAAAGCATCATTACAGCTGCAAGCGAGCAATGTGGACGGAATCGAATAGCACAGCTTGGTGAGCTTATTGATGTACAAAAATGGTTGCAGCAGCAAGACATGCATAAGCGTATTTTATTGACACCCCGCGCAAATCAATCACTTGCGGACTGGGCACGTCACCATCCTCCACAAGCAGTCACCATTATGGTCGGGCCGGAAGGTGGATTTTCAGAGGCGGAAGAAGATTTTGCAGTTCAACATGGTGCGATGGCGCTCAGTATGGGCCCCCGAATTCTCCGCACTGAAACCGCTGGCCTAAGTGCCATCGCGATACTCAGTTCTGCTTGGGGTGGCATGTAAGAAATATTTCGAGCATCAGTTCGAATTGCACGGCAATGGTGCATCAATATCAGATTATTTCCGAATAAAAACAAATTACTTACTTTGTTACGAATCGAAACAATTAATTAACATATCTTGTTGCTTCCACTCCGCGTTCACCCGTGTAGTTCTGTGAGACATCGCTATAATGTTGAATAGTCTCTATCTTTAATCCACGCATACTCGACGGGTTCACAGTGAATTACATTGCTCAATCAAAAATTATTCTTAGTAGTCTCATCTTTGGCCTTGCACTAACTCTTAGCGCGTGTGGCGGTAATGCCGACACCAACGCGAAGACCTCATCAGTTGTTGCAATGAGCGGTCCACCAGCTGCAGCGCCAGCGAGTTCAATTGCAACTTTTACCGATCCTCGAAACAATTACTCAATTAAACGGACGGCCTCCAGTTTTACGTTGACCAATAGAGGATTCGCAGGTGGTGTAACGACATTATTGCCTAGCCAAACTACAGTCCAATTTTCAGACTTTTCCGTGAATCTTCTTATTGGAGATAAATCAAAAACAATTTCTGCTTCGACATTAAACAGCATCATCGAGCTCTATATTGCCTTTTTCAACCGTGTACCTGATGCTAACGGATTAGCATACTGGATTGACCAATCCAAAGCTGGAATGTCGTCCGATGCCATGGCTAACAATTTTTATGCCGCAGCCATCATCTATAGCGACCTCACCAATTACACGAGCTCGATGAGCAATGCTGATTTTGTAAAGGTCATTTACAAAAACGTCCTCGGTAGAAATGAAGTCGATGCAGATGGTTTAGCTTACTGGACAGCAGCACTTGAAAAACCTGCTGGAACGTCAGGTGCTGAGACGCGTGGAACTCTTATTCGTACGATAGTCGGAACAGCGCACAATTTTAAAGGTGATCCGCAGTATGGTTGGGTTGCAGATTTATTAGACAATAAAATAGCGGTAGGCACGTATTTTGCTGTCCAGCAAGGACTAAACTACCTTAGCGATACCGAATCTATCACCAACGGTATGGCAATCGCAGCAGCAGTAACCCCGACAGATATCAATGCGGCTAAAACTAGAATTGGCGTGAACGATCCAACCTTGGATTTGCGAACCGCAGCACCCGCCCCTCAAGTCACTATGAAAACATCGATGGGCGACATCGTGATCGAACTGAATCCAGCAAAAGCACCAATTACGTCAGCAAATTTCTTGCGCTATGTTGATGTTGGCTTCTACTCGAACAAGATTTTCCATCGTGTCATTAGTAATTTCATGATCCAAGGCGGTGGCTTTACACCGGATTTAGTACAGGCAAGCACCTACCCACCAATCAAGCTTGAAGTCAATAATGGACTAAGTAACGTCAGAGGAACCATCGCGATGGCGCGCACTAGCGTGTTGGATTCTGCCACATCACAATTCTTCATCAATGTCGTTGACAATACGTTTTTAGATACGAGTGGTGGTGGCTATGCCGTCTTCGGTCAAGTCGTATCAGGTATGGACGTTGTCGATAAAATCAAAGGTGTACCAACCTCAACTCGCGGCTCCTATGCAGATGTGCCGGTCACCACAGTCAGCATACTATCGGCTGAAAGATCAAATTAATAACAGCTCCAAAGAATCAGAAAAGAGAAGAATAGAGGAAGCGTGAGCTTCCTCTATTGCTTTATAGCGCGCTACATAGTTCTATACTTTAGCCTAAGGGGTGACTAGAGTTTGGTACACTGGCGATTCCTAGCTCTTGTTTTCAGCATGAGCTGCTTTAATTCAAATCAAATGAGTATCAAAATCACATGACACATATTGAGTCAGACATTTCCTGGACAGAGGCGAATGAAACTCACACCGCTGTTTGGCATTCCGAAAATAACGCTTCTGCTCCGAAGCGTATTCAAATTGCGGATGACACCATCACAGCCGACCACGCCTTTAAATTGGCATGTGAAGGGACGGCATTATTGTGGCGTGGGGACTTTCATAACGCCAAACAATTATTACAAGCAATCACACGAAGAATCGAACACAAGAAGGCTAAGAAAAAAGTTGATCTCGACAAAGCAGCTGTAGAAAAGGATGTGGCGACAGCATTTCACTTGCACCGAAAAGAGCAAGTGCATAAAGCACGAATCCTCGGCATGCTGCTAGTTTGTATTGAACCAGACCTAACACTGGCACTCCGCCGAGCACCGAATATCAAAGAGGCGTGCCTAGAGGTCTACGGGACCACAAAAAAACAAACAGTCATCAGTCTCAGAGAGTTATTGGGTGTCATAGGCGCACACGAATGGCGCAAGAATGGCATCGAAGTCCAAGCGCTTGGTGGCAAAATACATCCTCACTACGGCGTATTCTCGCCAGTACGCGGTGAGTACCTCGATCTAATCGCAAAAGCCCCACTGCCATCGACTGAACTCGCTTTTGACATAGGCACTGGCAGCGGCGTGATTGCGGCCCTCCTCGCCAAACGTGGCATAAAGAAAGTTATTGCCACCGACCTTGATCAAAGAGCCTTGTCCTGCGCATCTCAAAATATCGAACATCTAGGGCTAAGTGCGCAGGTCGAACTTCGGCAACAAGATCTGTTTCCCGATGGAGTGGCTCCACTGATTGTTTGCAACCCACCGTGGATACCAGTAAAACCCAGTTCCTCAATCGAATATGCAATCTATGACCCAGACAGTCAAATGTTAAAGAAGTTTCTGGCAGGGGTTGGCGTACATTTATCACCGGGTGGCGAGGCTTGGCTTATCATGTCGGACTTCGCAGAACATCTCGGTTTACGTTCAAAAGAGGAATTTTGGACATGGATTGATGAAGCTGGGTTGCAAGTGATCGGCAAGCTCGATATCCGTCCTCGTCACGGCAAAGCAACTGATACAAGTGACCCACTTTACCAAGCACGCGCTGCGGAAATTACCTCACTCTGGCGACTAAGAGTGAAATAAATAGATGTGCTATACAAAGTTCTAAAGCAAATACAAAACGATCTTCTTGCTTCCATCTTCGTATACCACCTGCATCAGCATCAAAGAATCATTAAAGAAAAGAGCCGTCAAGACACTAACGGCTCTTCTCTTCATTCAAAGATCCACCTCGCGATGCAAAGTGGATTTCACACTGACATTACTGGACTGTCGCTGTCAGACTTGCACCGGACACTGCAGCGTAGGCGTTTACCAAGACGTAGTAAGTACCTGTAGCTGGAGCGCTGTAAGTGATTGTTTCTGTATTGGTAGCGCCATCTGACTTCTTATCGTAAGTCGTCGTTGTTGGTGTCGCGCCCAACTTAGCATAGATATCACCATCACCAGAACCGCCACTCAACTTGATCGTCAAGCTTGTCTTACCGGCAGGCACGGAGATTGTGTACACTTTTGATGTGTTCAATGCCAAAGCGATAGATACTGGAACACCACTCGTCAGGACATTACCGGTAGAACCAGTTTGGTAGGTTGCAACGATAGATGCACCGCTAACCGTAGCATAAGCATTGGCCAACAAATAGTATGTACCTGCTGTTGGTGAAGCGATTAAGATCGATTCTGTATTCGTAGAACCATCTGACTTCGCCAGATAAGATGAAGTCGTAGGCGCAGAACCTAACTTAGTGTAAATATCACCGTCACCAGTACCGCCAGACATCTTGAAGCTCAAATTCGATGCTCCACTCGGCACCACAAAGGTGTATGACGCAGTGGTACCTGTTGCGCCAGCGAAGCTCACAGCAACATCCTTCGTCAATACACCGCCGCCTGGAGGAGGTGTGGTTCCGCAACCGCCAGTGACTCCCACTGCGGAGAACGCAGCAGTGACATCGGCAACCGTATAGTTACGATTAGTCGCTGCTTTTTCAACACCACAAGCACCTTGATTAAATGTACTATTGGCTGTCCAGTATAAGCGATTCGCATCCGCAAACACTTCAAATGCCTTACGAGTATTCCAACCCGCTTTCGTTGCTAACAAATAGAATGCTTTGTTAAATACACCACTGGAAAAGTGTACGTCAAGTCCACTTGTATAGTTCGCAGCGTTATCGATAGAGCGACCGTCTTGCGGTGGATTATCCATATAACGTAAAGCGCCAGATCCTTTAAAAATGTCTGCGCCAACTTTGAAGTCGTTTGTACCTAAAACATAGTATTTAGCTGCTTCACCAGCAATATCAGAGAAAGCCTCGTTCATACCACCAGACATGCCAGAATAGACGAGACCAGAGTTTTGTTCAGTAAAACCATGGCTCACTTCATGCGAAGTCACATCAAGCGACACCAAAGGATAGAATGTCGTTGCGCCATCACCATAGCTCATCGCGGAA
The DNA here is from genome assembly GCF_014284155.1 of Affinundibacterium nitidum. GTDB lineage: Bacteria > Pseudomonadota > Gammaproteobacteria > Burkholderiales > Burkholderiaceae_D > Undibacterium > Undibacterium nitidum. Next base: position 831,354 of record NZ_JACOFZ010000001.1, read on the forward strand.
CCATCCCAGAACGCATTTTCGTAGCTGCTACCATAATGCACTTTCATGACCAATTTTTGACTAATTGGACGCACGCCCAAATAGTCTTGGTACATGTTAAATACTTTATTGCCAAAGTAATGAGCATCGTTCATTGGTGAGTAACCACCATTGATTGTTTTCACTGTATTGCGTGGGCAAGTGAAAGAATGCAGCGTACCAGAACCAGAGGTCGCTCCGTTCATGTTGTAGGTATCAACGTTCGTGCTGCTCAAGCTGCAAGTAGAACCACTTACGGTCACATCAAGGTAACCATATCCTGCTGTCGTACCATACTCGCGTTGCCCTGTTTTGGCATTACCGCCAGGACCTGTACCTGTCAGAGAATGGGTCAAGCCTTCCCATTTTTCTAACACCGCGCCACTGTTCGCGTCGATCAAGAAATGCGGACGGCTTGGTGCGCCATTGACTGTTGTCAGGTAGGAGGTCAAATACACCAATTTCGCTGGTCCATTTCCATCCTGTTTTACAAACAGTTTTGATTGTTCATTGCTAGTCGCACCGACTGTACGAGCTGCAACTTTCGCTGCGTTCAACGCCTGCGTGGTTGACAAAGCTGGCTTCACAGTTGGAATGTCTTTTGCCAAATTACTCAACATCGCACCGTGGAAACTACGTTCGCCAGCACCCGCAACGAGGCCATTCCCAGTATCAAGATGTTCAACAATAGCTTCGCCCCATACTGGAACGCCTTGATACAATTGCTCATAGCGACGTACTGTACGCCCGCCTGGATACTGTTTGCTACGTAGTTCGCGCAATTCGGCGGCTGCTAGGCCTAAGGCTTGACTTGCAGAAGTCGCGCCACCTGCGATGGACTTAACTTGATTACCGTTGATCGTAGAAAGATCAATACGATCTGCTGCTGCGGCACCAAATGATGCTGCAATCAAAGTTGCCAACAAAGTTGGACGTAAAACTGCTTGAAATTTTTGATGTGTCATCTTTACTTCCCTCTGATTCTGATTACTCCCTAATAACAGATCAGATCCAAACTTTTGGTCTGGATCCCCCATTGTGTCTTTACCTGTTTTCTACTGCACCCTTAGACACAGTTTGGTAAAACGCTCTATTACAAAACTCTCCAAAAATCTACGTTTATGGATCAATTTCGTTCGGCATCAATGAGTAAAACAGAAGGATCTTTAACTGAAAACTATCAAAAATAACTAGACAAGTCTACAAAGAAATTGTCAAACATTCTATTCCAAATCTAATTTGGTTTTTCTTAAATCACGGTGAAACAAACTATCATTTGAACCAAAGATTTATGGTTTCTTTTCGCATTACATCCATTTTTATATCAGGTATATTTACAAAAAGTAGATGAAATAAAATACAACAACAGTTTCTAACTTCCACAAAAATTCGGCAAAAGCATTTCCTCGCAGAATTTTATGAAAAATCCCCTTCATTTCCCCTACTTTATTTGCAAGAGTGGAGCAGAAGGCCAACGATTCTAGGACGCGAATAAAAAAAACCGCGAAACAAAGTTCGCGGTTTTTTTGGGCAAAGGGAGTTTAACGCTGAGCGACCGCATCCACTACACACAATGCCGTCATATTAACGATACGACGAACAGTCGCTGATGGCGTCAAGATATGGACTGGTTTTGCGCATCCCAAAAGGATAGGACCAATCGCGATGTTATTGCCTGCTGCTGTCTTCAACAAATTGTAGGCAATATTCGCAGCGTCGATATTTGGCATCACCAAGAGATTCGCATCACCCTTCAATGTTGAAAATGGCATGGTCTTCGCACGATAGTCGCTATCGAGCGCGGTATCTCCATGCATTTCACCATCAATTTCAAGTTCCGGTGCGTCACGACGAATAATTTCCAAAGCTGCACGCATTTTCTTCGCGGAATCACTATTGGCAGATCCAAAATTCGAATGCGAGAGCAAAGCTGCTTTCGGAGCTAGGCCAAAACGACGCATTTCTTCTGCCGCTAAAATTGTGATTTCAGCGATCTGTTCAGCGTTCGGATTTTCATTGATATGTGTATCGACCAATACCAATTGACGATCTGGCAGCACCAAGCCGTTCATCGCCGCATACACGTTGACGCCTGGACGTTTGCCTAATACTTGATTGACATAGAACAGATGGAGACTGCCGATGCCGAAGGTTCCGCAGATCATACCGTCAGCATCACCTTTGTGGACCATCATGGAGCCAATCAAAGTATGGCGACGACGCATCTCTAGTTTTGCATACTGCTCTGTAATTCCTTGACGACAAGTCATCTGGTGATAGGTTTGCCAGTAATCACGATATCGCGGATCCATCTCTGGATTGATCATTTCGAAATCAACGCCAGCACGCAAACGCAGACCGAATTTCTGAATACGTTGTTCCAAAATGTGCGGACGTCCGACCAAAATCGGACGCGCCAAATTTTCATCGACCACCACTTGCACGGCACGCAAAACACGCTCTTCTTCGCCTTCTGCATAGACGATACGCTTACGTTCCAACGGCGCTTTTTTCGCGATTTGAAACAGTGGTTTCATGAAGGTGCCGCTGTGATAGACGAATTGTTGCAAGCGATCGATGTACGCTTGCATGTCTTGAATCGGACGTGCCGCCACGCCGCATTCTTCCGCCGCGCGCGCCACCGCAGGGGCGATCTTGATCATCAATCGAGGATCAAATGGCTTAGGAATCAAATACTCAGGGCCAAACGATAAGTTGGAAATGCCGTACGCCGAAGCCACCACATCTGACTGTTCTGCTTGCGCTAAATCAGCAATCGCATGCACCACCGCAATTTCCATTTCACGTGTAATAGTTGTCGCGCCCGAATCTAAAGCGCCACGGAAAATATACGGGAAACACAATACGTTGTTGACCTGATTCGGGAAGTCAGAACGACCTGTCGCCATCACCGCATCATCGCGTACAGCTTTAACTTCTTCAGGTAAAATTTCGGGGGTCGGATTAGCCAATGCCAAAATCAATGGTTTCGCTGCCATTACCTTGACCATGTCTTGCTTCAGCACGCCACCAGCCGACAGGCCCAAGAAAATGTCGGCGCCATCAATCACTTCGCGCAAACTACGCGCGGTAGTCTCTTGTGCAAAGCGCTCTTTGTCTGGGTCCATCAATTCGGTACGGCCTTTATAGACAACACCAGCTAGGTCGGTGACAAAAATATTCTCGATCGGGAAGCCCAAATCGACGATTAAATCTAAGCATGCTAGAGCTGCTGCACCTGCACCAGATACGACGAGTTTACAATTTTTGATGTCCTTACCGACAACCTTCAAACCGTTCAAAATTGCCGCGCCGACGATAATGGCCGTGCCATGTTGATCATCATGGAAGACGGGAATCTTCATCCGTTCGCGCAATTTACGCTCGATGTAAAAGCACTCAGGTGCTTTGATATCTTCCAGATTGATACCGCCGAAAGTCGGCTCGAGGGCAGCAATTACTTCGACCAGTTTATCTGGATCCGATTCATTGATTTCAATATCAAAGACGTCGATACCCGCAAATTTCTTAAATAATACGCCCTTACCTTCCATCACCGGCTTTGACGCCAAAGGTCCAATATTTCCCAAGCCGAGTACCGCGGTGCCGTTGGTAATCACGCCCACCAGATTTCCACGGGCGGTGTACTTAAACGCAGCAGCGGGATCAGCCACGATCTCTTCGCATGGTGAAGCCACACCTGGCGAATAAGCCAAAGCCAGATCGCGTTGATTAGTTAATTGTTTTGTTGGCGTAACGCTGATTTTGCCTGGGGTTGGAAACTCATGGTATTCCAAGGCTGCTTGGCGTAATTGTTGTCTAAGTAGTTCTTTTTGTTCTGGCGAATCCATGTGGGGCTGTCCTTTGTTCTAACGAATGGGTGCAGGTGCGATAGGAAGTTGGTCTCTATGGTTGGTAGGTTTCACATTATCGCTGAAGTTGTACGACAACCTCTATTATGGCGCTTGTGGCACTTTTGCGTAAGCCTTCGGTGGCTTGATTCTAGCAGACAGGCAACTTTTGCTTCATACGTATTTATACGGGTTTCATGATTTTTTTGCATAAAGTTAGCGAATTCTAGCCCTAGCTCACAGAAAATAGATTTAAGCTATCAATTAAATAAAATCAATTGTTTTTACTTATCAACACACTTCCTCTAAGATTCAACTCAAGCAGATGACTGACATGTCGGTAAAAACCAAGTTAGCCATCGCATACTTTTTAGCTGATTTTAAAGGAGACTTTTATGAGCACCCCATCTATCACAATTCAAAATCTTGAAGCTGCTTTTGCCGGAGAGTCAATGGCACATATCAAATATCGATATTTTGCAAAGCTCGCGCGCGCCGCAGGTGCAGAAGACATCGCCTTAGCGTTTGAGGCCACAGCTGAACAAGAAGTCATGCACGCTTTCGGCCATTTAGACTTGCTCTATCCCAAAGCGGAAATGACGCCACAACGCGCCCTCGAAATCGCGATTGAAGGTGAAACTTATGAGTACACCGAAATGTATCCAAAGTTTCGTCATCTTGCGATTGAAGAAGGTAACCATGCAGCAGTGGCGGAATATGACGAGCAAATTGCCGAGTCTAAAGAACATGCCGAACAATTTAAACGCACTCTAGAGATCGCTGCAAAACGATTTGCAGCATTGGCAAAAGTGGAAGAGCGGCATGCTAAGCACTACCAAGATGTGTTAGATGCCCATCGCGCCTGATTCGGTAACACGCTTAAACGGCGCCTAGCACATACCTATATTAAGAAGCCACACAATTTAGAAACAAAAGATAAACGGAGTAAATTATGAAAACCTATCAATGCATCGTATGCGGATTTATTTACGAACAAGCACTTGGTCTCCCTGCCGAAGGCATCGCACCTGGCACGGCATGGGAAGATGTACCCGAATCATGGACTTGCCCTGATTGCGGCGTCGCCAAATCAGATTTTGAAATGGTCGAAATCTAACCACCATTAAAATAGTTTGCATCAATCAAACAGCGCGTCGTTTCGAATCATTTGCGGAAAATCCCAATGAAACCCATCATTATCATCGGCAGTGGCATGGCAGGCATTAGTCTTGTCCGTGAATTTAGAAAGCTCGACGGCAACTCGCCCGTCATGATAATTACTGCCGATGAAGGTGGCTTCTATGCTAAGCCCAATCTCTCCAATGCCTTTGCCCAGAAGAAGCTAGCATCCCAACTCAGAGCGCAAACCGCAAGTGAGGTGGCAGAACAATTAAGAGTCAGCGTTATACAAAACGCGAAGGTCCTTTCGATTGATGCAGAACGTCAAACGATTACTACATCAGTTGGCGCCTTCGAATATCGTCGTTTAGTACTGGCGGTCGGTGCTAATGCCATCCAACTACCTATCGCTGGCAATGCGAAAGAGAAAATCTTATCGATAAATCATATCGATGATTATCAAGTTTTTCGCAATCAACTCGGGGCCATAGTTTCTGAACATAAGAGCGCCCGTATTGCAATTCTTGGCGCTGGCTTGATCGGATGTGAGTTTGCCGATGATTTGATCGGCGCAGGATTCGAGGTCGATCTAATTGACCCTAACCAACGCCCCTTAGCAGCATTGCTACCCGAAGCGATCTCTTCGCATTTACAGAATGCCTTCGTTAACAAAGGGGTAAAGATGCATTTGGGTACCACTGCTGTCGACATCAATACAGTCGATGGTCACACCAGTATCCGCCTAGCCAATCAAGAAATGATCAACTGCGATATCGTTTTATCAGCGGTTGGCTTACGCCCGAACCTTCAACTCGCGCAACTTTGCACACCAAGACCAATCGAAGTTGATCGCGGAATACTTGTCGATGCTTTTGGAGAAACCAGCGCCAAACATATCTTCGCTTTAGGCGATTGCGCACAATATACAATCAACGCAGACGGCTCAAGTGCAGTAATGCCCTATATTGCACCGATCCTGAGCGCAGCAAGATCCATAGCAAAAACACTCAATGGAGACGCGACTCCGATTGACATTAAACCATCTGCTGTTATCGTCAAAACGCCGAGCTGCCCCATCGCCTTGATTGTCCCAAGCACTCAAGACTTGAACGGAGGAAGCTGGTCATACGAGCTTCAAGCCGATCAGATCCACGTCAGTCGATTCATTAACAAAGCAGGTAAATTACGTGGCTTTGCTATGACACCGCAAGATGCAAAATTGCGTACGAAGCTTATTAATGAAATTAGTGACTAGACAATGACTTTTACACGTAAAAAGTATCAGTCGCCACGATTCTTAAAAATTTACAACACTCTCTGATTTGTATCTGCAGATTCCTCTGATTTTTGTTTGCCTATTTCCCTCATTTCCAGTATTTTTTCGGAAACTAAAAATTCGGGCACGCCCGTTCTAAAAATACTAAGTCGGTGTAGTGAATTTCAGTACACTGGTCTTGAGGGAATTTCATGTTTGCTTTTAGCACTGCTTTCGGCCTGTGCGCTTTGCGCTCGTTTATCGTCAATGGTTTCACGGTCAAACCAACTTTCTATACACAAATTAGTTACGTATCACTGACCAAGGCCTGTCACTGATCGCTATGGCCAAAATCTATAAAGACAATTTTAGTCTCGAATCGTTTATCGCGACCAGCGCAGACGATGCAGTAGTGGCGAACATGCTCCACAACTCCACTTGGCGATTAGGTGAAGAAGAATCATGGCACCTCGACCAAAATACCGGTCAACTCTTGCTAACCTTTGATGATGGCAGTTTTGCTTTGGCACCAGCACAAATCATCGGCACTTTCCATCACCAAGATTCCAGTTTTCTGTGGGCCTGGCAACATCCATCCGTACTGCCAGCACTCAAACGAAATGCAGCATTGGTGCGCGATTTTGGTAAAGAACAAAAGTCTTACGAACTCACGAAAGCACGCTTCACATGCACTGAACAAAGAGCGTGGGAACTGACCGCACTGGCCATGCGTTTAAATCAAGCCAAAGGTTCTTATCGCGTGATGATTAAGCCCGATGTCAGTATGTTTCTGAATTTCGGCGAAGTACAGATTGCCCATGAAGCCGGCACCAAGGCAGGTTAAAACCGCTAAATCACCGCTTCACCCTCGCCGTTGATGAATTGCTTCGCTAGTCTGATTCGTTTCGGTACAATGCGACATGCTCTCTGAATTCGATCTCATCAAACAATATTTCGTCACACCAGCTTCCAAGGATCCGCGTATCGCCCTGGGGATTGGTGACGATTGCGCCTTGCTTAACCCTAGCCCGGGTAAACAACTCGCTATTTCCAGCGACATGTTAGTTTCAGGCCGCCATTTCTTTCCTGATGCAGATCCATTTGGCTTAGGACACAAATGCCTCGCGGTTAATCTCTCAGACTTGGCTGCGATGGGTGCAAAACCATTGGCATTTACTTTAGCCTTGTCTTTGCCTGAAGCGAATCGCGAATGGCTAGATCGTTTTTCAAAAGGACTATTGACCCTCGCTGCAGAACACAACTGCACACTGATTGGTGGCGACACGACCAAAGGTCCCTTAAACATTTGCATCACCATTTTTGGTGAAATCACTCCCGGACAGGCCTTAAGGCGCGATACGGCACAAGTTGGTGATGATATTTGGATCTCGGGCGATATCGGTGATGCCAGACTTGCTCTAGCGGGATATTGGAAAGAACTCGAACTCAGTCCAGAGCAGCATCAACAAGCAGCGGTACGCATGCACAGACCGACACCGCGCATTGCTCTCGGTATGGAACTGTGCGGAATTGCCCATGCGGCTTTAGATATTTCTGACGGCTTGATTGGCGATCTCGGACACATCTTAGAACGCTCAAAAGTCGGTGCATCGCTTGAAGTAGACAAACTACCCGCTGGCCTCATGTTACAGTCGCAGCCACAAGAACTTCGACGTCGCTTCACGCTTGCTGGTGGTGATGACTACGAACTGTGCTTCACTGCCCCTATTCAACAACGCGAACAAGTAATAGCAGCGGGCCTGCGTACAGGCACGGCAGTCACCCGCGTTGGCAAGATTGAACACAAACTCGGTTTGCGTTTGCTTGACCAAGATGGACAGCACCTGGCACTCGAACTCAAGTCGTTTGATCATTTCGTTTCGGACTAAGCCATGAATGCAAGTACTCACAGTCTCCCCAACACGGCGCCGATCCTAAAGCCTGGCCCCCAATTCATGTTGCGGCATCCTGCACATGTTTTGGCGCAAGGATTTGGCAGCGGGCTTTCACCTATCGTGCCGGGCACGACTGGCACCCTCTTCGCTTGGTTAAGCTTTGTCGTCTTGAGTACACGCTGGCCAAGTCTTTTCACACCAATGAATTGGGGCATCATCATTGTCGTCGGTTACTTTATTGGCGTATGGGCCTGCGAAGTCACTGGAAAAAATTTAGGTGTCGCTGACCACGGCAGTATGGTGTGGGATGAAATCATCGCATTTTGGATGGTGCTATTATTGGTAACCCCTGCGCCGCTCATGACACAGTTCTGGGCCTTCATCGCCTTCCGTTTTTTCGACATGGTAAAACCGCCGCCAATTGGCTATTTCGATCGTAAATTCAAAGGCGGATTTGGTGTGATGTTCGACGACATTGTTGCTGCTTTTTTCGCACTCTTGGTATTTGCCTTGTGGCGAATCTGGTAAATCGCTAGGAAAGAATTTCTACTCCCTGCACGGAAAAATTACGCAAGCTTAAATTGAAGTGGTAAAGTAATCCTGCATTTGATCACGGCCAAGCATCACAATTACAGGAGACGAAACCATGACCAACATGATAGACCTCGCTCAACAAGTCGGCGAAGCATTAAAGGCGCGCAAACTGCTTCTCACAGTCGCTGAATCCTGTACTGGCGGCGGCGTCTGCTGCGCCCTCACAGAAATCCCAGGCTCTTCAGAATGGTTCGACTGTGGATTCATTTCCTATTCCAATTCGTCTAAAACCGAGATGCTCAATATCTCAGCTTCTCTGATTGCACAACATGGTGCAGTCAGTGAGGAAATCGCAGCGGCGATGGCTGAAGGCGCACTAGCTAATTCCGAAGCCCATGTTTCACTATCAACGACAGGCATTGCTGGCCCAGGTGGAGCGGTACCGGGGAAACCAGTTGGTACCGTTTGTTTTGGCTGGAAAGTTGGCGGCGTTACTTTTACTGAGCGCAAGGTTTTTCAAGGTGACCGACACGCGGTGCGCGAGCAAACGGTTGCGCATGCACTCAACAAGCTCTTGCGCTATATTGAGGAAATTTAATCGAAAATTAATCGAATTTGAATCATATCGAATACGCATAAAAAACGCCGGCATGCCGGCGTTTTTTACGACTATCATTCCTAAATTGACCGACGATCGATACTATTTATCGGTACAAATTAACGATACAAATTGATTGCATCACGCGTTTCCAAAGCCACGCGTCGTGCCGCTTGCGCATAGGATTCATCGCCATTTGCTTTGGCGTATAGAATCGCGCGAGAAGAGTTAATCATCATCCCCGTACCATTTGCAGTGCGACCAGCTTTAACAGTTGATTCAACATCCCCCCCCTGCGCACCCACACCAGGGATCAATAAAGGCATATCACCTATCAATGCACGTACTTGTGCGATCTCATTCGGGAAGGTGGCACCAACCACCAAAGCACATTGGCCATTGCTATTCCATTTATCAGCGACCAAGTGCGCGACGTGTTGATACAAAGGCTTGCCACCGACATCTAAAAACTGCAAATCTGAACCACCTGCATTTGAAGTACGACACAACACGATCGCGCCGCGATCTTTCCATTCAAGATAAGGTGCAACCGAATCAAAACCCATGTAAGGATTGACCGTCACCGCATCGGCATCATAGCGTTCAAAAGCTTCGCGAGCATACTGTTCAGCAGTCGCACCAATATCACCGCGCTTTGCATCCAATACAATCGGAATCTGCGGGTAAGTCGTTTTGATGTAACGGCAAATCGCTTCTAACTGATCTTCGGCGCGCAAGGCAGCGAAGTAGGCAATTTGCGGTTTAAAACTACAGGCTAGGTCGGCAGTCGCATCGACAATCGCTTTACAAAATGCATAAATCGCGTCGGGCTGCTGCGCTAATTCAGCCGGAAACTTCTTAATATCAGGATCAAGCCCTACGCACAATAAAGAATTGTTGGCGGTCCAAGCTTGGGAAAGTTTTTGTATGAAAGTCACGGCGATTCTCTATCGTCTCAAGACGGTTTAGCAAAAAGAAAAAGGGAGAGCAGCCGTAGCCGCCATCCCTCTATTATAAACCATGCTAAGGCCTAGCTTTCACGCCAGCGCTAGGCCATCTGCTAGATTAGAATGCCGCAATGCCAGTTTGGGCGCGGCCGAGAATCAAAGCGTGAATGTCATGCGTACCCTCATAAGTGTTGACCACTTCTAAGTTCACCAAATGACGAGCAATGCCAAATTCATCAGAAATACCATTGCCACCGAGCATATCGCGCGCAGTACGTGCAATATCCAAAGACTTACCGCAGGAATTGCGCTTCATGATGGAAGTAATCTCCACTGCTGCCGTACCTTCATCCTTCATTCGTCCCAAACGCAAGCAACCCTGCAAGGCCAAAGTGATTTCTGTTTGCATATCGGCTAACTTCTTTTGCACCAATTGATTGGCCGCCAACGGCTTACCAAATTGCAAACGATCCATCGTGTACTGACGCGCTGTGTGCCAGCAGAACTCAGCTGCACCCAATGCACCCCAAGCAATACCATAACGCGCAGAGTTCAAGCAGGTAAATGGGCCTTTCAAACCTTCTACGTGCGGCATCAAGTTTTCTTCTGGTACGAAGACTTCATCCATCACGATTTCACCCGTGATCGAAGCACGCAAACCAACTTTGCCGTGAATAGCTGGTGCAGTTAAACCTTCCCAGCCTTTTTCTAAAATGAAACCGCGAATACGGCCATCATCTGTCTTGGCCCACACCACGAATACATCAGCGATAGGGCTATTGGTGATCCACATTTTGGATCCACTCAACAAGTAACCGCCATCCACCGTTTTTGCACGTGTCACCATGCTGCCGGGGTCAGAACCGTGGTTCGGTTCAGTCAAACCGAAGCAACCGATCCACTCACCTGTCGCCAATTTTGGCAAATATTTTTTCTTCTGCGCTTCGCTACCAAATTCATTGATTGGCACCATCACCAACGAAGACTGCACACTCATCATAGAACGGTAGCCCGAGTCGATACGCTCGACTTCACGCGCGACCAAACCGTAACAAACATAGTTCAAGCCAGCGCCACCGTATTCGGTTGGAATCATAGAACCAAGCAAGCCCAAATCACCCATTTCGCGAAAAATCGCTGGGTCGGTGCGCTCATGGCGGAAGGCATCCAAAATACGCGGCGCCAATTTCTCTTCGCAGTACACACGTGCCGCTTCTTGCACCATGCGTTCATCTTCTGTTAATTGGGAGCTGAGTAAGAGCGGGTCTTCCCATTGAAAAGCTGCTTTTGCCATAATATTCTCTCGGTGATTTTGTAATAGTTTTTGAACTAATTCTTAATTTATTTTGACTTAAATTGGAAATTTGAAAATCAAGGGCGAATTATGCCAACTTCGCCTCAATGCCTCTTGATACAACGCAAAGAGTAAATATCACTTTGTCATTTCTATCATGAATGCAGAGCTGTCATTTAACTTTCAACTTAGACCAACATCCTACCCGAATTAGCCATCACAAGAAACGCCAAAGCAGAGTCAATTGCATAGAAAGCACAGAATTTGACGAGGGCTTTACAAAAACAAAGATCAACACTCAAAGAAGATTAAAGGCAAAAACCTGCTTTAAGGCAATTTTATAATGTGCGGAGTGCCGCTGTGGAAGGTGGAGAGTCTCTGGTCCCTCCGACAAGAATCGAACTTGTATCCCACGCTTAGGAGGCATGTGCACTATCCATTGTGCTACGGAGAGACTCGGTGGAAGGCTTGCTGTTCAAGAATGAAGCAAGTATCCAAAAGATCGTTGACGCTAGGGTCGAACGAAGCTCGCCATCTTACCTGAGGGCAGGATAACAATCAATCAGCGGGCGTTCTCGCGTACAATAGCGCCTTTCCGCATTTTTCATTCTTTTACCCGCATCGGCTCTCTTTAGCTCGACAGAAGTATCTTATGGCAGTCATCTCTCTTAGTAACGCGCAACTGGCCTTTGGCCACGTGGCTCTCCTTGATCATGCTGAGTTTTCTTTGGAAACGTCAGAACGCGTCGGCTTGATCGGTCGCAATGGCACGGGTAAATCCTCTTTACTCAAGATCATCGCAGGTCGTTTTAAACTCGACGATGGCCTATTGGTCATGCAACAAAATATTAAGATCGCTTACGTTGAACAAGAACCGCAATTCGATCCTGATATGACGGTGTTTGATGCTGTCGCGTCTGGCCTTGGTGAATTACCTAAGCTGCTACAAGAATACGAAGCTTTGACGGGACAGTTTGGTGGCGACAATGATGAAGCCTTGATGGAGCGCATGCACGATATTCAAGTGCAGCTCGACGCCGCTAACGCTTGGAGTTTGGGTAATACGGTTGAAACCACGCTGGATAAATTGAATCTATCCAAAGATGCGGTGATGAGTACCTTGTCCGGTGGTATGAAAAAACGCGTCGCCCTCGCCTGCGCTTTGGTCAGTACACCAGACGTTTTATTGCTCGATGAACCGACCAACCATTTGGATTTCTCATCGATCAAATGGCTAGAAGGCTTGCTCAAAGATTTCAAAGGCAGCGTTTTATTTATTACGCATGATCGTAGCTTCCTAGATAATGTAACAACGCGCATTATTGAATTGGATCGCGGCAAGATTACATCCTTCCCAGGCAACTTCACGACTTACCAAGTGCGTAAGGAAGAACAATTAGAAATCGAAGAAGTCGAAGCCGCGAAATTTGATAAGTTTTTGGCGCAAGAAGAAATTTGGATACGTAAAGGTGTGAAAGCACGTCGTGTGCGTGATGAAGGTCGCGTGAAACGCCTTGAACAATTGCGCCTTCAACGCGCCGCGCGTCGTGAACAGCAAGGTCAAGTGCGCCTCGATGTCACCACGGGTGAACGCTCAGGAAAAATCGTGGCAGAGCTCGAGAATATCTACAAGAGCTTTGGTCCTAAAGAGATCGTTAAAGACTTCTCAAGCATTATTCTGCGTGGCGACAAGATTGGCCTCATCGGTCAAAACGGTGCTGGTAAAACGACCTTGCTTAAACTCATTTTGGGTGAAGATCAACCAGACAGCGGTACGGTCAAAAAAGGTAGCAAGTTGCAGATCGCCTATTTCGATCAGATGCGTACGCAATTGAACGAAGAAGTGAGTTTGGCCGAAACGATTTCACCAGGCAGTGACTTCGTTGAAATTAATGGTCAACGTAAGCATGTGATGTCTTACCTTGGTGATTTCTTGTTCGCACCAGAGCGCGCGCGCTCACCAGTGAAGACCTTGTCAGGTGGCGAACGAAATCGTTTGTTGTTAGCGCGCTTGTTTGCAAAGCCAGCGAATGTCTTGGTACTCGACGAACCGACCAATGATCTGGACATCGATACCCTCGAGCTTTTAGAAGAACTCTTGGAAGACTACGAAGGTACTGTTTTCTTGGTCAGCCATGATCGCACTTTCCTCGACAATGTGGTGACACAAGTAATTGCATCTGAAGGCGATGGCGTCTGGAAAGAGTACATTGGTGGCTATACTGATTGGGAAACTTATAAAAACTCTCCTGCAGGAAAAGCAGCTGCTGCACCAGCCAAAGCCAAACTAGAAAACAAGGCAGCGGCACCTGTCAGCACGATGGTGGCCCCAACACCAAAAGCGGAAGCAAAACCAAAGAAACTCAGCTATAAAGAGCAAAAAGAGCTTGAGGAGTTGCCAGGCAGAATCAGCAGCCTCGAAGCCGAACAAGGATCAATTTCGGCTAAATTAGCCGACAGTGAATTCTATAAAAAAGCGACGCCAGAAGACGTCAAAATGCTGAACGATCGCTTTGCCGAGATCGATGAATTGTTATTAGTTGCCTTAGAGCGCTGGGAAGAAATCGGCGGTTAAGCGATTGCCACAGCCGTGAAGCTAAAAAGCCGCTCGGAAATGAGCGGCTTTTTTTATCTACAAGCGTTTCGAGTCATCTCAAATTTAATTGTGGCTTAACCTGAAACTTTACGGAAATCGCGCAAACGAAAACCGAGTGCAGACAATGTGCCAAAGTAAAGCAGCATACACGCAATAATAATGCCGCCCATCATCGCTGCGCGCAGCAAACGATGACTCTGCATCGCCAGCCAGTCTACTTGCATTGACAAAACGAAGGCTAAACCACCCATCAAAACAAGCGCCACTACCAGCTTCAAGAAGAAGCTCAGCCACCCTGCTTTCGGTGTATATAGTCCACGTTTACGCAGACCAAAGTAAAGCATTGCCGCATTCACACACGCCCCCAAACCGACCGACAAAGCAAGGCCTGCTTGATGGATGAATGGTACGAAGACTGCATTCAATACTTGCGTCACAAAGAGCACGATCATCGCGATTTTGACAGGGGTACGAATGTCCTGCTGCGCATAAAAACCTGGCGCCAAAATTTTGACGAGAATCAAACCTGTCAAACCAACACCATAAGCCGCCACGGCTTTCGCGGTTTCGTGTACCGCGTGCGCATCAAATTTACCACCATGAAATAGAGTGGCGGTTAAGGCATCAGACAAGGTCAACAAACCGACTGCTGCTGGCAAGGCCAGCAAACAAGTCAAACGCAAACCCCAGTCGAGCAAATCAGAATACTCTTTTTGGTCACCGTTCGCTTTAGCGGAAGAAAGACTAGGCAAAAGCACCGTTCCCAGAGCTACACCTAACATGGCGGAGGGAAACTCCATTAAGCGATCTGCAAAATTAAGCTGCGATGCGCTTCCATCAGGCAGGAAAGAGGCCCAAGTCGAATTGATCATAATGCTGATCTGTGTCGCAGAAACAGCTAACACCGCAGGCGCCATTTGGCGCAACACACGGCGTACCTTAGGATCACGCAAGGCGAATGCCGGATTCATTGAAATTCGCGGCAGCATGCCGATTTGAATCAAAGATGGAATCTGTATCGCCAATTGCAAAAGCCCACCGACAAAAACCGCACAAGCTAACGCGTAGATCTGCTTCTCTATACCAAACCAAGTTAACGAGAAATACGCCGCAAAGATAAAGCAAAGATTCAATAGCACAGGAGTAAATGCGGGGATTTTGAAACAGCGCCAGGTATTGAGCACTCCACTCGACAATGCGACCAGCGACATGAAGCCGATATACGGGAACATGATGCGAGTGAGGTTGACGGTTAAATCAAATTTCGAAGTCCCCCAAAACCCCGAAGAAAACATGAAGACCAGCACTGGTGCTCCGACCACACCAACTATGCAGGTCAACAGCAATGCCCACACCAAGACAGTCGCCACGTGATCCACCAACTCTTTTACTTCACTGTCAGAATTGGCGTTCCGATACTCTGCCAAAATGGGCACAAAGGCCTGTGAGAAAGCACCTTCCGCAAATAAGCGACGAAAGAAATTAGGAATTTTAAATGCCTGCACATAGGCATCCATGGTCGCGGTCGCACCAAAGAAGGCACCAAACATCATGTCACGAACCAAGCCAGTGATGCGCGACAACATGGTCATACTGCTAATTGCAGCTAAAGTTTTGAGTAAATTCATAGCGCGCAATTATAGCCTTTGCAGTTTGCAATTACGCATTTACGGTCCAAAAGCGGTCGAGAACAAGCAGAAAACTAGAGATTTCGCTCTCCGTTTCCCATTTCAAGGCCAAAATTGCATTTACCCCGCGATTTTTATCTGTTATACTTTCGAGCTTCCCAAATGACAGGTTTATACTTGTTATTCAGTGGACACGGAGAGGTGGATGAGTGGTTTAAGTCACACGCCTGGAAAGCGTGCGTAGGTTAATCGCCTACCGGGGGTTCGAATCCCCCCTTCTCCGCCAAGAACATGTTTCAAGACGTTCAATAACGTACACCGAACCCGCTTCAGGCCCAGTGCTGATGCGGGTTTTTTGTTTCTTAAGCGTTAATGGGAAACTCAAATTCTGGACACTGGGGAGACAAAGCAAAATGCGAGAGCCGCCCCGCTATCGACATACGACGATTAGCGCGTGAAGATTCCTTAAAGCGTTGCAATGCGTTTATATGGCGTTGGTCTGATGGTTCTATGGTATCGGCAACGGTACACCAAGAAGCCTTGGAACTGAGCTATACAACCAACCTTAAGCCAATGCAAAGCTACCGCTTCGAGATCACGCAAACCCGCTGCAACTATGGCGGCGCACGTTCATGGCTTACTTGCCCAAACTGCCAAAAGCAATGCGCAAAAATCTTTGAACGTAACGGGTGTTTTGCTTGCCGATCATGCCAGCGATTACGCTACCAGTAGCAAGCACTCGACCGCATCGCGCGGCATCAATGGTCTTACACCAAATTGCAAACCCGCTTGCGTGACGGTGAATTAAAACCCAAAGGCATGCACTGGAAAACCTACGACCACATAATTTACCGCCTAGCTGACATCGACACAAAAGTATCGGAAGCGTTTAACTTCTTAGCGGCACGATTCATGAAAGTATCATAAGCACTCAAAAGCTTAAGTCGACTCGTACATCCTACAGATGTACACCAAGAATGTTTCAAATTAAAATACCAATTATTCAATAAACAGAAAAGCAATTCCCAAATGATCAAGTTCTTCAAGATTTTTCTTGCTGCCGCTATCCTTATTCAAACGACCCAAGCAAACGCGAACCACCAACAAACTTTTGCTAATGACATGAGGATTTTTGGGGCATCTCACTCTTTGCTCTTAAATTCAGAAAAAATGGTAAGAGGATTGATGAATTTTTGCGAAAAAAATCACAAAGAGCATGGCTTACAAATGGGTGATTCTCTGGAAAAATGGCTAAATCGTAATCAGAGATATTTCATCCTTTATGAAAGTCTTAGAGAGGAACTTGACGAGTCAATCAAGAATGACAAGAACAGCAAGACTACTATCGAAGAATATGAAACGGAAATAAACGCACAATTTTTGCAACGAACTCTTGTCTCATTCGAAAATAAACATAATGCGATGACAGCGAAAGAACAAGTTGCATCTTGCCAAGATGTGGCAATGCGTATCATGAACGGAGACCTTGACATCGCACGCAATCCTCAAGTGAAGGCATTTCTCGAACAGCGCCTCTTGGATGATGCTGCACCAAACCTAAGTGCAGAGATAGAAGTACCTGTTCCATCGAGTGAAACCGCAGAATCGATCGAAGCCAAAGTCCAAGTGGATCTCAAGTCAATTGGGAAATATTCTATAAGCTCAAAACAATCCCAAAACGAAAGTACTAAATTCAGACTTATTCGAATTACGTTTGAGCGCCACTTTCCACGCAAAGAAGCAAAATCTATAGCTGATCAACTCTTCAAAACACTTTACGAAAATTTACCTGCCAATTTAGGTTTGCGCGTTTACTTAAAGTTCGGAATGGATAATCAATTACAAGTACGCCACCTCACCCCAAATTAAGGGCAATAGGTTAAATGTGTCGCTAGTCTACAAAAAAAGAGAGAGAAATTTTCTGTTGAGTGTTTTGGTCAATATTGCCCTTGTTTCTCTTCCAACAATTAGATTTTTTTGACTTCGTAAAGTTACGTAGCAAATCTTTTTGGGCGCATTTTTTGGGGGGGGCACGAACAAAATTCGAATTATCAAAACCCTTTATTTATAAGGCTTACAGAGAACTATACGACGGCCCCGCCTTCCGCCAAGAATACAAATGCCCGCAATCGCCGGCATTTTTTATTTATAGCGAGAAAGGGGATATTCCTCGTAATTTTGAATTCGCGGCCGGAAAAGTAAGTCGCTTTAAGCAATAAGTCGCTCAATGAAACAAGTGCATCAACTCATCCATGCGCGCTAGCTTTCCTATATGTTTGCCATCGCGTTTAGCAATCCCAAGCGCGAACGACAGTTCGTCTTCACTAGGCTCTAGGATTTTAAGGGCCTTCGCAATTCGCGGATAGATCGCGTTACGAATATAACGGCGTGGTGCGGTTTTCCATTGCCATCCTAATATCGCACTAAAAATCAGCGCCAAAACCAGTGAGACAGTACTTTGATTCTCTGCCAAACTAGATGACAGGAGTCCTAGGTAAGAAGGTAATACGAATATGGCGAGCAAGCCCAATACAGCAACAATGAGCATTTGCGTATCGAGATAAAAGTGTGACATTCGACGCTCAACTATAGGCGCCAAGGTTTCAAAGCTTTCAGCGACTAACTCGACCCTCAATTTCTCTTCTATCGTATGTGGACTTTGGCGTATGAGTTTCTCAAGTTGTAGCCGTTTGCCGTGATATTTATATGCACGCGGAAATGTTGCTTCAGCCAAAGTCTTGATTGCTGCCGTACGACTGCGATTGGCGAACGCAGCGTAGCGAATGGGGTCAGCATGCATGAAAGTCTGACAATCAACACATTCTCGTAAATAGCCGACAGTCGCCCCAGTCGCGAGAGGAATGCCATAACTCAAATCCGGATCATTGATTTTGCTTAGC
Source organism: Affinundibacterium nitidum (assembly GCF_014284155.1). Classification (GTDB taxonomy): domain Bacteria; phylum Pseudomonadota; class Gammaproteobacteria; order Burkholderiales; family Burkholderiaceae_D; genus Undibacterium; species Undibacterium nitidum. The sequence goes on from NZ_JACOFZ010000001.1 coordinate 849,989, forward strand.
TTAAACTCAGTCAACTCGCGACAAATTGGACAAAAATCAACGACGTAACCCATCGCTTTTTCTTGCCTTCGTTTGCCTAGATAAATCAGCATAGCTTACCTAACCTCAGAAATACGGTTAATGATAGAAGAAGTTCATTCCCAAATTGAAGCACCTATTCTATGCAAGATTACGTGTAAAACAAAGAAACAACACCAAGTTCAAGCAGCAAGATACAAAACAACAACACCACACTTGTCTGCTATCTCCACAATAGACGCATACACCAACAACCTGGTGCGTGCTTTTGCGATTCTTGCAAACATAGCTTGCTTGCCGCGGTCGAGAGCATTTTGGGAACGATATAGGTCTGATGTATACCTCGGATACAGCGCATATAGAAACGTCCAAAGAGATTTCGATATGCCACACGGTTACTCAGACTAATCGCAATCCCCTCCTCCCTGACTTCAACCATCACTACACTTCGGAATTGCAAATGTTTATCGTCTGCACCCAAGACTACCTGCGCGATAGTATTGTTTTCATTGACCTGATACGCCCATACTGGAAAGCGATTTAAGAAGTATTCCTGAGCTTGGTCTGACATTAGAGAAGATACGGGGCATCCAACGTTCGAAGTACGTAAGCCAAAGGGTTTCACCAGCGCATTTCGGACTTGCATCAAACAAGTCACTCCTGCAGGTGAATCTTTGATAAAGGCTTGCAGTAAATCACTCATATAAGCAGTAGCATTTGGCATACTAAACGAACGCAGTTCTTGATGGTGAATGACTAATTCAAAGTGATCGAGATGGAAGGATGCCTTCTCGACCAACTGATCCCAGACGAGTGAATACGACGGCACAGTTCCTTGGCGCGTACGTGAGAACAAACTTCCTTTTACTTGATTTGTATACGACATGTAATGATGATGCAGCCGAGAGAATAATTTTTGATACAAAAAATTAGGCAGGGTTCGATGGCTTGTGCCTCTTGTATGACGTGATACCGAATTCGCTTGATGAAGCTGTAGTTGTTGAACATTGTCACAACGCGCAGCAAAGTCATGTTCAGAAACTAATCGGGAGAGTTGTTCAGGTAAAACCTCTGTCAACATAGGAATACTTGCTTCCCCTCCAAGGATACGATTTCTGAGATGTTGATCTTGAATTCCATGCATATCATCTGGATGAAACGAGACTGCAAATAGCGCAGGACAAGTCGAATTGACTTTCGCTGGCACAAATTGATGCCAGACTCCTCTAGAAAAACGCACTGTGAACAAGCTATCGGCAGGGATTTGTATGCAATATGCCTGTTCAAAGAAGGCCTCCAAATTCAATTCATTTTCGTTGTGTTTCGCGGTAGAGAATCGCAATTGCGTACCATCTCCGCCAGAGACTGCGGTGAACATTCGCGGACTTGCATGTCGATGAAACGGATGTCCTTGGCTTTCGACCAAGAACGTATATAGGCTACTGTGATCTACATCGCTTTGCATTAATTCGCCAATGCAAGTCGAAGGCTCGTCCAATGCATCGACAAAACGTGGATGCCGCTGCTGCAAATCTGCGGCTTGCTGCACCATTGCATTACCCCGCCCTCGCCCTACCTCTGCAATCAAATGAACTTCGATATACATACCCCCTACATCTTTGTGTATACAGACATTGGGAAAACTTGGTTTGCTTAGGTGTGGGTTCGGCATCTTAGGCTCCTATCGTTATCAATGCGTTGACCAAGGTCGATTGCAACAATGATTCATCATACACCACATTTAACTAATTAGCTAATTACCTCATAAAAATATAAGCTTTTTGTATGGCTGCAAGGTGAATTGCCTTGGTCGATTTCTATCCATATGATCGGATTAGGCCAGAAGTAGTAAACGATGTAGCTTTTTTACAATCATCACCAACCATCTCAACACAGACTTAACCAAACTGTGGTTTCACATCAAACTCTACGGAACTTATCTGCATGCTCCCAATCAAACACAGTGTTGAAAATAATCCTCATTAAGCGACTTAAGTGACCTCATCAGGTGTGACTCGATCGCTTTTACACTCGTTGACAGTGTTTAGGAAAATCTTCATGCTCTCACTTTTGTTGCGCTAGGCTGAGATATCACCTAGTCTCAAGGTCAAATTCGAGAAACATCCTGCAACCCTACTTAATCAAGCTGAATAATGAAAAAAATCCTGCTTCCTTCTATAGCACTTGCGTGCACTTTAGGTTCCGCAACGGCACATGCTGATGTGAACTACCAAATCAAAATCACTAACGCGGCGCAACATTTGGCTGAAGTCAGTATTGATTTTCCTGCAGCTAAAGGAAATACCTTAGATGTGCAAATGCCGATCTGGCGCACTGGTCGCTATGAGGTTCTCAACCTAGGCAAGAATGTGCGTCAATTCAAAGCGACGAACAGCAAAGGTCAGCCACTAACATTTGCTAAAACCGACAAAGGTACATGGCAAGTTAAGACCAAAGCTGGCGAAGCAGTAAAGGTCAGCTACGAGGTGTACGCCAATGCACTCGGTGAACGTACACAGCACATTGATGACACGCATGCCTATTTAGATGCCAGCGGCATCTTGATGTATGCAGCGCCGTTCCGCTCCCAAGCGATCACAGTGAAACTAGATACGCCTACAAATTGGGTATCACGTTCTGGCATGGATAAAGGAAATTGCGACCATTGTTTCGTGGCGCCGAATTACGATGTGTTAATCGATTCACCGATTGAAACAGGTGAGCATGAATTCCATCAATTTGAAGTTGACGGCCGCAGTATTGAATTGGCGATCTGGGGTCGTGGCAATTACGATGGCAAGAAGATGGCAGAAGATTTGAAAAAAATCGTCATCGAAACTAAAAAGACCTTGGGCGAGTTTCCGTTCAAGAAACGTTACTTGTTCATCGTACATGCAACGGATGGCGCAGGCGGTGCAACAGAACATTTGAACTCTACGGTTATTCAAAAACCTCGTTGGACTTACTTTCCTCGCAAAGAATATTTAGGTTTCTTGAAAACTGCAGCACATGAATTCGTCCACACGTGGAACGTCAAGGCCTACCGCCCGAAAGAAATGGTGCCTTATGAATACCAAAAAGAAAATTACACACGCCTGCTATGGATTGCCGAGGGGAATACGTCTTACTTGGAAGAATTGGTGACTTTACGTGCAGGAATCCAAACACGTGACGAATTCCTCGATGACTTATCCAAAGCATTGCTCGCTTATGAACATCAACCGGGCCGCTTCCAGCAAAGTGCTGCGGAATCAAGTTTTGACTCTTGGATCGATGCGGGTGGAGAACGTGCACGCAATGCCTCAGTTAACATTTATAGCAAAGGGATGTTACTTGGCAATGCGATCGACATCGAAGTTCGTCGTCAGACTAATGGCGCTAAAGGCTTAGAACACGTGCATCAATATCTGTACGCCCACCATACGGTCGACAAAGGCGGATTCGGTGAGGCGGATGTTCGTACTGCGTTGAAATCCGTCACTGGTAATGACTGGTCTGATTGGTGGGCAATGTATGTCGATGGCATTGGTGAAATTCCATTCCCAGAATTACTGAAAAATGTGGGGCTTAAATACATCATCGAAGCTGGTAAAGATGACGAACAAAAAGAGGAATGGTTCACGGGTCTGCGTACTCGCGAGGCAGGTGATTTCCCACTCGTGACCGAAGTTGAACGCGATAGCCCGGCTTGGAAAGCCGGCATCGTTGCGGGCGATACTTTGATCGCAGCAAATGGTCTGCGCTTGACCAATAAAGACTTGAATGACCGTTTGTGGTTAATGCAGCAAACGCCAATGAAGTTATCGGTATTCCGCCGCGACGAGTTGAAAGAACTCGCCTTCGTACCAGCAAAACAAGTCAAGGGCAAAGCCAAAGTCAAAGCACTTGATGATGCCAATGACCAACAAAAAGCACTCAATAGCAAATGGTTAGGCGTGGAATGGCCAAGCAAGCCAGCAGCTGACAAAACTAAGGATGCTGAAAAAATAGCCAAATAACTCCTTACAGAGTTTAGCTTGTCAGCATTTGTAACAAGCGTACGAACAACAATGGCAGTCGAGTAAAATCTCCACTGCCATTTTTGTTGCCCGATCGAAAAACTAACGCCAGTTTTCTTGCGGCGCACCAAAAAAAGAAAGAAATTCGTGAATTATTGTGACATCCAAATACTCTACTCGCGCGTTATATACTGACAGGTATGGTCGTAATTGCATTCAATTCGTTTATTCCATGCGAAAGAACAATATGAAATTCATCAAGAAAACTTCTGGCATGCTTGGCGCTGCCACTTTAACTTTAGCGAGTCTGCTACTTGTTGCACCAGCAATGGCACAAAATGACCCTCCGGGTCGCGTGGCCCGTGTTGGATATTCTTACGGACAAATCAATTTTGCCGACGCGGGAAGCAATCAATGGACCGAGTTGATTCCTAATCGCCCAATCTCCACCGGCGATAGCATTTTTGTCGCAGAACAAGGGCGTGCTGAACTCCACGTAGGCAATAGTGCTTTACGTTTAAATGAAAACACACGCCTAAGCTTCATTAATCTCACCGATGACGTTAGTCAGATCCAATTAACACAAGGCACAATCGTTGTACGAGTAAGAGCGTTATCTGAGCGTGAAGTATTCGAAATTAATACACCGAATTTGAATTTCGGCATCCAAGAACCTGGCGAATATAGAATCAATATCAACCCAGATAACACCACGACCGTCGTGGTGAGACGCGGTGTTGGTGTGGCCCAAGGTGACCGCGACGTGATTACGTTGCGTGAAGGAGAGCAGACACGTTTTTCAGGAACCAATCTGAATCACACGATGATTGCGCGCGCTCCTGCCTTTGATACATTTGATCAGTGGGCATATGACCGTGATCGTGCTGAAGAAAACTCGGTTTCTGCTCGCTATGTGCCTCGCGACATGGTTGGCTATCAGCAGCTCGACGAATATGGCAACTGGGAAACCCATGTTGAATATGGCGCGATTTGGTACCCACGTGGTATTTCCGCCGGTTGGGCGCCCTATCGTGATGGTCGCTGGGTGTGGGTTGCTCCATGGGGCTGGACATGGGTTGATCGCTCACCATGGGGCTTCGCTCCGTATCACTATGGACGTTGGGCCTATGTTGGACGTCGCTGGGGTTGGGTACCTGGAAGATATGAACACCATCATCGCCCTGTGTACGCACCAGCCCTCGTTGCATTTGTTGGCGCCACCAACCATGGCGTTAGCGTAGGCGTCAGTGTCGGAAGCAGACATGTTAGCGGCCCTGCGGTTTCTTGGTATCCCCTAGGACCGGGAGAATCATATCGTCCTCATTACACTCAAAACCCACGCTATATTCAAAACATCAATCAAACGATTATCAACAACACCGTCGTGATCAATCGCGGCAAAGGTGTTTATGTAAATCGTGATGTACCAAATAGTGTGACTTCTGTCCCATCACAAACTTTTGTTCGTGGTGAACACGTTTTTCCTGCTTCGAAGTCTATCCTAACGAATCAAATCAAGAAGCTAGAGGTCTTGAACGAAGGTCCAAATTTAACACCAGCGAACAATAATCGTTTTGGTGAAGGACGTCCTCGCACTTGGCAGGAGAACGATCAATACCATAGCCGGGCCACAATTAATTCGGTCAACAACAATAGCCAGGGTAGTACGAATAACAATTTCGATAACCGAGGCCGTGACAGAACGAATACGGCAAATGGTATGACAAATAATCGCAGTGGCGTGACCACACAAACTCCGAATGGTGGAACAGCAGGTCTCAATGTGCAGACAAACCCAAATACGCCAGTAGGAAGTAACGCCCCTTCTGCGCAACCGAATATTGTCGTTCAATATCCACAAATGCCGGCACGGAATGATCGCCCGCAACCTGCGAACACAAACAATGCGAGCATCAACACGACTGCCGTAACGCCACCGCAGATAAACAACAAGTCGTATGACGAAATTCAAGCCGAACGCGGACGAGCAACACGCGGTGACGATTACCGAGGAAATAACACGCGCATTGAAAATCGTCGGGATGTGACAGTTCAAAGTAGCATGCCAAGTCCTCAAATGCCTGTCATAAACAACCCGACACCCGTCGCTGCACCAAATCGCACCGTTGATCGGCCTATCGAACGCAATGAGCGTCCGGTTGAACGCATGCAGGAACGCCTCATTGAACGCGGAAATGAACGTCCGATCGAACGTCCGCAGGCAAGTTTCGCACCTCGCCAAGAATCAAGACCTGAACCAAGGCCGGTGGAAGTCAGACAAGCGATGCCAGTTGTGACAGCACCGGTTTCTACACCACCAGTTTCGGCTCCCGCTGCGAAAACCGAAAAGGTCGAGAAACCCAAAGACAAATATGAAGAGTCCAAATTAAAAAGAGAACGCTAATAACCCTCAGAAACACAGGAACAAATGGCACCCAAGCGGTGCCATTTTGCCAAGATCGGGGCAAAAAAATACTAACTAGGTGTGTCTTACGCGGAAGAAACAACAAATCAAGACAAAATCGTAACAATTAAGTTCTTTTAACAATTTAAAGCGGTTTTCTTCTGGAAATTCTTACCCATAAGGCTATAATTTCCCCAGGGTATTATTTCAAAACAGTATTGGGGCCTTTCAATATGAATTCACCCGCAATTTCCTGCCCAGAATTTCTCGCCATGGAGCGTTCCATCATCGATGACTTCGTCTCGTGCACGAGAGAAAGTTGCGATGAAACTGAAACCTGCATTAAGGCTCTCAACAATCACGGTGGACCTGAGTTTGTGCATCGCCTATTTCGCGCCCTGCACTCACTCAAAGGCAATTGCCTCATGGTGGGATTAACTCCCTTTACCGAACCCCTACATCGTATCGAAGATATTGTTGCCAAAGTTAGAGCGAATCAAATTCCTTATCATCCTGTGATCGGCGAATTTTTGCTGCTTGCGACCGATGAGATTGAAGATCTGCTAGCCGAACTAATTACCAGCAAACAATGTAATAACGATAAACGTCTCCTACTTTGCAAAGTTGCCGAACAGCTGCTGGCATCTCTCAATGCAAGTAATGTTGAATCGGAAGTACGTAACGCTATTAATTTATTAGATAAAAAAGACCGCAGTATTGCGCAAGAAGTTAAAGCAAAAAAAGTCTTACTCGAAGTTCCACCTGATCTAGAACTGATGCGCGAATTGTCGAATCACATCGACAACCTCAGTATTTATCGTAAAAATCGCAGCGATCAAGTAGTACAGATGACAGAACAACTCAATGAGGCAATGGGCTTCCCTGTCGATCCCAAACAGCTTCAAGCAGCATCACTCATGCATGACGTAGGCATGAGTTTCATTCCACATAATATCTTCAACAAAGAAGGCTCACTCTCCAGAGAAGAACTACGTAAGATTCAAGAACATGTGGTGATTGGCAGTCAATTCCTATTACGATTTGGCGGTTGGGAAGAAGCAGCGCGGATGGTGTTAGATCATCACGAGCGCTTCGATGGAACAGGATATCCGAATGGCGCCAAAGGAGACGAAATTCACATTGGTGGCCGCATGTTATCGATTGTAGATACCTTCTGTTCAATCACGACAGAACGATCTGACCGCACATTTAAGAAAAGCCTACTCAGCGCGATTTCCGAAATCAACGCTAATAGTGATACTCAATTTGATCCCGCAATGGTGCAAGTCTTTAACGAGGTTGTTCGAAAAATTATGATGCGTCCGAGCACCTAAGAGTCAATCCAAGCAAATGAAAAAAAGCCCTGACTGAATAAATCAATCAGGGCTTTTTTCATTCAACTCGGATTTAGTATTTGGCAGCCTGCCCAGAAGCAGGCAATGATTTCTTAATGAATTCACGAATATGTTCATTGGACGTCGCCAAATCTTCAGCTCTTAAATACATCATATGACCACTACGATAGCCTTTAAATTCCATGCGATCTTTCATCTTGCCGCTTGGATCAATCTGCCACATCGTGTACTTAGCGTCGAAGTAATTCGTCGCCCCATCGTAGTAGCCTGACTGCACCATCAAATGCATGTACGGATTTTCTGCCATCGCAAGACGTAAATTCTCGCCTGTTTTATCATTACTATTATCCCAAGGATGAACCGGCCCAAACATGTTGTACTTAACATCCGTTTTGTATTTCAACACATCACGTAGATAGTAATTGATCGCAGGCGTGAATGAATGCAACCAAGAAGTTAATTCTGCATTGTAATCAGGCGCTATGCCAGCATCACTACGATCGATTCCCAAATAACGTGAATCAAGACGTCCGACTGTTTTTCCTTTTTCGCGCAGTAAGTCTTTCCAAAAAAATGCTGGTGCAATAGTGAGATTATTCTGCAGCACAGTCTTCTCAGACAAGCCTGAGTAACGCGCTACCTTCGCTGCAATTTCCTGACGCTTTGTCGGATCAATAAAGCCACCACGACTGAGTGCTGGAATAAATTCATCTAAGGTGAACGCTTCAACTTCAGGCAGCAAAGCATTCAAATCTCGTTGCTGCAAATCGGCTGGAAGCGCCTTGTGGTACCAAGCGGTTGCAGCGTAATAAGGTAGAGAAAGTGCTGCATCAACGGGGCCGTCACGTTTGATTCCAAGTTCGGTTGGAGAAACTAAGATCACACCATTCAGATACATCCAATGATTGTTTTGCAGTTCTTTCGCGAGTCCAGAAACACGTGTCGTGCCATAGCTTTCACCAATCAAATACTTCGGTGAATTCCAACGACTTTGACGAGAAACGAATGTATTAAGCCACTCGGCGAGATAGGCGATGTCAGCATTGACTCCAAAAAACTGGGCACGATCGGCCTTCGGGTCTAGTATCCTCGAAAACCCTGTATTGATAGGATCAATATAGACAATATCTGCAACATCCAAAATCGAGTGCGGGTTATCACGAACTCCATAGGGTTGTACTGGGTATCCCTCATCATCAATATTCAACATTTTGGGACCAGTATAAGCAACGTGCATCCACACCGAAGCCGAACCAGGCCCGCCATTAAAAGAAAAAATGAGAGGACGTTTTTCTCGGTTCGACACATCACTTCTTTGGTAGTAGGTATAAAACAAAGACGCAATCACCTTGCCGTCTTTATCCCAAACTGGCTGGGTACCCGCGGTTGCTTTGTAGGGAACAATTTTAGACTTGATGGTCACCGTCCCGCTTGAATGCACGGCAGACTCGGCAGGTAGCAACCGTTCATTTGCAATAGTGCTCGGTTTGTTTGCGCTAACGGCTGGAGGCACATTACTCGTCGCATCTTGTGCACTTGCAGAGGTCGCAAGTACCAGTGCACTAGAGATAACAAGGGAAGAAATTTTCATTTAATTTGTCTCCGGAAATTTGAATGTAGTCGCGTGAAATAAAACTAAGACAGTGAATTAATTTATGGCCAATTAGAGAGAAATTTCATCACAAAGTTCCCTCGCCAATCGAACCACTCATTGAAATTTAATAACAATTAGCTCACGATATGCTCGAAAACACCGAAATAAAAAACGGCGCTCAATATGAGCGCCGCTTCTGTCGCAAGTCGAGACTCTACGACTTCATGTTGGATCAACAACACCTTTGGCGATCATGCGCAAAGCGGTCAAGCTCGGTACGAAGAAGTATTCGCCACCCCGAGTTTCGACTAAACGAGGAATCTTACTTAGGAAGTATGGTGCCTCGTCGCTATTTGGATCAACCTGCAACACCGCTTTACTTGGTGTTTTCTCATCGGCGCTATGGTTGCCCAGCAAGATTTCTTTGTCACTTCCCGCTTGAAAATCATTGCCATAATTAATCCACTGCTGCTGCACAAACTCAAACTGTCGATTGATGTCGGCGTTGATCATCATGATGATAATGCCGTGATTACCAGCATTACTGCTACGATCTTTCACCTCGCCATAGGGCAAACCACGTCTTAAAATACGGCGACGATTCGCCAACGCGCCGGGCGTATCAAAGGCATCTTTGTTATAAATCATCGAGCCTGGACAAGCCCCCTTCACCATCTGTAAAGACGCTCTCGGATTAATACGACGTATGTGGGCACTAAATGGGCACTTCGCACCACTCATATCATCGTCATAGGTGAAGTCGCTTAAGAGCTTATCTTTACCTTGTTGATCCGCTCCCATGAATTGCATATCAAACTTGGCTTTGCTTGCTGGGTCAGGAGCCTTCACCAATGGTGCACCGTTATCGCGCCAACGCCCAACAAACTTCGCTGCAAGTAATTCGCGTGCATCGTCTAAGGGTAAATCTTTATGCGCGGCAAAACTATGCGCATGCTTTTCCAAATATTGATCGAAGCTCGCAACATTTTCATGCAACTTGCGATAGACCATATATGTACCATTGCGAGACAACAGAATCGGCTGCGGTGCTGGTGGATATTCGTGGGCTTCATCAACGTGACCAAGCAAAAATTCGCCAGTTGCCAAAGGCGCCCACGTGCCATCATCCATCTGTTTCCCACGACCTTGCACATTCAAGTCGTAGTTAGGTGCACCTTCAAAAACAGGATCGCCTATGCCATCGGTATAACCAAAGTGCTCTTTCGAGGTTGGATGTCCGTTTTCCATCACGACTTTCACGTCTTGGTAATCTAGGATTGCGCCATCATCACCACGATGACCACCAAGAATCACCACACCTTCTGCATGTGCATTAACCACGCCTCGCAACCATTGGTATGACTCTTCCAAGAATTGCGGTAATCGTGCGTTAAGTGAAATAAAGATATGGACGTCTTGCTCACGCGTTTCACGGTTACCTTGCCAGATGGGATCCCAATTTTCTGGAGAACTAGGACCGTCATCACCCAAAATATCGCGACGATGTTTCATGCCTTGCACAAACTCCGGTGAAAAACCATTGAGCGAAGAGCGTGGCAATTCCAATTCCTTTAAACCTTGGTAAGCAAAAGCGATATTCACGGTCCAATTTGGCTGTGCGATCTGCCCAGCACCATTACCCCACTCTACTGACGATGTCACACGCTTGGTCACAGCAGCCACAAAATCACGTGCAATAGCAGAATGACGAATATTTAAAAACACATAACGCGCTACAGGATATCCAAACCGTCCATACGCACGAATGACATTCCCTTGAATGTCTGTTAAATCTAATTGTTTAGTCACACTCGACCTCTTTATTGGAATATTTATAGACGGTACTTACCGGCAGACCATGTTGGCGCTGTCAGATTATTCGGCGCAACACGTTGCATGAAGGCTTGCATATTCACCTTAATAGCCGCGGCATCGAGTCCTTGGTTATCGATCACAAACTTAGCAAACTCTTGTTTGAGGTAGAGCGCTTTCAATTGTTCTGCCAAGGGTTCGTCGTTAGAACCATCAAAAAACAAAGATGCAGTCAGCTGACATTTCTTCATATAAACAATAAAGCTATCGGCATCACTCACCTGATCAAAACCATAGCAATACGACCAAATTTCTTTGATCCGATCGTTTATCGCTTGCCACATTCCACGCAAATAAGCATCGAGATCCGCCTTCGGTCCGCCATAGAAATTACAAGAAAACACGAGGTAGCGCGACTGTAAATGGTCCTCTTTTGGCACCGCTGCGCGACGCATTGGATCGGTCACAAATGGCGATAAATCCCGCACCGTATCAAGTCCACCGCCAGTGGGTTGTGACTCAGTGTACACATCGTCGAGCACAAAGAAACGGCAAAGATAAGTGTTGGGCACTTTCGCCATGGGACTGTTATTTTCGAAATTCCATCCCTGCAAACGATCACGAATCAAATCGGCGTAAGCGATTTCGTCTGCTGTATAAGCACTCTTAATCGGCGATAGTATGGTTAAAGCATAAGCGTTTCCGTTGATATTACCGGCCATGTTGATCTCCTGTTGTACCCGCATCGGCCAAGGCTTGTGCCGCGATCTCTTTTTTCAAGGAACCATCATGCCAACGCTGACGGCGCTGAACTTGGTAAGCAGACATACTAATAATAGGGGTTGGATGCATATCACCGAGGTCATGCTGCAAGCCACGCACCAGAGCGTTATAGCGCTTCATAAAATCAGCATCACTGGCATCCAAATCGTGCTTTTGAAACGCGATCAAAGCATCCTTAATTGCCTTGGCGCTTTTCACATCATTCGAGGCCGCCAACGGATAGGCATTGTAATAATGAATGGTTTCAATCTGGTTGTAACGAATGTAGTTATGGAATGGCGTCAATGGTACCGACTTTGGGTAACGGATATTCCACTTCCAAAAGAGATCAAGACCACCAGGAATCGCAAACGTGAACGAATCTACATATTGGTCCCAGCTACCGTTGAAATTACTGAAGAACATCATGTAGGAATATTTCAGTTTTTCTTTCGGCTGTTTAGGGTCAAGATGAGGAAATTGATCGCGCCCAATAATTACCCAACGGGCATAGTGAATGAGTGAGAGTGTCATCAAGCCCTTCAGAGTTGAAGGCACTTTTAATGCAAACCAAAAATAGAATTTATTGAGCCAAGCGGTGTACCACCGTATAGGGGTAATCACATTCATGGCATACGCTTTACCTGCGATATTCGACATCCTGATACCTCGTCGTGAGAAACGGTTTTGGAGTATTAAGGCACAAAATCCTGTGTCTTTTTTTCATGTGAATCGGGCAAAAGTGTGGCGGCTAGAGTATTGAATGTCAATTAAAAAGAACAATATTTGATCGAGCTGTTGTGTTTCGATTTCAGAGAGAAACAGGCAGGATTGCTGTGCGCCTGCCACAGGTAAATTCACGATCGTTGTATATTTTTGATTTATTTTTCGATTTTTTTGTAAAGGACGCTTGACATTGCATTTTCAGGCGACTAATATGTAAAACATGCTTTACACATCAAGCAGCGAAAAAAAACCCCGCTGCTTATTTTTTAGAATCAGATGTCAAGTTCACTTGACTCGCAACACTAAGCAGGCTGTTCATACATCTTGCTTTTTTTATCGAAACAGATGTCAAACAAACTTTACAAACGTAATGTGGAGAACAAAATGGAACAAGATAAATATTCAAAAAAAGACCGCGCAGATGCCAAAACCTATAGCAAAGAACTGCGTTTATCTATTGTGCTGTACGTGATCGTTCTATTTGCTTCCATCTTCGTCGCCAAGTCTTTAGAAGCTGGTGCATTGCAAACAGCCGTTGTACTGACACCTGTCTTACCGGGGTTATTAACGATGCGAGCCATCATTCGCCACCTGAATCGTCAAGATGAATTCATGCGCATCTACATGTTAGAGATGATCGCTATAGCGGGTGGTGTCACTGCTTTTTTAAGTTTCAGTTATGGCTTTGCCGAAGGTGTAGGCTTCCCCAAACTGAATGGCTTCGTACACTACGGCGTGTTTATGGCGACCTGGCTGGTGGTCGTGATCATTCGCAAATTCCAGGAGCGCTAACATGAGAAACATCGTGAAAGAACTTCGAACCGAACGCGAACTAAGCCAAGCCGCTCTCGCTGATATGCTAGAAGTCTCGCGACAGACGGTCAATGCGATCGAGACCGGACGTTATGACCCTAGCCTGCCACTCGCGTTTACCATCAGTAAATTGTTTGGAATGCCGATTGAAAAGATATTCTTTGTTGACGAATGATGAGCATGAATCGAAGTGGAAGACCGCCAGTCTTCCCTTCCTAGAACCCAAGTAGCTTCGTTTTTTTTGAAATCAATGTTAGTAAAAATTCTTCGTAAATTAAAAAGGAAAAATTATGAAATTCCCAAACTTCTGCAAAACATCACGCCTCAATATCGCTGTAATCGTCGCTTTGGTCGCAGCTATCAGTGCGGGTCAAAGCCATGCCAGCACTTCAATGCTTTCTGCGGACTCAGCCACAACAAGCGTTAGCAAATTAGCCCCAAAAGAATACCAAGTCGGCAGTATGTACGTCCAAGAATACAAAAATCCAAAAGCCAAAGGTGCGCCTTTGATTTTGATCCCTGGCCTCTCGAGCGGTGCATACGTGTGGGACGATACCGTCAAAGCCATGCAAGCAGACCATGACTTATACGTCATCACCTTGGCCGGCTTCGATGGTAAACCTGCGATGCCTGGTCTAAAGTTTATCAAGGCGAAGGAGTCCTTACTTGAACTCATCCAAACACAGAAAATCAATAAGCCTGTCGTTATCGGTCATAGTTTGGGTTCTGCCCTATCGATCTGGTTTGCCCAAGATCATTCGAATTTAATTCGTGGCGTATTTGCAGTCGATGGGCTTCCAGTGCTACCACGATCAGAAAATATGACGCCTGAGCAGCGTAAAGCAACCGTGGATAATATGCGTGGCCAGATGGGAAATCTAAGCCAAGCGGTTTTTGAACAACAGCAAGTCAACTACATGAAGTTTATGGGCGTGATCGACGACAAAGTCGCTGAATCTCTCGGCAAACGCAGCGCTACCAGTGATCGTACTGCCTATATCGAATACATGTCGGAGATGTTTGGCAACGATATGCGCAAAGATATGCCAAAGATTAGCGTCCCCGTAGGGATGGTTTCACCGTACTATGCCAAAGACATGGTTGCCATCAATATGTCGGAAGATCAAAAAACGGCGTACTACGCAAGCTTGATGGCTGGCACACCCAAATTACAAATGATTTCTATTAATGAAGCGCGCCACTTTGTGATGATCGACCAACCGAAAATCTTCAACGAAAAACTCGCTACATTCCTTAAATCTGTCGAGTAATTGCAAGATTGGGAAGCGCAGTTCGAAACAAAAAAGCCATGCACGAATTTGTGCATGGCTTTTTTCAATATCGAAATAATTTACCTATCGACTTACTTCTTTGGCAGTTTATCGACATGCTGGGTGATCTCAGTCGGCCTTGCCTGCCACTCTGCAACAAAACTATTGGCAGCGATCTTCTGCTCATCATTCAAAGCCGAAGCCATTTTATCGACATAGACTTGAAACGCTTCCTCGGCTTTCTGCTCTCGTTCTGTTTTCACGGTTAAGGCTGCACGTTTCGCCATGATTTGTTGGCCCGCGATCTGAATATAGGCGTAGGCCATGACAGGGTCAGCATTCGGATGTTTTTTCACATCGTTTAACTCCACAAATCGCAACATGGCGTCGACATGTCCTTGGTCGGCTGCTTCACGCCACAGCTTCAATGCGGATTGATGCTCCCCTTTTTTCTCAAGGTAACGCGCATATTCGACTTGCGCTTGCAAATAACCTGCGTTCGACGCCTTCGCCAAGTACTCATAGCCAAGCTCTGGATTGACGCGATGACCTTTACCCCAATTTCCCAAGTAGTAATCGGCTAATCGATATTGTGCAAGTGGATACGTCGTAGCCGACTTTTCCAATAGTGGAATAGCATGTGCCCAATCTGGTTTTTTTCGTTTACCAGTGCGGGTATAACTCATCGCTTGTTGAAATTGCGCTTCAGGTGCGAGAGCTAAATCGTGAGCGGAAACTGCAGCACGAGCTTCAGCACGTTCTGATTTAAGCTGAGCTTTTTTCCCTTTCGCTGAGGTTTTAGTATGTCGACTCTCTTTTTTGCGGTCGTGCGCCTTGCTTCCATGCTTAACTTTTGTATTCGCCTTGTCGTTTTTTTTCGGCGCGCTCTTAGCTTTGGCTTTAGTTGGCACTGCTTTTTTCGCTGTTGCCGCATCGCTGGCTGGTGACAATATTAATGCCGCTACGATAATGACAGGAGTAAGAAAACGAATCAGACCCATGTGAGATTTTCCCTCTTCAATTCAAACAGGCGCTATCATCTCCGATAAGGACGGGTTTCGTCAAAGTTTGTCATGAAGTAGTAATGCCTAGGCTGATGTGGCTCATATGACAGTACATCACCCACAAATAAAAACAGGCCACGTCACCATAGCCTGTTTCGTTTTGATTTCCCTAGATGACTAACTGATTAGAGACCTGTACGCTCCGTGATAAAGGCTTTCATCTGTTCTACATCTGCCTTCATCACTTCAAATCGTTGGGGCAACGTCTCGATATTTTCAAAGCCTGCTGGTCGTTCAGCATCGCGCCCCAGTGCTTCTTGAATAGTCTCGTTAAACTTTGCAGGCAATGCAGTTTCCAGCACAATCATCGTTTCATCCGCACGCCAGTGTTCAAGTGCCACCTTGATACCATCGGCAGTATGCGTATCGACCGTAATACCAAAATCTTTCTCTACCTGACGAATCGTATTTAAACGATCAGCATGTACTGACTTGCCTGAAACGAATCCGAACTGAGACACTTTCGCAAACTCGTCACCATCGCTGCCAGGCTTGCCCGACAAATCAAAACCACCAGCGGTTTCGACTTTCGCAAACAAGGCTTTGACACGTGCGGCATCACCACCAAGCAAGTCGAATACGAAACGTTCGAAATTGGATGCCTTGGAAATATCCATCGAAGGGCTAGTCGTATGATAAGTCTCAGCTGATTTACGCACACGGTAAACACCCGTACGGAAGAATTCGTCGAGTACATCATTCTCGTTAGTTGCCACCACTAATTGGGCGATAGGCAGACCCATCATGCGTGCAATATGGCCTGCACAGATATTCCCGAAGTTACCGGATGGAACAGTGAAAGACACCTTCTGATCATTGCTGGTCGTCGCCGACAAATAGCCACGGAAGTAATACACGACTTGGGCGACAACACGAGCCCAGTTAATCGAATTGACCGTGCCGATCTTCTGACGACTCTTAAATTCCAAATCATTCGAAACCGCCTTGACCATATCTTGGCAATCATCGAACACACCTTCAACAGCGATATTGAAAATATTCGGATCTTGCAAGCTAAACATTTGCGCCGTTTGGAAGGCACTCATTTTTTGATGCGGTGACAGCATGAAAACGCGAATACCCTTCTTACCACGCATCGCATACTCAGCAGCACTACCGGTATCGCCTGAAGTCGCCCCAAAAATATTGAGCTCTGCACCGTTCTTGGCCAAGGCGTATTCAAACAAATTGCCGAGCAATTGCATCGCCATATCTTTAAAAGCCAAGGTTGGGCCATTCGACAAGGCTTGCAATACTAACTTGCGCCCCTCTTTCTCAACCACCGTATGCAAAGGCGTGATGTCTTGTGCGGACTCACCAGCACGCGCATTCTTGTACACGTTGGCGGTGTATGTTTTGCGAGTAATCGCCTTCAAATCCGCTTCTGGAATATCAGTCGCAAACTTGCGTAACACTTCAAAAGCGAGATCGGCATAGCTGAGTTGGCGCCAAGCGTTCAACTCCTCTGCCGTGACTTGAGGGTATTGCTTAGGCAAATACAAACCGCCATCAGGAGCTAAACCACCGAGAAGAATTTCAGAAAAACCAACGGAAGAATCAGAATTTGCGGCGTAACCACGTGTGGATTGGTAATGCATGATGAATTGAAGATAAATAAGCGAAAGAGGAATTTCACTTGATTATATCTTGCAATGCAGCAGAAAACTCAGGGCAGGCTGAATTTTTATCTCGAATTGGGCAAATTTTCTAAGGAAAATCCGCTAGACAAGTTGCAGCTCTGGCCTGCACGCCAGAGCCTAAGTATTTGTCCAACTCTGCCATTAGCGATGAATCACCACCATCAATGCCTTCGCCTCGGTCTTGCCGATATTGCGAATGGCATGGGCACAATCGGCCTCATAGCGGGCTGTCCCGCCGACTTTGAGCTTCTTTTTGCTGCCTTCTATTTCGACCTCAACGCTACCACCTAGGAGCGTTAGATGCTCGGAAGTACCTGGATCATGGGCGTTCGACACCAAAGCGCCACCCGGTGCTAACAGAAGTTCATACCATTCAAAGCGCCCTGCTAACTCCATCGGCCCTAAGATCTTCAAGACATAACCTGAATGCTCTCCAGGCAAGGTCGGTGTCTCGTGCGGCTCCAACATACGAATCGGATCTACCTTGGGAACTTCAGCCGTTAGCAACTCGGCCATACCTATGCCCAAGGCATTGGCCAAGCGCCAAGCGACCGCAATCGTTGGATTAGCCTTTTCTCGCTCAATCTGCGACAGCATGGATTTTGACACTCCCGCAGTGCGGGATAAGTCTTCCAAAGTTAAGCCTCTTTCCAGCCGTAAACGCTGTAGAGTTGCTCCAACCTCCGGTGGCGCTGCTGGCGTTGCCGAACTTGCCTTAGTTGCAATCACTTTTTTCATAGTTTCACTTGCCAAATCAAATAAGCATAGATAACATTCGCTATATTGAATTTATGTTCGATATATCGAATATTTTTAAATTTAGTAAATTTTTCAGGATTTCTGTGCAAACACTGCAAATCCTCTTGTTTTCGATCATAACAGAACACTGCCGATAAACCGTAAATACTCTGCACTAGGAGACATACTCATGAGCACAAACACTAAGAAAAGCGCATTCTTTACTGAATTAGCCGGCAAACTCGATGGATTGCGCGAGCAAGGCTTGTACAAACCAGAGCGCGTTATCTCCTCTCGCCAAGGCTCCTTAGTGCAGTGTGATGACGGCCGTCAATTGATCAATTTGTGCGCCAATAATTACCTCGGTTTATCGGGTGATGAAGAAACAGTGCAAGCGTCTATCAAAGCGACTGAGCAATATGGTTATGGCCTGTCTTCCGTTCGTTTCATTTGCGGTACACAAACCGTGCATAAACAATTAGAGCGCGCCATCGCTGACTTCTTAGGCATGGAAGATACGATTTTGTACGCTGCTGCATTTGATGCCAATGGTGGTGTATTCGAGCCTTTGTTTGATGAAAATGATGCGATTATCTCCGACGCCTTAAACCACGCTTCGATTATTGACGGTATTCGCCTGTGCAAAGCGGCTCGCTTCCGTTACACCCATAACGATATGGCCGACTTAGAAAAACAATTGCAAGCAGCGGCCGACAAACGTCACCGCATTATCGTCACCGACGGTGCTTTCTCGATGGACGGCACGATTGCTCAGCTCGACAAGATTTGTGATTTAGCAGATAAGTACGATGCCTTGGTCATGATCGACGAATGCCACGCGTCTGGCTTCCTCGGCAAAACAGGTCGCGGCACTCACGAACACCACAATGTCATGGGTCGTATCGACATCATTACCGGCACTTTGGGCAAAGCCTTGGGCGGCGCAATGGGTGGCTTTACTGCGGCCCGTAAAGAAGTGATCGATACCTTGCGTCAAAAATCGCGTCCTTATTTGTTTTCAAATACCTTAGCACCATCGATCGCCGGTGCTTCCTTAGCGGTATTGGATCGTCTCTCGAAATCGACAGAATTGCGTGATCGTCTGCATGAAAACACCGCTTTCTTCCGTAAGGAAATTGCAGAATTAGGTTTCACGATTAAACCAGGCACACACCCTGTGATACCGGTCATGTTGTTCGATGCGCCAGTTGCACAAAAATTTGCAGCACGCATGTATGAACTCGGCGTTTTAGTGACTGGTTTCTTTTACCCTGTGGTACCGATGGGCCAAGCGCGCGTACGTGTACAACTGTCTGCCGCCCATACCAAAGAACAATTACAGACCGCCTTGGCTGCTTTTGCGCAAGCAGGTCGTGAGTTGGGACTCATTAAATAAATCCCCCAACGACCTAAATAAACGAATTTTAGAAAATCAGGAAGCAATATGGAACGTATTTTAGTCATCGGTGCCAATGGTCAAATCGGTAGCGAATTGGTCGACGCTTTAGCGGCCAAACATGGCGCAGACAATGTAATTGCGGCAGACATCAGCCCAACAAGTTTGTATGGTGCCAAGGTTTATGAAGTAGTCGACGTGTTGAGCGCAGAGCGTTTGGCTGAAATTCATGAGCAATATGAGATCACACAAGTGTATCAATTGGCGGCGCTGTTATCGGCGACGGGTGAAAAAGCCCCTTTGAAGGCCTGGACATTGAACATGGATGGTTTGCTCAATATCTTGGAACTGGCACGCATACGCGGCGAAGCTGGCAAGCCTTTGAAAGTATTCTGGCCATCTTCTATCGCGGCTTTCGGCCCGAATACTGAAGCCGTGAATACGCCACAATATACAGTCATGGATCCAAACACGATCTACGGCATCAGTAAGTTGGCTGGTGAGCGTCTTTGTGAATACTACTTCCAGAAATACAATGTCGATGTGCGCAGTATTCGCTACCCTGGCATCATCAGCTACAAATCGCCTCCAGGCGGCGGCACCACCGACTATGCAATTGCGATTTTCCATTCCGCATTGAAAGGTGAAGCCTATTCCTGCTTCCTCGAAGCACAGCAAAGTTTGCCAATGATTTACATGCCAGACGCCATTCGTGCCACGATTAGTTTGATGGAAGCGCCAGCAGAAAACATCAAGATTCGCTCTTCCTACAATGTCAGTGGTATGAGCTTTAACCCACAAGAACTCACAGCTGAAATTACAAAAAATGTACCAAACTTTCAGGTACACTACGCGCCTGACAGCCGTCAGGCAATTGCAGCGAGTTGGCCTCAAAGTTTGAACGATGAGGCCGCGTTCAAAGACTGGGGCTGGAAAGCAGAAATCGACCTCGCTTCCTTGGTGAAAGACATGCTCAAGAACGTGCGTATCACCAACTGAACACGGCATACTCTGGCTGTTCAGTGAGGTCGAAAAAATATAACAGCTTTAACTTTTACCATCGTCGTCACAAGGCTCGATGGTAGAAGCCAAAGCAGATCTCAAGAAAAAGGACACTAGTATGGACATGCGCGTTTTTGATTTGTTTAAGATCGGTGTTGGGCCCTCAAGCTCACATACGGTTGGCCCCATGATTGCGGCTCGCCGTTTTCTTCAAGAATGTCACGATCTACAAAACGCGCAACAAGTTCAAGTCGCCCTTTATGGCTCCTTAGCACTAACAGGATTAGGCCATGCCACAGACAAAGCCGTGCTGCTTGGTCTGATGGGAGAAACTCCACAAGACGTCGCTCCTGACACGGTCGATCAAAAATTAGAAGACTTAGCGCGTTCGGGCGTAATGCTTTTGCTCGGTGAAGTCAAAGTTGATTTTGATATTCTCAACGACGTACTGTGGCACAAACAAGAAGTTTTACCTGGCCACCCTAACGGTCTGCGTTTTACGTTGACACGCAAAGACGGCAGCAGCTATAGCAATACCTATTACTCGACGGGTGGCGGCTTCATCTACTCCGAAGCAGAGCTCGCACACAACGCCAATGTCGTCAGCACCCCCGCCGTTACCTTGCCCTACCCGTTTGCCACCATGGCAGATCTACTCGCCCATGGCAAACGCACTGGCCTCTCCTTAGCCGCCCTATTACGCGCCAATGAGCTGTGTCATTGCAGTGAAGAAGAACTTGACGCAGGCCTCGATAAGATTTGGTCGGTCATGAATCAGTGCATACAGCGTGGCCTTAAGATTACGGGCGAGTTGCCGGGCGGCCTGCACGTGCAACGTCGTGCTGCCAAGCTCTGGCTGACAGCCAACGAAACGCACAATAGTTTGCCGCATGATGGCATGCATAAAGTGAGTTTGTATGCGATGGCAGTCAACGAAGAAAACGCCGCTGGTGGCCGAGTTGTGACTGCCCCAACCAATGGTGCAGCTGGCATCATTCCCGCCATCATCAAATACTATTCACAAGATTGCCACCCTAGTGATCCGGTCAAAGGCATACGCGAATTCTTATTGGTGGCGGCGGCCGTCGGCATGCTGTGCAAAAAGAATGCGTCCATCTCTGGCGCAGAAATTGGTTGCCAAGGCGAAGTGGGTGTTGCTTGTGCGATGGCGGCGGCTGGTTTGACCGCGGCTTTAGGTGGAACCAACGAACAAATTGAATCTGCGGCGGAAATTGGTATCGAACATCATTTGGGCATGACTTGCGACCCCATTGGTGGCTTGGTACAAATCCCGTGTATCGAGCGCAATGGCATGGGTGCAGTGAAGGCGATTACTGCAGCTTCATTAGCTTTAAAAAGCGATGGAACGCATCACGTCAGTCTTGATCAAGTCATCGAAACTATGCGCGTGACTGGCTATGACATGCAGGCGAAATACAAGGAAACATCTTTGGGCGGCTTGGCGATTCACGTGGTTACCGTGAATCACGCTGCTTGTTAATCGACTAAAAAATAAAGCAGATTAAACTGACCGCTGCTCAACGGGCGCGGTCAGCGGTATCTCTATGATAAATTCCGTCCCCTGTCCGAGCTCGCTGTGCACTTCGAGCCGCCCACCGAGCATCACCGTCACAATATTGTAGGCAATACTGAGACCTAATCCCGACCCACCTTGACCCAACTTGGTAGTGAAAAATGGGTCGAAAATACGCTGAATATGTTGAGCTGGAATTCCTTTGCCATTATCACTAAAGGAAATTTTGACTTCGTCGGGGCTAGATAACTCTGCACTCATACGCATGATGCCGAAGTCTTCCTCGTCAAAAGCATGGCGCAAGGAATTATTAACCATATTCATGATGACTTGCTCTAGCGGCCCGGGAAAACTATTGAGCTTAATCCCTTGCGGAATCTCATTGCGAAGAATGTGCTTGGTCTTACGTAAGCTAGGGCTGAGCGTCACCAAGACTTCATGAGCCACTTCTTGCAAGTCAAAGTCGCGACGCTGCTCACTCGTTTGATCAACAGCGATTTGTTTAAAGCTATTAATTAAGTCTGCCGTTCGACGGAGATTGCGGTCGAGGATATCGCCTGAATCTCGAATATTAAAGAGAAATTGATTGAGGGTATTGCGCGATAAGCCATTCACCAATCCAGCTTCGAACTGTTTTTCTTGATCAAGCAAAGTCGAGGCCACCATCAAGGCATTGCCCACTGGTGTGTTCAATTCATGTGCAATACCCGCCACCATAGAACCAAGTGACGCTAGCTTCTCCGCTTGTACTAGATCGCTTTGCGTGCGCCTTAAATTTTGCAAAGCATCGCTCAATTCCGCTGTACGTTTAGCAACGCGCTGTTCGAGTTCTACCGTCAATATATGCTGTGCTTTCTCGGCCGCTAAGCGATCTGTTTGATCTAAAAACAAAGCCACAAAACGCCATCCACCTGAAAGCTCAAAAGCGGATGTACTAATCAGATAATGCCGCTTTTCTCCGTTCGATAAACGCATGGTTACAGGATAACCCACCACACCTTGCCTGAGCGTAAACTTCGCCACTAAGCGACGCTCTTCTTCGTGTGCAAATAGCCCGATTTCCTGCACAGATTTACCGATTAATTGCGAGGGATCAAAACCGAAAGCGGTGACGAAGGCGTTGTTGACATCAATCATATGCCCTTGCATATCGCCCGAAATGGCTGGCAATGGATTGGCTAAGAAGAGGCTGGAAAAAGAGGCTTCCGAACGTTTCAATTCTTCCGCCTTCCCTTGCAAAGAGTTGGCTAACTGGCGAACGTGTTCGAACTCAGAGCGCAATGCCCTCACACCAACCAAGCCCAGCAGTAATGCGACGATGATTACACCAATCAGGATGACTACACGAACAGAAACGTCGGGTTCAACAGGTACAATTTGCTGGGTCCGGATCAAAACGAAAAAAACAAAACAAGCGACTATCACCGACACAGTCATGGCAACGGCGTGTCGAATCGAAAGCGCCCAACTAGCAGCCATGATAGACAGGGGTACAAACACGATTCCTGGCGCGCCAAAACCAAATGTGCGCAAGCCAAACACGATGGGCACAAGGGCGAAGCCCCACAAAATTAGCGCGAGTGCACGCCGAACTTGACCGCGATACAGAAAGTATAAGATTAATGCCGCAACCGATAAACCTGCTAAGGCCCCACCATTCCCTAATCCACGGTTCTTGTAGTCATTGAGAATGAGGGCGATACCGCAGGCAAAAAAGGCAGTCAGTGCGATGCCATATAGCAAACGCACGCCAAGCGCGTTGATCTGAATCCGATCTCGGCTTTCTTGTATGCTCAACTCATTTGCTTTTTCCAAATCGTCGGACATGCTTCGCTCGCTTCCAAGCAAAAGATGATGCAGATAAAGAATAAAACCTACTGTAACGCTTACAGCTTCCCCATATTACTCAGGGGTTAATGCTATCTAACTAGATTCTTGATCACCGACCACTGACGACGCGATATCGGCAAACGTTCATTCGAATCACGCACGATCACTTGCCAAGAGTCTGTGGCGCGTTCATGCTCAGAGTCAGCATCGACCATATGGGTTGCACGTTCAACTCCCAAAATCGCATCGCGAGCCACTAAAGCATTTCTGTGTACGCGCACAAAAACACTACTCATTTCCGACTCAATTGAAACTAGACTTTCTTCAGTCAGGTAGGCACGATGTAAGGTTTGAATCGTGACGTATTTCTGTTCTGCTTTCAAAAACAAGACATCGCGCACAGGTATCAACAAGACGCGATTTTTTTCCAAAACTGAGAAGTTCTGCCGCAATTTGGGTAAGGCCTGCACTGACTCGCTGAGTTTTTCGGCTGACGTTTGCGTACTTGGTTGGGCCTTGAACAGTTGAATGCGTTGAATCGCCTCTTGTAAACGTTGAGCTCGAACTGGTTTGAGTAGGTAGTCCATTGCATGAACTTCAAACGCCTTCAGTGCGTACTCGTCGTAGGCAGTCACAAACACGATCGCAGGTGCGGCCGCTAAGTTCGCCGCTGCGATATGCTGGGCTAATTCGATCCCGGTCATCCCTGGCATTTGCACATCCAACAGCAAAATGTCTGGTTTTTGTTCAACCAAAATATCGAGCGCGGTTTGACCATCATTTGCCTCGCCAATCAATTCGCAAGGGCAATCTAGCTGAATATCTTCAATCAAGCTGCGCATACGCGAACGCGCTGGCGCTTCATCATCAACAATTAAAATCCGTGGCTTAGTCATGCTTCGTCTTTTGCTTTTTCTTTTTAATACTTCTCTGGAAACACCAAATGCACCTCAAACTGCTCACCAACTATGTCAGCCTTGAGTTGCGCTTCGATATCGTAGAGCAACTTTAAACGTTGCCGAATGTTTTCTAACGCCATTTGATTTCCCGAAGGTAACTGTGCTTGTCGATGATAATGATTGCTCACACGAATTTCAATCTTATCAAGCGTTTTTGCAATTTTGATGACGATCGGTGTTGGATTTGCGGACGGTTCTATACCGTAATGCACGGCATTTTCAATCAAAGGTTGCAAAAGCAGAGATGGTATTTTGGCCGAACTTAAGGCCTGGGCACTTAATTCCTTCAGATCCCATTGCACCACTAAGCGTTCACCAAGCCGAATTTGCTCTATTGCCAAGTATTGTTTGCATAAGCCGATTTCATCGTTGAGAGTACTCAAGTCGCGTGTATCACGCATCAAGACGCGAAATAAATCCGCTAAATCTTCCAATGCAGTTTCTGCGCGTCGCGGTTCACTGCGAATCAATGACAGTACCGCATTGAGACTATTGAATAAGAAATGAGGACGGATACGCGCTTGCAAGGCCTGCAAACGTGCTTCACCCAGCGCAGGAGAAAAGGCCCTAGTACGCAATTCAAAATAATGCTGCATGCCCAGACCCATTAAAAAGCATAAGAGTGTCGCAAAACCGTAGTGCAAATGCGGGAAGCTGAAAGCAAACCATTCAATTTGCGATAGCAACTGCAAGACTAAAAAACAGACTATGCCCGGCACTGTGCCACAGACGACTCTTTGCATCCATGCTTCAGTCGGATTTTTCTCGACCAAACGTCGAAAGGCACACAAGCTTAGCAAGGAGAGCAAGGTGATCAGTTCGATGAGCATTGAGGTCTCAATAAACTCTTGAAAGTTGATCGCCCAACCTTGGCCTCGAGCCAACAATGCCATTAACACGACCAAGTTCACTAGCACCAAGACCCGAATAACAATACCGATATTGCAGCAATCTGGGATTAACACCTCAGTTTTGCTGACACTTTCGCCATCTTTTTGTACTTGTTGTGTCATGCCCTATTTTTATCCTATTTTGTGTGTGCATTTGCGTGAATATCTTGGGAATGAGGCCGACGTTCCTTTAAAAAGCAGTCGATCTCAGGGTTTTACGCCCTCTTAACCTTCTTCCACAATGCGAGTCGCGGTATAATCTGCCACGCTTTTACGTCAGCTTAAACCCTTGCGGTACGTCAGTTATCGGCAGCGACAGCCGAGACTACCTGAAATGATGTCTCCACAAGAACATCCCTCTGCGCAGGTTTTACATTCTTTGGCTCGCACACCGTTCGTTCATTCACTAAAGCTACTATGACATCACAATTTTCTAAAAAAAGCGAGGCTTGGTCAGCACGCTTCTCCGAACCTGTCTCTGATTTGGTCAAACGTTATACCGCTTCCGTATTTTTTGACAATCGTATGGCATCGGTTGATATTCAAGGTTCGCTCGCCCACGCCGAAATGCTGCAAGCACAAAACATCATCAGTGCCCAAGACTATGCCGACATTCAACGTGGTATGGCACAGATCAGTGCAGAGATCGAAAGTGGTCAATTTACATGGTTGCTTGACTTGGAAGACGTTCACCTAAATATCGAAAAACGCCTGACAGAGTTGGTGGGCGATGCGGGTAAACGCCTGCATACTGGCCGTTCACGTAATGATCAAGTTGCGACAGATATTCGTCTTTATATGCGAAATGCCATCGATCAAATTTTGGAACTAATCGCGCAATTCCGCCTTGCTTTACTCGATTTAGCGGAAAAGCACAGCGACACCATCTTGCCGGGTTTTACCCATATGCAAGTGGCGCAACCAATTACTTTCGGTCACCACATCCTTGCTTATGTCGAAATGTTTGGGCGTGATGCTGAACGTTTGACTGACTGCCGTAAGCGCGTTAACCGTTTGCCGTTAGGTGCAGCAGCATTGGCCGGGACAACCTTCCCGATCGATCGCTTGCGGGTTGCCAAGACGCTTGGTTTCGATGATGTCTGCCACAACTCCCTTGACGCCGTTTCGGACCGCGATTTCGCCATCGAGTTTTGTGGCGCAGCTTCACTCATCATGACGCATATTTCTCGTATGTCTGAAGAGCTGATTATTTGGATGAGCCCACGCGTTGGCTTTATCGATATCGCCGATCGTTTCTGCACTGGCTCGTCTATCATGCCACAAAAGAAAAACCCAGATGTACCGGAGTTGGCCCGCGGTAAAACAGGACGCGTTAACGGCAACTTAATTTCTTTATTGACTTTGATGAAGGGCCAACCTCTGGCCTATAACAAAGACAATCAAGAAGACAAAGAACCCTTATTTGATACGGTCGATACCTTGGTCGATACGCTGCGTATTTTCGCCGACATGGCGACAGGTATTAGTGTTAAACCAGAGGCCATGCGTGCCGCGGCATTGCAAGGGTATGCAACTGCGACGGATTTAGCTGATTATTTAGTAAAGAAAGGCTTGCCTTTCCGTGACGCCCATGAAGCAGTCGCTTTAGCTGTTCGTACCTGCGTCGAGAAAAACTGTGATCTGAGTGAAATGAGCCTCGTCGAATTGCAAAGCTTCTCTAGCTTAATCACTGATGATGTATTCGCGGTTTTGACCTTAGAAGGCTCAGTAGCAGCGCGCGACCATATTGGAGGCACAGCGCCAAATCAAGTGCGCACCGCAATTTCACGTCTGCGCCAACAATTGATAAAATGAAGCATTAATTGCAATAAAACGATCAACATCAACTTGGCTAGCGTACTACTAGCACGCTAGCCAAGTCGAAACTCTAATAAAAAGTGATCGATCACCAGGGGACACCATGCATTTTCTAATTCAATGCGCGCGTTGGATCGACCGCGTTAATGAAAAAATTGCCAACGCCATTAGTTGGGCTTTAATGGTCGCAGTATTAGTTTGTGCTGGCAGCGCGCTCGCCAGTTATTTTTTCAAGCTTGGCTCAAACGCTTGGTATGAAATTCAATGGTACTTGTATGGCGCCATGTTTCTCTTCACTGCGCCATACACCCTGCGCCGCAATGAACACGTGCGCATCGATGTCATTACTCATCGGTTTTCCAAACGCACCCAAGTCTGGATCGATGTATTCGGCTTTTTGCTTTTCTTACTGCCGATGGCGATCTTGATTTTTTATCTCAGCGTACCGTTCGCTTTGGAATCAATTCGCAATCAAGAAATGTCAAATAATGCAGGCGGTCTCATCGTTTGGCCAGCAAAGTTAATGATTCCCACTGGATTCCTACTCTTGTGTTTGCAAGGCCTTTCAGAGCTGATCAAACGTATCGGCTACTTGTGTGGGCTCGTAGATGCTAGTGAGTTTGAGAAAACTGTAGTTACCCCCGAAGACGAGATCGCCGCCATTCGCGATGCCAATCTCGACAAAATTAAATCGATCCAATCGCACTAGTAGAAAATAAAGAGAGACGATGATGATTGATTTTTTGATTGCCAACATTGCGCCAATTATGTTTTTTGCATTGGTGCTTTTCTTACTTTCTGGCTTTCCGGTTGCCTTTGCACTTGCTGCCAATGGTTTAATTTTTGGACTGATCGGTATTGAACTTGGCTTGATGCAGCCTTCATTCTTACAGGCATTACCAAGTCGGGTACTCGGTATCATGTCGAATGATACTTTGCTCGCCATTCCCTTCTTTACCTTCATGGGGCTACTACTAGAACGGTCTGGTATGGCGGAAGATTTACTTGATACCATCGGTCAGTTATTTGGGCCTCTGCGCGGTGGTGTTGCTTACGCAGTGATTTTTGTAGGCGCTCTCTTAGCGGCGACCACTGGTGTTGTTGCCGCCTCTGTTATTTCAATGGGCTTGATCTCTTTGCCTATCATGCTCAAATACGGATACGACAAAAAGGTCGCGTCTGGCGTTATCGCGGCATCAGGTACTCTGGCGCAAATTATCCCCCCCTCTCTGGTGTTGATTATCATGGCCGATCAGCTCGGTCGCTCCGTTGGTGATATGTACCAAGCTGCGTTTCTCCCAGGTCTTTTGCTGACCTTCATGTATGCTGGCTATATTTTCTTGCTGTCTCTGATTAAACCCAAATGGGTGCCAGCCTTACCGCTTGAGGCACGCAATCTGCGAGAAGACAATGGCAATAGTGGCGTAATCTCATTGCTTTTACTTACTACCGCGAGTGTCCTCGCGGGCTATGCTTATGCACTGTATTTCAAACAAGGCCATCCTAGCGCCGCCACCGATGAACTGATCGTGTACTCGACTGCGATAGGTATCGGATTTGCGTTTTCACTAGCCCTCATCAATCGCTGGTTTAAGATTGGCCTCTTGTCTCGCATGGCAGAAAAAGTGGTGTTCGTATTGGTACCACCGTTAGCTCTCATTTTTCTTGTCCTGGGCACTATCTTCATCGGAATGGCGACACCGACCCAAGGTGGCGGAATGGGTGCTGTTGGGGCAATGGTACTAGCGATGATGAATGGCAGACTCAATTTCAAATTGACCAAACAAGCCCTCGATTCCACCGCGCGCCTTTCCAGCTTTGTGATGTTCATCTTGATCGGGTCAACAGTTTTTTCCTTGGTGTTCCGCGGAGTCAATGGCGATCTGTGGGTAGAACATTTATTGACGGGTTTACCAGGTGGACAGATTGGCTTCCTGATTGTAGTCAATATTCTCTTCTTCGTATTAGCCTTCTTCCTCGACTTCTTTGAGTTAGCCTTTATCTTGGTGCCTTTAGTCGGTCCTGTTGCAGAGAAATTGGGTATCAATCTGATTTGGTTCGGCGTCCTTCTTGGCGTGAATATGCAAACTTCGTTCATGCATCCGCCATTTGGCTTCGCCCTCTTCTATCTGCGCTCAGTCGCACCTAAAGAGGTCAAAACGAGTGACATCTATTGGGGCGCCATCCCGTTTGTGTTAGCGCAAATTATCATGGTAGGTTTGATTATCGCGTTCCCTTCATTGGTCTCGGTCGACAGCAAAGAGCACAAGAAAGAAGAACTACAATTGAATATCAGTATTCCGACCGATGACGGTGCAGTCCCTTCGTTTGATATTCCGAAAGAGTCTGAGGAACAAGCAGACATTCAAGCATCGCCTTCGCACGCTCTATAGCATTTGAAATACACATAAAAAAACGCTCTAGTGACATACTAGAGCGTTTTCTATTAGAGCCAGCTTTTACTTAATTTCTTGCGCTAACAATTACTTTAACTTCCGTCCAAAATTAAACTTCGCAAACTGCTGCTCAGCGACGTTAAACCACTGACCTTGGTTATTACGGAACACCAACCAATCGTCATAAACCTTCTTGAATTTAGCATTCTTGGAGGCCTCTTCTGAAAAAGTCTCTTGTGCTGCGTTGAAACAAGCTTCCATCACTGATTGTGGGAAAGGCTTCAAAATTGTTTTATCTTGTAGCAAGCGTGCCAACGCGGATGGGTTCTTGGCGTCATATTTCGCCTGCATTTGCACGTGAGCTTCAAAGGTCGCAGTCTCGATTGCAGCTTGATACAGCTTTGGCAGTTTATCCCATTCTTTTTTACTCACGTAGAATGATAATTGCGCGCCGCCTTCCCACCAACCTGGATAGTGATAAAACTTAGCGACTTTATTAAAGCCCAATTTTTCATCGTCATAAGGGCCGATCCACTCCGCAGCATCAATTGCGCCCTTTTCCAATGACGTGTAGATTTCACCGCCGGCGAGTTGCACTGGAATAGTGCCGAGTTTTTGCAGGACCTTACCAGCAAAACCACCGACTCGAAATTTCAAGCCCTTCATATCTTCAACGCTCTTGATCTCTTTACGGAACCAACCACCCATTTGGGTTCCGGAGTTACCACCTAAGAAATTCACGATGTTGTATTCAGCAAAAAATTCACGCATCAACTTCATGCCGTTACCTTGCAACATCCATGCAGTTTGTTGACGTGAGTTCATACCGAAAGGTACAGCGCAATCAAAGGCAAAAGTGGCATCTTTACCGTAGTAATAGTAAGAGGCGGTATGGCCCATTTCTACCGTGCCATCTTTGACAGCATCCATCACAGCATTAAACTGGACAATTTCAGGCGCAGCATAAGGACGGATATTGAATTTACCATCAGTCAATTCCTTGACACGGTTTGCCAGCGTTTCTGCAGCACCATAGATAGTGTCCAGATTCTTAGGGAAGCTCGATGCCAAGCGCCAGTTAATGGTTGGCAGGTCAGCAGCGCTTGCTACAGTCGGTGCGACAGCGACACCAGCGGCTGTGCCGACAGCGGCTTTTTTCAAAAACGAACGACGTTCCATGCGATCTCCATTCTTTGATTGAATTGTTCTAGCTGCCTTGTAATTTCACACTGTTTACCAATCAGCCATTTACTTTTGTGCAAGCGCATTCTAAAAAGCAAATTCAAACACTGCAAGGCTTGCTTATCGTGCAGTGCAATTTAGTGCCACGAATCAACTGCCTGCGACCGTCATGCTTTCGATCAAAATCGAACCAGTTGTTTTAGTTCCGCGTGTCAGTTGATCATTGCCAATCGCTACGATTTGCTGGAACATTTCACGCATATTTCCAGCAATCGTAATCTCTTCGACTGGATATTGAATAACACCATTCTCAACCCAGAAGCCAGAAGCCCCGCGGGAATAATCGCCGGTCACATAATTCACGCCTTGGCCCATCAACTCTGTCACCAATAAGCCCGTACCCATTTTCTTCAACATCTGCACAAAGTTGTCGCTCTTCTTGGCTAACGATGATGTCATCACTAAATTATGTGAGCCGCCTGCATTACCAGTCGTTTGCATTCCAAGCTTGCGTGCGGAATACGTCGACAAGAAATACCCCTGCAAGACGCCATCCTTGACTACATCTCGTTTTTTGGTGGTGACACCCTCATCATCAAATGGCGACGAGCCGACACCACCCAAGATATGGGGATCTTCAGTTACCTGAATATGGGATGGGAAAATCTGTTGTCCTAAACTGTCGAGTAAAAAGCTCGACTTACGATACAAAGCACCACCCGAAACCGCCTGCACTAAAGATCCTAGCAAACCTGCTGCCAATGGCGCTTCAAACAATACCGCGCACTTACGGGTATCGATAGTGCGCGAATTCAATCGAGCTAGAGCACGCTCTGCTGCATAGCGACCGATCGCTTCCGGGCTAGCCAATTGTTTAGCATTACGATGCGAGCTATACCAGTCGTCGCGCTGCATGCCTGCGCCTTTACCCGCAATCGGGGCAACTGCCAACGTATGACGAGAAAATGCATAACCACCGCTGAAACCACGAGTGTTGGCAGAGACAAAGTGGGATTGTTGTGCATGAACACTTGCGCCATCACAGTTACTAATACGCTTATCGGTTTCGAAAGCGGCTGCCTCAATGCGACAAGCCAACGCAATGGCCTCCTCCGCCGTCACCAGCCACGGGTGAAATAACTTCAAATCTTGTGGATTTTTTTCCAACATTTCTGCATCGGGCAAACCCGCGCAATCGTCCTCGGCGGTGAAACGCGCTATATTGTATGCAGCCTCAACGGTATCTTCCAAAGACTTAGCAGAAAAATCACTAGTACTCGCATTTCCGCGCTTCTTGCCGATATAAACTGTTATTCCTACGCCTTTGTCGCGATTTTGCTCTATCGTTTCAACTTTACCCTTGCGCACACTAATCGATAAACCACCCCCTTCACTGACTTCTGCCGCGGCATCTGTTGCACCTTTATTACGTGCGATACGTAACATGTCGTCGGTAATTTGCTTAAATTGATCCTGAGAATGGGTGAAAACTGGTTTGCTCATAGCTTCTGTTTCTTTAGCTGAAAGGATAAAGAGAGTATCATAGCAGTCGTTTCAATAAGTTTATAGAAGATTTACCAATGCCAAATCCCAATCGCGGCTCGTGCGGCTATCAGTCCAACGAGTTTGAAGAAGAATACGACCGTCCCTCCAAGTCGGAATTGAAGCGCCAAATGACGGCGCTGCAAAAACTTGGCCAAGAATTAGTCGATGCTCCACGCGACCGCGTCAAACGCGTTCCCATGCCTGAAGATGTGCGCGATGCCATCCTCGAATGCCAGACCATCACAAATCACGAAGGTCGTCGTCGCCAAATGCAATTCGTCGGTAAGAAAATGCGTACTTTGGATGAAGCCGAAGTTGCACTCATCCAAAAGACCATCGATAGCTGGAAAGGTGCGTCAAAAGCTGAGACAGCTGCAATGCATTCATTAGAGCGCAAACGCGAAAAATTACTGGCCAACGATACTGCCTTAACCGAGTTAATGGCTGAAAATCCAGAGCTCGACGTGCAGCACTTACGTACTTTGATTCGCAATGCGCGCAAAGAACAAGCAGAAAACAAGCCGCCAAAAGCCTATCGTGAAATCTTCCAAATCTTGAAAGAGATTCAGGCCAAGCACAATGCTGCCAACGCGACAGAGGTGAGTGACGAAGACAATAATGACGATGACGACAGCGACGATTAATACTCCGTTAAGCACGTCTCTCGATCGCCCCCTGCGCATAGGTTTAGTGTCGATTTCTGATCGCGCTTCTGCAGGGGTCTACCAAGACCAAGGACTCCCCGCATTGCAAGAATGGTTCACCGGCGCCCTAGTGAGCGCTTGGAGTATGCACACACGCTTAATTCCTGATGAACGTACTGCTATCGAACAAGCCTTGATTGAATTAGTCGATGAGGAACTGTGCGATCTCGTCATTACCACAGGTGGCACGGGCCCCGCGAGGCGCGATGTCACGCCAGAAGCCACTCTGGCGGTAGCAAGTAAAGAAATGCCTGGCTTTGGTGAACAAATGCGGCAAATCAGTTTGCGTTTTGTACCAACGGCGATTTTGTCTCGCCAGGTGGCTGTCATACGCGAAACCGCTGAGCATGCCGCCTTAATTTTGAACTTACCAGGGCAGCCTAAATCCATCAAGGAAACGCTGGAAGGCCTCAAAGATGTTGACGGTCAGCCAATCGTGAATGGCATCTTCGCCGCTGTTCCGTATTGCATTGACTTGATCGGCGGTCCTTACGTTGAGACCAACGAAAGCATTTGCAAAGCCTTTCGCCCGAAATCTGCGATTCGCCCTTCAACTGCGTAGACAGCGACACTCATCCTGAAAGTCTTAAGTTTGGCGACGATACTTACCCACCCCATTATTCCACTCACGATAGGCTTAATTGCCAGCCGTGAAGTTTTGCCTTGGCGTTTGGTTCTAGTCGCGATGCTCTGCTCTATCATTCCTGATCTCGATGTCATTAGCTTTAAATTCGGCATTGATTATGGGTCGGATTTTGGGCATCGTGGATTTAGCCATTCACTTTTATTTGCTGCAGCCCTTGCGAGCGTGCTATGTCTGTTTTCAAAACAACTGCAGAGCCAACGTCTCAATGTCTGGTTGTTCTGCTTCATTGGCGCAGCGTCGCATGGGGTAATTGATGCGTTTACCAATGGTGGACTCGGTGTCGCCTTTTACTGGCCATTCGACAATGCGCGATACTTTTTTACGCAACGGGTAATCGAAGTTTCTCCAATCGGTGTTACCCGCTTTTTAAGTGAACGTGGCATGGCGGTGCTGCAATCCGAATTTCGTTGGATTTGGCTGCCCTGCACTTTCGTGGTCGCTAGCTTTCATACCTTCAAAAGTTTTTTTAAATAATTCATTCAATTAAACGAAAATATCATGTCTGATTATCTCGATACCGTTGAACTTCAAACTGGCTACACGCCAACTGCTAGCATTATTTGGATGCACGGACTTGGTGCAAGTGGTCATGATTTCTTATCGATCGTTGGTGAATTAGATTTACACTCCTGCCCACACATTCGCTTTGTCTTCCCGAATGCACCTCAAATTCCAGTAACGCTCAACGGCGGCTACATCATGCCCGCTTGGTATGATATTGCGGCCGCAGGCACTGACATCAATAAACGCGAAGATGAAAACGGCTTACGGCATTCGCAAGTGCAAATCGAAGCCTTGATTGCGCGAGAAATCGAGCGTGGTGTTGCCGCTGATAAGATTGTGATAGCCGGTTTTTCTCAAGGCTGCGCAATGACCCTACAAGTGGGTTTGCGTCACCCTCAGAAGTTGGCCGGCCTGATGTGCTTGTCTGGCTACGTTCCATTAGCCGATAAAGTCGCTGATGAACGTCATGTTGCGAATCAACACACGCCGATTTTTATGGTGCATGGCACTGCAGACCCAGTCATCCCTATTCAACGCGCAGAGCAATCACGTGACCTCCTTAAACAATTAGGCTACCAAATTGAATGGCACGACTATTGGATGCAACATTCCGTTTCGCCGCAAGAGGTAATCGATATCGGCCACTGGTTGCGCAAGGTATTGAACTAATTCCCGCTTTAGCCCAAAGTAAAAAAGCACAGCAAACGCTGTGCTTTTTTTTGAATTTCAACTTGCTAGGTCTCCTCAATTTTAAACCGTGGCAACTTCCAATACGTGATCGCACGCCACAACCATTCCATTGGGCCGTACAAAAATTTCGACAACCACCAATGGCTGAACAAGACTTGTAGGGTCACCACTACCGCTACAACCAGCACTTGTTGCGCCCGCGGCATACCGTATAAGCCCAAACCATACGCATAAAAAATCGCGGAACAAATAACGGACTGCGACAAATAATTCGTTAAAGCCATACGTCCATAAGGCGCTAGCACCTTCACTTTGGCAAAAGGTCCTTGGCTATGCAACAGTACCACCATCAAACCAACATAGCCCAGGCATGCTGGTAAATTGCCGATATACAGCAGACTCGTCGCGAAATAGAAGACATCCGATTCATTATCAACGATTGGTCGTAAGGCCAAGAAGCTACCGGCAACACCGAGGCCAATGCCGAACGGCAGCGCAATGAAAGCTAAACGCCGAAACAGGGGCAAATGCTCTGCGCTACGTTCAATTACGCCTGAGCGAACAAACCAATAACCGATCAAAAATACAGCGATGAACAAGGCACATTGACTGAGTTCATTTGGTGCATGATTTGCGAAGTGCTTAGCGCGAAGGGCTACGGACTCGGCATAGGTTCCTTTACTCAAAACGCGTTGTTCTTCCTCGTCTTTTTTCGCTTTCTTTGCCTGCATAGCTGCAGCTTCCGCTTTCGCTAACATGACGTTCTCTTTTTCGGTTTTATCTTTTTTCGCTCGTAAGGCTTTAAGTTCCGCATCCGTCACTTTACTTGCATCAAATTCAGGCATGGCCGCTACAATCGCCGCCCGTTTTGCTTGCTCACCACCCCAGTCAAAAGTCTGGCTTGCGGTGCCAAGTGCCATCGAAACAAATAAAAGCAAGTAAGCCGCAGCACCTAAACGCAAAGGACGTTTATCGGCTGGCTGATGATATTTGGCGACCAAGAAGCCAAGAAATGCAATGAATAAACCGCTATAAAAAAATCCCTTCAGTTTCGCTTGCGAAGGCACTAAGAAACCAGCTCCACCAATTACCAGCATCAAAAACGCAATCACGATCAACAACACTGCCAAACCATGTAATTTGAAACCTCGAATTTGGATACCTGCTTCTGATCGCAAATAAAAGATAAACACGCCGGTCGTGGCGAACATTGTTGCGAGACCAGCGGTCACACTGTTTTGCCACACAATCGCTAACAAAATCGTACTAGAAAGAAATGCCAACCACCATTTACCTGGCATGAATAGGACAATCAGCAATCCACTTGCGGCCACTGAATAGGTAAATAAAATATCTCCCGGCCAGATGAATATGTGATGACAAGCGCCGAAAATGCCCAAAGCGATAATTCGACGCAGGTAGGATCGTATAAAAGTTTGCCCTTTCGCTTCGCTCCGAGTCAGCATCACCGCAAAACCCATCCCGAATAAAAGTGAGAAGATCGTCCAGAACTTCCCTGCCACAAAATAAGCGATGAAATAGCTAGCCAACCAATTCGCTCCGCTCAGGCCAGATGGCATGCCTTGACCAATATCGGAAACAACCCGATTGAAAAATTCAATATTCATTAAGAAGATACCGATCAAAGCGAAACCACGTATCACATCGAGAGCCTCGATACGTTCGCTCTTTTCAACCGGTTTAAATTCCAAGGGCACTTGCGTCGCCGATGGCGCTTGCGATAAAAGATCTGAATGAACAATAGACTCGGTCATCGTATTTCTTTCCTTAAAGGTAGTACGTAGAAAGCAAAAAACGCGCTTCGAAAAGCGCGTTAATGTCTGCCCAAATTTTATGCTGCCTGCGGTTTCAAATCATTCGACTCGATTCGCAACGCTGGCACTTGCCAGTAGGTGATGCCACGCCAAATCCATTCCATAGGACCATAGCGGAATCTCGCTAACCACCAATGGCTAAACACCACTTGCAAACAGATTACACCAATGGCAAACGCCAACTGCGATGCGCGCCCCATACCGAAATGTCCAAAGCCCCAACCATAAAAGAAACTTGCTTGAATCAAGGATTGCGACAAGTAATTGGTGAGTGCCATACGACCATACGGCGCTAACACTTTGATCTTCGAAAACACGGAAGTGCTATACACCATTAACACGATAATGCTGACGTAAGCCAAGCAAGCAGGTAGGTTCGAGAACATCACCAAATTGCGCATTAAACCTGAGCCATCACCAGTCACACCGGCAACATGGCTCACGTTGATCGTACTCGCGAAAATACTGAGCCCCCAGCCAATCGGTAAGCCCCACATCGCCAATTGTTTAAAGAAAGCGAGATTCTCTTTTGCTTTCGTAATGATCTTGGCACGTACAAACCAAACACCCATGAGGAATAAAGCGATGGAAGAAAAAGCTTGTCCAGCCGCGTTGAAAGGCCCCTCAAGGAATTCTTTCCAGTGATGTTTGACAACATCGGTGTAACTACCTGTCGTCAACACCTTCTTGTCTTCAACAATTTTCTTTTGATTTTCATGGATACCAACAATCGCATTAGCATCGCGCTCATTTTTCTTTTGCGCTTCAGTCTTCGGCGCTTTCTTCTCGTCTTTCTTCTCTTCAGGTTTTACATACTTTTTACCTGCAGCCTCAGCTGCTTTCTTTGCTTCTTCTTCGACTTTATTTTTCGCTTCGATTTCGAGCGACAATTTGACTGCTTCAGGATTATTAAAAACACTTTCCAAAGGCTTTTGATAGTTGATCGTCGAATACACGATACCAATCACGAATGGCATGCTATACAGCCACACACCTGCCTTCCAAAAACGAGACGTTGCTGGCTCACGAAATTTCGCAGTCACAAAAGCGGACGCCAAGAAGAAGGCAGCTCCTCCCATAATTTCGCGTTTTGCATCGGCCATTGGCGGCACAAAAAACGCGGCCACTGCAGCTATAGTTGTGATTAAACCCAAGACCAAGAAAACGAGGGAAACCAAAGGCATGCGCATGCCGACCACATTGAAAATGCGTTCATGACGAATAAACAAAGCAATCAGCGACATCAACACGAGTTCGCCTACCAACACTCCAGCAGACCCCATCCCCGGCACAAACGCCAAGCCCAACATCAGAACAGCACTGGCGAGGAAGGATTTCCATGTTCCAAACAGAACAAACAACAATCCAGCTGCGGTAAAAGCATAACTAAACAGGATGTCACCCGGCCACAAGAGAATGGTATGCATCATGCCAAACACACCTAAGGCAAGCACACGACGAATGTAGGGCACCAAGAAAGCGCGACCAGTGTCTTCAGCACGTGTCAGCATGACGGCGAAGCCCATGCCGAACAACAAAGAAAATATCGTCCAAAACTTACCAGCGACAAAGAAGTTAACGAAGTAAGTGGCGAGCCAATCGAGCCCATGCGCACTTGCAGGAATGCCGTCTTGAAATTCATTAAACGAGCGATTAAACCACTCGATGTTCATGAAGAAAATACCGATCAAAGCGAAGCCCCTAACGACGTCAATCGCTTCGATACGCTCAGCTGGGGCGATCGGTTTGAGGTCTTTGACGGCAGTCGGTGGCGGCGCTTGAGTTGGAGTATCGATTACTTGTTCCATATCTGCTCTTTTCCGTTGGTGGTTAAGGATAAGGCGAGCCATACCGGGTGCATGGGTGCCATCTCACATTGCAGATGCTACGTAAGTCATGTGATTAAAACAAACACTGTGCGACGAAATGCAAAAAACGTGGCACGAAATCAAATAAACACGCTTTATACTTCGATGCATTCCATTTAAAACCCAGATCAGTGTAGTCTAAGCTATTGTCAAAACAAACCCTTAATCGATCAACGATCATGCGAAAAACCACATTCACAACCCGACTTCCGCTTCAATGTACTACCCTCCTCTTGTTACTCTGCCATCTTCCAACGGTTCATGCCGCGACTGATAAGGCCGTCTCAAAGACGCAAATCGAGGTAAAAGGACTCAAACAAGCCGCGGAGATTGTGGTAGACCAGTGGGGCGTTCCTCACATTTATGCCAAGAGCGAAGATGACGTGTTTTTGGCTCAGGGCTTCAATGCAGCGCGTGATCGTCTATTTCAAATCGACTTGTGGCGCAGACGTGGGCTAGGACAATTGTCTGAGGTATTTGGCCAAGCCTATTTAGAGCAAGATCGTGCCGCACGTTTATTTCTGTATCGCGGTGATATGAAAAAAGAGTGGGCCGCCTATGGTAAACAATCGCAACGACTCACCCAACAATTTGTGACGGGCATCAACGCCTACGTTCATTATCTCAATCAACATCCCGAGCAATTGCCGCCTGAATTCAAGGCCTTGAACTATCGTCCTGCACTTTGGCAAGCTGAAGATGTGGTGAAAATTCGTAGTCATGGTCTGACGCGCAATCTCACGTCTGAAGTCAATCGCGCCAAGATGGCTTGCGCAGGTGATCTCGCGTTAGATGAAGTGCGCCAACGTCTATCACCAACCTGGCAAACCAAGCTTCCTGAGGGACTTGATCCCTGCCTACCGGATGAAGTCTTACGTCAGTTTACCTTAGCCACGCAAAACGTCCCCTTCAGTGCGGCCATCACACCAATTGCCAAGCTCAGCGCAGAGGCCGAGGAAAATCGCTTGGCGAAATTGGAAATCAATGACAGTGACAAAATGGAAGGTAGCAATAACTGGGTGATTTCACCGGGAAAATCTGCAACCGGCCGCGCCATGATGGCAAACGATCCGCACCGCGCTTACTCCGCGCCCTCACTGCGTTACATCACCCATCTGAGCGCCCCAGGTTTAGATGTCATCGGTGCGGGTGAACCTGCACTTCCGGGTATCTCGATCGGCCATAACGGCAGCATTGCTTTCGGCTTGACCATCATGAGTATCGACCAAGAAGATTTGTATGTGTATGACATCCAACCCGATAAGCCGCAAAATTATCGTTATCAGGGCAAATGGGTAGAGATGCAAAAACGCACCGAAGTCTTTAAGCTCAATAGCGGTGCAACGATGGAGTCTGATCTTTTCTTCACTCGTCACGGGCCTGTGATTTATTTCGACACCAAGAAAAACAAAGCCTACGCTGTGCGCACAGGATGGTTAGAGCCAGGCATGGCTCCTTACTTCGGTAGCGTTGACTATATGCGCGCTAAAAACTTTACCGAATTCAAAAAAGCGATGCTGCATTGGGGGGCACCGACTGAGAACCAAGTGTATGCTGATACCAAAGGTAATATCGGTTGGGTTCCCGGTGGTTTGACACCAATTCGCCCTAATTGGGATGGTTTATTACCAGTGCCAGGCGATGGTCGCTACGAGTGGGCGGGATTCTTGTCTGGGGACAAACTGCCTTCTAGCTACAATCCCGAAAAAGGCTGGTTTGCTTCCGCCAATGAGTTAAATTTGCCCGAGGACTATCCTTATCGTGAGCGGAAGATTGGTTTTGAATGGCCGCACAACGCACGCTACCAAAGAATTGCCGATGTTCTATCTCAAGATAAGAAAGTCTCACTCGAAGATTCAATGCGCTTGCAAAACGATATCTTGTCGCTGCCAGCCGAGCGCTTGATTCGTCTCCTCACCGCGATCCCTGAAGCGAGCTTACTCAATCAAGAACAAGCAAAACGGGCGATACAAATACTCAGTGCATGGGATCGACAAGAGAATGCCGATTCAGCCGCAGCAGCCCTTTATCAATACTGGTACTCACAAAGCTTAGGACCGCAATACAAGGACTTGATGCTAGGGCAAAAATCTTATCTAGTCACGACCTTGCCTGATTTGACCTCGATGCTGAAAAACCTAGAAGCGCAAGATGCTTTCCCACCGCAATTTGGCGACAGCGTGGATCAAGCAAAACATAGACGTGATCAATTACTGATCACAAGTTTGGTCAGCGCTTATCAACAATTGGAAAAACGTTTGGGAGCACAAACACAGCAATGGCGTTGGGGTGACTTACAAAAGACCTTGTTTGCACACCCCTTCTCCCCTCTGCTTGATAGTAAAGGCAAAGCGCAATACGACGTCGGCCCACTGCCGCGCGGTGGCAGTGCGAATAGTGTGAATCAGTCTTCGTATCGTCTCCAAGATTTTGTCCAGATTAACGGACCTAGTTTTCGTGTCGTTGTTGACGTTGGTAATTGGGATAACTCAAAAGCCATGAATGCCCCCGGTCAGTCTGGTGACCCTGCTAACCCACATTATCGCGACCTCGCGACGCCATGGGCCAAGGGTGAATACTTTCCCCTGCTGTATAGCCGAAAAGCGGTTGAGGCTGCTGCAAAGCAAATTATTGAATTAAGACCGATTTCACGTAAATAATGGGTTTGAGAAAAGAAGCGTAAACAGTGAGGCCATTGGGGTGAGTTTTAATCGACTTTTGATCAACCGAAACGAACATCGTGGCCTCAAGCTTGCGCCACTTAACAGCTTGGGCAAAAGTCTTTCCTACACTTTTCACTATAAGGATATGCGCTTATATTCTTTGAACAAAAATGGCGGCTACAGTATGCTGTTGCGCTATGAAGTCGGTTTGCATCCTCGCGAAGCTGAATGACTTTCCCCAATTAATCGGTGGCTCTGCCAGCCAAGCTCGTTGAGAATTGAGCCTCGCAGCACTACCAACTAGGAGAAGATATGGCAATCTATCAAAACAATGCCGATTCCATCGGCCGCACCCCGCTAGTCAAGTTGAACCGTGTCACTGATGGCGCAGGTGCTACTGTGTTGGCAAAAATCGAAGGTCGCAATCCTGCGTATTCGGTTAAATGCCGTATCGGCGCCGCCATGGTGGCAGATGCTGAAGCGCGCGGTTTGCTCGGACCTGGCAAAGAATTAATCGAACCCACCAGCGGCAATACCGGTATCGCTTTAGCCTTCGTCGCAGCTGCCAAAGGCATTCCACTGACATTGACGATGCCAGAAACCATGAGTGTGGAACGCCGTAAATTATTGGTGGCATTCGGCGCCAAACTCGTGTTGACCGAAGGGGCAAAAGGCATGAATGGCGCTATCGCCAAAGCCGAAGAAATTCGCGCCAGCGATCCAGATCGTTATGTATTGCTACAGCAATTCAAAAACCCAGCGAACCCTGCGATCCACGAAAAGACAACAGGCCCAGAAATTTGGAATGATACCGAAGGCAAAGTCGATATTTTCGTTGCTGGCGTTGGCACAGGCGGCACGATCACAGGCGTTTCTCGCTATATCAAACAAAGCCAAGGTAAAGCAATTACCACGGTTGCGGTTGAGCCTGTTAGCAGCCCAGTATTGACACAAAAGCGTGCTGGTTTGCCGATTCAACCTGCTCCGCACAAGATCCAAGGTATTGGCGCTGGCTTCGTACCAGACGTACTCGACCTTGACTTGGTCGATCAGATTGAACAAGTCAGTAATGAAGAAGCAGTGCAATTTGCGCAGCGCCTGGCGAAAGAAGAAGGCATTTTGGCCGGCATCTCTTGCGGTGCGGCGACCGCAGTGGCAGTGCGCTTGGCAGAGCTGCCAGAAAATGCGGGCAAAACGATCGTTGTTGTTCTGCCCGATTCTGGTGAACGCTATTTGAGTTCTATCCTGTTCGAGGGCTACTTCGACGCCAATGGTGTTGCCTTAGCTTAATCGGCCA
This sequence comes from Affinundibacterium nitidum, assembly GCF_014284155.1. Lineage (GTDB taxonomy): Bacteria > Pseudomonadota > Gammaproteobacteria > Burkholderiales > Burkholderiaceae_D > Undibacterium > Undibacterium nitidum. Next base: position 892,943 of record NZ_JACOFZ010000001.1, read on the forward strand.
GTACGTCTTCCATCAACATCTCCCATAAAAAAATCGCCTCTCATCAATGATGGAGGCGATTTTTCTTTTGCTTTCTGACTGGAAGCCGCTTCAACCAAATTCCTTGAAAGTCTCCAGATCAATTTGCACAGATTGATCGCCACCGGACAACCAAATCTGACCGTCCTGTATCGTGCATTGTAACTGCATCGTGCGTTCTGCTAGTTTCGCCAATTCTTGACTGGTTTCAGAAGCGATATTTTTTACGCAAAGATTTTTCGCGCGATCTAAACGGCTATTCATTTGCTTCCACCAAATATTGCTGGCATGCGCATAGCTGTAAACAAATACTTGTTCAGCACGGCCGCAGGCTTTCAATAATCGACGGTCATCAGGTTGACCGACTTCGCCCCACAATAGAATGGCGTCGGTATAGTCTTTCTCCCAGAAGTCAGGTTCTTCTGTATCCGAAATACCTTTACCAAAAGCGAGTCTTTCACTGGCGTGAATTGCAAACGCTAGCACGCGAACCATCATGCGTTCGTCCGTTTCGGAAGGATGGCGTGCGATGGTCAAACTATGGTCAGCGTAATAGCCGCGATCCATGTCGGAAATATTCAATTCTGCTTTGTAGATGGTCGATTTTAATGCCATTGTTTCTGCTTCTCTTTTTTGTGGTTGTGCTTGTTTCGGTATGACGCTTAGAGCGAAATTTGGATTTCTAGACTATCTAAAAATCACGGTCTTATGTCCGTTCAATAGGATACGATGTTCGACGAAATAATTGACCGCCCGTGCCAACACCACGCATTCCACATCGCGACCGATGGCCGTCAATTTTTCAGGGTCCATCGCATGGTCAACACGCTCGACGTCTTGCTCGATGATTGGGCCTTCATCGAGATCACCGGTCACAAAATGTGCCGTCGCCCCAATCAATTTCACACCACGATCATGGGCTTGGTAGTAAGGCTTAGCACCTTTAAAGCTCGGCAAGAATGAATGATGAATATTGATGGCACGACCACTGAGGGCCTCGCACATGTGATTCGACAAAATTTGCATATAACGCGCCAACACCACTAACTCGGCTTGATTCGCGTTGATCACCTCGAGTACTTTTTGTTCTTGGGCTTGCTTCGCTTCAGCTGAGGCGCCAGCCGCTAAAGGCAAATGATGGAAAGGAATGTTGTAACTGGCCGCCAATTGATAAAAATCGGTGTGATTCGATACGATCGCCTTAATCTCGACTGGCAATAGACCGCTTTTGTAGCGGAACAGCAGATCATTCAAGCAATGGCCAATTTTCGACACCATCAAGACCACACGTGGTTTGTGATGCGCATCGTGCAATTGCCATTGCATGCCCCAACTTGCGGCCAAGGTCGCGAAATCAGCACGTAAAATTGAGTCGTCTATACTTTTGTCGTCGGCAGAAAAATGGACGCGCATAAAGAATAATTTTGAATGTGCGTCACCGAACTGCGCGGAATCAATAATATTGCAACCATGTGTCGCTAAAAAGCCGGACACACTATGCACAATTCCACGTTGATCAGGGCAAGACAAAGTCAGAATATATTCGGGCGTCATCATAAATAAAATCTCTGGTAGCCCTCAGCGTTATCGGCCAAGGGCAATATGGTTGTCGAGGGAAAACGAGCATTGTCGCACGATACGCTGGCTTTTTGCAGTTGCAGCAAGAAAGCAGTCATTTTCGACATCTCAAATAAAAAAGCACGTTCGTTCTAATTCAGGTATAGTCATCATGTTTTATTGCATGACTGCCTCTTTTTCTATCATAAGACTTACGCTGGAGACCCCACTATGAGCAATCGCCCTCACCCGTTGACGAATCACCAAATCCGCCTTGCTGCACGCCCAGTGGGTTTGCCTACCGCCGATAACTGGACGCACACGCAAGAACCAGTGCGTGAGTTAGAAGATGGTGAGATCGTGGTGAAGACACTGTACATCTCTATCGACCCAGCAATGCGCGGTTGGATGAATGGTGGCAAATCGTATATTCGCCCTGTAGAAATTAACGAAGTTATGCGTGCTGGTGGCGTGGGGCGCGTGGTGGAATCAAAATCCGACAAATTTAAAGTGGGCGACATCGTGTCTGGTAGCACAGGTGTCCAAGAGTATTGGATAGGTGCGGCGGACAATAAATACGGCGCCTTCTATAAAATTGATCCAAGCTTTGCACCCTTGCCTAAATATTTGAATGCCCTCGGCATGCCTGGCATGACCGCTTATTTTGGTTTGCTCGACGTCGGCATGCCTAAAGCCGGCGAAACAGTTGTGGTTTCCGGTGCTGCGGGCGCGGTAGGCCAAACTGTGGGCCAAGTGGCAAAACAAAAAGGCTGCCGTGTCGTTGGTATTGCTGGTGGCAAAGACAAGTGTGATTTCGTCGTCAACGAACTCGGTTTTGATGCTTGCATCGACTATAAAAATAGTTCGGTTAAAGATGGCCTGAAAGAGCACTGCCCCAATGGCGTCGACATTTATTTCGATAATGTAGGCGGTGAGATTCTCGACACCGTGCTCACTCGTATCAATATGAAAGCGCGCATCATTATTTGCGGCGCCATCTCTCAATACAACAATACAACGCCGATTCAAGGCCCATCGAATTACTTGTCATTGCTAGTCAATCGGGCTCGTATGGAAGGCATCGTGGTTTTTGACTACGCACCGCGTTATCATGAGGCCGTCAAAGAAATGGGCTCGTGGATGGCGCAAGGCCAATTCCATACGCGTGAAGATATCGTGCAAGGGATCGATAACTTCCCTGCTACTTTAAACATGCTGTTTGAAGGTAAGAATTTCGGTAAGTTGGTGCTGCAGATCGCGGCAGAGTAAACCTCCTCATCACTTCAAAAGTACTGGCAGATAGTTCTCAACGGCGCATGAGCTAATACCTCGCGCGCCGTTTTCTTTCTGGCACCTGGTTTTCATCCCTTAAAGCGTTTGTCACCCGGTTTTTCGGCTATTATCGCGAAATTCTTTGCACTCATGTCTGAACTCATTGAAGAGTATGAACGCCGCCCTCGCAAGCAACGACTTTCTCGTTTCCAGTAAATCGCAACGTAGCTTTGCTATGTTGTTCGCAATTGGCTTGACCTTGGTGATGTTGGCGCAGTTCACGCTCGAATTCAAACCAGGCTCGAAGACAGCAGAAAAAGCGCAAACCATGCTGCTAACTTGGATACGCCCCAGTCTTCCAAAGCCTGATATCAGCAAACCCGCCCCTCCTCCAACACCTATCACAATGTCGAACAGGCCGACCAGAATCCTTTCGAATCAAGCCAAAAACATAGAACCAGCCAAGACAATCAGCGCACCATCGAATAGTCCAGCCGTCAATAATGAAAAACCTGTGAGCTTCGATAGCGTGGTCGAAAGCATTAACTCGACCACACCAGCCAGTGAGAACCTCAGTAGCAAGAAATTCGATAGCCGTGCTGCACGACTCGCTTACGAAGAGAGTAAGAGCGATATACAAAAAATGGCAGAAGCTAGCAATAAGCCCATGAGTACACAAAAATTGAGCAAACATGAGCGCTTTCAGCAAGCAGCCGATGCTGCCGTCAAACCCGACTGTGTACGGCAAGGCGGCAGTATTTTGTCGATCTTCGTCATTGCCTACCAAGCTGCAACGGATCATTGCAAGTAGTTTCCCTCCTGTCGAACACAATCCTATTCGTTTCGCTTAGCGACCATCAGTGTCGATTTAACATAAGGAGTCACAAAATTTCTCTCTTGACAGAAATAAAGTAAATAACTAGACTGCTGTTATGGAACTTACACCCGTTAAACAAAAATTTATTCTGCACTGGGGCGAAATGGGCACCCTGTGGGGCGTGAATCGTACTGTCAGCCAGATTCATGCGCTGCTCTATATCGTCGGCGCCCCTTTACCTGCAGAAGAAATCGCCGACACCTTGGGTGTGGCACGCTCGAATGTGTCGAATTCTTTGAAAGAATTGCAGAACTGGAAGCTGGTGAAGTTGGCGCATGTGATGGGAGATCGTCGCGCGCACTTTGAAACCTCACTGGATGTCTGGGAACTATTTAGGACGGTGGTCAGAGAACGTAAAGAGCGAGAGTTCAATCCGACTATCGCCACCTTGCAAGCTTGCCTTGATAGCCCTGACCTCGACCAAGAAGATAGAGCGACGAAACTACGCATCAGCGAGACCTTGGCGCTCATGAAAACCTTGACCAGCTGGACCGATGAAATGTTGAGGCTTGAGCCAAGTACCTTGATGAAATTACTCAAAATGGGAGCCAAAGTTCAGCAATTTGTTCGTGGCGATGACAGTAAGCAGAAACAAGACTAAACAGAAAGACCTAGAAACGGCGCAAGAATCCAATTTATCTTGCGCTTTTTTCGGAATTGTAATTTCTGTCTCGACAGAAATAACAGACACAAAAGAATACAATTTAAACGAAAGGAAATACCATGAACGCCTATCCACTCACGATTTATTACGACGAATCATGCCCTTTGTGCAAACTTGAGATCGACAATCTCAAAGCGCGTAACGACAAACAATTACTGCAATTTGTGGACGTCTCTGGCGCCAACTTTAAAGACGAATATGCTCCCGCGAGTCAAGAAGCGATGATGGAAATCATTCATGCTCGTCGGGCTGATGGTGAAATTGTCAGTGGTGTTGAAGTTTTTCGTTTGGCCTATGGTGCGGTTGGATTGGGCTGGCTCACTGCACCCACCAAATTACCGATCCTGAAACCATTCTGTGATTGGTTATATCCGCACATCGCACGCAATCGCTATCGCCTCTCTGATCGATTTTCAGGTGTGCTATTCAAAATCGCGCGTGATCGAGCTATCCGACGCCAAGCAAACCGTGCCGCGCAACAAAGCAAAGCCTGTCACGAAGGACATTGCGAACGATAAGCGCCATCCATCTCCACAAGATCAACAAAAAGTAGAGGTCACATCATGATAATCTTAGTCTGTGGTGCACAAGGTTTTATCGGTAGGCATATTTGTCAGACATTAATCCAAGCCGGGCATCAGGTCCTGAGCGCGCAAAGGCAATGCGATGACGACGATCAAATTAGTTTAGATTTTGCTATTCCCGTTAGCATCGAACAATGGGAAAAACGTTTAAAGACCATACAACAAGTGCATGGAGGGCTTGATCTCATCATCAACGCTGTCGGCATCTTGAAACAAGACAAGAACCAAAGTTTTGCGGCAATACACGACGCTTCTCCACGTGCCATGTTTCAAGCCGCTGATAAGCTAGGTTTGCGCGGCATCGTACAAATCTCTGCGTTAGGACCCGCCGACGAACATCAAACACCAAAGCCACTGAGCGAATACTTACAAAGCAAACGCCGAGCCGATGCCAGCCTTAAACACCTGCATCTTCCTTATCTGATATTGCGGCCTTCATTAGTCGTCGGCGCAGATGGTGCAAGCAGCAAACTCTTTCGCACATTAGCGAGCCTGCCTTTGATCGCTTTACCAGGCGATGGAGAACAACAAATACAACCCGTTCACGTCGACGATATCTGCGCGGCTATTCAAATCTGGATCAGCAAGATTGAAGCGCATGAGCATACGCAGATCACACTCAATGCGGTAGGTCCAGAAGCGATGTCCTACCGAGACATGTTGCAACACTATCGCGACTTGATGGGCTTATCGCCAGCTTGGTTCATCTCTATGCCTATGTATTTGATGTGGCTATCCGCATGGTTTGCACAATTCTTACCTCAGCGCGTATTTGCCCCTGAAACGCTGCGTATGCTGTGTCAGCATAGTGTCGGCGATGTCCGAGCCTTCGCAAGCTTCTTGGGGCGTGATCCTGTTGGATTTGAACACTGGTTAAGAACGAGGTCCTCGATTAATTTCAAGTTCGCACCAGAAGATATGTCAGTGAAAGTCCAGAGCCCTCTTTAACTATTTGACGAAAACTCACTTGCGCATCTCTGCTAGTTTTCCTCTAATTCAGGCAGAGTCAAACGGCCGGTATGGTAATCATACTCATAAACTTCACCGTAGCGGCCCCATTCAATCGCAATCTCAAGCACACGTTTAGCTTCGTCTTCTTTCATAAACTCTTCTAACAGCTCAAGCAGGCGCGCTTCGGGCAGACTACCGTTAGCTTCAGTTTCAAGATTGCGCCGAATGTGTGCCGCTAAAGGTACATGCGTCAATAATTGTTGTCCGAACAGCTCTTGCTTATTCGCTTGGTCGGCCTCAACGTAACGCTGCCCGAGATTCGTCAAACTGATATCACCTTTTTCGATCACAGCTAAGCCCAAGAGACCCAAGGCTTCATAAGTCGGGAACAACTCCTCATCAGACAATTCTGCTTCTTCGGCCAATTGCGGCAAGTCAGCTCGCCCATTAAATGGCGTATCGGCCAAGAGATCGAGCACGCCCTCGATGCGACTAATATCGGTATCGGGCAAACGATATCCGAGATGGTGGGTAGCGCTATCACCCGCATTCGCCTCTTGTGGATGACGCATGGTCATCAAACCATACACTTCGTCAATCAAAGCTCTCACTTCGACAGACTCGACGTCGCGTGGACGTGGCAGATCAATCTTAACTTCACAGCGAACACGGCCAGGATCACTATCCAAAATAATAATGCGATCGGCCATCATCACAGCTTCCTCGATATTATGAGACACCACCAAGATCCCTTTCGTTGGGATACGGCTTTCTTCCCACAGTTCTAGCATATCGTTACGCAGGGTTTCACCTGTCAAGACATCGAGTGCCGAAAAGGCTTCGTCCATCAATAATACGTCTGGGTTCGTCACTAAAGCACGCGCAATACCGACGCGCTGCTTCATACCGCCAGACAGCTCTCGCGGTAGCGCACCGCCAAAACCCGCAAGGCCAATTAACTCAAGTACTTCATCGGCACGGCGCTCACGCTCGGCCGCTGGCACACCTTGCGCTTCCAAGCCGAGCTCTACATTTTGCTGCACGGTTAACCACGGAAATAAAGCAAACGATTGGAACACCATCGCGATTCCCGCGACTGGGCCAAAAATCGTTTTGTCGCGATAAGTCATATCACCATGATCAGCAGGAATCAATCCCGCCATGATGCGTAGCATGGTCGATTTTCCTGAACCAGATTTTCCCAGCAAGGCAACGATTTCGCCCTCTTTCAATTGGAAATTTACTTTATCTAGCACCAGGCGAGCAGTGCCATCGGCCGCCTTAAATGACTTGGCGACATTTTGTAGATCGATCAGATTTTTTTGTGTCATCTTGTTCTCCTCTAACAAAGTAGAACTCGCAAGCGATGCTCTACTTTGCGTTTGTTTCGTTTCATCTTTTTAGCTCAACGCAAGTTGTCGACTTCAACGACTGCGATCTTCGGCGAGCAAATATAATTTGCGCCAGAAAAAGCGATTTAATAGCATCACGAAAATACACATGACACCAATGCCCAAGGCGATACGATGAAAATCACCGGCCTCTGTCATTTGTTTAATGTAACTACCGAGCCCATCCGCAACCAAGGTGGTTTTGCCCCAAGTGACATATTCCGCGACGATACTTGCGTTCCATGAACCACCACTAGCAGTAATCGCACCAGTGATATAACTAGGGAAGACTGCGGGTAGGTAAACCCGTTTCCATTTCAGCCATCCTTTCAAACCCAAGTTATCTGCGGCCAAACGTAACTCGTTTGGAATCGATGCCGCGCCAGAAACAACGTTGAACAGGATGTACCATTGAGTTCCAAACACCATTAATGGACTAAGCCAGATGTTGGCATTGAGATTCCAGCTCACCATCGCAAACACGACAATCGGAAACATTAAGTTCACGGGAAAAGCAGCCAAGAATTGCGCCACCGCTTGCACTCGTTGCGAATACTGGGGGCGTAATCCTATCCACACAGAAACCGGTACCCACACCAAAGATGCCAAACCAATCAAGATCATGACGCGACACAAGGTGATCAATCCAAGCCAGATAACGTGGCCTACTTCGGCCCAACCGACATCACTATGTACGAAGACGATTAGGCGATACGCCGCAGCAACTGCAGCCACCACTAAAAACACATCCCACAGCTTGCCCCATAACGGAGACCGTCCGGTAGCGCGCGCTTTTTCGGATGTACCATCATAAGAAATACTGAACCACGATAATGCTTTCGCCATCAGTCGCCAAAGCTTTTGTGTCCAAGCGCGGAACCAAACACTATTGCGCATCCAATCGAGTAACCATGATTGCTGCGCAGTGTCTCCCTGTGATTCTTCGAAGCGAAACTTATCGGCCCATGCCAATAGTGGGCGAAAGAATAATTGGTCGTACAGGATAATCCCAGCCAGCATCGCCATGATGGCATAGGCGATCGCCATTCCATTTTTAGCTTCAATCGCCACGGCGATGTATGAGCCTATGCCTGGCAATTTAATATCTTGTCCAGCGACAGAAATTGCTTCCGCTGCCACCAAGAAAAACCAACCACCTGACATCGACATCATCATATTCCACAACAAACCTGGCATTGCAAACGGCAACTCCAAACGCCAAAAACGCTGCCAAGACGAGAGACGAAATATACGAGCCGCTTCGTTCAATTCCGAAGGTACATTGCGCATAGACTGATACAAACTAAAGGCCATATTCCAGGCCTGCGAAGTAAATATCGCGAAGATCGCCGCACATTCCACGCCGAGTAAATCGCCAGAAAATAAAGCGATAAAAGGTGCAATTGCAATTGCCTGAAAGCCCAAAATCGGTACCGATTGCAAGATATCAAGCATAGGAATCATGAGCTTCTCGGCTGCTGCATATTTGACCGCTACCGCGGCGAATACCAGACTAAACAGCAAAGAAAAAGCCAATGCAGTAAACATGCGCAGAATGGTGCGCAACAAGTAATACGGCAAATAACTCGGATCCAAAGAAATATCAAGAATTTCGCCCACCACAAATGGTCGGCTCATCTGCATCGCGGCAAACGCAAAGGCCGCTAGCATCGCCAGAACGATAGGAAGTAAGGCCCAATCCCAGCGATTGGGTCCTTTGGTTTGCAAAGCCGTTATCGACTTTTGCGGATTAAATAATTCAAGCATAGAGCCTCCCCGATCCTAACTGGATCAAGATACGAGTTCGCCTGACTGCAGTGCAGCGTCATCCACGTCTATTCAAACAAGAACGTATGAGAGACGCCAACAACGCAAGGCTGCCGTCAACAACAAAAATGAGAGGGTAAGTAGAAAGCACTTAGAAAAAAATCTAAGGCAAAGATACTACTCGCCAAGAAATGGCAAAGTAGCGATAGGAGATCTATGGTTACAGTGCCAGAATTAATCGACCAAAGGTCGACAACTATAACTATCCACAGTAAATCTCCAAAGAATGCTGAAGTGCGAAGGGTAACATAGTCAATGGTGCGGAGCAACAATCGGTGGCGCAAAACAGCTGGATGTTACGCTTTGAAACTTTTAATAAAAACAAGTTTTTCAAGCAATTTTTTATGCTTCAATCCTACATACGGAGGTCTCTGTAAAGAGATAAGACAAACTCCTGCTCGAAAAAACATCGAATCAGCGTTTGCGTCTTGTTGCTGTAATGAATCTGAATTAAGATTGTGAAATCAAAGTTGGTCATGAAAGCTGTCGATGGAAAAGCCCGTATTGGATGAAGATGAAGTATTGGTTGTTGAGGATATCGAGGAAATCATTGATCTCGGCATCAGTAACCCCAATGTCTGGCGGGTGTTGGTGGTCGATGATGATGCTGACATGCACCACGTCACGCGCCTCGTGCTCAGTGATTTCAAATTTCAAAATCGTCCCCTTGAACTGATTTCTGCCTACACCGGCAAAGAGGCCTACGATATCCTAGCCAAACCGAATGACATCGCTTTAGTTTTACTCGATGTGGTAATGGAAACCGAAGATGCCGGGCTTGTTCTCACTCGTCAGATTCGTGAACAACTCAAAAATCAGTTAGTTCGTATCGTTCTACGCACCGGCCAATCTGGCAAAGCACCCGAAACTGAAGTGGTAGCCGAGTACGATATCAACGATTACAAAGACAAATCTGAACTGACCGTACAAAAGTTACGCACCACCGTCATTTCATCTTTACGCGCTTACAGTAATTTGCTAGAGATGCACCAAAATCTCAAACAACGCGAATCACACGATCAAGTGCAAAGTGAATATGTATCGACGGTCAACCACGAATTACGCACGCCGCTTACGTCAATTCACGGCGCACTCGGATTGCTGGCCAGTGAGACACTTGTAGCATTACCACCGACGGCACGCAATTTAGTAAAAGTCGCCCTGCGCAATTCTGAACGTCTCAGCAATTTGCTAAGCGACATTATTGACGTGGAAAAGATTGCCTCTGGAACTCTATCACTTGATTTACAAAGAGTAGATTTAGTTGGGCTGAGTAAGATATGTTTGAGCGACAATGAGATATTCGCGACTCAAAAACAAATACGCTACGTTCTAGCAGATCCAGTCGTTCCAATCTGGGTCATGGTCGATGCTAACCGCGTCCAACAAATTTTCGCAAACTTACTTTCAAACGCCGTACGCTTCTCACCCCAAGCGAGCGAGATTCAGATCCGGCTACTAGAGCAAGGCGATTACGTACGCGTTGAAATTCAAGATTTCGGGACAGGCATTCCTGCCGCCTATCATCCCAATATCTTCCATCGTTTTGCTCAAACTTCTGCTGGTGATAGTCGTCCTCAAAAAGGCACAGGATTAGGCTTAAGTATATGCAAGGCCTTAGTGCAGTTAATGGACGGCGAAATCGGATTTGAATCAGTGGAACATCAGGGTTCCACCTTCTGGTTCACACTCCCCATTTTCGGGAAGATTGACGACTAACTATCTTCATCGATATTGACATCATCCATGCCGAGCAAGCTTTGCGCCTGCTCGCTAGGTAGCGCTTCCACTAGTTTCAACTTGCGTGTCATTTGACGACTACGGGTCTCAGCTTTATCGATATTATCCGCGGCCTTCTGCAATGCATTCTTCGTCGCCGCCAAGACGTCACCAAACTTACCAAACTCTGTCTTCACCGCGCCCAAAACTTGCCACACTTCGGATGAACGTTTTTCTAGAACCAGTGTACGGAAGCCCATCTGCAAACTATTAAGAAGTGCGGACAAAGTCGATGGGCCAGAAATAGATACACGGAAATTGCGTTGCAACTCGTCCGCGAGTCCGGGACGTCGCATCACTTCTGCATAAAGACCTTCGGTCGGCAGAAATAAAATAGCAAAATCTGTCGTTAATGGTGGGGATAAATACTTCTCTGCAATAGTCTTGGCTTCGCCGCGTATCGCACGTTCTAGCTCTTTCCCAGCTTGCGCCACACCCTCTGCGTCTGCGCGTTCAGCCGCATCAAGCAAGCGTTCGTATTGCTCTTTCGGGAATTTGGCGTCAATTGGCATCCAAACGGGTGCTTTGTCATCGTCTTTGCCGGGCAACTTGATCGCAAACTCAACTCGTTCGCCACTACCAGGTACAGTCTCGACATTCTTGGCGTATTGGTCGGGTGTCAGCATTTGTTCTAACACCATTTCCAATTGCACCTCACCCCAAGTGCCACGTGTTTTTACGTTAGTTAACACCCGTTTTAAGTCGCCGACACCAATGGCCAATTGCTGCATCTCTCCTAGGCCTTGATGCACTTTTTCCAAACGATCTGACACTTGTTTGAAAGACTCACCCAAACGCTGTTCTAAAGTGGCGTGTAATTTCTCATCGACCGTTTTGCGCATTTCCTCTAACTTGCTTGCATTCTCTGCTTGCAACTGCTGAATTTTTTGTTCCAATGTGGAGCGAATCTCACTCATGCGCAAAGCGTTAGATTCAGTCAAATTATTTAAGGTTTGATTTAAGGTATCAGCAAAAGCCTTGAGACTTGCACCCTGCTCTTCGCGCGCCGTTTGGCTTTGCTGAACCAAGGCCTGCCGCATATTTTCGAGCTGCAAAGCGTTGGTTTCATTGAGCTTCACCAATTGCTGAGAAAAGGCATCAATTTGATTATTTTGTAGGGTGGCGACGCTAGTCAATTGCGCAGCTAAGTTCTGTTGAAACTGTGAGAAATTTCCTCCCAACTCTTGACGTGTCGCTTGTGCCGTCGAGAGGACTTGCTCGCGTAAAGACCGCTCACTGCGTTCTTGCACCTGCTGTTGTTGTTCATGATTCTGTTGCAGTTGATTCTGCAACAGCTGAACTTGCGCATCTGCTTGCTTGTCACCTTTGCGCAGCAGCACGAACAATTGCAAGACGATACTAATGGCAACAGCGATCAGTAAAATAATTTCGAATACAGTCATAGTTTTCTAATGGATGTTATTTGATGTAATACATGCTTTTGCAAATGTCTGCCAGGCCAATCCTTCGATAAAAATAGGGGGCAGTTAAATTACTCCGCCTTATTTCTCATCCAATCGGCTGTCTGCAGAAACGAATGCATTAAGTGCTCTTGTAGCTGTTCTTCTATATTGACATCTTGCATGGCCCACGCCATACATCTAAGCCATTGATCCCGTTCTGAAACACCTATAGCGTAAGGCAAATGACGAGCTCGGAGACGAGGATGTCCAAACTGCTCGATATACAAATTTGGCCCGCCCATCCAACCAGACAAAAACCAAAACAATTTATCACGTGAACCTTCATTCGGCTGCGGATGCATGGCGTGAATACCTGCGAATTCTGGCTCGAGTTGCATTAAGTCATAAAAACGATCGACTAACTCCCGCAACTTTTCTGCTCCACCAATGAGCTCATACAAATTGGACTGTTCCTCATCACCACTATTCATTCACGTCTACTTTCTTCTTTTATCTTTACCATTACTCTTGTTCTTGTTTTCTTTGACGAACAAGATTCAATCTCAAGCCTACAAGCAAGGTCACCAATCCAACGCCAAAGCTTATGCCTATTACATACTTTTGCACATAAACAGATAGAGCAAACCAAGTCGGAATTGACCATGTCGTTAACTGCAAAATGACCCAACAAGCAAATGCAACGATGAGTAATGCGGCGATCCCTACGAACATTTGTTTTTTCATTGAAGTTCTCTTGTTGATATTTTAGGTTTTAGAGAAACCGGTTCAAGCATTCCGCAAGCTCAATAATGGTGGCTGGTTCAATACATTACGTAAACCCAACCATCCGCCTATCATGGCGCAAAGTGCGCCGACGACGATTCCCGCCAACCACACCATCGGTGAAAAGGTCCAAGCGAACTTGAATGCAAATGTCGCCAAGACCCAACCAATCGCGCTAGCACCAGCCGCTGCAAATAGTCCTGCTAGACTGCCGACCAAAATAAACTCCACCCATTGCGCATGGGATAGTTGGGAACGCGTTGCCCCCAGTGCTCTTAATAATGCAGCTTCTCGCATACGCAGGTCTTGCGAGCCCGCGAGCGCTGCATACAATACCAAGACGCCTGATGTTAATGTAAATAAGAACAAAAATTCGACGGCAGTGATTACTTGATCCAAAACATCCTGCAATTGCTTAACGATAGCGCCGACATCCATCACTGTTAAGTTCGGGAAGTCGCGCGTCAATTGACTTGGAAATTGTTTCTGATCTTCTGGCACGCGGAAAGCGGTGATGAAAGTCTGCGGCATGTCGCGCATTGCTTTGGGATTAATGACGACAAAGAAATTCACACGCATAGAACCCCAGTCTAATTTCCGCAAACTGGTGATTCGTGCTGTCACTTTTTGTCCGGCAATGTCGAAAGTCATACGATCACCGAGCTTCAACTTCAGGTTCTTTGCCAGGCCTTCTTCCACTGAGGCCTCGGGCTCAGTGGCTTTATCGTCGTCGTACCATTCTCCCGCTACGACCTTATTCAAGTCAGGCAGAGCTTTCATCGTCGACAAATTAAATTCGCGCTCGACTAAAGAATTAGCGCGTTCGTCTTGGTAAGATTTCGGCGTCAACACTTGATCGTTCACTTGTATCAAACGTCCGCGAATCATTGGATAGACTTCCGGGCTCGCAAAATTCTTGAGACGATTTTCGATACTTGCTTTTTGATCGGGTTGTATATTGATAATGAAATGATTAGGCGCATCAGCCGGTGTCGATTTTTTCCATGCAGAGATTAAATCACCACGAACCACGGTCAATAATAACAAGGCCATCAAACCCAAGGCCAATGCTACAACCTGAGTAACTGTAGCGCCTGGGCGACGTTGTAAAGCAGTAATCGCAAAACGCCAAGCTGCACCGCTAAATAAAGTGCGGAAGCGCTTGAGTAAAGAAATCGCCGACCATGCGATTAAGGCAAAAAGTCCCATGCCGACCAAGAATCCAGCGGCAACCATCAGACCAACTTTAACATCTCCGGTTTGCCACAGCAGTAGACCAATAAACATCGCCAATCCAGAACCATAGCTCAATAACACCGAGACCTGGGGCGCATCTTGTTCACGGCGAATTACGCGATTATGAGGAACATTGCGCAACTGCAGAATCGGTGGCATTGCGAAGCCCAGCAGCAGCAACATACCAATCGCCAGGCCCTGCAACGCGGGAAGTAAGGTGGCCGAAGGTAAATCATTGGCGACTAACTTCCCAAGCCATTCAAGTAATACGTAATGGCCAGCGAAACCCAAAGCGACACCAGCCAAACTGCCGAGCACGCCGAGCAAAACAAACTCCCACAAATACATCGCTGTCACTTGATTCTGCGTCAAACCTAAGCAACGTAGCATGGCGCACGCGTCGATGTGGCGCAGCATGAAACGTCGCGCGGCCATTGCGATTGCTACCGCCGATAGCATTGCAGACAAAATACTAACCATGCTCAGAAACTGCTCTGCGCGTTCAAGCGTCGTCTTTAGTTGCTCATTGCCATTTTCGATAGTCTCAATTCGCGTGCCCTTCAGTTTTTTGTCAGCAATATCCTTCTCCAAAAACTCTTGAAAAGCAGCAATAGCCCTTTTATCTCCAGCCAAAAGAAAACGATAAGTTGCTCGTGACCCATCTTGAATCAACTTAGTCGCAGGCAAGTCATCGAGAGCGATCATGACCCGTGGCGCAAAGCCAAGAAAGCCTGATCCACGATCAGGTTCAGATGCAATACTCGCGGCCAGTTCAAATTTTTGGTCACCGAGCGTAACGGTATCGCCTAATTTTGCATTCAAGCTCGGTAAGAGTGCAGGGTCGACCCATGCTGTCGCTGTTTTCGGCACACCATGGGCTGCTAATTCTTTTTTCCCCTTAGGATCAGGAGCATCACTCTCAAGTTTGAGCACACCACGCAAAGGATAAGCTGCACTCACCGCTTTGATAGTCACTAGTTTTGCAGTCGTATTATCGCCTTCGCCGGCAATCGCCATGCTTGGAAACACCACTGTTTCAGCGACTTGCAGGCCACGTTGATGCGCTTCATTCTTCCAATCTACGCTTATCTCTTTGGTGGAACTAACCAATAGATCTGAGGCCAATACCTGACTGGCATCACGTGTGAGTCCGGCACGCATGCGGTCGACAAAGAAACCGACCGAACTCAAAGATGCGACTGCGACCATCAAGGCAATCAGTAAAAAACGCAATTCGCCCGATCGCCAATCACGTTGTGTCATTTTCAATGCAAGAGAAAACATAAGTTCCTTTACTGATTCAGCTTTACTCATCAGCCTTTTAAGCATGCCACGCAATAAACCTGCGCCCGACACCGATTGAAGACTAACCAAGTGCTGCTCGAAAATCATTCACGATATCGGCCGTATCTTCTATACCAACTGAAACTCGGATTAAAGAGTCGTTGATCCCCATTTCAGCCCTGCGTGCTGGCCCCATCTCGAAGAAGATGGTGTGTGCGACTGGAATTACAAGGGTGCGAGTATCGCCCAAATGCGTGGCATTGATCGCCAACTTCAAACGATTCAAATAATCAAAACAGTCGATCTCGGGCTTTAGTTCAAAGCTAAACAAAGCGCCATAGGCTAGAAATAGCTCACTCGCTAAGGCATGCTGCGGATGAGAAGGCAAACCCGGGTAATGAACCACCGAAACTCGCTCATCCGCCTCTAACATCTGCGCCAAGGCCAACGCGTTTGCACTTTCACGTGCCATCCGCAAGGCCAAGGTCTCTGCACCAACCGCGATTTGATGTGCGGCATCTGGGGACAAAGAAGCACCAAAATCGCGTAAAGCTTTTGCTCTCAGTTGTGCCATCCCTTGCGCTACGGGTGCCTGTTTGCGGAAATTGGCGGCGATATGTGGGTAATGACTCCAGTCAAACAATCCAGTATCAGTAATCGCCCCTCCCAATACGTTGCCATGCCCTGCAATCGACTTCGTCAATGAATTAATCACTAAGCCAGCACCTACAGCCTTCGGGCGGAACAAATAAGGGGAAGTCATCGTGTTATCAACGACATACAAAATACCGCGCTCTCGGCAAAGTTCACCAATGCGTTTTAAGTCTGCAATCTGTGTCCGTGGATTGGCGATCGTTTCAACGAAGACGATCCGCGTGTTTTCACGTAAAGCCGCTTCAACATTCGCCACGTCGGTTGCATCCACTAAGGACAAGTCTATGCCTTGCTCGGAACAGGTCTGCCAAACACTATTGGTATTGCCGAATAAGAACCCCGACGAAACAATATGATCACCTTGGCGCAATAAACCTTGAAACACGGCGCCAATAGCAGCCATGCCGGTTGCGAAGCAAATACTGGCGACACCCTCTTCCATTTTGCTTATCTTGTCTTCTAATGCCGATACCGTAGGATTACCTTGACGGCCATAGCGATAACCATTTTGCTTTCCCTGAAAAACTTCAGCAAGATCACGAGCATCTTTATAGCCATAGGTAACTGAAGTATGGACTGGTTTATGCGGTGAACCGTGTTCGATCTCTTTTTGACGATCATTGTGCAAAATGGTGGTGGTGAATCCGTAACGAGGTGATGTACTCATTTTTAATAGGTAAAAAGCAAATAGCGAAAGATGAAAAGTACCAAAATTTCTACAAGCCTAGAGTTTAACTCAGATTTTCGAATCCTAGTTCCAACGACCAGTGGCCGCGCCTTTGATCGATTGTTTAGGACAAGCTAGACTAAAAGCTAACCTAATGGCAATTTACTTTGGCCAACTCGTAGATCAACGCCAGAGAACAAAAAAAAGCGAATCATCTTTTCAGACAATTCGCTTTCAAAAGTGGCATCGATTGAAAATAGATGCCGACTGGTCTCACAAATCCACGCGGTAGTACTCACTAGCAAACAAAAAACAATCCATGATCATTCGCCGACGAAGGCGAATGTATGGCTACTTCTTTTCAATCTTCTCATTCGATTCTTTAATAATCACTTTCATCTCTTTCGCTAAATCACGCACTTTATAGTCGGCAGGAATCGCGAATAAGCTAGAAGGAACCTCATCGCGCTTAAGATTCGTCAAACGGTAGATGCGTTCACCTGAGCGAGGATCACTATGTTTTGAATACACAATCAATTGCAGTTCGGGTGAGGTCCAGATCTCGTCGCTCACCACAATCGCTTGCGCATTCCCTACTTCCCCAGCAGGAATTTCATAACTCGTAAGCTTACCCTCGGCTTTCACCCCTTCTATCTCTTTTGTACCTAGTGTCTTACTCTGTTTCTTGGCAGCCCATTTGCTATCCGAGAATAAACGCATGAATGCGCCATCGGGCCCGTTTGCGAGCATCCCCATCGCCGGCCCCGCCTCCGGTCCACGCACATCAATCGTAATCCCTTTCGCCCCACCAGCAGCCATTGGCATTTCGCCATCCGCATGACCTATACGCTTGATCACAATATTTTTTTCACCGGCTTTTGCTTCACCAACGACAGTGCGAACTTCGATGTTTTCACCACCTTCTTTAGTTTTACGAATGGTTTCTACATTGATTTCTTTAATTCCACCACTAGGCATACCCTTGCCCATCTGAGAACGATCAGGCATTTTGGTCGCAGTCTTTGCGCGCGGATTCAAGGTCATCACTGAGCCTGTCGGATCAACGATGGCAATATCAATTATTTCACCTTTGCTATTGCGTGTTTCCCGACGTGTTTTTCCTTGGCTATCACGTGCATTAAACATCGTCGTTTTATTGGAAATGACATTGCCATCGGCGAGTTTTTGAATCGTTTCTATACTAAATTCAGCGGAAAATGGCGCATTTTTGATGGTCTCACCTGCAGCAATAAAATGCATATTGCCATTTGACGTAATCATCGTCGCATGTTCGGGCATCTTGCCATCCATCTTGGCCATTTGACCTTCACTGTCAACAACCATGACGTGAGTACGAATCTCTGTCTTCTTTGCTGTTTGTGCATCGTCTGGATCAGTAAAACCATTGGCACCCGCATTGACGCTCAACACTGCCATCGCCACGAACACTGCACTACTTATTTGCTTCAATTTCATCTTGAACTCCTCCTGTTATTGTTGATTCATTTCAAACTAGCTGGCACGAACCTGACCGCGAGAGGTTGATCATTCGCACCGAATAACATTTCTGCCGTTGAACTACCGCCGATCTGATCAGCACTGACACTAATTCCCATACTTGCCAACATAGCGTGCGGTACTTCGGCTTGCACAATGCGCATATTTTCTTGCAAGGCGATTGCTTCACCACTTCCAAGTGCAATGAAAGGAATATCCTCACGTACCAAACTATCAACCGTACCGGTATCTGATGCTGGAGCCCAGGCATCGTGCCCAAGTCGTCCCGTCTGTATGCTCACACTCATCACCAGCACGGCAACTGCAGCGGCACTTGCGAACTGCCAATAGGCGTCAGCTATCCTCTTGTACCAGGGTAGAGGTTGATGTTTTTGCGCAAAGCAAGCCAGTAATTCTTGTTCGACTCGCGCCGGTGTTTGCAACTGACCCATGCTCTGACGTAAGGCCTGCATCGGCGGCTTTAACACTGCGTCAACTTGCTCTGGACTTTTTGCTTGTGTATGCATTTCTAATTCATTCATATTTACTTCTGATTAGAATATTCATTTTGTACTTTGTTTTCTCAGACTAAGCGCTACGCGCCAGACTCGGTTGCCAGTCAGAAAGCCGTTGCGCCAGCGTTTGACGAGCTCGCGACAAACGTGACCGCACTGTACCTACGTTGATCTGGCAGATCTGCGCAATCTCAAGATAACTCAGCTCTTGAATCTCAAATAAAATCAATACGTCACGATAATGCGGTGACAAAGCAGCGATAGCGATACGCAGTTCTTCCGCCATTTCATCATGCAATAGACGCTGTAAAGGGCTAGGGTGTTCACAGATAACTTCATCTTCAGTCTCGTTATCCTGATTAGACTGGTCTCTACTTTCAAAACGTCGATCTTGTACATCAATCTTGAGCGCCAAGTTACGAATCACACCAAACAAGAAAAATTGCAATTGCCCAAGGCCGGGATCAAATCGATATTGACCTTGCACCAAACCCATAAACACTTCTTGCACCAAATCTGCGGCGACAGCTTCTGAGCCGCTGCGCAACAGCGCGTAGCGATACAACGGTGCTTGATACCGACGGTAAAGCACGGTAAATGCCTGCGCATCGCCCATTCGCATCTGTCTTAACAAATCATGATCTGCCGCCAAATCTGCCATGTCTTCTTATTTTTTATCTCTGTCGAGTATCTTTGCTCTTATTTGTATTCCATCGGACAGCACAAAAAGTTCCAGCTTTTTTTAAAAAAACCTGGAACATATTATTTTTAGGGGAGGATGAATTGATTAAGGCTGGCTTGTCGGTTCAAGGCAAGCAGGATTTTTACTGCCAAGACCACATTTCAATTGGGGATTGGTCGCTAAGTAATCGGCAGCCAAGCGATCTGCTTCCGCGTTTTCTTCAGTGGTCAACGTAAAGTAGCCGCGCCCTACTTTCCAGCCATAGGCCCACCGATAAGTAGTGAACAGGTAAGGGCCCCCACCAACGCGCACGCCTTCGTACATCATATTCGCTAGGAAAGGATTTTTGGTCGCTTTTTGAACGCAATCTTTCAACGCAAGATCCGCTTGGCGCCTTTGTTCAGCGGTGCCACCACGCCAGTAGGCTAAATCATGGGCAACACAACAACTACACCAATCAGCCTTCGAAATATAAGAACGGTCTGGAAACATACTGCAGCCATCCGTCGTAAAGGGCTGCAAACCAGCGTCAAATGCGCTCAGTCCGGCACAACCACTACAAAGAACCGCAGCAATTAATGAAGGAACATGAGACAAAAAGCGAGGTAATTGTGTTTGGAGATAAGGAATCGGTCTTGGCATGGAGTCGGTGATGTGCAATAAAAAAAGGCGCCCAACTAGTATGCTGGTTGCGCCTCATTTTATCAATCTCTTAAATCAGCATGCCAAATGTCGATTGAGAACCTACGCTAAGAACTCCTCAATCAGCTTAGCTAAGACTTCTGGCTGATCATGATGCAACATATGCCCTGCATCCATCACAATTTCGGTGCGCATATTGGGGATGAACTTCATGCGTCTATCAATTTCTGCACGCGCCTCTTCTTTTGAACCAATCATGCGCCAGATATCTGTGTCATTTGCTTCCACCCAAAAAACTGGAGCAGAAATGTTCTGCCAGCATTGCAGAACTTCGTCGACATGGTATAGCAATGGGGAAGAATTTTTATGCGCAGGATCTGCCAATAATTCCCATTCACCGTTAGGATTTTCCTTGGCCCAGTTTTGCGCCAGAAATGCTGCACGATCATCGCGCAAACGCGGGTTGGTTTTTTGTAGACGTGCAGCCACTTCCTCTGCACTCGCATATGGGCGCAAAGTCGGCACTTGGCGTAGCTCTTCGAGCCACTTACGATAGCGTCCCGGCGCTTGCTTCGCTTGCGTCATCGGCATACCGAAGCCTTCCAAGTTAATCAATTTTGCGATACGTTCAGGACGCACACCTGCATAAATCATGGCGATATTTCCACCCATGCTATGACCTAACAGGTTTACAGGCTGTTCTGGCGAAAAATGCTCCAAGATTGCGTCTAAATCTGCGACGTAATCAGGGAACCAATAGCTTTCCACTTTAGGATATTCCGTCAATCCAAATCCACGCCAATCGGGCGCGATAATGTGCCAATCTTTGGCCAAGCAATCGACTACAAACTGAAAAGAAGCAGCAACGTCCATCCAGCCATGAACCATCACCAACAAAGGCGCATCGGGATTACCCCAGTGGCGAAAGTGCATATTCAATCCGCGAAGGGCGACAAACTCAGAGCGACTTGGTTTCATAATGTTGACCTAAAGATAAAAATAGAACGACCGTTCGATAATTATACTCGATCAGAGAAATTTTGCTGCAAGTGAACAAAATTATTGGGAAACGGGGGCAGAAATTTATAAAGAGATTAATTTTTCTACACTAAAGACTGGCTCTAGCCTACAACGACATAGGAAAAATCATCGCCAGCGAGATCAACGAGGGGCATCAAAACGCACGTAATCACCGACTTTAACTTTGATCGTATCAACTTGCACTAAGGTCTGCATCTCTCCCACCGCAAACGGATATTGGGTTTGAACGATTCTTATTTGTCCCATACTTGCCTGTGGAATTCCATATTGCAAGGGGCGTGCCTGCTGTGCAGTCAAGCCGATTACAGGTAACTGATCAAAATCAGAGACAACTAAGCCAGGGTCTCCGGCCACTAGATTCGAACTGACCCCAGCATCGAAGATCAATTGTTTGTCCTGAATTTTGATGATCTTTGCCATCATAGGGAATGGTGCCAGGTCTTTGCGTATCCATGCGACAGATTCCTCTAGAACTTCATCTAAGGCTTTGCCAAAGCTCGTCGCGTAAAACGCGACACTACCGAAGGCTTTGTCACGCCCTACAGGTGTGTCGTCTTCGGCAGGTCTGTAGAGATGGTGTCGCGATAGAAATGCTCCGCTGATACCATCGTAAATGGCAAATTCAATTTCGATGTGGCGTTTGCGTGTTTCCCACAAGCCCCAATACTTCTTATCGCTACGTACGCCCGCGTTTCTAACTTCCCCTGCGATGACAAACTGCGCATCATTGTCGGCCGCCACTTGACGTACCAACTGTGCAGTCGGAGCTTCTTGCTGGTAGTCGAATGACAGTAAATTCTTTGATTGGCGTACCAAATAGGCACCTGAACGCTCTAATCTACTCAACATTTCTCGAGGGATACCTTGCGCAATGTCGTCCATGTCTTGCACTTGGGTTGGTGAGCTCACCGCGAAACCCGTAATCACGATTTTTTTCTTAAGAACTCGCTCAGCCACAGGCATGCTTGGCTTTGGTTTAGAGAAGAAACTACACGAGCTTAAGCCTAGGCAAAGGATTGCCAGCAACAACGACATCATCGCAATGCGCGCTAATTTGCCTTGGCGTACTTTAAAAAATCCACGATTTAGCATCATGCTCATGTCTCTCGTCTGTTGTTCACGACCACTTTATCCAATACTGCTTAGGATACATTGTCGAATAAACGAAACGCTTTCAAAGACGAGAAAAAGCATGTCTATCGCCTTCAATTCAAAACGAAAGACATCTGGTTCAGTGTCTCGCGGGCGTCAACTGATCTTCATCGCCAGCAATTCAGCTTCTGTAAAACCAGCCGCCAAGCGCGCTTGCACATTGAATGGTGCACGTAATTGTGGCGCACGGAATCGCAAGGCCAATTCAGAAAATGTCTGGATAGGTTCAAGTTTTCTGTCTGCACACAAATAGGCAAACCAACGATTACCAATGGCGACGTGCCCAATCTCATCCCGCAAAATAATATCGAGAATTTCTGCCCCAGCCTGGTCGCCCGTTTGAGCGATTTTGGCACGCAAGGCTGGTGTCGCATCGAGGCCGCGCGCCTCCATCGTCCGGGGCACGAGAGCCATGCGCCACAACACATCATCCTGTGTTCTCTCTGCTAACTCCCACAAACTATTATGCGCGGGGAAATCACCATACTGAAAACCCATACTCTGTAAATGTTGATCTAGCAGGCTAAAGTGATACGCCTCTTCTTGCGCTACTTGCAGCCAATCCTCGTAATAGGCTTGTGGCATATCAGTAAAGCGCCATACTGCATCTAGAGCAAGGTTGATCGCGTTAAATTCGATATGCGCTAGCGCATGGATCAAGGTCGCCCTTCCCTCAACGGTATTCATTGCGCGGCGCTTGACCGACAAGGGGGGAACTAGTTCAGGTTTATCGGGGCGCCCGGGTATAGCCAGGCCCGACACAATGGGATTCTTCGTATTGAGCGTCAGTTCTCCAGCGACCCACTCTCGACGCAAGACGGTTGCCGCTTCGGCTTTACGTCGGGGATCAGCTTCTGCCAACACTAACAAAGCTCGCTCCCGCAGGTCTGATTGACGAAAAGAGATGCCGTTTTCTTGCGAAATTATGTTTTTACTATTGGAATTTTCTTGAAACTTCGTGGAATTCATGGAGGAGCGGTAAAATGACGTTTACAAACAAACCTCTATTTTACGGAATAAACATGGCTATTTATCAGTTGGGCGAGATTTCTCCTGAAATAGATGCAAGTGCCTATATTACCGACAGCGCCAACGTTATCGGCAAAGTGAAGATTGATGCCAATGCCAGCATTTGGTTCGAATCCACCCTACGTGGCGACAATGAACTGATCCATATTGGCGAAAACAGCAACATTCAAGAGTCTTGTGTTTTACACACAGACCCAGGGTTTCCGTTAAGCGTGGGCAAAGGTGTAACAGTCGGACACCAAGCCATGCTGCATGGCTGTACCATCGGCGACGGCTCGCTGGTTGGTATCCAGGCAGTCATTTTGAATGGCGCGAAGATCGGTAAGAACTGTCTGGTCGGCGCTGGAGCCTTAGTCACTGAAGGCAAAGTATTCCCTGACAATTGTTTGATCGTTGGCAGTCCGGCCAAAGTCGTTCGCGAATTAACACCCGAAGCGATCGCTGGATTACAAGCCAATGCTAATAACTATGTCAAACGCGGACAAGAGTTCAAAGCCAAGCTCAAGCGCATCGCTTGAAAAAAATACCTCAAGCCCTCATTTTAAGAATTTAGAAACACAGGAAAACACGTGAAAGATCAATTACAGAAATTTATGTTCGAACATGCTGGTGTGCGTGGTGAACTCGTCGAGTTGCCACAAACTTGGCAAGAAATTTTATCGCATCAAGCCTATCCCAAAGCAGTCAAAACCATTTTAGGTGAACTGTTAGCAGCATCAGCTTTACTTAGCGCCAATCTGAAATTTAATGGCACTATGATTATGCAGATTCATGGCGATGGGCCGGTGCGATTGTTAGTTGTCGAATGCGATGCAGCACTACGTTTACGGGCAACCGCAAAACTGGCGCCAGATGCGGTGATTGACGATAACGCGACATTAACTGAACTAGTGCACAGCAATGGTCAAGGACGATTCGTCATCACGCTCGACCCCAACGATAAGCTACCTGGCCAGCAAGCCTACCAAGGTATCGTCCCTCTCGACGGAGAATCTATTGCGACGGTTATCGAAAACTATATGATGCGTTCAGAACAGCTAGACACAAAGCTATGGCTTGCAGCAGACGATCACGTGGCGCGCGGTTTACTTTTACAAAAACTGCCAGAACATGGTGGTACTGGCGCCACTATCGACGAAGATGCAGATGTTTGGAATCGTGCAGTCATGCTGGGCAGCACTTTGAAGCAAACAGAATTACTCGACACGGATATCCAAACTTTGATGACACGACTATTCTGGGAAGAAACCATTCGTGTGTTTGATCCGCAATTCCCTACGTTTCATTGCAACTGCACCAGGGAAAAAGTCGGCAATATGCTCAAGATGCTAGGTGAAGCAGAAATCCAAGCAGCTGTCACTGAATTGAGCGCTCTTGATATTAATTGCGATTTTTGCGGCAAACATTACAGTTTTGATCAAGTCGATTGTAAACAATTATTCTCAACCGAAAGTCTAGTTGACGGCACCATTGTGGCAAATCAGGTCAAACACTAAACCCCGCATCATCAAAACGCTTGCCAATAACATGACCTTCCAATAGGCTAGTGGCATGCAAATTTTCGGCATTCAAAAACGAGAGCAGCTGCACAAACGCAAGGCCAACATCATTACCCTGATCTTGGTCTTGTTGTGCTGGGCGATTGCATTTTTACCAAGCTCCGCCAAGGCGAATGAAAGCGACTATGAGTGCGGTCAAATCCAAGTTGCGCTCCTTGAAGTGGGCACATTATTTTACAAGCTTCCCGACGGTCGTTTTTCTGGCATCGACAAAGATATCCTCGATGCCTTAAGCCTGCGCACCAACTGCCAATTCAAAATTCGTATTGAGTCGCAGGCAAGGCTCTGGGCGCAAATGCGTGAAGGTAGTCTAGACATGTCTACTTCGGGGATTAAGACCGCTGAACGTGAGAAATGGGCGGCATCGATCCCCTATTTTTCTGCACGTAACTATGCCTTACTCAACAGCGCCCTATCTACACAAGAGCAAACAGCACAGGGATTTATAGCCAACAAAAATCTCAAAGTTGCAGTAATAAAGGGTTTTCAACACGGCAAACGTTATAACGAATTTATCGACACCTTAGCAAAACAAGGCCGCATCTATGAAGTTGCTGATTTCGCGTCTCTATTGAAATTATTCAACGCCAAACGAGTGCAATGCATTTTTCTCATTCCCACTAGCTATCTAGATCTCTCGCGTCAGAAAAATTTACCAGACAATGCCGTCTTACGTGATTGGTATCCAAGCGATGCCTTTATCGCTGGTTTGTATTTATCCAAATCGAAAGTTTCCACGAAAACGGTACAACTTCTGCAGAACACCATGAGTGCCATGCAAGCCGATGGTAGCCTAGAACGAATTTTTTCCCGCTACGTGGGGGATAAACTAGCAAAAGAAATGATGCTCGATACTGGCCCAACCACAATCACACAATAAGCCGACTCTGTGCGGTACCGCCCATAAAAATCTCTGCTCGCGCGCTTCCTTGGCAAATTTCTCAACAAGAACCTAGATTGATGATTCGCAATCAATCGAGAATACGCGCAGCCGACAGCAATGGTAAGATAATAGTTAGTGTTACCATTTCCTGTATGGCTTTACACCAGCAGACTTTCATTGACCGCCTAACGATAGCAAACAAATGACAGACTCCTCCACCAATAGCAATACCGGTAGCAGCAATGCGCTGAAGCAGCTCAAAATTGATCGTACTGCACCGCAATTCACAAAGAAAAAGAATTGGGGCTTATGGACTGCGATAGCTGTCAGTATCGTCGCCGCCACTGGCATCGCGTTAAAGCCACGTGCTATTGAAGTTCAAACTACTTCCGTAGTCACCTCCTACCCTTCGCAGCAATACGCGCAGCTCACAGCTTCTGGCTATGTGGTTGCACAACGCCGAGCCGCGGTCGCGAGTAAAGCAACGGGTCGCCTGATTTGGTTGAACGTGCGCGAAGGTAGTCAAGTGAAGCAAGGCGAAATCATTGCCCGCTTAGATGCAAGCGACGTGCAAGCAGCGATGGCTGCGGTACAAGCTAGTATCCGCCAAGCAGAAGCTGGCGTTGCACAAAGCAACGTCGAACTCGTCAACGCCGAATCCGATCTCAAACGCAGCCAAGGCTTGAACGCACAAGGATTTATCTCGGCTCAAGCGATGGAAGCAGCTCAAAAACGTGTGAACGCCGCCAAGGCCGCGATGGCCTCAGCACAAGCGAATGTCGCAGTCGCAAAGTCGCAATTGAAGGTACAACAAGTCAATCAAGATTTCACCGAAATTCGCGCTCCTTTTGATGGCATCGTTTTGGTCAAGAACGCCAACATCGGAGACATTATCACGCCGTTCTCCAGCGCCGCAGGCGCACAAGGTGCGGTGGTGACGATGGCAGATATGACGACATTGGAAGTCGAAGCGGACGTCTCTGAAAGTAATCTCGCAAAAGCAAAAATTGGTCTACCAGTTGAAATTACACTCGATGCTTTGCCGGATATGCGTTTCCGTGGCAATGTGGCCGGTATCGTTCCAACGGTCGATCGAGCCAAAGCGACTGTTATGACTAAGATCCGCTTCGAAAAACTCGACCCACGCATCCTTCCAGAAATGAGTGCGAAGGTGACCATTCTGTCTCAAGCTGCAACCGATGCCGATCAAAAACCGGTGCTTACTATCAACCCTAAAGCGCTTGTAGAACGCCAAGGTAAGAAGCTCGTCTTCCGCATTAAGGACGATACAGTGGAGGCGATCAATGTGACTCCTTCTAGCAAAATCGGTGACAATCTTGAGATCACGGGCGAGCTCAAGTCTGGCGACAAATTAGTACTCAACCCTGACACTAAACTCGAAGCCGGCAAAAAAGTGACGGTGGCAAGCAAATGACGCAGCCACCAGTCATTCGCATTCGGAATTTGAGTAAAACCTACTATCGCGGTGGGCAGGCGATACACGTCCTCGAAGGTGTTGATCTTGATATCGACCATTCAGAGTTCTTAGCTTTAATGGGGCCATCTGGCTCCGGCAAAAGTACCTTGCTCAATCTTATCGCGGGTATCGACAAGCCGAGTGGAGGCACAATAGAAATTCGTGGAGTCAACATTGCCAACCTCAACGAGGCACAACTGGCTGATTGGCGGGCATCGAACGTAGGTTTCATTTTTCAGTTTTATAATTTGATGCCAGTACTAACAGCATTTGAAAACGTCGAACTGCCTCTGTTGCTGACCAATCTCACTCGTTCGCAACGCAAAGCACACGTCCAAGCAGCGCTAGAAATGGTCAAACTTGGCGATCGCATGGACCATTACCCTAACGAGCTTTCAGGCGGTCAACAGCAAAGGGTCGCGATTGCGCGTGCGCTAGTCACCGACCCCACCCTGATTGTGGCCGACGAGCCGACCGGAGATCTTGATCGCCATACCGCAGAAGAGGTTTTAGATTTGTTAGATCAACTCCAGCGAGATCTTGGCAAGACCATCATTATGGTGACGCATGATCCCAAAGCCGCCGCCCGAGCGGGCCGTATGGTGCACCTGGAAAAAGGTGTCTTGGTGCCAGAGGTAGGCATCGATGATGTACGCAAACCAGCTGAACAACTTTAGTCGACCATGTTTCTGTTTCGTCTACTCCTCAAAAACGCATTTCGGCATCGCCTACGCACCTTACTGACCATGGTCGGTTTAGTGGTAGCGATCTGCGCTTTTGGCTTGTTACGAACCATCATTGATGCGTGGTATGCTGGGGTTGAAGGAACCTCCAGCGTGCGACTGGTAACGCGTAACTCTATCTCTCTAACATTTCCACTTCCGTTAAATTATGCGGAACGTTTGCGCAATGTTGATGGAGTTACAGGCGTAAGTTGGTCTAACTGGTTTGGCGGCGTCTATATCACCGAACGCAATTTCTTTCCCCAATTTGCAGTGGAACCAGCAAGCTATTTAGCCTTATATCCAGAATATGTATTGAAAGACGAAGAAAAAAAAGCCTTCCTCTTGGATCGTCAAGGCTGCATCGTTGGTCGCAAACTCGCGAATCAATACGGATGGAAGGTCGGCGATCAAATTCCCTTACGTGGCACGATTTTCCCAGGAACATGGACCTTCACCCTGCGCGGCATCTGGGATGGCGCCGACGCCAAGACCGACGAGTCGCAATTACTCTTTCACTGGCAACTGTTAGCTGAGACCAATAAAAAACGGCTGAAGCGAAGCGCCGACTATGTTGGTGTTTATATTGTCAGGATTAACGAACCTAATAACGCTCCTATCGTATCTGAGCGTATCGATCAACAATTTAAAAATTCGCTAGCAGAGACCCTGACCGAAACCGAGAAGGCATTTCAGCTAGGTTTTGTCTCGATGAGTGAAGCCATCTTGGTGGCGGTCAACGCCGTCAGTTACGTCATTATCATTATCATTATGGCGGTGATGGCCAATACCATGAGTATGACAGCGCGTGAGCGCCTAGCTGAATACGCCACTCTTAAGGCCTTAGGGTTCTCGCCAGGCTTTGTGGTGAAGCTCTTGTTTGGAGAGAGTCTGGTCATCGCTTTCATTGGCGGAGGTGCTGGGCTCCTGCTCACGCTACCGATCGCGGCAGCATTTGCCAAGTCGGTAGGCTCATTATTCCCCGTTTTCGCGGTATCTGACACCACAATGATGTTGCAATTACTTGCGAGCTTAATTGTGGGAGTCGTCGCTGCTGCATGGCCAGCATGGAAAATGAGCCGAATTGACATCGTCAACGGCTTGAGGCATGTCGCATGAAGGCAATCCCACTTTCCTACGTTGCTAGAAACCTCTGGGTGCGACGTGTTACCACCCTGCTCACCGCAGGCGGTATGGCCCTCGTTGTTTTCGTTTTCACGGTAGTGTTAATGATGAGCGAAGGCATACGTGCCACTTTGGTGGCAACCGGACAAGTAGACAATTTTCTAGTTCTACGTAAAGGTGCGGGAGCGGAAATCAATAGCGGCATCAGCCGCGATCAAGCAGCGATTATTGAGAGTCTACCCGGTATCGCGAGTAATCGTGACGGCCAAGCCTTAGTCAGCAAAGAACCTGTAGTACTGAATAATTTACCCAAACGTAGCAACGGTAAACCGAGCAATGTCACAGTTCGTGGCACATCGGCTTTAGGTTTAGAACTGCGCCCTCAAGTGAAAATGGTAGAGGGCCGCATGTTCAGACCAGGCACATCAGAGATCGTTGCTGGTCGCGCCGTAGCGCAAGGCTTTCGTGGCACGGGACTCGGAGAAACCTTGCATTTCGCTCAGAGGGATTGGGTAGTTGTAGGTATTTTTGATTCCGGCAAAACAGGATTCGATAGCGAAATCTGGGGCGACAGCGAACAAATGATGGCTGCCTTCAGACGCAACGCTTATTCAACCATTGTATTTCGCCTCAGCGATCAAAGCGTTACACCGCAACTCAAGAAAGCTATCGATGATGACCCTCGCCTGCAAATCGATGCCAAACCTGAAATTCAATTTTACGCGGAACAAAGTGAAGCATTGGCAACCTTCATTCGCATCCTTGGATTGAGCCTTTCCATCATTTTTTCTATTGGTGCTATTGTCGGGGCCATGATTACCATGTTCGCCGCAGTCGCCCAGCGCGTGGGTGAAATTGGGACCTTACGGGCGCTCGGCTTTCGTCGAAATGCAATCTTGTTTGCGTTCTTACTTGAATCACTCTTACTTTCCTTGGTCGGTGGAGTGATAGGATTGCTTGCGGCCTCTTGGATGCAAACAGTCGATATCTCAACCACAAATTTTCAAACCTTTAGTGAACTCGCCTTTCAATTTAAAATGACCTTCGACATCATCATCAAGAGCATATTGTTTTCACTCTCAATGGGTTTTATCGGTGGCTTCATTCCAGCTTGGCGTGCCTCACGCAAGAAGATCGTTGATTGCTTACGTGAGTCCTAAGGATACTCTCAAGGCTTCATCTCAACTTTACCCTCGAATAACTGACGCACATTCGGATCAAGAGAGATAAATTTCGGCGCGGTATCGACCTTTAGCTTAAAGGTTTCTTGTGCTCTACTGACATTGATGGCTTGTATCTGCAATTTACCATCTGACATCTGCAGCGCAAGTTCTAGTGGAAAACGAAACAAGTCTTTGCCCGTTTGTTCGAGATTGAGAACAACTTCGCGATTCGCCTTATCGTAGCTCCAAGTGCCAGACAATTTTGGATAACCGGCTTGATATAGCCATTGTTGGAAAAAACCTTTCAAGTCTTTGCCGCTGGCCTGCTCCATTGCGGTTTGAAAATCTTCACTCATCGCATTCTTGCCAGCGAATTTCGCATAATAGGCACGTATGCCCTGCCAGAATACTTCATCGCCAAGGTCTTGCCTCAACATATGCAAAACCCATCCACCTTTTTCGTACGTGTTTGGGCTGAGCACATTTTTAGGGTCTTGAATTTCTGTGTCAACGATGGGACGCCAGACTTTTTGATGATAGCGAATAATTTTTTCGCGATCAGCCAATTGTTGCCGCAAAAAACGATCACGTCCGTAAGTGTGTTCAAGATAAAGATTCGTGAAGTATGTCGCGAAGCCCT
Organism: Affinundibacterium nitidum; assembly: GCF_014284155.1. Lineage (GTDB taxonomy): Bacteria > Pseudomonadota > Gammaproteobacteria > Burkholderiales > Burkholderiaceae_D > Undibacterium > Undibacterium nitidum. The sequence continues at coordinate 924,017 of NZ_JACOFZ010000001.1, forward strand.
CACTTAACCAAACATGGTGCCAATCATTCTCAGTCGCAGAATTACCAAACCATTGATGCGCAATTTCATGGGCCACCAAACCCTCTTGCTCACCCTTTCCAGTGACCGAATTCTCGAAGTAGAAAATCGTGTTGGCATTTTCTAATCCGCCGAAACGCGTTTTCGATTGTACGTTCGCGAGCTTTTTGTATGGATAGGGACCTATCTTTTGCTGAAAGAATGTTAAAGGATTGATCGCTACTGCGTAATCACGGAATCCCTCACTACGATTCTGTGGAAATACCCAACTAGTAATCGCAACCTCATTCAACTTAGCGCTTTCTTGCATCGCAAACTTAGCAACGCCAATCACCATGACTTTGACGGCGAGTGGCACCTCTTCTTTCCAATGGGTCAGCTTACGATTAGCATCAATATAACTCTCTTCCATCTTTAAGCCATTTGCGATCACACTATACTGTGCTGGCGCGATGACAATAAATTCCACGGCGGCTTTATCACTGGGATGATCGATGGTTGGCAGCCATTGATGCCCATGATTAGGCCAATTATCGGCAAAAAAGACGCGATCACCATATTTATTCTTGCCAATATTCAAACCACTAGCAGGTTCACCTCGATATTGAATATGAAAGACTTTCATATCCCCCGCTTTGGCGGCTTCTTTCAACTCAATCTTCAATCGATCCGCTTGATGTACGAAGCCCTGCGCTTGCTCATTCAAACTCACCGCCTGCACCTCCATCCCTTTTCCTTCAGGATTCTTATTGGCAAGATCGAGACTAAAGCCTGTCGCGGGCGCTAAAAACTTCACAGTCACTTGCGCCTGAGCTTGCATCACGTCATTTTGATCATTCAACTCCAATAAAAACCGATAGCGTTGAATATCGATATCCTTGTTTCTGGGGTAATGATCATCAGCATAAGCGCTGCTAACAAACAACAGCCCCAACAATAAAGAGACACAAAATTTCATATTATTGACCTATCAAAAAAACATCGATGTCGCAAACCACAGTGTTGCGCAGCTTTTGGCAAAACAAAACCCGGCAGGAAAACACACAGCTAAAGGCACGCTAGCTATAGGTTCGACGCAAATCACGCATACCAGTTATGTAAGTGAAGTGATATCAAATATATCAAAACTAGATTATGACAAAAAAGTCTGCAAAAAATTCGTTTGAAGCAATTTAACTTTTTTCACATTTAAGCACTTGTTTCCCTACTCCGGATCACATATGATTAAATCGAACGAAACGACAATGTCCAAGACCAGGGAGATACTGATGGAGAAGCGCCATAGCAGTAACAAGCCCGATTGGCATACACATTATCCTTATACGAGCACCGTGAGGAACAATGTGACACCGAATGGCAAAGCACTAAGCTACCATGCACTGATGTCTTTACACAGTGAGAGTTCTTTTTCGTCCGACGATGACGATGACGATAGCTTGGTTTTCCTCTCTGAAAATGAAGACGAGCAAGAACAAACGAAAGCCGGGCAGGCTTGGAAGATACTGATTGCCGACGACGATAACAACGTCCACGATACCACCGTGCTCGCACTCAGCGGCGTACATATTCATGGAAAACCCTTAGAGTTTTTGCACGCTTTCTCGGCGAAAGAGGCTAAGGATATCGCCATCAGCAATCCAGATACGTCCTTGATTTTGCTCGATGTAGTGATGGAAACGGTAGATGCGGGCCTCAAGTTAGTCAATGTACTGAGAGATGAGCTTTCTCGGAAAGACTTACGAATTGTCTTACGTACCGGCCAACCAGGATATGCAAAAGAAAACATTATGAGCAGTTATGCCATTGATGGTTACGCCACTAAATCCAAACTAACTCGATCAATTTTGATTTCCATGCTCAATGAAGTCTTGGACGATACCCAAAAATCGGATGATCTAGCTAATTAGATATTAGATATCAATTCATTAGCCGCAGGTAAAAAAGCCAGGAACATTGCCTGGCTTTTTTTATTCTGCGTCTGCTTGCTTTGCTGGGGAAGCAGCGATAAATTCTGGCAATTCGAGGCAACGCTGGTTGATCGCCATCAAAGTCGGATAAGGACTCATATCCAAGTTGAAGCGTTGCGCATTGAAAATTTGTGGAATCAAAACGCAATCAGCATATCCGGGGCGGTCTCCGAAACAGAACAAACCGCGACGAGGATCATTTGCAAGGCGTTGTTCAAGTGCCGCAAAACCGACTGCGCACCAATGCAGGTACCACGCGTTTTTCTGTTCGTCGCTTACCCCCAATGTTCCACTCAAATATTTCAAAATACGCAGATTATTTACAGGGTGAATGTCGCAGGCAATCGCTAATGCTAAAGCACGCACATAAGCACGATCATGGGGATTACTTGGCAATAAGGGGGTCTGTGGGTATGACTCTTCGATGTACTCTAGCATTGCCAATGACTGCGACATGGGAACAGAGTCGGCGCCGTCGATTAAAGCAGGCACTAAAGACTCGGGGTTCAGTTGTTTATATTCTTCAGAAAATTGCTCGCCGCCATTACGTAAGAGATGGATAGATGCTTGTTCATAATCCAATCCTTTCAAATTCAAGGCGATACGTACACGATACGAGGCCGAGCTTCTAAAATAACCAAATAATTTCATCTTCATTCCTTATCAATTACCCGTAGTCTTGATACATCAAGCTCACTAGTCAACATTCGCCTCAGTTTGATTCTTTTTAAGCGACTAAGATGCTATCTGCTGCATGCTGGATAATCGTCTTAATTCGCGTTTGGCGCTCGGCATTAAATGCAACGGGGACAGATAAGAGGCGCACCAACAGTGTTGCAACCTGTTCTTGATCTTTACCCTGCTTCAAACTCTTTTGCAAAATTTCGAGCTGTGTTTGACGACGCTGTTGTGCCAATGTCACTGGGCTTTCCAGTTGCATCAAAATTTCCAAACTCAGAATCATATGATCAACTTCTAATGCTTTTCCGTTCAAGGTACGATTCACTTCTAACGCCACGTCGTTCTCCGCGAACAGCTGACTCAATTGCTCCCAGCGCTGCTTTAAACTACGGCCTGCTTTACTCTTGGGGATAGACAAAGTGTCCCATTCTTGAACTAAGGAGGACCATTTCGCCTGATCAATTACGTGTTCTCCTGCCATTGCCTCCGCCTGATGGACGAGACTAAGAAGCGTCAAAATTTCTTCGACACGGACTTGCTTTGCTTTCAACTGTAATTCATGCAAAGTCTTTTGCAATCGCTCAATCCCTTGTTCATACCGACGATTCAAAGCATTCTCCTCTTGACGCGGCACGGCACCAATTGCTTGCCATTCGGTTTGAATCTGACGTCGGAATTGATTGAATGCCGCGATGTCGGTCGCAATGAACTGTTCAAGTTTCTCACACACGGCTTGTTTTAGCTGCAGATGCTGTTGCCTCTCTTGATCAGCATTCAAAGCCAACTGTTTTCGAGACTCAAAAACCGCGTCACAAGCGGCGCGAAACTCTAGCCACAATTCCTGTTCCTGCTTTCTCTCCAACGAGATGTGGCTCGCTGAGCTCTGCCATTGCGTCTGCAACGTACGCACCTGATCAGCAGCATTTCTTGCATTTGCGTCTAGCCTTGTTACTTGAAGAATCAAATCTCGTCGTTGTAGGACCGTTTGCTTTTGCTCAGCGTCGAAAATACTCGTCAACCGTCCCAACAATTCTGCAAACTGTTGATCAAGACGTGTCTTCTCTTTGCGATCGACCGCACCGACGCGTTTCCAATCTTGTTGCACCTGCTGGATCGTGGTGCCAATGGTCTTCCAGTTTTTATCTGCTTGCAAAAGTGTTTCGACACTTGTTTGCATCTCACTCAACTTTTGTTCAGCTTTCGCGACGTTGGTTTTCCGTAGTTCAGCTTGCTGCTGAAAATGCTCTGCAGCTGGCGCGTAAGCTGCACTACAGGCGGCATCGAAACGTAGCCACATTTCTTTAGCCGCACCACCACTTGTCGCTTCCATTTGTTTCCATTGCCCCCGTAGGGCCGTGACCGTGTCGACGATATCTTTGGGATCCAACTTCAAATTAGCCAAACCTTCTGCGGTATTAACTAGTTCCTCACGAGAGGCATCACCGCTCCACTTTGCCCACGAAAGTAGATGATTAAACTGTTTTCGCGCCTGCAGTAGCCTATCTTTCTGCTGTCGTCCCAAAAATTGAGGCGCCGCAGCGACATCGATGTCACGCAGTTGTTTTTCAAAGGCTTTAGCCTGCTGAAAACTCCCATCGAGCAACGCGCGCTCTAGGCCATCGAGCGCATCGTTGAATTGAGCAGCCGTCATTGATACCACATTGCTTGAACGGTGTTTTACTTTATCTGATGGTGTCTGAGCAGAAGAAAACTCCGCCACCGCCTCGCTGCCAGGCTTGATATCAACCAAAGCTTCGACGCTTTCGCTCTCATGTTTAACGACAACAGAACCTGTATCTACGTTTTCAGCGAGCTTGACCGCGCCGATGAGCTGCGCTTGATAACGTTGAAGTGCGAGTTCGGCTTCTTGCACGGTATGCTTCGGGAGGGATTCTGCCAAAGGGTGCGTTATGCAATGTTGGAATTCTTGTTGCCATACCTTCAGCAGCGTCTGCGCTTGCACAAGGTCGTCATTAATTTCCTTGCACGCGTCGTTAATCAGGTTTAATAGACGACGTTGCAACTGCACTTGTTCGGACATGCGTTGCTCCAACTGCACTCGCAATTGCTGGAACTGTTGTAAGGAATGATCAGGAAATAGAGCGATGGCCTCTCTCTGTGTATCAAGTTGAATTAGGTGATTGGGCAAGAGATAGTCTAGGCTTAGCAGGTGGCTAGCTTGTTCTAAACAGCCTTGTACAGCATTTGCATTTAACTCGAACTGATGCATTTCCTCTAAGCGCGACCCAGCAAGTTTATTAACTCGTTTATCACTTTTCTTAAAGACGTTTCTGATCTGTTCCAATCCCTGTTTGCTATGAACGTGCTGAGCCGCGTACAAGCGGCCATCAGCAAAATCACAAGCTAGCAGCATTTCAATCACCATCGCTTCATTATGGATCGCGGCATCGAGTTTTTGCTTCCAGATTTGTCTATCTCGCTCTTGCTGTTCTTGCTTTTGCTTGACTTCACTGTCCTTATTCAACTGAGCATTCGCATGTTCAGAGCCTTTTACGGACTGGGAACTAAGTGTTGCGGACTTTGAATGGCTTCGACCAGGGAAAAACTTATTAAGAAAGTCAAACATAGTGTCATTGCTTGGATGGAAAGCAAGCATGATAGCAAGACTTAGCGCATCACAGCAAAGTTCTTAGCTATAGTGTCGACGTGGATAGAACGCGGAAGGCTGAGATTTAGTCACATGCTAAAATGAATAATCAAAATTAGACTCCTCCCCTCAAGCATATGCACAAACTTTTTACCCCATCTATGTTTGCAAGCCTCTTCCTCAGTGGGGTTGCGACCATTTCTTCACTGGCGACCGCAGCAGATCTCCAAACCAAGGCAGAGAAAACGGGATTTCAAGAGACTGGGCGCTACGAAGAAGTGATTCGGTTATGCCATAGCTTCGCGAAACAATATCCACAATTCGTCAAGTGTGAACAATTCGGTGAGACTCCAGAGGGTCGGCCCATGCATGTCTTGATCGCGTCGAAATCGGGGAGCTTATCAGTATCCCAGGCCAAACAAAAAAGAATCCCTGTAGTCTTGATCCAAGGGGGTATTCATGCTGGCGAGATTGATGGCAAAGATGCGGGCTTCCTCGCCCTTCGCCAAGTCTTGGAAAATCAAGCTGCAGCCGATGCGCTAAAACATCAGATTTTATTATTCGTTCCGGTATTTAATGTCGATGGTCATGAGCGTTTCAGCACGAACAACCGCCCCAATCAACGCGGCCCGAAAGCGATGGGTTGGCGCACAACCGCACAGAATTTTAACCTCAATCGAGATTACTTGAAGGCAGATGCTCCTGAAATGCAGGCCATGCTTAAGCTTGTAAATCGCTGGGACCCTGTTGCAGTCGTCGACTTACATGTGACTGATGGCGCAAAATTTGAGCATGATGTTTCGATACAAGTCGAACCTAGCCTGAATCAAGACCATCCGTTGGCAGACATTGGCCGTCAATTTCAAGACGCTGTAATTTCTGATTTGGCAAAGCATGGTTCGCTGCCCTTACCCTTCTACATGTCGTTCGATGAAGAAGATAATCCGATGTCGGGATTTAGTAATAACGTGTCGACACCACGTTTTTCAACGGGCTACTTCCAGTTGCGTAATCGCCTCGCGATGTTGGTTGAAACACACTCTTGGAAAGACTACCCGACTCGTGTACGAATCACGCGCAATACCATCATCTCAGTACTCGAGCAAATCGATAAGAACGGAAAAGCCTGGCAGCAACAACAGAAAAAGGCGGATATAGAAAGCAGTAAGATGACGAATCAAGCACTTGCTCTGTCCTACAAAAACACCGACAAAAGCAAAATCATTGAATTCAAAGGGTATGCCTACAATCGCAGTCTGTCAGAAATTTCTGGCGGGCAAATGACACGCTACGACGAGACCAAACCGGAAATCTGGCGAGTTAAGTTACAAGAAGAGCTCACACCCGATATCGTTATTAAACTGCCTGGTGCAGGTTATATCATTCCCAAAGCTTGGGCGGTCTCCATTGAACCAAAACTAAACATTCACGGAATCCGCTATTCAATCATCAAATCGAACACCGATACGATTCCGCTTGAGACATTTACAGCCACCAAAATCACTTTTAGCCCGCAATCTATTGAACATCATCAAATGCTGGCCGTTGAGGGAGAATGGCAAACTGATCAAGGGAAAATTCTCGCAGGTTCTCTTTTTGTGCCAAGCGGTCAAGCCAAAGCAAGACTGATCGCTCAGCTTTTCGAGCCTAAGGGTGGCGATTCTCTACTGAACTGGGGATATTTCAATAATGCTTTTGAAATGAAGGAATATATGGAGGCCTACGTTACCGAAGAATTTGCGCGAGAAGCATTGCAATCTTCTCCCACACTCCGAAAAGAGTTTGACGAGCGATTGCTGCAAGACCCAGAGTTCAAGAACAATCCAAGTAAGCGCCTGAGTTTTTTTGCGCGTCTTCATCCTTCTTGGGACACATCCTTTGGTAAATATCCAGTGATCAAAGTCAATGCGTCTTCGGCAATCCTAATTCGTTGAATGCATTTTTTGAGTACTTACATTTAGAAACAAAATACTAAGGTTTACGTTTCAAACATGTCCTCCAAAAAATATGGCCTGCCGTTATAGGCTTATGTATGTGTTTTTATGGAGGACATCATGTCACACTTCACAAAGTTAAAAGTTATCGCGATCGCTTTCGGCATTGCGATCACAGCTTTCACTGGAAATACCGAGGCGCATGAGCGCTTTTATGGCGGCACGTCTTATCCAATCTCGCCGGTGAACTCCTATAGCTATGTTTACTACCCAGGGGCGCAAGTGTATTACGCACCCAATGGTCGCATTTGGTACTGGAACGATGGCTACGCGTGGCGCAGTGGTTATTCATTGCCATATGGCTTCAATGTCGACTTCCGTCTTGGTGGTGTCCCTATTAGCTTACGCTCCGCCTTGCCTTACCGAGAACACCATTATGTTGATAGTTACTACGGTCGCCCATGGCGTGCCCGCCAACATTATGAACACCGACGCGAGCGCGAGGATCGCCACGAAAGATGGCGCGAACATGATCGCGGATATGATCGCAATGACGATCATGGCGGTAGACGGTGGTAAATATATATTTGGGCCTTAATTACTCGCAAATAAGGCCCAATTTCCGCTCATAACACCCTTATTTGCTTCGCGCACTCCTATCAACAGTCAACAATATGTAGGAAACAGACACTATTTGGTTTCTTTATTGAAACATTGCATAGAAAGGCATACTATTAGACTCTGCTAATACCATCAGCGAAGCACGCTGCATTTGTTTTGACGCAGATTTAGATAGGAAACGGCCTCATATGAGTCAACGACATCGTTACCTGCCAATCCCAAGAATTAGTGCTGGGATGATTCTTGCGGACGAGCTACTCGACAAGCTTGGTCATGTATTACTTCCTGCCGGCACAAAACTCACTCAAAACATGATCAACTCGATGGAACATCATGATGTCCATCAATTATCTATTGTTGTTGAAGAAACTGAAGAAGAAATTCTAGAAGATCTCGCTGCAAAGCAAAAAAAACGCGACAGACTTAAGATCGTATTTCGACATGCCCCTTACGATGAGCCAACTGCCACCTTGAAGGTATATGTTGAAAAATATCGCGAAAGCACGACATCATGAGCCAATTCATCACCGACAGCGAAGACCATCAAATTTCCCTCGAAGAAGTGATCAACAAGATCAATGATTTACCTATGCTACCCGACGTTGCGAAAGAGATGCTCAATGATCTCAACAACGACGATATTAGCCTCGACACGATTGTCGAAAAAGTCAGTCTTGATCAAGCACTCGCTGCTAAGGTGCTGAGGCTAGCCAACGCTTCAATTTATGGTGCCAATTCAAAAGTCGTGACGATCCAACAGGCAGTTGCATTATTGGGAATCAAGAATCTCAAAAACCTCATTCGTCTCAGCATTTTTACTAAACATCTACCCACAGCCGCGTGTCGTGGGTTTGATAATCAAGCCTATTGGCGTCATAACATCGCTACCGCAATTTGCGCTGAATTAATCTCTCGTACACTGCACATGAAACATGATTTCGCGTTCACCGCGGGCCTGCTTCATGACATCGGGCGCTTAGTATTGGTCTCCCGCTTCCCTAAAAAGTATGAAGAAGTCATTGCATGTGCGAAAAAAAGTGACACCACGTTATTGGAGGCAGAACGGATAGTCTTAGGTGTTGATCATGTCGCGGTAGGACTGGTACTTGCCTTACAGTGGAATTTCTCGGATGCTATTCAAGATGGCATTCGTGGGCATCACGATCCCGATGATAGAGAGTTAAACTCCGTTGCCTCTATTGTTCACGTAGCCAATTCTATTGTGCATGCGCTAGACCTAAACGATTCCGACACGGAACTCGTGCCACCAATCTCGCAACACGCATGGGACGTACTATCGTTGAGCGAAGAATCCTATCTCGCCATCTTCCACGAGACTGAATTACGGGTTGAAGCAATGAATCAAATGCTTCAAAACTGAGTAGTTTCGGTTATCATTTCAACTAAATTGCGGTTTTAGACTCACCGCACAGTCATTATTACCTCACCATTTCTCACGTTTTCGCATAATCAGAGGTCAACTTGGAACACTTAAAGCAATTTAAAGACACTGATTTCGACATAAGTAATATCCAACTTTTTCGCAATATTCAACCTGATCAGCTGCATTTCATTGCACAGGCAATCGGCCATTGCCCGATTCTTAGAGCTCACTCTGGAGAAATCGTCCTCGATAGCAATAGTGGTAGCAGCAATTTATTTATTCTTTTGCGTGGTACGCTAGCCCTCACCTCCAACACTGCGCGCAGACAGCTCGAAAGTTCGACAGTTCAATATTTTGCGGGAGAATGTGTTGGTGAGATTTCGGTCCTCGACGAAGAAGGTCACCTCTCAACCATCGCAGCAGTCACTGATAGTGAGCTGCTAGTGATTGATTCTGAAACGATGTGGAAACTCATCGACGAATCGAACGGCGTAGCACGTAATCTTCTTCAACTACTGTCTTTCCGTATCAGAGCGGCAAATGCACAACTACGTAACCGACAAAAGGTGGGGGAATTTTATCGTCAACTTTCAATGGTGGACGGACTAACGGGCCTCAACAATCGCTCTTGGTTAAATACGCAACTCCCCGGGCTCATCGACAATGCAAGGGCAAGTGAAACCGACCTGAGCATTATCATGGTCGATCTAGATCATTTTAAGCAGTTCAATGACCGCTTTGGCCATGTGTTAGGTGACGAAGCCTTACAAGCTGCCGCAAAAGTTATTAGCGCCGGCCTTCGCCCTACTGATTTCGCCGCACGATATGGCGGAGAAGAAATGATCATCATTCTACCGAATACGAACAAAGAATCCGCTCTAGTCGTCGCAGAACGCCTTTGCGATCGAATTCGCAATACCAAAGTATTTCAAAATGATGCCATCTCACTCCCCCACATCACGGCTTCGCTTGGCCTAGCAGGTTTGGCGGAGGGGCAAGATGGATTGGGCGTAATTGCAAGCGCAGATGCTGCCTTGTACCGCGCAAAAGAACGCGGCCGAAACCAAGTAGCAATGTAATTTTTGTACAAAAAAAGGCGTCCAATGGACGCCTTTTTTATAGTAACACTATCTTAGAAGCGATGGCGCATACCAACTTGCACAGCACGCGCGCTACCACCAGGCGTTTCAGTGAAACCACCAGACGCACTCGCTGCACCTAAAGCGTATTGACCGTCGTTCTGATTCTTGATACGACCGAACACTGTGTACAGATCTGTACGTTTTGACAGGTTATAGTCATAGCCGATTGCAATCTGGCTTGCATCGCTGTTAGACAGCGTACGATCATCCTGACGACTGAACGAAGTCATGATACGACCGTTGCCGACTTTGTATTGCAAACCCAAACTAAAGCTTGTTGCATCGAGCTTGAAGTTTTTCGCGACAGTTGTACGGAAAATGCTAGTCCAAGCAGCCAATACTGGAGCAGGAACACCAGCAGCTTTCAAACTCGCACCAATTTCTTTGTCCCATGCATCGTAGAACACTGGCAACAAGATTGAATTTTCATTCTTCATTGCTTGATAACCAGCGAAGAATTTAAAGTCGCCTGTACTATAAGAACCACCTGCTGTAGAAGTGATCAAGCCAGTAGTGCCGTCCATGTTTGTGCCACGGTTATAACCAATACCGACATCAAAACCGTTAGCTTTATACTTCACCATACCAGCAATGAATTTGTCATCGAGACCAACATAACCGGAATTTTTGAAGCCGTACATCAAAGAAGCAGCAATGCCATTTGGCAATTCAATACGGTATTGCAATGCCTTGTTGGAGCGAATCGCCATACCGGAGGTCAACAAACCACCTGTACCACCAGTGATACCACCCCAGCTACCTGCCATACCGCTTTCGAACGTGTCTGCACCATTGAAAATTTCATACGCTGGTGTGTACATACGTCCAGCCAATACAGCGCCAACTGGTGTAATCAAACCGACCATAGCTGTACGATCGAACATACCGCCATCAGGTCCACCTCCGCGTTGCAACACATAAGTGTTAGTCGCATTCACGTTGTACTTAGGCTGCAAAGCTTCACGCACGCCTTGTAAAGTTTGCGCTGCTGCACCTTTCAGCACAGGACTGCCGAAATCTGGAAAAGACATACCCTTAGTTAATGCATAACCTTGGTAGTCACTGATATTGCCTGCCTTGTTAGAGCCAGTATCGACTTCAACACGCGCTTCCAAGTTAAAGATAGCTTTGTAGCCACCACCCATGTCTTCTGTGCCTTTAAAGCCCAGACGTGAACCATCGGCGATACCACTCACCATTTTGGTCTGATTGGCTTTGCCGTTCGAATTGAACTGAATACCCGCGTCTAAAATACCGTAGACGGTGACATTCGACTGCGCCAAAACAGGAGCCGCGAAGCAAGTGCCTAACACTGCTGCCAACATTTTTAGTTTCATTTTTTACTGTCCCCAATAAGAGTTCTTTTTAAACCTAGCTGAAACGAACGTACGTACTAATTTCATACCTCAAAATATGACATTGATCTTGAATCTTGTATAGGATCAACATAGAGAATTCACCGTTTGTCGCAAAAATGACACGCCTAATTTTTCTGTTCAAACCACGATTTCTAGACTACCCTATTCAACTTCGGATTACCTCTGAAACTCACGAATTTTTAGCAATAAAGACCAATGCCAAACGCTACAGAAATGCTTAACTTATTCATATTTATTTTCGAATATTTCTTCTAATTTTAGCTGTCGTTTAATTGCACGTTGCAACACATCAACGCAGAATATTGGCATATAGTGGGCGCTCTAAATAGCACTATCGTTCGTTTAGCCTTAATTAATAATTGACCAGGAGACAAAATGCGTCATCTAAAATTATCACTCACATTCGTAGCCGCTGCCGCTTTGGTGGCCTGTGGTGGCGGAACCAGCAGCAGCTCTAAAGATCCTGCGCCAAAAATCACCTTCTCTTCCCAAGTTACTTTTGGCGACAGTCTGAGCGATGTCGGTACTTACAAAGTTGGTACAGTTGCAGCATTAGGTGGCGGCAAATACACAGTCAATAGTGCAACAGCTAAAAACTGGACTGAAATCGTTGCTTCCAATCTTGGCTTGCCAGCACCATGTGCTGCACAAACAGGTCTCGAGGGTTTAGCAGCTCAAGGCTTTAGCGTTCCAGTTAAAGTAAATGCAGGTTGCACTGGCTATGCGCAAGGTGGTGCACGAGTCACAAATCCTGTAGGCCCAGGCAATAAATTACTTGGCGGAGCAAATGCTATTCTCGGTCAAACAACTGTTCCAGTTGTGACTCAGATTCAAAACTATTTGGCAGCAAACGGCGGAAAATTCTCTGGCACAGAGATCGTTTTCGTGAGCGGTGGTCCAAATGACGTATTTATTCAAACAGGCGCCTTGTCTTCTGCTGCAACTGCTGCGGCGACTGCAGCGATAACAGCAGCGGTTCCTGGTCAAATTCAAAAAGATATCGCAGCTGGCGTATGTAAGCCGACAGATGCACAAGCAAGCAACTGTATCGCTGGCGCAGTAGCAACATTAACTCCAACTGTTGGTGCAGCAGCAGGTGCAGCTTACGCTTCCGCTAATGCACAGACATATGTCGACGCGATTGGTACAGCTGGCACAGAACTAGCTGGATACGTGAAGAATTTGGTGTTGGCAAAGGGTGCGAAATACGTGGTCGTGGTTAACATGCCTGACATGAGTAAAACACCAGCGGCACTCTCCCAAAGCAAGGATTCACAAACTTTGTTGAATGGTATGAGTGTTACATTTAATGCCCGTTTGGTTGAAGGTTTGGCTGGTATCGACAATGTTTTGTTGGTCGACTTATACACTCGCTTCCGCGACCACTCTGCAAATCCTAGCTCATACGGCATTTCCAACATTACGACACCAGCTTGTGATCTTTCTGCTGCGAAAAATCCGCTTGGTTCATCTTTGGTTTGTACTGCAAACAACTTGATTCCAGGCGATACAAGTCGTTACTACTTTGCGGATACAGTTCATCCGACACCATTCGGTAACCAATTGTTCGCTGAGTACATTACTTCTGAAATTACTAAGCGCGGCTGGAAATAATTCATTACGTTTGTTCTGAATACATAGAAAAAGGGATCGAAAATTCGATCCCTTTTTTACATCTTAAACTTCACATCTCCGCAATCAAATAACTGATACCTTGAAGGGTTTTGAAACAGAATTTACTTTGTCCAGCGTTTCTTTAAAAAATAATCAAAGCTGAAACGACCTGGACCATAGAAAAACAAAGCACTTAACAGAAGTCCCCAATATAGGTGGTCATTTATCGCTGCAGGACACTCAAACGTCCACAACTGAGGGTAGGAAATTACTGCCATCGCGTTTACGCAGAAGAGACCTAACGCAGCTGGACGAGAAAAAATACCCAAGACTATCAAGATAGGAAAAAGCACTTCACCGCCAGCCCCCATCGCCGCTGCAAACTCCGGTGGTAAAAAAGGGACAGTGTATTCTTCTCTAAACAAACTTAAAGTCAATTCCCAATCCTGCAACTTGAGAAGACCTGCTTTAAAGAACTGCCACGACACAAAAATTCGAATCGCTAGGCTAAACAACGAACCGCCCCACTCTTGGATCTGTGCGTCGAAATAAGTCGACAACCGGTGTAACTGAATTATTTTATTCATAAAAACTTTCAAAACGTAGTGACACCTAATAGTCGCACTTGAACCGTTATTCCTTACAAAAATGTCCCACAAAAAGTCCTGCTGAGAACCACGCTTGTAGCTGGGCACCGACGTCAAAATTCGCGTCGACTTGTAACGCCACATCTAATGCGGATTCAAGAGTCTCACCTCTATATAATGCTTCTAAAGCTAGATAGCCAGCTTCACTTAAATTCAAGATTTGCGCCCCCCACCGCTGCCGACTTACGATACAGAAAGTTCGCGTATTCACCGGCGCACTAAGCTCCTCGACTTCATTTGCCTGATGCGCTTGCCAAATCACCTGTGTTGCAAACATGCTGCTATGAAAACCAACATCAGAAGCAAAACGTAAGCGAACTTGTTGAACACGATCACCGGCTTGCGAAATCATCTGTGGCAAACTAATTTTCTCTTCATCCTTCGCGTAGTAGCTACAATGCAAAATCCATTCAAGTTCAGCAACTGCTGAGATATAAGGATAATCATGCAAGCTTTCCTGTAGTGCTAAAAAGCGCGGAAAGTGCTCACCGAAACAATTCAAATCTCCAGACTGGGAGGGATATTGCCTTCCATACGAACGTGCTGCATCCTCGAAAAAATCTTCACCAACTAAACGCAATACGACGGGATAGGCGTTTGCCAAAGCCTTATTCCAAATCGCAAGCAAGTTGCCGCGATAAATAGAGAAACGCGCAGACCCCGTCAACATGTTTGTTTTCAATGCAGGTAAACCAGAATCAGATTTTGGATCCAAGAGTGAGGCCGCGAATTTTTCTTGAATCTCGCGCAAAGATTCAGACATCGCTCACCTGCTTATATTTATCTTGTATGGCGCGCGCTTTAGATGCCTCTCCCAGCAAAATTTCGATTGCTGGAACATCAGTATCCCATTCGATCAAAGTAGGTATGCTCGGTGAAATTTGCTGGCAGACTTGTTCGTATAATTGCCAGACGTGATTTTTTACTTGACTGCCATGATCATCGATCAAACAGTCTTCAATTTGCGAATGTCCGGCTAAATGAATCTCTCGTATTGCAGACACTTGCTCAGCGTATTGTGCAAGCTCTGCCTGAGCATCTTCACCGTGGTTGAACTGATTGACGAAAACATTATTGACATCAAGCAGAATACCGCAGCCCGTGCGCTGACTAAGTTGACATAAAAACTCTGCTTCCAACATCTGATCCGCCTGAAAACGAACGTAACTAGAAACATTCTCAATCAACACAGAACGTTGCAAACAGTTTTGAAGATAGTCGACACGTTCACACATGAGTTGTAAGGCCTCCTGGGTCAAAGGCAACGGCAAAAGATCATTGAGATGACGTCCGTTGATACTTCCCCAACTGAGGTGCTCTGAAACTAAAGCAGGCTGAATACGTTCGACTAAACGTTTCAACTTACCGACATGGGCATCATTAATGCCTGCCGCAGAACCCAGCGCTAGGCCCACTCCATGTAAGCTAATCGGATAATCTTGCGCTAATTTCTCAAGAACAAATAGATCGAATCCACCCTCTGCAAAATAGTTTTCCGAATGGACTTCTAGCCAATCGATATCGATTTTATGATCGAGAAAATGGCGATAGTGAGGCGTACGCAAGCCGATACCAACCCCATGTAGAGTTGGTATCGGCTCATGCTCAGGGACGGAAAATATGGGGGAATTCAAAAGATAGTTTCCGTTCAGTGACAAAAACTTAAGCCTTAGGAGCCTCTAATTTTCCGCCCATTTTTTCACAAGAACCTGCTGGTACTTTTTTCCATTCATTTGGATCATTGTCTTTTTTAGATTGACCAGCGCAAGAGTGACTACCATTTTTGGTAGCGCAATCATTTTGACCTGCTTTTGCCACGCCCCAGCACTTTTCAGTCTTAGGAGTGTCTGCAGCCATTACAGCTGATGAACTTACCAAACTTGCCAACGCAACTGCGATCAATGCTTTGTTACTCATGTTTATTCTCCAAATATAAAATTAAACGTATCTAAAGTAAGTAATTCAGACACAACAAAGGAACTACAAGGAGTAGTCGAACCATCTGAACAAACCTTACAGATCTTTATACGAAATTTATCTGCATTTGGATTCTGCCGAGATTTAATAAACTAGTAAAGCAATTAAAATGGTGTATCCTCGCGTTTTCAGATAGATGATTTAACAGGAAGATCATGCAAGACATCACATTTACGGTCGAAGGCGAATTCGTCGAACTCAATCAACTCTTAAAACTTATCGGTGTTTGCGATAGTGGCGGCGCTGGCAAAGTCATCGTTGCGGGTGGTCAGGTAAAAGTCGATGGTCAACAAGAGTTGCGCAAGACCGCGAAGATTCGCCCCGGACAGGTGGTAGAACTGGGTGACATTCGTGTCAAAGTCACGGGTTAATTCGATATTCAGGATAACAACACCACAAAAAAAGCACCGCGCGCGGTGCTTTTTTCACTTAAGCTCACATAGCTTATGCTGCTTCAACAGCGATCTCATTGCTAATTAGATATTGAGCAAGCATATTATCCATGGTGTCGACATGATGTTCGAACCACAATGGCAATTCTTCTGCCAAACGTTCCCCTAAGTCACGCTCCCCTTCCGCAAACCGACGACGCACCTCTTGCATTACCTGAAGCACCGCATCGTGCTCACCTTGATGGCAAGCTGCAGGTGGAAAGCCAGCATCACGCATCCAACGATTCTCTTGCTCAAAATGTTCGATGGAGTGCTCAATCAGAGCATCAAGACGATCGATAAAAGGAGACTGCTCTTCACTTTGGGCTAGTGCTGCACACAAGGTTACAAATTCTTGATGCGTCGCATCCATTAATTGATGCTTCAAACTCAGGCGTTCAGACCAGCCCCATGTTGGCGTTGTCATAAAGATTCCTTGGAAGATTGAATAAAATTTCTGCTCACCCATTGTCAAAAGTGCTGCAGGGCAATATTTCTTATATCGCCTAGATTATCTCGCATCGCAACATTTTTTGCAGGCGATTTCACAATAATTCATTGATTTGACTCAAAATATTTGCAATGTGTCTCGCACAAAACCAAAACTTCTAGTTTGGACATAAAAAAACAGCACTCAATTGAGTGCTGTTTTTATTCGATTCAATTCAGAATCAAGCCGTCGTATTAATATTTCGGCCAAGATTCGGTGGGAGATTGGGCACGTTGGCATTGGAATTAGGAATCGCTTCAATCAACGCTGTCGCGCTTTCCTCACTAATGTCCTGTGCTTTTTTCAACACCGCAATGCTGACCTGTTGGCTCACGCCCACATCGGCTAATGTGGTTGCCGTTCTGGCAATTCCGGTAACGTCCATGACAATTCTCCTTATCTACACTCGTGATAACGGATCCTGATGCCCGAAACTTTAGGCTTGCGGTGAAGTTTTTTCGTATTGTGTATGTAAAGTTTGAATTAATTGCATGACATATTGCCAGACTGCATGAGTTTGATTGAGATCCAGCCAAATTAAACCCTCGCGCGCATCACTTGGTTTCGTCTGGTCGGACGCCACAGCCTTAATCCATAGATCTGTTGGATACAGCGCAGGTTTTCCTAAACCAGGGCGCCAGACTTCAATTTTTGGAATTTCTGCCCATTTATATCCCTCAATGAGATTGACATCAGCTGGTGCCAATTCTTTCAACAGATCATCTAAACTGGGTTCAGTTTGATCTCGCAATTCACGTACTAAGGCAATTCGATAAGGTGAAGCCAATAAAACTTCCTGCGCACCTGCCTGACGAAAACGCGCCGTATCTTTGTGCTTTGGTTCTAAGATCACATCGTGATGGCTGTGCTTAATCACATTGACCTTAAGACCGGCCAGTCCTAATTCGTTGATTAACTTCTCCAGCAGAGTAGTTTTTCCGCTACCAGACCAACCGACAATGCCAATACAAGGTGTCTTCATCACGAGAATTCAAAAAAAAGGGAAAGTATAGCGAAATACTCTCCCCTTCTGTGCCTTAGGCTTAATGCGGCCAATTCAACTACACATGTTATAACGAGATTCCTTAGCCACTATTGCGTAGACCCGCAGCGATACCGTTGATCGACAAATGGATACCTCGGCGTACGCGCTCATCTTCATCACCTTGACGATAACGTTTCAAGAGCTCAACCTGTACGTGGTTGAGTGGTGACAAATATGGGAAACGATTGACGATAGACCGTTTCAACAACGGATTATCCGACAACAAGTCTTCGCGCTCAGAGATCTGTTTCAGGACGTCAATCGTCAACGCATGTTCCGCTTCTAAACGCGGGAAGATACGATTGCGCAAAGACTCGTCTTTCACCAGCTGTGCATAGCGACTAGCGATGCCAATATCACTCTTCGCCAACACCATTTCCATATTCGACAACACAGTCGAGAAGAATGACCAATCTTTAAACATGGCGCGTAGGGTCGACAAGCCATCATCTGGATGCGCTTGCAGATACTGTTGAACCGCGCTGCCAAAGCCGAACCAACCTGGCAACATCAAACGGCACTGGGACCAGCTAAACACCCATGGAATGGCACGCAAATCTTCAATTGCAGTCGACTTTTTACGCGATGCTGGTCGGCTACCGATATTCAAGCCAGCGATTTCAGAAATTACAGTCGATTCCCAGAAATACTGCTCGAAGCCTTCGGTTTCATAAACCATGTTTCGATAAGCGCGGAAAGCGTTGTTAGATAACTCTTCCATCGCCTTCAGGAACTCTGGGCGTGGCGCTAACTCTGTATGTGCGAGCAAACTCGCCTCCATGGTTGCCGCTGCCAACACCTCTAAATTGCGACGTCCAACTTCCGGGTTCGCATACTTCGCTGTGATGACTTCACCTTGCTCAGTCAAGCGAATTTGACCTTGTACAGCGCCCGCAGGTTGCGCCAAGATCGCCTGATAACTTGGTCCACCACCGCGACCAACAGAACCACCACGACCATGGAATAAACGCAAACGGACTTGATGTTTAGCGAAGATTTCAACCAAATCAATCTCGGCCTTGTAGAGTTCCCAACCTGATGTTAGGAAACCACCATCTTTATTACTGTCAGAGTAACCAAGCATGACCTCTTGCGCATTACTACGACTCTCCAAAAGTCGCGCATAAGCAGGAATCCCCAACAATCTATCCATCGCTGGCGCACTATTTTGTAAGTCGCCAATCGTTTCAAATAGAGGAATAATATTGACGTCGAGGCGACCTTCGGCTGGGTGCAACAGGCCAGATTCTTTTAGTAGCAAAGCCAATTCCAACATATCGGAAACACCATCGGTTTTCGAGATGATGCAATTCGGCACAGCACCTCTGCCGTAGCGTTTTTGTGCGGTACAGGCTGCACGATAAATCGCCAACTCTGACTGTGTCTCTTCCGAGTAAACCAAGTACGGAGACGCCAAAGGACGCGCTGAGCTAATCTCTCCAATCAAGACTTCGATGCGTTGGTCTTCATTTAAGCTCAAATAATCAAGCTCAGGATTTGCTGCACGCAGCAACTCTGCTACCACGCGTTCATGCACATCTGAATTTTGACGCAAATCGATAGGCGCCAAATAGAATCCAAACACGCGCACAGCGCGACGTAAATGACGTAAGCGACCACGCGTAATGCCGAGTGATCCATTATCTGAAAGAGACTGGTGGATCAGGTCTAAATCCGCAACAAGCTCTTCTGCAGAGTCGTAAGCTTGAGCCACGCCGCAAGGTGGAATCACTGGATCCAAACCAAGCAAGTTCTTAAATGCCGTCGCCAAGCGTGCGTACACACCGCTCACCGCTAAACGATAAGGTTCATCGGCACGATGTGGAGAATGATCCGGCGAACGTTCTGCTAAGGCTACTAATTCTGGTGACACTTTCACTAACAAAGTAGCCATCGACAATTGCGATCCTAAGGTATGCAATTCGTCCAAGTAGAATTTGAACGCACGGGTCGATTGCATGATCAAGGTTTTCTCTAAGACGGTCGCCGTAACAAAAGGATTACCATCACGGTCGCCACCAATCCAGCTACCGAGGCGCATAAAGCTCGGCAATTCGACTTTTTCGAAACGTTGATCTTTGCTCGCCAACAAATCTTCCAAACCTGCATACAAGTGCGGCAACTCACGCAAGAACGTGTAGTCATAAAAACTCAGGCCATTTTCCACTTCATCGAGTACCGACAATTTCGACATACGTAGCATACGTGTTTGCCACAGCGTCAAAACGGCACGTTGCAAAGCATCTTCGTTGGCACGAGATTCTTCTGGCGTCAATTGCATACGATCACGTTCATCTAGCAAACGCGTGATCACCATTTGGCAATTCAAAATACTCTTACGCTGCACTTCTGTTGGATGTGCCGTCAGCACTGGTGTGACTTGTGCTGTTTCAAAAAACGTTTTCAAGTTTTGTGCCGCATTATCGCCAGCAAATAAGGTTTCTATCGTATGTGCCAAGCTACCGCGACGTGGCGAAGAACCGGCAATCAAGTGGGCACGAGTACGACGAATATGATGTTGATCTTCCGCCAAATTCACCAAATGTGAAAAATAACTAAACGCACGAATCAAATGTGTGGTTTGATCATTGGTCAAAGTATCGAGCGTGTTTTCCAAAGCCTCACGCGCCGCATGATCGGCATCGCGACGAAAACGAATCGAATTTTGACGTACCGTTTCAATCAAAGAGAAGACTTCATCTCCATGTTGATTGCGTACCGTGTCACCCAAAATGCGCCCAAGGCGGCGGATGTCTTCACGGAGGCTCTGGTCTTTATCGTCGGCGATATCGTTCATGATCGTCTTTAAGGATGGTATAAGGAAAACAAAATAAGAATTTGTACAGCTAAAACATCTTAACAAAAGCGACTTAAAAATAGTCGCAATTGAAAGTTCATTCAATATAAATCAATAGCACTACAATTTTTCTGTATGGCTGTGCATACTATGTCTGCAAAAACGCACAGCCAACAAACTTCAGACCTTGTTTAACGATGACGTTTGCTCAAGGCCTTTAACAAGCCCTTAGTTGAACTATCGTAGTCTTCTTTGACTGCGGCAGGATCAAGGCTGATCAGTTGTTGCGCTAAAGACTTACCAAGCTCAACACCCCATTGGTCAAAGGCATTGATATCCCAAATCACCGATTGCACAAACACTTTATGTTCATACAAAGCAATCAGAGCGCCCAAAGAGCGAGGCGTTAAAGAATCAAGTAAGACGGTTGAAGTTGGACGGTTACCTTCGAAAACACGCGGTGCCAACATTTTTTCAGGTAAATCACCGAGCTCGGCGCGCACCTCATCAATACTCTTACCCCACGCCATAGCCTTGGATTGTGCAAAGCAGTTGGCCAGCAAAGCCTGATTATGGCCAGGTAAGCCTGCGTCATCTTCCGCTACGACAATAAAGTCGGTTGGAATAATCGTCGCACCTTGATGCAATAATTGGAAGTATGCGTGTTGACCATTAGTACCAGCCTCACCAAACAAAATCGGCGAAGTCGTGTAATCGACGCGATTACCTTCACGCGTAACCGATTTACCATTACTTTCCATTTCCAGCTGCTGCAGGTAGGCTGGCAAACGTGTCATACGTTGATGGTAGGGTGCAATCGACAAAGCTTGCAAACCAAGGAAGTTGATATTCCACACACCGATCAAGGCCATCAATACCGGTAAATTTTGTTCTAATGGTGCTTGCGCGAAATGCAAATCCATTTCATGCGCACCCGCTAGCATCTCTTCAAAACGATCGGCCCCCACGTAGAGCGCAATCGACAAGCCAATCGCACTCCACATCGAGTAACGACCACCGGCCCAGTTCCAGAAGGGGAATACGTTTTCTTCAGCGATACCAAAGGCTGTCGCCGCTTTGACGTTAGTACTTAAGGCTACAAAGTGCTGACGAATTTGGTCTTCAGGACAGCCATGATTGAGCATCCATTCACGTGCAGTACGTGCATTGGTCAGCGTTTCCATGGTCGTAAAGGTTTTCGAAGCAACCACGATCAAGGTCGTTTCAGGATCAGCATTTTCCAAAGAGTCAGCCACATGGCGGCCATCAACATTCGAGACAAAATGTAGAGAGAGATTTTTCTGTGACCATGGTGCCAAGGCGATGCACGCCATCTGCGGCCCCAAGTCGGAACCACCAATACCGATATTGATAATCGTACGAATCGGCTTGCCTGTGTAGCCCAACCAACGGCCTTCACGTACGGCATCACTAAAACTACGCATTTGTGCCAATACGCTATGCACGTCGGCGGCAATGTTCTCACCATTGAGCATGAACTTCTCGCCTTTCGGCAAGCGCAATACCGTGTGCAAAACTGCGCGATTTTCCGTGTTATTGATCGCCTCTCCACGCAACATCGAATCACGACGCCCTTCGACATCTTGCTGACGAGCTAGCGCTAACAAATTCAGCTTCGCCGTGGTGTCCATTCGCTGTTTGGAATAATCCAACAGGATGCCGCAGGCCGCCGCTGAGAAGTGTGTAAAGCGCTGAGGGTCAGCGCGAAACAACTCTTTCAGACTTGGCATGTTATTGGCACGCTGCTGCAATAAACACCACAAAGGAGTACGAGAAACTGAGATAGCCATGATCAAGAAAACCTGAGAAAAAACATTAAGAAGACATCAAGAAAACACTATTTAAAATAAAAAGTAGATCACTCCAAGATGAATGAGCTCACTCCATTATTTACCCGCTGCGGCCGCTTGCGCTGCCAATTGTGCGATCGCTGCCCAATCATTCGCACTGATCAAATTCGCTGGACACATCCAAGATCCACCAACACAAAGCACGTTCGATTGTTGTAGCAGAGTCGGCGTTGATTCAACAGTTACACCACCAGTTAAACAGAATTTCACATCAGGGAATGGGCCACCCAAAGCCTTCGCCATTTTGACGCTACCAACGATATCAGATGGGAAAAGCTTCACTACATCAAAGCCATGTTCGAGTGCCAACATCAAATCACTGGCACCTCCAACACCTGGAAAATACGGCAAGCCTGACTCCGCCGCTGCCTTTGCCAACACTGGCGTAATCCCTGGGCTAATACCGAACGTCGCACCACTATTGCGAACAGCATCTAACTGCGCTGGCGTCAAAATCGTACCGGCGCCCACTGTCACGTCAGGGCACGCTCTCACCACTTCACGTAAAACCGTCATCGCATTTGGCGTGCGCAAAGTGATCTCCACTGCAGGCAGGCCATTTTCAGCCAAAGTTTGTACGCAGCGTATCGCTTGATCAACGTCGTCGGTGACCAAAATCGGCAATACCCGAACTTGTGCGAGCTGAGAAACGATGGCGGATTTACTGATCGTCATGATGGAATCTTCCAATAAAATTAGATAAACAAAGTTGAAGCGCCATGTTCCGGCGAAGTCACCACACGTCTTTGTGCGGCAAACAAATCGCGGCCATAACCATAGCTACTATCGATAGAAATCACAGGATTGGTACGTGTTGCCCAAGTCGCTTCATCAACCAAAGCACGCAACTCACCGGTATGCACATTGAGCTCAATCAAATCACCATCGCGTACTTTACCCAATGGACCGCCTTGCGAAACCTCTGGACTCACATGCAATGCCGCAGGCACTTTGCCCGATGCACCGGACATACGGCCATCGGTGACTAAAGCGACTTTGTAACCAGCAGACATCAAACTACCGAGCACCGGTGTGAAGTGATGCAGCTCTGGCATACCATTGGCTTGCGGACCTTGGAAAATCACGACCGCCACAAAATCTTGATTAAGCTGCCCTGCTTTGTACGCACTCACCAAAGCATCTTGAGATTCAAATACTTTTGCTGGCGCACGAACGATCCAAGCTTCTTCTGGCACCGCAGATGCTTTCACAATCGCACGTCCCAAATTACCTTGCAACAGGCGCAAACCACCAGTTGCGGCGAATGGCTCAGTCACATTGCGTACCACTTCCGGATTGCTTGATTTTTCTGGATGCGCGACGAAAGCAACTTTGCCGTCTTTCAATTCTGGACGTATAGTATGGGAAGCCAAACCATCTTGACCAAATACTGTCATGACATCGGCATGCATCAAACCTTGCGACAACAATTCGCGCATGACAAAAGTCGGGCCACCCGCGTCTTCGAAGGCATTCACGTCTGCTGTACCGTTCGGATACACACGTGTCAACAATGGGATTACGGAAGACAGTTCATCGAAATCTTGCCAATCGATGATGATGCCAGCTGCGCGTGCAACAGCAATCCAGTGAATCGTGTGATTGGTTGAACCGCCTGTCGCTAACAATGCAATGACTGCATTGACGATAGTTTTCTCATTGACGAGCTTGCCAATAGGACGATAGTCGCCCGCTGTTTCTGTCAACTTCAACACTTGTTCGACCGCTGCATCTGTCAAAGCATGACGCAGTGGATCATTCGGATGAACGAAAGCCGCGCCTGGCAAATGTAAGCCCATTGCTTCTAACAACATTTGGTTACTATTGGCTGTACCGTAGAAAGTACAAGTACCGGCGCTATGATAAGCCGCGCTCTCAGCCGCGAGTAATTCTTCTTTTGTTGCTTTACCCTGCGCATAACGTTCACGCACGGCCGCTTTTTCTTTGTTTGACAAACCCGAGCCCATCGGACCAGCTGGAATGAAAATCGTCGGCAAATGCCCGAAGGCTAAAGCGCCAATTAACAACCCTGGAACGATTTTGTCGCAAATACCAAGGCACAAAGTCGCATCAAAAGTATCATGCGATAAAGCGACCGCGGTCGCCTGCGCGATCACATCGCGAGAGAACAGCGACAACTCCATACCTGGACGACCTTGGGTTACACCATCACACATCGCAGGCACACCGCCAGCGACTTGAGCAGTTGCGTCAAAACGCAGTGCTGCTTCTTTAATTTGATCAGGGTAAGTCGCGTAAGGCTGATGCGCTGACAACATATCGTTGTAGGCAGTGACAATGCCGATATTCGATTTTTGAGCTTGATTGAGCCAAATCTTCGTTTTGCCATCCGCTGCTGCATTGGCATGTGCTTGATTGGCACAAGACAGACTAGCGCGACGCGGCCCACGATGGCGCATCTGCTCTAGGCGCGCTAAATATTCCGAACGTAATGTCTTACTACGCTCTTCGATTCGTCGAGTCACTGCGGCAACCACAGGGTTCATCGCAACTTGATTTGTATTTTGTCCAGATGTCGTCATAGTTTTGTGGGGGTCTCTGATTCAGATACCTCAAAGATAGCACAAAAACAGAAAAAAGCTGTAACAAACTTTCAGAAATACGAAATTTTTCCATTTAAAACATAAAAACCATCAAAAATATCGTAATGAAACTACATTTTTGAAGAAATATGGTTTAAGCTATGGCATAATTTATTGCATCAAAAAGCGAAGATGCGCGCAAACTAAGAGACAACACCGGAGCAAACCAAGAGAATGCTCAAATCCATCTCCTCACTTGCTAAGTCATCCTCTGCTTGTACCTTATTGGCATTACTTTTCTAACTAGAATTATTCGGAGTCCACATGACTACTTTTGTATTGTTTGGCGGAACTGGCGATCTGGCAAAACGCAAGATCATTCCTGCACTGTACAGCGCCTTTGTAAATGGCCGCTTGGACCCCGAGTTCACGTTTATCGGTGCTGCACGCGAAGCATTAAGTGATGAAGACTTCCGCAAACGTGTCGCCACTAGTATCGAAACCTATGCTGCCAAAGCAAACGGCACGAAAGAACAATTAGCCGCCTTCCTCAATTTAGTCGGTTACACCAAAATCGACGCCAAGAATCCTGAAGACTTCGAAGTTTTAAAGTCTCGCGTCAATGCAGACACCAGCAAAGCTAAATTATTTTATTTGGCAATTGGCCCAGATATCTTCATTCCAGTCGTGGAGCAATTATCCAAACATGGTTTGGTCGAGGGTAATGCTCGCGTCGTCGTTGAGAAACCATTGGGACGCGATGCCAAATCTGCCAAAGAGATTAACTCCGCGCTGCGTACGTATTTGAACGAAAATCAAATCTATCGTATCGACCACTACCTCGGTAAAGAGATGGTACAAAACTTATTTGCACTACGTTTTGCCAACTCTTTCTTAGAGCCATTGTGGAATCGTAAGTGGATCCAAGACGTACAGATTTCGATCTCAGAACAAGTCGGCGTGGAAACACGTGGCGACTTCTACGACAAGACCGGTGCTCTGCGCGACATGGTACAAAACCATCTCTTGCAATTGGTGTCCATAGTGGCGATGGAACCTCCAGTGAACGCAAA
Source organism: Affinundibacterium nitidum (assembly GCF_014284155.1). Classification (GTDB taxonomy): domain Bacteria; phylum Pseudomonadota; class Gammaproteobacteria; order Burkholderiales; family Burkholderiaceae_D; genus Undibacterium; species Undibacterium nitidum. Next base: position 950,239 of record NZ_JACOFZ010000001.1, read on the forward strand.
CCCGGACGCTATTCGTGATGAGAAAGTCAAAGTATTACGCGCTTTGCGTAAATTTACAGCCGATGATGTCAGCAAAAAGACGGTCCGTGGCCAGTATCGCGCTGGCGCTGTCGATGGCAAGCCTGTTATCGGTTATCAAAATGAACCAGGTGTCCCTGCCTCAAGCCGCGCCGAAACTTTTGTGGCGATTCGCGCTGAAATCGACAATTGGCGCTGGGCAGGCGTGCCTTTCTACCTGCGCACAGGTAAGCGTATGGCGAGCCGCTGCGCTGAAATTACGATTAATTTCAAACCGATTCCGTATTCCATCTTCGGCAAAGGCCAAGGCCCTCTGCGCTCAAATCGACTGGTGATTACCTTGCAACCAGAGGAAAGCGTGCAATTGTTTATGAAAGCCAAAGAGCCAGGCGAAGGCATTCGTTTGTCTGACGTGGCATTGAATTTGGATTTCGCTGAAGCCTCTAACTTGCGCCGTGTTGAATCTTATGAACGACTGTTGCTTGATGCATTGCATGGCGACCTCACTCTCTTCGTCCGTGATGATGAATTGGGCGCAGCCTGGGAATGGATTGATCCGATTATGAATGCATGGGAAAACGATGCCGAAGGATTGAAATCTTATATCGCAGGTAGCTGGGGTCCGGCAGCGGCAAGTTATTTGTTAGCCCAGCATGGTGCCGCTTGGGGCGAAGAGTATGTTGAAGGCTAATTGAGCACAAGACAGCACAGAAAAAAGCACACGATAAAGCGAGAAAGTAAACATGGAAGCTCAGTTGCAGTCCTCAGTTCAATTCAATAGCTTTGCTAACTTCAGCGAACTTAGTAAATCACTGGTCAATGAGTGGGTAGGCATTATTGATGATGCCGCCAAATCCGATCGGCCAGCCGCATTTGCTCTGGCGGGAGGCACCACGCCTGCGCCAGTGTACCGCGAATTAGATCAAGCACTGGCGAATCGTAGTCCATCTGATGTGCGCTTAGCTGCAACCGACGAACGTTGGGTGCAAGATAGCGATCCGCAAAGTAATGAAGGCTTGTTCAAGCAATGCCTGCCACTGTCCTATCGCAAAAATTGGAACTTGGTATCACTGAAGAATGCTGCAAGTACACCTGAAGTTGCTATCGAAGCTATTAATGAGCGTTTGAACCAGCAATTGCCGCAACGCTTTAGTGCGGTACTTTTAGGCATGGGTGCTGATGGTCATATCGCCTCGCTGTTTCCTGGTGCTCCGGTTCAGGCAGACAATTTAAATTGTTTAGCTGCCGTACACCCGCAGACACATCAAACGCGAATTTCTTTGTCCTTGCCACGCTTATTGGAAACCGAAAAAATCTGGTTGGTGATCACAGGCAATGAAAAACGTCAGGTTTTAGAAAATGCTCTCACAACGAGTTTGCCAATTACTAATCTTTTGAAGCAAGCTAAGTGTAAAATCGAAGTTTTTTGGTGTCCTTAATTCGATCCAAAAATCAAAGTAAGGAATGGCTACAGCCTAGTTTGCACGAGATTGAGAAATCTTTTCACTACCCGCCCACAAGGTGGGAGTGAATACCTAGCACAGCACGACATTTATTCACGCAGAAAGTACTTCACATGGTCAACGTTCTTTCCAAAAAAAATAATTCGACCAACAATCCACCTGAAAAAGGATTGCTGGCGCGCATACGCGTCGCTAGCACAGCGCTCAGCCGGGCTGAGCGTCAGGTGGCGGAATTTCTTCTGCAGAAGCCGCATGATGCGCTCGAGATGTCGATTCGTGTTTTGGCTCAAGTGTGCAATGTGTCTGAACCTACCGTGGCCCGTTTTGCGCAGTCATTAGGTTTTGACGGTTTCAAATCGTTTAAGTTGGCGTTTGCCAAGAGCTTGGCGACTGGTATCCCCTATCTTCATCTCGATGTCAATCAAGCAGATCACGTTAAAGATGTATTGCCCAAAGTTTTCGATCGCACCATTGCAGCACTGATGGAAGCACGCAACACCGCCAATAGCGCCAACTTCGAGGCAGCCGTCAATTTACTCGCCCGTGCCCGTCGTATCGAATGTTATGGCCTCGGCTATTCAGGTGCCTTGGCGATCGATGCGCAATTAAAGTTTTTCCGTTTCGGCATCCCTACCACGGTATTCTGCGACGCTCACTTGCAAGCGCAGTCGGCAAGCTTGCTCAATAGCGATTGCCTCGTGGTCGCATTTTCTCGTACAGGTCGCACACGCGACTTAATTCGCAGCGTGCAGCTGGCTAAAGATACCGGTGCAAAAGTCTTGGTCTTATGTGCCAGTGGCGGGCCATTGGCGGAACTCGCTGACGTGCATATCAGTGTTGACGTCGAAGAAGATCCAGACATCTACACCCCGATGACTTCGCGTCTCGCTCACCTCACTTACATCGATGCCCTCGCGGTCGCTGTTACATTATTACGTGGTCCTGCTGCGATTGATATGCTCGAGCGGGCCAAAGCGAGCATCTCTGAAAAACGTTTAGTCTCACGCTTAGACGAAGCCTGATACGGTTCGAGTATCAGAGACTTTTCTGGACGACCCGAAACCGTGCAATCAAAATTCATCAAGGATTACAACAATCCTTGATGAATTATTGAAAAAACATGCACTAAAGCAGCATTTTCTGGCAAGCTATTCCGTATTGCATTTATGAATACACACAGCGCGTGTATTCCTGCTTCGGGAAAAAATCTATGGCGCATCTTAGTCTGGAAGAAGTCACCGAGAATCTCAAAGATCTGCCGACTTTGCCGGCAATCGTCATGGAAATTCTCAATACCCTCGATAACGAAGACATCGATACCGCAGAGTTAGCGCATAAGGTCACGCAAGATTTAGCATTGACTGCGAAGACCCTGCGCTATGCCAATTCCCCATTTTACTCAACACTAATTAAAGTCACGACCATTCAACAAGCCATTTCTTTGATGGGCTTTGACACGGTAAGACAGCTCGTTCTGTCAGCAGCTCTTTCTGGTTGCTTCCCCGAAAATAATTGCAAAGGTTTCGACCATAAAGCGTTTTGGCGCCATTCAAACGCAGTAGCATTTACAGCCAAGTTGATCGCGAGACGAATGAGCTTTAACGAGGATGTAGCCTTCACCGCAGGCTTACTACATGACATCGGCCTACTTGCTCTTGTTAGCCTATATCCAAGACAGTTTGAGGAAGTCATTGCCTATCGCAAAGAACACCTTGCGACTCAATATGAAGCAGAAATTAAGGTGCTCGGCGTTGACCATGCGAGCGTGGGCGAAGCTCTAGCAGAGCAATGGCATTTTTCTGACGTGATGCGAAATACCATCGCCGCACATCATCATCCAGACCAACCTGGACGAGGTTTTCTCGCCTCTATTGTGCATGTTGCAGACGGCATTGCACACATGTTGAGTGCCAACGCTGATAGCGGCGCGCAAACCATTTCAGTGAATGTTGTTTCTTGGGATAGTCTCAAACTGGATCAAGCCTCGCTTGATACTCTGCTCGAGGAAGCAACCATACGTTTCAAAAAACTCGATCAGGTTGATTTGTAGTAGTACTTGAAAACTACTTACGTTGGTCCTGCAGAAGCAGATCGGTGACCATCACTTCTTGTACCTTATCGGTCTTAAATTCTAGATTGAAGCGTCGTTTCAACTCAGCCTGAATTTCGTTGAAACCGTCTTTGGAACGCAGACTATCAACATCCATAGTTGCAATTTCTTTCTTGAACATGTCATTCATGGCACGCTCATGCTCTTTCAGCCAATCTTCATCTCCGATATTGACTTGCACGGTCACCGCCATACGCGCTACGACACCCTGATCATTGACGATCGTTTGTTTAAGTTCGACATAAGTGAGATTGGCCGCATTTCGACTAGAGAAGCGATTCTGATAAATAATGAAAGCAGCAATACAGAACACGACTAATACAAAGCCAGCCACATAAGTGGTGAATTTATCATCGCCATTACTCGATTTTAGCAAGGCTGCTTTAGGCGATGATTTGCTTGAAGCTTTTTTCAACATGCGATTCCTCCGCCGGTATCAGCAAAGACTTCCGCTTTGCTTTTACTTTTTTATTTGTATATGTTCTGAATCAAACTGTTGGGGATTTTTGCCCGTAACTCCTGCATAGAATGCGCGAATCTCCACCATATCTTCTTCAATATTGCCACTAGGATAGAACATTTTCCCGACACCGCCAATTTTTTCCTTGAAGTCAACGTAACCTAAGCCCAACGGTACGCCTGCTCCATGAGCAATATAGTAGAAGCCGGTTTTCCAACGTGTCACTTTACCTCGAGTTCCCTCTGGCGGAACGATGACCAATAGTCTTTCACTACGATTGAAAGCGTCAATTGTTCCTTGTACCAAATTACCTGCTTGGGAACGATCTACCGGGATCCCTCCCAACCAACGCATAATGCCGCCAAACACAGGTGGGAACAGAGAATTCTTCCCCATCCAATACACATCAATTCTCAAGACAAAACAAATCATCAAAGCAAGTGGAAAATCCCAATTGCTCGTATGCGGCGCACCGATTAGTACACATTTCGCTGGCACTTGTGCGCTACTATCGACCCGCCACCCAAACAAGCGCAAAATAAAGATCGACATCCAACGCACCAGTGTGCTGATGATAGGGGTTTTGAAAATGGTGAAATGCATAGGTGGTCTCACTCTTTTTTATGATTATGCTTCGCTACGCTTACCGTAACGAAGTGTCTCCTACAAACTCGCGAGCGCTGCTCGTTCTCAAACAACTACTTTTGATTCAACCACGCAATTAGCTGATCCCATTGCGCTAAATCTTTTTCGACCTTTGACGGTGCGACATCCCACAACGTCGCCCCATGCGCAGCGAGCTGGATATAGTTCTGCGTATCACGCAAATAGCCCAAAACCGGCAAGCCAAGCTGCCCTACGTAATGCGCCAATTGATCTGCCGCCTTAGTACGCGCATTCACCCGCATACCGAGCACAGCAACACTCTGTTTGGTCTCACGTGCCGACAAGGTTTTAAGAAAATCCTCCGTCGCCAAGATATCAAACATCGACGCTTGCAATGGCACAATAACTTTATCTGCCAATTTTAAAATCGCATCGAGCTTAGATCCCTTCAAACCCGCGGGGGTATCAATCACGACGTGGGTGGTGCCTTTTGGAGGTTTGACGATATTCCCGTCGCTCAACTCCCAAGTCGCGATGACTGGTAAACCTGACGATCGCAAACTCAACCACGCCCGCGAAGATTGCTGACGATCGGCATCGCCGAGCATCACTTTATGACCTTGCGCTGCAAAATAGCCAGCCAAATTGGTCGACAAAGTACTTTTACCGACACCCCCTTTGGGGTTGATTACAGCGATAACAGGCATACGTTTCCCCTTACAACAGTGAACACCAATTCTGTTACAACAAGAGCGGCGAGAAACTAGGTTTCGCTATCCGGAACTAGCAAGGCCAAATGTTCAGGATCGAGATAACACCACTCCCCTTCTTCCAATCCAAGTGAGGCTAGTTGCAATTGCCCGATGGCTGTACGTGTCAAGGCAGCACAATGATTTCCAGCAGCCGCCAACATGCGCTTCACTTGGTGATACTTTCCTTGTTCCAAAACGATTTGCAGCTGAAACTCACTTAAGCGTACACAGCTCTGTGCAGCTAAAGGCGCAGGTTCGTCATGTAACTGCACCCCGCCTAATAACTCTTTAACCAAATCATCGGTCACGGGCTCGGCAGTAGTGGCCACATAAATTTTAGGAATATGTCGCTTGGGCGATGATTGCATATGAATGAAAGGGCCATCGTCCGACATCAACAACATACCCGTCGTGTCGTGATCAAGACGCCCCACTGGTTGCACATCACGCCAGCTTAGTTGATCTGGAAGCAGAGTCAAAACCCCAGGATGGTGCGATGGTTTGCGCGAGCACTCGAAGTTAGCGGGCTTATTGAGGCAAATATACACATGCTGACGATAAGTCCATTCTTCTTCAAAAATGGTAAATACCAAGCCTTCAGTTTCGATTAGCTCTTTGTAGTTGTCATGCACTTCACCATTGATCGACACTTCACCGTCTTCGATCAATTCACGACAATATTTACGGGTACCAAAACCCTGCGATTGCAAGATCCGGTCAAATGACAATTTGCTCATAGGGAAAAGCGAGTTCAATATAAGCCAGCATTTTACCTGTTAATGTGATGCAACAACAAAAAAAGCCTAGGTCGACAGGCGTCCGTAGGCTTTTGGGAAAGACAAACAACATCAGAAATCGTGCAATTTTAACCACCAAAAGGTGCATCGACGGCGTGGCTTTGCTCGGTAAACCAACGAGGGCCGGTCTCAGCCATGTAGAAATGGTCTTCAAGACGAATACCAAATTCACCGTCGAGACAAATCATCGGTTCATTGCTAAAGCACATGCCTTTTGCCAATGGCGTCTTATTGCCTTTGACGAGGTAAGTCCATTCATGAATATCAAGACCAATGCCATGTCCGGTGCGATGTGGTAAACCCGGGGTCTTGTAGCCTGGTCCTAGTCCAGCGGCTTCCAGCACGCGACGTGCGGCGAGATCGACCTCCTCGCACGGCACACCAATTTGCGCAGCATCGAAAGCGGCGGCTTGCGCTTCTTTTTCCAAATTCCACATGCTGCGTTGGCGAGCAGTTGGTTCACCAAACACGTAACTACGCGTGATGTCGGAATGATAGCGTTCAATCATGCAACCAGTATCGATCAAGACCATATCGCCCTCTTTCAAATACTGCACACCATCTGGGCCATGCGGAATTGACGTTGGTAGGCCAAAACTGACGATACAAAACGTAGAACTACTGCCACCGTAGGCGCGGTGTGCTTGATTAATGAAGTCGGCAACTTCGAAGGAAGAAATTCCTTCTCGCAAAATGCGTGCTGCGCGTTTATGCACTTCCAGCGTAATATTCTTTGCCGCCTGCATCAACGAGATTTCATTGTCCGATTTGTGCATCCGACATGCGGCAGTCACGGCCATCGCATTCACGATCTGGTAGGAACTCAATGCCTGACGCAGACCATCTGCGATGAAGAACGGTGCTGCTTCATCGAGCGCTATCGTGCCACTGAGTTTTTCATCAGCCAAAATAGCTGCTACTAAGGCATACGGGCTTTCATCTTCTTCCCATAAGCGAATCAAAGCTTGATCGCCCAAGGTTTCACGCAATTTAGATTCTTCAAACGCTGGGCTAACAAAAATCAATTTGCCATCGGCGGTCAAGACTGCACCGACCAAGCGTTCGCTTTGATACCAAGAAAGGCCGGTGAAATAATACAGACTCGCACTCGCGCTCAAGACCAAAGCGGCGATGCCGTTTTGCTGCATTAACTGGGCCGCTTGTTGTCGACGTTGCTGGCGTTCGCCTTCCGTAATCGGGCGCACATGAGACAAATCTTTTGAGATGGCTGCCAACTCGGTCGCAGCGTTCGATCCACCAATACCAATCATTCGATTTCCTTCTTTTATATCAACACAGTGTTAGGACATACACTGGAATGTATCAAACTTTGCGCTAGCGGTCTTGTCGTTTGCAGTGAAGCCCATGACGAATTCGGCATAGCAAAAATAATATCGTTCTCACGATAAATACAAAAAAGGCCAGCCTTCACAGACTAGCCTTTTTTTGATTTGAACCCTGTTGGTTTGAACCTAAATCGTTTTTACATACGTGCTTTGATCAATTTACCAATTTTTTCGATACCTTCATTGATTTTCTCTGGCGATACCGTCACAAAACTCAAACGGAATGTATTCGTTTCCGCTTCGTTCGCATAGAAAGGACCGCCAGGCACGAAGGCCACATTGTTCGCAATCGCTTCATCCAACAATTCTTTGCTGTGGATATGCTTAGGCAAAGTCACCCAAATGAACATACCGCCGAGTGGACGTGTCCAGGTCACGCCTTCTGGGAAGTTCTTCGTCATCGCTTCCAACATCACATCGCATTGCGCGGAGTAGAAACGACGAATGCTTGGAATATGTTCTTGCAAGAAGCCATCTTTGATCACTTCATACACAGCCATTTGTGTCAAGGTCGACGTATGCAAGTCAGTCGCCTGTTTAGCTTGTTCCAATTTGCGAATCAATGGAATCGGCGCAACCATGTAACCCAAGCGAATACCAGGCGTCAAAATCTTAGAGAAAGAACCGAGGTAAATAACGCCATCTGGATTCATATTCAACAACTTCGGCAAAGGTTCGCCGCTGTAGCACAAATCACCGTATGGATTATCTTCGATCAAAGGAATGCCCATGCGCGCGCATGTTTCGACCAATTCTTGACGACGTTCAATCGACAACGTACGGCCAGTCGGATTTTGGAAGTTAGGCAAAGCGTAGAACAATTTCGCGCCCTCGCCTTTCGCTGCAACAGAGGCTGGAACCACACCATCATTGTCCATCTCTACAGAAACGAACTCTGGGCGATACACTGAAAAAGCTTGCAAAGCACCGAGGTAGCTCGGTGTTTCCACCAAAATTTTACTACCTTCATCGACCAAGACTTTTGCCAACAAATCCAAACCTTGTTGCGAACCAGACGTCATCATGATTTGTTCTGGAACGATTTTGCAATCTGCAGTAGACAAAGAGTCCGCGATAAATTGACGCAGAGGTGTATAGCCATCTGTTGGGCCATATTGCAAAGCAGCTTTTCCATTTTCAGCCAAGACCTTATCGAACGCGGCACGCATACGATCTACTGGGAAAGTTTCTGGCGAAGGCAAACCACCGGCAAACGAAATCACTTCAGGACGCATGGTCACTTTCAAGATTTCGCGAATCGCGGAGCTTTGCAGCTGCTCCGCACGCTCAGAAAATTTCCAGTTAATTGGGGTCAAATTTAGCTTACTCATATTCTTGGTTCACTTCAAAAATTAATCGTTCTTATTAATCAAACTTTTTCACACCATCGGTCTCGGCGATGATGCTGTGCCACTTTGTCGCGGCACATTTGTCTTCTCTTGTGGACTTGGCGTAAGAAAGTACGACTTACGCGATTTCCGCAATCATTTCAATTTCAACGCAAGCACCCAATGGGATCTGCGCTACGCCAAAAGCGGAACGTGCATGCTTACCTTGTTCGCCAAACACTTCACCGATCAACTCAGATGCGCCATTGGTGACCAAATGCTGTTCCGTATAATCTGGAGTGGAATTTACCAGACTCATTAATTTCACGATGCGTTTAACGCGGGTCAAATCACCACCACATGCGTCTTGCAAGGTCGCCATCAAATCAATCGCAATCAAACGTGCCGCTTCTTTACCTTCTGCTGTTTCCATCGTTTGGCCCAACTTACCGACCCAAACCTTACCGTCTTTCTTGGCGATGTGACCAGAAATAAACACGGTATTTCCTGTCTGCGCATGCATTACATACGCAGCGGCAGGAGCAGCAACCGCTGGCAATTCAATGTTGAGGGCTTTCAGTTTTTCGTAGACGGACATAACAGTTTCCTATGCGTAGCCGCGCAGTTTCCTTGCAGGAAGTGGGCGAAATCAATAAAAGTAAAGCTCATGCCGAATCAAATTCAGCTTAATCCATCATTGTACGAGTCTAGCGCGCTTTAAACCACCCTCAAGCTACGCTTAAATTACAAAAACCCGTCAAATTCACGCGACTTTATGTCCAAATTTGAAGGATTTCGGGGTTTTTCTGTGAAAACAAAAACCAAAAACAGCCACCGTCATACCACCAAAAAGCCACTTCTTAGCGAGAAACTGCGCAAAATACACGGCTTGTAAAAGGTTGTAACGACCACTTTATCAAGCTTGATATGCTTGTTCTTTATGCTATGCTACCCGCAAATACCGATACAGTACCAATACAATTACAAAAATAGATTTCACACTGTCATGGCAAAATCACCGATACAAAAATTCCTGTGAGAATTTCTTATGACAAAACCCGCTAACCTCGGCAGCAGCCCGATGGTCTCGCGCGATTCAGGCGGCTCTTTGGTCGAACAGATCGTACGCTCAGTTGCCTGTCGCATCGATGACAAATTATTGCGAACCGGATCGCGCATGCCGTCGATACGACAATTCGCCGACGAGCAGAAAGTATCGCGCTTTACCGTGGTGGAAGCCTACGATCGTTTAGTTGCCAATGGCTATCTTGAGTCTCGTCGCGGCTCGGGCTTCTTTGTGCGCGAACGCGCTTCTTTGCTCAATAATCTCAGTCCTGTTACTCAACCACTACCGACCTCGCAACAGCCTGACGTGGTGTGGCTGATTCGAAATATGTTCCGCCAATTGCCACCACAGAAGATGCCAGGCTCAGGTCTGTTGCCGCATGAATGGCTCGATGGTGAATTGGTTGCCAATGGCTTGCGTTCGATTAGTCGCTTAAATCAAAACCTGCTGCTGCATTACGGCACGCAACAAGGCTTTTTGCCATTACGTCAGCAACTGCAATTGAAGTTAGCCGAACTTGAGATTGCCGCCTCACCCGAACAAATTGTGACGACCAATGGCGTTACTCAAGCACTCGATTTAGTTGCCAGCGAATTTACGCAACCTGGCGATACGATTTTTGTCGACGATCCAGCTTGGTTTTTGATGTTTGGTACTTTCGCTACCCTAGGCGCCAAAGTCATTGGCATCCCTCGTCTACATGATGGCCCAGATGTCGCGAAGTTGGCGGAGCTCGCTGCCTTGCACAAGCCTAAGCTCTATATCATTCATTCCGTATTACATAACCCGACTTCCACGTCCCTATCAGCGGCGAAGGCCTTTCAGGTACTGAAGACCGCAGAGCAACATGACTTCATGATTGTGGAAGACGATGTCTATTGCGATATGCATCCTGGGTCGGCAGTGCAGCCGGCGACACGACTTGCCGCCCTAGATCAACTCAATCGCGTCATTTACCTTGGCGGATTTTCTAAGACATTGGCAGCGAATCTACGCGTGGGATTCATTGCAACCTCGCATCAAAACGCGATTCGTTTCTCGGACCGGAAAATGTTATCGACCTTAACCACCAATGAAATTTGTGAACGCGTTGTGCACAAAATTTTGTCGGAAGGCCACTATCGCAAGCACGTTGATCGTATCCGCAGCAAACTCGATACGGCGCGTCATGAGGTCACCTCGCGGGTGGAAAAAATGGGAATGCAAGTCGAATACCGCACGCCAGCGGGTATGTTTCTGTGGGTAGAAACCGGTACCGACACCATTGCACTTACCGAAAAAGCGCTTGAGAAAGGCATCTTAATCGCGCCAGGTAGTTTGTTCTCGCCACATCAATTGCCGTCGACACACATGCGCATAAACGTAGCGGCCATGGGCGACGAAGGTGTGTGGAAGTTCCTCGAAAATGAATTGCGCTGAACGCAATTACTATTGAACTAGGCGAAGGCTTGCGGCGGGTGCGTAGCGTCAAGCGCATCTGCCTCATCAGGGTGTTCGCCTTCCTTCGCCTGCATTAAAGCCTCTTCCGCGCGGCGCAGCATGGATTCCACCGTATCCCCCTCTCGCGAAGTGGCAAAGCCGACGCTGGCATTAATTTTCAATTCACGTCCACCAACCGCGACAGGCATGGCTTGCACCGTCGAACGCGTACGAGCCGCAATCTTTTCACCGACTTCATCACCTGCCTCTGGCAGTAATACACAAAATTCTTCAGTACCGTAACGGGCCAAACAATCATAACCGCGCGTGGCTCGCTTCATACGTTTGCTGACCTCCACCAAAACCATATCGCCAACATTGGCGCCATAGTGCAAATTAATTTCTTGCAAATGATCGAGATCTAAGACGACGAGCGACAAAGGCTTCCCAAGTCTGAGATGACGTTGCAATTCATTTTCTGACACACGCATAAACTCACGTCGATTCGCGATGCCGGTGAGTGGATCTGTCGTTTCTTTACGTTGCAATTCAGATTCGGCACTCAACAATTTCAAGCGATAGTGACGCAAAAAGCGATGTATCGATTGGCCGCTATAGGTGCTCAAAATGAGCATCACAATCACTGTGAACTGATAAAACACTGATGGGAATTGTTTGGCAAAAACCAAGGCCAAGCTTGCAAAGAAGTAGGCGAACACGAGCTGGCGTAATAAGGCAGGACGTAGAGGCAAAACGATAGTCGCGATCAAGCATAGCCAAGCATCGATAATAAAATGCCCCAAATACGTCGAGGGCGACAAGACATCACTAATCAATTGAGTCACCAACACAAGAATGGCCCAACGATAAAGATGCGATTCAAAAGTAGGTCGATCGCTACGCCTTCCTGTCACTCGCAAGATCCACCACGCATAAGCGCACACCGCAAGGCGCAATACGATGAGTCCAAGCACTCGGGGTTCGATTAAACCCGTGACCTGATGTATGCCTTGCAAAGCAAAATCAAGATAGAGCAAGGGAAAACTCACCCACATCAAAAATCGCAATACCTTACGCCCCAATGCATGATCTTGCACGTGATAGTGGTCTTGGTATTCTTTATCGCTGACTTCGGGATAATGCACAGACATGATGGTCTCTCGATCTTATTGTTTTGACGCTGCAAGGAGGCGGCTGGCAAGATCGTCAGCGCGACGTATTTCTCGGCGAATAAGTTTCCTCAGTGCACGAATTCAGTGTAGCGCTAAGACCTGCCCTTGCCAATTAATTTACGACATTCTCGACTCTACCCGTGTTTCTTTTGCATCATCACGAACACAGTGTGAAGAAAGCCGTATTTAAGCGATAATAGAGGGCTAGGCGGCACACACTCCACGCCGAAAAACAGATCCACTTTTTTATTGAATAGATAAGTAATTCACATGGCTATGCAACTCTACGACAACTGGGAACGTTCCCTGCGCCCTTTCACTCCGATTCACCAGGACTGGGTTGGCTTGTACTGTTGCGGCCCTACCGTATATGACTACGCGCATATCGGTAACTTACGCACCTATTTATTCGAAGACGTTTTACGCCGCGCCTTAGAGCTCAATGGTTACAACGTACGTCACGTGGTCAATATTACCGACGTCGGCCATTTGGTATCGGACGGTGATGACGGCGAAGACAAAATGGAAAAAGGTTCACGCCGTACGGGCCAAACGGCTTGGGAAATCGCCGAGAAATACACGGTCGCCTTCAAAGAAGATGTGCAACGCTTAAACATCTTAGAACCAAAAATCTGGTGCAAAGCGACCGACCATATTGTCGAACAAATTGATTTCATCAGCGTCATCGAAGAAAAAGGCTATACCTATCGCACCTCCGACGGCATCTATTTCGACACCTCGAAACAAGACGACTATGGCTATCTCGCGCGCCTCAACCGCGAAGGCTTAGAAGCCGGCAAACGCGTAGAAATCGGCGAAAAGAAAAATCCAACCGACTTCGCCTTGTGGAAGTTCAGCCCAGAAGGCAGCACACGTCAAATGGAATGGGATAGTCCATGGGGCCGTGGTTTCCCTGGCTGGCATATCGAATGCTCTGCCATGTCAGCCAAATATTTGGAACCTTGGTTTGATATTCACTGCGGTGGCGAAGACCATATCGCGATTCACCATAGCAATGAGATCGCACAAAACCAAGCCTGCCACGGCACCCGTTTAGCGAACTTCTGGATGCATGGCTATTTCTTGCAAATCGACGCAGGCAAGATGTCCAAATCCAGCGGCGACTTTTTGCGTTTGCAAACACTGATCGACGACAATATCGACCCACTCGCTTATCGCTGGTTATGTTTGTCTGCGCACTATCGCAGTCAACTCAACTTCAGCTGGGAATCCTTAAAAGCCTCGCAAACAGGTTTGAATCGCCTACGCGAAACTTACTTCAACTTGCCATCAGGCGGCAGCATCAACCAAGACTACGCCGACCGTTTCAAGGCCGAAATTGATCAAGATTTGAATTTGCCGAAGGCGATTGCTGTGATGTGGGAGATGTTGAAATCCAACGTAAATGACGCCGACAAAAAAACCACGCTCGACTATTTCGATTTGATGTTAGGTTTGAACCTGAAAGTGTGGGAACCAAAGAAAACGGAAATCCCTGCACACATTCTCGAACTCGTCGAACAACGCAAGATTGCGCGTCAAAACAAAGTCTGGGCGGAGTCAGATCGTTTGCGTGATGCGATTAAGGCGGCGGGATTTGAAGTTGAGGATACGCCTGCTGGGATGGTGGTGAAGGCTGTTTCTTAGTCGATTATTTCAACCGCAAAAGCGCAAGGAGCGAAACGGTTCTTTGCGCTTTTTTGTTGCCCGAGATTCGTAGGTGGGTGCTGAGCGGAGCGAAGCCCTATATCAGGTTTTCGACACATTGATGATCATCCGGACACAAAAAACAAAATTGCTCAGTGGGACACAACCGAGATACATCGCTTAACCTAACTAGCGAAACTGGAAAACCTCGTGCTTATATTGTTCGACTCCGTGCTCCTTCATCAAAGCTTCAACTCGCTTATTTTTCTTTTCATTACTTACCCCAAAGAACCCTCGTCGAAGGGACGGCATACCAATTAAAGATTCATAATGTTCAGGATCAAAATTGAGAGCGCAAAGATGAATGAACTCTTCAAGCACTGGTGCTTTTGCAAGTCCATCGAGATTTTGTAGCCCCTTCATAGATTCAAGGTAAACACGTCTGAGGGCTTTGAGACTACGCATATCTGGTAGCTCGGTCACATTGATCAAGGATTGCAGAAAAAGAAACTGAAGGCCAGTTAGACTGCCAAGGACAGAAAGGTTAGAAAGCCCCCGAACCTGCCACAACTCAAGATACTTGAGGTTTGCTAAACCCGCTAAAGGACTCAAGTCGCTAATTCCTCCCAGCTTAATTTCGAGCGACCACAACCTTGGCAAACTACGAATGAATCTTATATCGCAAGATGTCACTGACCTTAAGACAAGTTTTTCCAATTTACATAGTTCACCAATTGCGTGAATATCTTTTGCCTGTCCCTCGATGTGAAGTTCCCGAATATTTTTTAATTTTGCCAACCCCTTAAGCGAAGGCTTTTTTGACTTCGTCTTTCCCAACGACACCTTCTCAATGTCTTGCGGTAGTGATTCGAGAAACTCAAAGGTTTCGAGGTTAAAGATATCTACAGAAATAGATTTAAGTTTCTGAAGTCGGAGCACAAAATTGAAATTACTCACGCTTTGAAGATAATCAAGCTCTAGGTTTTCGACATCAGGAAGATATTCAAGTATGCTCAAATCGAACTGGCTCAGTCCCTGGTCGTAGATTCGAATCTGAATCTCTGGCCTACGCTTTATCAAGCGATCATTCAGTAGAGCCCAACTCTGACACGAAAGTGGCCGACGGGTTTGAACGACTGTCAAATTTGGGGCATGAATCAGCCTTTCAACATCTATTTCTGAAAGATCAGCGCGGATGTCAAAACGATCAAGTAGTAACGGCACAAAACTCATATTTATCTTTCAATCACTTACAGTGTTTGTTTCGGAGAGCTAAATTCATCCTACAAAATCAATCTCATCTGAACTTCTCCCATGAGTCTGTGAAAAGATTCCTAACTCAAGTATTCCGCCGCACAGCCAACAAAACAAAATACCCCAACACCGGCCCCGCACCAAATCCCAATAAAGGCATAGGCGTCAAACCTCGGTAGGCACAGATCATAATGACGATGTAGTACAAAGCGATCGGTATCAATTCAGGCATGCTGCGTTTGATGCCAACGAAGAATAGTCCTACAGGCAATAGAGCGACGCTAATGATGGCCGCGATCATTGCTATGCTGCCTGCACTCGCTGCAATTTGAATCACACCTTCAACGTAAGGCACTGGTTGGAGTGGATCAGCTTGTTGCCAACACCAATAACACAGCACGGCCCAAACTGCACTGCCGCCCGCTTTCAAAAGAATGCTATCAGCACGATGCCAAACGATGAAAATCGCAGCAAGCGTAAAAGCAAGCACTTGTGATAGATCGGGCTGCGCGGCGAGAAGCAAGGCAAAAACACTCAAGAGCGCTACGCTGCCGATTCCAGAAAACCCCAAACGCCAATGCAGCCTAGCAAACACGTATAAAGCCAAAGGCAAAACGGCAGCTGAGAAGTACAAGCGAATGCCGCCAAGCTTGATCCAGCGACTTGGATTCCCGGCTTCAGAGAACGCGAAACAAGCAGCCAAGCCGATCAACATCGGGACCAGAATCAAAATCGAATTGCGGACTTGCCGTGGTATCGTCAAAGCTTTGCCCGCGTCTTGATTTCGGCGCGCGTTGTCTATCCATAGCACGCAGGTCAGACCAAGCAAAGCCAATGCTATCTGCTGTATTAGTAATGATTGCCCTACCCCAGCCAAACGCATCAAGAGCACGCTGCCGATCAGACTCGGCAAAGCCAACAAAATCAATAACCAACTGGTGCGCATTAATTCTCTCCTCAAATTCAAGCCTACTGACTTGCGTGCTATTTCAATGGTCTCGAACGCAAATAATGCATAGCAGGCTTGCTAACCCAGCGTTCAAGGAAAACACCAAACAACAAGCAGCCCACAACCACAGGCACATATACGACAAATGTCCATCGCATATTCTCACCAAAGTAAGCACGATATGCCGTGCATACACTTAAGACGATGAACATATGGCTCAAATAGATTTCATAGCTCAAATAGCCCATCTTCGCCAACCATTGCCATCCCCACCTTGGGCGAGGTGCGAGATGCTGCGCGGCAAACACCAAAAGACAAGCGGACAGGCACAAGAGCAACATGCTGTAGCCATGGATGACTTTCCATACTTCACTACCGAAGAAATAAATCGCGATCAGGCCTATGCCGCCCAATACAGCAATAGCACGCGCAAACTGTTCACTGGTTTTCCAGACCTGTGCCAATAACGCCGTCAATACACCGAAAGCAATGGCCGACATGCCGGGCAAATAGGCTTTTTCTTTCCAAATCTCATTCCCGACAATCGCCTCACGTGTCCATGGCAATGAGAATGCCAAGATCAACAAAGCTGCGACTAACCAGCGCCTCGGCAAGAAAATGCACATTAATGGAAACGCGAGATAGAAAACTTCCTCAATCGACAAAGACCATAAGACATCCCAAGCGGCTGGCAACCATGTGGTTTGTCCTTCATACCAATTCAAATGTAAACCTAAAGCAGACAACAGAGCCCGCCATAAGGTTTGGCCTTTTTCTTGAACCACATAGCCGTCCACGCCAAGTAAATGCATGAGGCTCAATACGACCAATAAAAGTGCGAGCAGTGGAAAAATCCGGCTAAAGCGTTGGCGATAAAACTGGCGCCATTTAATCGAACTCAGTTCACCATAGTTCTGTAAACAGCGTTGTGTGATCAGAAAACCAGACAAGACAAAAAATAGGAAGACCGATTCATAGCCATTAAAGCTAATACCGTTGATGATGCGCTTACTCAAGAACTCGCCAGCCAAGCTCGGTTGCAAAGGCAGGCGAAAACTCATGGCGAGGTGATGAACAACGACGAATAAAATGGAAAACCCGCGCAGCAAGTCGATGCCGAAGTTCCGTTCGCTTGAATTAGCCTGTGCTGGAATGAATGCATGGCTTGCTGGGTCGCTTGATACTTTGCTGGAAGACATGAAGTGAAATTCGAATAGGAGAAACCGCATCCTACACAAATCGTATTAATAAACCAAGCTTCACTTACTTCGTTCCGGCGAGCCCCGCAGACTTATCGTAAAGAGGCTTACTTTTGTCCACAATATGCACCGTGAATAACTTCAAGGGCGTATCCCCAATGACTTTGAACCCACCGTGCTGCACCATACGTAAATTCATGAGGCTGGCACCAGTCGGCAGCGTCTGCGGTTCTTTTCCTGCCACTTGAATTTGCGCACCTTGCACCACATACAGGGCTTCTATGCCGTGGTGCAGATGTAGATCGATGCCCTCACCTGGCTTGTATTCCGCCACCGAAGCAATCACTTCCATGCCGGTGGGAATGCCGTTAGGGCCTTGTAGTTCAGCTCTCTGTTTTTCTTGGCGCTGCGGTGAATCACTGAGGGCTTGTGCGAGTAAAGTGCCTGCGCTACCAATGGCAATCAAAGCGATTGCCACACCGATTTGTCGAAGTTTGAAATGCATCATCAATCTCTCCTAGCGTGCTAAGCAGCAAAACCTAAAAACTCGAACCATCTTGTTTTAGAAATTCAATTTCTTCCGCAGTCGATTCGCGTCCCAAGATGGCATTGCGATGCGGGTAGCGACCAAAGCGATCGATAATCGCTTTATGCTTCAATTCAAATTCGTAATTTCCTTTGGGCGCGTGTTCATGGAATAGTTTCTCGGCATAAGCGTGAATAGCACGAGACTCACTATGCATGAAGGGCATGTAGAGAAAGTTTCTTTCGATCGGCGTTAAGCCTTGATCTGCCTGTGCTCGAATCGCTTCTTGCGCAAGCACTAAGGCCATCGCATCTTGGGCAAATGCTTGTGGCGTATGGCGATATACATTGCGTGAGAACTGATCTAGGACGATGATTTCTGCTAAACGACCATGATCATCGGTACGCCAATGGTAGAGTTCGCCAGCGGCTGCCTGCAACATCACGCTATGAAAACGCTGCTGTATCAGTTGATCGAATTCAGGATCGACACTCCACCATTTCTTGCTGTCGATTTCTTCAAACCAGAATTGAATAATGTCTTGGAACATGGCGAGCTTTCGTCAAAGTGAACTTCCATATTCTACGCCACTACGCGCAATGCACGAAGCTCATCTGCAGCTTTGATTTAGCTGAAATAAAGTTCAGTTTGAACTTAGTTTAGGCCTGATTTTGATCAACCGTCGAAATCAAACGCTCGGGTGCTAGCACGCCATACTCTTGCAGCTGCGCTGATCCTAGGAGATATTTCGCATCACTATCGGGCATCGATTTGTAGACACGTACGCGACCGAGTTGCTGCGGATGAGCAACTGCTTCTTTATCCAGAGAAATGCGCTGTCCTTGTAGGAAACGCTTGGCGAGATCTGCATTCAAACTAACTTCAGGAAAACTCGATAAAAGTGCATCAACGGGTGCTAGAAGCTCGAGCCGCTGCGCCTCTTCCATTGCGATCAATTGATCAAGCGTGACGGTGTTTTCTAGAATCAAATGGCCCACTTGTGTACGACGAAGCGCGTTTAGATGAGCGCCACAACCAAGTGCTGCACCGATATCTTCACCGAGCACGCGAATATAAGTGCCCTTACTGCAGCGCACGTTCAAAGTTAAGAATGGCGCTTCGTAACTGACAAACTCGAGTAGATGTATGGTCACCGGGCGCGCTTCACGCTCCAAAGTAATGCCTTCACGTGCATATTCATACAAGGCTTTACCGTCACGCTTCAAGGCTGAATACATAGGCGGCACTTGCATGATGTCACCACGAAATTGGGCCAACACTTGTTGGATCTGTTCTAGGCTGACATTCACGTCTTTATGCTCTATGACTTCGCCTTCGGTGTCACCTGTATTGGTGCGCTGACCGAGATGCACAACGGTTTGATACGTCTTATCCGCATCCAATAAGTCGGCAGAAAATTTCGTCGCTTCACCAAAACACAAAGGTAGCAAACCGGTAGCGAATGGATCGAGCGTGCCGGTATGCCCGGCTTTGATCGCATTCAACAAACGTTTCGCTTTGATCAAGGCATCATTGCTCGACCAACCCACAGGTTTATCCAATAACAGTACGCCGTTGATCGGAAGACGTGTTTTTTTCTTGATGACTTGGTTCATTGGTTCTTGTTCAAACTCATAACAAATATTGGTGCGCAAAAGCAAAAGACGCAGAGTATTTGGCTATCTTCTCTGCGCCTTTCAATATCTCAACCCAAGGAAGAAATTAATCTTCGCTCTTTTCTTTATCGTCGCGGTGATCATCTTCGTCGATGTCGCTATCTTTAGCACGCGTCGCATTCGCTTCATCGATCAATTTCGACATCGCCATGCCGCGCATCGTCGAAGTATCGTGGACAAAGTGCAGTTGCGGCAAAGTGTGGATACGCAATTTCAAACCGAGTTGATTACGCAGGAAACCTGCGGCCTTGTTCAAACCTTCTTGCGTCAGTTTGATCGCTGCTGGCTCATCTGCCAATGTCGTGAAATACACTTTTGCATGAGCATAATCAGGCGTCAGTTGCACTTCAGTCAGTGTGATCATGCCAACGCGTGGATCTTTGAGTTCAGCCCAGATGATTTCAGACAGATCGCGTTGAATTTGATCCGCAACGCGCAAGCCGCGGGCCGGGATGGATTTACTATTTTTAGCCATAAGAACTAACAAAACCTTCTACTTACATCATCACCCCGTTCGATCGAGGCTTTAAGTTCGGCAACAGAAAACGAAAGGTTTTCGCTACCGTCAAAATGAAAGAGGAAGCTCGCGCTTCCTCTTTTTTACTTCATTACAGAGTACGAGCAATTTCTTGGATCTCGAAGACTTCGAGGAAGTCTCCGACTTGAATATCGTTGTAGGCTTTGAGTGAGAGACCGCACTCCATACCTGCACGAACTTCTTTTGCATCGTCTTTGTAACGCTTGAGCGAATCGAGTTCGCCAGACCATGTCACTACGTTGTTGCGCAACAAACGGACTGAAGACGTACGTTTGACCATACCTTCGGTGACCAAGCAACCCGCAATAGAACCGACTTTGGAGACCGTAAATACTTGACGAATCTCGACCATACCGATCACTGTTTCGCGTTTTTCTGGTGCCAACATGCCAGACAACGCAGCCTTCACTTCATCTACCGCATCGTAAATGATGTTGTAGTAGCGAATGTCCACGCCATTGGTTTCCGCCAACTTACGTGCGGAGGCATCTGCACGTGTGTTAAAGCCGATGATGACCGCTTTCGAAGCCACCGCCAAGTTGACGTCGGATTCGGAAATACCACCGACCGCTGCATGCACAACCTGTACGCGAACTTCGTTGTTGGACAATTTGACCAAAGATTGAACCAAAGCTTCTTGCGAACCTTGAACGTCGGTTTTGACGATGATAGGCAAGTTTTTGAGTTCGCCTTCGCCCATGTTTTCGAACATGTTCTCGAGCTTCGCTGCTTGCTGCTTCGCCAATTTAACGTCACGGAATTTACCTTGACGGAACAGAGCGATTTCACGTGCTTTGCGCTCATCTACCATGACCATCACTTCTTCACCCGCGGCTGGAACTTCTGTCAGACCTTGGATTTCAACTGGGATAGATGGACCCGCTTCGTTAATATTTTTACCGTTTTCATCCAACATCGCACGAACGCGACCATAAGATGAACCCGCCAATACCACGTCACCACGTTTCAATGTACCGGATTGAACCAAGATCGTCGCCACTGTACCGCGGCCTTTATCCAAGCGAGACTCAACAACCAAGCCCTTTGCAGGTGCATCGATTGGTGCTTTCAATTCCAACACTTCAGCTTGCAATAAGACATTCTCGAGCAAGGAATCAATACCTTGACCTGTCTTCGCAGAGACTGGCACGAATGGTGAATCACCACCGTATTCTTCTGGTACAACGCCTTCAGCGATCAATTCTTGTGTCACGCGGTCTGCATTCGCAGATGGTTTATCGATCTTATTGATTGCAACCACCAAAGGAACACCAGCTGCTTTCGCATGCGCAATCGCTTCCTTGGTTTGCGGCATCACGCCGTCATCCGCTGCCACGACAAGAATAACAATATCAGTTGCCTTCGCACCACGAGCACGCATCGCCGTAAAGGCTTCGTGACCTGGGGTATCTAAGAAAGTGATCATGCCACGTGGTGTTTCAACGTGGTATGCACCGATGTGCTGGGTAATACCACCCGCCTCACCGGAAGCCACTTTGGCGCGACGAATATAGTCGAGCAAAGATGTTTTACCGTGATCGACGTGACCCATCACCGTCACAACTGGTGCGCGTGGTGAAGATTCGTAATCGGCGTGTTCTGCAACGTCTGTCAGCATCGCTTCTGGATCATCGATCTTCGCAGCAAACGCTTTGTGGCCCATTTCTTCAACCAGAATCATCGCTGTTTCTTGATCGAGAACTTGGTTAATCGTGCACATTTGACCTAATTTCATCAAATGCTTAATCACTTCAGATGCTTTCACAGACATCTTATGCGCCAACTCAGCGACGGTCAGTGTTTCTGGCACGTAGACATCTTTTACCACTGCCTCAACTGGCACTTGGAAATTGGTTTCGCGTTCATCATGATGTTGATTACGGCGGCCTTTAGGACCACTCTTCCAACCTTCACGACCAACTGGTGCCGCTCCGCGCGTTTTCAAACCACCGCTGCGTTTTTTCGCAGCATCTTCTTGCCATGTTGAAGACACGTTTGCGGACTTGATCGATTTCTTATCTGCACTTGGAGCTGCAACTGCAGGCTTAGCATCTTTCTTATCGCCAGCAGGTTTTTTATCGCCCACTTTCTTATCGGCTGGTTTGTGCAAAGTACCTTCAGCCACTTTGGATGGTGCTGGTGCTTCCACTGGTTTTGGTTTGCGTGCCGCGCTCATCATTTCTTTGATTTGCGCAACTTCGTCAGCCACTTTCTTACGTGCGTTTTCAGCGCTTGCTGCACGAGCAGCTGCTTCTTTCGCCTCTTCAGTTGCTTTTTTCTTCGCTGCTTCAGCTGCTACACGTTTCGCTTCTTCCTCAGCAGCATTGTCAACCGCAGCCGCTGGCGTTTTTGCCTTGGCACGTTTTTCTTCCGCTTGCTTTGCTTTTTCTGCTTCAGCTTTTGCTTGCGCTGCTGCTGCCAATTCGGCTTCGCGCGCTGCTTTTGCTTCTGCTTCTTTCTCAGCTTCGAGTTTCGCTAATTGTTCTTGCTTCTCTTTGAGCTCGGCTTCGCGGCGCGCTGCTAATTCAGCTTCGGCCTGCGCTTCTGCTTCGCGACGTGCCATTTCAACTGGATCAATCGCTGGTGCCGCTTTGACGTTTTCCTCTGGTGCTGCATCATCGCGCTTGACGAACGTGCGTTTTTTACGCACTTCGACCTGCACAGTACGTGTTTTACCAGTGGCATCCGCCTGCTTGATCTCGGTCGTTTCCTTACGAGTCAAAGTGATTTTTTTCTTCTCGACATCAGGAGCCACGCCGTGGGAACGACGTAAGTGCTCCAATAATTTGTCTTTATCTTCTTTCGACAAACTGTCGGACGCCGATGCTTTATTGACGCCGGCGGCCTGCAATTGCGCTAGCAATGCTTCCGCTTGCATTTTCAGCTCGGTGGCAAATTGAGCTACGTTATTACTCGCCATTCAGTCCTCTTTTTCTGTTTGCGCTTGATGTTGACTTCGTTGGATTCAACCAGCGCTTAAATAAGTTGTTTACTCGTGATTATTTTGCTTCAACGAGTTTCCATGCTTTTTCCAATAAGGCTTTAGCATGTTCATCATATTTAGCGTCGATGAGTTTCATCTCATCATCAGTCACATCGTCAAATGCACTATCAATTAGTTGGCGTGCACGGTCGGTAGACAGTGCCAAAATCGCGCCAAATTCATCGTAGGCCAAGCCACCGAAAGCAGCGAGGGTCTTAATACCAGCCAAGCCCAATTTACCTGCTGTTGCACGGCTCATACCATCCAAATTAATCAGTGCGTCTTCCACGCCTTCAACGCCTTCTTCAGAAGCAATCGCTTCAGTCAAAAGTGCATCACGGGCACGATTACGCAACTCATTAACGGTATCTTCATCCAACGCTTCGATTTCCAACATTTCACTAATTGGAACGTAAGCGATTTCTTCAAGGCTAGAGAAGCCTTCATCCACCAAGATATCTGCAACTTCTTGATCAACGTCGAGTTTTTCCATGAACAAGCTGCGGATACCTGCAGTTTCTTGCTCTGCTTTATTGGCGGACTCTTCGGCAGTCATGATGTTGATTTGCCAGCCAGTCAATTCTGCTGCCAAGCGCACGTTCTGACCGCTACGGCCAATCGCAATCGCCAAGTTTTCATCATCAACGACGACGTCCATTGCATGTTTTTCTTCATCAACCATGATGGAAGAGACATTCGCTGGAGCTAAAGCACCAATCACGAATTGTGCTGGATCTTCAGACCACAATACGATATCAACACGTTCACCACCGAGTTCACCAGTCACTGCTTGTACGCGTGAACCACGCATACCAACGCAAGTACCGATAGGATCAATACGTTTGTCATCTGTGTGCACAGCGATCTTGGCGCGAACACCAGGGTCACGTGCAGCTGACTTGATTACCAAAGAACCTTGTTCGATTTCTGGCACTTCGAGTTCGAACAATTTCATGATGAACTCTGGAGCAGTGCGCGACAAAATAACTTGTGGTCCACGTGCATTGCGATCGATACGCAAGATGTATGCACGAACACGATCGCCTACGCGCAAGTTTTCTTTTGGGATCATTTGGTCGCGCGGCAAACGTGCCTCGATGCGACCAGATTCAACTACAGCTTCACCGCGTTCCATACGTTTGATGGTACCCATCACGAGGGAATCACCGCGCTCCAAGAACTCAGCCAAAATTTGCTCACGTTCTGCATCACGAATACGTTGCAAAACAATTTGTTTCGTATCTTGTGCGAAACGACGACCGAGTTCTACAGATTCAATCGGCTCTTCGATGTATTCATCCACTTCGATATCGGCGTATTGCTCAACCGCTTCGAAATGCAAAATTTCTTGATCTGGCAATTGCAAACCAGCTTCATCAGCCACAACGTGCCAACGACGGAAAGTGCGATACTCACCAGTATCACGATCGATTTCTACGCGAATATCGACTTCACCTTCATAACGTTTTTTGGTAGCCGTTGCCAAAGCATGTTCCAACGCTCCAAAAACGATATCTTCATCGACGTTTTTTTCGCGCGCCAGCACATCAACCAATAATAAAACTTCGCGACTCATGCTTTGCGACTCCTAAAATCCACTTGCGGCACTAAGCGTGCCTTATCTAAATCAGCGAGCGTAAACTCAAGCATCGCCGCGCCATCTTTCGTTTCAAACTCGAGCTTCAGAGTTTCCCCTTCTGGCTCATGCAATACACCTTCAAACGTCTTGCGGTTTGCCATACCTGGCATCGGCAAGCGTAACTTCACGGACGCTTTTTCACCCGCAAAGCGCGTGAAATCAGCCAATTTCTTCAATGGGCGATCGAGCCCGGGTGAAGAAATTTCTAAGCGTTCGTAGCTCACTTCTTCCACCGTCAACACGTGCGACAGTTGATGACTGACTTTCGCACAATCTTCAACCGTAACATGACCTTTTTCCTCAACATCCTCAGGCAAAAGATCGATGTAAACGCGTAACAAGCCACGTTCTGCTCGCTCAAAGTCGACCAGATCATAGCCAGTTCCATTGACAGTCTTTTCAATTAAATCCAACAACTGCAAGACGCTTCTCCAAAAACACAGATTCCCAGTTTGGGTTCATCACAAATACTGCCAGCCTTTTTAAGCAAGCACATTGCGATTTAGCAAAAAAAAATGGGCACTAGCCCATCTTCTTAGCGCCCAGAGCTCATCAAAAATGAACACCAGGAAAAATCTGCTAACTCTAAGATTATAAACGATTAATTACTCAATCGCAATGACAGGCAAACAAAATAAGACTGAAAAACTTCGCTACGCAACAGCCTTCAGCCGTATTAAACCGATAACAAAGCAGGGCAACATCGACATTAGGTAACGATGTCACCCCAATTTAAGCAAAACAACTAGGCTCCACGCGAGCGGCGTCGAGCAGCAATCGCTTGCCCCAATGCCTGCCCACTACCGCGAGCTGTCGGGCCACGACCATTATTGCCACGACGTTCTTGTGTTGGGAAACCCAAGGCTGTTTGCAAAGGATCTGGCTGACGGCTACGGCTCTTGTTATTTTTATTAGATTTCCCAGCGTCGCGACCAGGTTTGCCGTTTTGAGGATTAGCAAAACCACCACGCACGGTAGGCTCAAAACTTCTTTGCACTGGTGCATCAAACGGGTTAACGTTTCGTGGCGCTTTACCTTGAACACGATTGCCATTTGGTTTGGAGAAGGACTTTTCAGTTTTTTCGCCAGCCGCTTTTTCCAAACCACTGATTTTCATTAAACTACGAACTGCATCTTCACCCAACTCATCCCAACGCCCACGCTTGAGACCAGATGGCAAAGTCATGACGCCATAACGCGTACGGATCAAACGCGATACCGTTAAACCAACTGCCTCAAACATACGACGCACTTCGCGATTACGGCCTTCACCAATAATCACGCGATACCACTTATTGACACCTTCACCGCCGCCATCGGAGATTTTGGAGAATTGCGCCAAACCATCTTCGAGCTCTACTCCCGCCAACAACTTCTGACGCATACCCTCTTCCAATTCACCCAGAGTACGCACGGCGTATTCACGTTCAATACCATAACGTGGGTGCATCAATCGGTTCGCCAAATCACCTGAAGTTGTGAACAACAACAAACCTTCAGTATTGTAATCAAGACGCCCCACCGCCAACCATTTACCCACCTTCATTTGCGGCAAACTATCAAACACGGAAGCACGGCCTTCTGGATCGCTTGTACTAACAATTTCGCCTGCTGGCTTATGGTAGATCAGAACACGAGGTGGCTTCTTGGATACTTTACGTTGAATCAATTTACCGTTAATACGGACTTGATCTTGCGGCAAAATGCGTTGACCGATATGAGCGGGCTCACCATTCACAGAAACACGTCCAGCGATGATCAATTCTTCCATATCACGACGCGAACCCAGACCAGCCTCTGCCAATACTTTATGCAATTTTGGCGCATCATCATCCGCTGTCAAATCGCGGCGCGGCTTCTTATTTTTGTCATGACGCCCAGCATTTGAACGATCATCATCCATGCTATCGAAGGCATCGGAGGTGACAAATGAAAATACATCATCCGCATCATTCACCGGACCAGATCTATGCTGAGGTTTACGTGGCTGATTGCCATGTTTTTTCTGACCAGATCTATCATGACGATCGCCGCGAGTTTGTTCGCCGCGACCTTCACCACGAGGAGCTTGTGCGCGCTGTTCACGACCTTCGCGTGGCTCACGCTGTTGATCATTACGCGCTTGATTTTTATTATTATTTTTTGGCTTACGTTGGCGATCTTGCGGAGCACGTTCACGACTTGGGCTCGTTGTTACTGAAACTTCCTGCGCTAATGAGGCTGGCGCATTACTGGTTTGCTCCACAGCGGATGACTCCACCACTTTCGGTGCGCGTGGTTTGCGTACCGGTTTTGCACGTGCTGCACGCGCCTCATCGGAGGAAGCAGCAACGACGGTTTCGGACGACGCCTCCGTTACTTTAGGTTCACGTGGCTTACGTGGCGCACGTTTTGCTCGTACTTTATCACCAGTAACACCTGAGTTGCTGCCAGCGACGTCGTTCGATGGATGATCTTCGGAATTATGTTCGTTCATTGTTTTGTTCTGCTGTGAATTGATCAGATGCTTGATTCGCCTTAGCGTCGCTGACATCTTCTTCTGTTTTCGCTTCAGCCATCACTTGCGCATCTTCCGGGATCACCTCGATCTCATTGACCACACTACTGGCTTCAACTTCTGTACTTGTCTCGTTTTTTGCTTCGATACCTGCTTCGTTTGGTTTTTCTACCTCACTTAACTGTTGATCTTCAACAGCAAGTGTTTGCGCATTTGCTTGTGGTTCCACCGGCGCATCCTCCGCCACCATCGATGGTGATTCCTGCTCTTGCGCGTCAGCACTCAATGGCGCTGCTTCTTGTAATACTTCAGATTCGTTTTTCTCGTGCGAAGCTACGCTCAAATCTACTGCATCGCTACTCTGACTTTCAGATGTGACTTGCTCATCACTAGCAATTTGCGCCTCGATTTGATCTGACTGCTCCAATTGATCAAACATCGCCAACTCCGCTGTCTCTGTATCGACCACGGGCACCGCTTCATCCTCGGCCTCCTCTTGCCCCACTTGCTGCAAAGGTGGCAATTGGTCCAAGGACGACAAACCTAGGTCACTCAGGAACTGTTTTGTCGTCGCAAACAAAGCTGGACGACCCGGAACTTCACGATGACCGACGGTTTCAATCCAGCCACGATCTTCCAAGGTTTTGATCATCTGCGAGGCTACTGCCACGCCGCGAATTTCTTCAATATCGCCGCGCGTTACTGGCTGACGGTAGGCAATAATCGCCAAAGTTTCCAAGGTGGCACGCGAGTATTTCGGTGGCTTTTCGGGGTTAAGTCTATCAATGAAGACGCGCATTTCAGGGCGACTTTGAAAACGCCACCCTGTCGACAGAGACACCAACATAATGCCCTTGTCAGCCCAATCTTGACGAACTTCTTCGAGCATCAACTTAATCGTATCCGCCCCTACCACTTCATTCTGCTCATTTCCATCCATGAACAGTTTTTTCATTGTATTAATGGTCAGCGGTTCATGTGCGCATAGTAATGCGGTTTCAAGTACGCGCTTGGCATCTGCAGTATTCATGCAAACTCTTTAGCTAACAGGTTGTGTTGATCTTAAGAAGGTTTTCGTGAAGCTTTTGGTGGCGAATCTTATCGCCTACCAGACCAGACCTAGTTTAATGCACGTTGCAAGACTTATTCCTTGCGTGCGTCTGGTGGATCAGTCTGCAGCCAACTTGTGCTTTTGCGCTTACTCCGCACGGTCAAACCAAGTCAGTCAAAACAGTCGATCAATTTAGTAGATGCCCGATTGTAGTCCAGAATTTCAGCAGAAACCATGCCGAAACAGACCTCAATCAAAAAAAATCGCCAAACTAACGAAAAAGCCACGATGAAACGTGGCTTTATTCTTGTAATTCTGGTTGCGGGGGCAGGATTTGAACCTACGACCTTCGGGTTATGAGCCCGACGAGCTGCCAGACTGCTCCACCCCGCGTCTGAGAAACAGAACTATACCTTAGTTTGCTGCTTTGCGCAATTTGTTTCCGAATTAATTATTGATAGGGGATGAAAAATCACTCGACCAGAACCTTGTTCATCACTCGATAATCACGCCCACACTCACTTTGAACTGATTTTATCTCCGGCGTATTTAGAGGATTGAGGTACAAGTGTTACACTTTCAATATAGAGCAGCCCCGTCGCACGTTTGTAGACCCAAATTTGTCGCGATGCAGAAATACGCTCACTTTATGAGCATCAAACAATTTGACCAGTCCAGAAAGATTGAGCATGAAATTTTGTTCGGAATGTGCCGCACCGGTTACATTAAAGATCCCCGCTGACGATACACGCGAACGATTTGTGTGTGTCGCCTGCGGCACTATTCATTATCAAAATCCGAAAATGGTCGTGGGCACGGTACCAGTCTGGGACATCGATGGCGACCTTAAAATCTTGCTCTGCAAACGTGCGATTGAACCACGCTTAGGTTTCTGGACTTTACCTGCAGGTTTTATGGAAAACAATGAAACCAGCAGTCAAGCAGCGCAGCGCGAAACCATTGAAGAAGCAGGCGCCAATATCGAATTACATGAATTGTTTTCGATATTGAATGTGCCACACGTACACCAAGTTCATCTGTTCTACCGCGCTACCCTGCTCGACACGGATTTTGCTGCGGGCACCGAGAGTCTGGACGTTCGGCTTTTTAGTGAACATGAAATTCCTTGGGATGATATTGCCTTCCCAACCATTACGAGTACGCTGCGCTTTTTCTTTGCTGATCATAAAGCTCGACAGCAAGGCCGAGGTTTTCAACTGCATGCGCATGACTTCATTAAATCCGAGCATGTACCCAGCTAAATCAGCCGAGTTCTTGATACCTTCTATGCGTTGCCCATGATTCCTTGGTTAGAAGTTGATAGTCCCTTTCCCGATGTCAGCCAAGCACTGAGTGAAACGCAAGGTGCGGCAGGCTTGTTGGCTGCGGGCGCAGATTTGTCGCCAAAACGCTTACTTGAGGCCTACCGCCACGGCATTTTCCCATGGTATTCAGAGGGACAGCCTATTCTATGGTGGTCCACTGATCCGCGGATGGTATTAATGACGTCGGACCTCAAAATCTCGGATAGTCTCAAAAAGAGTTATCGAAAAGCACAACAAGATTCACGCTGGTCCTTTCGCTTTGATAGCGCCTTTGAACAGGTAATGCGAGCCTGCGCTGAGCCACGACGCAATCAAGCAGGGACTTGGATTTCTGAAGACATCATTGCCGGATATGTGGGTCTACATCAACTTGGTTACGCTCACTCATCGGAAGCATGGCTCGATGGTGAGTTGGTCGGTGGCGCTTATGGTGTTTGCATTGGCAAAATGTTTTATGGTGAATCGATGTTCGCCAAAGTAACCGATGCTTCCAAAATGGCATTTCTGCATTTAGTACAACACTTGCGCCAACAAGGTGTAGAAATGATAGACTGCCAACAAGAAACCGCACATCTTGCACGCTTCGGCGCCAACCCGATTACTCGTAGTGAGTTCATCGTACGAATGCAGAAAGCGCAGCAAGCGGGCGAGGTTGTGTTTGAGCAAAGTGCAGCACCACTAGATCGCGCGAGCTAAAGACTTTATGCAATCACGTTCACAAATATCGAATTCCGCTTATTCGAATGAGTCTGAGGAAAAAGACCGAGAGAATGGCGATACCGCGCTGCCAGCGGGTGAACACACTCAGCATTTTCATGATCAAGACCACGCCGCTTTTGAAGATTTAGCGGATGCCATGCGAGCCGAGGCTGCTCAAGTCGATATCGCCAAAACCAACAAGGCCAACCGCCGCACCATACAAATTCAGTTCTACGCAACCGCACCTTATGTTTGCAGTTACCTGCCTGGCCAACAAGCACGTTCCCAGGTCGCGACGCCGGCCCATCTGATTGGCGGCGAAGTCTACTCTGCCTTAGTCAATCAAGGTTTTCGTCGTAGCGGAGTTTTCGTCTATCGCCCGTATTGCGATGCATGTCAGGCCTGTGTCCCCGTGCGCACGAAAGTCAATGAGTTCATCGCGAATCGCAGCCAGCGCCGCGCATGGAAACGCCATCAAGATTTGGAAACCGAGATCTTACCGTTGCAGTTTGACGAAGAACATTTTGAACTGTATCAACGCTACCAACGTCAACGCCATGCAGGCGGTGGCATGGATCAAGATGATAAAGAACAGTACACGCAGTTCTTGCTACAAAGTCGTGTCGATACACGTTTGGTGGAATTCCGCGAGCCGAACGGCGTGTTACGCATGGTCAGCATTATCGACATTCTGGAAGACGGGCTATCATCCGTGTATACCTTTTACGACCCAGATGTCACTGGAAGTGCTTATGGCACCTACAACGTCTTATGGCAGTTAGTGCAAGCGGCTGAGCTCAACATGCCGTACCTCTATCTCGGTTACTGGATAGAAGAGAGTCGCAAGATGTCCTACAAAACCAATTTCCAACCCTTGCAAGGCCTACGCGATGGCCACTGGCAAGATCTTTGAAACCATTTTCTCATTTATCTCAATACATTATGTCTGACCAATTGCTCTACTCTCTGGCTCGCCCTTTCCTCTTTTTCATGGATGCAGAAAGTGCTCACGATTTCACACTTCCAGGCCTAAAGCGTGCACACAATATGGGCTTAACTCGCCTCTTGAGCAAACCACAAGCCGATCCACGGACGGTCATGGGCATCACCTTCCCGAACCCAGTTGGCTTAGCGGCAGGCCTCGATAAAGATGGGCGCTATATCGATGGCTTAGCAGCAATCGGTTTTGGTTCGATTGAAATTGGTACAGTCACACCGCGCGCGCAACCAGGCAATCCGAAACCACGTATGTTCCGTTTGCCGCAAGCGAACGCCATCATCAATCGTATGGGCTTCAACAATGGCGGTGTGGACGCCTTTGTAGCTAACGTGCAAGCATCGCAGTTCTATCAAGACAAGCAAGGTGTACTCGGACTTAACATCGGTAAGAACGCCGACACGCCTATCGAAAAAGCAGCCGACGACTATCTCCATTGCCTGCAGAAGGTCTACCCTTACGCCAGTTACGTGACGGTAAATATCTCCTCACCGAACACCAAAAATCTGCGCCAACTGCAAGGTGCGAGCGAGCTCGACGATTTGCTATCTCAACTCAAAGATGCACAGCAACGCCTAGCCGATCAACATAAACGCTATGTACCGCTGACGCTCAAGATCGCACCCGATATCGATAGCGAGCAAATCAAAACCATTGCCGAATCTTTAACGCGTCATAAAATCGATGGCGTCATCGCCACCAATACCACCATCACACGCGACGCAGTCAAAGGTTTGCAGCATGGTGAAGAAGCTGGCGGATTATCCGGCGAGCCGGTGTTCGAACTATCGAACAAAGTGGTTCGCGCTTTAAAATCTGAACTCGGCGATGCGCTTCCGATTATCGGCGTCGGCGGTATTTTCTCAGGTGAAGATGCCGTTGCTAAAATGCAGGCCGGTGCATTGCTAGTACAAGTGTATTCTGGCCTCATCTATCGCGGTCCCGCTCTGGTGCGCGATTGTGCTGAGGCCATTCGCAAACACAAATAGTCAACGCAGATCACCGATTCAAGATAAGAGCAAACCATGAAATACAAAAAACTAGGCAGCAGCGATTTATCCGTCTCCGAAGTCTGTCTCGGCACCATGACTTTCGGTGAGCAAAATAGCGAAGCAGAAGCGCATCAGCAACTCGACTATGCTTTGGCTCATGGCGTGAATTTTATTGACACAGCTGAGATGTATCCGGTGATGCCACGCGCTGAAACAGTCAATCGCACCGAACAATATATCGGCACTTGGATCAAGGATTCAGGCAAGCGTGAGAAAGTAATTATCGCGACCAAGGTGTCAGGTCCATCACGTGGTATGCCTTGGATACGCAATGGTGAGAATGATCTCGACGAGAAAAATATTCGAGCCGCTGTGGAAGGCAGTTTGCGACGCTTGCAAACGGATTACATCGACCTCTACCAATTACACTGGCCTAGCCGCAACGCACCAATTTTTGGTCAGAAAGAATTTGCCCCAGAGCTAGAACGCGAATCAGTCGCCATTGAAAAGACACTCGATGTGTTGGACACTCTAATCAAAGAAGGCAAGATTCGACACATAGGCGTCTCGAATGAAACGCCGTGGGGTGTCAGTGAATTTATCAAACATGCTGAACGCAAACAGCAAGCGCGTATTGTGTCTATCCAAAATCCTTACCACTTGATGAATCGCAGCTACGAGCAAGGTTTAACTGAAACTTGTTTCCGCGAGCACGTTGGCTTGCTTGCCTATAGCCCTCTTGCCTTCGGTCGATTAACTGGTAAATATGTCGACAACGCGCAAGCGCAAGGTCGCCTAACGCAATTTCCGCCGACGTGGAGTCCACGCTACATGCGCCAAGATGTCATCGCCACTAGCGCCCGCTACACCAAACTCGCGCGAGATTTCGGTTACACACCCACCCAATTGGCGCTTGCATGGTGCTATTCACGTTGGTTCGTCACGAGTACTATCATTGGCGCAACGACCTTACAGCAGCTCGAAGAAAACATTCGTGCGACCGATGTTAAATTGACCGAAGAAGTCATCGCCGCGATCAATGCG
This sequence comes from Affinundibacterium nitidum, assembly GCF_014284155.1. Lineage (GTDB taxonomy): Bacteria > Pseudomonadota > Gammaproteobacteria > Burkholderiales > Burkholderiaceae_D > Undibacterium > Undibacterium nitidum. The sequence goes on from NZ_JACOFZ010000001.1 coordinate 983,792, forward strand.
ATTCATGCGGTGGCAAGCAATCCCGCACAATAAACCTTTTTGTCGCTGGGCTTCGCGGCCCGGCCTACCTCAAAACACCTGAGCACTTTAGACTTAGCGACTATCCACCAGTGTTTTCAGCGCCATATTCCAAATCGGTGTCCAAGTATTCATTGTATGTCCTGACTTTGGGTAGATCGTCTTTACCTCTGCGCCAAGGTCTGCACTTGTTTTCTCAATTTCGCGAGCCATCTTGAAGAAACTACGCTCCAACTCGCCCGCACCAACAAATACTTTCTTACCTTTGAGTTGCACGCGAGATTGAAGCTCCCATGTCGCTGGAGACATCACGATCGCTCCGTCGAACAAGTCTTGATGCAGCAGCAAGGCATCAAATGCCCACGCGCCGCCATTGGAATAGCCGGCCACATATCGCCCCTTTGGCGCCTCACCCTTTTCGACAGTTTGACGAAGTACATTCACAACAAATCGCAGAAACGCATCAAAGCTCTCTTGATGCCGTCCCTTCAGCAACTCACCGATACGATTCTCGTTGGAACTTGGAATGCCAACAAGAACAAATCCATCAAGCGATATATGAGCTGCATGTGAGTTTGAAATAAATGATTCGAGAGACCCACCGTCACTATCATAAATGACATGACAAAGAGCAATTGACTTCAAACATTTGGCGCCACGAAATACCTTAACTAGCTTCGATTCTAAAAATTTCCCGCCAGTAAAATTCATCGTCTCGTATTGTGCGCCGCCGCTTTGCAAGCTCTTCAGAACTGCGGGCCAACTCTCGACTACCGTCCGCTCATTGGCCTCTCGCCCATCAATGTTTAAGGAGATCGGTGCACGCCCCTCAAAATTAATAAGCAATGGATTCAACTTTGCTTTCTCTATGCCTTTGAATCGGACCTTTATTGCATAGTGATTTTCACCAACAGGTTCTAAGTAGGTCGAAATTTCACCACTGAAGGCCGGGCGATCATAAAACGCGATATCGCTCTTCTTCATTTTTGCCGCCAAGATCAATCCATCTTCAACGGGCTTGTAAGCGATCACATCCACAAAGTGCATGGACTGAACCTCGTCAATTTCGCGCTGGCTCAAGAGTTCGGCACATACGCGAACATAACCATCATCGCGGTCTTGACTGGAGCAACGCGGAATAACGGCCAATCTCATTCCTGAAAGATCCTCGGCCTCAATCTTCAAGCTCAGGCAACTCAACACCACTAAAAAGAGAACGATCGTCGTACGATGCAATGTGGTACGCAAGTTTATTCTATGGTCATCTCTAGTTTGCATTTCCAAGTTCTTTCAATAAATTCTTATAGGCCGCTTTGACTTCAGGAAATAGCATCGCATCCATATGCCCAGCATCAACACTCACAAAACGTTTTTGACTTTGTTTGAGGCTGTCGAATAAAACGCGTGCCGTTGGCTCTGGCGTGGTGGTATCGCGCTTCCCTGCGATGATCAAAATAGGAAATTGAATGTCTTGCAGGCTGCGGCGATTATCGACTTCGGCAACATCACCGACGACGTTGTAGGATACAAAAGGTTTGGCGAACCATGGCGTCAAATTTTGAGCATAGGTTTTCGCGTCCGTTCCTGTTCCTTCTAAGACTAAACCATCGAGCTGACGTTGGCCTGCGAGATGGGCGGCGACAAAACTACCGAAAGAATGTCCGTGCACAATCAACTGCCCTTGTACCATTCCTCGCGCATAATCGTAGAGCGCGGCGGTATCTGACTCTATTTCTTTAAGACCATGTTTGCTTGTTGTGGCATCACTGCGCCCAAAACTACGGTAATCAAACGCGATCACGTTGAGATTCAAATCGGCGAACGGCTTCAAGAAATATGCACCGTCTGCATCCAAACGGATGCCACTACCGAGGAAGTAAAGGACGGTCGCTTGCGCGCCAGGCTTGTTGAGATACACACCTCGACTAATTGAACCATCGGCTTGTACAAACTCCACATCGCGCATTTGATAATCAGGCGCACTCTTTTTCAGTAATGCCAACTTATTGGTATCGCGCGGCACAAATTGGTTCGAGCTCACGTTGACAGTCATACAGCCACTCAACAAAACAACACTTGTTACAACTAATGATGCTAAATTTTTCATTCTCAAATTCATTCACAAAAATAACTGAAAGTCATTGACGCACTATTTCACTACACGCACCGGCACTGGCACATTACACAATTCGATGTGATTGGCAGCGAACTTATACCATTCACCACCACGATTACGTTGCGCTTCCACTAAAGCTTGAAAACTCGGCGTATCAGTGCGAAACATTTCGATATTGAGACGTTCGGCTTCTGGCACATCCGCTGCCATGCGCACAGATTTTATTGGTGTGCGCTCTTCTGCTTTTTCATAAAAACCGAGCGCACCGGTGCCGCGTGGCAGGCTGGACAGCAACTCCATACCTTGAACTACTTTGCCGACGACAGTGATATTACGATCGAGATTGCGCGGTGCGTGCCCGCTCACCGCATACAAAGAACTGCCATTGCCGCTATCGGTTTCATTCCCGCGTGCCACACCAATCGCGCCATAGCAATGGGCCAGCCAAGTGGTTTGCGTTTTGGGGTCTCGCCCCGCTGCATAACCATTCACGTGCCCTACTAAAGGCGCATAACCATCAACGTCTGGCAGTCGTGTGAACGGCGCATTTTTGGCGTACCTCACGGTGAATTCGCCATCGACTTTTTTCTCTGCTGTTTTGAATTCACGTTTCTCGTCTGGGTCACCCCACTGAGCAACATAGTTGTCGTGCGAACGTATCATTGCCAAGCCGTCGAAATAGCCCTCACGCACTAGCTTCTTAATGTTTGCCACATTTTTTGGCGCGAACTCAGGCGCGAGTTCAATTACGACGCGCCCTTTTTCAAGATCAAGATACATGGTGTTTTGCGGATCAAGCGGGCGCCAGTCAGACGGCTTGGCGGCCTTCAATACATCTTGCATCGTCGCTTTGCTCTTAACCGTGGTAGTTTTTCCCAGGTCGGCGGCCTGTGCAACGCAAGCGAAATAAGAGGACGTCAAACTTAAGGCACCTGCTAGCAACAAAAATTGTGTGATTGATTTAGGTTTGAAAACTAACATACGAAATCCTCTCATCTATGAAACCATCTAGAAAATTACTTGGCTTTGTTCTGGTACTGCTCAGGGTAAAGTACGACTTGAATATAATTATTGGTATCGATGTAACGCTGTGCGGCCACCTGCACATCATTGACGGTCAGTCCCTTTACACGCTCTTCGAAGTTAAACATCTCCGCTGGATCATCGCCGAATTGTTCGGCATTGCGTAAACTGCTTAACCAATACTGATTCGTCTTCATCGATTCGCGATGATTTTTCAGCCAATTTTCTTTAACCTTGTTTAACTCGTCTTCCGTCGGTGGTGCGGCTTTCATTGCAGCGATCAAGTCAAAACTGCTCGCAATCAATTTGTCAACGTTTTCTGGGCCACAAGGTAGATTCATCACCAAAGAATGTGACTGGTAGGGAATGCGACGCAAACTACGACTCACGCTAGGGCTGTACACTGCACCTAAATCTTCACGCATTTTGGCAGTCATGCGCAGTTGCAGAATTTCCCCCATGGCGGAGAACTGCATGCGCTGATGTGCGGTCATCACTTCGTCCGCATGAAATTGCAGCGTCACGGCACTCTGTGACTCTTTACCTGCAAACACTTCTTTCTTAATGATTCCTTTGAGAGGACGCAAACCGTGATCAATCACACCTAACTTGACGTCACCTGTCGGCAAACTGCCAAGGTAGGTTTCTACAGCAGGTTTAATGGCATTGAGATCAAAACTGCCTACGATAAAAAAGGTGTAGCCTTTGGCACTGGAAAAACGCTCTTTGTAGATCTTCATCATGCGATCAAGATCAAGCTGAGCAATCTGTTCAGGCTTGGCTATCGTCGGCACACGGGGATGCGGAGGGAAAGTCGCCTTCAAAAAGGCTTCTTGAAAAATCGCACCTGGAGACGCCATTTGATTCTTGAGTGCTTCGGTCTGTTTGTTAACGAATGATTTAAACAACTCTTCATCGCGTCGAGGTTGATTTAATGCGAGGTTTAAAACTTGCAGCATGACCTCAAAATCATTCTTATTAGAAGTGCCTGAGATACCTTCATTATTGTCACCAAATGATGTGGAGACATTCGCAATCTTTCCAGCGAGCACCTTGGAGATTTCAGTGGGTGTCAGATCCTTGATGCCCATTCCACCCACCACCGAAGTCGCATAACGCGCTTGCAAATAATCTTCGTCAGAAAATAAAGCCGTGCCGCCTGCACGCGTTGCACTGAGTAAAATTTGATCACTCTTGAAGTCTGTATTTTTGAGTACGACCTTCACTCCGTTGCTGAGGGTCCAAAGCGTAGTGTCTAGTACAGCATTTTTGCTCTCGTCCACTACTTTTCCTGGTGTTGGCGGCACTGGAAAAAGATTGGTCGACAACACTTTTTCTGCAACCGCCTTGACTTCTTGCGTCTGCGCCTGTTTCACCATATTGAGCAAATCCTTGCTCGCCGGGATCACGTGATCAGGTTTATCACTACCTTGGTAGATAACCAACTGTGGAGCTTTTGCGGTCAAAATCGTTTTCGCATATTGGTTGATCTCTTCGAGCGTGATGCTATTAACGATGTCTTTATGAAAGAGGTATTCCGCCTCGATACCAGGAATAGACTCGCCCTGTAGGAAATTGCGAATAAACTCCGCAGCCAAGTTGGCTGACTGAGACTTCTCTCTCTCATTAAAGGAGTTTTCCATGTTACGCAAAGAATTGAGTTTCGCGCGCTCTAATTCACTGGCGTTAAAGCCAAATTGCACCACACGTTTGTTTTCACGTAAAAGAGCGTCGATAGCGGCTTGTACGCCTACTTTCCCCACGACCGCAGATGAACTCACTTCGAGATAATCTGCCACCACACCACCGATACCGCTACTGGCGCCCAAGAACGGCGGATTCGCTGTTTGTGCGACCTCACGAAGGCGTTCCGCGAACATCACATTCATAAAATTTTGCATACGACGCAGACGATAGCTACCATATTTACCGTCATTTTTTTGCAGAAAGCGCGCTTGTGAAATACTAACCGTTGATAAATTCGCTTCCTTATCGACCGCAATCAAAGCTTCACCAAGGTTTTGCAAAGGTACTGTCACTGTTGGACGTGCGCGAGCGGGAACTGGATTCTTTAGATCACTAAAATTCTTTTCAATGAGTTTTTTTGCCGCAACCGGATCGACATCTCCAACAATGACCACTGCCATCAAATCAGGTCTATACCAGTCTGCATAGAATCGCTTGAGCGCATCATGTTTGAAATGCTGTATTGTTTCTTCCTTGCCGATAGGTAAGCGATCGGCATACTTTGAGCCATGCAAAATTTTGGGAAGAATCTGATTGCGAATACGCTCGCCAGCGCCTTTACCTAGACGCGCCTCTTCCAAGACAACACCACGCTCTTTTTCAATTTCTTCGGCATCAAAGCGCAAACCGGTCGCCCAATCCGCTAATACCATCATGCCTTTTTCGAAATTTTCTGGCTTATCAGTTGGAATCGGTAAGATGTACACCGTCTCATCAAAACTTGTATAGGCATTGAGGTCGGCGCCAAATTTAACGCCTATCGACTCCAAAAAAGAAACTAATTCGTTTTTCTTGAAATGACGACTGCCATTAAACGCCATATGCTCAGTAAAATGCGCTAGACCTTGTTGATCTTCGTCTTCCAATACCGAACCAGCCTTCACTACCAAGCGCATTTCGACTTTCTGCTCTGGCTTGGCGTTCTTTTGAATGTAATACGTCAATCCATTTGCTAACTGGCCTTTTACCAATTTACTTGAGTAAGGAATCAAGGCATTGGCAGCATATGCTGTCGATGGCGTCTTCGCTAAATTTTGCTTCGTTGCAGCGGGAGTTAATACAACAGCTGATGTGATCGATGGGTAAGCCAAGACAATCACGGAGGATAGGAAACATACTTTGGAGATCAGTGGGCGCATATAATTTGATAGTTAAAATGTAGCGTTCGACAAATTACAGTAGTTTTGCAAAAAAGACAAATTTCACGAGGCTACTTCTTGTTCGTTTTGACCATGCATTTTTCAAATAATTCCATTCACGTTTACTATTCGGACACTAACAATACGAACACTTACAATTAGGCAAGCCCATGAGCATAGAATTAAAAAACGAAATTCGGCAGCAAGCATGCGATTCTCTACAGCGTTACTGCGCGGATCACTTCGAAGAACCTATTGGCAACCTCAAAGCGCAGCACTTGCTAGACTTCATTCTGCAAGAAATCGGTCCCAGTATTTACAACCGTGCAGTTCAAGATGTACAAGCCCATTTGCTGACGCGTGTGCAAGAGCTGGATTTCGACATCCATGAAGAGGAATTTAGCTATTGGACACAACAAAAAAAGCGGCGCTGACGCCACCCTCCAACATCGTTTGACGTGACCGCCAAATAACAATTTTGAGCTTAGGCAGTCAATCACTATTCAATATCTATTAAACTCGTACTCTACGATCAATGAAAACCGCCAAGCGGCCGCCATCCAACATGAAATCTACACTCGACTACAGCAGCGAAGAGCTACAACAAGTTCTACAAAAAACCACCGACATCGTACTCGATCAATATGCCCGCTTAACTGAGCAAAAAGGTTTTCACGCTTTTGAACCTAAAGAAGTCGCCTCTTGGTTTCATGAAGCATTGCCGCAAGAATCGAGCGACCCTATCGCTTTGCTCGATTTGGTGAAAGAAAAGGTCCTAGATACGGCCACGGGCAACCTCGGGCCAAACATGTATGCCTATGTCATGGCGGGCGGAAACCAAATCTCAACCATCGCCGACTTCCTCACATCTACCATCAATCAAAACGCCACCAAATGGCATCTCGGTCACGCCATGACAGAGATCGAAAAGCGCGTCGTCGCATGGACCGCTGAAATGATAGGTTTTACTCCAGAGGCTGGCGGGGTCATGGTTAGCGGTGGTTCGGCAGCGACCTTAACTGGCTTGACTGTGGCTCGCAATGTGTTTTTCCGCGAACACAAACTGAATCAAGCTGGCCTGTTTGGCATGAAGCCTTTCACCGTTTACTGTAGTAGCGAAACGCACAATAGCACCGACAAAAGCGTCGCTTTACTCGGCATCGGCACAGACCAATTGCGCCGCATTCCCGCGGACGCTGATTTCAAAATGGATCTGCATGCACTCGAAGAGCAGATCAAGATAGATATTACCGCTGGCTACACTCCCTTCTGCATTGTTGGCAATGCAGGCACCGTCAATACGGGGGCGATCGATGATTTACGGGGCTTAGCCAAGATCGCTGAGCATTACAAAATGTGGTTCCATGTCGATGGCGCCTACGGAGGCTTGATTGCATCGCTCGATGAAATGAAACATCTGTACGAAGGTATTGAGCTAGCAGACTCGGTCGCGCTCGATTTCCATAAATGGCTGTACCAACCTTTTGAAATTGGCTGCACCCTTGTTCGTAACTGGGGACTCTTACGCGAATCGTATTTCAAACAAGCCGATTATCTCGATACTTCGCTCGAAGCCAGCAATCAACGCTTAGAGTTTAACGAGCACTACTTCCAACTCTCGCGCAATGCCAAAGCCTTCAAGGTATGGATGTCGCTAAAGGCCTATGGCTTCAAACAAATACAAGCGATGATGCGCAAAGACTTGGACTTGACGCGCTATTTGGAAAAACAAATACAAGCCTCGGCAGACTTCGAACTGCTCACACAAAGTGATTTAGCGATTGCGTGTTTCCGCTATCTCGGTCCAGATCCAAGTCGGGCGCTCGATGAGGGTGCGATTGCAGAATTGAATCAAGCCTTAATTCCTGCCCTCGAAGCCGATGGTCGTGTGTTCATCACTGGCACACGGCTCAAGGGCAAATTTGTGATTCGTGCTTGCATCATCAATCATCGTAAGAGCGAGGCATCGATTGATTATTTATTGGACGTGATTCGCGATGTAGGAAGCAAATTGATTCCCGTTTAAAGCAAACAACATTCTCAAACATCAAAACAGGCGGCGATTACTTAGGCATCAGGCACGATCGCCGTCACTTCAATTTCAACTTTCGCTCTATCTTCGATCAGGGCCATGACCTGCACCGCTGTCATCGTTGGATAGTGTTTACCGATGAGTTCGCGGTAAGCGACGCCAATCTCTTTGTAAGCCGCGACATATTCTTTTTTATCGGTGACATACCACGTCATACGCACGATGTGTTCAGGCTTAGCACCCGCTTCGGCCAATACCTCAACGATATTTTGCAGAGCCTGACGCGTCTGTCCGGCAAAGTCATCGGTATGAAATTGTCCTTGCGCGTCCCAACCTATCATGCCGCTCACACATACTGTACGTCCGCGTGCCGCGATACCGTTCGAGTATCCACGGGGTCTGACCCAGCCTGGCGGTTGTAAGATATCCATTGTTTTCCTTCTTGTCTTTTCAATTCATTCTGTTCTTTATCTGGTCGCACACTTTATGCCACCACATACTTTTGCATTTGTTCGCGCAATATTTCAGGAAAAGCGATCGCTTTTCTTTGTTCCACATGCGCCATCACCAAGACCAATTCAGCACGCAAACGTAAATCTTGCTGCGGACCTAGCATCTTGATTTCGACCGTCACCGAAGCGCGTCCCAATTTAAGGACGCGCAGTTCTGCCGTGAGCTGATCGCCCAAGATGCTGGTTTTGACGAAATCCGTTTCGATATGCACAGTGGGCAGACCGATGTCTTTGACCACATGCATTTCGTGAAAACTCATGCCCAAACCTTGCGCGCACCAATCTTCGACCACACCATTGATCAACTCAAAATAGCGTGGATAAAACACGATACCTGCCGGATCACAATGGGCAAAGCGAATCTGAATCGGCAAGCGAAAAACCTCAGCCATGAACTTTATCCTTGTACTCTTTCAGAAGTTCACGAGCAATAATTAATTGCTGAACTTCAGTCGCGCCTTCATAAATACGTAAGGCGCGAATTTCACGATACAGCCTTTCGACCGGCACTTCACTCATGACACCCATACCGCCAAACATTTGGACCGCTGCATCGATCACTTGCTGCGCACCTTCCGTCGCTTGCATCTTCGCCATGGCCGCCTCTTTTGTCACCTTTTGACCTTGATCGCGTTGCCAAGCCGCGCGATAGACCAACAAAGCAGCGCTGTCGATGGTCGTTGCCATTTGCGCTAACTTCGCTTGCGTCAATTGAAAATCGGCCAGCGTTTGACCAAACATTTGTCGGCTAGTGGCACGAGCTAGCGCTTCATCCAATGCTCGACGCGCAAAGCCAAGTGCGGCAGCCGCAACAGAAGTACGAAATACGTCTAGCGTGGCCATCGCCATCTTAAAGCCCTGCCCACCCTCACCAATACGTTGCGAGACTGGAATTCGGCATTGATTAAAGCGTAAGCGCGCCAAAGGATGTGGAGCAATCACATCGATACGTTCTGCAATTTCGAAGCCCGCTGTATCGGCATTCACGATTAGAGCACTAATGCCGCGTGCACCAGGTGCTTCACCTGTACGTACAAACACCACATAGAAATCGGCGATACCACCATTGGAGATCCAGGTCTTTTCACCGTCGACCAGATAATAGTCACCCGCGCTATCATGCACCAATTGCGCAGAGCACTGCATGGCTGCCACGTCCGACCCCGCTTGTGGCTCAGATAAAGCAAATGCTGAAATCAATTCACCCGCAGCGACTTTCGGTAAATAGGCTTGCTTTTGCGCCTCAGTGCCAAACAAACTAATGGCGCCGCTTCCCAAACCTTGCATAGCGAAAGCAAAGTCTGCGAGGCCAGAATAGCGCGCTAAGGTTTCACGCAAAATACAAATAGAACGGGTATCGATGACATCCACTTTACCGCCATACGCCATACCGCCTATCGCGTATCGCAACCAATCGGCTGAACCTAATTGCTTGACCAAATCACGACAAGCTTGATCGACATCGTGGCCATGTCCTCCTTGAATATGCTTAGCCGCCCAAGCATCCAGCTCAGCTTGCAAACTACGATGCATGTCATCAAAGAAAGGCCAAGCTAAATAGCTATGATCTGCCATGATTTAATCGCCTTCAAATTCTGGTTTTTGTTTATTGACGAAAGCGTGGTAAGCGCGATGAAAGTCATTGGTCATCATGCATATCGCTTGCGCTTGTGCTTCAGCATCGATTGCTTGATCGACACCCATGTCCCACTCTTGATGCAACATTTTCTTGGTCATGGCATGGGCAAAAGTCGGGCCTGAGGCTAAATTTTGAGCGTAAGCCTGCGCTTCACCTAAGACCGATTCCGGATCAACTAAGCGATTGAAAAAGCCCCAACGTTCAGCCTCTTCACCTGACATACTGCGACCGCTGTACAGCAAATCCGAGGCGCGTCCTTGCCCAATAATACGGGGCAAGATGGCACAGGCGCCCATATCACATCCAGCGAGTCCGACGCGAGTAAATAGGAAAGCCGTTTTACTGCGCACGGTACCAAAACGGATATCCGAGGCCATCGCGATAATCGCACCAGCCCCAGCACAGATACCATCGACCGCAGCAATCACTGGCTGTGGGCAAGCACGCATGGCTTTGACCAAATCCCCGGTCATCTGCGTAAAGCGTAACAAGCCTGGCATGTCGAGCTTAGTTAAAGGTCCGATGATTTCATGAACGTCACCGCCAGAACAAAAGTTCTCGCCGGCGCCACTGATCACGATCGCTTTGATGTCGTCAGCAAAACACATTTGTCGAAACAGATCACGCAGCTCGGCATAAGAATCAAAGGTCAGCGGATTTTTCCGCTCTGGCCGATTTAGGGTAATGTTCGCGACTTGCCCCGTCACAGAATACGCAAAATGTTTGGCTTGAAAATTCGCCAAAGTCACATGATTGCCTGCGAGAGAACTCGCTTCACCAGATAAATATTTCATCATCTCTTCACAATAATAGGACTTACGCAAAACAGACGCTGGCGTTGTTGTGTTCGCCTCGCCGTGCTAGCGCACTGTCTTCAGCTCCACGCCTAACCAGCACAATTTTGCGTAAGTCCTTAATAAAATAAGGCTGACGTAAGTTTGCACTCGTGAGCAACTTCATCGCATAGCCCGAATAAAAAAACCATGTAACACTCCTACCATCCGTCAAAAAGTGCCCATACATCTGATCACACTGTGACACTCTTTGCAAAAAAGAACGCTGTTGGGAGGAACTCCATTCTTCCAAAATCGCAGGTCTTGCGTGTTACATGGTGTAAAACCCCAACGCTAGTTCGAATCACATGATAAAACGATCATGAATTCCAACCAACGTCACCATTCTAAAATAAAGCCCTAAACGCCGTCTTGCGTTGACGCAGAACCCTCATCTGCTTGTGCCACAAACTGTGACTTCAAACCGGACAACATCTCTATCATGGCCGCCTTTTGTTCTGGAGCCAATGCCGCTAACAACTCATCAACCCAAGCCTCGTGCACGCGCGCCATTCGTTCAAAGGCTTTACGCCCAGCTGCAGTGAGTTTCACGCTATAGGCGCGACGATCTTTGTGATCTGGTACACGCACCACCAACTCTTCTTGCTCTAACTGATCAGTAATGCCTGTGATATTGCCACCTGTGACCATCATGCGTTTGGATAATTCCCCCATACGCAAACCCTCAGGATGACGCTCCAGCTGAGCCATCAAGTCAAAGCGTGGCAAGGTAATATCAAACTCCGCGCGCAGGCGGTTGCGTATCTCGTTTTCAATCATGACGGTGGTCGACAGCATACGTAACCACAATTTCAAGGATTGATGGTGATCTTCACGTAGGCGCGTTTCCAGATCGAGTTGCTCGCGGTTGTGGCCATCTTGATGTTCACTCATGACATCACCTCACCGCCAGCGATCGCGATCGCCTGCCCTGTCTGCGACTGGCTTGCAGGCTGGCATAGCCACAGTACTGCATCGGCCACTTCTTGCGGTTGTATTAGACGTTTCTGTGGATTGCCTGCGGCAAGTTCGGCACGTGCTTGCTCCTCGGTGCGTCCCGTTTTTTGCATGATATTGCTGATCGCCTGTTTCACGATGTCGGTTTCTGTATAACCAGGACAAACCGCATTAACCGTGACGCCCTTACTCGCCACTTCCAAGGCCAAAGAGCGCGTTAAACCAATCACACCATGCTTGGCCGCACAGTACGCTGCGACGTAGGCATAGCCTTTGAGACCTGCCGTGCTCGCCACGTTGACGATACGTCCCCAACCACGTTCTACCATTGCAGGGAGCGCTTGCTGGGCACAAAAGAAACTGCCACTGAGATTGACCGATATCAGCGTTTGCCATTGTTCTTCACTCGTTTTTAAAAATGGAGCGGAACTCGCTTGACCTGCGTTATTGATCAAGATGTCAATCTCGCCAAAACCTGCTCGCGCCTGCGTAAAACCAGCAAGCACCGACGCAGATTGACTCACATCCATCGTCACCGATTGCACCTCGCCATAGGCGCGCAGGGTCTCTACTGCCGACTGCAAATTAGCCTCATTGCGACCACTGATACTGACGCGAACGCCTTGCTGCAACAGTGTTTGGGCGATGGCATAGCCGATACCCGTGGCACCACCAGTCACTAAGGCATGCTTACCAGTTAAGCGATGAGGCATGAGCTCTTCTGTATTCATGATTAGCCTTCCAATAATTTGGCTGCAATTTCTTGCGGACTCATCGCACGGCTCGCCGCAGCAATTTGTCGTTCACGTTCTAGATTACGTTCTAGCTGCAATTTGCCGGCAATGTATTGCTTAGGCCAATTGATATCGGTAAATCCCAATTTCGCTGCTTCGTGCAAAGTCCAAGCGGGGTCCGCCAAATGCGGACGCGCTACGGCGCATAAATCGGCACGACCAGCGGCGATAATGCTATTGGCATGGTCCGCTTCAAAGATAGCGCCGACGGCGATGGTGGCAATCTTTGCCTCGTTTCGTATGCGATCCGCGAATGGTGTTTGGAACATGCGTCCATAAACGGGTTTTTCTTGTTTACTCACCTGCCCTGATGAGCAGTCAATCATATCGGCTCCCGCCTGCTTGAAAAGCTTGGCGATCTCAACGGCGTCGTCCGGCTTAATGCCACCTTCGACCCAATCATGCGCCGAAATCCGAACTGAAATTGGTTTCGATGCGGGCCACACTTGGCGGATAGCGGCAAACACCTCCAAAGGATAGCGGCAACGATTTTCCAAAGAGCCGCCATACTCATCTTGGCGCTGATTCGTTAATGGCGAAATAAAACTCGATAAGAAGTAGCCATGCGCACAGTGCAACTCTAACCAATCGAAGCCCGCTTTATCAGCACCGATGGTCGCCGACACGAAGTCTTGCAATACTTGTTGCATCTCTTCGCGCGTTGCTGCGCGAGCCGTCTGCGACACCCCCGCTAAATACTGCTGGGCTGAGGCCGAAATCAAGGGCCATGCGCCTTCGTCCAATGGTTGATCGATACCATCCCAAGCCCGTTTCGTCGCGCCTTTCGCGCCCGCATGCCCAAGCTGAACTGCGATTTTGGCATCGCTATTGGCATGCACGAAATCGACGATGCGTTTCCAAGCAGTTGTATGCTCCGGCTTATACAACCCAGGGCAAGCAGGTGTAATACGTCCTTCGGCGGAGACACAGGTCATCTCGGCGAACACCAAGCCTGCACCACCCATCGCCCTACTTCCAAGGTGAACTAAGTGATAGTCGCCGGCCACACCGTCAAGTGCCGAATACTGTGCCATTGGTGACACCACGATACGATTGTTCAACACCACATCACGGCACTTAAATGGGGTGAACATCGGCGGAATTGTTTGCTTGGTTTTCGGCATCGGCATGCCAGCCTGGCGGAAGGCATGTTCCGCGATCCATTGCTCGAAACTACGCACATAATTCGCGTCCCGCAATTTCAAGTTTTCGTGCGACAAGCGCTGGCTGCGTGTGAGCATCGAATACGCAAACTGCGGTGCTTCCATTGCGGTATAGCGGTCGACGTTTTCAAACCATTCCATGGAATTGCGCGCCGCGCTTTGTATCTTTAAGACTTCAACCGAGCGCAATTCTTGATAAGCATCCATCACTGCCGTAATACCATCGGCTTGGTGACGCGCGAAACATTCACTCAACTCAATCGCGTCTTCCAACGCCAACTTCGTTCCAGAACCAATAGAGAAATGCGCGGTATGCGCAGCGTCGCCCATCAACACCACGGGCACCGTTTTGCCTTGCACTTGCAAAGGATGTACCCAACGCTTACAAATGATGCGAGGGAATTTGATCCAACTGGCGGATCCGCGCAGATGAGACGAATTACTCATCAAGGCATTGCCATCGAGGTATTTGGCGAATAGCTTTTCACAAAAAGCGATCGCTTGTTCCTGCGACATTTGATCCAAACCGGATTTCAGCCATACTTCCTCAGGTGTCTCGACAATGAAGGTCGCGGTATCACCATCGTATTGGTAAGCATGCGCTTGGAACCAGCCGTGCTCGGTTTGTTCAAAGGCGAACGTAAATGCAGAGAACAGTTTCTTGGTGCCCAACCAAACGAAACGGCATTTGCGTGTATCGATATCGGGTTGAAAGGTGTCGGCGTAACGCGTGCGGATACGGCTATTCAAGCCGTCACTCGCAATCACTAAATCCGCTTCATATTGCACCGCCAATGCTTGCTCATCCTGGACATCGGTTTCAAACACCAATTGCACGCCGAGCTGTTCACATCGTTCTTGCAGAATATTCAGCAAGCGCTTACGGCCGATGCCGCAAAAACCATGTCCGCCGGAAGTGACGACCTGCCCTTTGAAATGGACATCAATATCATCCCAATGATTAAAGGCCTGCAAGATGGTCTTCGCAGTTGGCTCATCCGCTTTCACCAAATTACCCAAAGTTTGATCTGAGAACACCACCCCCCAGCCGAAGGTATCGTAAGGGCGATTACGTTCAATCACAGTAATACGATGCGCAGGATTTTGCTTCTTCATCAGTAAGGCAAAATACAAACCTGCTGGGCCGCCACCGATACATAAGATATTCATCGCTTGGTCTTTGTTGTGCACTTTATCGTTCATTTCATTTTTCTTTCAAACATCTGCGCAAAAAGCAGCGAACTCAAGCACCAGCTTGCTTTAATTTGAAACGCTGCACTTTGCCCGTTTCCGTGCGTGGTAAGGCGTCGCGGAACTCGATGGCACGTGGATACTTGTAAGGAGCGACATTGCTTTTCACATAGTCTTGCAGCGTCTTCACCAATGCATCGCTGGCTTTAGTGGCATCACGTAACACCACAAAAGCTTTTACGATTTGGCCACGCTCTTCGTCTGGCAGCCCGACGACAGCGCATTCAGCCACATCAGGATGCTTCAACAAAACCTCTTCCACTTCTGGCCCCGCGACGTTGTAGCCGGCAGTAATAATCATGTCATCGGTACGGGCGCGATAATGGAAATAACCATCGGCATCCATCTCATAAGCATCGCCTGTCAAATTCCAACCTTGGTACACATAATTCTTTTGACGTTCATCGGCCAAATAGCGGCAACCTGTCGGCCCTTTGACCGCGAGTCGACCAATGACACCAGCGCCAGCAGGCTTGCCTTCCTCATCCAATACGCAAGCTTGATAACCTGGGATGGCTTTACCTGTGGCACCGGCACGTGCATCTGTGCCAGCAGCAGAAATAAAGATATGCAACATCTCAGTCGCACCGATGCCATCGATCATCACAAGGCCAGTCGCAGCCTGCCAGGCTTCGCGCGTTGCGACTGGCAACGCTTCACCGGCGGACACCGTTTTCTTTAAAGACTGCAAAGAAAACTGCGGTACGAAGGACAGCATCTGGCGGTAAAAAGTGGGAGCGGTAAAGCAGATACTGGCTTGATACTCCTCGATCGCTTTCAACAGGGTTTCTGGCGTCAATTTTTCGAGCAAGACTGCGGTGGCGCCTATGCGCAGCGGGAACAGTAGCAGTCCACCTAAACCGAAAGTAAAGGCGAGCGGCGGCGTACCAATAAACACGTCATTCACTTGAGATTGCAAAGTCGAGCGCGGGAAACAATCGCAGATCGCCAAAACATCACGATGAAAATGCATGGTGCCCTTAGGCATACCCGTTGTGCCCGAGGTAAAACTGATCAAACAAACGTCTTCAGCGGCGGTATCGACTGCGCTGAATTGGCTCGACTTGTTCGCCATTAAAGTATCGACGCTGTTTTCTACATCAGTATTGAACAACTTCACTTGCTGTAAGACCGGGCTCAAACTCTGCGCCGCATTTAGCTCTTCATGCAGTGCCGCGGAACAAAGGGCTGCAGTAATTTGGGCTTTATTGATGATGACGCTCAGTTCTTTAGCCCGTAGCAAGGGCATGGTCGGCACGGCGATACAACCGACCTTCCACACCGCCAAAATGCAAGCTGCCATCATAGGATTATTGGCGCCACGCAGAAGCACACGGTTACCCGGCACGAGATGCATATCATCGACTAAGACGTGTGCGATCTGATTGACCTTGGCAGTCAGTTCCGCATACGTCCATTGCGTATTCGCGCTGCGAATCGCAAGCTTGTCTGCAAACCCCTTCTGCACCATTTCTTCCAGAAAAGCAGACGCACAATTGATACGTTCAGGATATTGCAGCTCAGGCAAAGAAAAAATCAGCTCAGGCCATTGCTCCACCGGTGGCAGATGCTCAAAGGCAAAGGTATCGACATGAGCTGAAACAGGAAAACGAGGGGCCATCAAGATGTCTCCACAATCTGGGTTGGCGAATAGAGTTCGGGCTGTCTCAAACATGAATGCTGCGCCCCAGAAAAATACTTTAAACCTAAACTATTTATTAGTAAAGCAATTTACCACTTCTCGATGAAAGAATGCAAAAATGTCCTTCCAGATGTATCTCGCTTGATTTTAAGCAATAAAAAGCCGAGACCACGAACAAGCGTCTCGGCTTTGTTGATGAAGTTGGCAATTTTCTACGCCAACATTACTTTCCTATCGATTTCTCTAAGAATTTCTCAGCTTTCTTCCAAAAATCGATACGCGTTTGTGACAAAACCCAACTATGGCCTTCGTCGTTATACTGTATCCATTCGACATTGGGATTCGTCTTTTTGATTTTGGCATAGAAATTTCGGCCATGCTCAATCGGCACACGGTGATCTTCAACACCATAGGCCAACAAGACGGGTTGCTTGATCTGATCAGTCAGTTCTACAGGCGAAGTTTCAATCAATTGCTTCGCGTCCGTCACCGGATCTCCGACCATGACAGGCATACCATATTTTTGCCATAACTCAGATGCATCATTACTCCAACTCGATTGATACATGAGGCGAAGATCAGTTACACCAACCCAACTAACACCACATTGGAACAACTCAGGATTCTTTGCTAAACCCATCAAAGTCGCGTAACCACCATAGCTTGCACCAGCAATACAAATACGCTTTGGATCGGCAATACCTTGTGCAATTGCCCAACGGGCACCTTCCGCAATATCGTCTTGCATTGCGAGGCCCCACTGCTTCCAACCGGCCTGAAAATGTTTAAAACCAAAGCCTGTACTACCACGGAACTCGGGTTCCAAGACAGCATATCCGCGAGACGCTAAAAATTGCACTTCTGAGTCCCAGCCCCAACTAGAACCGCGCATGTATGGACCACCGTGCACCAATACGATCATTGGCAGATTCTTTTTTCCGCCTTGCGGCAAAGTCAAATACGCAGGAATCTCTAGCCCGTCCTTGGACTTGTAGCGAATCATGTCTTGCATCGCCATTTTGGTTGCATCGATCGCAGGACGCGACGAACCGATCAATTCAAGCTTCTTCGCCTCAATGTCATAGGTCAAATATAAAGATGGTTGCACATCCGAGTATGAACGCACGAGAACCGTCTTAACTAGACCAAAGCGTGGGATCGAAATAAGATTGATTGTTGCAGGCAAAAGTGCATCAACGGCTGCCTGAATGTTCTTCATTTGCGGATCGAGCCACAGTGTGGTGTAAGCATCGTTCTCGTAACGAATGCCGGTAATTTTCCCTTTAGCCAAATCACCAATCAAACTACCGCTAAAATCGTAACCATCGACTGCCACAACTGGATTTGGATCAGTCTCATTTTTGTCGAGATCAAACCGATAAAGAGCAGTCTTGTCCGTATTGAGTCGATCAAGCACATACAAAGTTCCATCAACGCCAAAATCAAATGGCGTGAAATTCGATCCTCCAAAAGTCTTTGATTCCGCAATTACCTTCCATTGATCTGACTTTGGATCTCGATACCAAATCTGCTCAACCCCAGCGTCTTGTGTCACCGTGATCCTCGGTTGCCCTTTGTGATCAATCATCCAAAAATGTGACTTACCTGGACGACGGAAGGTCTCAACCGATCCTGTTCTTGTATTCACACGTTTGAGTTGCATGGCTTCGATGTCATAAATCGCATTAAACACAGGCTCTACCACGAATACACTTTCTGAGCCTGGGCTGTCATCCACCTCAAGAAATGAATGAAAACCCGAGAGGGCCTTAGACTTAATCGAGGAGACCGCTGTGGAATCTGGAACCCATATTCTTTCAATCAAAGTTCTTTCTTCGGAACCATCCATATTGATGGCAAACAGCCCTGGAAAATAACGCTGCTGCCCAATCGCTTTCTGTTTATCAGAGGTACTGTAAACCAGACGTTCATTATTAACCCAGTGAAAATCGCCGATGTCAGCATTGGAAAACCCACCAATTACACGCGGCTGTTTGTTAGCAAGACTCATCGTCGCTAACTGCACTCGACCATTCTTGGTTGCCACCAGCATTCCTAGTGTTTTTCCATCGGGGGACATCGTCACTCGATCAATTGTGGCGTTTTGAAAGAAAAGCTCAGGTTGAAGTTTTTCTTGTGCCTGTGCCGCGTTTGGGCTCACAAGCATTAGCGCGAGGCTCATTGCGCTGGAAACAATCAATAGCACTGTTGATCGCAGTAAAAAAAGGAAATCCATAATCAATTAAAAAATATCAAAAAAACATTATAACAAAGCTGGTCCTCGATATCCGCTAAACAATTAATTTTCATTCATCGAAATGAAGAGATTCTGTTCTCGAGCACAAAGTCACGCGCCTTGACAAGGCATATCTCTCTGAAAAGCATTCTTGAAAACAACGAATTCTTCTCTGGAAATACCTTGATTTAAGGTATATTCAACACCTATCGAACAAACTCTCAGACAGAAACGCTCTGTCGCTGACTTTCTTACATGCGCCTCATTTACTCACTTGCTTGGTCTTTAGCACTTCCCTTTGTACTTTTACGTTTATGGATTCGCGGCAGACAAGAGCCTGGTTATCGTCAGCATATTGCTGAGCGCCTCGGGTTTTATCCGTCTTGCTCGAACAAAAAGAGAATTTGGGTGCATGCGGTGTCCGCTGGGGAAACACGTGCAGCAGAACCCTTGGTCAGAGCCTTGCTAGCGCAATATCCAGAGCATGACATTTTGTTGAGCCATATGACTCCCGTTGGGCGCAGTACTGGCAAAATCTTATTTTCCAATGTCGAAGAACGCATTACCCAAGTCTTCGTGCCCTACGATATCAATTGGATGATTCGACGCTTCTTGCGTCATTTCAAACCCAGCATTTGCGTGCTGATTGAAACTGAGGTGTGGCCGAATTTGATCGCCCAATGCAAAGCCGCGCAGGTGCCAGTGACTTTGGTCAATGCGCGTTTATCAGAGCGCTCACTGCGCAAGGCGCAACGCCTGTCTTCCCTATTCGTGCAAGCAGCCGATGGCATCGATTATGTGGCAGCGCAATCCGGGCCCGATGCGGAACGTCTTGCCACTTTGGGCGTCAAGCATTTCTGCATCACGGGCAATATGAAATTCGATGTCACACCGCCGCCGCATATGGCTGAGCGCGGTGCAAAACTGCGCAGTTATTTTGATCATCGGCCTGTCTTCATATGTGCCAGTACGCGCGAAGGCGAGGAAACGCTGATCCTTGATGCCTTCATGAAATTAGATTTGCCGCGCGCTTTACTGATTATCACGCCGCGGCATCCACAACGTTTTGATTTAGTCGCATCGCAAATCGAACAACACAACTTGCGCTATGTCAGACGTTCAAGTTTAGATCTCGACGCCGACGAATTACCTATCCCTGAGAATACACAAATCCTACTCGGCGATAGCATGGGTGAAATGTATATGTACTACGCGGCCAGCGATCTCGCTTTTGTCGGCGGCAGTTTGGTACCGCTCGGTGGACATAATTTGATCGAAGCATTTGCCATGGGCAAAGCGGTACTCACTGGCCAACATACGTTTAATTTTTCGGAAATCACAGAACAAGCGATCGCCGCCAATTGTGCGGTACGCACCCTGCATGCGGAAGATATGCTCAAACAGGCACAGAAATTACTCGACAGTCCCGACACCCGACGAGTGATGGGGCAAACGGCCTATGCTTTCTTCCTGAAGCACCAAGGTGCAACACAACGTACCATGCAAGCAATCCAAGGTTTTATTCGCTAAAACGAGAACATACACTGGAGCCAAGAATGCCGACAAGACTAATCCTGTCATTACTCGTCTTCGGCACTCTTGCCTTTCCAGATTCAGCATGGAGCGCCGAACCATGCTCACCTTTGGGCATGAAGCCCCAAGCGCTCAAAGAACTACGTCAGCAACAATGGCAGTTGAGCGATCACCGGCAGCGTCAGCAACTTGCCAAGGCCATGCTTGCCTGTCTTGCTAGCCCAGACCCGATAATGCGCGATGAAATCGCCTTTGAAAGCCTGTCATTTTGGATGCGTGGTAAATTGCTCGACGTGGACACCATTCGCCACATCTCTGAACAATTACAGCAGCAACTGAGCACAAATCAAATCACCAAGCATCACGATTTTGCGCGCCCATTCGCAGCGTTAGTGTTGGCGGAGGTAGCCAGAGTGGATCGCGTCACTCCATTCATGACGGAACTCGAACGCAACCATATGGTGAAGCAAGCGGCGACCTTTTTGAGCACCGTCAATGACTATCGAGGTTACGATGAAAAACAAGGTTGGCGGCATGGTGTGGCTCATGGTGCAGATTGGATGTTGCAGTTGTCACTCAACCCTGCACTAACCGCAGCACATCATCAACTCATGTTGGAAGCGCTCGCCACACAGATCAAGACCGATCAGCATTTTTATCAATACGGCGAAAGCGAACGTTTAATGATGCCGGTATTGTATTTGGCACTGCGATCTCCTATCGATCAAGCTGCATGGCAACAGTGGTTTGAAATGCTTCTTCAAACCGAACTCGATCTGAAGAAAACCACACAAAAGAGTCTAGCACGTCGACACAATCTACAAGCCTTCTGCAACGTTCTGTATGTGAATGTCCAAGAAAGTAAAAAGGCAGAGTTGCAAGAAAAACTGCTACTCCCCTTGATTAGCACTATAAAAAAATTGAACTAAACTGTGCCATTTCAGTCATAAAATGTCGGCTAAACGCTTGATTTAACAATAAAAGAATTTAATTTCGTCTACCCAGAACCTCAAGAAAAAATATTTGGAGGAAACATGTTGAAACACACTTTTAAACTGAGTCTAGTCGCAGCAACGATCTGCAGCGGACTCTTTGCAACGGCGGCTTTTGCGGGTGACGGCAAGCTCAGCTTGGAAATGTTGTATCACCCGAAAGAACGCATCAATTTTAGCCCCGCGCCCTTAACGCGTTTGTCTTGGGACAATCAAAATCGTTTGATTGAGTCTAAGGTCAATAAAGGCTCTGCCGAGTTGTTCGTGGTGAATCCAGCGACATGGGAAAAAACCGCCTTACCAGCTGACGGCAATGTTTTAAGTATCTTGAAGGCAGCTAAGATCGACGAGAAAGAAGTCAGCAAATTGGCTGACCAACTCAGCGCTCGCATCAAGCCTGAAAACAAGTCCTATATCTTTACCTACAAAAATGATATTTGGTTGTTAGACTTAGCAGCGAATAAAGCACGCGCTTTGACGAACACGCCAAATGTGCAAGAAGACGAAGCTCTGCTCTCACCAGACAACAAATCCGTTGCCTACCTTAAAGGCAATGATATGTACGTGACTGACGTCGCCACTACCAAAGAGACACGGTTAACCACCGGTGGTAGCGAAACCGTTTTCAATGGTCGCTTGGACTGGGTCTATCAAGAAGAAGTGTATGGCCGCGGTGACTTCCGCGCTTTCCGTTGGGCACCTGATTCCAAAAAACTCGCTTTCTTGAGTTTTGATGAAACGAAAGTGCCTGTCTACACTTTAGCTGGCGATCACGCACAACCGGTCAAAACAGACCGCACACGTTATCCAAAAGCGGGCGATCCAAATCCGATTACTAAACTTGGTGTGGTTGATCTCAAAGGTAAGATCAGTTGGACGCAAGACCCGTATCCAGGCAAAGAGACTTTAATCGTACAAGTCGACTGGACACCCGATGGTCGCTTGATGGCCTCATGGCAGGACCGTGTACAAACATGGTTAGACCTGCGTATCTATGATGCCAAGCTTAATAGCAAAGCGGTGGTAAAAGAAACCAGCCCAGCTTGGACTGAACGTCTGCCGTTACCGCACTTCTTGAAAGACGGTAGCTTCTTGTGGGAATCTAGCCGTACTGGCCATCACCACATCTACCACTACGACAAAAATTTCCAATTGGTCAAAGCAATCACGCAAGGCGATTGGGATGTGCGTAGTGTGCAAGGTGTCGATGAAGTGAAGGGCCGAGTCCTGTTTTCCGCCAACGAACGTAACCCTATAGGTAACGACGCGTACAGCATCAACTTCGATGGCAGCAATATGAAGCGCCTGACCGAAGAAAAAGGTTCACACATGGTGCGCTGGAACAAAACTTTTACTCACTTCCTCGACAGCTGGAGCAGTCTGACGCAAACCCCAAAACAAGCACTGTTCACGGACGAAGGTACACAAGTAAAATTGGTCGACAATGCAGGTGAGCCAGAGAAGTTCAAAGCCTTGCAATTGGCCACAGTTAAGCAGCAGCAAGTGAAATCACGTAATGGCTTCCCGATGGAAAGTCTTTTGTTCTTGCCGCCGAATTTTGATGCAAGCAAAAAATATCCTGTGTATCAACACTTGTACGCTGGCCCGATGGCACCGCAAGTACGTGATCAATGGAGCACCAATTTGTACTACCACTTCTTGGCACAACAAGGCTATGTGGTGTGGATCCTCGACAATCAAAGTGCAAGTAACAAAGGTGTTTCTAGCGCTTGGCCAATTCACAAAAAATTGGGTCAATTAGAGTTGCAAGATCAACTCGATGGTTTGGATTGGTTGCGTCAGCAAGGTTGGGCGGATATGGATCGCATCGCTCTCAATGGTTGGAGCTATGGTGGATACTTCACTTCCTACGCCATGACCCATAGCAAAGCATGGAAAGTGGGCTTTGTTGGTGCACCTGTAACCGATTGGCGTTTGTATGACAGTATCTACACTGAGCGCTATATGGGCTTGCCACAAGAGAATGCAGAAGGCTATGACAAAGGCTCTACTTTGAAAGCAGCGCAGGACTTGAGCGGCAAGATTCTGATCATGCACGGCACCATGGATGACAATGTTCATCCACAAAACAGCATCATGCTGATTGATGCTTTAGCCAAAGCGAATAAAGAATACAGCTTGCAACTCTACCCCGCGCAGGGCCACGGTGTAGTTGATCCTTGGTTGAATTGGTCGTTACAAAAAACCAAATGGAAGTTCTTGCAAGAGAATCTGTAATACCCTCAGTCTCAATAAAAAAACCGACGGCGAAACCCGTCGGTTTTTTTTGCGCAAATCACATTGTGATGTGAGAAGGCTCAAGCGTATATGCACAAGAAGAAGTTGGAACCACCTTTGGAATTTTTATACAAGTCAATGAATTGCGTTTGTAAATTGATCGACTTGCCTACAAATTGTTTAAATGCGCTGGTGACATCAGTCGGTGGCAAGGGAATGATTCGCCCACTATTTCCATTGCTGTAGTCATGAGTGTAAAGCGGTGAGCTTGTGCTGCCGTTCACCGCAGCCACCACCACTTTATCGTCGACGTAAGTATTGCCTGTACCGTCAGCGCTTCCACACAGAACGAACTGTGTGGCGTTTGCTGGAATTGGGAGGTTATAGTCGGTAGAGCTGTAAAAAATATCGTTAGGCCCTGGTGTGCCTGAAGCACGAGCTTCACGTTTGGTTGCCAATTGCAATGCGCTAATCAAAGTCTTCGTCGTCATTTTCGAACTCCATTCATTAAGAAAGTGGCGGTGCACATGCGGCATCACAGCGCGCTGCCGATGCCAATCACTTGCAAAACCGCCGATCAAAAAAGATGGTCATTGAATCTCTACTTCAACCACCATTGCCAGCCCACCATGAGCGGCAACACTTCCTTAATCGCAGTTTTCATGCCAGGTCAAAAACTCTCAAATATGAACAAAGTTAGTGAAATTTAAGCGCAAATCATCTAACTTACACGTCCAGAGTAAATTTTTTTCATGTAAAAAGATGTTTACTTTATATCTATTTAATTTTGAATATCGCGTTTTATGCCGACACTTTTCAAAATAAAAAACCGATGAACTTTCTAGCTCATCGGTTTTGTGATGTCTCGCAACACTACTTTTGCGAGAGGACTACTGAGGTCGTGTTTTGTGAAATACCAAAGGGCTCACCACGGTCGTCGGTGGAGGTGATTTCAAGATATGTGGCTTCATACTACCCATCACATGCATCTCGCACGGTTTGCAATCAAAACGTAGCGTGAATTTCTCATCGCCATTAACTAAGGTCATCGGCTCAGCTTTCACCTGACCTTGTACACCGGTCACACCTTTCGCCTGTTTAGGGCAAAGATTGAATGAGAAACGCAAGCAGTGCTTGGTGATCATCAACGGCACTTCACCCGCTTCTTCGTGAGATTCGTAGGCAGCCGCGATTAGCTGCACCCCATGTTTCTTATAAAAGGCGCTGGCTTTATGGTTATACACATTCGCCAAATAGCTTAAGGTCGTCTCCGGATAAGGTACCAAAGGCTCTTCCGCAGCTTCGCGCAATGGGCGTTTCCACTGACGCACACGCTCTAGCTCATGCTGAGCGATCGCGTCGCGTCGCAGTGCATTCATTTGCGAGCTAGGTACAAACCAAGGCTGGCTCAATTGCAAATCGATTTGTTCTACATAAAACATGGTATTACCAAGCTTAGACAGCGCATCTCGCAAACTCGCTTCGGCTTTTTCCGCTTGTTGCGCTGGCTCCAACGCAAGATCGATACGGGTCACTGTGTTGATACCATCCGCATCAGACAACTCTAATTGCAAGCCTCGTGTTTGTTCCAGCTCATACTCAGACAACTTCATCCACAGGCCCAATTTGCGGTCAGCCGACTTTTTAGTGAGCGCCATTTCCCATTGCTGATCTCGATTGCGATGAACTGACATCCCTATTTTCAAGCTCACGAACTCGGCCATCTTTTCATTAGGATGCACACGCCAGATAGTGCCGTTTTCATTCGTGCTTTTCTTCTCGACCGTATTGGCCTGAACACCAACCACTTCACGTTTGTGCATGTAGTTCAGGCCATCGCCATTAGCGAGATCTTCGTTGGTTTCTAATTCAAACCAATCAGGCCCCAAACGGGTGACATAACCGATATGCAAACCCACGAACTTCGGCGAATCAAAAGCGCCAATATTATCGAGGCGGCCATTGGCGAAATACGAAGTGTGTCCGCGGTGGAAAGTTTTATCGACATTTGGTGTAAAGGCGATTTGCGTGTGTCCACTAGAGGCACGATAAAACTCTGGCCGACGTTCCAAAATCTCGTCTAGCAAGAGACGATAATGTGCTGTGATGTTCTTTACATAGCCCATGTCCTTGTATCGGCCTTCGATTTTCAAAGACTGAATACCCGCATCGAGTAGCGCTTCCAAATTGGCGCTCTGATCATTGTCCTTCATCGACAATAAATGTTTATCGTAAGCGACGACACGACCTTGGTTATCACTCAGGGTATACGGCAAACGACAGGCTTGCGAACAATCACCACGATTGGCGCTACGACCATCTTTCGCATGCGAGATATAGCATTGGCCAGAGAAGGCCACGCATAGGGCGCCATGCACGAAATATTCGAGTGGCGTTTCAGTTTGTGCTTTGATCGCTTTAATTTGTTCTAGCGTTAACTCACGAGCCAGCACCAGTTGGGAGAACCCTGAAGCGCCAAGGAAATGCGCCTTTGCGGGTGTGCGAATATCACACTGCGTACTGGCATGAATTTGTATTGGGGGAATATCGAGCTCCATGATGCCCATGTCTTGCACGATCAAGGCATCCACACCAGCATCATAAAACTGGTGAATTAACTTCTGTGCTGGCTCGAGTTCAGTGTCATGCAAGATGGTATTTAAGGTGACGAAAATGCGTGCATGATAGCGATGCGCAAATTCCACCAACTTGGCAATCTCGCTGACTTCGTTACTAGCATTATGACGCGCACCAAACGATGGGCCGCCGATGTATACCGCATCAGCACCATGCAAAATCGCTTCGCGGCCAATCTCTACCGTTTTCGCCGGAGACAATAATTCAATTTCGTTTTTACGTAAGCTCATGGCTAGCCAGCCCAGGGAAATTCTCAGAAGGCGCGATTATACCTTAGGGTCTAAGGACTAGGATTTTGCACCTAGGATTCAATATCAAAAAAACATTATGGTTGTTGATCGAGCCAAGACTGCGCCTCGTTGATGGTGGTATCGAGTACTTGTTTAATTTGTACAAACAAAGTTTCGATCGCTGCTTTTCCTACATCACTGCTCGCTTCGTCTGCTTTTAATGCAGATTCAAGCTCACGCGACATACCCACAAAGGCGACTGCACCCAAGGTCCCCAAAGAACCACGCATAGTATGAAACGCGCGGGCAGCATCATCGATTCGTCCTTCCTGCCATGCGGCACGACCTTGTTCGAATTGCAATTGCCCCTTGGTGACCATGTTCTTAATCAGACCAATGAAGGTGGCCCGATAAGCTGGATTTCCTTCGCAGAAAGCCATAAAGCGATTGGGGTCAAAATATTGCGACGACTCGTGTGATTCAGCACTTTCCGCAGCACTGCTTTGTGGCTGAACACTGTCCGCACCCGAAAAATCGACACCTCGTTTGTGCAAATGCGCTTCTAAGGCTCGCTGCAATTGCGCTGCCTCAAGCGGCTTGCTGACGTAGTCGTCCATACCCGCTTGCAAACACATCTCACGATCGCCATGCATCGCTGCCGCTGTCATGGCAATAATACTTGGTTGTTTGATTGTGGCACGACGAATAATTTTTGTTGCATCGAGGCCGTCAAGATTGGGCATATGGAGATCCATCCATACCACGTCAAACCCAAGTTTTGCTGCTTCCGCTGCCATTACAGCATCGACTGCCTCACGCCCATCTGTCACCATTTTGGCTTGATATCCCAATCGTTCTAGCATCATGCCCGCAACTTTGCGATTGGTCGGATTGTCATCCACAATCAACATTCGCTGTGGAAAACGCTGGCCATAGGTTTGTGCGTTACCAATGCCGCCCGCACTCAAGGCATCTGTTTTAGTGTTTGTCGCCGCTCCGATAAAAATCGTTGACAAGGTATCGACCAAACTCTGCTCTTTCAATGGCTTGAGCAAATAGTGCGCGAACAATTGATCTTTGTCTTGTTCCCGATTATCGACAAACTTACTGCACAAGACGAACGGCAAATTCTTAAATGCATCGAATTGTTTCAAACGTGTCGCCAAGGCAAAGCCGTCAATTTGCGGCATGTGCGAATCGATCATGATGATGTCGAAAGATTTTCCAGCACTGAGAACATGATCCAACTCAGGCATGCTTTGCGCTGTATCCACTTGAATACCAAGATGCCTTAACCGATTTGAATACACACGCAAGACATGTTGATTATCGTCGATCAATAATAATCGTTTGTTTTGCAACGCTGCAGTAAATGTTTGGTCCCTTGCGTCAACGGGTGCGTCTTCAAAGGCCTCGGCATTAAGAGTTACGGTAAAAATCGTTCCTTTACCGATTTCACTAGCGAGTGCAATATCGCCACCCATTAACTGTGCCAATCGCTTACTAATCGCTAAACCCAAGCCAGTACCACCGTATTTGCGTGTAGTCGCCGCATCGATTTGAGTGAAGGCAGCGAACAAGCTATCGACCCGGTCTTCCGGAATACCGATACCTGTATCTTTCACTTGTATTTGTACTTGACTGCGACCATCACAATCTGCTCTCGCGACCATGATGGCAACCTCGCCTTTATCAGTGAACTTCACTGCATTGCTGACCAGATTCAAGACAATTTGGCGAACGCGGGTAACATCGCCAAGAATCAATGGCGGCACATGTTCATCAATTTCGTATAAGAGTTCCAAGTCTTTTTGGTTGGCGTTTTGTGCGACCAAAGAAAAACTTTCTTCAATCACTGTCTGAAGCGATAAAGGCTCGCGTTCAAAGCTCATTTTTCCAGACTCAATTTTAGAAAAATCGAGAATGTCATTAATGATCGTGAGCAAGGCATCGCCGGAGCTGCGGATCGTATCGACATAGTCGCGTTGCTCAGCATTGAGTTCGGTGCCAGTCAATAAATCGGTCATACCGATCACGCCATTCATTGGCGTCCGAATCTCATGACTCATTGTCGCGAGAAAAGCTGCCTTAGCATTCGCTGCTTGTAAGGCCTCCTCAGTCTGATGTTCAAGATCTCGGGTGCGCGCCAAGACCCGCTCCTCGAGTTGAGCATTCTGTGCTAACAAGTCATTTCGAGCTTGCTGCAGCACTGTCGCCGTATTGTCTAGCTCATGACTAATTTGTTTGAATTCAGCAAAATTCGTATTTAAAAAATCACGTTCGAATTGACCATCGCCTAGTTTGACGGTGGCGCGGGCAATTGCGCTAATACTTGAATTTAAACGACTCGCAAACAAAATCGCGAAAATAGAAGCGACCGCTGCCAGGCCAACTGCCAAGAAAATGGTGCGTTGACTTTTCTCCCGAATCACAAAATTGAAATCTTCGGCGGGCGCAGCAATTACCAATCGCCATTCGGGAAAATTAAGATCGGAGCGACGATCTAACGACTCTTGGCCCTGCAATTTACTTGGATTTAAACGTAAAGCGTGGGCTAATATCAGCTGCTGATCTTGGACAAAATCAAAGTTAACGCATCCACTTTTTGCTTGGCAACGTGGATCTTGCTGACGCGTTTTACTAGACAGCGCCTGAGCATCTAAAGCAGCTTTCTTTGATAAGGAATTAGCGCTAGTCTGCTGCATCACAAGTGGCAAATTAAGCATGGCATCTCGAATCAATGCCGATTTTGCTTGCGCGGCATTAACGCGCGGCACATCAACTGAACCGACGATATCTTCCTTGGTTGAAGAGGCAACCAAAGCACCATTTTTATCCACGATAAACGCTATCGCATTCGGACTGATTTGAAGGTTTTGCAGTGATTCACTCAGCAGCCGGAAAGAAACATCAAGCGCTAACACCCCGGCGATCTCGCGCTTCTCGTTGCGGACAACAATCGAATGCGCGATTTGCAATTGGCTGCGAGAAAACGAAGGATAAACATCCGTCCAAGCACGGCGATCGAGACCTCGCCCGTCGGCATCCGCGGCAGCCAATGCTGCGGCAAACCAAGGACGACTATGCGGCACATATTCCGCATTGTCTTTACCATCGTTCTGACGACGATCCAAAGGCTTAGCGCTGCGGTAATGGGTGCGCCGTGCTTCATTCGGGTTTTGAACTAAAACCTGAGGTAAAGAATCCTCTTCGTAAATATCGATCGCACGATAACCGCCACTAATCGGCGCAAAAGAAATAAATTTGACGAGGCGGGTCCCCCGCAGAGCACCCCAAGCAACTTCCTCGAAACGGTCTAAAGAAGAAAAATTACGTGGGTCTGGCTCACCGCCGACAGCGTCTCCATAACTAGAGAAGAAGTCCATGAGACGACTGGGCTCTGCCAAATCAGCATCGGCCGCCTCGCTAGCGCGCAAGCTAGCTTGAATCATCACGCCATGCGCCGCCTCCACCGCTGTCTGCTGCGCCGCGCGATAAGAAAACCATGTGATCAAGAGTGCGGGCACCAACACCAGCATCCCAACTGCCAATGGCAAAAATAATTTCAGTTGAATATTTTTCACAGGGCTCACACAGAAGACGAGGCGAAAAACATCTGTTTCCGCTATGAAATGAGTATCTTTCTCAGCGTCTATGGTGTCAACTTATTTTTTTCTTTTAGGCAATGTTTTGCGTCCTTGATGCGAAAACACCAAAGCCATTGGCAAAACAGCTTGGCATTTAACTATTTTTCTTAATTTTTATTTTGGACAAGGTCAACAAAAAAGGGAGAAGTAAAATCCCTCTCCCTTTGAAAATACCAACCAAAAAACTCTTGAATTACTTGGCACGAGCCTTTCGGCGAGCAGCGGCATCGGCAGCAGCTTGTTCGATACGATCTTCATCCCGCAATACTTTCGAACCTGGGTCAATCGTATAAAGCGTATTAGCAGGAACCTTCAATTCGCCTTTGCCATCTTTCATCGGCACCACATGAATGTGATTCCCTACACGCACTTCCACCGGCAACGAAAACACGCTTCCATCAGCAATTTGCCAGTGCAACTTCAAGTGACCGGACTCCAACAAAGTTGAAAGCTTTGGTAATTTAGGCTGCATC
The DNA here is from genome assembly GCF_014284155.1 of Affinundibacterium nitidum. Classification (GTDB taxonomy): domain Bacteria; phylum Pseudomonadota; class Gammaproteobacteria; order Burkholderiales; family Burkholderiaceae_D; genus Undibacterium; species Undibacterium nitidum. The sequence continues at coordinate 1,014,643 of NZ_JACOFZ010000001.1, forward strand.
AAATACGCCTTAAAGAACCAATTCCAATCTTTTTTGGTGAGCTGATTGACTATTTGGATGAACTCTTTCGTCGTGCTATAGCGAGGCGAGAAATTACCTGGCTTTGGATCATCACGACCGTACAGCAAGCGACGTATCGCTTTGAAAAATAAATCATCACCGATTTGCCCACGTAAAGTGTGCAACATCAATGAACCCTTAAAATACACGTCATTGCCAGCACCATTCGAAACATCATGCTCACTCATCGAATGCCCCGTGACGATAGGGAATTTATTCACGATGCGGCTACGTTGTTCGTGCAAGCCCACCTGAAAATCACGTTCGCCACGCAGATATTGCAAATACAAAGGCTGCATATACGACGCAAAACCTTCATGCAACCAGAAGTCATCCCAGTTTTCATTGGTCATTTGATTGCCAAACCACTCGTGCGAAAATTCGTGGTGCAACAACCAATCATAACCATGAGGCGACTTAGTATAGTCATTGCCATAGGCGTTGATAGTTTGATGCTCCATCCCTAAGTGCGGAGTTTCAACGACACCCATTTTTTCATCGCCAAAAGGATAAGGCCCGAAACGGCTCTCAAAAAAATCGAGCATAGGAGAAAATTCAGCGAACAATTCTTTCGCCTTTTCTTTATTCGCAGGCAGATGCCACATCTTCAAAGGGATGCGATTGCCGAAGCGGCTTTGGTATTCACCTTCCATCAATTCATAAGGGCCGACATTGATCGAGATGCCATACGTACTCGGATTTTTAGTTTTCCAATGATAAGTTCGCCAGCCATCTCTCTCGTCCATGCCTTGAGCGACTCCATTGCCCGCCACCACTAAAGGTGCAGGCACGGTAATGTGTAGGGTCGCTAGCTGCGGCTTACCCATCGGGTGATCGATACATGGCCAAAACAAGTCGCAGCCTTCTCCCTGCACCGCAGAAGCGATCCAAGGTTCACCTGTCGGCGTTTTGCTCCAGACAAAACCTCCATCCCACGGGGCACGAATCGCGATCCGAGGTACGCCATGATATTGAATCGCTACTTGGGCTAATTCTCCTGCTTTGAGCGGCGAGGGTAAAGTTAGAAACAAACGCCCTTCTGGATTACTGATCGCCTCTGCGGCTAACACCACACCGTTGACGCTGACCTTGTCGATTGGCAGATTCCTATCCAGCTCTAATACCACGCGTTTGAGTTCGGACTTGGCGCGTAAGTCCAAGATCGCCTTGCCTTCGATACTGCGCGTACTCGGATCTAATTTGAGACTCAAATCGACCTTCTCGAAAATACTTGCCAACTGCTCCGCCGTGCGGTCGGTGCCCGAACTCATGGTAAAGGTGGTCGGTTGTGATGACATTGGCAAATTGGCGTTGGCGTTGTTCTGCGCCATCGCAATATGAGTAGGGATCAGCCCACTGGTGCAAACAAGAACACAAGCGGTTGCAAGAGAAGAGAGTTTCATATGATCTGCATTTCAATTCAAGAGTAAACGAGGAAAACCACGTGTGAGCAATCAAGGCATCGCTAGCTTAATATATCTAGACCTTTTAATCACGAAAAAGTTCGCACTAAAATGAAAACTAGTCTTGTCGTCCAAGATCATCAAACACCTCCATCGCTTTAACAGTCATGGCATACTTCGCTTATCTCTAGAAGGAATTTTCCATGCGTTTCAATTCAGCACTTACTTTGCTCGCTTTCGGCTTTGTATTACACAGCCACAGTTTTGCTCAATCTAAGTTACCGAGTTCGGTCGAAGCACAGCTCAAGAAAGCAGAACTATCTGCAAGTAGTTTAAGTGTAATTGCAATGCCCGCAAGCCAAGGTGCGGCAATCTTAAATCATCAAGCTGACCGTGCATTCGCACCAGCGTCGACGATGAAATTATTGACGACCTTTATCGCGCTCGACAAACTTGGGCCAGCTTACAAATGGAAAACGCAGTTTCTCGTTGAAGATGCAATCCAAGATGGTGTACTGAATGGCAAACTTTATCTACGTGGTGGCGGTGATCCCAATCTGAGTTTTGAAAAGTTCGGACTTATGCTCAGAGCCTTACGCCAAACAGGCCTGCGCCAACTGAATGGAGACCTAATACTCGATCGTCAGTTTTTCCAACCTAATCGACCTGAGATTGGCGCCCCTGCTTTCGATGAAAACCCAGATGCCTATTACAATGTGATTCCTGATGCTTTGCTCATTCACAGCAATATCACGGCTTTCATGATTGATAGCAGTAACGATAAGATCAATCTCCGATTGGCCACACCGATGGATGGCATACCCTTACGCAATCAATTGAAGTTAAATAATCGCCCGTGCAACGAATGGAAAACCGGTTGGCAATCACCGCAAGTCGTTGTCAATGCCGAAGCAGAAGTCGAACTGGTGGCCAACGGTAGTTTCCCGAAGAATTGCCAAACCATTGCCTACCTCAATATTCTCGACCGTAACGCCTATATCGCGAGCATGTTCAAAGCTTTGTGGACAGAACTAGGTGGTGAGTGGACAGGTAAGGTGCAAGATGGCGTGACGCCCAGCACCGCTAGCCTTCTACATGAAAGGCAGTCTGAAACCTTAGCTGACACGCTGCGCATCATTAACAAGTTTTCAGACAATGCGATGGCGAGAATCACCTTCCTCACCTTGGGTGCGGAGTCAGGGTTGTCGAAGCAATTGGGTGACAGCAATCAAGCCGCCAATGCCGAGATTAGAAATTGGTTCGCTAAGAATAAACTCAATGACCAGGGCTTAATTATTGAGAACGGCTCTGGCTTATCACGCATTGATAGGATCAGCGCTACCCAACTGGCATCGATTCTTCGCCTCGCGAATAATAGTTTCTGGCAAGCGGAGTTTGCCTCTAGCCTACCGATTGTAGCGCTTGATGGCAGCATGAGAAATCGACTCAAAGCGAGTGCGGCCGAAGGCCGTGCGCGCATCAAAACCGGGACACTTAGAAATGTAATGGCAGTTGCAGGCTATGTGAGAGATCCCAACCAACAAGATTGGATCTTGGTCGCTTTTATCAACACTGAAGATGCTAGCGCCATGCGTGGCAAAGCCGTATTAGATGAGTTAATTAATTGGCTAGCTAGCGGGCGCGCGTCAAATTAATCTGACTTGTCTTAAGTTTAAGATTGGAGTGCCATGAGCAGCAGCGGCTTTCCATTCATCGCATTTTATCGACGTGCAAGCGCAGGTTTCCGCAATTCGTCGCAAACCTAGGGCATGCGTTATTCAGATTGGTTACAGTCACACCATCAAACACTGATAACCGAAATCTATACACGTATGAAAAGTTTTCACCGCCCCTCAATTTATCTCGACCTAGCGATGATGAGCATCGTCAGCTCCGCTCTTAGTTTGAGTTTAATTATCTGTTTCTTATTTTAAGGAGAAACCATGTTCACCTTCTTGATCTGGATTTTTCTATTTATCGTTTGCTGGCCATTAGCACTACTCGCTTTAGTGCTCTACCCGCTGGTATGGCTTATTTCTTTACCATTTCGCTTGTTGGGTATCGCCTTCGATGGCGTGTTTGAACTGCTTCGTGCGATCTTCATGCTGCCGGCACGCGTCTTGGGTGGCGGTAAGCGCTAAGCAGTAAGCAGTAAGCAAAAATCGATAAAGAAAGCGGACGTGATGTCCGCTTTTGGTTTTTATCCATCAACGCCCATTGAACCTAGTGCGGCTGGTTAAACAGCTCTTGCAACTCGTCGCACCAATCTTCTGCATCGTGCACGCCAATACCTAGAAACTGACGCACGCGCTCACTGCTCTTAAACCACTCTGAAGAATTTTCCTGGCCTTCGTATTTTTGAATCGCATATTCGGCCAACGCTGTCAGTGCGATCAAACCACGCACCGACTCATCGGTCGAAGTATCTTCCAAGCTCGCATAGTCGTGATGCAGCAAGATAGCGGTCGAAACTTGTTCCGGTAAGCCCCAGGTACGAGCCATCAAGGACCCGATTGAAGCATGATTAGTGACGTGCTGTTCTTCCTCAACATCAGTCAAAGCAAATTCAAAAGAGGTATTTGCTTTTTTCCACGTCTCGGCATAGCCCGGAAAACGCTCCATCAAAATCGGTACGCCAATATCGCAAAACAAGCCAAAGGTGTGTGCCACGTCTGGTGTACAAACGGGCAAGCGTTTGACCATCGCACTTAAAGCTTGTGCGCGTTTTGAAGAGATGTCCCAAAATTTTCGGAGAGATTGACCTTGTGTCGCAATTGATTGACGCGCAATAATACCCGTCATCACTAAGCCTGTTTGACGCATGCCCAACAAATCGACCGCATGGTCTACCGATTGTGCCTTTAAACGTAAACCAAAAAAAGAAGAGTTCGCGAGCTTCATCAATGAAGCGGCCATCGCCACATCATTCGCAATAATGCGCGCGAGTTTACGCGGGTCTGGATCGTCTTTATTCAATTCCTTCTGCATTTCGACCAAGAGGCTTGGGCGCGGTGGAATTCGAATAGTACTAACCAAACTGTCGAGCGATTGCTTGTCAGCGACCACTTGCTTGACTTGTGAATTCATTGCTTTGTCGTATAGGGAGTATTTTTTTGATTCAAATAAGACTGGAAAACCAACGCACAAAATGAAGCGACCTTAGTTTCTGCTTCATCACCATTGCACCAGCACCACCAAATTTGCGCGCCTTGCAGCCAGACAAGACGCTTATTTCATTAGCCTCTATTAGAACTTATTTCCACAAGGAAATCAATTCCATTACCCTAGACTCACTCATTAAGTATCTAAAATTCTACTTAAATAATCACTTAAATAGCTACTTAACTGGAATCATCGTCGTACGATCAACTGGCACCGCGGTCACACTATTCTGTGGCGAACCATCAATCAATTTGTCGGAGTACGTCAAATACACCAAAGTATTACGTTCAACATCGACCATGCGTACGATACGTAATTTCTTAAACAAGATGGAAAGACTTTGGTTGAATACTTCTTCTTGCTGCTTTAAGGGTTTCTCAAAACTGATTGGTCCGACCTGACGGCAAGAAATCGAGGCCTCGGCTTTGTCTTCGGCCAAACCAAGGCCGCCTTTGATACCGCCGGTCTTAGCACGCGACACATAACAGGTTACGCCTTTCACTTTCGGGTCATCATAGGCATCAACCACGATTTTATGATCGGGATCGATCAAAATAAAGGCCGTATCTACACTCCCTACCTTCTGTGCCATCACCTGCGAACCAAGCATCATAGAGCCCAACAATACCAATGCTTTCATGCATGTATGTAATCGCATATGTACTTCCTTAAAGTTTAATTCGTTATCAAATAAAAGCAGCATAGCCTAAAAGATTCGATCAGATTTAACATCGGTCAAATGCAGGCATCTTTCCACGTTACGTGCTGCGGTGTTAGAATCTCGCCTCATGAAAGCCTTTTCTCCATTCAAACTATCACGTCGCTTGATTATCGCGGTGTTATTCCTTTACGGATTAACGCTCGGTATTGCTACTGCTGCGCCAGTGATCAATAGTTTAAATGGCGAAGGCATTTCAATGATTTGTACCAGCACTGGCGTTAAGTTCGTCACCGCCTCAGGCAAAATCGTCGATGGTAAAGCGAGTAGCCATACGCTCGATTGTTCCTTCTGTATGCCCAGCGCAATTACACCAAGCTTGCCACAACTCGACGCTGCACCTCCGGTACATACGCTCTCTTACGCTACACAAAGTATTCCCTCGGCGCGTTTGGCCGCCATTGTCTCAGCCCCACTTCCACCTCGCGGGCCACCCGCACTCAACGCAATCTGATACTGAATTCGCCTCAATGTTGTATTTGAGGCTTGATGTTTGGTATCGCTCCCGTTTCTGATCATTCGTTTAGACGAAAAGCTCACGTTTTAGCACGCGAACTCGCGTCTTTGCTTCTCCGAACCTCGCTTTGATCAGGCATCTACAAGATACCTAGAGCCCAAAACCCGGCGCCTTATTGTGCGTTTGGCTCTTGATTGCAATGAGAACACAATGAAATCTTCTACACCTATTATTCTGCGTCGTACCGCTTTAATCATCGCTTTGTCTGCAGCATTTCCCGCTTTTGCCAACGATAACAATAGTGACCAAGATGCCCAAAAAGCGATAGCTGAACGCGTCATCATCAAAGGCGATAAGCCCACTACCCTACCAACTGAAATCCCGACGACAATCGAAGGCATCAACGCCAAAGCGATTGAAACCACGATCAATGCACTCGATGCAGAAGACGCTTTGAAATACTTGCCTAGTCTCTTGGTGCGTAAGCGTTACGATGGCGACTACAACCACGCTGTACTGGCGACACGCGCTTCTGGCACAGGTAATAGCGCCCGTTCTATGGTGTATGCAGACGGCATTTTGCTATCGAATCTTTTAGGCAATGGTGCAGGCTTTACACCACGTTGGGGCTTGGTCACACCAGAAGAGATTCAACGCGTTGACGTGTTATATGGCCCATTCTCCGCCGCCTATGCAGGCAACTCTGTCGGTGCAGTGGTTGACTACGTCACACGCATGCCCGAAAAATTTGAAGGCCACGTCAAACTTGCTGGCTTCACTGAGAACTTCCAAGAAGTTGCCACGGATAAAAGCTATAGCGGTCATCAACTGAGCGCCAGCCTTGGTAACAAACAAGGTGCCTTCTCATGGTGGGTCAACGTGAATCGCATGGACAGCGATAGTCATCCTTTGGTCTTTGCCAATAAATTGCTGTCTGCGGGCACAGTTAGCACTGCCGGCAAACCTGTGACTGGCGCAGTGGCAGGCCGCAATCCTCAAGGTTTAGACTGGTGGCTGATCGGCGCCACCACGCAATACCACACGATACAAGATCATGCCAAAATTAAATTAGCCTATGAGATTACACCGACTGTGCGTGCCAGCTATACGTATGGCATTTGGCGCAACGATATGAATAGCGGTGCAGAGAGTTATCTGCGTGACGCTAACGGTGCAGCGGTCTACAGCGGCGACGTCAACATCGCAGGACGCAAGTTCACGATTAACCCAACTGACATCGCCAACAGCAAAAATGATTTACAGCACGTGACACATGGCTTAAGTGTGAAGAGCAATACCAAAGGCGAATTTGATTGGGAAGTCGCTGGTAGCATCTACGACTATCAAAAAGATATCGCTCGCGCGCCGACAGTCGCCATTCCAAGCGCCGACACTGGCGGTGCTGGACGCATCACCGATGGCAGCGGCACAGGTTGGAATACCTTGGCACTCAAAGGAATCTGGCGCCCGAACACCGAGCACACTGTAGAGTTTGGCTATCAACGTGAAGCTTACAAACTACGTACTTTGGTATCGAACACCACAGATTGGATCAACGGTGCTGCAACGACACGTTTCTCTGCCTTCCAAGGCAACTCAGAGTTGTCTAGCTTCTATGCGCAAGATGCTTGGCGTATCAACTCTGTATGGAAAACGATTATCGGCGGCCGTTTCGAGCAATGGTCAGCACATGATGGTGCATTGTCTAATGCCACGACCACGCTGCCATTCGTGAAACGTGATGAGAATGAATTTTCACCCAAGGCGGCGCTGGCTTTCCGCGCTGCTGACGATTTAATTCTCAAAGCATCGATCGGTCGTGCAGTACGTAATCCGACGGTTTCTGAGCTGTATCAAGGTACGGTATCGACGCAAACCATCGTTAATAATGATCCTAATCTGAAAGCGGAAAAATCTTGGACCAGCGAATGGAGTGCTGAACAGTCTTTAGACAATGGTAAAGGTTTGTTGCGCACCACCTTCTTCCATGAAGACACGAGCGACGCGCTGTATTCACAAACAAATACCTTGGTGACGCCGAATATCACAAATATCCAAAACGTCGATAAGATTCGCACCAATGGCTTAGAAATCGCCTACCAAGCGAGTGATGTGTTCGTGCCAGGTTTGGATGTCGCATCGAGTTTGACTTACGCCGATTCCATCATTACCAAGAATGACAAGTTCATCAAGAGCGTCGGCAAATGGCAACCACGTGTACCAAAATGGCGCGCCAACTTTGTGGCGAGCTATCGTGTCAACGATCAGCTGTCGACCACATTAGGTGTCCGTTATAGCGGTCGCCAATACGGTTCCCTCGACAACAGCGATGTCAATGCCTTCACTTACTTAGGCTTCTCTAGCTTCCTCGTCGCTGACGTGCGTGTGCGCTACAAAATCGACAAACAATGGACAGCCGCTGTTGGCATTAATAACCTCAACAATAAAAAATATTGGGCTTTTCATCCGTACACACAGCGTAGCTTAGTTGCGGAATTGAAGTTCGATTATTAATCATCAAGGAGTTCACATGAAAAAATTAATTTGCCTGCTGTCGTTGTCGTGTTTTTCAACCTACCTCTCTGCCCATGTCGGCCTTGAGCAGCCTAAAGCAGTAGCCGGCAGTTACCATAAACTGACCTTCAAGATCGGCCATGGCTGCGAAGGCACCGGCACGCATATGGTGAAAGTGAGCTTACCGGAGACAGCAATGGGCGCGAAACCGATGCCAAAAGCGGGATGGAAAATCGACACCGCGATCGCCCCCTTGAGCAAGCCTTATACCTCTCACGGTAAGACCATAGAAAAAGATGTACGCGAAGTGACATGGAGTGGAGGTCTCTTACCTGATGCGTTTTACGACGAATTCTCGATTCAAGTCAAACTCACCGACACTCCTGGCAAGGTCTATTTCAAAGTCACACAATTGTGCGAAAAGGGGCGATGGGATTGGGTGGAAATTCCTGCAGAGGGGCAAAGTGCGAAGGGCTTAAAGGCACCAGCGCCCGTGCTAGAAGTTGTCGCGCCAGATTCGGAAGTGCCGCATCATTAAGGCGGACGAGTGTTTGTGTCGAATTTTCTACCAGTATCATCGTCTTTCCAAACTTGGCTGTGATGGCTTTGGTACTTAGGTATCGACACAGCTTCAGCCAACAGCAAAATCAATTCATCGTCACTCCTGCGCAGGCAGGAGTCCAGTGTCTTTTGTTCATCAACCAACGTCGCTAGATTCCTGCCTCCGCAGGAATGACAGCTGTCTCTTTCTGCTTCCCATCTCCTTAGCTAAACCTATTCCAAATCAAGTTTTCAGCGTTTCAAATAGCGAAGCGCTATATACCAGTGTATATTACGCTTTTTAGCCCAGCTATTTCAGGACGAAATCGACCAATGATGCTGACAACTTTGCTACGCCCTTTCATCAGCCTTGCCTTGCTCTTTAGCATGGCAACCTCAGCTTTTGCAGGCGAGCTCAATGTCTCTGCCGCTTCTAGCCTGACCAATGCTTTCAAAGACATCGCACAGAGCTATCAACATCAATACCCAGGCACCAAGCTGCAACTCAATTTCGCGGCGTCTGGCGCGCTGCTGCAACAGCTCGTCAAGGGCGCACCGGTCGATGTGTTAGCGACAGCCGATCAAGACACGATGGACGCCGCTGAAAAACAAGACCTGATCCTAATCAAAGAAAGAAAAGACTTCGTGCGCAATAGCTTAGTCTTGATTCAGCCGATGAACGCCACCATCAAAATCGCACGCCTCGAAGATCTACAACAAGGTGCGGTGAAACGCATTGCCATCGGCAACCCTGCCAGCGTACCAGTCGGTCGTTACGCGCAATTAGCGCTGCAAGCGGCACGTGTCTTGCCTAGCATTGAAGGCAAACTGATCAATACCGTAAACGTACGCCAAGCGCTGGACTACGTGGCGCGTGATGAAGTGGAAGCCGGCTTTGTGTATGCGAGCGATGCGGCTCTCATGCTCGATAAAGTCAAAGTTGCTGCGCAGATCAAGATCGACAAAACCATTACCTATCCCGTTGCGGTCACAAAGGATAGCAATAACCAAATCGAAGCTAAACGTTTTGCGCAGTTTTTAGCTTCACCCACTGCACAAGCCATTTTCAGAAAATATGGTTTTAAGCCACTGTAACTCACCACTTCAGTAAAAACAGACCAACATGGACATCGCCTGGACCGCCCTCCTACTCTCACTCAAAGTCGCTGGACTCGCGACTTTGATTAATTTAGTGCTGGGCATAGGCTTAGGCTTTTGGATGGCACGGCGACGTTTTTGGGGACGCGAGATTCTCGATACGATCTTGACCTTGCCGATGGTGATGCCACCTACTGTCTTGGGTTACTACCTACTGGTCTTGCTCGGCAAAAAAAGCTGGTTAGGGGCGTGGCTGTATCAACACTTTGGTATCAATCTGATTTTTACTTGGCAAGCGGCCACCATCGCCGCTGCAATCGTGGCTCTGCCTTTAGTGATCAAACCTGCTCGTGCGGCGTTTGAGGGCGTTGATAGCCAGCTCGAACAAGTCGCACGCACCATGGGTTTATCCGAAACGGCGGTCTTCTTCCGCATCACTTTGCCGCTGGCTTGGCGCGGCATTTTGGCGGGCGTTTTACTCGGCTTTGCTCGCGCACTCGGAGAATTCGGCGCGACCTTGATGGTGGCTGGCAGCATCCCGGGCAAAACGCAGACGTTGTCGATTGCCATTTACGAAGCAGTACAGGCTGGTGACGATGCCCTAGCGAATACCATGGTGCTCATGGCATCCATCGTTTGTATTGTGATCTTACTGGCAGCGGGTAAATTAGCGCCGGGCAGGGTTGCTCACCTCGCGCCTAAATAACGCAAAAAAATACAGCAAAACGACACTATGGAATTCGACCTACATCTGCATAAAACCCTAGGTAACGGAAACAAGCAATTCGTGCTCGACGTGCGTTTGCAAACCCAAGCGCAACGCATCGTTATCTTTGGCGAATCTGGCTCGGGCAAAAGTCTCAGCCTGCAAGCGATTGCTGGCCTGATAAAGCCAGACCATGGCCATATCCGCATCGGTGGCCGTACTTTATTTGACAGCACGCAAGCCTGTTTTGTGAAGCCACAAGAACGCGGCTTCGCCTACGTCGCGCAAGATTATGCCTTGTTCCCACACCTGAACGTACAACAAAACATTGCCTTTGGCCTCAACAAGTCTTGGCGCAATCCATCGAAAGAAATGCAGAACGATGAAGTCGAACAATGGCTACAACGATTTGCACTCACTGATTTAGCGCAGCAATATCCGCATCAACTCTCAGGTGGACAAAAACAAAGAACCGCCTTAGCCCGCGCCCTAATCACACAGCCCAAAGCCCTGCTCTTAGACGAGCCTTTCGCCGCGCTTGATACTGGCCTCAAGCACAGAATGCGCGAAGAGCTAGCACAACTGCAAAGCGCGCTGGCGATACCGCTGGTCTTAATCAGCCATGACGAACAAGATGTCAAACAATTTGGCGACACCGTCCTACATTTGCATCAGGGAAGCAATCACACACCATGAGCGCGACGAAAAAAGAATCCCCAAACATCGCGCTGCAAGCCGACGTCTGGCTACAAGTGAATGGTGAAAAATTCGGCGGAACGCAGCGCATCGCCTTACTCGCGGCAGTGGCGGAATGTGGTTCCATCACGCAAGCAGCGAAGAATATCCATATGAGCTACAAAGCTGCGTGGGATGCGATTGAGCAGATGAATAATCTCGCAGGTGAGCCACTCTTAGAACGCGCCACCGGTGGCAAAGGTGGCGGCGGCACACGTCTCACCCCACGCGGCCAACAATTGGTCGACAACTTCAAACTGATCGAAAATGAGCACCACGCCTATATCACGCGTCTCAACCAACTCGCAACCGGCTTGGCCGATGAAATGCTTTTGATCAAAAAGATGAATATGAAAACCAGCATACGCAATCAATATCGCGGCAACGTGAGCCATATTAAAACCGGAGCGGTCAACGATGAAATTGAAATTCAAATCGCAGGCAAACAAAGCCTAATCGCCATCATCACCCACGACAGCACCGAAGAACTCGCCTTAACGATAGGCGCGGAAGTGTTCGCCTTAGTGAGCGCCTCGTCGGTGATCTTGATGGACGCCAAACAAGAAGCCAAACTCTCAGCCCGCAACCGCCTCACCGGAAAAATCACGCGCATCCAAACGGGCGCAGTCAACACCGACATCAGCATCGCCCTTCCCGGCGGCGCGGTGTTATCGGCGGTGATTACCAATGAAAGTTGCGAGGAAATGGGGTTGAAGAAAGGACAGAAGATTACAGGACTGTTTAAGGCTTCTGCTGTGATTTTGGGGGTGCCGGGTTGATGACTTGAATTTGGTATCGTATGGATTTTATTGCCATAAATTCACCATCATGTTAATTTCGACAATCAAACCAACTTTGGGCAAGTCTTAGAATATGACAACCACATCAAAAGTAGGCACTGCGATCTGCCTAACATTACCAATTTGGGGCACAGTCTTAGCGACGCGATTAATTATTCACTTTAAAGACGAAGGTGTTGCAAAACTAATCATTATGGTTGGAATCATGCTTATCGCGTTCAGCAGCGCACCAATCATTAACTCAGCAAAGTTAACGACCGGCGAAAAAGTCGGTCTAACCCTAGCCTACTTCTTTTTATCTGCAATTTGTGTACTTGTTTTGGGTCTATTTTTGTTTTGCATGAATAAGTGTAGCTAGGAACAGGCAACGCAGGTTACACCCGCCCTACAAAACATTAAACCTATATTGCGCCGACGATCACTCGCCTTTCAATGAAACATCAAAATTAAGAAAATGAACTGCCCAAACTGCAAGCACAAGCTCACACTTGACCACCTCGGCCGTATTGGTCGTCCAAGCAATGTCTGCCCTAATTGCAATCAAGGACTCAAAACATATCTACCAACGAAGAGGAGATGGTTGTTAACAGCCTTCGCACTGATTGCAGCGGCTGGCTCACCAACGATCGCTGCAATGCTTGGAATTACACAATGGATGCTTTTACCAATCATCATCCTTGCCTACGTGATTGCAATCCGATTGATAAACAGTCGATTTGCCGAAGTTGCGCTTGCCAATCCGAAAGAATGAAAGCGACTTAGCACCGATAATGCCCGTCGGAAGCACTTGCGCTACGAAAAAGCCATTTAAACTAAAGTAACACTCAAAAAATAAACACATAGCTGATCAAAAGATCAAACGAATCAATTGGCCTTAGAGGGGGCAAAAGGCAGGCAAACAGTTCGCAATTTGCCTGCAATCGACATAAAAACGGCTTATCAGAGTGCACAAAGAATTCAACATCCGTCGTACAGATGTCAGGCTTTGACTATGGTGGCTGAGAAAGCATCCGTTGGCCTCCGGCAGCAAATGCTTCTTGAATCTTTAGCTAGTGCGAAGGAATGTCACGATGAGAATAGAAGAATTACAGTTGTGTATTGGCCTCTCAAAGTTGCGTTAAATAGCAATATTCGACCGGTTGTAGACCTTATTTTCAATTTCATTTCCGGACAACTTCCTCGTGAATTTGACCCGATTAGCAGGTGGTTTTCAGTGTCATTGCTCTGGACGATCAAAGGCAATAGTGAGCTACTTCATCGTTCTTTTCCCATTGTTCGAAAGTGCAACATCAAAGGGACATGGTTGGCGAGTAGAACGAGATATCAAAAGCCTATTATCAGATGCTGACATCAAGAAACATCCGAGTTACATTAAATACCTAACCGCACGTCAAGCAGGAATAGCTGATTGGAAAATCAATAATCACAGACATTGAAATTTACCCAAGCAGAGTGTGAAACACGCTCTGCATTTACTAATCAGAATGCAAAGAGCCTTCATACAACGTTGGTTTCAAACGCTCAACGAAACTGAGCTTTAGTTTTCATTGGAGATATATGACTTACATAAAATTAAGCGCATTTGCGTTAGCTTTGTTTTTTTCATCTAGCGCGAGCGCCTCGATTGAAGATGCAAGAAAAGACATTCTCAACACATACAACTTTGATCCATCGATGATGACCTATGAAGAACAGGCCAATCGCGCTCCTACACTTAGTCAGTTGTGGTCTCGGTTTAACAAATCCCCTGAAGGGTATCGTGACGCATTGAGAATACTTTTAAAAGAAAAAGGGCAACAAGAAATTTTATACTGCGACGGTGGGATGTTATTCCTTGCAAACGCCACTTCGCCTGCGGACCAAAATTTAGGAATGGATTCAATTAAGAAGTGCACTTTAACTGAGATTCAACAGACACCGTATTTTTATACGATGCACCAACAAGCAATTCGCGGTGTCGATACAATTGAACTGCAGTTTAAAATGCTTACGAGACCGGAATATCAGATCACTGTTCCAGCGCATGCCTTGAATCTTGCCCAAGATTATTGTTTTGTTTATCCCTTATTGGTCCAAGATGAAACAAAATACACATTAAGATTAATTGAGAAGATAAAGCTTGAAAAAGACCCAGTAGCACTCAAAACACTTTTGCTGGCGTTGTACTACGCTGCACTTCCGAATTCAGAAGCGGCGATCCACTTTATATCCCAATCAAAAGAATATCCCGTCGATATACAAGAGCTCGCGCGACAAATTGAAATGGGAATCGCGAAGGCACGCCAAGCAGCCCCAAGCAAAGTCTTCAATTGGCTCAAAGAAAATGGCTCCAAAATTAGTCCGAATGCCCTAGAGAAGGAACTACGTGATGCCCGCCGCGAAAGGATGCGTACGATCAGTGACGAAGCCTTAATGGAACTCGGCGCCTATACTCTTTTGATCTATCACAGTCAAAGGTAATTTTAAGTTCAATGCTCGACGAGTTTGCAATCTTTGTTTATGCTTCTACTCACCAACCAAAGGATACAACGGACAAACACCCTGCTTCGTCTTTTCTACTAAGCTTCGCTCCGGCAATTGTTCCAGCCATGTAGGGCGGGTGCAACCCGCGCTGCCAGGAAATTATCGAAGCCCGAAACCGCGGGGTTGCACCCGCCCTACAAGTTCGCAGCAACAATTGGATCTTTACTCACCCACCAACGCTATCCACTTTGCACTTCTGATATATCGACTACTTCGCCCATCATCGGCGCACTGATTTTGACTTGATGTTGATGCGCTAAATCAACGATAGGGTCAAATGGTTCGTACTAGGATTGTAGTGCCAGATCAAAAGTACCGTTATGGATTGGTAGCAAACGTTTGGCGCGTAAACAAAGAACAAAAGCGAGAAGTAATGTAAAGTAAACCAAAGCGCCCCTCATCAAAATCTACTCCTTAAAGCCGCCCCAATATGACGAAATACCTCATCTCCTTCCCCGCCTCTGCGATGAACATCCAAGCAGAAGATTTAGCCGCAGTTAGCCATGACTCACATGAGGTCATACGCGAAGCGAAGCAAGCTGGTGTTTATGTGTTTGGCGGTGGCATCAACGAAGCGACTGGTGCCGTGATGGTTAATGGCGACGGCACGGTGAAAAACGATACCTATCCACAAACTAAGCACTTCAACGGCGGCTTTTGCGTGCTAGAACTGTCGTCAAGAGAGGCTGCCATTGAGTGGGCAGCCAAACTGGCGAAAGCCTGCCGCTGCGCGCAGGAGCTGCGGGAATTTGGGTTTGATCCTGAGAGTTAGTTGAAAACACTTCAACGTCAATATTTTATTGACACCTACAACAAGTCAATATATTCTTGACACGTCAATAAAAACTTGACGAAATCTCAAGGAGAAAAAAATTGAAGAGCATTACCCCGACAACCGATTTAGTTGAACACATTAGGCTAAGAAACGACATAGAGAAGGCTATCTTGACTCACGCTGGCCTCTCGAAAAACTCCGAAACAGATCCTTCTTCCCTACTTCGCTTGGTCGATGCGACGAGCGAATCCGTTGAGGTATGCAGCCAACTTCAAAGAGCCGCGGTGCACCAAGCTCGGCGTTCAGATGTTCCGTGGTCGGAAATTGGATCTGTCATGGGCATTACTCGTCAAGCGGCACAACAACGATTTGCGCCAGAAGAGTCAAACGAACAGGCCGCGGAAAATTCAAAGCGAATTTCCGGCGCGAATGCTTTCAACGAAATGCAAATTCTCGAAACAGAAGGAAAAGCTGGTTATCACCTAGTAGGCTTTGGGCCCCATTTCCTCACCGTCTTGGCCTCGAAAAAGGTGTGGGAACATCGTCGATTGTATGCGCTCAATATCGCGAATAAACAAAGCCAAATGGAAGATGAAGGTTGGACCTATGTTGGCAGCTGGTTTCCCTTCCATTTCTTTAAGCGTGTCGTTTCTTGACAGATTAAACAATCGCTAGCGATCCCAACTCTGATTTTTTACTGGTACGTCGCTATTAAAGATAAAATTCAAATGCGATTAAATTTATCAATTCTAGTCTTTTACGTATCAATGCTTACGCTGTCCTTTCGTTCTACAGATTGCTAGGAAAGCCTCATTTGACATTCATCAATGGTCTACACATGAGCAACTATATTCGTCGCGAAAAAAACAACTTCCTAGGACTTCTCTCCGTTTTTCGTTGGCCGCTAGGTCTTGTTTTTGGAGTTGGTGTAGGGCTGCTGTTCTGGACACCGCTTCCTGCGAATGAGCCGATTGGATTTCTTGGAATGTTGTACTGGGGTAGAATTTTTGGTGTGATGCTAGATTCAGCTGTGGCTTTGGTTACTGTCGTTGTATTTGAACTGATCGGTAGTGAAACAATTCAACTCAGTACTACAGCTGAGGTCATTCAGATCGCGCTCAATGAATTCCGAAATACATCAAGAATCAGCGTCAAATGCCTCGTCTGCAAAGAAAAACTTTCCGCTGAGCGCATTTTTTCTGCTAGCGAAGGACGTGAAAACATTCAACTAGTTTGTCGCTACGGCGCTTGCAATAGCACCCACCCTCTTTATTCAAAAAATCGTTCATTTTCTTAAGCACAGACCCTCTATTATCTTGCAAAACACCAATTAATAGACCTACCGTAAGCTAGCCATCCTTTAACCTCTAGATTCATCAAATATCCAGATCACAAGCGAAACCCTATGCCACTGAATCCTCAACACACCTATGTTCATCTCGCCGAGGACGGCGCTGCAACTCAACTGCCCGGTGGAGAAGCTTTTTGGCGTATGCCTGAAGCAGATATTGAGCGCTATGGTAGCGGCTGGCTTGTTTCGGAATTTGAGTTTGACACGGATTGGCCAACTTGGGAAATGCACCCCAATGCAGACGAGTTCGTCTATTTACTATCAGGCTCGGTCGAGTTGCATTTGGAACAGCCAGATGGTGTACACAAAGTAAGCTTGAATGGTAGTGGTACTGTCGTGGTGCCGCGAGGTATCTGGCACACCGCCAAAATCAATGCGCCAAGCCGCATGCTTCATGTTACGCGTGGCGCTGGAACTGAGGTGCGCCCAGTATAGAAAAACACATCCTCATTCGAGTTGCGGCAACCTCGTTGGCTTAAATTAGGGATGGAACGGCAGCGATCAAATCGACTAGTAACCCGTTTGCGAAAAGCGATTCAAAATATTAAACTTTAGTAAAATCGCATACCTAGATGCAGCCTACCAATCTCTGCCGCATACGATGGTTGAACCCTCATCTCCTTCAAACAAAGTTCATCGTGAATATCTGAATCATGAGTGAAAACAGTCTTTGGCTTGTACCAAGCGATCAAAACCCCAGCCCCGAACGACTTTGGGAGATTGCTGAGCAATTATGGACACGTGGAATTATCCCCATGCTCGACTTAGCGGATATCGATAGCCATGACACGCATGCAGGACAGGCTGTCCCCTACAATTACTTCGACAAGCGATATGACGAGTGGAAGGCCAGCGGCCGCCCCCTCCCGACACTTCAACATGGCGATTTCGATTCCGTTTGGATCAAGTGGCGTCCATATCAATTTCTTGTTCCCTCCACAGTCGATCAATTTTGTGATCTGCGTTGTCCGCACTGCCAAACTAAAGTAACTCCCAGTATCGATTGTTCTGCAGGCGCTCTATTCGGACAGACGGTAGGTGCAGTTATACGATGCCGTCAATGTGAGAGAGATTTTCCAGCCACGTCAATTGAATTCGACCCAACACAAGCAACATGGGCGCAATGTAGCGTCAGTTTTCATCAAATGCCCAACTGCGAGGTCAGTGGCGATGAGCAATGGTTAATAGACGCCTTAGCGATACTTGGACCATGCCGCCAATTGCATGGTTGGGAAACCTAGCTTGGCGAGCTCGACAAGGATCAGCAACGATCAATTTCGATTTGGACGTAGTCAATCACTGCTGATGATGTACAAAAAGAAGATCTAATTTAGGTTCTTGCTGTTATACCTTTTTTGGAGCAGTCACTATCAACAAGAATAAGGCTTAACAAGCCTTTCGACAGAATTAGTGCTTGATTGCCTATTTTTTCTCAATGTGTTAACTTCGGTTTCTTTCACTCTAAAACAAGTTGAACTAAACCGCTCCGCGGTGGGCTGTTCCTCAACGAATTATCGCTAGTAAAACGTGTATGGTTTTCTACTCTGAAACTGGGAATTTTCCCAGTTTTTGAGAAGGAAATTATCATGAAGTCATTACGTCAGCGTTTTCAGGACGACATGGTGTTGCGTGGTCTGGCTGAACGCACCCAAGTTGCCTATGTGGATGCAGTAGCAAAGATTGCGAAGTATTACCATCGATCTCCCGACCTCATCTCGCCAGAGGAAATTAAGCAGTATTTGCTGCATTTAATCAACGACAAACATCGCTCCACGTCAACGACCAACCAAGCCGGTTGTGCTTTGCGATTTTTGTTTCGGTTTACGTTGAACCAGCCGAACATTTGCATTGAGATACCGCTGCGCAAACCACCAGAACGCTTGCCTGAATTGCTGTCGAGAGAAGAAGTGGAAAGCATTATTGCTGCCTGTACGAATCTACGTCACCGCACCATATTAACCACGATTTACGCAACCGGCTTACGCGTGTCTGAGTTGTGCCAGCTCAAAGTTAGTGATGTTGATAGCAAACGCATGATGCTACGCATTGGTCATGGCAAAGGTGGTAAAGATCGTTATGCTTTGTTGCCCCCTAAATTGTTGGACACGCTACGTATCTATTGGCATACGTGTCACCCACGAGTTTGGTTGTTTCCGAATAAGCTGGGAGATGGACCTATTACCGACAACCAAGTGCAGCGCTATTTTTATTCGGCCAAAGAGCGTGCCAACATTCATAAGAAAGGTGGAATCCATAGCCTGCGCCATGCGTTTGCCACACACTTACTCGATAGTGGTGTCGATCTGCATAGCATTAGCCGTTTAATGGGGCATGATCATCTCAGCACCACAGCACGTTATCTCCATCTACAACAGCGTGTCGTGAAGAAGGATTCACCGCTCGATTTACTCTCGCATCTATCGAAGCTGTAAAGCGCTCAGGTTGTATGCCCAAGCATGCAAGTGTAGAGTTGGCTGATATCCTGCGTCAACAAGAGAAGGCAGGATGGGAGCAACACGGCCTTAATCTTAGTCAACGTAAAGTTTGGCGCGCCATCACAGCTTGTCGTACTGCGGCATTAGGCGGCCATATTGAGCGCTGTGATCAATGTCAAACGACGCGACACATCTACCATTCGTGCCGTAATCGTCATTACCCCAAATGCCAAAGTCGGACTAAAGATCAATGGCTTGCAGCGCGTCAACGTGAATGCCTGAGCGTTCCCTACACCCATTTAGTGTTTACGATTCCACATGCATTAAACGGCTTAGCAGTAAGTCACTTCCGCATGATCACCGACATCTTGTTTAGTGCCAGTGCAGAGACTTTGTTAGCCTTTGCTGCCAATTCGCGTTGGCTTGGTGGTGTGCCCGCGATCACCTTAGTCCTGCACACGTGGACGCAAACACTGCAACGTCATTTGCACATACACGCTTTAATGCCCAACGGCGTACTCACTGAAGACGGGCAATGGAAACAAAGTCGACGAGGCTTTTTATTTCCGGTCAAAGCACTGTCTAAAGTGTTTCGTGAGAAGTTCATCGATGCGCTCAAATTAGCGAGAGCCGACGACCGAATTCCCAAGGAAATGATGGATGACCAAGCGTGGAAGCATCTTCTGATTGAACTACGACGGCATGATTGGGTGGTGTACGCAAAAGCGCCTTTGGGTGGCCCACAGCAGGTGCTTGATTATTTATCGAGGTACACGCATCGGGTCGGTATTTCCAATGAGCGACTGCTTTCATTTCACGATGGGCTAGTGCGATTTAAGGTGCGAGACAACACTCACGCTGGTAAAAAACGTGTTGCGCAATTACCGGCAAGCGAGTTCACTCGCCGTTTTTTACAACACGTCTTACCGACGGGGTTTAAACGCATCCGTCACTACGGTGTACTCGCTAACTGCCACAAGAAAGAGAAGCTAGCGCAATGTCGATTGGCCCTACAAATGTCGCAGCCACAGCCTGCCATCATTGAGGGCGTGCAAGCGTTTATGCTGCGCGTCAGCCAGATCGACATACTACGTTGCCCGCATTGTGGTCTTGGCGCGATGCAGGTGATTGAGGTCATCGTGGCAGCCAAGCACCGACCAGTATTAACGACAGGGCCACCGCCATGATCCCATCGTCTTGCCTAAATACTGTAATTCGAAACAAGTTCTTAAACGAACTTCAGGCGCGTTCGCGCCGAAGCTCAACAACTCAAGTAAAACACTTCCACAAGGAAAGACCGACCTCATCACCGTCTGCCCAAACATCAACACTTCAACACAAGTTGAATAATTTCCTTGCCAATCTACTAGCAAACAAGCAATCAATTCGCATACAATCCCCTTAATCAACCGACTTCCTTCGGTTCAGTCCAACAAGGTTTATCCGCCGCAATGATCGCGGATTTTTATTTTGCGTTTCCGGTGCGGCGGATAAACGCTATTCGTTAGGTCTTCAGAAACATGTCAAATATGCAACTAGATTTTAAACTTGAAGATGGCATATGGTGGGTTGCCGATGCATTATTCTCCTCATGGAAAGGCTTCCAGAATAGAAGCGGGGCTTATGGTGCACAAAGTTCTGCCATTCCTTCTGATGGGAACGTTAAGGTTGTATTTGCCCCTGAGGGCCGAGGAAACGAACCATTAAATGATATTGAATTATCAGCGATTGGTTGGGTAATTGAACATGAAGCAGAATTAACAAAAGTAGTACTTGCATCAATTCTAGAAAGCTATCCATCACTCCAAGAACAATACGGCTATTCTGGGAATGAGAAAATAAAATACATGCCCGATATTCAATCTGTAGATGACTTACGAGGTTTAATCGGGCTACATACTATAAACATTCACCCCATACTAAAGCATGGAGTTCCATACATTGGTTTTGAACTAGGCTGTACTTGGGATGATGAGCACGGCCTTGGCGTTCTGATGCATGGCACTCGTACCGTCGAAATTGGCGGTGCAGATACAGCTATATTGTTATGGATTGCGGAAAAAGATGCAGTGCAGATCTAACCCATCATTCAAGCGGGACGCGCTAAAGCGCGCCTCTTAATTCAAACGTTATGAGTCATGACCGAAATATCTGTCACACATGGCTTCGGCCCAATCAAATTCGGTTCAACACCAAGAGAAGTTAAATTGGCGTGGGGTGCTGAAACGCTCTACGAAGAGTGGATGGGAGGTAATCTTGAAAATTTCCTATTTTTTGAAGGGCTACTTGTAGGTTTTCGAGGTGAAATATCTGATCAGCCAACAGAAAATTCTTTTGTTTGCATGTTTCAGGTCAAAACCGTTCACCCGTTAAGTCTGTGGGGGCAGCAAATCACCGGTTTTTCAAAGGCAGAAATTGAGGCCTTATTAATGAGTAAAAACATAAAATATAGGTATCTCAGCAAAGACATTATTCGCTGTGCCGACCAGGAGCTGCAATTCAGCTTCAATAATATTGGCGTTTTGGATGAGGTGTACTTTGCAAGAGAAAACTCATAATTCTGCGTTAGCCACAGTGAGAAAGAACGCATCACTTATCGTTGCCTTTGTGGTGGTCGTTGTCGGCTGTGCAATTTGGGTTGCAGACGTAATCGGCGATCGAAGTTACCAAGTCGTGGTTGTCTCGCCGGCGCGCCTTCTGTCAATTGCACCAACGGACTACCCGGACAAAAATCCGGTCGTCACCACTATTAAGCCCGGCGAGTCCCTGAAAGTCATCCGTGTGCGCTACGGCAAAGACTTCGAAACGCTCAAGGTAGAAACAACCAGCGGCAACGTTGGTTGGGTAATCCCTGGCGATGGAGTGAAGGTGGTGTCGCGTGGTGAGGCAAATGGCGGCTAACTAGTCAGGCAACCGGACAACCCACTGCTGCGCTCCAGTGCTGGTTACAGTTCAGGTTTGAAAAACAATGCAAGACTATATTTCTATTGATGTGCAATCAAAACTTGGCCAAGCCGATATCTATTACTGCTTAAGCCAAGCATTTTCAGGCTTTAAATGGCGTAGCGGGGATAGCGATGTTATGGGACTTTACGTCTCGGGCCAAAGTAACGAAGGTGCAAATATTCAAATATGGCTATCTGAAAGCCCTTTTGAAATGGCCATATCGTTTCGAGGCTTGCCGCACGATATGGTGGGCAGAGATAAATTCAAAGAGACTATTATGGAGAAGTTCAAAGCTGAAGTTTTGCCAAAGCTTGGTCAGCTCGTAAAGCTTCAGGAAAGTTGAAGATACTTGGCATCCCTCCTTTTCTAACTCATCATTGCAAACCGACCCTATTCAGCGCCGGTGAACTTAGTCGTCACGCGCCTCATTCTGTGAAGGCAAGATTGAAATGAAACTGTTTATTTTTATTGTTCTCATCGTTTGTAACGTGTCAGTTTCCGCAGCCAATAATGAGTTGCAGACTGTTAAATTTTCTATGCCGCGTCTTTCGCCGGAGAGAGTAGTTGAATTAACAGAAAAGTATCTGCACAAAGAAAAACGAATTGACCTCAAAAACTACAAACTTGGACGCATAGATTTCACCTATTACTCATCATCTAATGGGCCAAAAAATATTGACAAGATTGGTTGGACAGTGGAATTTGAATGCAAGCCGGAAAAAGCTGTACCGGGTTGCGATGTTCTAGTTGGTGTCTCAAACGATATCAATCCAAAATTTACTTTTTACCCCGGAATGTAGCTGTGCATAGCCAGTCAATCCACAGAGAATCGTCAACGATTTTTTCAGTCAAAATCTCGAAGCTTGAACGTAATAAATGAATTCGCGACAACTCATAAATCTTGCAAAGGAAGGGGCACTTCAGACTTCGGCATTAACGGCCATCTGCACATCGCTAGCGATTAGTCTGCCGAAATTATGCGATATGCTTTCCAAAGAGATAGCGAGAGACTACCTTCGCGGTGACATCACTTGGGATGATGGTGACATGGCAATGAACAGTTTGTTTGCTTGGGCCTATGGCGCAGATGATGTTGGTTTATCTGAATTTTCAATGAGCGTATTCTTGGCCTTTGATCAAGCCGAATTCAAGCATGATCAGCCTACGGATTCTGGTCCAGAGTTTCATACGATTCCTCGTCTCAAGCGCTTATTGGTAGCTCTAGAGTGCCAAGCACAACATCGAGAGTGATATTTTACGGTGCCACTGAATTAAACGCTTTGCACCTCAAGATCAAAAAAAACGCCCACAAAGAACAACAGCTCTCTGTGGGCGTTTGAATTTCTAAAACAGAAAATTACTGCGCAGCTTTCACGACTTTGCCGCCCTTCATCACCCATTTCACACGTTCTAATTCGGTGACATCTTTGAGTGGGTCGCCGTCGACGGCGATCATGTCGGCGAATTTGTCTTTGTCGATGGAGCCGACTTTGTCTTCCCAGCCCATGAGCTTGGAGGCATTGACTGTTGCTGTACGGATGGCGTCTGCTGGCGTCATGCCGAGTTTCACTAACACTGCAAATTCACGGCCATTTAAACCATGTGGGTACACTGCGGAGTCTGTGCCGAAGGCGATAGGTACACCAGCAGCGATCGCTTTGGCGATGTGTTTGCGGGCATCTGGCAAGACGACTTTGGCTTTTTCTAATAATGGCAAAGGCAGTTTGATCGCTTCAGCATTGGCGATGAGCCAATCGCCTAAGTACAAAGTGGGCACCAAGAAGGTCTTGTGCTCTTTCATTAGCTTAGCGCCCTCTTCGTCGATGTAAGAGCCATGTTCGATGGAATCAACACCTGCTAACACCGCATTCTTGATGCCATCACCGCCATGCGCATGAGCTGCAACTTTGCGGCCTAAGCGATGCGCTTCACTGACGATGGTTTTCATTTCGTCTAGCGTGTATTGCGATGTGCGTGGGTCATCACCAAAAGACAACACACCGCCTGTGGCGCAAAACTTGATCACGCTGGCGCCGTATTTGATGACTTCGCGCGTCTTCTTCATCACTGCATCGACACCATCGGCCACGCCGGTGCCGGAGATTTTGTATTCAGGTGCATGCATGGTGTCGTCGCAATGGCCGCCAGTAATGCCGAGCGCTGGGCCGGAGGCCAACATACGAGGGCCGACGACGTCGCCAGCATCGATCGCATCGCGCAGGGCAATATCAGTGTAGCCTTCGGCACCCACATCACGTACCGCGGTGAAGCCCGCTTCGACTGTCAACCGTGCATTCTTCGCGCCAATCAAGGCCACGCGTGGCATAGACAAAGCGACTACCGAGTAACCTGCGTTTTCTGGGTCAGCCGTTAAATGGGTATGCATATCAATCAAGCCTGGTAATAAAGACTTATTGCCAAGGTCGATCACTTTGGCACCGCTAGGCACGGCGACGTTGCTACCCGCCGCGACGATCTTGTCGTTGCGAATTACCACCACCGCAGGGAAAACCCATTTGCCATCGTTGACGTTCAACATACGCGCCGCTTTGACGACGATGGTGTTTGTTTGCTCAGCGAAGGCAGTGTGAGCACTGAACATCAATGGTGTGACTAGTGCTAAAGCTAAACCGATACGTTTCATCCTTATCCCCTCATTATTTGAAATTATTGTTAAAACGAAGCTTGTTAGAGCAAAAAAGCCGCAACAAAGTTCCGGCTTTTTTTGTGATTCTGATTTCAGGATGAAATACATTATGCTCTGTCAACGCATGGGTGGGAATCTCGCGACACTGCTTGTTGGTCTAAAAAGACAGTAGGCTCCTGCCTCCGACTAATTCTTTCGAGGGCAGGCTCTCCGCTGGAGTGACGTTAGTTATTTTCTATAAGCATTCCTATTGCGTTTCTAGCGATGCTTACCTCCGAGGGTTGCTGCCTAGGCACTCAAACGCAAAGGATCACGGGAAATATTCTTACGTACCGGTTTAGCTTTTATTGCATGACTACTTGGCACTGCCATACCTCGCATCGCTGAACCAAGGTTGTCATGTAATTTAAAGACGTTCACCAATTTCGACAATTCCTGCGCTTGATCTTGCAAGGATGAAGCCGCCGCCGCTGCCTCTTCCACCAAAGCGGCGTTTTGTTGGGTGACGTTGTCCATACCGGTAATCGCGATATTGATTTGTTCAATGCCGACCGATTGCTCATTGCTTGCTTCGCTGATTTCGGTGATGACCGCACTCACTCGGCGCACACTATTGACCACATCACTAATCGTCGCACCCGCTTCATCGACCAACTTGGTGCCAACGGCAACTTGTTGTACAGAGCTATCGATGAGTGTTTTGATTTCTTTCGCAGCACTGGCAGAGCGTTGAGCCAAAGCGCGCACTTCTGAGGCCACCACCGCAAAGCCGCGGCCTTGCTCCCCTGCACGTGCTGCTTCTACTGCGGCATTTAAGGCCAAAATATTGGTTTGAAAAGCGATACCGTCAATTACACTGATGATGTCGACGATGCGTTTTGAAGATTCGTTAATCGACCCCATTGTGGTGACGACTTCTGCCACAACGTTGCCACCTTTCACTGCCACTTGAGAAGCATCACTGGCCAACTTTGTCGCTTCGCGGGCATTGTCGGCATTGTGGCGTACGGTACTGGTGAGTTCTTCCAAAGCCGATGCTGTCTCTTCTAATGAGCTCGCTTGCTCCTCAGTGCGTGAAGACAGATCCATATTACCTGTGGCGATCTGCGTTGATGAAGTGGCGATAGTATCGGTCGCGCCTCGCACTTGGCTCACCACCGTTGCCAAACTTTGATTCATTTCGCGCATATTGAACAAGAGGCTGCTGCGATCGTGTTCTTGCACATCAAATTCTTGCGTTAAATCTCCCCCCGCGATCGCTTGTGCTACGCGCGCTACCTCGGCTGGTTCTGCGCCTAGCTGGCCGCGTATGGTTCTCACGGTGTACCAACCAAAAATACCCGCTGCCAACAAACCCAAGAGCGTAACCATAATTGATGTATTGCGAATTTCACGATAGCGCGCAACGGCAGCGTCGTATTCGGTTTTAGCGACATCCATTTGCAATTGCAATAAATCGTCACCCGCTTTCTTCACTGGAGCCATTAAAGGCGTGACTTTTTCTACCATCAATTGACGCACGGTCTCTAGGTCATTGTTCTTCAACGCTGCCATCGCTGGTAGTAAGCCCTGCTGCACATAGGTTTTACGATGCTCGGCGAAGGTCTTGGCAATCTGTGCTTCTTCGGGCGTGAGATAGGTTGCCATGTAGGCGTCCCATAACTTGGTGATGTTGGCCATATTGGTTTCGAGTGCGGCCACACTTTGCGCGTTTGCTTCTGGCTTTTGCTCGACTAATGCGTTGGCAATTGCAAGGCGATTACTCACGACCATTAACTGTATGCGACCAAGATCGACCGCAGGTGTGGTGCGGTCTTCATAAATGGTTTGTATGGCTGCATTGGCTTTCACTAACCCGAATAAGCCGATCCCACTCACAACAAAAATGACGCTGGCTAAACTTACGATGAGTATTAACAACCGGGTAGAAACTTTCATACGCGCTTCCTTTGCAAGACGAACAAAAACACATTTTGATCACAGCAACATCGACATCTGAAAAACCTCTCAGCCATAGCAAATTTGAATGGCACAAATACTTTCTAAGATTAAAACGAAGTATTGCCCATAGTCACTATTTATTTTTCATTTCGCATCTGTTTAGTGAAAATGCTCACCGCAAAAACAACAGAAAAACAATCTAAGTTATTGATTTTAAACATTTACGTGTAAATCACCGAATGTTTTACACACTTTCAAGTGCAAAAAATCCGCTTGACATCACTGCCTAAAAAATCGACACTCTCAATTATTAGTCAACCGCCTAATAACTTATAAAAAATTCCTAGAAACCTGTTTCATGGCCCGCCCTTCACAAAATATTGACCAAACTCTGCTACAAAGCGGACGCGAATTATTCCCGCTTTGCGGCTGCTGCGACTTGTCTTTGCGTGCGCTCACTGAGCATGCGAAAGTCAATATGGGTATGTTCCACTATCACTTCCGCACTAAAGACAATTTCCTCTCCATCCTGCTGCAAACCATGTATGAGGAATTGTTTGCGCAACTGCAGGCAGAAACCGAACAGCCGGGAACTGCAATCCAAAAGCTAAAACACACCATGCTGCGCCTCGCCCGTTTGCTGCGTGAACACGGTGGCTGGCTTGGTCGTGTATGGGCCGATGCAGCACGTGGAGACCAAGTGGCGCAAGACTTTTTAAAGAAAAATGGTTCGCGTCATATGCAACTCATCATTCTCTTGATTCTTCAAGCCAAGCAAGAAAAAGAGCTGGGTGACATCGCACCTATGCAGGCCTTCACTTTTTTGATGGGTTCGATTGCAGCGCCGATGGTGATTGCGCCACGCGTCATGCAACTAGGCTTTGCCCCGCAATTTTTCCATGAACAAATGCAAGAAAGTGTGCTCAGCGACGACGCCATTATGGAACGCGTTGAACGCGCTTTGTTTGCACTGACTATTCCCAAGACTTCCCTTCCCTGCGGAGATCAGCATCATGCGTAAGAACGCTATCGTTTTAGCTCTATTGGCCACAACTTTCATGTTGAGCGCCTGCAGCCCAACGCCAAGCAAATCTTGGTCTGGTTATGTCGAAGGTGAGTACCTGTATATCTCTTCGCCGCTGGGTGGTCGCATTGAAAGTTTGAATGTGCAAGCAGGCCAAGACGTGGCACAGAACGCGGCCTTATTTAGCCTCGACAAAGAAGCGGAAATAGCGAATGTGGAAGAAGCCACAGCGCGTGCGAAAGCAGCCAAAGCGCAAGCGCTGAACACGGAGAAAGGCAAACGCCAAGAAGAGATTGCCGTGAATCGCGCACAGTTAGCAAGCGCCGAAGCGCAAGCAGCATTGGCACAACATGAACTGCAACGCCAACAACAGTTATTGGCGCAAGGTTTCATCTCCAAAGCCAAAATTGATGATGCCACGACTAATCTCAAACTCACTCAAGCACGCGTCAATGAATTGAAAGCAGCGCTTGCCGTGGCGAGTCTGCCAGCACGTGTAGACGAGCGCGCGGCCGCGAATGCCAATGCGCTCGCAGCGGAACAAGTGCTACGTCAAAGTCATTGGCGTGGAAAGCAAAAAACTGAAATGGCACCACAAGCGGGTTTGATTAGCGATGTGTTCTTCCGTGCCGGTGAGGTTGTTAGTCCTGGACAACCGGTCTTATCGCTACTACCACCAGGGAATGTGAAATTTCGCTTCTACGTACCAGAAGCCGAGTTAGCCACGATACATGCGGGGGATAGCGTGACGGTTCAATGTGATGCTTGCGCCGCGCCAATAATCGCAACGGTCACGCGCATCGCTAGCCAAGCGGAATACACACCACCAGTCATTTATTCTAATGCGCAACGTGCGAAGTTAATGTTCTTAATCGAAGCGCGCCCTGATCCCGCTGTCGCCAAGCAGATGCATCCTGGGCAACCGATTGATGTCAAGCTAAGCAAAGCCACAACCCCAGTCGCGGAGAAAAAATCGTGAGTAACTTGGCGATTGATGTCAAAGGTCTCAGCAAGTCGTATGGTGGCCGCGCGGTCGTAGATCAAGTCGATATCCAAGTCGCACAAGGTAAGATTTGTGGCTTCCTCGGCCCTAACGGTAGTGGTAAGACGACGACTATTCGTATGCTATGTGGCTTGCTAACACCCGACGCTGGCAGCGGCACTTGCCTTGGTCTCGACATCTTCCAAGACGCTGCTAAGATCAAACGACAAGTCGGCTATATGACGCAGAAATTTGGTTTATATGAAGACCTGTCGATACGTCAAAACTTAGACTTCATTGCGCGTTTGTTTGAACTACCCCATCGCAAAGACGCGGTTGATGCTTCCCTCGAACGACTTGGCCTGACTGCACGCGCTTCACAGTTGGCAGGGTCACTCTCTGGAGGCTGGAAACAACGTTTGGCACTCGCTGCTTGCTTAATTCATGAACCACGTCTCCTGTTGCTAGACGAGCCTACAGCGGGCGTAGACCCCAAAGCACGCCGCGACTTTTGGGACCAAATTCATCACCTAGCAGCGCAAGGCATTACGGTGTTGGTATCCACGCATTACATGGATGAGGCTGAGCGTTGCCATGAGCTTGTGTATATCGCCTACGGCAAGATTTTGGCGCGCGGTACAGAAACTGAAATCATCGATCAATCGCAACTCAAAGTGTGGACCGTACAAGGCGAAGGCCTAGGTCAAATTTTAGAGCCGCTTAAACAATCAGAAGGTGTTTTGAGCGTCGCTGCCTTTGGCAATGCGGTGCACGTGGCGGGCTTAGATCAAGACTTGGTGCTAGCCGCATTAGAACGTGTACGCCATCAGCACCCTATTCGCATTGAGGCTAGCCGCGCCAATTTGGAAGACGTCTTTATTAGCATGATCGCCTCTGCGCCCGATAATTTTCAGCAGAGTTTTCAACACGCACAAGAACGAGGACGTTGATCATGAGCCGCTTCTCAGAAGTCTTGAACTTTTCTTGGAAACGCTGCTTAGCGGTGTTCATCAAAGAGTTTCAACAAATGATGCGAGATCGTTTGACTTTCGCCATGGCCGTCGGCATTCCTATCATGCAGCTGATCATGTTCGGCTATGCGATTAACACTGATCCCAAGGGTTTACCCACCGCCCTAGTCAACTTAGACCAAGGCCCCTTTGCGCGTAGCTTCACGGCTGCTTTGCAAAACACTGGCTACTTTCGCATTGACTACAATCTCAAGACCGAGAAAGAAGCGGATGACTTAGTGGAAAATGGCAAAGTGCAGTTCATGGTAGTGATACCGCCACGCTTTACAGAAAAAATTATTCGAGGTGAGAAGCCTAGCTTATTGATTTCAGCCGATGCCACCGACCCATCCGCAGCAGGCAACGCCATCGCGGCTCTCAGTGCTATTGCTCCACTCGCGTTGAAGAATGATTTAGTTGGCCCCTTGCAGCGCCTGCAATCTAATCCGCAGGCTTACGATATTCGTATTCATAAACGCTATAACCCAGAGGGCTTATCGCGCTATAACATCGTGCCTGGTTTGATCGGCACTATTCTCACCATGACCATGATCATGTTAACCTCACTCGCCATGACGCGAGAACGCGAACGCGGCACCATGGAGAACCTGCTCGCCACACCAGTGCGCCCCGCTGAAGTCATGGTCGGCAAAATCCTCCCCTATGTTTTGATCGGCTATATCCAACTCACTGTCATCATGACAGCCGCCTTCATCATCTTCGATGTTCCTATGGTCGGGAGCCTGCCTTTATTGCTGAGCTTAATTGGCATTTTCATCATGGCGAATCTAGCGGTAGGTTTCACTTTCTCGACCATCGCCAAAAATCAGTTGCAAGCGATGCAGATGACTTTCTTCTTTTTCTTACCATCGATTCTTCTGTCAGGCTTTATGTTCCCTTTCCGAGCCATGCCAGTGTGGGCGCAGAACATCGGTGAAGTTCTGCCACTGACTCACTTCCTACGCATCGTCCGCGGTATTCTTTTGAAAGGAAACTCCGTCGACCAATTAGCGCAAGAGCTCTGGCCTATGTTGGCATTCTTATTTGTGGCAGGCTTTATCGCTTTAAAACGTTATCGTCAGACACTAGATTAAACAACATCCAATAGATCACTTTCACAACAACAGATGAAAAATACACTCACCGGTTTCACCGTTTGCGTCGCCCTTTCCATGTCCAGTGTTAGCTTTGCAAATGACGTTGGACGTATTGACCAATATCTATCAAAGTACAGCAAGAACTTTAAGGCACTGGGTCAAGGTGGCGATGTCGAGTTCGCCTATCAAAAACAGATCGAGAAAATAATTCAGGAAAAGAACCAAGAAGCGCAAATTCGTTTCTTAGAAAACCTCAAGAGAGATAAACAGCAGTTCACAATGGGGGGAAAACTAGAAGAAGCGACTGAATGCCAAAAAGCGCAACTCGCCATGATCGATTATGAAACGCAATTTCTGAGTGAAAAACTGGCCACCGCAAAAGCTTATCGACAGCTTGGAAAAAAAGCAGTCCTGTCAGACAAAGGTCTTGCCAACAGCAGCATGGGTAAAGAATGGTATCGTTTATTACGCAAAGCCTGGTTAAGCTCAGACATCAGTCCAGAAGACTTGATCAAGATGGGCAATGTTGAACTGGACCGTGCCTTGGCACACTATCATCGACTACAAAAAAACATGGGATACGAAGGACGCGATGCTGAATTCTATGCTTATCTGAATAGCTCCACTTTTCAATACCCAGAGGACACCACACCGCAAGCCGACTATGAACAAAGGCAAGCGATTGTCTATCAGAATATCGGTAAACTTTTCCTACCGAACTGCGTACAAGCACCGATGATTCGTGCTTCCAATCGCGGCATGAGCTTTCCTGTCGATGGCTATTATTTGCCAGAAGAAGGTGCCTTCTACTTCAACAAAGCAAAGTCACATTACGATAGGCGCAGCCTTGACTGGTTGTTATTGCACGAGAGCACGCCAGGCCATCATTTTCAGAATCGCTATGCGGTGAAGCAAGCTGCTTGTACCACGACAATTCCCCACAGTTTTTATGCGGCCTACGTCGAAGGCTGGGCGGCTTATGTGGAAGAATATGGTCACGAACTCGGGCTGTATCAAACCGATGCTGATGAACTTGGTGCAGTAGAATGGAACTTGGTTCGTTCAATTCGCGTGATTCTCGATGTGGGGATTAATCATTTCGACTGGAGCGAACAACAAGCAAAAGATTTTTGGCAAAGCAAATTACCGATGTTGCCTAGTTTGGCCGATAGAGAAATTAGTCGTGTACGCAATTGGCCAGTACAGGCCATTACGTACAAGTTAGGGGCAGTGAAATTCCGCGAGCTACGTGAGCAGCAAAAGAAACGATTGGGGCCACAGTTCGACATCCGTCAATTTCATCACGATGTCTTAAAATATGGCCCCTTACCTATCGATGTACTTGATCAAATCATGGCAGCCACTCAGCACTAAGGTGACTTCGGATTTGCTTGATGCGGTAACTTGGGCGCGTTCAACAGCGACAAGCTTAACAATCCCAAGACCTTGGCGTTATGAACTAGATACTCAGGCTTAACGTGGTCAATGGTATCGACTTCACTATGCCAAGTGTGGCTCATATAATCGAGAGGCTCTTGTATCGCCGAAAATGCTGGAACACCACGCTCATAAAAGCTCTCATGATCTGAGCCCTTAGAATGCGCATAAACGATATCAAGTTGATGCAAGCCATTCGTATTCGCCGCGATTTCACTCAATGCGGAATACCAAGCATCCACTTGCATATCAGGGAAGCCGATAATACGCCCCGCCCCGGCATCGACTGTGAGCATTGCCTGAACCTTGGGCATCTCGGCGAGATGCCTCTCCACATAGGCTTTACTTCCCATCAAACCTTGCTCCTCGCCCGAAAATAAAACCACGCGCAGACTGCGTTTGATGGGCAATTTACTTGCCTGAATACCGCGCAAAACTTCCATCGCTAACACCACGCCTACACCGTTATCAGTCGCTCCCGTGGCTAAATCCCAAGAGTCTTGATGGACACCAATGATGAGCATCTCATCAGGTAACTCAGAACCTCGAATATCTGCAAGCACGTTATAAGCAAGCGCAGGTTGTGGGCTAAACTTCCCGCCAAATTGTAATTCCAGTTTTGGCTTGATACCTCTAGCGATCAAACGTTGCAAAAGGTTTGCATGTTCCTTTCCAATGATTCCGACATTATGTTTCAAACGCGCCTTGGGGCTGCCGTTCATATCGAGAATACTGCCTTCACGTTCTGAGATAAACAGCACTGCTGCCATGTTCGCCTCACTGATGATGGCATTGTATTCCTGCGAAAACAAAGCCAGATTTTTCTTCTGTTCTGCATTCGGGCTAGGCAATGCCAATGCCAGAACAATTTTCCCTTTGATCCTTGGAATGGCCGCGCGAAGCTCGTCCAAACTCTGCGCCTTCAAGATTTCAACATCACCGCGCACCTTACCTGTCGAAGACGTAGTCCACGCTCTTTGTACCATATTGATCGCTTGCTGATTGGCGTTCAATAGACGTGCACTGCTTTGCCCGCGAACCCAAGGCTTACCCATATCATAGGCTTCTTCATGCACATCAATCGCGCCATAGGCGCTTAGCTTAGCCATCGCCCATTGCTGGGCACGACGTAGCTCAATCGAGCCTGTTAAGCGCGGACCTATGCCATCGCACATTTCTTCCAAATTGCGCAGTAAAGTTTGACCACGGTCGACTTCGTTAATGAGCAAGCGATGCGCATCAGCCTTAGGTGCTAAGCGCTGCGCATCGAGTTCTTGCGCAAATACGGTTGTGAAATATGCACTTGCGGCACACAATACCAATAAGCTTTTCGCACATTGGCGACGGATGAATGACATGATTTTTCCTAGCGAAATAAAGTTTGGCGACCGGGATTAACGCTTAGGCATAGGCGGTAATTTATTAACGAAATCACGAAGTCCACCTTTGTCGCGAATCACTAACAGATCATCGATTGCTGGTACACGATTTTCAGGATTCTTCGCAACCAAACTCTCGTAGGCGCGCAATAGGCCCTCAACACCAGCAATTGTTTTGGCTT
Source organism: Affinundibacterium nitidum (assembly GCF_014284155.1). GTDB lineage: Bacteria > Pseudomonadota > Gammaproteobacteria > Burkholderiales > Burkholderiaceae_D > Undibacterium > Undibacterium nitidum. The sequence continues at coordinate 1,048,565 of NZ_JACOFZ010000001.1, forward strand.
CCATTGCCGCAGCATCTTTCATTGGATCGGTAATGTTCTTTTGCACCTGAAATGCTGCTGCACTTACGCCATGATGAAAACGTAAAACACGAGCTAGATCTGCCTTCGCGACTCCGTTATGAAACCAAAACACGCCAGCATCTGGGCCGAACATATAATCAGGCACTTCGTCTGACCATTTTTCAAACCAACGCCCCTCCGGCGATCGCATCACACCAATAGGGTCTTTATCTGCAGCCGCAGCCAACTTCACCACGCGCTCTTTTTCTTCTGCCGTAGCAGGGCCACGATCCGCCAAAGCTGAACCAGCGCTGAATAAACTTGCGGCCAGCATTAACGCTGAAGCCATACGATTCCATATTCTTGAGAGTGTCATTTTATTTTCCGATTCATTAGTTGCTCAGACCGGCAGCTGAGGGGTATTTTTCGAAATGAGTGCCAGTGCATTCGCAGATTAAAGAAGCGTGAGCACGCTGTCGCGCAGGAACCGACCAAACCGAAAAATGGGCGACGAATACGGGAAAACCTCAGATAGAGACGAATCTACATTCGTGGAAATCTCTTACTATGTTCGATAAGGAACAGTTGTTGAGATGAGTCTTGGGCAGACTCTATTTGGAAGTCAACAATTCGACTTTCGTCGGCAAAAGACACTGGATTCCTGCCTTCGCAGGAAGGACAATTCGTTGGTTCATTGCTCTATCGTGGGCCGTAGTATTGATGTCATCCAGTGAGTCAATGCTTTTAATGTCAATTCCATCCAAAGGAGAGAATCATGAGTAAGAAAACACCCGCGCAAAACCAGAAACCAAACAAGTCGCACGCTCCGCCTGTGACGGATGCGCAATCATTACGACAAAAACAGGAAGAGAAAGAAGTCGCTGGGCGGCATCAAAATGACGGTCAGAAGCACTTTAAAGGCGCTCGTTAGGTTTCTAAGCGCAGCGATGGAGGCAAGCAGCCCTTGAGCTGTCATCCCTGCGAAGGCAGGGATACAGTGACTTTTAGGCTTGTCTGCGGGAATTGAAGTTTAATCCGTAAATCAAACTTAGCCGTGGTAGAAACAACGTCCGCAGACATGGTGATAACGATCATTACCACCGATAGAAATTTGCTCACCCGCAGTCATGCGCTTTCCATGTTCGTCGACACGGATATTCATGGTTGCCTTCTTTCCGCAGGTACAGATATTTTTGAGCTCTTCGATGGTGTCGGCCAGTGTCATCAAGTAGCTAGAACCTGGAAATGGCTCGCCAAGGAAATCACTGCGCAAACCATAGCAGATCACAGGAATACCGCGCACGTGAGCAAGCTTGTGTAATTGACGTGCTTGAGCTGGCGACAAAAATTGCGCTTCGTCCACTAGAATACAACTGACAGCTGGCGCGTTCTCAAAAAAATCAAATTCCGCATCGAAAATAGCTGCCTCGCGCTGCGGGCCTAGTCTAGAAGTAATTTTTCCTGTGCCATAACGATTATCGATCGCAGCGGTGTAAAGGCAGACTTTCTGCCCTTGTTCTTCGTAATTATGCGCAACTTGTAATAGTGCAGTGGACTTGCCGGCATTCATTGCCGAGTAGCGAAAATAAAGCTTAGCCAATTTCTTATTCCTGATGATTCTTGTTATGTGATGTCGCTACTCAAGGTAGCGAGACAAGAAGAATTATAGCGGAGCCGAGCAGCTTGGTCTGTGGCTTTTGTCCACGAATCGGCACAATGAGAAGCCATCGAAAGCAATTTATAAAGAAATAGAACTACGCTTTCAGAACGATATCAAACTGAGTATCACCTTGTGCATTTTCTGCCAAACGATGAGTAAAGCCATGGCGATTGAGGACTTCGCGCACAAACATCAAACCTATGCCCTGCCCGCCTTTCTTGGTGGTGAAGAAAGGTGTGAACAATTGCGCTGTAGGAATATTTTGTAAGCCTTTACCTGAATCGATAATCGACAAGCGAACACCACCAGGTTCGGCATCCAAGCACAAATCAATTTGCACGAAAGCGGGATGATCGGGCACTTTGGCTTGCGCTGATTCGACCGATTCAATCGCGTTCTTGACGATATTGAGAAGCACTTGCTCGAATAATTGATGATCTACGCTTTGCAATGGCACATCGTGTTTGATACCCCAGGCCAAACGTATGCCGCGTTCGGCACAGCGTTGCCGGTACAAGATCATCGCCGCTTCAACCATTTCCGCGATATCGTTTGCATGCAATTGTACTTCTGGCATTTTGACGACTTCAGTGAAGCGAGCAATGAATTGACCTAAGGTGCGATTACGGCGCTGTACAGCACCGATTGCTGTCGAAAAATCGTTTGCGTCTTCTTCCAGCAGTTGTTGGCGATAGAACAGCAGAGACTCTAATACCGAACCAGTGGCGGCCACAGTATTATTCACTTCATGTGCCAATACCCGCACCAGTTTTTCATAGGTGGCCTTCTCCGAGCTGGCGAGCTCTTCCGTGATTTCATCGATCAATAAGAATTCACGAGCAAATCCACGGTCCACAAATTGACTGCGCTGGCACCGAAAACGACGTCCCTCTTCATTGCTCAGCACTTGACTCTCACCTACCACGACCGTCTTTAGGTCTTCGACGAAACGGGAAATTCTTTCGTTTCCCTGTCCTAGACTTTGACCAGCTTGAATTTGCGTACCAAACAACTGGCTGGCGAAGGCATTGAATAAACTGACCTTGCCATCAAAATCAAACACCACAACGGCGCCTGGTGTTGCCTCAAGCAATTGATCAAGAAAGCCGCGTTGTTCGCCGACCCGCAAACGCTCTTGATACAGACCATCGAGCATGCGGTTAAACAGACCAACCAATTCATTCACTTCCTTGTTGCTACTGGACTTCATCCGCGCAGCATAGTTTTCATCGTGAAGTAAATCTTTAAACCGGCGACTGAAATCGATGGGTAACAGTGCCTTATTCAACAACCAGTAGCCAAGCCCAAAGCTAGCGATCAGCGCGACCTCTATCAGCACCACGACAACTGGTTTCTGATGTAAGAGCCACAGTGCGAGCCCGAAAAAAATCGCGTGGATAAAGAAAAGATAAAGCTGGAGGCGTCGCTGCAAGCTCACTTGACTTCCTCACCAAATTTATCAGCAGGCGTTTCACCTTCTGTTGTAGTAATTTGATGTTTCTCTAAACGGCGATACAAAGCAAACCGGCTTAGCCCCAAAGCTTTGGCAACACGCGAAAGATTGCCTTGATGTTCTTCCATCGCTTTTTCTATCATGTGACGTTCCACTTGATCGAGCGTCATGCCTGAGAACATCGAGGTTTCACGGCACTCTTGAGCTCCGCTCTCTTCTTCTACCGACAAGAAATCTGCTTTCTCGAGCACGGGCTTACCGACCAGCAGCAAGGTACGCTCTAGACTTTGTTTGAGTTGCCGAATATTGCCCGGCCATTGCTGCTGACTCAACCAATCAATCGCAGATTGCCCCAGCTGCACCGCTTCCATGCCATAGGTCTCACACAGTTGATGCATCAGGCGGTGTGCCAACAAAGGAATATCACTGCGACGTTCACGTAGCGGTGGAAGTCGCAATGTGATCAGATTTAATCGATAAAATAAGTCTTCACGAAAATCGCCACTGGCCACTTGTTCTGCCAGCTCGCGATTGGTCGCAGAAATGATGCGCACATCGACCTTCTCAGTTTTGCTTGAACCCAAAACCTGGTAGGTTTGAGTCTGCAATACGCGTAATAACTTGACTTGATCCGCCCGATTAAGCTCACCAACTTCATCGAGAAACAAACTACCTAAATGCGATGTGGCGAAATGCCCTTTTCTATCAGTTTTAGCATCGGTAAAGGCACCGCGCACGTGACCAAACATCTCGCTTTCAAACAAAGAGGAAGTGATCGCGCCCATATTGACCTTGACCACTTCTTTGCTCGCACGCGGGCTATTGCGGTGAATGGCGTCGGCGATCAACTCTTTGCCGGTGCCACTCTCCCCTAAAATCAAGACCGAAGCGCTGGTCTTGGCGACACGCCCAATAGTGGCCAAGACTTTCAATAATTCTGGATGCTCACCAATAATGTCGGAAAACTCATATTGGCTATCGAGTTGTTGACGTGTCAGGCGCGCAGCTGGCGCTTCTTCTTTTAAGGCGATTGTCGTTTGAATCAACTGCAGTAGATTCGCGTTATCCCAAGGCTTAGTAAAGAAGTCCGCAGCACCGGCTTTTACACCCTTCACCGCTAAAGCGATCGAGCCCCAAGCCGTCATTAACAACACCGGTAAATCTGGATGACGACGGTGAATCTCCGCCATCAAGGCTAAACCTTCTTCACCGCTGGTCTCTAGCGAGAAATTCATATCGAGCAAGACTAGGCTGATCTTTTCTTGCTCGAGGATAGTCAGAGCTCGCGCTGGCTCGTCGCAAGTCTTGGTGGCGAAGCCGTTTTGCTTAAGCAGCAACGCCAGCGATACTTGAACTGACTCGTCATCATCAACAATGAGAATAGTTTGTGAAGACAATTATTCCGCCTCTTTCAATCAAATGTTTATTCGTAGTGCAAAGCATCTGTCGGGCTCATACGACTCGCCATCCAGGCTGGATAGAGTGCACAGGTAATCGACACCGCATAAATAATCGCCATTGCAATGCCAGCCGACAGGAAAAAACTACTCCAGTCCATAAACTTAGCAAATATGCCAGTAAAAGGTAACTGTATCAGAAACAGCATTCCCACCGCCATAGCCAAGCTACTCAATAACACCTGTTCCGTCACAATTTGCCCGTAAATCTGAGCGCTACTCGCCCCCACTGCGCGACGCAAACCAAGTTCAGGGATACGGCTATTGACGTTTTGCCAGAGAACGCCAAACAGACCGAAGCAGACCATGATCAGCAAGAAGCCAGCAATCATCACTGGTGGGATGAAGAAGATGGCTTTTTGTCGCAACATTTCGTCGCGCGCCTCACTTAGCAACACGATGTCGTAGTCAATATTGTTTCGTACCAAACGCAACTGTTGATACAGCTTGATTTCAAAATTACGTGGCGTGCCAGCTTTGACTTTAACGACTATATTGCTGAGCGGCGATTCACTAAGCGCAGAGTGTCTAAAAATAACGATATTCCCTGGTGCCTTAAATTCTCCGATGTATCGATAGTCGTCAATTACTCCGACTACTCGATAAACCACGGTTGTTTTATCATAGGGATCTGAATTTGTGATGAGCTTTCCCAGCGGATCTTCACCACCAAATAAATTCTTTGCTAATTCTCGATTGATCACAGCGGAAGCTTCGCCGCTATTCTCATCCAGCTCTGAAAACCAACGACCAGAAACCTGTCGAATTTCTAGAGTTTTCTGTGCCATATCATCAGCAGACAATGAATACGTATCGACTTTCTGTTCGCTGTCAATTCGACGGAAACCGCGACTAAAGCCTGAAGTATTGTAGGGCTCAAACTGGATAAAACTCACAGCCTCCACCTCTGGCAACGAAGATATCGCTCGTCGAAATTGATCAACGAGGTGTGCCTGTGGCACCGGTTTCTCAAGACCCTCTGTAGTGAGGCCGAAGTTCACGCGCCATCTATTTTCCGATTTAAAACCCAGCGGTTGATTATAGAGTTGGTAGTTGTACATCGCCCCCACCACCACACCGAAAATAACGACGAAGATCAAGAGAATCTCAAAACTGATCATGGCATTTTTAGCTTTGCGCTTCCAAAGCAATTTCCATAGATGCTTTAGCATTATGCATTTCCTTTCAAGGCAAATACTGGATCGAGTTTTGCCATCCGCCACGCAGGTAATACACCAGAGACAATACCAAAAATAATCGTCATCAAGACTCCGTAACCAAAAACGGCAGCATTCACACTCAGTTTCAGATCTGGAACGATTCCTGTGGAGTTAATCCACATCAGGAATCCCTCAGTGACTATCAATGAGATAACGCATGCGATTAAGGAAAGTGCTACATTTTCAACGAGAAACTGCGCCACCAATTCAAATCTCGATGCGCCGAATGCTTTGCGAACGCCAATTTCAACGCTTCGCTCCATCATTCGTCCAAGATTCAAGTTCACGAGATTCAAGGCTGGCAACAGCATAAAGATAAACATCAATGCAACTATAGAAGCAAAAACTTGCTCAGCACCTGAATCTTCACTACGAAAATCGCTTGAAAAGCCACGCGCAAACCTATCGAATCGGGTATTCGCAAACAACAAAGTTTTTGGCCACTTTATCGGATCCTCTTCCTTAATATTTCGCCCCTGCTCCAAAATCTCTTGCTTAAGTAATGGAACCGCAGAGCTACTCTTTGCTAGCAACACAGCAGAAAAATCGCCCTCTAAACCTTTGCTATATGAACTTGTTGGCGCTGTCGTCAATGGTGCCCACATCTTTGCCTCACCATTTGCCCCTAGCAGGTCATCAACTACGCCAACGACTTCATACTGGTAGCCTCTGACGTTGATTTTTTTTCCGAGTGCTGCTTGTTCACCAAAGAGTTTGTGCGCGATCCTAGTATTAAGAACAATTAAGAAACGACCTTGATCAACATCCTCCCTGGTATAGAATCGACCCTCCTTTAAACGATAGCTATAAATGTCCCAGAAGATCTCATCGGTGAAGACCATCGATAATTTTTCAACACGATTATCTTGATACACTGCGACCGGTATTGCCCGTGTCAACGCACTAACTTTCTCCGCATGTTTAGCTGGTTTTAAATATTGATCGATGAGCTTAAAGCCAAGGCCATTAATCTCCAGATAATTCTTACTGAGCTTTAAATAGGAATCAACATGAACAAGACGATCTCGATTCACATCCACACCCGAAGGCGCAAAGCTATGTTCCATCACCGCTGTGACCACCAATAGCACCGCCAAGGTCAAGACGATACACATCAAGTTGATCGCCGTGAACATCTTGCGCCGCCAGTACACTTTACTGGCCATTAATAAATAACTCTTTAACATAGCGATTCCTAGGCAACCAACTGACCATCAAACACACGAATGATGCGACCACTTTGTTTGGCGTGGCGTTCATCATGTGTGACCATCACCACGGTAGTTCCTTGCTGATTGAGTTTGAGAAGAATATCCATTACTTCCGAACCCATGTGGCTGTCGAGATTTCCTGTCGGTTCGTCGGCAAGGAGGATATCGGGTTGACCAACCATGGCGCGGGCAATCGCAACCCGCTGTTGCTGTCCACCAGAGAGTTGATTGGGATAGTGTTCCATACGCGCGCTTAAACCAACACTGGCCAAGGCTTGCTCCGCCAATTCACGTCTTTGTTTAGCACTGGTTTTGCGGTACAAGAGCGGCAATTCGACGTTATCAATCACACGTAGATCATTAATCAAGTGAAAGCTCTGAAAGATAAAGCCGAAAGTTTTATTACGCATCTTTGCCAGATCTTTATCGCCCCACTGATGCAATTCTTGGCCCGCGATCTTGACCTTGCCCTCACCTGGTCGATCAAGCAGCCCTAATAAATTGAGTAAGGTGCTCTTGCCACAACCGCTGGGGCCCATGATGGAGACAAACTCGCCCTTGTTGATCAGAAGATTGATGTCGCGTAGCGCGATGGTTTCAACCTTGTCGGTTTGGTAGGTCTTGCTGACATTTTCTAACTGGATCATGTTTCTTCCTTGCTTAAATTTTTGAATTCTTCAATTCTTCAATTCTTCAATTCTTCAATTCTTCGTTTTTTAAATTCTTATCTTCGTTTGTGATCAACGTACTCGAAAACTATCGAGATGTTTGAACTTGCTGACGTCTGATACGATTAATTTATCCCCAGCGCGTAAGCCCGCACCGGACAATACTTCGGCATGTTTGCCGTCATTTAAACCAAACTCCACATTGCGCTTGACTGCACGCCCATCCTCTAACACATACACATCTTGACGCCCTTTGCCATTAATTGCAGGCCCCATGTCGACCACCATGGTCTTATCTTTTTGGTCGGTGACGATATTAGTTTCAACCCGTAATTTATGGCGCAAAGCAGGATGATTGGGTTCGGCCAAGCTCACTAACAACTTCACGGTGCCGTTTTGAATCTCAGGCAAAATTGTTTGCACTTCACCTTTAATCATTTGGCCGCTGTACTCAACACGCACCGATTGGCCGGGGTTCAAATAACGTGCATAGAAATCCGACACGCTCGCTTCGACACGGAAGTTACGAAGCTCTGAGACCTTTGCTATCATTTGCCCAGTATTCACACTACTACCTTCGTCGGTCAGTGCCCACGTTAACAAGCCGTCAAACGGCGCTTTGACTTGCGTTTGCGCTAATAAGCTTTGTTGGAGTTCCATTTGTTTTTGGAAGATCGAACGCTGCAAACGCGCACTTTCAATATTACTGCTGGTGGTCTTGCGGGTGTCGACCAGAGATTCTCTATGCTGACGCAATTGCACTTCGTTACGCTTTACCGCTAACTCGGCAGCTTGTAAATCGACCTGAGAAGTGATGCCATTCGCCCCCAATTTTTGAAAGCGCGCCAGTTTGACTTTATTGCTTTGCAAATCTAATTCCAAAAGTTCGATTTCACTGGCGATACGTTTCAGTTGAGCGTCGAGTTCATTGCTCAAGGTTTGTACACGGATATCTTGTTGGGAAATTTGCTCGCGTAAATTGTCGATCGCAACACGCACCGTTTGGTCATCGAGTTCCATCAACAATTCTCCAGCCTTGACCGTTTGCCCTGCTTTGGCGATGATTTTACGTACCCGTGTTTGTACTGGGCTAGGAATCTGTTCTTCACGCACGGGGATCACAATACCCGAGGCGTTGATGGTGTTGTCGACTTGCCCGATTCTCACCTCGGAGATACGCAGATCGGATAATGCAGCTGACTGTGTGGCGACACGATTGAGACCCCAGCTCGCACCGCAAATCACCAGCAAAACGGCGCCTGCGACCATCCATTGCTTACGGCGACGTTGCTGAATTACGGTTTGACTGATTTCTTTATCCATCACTGACTCCTAAGCTTCTTGCAATAACTAACTCTGTTGCAAAGCCCGTGCCAGCTTCAACAAAAAACAAATAGGCTTTAAATTCAATCACTTATGAAGAATTTTTATTGCAGGAAGAATGATCTGTCCACACGCCACGTGCGAAGATGAACAAGTAGGTGCGAAATCGCACACCACTAGTCGAGGGGGATGGTATGGAGCCCAAAGATGGGTTCAGCGAATACGGCTGTCACGCTACCTCGATTTAGTTTCGAGCATGCACAAAGCGGAACCGCGGTGCATTTTGTTGACTCAGCACTTTGCCGCTACGATTATCTTTAATCACTAACTGCAAAGTCCACTCAGATACGTTTTGCGCCTTAATCTCATAGGATGGGCACAATTCGATCTGTACTTCATTCGAGGACAAAGTGGTGTAATCCAATTGTCGGATATGACCACAATTCCGAAGCAAGACTTGCGACTCTACTTTCTTTCCGATGACACACATATACACCGGAAGGCTCGACATGCTGCCATGGTTACAAGTCAAAATTGCTTGGAAGGGATAACTCTTCACATAGCGTTCTCTCTCTGCAGTCGCCTCAACAGCTTTTTGTTTCTCTCTAGCTTTTCGAACGTCTGGCACAGCGATTTTTTTAGCCTTTGCAGTCATTTCATCTTCGAGAAATGTGGCAACCTTCCAGTAGCGAGTATCGGTATCATAGCCGCTAGCGACCATACGCTTTACGGCTTGATCGAAATCTTGCTGTTGTTGGATTCCTGCTTTTCTCAAGCGCGCAGCATCATCCGCATCCATTCGTGGACGCAAACGTAAGGATAACTTCGCGTCTTCCAAAGTTTGATAGCCATAGCGATCTTTCACCGAATTTAGCAGAGCAGCTTCTTCCCGCACTTCAAAAAGTTCGTGAGGGAATTGATCACGTTTTAGGGCCTCTAATAGAATTTTCGCTTCGGCCAATGTAATCACCATGCTATGACAATGACCAGTTTTAAACGCTGCAAACAGTTCGTCAAGATTTTCGTAGATACCCTCAAAATTTTTTGACCTTGGAGCGCGGCTCCAATTAGAAAAATCGGTGGTCCAACGATACGCCTCAATCAACATTCCATCCGAACTCACGTTTCGTTTGGCACAGACGCGCGCCACAGTATCTGAGGTCAGTGGTTTCACTTGGCGAACAGCCAATATGCCATCCTGCTTTTCATTCAAGACTTGCTGCACTTGTTGCTGACGTTGCGCATGTTGATTTGCATCGTTCACCTTTTGTTGAGCAATTTCCTGTTTTCGATTTTGGTAGTACTGGGCAATCTTATTGCCACTGATGTTACCGACCGCCACCATCTCACCCGACTTGAGCAAAGCTCGCAATTGTTCAATGCGTTCGCCACTTAGGATGAGAAAGCGGCTTTCTGGCGAGCGTTGGTCCCAATTTCGTATCCACTCCTGTATGTCCTCGACGTTCACGATTTCAAACTGGTCGACATTGACCGTTTTCAAAAATGGCGCCAGCACAAGTTTATTGATATCGGACCACGCCTGCGGATCAAGTTCGCGATAAGCCCGTTCTGAACGAATCTTCACAGCCTCGTCCATCATCAACCGCACACGACTTTCTTTTCCTGTATAAAAATAGTCGCCATTGAGTTTCTTGCTGACTGCCTTTTCAGGTCGAGCCAGCAGATACCAATCCATGGCGGAATAATCATTAGCGACATTGACCACCAACTCGACATCGCGTTCGATAGGACAACTACTGCCTTGCTTCACAAATGTTAGACGATGTTGGCCCGGCGTGTAGAACACCCAATCAAAGTGAAATTGATCATCATCGATTTCACCCGATTGCCAACTAATCGCCATGCCATGCAAGTTGCGCATACGCCAAGACACATGAGTCCGTTCAAAGTGAGGGCCTTTTTCGACGTCGTCGAAGACCTGCCCATCTTGGCGAATCTGCCAACGACAGGCGCTGGGATCTAACCAACTGGTTTTGACTTGAACCTGCACAGTGAAAGCTTGCCCCACGCGCAGCGTATTACTGTCGGTTTTCATCGACAAGATATTCGCAAACGCATGGTTACTGAGCAGCGACAAAATGCCTGTAAAGCAGACAAGGCGACACAGTTGAACAATCATAGGAAGGCAATGCAAGCGAGAGATGATAGAGGCTTGTTTTTCTCGCCTTACGATTTTCACTTGGTTTCGCATTGTTAGCCTCCCGAATCGTGACTGAACGGTCGTGGTTTGGGTAATGTCTTACGCCACCTACGGCAACGTTTAGGAATTGTTTCCTAGAAGTATTATTCAGCACAGCGTAAGTTGCAAGCTTTCAAGGTCGCCCTGCGTCTAAATACTCCGCAATAATTGTAAATAATCGAAAAATCATTGCCATATAAAAAAACCGCCCTGTCTGACGAGGGCGGCTTTCTATTTTTACACCACCGCTTACAGCGGAAGTCATTGGCGACTATTTAGCTTTTTACATTCGCATCGACCCATGCTTTCACAGCAGGTGCGCGTTCTTCACGGATCTTGAGACGTGTTTTGATGCTGCCAATGACACGTTCAACTTCACCGCGTGAACTCGGATCGAGGTTGTCTTTGGCATAGGCTTGCAATTTATCGATAACTGCCAAATTGCTTGCTCCCGCTGCCAAGCCTGGGAAGTAGCGACTGCGTGAAGTTGCATCAACTTTCGCATTGACTGCAGCCAAATTGGCCATGGCGAAGTCGAAGGTCATTTCAGTATGCTCACCAGCCACGGTACGAATCATACTAGCGCTGGTTGTCGCACCTGGTTCATCGGTCAAGGCTAAATCCAAAGCGCGTTTCGCTAAGTCTTTGTTCTTCGCCGTGGCCAACAAGGCATACAAACTGTCTTTCACCATTGCCGATTTTTCTTTCTGTGCGCGTTCACGCAAAGCATTCCAAGTGGTTTCATCGGCATTGCGTGCGACGATTGCTAAGATCAAGAAACGCAGTGAAGCTGGGGCTGCCTTTGGATCTGTATCCATTGCTAAGAAACGGCGTTGGGCTTCTGCCAGCGTTGCAGGGTCTTCTAGGCCACTCATGATGCCGATCATTTCAGCACGGAAGTTAGCGAGATAATCTGGCTCGCCTGCTTTTGCCTCCCAACCTAATTTGTTCATCATCGGTGTCAATTTAGCACGGGCAAATTGCTTAAATTTCTTGGTGCGTTCTTCATCACCTTTTAAGAAGGCCAAATACCCAGAAAGGCGACCAGCGACTGCGCTCCACACGTGCACGCTCGCCTCATCTGGCGTTGAACTAGCCAAATCTAAGAAATTGGCCACGGGTTGTTGACCCGCGATCGCCATCGCATTGCTGTCTGCTAATGCACCAACTTGATCAATCGCGCTCAAACTAGAGAAATTCTTTGCCAAATTGGAGAACACCGCTGGCGCATACATGGTGCGGTAATAACCATTTTGCCCAGCGTTGACGACCACCGTGCCACAAGCGGGCAATTGCAAACTACCTTTACCATTCACGACCAAAGTACGTCCTTGCACTTTGGTGCCTGCCACTTGCGCAACGACTGGCACTTGCCAGCTCTTAGCCGCGCGATTTGGTTCATCACGAGAGAATTCCAACTGCGACAAGCTGACAATCGATTTGCCATTTTTACAGACGACGTCATCGACACGAATCAAGGGTACGCCAGGTTGCTCAGTAAAATCTTTAGCGATGGCCTTAATTGGCTTACCTGCTGCTTTTTCAATGGAATCGAAGAAGTCTTTAGTGACCGTGCTGCTGTAGGCATGTTTTTTCATATACGCACGCACACCTTTACGCCATGCGTCTTCGCCGACATAGTTTTCAAGCATGCGGATCACCGCTTCACCCTTTTGGTAGGTGATGGTGTCAAAAGCTTGGTTCGCTTGCTCTACGGTTTCGATGTGTTGTACCACTGGGTGCGTAGTCTTCATGGAATCTGGGCCCATCGCCGATTCACGTACTCCAATCGCATTAAACTCTGGCAACCATTCTGGGTGCAAACGCTGCATGATGCGGTTTTCCATCCATGAAGCAAAACCTTCATTGAGCCACAAGTCATCCCACCATTGCATGGTCACCAAATCACCGAACCATTGATGCGCTGTTTCATGTGCCGCAGTCACGAATACGCGTTCTTTGTCCGCTTGTGTGGAGTACTTTGGATCGAGCAGCAAAGCACTTTCGAAGGTGAAAATCGCGCCCCAGTTTTCCATCGCACTGAAAAATTGACTTTGTCCTGGTGCTGCGACGTTATCGAGCTTAGGCAATGGATAACGCACACCGAAGTAATCATTTAAGTAACGCAGTACACCCGCTGATTCATCGAGCGCATAACGCGCTTGTTCTAAGCTGCCACGCTTCGCGACTACACCAATTTCAGTGCCTTCAGCTTTGATTGTGGCACGTTCGAAATCACCTACACTCAGAAATAAAAGGTAGGTCGACATCTTTGGAGAAGTCGCGAACTTAACCCAAGTTTTTCCGTTACCGAGATCTTTCTTTTCCAAGGCTGGCATATTGCTGACCGCCATGTGCTCACTCGGAATGGTCACATCAAGATTGAACGTCGCTTTGAACACTGGCTCATCCCATGAAGGCATGAAGCGACGTGCATCAGAGTTTTCGAATTGCGTGTAGAGCGCACGTTTCTTCGCGCCATCTGCATCGTAGTCTAACGAGAACAAGCCTACTGCTTGAGTACCGATGATGCCATCGTATTCCATGCTCAATTGGTACTGCCCTTTAGCGATCTCTTGGCCGAAGTTGAAGGTCACGGTTTGTGCTTTAGCGTCGATCTCGACTTTCGCTTCACCGCCGACTTTGCGGCCCTTGTTGTCGACTAGGCTCACATTCTTGAAGCTCATATCGAGGGCGTGCAAGGTGATGGTATTGCTCGCCTTGCTGACTTCAATTTTGATATTCGCCTTACCGCTAAACTTGGCCTCTTTGGCGTTTGGCGTCACAGACACATCGTAATGCAGAGGACGCACGCCGCGTGGCAATTGCGAAGTTACTTTATTGAAATCAACCACGGAAGCGGCTGCAGGTACTGCCAAAGCAGGCAATTGAGCACCTAATGTAATGGTGGCCAACACGGCCAAAGAGATTAAGCTACGTTTCATTTTTTCCTCTATTTTTGAAGACTTCGTACAAGCACAGGGGTAGTCTGTTGCTGCACTGATGAAGGCGGGTAAGTTTATAAAAATTGTTTTATTGTCAATTCAAGTCTCATTGGAGTCATGTCGCGTAAAAAAGTTCAACGCGCGTGTTCCGACATTACGCGAATCCGACGTTACTTTGCGGACTCCATTAATCCAAGGGCGCTGTGCGATAAGGATTGACCTCGCTCGGGCTAATCACCGATCCTTTGTTACCCCAAGAGTTTCGGATATACGTCATCACCAGGGCAACTTCTGTGTCGTCAAGAAATGGGGCAAATGGTGGCATGCCATATGGACGGCTATTCGCTGCGGTAGAAGGCGCAAAACCGCCGACCAAAATAATGCGCACAGGGTTTGTCACTGAAGGCATTTGCAAGGACGTATTGCCTTTCAAGGCCGGATAAACGCCGACTCTCCCCTCACCATCACGACCATGGCACTCGGCGCAATGTCTACCGTAAATCTTCTGGCCACGCTCCAAAAGCCGCGACAACTCTTCATTGCTGACCTGCGGACGTTGCAGGCTACGATCGAGTATGTCTTGATCGGCGCGAGCGATTTGCTTCTTTGCTTGCAAATATTCACGCATGGCGGCGATATCCTTATCCTGCCAATGCTGCAAACTATTCTTTACCACTTCGGCCATCGGCCCTAATACTGCGCGTTGTTGACTCGCCCCATGTTTGAGCAAAGCGTCCAATTCTGCTGCGGGCATGGCAGGTAAATTCAATTCTTCTTTTGATACTAAAGAAGGGGCGTACCAATGAATACCGGCCATTTCACCACCACTTAGATCAGCGCTGCCCTGATTCGCACCAAACTGATTGCGGGCGCTATGACATGCAGAGCAGTGTCCTAAACCTCGTACTAAATATGCACCGCGATTCCAGCTTAAGCTTTGAGTGGTTTCTGGTTTTAACTCACCTGGGCGGAAATACAGTGCGCGCCACAAACTAATGGCGGCTCTTTGGTTGTAAGGAAAGGCCAACTCATGTGCTGCGTTTGTCTGTTCTACAGGTGTCACGCTTTGAAAGTAGGCATACATCGCATCGGAATCTGCCCGCGTGATGTGGGTGTAATTTACAAATGGAAACGCTGGGTAAAGTAGTTGTCCATGCTTACCCTTACCATTATGTAGCGCATTCCAAAAATCGTTTGCGCTCCACTCTCCTATCCCCGTCTTTTTGTCTGGTGTGATATTCGGAGAAACGAAATTTCCAAACTCAGATTGCAGCACCCGGCCACCGGCATACTCTGCTCCGCCACGTGCAGTATGGCAGCCGATACAATTGGCTTGCTTGGCGAGATACGCGCCTTGGGTAATGGTAACCAATGAAACCTCTTTACCCAAGGGAGAGCTATCAGCCGCCATGGAAGATCGTTCATCAAGTCCCCAATAACCATATGCCGCTAGCGCGAGTACGACACACAGTAGCAAACACAGCAGTGATGCCAATGCACGCCACAAACTTATTCTCATTCGGTTGCTCATCGCGGCACACTCCCACAGCTCAAAGGCAGCTTGAAGCTTGCGGCATCATTCGCGTTTGATTTTGATACGGCTTTGCTATCGGATGGCATATTTTGCAAGGCCAACCAAGAAGCCACAGCGGAGATATCTTCCGCGCTGAGTTTCTTCGCGACACTTTGCATACAATCAGGCGCAGCCGCATGACGGCTACCGGTTTGCCATGCACCGAGTTGAGACACCAAATAGTCGCGTGGCAAACCCAGCAAACCTGGAATAAACGGTGCGACACCGGTCATTTTATCTCCATGACAAGAGACACATGCCGGTAGGTCTTTCGACGTCTCACCTTTTAGAACGAGCGCTTTGCCTCGTTCCAATACCGCTGCGGGAACACTATTAGCCTGAGGTGCAGCATACGGTGGATTTTGTTCCGAAAAATAATTCGCGATTTCTTGCAGATACGCATCCGACATATGAGACACCATGTACGTCATCATCGGATATGTACGCTTAGCTTGACGGAAATTAATCAGTTGGTTGTACAAATAACCGGCCGGTTTACCTGCAATCCGAGGATAAAATCCATCACTGGTAGAGCGCCCTTCGGCACCATGACAGGCGACGCAGGCTTTGACACGTTGCGCCAAACTATCAGCGAACGCCGGTGTTGTAGTTTGCGCAGCGACATGACTACTAACGGCCAACAAGGCTAAGCCGAGCAATCGCGCGCGAAAGAAAGAACGAATCATTGATCAATTAAATGGTGAGAGCTTAAAAAAACTTGAGCCCTCGCAGAGGTCTGCAGGGCTCAAATAAGCGTGCTACAAAAAACTAAAAGCTACGATAGCGCGAAGCTAAACTTATTGCATCTCTTTGGCTTTTGCAGCCAATTTCGGCATGACTTGTGCCGCAATTTTTTGATTAGTTTTAATCAACTCAATCTCATCGCTCAAGATGTTGGCAGCTTCAATCAAATACACATCTTTCGCTTCTTTATTGGCTTTTTCTTCTGCCAATTCAGCTGCTAAGCTACGTTCACTACCTTGCAAACCGTCGTCTTGCTTATTCAACTTCGATTTCGCTTTCAGGCATTTGTCGCTGTTTTTGTCTTTGCATTCTAAAGACGCACGGAACTCTTCACGCTCCTTAATTTTCTTTTCGCGGGCATCACGTTCAGCACGACGCTCAGCTTCATTCAAAGAAATCTCTTTCTTTTCTTTTTGCTGTTTGTACTCTGCGATATCTTCTTTGATAAATTGAAACTCTTTATCTTTAGCGATACGCATTTCATGACGAACTTGCAGCATCGCTTGCACGTCTTTCAAATTACCGACTGTTTGATAATCAGCTGGCTTGATTTGTACCCACGGCAATGCATTGTCATAGCTTGACTCGCCATAGCTATCAGCATCGGTAAAAGTTGGATAGGCGATATCTGGGCTGACACCACGCAATTGCGTCGTACCACCATTGACGCGGAAGAACTGCGCCACTGTCATTTTCAAATCACCATACTGCGGTTTTTCGCTACGCGCCATTTGATCAAGGCTGATCACCGTTTGCACAGTGCCTTTACCAAAACTATTTTCGCCAATAATCAAACCACGGCCATAATCTTGAATCGCTGCTGCAAAAATTTCAGAGGCAGACGCAGAACCACGATTAATCATCACGCCCATAGGGCCATCCCAAGCGATAACACCAGCGCCATCCCGTTCGATATGGACACGGCCTTGCGCATTTTTCTGCTGCACCACTGGGCCTTTGCCAATGAATAAGCTGGTCAACTCAACAGCTTCGTTCAAAGACCCGCCACCGTTATCGCGTAAGTCGATCAACACACTATCAACTTTTTCTTTCTTCAGTTCGCCGAGCAAACGCGCTACGTCGCGCGTTGCGCTCTTAAAATCTTTGTCGCCACGACGACGTGCATCGAAGTCTTGGTAGAAGGTCGGCAATGCAATCACACCAATACGGCGCGTACCATCAGCGGTCTTCACTTCTTGTATCGATTTCTTAGCAGCTTGCTGTTCTAGGGTGATCTTGTTACGAACCAATACGATGGTCACGTGCTTACCATCTGGGCCCGCATCTGCCGGCAACACATCCAAGGTCACTGGCGTATCTTTTGGACCGCGAATTAGGGCGACTACATCATCCAAACGCCAGCCCATCACGTCAACTGGAGTCGCATTTGCACCTTGACCAACACCTACAATACGATCACCCACTTTCAATTTACCTGACAAAGCCGCTGGGCTACCAGGTACCAATTCACGGATCGTCGCCATCTCATCACGATCTTGCAAAGTGGCGCCGATACCAGACATGGACAAACGCATCGCGATATCAAAATCTTCTGCCGCTTTTGGTCCTAAGTAATTCGTATGCGGCTCCACCGACATCGCATAGGCATTCATAAAGAGTTGGAAAACATCTTCACTCTTCAATTTATTCATGCGCGTTAACGTTGTTTCGTAACGCTTTGCCAAAGTCGTGCGAATCGCTTCAGTTTCTTTACCGGCTAGTTTCAAACGCAACCAATCATTCTTCACACGCTGACGCCATAAGTCGCGCATCGCAGCATCGTCCTTAGGCCATGGCGCTTTTTCGCGTTGATAAAAATAGGATTCTTTTTCACTGAAATCGAAATCACTCTTCAACACATCGCTAGCGAATGTCAAACGTTCTTTAAAACGCTTTTGATAGAGGTTGAACATCGCAAATGGGATCGTGAGATCTTGACCCAAAATCGCGTCATCTAATTTGGTCCGTGCTGCATTAAATTGATCAATGTCGCTTTGGAGGAAGAACACACGATCGGCGTCCAAAGACTTCAGGTAGCGATCAAAAATTTTCTCAGACATTGCATCATCAAGAGGCGTCGCTTTGTAATGGAAGCGTGTGAGAAATTCCGCCGTCATGTTGGCGGCTTGAATTTGTTGCGGTAATGGTTTGAATTCCGTTAGTTGGATGGGAGCTTTGGCGGTGCTGACTGCCGGGCCTGGTTGCGCTGTCGCGAAATGGGTGCTGATTACCAAGCCAAGGGCAATACTCAACAAAGTCTTTTTCATCTTTTATCTCCAATTATTCGTATTTGTATTACGACAATTTTGTGCAAATTAGCACGCTAAACACGAATAGTCTTGCAAGGATTACGCATCACTTGCCTTCATTCATTTCGAAAGCATACCACTACTTGTTCAAGGAAACAGCAGGACTCATCCCTGAAAAACAGCGTTTTTTACGGCCTTAGGCGTCAATACATGATCTAGACAACGACAAATCGGCAAAGTTCATGCATTTGACTGCATTTAAGAGCAAAAAACAGCCGAATCTGCGCTGTTTTGCCTCGAGCCCGCGCAGTTTGATTAAGCATTTGCTCACAATTATTGAACACTTTGATACAAAACGATTTTCCATTGAGCCCTAAATCTCAAGGTTCAACGGTAAGAAAATATGTAATTGGCATCCTGCCCCCGGGCTAGAGCTCAGGTCGAAGCGTCCATTGATAACCGCAACCCGTTCGCGCATGCCGCTCAAGCCTATGCCCGCACTCGCCTGTTCTGTATCGAAACCAACACCATCGTCATGCACTTCGATAAACAAACCTGCAACTCCACCTGCCGGAGGAACAGGCTCTAAAGAAATGCTGATCCGCGCATGTTGTGCTTGTGCGTGTTTAATGATGTTGGAGCAAGCCTCTTGCACGATGCGATAGGCCGAAATGGCAATCTCTGGATGAAGATTAGTAAATTCACCGTTGGCCACAAACTCAAAATGGCAAACCGGTACAGCATCGACACCATCGCGACTATCGCGACTATCGTTATACAGGCGCAGCATTTCTTCAATCGCCCCTTGCAAACCCATCACTTCCAAGACTTCCGGGCGCAAACGTCGAACCAAGTTACGGCCATTGGCATACAGACTCAGCGCCATATCGACCACCGCTTTCGCTCGTGTTTGAATTTCCGCATAGGCTTGTAGATTGCCTTCCATCTCTGCTTTCGAGGCAATACGTGCGATTCGCTCTGACTCTAAACGTACGGCAATCAGCGATGCATTTAACTCGTCATGAATTTCGACCGCAATACTTTGGCGCTCGGCCTCAACGATGGTATTCACTTTATGAATCAGCCTACGCTTTTCCGCATCGGCTTTCAAAGCTTCATTACGCGATTGATTCAATTCACGGGTACGTTCTTCTACTTTCGCTTCCAAATGCTGCTGAGCCTGATGCAAGCCATCAGCCATCTCATTAATCGAATGTTGGAGCTCGCCGACTTCCCCTCCGGTGCTGATCTCTAATTTTTGATCAAAACGACCGGAACGTATGGTCCGCAAACTCTCGATCGATTGGCGCAACGGTGCTGTAAGGCTGACTGAAAGATACCAAGCAAGACAGGCACTGATCGCCAACGCCAACATCGACATTAATAGTTCAACGCCAAAGCGCACCTTTTGCTTGGATAATAGATAATCGTGCGTCATTGTTACTCGCACATAACCAAGAACTTGCTTGGCACGCTCAGTAGAGTTTCCAGGCGATGTCATGCGGTTTTGACCGGCCTGCGTATCAATCACGATATTTGCCCAAACAACTTGCCTTTGAATGGGTAACTCCGTGTACCGTGGCTCTGGTTGCGCTTTGCCCACATTTTCAACATGGGTAATTTCCTTCTTGGCGCTGTCCAACACTTCGATACGATAAATATTTCGATCCGAATTGATCACACCGTAAATCATTTGGCGCAAACCTTGCGTGTTATTCGCCACCAAATGAAACTCCAAGCCCTCGGCCAGCGCCGTTGAGACGGTGGTTGCGCGACTTTCTAAGTCTTCGTGCACCTCTTTAAATCGAGCGTAATACGAATAAGAAACCATAGAAAAGAACAGATACGCGATCGGAAAAATCGCGATCAACAGTAGGCGTTGCCGTATGCTCCAATGTTGCCACGACAAACCGCCCAGCGCTCCTTGCCAGCGGGAAGACAGTTTTTTCATCTTAAGGCTCAATCAAGCCATGTTTGACTGCCAGTTTAGTAATCAAGGCGGGGCGATGAATACCCAACTTTTCTTTCACTGATTGACTGATGTTACTGATGGTTTTTTGCGAAAGATCGAGTTTCTCTGCAATCTCGACGTTCGTTAAACCTTCTGCCATTAATGTAAAAATTTGCAGGCTACGTTCATCGAGCAAAGTTTGCGGTGAAGGATCGCCACGTACGGAAAGATTTGCCAAACGTTCGGCAATACTTGGCATGAAATACAGCTCTGCCTCACTCGCCCTTTGCACTGCCATCGCCAAATCAGCTGGATCGCAATCTTTAGTGACGAAAGCACGTGCGCCAATACGGTAGGTTTCCTTGATTAATGCGTCCTGATCAAACTGGCTCAAAAACACAATGTTGGCATGCGGCGTCTTCTGCAAAATCTGCTTCGCGGCATCCAAACCCGTTAACTCAGCGCCAAAACGGATATCCATCACCAAGACATCGGGCTTCAAAGCGGCGAATTGCTCCACCGCTTCTTGTGGACTCTTCACCTGTCCTACTGCCACCATTCCGTCGGCTTCCAATGACATGGCAAAACCTTTCATCACGATGGGATGATCGTCGGCCAATAAAACACGAATTTTGCTATCTGTTGTCATTAAAACTACTCCAAAGAAAGTCACTTACTAGTACTAGCATATGAATTAATCAGTAAACCGAAAATTAAATTGCTATTGAGTAGCAATAATTTCAGCAATCCAACAACAGTGTACAACAATCACACCCCAAATACGAGTCCTCATAGTCTGTGTTAAATCATTGAATTTAAAGATTTTTTTCAATGAAGATTGAAAAATAAGACTCAGTAGCAAAGAGCAAAGGTCGTCAGGCAAAATAAGTGAAATCAAAAAGAATTAAAAACTGCCATAAAAATTACTTTATTTTTGCTATCAACTAGCATATTATGATTCCAACGCGATGCAACACGAACTCTTCGCGTTAGCCACGCCCGATTTTGGATGCCACTTTTTATCGAGGAGAGAATCATGGACTTTCACACCCACCCACATCAAGCAAAAAGCAAATTGCCTTCACTCGCCGTAGCCGTAGGTGCGCACGCCATTTTATTGTGGGTAGCGATGCAGGCAGTACACGTCATTAATCGTCCAGATAGGCATATCGTTGATATTGTTCAGCTCACTGAGCCTGAACCACCAACACCGCCAGAGCCAAAAATTGAGCAGCGGGTAGACAAGACCATGCCTGTACAAGACTTTATTCCTCCACCAGAAATTTCTACGCAACCGACAACAACGAATGATGTCATTACCACCGTAACTAATGCTGCGCCAAGCAAGCGTGATTTTGAAAGGACAGAAGGAGGAGAAAATGTAACGCCACCCACAACGCATGCCCCGATTCACATCGC
Organism: Affinundibacterium nitidum; assembly: GCF_014284155.1. Taxonomy (GTDB): domain Bacteria; phylum Pseudomonadota; class Gammaproteobacteria; order Burkholderiales; family Burkholderiaceae_D; genus Undibacterium; species Undibacterium nitidum. The sequence goes on from NZ_JACOFZ010000001.1 coordinate 1,070,638, forward strand.
GGCTAACGTGGACGCAAAGGCCTGCGACAAACCCGAATACCCAGCAAACTCATTACGTGCGGGAGAAGAAGGTACGGTGCACTTAGCCATGTTAATCGGTACGGATGGGCATGTGATGGAGACTAAGGTTGAGAAAACCAGTGGCTCACGCGCACTCGACAAAGCAGCCATCCAAGGCTTGAGTTTATGCAAATTCAAACCTGGTACAGTCGACGGCGTTCCCGAAAAATCATGGGCTAAGTTGCAGTATGTTTGGAGTATCAACTGAGAATGGTACAGGCACACATGGGGGTAGCATATTCAAACTCAAAGAGGCCAATACCACCGCTGCCAATTTTCAGTAGATGTTCCATTAGGGATCAAGCGATACAGGTAAAAAGAAATTTCTGTATTTGATAAACGATTGTCTTTTATCCATCCATAACAGCCGTATAATTCGATGCCACATTGTTAAATGTGGCATCTTTTTTTACGAGACTATTTTTTATCGCGTTCATGACTCATGACGAGCGGCACGCCACTTAACCTCATTCGAATTCAATGCTTTTTTTAAAAAAACGCCCAAACCAAGTTGAAACACTAGAACAACTTTACACATCAGGTGAGTTTTCTCATGTCGCAGACCTCAAAGATATTTTTTATTGTTTTAGATTGATACTTGGGCGCAATCCAAATCCTGAAGAATGTAAGGGACATTCAGGCATGGCAGGAATCGAACTGACCGAGGTGGTCAAGTCTTACGTGCAATCAATGGAATTTCAGAACCGTAATCTGTTTAAACCGCAAACAGGTGAACTGGCATTCATCGACACTGGCACGTTTAAGATTTATGTCGATACCCAAGATCAAGCGGTCGGGTCTCATGTCGCCCATGGCGCTTATGAGCCGCACGTGGCCAAGTTGTTTCGAACTCACTTAAAACCGGGCATGAGAGTACTCGATATAGGTGCGAATATCGGCTATTTCTCTTTGTTGTCGTCGTCAATTGTCGGGGAAAATGGCAAAGTGTTCTCCATCGAACCTAATATGAACAATTGCCGGCTTCTACAGGCAAGCAAATCCAGCAACCAATTCTCCAACATCTCCATCATGCAAATTGCGGCAAGCGATACAGCCAGCTTGCTGGCGATGAACACCTCTTACAGCAATGGCACAACCTCGGGACTCAGCGAAGAAATGGAGATATTGTTGCGATCCAACACCGTGCCAGCTTTCAAGATAGATAGTTTAAAAGAATTCGACGAAGGAATTGATTTCATTAAGATCGATGTTGAAGGTGCGGAATATAGAGCACTCTTAGGTGCTGAGCAATTAATACGAAAATTTAAGCCCATGATCGTTAGCGAATTTTCGCCAACCGCTATGCCGAGTATCAGTGGAGTCGATGGTATTACTTACCTTCAATTCCTGTGCTCACTTGGGTATAACTTGAGTGTCATCAACCCAAGTGGGGAACTTAGTCAATTTGGAGACGATATTCATGGTGTGATGAACGCTTTTGAAGAGTCGGGTGTCGATCACATCGATCTATTTGCTATACAGCGATAACTAGTCTCCTTTTGCGATCCTTATGACTTCCTGATATCGCCTGTGCTAAGCTGATCAAACGTATTTTCGATCCGTTTTATTGCCCGAGCCCATGCAACCGAGTCTGTTCCAACGAGCCAAACAATGGACTACCCTGCTAATCTTATTAGTGGTCGGTAGTGCTTTTGCCGCCGCAGTCGATGCTTATGTGAGTTTGCTTGGGTTAACCATGATCTATGTGATTGTGGTGGTGATCGCCGCATATACCTTGTCACGCAATAAATCGATACTCTGTGCATTCTTGGCCGTTGCCTGCCTCAACTACTTCTTTGTACCGCCACGCTTTACTTTTCACGTAGAAGGAAAAGAGCATCTAATCGCTTTAGGAGCCTTGTTGATCGTGGCCTTAATTGTGAATAGCTTAGTGGCGCGTCTGAAAGATGAAAGCATGACGGCTAAGCGCAATGAGCTTCGAGCGCGACAGTTACAGTCCTTCGCTATCTCGCTGTCAAACGCAGCATCGATAGAGCAAGCACAGCAGATGACTAAGTTAGCTTTCGAAACCGCATTTTCTTACACAACCCACTTGCGTTTTCTCGGACAATTGAACGCACATGAAGCGCTACCACAAGTCATCAATGATGGCTTGGAAGCCTGCATCAAGGAACAAAAGATCATAGGTTCAGGCACTGGTCGCTGGAACGAACTTGAGCATTGGTTTGTTCCAATTGGTGAACAGGAAATTTTTGGTGCTGCCTGCATACAGGATGTCGCGCTCGACGACCATGCGGGTCGAGAGCACGCAGCAGCGCTATGTAGCCTTAGTGCGCAAGGCTTACGACGCTTGCATTTGAGCCAGAAAATCAACCATGCGAATCAAGAGATTGAACGACAACAACTGCAAACCATGTTTTTGTCAGCGATATCGCACGACCTACGTACGCCGCTTGCGGTGGTTCTCGGCGCCGCATCTGCACTGCAAACGCAAGCGGATAAACTCAGCACAGAAGAACAAGCTCGCTTACTCAATAGTATCGTCGACGAGACTAATTACCTCGGCACCATCACCGAAAATACTTTGCAACTGGTTAGACTGAAACAAGCACAGCCGAATCTACGCACCGATTGGGAATCGATGGAAGAAATTGTCGGTTCGGTACTGCAAAGGATAAAACAAAGGCATACCGGTAATCGCATTCGCTATCAAATCGCGACAGACCTCCCATTGATACAAGTCGATGCAGTTTTGATCGCTCAACTGCTCAGCAACTTGATCGACAATGCGCTAAAGTACAGTGAAGATAAAGTTACACTGAGTGTGGAACTTACCCAGCCTAAGCTATTGCAGATCTGCATCAAAGACTTGGGCCCAGGCATTCCACAACAAGAACGTGAAAGTATCTTTGAGGCCTACACGCACTCGCGACAACATGATCAATCCTCACAACGCGGTGCAGGATTAGGTTTGGCGGTATGCCGCGCCATTGCCCGTGCGCATGGCGGCGACTTAACCGTGAAGGCACGCCAAACAGGCGGTAGCAATTTTGTTGTCAAACTACCCGTCAGCAACACCGAGATGAGCCATCGCATTTCAGAATTCAATGAGGAAACAAAGTGATTCGTGTTTTAGTCGTAGAGGACGATAAAGAGATTCGGGCTTTGGTGAAAAGCAGCCTTGAAGTCGAAGGCTTTGAAGTTCTCACTGCGGTGTCGATCGCCGAGGCGCAACGAATACTCAACCATGCGAAACCCGACTTACTCATTCTCGACCTCGGTCTGCCCGATGGTGACGGTGCTGAGTTAGTACACAGTGTTCGTAAAGAACAGAATTTACCCATCATTATCATTTCGGCGCGTGACCAAGAAGCACAGAAAATTCGCCTTTTAGATGCAGGAGCAGACGACTATTTGAGCAAACCCTTTGGCGTACAAGAGTTATTGGCACGAATTCGTGTCGCTTTACGTCATCGTGGAACCGTGATTGGTGTGGCGCAAACCCTGCTGGAGGTAGATCAACTCAAGATTGACCTCAGTGCACACCGCATCACACTCAAAGGGCAGGAGCTCCACTTAACACCCACGGAATATAATCTCATGGCACGTTTGGTCCGCAGTGCGGGCAAAGTAGTCACGCATCGTCAATTATTGGTCGATGTCTGGGGCGAAGAATTTATCGACCACACCCATTACTTACGTCTGTATATGGGTCAATTGCGGGCCAAAATTGAAGATCAACCTGCCGAACCACGCTACTTATTGACCGAAACAGGCGTCGGCTATCGTCTGGTGACTGAATAGCTTTGTGAGGAAGAATCGAGGCTCGTTCAAGATTTGGGCCTTCCATATGCTTTCCTAATACGCGCTTGTTTATAGTTTGGGCTCGTTGACTTTGATTGAAAAGATTATGAGCACAGATTCACAACGCGAAAGCGTCGCCGCCCTGACCTTGGGCGCACTTGGTGTTGTCTACGGTGACATCGGCACCAGTCCTTTGTACACCATGAAGGAAATTTTTAGCCCTGCCACAGGCGTACCGCTCGATAACGCGCATCTTATTGGCGCGGTATCTGTCATTTTTTGGGGCTTGATGATGGTGGTCACACTCAAATATGTGATGCTTATCTTACGCGCAGACAACCGCGGTGAAGGTGGCATTATGGCCTTGACTGCCCTAGCTGCCAAAGCCGCTGGCACTACCCACGGCAAACGCATCGCCTTATTGTTGACGGGTGTATTAGGTGCCGCTTTATTCTATGGTGATAGTGTCATCACACCGGCGATGTCGGTATTAAGTGCGGTCGAGGGGTTAGAAGTGATCTCTCCGAATTTCAAACCGTACATTCTTCCTATCTCCATCGGCATCTTGATTGCCCTCTTTGCAGTGCAAAAGCATGGCACCTCGGTCGTTGGCAAAATGTTTGGGCCTATCATTGTCATTTGGTTTGGTGTGCTGGGCTTTACTGGCGTCATTGAAATCGCTAAACAACCAGCAATTTTAGCTGCACTCAACCCACTCAATGCCATCGTTTTCTTGCATGCCCAAGGTGGACATGTATTCGTCGTCATCGGTGCCATTGTGCTGGCATTCACGGGTGCAGAAGCCTTGTATGCCGACATGGGCCACTTTGGTAAACAACCAATACGTTTAGCGTGGACTGGCATGGTCATGCCTGCGTTAGCTTTAAATTACATGGGACAAGGTGCTTTGCTCATGCGTGACGCTTCTGCTCTCGACAACCCTTTCTTCCATTTATTTCCGAATGAATTGATGGTACCCGCCGTGATTTTGGCGACCGTTGCAACGATTATCGCTTCACAAGCTGTGATTTCAGGCGCGTATTCGATGACGAAGCAAGCGATGCAGTTAGGCTTATTGCCTCGTATGCAAGTGCATTTCACCTCCGTTAAAGAAGTAGGCCAAATCTATATCCCTAGTGTGAATTGGATGCTACTCGTTGGTGTTTTACTGGCGGTATTGGGTTTTGGTAGTTCTTCTGCTATGGCTGGCGCCTACGGTATTGCAGTCACAGTAACGATGTTAATCACCACACTTCTCACCTTTTTCGTCGTGCGCCATGGTTGGAAGTATCCCTTGCCACTGGCAATTGGTGCGACTAGTGTATTCTTGGTTTTCGACGCACTGTTGGTTGTGTCCTGCTCATTCAAAATATTCGAAGGCGGCTGGTTCCCTCTCGCACTCGGCGCAACCATTTTTATGATCATGGCAACCTGGCGTCGTGGTCGCGAACTCTTGATCAACCACATCCGTCAAGATGATCCGGAACTTCTACCATTCATTACTGCATTATCAGGCGATAGTATGCATCGTGCCGCACGCACTGCGGTCTATGCAGTCGCAAACCCAGACACGGTGCCGCAAGCGCTGATGCACAACCTCAAACATAACCAAGTTTTACACGAACGCAATGTGATTTTGACCGTGGTGTTCCATGATGTGCCTTGGATTCCGTTTGAAGAACGATTGCAAGTGACGCCGCTAGTTGCAGGTTTCTGGCGCGTGACGATCAATTATGGCTTTAAGAATACACCCGATATTCCGAAAGCACTCGGTATGTGCCACACCCAAGGCTTAGATATCAACCTATTTGAAACATCGTATTTCTTGAGCCGAGAAATTGTGGTACCGACCAAAGGTACAGGCATGGCGCATTGGCGTGAGCTGCTGTTTGCGTTGATGTCGCGTAACTCACGTAGCGTGGCAGATTTCTTCCACTTACCGAATAACTGCGTCATCGAGCTCGGTACCAGGGTACAAATTTAAGAGGAAGAATGGGGTGGCATCGTGACGTAAGGTCTTTGCTACCCCAATTTTGCAATGGCTAGTTTCAAGGCTTCAAAACAACGCACATCGATCGCCGTGTGCAAATTCTCCGCCATCATTTCTAAAGTCTTAGGAATCGGAATCGCACCACGATACGGGCGTTCTGCCGTAATCGCGTCAAAAATATCTGCGGTGGTAATGATGCGTGTTTCCAGCGAAATTTCATCGCCCTTCAAACCGCGTGGATAACCAGTACCATCAAGCTTCTCATGGTGTGCAGCCGCGACTTTGGCTAACTCTGAAAAAGCGTTGACGCGAGACAAAATGGTTTCGGTGTATGCCGCGTGCATCTTCACTTCTTCCCATTCCGAAATGTCGAGCTTACCTGCCTTATCGAGCACGCTATTACTTACGCCCAGCTTCCCTACGTCATGCAACAAGGCACCCCGTTTTAGCCAACGTCTGCGCTCCATTGGCAGATCTAATGCTTCGGCAATCATGTCGGTGTAGAGAGCAACACGTTCACTATGGCCGCTGGTGTATGGGCTCTTGGAATCAACCACTTGTCCGAAAGCTGCCGCAATGTCATCGAGATAATCATCATCGAGCGGCACCACATGACCGCTTGGCTCTAAATTAAGAACTTCTTGCGTGACTTCATCCGACGCTAAGATACGCCAAAACTCATGCTTTTGCGCCACTCGTTCAAACGCTTCGACCAAGACAGGATCAAACCATTGCTGAGTACGAGACCGAATTTCTTCGATTGCCGCACCGGGGCCATCGGCCGTATGAAAGACGTCGATCACCTGCGACAACAGAGCAATGCGCGAAAACACAGGAATAGCATCGCCACGCAAACCGTCTGGGCGACCTTGACCATTGTAGTGCTCGTCAAGATGATAAATACCACGAGCCACTTCTTCATCAAAGCGTAACAACCGGGCAATTTCAGCACCGCGTTGACAGCGCGTTGCAATCAACTCCTGCGCAATATTGCGACCATCGCGCAAGATCGTCAGCACGCTGCGGAAGCGTTCCGACAAACCCGCTTTTAAACCGGTGTGTTTCAAAACAAAATGTAAGACCTGAGGCAAGCTATCGCCAACTGTTTTGAAATCGCGTTTGAAATGTAAGTCATCAGTGAGATACAGCTCGCAAATACGCGCAGCGTTGCTGCTACAACCGAGATCTTTCAAGAGCAGGGTGTAGTACAAATCCCATAACTGGTTTTCAGGAAGCTGTAACTCGCGACCGATATGCATACCGATCCAACAACAACGAATACAATGCCCTGCGGGCTGTCCTTCGGTGATATCTAAAGCATGGCTCAAGGCACTGATCAATTCAGACAAGCGCAACTCATGGGAGCCTGTGGGAACATGAAATAAGGAAGAACCAGGTTCTCTAAACATGTATTTACTCTCTGAACTTGAATTCAATCAAGAGGATGCACGAAAAGCGAGAGCGCTTATCGCTGCATGTCCTTAGCATACCGCATTTCAAAAAAAATGGCTGAGAAGAAATGTCTCTTCCCAGCCAAATTCAAGCGGTGTTCAACCATTAAACCAGAGCTTACTTCCCTACTGCGAACAAAACAGCGTTATTAATTGCATAAACTTTACCGTCAGGACCGATCGCGGTCGGCGTATAGGATTCGCCTAGCCCACTAGTTAATCGAATCTTCTCGGTGAGTTTGTTGGTCGTGAGATCCCAACGATAGAGATTGCCATCTTCACTATTCACAATCACCGATTTGGTAAAAGGGTCGACCGCCGCGGTATTGACGCACCATTCAATAAAGCCGCCTGGCACTGCTGGATCTGGCGTTGGTCCAAGCATGGTCAACACTTCTTTCATCGATTTGATCGGTGAAATCTTGTCATCAGCCTCGGTATTGGGATCGATGATGGCGATTTGATTGGAGCCATCGCCGGAGCCTGCTCTTTCGTAATTATTGTATTTAACCATCAACAAATACTTCGAAGTTCCGGTATATGACGGAATCAAGTTTGCCGGGACAATCGATGGCGTGTCATCCCAACCAAATGAACCGGGAATTTTAGTCTGGGAGAGATCCGCGTTGAAATGCAACAACCATCCGCGAGCATTATGCGAACCATAAGTTTTCTCCAGTACCCCGATATACACATCGTCATCGGGGCCGACTAAAGGTGATGCAGTGCTATCGTCAGAAACATTGGCAGGTCCTTTTTCGAATGGATCGATTAATTGCACGCTACTCTTGAGTGCCAGGCTTGCGCTATCTAGAGCCAACAAATAACCTGTTTGTCGAGTGTTAGCCAAGAAGTTATTGTTGGTGACGACGTAAATTGTTTTTTGATCACGCGAAACAGCGATCGAAGAATTGGTCGCGGCCTTGGAAATATTTGAATTACCAGTGATCTTTGCAGTTGACACCCAGCTGCCTTTGCCATCCGCGCCAATACGGGCAACACCGCTAATCAAGCCAGCCGGATTCTCCGGCGTGGCAGTAAATCCAAAGTAAATATTATTGTTTGCATCTGCCGTGATAGGCGTATTAATGATGATCGCTGCATCAAGCGCCACCTTGTTTGCGGTGTAGTTCGTATCACCATAAAAGACCAAAGATTTTAAGGTGCCATTTTTATCGTCGGCATCATCACGATACAAAACTTTGCCGCCAGCACCCGCCGCATAAACGCGATTGTTCGGTGCGATCGTAACGTTATAGGTCGGTGTCCAACGATGACTGGGCATAATATAGTCGGTAGTCTCTGACCAAATCAAATCTCCCGTATTCCCATTGCGCGCCTCAAACCTGTAACTCAAACCTGCAGCAGTTTTCACAGGCAAGATCACCGTGTTTTTGGCGGTTATCACCGGAGAGCCATAATGCACCAGTAAATAACCTTGGGTTGAATATTGTGGTGCTAAATCCACCGGCGCTTGCCAAGCAATTTTGCCGAAACTCTGTGTGGCAACCGCTGACAAGGCTTCATGTTGGGCATTTCCACCATAGCTTAACCACGGAGGTCCGACAACAGCCGTATTTCCCGTACCTGTTCCGGTTGTACCTCCTGGCGTCGTACCACCTGTATTGCCGTTATTATTGCTCGATGAAGTACTCGTCCCGCCAGAACCACCGCAAGCAACAACAATCGCAGCCGCTAAGACTGCACTCATACCAGTTCCAAATACTCGCACTTTTCTGGACTTAGATGCTGCTTTCAAAAATTGGAAATAACTCATTTTTTCGTCTCAGTTTTTCGTCTCAGTTTTTCGTCTCAATTTTAACTAGTGTCATGCGAATCAAGTGATGCGCTGCAATAAAATCTCTCACATCCATCAATCACATTCACGCTCGCTTAAGATTGACCTAATTTGGTGAAAATTTCAAGTAAGATATCCCACCACGACGGGGTTTGATCCCCGAATGCAGCATGAAGCCTTCATGCAACCTTATCAGGCTTTATTTTGTTGCATTACTCAACAATCAGAAATTAACATGCGCTACCTATCCTTGTTCTTGATTTACGTGCTGCTTTGCACCAGTACAGCTTGCCGCCCACAGCAGGAACAAACCAATCTCATCGAGTACTTTACCGTTTCCAGCAAGTATGTCGGCGAAGGAGAAGAGCTCACCATTCGCTGGAAAACTCAAGCAGCGAAGCAGGTTTGGCTGAACGATACTTCCGTCAATTCCGAAGCAGAGTTAAAACGCCAGATGCGAAGTGATGGCATGTTCACATTACGTGTGGTCGATAGCAAGGGTCGCACCGCACAAGCGGAACAGTACGTGAAAGTTGTTAAGACTCAGTTAAATACTGGTGACTTTCCGCTTCTATTTGTAACCCAAGTGCCCCCCGAACATGACAACAATACGCGTTTCTCGGCATTCGCCAATCACTTAACAACACCTGCCCATGTACCACGCGGCGGCGATTTGATCATCCGCTACCCCAATGGCAACGTGCGAAATCTCACCCACGAAGCGGGCTACGGCAACGAGGGAGTTCAAGGAGATAAATCGATCGCCGTTCGAGAACCTAGCGTGCATTGGTCTGGCGAAAAAGCGATCTTCAGCATGTTACTCGGCTCGCCTAAACAAGGGCAAGCAATTGATCAACAACGCTGGCAACTATACGAAGTGACGGGGCTTGGTAAAACACAAAAGGCGGAGATCAAGCCTGTACCAAATCAAGATAAGCGCTTTAACAACCTATCGCCCATTTACGATGCCGACGACAATATTATTTTCACTTCAGACCGTCCACGTAACGGCGCCACGCATCTCTATCCGCAGCTTGATGAATACGAAGCTACTCCCAGCACTTCGGGCATCTGGAAGCTAGATCCAAAAAATGGCAAGTTACAAATACTCAGTCATACGCCCAGTGGCGCCTTCCAACCTTTGATCGATCGCTTCGGGCGCGTCATTTTTACGCGCTGGGACCATTTACAGCAAGATCAACTGGCAGATCGAGATCGTGATGCAAACCGCAACGGCGTGCAGCTACCGTTCCGGTCATTTAACTACAGTAGTGAAGACGGAAATGCACGCGATTTAGGTCATCGTGATGAACAGTTTCCCGAATCTCGGGTTGGCAGTCAAAGTCGATACGGTTATGTGAATCCTTATCGCAATAACTTTTTTGGCGTTTGGCAAATTGATCAAGACGGTGGAAATGAAGAAACCATCAATCATCTAGGACTACATGAAGTGAGCTTCGGTGCGATGTTAGCTAGCTTCAACGACGACCCAGCATTAGGTCGCAAGAATCAAACATCGTTCCATACAAATCAATTAAGCATTAAACGCGAAGGCGGACTATTTCAAATCCGTGAAAACCCCCTACAAGCTGGCGAATATTTTGCGGTCAAAGCGCGTGAATCGGCTTCGTTCGCCACCGATAGTATCGTCAAATTTAGAGCTGCACCAAGCGACAATCCGGAGCGCATAGCGATTCTTGCAGTGACACCGATTGCCAGCAATGACAGTCTCAAAGAAGGCCGCATGCGCAATCCACTTCCGCTTTCCAATGGCCAACTCATTGCATCTCATAGCTCGGATCAACTTCCGCCTGAGGCTGGACAACGCTTAAAGAATCTAAGGCTGCGTTTGTTGCGTGTTGATCAGGGCGATGGTCTGTATCATCCCGACAAATTCCTCAGTCCTGGTTTCCACAAAAAATTAAGCTGGTGGAATGGTAAAGAAATCGTGCAATTCAAGGGTGAACTATGGGAGACCGAAGCGGTGGAAGTACGTCCACGCCCACGTGTTCACAGCATCCGCAGTACTTTAGAACTGCCCGAGAAACAGATTTTTGAGGAAGAGAAAGTTAAAGAAGATGAACTCATTTCTTGGCTCACCGAAAACAAACTCGCATTGATCATCACGCGCGATCAAACCAGCCGCGACCGCGCTGATCTGCAACAACCGTTTAACCTCAAGGTGACAGGCGGAAAACAAACAATTTCAATGACCCAAGCTTCAGCAAAAGTTTACGACATCAGCCATTTCCAAATTGTTCAAGCGGAACAAGTACGGGCCTATGCAGATCGGCCAGGCCGACGCCATTTAGCCCAGCCTATCCAAGATTTTTCCAGTATAAACATCAGCTCAGACCAAGTGAAAAGTAGTGTGATCATCGCTAAGGACGGCTCGACGGCGGCTTTCGTCCCCGCCGAACGTGCCTTGAGTTGGCAAACGACCGATGCACAAGGCACTCCCATCGTCCGCGAGAGAAACTGGGTCAGCTTCAAAGCCGGGGAAATTCGTACTTGCGCGGCCTGCCACGGCATCAATACGAAAAATCAAGCAGATATGGCGCCACCTATCAATAAACCTGAGGCGTTACGCGAACTCCTACAGAAATGGAAGAAAAGCTTTAAAACAAGCCAAAAGTAGACAACTCCACTCATTTTCAACACAAATTACTGCAATTACTCTGATTCCAAATGCAAAGCCGAGTACAACATGAACTAGACCGTATTTTGCGCCGCAAAAACGGCCATTTATAGAGTGAAAAGCCTTTATAATCAAAGGTTTTTGCCAATAGTACTTTCATTAGCGACGATTAGCCCCCAATTAAGCGCTATCTGCAGAGCTAAAGAACACTCAAAAAAATGGTAAAAGACGCAAGTTTAAACAACGCAAATGTTGATCGGCGCTACGCTTTTCCAGCGAACGCCCATTTAATTTTATAAAGAACAACATGGTATGAAGGTTTTTCGCGGTCTACCCAATGCTGCCTCACGTGCGCCTTGCGCTCTGGCAATAGGCAATTTTGATGGCGTACATTTAGGACACCAAGCTTTGCTGTCTGAGTTGCGCACGGCTGCCACTCGCCTTGGGATTGACGCCGCCGTCATGAGCTTTGAGCCGCATCCACGTGCTTTCTTCGCGCAACTGATGGGCGACCTGTCAAAAGCCCCGAGCCGCATCGCCAACCTGCGCGACAATTTATCGGCGTTGGATCGTGCTGGGGTTGACCGAGTCATCGTCGAGCATTTCAACGCACAATTTGCTGCTTTAAGCCCCGATGATTTCATCAAACAAATTTTGGTCGATGGCATGCACGTCAAGTGGGTAATGGTCGGCGACGACTTCCGCTTCGGCGCCAAACGGGCGGGTGACATCTACACCTTAATCGAAGCGGGTAAGCGTTACGGCTTTGAAGTACAAGCGATGGAAACAGTCGCCAAGCAAGGCGTGCGCGTTTCCTCATCGGCAGTGCGTGCCGCATTAGACGCTGGCGATTTCGAACATGTTGAGGAATTGCTCGGTCGCCCTTATCAAATTTCTGGTCATGTGATTCATGGTCAAAAACTCGGTCGCACCTTGGGCTTCCCGACCTTGAACTTACGCATTGCGCATCACAAACCTGCTGTGATGGGAATCTTTGTGGTGCAAGTACATGGCTTGCGTGAACAGCCCTTACCTGCTGTCGCCAGCATGGGTGTACGCCCGACGGTTGACGATAGCGGCCGCGTCTTACTCGAAACGCATATACTCGATCACAAGGTCGACGCCTATGGCAAGATCATTCACGTCGAGTTTTTAAAGAAGCTGCGCGACGAAGAAAAGTATGTCGATTTACCGACCTTAACTGAAGCGATCAACCGCGATGCCGATCAAGCGCGTAGCTATTTCAAGCAGCGCCATGGCTCTGCTACAGACCGAATTTGAAGGACGCCCAGCGTCCTCCCTCTCCCCTATTTTTATACCGATTTTAGATTTCAAATTGAAGCGAAACGACTATGTCTAACGATAAGCAAGCAAAAAAAGAATCCGCAAAACCTGCAAGTAAGTACCCAGTCAACATGACGGAAACCCCATTCCCTATGCGCGGCGATCTCGCCAAGCGCGAACCACAATGGGTGAAGAGCTGGCAAGAAAAGAAAATTTACGAACGCGTGCGCAAAGCGTCCAAAGGCCGCCCAAAATTCATCTTGCACGATGGTCCTCCATATGCCAACGGTGACATCCACATCGGTCATGCGGTCAATAAAATCTTGAAAGATATGATCATCAAGGCGCGCACCTTGGGCGGCTTTGATGCGCCTTACGTGCCAGGTTGGGATTGCCACGGCATGCCGATCGAGATCCAAATCGAAAAACTGTATGGCAAAAATTTGCCGGTCGCTGAAGTACAGGCCAAAGCGCGTGCGTATGCAGAAGAACAAATCGAACGTCAAAAGGCTGACTTCATTCGTTTGGGTGTATTGGGCGAATGGGATAATCCGTATAAGACCATGGCTTTCGGTAACGAAGCCGATGAGATCCGTGCCCTCGGTCAGTTGTTCGACAAAGGTTATGTCTACCGTGGCTTGAAACCCGTCAACTGGTGTTTTGATTGCGGCTCCGCTTTGGCAGAAGCGGAAGTCGAATACGAAAACAAACGCGATCCATCGATCGATGTAGGTTTTCCATTTGTAGGCGGTGAAGAAAACGCCAAAATCGCCAAAGCCTTCGGCTTAGACAAACTGCCACTCGACAAAGGTTATTGCGTGATCTGGACCACTACACCGTGGACCATCCCATCCAACCAAGCCTTGAACATGCATCCAGAAATCACTTACGCCTTGGTCAAAACCGAGCGTGATGGTGAGCCATGCTTGATCTTGATGGCGAAAGATTTGGTTGAAGCGGCTTTCACCAACTGGAACTTGCAACCAGAAATCATCGCCACTTGCTTGGGCGAAGCTTTATCGCTGGTCAAATTCAAACATCCTTTGGCGTCTACGCACGAAGGTTTTGATCGCATGTCGCCCGTGTACTTGGGCGACTACGTCAGCACTGAAACCGGTACTGGCGTGGTTCACTCCGCTCCGTCTTATGGTATCGAAGACTTTTTGTCCTGCAAAGCGCATGGCATGAAAGATGACGACATGCTTAACCCAGTGATGGGTGATGGCCGTTATGCATCTTGGTTACCGTTCTTTGCTGGCATGACGATCTGGGAAGCATCGAAACCGATCTGCGACAAATTGCGCGAAGCCGGAACGCTGTTCTCATTGAAGATGTTTGACCACAGCTACATGCACTGCTGGCGCCATAAAACGCCGATCATTTATCGTGCGACGTCTCAGTGGTTTGCGAGTATGGACAACACGCCTAAAGCAGGCGGCGCGAGTTTGCGCGAAACTGCCTTGGCAGCGATCGAGCAAACCGCGTTCTACCCATCATGGGGTAAAGCACGTTTGCATGGCATGATCGCCAATCGTCCTGACTGGACATTATCACGTCAACGTCAATGGGGCGTGCCTATGGCCTTTCTCTTACATAAAGAAACTGGCCAAATCCACCCACGCACACCAGAGTTGTTAGAGGTCATTGCAAAACGCGTCGAAAAAGAAGGTATCGAAGCCTGGCAAAATATCACCGTCGAAGAATTGATCGGCGATGAAGCTGCACAGTATGAAAAAAATCGCGACACCTTAGACGTGTGGTTCGACTCCGGTGCCACGCATTTCACCGTCTTGCGCGGCTCGCACAAAGAACAATCCGCCTACCCTGCCGATCTCTACCTCGAAGGTTCCGATCAACATCGCGGCTGGTTCCACTCATCTTTATTGACGGCCTCTATGCTCGACGGCCATGCGCCTTACAAAGCTTTGTTGACACACGGTTTCGTGGTCGACGGCGAAGGCAAGAAAATGTCGAAATCCAAAGGCAATGTGATCGCACCACAAAAAGTGTTCGACACTTTGGGTGCTGACATCTTGCGTTTGTGGGTAGCATCGACAGACTACTCTGGCGAACTCTCGATCTCTGATGAAATCTTAAAACGCGTGACGGAAGCCTATCGCCGTATCCGTAACACACTGCGCTTCTTGTTAGCGAACACGTCCGACTTCGACTTTAGCAAAGATGCGGTTGCAACCAATGATTTACTCGAGATCGACCAATACGCGATCGCGCACACAGCCGCATTGCAGAAAGAGATCTTGGCGCATTACGACGCTTTTGAATTCCACCCTGTGATCAGTAAATTGCAATCTTTCTGCTCTGAAGATTTGGGCGGTTTCTACCTCGACATTTTGAAAGATCGTTTGTACACCAGCGGCACAACATCGTTTGCACGTCGCTCTGCACAAACCGCGATCTGGCACATCACACAAAGCTTGTTACGTTTGATGGCACCAACCTTGTCGTTCACAGCAGAAGAAGCATGGCAAAGTTTTGCGAGTGCAGAAGCCTTCGCCGGCAGCGACGAAACCATCTTCACACAAACTTACTACGAGTTGCCCGTCATCGCCAACAGCGAAGCCTTGGAAGCGAAGTACGCAAGCTTGCGTGCAGTACGTGCAGATGTGACCAAACAGTTAGAAGAAGTACGTGTTTCTGGTGCGATTGGTTCCTCCTTGCAAGCCGAAGTGGTAATCAAAGCGAGTGGCGATAAATTTGGCGTATTGAGTAGCCTTGAAGATGATTTGAAATTTGCCTTGATCACTTCTGCAGCAAGCGTCGAACAAGTCGCGAGCGAAGGCGAAGAAACGGTTGTGGTGAACGCATCTAAATATCAAAAATGCGAACGCTGCTGGCACTATCGCGCGGATGTCGGCGTCAATGCTGAACACCCAACATTGTGCGGCCGTTGCAATAGCAATTTGTTTGGCGCAGGTGAAAAACGTAAGTTTGCTTAAACGTTCGTTATTCCTGCGCAGGCAGGATTGACGGCAACCAGTTGCCCTTCTCCCCATCCGGTGAAGGGCGTTAATAACAAAACCGAAAACAATATGGCGACGAAAAAAACCAATACTTTCTCAAGCAAACCAAAATCTTCTGGTGGTAACTGGGCGGTTTGGCTCGGGATTTCAGCAATTGTGATTCTGCTCGACCAGATCACTAAGATTACAATCGAACGTTCGTTTCAATTTGCTGAGATCTATCCTGTCACGTCTTTCTTCAACTTAACACTGGCTTACAACAAAGGCGCAGCTTTTAGTTTCTTAGCGACAGAAGGTGGCTGGCAACGTTATATGTTCACGGCGATTGGTGTCATTGCTTCTATCGTTATCACCTATTTGCTGAGAAAGAACGCCACAGAAAAACTTTTCTGCTGGTCACTGTCTTTAATTATGGGCGGCGCGATAGGCAATGTGATTGACCGCGTGCTGTATGGTCACGTCATCGACTTTCTTGATTTCCATTATAAAGAAACTTACCACTTTGCTGCTTTCAACTTAGCCGACAGCGCGATCTGTTTAGGAGCAGCTTTGTTTATTCTCGATGAATTACGACGCGTAAAAAAATAAGGAAACAATCATGGCTTCCCGACTCGCTGGTAAAAAAATCGTTCTTG
Organism: Affinundibacterium nitidum; assembly: GCF_014284155.1. GTDB lineage: Bacteria > Pseudomonadota > Gammaproteobacteria > Burkholderiales > Burkholderiaceae_D > Undibacterium > Undibacterium nitidum. Next base: position 1,087,240 of record NZ_JACOFZ010000001.1, read on the forward strand.
GCTTGACTGGTGGCGTAGCCTGCTACAAGGTCGCCGACCTCTGCCGCTCGCTAGTCAAACTCGGCGCGACGGTGCAAGTTGTGATGACACAAAGTGCTACACAGTTTATTACACCAGTGACGATGCAAGCCTTGTCGGGCAACACGGTTTACACCGACCAGTGGGATGCGCGCATCGCCAACAACATGCCGCATATCGATCTCACACGCGATGCTGATGCCATCTTGATCGCGCCATGCAGCACGAATTTCATCTACAAATTGGCGCATGGCGCTTGCGACGATTTACTGTCGACACTCTGCATCGCTCGCCCTGCTCACTTACCTTTATTCATTGCTCCAGCGATGAACGTAGAGATGTGGAGCAACTCGGCGACGCAACGCAATGTGGAACAAGTTAAACAGGACGGTATCCAAGTCTTCGGCCCAGCCGCTGGCGAACAAGCCTGTGGCGAAGTTGGCATGGGCCGCATGTTAGAACCAGCGCAAATTTTGTCGGAACTCGAAGCGGCATTTCAAAAGAAATCATTGGCAGGCAAGCGCGTTTTAGTCACCGCTGGCCCAACCTTTGAACCTATCGACCCCGTACGTGGCATCACCAATTTATCGTCCGGCAAAATGGGCTATGCCATCGCACAAGCAGCATGGGAAGCTGGCGCGCACGTCACACTAGTCTCTGGCCCAACCGCCTTAGACGCCCCTTACGGAGTACAACGCCAACAAGTACAAACCGCCCAGCAGATGCACGATGCGGTGATGGCACAGGTGAGCACGCAAGATATTTTCATCGCCGTAGCGGCGGTAGCCGATTGGCGCGTAGCGAATGCCAGCGATCAAAAAATCAAGAAGACCAATGAGAGCGACACGCCACAACTACAATTCGCCCAAAACCCAGACATCCTCGCCAGCGTCGCCGCGTTAGCAAAAGCGCCCTACTGCGTAGGCTTCGCAGCAGAATCAGAAAACCTGCTCGAATACGGCACCGCCAAACGCATCAAGAAAAACATCCCACTCTTAGTCGGCAATATCGGCCACCAAACTTTTGGCAAAGACGAGAATGAGTTGGTGTTGTTTGATGCGAACGGGCATCAGGCTTTGGCTAAGGCGGATAAGAAGACCTTGGCGAATCAACTCGTCTCCGAAATCGCGAAAAGAATTCAAACGAACTGAAACAACATGAAAAACATAGACCTAAAAATCCTTGACCCTCGTATGAAAGACCAACTCCCTGCCTACGGCACGCCGGGCAGCGCGGGCCTTGATCTACGTGCTTGCATAGACGAAGCAATCACTATACAACCAGGCGAAACCGTCTTGATTCCAACCGGCTTAGCGATTCATATCGGCGACCCAGGCTACGCCGCCATGATCTTGCCACGCAGCGGCATGGGCCACAAGAACGGCATCGTGCTCGGTAACTTGGTTGGCTTGATCGATTCCGATTACCAAGGCCAATTAATGGTGTCGACATGGAATCGTGGTCAAAACGCCTTCACACTCAACCCTATGGAGCGTTTAGCCCAATTGATCATTGTGCCAGTGCTGCAAGTAGGCTTTAACATCGTCGAAGAGTTTGGCGAGAGTAAACGTGGTGAAGGTGGGTTTGGAAGTACGGGCAAGAATTAATCGGATCATTAGAAAATTTGCAGGGCGGGTGAAACCCGCGCCGCCAGCAAGTAATGCACATGAGCAGCGCGGGTTTCACCCGCCCTACGATACTGGAACCGAATTTAAGAAAATTTGTAATGAAAGAATACAAAACAGTTAATTTGGAGTTCAAGAGCGGTTTTCTCACCAAGGGTGACCCTGATATACAGACTGCTCTCAACGAACATGCCAGCGAAGGATGGAGATTGATCCAAATTTTGGAGCCCTCTAATACGATGGGTGAAATAAGTAAATACATCTTGATCTTGGAGAGAGATCGGTAATAGGAAGTTTTTGTCGGGCGTGGAAGCCGTCGAGAGAGCGCGATTTTTCCGCTTCTAAATCGCCAATGATGCTCAACAGAAAATGGAAAAAGAAAGTGTTGTTGTCTGAGCGCAGCGAGTTTCAACACTTTCCCATTTTTTGTTGTGCGGCATTGGGGACCCGAAGGGCGATTTAGTGCGGTCGCCTTTTTTGGGTTACCTTTTTTGGCGAGACAAAAAAGGTAACTAGCTGTCGGGCTACCCCCGACCTGCAAACGTCGAGAAACAGAAAGAGTAATTCTGAGATAAGCTTTATCGCTGACTCAGCAAAATGAAGATTAAGAAAAAAAGCAACACCCAAGCCCAACTCAATAAGAGCGACGGCAATTCAGTAACCAACACAAATTGGTTTTAACGGCGCAAACGGCTATCATATGCGCCACTAGAGAATTTCGAGAAATAGCATTACGGAATGCCTTTTCAAAAATCCTCGTCGAAATATTGGAGAAATAAAACATGGCAACTTTCAGCGTTAAAGACGTCCTCAACGGCAAAGCCCCGAGTGACACTACCGTCACCGTGCAAGGTTGGGTGCGTACCCGCCGCGATTCCAAAGCAGGCGTATCCTTTTTGGCCTTAACCGATGGCTCTTGCTTCGGTACTTTGCAAATCGTCGTGCCAAACACTTTGGGCAATTACGACAGCGAAGTCTTGCATTTGACAGCCGGTGCTTCTTTTGCTGCGACTGGCAACATCGTGCCATCACAAGGCGGCGGTCAAAGTTTCGAAATGCAGGCTGAAAGCGTGCAAGTATTTGGCTTGGTCGAAGACCCAGACACCTACCCTATTCAACCAAAACCACACAGCATGGAATTCTTGCGTGAGAACGCACACTTGCGCGCACGCACCAACATCATGGGTGCAGTAGCACGTGTACGCCACTCCATCGCACAAGCCATTCACCGCTTCTTCCATGAACAAGATTTTTACTGGGTTAACACCCCAATCCTGACTGCATCTGATTGCGAAGGCGCAGGCGAAATGTTCCGCGTATCCACCTTGGATATGATGAACTTCCCAAAAACACCAGAAGGCAAGCCAGACTTCTCTAAAGACTTCTTCGGCAAAGAAACCTTCCTCACGGTGTCTGGTCAGTTGAACGTAGAAACCTATTGCATGGCCTTGTCCAAAGTTTATACTTTCGGCCCAACCTTCCGCGCAGAAAATTCCAACACCAGCCGCCACTTGGCTGAGTTCTGGATGATCGAACCTGAAGTCGCTTTTGCTGACCTCAAACAAAATGCTGACCTCGCTGAAGCCATGTTGAAATATGTGTTCACTGCAGTGTTGAATGAACGTGCAGACGACATGGCCTTTTTCGAAGAGCGTGTAGAGAAAGGTGTGATCGCTAAGTTGCAAAACATGATCGCCAAACCATTCGTACGTATGGACTACACCGAAGCGGTCAACATCTTGCAAAACTGCGGTCAAAAATTCGAATACCCAGTGTCATGGGGCACCGATCTGCAATCTGAACACGAGCGCTATCTCGCTGAGAAACACGTCAATGGCCCAGTGGTTCTGCAAAACTATCCGAAGGACATCAAATCTTTCTACATGCGCATGAACGACGACGGCAAAACCGTAGCAGCGATGGACATCTTGGCCCCAGGCATCGGCGAAATCATCGGCGGCTCACAACGCGAAGAACGTTTAGACGTATTAGACGCACGTATGGAAGAAGTCGGCTTGGCGAAAGAACCGTACTACTGGTACCGCGACCTACGCCGCTACGGCACAGTACCACACGCTGGTTTCGGCTTAGGCTTCGAACGCGCGGTGTCTTACATCACTGGCGTGGGCAATGTGCGTGACGTAATTCCGTTCCCACGTACACCAGGGAATGTGCGTTTCTAATTTATTGCTTTGAGCTTGAATCAATAAGGGGCGACAAATTGTCGCCCTTTTTTGTTGGTATTTGATGTTCAAATCGTAGATTTCCAAATTCTGTGATCTGCACTTTTCTCGATTTCGTTATATCTCAGGTTTGTACAGTGGAACTAATTTAAGCCAAGCAAAATGCGGGTTTCAAGAGACTTCACGCAAATTGGTTTTTTTGATAATCCGAGTTAAACTTCATTTTTGCAAATTGAATAAGCGTTAGGTGAATAATGTCTTCCGTCATAGGAGTTATACCAACTTTTCCGTTGAATTGGGAATTGCTTAAGACAAGAGCGAACACCAAAATCGAAGTGAATGAAATTAGTAAAGGTTACTTATATAAAATTGAATTCAGGGGGAAGCTTTTTAATTTCCGAAATAGTGACTCCCGTAAAGATTTCAAAATTCATCCTCCAATTGAATATTTAGATGAAAAACGATCGAACCTCATAGACATAGAAAGTTTGTCGCGCGGTTGGGAGTCGGTTGGTTGTAGTTATTACATAGCACCAGAAGGGGAGTACGAGGATGCCGACTTTGTAGATTTGGTGGCTATAATTGCCGAAACTACTCAAGGAATAATTCTAAATATCAATAGTATATGGTCATGGAGCTTTGGATTATCGACGCCGCAAGAGCTAATTTCTAGGTCTTCGGCTTTGAGGTAACACCACCTAACAAGGCAATGTTGGCGGACGCATAAATGCGCCGCAAATCTTTACGTTAGACTTTACTGGATACTTCATGCTACTTCTTATGACCATTGCAGCGGCATCGTAGCTTGATGTCTACGACAAATTTATCAAAACAGCTTTATCTAAGATTAGCGAAATTTTTGGATCATATCCTAAATAAATTGGTTACTATCAGAATGCAAAATGACGAATCAAAAACAAAGGCAAGCTCAAGTGAGCTGAGTTGGACTTGCCAAATCTCATTTGACGAAAATGCAGAGAAAAAGCGCGAGCAATTTCGAGCCAGTCTGGTGTCGTTGACGCCGTTGTTTGATTTTGCGCCTTTTGCTCGGAAGATGTGTGAGCTACCCGAGAGCGAGTTATATGGCAAACCAGATTGGTGTAAAGCAATCAGTGTTGCAGCTACGACTTACCTAGAAGAACTCGATGCTCTGCACACGAAAAATCCATTGATTGCAATCAAGCTCGCTGCGATTGGGGCAGCAACGGTATCTCGTCAATATCGCCTAGGTCAAGACATGATGCAACGGGTCTCCAAATGGTTAAGCGACGATCAAGTGCCAATACGCGACCGAATCGAACTCGGACTCCTCATTCAAGCCAATTGGCCCGATCGGTACAACAAGCTGGACGGTCTTGAGGAACAATTGCTCGATATCTTGGTCATCGAATCGTCAGCTCATCCAAAATACGTACATGAGATTATCGAAAAACATCATGAGGGTACCCGAGCTTTTTCGGGGGATATCTTTTCTTCATCTGATGATCCGAACAAGATTCTATTGATTGCTCAAAATCTCAAGGCATTCGAGCCGCAATTCTACATCCATGCGTTGCGAAATTACCTTGAACACGGGAGATCGCGGTACGGCTTGTTCGAGGCAGCAGAACCCCAACTGCGGTCCATAGCTGATAAATATTTTCTAGCCGTCCAATCCGAGCCAGGTCTAAAAGAGACTGAGAAGGGCTTACATTATTTTTGGTTGAACGCGTTAACTTATCCTGATGCTAAATGGTATCCAATAGTGTTGAGGCGTTTACTCGATGCTGCCGATGAGTGTAACAACCCTTACTATGCAGCAGAGTGGAACCGTTCAGTAGCACTCAACGCCAATCCACAGTCAGAGATATTTTCCGTCGCAATTCAATCTTACACTAGGTATTTACAAAGTTTTCTAACTCCAAACATTACCGATCAAAACATACTTCGCAATTTCTCACGATTCTTGAATGAAAGCCTAGATTGCGCACTCGAAGATGGCGCATCACGAGGTCGAAACTACTCAGTACCATCAAGTCCAAAACACCCTATTGTCGAACTAACTCGACAAGCTTATTGGGATTTGGTTGCGTTGGCGACGACGCTACCCACAGGTATCGTACTGCACATTCTTTCGAGAGGTGTTGCAAATGACGATACGATTCTAGCCACAACCGCTGCTACCAAAATTGTCGAAGTTTTTGAGTCTAAAGCTAAGCAGAATCTAAACGAAGCGGCTGAGGTTGTTGGTTTCTTCGATTGTTATCACTGGTCTTCGGGAGTGAACGATGTCAAAAGAGCGCGCTGTCTCGACGTATGGCGTCAGCTGTCAACCATATTGACAGAAGTTTCCCCAGAAGCGGCGAAAAAGGCTGAAACCTTCGGTCGAAATCCAATGTGGGATCGATAAGAAAGCATGGAATCGTGTCGTGCCTTAACACATTTTAAGAACCATTTACCCGAAAATCGCACGGATACTGCTATTAGGAGATCGATCGTCAATTAGTGATTTATGGAGATCATGTTAACGCAAAGTACGGGGGGCACGCCTTGACATCACACATTTCACAGCCCTGTAGAGTGAGCACACCTTTTGTGCCCAAGCGGAATTGCTAGCTCATCATTTAACGATCTTTTACGGGTTTGATTTTTTCAACCTCAGCAAACGTAACGCGTGGGCACGATGATTCGGTGCCCCCCCCCTACGCACTGAAGTTGGATCAATCATAATTGTTCGTCTCAAGATATGTTCACCATCGACGGAAAAATACAGGCGATTGGTAAAACCAAATCGCCCCGACGCGCCTCCAAACGATGATTACGTCACAAATCCCCAATTTCACGTATACTCCACCACCCTCTCCGCTGTTTCATCACTCTTTTTCGAATTCTCGATGCTATTTGAATACGGAAAAACGAAGCAGCGCCGAATAGACAATCATCGCATCACTCTCCTCAAGGACATTCATGTCACAAGTTCAATCCTGGTCTGACATTTCAGACACCAGCATCTCTGAAGTCGGCGTACGTCAACAGCACCGCCCTTCTGAAAATTTTAAGTTTTACAGCAATACCTATGAAGCTAATCAAAGCATTACTATCAAAGCCTCACACGGATTTCGTGTGTATGTGTTGACAGGTAGCTGTGCTTTGAACGTCAACGGCCAAGTGGTAGAGTTGGAAACCGAACAATTCATCCAGCTAAAAGATGGCAGCTACACTTGCGATACCGGCAGCGAAGGTCTCAGCATTGTGAAAGTATTTAACACGGCGAAGTCTACTGCAGTAAAGAAATAAAAGAGCGCAGCCATGTCTGATCAAGAAGTTCAACTCATACAAGAAGACCGCGTCTGGCAAGCCAAAGAATGGACTGCCCGCGTGATCAAGAATGAAGACGACGATGGCTGGGCAGTTGCCATGTACAAAGATGGGCAGGCGGAGCCCGCCCTCGTTGGCCCTTGGACTATGGGGCGCGACAAGAAAAATCCCAAGCCTTTAGATCACAATGCGTTTAATACTTTGGTCAAAACCGCCAGTGAATTTGTACGCCGTCACGAACAACAATTGCACGCGACATTGAATAAGAATCTGATCATCAATGGCGCTGAGATGGATTACAAAATCTGTCTACAAATCATTCCCGATGAAGATGAACCGTATGCGTATTTGAGTGCGTTTGATCTTGATGGTGAGCAAATTGCGAAAATAAAGGTACGGCCTGACTTCAAGCTCAATCAAGCGTCGGCGATGAAGTGGATGCAGCAGGAATTTGCAAGGATTGATTGAGCCCATATTCCTCCGACTAGCTCCAGCCCAATAGGAGTGAGATCATGAACGGGCTTGTGTCGTTCTCGAATGTGGAAATTATTCCAACGATCAAGTATTCGAGCGGAATAGCTCTGTCAAGGTAAACTACTAAAATAGACTTTGCGATGCGTTCGGCCATTTAGAAAAAACGTGATGTGAATTGGCTTTTTTGACATTACGAGATACACTCGGTGCTCATCAACCCAAGCCTATCTTGCCCCATGTCCAATAACGATCGCGCACTAAAAGCAGTTTACGTTTGTTTGCCTTTTCTAGTCGCCTACCTCATCACCTATTTTTTTCTGATGGGTCTTAAAGTAAATAGTGCAGAAACATCATTCGGACTGTTTTTGAATTTTCCGCTTCTTGTGATGGGATTGCCATGGTCTCTTGGGGCTATATATGTGTCAGAGTCATTTAAAAGTGTTTTTTCCGAGAAAACGCTAGAGCTAATTGGTGTAACGCTTACCTTTATTGGCTTTTGGTTCAACGCCTATCTTCTGCTCGGTAAATACAGCGCCGGCTCCCTAATTTCGCTAAGTACCTTCATCACAATATTACTGCTTTGCGCTTTTGTTTTTTCTTAGTATTCTTGGTTCTAATCATATCAATTCAAAGTCTACCAATGAATATCTCTAAAACCCTATTCGCATCAATAGCCTTGTCTGTATCTATGACCACATTTGCGCAAACCGAGCTAAACATCAAGGCTAGAAACGTCGTTGCAATCTCTGAGAACTTGGTTACCGCAGGCCAACCAACGGCAGAATCGCTTGCCGGGCTTTCTAAACTTGGGTTTAAGGCTGTCATCAATCTCGCGCCGCCAACTGCGCCAGACGCGGTTGCGAACGAAGCACAGATTGTCAGCGATCAAGGAATGAGCTTCGTGAATATTCCCGTTCAATGGACAAACCCGACAGAGGCAGACTTCCTCTCGTTCGTTGAAGCAATGAAGCGATTTCAAGGCCAAAAGGTTTTGGTTCACTGCCAAGCCAATATGCGCGCCTCAGCAATGACCTTCTTGTACCGTGTAATCGTCGCCAAAGAGAACCCCGCACTTGCCTACGAAACTGTTCTCAAAGTATGGGCTCCGAAAGATCAATGGAAAGAACTCATCAATTCTCAACTGCAAAAGGCCAATATTGCTTTTGAAATAAAGTGAAAGCACTTGGACAATACTCGATCTTCATTTAAATTTAGACCTTAAACAATCACCAAGTACCAGAGATATATCAATGCATGCATTCGGAACCACGGCACTACTCGCCGGCTTACTCATTATCCTGCTATCACAGTTGTATGTGACCGCGATGACCTTTAAGCTTTCTCCTATAAAAGGAATTCTCTGTTTAGTAATACCTGGCTATGCACTTTTTTGTGCAAAGAGACATGGCTTTTATGGAAAATTTTTTGCTGCCTATGTTATTGGGATTTTAGGATTAGTCATTGGTGGTGCGATTCTTAGTTGAAACCACACAGAACAAGCATTGATAACGGGCACAAAACACAGACAACTAGACTGACGAGGTCGCGAGAGAAAGACCTCACTCACACTACCCTTCCTAAAGCCTTCCTTAATTCCACGCGCAATGCCAAACATCTGCGCTTAGACAAAAAACAACTCAGCACAATTTTTTTACACAACTACGAAAGTTTTCGTATATATTTACGAAAACCTTCGTAGTTTAAACTTTGAATTGATAAACTCTATGAACCCACCTACCCCTGCCGAACTCGAAATCCTTGCCATTCTCTGGCGTCTTGGCGAAAGCAAGACACAAGCGGTCAATGACGAATTGTGCAAAGTTCGGCCCGTTGGCTACACCACCACCTTGAAGACCATGCAGATCATGGAACAAAAAGGGCTATTGGGTCGCAAGAAAGATGGCAAAAGCCACATTTACTTTCCTGTTGAAAATCAACAATCAACACAGGGATCTTTACTCGATCGCCTCTTAAATAGCGCATTCGCTGGATCAAAGACCGCGTTAGTCATGCAACTCTTTGGCAATAAGGAGGTGAGTAAAGATGAAGTACAAGAGTTAAAAAAATTTCTAGATCAGCTCGAGTCGAATGAGGCGGCAAACCAATCAGCCAACAATTTGAGGAATAGAAATCATGGCCACTTCAAGTCTTGAGCTAAACGCCGTCGTCTTTGCGCTTGGTTGGACGATGATCCAATCAATGTGGCAAAGTAGTGTCGTTGCGCTATCCACACATAGCATTTTGCAGATGTTCGGAATTACAAATGCGAATGTGAGATGCAAACTATTTTGCTTCGCGATGGTCGTTTGCACAGGATGGAGTCTCGCTACTTTTCTTGGACTATATGATAGCCAAGTCGCAATCGGCGCGAAGGAGCCTAGCTCTACTTCGGTCTACCAAGTATTCACTAGCATCTCGGAATTTGATCGCTTCGACTCCTACAATTCACTTTGCTTACTTGTTTTGTTCTGGTTAATCGGGTGCATCGTTCTCTCGTTTAAATTGATGTTCGACGTATTGACGACTCATCGACTCAAACATCAAAACACAACGATACTGAATGAAGATTGGCAAATTAAGTTGGCACAACTCAAACATCAAATCGGTGTTAGGAAAGATGTCGCAATGCGGCTGTCACAAAGTATCTCGGTGCCTTGCGTCATCGGTTACGTCAAACCAGTGATCTTGATACCGACTAGCCTCTTTCTCGGACTGAACCCGCAGCAAGTTGAAATGATTGTCTTGCACGAGCTGGCTCATGTCCGTCGCCATGATGTACTGATCGGTTTTGTGCAAGTCTTGGTAAGGATCGTTTTTTTCTTCAGCCCCGCCGTCCATCATTTATCCAACCGCATCGACCAAGAACGCGAACATGCCTGTGATGATTTAGCGATTCAAGCTTGCGGCGACGCCCTGTCCTATGCGCGAACCTTACAAACCTGTGCAGAAATGCATTTGGTGATAAGCCCTCGATTCGCTTTCGTCAATCACTACTTTGGAAGAAATTCTATGCTCAAGCAACGTATCCTTCGTTTATTTGTAGGCAATGCCACACACCCCGTGAACATCAGAAACCTCACAGGCGGCGTCATCACTTTAGTCACATCGATGATCATTGCAGGTTGTAGCCTCATGTTTGTTAACGAACCTGATCTCAATGTGGAAGGCAAAGGCGTTCGCTTCGAAATTTCTATCAAGAAAAATGGAGAGTTATTGGCGCAACCAAAACTAGTTTCGACATTCGGTCAAGCAGCAAGTTTCGAACTTGAGAAGCAAATCAAAATTGTCAGCGTCGCGCAGAAACCAAAAGGACAACGTTCGCATGTCGAATCAAGTATCTATCAATTTGATGGCGACAAATGGGTATTGGTTTGGAGTCCCAGTATGGACGCAGTGATCACACAAACTCCATCCTTTGAATTTACGAGTCAAGATGATCAATATCGGATCGTGATCAAGCCACGTTTGGCAGATCTGCCGTCAACAACGCCAGTGGTTAGCAATCAAACCACTGCCAAAAGTACTGCCACATACTAACCACAATTAGCACATCAATTAGTGGCAATACAAAAATGGGATTGCAGATTCGCAGATCAATGCCAAGATCTCGCGCTATCTTCTATCCCATATCCTCCTATGCCCTCTAGGGCGAGTCTATTCTCCTCTAGAGTTAAACTTTTTTAACAAAGCTGTCATCGCCTTTCCAATCTCAAGCGTTAGTTGCTCAAGAGGTAACCGCGGATTGTCTCTCCTAGTTCAACATCTTTGAGTAAGTGGAGAGTTTTTATGTCTTACGTATATGGCGATGGTAGTTATTTTGACGAGAGAACCAAAGGTTTTGATTCGGATAGTTTGAGCTCAACTTTTAAAGTGCAACGCGGCATGGTGTCGTTTGGCAAATTGTCTGCCAACGATTTAACCGACTGGTACCAACTCAACCTCGATGGTCCTGGGCATTATTCCATTTTGCTTTCTACCGATGTCATCAATAATTACAGCGATGCGAATGCTTGGCGCGAGACGTATAGCGGCATACAAGTCACAATCACGGATCGATTTGGCGTCCCTCTCAGCGGCGTTGACAAAGGCTTTGCCAATATCACTTCCGATGGTCGCATTAGCTTTGACTACAATGGTGATTACTCGCATGGCGACTTCTTTATCAAGGTCAGCAATTTGTCGTATGCCTCAACCGATTATGTAATTGGTCTGGAAGCGACTAGTGTGGCTGGTATAAATGTGTATGGTAGCTACGCACATGACTATTTGAAAGGTAGCACTGGCGACGACAATATCGAAGCCTATGGAGGTAGCGATACCATCATCAATAGCCCAGGCAACGACTATATCAACGGCGGTAGCGGCCTCGACTTTCTTGTCATGTCGGGTAAGATCGATGAATACAGTATCAGCGGCACATTGAATAATTTTGTACTCAAGGACAAACTCGGACAAGAAGGCGTCGATCACGTTTCGCAAGTTGAACGATTGCTGTTTGATGATTACGCCTTGGCATTTGATGTGAACGGCTCTGCGGGACAAGCCTATCGTTTGTATCAAGCCGCATTTAACCGTACGCCAGACTTAAAAGGCCTAGGCTATTGGATCGATAAATTAGATGACGGCATGAGTTTGACCAAAGTGGCCAAGGCATTTTACGAATCGGATGAATTCAATTGGCTGTATGGTAGCTATACGAGTAACGCCACTTTCGTCACTACCTTGTATAACAACGTATTGCATCGTTCCCCCGATGTCGGTGGATTCAACTACTGGAATTACAAACTCAATAGTGGCGACCTTTCTCGAGCTGAAGTACTCGCCAGCTTTAGTGAGAGCCCGGAAAATCAAGCGCAAATTATTGGTCAGATTCAAAACGGTATCGAGTATATCGAATGGGGATCTTAATTCCAGGCGGTTTTGATTTCAGCAGTTCGCAAGTACTTTCTTGAGGCGATGTCTTCCTATCTACATCCAGAAATATGGTGGGTGGGAAGACTCGTTTCAATTACCCCCCCAATCAAGAGCCTCCTCACAACCCGCGAACTGAACTTTACAAAAAGGACCTTTGAATCTACTCTCTTGTTCAAGTTCATATTTTTTAAATTTGCGGAGCCATTGTGGAAATTCTTGTTCATCGCCCCAGTCAATATCAAGACAAAATTCGAGACTATCGATTATTTGTTGATGGCGTGTTTCTTACCAAGATCAAACCCAACTCACAAACTGTGCTGAACATCCCTGACGATGCCAAGCAACTTCAAGCAAAGATTGATTGGTGTACTAGCGCAATGTTTATGGTCAATGAGATCAAATCAAATCGCATCACGATCAAGAATACCTATGGCGATCATCTTGCAAAAGCTTTGCTAATGCCTTTGTACTACATCAGTTTAGGTAGGAAACAGTACTTGACGATCGAAAGTGGGCAATAGACTTCCTTGGTGACCAACGATTGCAATTTAAAGTAAGTGTTGTCCGGTTGAATTCAAACTCCAAAGCCAAATGGACTACAAATAAAACCGCACCTGCAAAATACTAGGCGACCACCGATCAATTAGTACAAACAATAAGTAAATTAACAAGTGTAGCCAATTATTTTTGTGAGAGATTGCAAAATATAGGGTTTCATTCACTATTTACCACCTTCTGCACCACACTCTATTTGACCACCTGCTCGCCTTGAATTATTCTCAAAAATAAGAACAGGCGTACTAATCTGGCGCCATCTGTTTTCATGTTTCGTTCAAATTCGACCGGTTAGGTGTTCGCAGAAGTCATGAATAAAAGAATCAAGCCACCGCCGCTTTTGCTTCGCGCCTTATACCTCGGGATTGCTTCTGCTTCTTTTTTAGCCTCACCGTCAACAAGTATCGCGCAATCGAAACAAACGACGATCAACATCACAACCGAATATCTTTATCCATTGAACATCGCCGATAAAGATGGTGGCGCCATTTACGGACAGTCTGCTGACAAGGTACATGAACTCTTTAAACGCAGCCAACTGCCGTACCAGATGAAAATGATGAGTTGGAATCGGGCCTTAGAGCTAGCTCGCAAGAACGTTGATACTTGCGTATTTTCTACCGCAAGAATTAAGGAACGAGAAACGTCATTTCAATGGATAGGTCCTATCGCTACGGGCAACTGGGCCATTTTCGGAAACCCAGATAAACTCGGCAAGGTAACGCGCCTTGAGGAAATCAAACAATCCAAAATCGGAACTGAAGTAGGCAATGTCAGTGTCGCCTATCTTTCCGAAAAAGGCTTTCAGGTCATCACTTCCAATGAATCATCTACCACATTCAAAAATGTCGCGCTCGGGCGAATAGACTACGCAGCCGCTGGCGATACACACGGCAAAAAAATCATTCTCGAAAATCAACTCGAAGACAAAGTGGTGATGCTGTTTAACTTCAACTCTTCTGATTACTACCTCGCCTGCAACAAAAACATGGACGCAGCGACCATCGCGTTTCTCAATAGCAAACTCCGCGAGATAAAAGCCGATGGTAGTTTCAAGAATATCGATAGCAAATATTAAACCAGCGTTATAATCGAATCATACTTTTTGCTCTTGTGAACTAGAGCACATGTCGACTATTCATTTTCATTTCCCAACCTCAATGCAAGATCTTTCTCAACAACTCGATTTCATTCTAGAACTCGACAAACTCAAAGCGATATACCGCAAAGCACTGATCAAGACTGATAATAATCGTTATGAAAATAGCGCTGAACACAGTTGGCATATTTCCTTAACAGCACATGTACTTGCTCCCTATGCTGAAGCAAGTGTCGACATCTCACGCGTTTGTCTGATGTTGCTGATTCACGATATTGTCGAGATCGATGCTGGCGACACCTTCGCCTTTGATCACCACGCCATTCTTGGTCAACAGTCAGACAAAGAAACCGCTGCAGCAAAACGTATTTTCGGACTATTACCCGAACCGCATAAAAGCAAGTTCATCGACTTATGGCATGAATTTGAAGACGCAGCAACCGCCGATGCGCAATTTGCGAAAGCGATGGATCGCATTCTGCCTTTGATCCAAAATATGCAAAACGACGGCGGTAGCTGGGCGCAAAATCAGGTGTTGAAGCATCAGGTCATACAACGTAACAAGTATCTAGAAACCTCAGCGCCGAAACTGTGGACTTACGTACTGGGGCAGATTGACATTGCGACTGAAAAGGGTTGGTTGCGAGTTGTATAATTCAATGCCAACATGAAAGAGTAGATAAACCCATTTTTCAATATGAGCCAAATACAACCTCACTTCACGATCTACCGAGAAGATTTTGTCGATGAAAAGTTCCCGCCACATGGCGATGTAAAGCAATCACTCATGGGACAAATTATCGTCGACGAGGCTTATGGACCATTCAATCGCGAATTGCTGGAGCAATACGAGCAAAAAGCCGCGCCACTTTATATGCAAGCAAAAGCGGCAGGCAAATTTGTGACCTTGTCTTTATTCAGCGGCAGCATGATGATGGGACAAGAAACCATAGCCCAATTTGTGAGCCTCGCTGTCAACTATGTGTCACACCAAATCGCACCAGAAGCTGTTGCCTTTGTCGCGGATGACACTGTTGATGGACGCGACTTTATGTTCCCGATTATCAAAGCCAAAGTGTTTGATCCTGTGGGTGTGCCAATACGATTGTTCACAAATCGCGCTGAGGCAGAACGATGGCTCAAGGAAAAAATCTTGGCTGACTAATTCCTAAGCTAGGCGAACAAACCGAGAGAGCACCAAGATAAAAATAACTTTATTTAAATAGGCTGTCGATTTAATATGCCTATCCGACAATTCAATTCGTATTCGCATGCAAACCAATACTTACTCACCTCCGGTCGCCGATGTTGAAATCGAACCGGCTAAAATCGAAGTGCCAGACATCATTCTCAAGAGAATCAAAAACGCATGGATTACCGGTATTGTTTCGGGAAGCATCACTTTGATCTTCACCCTCATTGCCATGAACGGCAGTCAGATTCTGGGTTTTAGTATTTGGAACCTCTCTGATGTGGCCCTTATTTTCGGCTTGACGTTTGGCATTTACAAAAAGAGCCGTGCATGCGCGGTGGCTATGCTCGCCTACTTCTTACTCTCGAAGATCATCGTGATTGCGCAAACTGGCTCATTTAATGGAGGCATCTTGGCAATCGTTTTTATTTATTACTATGTATACGGTGTGATTGGTACTTTTGCTTACCATAAGCATTTAAAAGAGAATCAATAAAGACTGCCTGTTCAAATATGCTTTTGGAAGGATCATTCAGGCGTCCTAGTTGAAGTATTCGTAGATTATTTTTACGGCAAATAATTCAGAGAACCGCTATATTGCATTTCTCTCACCGTCGTATTGTCTGCCACAAAAGTCGACGACTTTTGGTGGCAGCACGGAATCTCACCACCGACAATTCAAGTCATCTGGTCAATAGATTTACCGACTAAACATTCGGTTCTCGCGCAGCTATGCCCTTCACTTAAGGTTCAACAATTTTTACACATCACAATTGCCACTGGCCGTAAAGCCACCTAAGTGCTAACGACACTTCGTCAGGTCCCCTCTTTTTAGTTTGGTTCAATTTATTAGCGATTCTTTATCTTGCCTAAAATACTGAATGGATGTACAGTATTTTTGTTTTGTAATTGAACGACGTAAAGCGCTTTTAACCACCCAATTTGGAGATTGTTACCATGCTCGACCACATGACATTTCGCGTTACTGATATCGCCCGTGCTAAACATTTTTACCAGGCAGCGCTTGCACCGCTTGGTTATAGTTTGTACTTCGAAGGCAACTATGGGATGAACATCGTCGGGTTTTCCTACCCTGATCCATCAGAAGCCGATGGCAAAAAGGTAGACGTGTGGTTCATCGATGGCCCATCCCCTTATGGCGGTGCGCCGGCAACAACCGGCTGCCACCTTGCATGGCGGGCAAAAAACCGCGCTGAAGTCGATGCCTTTTATGAGGCGGCAATGGCTGCTGGTGGGCGCGACAATGGTGGCCCTGGTTTGCGACCTGACTATCACCCTAATTACTACGGCGCGTTTGTGATCGACCCCGAGGGAAATAATATTGAAGCGGTGTGCCACTTGCCCGAATGAGTCTTGATCGCAGTAAAACACTAAGCAAAATCTTTAAGCGACGCAACAGGCTCAATAAACAGATCGCCAATCTGCTTGTTGGGCCTTCTTCACTTTCACTCACAAGCAAATCGAAACTTGTGTTGGCACAACGCAGCATCAAATTCAATGACATGATTTCAGCGAATCAACTAAGCTGAATTCAAACACAAGGCAAGACTCAGTTCTACCTGCTTTGCCTCAGGCACCCTCATATTCATCCCGTCATGCGCACCTGCTTCACAGCTTTATGATTAATATTAGTCAAAATTTATCCATTTGATAAATTTAATTAAATTTACCTATTGATTCCCAAGCCCTAGAATCAATTCCGTTACAGATATTTAGTTCTATCCGAACTTACCCACCAGGAGATTGTCATGTCAAACGAATCCAAATGCCCTTTCCACGCTGCTCAGGCGGCAGCCCCACACGCCAAGCAAGCATTGGCACACGGTGCACCCAGCAATGCGACTTGGTGGCCAAACCAGCTAAAGCTCAATATCCTGCACCAGCATTCACCTAGCTCCAACCCGATGGGCGAAGACTTCGATTATGCAGAAGAATTCAAGAGCTTAGATTTACATGCTGTAGTTGCCGACCTCAAAGCCTTAATGACCGACTCACAAGATTGGTGGCCAGCCGATTGGGGCCATTATGGTGGCTTGATGATTCGTATGGCTTGGCATGCCGCTGGCACCTACCGCGTATCCGATGGTCGTGGTGGCGCTGGCACCGGCAATCAACGCTTTGCTCCTTTGAACAGCTGGCCCGATAATGGCAACCTCGACAAAGCTCGTCGCTTGCTGTGGCCGATCAAACAAAAATATGGTCGCAAAATTTCGTGGGCAGATTTGTTTATTCTTGCGGGGAATGTCGCACTCGAATCAATGGGCTTTAAAACCTTCGGCTTTGCCGGTGGTCGTGAAGACATTTGGCAACCAGAGGAAGATATTTACTGGGGTGCTGAAACAGAATGGCTGGCAACGAGCGATAAAGCCAATAGCCGCTATTCAGGAGAACGCCAATTAGAAAACCCGTTGGCTGCCGTGCAAATGGGCTTGATCTATGTAAACCCTGAAGGCCCTGATGGTAATCCAGACCCTGTTGCCTCTGGTCGCGATGTACGCGAAACCTTTGCCCGCATGGCGATGAATGACGAAGAAACGGTCGCTCTGATTGCTGGCGGACACACCTTTGGTAAAGCCCATGGTGCGGGTGATCCGAGTTTGGTTGGTCCAGAACCAGAAGCTGCAGGCATTGAGGAGCAAGGTTTTGGTTGGATCAATCAACTCGGCTCTGGCAAGGGTGTGCACACCACCACCAGCGGTATCGAAGGTGCATGGAAACCAAATCCTACCACTTGGGATAACGGCTATTTCGATATGTTATTCGGCTACGAATGGGAACTCACCAAGAGCCCAGCAGGAGCGAAACAATGGGTCGCGAAAGACTGCAAGCCTGAACATTTGATTCCGGATGCACATGATCCAAGTAAGAAACATCCGCCGATCATGACCACCGCCGATTTGTCTTTGCGCTTAGACCCGGAGTACGAAAAGATTTCTCGTCGTTTCCATCAAGACCCAGCAGCATTTGCGGATGCCTTTGCGCGAGCTTGGTTCAAACTCACACATCGTGATATGGGCCCAGTTGCACGTTACTTAGGCCCATTGGTACCGAGTGAAACATTGATTTGGCAAGACCCCATTCCAGCACTAGACCATCCTTTAATCGATGCAAAAGACATCGCTGAGTTGAAGGCCCGCGTACTGGCCTCTGGTTTGTCGATTTCTGCACTGGTCAACACCGCATGGGCTTCAGCGTCGACTTTCCGTGGCAGTGATAAACGCGGCGGTGCTAACGGTGCGCGTATTCGCCTCTCACCCCAACGGGATTGGGAAGTGAATCAACCACTCGAATTGCATAAAGTCTTGACTAGCTTTGAACAAATTCAAGCAAGCTTCAACGCTGAACAGCATGGCGGCAAAAAAGTCTCGCTTGCCGACCTCATTGTATTGGCCGGTGGTGCTGCCATCGAAGCTGCTGCACTCAAAGCTGGGCATAGGGTCGAAGTCCCGTTCAGCCCAGGCCGTATGGACGCAAGTCAAGAACAAACCGATGTGGAATCTTTCGCTGTCTTAGAACCCGCTGCCGACGGCTTCCGTAATTATGTTCGCGCTGGCTTGGAAAACCATGCGGCCGAACTCTTGATCGACAAAGCGCAGTTGTTGAATCTCAGTGCGCCGGAAATGACAGTGCTGGTCGGTGGCTTGCGTAGTTTGAATGCCAATACAGGAAAAACTGCCCATGGCGTATTCACGAATCGTCCTGAAGCATTGAGCCAAGACTTCTTCATCAACTTGCTCGATATGCGCACGCAATGGAAGAAATCCACAACACAAGCTGGCGTACTCGAAGGTCGCGATCGCAGCACAGGTAAGGTGAAATGGACGGGCACAACCGTCGATTTGGTGTTCGGATCCAATTCACAATTGCGGGCCTTGGCTGAGGTGTATGCAGCGAGCGATGCACAGGAAAAGTTTGTGGAAGACTTTGTCGCAGCCTGGGTCAAAGTAATGAACGCAGATCGTTTTGATTTGAAATAACTTTTCGCCATTAGCTTGGCAACTGAGTCACTCGGTCATTCCTGTGAAGGCAGGAATGACCGAAGCAGCGATCCTACCTCGCTACCCTTCCCGCACCTCCCGGTAATACCTCAACTTCTTTTCATTGCAAAGAAAAGAGTCGCAAGCTAGCATCTGGCATCTTCCTTACTGAGATTGCTTTATGAAACTTCTGTTTAAGCCGCTCACCTGCATGGCACTTCTTTTGGCTAGCCTCTCCGCTCATGGCGCGACATGGGAGGAAACAGATGGCCAATTTTTTATGAGTGGCGATCTTAAAGCAGTCAAGCGCATCCTCGCCAAAGAAAAATATAGTGGTGATCAACTTGCCGAAGCCTTTAATTATTCTGCGATGTCGGGCAATGTGGTTTTAACTCAGTACCTTGAAGGTTTAGGTTGGATCAAAGCCTGCAATAAGCTACGAAGCTGTCAACCGATGCAATACGCTAGCATGAATGACCCCAAACCGCAGATGGTCGAATGGTTGCTTAGCAAAGGCTTCAAATCTGATCGCGGATCATTGGAGTCGGCGGCTGTACTCAATCTACCTGAAGATACAACAATCTCAAACAGCTTTGCCGTCGTCAAAATCCACTGCGACAACGGTGTGAATCCACTCCTACCTGCCAGCTACATACATGAAGGGAAGAAAGTAGTCGAACCTCCGATTTTGGAAAGGCTCACTGAAAGACTGAATTCCGCGACACAAGATCAAGGCTTTGCCTTATTACATGCACGCGCTCGTGCAGCCGAGGTCATTACCACTAGCTTTATCAAATCTGGCCTTTGCAAAAAAGGAGCAGCGAAGTCTGCTTGGTTCGATGACTATCTCAAGCTCGTACATTCGACCCGTGCGGGAGACACTGACCTCAGCAAAGCAAATGCCTATCTCGCTGCCAACGTGCGTAAAGAATGGCAAGCCATCGTCGAGAATTACTGGATGAGCGAAGCTGTGGCCATAGCCGATGACGCCCAACGACTAGCGATGTTGAATGCTTTCAAAGAAGCCGGATGGTTAGCACGTTGCCGTCAACGCGCCAGTTGTAGCGTGGTCGATGTCGCAGCAGAGAGTGGCGCAGATAAAACAACTTTCAGTTTCCTTGCAAAGGAAGGCCACAAGCTAGATAGTCCAAATGCTTCTGGTGTGACGCCACTCGCCTACGCAACAGCCAATGCACAATCCAATGTAGTGAAGAATCTATGTGAACTCGGCGCAGATTTCCGACAAACGACGAAAATCGAAATCTATGAGCGATCGATCATGAGTATTGCGCACCGAGCGTATAGCTATAGCTGGTGTAGCGCCGCCATTAATGCCCCGCTCTCGAAGGCAGACAAAGACTTGGCACAAAATCGCTGCGAATATGAAGGTGGCTCCATCGGCAGCCCACAAACGGGTGTCACAATCCCCGAATGCGTACCAGGTAAAACTTGCATGGGTATCGCTTTCCCGCCCAAGGGCAAAGACAAAGAAGTCAAAGACCTCAAAGCGCTCGCTGACATCATTGACTATTATAAAAATGGCTTGTGCAAAGCCCCCAATCAAGTTCTCAATTGCACCGCCAACACAAAGCCGTATGCAGTGTTAATTGCCGATAAAGTTCAACTACGTAGCGAAGCTAGCGCTACCAGCAACAAAGTCGACACCTTGCCATTTGGAACTATGTTCGAAGTCATTGATAGCAAGCGCGTTTGCGAAAATATTAGCAGCCGTGAAGGACGCTGGATCAAAGTCAAGGTCTACTCGATGCCCTTGCGTTACACAGAAGAAGTCAAAGAATTGAATGGTTGGATCTTTGATGCTTATATCGATTACTTGCCGACTTTGGAGCCTTAACCTTCAATACTTAGCCCCTCAACACAACATTCATCATGCATCGAGGAAACACCGCCTAATTTTTGAAGACACTCACTGCCGCGAGGACTATACTACGCGGAACTTTCCAAGATTAGGCTTCCAATATGCGCCTCCCTTTCAAGAACACGCAATCCCTACCTCGCCTCTCAGCCATCGCCGTCGCCATCACCGTGATGGCCGCTTGTTCATCGATTCCTTTCCTACCTGACCAACATGCAACAGCGCCGGTACTCGATGGCTTTGGCGGTGGAAATTTGATTCCCTCAAAAGGCAATCTGGCAGCACAGAAATTATTCGCCCAAGGGGTTTCGCAGATGTATGGCTTTAATGGTGATGAAGCGATCCGCGCTTTTAAAGCTGCTTTGGCCAAAGATCCGGAATGCGCCATGTGTGCTTGGGGTATCGCCAATCAAATGGGACCGAACATCAACAACCCTTCGCGAGGTGATTTGACCGAAGCCGTAAAATATGTGGATTACGCCCTCAAACATAGTGCTGGTTCCTCAGCGCGTGATCAAGCATTGATCGAATCGCTCGCACTACGTTATGCTCACGACAGCGTTAAACGCGAGGTGACGCCGTTGATGGGGCAAGTCTGTGCCGTTGCCGGAAAAAGCGTAGAACGTGCCAATCCGCTTGACGTCGCTTATGCCGATCGCATGCGCAAACTTGTGGAACAATTTCCGAACGATCCGGACGTGTTGGCGATCTACGCCGAAGCGGAAATGGTCGCTACCACCGAAGATTGGTGGGACAAACAAGGCAAACCCGGCGGTAGAATTGGTGAGCTCGCCACACGTATTGAAGCGGCCCTAAAGGCCTACCCCAACCACACAGGCCTCAATCACTACATGATTCATAGTGTCGACGCTGTACAAGTGGCGGGCCGCGCCGAAGCGGCTGCGGATCGCTTAGGTGCCCTAGCACCTAAGTCGCCACACTTATTGCACATGCCTTCGCATACCTATGCACAAATTGGGCGCTATGCCGATGCCACACGCGTGAATCAACTTGCGGTTGCCGCCGATGAAGCGATGATGGTCGAACTGAAACGTCAAAACTTCGCCGATACCAAAGACTGGCGTGGTCACAATCGTCACTTCCAATGGTATGGCGCGCTGATGGAAGGTCGTGGAGATCTCGCCATAGAAACAGCCAGAGCCGCTGCCGCAGCCTCGACAGGAGATCATGAATATGGCGAATACGTACGTAGCTTACCAATACTGACACTAATGTATTTACAACGCTGGGATACTCTGCAAACCGAGTCCATGCCAAGCGGTAATCATGGCGTAGCAACAGCCTTAGGCGAAATGGCGCGCGGCACAGCGTATGCGCGTAAAGGTGATATTGCCACCGCCAAAGCATCACTCGCCAAACTAGAACCTGCCGCTGCTGAATTAATTAAGAAGAATACGAGCAATGACTACGTCGGAAAACTAATTCGCAGTATTGCTGGAACAGCCCAACATCAACTTCGCGCGGAAATTGCATTGGCAGAAAAACGTTTTGACGACGCCATCAAAGAACAGAACGAAGCCGTCACCGCTTCGAATGATGCTGATAGTACAGAACCGCCAACACTCGGCGGTGCCACGCGCAGACGCCTAGGCATGATGCAGCTACAAGCAAAACGCTTTGCTGAAGCGGAACACAGTTTCCGTACAGATCTCAAAGAACACTTGCGCAGTGGTTGGTCACTGCAAGGTTTAAGCAACGCCTTAATCGCACAAGGTAAAACGAGTGAAGCACAGGCTGTGAAGCCTGAACTTGAAACTAGTTGGAAGCTGGCAGATGCCGCTTTGAGGCAGATGAAGTAGAAAGAAAGATCCAATGCCAAGATCGTATTGCGTTCGGTATTTCTCCTAATGGAAAATATTTGCCGAAATGCATAACAATGAAACACGCGCTTAATTAAATGCGGCTGTCTCGATCCAAATTCCAAATTTCTCGTTGGGATTTTCCTCAACGTTTAAAACAACTGTTTGAGGAAAATGATGCAAGTGATGCGCTATGCAGACTTCAAGCGTTTTGAAATCGAATTGTCTTTTTGAATATGCCAAGTTAAACTTCAAACTTAACTATTGAACGCCATGACTAGGACTTGGATTTTGATTTCTTTAAAAAAGGCGCAGGTAATAGTCCAAGAAGCGCTCGAATCATTGACGCATTCTTGTGGTCAACAATTCACGCTTCAAACAGAACAAACAATTGAGAGGCCACTTATCTTTGTTTTTCTGCGAGGGCCAGCAATCCCTTAGCGAGGCTTGCGGGTAATACGCGACTACTGGTGGTCGGATCACAAGTGAAGTTCATATTGTAGGCAGTGCTCACCCCCCTGAACATTACATACAAGCGTTAGAGACCGAGCTCGCCGCAAGAATTCAGCTCAAGCAAAGAATTCGGGGTCCCACACGTCGGGCTAACATTTTTAAATACCTTAGATCAAACAGAGGGAATCAACAATGCAATCATTCAAAACAACAATCAGTGCTGCCATTTTGGGTTTGGTTATTTCTTTTAGTGCACAAGGCCAAACTAAAGAAGTGAAAACACCTGATCCGCAAAAAGTCGCCGTCATCAAAGAGCTAATTACCCTCTCTGGCTCGACAAATCTTGGCAATAAAATGGTGACCCAGTTAATTAATTCCTTTAAGCCAGCCTATCCTGGTGTTCCGAATGAAGTGTGGGACCGTTTCGCAAAAAAATTGAATGCAGAAGAATTAGTTGATTCGATCATCGTTGTTTACGACCGCCACTTCTCGATAGAGGATCTTCAAGCAGCAGTTGACTTCTATCGAACTCCATCTGGGCAACGTCTGCTCAAAGAGCTCCCACTTGTCATGTCTGAAGGGGCAGCAATTGGACAGGAATGGGGCAAGAAAAAGGCAGCTGAGCTGATTGAGGAGCTTAAGGCAGAGCGCGCTGCATCGAAAAACATTAAGCAGTGAATATTTTTGTAAAGACTCCTATGGGCATTTTGGATTGATGAGACCCCATAATTCAAACCGTAAACCATCACAATTACATCGAAAAAATCCACATGAGAAAACTCAAAATCATCGAACACATCTCACTCGATGGCATCATCCAACATTCAGATGATGGTGACGGTTTCCCGTTTAGTGATTGGACTGCGCCCTACCGTACACCAACCGGACGAGAAGCGATGTTGGCCGCCTACGGTTCAGAATTAGATTTACTTTTAGGCCGACACACCTACGATATTTGGTCTGGATATTGGCCGACGATGCTAGTAAACCCTATGGGTGACCTGCTGAATGCAGCGACCAAGTATGTCGTAACACATCACCCGGAAAGCCTCTCTTGGGGGCCAGTCGAAGCAGTCGAGGGTGACATTATAGAAAGCGTGCGCCAGATTAAATCACGACCAGGACCCGATATTATTCTAGCGGGTAGCTCAAGCCTTACCTCAAGCTTACTCGAACACGGGGTTGTCGATGAAGTGTGGCTAGCAATCTACCCAGTGCTACTCGGTACAGGAAAACGTTTTTTTGTGGAAGGCACGACAGCGCAAAAATTCACACTCATCAAAACCCTGGCTACTCCTTCTGGCATTGTGTTTAACACCTACCAGGTCAATGGACCGTTGTAAGCCGCAAGAGCGATACTATTCGAAGCCAAGCCATGTAGCCCCCTCGTTCTCCCTCAATTCAAAAGGAAATTGAACATGACAGAAAAAGTAAAAGGCCCCGCCTCCTATTTTCCATCTATCGAAAAAAAGTACGAGCAACCCATGGATCATTGGTTCGCTATCGTTGAAAAACATCTCCATTTAAAACACATGGAAATCGTCAACGTCCTCAAATCTGAGCATGCCATGGGGCACGGACATGCCAATGCGATTGTTGCCTATGTGTTAGCGCAGAAAAAGTAATCCATTCTGGCAATTTAAGAGATACGCCAGACGTGGGTTTGGAAGTCATTTCATTTGATGCATCCGATCTCACGAACATATCACCTACCGCGAGCAAGCTATCGAAAATTGGAGAAAAACCATGACTTATTCGATCACCCGACGACAATTGATTAGCTATGGCATTGCGGCCAGTTTCACTCCAAGTCTTGCCATCGCAGGTTCACAAATTCGTCGCCAGTCAACATTAAATTTACCACCAAAAGCAAGGATTAGCGAAGTCACTGATCAATATTGGGGAGTATCGGTCACAGATCCTTATCGTTGGATGGAAGCGCAACCCAAAACTGCAGAATGGGAAAATTGGCTCAAAGCCCAAGACGTTTATGCGCGTGAAATACTGGCCGCAATGCCGGAACAAAAATCCATACTCAAACGACTTGAATATTATTCATCCGATGTAGATCAACTCCGATATGTGATGCCAGCAGGTGGCAAACTCTTTATCTATAAGAGTCTCAAAGGAGAACAAACGTACAAAGTGTTCATGCGCGATTCGGCAACTTCTTCTGATCAATTACTGATCGATCCAAGTGTGGGAAGATCACCAAGCGAGGCGCCGGCTAGCCTTGACTTTTTTTCTCCTGCACCGAATGGCAAGCACATCGCCTATGGCATATCGATAGGAGGCTCGGAGAAGTCCACCGTTTTCATCAAAGATATAGCGTCGGGAAGTTCTGTCGAAATCACTAGTTTGTTTTCTCGCGGTACTGGGTGGAGTGCTGACGGCAAATACTTCTTTTACTTTAGAGTGAGGGAAGATGCAGTGGCGACGAACGCCGATTTCACCCTGCATTCATCGTGCTGGATGCATGAACTGGGCACCAATCCCAAAAACGACCTTGAAGTTTTACGTGCCGGTCAAACGCCAGATGGTGCGAGTATGCCAGACGATCTACCGATGGTCACAGGAGCCGTGGGTAGTGAGTGGGTGCTCGGTCTGTGCGTATTGAACGAATTCGATATCAACCTCGTTTATGTTGCCAAAGCAGTTGATCTGTACGCGGGTAAACCACAGTGGCGACAAATCGCCGGCAAAGAGGATGGCATCAAAGATGTGGAGCTACATGGTGATCATGTCTATGTCTTAGCCAAAGGCAAGCAAAGCAACGGTGAGATTATCAAGATCAAGGCCGCAAAGGAAAACATAAACACGGGCAAAGTCGTGTTAGCGGCCAGTGATCGCGTGCTCAATAGTATGAGTTGTGCTCGCGACGGCATTTACGTGATTGACCTGCATCATGGAAAGGCGGGACTACACCGTATTGCCAGCAACGACCAAGTGCAAGCAGTGAAGTTGCCGCAAACAGGATCGGTGTGGGGACTCTATACTGCCGCAGATGAGGCTGGCGCATGGTATAACATGGATGAACTGAGTTCACCTGGTATCACCTACAAGGTCGACGCTCGAGATCTCAGTAGTCGCCGTTACGATTTTGTTAGACCTTCCGCTCGTGATTTCTCAGCCTATACCACAACCCGCATACAAGCTCCTAGCCGCGACGGTGTCAAGGTGCCACTCGATATCCTGCACCACCGAAGTATCCAACTGAATCGCCGTAACCCTGTGTTAATGATTGCCTATGGTGCCTACGGGGACATGCTCGACCCTGGCTTCAATCCGAAGAACATGGCGTTTCTCGATGCCGGCGGCGTGATTGTCTATGCACACGTACGAGGAGGTGGCGAACTAGGACGAAGCTGGCACGAAGCTGGAAAAAAAGCGCGCAAACACAATACGTGGCGCGATGCAATTGACTCGGCTGAACATCTGATTAAGCTAGGCTGGACTAACAAAAAACATCTTGCTCTATGGGGCACCTCAGCCGGCGGCATTATGGTCGGCCGAGCTATCACCGAACGCCCCGACCTCTTTGCTGCAGCCATTGGCGAAGTGGGAATATTCAATGCACTGCGTTTCGAACTCACGCCTAATGGGGCTGGCAACGACGCTGAATTTGGCACAATAAAGAAAGAAGATGAGTTTCATGCCTTACTTAACATGGACGCCTATCATGCCTTGAAAGATGGTGTACGATATCCTGCTTGCATGTTACTTACCGGTGCAAACGATATGCGCGTCGAGCCCTGGCAAGTTGGAAAATTTGCGGCTCGCCTGCAAGCAGCATCAACGCATGCTCCCGGTGCGATACTGAGAGTTGACTACGAATCTGGCCATTTCGCAGCCTCGAGGAAAAAAGGCCTAGAGAAAACCGCCGATATTTTTTACTTTGTGCTTCACTCTACAAAGTAAGCCGGCGCTCAAGTTTGCAAAGAGATTGAAGGTTGGTCTGGCTAGCACTCCAACAGGCAAAACGCATGATCTATTGCAGGGCCCCTTCTATACATTTTCAAACGCTAATCTTCGTTTCAAATCAGAAATCGTTGATTGCTCACAAATATTTAGTCTACAAGACTCTCTTGCTCGATCTTACAAAAGCCTTCGCTTCTTTCTTTAGCCAATCGGCGAAGGCTTGTAAGTCATCAGACTTTTGCAAGCCTATCGGAGTCACCAGATAGTAACTGTAGTCAGACGGCGCGACGATGTCGAATAGACGGAGCAAATTACCTGCCGCTATTTCCGCGGCGACCAGACTATGACGGGCGACGGCAATTCCCTGCCCTGCCATGGCTGCAGTCAACATTAAATTACTGTCGCTGAGATGCGACTCAAGTTTGAATTGATGAATATCGATGCCGGCATGATGGCCCCAGTTTTGCCACTCGCGCCCATGTTCGACGCACAGAATGCGATGCTTCAACAGTTGCTGTGGCGTGCGTGGGAATCGACCTTGATTAAAGTTAGGACTACAAACTGGGTAGAGCTGATCGTCGAGTAGCTTCTCTGCATCGTAACCATCCCATTTACCCAAGCCAAAACGAATCGCGATATCGGTTTTCGTTTTTTCTAAATTGACGAGTCCAATCGCCGCTTGAATATGAATCGGTAAATCAGGATGTAAAGCTTGAAACTTGCCGAGACGAGGCAACAGCCAAAAAGTGGCGAAGGATTGCAAGGTCGCCACCTTGATGCCCGGTGAGCGTTTCTCGGTCTGAATCTGACCAAGAGCTCGTGCGATTTGGCGCAACGCGGGTTGAATTTGCTTGAGCAGTTGTGCGCCATCGGCTGTCAACTGCATCTGCCTGCTTTTGCGCTCAAACAGAGCAACGCCTAAGGCTTGCTCCAAGCCACGCATCTGCTGACTGACAGCACTATGCGTAATGTTCAGCTCTTGCGCTGCCAAGGAATAGCTTTTATGGCGCGCCGCCGTTTCGAAGGTTTGCAGTGAATTTAACGATATTGTACTCATGACGTATTGTTAGAAAAACTTACAGCGGATGTCAATAAGTATCGTTGGCTTTTTTTTGTGTTGAGGTCTAGCATGCCAACCTGTTCAGCATATTTACTGCCTTATTTGCACCATTATTGATACTCCATTCCCTCAAATAGCGAAAAATCTATGTCAACTACCAATCTGATCCGTCTACTATCGCTGGCTTTAATATGGGGCACAAGCTTCATGTTGATGCGTATTGCTTCGCCTGTGTTTGGGCCGTTCCTGACGACTTTCGGGCGCGCTAGTCTTGGCGCACTCGCCATTTATTTGTATGCACGCCATCGCCGTATAGAGTTTCAATGGAAGCGCAACGCAAAAACCTATTTGATTATCGGTTTAGGGAATACCGCGATTCCTTTCAGTTTATTTGCCTGGTCGGCCTTGCATGTGCCTTCTGCTTACATGGCAACCATGAATTCTCTGGCACCAATCTTTACCGCGGTGTTTGGCTTCATCATGCTCGGCGAACGTTTGAGTTGGTTGCGCATCTGTGCTTTTATACTTGGTTTGTTTGGTGTCGCAGTTTTGGTCGGAATAGGCCCAGTTGATGTCACGCCTTGGGTGATTGGTGGCGTCTTAGCGGGCATGGGTGCAGCGGTGGGCTATGGTTTCGCAGCCACTTACACTCGTATGTACGCCAAAGAGATTCCTGCCTTAGCGACTGCCACAGGTAGTCAATTTGCTGCGGCGCTTGCCCTATTGCCTTTAGCTGCACCAGCGATCCCACATGCGATTACCCACGGCACGGGCACGGCCTTACTCGCTGTTGCCATCTTGGGCGTAGTCTGCACAGGCATTGCTTATGCCATGTTCTTCCAATTGATTTCAACTGAGGGGGCAAGCAAAGCGATTACGGTCACTTTCTTGATTCCGGCTACTGCCTCCATTTGGGCTTGGCTATTACTGAACGAGCCAATCACCCATGGCATCATTGCTGGCATCTTGATTGTGTTGTGTGCGACAGCGATGTCTTTGGGTTTAATCAAGTTACCTAAACGGACTCAAAAAATCGCATAAAGATTAGACTTGTTGGAAGGAGGTCACAAGAGCCTCCTTCGCTGCTCTCCCCGCACTTGTCAAACCCTTACACAGCACACCGCTCGTTTGTTAAAATAAAGGCATGATGGCAAAGCCTTAAACGAACACATATGCGCGTCCTCAAACAGGTTATCTTAAGCTGTATCGCTGCTTTAATCAGTTTTCATGCTCACGCGCAACTGCGCTCACATCTTTTCGAGCTCTCACGACAATCGATTGAATACACAACGGCGGGAAGCGATAGGAAAGCTGCAGCTCGCATGCTGGTATTCGATGCACTGGCGCAGGATCTTCCTTGGTCAAGACCCTCTTTCAATCATGCCGCGGTTATTTTTCAGCATACGAACACAGAGCACGAACCAGATGACGGTGAACTCTACCGTTCACAAGAAATGCATTTACTGACTTTTTTCTTATTGAAGGAAGAAGCGAGACTTAACAATAGCCTACCACGTGGCTTACTTGGCACCTATCGTTACGTTCGCGTAATGGACTTACCTAAAGAATTGAACCTCGAATGGGTTGACGATCCATTGACCCAAATCCTTGTATTAGCTGTCGATAACATCAGCGACGAAGAACGCTTAAGGCGTGGCTTCCCTTTCGCTCTACTCAAATCATCCAACACCCTCAATCCAAATCCACTCGACCAAACTCTTCGCACTCACAAGCGCGAGCAAGAGACCGAACAACTGTATATCGCCGATCAGCAAACCAGAAGCTTGTTCAAAAAAGAGGAGATGATCTTTAATCGCTATATTGAACGCGTTGGAGATGCTCAACGTCGTGCGCGTCTATACGAGATGACGTCGGAAGATGTGTTATGGGATGCCAAGACACTTTATCGTGCTGCCGTGGTCTTAAATGACACGCCCAGCACCATCAAAAGAAAAGCTAAACCACACTATCAATTGCAGGAAAATCACCTACTCGCTTTTTTCTTTGCACGACAAGCTTTTCTCAAGGGTGAACATAAGCGGCACCATTAGTCGTTAGCAGTCTCAACACTTATCTGAGGGTCAGCCAGATGCCAGACAACTTCGGACTTAAAATCGAAAATACCAATCCTTCGAGAGTCTGCCAAAAAGAGTTACATGTGAGCGTGGAACAATGGGGAAAATACGAATTTCCATTTCATCTTGGGCGCTTGATGAAAGCATTATGCAATCCTGTTTAGATCCTGAAAAACCAAATGCAAAGTGTCATCAAGGACCATTTTCAGGACAAAAAAAATTTGATTATCATCACATCCTTTGGCCAGATTCAAAATTAAAATTATGACTCCTCATCATTTTTTTGAAATATGAAAAAGCAATCTCTCACTTTCATTACCAAACTCATTTCGTCGCTGACGATCACGGTATTTAGTTTATCAAGCCTTGCGCAAAGCAAAGACCTTCCAAATGCTCAAGATCACCCTTTAATTCAGCGCTTCCAAGGATCGTGGATGTCCGGCTACCTGCAAACAGATTGGACTGAAGCAACGCTGCCGCAAGCGAAAACGATTAAACAAGATGGTGCGAAAAGCGTGGAATGGAAAGTCGTTGAAGGCAAAGAAACTCGTCTGCACTATCTATCTCCAGTAGGCAAAACGACTTTAGAGGTACATCGTAATTACCGTGATGCCTTGCTCAAGGCAGGTTTGCAAGTAAGCATGAGCTGCGACCAAAATTGTGACGATCTGTTTAGAGCTTGGCGGGACCAGGCAAAGCCATTTAAACGCCAATTCAAATGGGACGATGGCCACCATAAAGGTTTTAGTCACAATGGGGCTCCAGACAATGAAGAAGGCAGGCTCATCGTCGGTGCTTTCGCGGCAAATGGAAAACATTCCAAAACCTATGTTCTGGTCTATAACTCCATGGCGTTTGGCGGTGGCAGAAAAGTAGACCCCATGGTCTCTACCTTTATCCAGATTATCGAGGAAAAAGCACAGCCCACAGGACAAGTAAGTGTCAACGCCGACTCGCTCAATCAAAGCCTTGATTACTCAGGCCATGTCTCGCTCTACGGTTTATTGTTCGATACCGGCAAAGCAGAATTGAAAACTGAAAGCCAAACACAGCTGGCCGAACTCACCAAAATGCTGAAGTCGCAAAATAATTTGAACGTTATCATTGTTGGCCACACTGATAACGTTGGCAGCATCGACAGCAATCTTAGTTTGAGTCAGGCGCGCGCTCAAGCCATCGTTCAAGGATTGGTTCAAGCTGGCATCGATAAACGTCGCCTCATCGCCAAAGGCGTCGCTAACTTCGCACCGATTGCGACCAATAGCAGCGAAGAAGGACGGGCACTCAATCGACGCGTTGAAATTGTGGTGCAATAAGCTGACATCGCATTATTATTCCCGCCTCTTTGCGCTGTCTTCTCAAAGTCTTCGGCCACAATGCCATGTGGCACGAAGACTTTTTTACTAAAATCTATATTTATTAACAACTACCTCAACTGTGAGCACAAACTAGTGAGCGATGGCCTCATTTGATAATTTTTTTCTCAGATCACGAAAGGATTTGGAAAATTTTTAGACTAAGGTGTAATTCTTTGTAACCACAGTGGCACAGTATTAACTCTTCTGGCACTTTTCCGTTTATGATGAAATTTTTGCGGCGGGAGAATCACTTGAAAACAATAAAAGTCCTTCGTCTGAGCGTAAGCCTTAGCATCATTAGTCTCTCTTTGACATTGAGTGCCTGTAGCACAATACAGACTGTGCAACCATGGGAAAAAGGCAAATTAGCGCGCCAAGACATGCGCTTTGACCGAGACAATCTCGATGCGCGATTTGTCGATCATACCTATTTCAGCAAAGAAGCTTCTTCAGGCGGCAGCGGCGTCGGTGGTGGCGGATGTGGTTGTAACTAAGTGACAACTCAACTTACCAGCAAGATTGAAGAAGACGGACAATGAGCACAAATAGCAAATCCCACGCAAAATTTCTATTGGCAACCTTAGCTGTTCTTAACACTCAAGTTTGTCACGCCGAAGACCCACCCGAAAAAGCTTCGATCGCGGTCAAATATCTCGATTACTTCGATAAACAACCGAACAAAGACAGAATTCGTGTCAAAGCTAGCGCGATCGGTGTGGTTGCGCCAATTTCCCCTGAATGGTCAATGACAGCTACGGCGACAACTGACGGCATCTCAGGTGCATCACCGGCCTATCACAACTCAGCTATCACTAAAATGCATGACAGGCGCAATGCAATTGACGCCGGACTGACACGTTACTTTGGCGATGGCAGCATCACACTTGGTAGTGCTTACTCTAATGAATCTGACTACGTGTCGAAGGCAATTACATTGCAAGGCTCATTAAGCTCAGAAGATCGAAATACCACCTGGTCTGCCGGGATCGGCCTGAGTTTCGACAGCATTAATCCAAACAATAAAATCGTACAAGATCAAAGTAAGCATGTAACTGATTTCTTGTTTGGTGTCTCTCAGGTACTAACTCCAGTCGATATCGTGCAAGTGAATGTCGGTTTAGCGAACGCGACGGGATACATGTCCGATCCATACAAAATTTTCGACAATCGCCCTGATCGTAAAAGCCATACGATGACAGTACGTTGGAACCATCATCTTGATAAGCTCGATGCGACGACACGCTTTAGTTATCGTTACTACGGTGATGACTGGTCGGTGAAGTCACATACTTTCGGTCTCGAGTATGTACAAAACTTAAGTGCCGGCTGGAGTATCACTCCCTTAGTGAGGCTCTATAGCCAAAGTGCGGCCAAGTTTTATGTCGATGCCGGTCCAGTTGGTTTCCCTTTCCCGCCGAATCCGCCTGAAGGTGCGATTTATTTCTCCGAAGATCAACGTCTTTCCGCTTATGGCGCGCACACACTAGGTTTTAAGATTGTCAAGAACCTTGGTGATGATTGGGTGGTCGATTTTAAATATGAGAAATACGAACAGCGTTCAAACTGGCGTCTATTTGGCGACGGCAGCCCAAGGCTCTTACCTTTTTCAGCGCGTAGTTTTCAGGTTGGTTTAGCACGTTCGTTTTAAGCGGCTTGATGTCGATGGATGATACTTTTTGATGGAGATTTTTCGCTTCCCATTCAAGGCTATGGGTTCGGCTTGTGAAATTGTAATTGCTGATATTGATCGGACTATCGCACAAGTAAAAGCCGCTGAAGCAGCACAAGAGGCCTTGAGGATTGAAAAAAAGTATTCCCGCTACCAAGCTGAAAGCGTCGTATCAAGAATCAATGCAGCGGCGGGGAAGCAGAAAGTTGAATGTGACCCAGAAACTTGGGAAATGTTGAACTATGCTGAACAGTTGTACCAGATGAGTGAAGGCTTGTTTGATATTAGTTCGGGTATTTTGCGGCAAGCTTGGAATTTTAAAGAGCCTCGCTTACCCGAAAAAGCACAGCTTGATGCACTATGCGAAAGCATAGACTGGCCTAGTATCGAACGTGAATGCAATCACATCTACCTTCCGAAAGTCGGGATGGAAATCGACTTTGGCGGATTTGGTAAAGAATATGCAGCGGATAAAGCTGGTGCAGTACTTGAACGTTTGAAGGTAAGACACGGATACGTTAATCTTGGTGGCGATATCCGCGTTTTGGGACCTAAACCCGACGGTCAATCTTGGGTTATTGGAATTCAGCACCCTCGTGAGTTGTCGAAAATTATTGCGACCATTCCGTTAAAAGAAGGTGCACTCGCAACCAGCGGAGACTATGAAAAATACTTTGAGCTTAATGGCAAACGGTACTGTCATATTCTTAATCCACGGACTGGAATGCCAGTTGAATATTGGTCATCGATAAGTGTTTTGGCACCGCTCAGTTTAATGGCTGGTAGCTACACCACTATTGCGATGCTAATGGAAGATCGAGGACTGGCTTTTTTGGAAGAGGCAGGTGCGAGTTACTTTACGACCGATTTACAATGCAATATTCGCTTTAAAAAGTAAATGTTACGCACACGGCTAAATATTTAATTTTCATAAATAAGAGGAAGAATCATGCCTACCGTTATTGGAACAAATGGGAACGACAGTTGGAGTGTTGGCGAAGGTGGCACCTACGTCGTTGATGGCTTGGGAGGGATTGATACGCTCAATTTCGGCACATCTCTGAGAAACGAATATACCTTTAAGCAATTAGCGGATGGCGCGATCCAAGTTGATTCCGTGTCGGGTGCGAGTAGCCCATTCCATGCCACGTTATACAACATGGAAAAACTGGTCTTCAATAACAATCGAGACACATTCGATCTGACTCTTGCCTTTCCAGGAGGTATCAATGGCACCAGTGGTAACGATACGCTCAATGGCACCGCCAACAATGACAAGATTAATGGTTTAGCGGGTAACGATACAATTACTGGCGGTGCTGGCAACGATACAATAGACGGCGGCACTGGGACTGATATTGCAGCGTACGCCAGCAAGTTATCGAACTACACTATCACTAAGAGTGGCGCGACTTACACGATCAAAGCGAAAACAGGAACTGATGGTACTGATACGACCACAAATGTCGAGAGTCTCAAGTTCAGTGATATGACAGTCAACCTAGATGTCCATACTGTGGTCGCTAGCGCACCAAGTGCCAATGTGCAAAGCATCATCGAACTCTATGTCGCATTCTTCCGTCGCGTCCCGGATGCTGATGGTTTGGTCTATTGGATAGAGCAAATGAAGGCTGGTCAAACTATCAATCAAATTGCTGATAATTTCTACAACGCGGGTCTGCTCTTCCCAACTTTGACGGGCTTCGATGCCAAAATGAGTAACGCTGATTTCGTCAACCTGATCTACAAGAACGTCTTGGGCCGCACCGATGGTGCAGACGCTGGCGGTTTAGCTTATTGGACCGATCAATTAGCGACTGGCAAGGCTACTAAAGGAAAATTGGTAACCGATATTTTGTTCGCTGCCCATAGCTTCAAAGGTGACGCCACCTTCGGCTGGGTAGCAGATTTATTAGACAATCGCATTGCGGTGGCGAAGACTTTCTCCATCGACCTTGGCTTAGGCTACGTGCTGCCTGATGACTCTATTTTGCATGGTATGGAAATCACAGCTGCAGTAACTCCGACCAATACCAGCACTGCCATCAGCTTGATTGGCATTTCAGCTGCGGACATCATCTTGGTTTAGTTTATCTCTATCACGGGTAGCGAAGTCGTTTGCTACCCGCGCCACTTTTCAAACTCCCATTTTCCTCGCTAAGTTCGATCGACGATTTGTTGATTTGCCTATTATTGAACTTAAAATCCGGTGTAGGATAAACACTCTTTTACTTTAAGCGGACCGTCATGAAAATCACCGTCAAAACCTTAATATCTGCACCTATTTCCAAAGTCTGGAGCTATTACACGACACCCGATCATATCGTGCAATGGAATGCTGCTTCAGACGATTGGCATACAACCCGTGCCTCTGTCGACCTACGTGCCGGCGGTGCATTCTCTTCACGAATGGAAGCCAAAGATGGAAGTATGGGTTTTGACTTTGCTGGAACCTATGACCAAGTCATTGAGCCTTCCTTGATCGAATACAGTTTCGGTGAACGCAAAGCTGTAGTTGAATTCAAAGAAACAGAAGCTGGTATCGAAGTCAGCGTCAGTTTCGACCCCGAAACGGTGTATCCGGTCGAACAGCAGCAACAGGGTTGGCAAGCGATTATCGATAACTTTAAGCGACATGTAGAAACGAATTGATCACGATTTGATCACTTCATATCCCTGCAAGCAACCGGCCCTATCTTGCCCCCGAGCTAAAACCGGTTGCTAGAATCGTTTTTAGCGCAGCGCTCACGAACACCTGCAAACACAGCCACATCGAGAAATAACAGGCAAACACCCCTTTCCTCCGAGCTTCACATTTCACTAGCTCTATCATAATCAACGCTCATGCTCAGACCTTTGCCGCTGATGGAACGCAGCTCGCAAAATAGATGCTTTCCAATGTGAATTAACGCTGAACGAAAGGAATTGTGATGCTGATTGAACGCGAAGCCGAGAGTTGCTATTTAGGGCAATTCATTCCACTGCAATACCATCACAATATGCTGATGGACTCCAATCGTATGGACAATTTCAAAGCAGCGATTCAATACCGCGTATTTGAAGGGGCAAAAGTGTTAGAGCTCGGCGGGGGCACTGGTGTGCTTTCTTGGTTTGCAGCGCAAACAGCGGAAAAGGTCTACTGCGTTGAATTTAACCCGGACATGGTTGCGGAAGCGCGCCGCTTACTTGCATTGAACCACAGAGGTGAACGCGTACAGGTGATTCACGCCGATGCCTTCGAATATCTTCCACCCGAACCTGTCGACTTTGTTATCTGTGAAATGATTCATGTTGCGATGCTGCGCGAAAAGCAGGTCGAGGTCATCGAGAATTTCAAACAGCGCTATGCGGAAAAATTCCCAGGTCATATGCCTATCTTCATTCCCGAAGCAGTAGTGATGGCAGTCCAACCCTTACAGCAGCGTTACGATTTCTTGGGATTTCAAGCGCCGATCATTCAATTCCAATTACCTGGGGCATTTACTGCCGACACCACTGAACTAGGTCAACCGGCCTTATACAAAATTATCGATTTCACTCAAACCAACGAGAAACTGATCGAATGGGAAGGTCAAATTGCAATCGAGCATAGTGGTCAGTTAAGCGCACTTCGTTTTATCACCAAAAACATTTTAGCGATACGCGGAGAAGACAATAGCACCATCGATTGGCTTAACCACTATATGGCCTTGCCTCTCGCACGCCCTATTTCCGTGCGTGCTGGAGATCTCATTCATATTCGATTCGCCTACCGTACGGGTGCTTCAATTGACTCTCTACAAAATGCGATCGAAGTCGAAGTCGATCAAGTACAAAGCCCTTCTCGCTCACAGCCTATTCTGGCGAGCGTCTAAAAAGCACAGTCGCGAGGTCGACGAAGACCTCGCTGTGCTTGTCTATACATGCCAACAATGAGGTTTCAACGCCCAGAACGGCGGCCCATAAACGATCGTACCGAAATCGATGAATGTCAGTATAATTTGCCTTCACGCAATTCAGGTGCAGACAAACACTAGACTGTCTTTTCACATTTTCAAACGCCGACAAAATGGATAAACGATTCTTTACAGCTGCGATCCTTGTACTATCCGCCATCTCGGCAAACGCCAATGCGCAACTACATAAGTGTGTCAATGCTGAGGGGAAAGCGACCTACACTGATCAACCATGCGCCATTAAGTCGGGAGAGAAAAGTGCCGACGCCAATGATGCCGCGATTCGAAAAATTACGGCCATCTCCAAGTTTAAGGACGTAGGAAAGACCTGCTGGCAATTTGAGCATAGGGCGACCCAATGCTACGACGTTCAGAGTCAAGACTTGCGTACGGTTTTTCGCGAAAACTGCACGCTGCCTGCCAAGAAATTCGAAGAAGAGCAATACAAAGATCAACGTCGAACAAAGAAATACAACCAAGAAAATGAAGATGGTGATGATCTGGAGTACTCACATCGATATACAAGAAAGAGTCGTGCCGTCTTGCGTTGTGAATCACTCGACCGTGAGATATGGGATTTTTTAAACCAACAGTTCCCGAACAAAATTACCGACGCCGATCGCAAGATTATTGTCCATCAATTACAAATTACGCCGACAAAATCGAAATACTAGGTACACATTTCACTAGGAATTACTAGGCGCCAACTAGTACCACGTCCTATTTTTGTATCGACCGATATCGTGCCCCCCAATAACTGGGTCACGATATTGTAGGCGATATGCATTCCCAACCCGTTGCCCCCCTGTCCCAATTTCGTCGTAAAAAATGGATCGAACACATGCTTGACGACATGCTCGGGCATTCCACATCCATCATCTGAGAACACAATTTCAATGTGATTCTCTTGATTGACACTGGCGTCCAAGACCATATGTCCTTCAGTCCGTCCCTCAAACGCATGAACAAGCGCATTATTAATAAAGTTCACGATAATCTGGGTAAGTGGACCAGGGTAACTCTTCATCTTCAAATCGGCTGGAACTTGAATATCCAATTTAAATGGCGATCGTCGCAAGGTTGGCCCCATTGCTAATAGAACTTCATCGATCACTTCTACCAATACAAACACGCGTTGCTGCTCAGTCGCTCGATCAACGGCAAGTTGTTTAAAGCCCTGCACCAGTTTTCCAGCACGCTTGAGATTCGAGACTAAGACATCACTCCCCTTGGTCACAAAATCGACATGTTTGTCGAGCAAACTACGCGTCACTTTTTGTGATGAATGGATAGAAAAATGTTCGATCTCTTCACGTAAAGAAGTTCCAA
The DNA here is from genome assembly GCF_014284155.1 of Affinundibacterium nitidum. Taxonomy (GTDB): domain Bacteria; phylum Pseudomonadota; class Gammaproteobacteria; order Burkholderiales; family Burkholderiaceae_D; genus Undibacterium; species Undibacterium nitidum. The sequence continues at coordinate 1,126,088 of NZ_JACOFZ010000001.1, forward strand.
CCAAGAGAGCATTTCCAATTGGGGTATTAATTTCATGTGCAACCCCTGCCACCAAAAAACCAAGGGAGGCGAGTTTCTCGCTTTGTACCAGTTGACGCTGCGCCCCACGTAATTCGCTCAAAGCTTGCTCTAAATTTTGATTGGCGAGTAATAAATCATGGGTGCGCTCTTTCACCTTTTGTTCCAATTCAGCGGTACCTCGCATTTCCGTTTCGGCTAATAGCTTTTCAGCACGCTTTCGTTCGCTAATATCTAAACGAAAACCAATCACACCACCATCGGAGGTTTTGCGATCAGATGCCAATATCCACGTATCAGGGCCCATCAAGTATTCATCATCACATTCGTCAGGATTGAGATGCTGTGTCACCCTCGCATTAACATAGGCATCTTCACTCAATTCGGTGCGGCGATGAAATTCACGTCGATAGAAGGTCCGCGCGATTTCGCTATACGGAGTGCCTGGAGTAAGGATATCTGCTATCTCTGGATAAATTTCGCGAAAGCGACGATTACAAAAAACGAGGACGTCGTCTGGGCCATACATCACCAACCCCGATTGCAAATGGTCTAAAGCTTGCAAAATACGTGTTTGCCATGCGCGAGTCTGTTGAAGTTCGCGTCTTAATGTTGCGATCAGTTCGGCGTCTGATTGGGGCACCTGTGAGTTCGAATCTGGTTGCGACATGATCGGTTCCCGACATCTCAACTTTGAATTCACCAATCTGAGCTGAGCCAACAATTGAGCCGCAGATGGTATGATTCGAGTATGCATCAAAATCAAGAATGTCAGGTGATAAAATTTGGAGAATGTCGGTTTTTGCCAATCCCAAGTAGCGATAAACGCAGCAATACCGTAGAAAATCGTGCTGTCTTAAACATTCTAAAAATGTAAATTTTCTTTTTGAAATGCTTTTATATCAATCACCTCAATCGCGCGAGTCCCACCGTATTTTCTAACTTTATCAACCATGCTAAAACGTCTTCTTCTGATCATTTGTTTCGCTGGGATTGCAGTCTATTCAGTCAAGATCTATCAACTAAAAGATACGATATCGTTTCAACCATCCGGCAAAGCAGACTCGCCTTCGATTGTAAAGAAAGCGAGTTTGCTACGATTGAATTTCTATATCGAATCAGATAATGCCGAGTTGCTGCAGCGCTGCCAAAATATGTTCGCGGCAAGTACTGACAAGATCACAATGGAAGCGCACGCCACCAATCCTAAACTCGCGATCCTGCACGTGGTACGTGATTTCGCTCCAGAGAAATTACCTGAAATAGTGCAACTTCAAACTAAAGTAAAAGAGGCAGGATGTCTTGCGGGTCCACGCAATACTTTTATTTACGCACCACTAAGATAATTCGCGTGTAAGCATGGGCGAGAAAAGAAAAACGGCGACTTCAAAATGAAGCCGCCGTTTTTCTTGAATGAATCAAGCGCTCAACTTGCCCTAATTGGCGCTAATTGGCCTTATTTGGAATGCGCAGGAATGAACTCTTGTTGTACCGCTTGACGCAATACTTTTGCTGGCACCAAGCCTTGCGCTAAAACGAAATCGTTAAACGCCTGACGATTGAATTTTTTACGCAAAGCGACCTCTGCTGCCTGACGCGTTTCCATCAACTGCTGATAGCCATAGAAGTAGGAAGTTGCTTGACCTGGAGCGCGGAAAGTATAGCGTTGCATTTCTTGGGTTGCCATCCCTTCAGACAAACCTACCTCATCCATCAAGAAGGATTTCACCGCTTCTGGCGTGATTTGACCTAAGTTGACCATAGGATCGAGGAAGGCACGAGCCGCACGCTGAGCGCGCGCTTGCAAAGCAAATAACTGACCATCGCTAGGTTCAAATGGTTGCATTTCTGCTTCTGCATACAATGCCCAACCTTCAACGTTGACGCTATTAAAGGCAAACACCGCGCGCGCTGTCGATACACCCGCTTCGATCATTTTGGCAAATTGCAATTCATGGCCTGGACGCGCCTCATGTGCAGTCAACGTCCATGTACCGCCTTCGTGCGTAAAGTCGTCGAATGCCAAGGATTTTCCTCCCGCACCTGCGGGAATACCTGTGGTCAACACGAATTCACCATATTCACCAGTATTGCCAATCAAACGTGGTGGGCTCATATGCGGTGCCGGTTGTTGGGCATTTTCTGCATCTGTTGCTAAACGAATTTTCGCTTTGCGATCTGGCAGTGACACAATATGTTGCTGGCGAATTGTGTTTTCTATTTGCAGCAAGCGATCTTCGTACAGAGGCATGACTTTGTCTTTAGCAATTTGCTGCTTCTTCAATTCACGAATCACTGCACGATAGTCAGCGTCTGGCAAGCCACGTTCCTTAGCGATAATGCCTGCCGTGATCTGCATTTGATTACGGATTTCTGCAAACGACGTAAGCGCTTTGCTGATCAATTCTTCTGGACCAATATCCACGCCGAACTGATGCAGATTGTCAGCGTACACCTCGGCTGGCAATTTGTGATCAGTCCGCGCGCGAGGCAAGACTTCTGCTTTGATCATGGCGTTATAGGCATTCAATTGCTGTTCGATCGCAGCAAACGATTTTTCCCAGCCTTTCAGTTCGCTCTTGGTCAGCAAATCTTTCATCCCTGCGATTAAGGCTGGTGCATCACTGAGCGCCTGCTCAACTTCACCTTTAAATGGGCCGATTAATTTTGGATTTGCCTTCAAGCGTTCAAACATGCGCTCTTTCGCCAATTCTGTAAAAGGACGATGCCCCTTCGCCAATCCCGCATATTTATCGATTCGAACTAACAGCGATTTTTGACGATCCTTAGGGACACGTGGGTCCAAGGTTTGACGCATCACGCCGAACAACATGCCAGTGACATCCATATAAGGCAAAAAGTATTTACGGCGCAAACCCTCGCTACGAATACTATCTTCAGCGCTCGAGATCAAAATCATCAAATCCTGCTTGATCTTAGGATCCGTTTCATTGCGCAAACGTTTTTGGTATTCAGCGATCACCGCACGCGTTTCTTTGATATTGATATCGAAGGTGTCACGCGACAAATCGGTGATTTGCTCATCCAAGCCGTCTACACCTAAGGCACCAGCGCCTTCTGGCGAATACTTACCCATCAGATTGAGCAAGATTTTGGCATTGTCATTACTCTTGGCCACCCACGTTTGTTCAGCCGCATACACAGGAGCCACGCTCAAACTGCAAAAGGCGCTTACAGCAAGCGCACCTAGAACGGCGCGCAACATTGTTTTTTTCTTCATGTATTTCTCGCTATTAAATGTAAAAATTAAGGGTGAGATCAATCACCTGCACGATGCAGGCATAGCAGCGAGTATCCACTCAAGCATGGTGAGCGTCAATTACCAAAGGGGTGAGCCGTCAAAAACGCGGCATCAAAGCCTATTTTGGAGGAACGAACGTAAAATGACTAAGCGACGAGGTCAATTTGCTGCAAGCTATGGGCCTGCCCGGCCTCGCTTAACCAAAGTCCACTCGAGCGCAGTTGGGCGAGTGGTTTATTTTGAGTATCATTCATAGAAAAACTGGTATTCACATTACCAAGGAAAAGCGCTCCAACATGCGCTTCTTTCAAGCTGGCGAGATGGTCCTTACCTGTCGCATTTTTTGTCCACACTTGCAATTGTTGATACACGGGATCGTTTTCGTCGATCCAACCGTTATGGTCAATATCGTACTGTTGCAACTCTCCGAAACCATTACCCGACTGTGGCCCGAATAACTCTTTGCCATCATCAATTTTGCCGTTCTTATTTTTGTCCAACGCTAAAAAACCAGCTCCATTGACGAATGAAATATTCTCTTTCTTTCCATCCGCATCCAGATCGAAAGAAAATTGTTGATCACTCAACTGCAAGGGCGATGCTGAAAAATTTAACACCAAAGGGTCAACTTTTTTTGCACTACTCGCAACGATGTCCGTGCTCGACACTTGTTGAAACTCACGCTGTAGTTCAAAGCTCAAATTGAATTTAATTTCGCGATTATCCGACGTTCGCACTACACCACTCGATTGAAATTGGACTTGCTCACTTTCCTTCACTGTCGTGCGCGCGTGATATTCTAATTCCCATGCCTGCGGCGACGGTCTAGATGATCGCACTTGTGGCTTTCTTTCTTCTGCCACATTCGATGCTGATTCACATTGATTGCATGTCGCTCTTGTACCACCAAACAATTTGATGTTTTGCCCCAACATGTATTCGATCAGCGTTTTAATGAGCTGCACACGAGGATCACTGCTTTCCTCTTCCGAGAGCTGCTCTACGTTGGTAGTGGGAGGTGGCGCAGTGAGCGATTGCTCATACTGCTGAAAAATTCTAGCAAGCTCTGAAATAGAGACATCGAGATCAAGATTTCGATTTTCCGCTAGCGAGTTCGGGTTGATTCTTGATTCGGGATTTTTGGTAACTTCAAGCTTCAGACTTTCCTCCACCGTTTTCTGGTAGGAATAGGAGGAGCTCGATGCCATCACAACATCGGACGATGCGATTTTCATAGTAAACCTCCGAACGAGCGGTCTTTAGCTTATCGGAAGCTTTCCAAATTCCTTTAATAGCTTTTTTTGTGGATACTTCCCTCCATCACAGGGAAAAACTATAAGCGAAAAAAAACCGCAAGCTTCTCGCGAAGTTGCGGTTTAATTTGGCGAGAAAAATTAGAACGAATTCAACAGCCCAGTTTTCCTCGACCTCATTTTGTCTTATGCGAATTCAGTATTCATTGGTGAATACCAGGCATCTTTCAATGCACCAACTTGTACGTTTTTGAATTCTGGACGAGCTTCCAACCATGATTTCAATGCAGCACGATCTTCATCTGTTGCAGAACCAGGGCCAAAACGGCAGACGAAACCACTATCAATCCAGCCGCTCAAAGCGAGATCGCGTTTTTCGATGACCTCATCGAGAAAAACGTGAATCAATTGTGCTTCTTGATCTGGGCTCAATACTTCTTTCAACTCAGCGACATATTCGAAACCGAACTCTTGAAATGCACCAACATGCATTTTCTTTTCTTGACGTGGCTTACGGGATTTTTTTGATGGAATCATTTTTTGCTTTCTTGGGAATGGGTCATGAATAGAAACGAAAAGCTGAAAACTCTTCCCCATTCATGATGTGAGGGCCCCATTGTAGTCAGTGTTGGGACATAAAACAAATATAGAAAGCAAAAAAGCATGCATTAAGAGTAACTATCTACCAAATCGATTCCCGATCACAAGAAATTTTACTGTCTTAGCCAATCGCGCAACTCGTAATACCAATAGGTCATCTGCGCACCAAGTAGCCCCAAATAGCCAAAGGTAGTTGGCGAACGATAGCGCTCTAAACCATCAGGAAGGCGCTGAGCGCCAAGAATCGCGCTGGCCAATACTTCCCCTGCCAAAGTCGTTGGCGCAACCCCATGGCCTCCAAAACCCAGCCCATACCAAACCCCATCCGCGAGTTGTCCAATCTGCGGCATTTTATGTCTGCCATAACTCATCAAACCACTCCACGCAAAATCGACACGTGTTCCTGCTAGTTGCGGATAAACCTTCAGCATATCTCGATACAGGAGCTCTTCTACTCGCTCAGGTGTACGCTGGGTTATCGAGATTCGACCACCCCACAAAATACGAGTATCAGGTAAAGGACGATAGTAGTCGAATGCGAAACGTGTATCGTAAACTGCTGCCTGCGTTTGCATGGCGCTGGCCAAGATCTCACCTAAGGGTTCAGTCGCCATCGCGTAGGTCGCAATCGGCAATACCGCACGACTCAACTGCGGATAAAGCTGCTCGATGTAACCACCACATGCGACGACGACATGTTTTGCTCGAATACTCTGCCCCGCATCTGTTTCCACAATTTTCATTGCGCCTTGATGTTTAATGGATCGCACGCGAGTCTGCTCGAATACTAAACCGCCCTGCTTGCTCATCACGCGCGCCAGACCTTGAGCGTATTTAAGTGGATGAAAGTGAAAAGCATTTTTCTCATGCAAGGCGCCGAAATAGCGATCAGTATGTAGCAGCTCACGCAATTGTTCTCTCTTAATCCAATCCCATTCGACGTCGAACGCGGAACGCATAAAGTCACGTTGCGCCAAGAGACTGCGATCATCATCGAACCAATTGGTCAATAAGACACCACTTTCATTCTTATCACAGGCAATGTCATAGCGTTCAATACGCTGGCGAATTAGATTTACCGCATCGATCGTCAATTGATATAGGGCACTCGCTTTCTGAGATCCCAACTGGCGCACAAGGTCTTTGTTATCAAGACTAAATCCGCCGAATACAAAACCACCATTACGACCCGAGGCACCATAGCCAACGTTTTCCGCTTCTAGGATCACGAGGTTTTTTATCCCTCGCTCCAATAAACCTAAGGCAGTTGCCAGACCAGCGAAGCCCGCACCAATAATGCAAACTTCGATATCGAGATCCGTTTCAAGCGGTGGATATGAATGCACATCTGCAGTTGCTTGATAAAAGGTCTGAGAAGTCATACGAAAAAACCTAGCCTGAGAAACTTTGATTGTCGCTCTTTGCTAGTTTCCTTTCAATGAAAATTGATGTAAAAAAAGCGATCATCAGAGACGATCGCTTTTTTCCATTAACGTCGAAATGCCTAAATCACTTCGTTTTCAAATCACGACCTTTCACTTCTTTTTCCATCAATTTGAAAATGCGGCGATATTCATCGAGCCAGCTGGTAGGCTCACGGAAACCATGAGGTTCAATCGGATACACTGCAAACTCAAAATTAGGATTCTTCAACTCGATCAACTTCTGCACCATGCGCACGCTGTCTTGGAAGAAAACATTGTCATCCAAAATACCAGAGCAAATTAAGAGCGGACGTTTCAAACCAGCGGCGAACTCGATTGGTGAACTGCGCAAATATGCATCAGGATCTACGTCTGGCGTATTCAAGATATTCGAGGTATAGCCATGGTTGTAATGCGCCCAATCAGCAACTGGACGTAACGCAGCCCCAGCTGCAAAAGCGTCGGTTTTAAACATCGCCATAAAGGTCATAAAACCACCGTAAGAGCCTCCATAAATGCCTACACGCTGCCGATCAACGTTGGCATTCTCGACTAACCAATCGATACCGTCGAGATAGTCTTCCAGCTCAGGCGTACCCATGCGTTGATAAATCGCATTGCGCCAGTCTCGCCCATAACCAGCCGAGGCACGGTAATCCATATCGATGACCACATAACCTTCTTGCACCAGCAAATTATGGAACATCATTTCGCGGAAATAATTCGACCACCCATAATGCGCTGCTTGCAAATAACCAGCGCCGTGAACAAACATCACGGCAGGTTTCTTCTCTCCAGTTTTTTTAGACGTATCTTGATAAACACGTGAATAAATTGGCGCGGCGCCGTGTTTAGAAGGAACGGCAACCACATCTGGTACGATCCAATTGATTTGCCCAAATTCTTTCGATGTGGAATCAGTCAAACGAGTTGCTTTAGCTTGTGGGCTCGTCGCTTGCACAAATAGGTCAGGTTGACGTGTGATGCTTGAATGCGTCAACAACAAGCGATCTTCGTTTGGAGACAATTCGTAATCGGTACCACCGTTCATATCGGTCAGTGCTTCATCAATTTTGCCATCGGTGGAGAGTCGATAAATTTCATGCTTACCAGGATGTTTTTTATTCGCACGGTAGTAGACCCAACGACCATCGCGACTGGCTTGGATGCGGTTCATCTCATATTTTCCGCTGGTGATTGCACGTACCTGCGCGTCTTGATAGGTGTAAAGTTGGCTATAGCCAGTTTCTTCAGACAAAAACCATAAAGTCTTGTGGTCGCGACTCCATAGCATTTCATTGAAATCACCGTCGTTCACCCATGCTTTATCAGTTAAACGATGTACCAACTGCCACTGATCTTTTTCTTTATTTTGCGTGTCGATTTGCAAGATCCAACGATCTTTGTTGTCCGCACTGAACAGTTGGAAGGCGACTTTCTGACCATTGAGTGACCAACGCGCGCCACGGAAGCCCACATACACTGCACGAGGTACTGCGGCTTTTGGCTCGGCCTTACCTAAGCGTTTTGCCGCATCTTTTTTCAGATCGAGTAAAGGATCTTCGTTAATGCCGGCCAATTTTTCCAGATTCAGTTTTTGCGCTTTATTTGCGGCGATGTCAATCAAATACACAAATTCATTGGCGTCTTCGCCTGTGCCCACTTTACTGCGAACATCATCAATTTTGGTGTAACCATCTGCGCTGACATAATGCGGCATTTTGTCATTACGGCCATCTTTGCGAGGTGCGGAAGTACTCAACAAGATATGTTTACCATCGGGTGACAAACTAAAACTACGGAATTCTCGCCCTTTACCTAAGTAAATTGGCAGGGGCGCACTACTGCTTTGTGAGGCCAATTCATGTTGTCTCGCCTCTACTTCCTTCTTATCAGTTTCGCGCTTCTTAATGATGTCAAACAAACGTGTTTGTTGCAGGGTCAAATAATCGGCATTGTCTTTTTTCGCAGCCGGATCATCATCATTCTTGATATTGACCAAGGTCACGGTCTCGCCGCTACGTAAGTTAAATAGATTTACCTTGCCATCTTGGCGGAAAGCGAGTTGTTCATGACCGACAAAGCCCAACAAGCCGGACATATCACCCGTGCGGCTTATTTGTGACTTCTTACCGTCTTTGATTACAAACAAATTGCCATTTCGCAGCCATGCCGCATAGCTACGATCAGGGCTAAAGAAAACTTGTTCACTTTCGACGCTAACACGCTCAGAAGCTGATAGCTTTACAGCGGGACCACCAGCAACCGGCACACGATAAGTATCACGCACTTCACTCCCATCAGCTTTACGCAGGAAGTAGACATATTTGCCATCGGCGCTGAAATAGGACCGTTCTGGCGCAATTCCCATCCAATCAGTGTTGGACATGATTTTCTCAAGGCTAAGCTGGGTCGGGGCCTGGGCAGCGACATTCGCCATGAAACCCATTTGCATGAGGCTTCCAGCAATTAACAGACAAGCACTTATTTTCTTAATTTTCATTATTTTCGCCCTTGAAGAAAATTGAGACGCCGACACGTTCAACGTATCCACCTCTCTCGAAATCTCACAGCACATAAAAAAACGCTGAGTTCTTTACAAAATTCAGCGTTCATTTGGACAAGTTATCGTAGGAAAAATTCCCGAGAATCTTAAGGAAGTTTTTGATTCGCTAAATCACCATCAACATGCTCACCTAATTCACCCTCCCACTTCGCCACAACGGCAGTTGCTAAGCCGTTACCGATGACGTTGGTCGCAGAACGTGCCATGTCTAAGAAATGGTCGACACCTAACAATAACAACAAGCCAGCTTCTGGGATATTGAATTGCGCCAACGTTGCTGCAATCACCACCAAGGAAGCACGTGGCACACCTGCCATCCCTTTTGAAGTCAGCATCAAAATCAACATCATTGTGATTTGGGTACTCAAAGACAGCTCAATGCCATAAGCCTGGGCAATGAAAACGGTCGCGAATGTGCAATACATCATCGAACCGTCGAGGTTGAATGAATAACCGAGTGGCAAGACGAATGAAGCGATACGATTCTTCACGCCGAAACGTTCCAAACCTTCTAACGTCTTTGGAAACGCTGCTTCTGACGATGCGGTAGAAAATGCCAATAAAGTAGGCATGCGCAACTCGCGCAGCAAGGCACCGATGCGCTTACCTAAGAATAAGTAACCGATGAAGATCAGGGTCAACCACAGTACAAAAATGGACAAATAGAATTCGCCCATGAATACGCCATAGGTTTGCAACACACCTAAACCACTCTTTGCCACGACGCCAGAGACAGCAGCGAATACCGCGATTGGGGCAAAATTCATGACGTAAGCAGTCACCTTCAACATGATGTGAGCCACACCATCGACAGTGTCGATCAAAGGCTTGCTGCGCTCACCAACCGCTGCTGCTGCTGTACCAAAGAAGATTGAGAACACCACAATTTGCAGAATCTCATTCTTAGCCATACCGTCAACGATCGAGGAAGGCACCAGGTGCGTGACAAACTCTTTCATGCTTAAATTCGAAGTGACGATTCCAGAAACCGCATCAGTCGCTGGCAACATCGCATGCATGGCGTCGCCAGGGCGGAAGAAGTTCACCATGACTAAGCCCAGTGTTAATGAGATCAAGGAAGCGAGAATAAACCACCCCAATGCCTTACCACCCACGCGTCCAACCTCCTTAGCATCGCCCATCTTCGCAATACCCACCACCAAAGTGGCGAATACCAAGGGCGCGATAATCATCTTAATTAAGCGCAGAAACATGGTCGTAATTAACGACATTGCATCGGCAAACTCGACGGGCTTTGCCATGTGTGTGTTTACGATGTAACCGACACCAATCCCGAGTACCAGTCCGATCAAAATATAAGTGGTTAAATTAAGGCGTTTTAGCATTTTGAAATCCTGTTTTGGAGTTGTGCTCTGTTGCACTTGTTATTGCTTTATTTACTGCTTCACTTGCGAGATTTTACACATAGTTTCGCGCTAGGTCTTAATACCAGACCACCAATTACAAAAATCGACCCGAGTATACTTGAGTCAGCAACGACAAACCACTTTTTCTTCTCAGCGGCAAAAATATGCCTGTCGAAGGCAAAAAAAAACCTGAATCGGAATTCAGGTTTTTTCAAAGCATGGGTCACGAACAAGATTTATTCAACCTCGACCACTTCTTGTGAAGCGTTCGATGGAGGTGTGTCTCCTTCTGAGAATTCTAACTTGATCTGATCTTTCTCATCCAATTCAACGATTACTCGTCCACCAGTCACCAGGCGACCGAACAAAAGCTCATCCGCCAAGGCTTTACGTATCATATCTTGGATCAAACGCGCCATAGGACGTGCGCCCATCAATGGATCAAATCCTTTTTTCGCTAAGAACTTACGCAAACCATCGCTAAACGTGGCTTCGACTTTCTTCTCATGCAACTGCTCTTCTAGTTGCATCAAGAATTTATCGACCACACGTAAGATAATCTCTTCATCAAGGGCACGGAAACTGATGATGGAATCAAGACGGTTACGGAATTCAGGCGTGAACATACGCTTGATGTCAGCCATCTCATCGCCAGCCTGTTTGCTATTATTAAAGCCGATAGAAGCCTTTTGCAAACTCTCTGCACCAGCATTGGTCGTCATGATAATGATCACATTACGGAAGTCCGCTTTGCGTCCATTGTTATCCGTCAAAGTGCCATGATCCATGACTTGCAACAAGATATTGAACACATCCGGATGTGCTTTTTCAATTTCATCAAGCAACAACACAGCATGCGGCTTCTTGGTGATGGCTTCGGTTAATAAACCACCTTGATCGAAACCAACATAACCCGGCGGCGCACCAATCAAGCGGCTCACCGCATGGCGTTCCATGTATTCGGACATGTCAAAACGAATCAACTCGATACCCAAAGTAAAGGCTAATTGTTTAGCCACTTCTGTCTTACCTACGCCGGTTGGGCCTGAGAATAAGAAAGAACCGATAGGTTTATCTGTTTTACCCAAACCAGCGCGAGACATCTTGATCGCGGAAGCCAATGCTTCAATTGCTGGGTCTTGACCAAACACGACATTTTTCAAATCGCGATCAATCGTTTGTAACTTGCTGCGATCGTCTTGATTAACCGTTTGTGGCGGGATACGAGCAATCTTCGAAATGATGTCTTCGATATCGGCCTTGCCTATCGTTTTCTTTTGTTTGGACTTCGGCAAGATACGTTGCGCAGCACCTGCCTCATCAATCACGTCGATTGCTTTATCAGGTAAATGACGGTCGTTGAGGAAACGCGCAGACAACTCAGCAGCCGTCGTCAAGGCAGCAGCAGAATACTTGACGTTGTGGTGTTCTTCGAACTTGGTCTTCAAGCCACGCAAAATCTGCACAGTTTGTTCAACTGTCGGTTCATTGACATCCACTTTTTGAAAACGACGTGCCAAAGCATGATCTTTTTCAAATACACCACGATACTCAGTAAAGGTCGTCGCGCCTATGCATTTCAATTGGCCATTTGACAGAGCCGGTTTTAACAGATTGGATGCATCCATGGTGCCGCCCGAAGCGGAACCAGCGCCGATAATCGTATGAATTTCATCGATGAACAAGATGGCATCAGGCGTGTCACGTAATTGCTTCAAAACGCCTTTCAGGCGCAACTCGAAGTCACCTCGATATTTGGTACCAGCTAACAATGCACCCATATCCAACGAATACACCACTGCTTGATTCAAAATATCAGGAACATCATTTTGCGTAATACGCCATGCCAAACCCTCTGCAATAGCCGTCTTACCGACGCCGGCTTCACCGACTAGCAATGGATTGTTCTTACGGCGGCGGCACAAGATTTGAATCACTCGTTCGACTTCGCTCTCGCGACCGATGAGTGGATCGATCTTACCTTCAGCCGCTGCTTTATTCAGATTTTGTGTAAATTGTTCGAGCGGATTTTCTTTCGCCTGATTTTCACCTTGCGCATCTTCCGCGCCTTCAGGAGACTTCTGCGGCTCACTGTGATTGTCTTTACGCACACCATGTGAAATGAAATTCACGACATCCAAACGAGTCACGCCTTGCTGGTGTAAGTAATAAACGGCATGCGAGTCCTTCTCGCCGAAAATGGCAACCAAGACGTTGGCACCGTTGACTTCTTTCTTTCCGTTTGACGCAGACTGTACGTGCATAATCGCGCGTTGGATTACGCGTTGAAAACCCAAGGTTGGCTGGGTATCGACTTCGCCGGTCCCTTGCACAGTAGGCGTATTGTCAGCAATAAAGTTCGACAAGGTTTTACGCAAGTCTTCAATATTAACTGCACAGGCACGCATAACTTCTGCCGCCGATGGATTATCGAGCAGAGCTAATAACAAATGCTCTACTGTGATGAACTCGTAACGTGCTTGCCGCGCCTCGACAAAGGCCATGTGCAAGCTTACTTCTAATTCTTGGGCAATCATACTTCCTCCATCACACATTGAAGCGGGTGTCCCGCCTGTTTCGCGTGTGCTAAAACGAGTTCAACCTTGGTTAACGCTACATCTTTTGTGTAGACCCCGCAAACGCCACGTCCTTCAACGTGAACCTTTAACATAATTTGCATCGCGGTCTCTTTGTCCTTATTGAAGTACTCCTGAATGATCGCCACCACAAACTCCATCGGAGTGTAGTCGTCATTGAGCAATACCACTTGGTACATCGAAGGTGGCTTTAACTCCAGAGCCTGCTTTTCGAGTACCGTACTATTTTCATGCTTTATTCCCATACGTCTATTCTAGTACGTTGATCATGCTCGAAGTCGAAAATTAAGCAAATAAAAGTGCTTCTGTTCATTTTAAGTCGCATCGCGTTTTCTTGCAGAGAGTGCTTCAAACTGAATTTGTGACTTTTCGTCAAATTGACTTAAAAACCAGTCGCGCGCCCATCCTGCAAACACCAAAACAACAGCATGTGCATCACTGTCCTATTGGGGCTAGATGGCGCTCTTTTGATAAACATCAATAGGGAAAAGCGTTAATTTCACGTAAAAAAACAACAATGCCACATGGGCAAGCAAATTTTCTTGACTTTAGTTTTTTTTCCGCCAAGAATGATATTTATTGATACTTAACTTAAGTTTTTATTATCAATATGAAGTGGGCAGGTTAAGAAAGGTAGCTTTACAGAGTTTTCTTGCTTTTTCGGCTCGTGTGATTAGTTTATATTTGAAAGATGTATTATGGCAACAGGTACCGTAAAATGGTTCAATGACTCCAAGGGCTTTGGTTTTATCACTCCTGACGATGGCGGTGAGGATTTGTTCGCCCACTTCTCCGCGATCCAAATGAATGGCTTCAAGACTTTGAAAGAAGGTCAAAAAGTAACATTCGAAGTGACTCAGGGTCCAAAAGGCAAGCAAGCTTCTAACATCCAAAATCCTTAATCCGATTTTGCAATGTTTTGAAAAAACCCGCTTCGGCGGGTTTTTTTATGAGTGATTAAAAGATGAGGGCACTTACCCAATTCTCCAAACGCAAAAAAGCCGACAACAGTCGGCTTTTTCAGTAAAACTCACACACCTCTTTAAGCTTTGGAAAATTCAATTATAGGGATGCAGCGTTAGGCGCTTCCCGCAGCAATACACGAGTATTGCGAGGACCGCATTTATAACACCTACAACGCGCCGCGCCCGAAAATTGGATATAACGACGCTTAAACGCAAATTCAATTATGGGGATGCAGATCTAGGCGCAAAGCACAGCCATACAAGAGTATGGCGCGCATTTGCAACAACGAGCTGCGCCCCAGAATTGGATTTGCTTACATGTTTTCGATCATTACATCGCCAAATCCGGAGCAAGATACTTGAGTAGCACCTTCCATCAAGCGTGCGAAGTCATAAGTCACCTTCTTCGCTGTGATTGCTTTCTCTGTTGAAGAAATCAACAAATCAGCTGCTTCGAACCAGCCCATGTGACGCAACATCATTTCTGCGGACAAAATCAATGAACCTGGGTTCACGTAATCTTTACCTGCATACTTCGGTGCTGTACCGTGAGTTGCTTCGAACATTGCGATAGAGTCAGACAAGTTTGCACCTGGAGCGATACCGATACCGCCAACTTGCGCTGCCAATGCATCAGAAATGTAATCGCCATTCAAATTCAATGTCGCGATAACGCTGTATTCCGCTGGACGCAACAGGATTTGCTGTAAGAACGCATCAGCGATGGAATCCTTAACGATAATGTCTTTACCTGTTTTCGGATTCTTGAATTTGCACCATGGGCCGCCGTCAATTAATTCTGCACCGAATTCTTTTTGTGCCAATGCATATGCCCAATCACGGAAGCCACCTTCGGTGTACTTCATGATGTTACCTTTGTGAACGATAGTCACGGATGGCTTGTCATTGTCGATTGCGTATTGGATTGCTTTACGTACCAAACGTTCTGTACCTTCGATCGAAACTGGTTTTACACCGATGCCAGAAGTTTCTGGGAAACGGATTTTCTTCACGCCCATTTCGTCTTGCAAGAACTTGATCAATTTTTTTACTTGATCAGAGCCTTGTGCGAATTCGATACCTGCGTAGATGTCTTCAGAGTTTTCACGGAAGATCACCATGTCTGTTTTTTCTGGCTCACGTACTGGAGATGGTACACCTTTGAAATAACGTACTGGACGCAAGCAAACATAGAGATCCAACTCTTGGCGCAGAGCCACGTTCAAAGAACGGATACCGCCACCAACTGGTGTTGTCAAAGGGCCTTTGATCGATACAACGTAGTCTTTTAATGCAGACAAAGTTTCTTCAGGCAACCAAACGTCTGGGCCATACACTTTTGTGGATTTCTCACCAGCAAAAATTTCCATCCAGCTGACTTTGCGCTTGCCGCCGTAAGCTTTTGCAACCGCTGCATCAACTACCTTGATCATGACTGGGCTGATATCAACACCAGTACCGTCACCCTCAATGTAAGGAATAATTGGATTTTCTGGAACATTCAATGAGAAGTCAGCATTGACGGTAATTTTTTGACCTTCTGCAGGTACTTTAATATGTTGATACATCGTTTTCTCCGTGGATACGTGCAATCAAGCGTTGAACTTTGGGTTGCGCTTTGCGTGCTATTAACATGCCTTGATGTCTTAATTGAGCAATATTTGAGGCAACTTCCCTTACAAACAAAAAGCAATGTTCGCTGTGGTGAAATCATCAAAAATAGAGTCTTATATAAGACAGAAGACCACCATTTCGTATTATGCACTACTATTTTACTTGATGCCATCATTTTGCGACACTCGCAAACAGTGATTTATCAAGCATAATCTCGACTTTATGCGTTCTTATTGACCTGTTCGATACAAGATCAACGATGAACGCTATCAATATTGCATCAACTCACTTTTTTCTCAATAAAGTTTTCAATGAAACTGATTTTATTCAACAAGCCATTTGATGTGATGTGCCAATTTTCAGAGCATCCAAGCCGAGCGACCTTGGCTGATTACATCAAAATTCCCAAAGTATATCCAGCCGGCCGCCTCGACGCCGATAGCGAAGGCCTGATCCTACTGACCGACGACGGCAAGTTACAGCACAAAATCAGCCACCCAGACTGGAAGGAAAATAAAACTTATTTGGTGCAGGTTGAGGGCGCCGTGTCGTCTGAACAACTCGAAAAGCTGCAAGCACCGTTAAATCTCGGCGACTTCATCACTCTACCCTGCAAAGCCTTTGAAATTACAGAACCCGATTGGATATGGGAACGCCATCCACCGATACGCCAACGCGCCAACATTCCTACCAGCTGGTTATGCATTATTTTGTCAGAAGGAAAAAACCGCCAAGTTAGGCGCATGACTTCGGCGGTGGGTTTGCCAACTTTGCGCTTAATTCGCAGTGGTATTGGTGATTATTCGCTGGCCAGCCACCCAATTTTGCCCGGGGAACTGATCGAGCTAAAAGTATAGTTCAGTTGCCGATAAAGGCCCGGGGCAGTGGAAGGCAGGAGGGCCACCTACCCTACCGCATCAAAACGGGAAATAAAAAAGACAAAAACCGCAATAACAATTGCGGTTTTTCATTGTCGCGATGATTTGCCAAGTATTAAACTAACTAAGTTTACCCTTGACCGATCAACACAGCGCCGGTTTGACAGGCGCTAGCAAAAACTATTAAGCCAATGCTTTCAAAGCAGAAGCTAAACGGCTCTTATGACGAGCTGCTTTGTTTTTGTGAATGATTTTTTTGTCAGCAATACGATCGATCGTAGAAACAGAGTTTTGAAAGATCAATGCAGCAGCTGCTTTGTCGCCTGCTTCGATAGCCTTACGAACAGCTTTGATCGCTGTACGCAAAGTCGAACGTTGACTAGAGTTGTGCGCATTTTGTTTAACTGCTTGACGAGCACGTTTGCGTGCTTGTGCGGTATTTGCCATGAGATTTCCTAAACGTGGTCAACGCGACGGGTTCAAGATGTAAGTCAACATACTTACATGGCCTCGCCGCAAAATTCTGTACAGCTTTGCAGTATAACCCGTTTTGAAACCTCATGCAAGCACCCTGTTGATTTATCTCAGAAGCTTGCTATCCAGTAAATTAAAGCCTTAAAAATCAAACAATAAGCCAATAGCGTAAAGATGGGGCTAAACTGTCCCTACTCATGACCTCAGCTTTTAGGGGATCTACTCTGACCGCAATATTTCACTCAGTGCTAGACTAAGCACATCATAATTGCAGCTTTTTTCGACAATCACCGTGCTTATCGACTTTTTCTTCATACTCAAGGACGCCAAGGTTCCCGTTTCAATCAAGGAATTTTTGCTCCTACTTGAGGGCTTACAACGAGGTGTCATTGGCACCTCAGTTGATGATTTTTACGTCATTTCTCGCACCATCTTGGTCAAAGACGAGGCCAACTACGACAAATTTGATCGTGCTTTCGGTCTGTATTTCAAAGGCATCAACACGATTTTCGAGAAGAACCCTGAAATCCCGCTCGAATGGTTGAAGAAACGCCTAGAGCGCGAACTCACGCCAGAACAGCGCGCAGCAATCGAAAAGTTCGGTTACGAGAAGTTAATGGATAGGCTCAAGCAACTACTCGAGGAACAGAAAGAAAGGCACGAAGGCGGCAATCGTTGGATCGGTACCGGTGGCACCTCTCCTTTCGGTAATGGCGGCACGAATCCAGAAGGTATCAGAATTGGCGGCCAAAGCCAGCGTCGTTCCGCGGTAAAGGTGTGGGAAGCGCGGGCTTTCAAAGATTACGATACTGAACGCGAACTCGGCACGCGCAATATTAAAGTTGCCTTACGTCGCTTGCGCCGCTTCGCTCGACAAGGCGCAGCTGAAGAGCTCGCCCTCGACGCCACCATCAAAGCAACGGCCAATAATGCAGGCTACCTTGATATCAAGATGCAGCCAGAACGCAAAAACAATATTAAGGTGCTGATGCTGCTCGATGTCGGCGGCACCATGGATGATCATATTGAACAAGTCGAGGAATTGTTCTCGGCGGCAAAGACCGAATTTAAGAACATGGAGTTCTTCTACTTCCATAACTGCGTCTATGATTACTTATGGAAGAACAACCATCGTCGCCATTCGGAAAAATTCCCCACTTGGGACCTTTTACGCAAATATCCCGCCGATACCAAGATCATCTTCGTTGGCGATGCAACGATGAGTCCGTATGAAATCCTGCAGCCGGGTGGATCAGTGGAATATAACAATGAAGAAGCCGGAGCGACTTGGATACAACGTTTCACCTCGCATTTCCCCAAATATGTTTGGCTGAATCCTGAACCGGAAGGCATTTGGCAATATCGCCAATCGATCGATATCATGCGGCAGTTAATGAGCAACCGTATGTTTCCAATCACCTTATCGGGACTGGAACAAGGCATGCGACTATTAAGTAAATAGCTATTGAATGTCACAATTCAATAGAACATTCGCACAACAAATTCGAAGCAAAGCCGAAACCGAACGCAAATAACTGTATGCATGTTCAGTATTTCTCTTTACAATTATTCGTCAAAGCAGCCCTTTTCCGTGTAGGATAAAAAAAGAGCGTTGATGGGCAATACATGATTTAACATCAACTGCAACCTAATTTCATTACTTTATTCACCGATTTACATCGCATGGCAACTAAAAAAACGACGACTCCATCCGACTACAGCGAATCATCGATCCGAGTCCTCAAAGGACTGGAACCGGTCAAACAAAGACCAGGGATGTATACCCGCACTGAAAATCCACTCCACATCATTCAAGAAGTGATCGACAATGCCTCCGACGAGGCCTTGGGTGGGCATTGCAAGAATATTCAAGTCACTCTCAATACCGATGGCAGCATCAGTGTTGAGGATGATGGCCGCGGTATTCCAGTTGGCCTACATCCCGACGAAGGTGTACCTACAGTTGAGATCGTCTTCACTCGCCTCCACGCAGGGGGTAAATTCGACAAAGGCTCAGGCGGTGCTTATGCCTTCTCTGGTGGTCTGCACGGTGTTGGTGTATCGGTGACAAACGCTTTATCCAAACGCTTGGAAATTACGGTATGGCGCGAAGCTGGCTTACACAACCTCACCTTTGCGAATGGCGATGTGATTGAACCATTGCGCACGCAACCACTCGGTCGTGGCGACAAAAAGAATGGCACACGCGTTACGGTTTGGCCAGATGCAAAATATTTTGATTCGCCGAATATTTCGATTCCAGAAATGCAGCGCCTACTGCGCTCCAAGGCGGTCTTACTACCTGGTGTCAAAGTTACTTTTACGAATGCGAAATCAGGTGAAAGCCAAACTTGGCAGTACGACCAAGGTTTGCGTGGCTATTTAACCGAAGCACTAGCACAAGCTTCACACGGTGAATTAGTGATTCCGATGTTTGAGGGCGAACAGTTTGCCAGCGCTGATGCTGATGGTTTCGCCGAAGGTGAAGGCGCTTCATGGGTAGTCGCTTGGACTGAAGATGGCGCCGTGGTACGTGAATCTTATGTGAATTTGATTCCTACGCCAGCAGGCGGGACACACGAATCAGGATTGCGCGAAGGTTTGTTCGGCGCTGTGAAAAGTTTCGCTGAAATGCATTCCCTATTACCAAAAGGCGTCAAACTTCTGCCTGAAGACGTGTTTGCGCGAGCTTCTTTTGTGCTCTCAGCCAAGGTGTTAGACCCGCAATTCCAAGGCCAAATTAAAGAACGTTTAAATTCGCGCGATGCTGTGCGTTTGGTCTCTAGCTTTGCTAAGCCGCCACTCGAATTGTGGCTCAACTCGCATGTTGAACTGGGCAAAAAACTCGCCGAATTGGTGATCAAACAAGCGCAATCACGCTTGCGCTCTCTGCAAAAAGTGGAGAAGAAAAAATCTTCTGGTGTTGCCGTTTTGCCTGGCAAATTAACCGATTGCGAATCGAACGACATCAGCCGCAATGAATTATTCTTAGTCGAAGGTGACTCCGCCGGTGGTTCTGCCAAGATGGGCCGCGACAAAGAGTTCCAAGCGATTTTACCTCTACGCGGTAAGGTTCTGAACTCATGGGAATCTGAACGTGATCGTCTATTTGCTAATAACGAGATTCACGATATCGCCGTTGCCATCGGTGTAGATCCACACAGCATCAACGACAATATCGACCTCAGCAATCTGCGTTACGGCAAGATCTGTATTCTGTCCGATGCGGACGTTGACGGCTCTCACATTCAAGTGTTGCTGCTAACTTTGTTCTTCAAGCATTTCCCGCAGTTGATTGCCCGCGGCCACATCTGCATCGCACGTCCTCCGCTATTCCGCGTGGACGCTCCTGCTCGCGGTAAAAAACCTGCGCAGAAAATTTATGCTTTAGATCAAGGCGAATTAACTGCGATCGAAGACAAATTACGTAAAGACGGTGTGAAAGATGGTGCTTGGGCGATTTCCCGCTTTAAAGGTCTTGGTGAGATGAACGCCAACCAATTATGGGAAACTACCATGAACCCTGATACGCGTCGTTTGTTGCCAGTGGCTCTCGGCGAATTCGACCAAGAATTTTCGGAAGCGCGCTTCAATATGTTGATGGGTAAGAGCGAAGCGTCGGCGCGGAAGGCTTGGTTAGAGGAACACGGCAATGAGGTTGAGGCCGACATTTAATTGGGAGGCTTCGCAAACCGCATACTTGGGCGAATTGCGGCGTTGCTTTTCCTCGCAATACGCCTGTATTGCTCCGGGAAGCGCCTTGCACTTCATCCCAACTATGCACTTTGAGAAGCTCCCAAAATTCATTTTTTCAAAGCCGAGAAAAAACATTTTGAATGAGCATCAAAAACACAAACAAAGATTATGAGCGAACAAGCAAATTTATTTGATGAAGCACCGGATAACGGTGGTGGTAATGGTGGCGATAGCGAGAGTTTGACGCTGGCCACTTTTGCTGAGCGTGCCTACCTCGACTACGCTATTTCAGTCGTCAAGGGTCGAGCCTTGCCGGATGTCAGTGACGGGCAGAAGCCTGTACAACGTCGGATTCTGTATTCGATGAATGAACTCGGGTTGAATTCGACCGCAAAGCCACGTAAGTCGGCAACCGTGGTGGGTGACGTACTCGGTAAGTTGCACCCGCACGGTGATCAATCAGTGTACGACGCGATGGTGCGTATGGCACAGGACTTCTCTCTGCGCTATCCCCTGATTGATGGTCAAGGTAACTTCGGTTCGCGCGATGGCGACGGCGCTGCGGCGATGCGTTATACCGAAGCGCGCTTAACACCAATTTCGAAATTACTGCTCGATGAGATTGATCTCGGCACAGTCGATTTTCAACCGAACTACGATGGTTCCTATGAAGAACCCACCCTACTTCCAGGCCGTCTACCTTTTGTCTTATTGAATGGTGCTTCGGGTATTGCGGTGGGTATGGCGACTGAAATTCCTTCGCATAATTTAACCGAAGTAGCGAAAGCCGCAGTTGCTTTGATTCGCAACCCTAAGACAAGTCACGCGGAATTGATGGAATATATTCCGGGCCCAGATTTCCCTGGTGGCGGTCAAATCATTACACCGCCTGCAGCGATCAGCGATATTTATGCCGCGGGTCGCGGTAGTGTCAAAGTGCGCGCGCGTTGGAAAATTGAAGAACTCGCTCGCGGCCAATGGCAAGCTGTCGTCACTGAACTGCCACCGGGTACGTCAACACAAAAGGTCTTGGAAGAAATCGAAGAGATTACCAACCCTAAGGTCAAACTCGGTAAGAAATCTTTGTCGCCTGAGCAGATTAGCCAGAAGCAAGTCATGTTATCGGTGCTCGATGCGGTGCGCGATGAATCTGGCAAAGATGCGGCAGTACGCTTAGTGCTGGAACCGAAGTCGAAGAACCAAGATCAAACTGAATTCATGCAAATGTTGTTGGCGCATACCTCGCTCGAAACATCGGCATCCTTGAACTTAGTGATGATTGGTGGTGATGGACGTCCACGTCAAAAATCATTGACCGAAATTCTAACAGAATGGATTAGCTTCCGTTTCGAAACAGTCACTCGCCGTACGCGTTACAAGCTGAAGAAAGTCGATGATCGCATTCATATTTTGGAGGGCCGTGAAGCGGTTCTTTTGAACATCGATAAAGTAATCAAGATTATTCGTGAATCAGACGAACCAAAACCAGCCTTGATCGAAGCTTTCCGTTTATCAGACCGTCAAGCTGAAGATATTTTGGAAATTCGCTTGCGCCAATTGGCTCGTTTGGAAGCCATTAAGATTCAACAAGAATTGGCTGAGTTACGCAACGAGAAAACGAATCTGCAGAACTTGCTCGATGACCCTTCAGCGATGAAGAAATGCATTATCAAGGAAATCGAAGCCGATGCGAAACAATACGGTGACGCACGTCGAACTTTGATCGAAGAGGCGCAAAAAGCTTCGGTCGAAACGAAAGTGATCGATGAACCAGTAACTGTGGTTGTTTCCGAAAAAGGCTGGGTGCGTGCGCGTACCGGTCATGAACACGATCCTGCGCAATTTAGTTTCAAAGCGGGCGATAGCTTGTATGGCACCTTTGAATGCCGCACTGTTGATAACCTCTTAGTATTCGGTTCCAATGGTCGGGTCTACTCTGTTCCGGTATCCGCCTTGCCTGGCGCTCGTGGTGACGGTGTCCCAGTGACGACCTTGATTGATTTAGCTGCTGGTACACGCATCTTGCATTATTTTGCAGGCAAAGCTGAAATTTCCATATTACTTGCCTCAACTGCTGGCTATGGCTTCACCGCCAAACTAGGGGACATGGTCGGTCGTATGAAAGCGGGTAAAGCCTTCATGACGCTCGACGATGGCGATGAGCCTTTAGCACCAACAGCGGTTGCCGATGATGCGAGCGCGATTGCTTGCCTCTCCGAAAAGGGACGCTTGTTGGTGTTTGGTCTGACTGAGATCAAACAATTATCGAGCGGCGGTCGTGGTGTAATCTTGATGGAGCTTGAGTCCAAAGAAAAACTCTTGGCGGCACAAGCGATAAGCCAAAAAGGAGTCAAAGTCAGTGGTATTGGACGAGCTGCAAAAGCGCAGGAAGTCGTTTTGAGCGCGAGTAGCCTCGCTGTACATATTGGCAAACGCGCTCGTAAAGGCAAAGCTTTGGAGTCAAAAATCAAAGCGCAAAGTCTGACAAGAAATTAAAGTCTAAGTTAGGTGAACAAGAAAAAAGCCCTGATGTATCGCATCAGGGCTTTTTTTATTTGGATAACATTAAGGCAAAGAGAACGAAACTTGTGTGTTCAGCGATATTGACACCGCGGCTCAACAAATTATTCACCCAAGAGCACTTGGTTCTTACCACTCGCTTTCGCTTTATATAAAGCGGCGTCAGCGATAGTTAATAGTTCTTCAGGATTAGCCGTCTGACGAGAATCTGCGATCCCTGCAGAAAATCCAACTTTAAATTCACCGTGCTCAGAAACGTGAACCACGCGACTAAACGCAACTCGAATTTTTTCTAAGACCATGCGCGCGACATCGGCCGTGGTATTCGGAAAGATCACGATAAATTCTTCACCGCCATAACGCCCTACAGCATCACTTTTACGCAAACGCTGCTTAAGCATGTGCGATAAGGTACGTAAAACTTGATCGCCCATTTGATGTCCATAGGTATCATTCACAAGCTTGAAATTATCAAGATCGATCATGGCGACCGCCACACAAGTCACGGTGCGGCTTGCGCTTGAGATCTTCGCGATCAAATCTTCTTTGATGGCGGTATGGTTATACAAACCGGTTAGACCATCGCGCATTACCAAGGTACGCAGAGAACGAAAACGCTCCGCACGAGAAGACAAAGATGAAATCAACAACTCTGGCGCGATTGGCTTACACAAGAAATCATCTGCACCGACTTTCACGGCGGCGATTTGCTTCTGTTCGTCCTGTTCGCTTGACAAAAAGATGATAGGCACATCGAGATAGGAATGATCTTGCCGAATCACTTTTGAGAGCTCTACGCCATCGCAATTTGGCATGTAGATATCCATCAAAATCAACTCGGGTCTAAAGCTCGACATATGTTCCAGCACTAACTCAGGGTCATTGAGTACCTCGACCACCATGCCAGCTGATTTGAGCATACTGCTATACGCCTGTGTCAAATCGACGTCATCATCGATAATCAAAATTCGATATAAACGCGGTTCGGGCAAGGCAATAATTTCTTCCAGGCGCTCGGTCAAGGCGAGTACATCGACTGGTTTGAGGAAGAAGCCATCGCCGCCAGCACGCACCGCACGTAAGCGACTTTCGAAGCTGTTCAAGTTAGACATGAACAAGGTTGGTGGTAGCTGTCTTCCTTGACTTTTTAATCGTTCAATTTCATCGCCACCGGCGTGATATCCGTGTTGGCAATCTAGATCAATCACCAAGAAGGACGGCATCTTTTCATCAAGTGCCTCACCTAAATGTTCAAGACATTCAATATGGCAAACATCGAAAGCGAACTGCTCAAGTTGCTGCACCATTTCAGCGGTTTTTTCGAGGTCGCTATCAACTAGATAGATTAACTTACGCTCGGCCTCAACAACAGCTGGTTTGGCTGGTGCTAAAGTTTCGGACTCAGCTTCGGGCTCAGCGACGCGAGACTCCTGAATGTATTTTTCAACATGCTGACAAAACTCTTGGATTTGCGAGGAATCCCATGCTTCGCCCTGCATATATGACTTGAGTTGCGACTCAAGTGCACGCGCCTTGGTGCCCATATCTGGAAAGCCAAATGTACCAGCAGAGCCTGCCATCGTATGTAGCAGGCGGTGCAATAGCGCTTCGTGTTCCTTGTTATTTGGATCGCGCAAAAAGGCATCTTTGGCATCTTCAATTTCTGCCAACTTGCCCGGTAATTTCGAAATAAAAACTTGCCCGAGCGCGCGTATCGCGGCCTCGAGTTCCTCGTCTGCAGAACTCACTTAGCTTACCTTTTCCCACAAAGTGCGAACCTGTACCGAGAGGCTCATAGGATCAAACGGCTTGGCGATTACACCAATCGCACCTAAAGTGAAGTAATAGTCTTGTTCACTCGACTGCACTTTTGCAGTCATAAAAATCACTGGCGTATTTGCGGTCGTCGCTTTTTTACGAAGTTCTGCCAAGGTGGTTGGACCGTCCATATTCGGCATCATCACATCGAGTAGCAACAAATCGGGTAGAAAACCACTATCTATTGCTGCAATGGCTTCCGCGCCTGAACTACACGTTTTCAACACAAAGCCACCGACTACCTCGAGGGCAATTTGGGCAACGGCTTGAATATCCAGATCATCTTCCACATACAAGATATTGGTGAGTGATTTAGCGGACATAGTTTTCCTTTGATAGCACTGCCAATTTCACTAAATCAGCAGGAAATAGAATCGAGGCACAAGAAGTGCTTAGTCGATTGTAATCATATCGCTGCAAGAGGTGATGTCAAAGCAAAATTGTTGTTTTAGTGAATTTTTTCCAACAGGCAACACTTATTCAACGCAAAACAAAGAGGAATCGACTCAAAACGCACGAACTTGACCACTAAAAACGGTCAGGAAATGAGGGTTAATTCCGATTAAGTAAGACAGGTCCGCTGGTCGCATAATCTTCCACAGCGCAAAGTCGGCCGCTTTTCCGATTTCTAGATTGCCAATTTCATGCGCCAGACCAAGTGCCTTCGCTGCATGTGTCGTCACCCCTTGCAAGGCCTCTAATGGAGTGAAGCGGAACAAAGTGCAAGCCATGTTCATCGTCAACAACAGCGATGTCATCGGCGAAGTACCAGGATTACAATCGCTGGCCAAGGCCATCGCTACTCCCGCCTGACGAAGACCTGCGATCGGTGGTAGTTTGGTCTCGCGTAAAAAGTAAAAAGCACCAGGCAAAAGAACGGCCACGGTACCCGATGCACGCATCGCCGCTATTCCCTCTTCACTCAAGTATTCAAGATGATCAGCGGAGAGGCCTTGATACTTCGCGGTCAATGCCGCACCGCCTTGATCGGATAACTGCTCGGCATGTAGCTTGACTGGTAAACCCAAACTCTGAGCTTTCTGAAATACACGCTCGGTCTGAGCTGGGGTGAAACCAATTTTCTCGCAAAACACGTCAACCGCATCGGCTAAATTTTCTGCTGCGATGGCTGGCAACATCCGTTCACACACTTCGTTGATATAGTCATCAGCACGCCCCGCGAACTCCGGTGGCAAGGCGTGAGCCCCTAAGAAAGTCGTGCGTACCCGCACAGCAAATTGTTTAGGTAAAGTACGAGCGACACGCAAAATTTTTGCTTCAGTCTCGGTATCGAGCCCATAACCCGATTTAATTTCGATGGTTGTTACACCTTCACCAAGGCTACTGCGCAGACGCGGCAAACTTTCAGAAATCAACTGCGCTTCACTGGCGAGTCGTGTTGCCTTGACGGTCGAGACGATGCCCCCACCTTGACGAGCAATCTCTTCATAGGCCACACCATTCAAACGTGCTTCGAATTCGTTACTGCGATTGCCGGCATACACGAGGTGCGTATGGCAATCGATGAAGCCTGGTGTCAGCCATGCGCCTTGCCCATCATGAATGACATTGGCTTGATAATTATTCGGTAAATCTACGTATGCACCTAACCAGGCAATCCGGCCGTCTTTCACCGCAATCGCGGCGTCGCGGATTTCGCCATAGCCATCGACCATGGTAGCCAAGTGCACGTTCATCCATAAACTATCCCAAGACATGCTGTGCTCCATGATGATCGAGGTGATTCAAAAACGTGATACGCATCAGATACAAAATGCTGTCTTCATCCGCTTGAATATGCAAGCTGATGCCCTGTCCTTCATGCTCTTCTTCCAACAGCAATAGGTCGCCAGCCTCCAACTCTGTGTGCTTGCTCACCTTCGCACTGCCTTTTTCACAGAACAGCAAAACCTGCTGCGCATCTTCTGCACGCACTTGATGATCGCCACCACACAAGCGTTGCATAAAATGTTGACAGGCGTCGCGCCGCGTCATCAGGTTCAGATCGACGATCGTTCCCTCTTCCAATTCAGCATAAATCGGATCTTCGCCACCAAAGCGATACGGGATGCTCTCCTGCGTCAGGCGTTGTCCACTCGCCGCTTCTTTCGACGACTTCAAGATCATCGCTTGTCCTGACAAAATTGCCAAGCTACGATCAATCTGTGAGAAATGCGAAAACGGGCCGTCTTGTGCCACCGTAGCGGTACTCAAACGCCAGACAAAAGAATCGATGCTGGCTTGCTCGGGGAAAATCGCTAATTCCGTCGTGCTACCACCACCATTTTTCCACGGCATGGTGCGATAGTCTTTTGCTGTCCATTTACGCATGGGGATCTATCCTGAATCTCATTTTAAGCAAGCTGTTCGAGATCGAACAGCTTGGGTTTCTTCGTCTTAATTTCTTTTGAAGAAGGAATGAATCATTCGATTAATCGAGGTACAAGTGTGAATACAAATCAGCACATTGTGCGCTCAAAGCACCATCTACTACCAAGTTTTTCGCGGCTTCGATATCAGGTGCAAAGAAACGATCTTTATCATAGAACGCCACTTTTGAACGCAATAAGGCATGCACCGTACTGAGGCTAGAAGAGGTTTTCAGCGGCGCATGGAAATCCACACCTTGCGCCGCTGCCAATAATTCGATACCAACGATGGTTGCCGTATTGTGCGCCATCTCATGCAAGCGACGTCCCGCATAGGTCGCCATACTGACGTGATCTTCTTGATTCGCGGATGTCGGAATCGTATCGACACTGGCTGGATGCGCATGAGATTTATTTTCTGACGCCAATGCAGCTGCAGTCACGTGAGCAATCATGAAGCCAGAATTCAAGCCAGACGACGGCACCAAGAACGGTGGCAAGCCCGAAATTGAAGAGTCGATCAACAAGGCGATACGACGCTCAGAAATCGAGCCGATTTCAGCAATCGCCAAAGCCAAGGTATCGGCTGCAAAAGCTACTGGTTCGGCATGGAAGTTACCACCCGAAATCACTTCATTGGTATCGACAAACACCAAAGGATTATCCGTCACCGCATTCGCTTCCGTGAGCAAAGTACGTGCTGCATTATTGATGATATCAAGACAGGCGCCCATCACTTGTGGTTGGCAACGCAAGCAGTATGGATCTTGGACACGTTCGTCGTTGACCAAATGCGATTGGCGAATTTCGCTACCACTGAGCAATGTGCGATAAATATTTGCAGTCGCGATTTGACCTGGCTGACCACGCACGGCATGAATGCGTGGATCAAATGGCGCATCGCTGCCTTTCGCAGCATCGACTGACAAAGCGCCAGTGATCGTCGCGGCCTCTAATAAACGCTCGGCCAAGAACAAACCATTCAAAGCCAAAGCGGTAGAGACTTGAGTGCCGTTAATCAACGCTAGGCCTTCTTTCGCTGCCAATACTACCGGCGTGATGCCTGCCTTCGCTAATGCTTCTTTTGCATCAACCATTTTGCCATCGACACGTACTTGGCCTTCACCCATGATGGCCAAAGTCATATGCGACAAAGGAGCCAAATCGCCAGAGGCACCAACTGATCCTTTGACTGGAATCGCAGGCATGATACCGGCGTTATACGCTGCAATCATGGTATCGATGACCGATGCACGAATACCAGAAAAACCACGCGCCAAACTGGCAATCTTCATGGCGATAATCAAACGCACGACTTCGTCCGAAATCAATTCGCCAGAGCCGACAGAATGCGACAAAATCAAATTCTTCTGCAAGAGTTCTAGATCTTCATCTGGAATGCGTGTCTTGGCTAATTTGCCGAAGCCCGTATTGATACCATAGGCTGCGTCACCTTTAGCAACGATGCGATCTATCGTTGCCGAAGATTCATTGATCGCAGAATAAGCAGATTCCGCCAATGCGAGTTTAAAAGGCTTTTGCCAAATAGCGCGTAAGTCAGCGAGTTTGAATTGGCCTGGTTGAATGGTGAAAGTTGTACTCATGTTTTGTCCTTTATTTTAATTATTTAATCATCGGCAAATTCAAGTCATTGCGTTTCGCACAGGCGACTGCCTGCTCGTAACCGGCATCGGCATGACGCATGACACCAGAACCGCAGTCGTTGACTAACACACGTGCTAGGCGTTTCGCGGCAGCGTCAGTACCGTCCGCGACAATCACCATGCCGGAATGCTGGGAATAACCCATGCCCACACCGCCACCATGATGCAAAGACACCCAACTCGCGCCACCAGCCGTGTTCAACAAAGCGTTCAACAAAGGCCAGTCAGACACCGCATCGGTACCATCTTTCATGCCTTCAGTTTCACGATTTGGGCTAGAGACTGAGCCGGTATCCAAGTGATCACGACCGATAACGATAGGCGCTTTCAACTCACCGTTCTTCACCATTTCATTGAAAGCCAGTCCAGCGATATGACGCTCACCCAAGCCCAACCAACAAATACGGGCTGGCAAACCTTGGAAGGCAATGCGTTCGCTTGCCATATCCAACCACTTATGTACGCCTTTGTTTTCTGGGAATAATTCTTTGATTTTGGCATCGGTCTTACGAATATCTTCCGGATCGCCAGACAAGGCTACCCAACGGAATGGGCCTTTGCCATCGCAGAATAAGGGACGAATATAAGCTGGAACAAAACCTGGAAAATCAAAAGCATTCTTTACACCTGTATCGAAGGCCACTTGACGAATATTATTGCCGTAGTCGACCGTTGGAATACCCATCGCATGGAAGTCCAACATTGCTTGTACATGTACGGCGCAGGCTTGTGCAGCATCTGCGGTCAATTTCGCATGTTGACTTGCGTCTTTTTGCGCTTCTTTCCATTGCTCGACAGTCCAACTGATAGGCAAATATCCATTGATCAGATCATGTGCAGAAGTTTGGTCCGTGACGAGATCAGGCTTCAAGCCGCCGGCTTTGGCGCGTTTCACTAACTCGGGCAAAATTTCGGCGGCATTACCGAGCAAAGCAATCGAGATCGCATCTTTACGCGCCGTGTGGAATTTAATCAGTTCGATCGCATCGTCGAGATCTTTCGCTTGCTTATCGACATAGCGAGTACGCAAACGGAAATCGATACTCGATTGCTGGCATTCGATATTCAAAGACACCGCGCCTGCGAAGGTCGCTGCTAACGGTTGCGCACCGCCCATACCACCCAAGCCCGCCGTCAAAATCCAACGTCCGCCCCAATCACCACCGAAGTGTTGGCGGCCTGCTTCAGCAAAAGTTTCGTAAGTACCTTGCACGATACCTTGGGTACCGATATAAATCCAGCTACCGGCAGTCATTTGCCCGTACATGAACAAGCCTTTGCGGTCGAGTTCATTGAAATGTTCCCAATTCGCCCATTTTGGTACCAAGTTGGAATTGGCGATCAAAACACGTGGGGAATCTGGTGTCGTTTTGAATACACCGACTGGCTTACCCGATTGAATCAACAGCGTTTCATCTTCGTCGAGCTCTTTCAAGCTGGCGAGGATTTGGTCAAAGCATTCCCAATTGCGTGCAGCGCGGCCAATGCCGCCATACACCACTAAATGTTTTGGATTTTCCGCGACTTCTTTATCAAGATTATTTTGCAGCATGCGGTAAGCCGCTTCGGCCACCCATGTCTTACACACTTTTTCAGCACCGCGTGGCGCACGGATTTCGCGACTCGCATCCCAGCGTGGATCTTGATTCATACACTTCTCCCTCAGATAAAGAATGAATTTCAAACGCCATAGGGTCAACACACGAAGCAAAACAAGAAGCAAAGCAAACGACAACTTCGTACCACTATAGCCGACAGCAATTAGTTTAAGTTGTATATACAACTTCTGCAAGCAGTATTTTTGCGTTTTCTGATCAAGAAGATAAAAGATAGATTTTTCGTCAATGATATGCCGCAAACTAATGCCGAAGAGAAACAATTCGTACCAAAGTATGCACCTTTATCGCGCAATTAAAGCCTAGACTCATCTCGCTAATTTGGGTTTCCCTTTTGCTTTCCAAACGGAGAATATGATGCGTTTGAATACACCAGTTACCAACACCGAAATATTTATCGCAGAAGGCCAATCCATCGTTTCCGCCACCGACCTAGCCGGCAATATCACCTATGCCAACCCCTACTTTGTAGAGATCAGTGGCTTTGATGTCAGTGAATTGATGGGTGCCCCTCAGAATGTTCTGCGCCATCCCGATATGCCCAAAGAAGCTTTTGCTGACATGTGGAGCACCATCAAGACTGGAAATCCATGGACAGGCCTTGTCAAAAATCGGACAAAAAATGGTGACTTTTACTGGGTACTGGCGAACGTCACTCCCGTCATCGAAAATGGTCGTCCCATCGGTTACATGTCGGTGCGTACCCGCCCTTCGCGCGACCAAGTGAGTGCTACATCAAAGATATATGAAGAGATCCGCAATGGTAACCCTCGTCAACTCAAGATACGGCATGGCGCAGTGATTATTCCGAGCCTTCTGGGTCTGATCAAAAGCAAAATGCAACTGAGTCTGAACGCGAGCTTGACTATCACAATGAGCTTGGCGATCTTGAGTGGGCTATTGAGCTTTTCAAACACCATGAACGCATCGATTCCAACGTCATTAATTGCCGCAAGTGCCCTTGCGTCTATGTTGAGCGCCGGTGTACTTTGGTGGAAGCTTGCCCATACTTTGGGGTCAATTCGCATCGTTACCAAACAAGTACAAGCCATTGCCGGTGGCGACTTAACTGTCGATATTGAAACGACAGGCAACGATGAAATTGGCATCCTCACACGATCCTTACGCCAGCTAAAAATCAATCTGTACTCTGTGGTCGGCGATATCCGCATGAATTTCGGCAAAATGAGTGAAGCGACCAGTGAGATTGCGAATGGCAATATGGATTTGTCCGCTAGGACTGAATCTCAGGCCTCTTCGTTGGAAGAAACCGCATCGAGCATGGAGGAACTGGCTTCGACCGTGGAACAAAATTCAACTAATGCAAAGCAAGCCAATAGTGTTGCTGATACTGCATCTGAGCAAGCTATCGCTGGAGGGCGCATTGTCAGCAAGGTCGTCGATACGATGCGAGGTATTAATGACTCATCCAAGAAAATCGTCGACATCATTAGTATCATCGACGGCATCGCGTTTCAAACCAATATCTTAGCTTTAAATGCCGCCGTCGAAGCGGCAAGGGCTGGAGAACAAGGCCGTGGTTTTGCCGTGGTTGCAAACGAAGTTCGCACCCTAGCGCAACGCAGTGCCGCAGCAGCGAAAGAAATTACACAGCTGATCCACTCTTCTGTCGATCAGATTAACAATGGCAGCAAATATGCTGACCAAGCAGGGACCTCGATGGAAGACATTATTGAATCAGTGCAAAAAGTTGCCACTATCATGGCAGAAATTAGTTTTGCTTCACGAGAGCAGAGTCAAGGAATTTCGCAAGTCAACGATGCCATTACCCAAATGGACAATGTTACGCAGCAGAATGCAGCCATGGTAGAAGAAGCTGCTGCCGCAGCAGGTAGTCTGCAAGAACAAACCCAAACTGTGACCAATGCCTTAGCACTTTTCAAACTTAGCTCGACTCGCACCGCGAGCGAGGAAATAGCTCGATCAGTTCAACGAGAAACCAGCGCCAAAAGGGTAAATTCTGGCCGCAAAGTCGCATTACTCAACTAAACTCATCACGCCACTCTCCGATCTGAAGCTAGGCAGCCAAGGGTCGGAGTCCATGTCCAAATAGACTTTGGTAACTTTGTACCAAGCTCGTGTTACCATTCGTGGCAAGCTAAATCTGAGTTCATTTAACCACGAAATCGCTCATGAGCCACGACACACCCTTGGAAGCCGTTCCGGTTTTCCAGCGCATCAAAAATTATTTACTAAAAGAAATCCAAACTGGAACATGGAAGGAAGGCGACGCTATCCCCTCGGAAGCCGCTTTGGCACAAAAATTTAATGTTTCACGCATGACGGTGAATCGTGCAGTAAGGGAATTAACAAGCGAACAGATTTTGCATCGAGTTCAAGGCTCAGGCACCTATGTCGCCCAGCAAAAATATCAAGCGACCCTGGTAGAAATTAAAAGTATTGCGGAAGAAGTGCGCTCGCGTGGCCACGTGCATCGCAGCGAACTACATGAGCTGATCGCCTATCCCGCCGATGAAAAATTAGCGGCCCAGTTTCAAGTCAAAGTTGGGCACCAACTATTTCACTCTGTTATCGTTCATTTCGAAAACGAACAAGCGATTCAAGTTGAAGACCGCTGGGTTAATTCGAGCTTAGCGCCCGATTATTTACAGCAAGATTTTATTCATAAAACGCCCAACGAATATTTAGTCGCTGTCGCTCCCTTGCAGGGTGTCGACTATCGTATCGAAGCTGTACTTCCAGATCGTTCTATCGCCGATATGTTGCATATTTCAACCAAGGAAGCGAGCCTAGTCTTGCATCGTAAGACCCGTTCGCAGAATCAAATCGCTACCATCGTCACGATGTGGCATCCAGGCAATCGCTATCAATTTACTGGCAGCTTCTAATTCATCTCTTTCTTTTGTTGCACCTGACAGGCATGGCACGATGATGTTTCAAGTATTCACGCAAGCGCTCCTCAAACCTCTGACTTCTCGTACCAAGTCACTCCTTCTATGCGCCGCTGCATTGAGCTTATGGCCGCTCACTGGTCTTGCCCAAGAGAACAATGCGTCAGCACCAACTGCTAGCCATGAACGCCCACGCGTTGCCTTAGTCTTATCCGGTGGTGGTGCGCGAGGTTTTGCGCATATTGGCGTTTTGCGCGTACTTAAAGAAATGCGGATTCCTGTCGACTATGTCGTTGGTACCAGTATGGGGGCCGTAGTCGGTGGCGCCTATGCGGCAGGTCGCTCGGTGGAAGATATCGAGCAAATTGTGAGAACAACGTCTTGGGATAGCGTCTTAGCTGACCGCCCAGCACGCGATGCCATCGATTTTCGTCGCCGTGAAGAAGATGTCTTATTACCGTCTCGTATCGAACTCGCAGTGACCAAGTCCGGCATTAGCTTACCCCCTGCGGCAGCCGGCAATGCGGCTTTGGAACAAGCACTTTTGCGCTTATTGCCAAACGGGATGAAAAGTGAACATGTAAACCATTTGCCGATTCCTTTTCGGTCAGTCGCATCTGATCTCGTCACCGGTGAATTAGTCGAACTGAGTGACTCTCCCCTGTTTATCACCATGCGTGCCTCACTCGCGGTCCCTGGTATGTTTGCACCGGTTCGCGTCAATAATCGACTGGTCGTAGATGGCGGCCTCGTGCGCAATTTACCTATCGATATGGCTCATAAGATGGGTGCTGACATCATCATCGCGGTCAACGTCGGCACACCACTAGCTCAAGAAAAAGAGCTCGGAAGTGCGATTAGCGTTGCCCAACAAATGCTGCAAATTTTGACCGAACAGAATGTACAGCGTTCACTCAAAGAATTAAAAGCACAAGACATCTTAATCGCACCCGACTTAAGCGGCATTAATTTTTTGGATTTTAGTGAACATCATAATGCGATGCTAGCGGGCGATATCGCTGCACGTCAATTGGAGCAAAAACTCAAGTCTTTAAGCGTAAGCAAAGAAGAATATGCGCGTTTTGATCAACTGCGCATGGCAGAAGGCATCATTCCTGATAAGACGCTGCGCATTGCTAAAATCGAGGTCGAGGGCACACAGCATATCAACCCGGAAATCTTGATTCGACAATCTGGCATCCAAGTGAATGAACTGGCGAGTGAAGAAAAAGTGCGTCAAGTCAGTACAAAACTGTATGGCCGCGGCGACCTCGACCACGTTGAAATTGAGATGCAAGACCGACTTGATGAACGCGATGTGACCATCAAGACGCATGAAGCTGCGTGGGGTAAAAATCGCTTACGTTTAGGCTTGGAGCTATCTAGCGATTTTCGCGACACACATAATTTTTCGATCGGCGCGATGAATGTCTCAGCATCTCAAAATGACTGGGGTGGTGAGATTCGTTTACTCGGAAAAATAGGTTCAAATCGTGTCTTCGCAGCACAATTATTTCAACCAATGGGGCCGGGCAGCCAATGGTATGTGGCCCCCATGTTGGAGAGCGGTGCTTCTACGATTGATCTATTTAAGATGGAAAGAAAATCTGCCCGCTTTGGTTATAAAAGTACAGGCATCGACTTACCTATCGGCTACCAACTTGGCAATTGGGGAGACCTACAGTTAGGCTTTCGCAGAGAGCGTGCGCAAGCGGAGCAGACCTTACCTGAAATTCCAGGCAATATCATAAGCACTGTACGCTCTTCCGAATATGCTCGACTGCGAATCGACACGCTTGATTCCTTGGCGTTCCCAACACGCGGTAAATTTATGACATTGGGCTGGGAACGCACTTTGGCGGAACAACCGGGCGAAAAAGCAGTGCTTAATTCTTCGATTATCGGCATGTCGGCATTCCAGAGTGGAGATTGGGCAGGTCACATCTATGGCGAATGGGCGCGTTCACAAGGCAATACAGCTCCACTCTCACTAGGCGGATTCCTGCGACTCTCCGGCACCCCTGCAGATTCGCTTTCCAACAAAACGGTCGCGCTTGGTCGTGTCGTCATCGCCAGAAAAATCGGGGGCATGCCAGCCGCGCTTGGCGGCGCGGTACGCATGGGATTCTCTGCTGAACTTGGAGGAGGATTCGGTGAAGGAGAAGCCGTAAAATTCAGTAAGATTAAACGCAGCGGAAGTGCCTTTGTCGCTTTTGATACGCGATTTGGCCCACTATATTTTGGCGCGGGCGCAACGCAATCAACGGGCTCTACCTTTTATTTATTCTTGGGTCCAATTTGGTGAACCACACGAGTCTTGGTTGAAGCCATTGTGCTAGGACGACGTAAAGCCGTGAATGCCGAGAATTCCCAAGAGCGGAACCCTAACATCAAGGTAAACCCATCACGGTCTTCTGGAAGCAAGCGTCTATCTTCTTGCTGAAGCCGCGCAATTTCTGCCGCCAACTGTTGGATTTTTGTTTGAATTTCACGTGCGCTATTTTGTGACAAGCGTGCCGGCACACACATCAAAGTTTCACCATTCCCATCGAAACGGCCATCAAAATAATCTGAAACAACTTTCTCCTTAAAGAAAGTTTGAATTGGTCCATCTGCACGCCAACGGAATGCCGGCGAAACACGAAGGCGATAACGATTCATCGGCTTTAGCTCGATCACTTCATGCTTATCTAGCTCAATCAAACATAGAACGCATTCGGCTTCGGTCAAATTATAGGTTTCGATGATTTGTTCGAAGGTCCAGTGTCCTAAGCAAGAAATCGCCACCAACAACAATTTGGGGTTTTCCATCAACGCTTTTTCTTGGGCTAGCGTCAAATTGTCTGCCTGCGGTGTCACATCGGCTGCTTGTCGCAATACATCTTCTAGGGAAATGTCGGCGACTTTGCAAATTTGAGCCATACGTGACAAGGTCATATCCTTTTGCCCAAACATGCGTTTGATGCTCGACTCGCTCATATCAATCAAGTTTGCTAACTGCTTATACGTCATGCCAACTCGGCGCAACTCTGTACGCAATACATCGAGTAATAATTCTGGAGAACTCATGTTAAACCTCTATTCTTTTGCTTTAGGCAAGAAATTAATTTCACGCGCCGTTTTTTGACCTATGGTCACCAATTTCAAACTTTTAGGGATCACCGCATCGCTTTGCGAAATCACGATACGCCCCCCCATAATCTCGGCAAACCTTTGCGGCAACAATGGGCTACGATCGGGTTCGGCATAGCCATCAGGAAATTGTGGTTGATCAGTGGCTAAATCATATTTGTCGCTTGCGCCCAAGGTATGCAAGAACTCATGTGCAATTATGACATTATTCGTCTGACTAAGTTCCGCGTCAGCGAAGACATTCACGCGACCAATCAGGCCCTGCTGCAGCGCCGTCGAATGATGAACGGATTTATTCTTAGGATCAAAATAGAGCACAAACAAACGCACTTGTGGGTCTGGACCCACAATTTTGGCATGACGATACGCCCACCAACGAAACTTCAAGCTCCACCACATGACGTCCAAGGCGTTTTGCTCAGGCGGTGGCGCCGGAGGGGCTTCTGCCAAACTCGATTTCAAACGAATCTCAACACCCGCACTCGCCTGCTTGCCGTAGGAATCTTTTTCTCTCTGTATGAATTCTTCGATGGGACGAAATTCTTCGACGTTCAATTGGCGAATATACTTGTCGGCAGCGGCACTACCATCACCATTAATCGGATAAATATTGATGGGTAAAGTAAATTGCCACTCGACTGACTTGGTTCGCGAACGATAGGTCGATGTCGCAACCAATGCCAAAATGAGCAGCAGAATACTGACACGAATGGTTTTAAACATAGAGGACCCATCAGTTTGAATGCGCCGATTGTACCGCATCCAGTCACCAGAACTCGAACGCTAGC
The DNA here is from genome assembly GCF_014284155.1 of Affinundibacterium nitidum. Classification (GTDB taxonomy): domain Bacteria; phylum Pseudomonadota; class Gammaproteobacteria; order Burkholderiales; family Burkholderiaceae_D; genus Undibacterium; species Undibacterium nitidum. Next base: position 1,163,582 of record NZ_JACOFZ010000001.1, read on the forward strand.
CATCTCAAGTTAATTATCCGTTTCGGTACGAATACAAAATCACAAGACGAAAAAAAAGCAGCCTAAGCTGCTTTTTTGAAATTACTTGAGATTATTTTTTAATCTTCTTACCTGCAGCTGTCGCTGGCAAGTATGTCAATGGGTCGTTTAAACCACTTTCGTATGCAGTCATCACTGTTTTTGGACGCATGCATGTCGCGCCTAAAGAAGATGAATCAGCAGCAACAGAGTTAACGCACACTTGTAACTTCATGATCTTGCTTTGTGGGATGCCTGCTGCAGCTGCAATTGAAATGACAGAATGATGATCTGCACCGTTAGCAATCAATTGATCTACCGTTTTTTGCAAATTACGGCTGGTCGACAATGCATTGAAAATGCCGTCAACTGAAGTGTCTACTGGTTTTGGAGCTTCTACCGCAAAAGCGCTACCAACCATTGCCAAACCCAAGCATGCACTAACAATCATCTTTTTCATAACAATCTCCAAAAATTGACAAACCATTTTGCCGAACGCATTGATACTAGCGATTTTTCCAGCAAACGCAAAGGATTTCTCAACGCAGAAATCAAAATTTTTTCAGAAGTTAGTAAAGCGAAAACACTATGTTATCGATTTACGACAAAAACAGATAATAATGACAATTTCATGCCATAAAGCAGTGTTTTCACAGTGAAATAAGCGAACTTGACTCAAAACAATATAAACAAAAAACATCATCCAATTCGTTTAGATCGAGTCGACAACTATCCATGACTGAGCGCTTACTTAAATGCCAAGTAAGATCAAAATTCAGATCATCACAGCCATGTATCACAGGCCATCTCACTCACGCCCTTTTGACTTCTCTGGGAATAGAGTGTCGGCTGAGAGAGGCAGCCCAAGATTTACGGTTATTGGTTCTTTAACGCGACGAAGCTCAGGAACTCGTCCTACGAACATTTCACGCTCGTGCCATCCCTGCGCCCTCACCGGCACCAACCAATAACCGTCTTCATCGTGCGCAATCCAATAGGGTGGCTGCTCTAAATATTCGTAGAAAACAATCATATTGGTGTCGGTGGGACTAAAGCGGATTAACGAATCGCGAATACAGGATAACGGCGCCATTCTGGTTCGTGGAAGCGCTTACCGTTGGCAAAAATAAAATCGAGCACCGCTGTTTGATTCGAGAGCAATTCAGGATGCGCAGTTTTCCATGCCTCAAACTTCGCGGCTAGCTCTGGCTCCGTTTGCAACATGTCATAGGCGCTGTCTTCAAATACGTAATCGGAAAATGCTTCTTTCTTCTCCAACACACTATTGAAGAATCCCCAACGGAAGAAACTGTCGTGCGCCAGCGGTTCGAGAGTCTCGACTGCGTAACGCGCATTGGCTTGATTCAAATACACCAAGACATCGCCTGCTCGTGCTTGCACACTTTCGTTTTTGGTTTCTAACTGCATATCATCATGGAACATATGGCCTTCGTAGGCCTGAGGACGGCTGGTCACGCTCTTTACGTGATAGACCTGCACCTGCATCGCTTGATCTGCTTCCAAGGTTTTGAGCTCGACCCCATTCCAACGCAGACGCTCGATCGCCTCCCGCCAAGCTTGCGGGATCAAATACGCTTTGGGAGTCTGCACCACTACATCAGCGACGAAATTATCGTAGTAGGCGATATCTTTTTCCCAAGACTTACTACGGTCATAGGAAAGGCGTGTGTAGTTACCGATCTTACTTGGAGAATAAACAGCCTCGTAACCTTTAAAGCGGAAAGTCGAAGGCTTGGTGTGATCAGCCTTCCAAGTGACTGGCCATTGTGTCTTGCTTTGAGCAGCAGTGCGTGCCGCCGCACGTAATCCTTGAATCTGCCCGGCGTTCGCAATCGTAAAATCAAGGACGACTTCCACCAATGCACGCATCGATGCATAACGATCGGCATAAGGCTTCAACATATGCGTTTCAGGCATGAAACCAATGGTGTGATGAAGTGCGGCAAAGCCGGTTGAAAAACGCGGCACTTCGAGGAAATCTTCAATACCATCGTCTGGTGTCTCTTTGACTGGATTCACGTAAGGGCAAGTTGGCCAGCCACGCTTTTCCATCTGCGTGTAAATCTCGGGCAGCATGGTGTTGCGGAGGTAAGGCCCCAAACCATCACCGAGTTTATCTGCCTGAGTTTGAATCAAGGTCATGGTGTAGCTATAGTCAGCACCATTCGAGGTGTGGGTATCGACCATCACATCGGGGTCCCACTCAGTAAAGAAGCGGTTGAACACGCCAGCCGCCAAGCTATCGCATTTAATGAAGTCGCGATTCAAATCCAAGTTGCGGCCATTGGCACGGAAGCCGAACATTTCGGGGCCATCTTGGTTCACACGCGAGGTGTTTTGACGATTCAAACTACCATCGACGTTATACACAGGAATAAATAAGAAAACTGTCTTTCCTAATGCCGCACGACGTTCTGCTTGCAAACAAAAATCACGCACCAAGGCCATGCATGAATCAATGCCTTCTGGTTCGCCTGGATGAATGCCATTATTGTTGAAAAAGATCGGGCGCCCTGCTGCTTTCAAACGATCACGATCAAACTCACCATCGGTGGTGATCACACCTGCATGCATAGGCACGCCGCCATCGGACACGCCGATCTGAAAAAATTTCAGTACGTTCGGAAAGTCTTCTGCCAATTTTTCATAGAAAGGAATGCAGTCAGCCCAAGTCGTGGTTTGATTTTGATTCCCCAACTCAAACGGTGTAGGATAAGCGCGATTTGTTGTCATTTTCGATAAGCCCTGCGTGCAAGAGATAAGTCTAAGAATGGCGCAGATTGTAGCACTCTAGCTTAAAAATTTTGAACGCAATATCGCATTCACCACCAAACTAAACATCCAAAAAACACAGCGTTTCCTATGCAAAGCCAAGATTTAATTCTCCTCGTGACCCGCCAAATGCCGTATGGCAAATACGAAGGCCGCGTCCTCGCCGATTTACCCGGACATTATCTTGGCTGGTTTGCTCGCGAAGGTTTTCCGAAAGGTGAGATCGGACGCTTACTCGAATTGATGTATGAAATTGATCATAATAATTTGCGAGATTTACTCAAACCCTTAAGAAAATAAGTTCCCGATTTAGCAAAAATCAGCAAAAGTACTGTGGCATAAACCCAAGCCTCGCATCTGACAGTCCCTTCGATTCATTTTTTGAAATTTAAGCTCTTCACAACGACACTGCAAACCAAGTTGATTGCGAACGATGAAACATCATCAGATTCAGACGATCAGTCCACAGTTTCAGTACCAAGCAAGTTAGTTTCACTCGTTGTTCATTTGAAGAGGTTCACATGTCTACACTCAAACGCACTATCTCTACCACTCTATCTATCGCTGCATCGCTCAGTGCCCTAGCTTTTGCTGGAAGTGCACACGCTAACGACACCAGCGTAGGTGCCTCTTGGGCCGTTCGCACCAATTCTGATTTAGGTTGCTCTGTAGGTGCGCCATGCGAACGTGCGAGTAAAACGAGCGGCAAAATTTATGGTGACTACAGTTTCGCGGTCACGCCATACAACGGCTTTAGCATTTCGCAGAGCGTAGAGGGGATGCTGTATCAAATTGGCGAGGCAAAAGCGAATTTCAATACTGGCAGTGGTATCAAGAGCGGCAACGGCAAATCAAGTGGCGTTGGCGTATTTTACAAGGTCGATTTGGGCACCGATGACTTTGGCGTCACAGCAAAGCTGGGCGGCAGCTATGCTCACGGCTCCGTCAATTTTATGAATGGCGGTTCTGAATCACAAAACGCATGGTTCTTGCCAGCCGGTGGTCTCGGTTTACGAGTCAACCTGAACAAGAATGTGATGCTCACAGCGGATTGGGATCGCTTGCCAGCCAAATACAGCAGCACGAATAGCACAAAAGCAAAGAACGATATGTATTCAATCGGTGTCGCTTATAAGTTTTAAGAAGATACGAACGGTAAATCAAATCGCAAAAACAATGCGATAACAAGCAAGCTGTAATGCTTCAAATCGCTTAGTCTGGATGCAGTGCATAAGTGAACTTTGGCCTCCCGCAGCCATACTCAAGTATTAGGTACGATGGGGCCAGGCAACAACGCAATGCGCCAGAATAAGCAATTTGAATAAGGAACCACTGACGCACAGAGCCACACACCTACCTGTGAATGCGCAAGATACTCCCCTCCATCTTGCAAATTCGTGTGTCTCTGTGCCGATGGGGTTGATCTATGATGTCTCAATAAAAAAACGAAGCCTAGGCTTCGTTTTTTGCTTTAGAACTCACCCTGCACACGCTTGCGAACAAAACTGATGTGACTTCGCAAGCCATATAGTTCATCCGCGTAAGCAAGTGGAATCGAAATTTGATTGACCTTTTCTTCGATTTCGTCGAGTCGTTTAAGCTGTGCCTCCGCCGCTTTTTTTCGTTGAGCTTTCTCTATGCCTTCCATCGCCATCTCGACTGCTCTTAATTGGCCATACCAACGATAAACACGCGAACGAATTCGCCAACGATATAGTGGAGGTATTACCTTAGACAAAGGCAATGCCAAGGCACCAAAGGTTAGCAATACAACCCACATTCTTTCCAAGAAATTCGCCATCCAAAAACTCAGATAACGCTGCAAGAACGGTTGGCCACTACGATAGAACTTTTCGGCTTGCGGATCGACGGGAATTTCCGTGTAACGATCTGAGGGAAACTCACCTTGATCACTAAACCAATTTGCTCCACCGTGAATCTTCTTGGCTGCTTGCAGGAACAAACTTATTAGGGCGGGATGGAGACTTTCATGTGCCACCAGTGTCGCGGTTGGCGAAATTAAATGATAATCGCGTGCAGGAATATCTTTACCGATATCAACGATACCGCGTGGCAGAACCACGTGAGACAGAAATGGCAAGCGTCGGGTATAAGCTTCGGCTTGGACAAAATCAAATAAGCGCACGCCCGGTGTTTGTAACAACATTTGCACCAGTAGCGAATCTGAGGCCGCACTCATCACCAAAACGTCGAGCTTACCATCAAGAAATGCCGCCGTACCTTGCATACTATCTAGCTTCTGTAGCTGAAAATCGGTATCACTGAGGTTATTGACGCCGATTATTTGCGTAAAAAGTTTATGAACACCATAGCCATCGGGCCCTACATTCACACGTAGGCCTTTAAGATCAGCGAGATTATTAAGTTCTTTTTTCGAACGATAAAAAATCCAGACAGGCTCATAAAATAAGCTACCAAGAGAAATCAAACCTTGAGCCTCTGCCTCTTCTTGATTGGTTGATCCACTTTGCACGAAACCGATATCAACGATGGAATTAGGGTCACGAATTTGATTTAAATTGTCGAGCGAGCCCTGTGAACGATGAACCCTGAGTTCAATTTGATTCTTCGCCAACTCCGTCGCATACAACTGTGCAAAGTGATCATACGCGCTGTTTTCCTGTCCCCCGACGAAGTCTAATTTTTTGCCTGGCGCTGGTTCCACAAAATACAGCGTTGAGGCTATCAAGACCAAGACCAATAAAGTCATCGGTCCAAAAGCAAGCAAGGCGTCCTTCATCGAAAAGAGAGTGAATCGGATTTTATTCATACTTTTTTCTTTCAAATCAAACGCTGTGCCCTGTAAGCCACAGACAATTAATCGACGGCGGCTGTCGATTCATATTCCATATGAAATCCATCCAAGACGGCGAGCATTTCGGCAAATGCCTGCTGCACTTGACGAGGCTCACCCTTCACGCCGAGCTCTATATGACGCCGCATGGTTTCAGATCCCACGCTAGGCAAACTAAATACTTTGACCTCAGGGTATCGTTGCTCTAAGTCTTCCATCATCGGCGTTAGCGTCGACTCTGCCACCTCAAACACTAATACTGATTTTTCGTCATGCGGCTGTTGATGAAACAGATGCGCATAATGCGTATCCAAAACCCAGGCAATCATCGGCCACGCCATCACAGGAAAACCCGGCACAAAATAATGCTGACGAATCGCGAAACCGGGGATTTTATTAAAAGGATTCGGAATAATCTCCGCGCCATGTGGAAACTCCCCCATCTTCAAACGATGTAAATGATCAGGTGAATTTAAGTCAGCCGGTTTGTCTGCTGTCGATGCGGTTTCTAAAATCCGTTCTTGGATCAAACGCTTCGCTTCTGGATGCAGCTCAATTAGCACACCCAAGGCTGCAGCCGCACATTGACGCGTATGATCGTCTGGCGTAGCACCAATACCACCCGTACTAAAAACAATATCTCCACTCGCAAAACTACGCTCCAAAGTCGCTGTGATACGAGCCCTATCGTCACCCACATACTCCGCCCAATCTAAGCTCAATCCACGCTCCTTGAGCAAAGCGATCACTTTGGGTAAATGTTGATCTTGACGTTTGCCCGATAAAATCTCATCACCAACAATAATTAAACCTATACCCATCTCAATCTCTCACTTTCGCACAATCATTTATTTTCGAGTATTGCAGTGCTACGTTCATCTCCTACAACCGGCGTAATGTTCTTGGAACTCGCTTCGCGATCGGCACGTAGTTTGTGCAGGGCCTGCAAACAATAATATTGGAACCAGCAACCGCTATAGATAAAAATCAACAAATACATCCAGATCGCAACGCTGACAAAAAACGGGAAGAAAGCGACATAGGCCAAGGACATGGCACCGCCCAACCACAAAGCGCTCGGCAAAGTCCCAAACCAACCAGCGGCAATACCGATCAACAACAAAGAGCCTCGATGTTGGCTAAATATCGCTTGACGCTCTTCCGCATCGGCATACGCCGCTAAAGCGTCATAGGCCATGATGCGGTAGGTCAGCCAACCCCATAACAATGGTTGGACGAAAAAATAAATCGGAGGGAAGAAAATTAAGGGCAGCGTCACTACCCATAAGAAGGTGAAGATAAAAAAGGACAGCAAAGAGAAACCAATACTACCCAACAGCGAACCGCCTTGGCGTTTTTCTAATTGAGGAAAATCGCGTTGCCCGACATAGCGACTAATCACTGGCATCACAACCAAGCCGATAAACAGCAATGAACTCATAATCATCGCCGGCAATAGTGCCCACATGGTGACTAATGGCACGATTACTGTCTTGAGCGCGAGCAAACCTAAAGAACTCAACATTTGCCCAGCAGAATTTGCCGACTCATGGTTCACGTAATAGCTTTGCACAAAGTCCAGAATGCTTTGCATACGCCACCACATCAGTCCACCCCATAACAAGAGCGAAAGCACTAAAGGCAACAAACTTAGGAAAAGGATACGTGGACTAAACTGAGCCACAAAGGCGCGGCTCCAGGAACGCAATACTTCTTGAAGATTCATGCAACATCCTTTGGTAAACAAACGAAACCATGGTCGTGCACGTATTTTACCTTGGCTTGTATCGATTGATTTGAAAATCCCAGTTTTACAGGGCAAGTCTCAAGGCAAGCGACGATAGAGCTCATTTTCTACTACAATGACATTTTTTGATTTCATTTGAGAGTACATCATGACAGCAATTACTACCGTCACTGGCCTGCAATACGAAGACAAAGTAGTAGGCGACGGCGCCGAAGCCACAGCAGGTAAAAATGTGGTCGTGCATTACACGGGCTGGTTACAAAATCCAGACGGCAGTGCAGGCAAAAAATTCGATTCCAGTAAAGATCGCGGTCAGCCTTTCGAATTCGCTCTAGGCGCTGGCCAAGTCATCAAAGGCTGGGACGAAGGCGTACAAGGCATGAAAATCGGCGGCACCCGTGTCCTGACGATTCCCTCATCCCTAGGCTACGGCCCACGCGGCGCAGGCGGCGTTATCCCTCCAAACGCGACCTTGATTTTTGAAGTGGAATTATTGGGCGTGTAATGAGCCAATAAGCGAGAATTCGTCGCTAAAAGTAAAAAATCCAGCAAATACCTTGCTGGATTTTTTCGTTTTAAGGCCCACAACACGGCGAGGCGAACACAACAACGCCAGCGTCTGTTTTTCACCCGACCAAGGGCTGACGCAAAATAGCGCTGGCTAGGCGCCGACGCGAAGACAGTGCACTAGCACGGCGAGCCGACGGCAACAACGCCAGGGTCTGTTTTTCACCCGACCAAGGGCTGACGCAAAATAACGCTGGCTAGGCGCCGAGGCGAAGACAGTGCGCTAGCACGGCGAGCCGATGGCAACAACGCCAGCGTCTGTTTTTCACCCGACCAAGGGCTGACGCAAAATAGCGCTGGCTAGGCGCCGAGGCGAAGACAGTGCGCTAGCACGGCGAGCCGATGACAACAATGCCAGCGTCTATTTTTCGTCTGCCCTTATTCTTTGATGAAATTGGCGCGGTAATACTTCAACTCCTCAATCGACTCAATAATATCCGCCAAAGCCGTATGCTTCTGATGCTTCTTGAAACCGCTCGCCAGTTCAGGCTTCCAACGACGGCAAAGTTCCTTCAATGTGGAAACGTCGAGATTGCGATAGTGGAAGAAGGCTTCGAGCTTAGGCATACCACGCGCCATGAAACGACGATCTTGGCAAATCGTATTGCCACACATCGGTGATTTACCCGCTGGCACATAGGCTCTGAGGAATTCGATCAGGGCTTTGGAGGCATCTTCTTCAGTCACTGTCGACGCTTTGACGCGGTCGATCAGGCCTGAACGGCCATGCGTACCCTTGTTCCACGCATCCATCTTGTTCAAGGTTTCGTCAGACTGATGAATCGCGAAAACAGGCCCTTCCGCTAGTACATTTAATTGCATATCAGTAACAACAACTGCGACTTCGATGATTTTATCGGTGTCTGGATCTAAGCCTGTCATCTCCATATCAACCCAGATGAGGTTCATTTCATTCGGCTTACCTGGCTTGGCCGCGACTGCCGTTTGTGCATCAGTTGCTTGTACATCGCTCGCTTGTGACATAATTCTTCCTTACTCGTTTTTAATGCGTCGTTTTATACGAATTACTGGCCTCGGCGGCTAAGTAACCCTGAATTTTTCGTAAAGCATCATTTTCCCATGAATTCATACACGTTTTCGGTTTTATTCGTCATTTTTCTTGGTATTACGGTAAGTTTGCAATTTTGGCTATCGACTCGCCAAATTCGCCATGTTGCCCGCCACCGCCAAGCCGTACCAGCTGAATTTGCTGAAAAAATCAGTTTAGCGGCGCATCAAAAGGCGGCCGACTACACCATTGCCAAGACCCAATTCGGCTTGATTTCACTATTTATGAGTGTGCTCGTGCTGTTGGCATTCACGCTATTTGGTGGTCTGCAGCTACTAGCAGTGACGCTCTTCAAGTCAGTCGGCGATGGCATGGTCTACCAATTGAGCTTGGTCGTTGGTTTTGCGGTGATCAGCTCGGTGATTGATCTGCCTTTTGACTACTATCGTCAGTTTGTCTTGGAAGAAAAATTTGGCTTCAATAAAATGAGCATCAAACTATTCTTTACTGACATGATTAAAAGCACGCTACTCGGCGCTGCGATTGGCCTACCTTTACTATGGATAGTCATCAGCTTGATGGATAAAGCGGGAGCGATGTGGTGGCTGTATGCTTGGTTGGTCTGGAGTGGGTTCCAACTATTGATGATGCTCATCTTCCCGACATGGATCGCACCGTTATTCAATAAATTTACTCCGCTCGCCGACGAGGCGCTTAAGAATCGTATCGAAGGTTTGATGCAACGCGTTGGCTTTGCGTCTAAAGGTTTGTTTGTGATGGATGGATCCAAACGCAGCGCGCATGGCAATGCTTACTTTTCCGGCTTCGGCAATAACAAACGCATTGTTTTCTACGATACATTGATCGAACGCCTTGCGCCAGAAGAAGTCGAAGCCGTATTGGCGCACGAACTCGGCCATTTCAAATTGAAACATATCGTCAAACGCATGATCGTCATGTTTGCAGTGTCTTTGGGATTCTTGGCTTTATTGGGTTATTTGAAATCGCAAATTTGGTTCTACACTGGCTTAGGTGTTGACCCGGTCATGTTCGCCTCCTCCAATAACGCAATGGCATTGATTCTATTTATGATCACTTTGCCGGTGTTCACTTTTGTATTGTCACCATTGACGTCGATTAGCTCACGCAAACATGAATTCGAGGCGGATGCCTTTGCTGTGAAACATACCAATGCCAATGATTTGGTGACCGCCTTGGTCAAGCTCTATGAAGACAATGCGTCGACCTTAACGCCAGACCCTGTGCACTCAGCATTTTATGATTCACACCCGCCAGCATCAATACGCATCGCCCACCTGCATCAGCAGGGACAAGTTGCCGCGGCCTAATTAATGCTCATACATTTCATCATCTAATTTTTTGCATTCATCTAACCGCAATTATGAAAACTTCTGATCTACTCGCAAAGAAATCTGCACATACCGAAATCGGTCTTCAAGACAATGAATTACCAGCCTACTTCGCCGCCACACCAGGTTGGAAGCAAGATGGTCCGCGCATTGTGAAGACCTACGAATTTAAGAATTACTACGAAACCTTGGCATTTGTGAACGCCATCGCCTATACCATTCATGAAGAAGATCATCACCCTGAATTGACGGTTACTTACAACCGCTGCGTGGTCAAGTTCGACACGCATACAGTCAATGATGGCAAGGGTGGCATTTCTGAAAATGACTTCATTTGCGCAGCGAAAGTCGATGTCATTTTTACGCAGACTTTCGGTTAATGCATGTCTAAACGTTCCGCTCCAGCGAAGAAAAGCGCCGCCCTGAAATCCGGCGCGACGGCACAAGGCTTAGTGATTGCCGCGCACGGTCGACATTATTTGATCGACGCTACCGGCACCAAATTACATTGCGTGACCCGCGGCAAAAAAAGCGACGTGGCAGTTGGCGATATCGTTGAGTATCAGCTGACCTCAGACAATCAAGGTGTGATTGAAGCCATCGTACCGCGCACCACGCTCTTGTACCGTTCTGATCAGTACAAGTCAAAGATGCTGGCAGCGAATCTCACGCAGTTGATCATCGTCGTCGCCACCGAGCCTAGCTTTTCCGATGATTTAGTGTCACGGGCTTTGGTCGCTTCAGAGTCTTCGGGCATACAAGCCCAAATCGTGTTGAACAAAATCGACGTCACGGAAAGCTTAGCGAAAGCACGTGAACGGGTCGGCCTTTATGCCTCGCTTGGCTACCCTGTGCATGAAGTGTCGGTGACGGGCGCGCCGGAAATCACACGCGAAAAAATGTTGTCGCTAGTCAGCGGACAAAGCAGTATTTTGATTGGCCAATCGGGTATGGGAAAATCATCGCTGATCAATCTCTTGATCCCAGATGCGGATATCGCTACGCGTGAAATTTCGGCAGCCTTGGATACGGGAAAACACACGACGACATTTACTCGCCTGTTTCAAATGGATACCGAATCTGACAAACCTACCTATGTCATTGATTCACCAGGTTTCCAAGAGTTTGGTTTACATCACTTGAGCGAAGGAATGTTAGAGCGGGCTTTCCCAGAGTTCCGCCCTCACCTTGGCAACTGCAAATTCTATAATTGCCACCACCACACGGAACCAGGATGCGCTGTGTTGGCGGCGTTAGAAGGCAAAGAAATCAGCCGCATGCGTCATGATTTGTTCAAGCAGTTGGTGCATGAAGCGGCGCAAACGATTGGGTATTGAGCTTAGCCTTAGCTTATGGCGCTGGAACCTGCCAGCGCTGCTCGATTTTGGCATACTGACCATTACTCTTGATTTTGCGGAGGCCTTGATCGAGCAATGCTGCATATTTGGCCGACTCTTCACGTTTCTTAGAGAAGCTCACGTACAAACGATCAACATTGATGGTGCCTACTTGCTTAATCTTACCTTTAAACTCTTGAGGATAACGGTGCACAAGATAATCAACGATACGCGTATAGACCAAAGAATACTCCGAACGCTTTAACAAGAGCTTACGCAAATTCGACAGGTCAGTCGGTGCCTCTTCCCTTTGTATGCTGCTATCTTTGTCGATTGCGTCGGTATAGGTATAACCATGCGTCAGCCCCACTTTACGACCACTCATATCGCTGGCGCGTAAGCCGCTCTCTTCTGAGGTGATAAGACCGTAGATGCCTATCTCGGCTTTGAAGATGGGTTCTTGATGAAATAGAAATTCTGCACTGAGCTTGCTATCTTTGAGGCTATCAAAACAGCCGAGTTCTTGACCGGTTTCCACTAACATCAGGCAACGTGCATAAGGCGCTGATTTGAAATTAACAGTGACGTCGACTGACGCATAAGCAGCCTCAATCACCTCGACTGCAAATCCACGCAATTTACCGTCTTTTTGCGCAGAATACGGGTACCAGTCATCTTCGCCAACCAGTGTGATGGTTTGAGCATGTGCAGAAAACACACTTAGTGTAAATGCGAACATCAATGCACCAGTCCGCAAGATGCCTAGCCCACGAAGAGTCAGCAAAGGAAGCAGTGAGTGAATCAAATAGCGCATACGAAGCGTCATGATACTTTTATGAACTTTTTAAGTTTATATTTAAACATAAATTCCAAGCCCTGATTTGATATTTCTTCGAAATCCAAACGAAAAAAACAGACGACCGTTCATAAAAAAGAAGTCGCAAGAAAATAGAACTTCATCGACGTTTTACGGTCATAGCAAAACAAAAACAGGACAAGCTCGCAAAAATGAGGTTTTTCTTGAGTTAGTTGCTCTTCCCTTCACGGAAAAACCAAGACTAGCGGGACAAGATCAGTTCAACACAAAGCTGTCATTGTTCAATTGAACAGGCCAAGCAAACAAAACGAACTAGCCCAATAAACAAACAACAAAACAACAAGCACACCCACGTAATCACCTACTTACTCGATCCAACATCATGAAACTACGCTCATTCATATTGACAGCTTCTCTCGCTAGCATGATCACATCCGCCTACGCGGCTCCAGCCGAGAATGCCTATGTTAGATTCCCTAGCGTTCGCGCCGACTCTGTGATCTTCACCGCTGAAGGTGATTTGTGGAAAGTCGGTATCAATGGCGGCGCAGCCCAGCGTCTCACCACTCACCCAGGCGCAGAGACCAATGCGGCGATTTCTCCTGATGGTAAGTGGATCGCCTATTCCGCAACCTACGAAGGCGCACAAGAAGCCTATGTGATGCCAGTCGGTGGTGGTGTACCTAAGCGACTGAGCTTTGAAAATAGCACGGTCACGGTATTGGGTTGGACAGCGCAAGGCGAGGTCTTGGTCACCATGCAAAACCAAACTGGGCCAGTAGCACAAGCGGTCATTGCAGCCATCAATCCAAGTAACTTGCAAAAACAAATCTTCCCGATCACGGATGCCAACGAAGCTGCTGTCGATGAAAGCGGTAAGACTTTGTACTTCACACGCTTAGGGGCACACACGCGAGGCGACAATGTTAAACAATATCGCGGTGGCGCCTTGGCGCAATTGTGGAAATTTGATTTGGCCAGCAAAGGCGAAGCGGTCAATCTGTTTGCCAAAGACAAATCAAACAACCGTCGCCCTATGCTGTGGAAAAATCGTCTGTATTTCTTGAGTGATCGCGATGGTGCTTACAATGTGTACTCCGCCAATCTCGACGGTGGCGAAGTCAAAGCCCTCACACGTCATCGTGAATGGGAAGTACGCAATCCACAGCTCGGTGACGGAAAGATTGCCTACCAGCTTGGCGCCAATTTGCATGTGTTGGATATCGCCAGCCAAAACGACAAAATCGTTAATGTCGATTTGATTTCTGATTTCGATCAATCACGTCAACGCTATATCAAAAACCCGCTGGAGTATCTAACGAATGTACAGCTCGCCGCCAAGGACGAACGTTTAGTCTTCACTGCACGCGGTCAAATGAGCATCGCTGGTATTAGTCCGCAACGGCGTATCGATATCAACTTACCCAACGCCGCACGTGCTCGCGAAGCGGTGTTTTCGCATGACGATCGTTATGTCTATGCGTTCGTTGATAGCACGGGCGAAAACGAAATCTGGCGCTTTGCCACCAATGGTAGCGGCAAAGGCGAACAACTAACCAAGGACGGCAGCACGCATCGTCTCAATATTTTCCCATCACCCGACGGTAAATACTTGGCGCACACCGATAAACGTGGCCGACTCTGGTTATTAGACTTAGCGACACGCACAAATGTGGTGATCGACGACGCCGGCAAACAAGGCTATGGCAACCATGGTGATATCGTCTGGTCTGCTGATGGGAAAACCATCGCCCTCGCCCGCGCCAATAGCTCACAAGGACGCGAACAAATTGGTTTGTACGATCTCGATAGTAAGCAATTGCATTTTGTGACGAGCGACCGCTATGAATCTGAGTCTCCGGTATTTTCAGCGGATGGTCGTTGGTTGTATTTCCTCTCTAACCGCAATTTCCAACCCGGTATTGGCGCGCCATGGGGTGACCGCAATATGGGTACCTATTTCGACAAACGTACGGGCATTTTTGCTTTGTCCTTACAAGCCGGTAATCGTTTTCCGTTTAAACCTGACGACGAGTTGAGCAAGGCCGCCAACGATAAACCTGCCGCCGACAAAGCGGAAGTCAAAACGGATAACAAAGATGTCGTCAAAACGAGCGCAGAAGACAAGAAGCCTGAGGCAGCACCTGCGAAAAAAGCAGCGACAGCCATCGCCTATGAAGGCCTAGCTGAACGTTTGTATGAAGTGCCTGTACCAGCAGGCAATTACCGCCAGCTCGAGGCAGATGACAAACGTTTGTACTTCCTTGAACGTGATCCGGTCGAACGTAGCCGCAGCAATCTCAAGACTTTAGCGATTGCAAAAACTGCACCGCAGGCCGAAGTATTTGCAGCAAACGTGCGTGCCTATGGTCTAGGCAAAGACAAAAAACGGATCTACGTCAATATAGGCACAAGCGGCATGGGTGACTTCTACATCACCGAAGCCGGTGCCAAGGCTCCCGGCGATCTAAGCAAGGCCAAAATCAAGATTGACGATTGGAGCTTTAGCGCGAACCCGCGCGACGAGTGGAAGCAAATGTTCACCGACGCATGGCGCATGCACCGCGACTTCTTGTACGACACCAAAATGCGTGGCGTCGATTGGGAAAAAATGCGCGACAAGTATGCGCCGCTAGTTGATCGTGTCACCGACCGCGCTGAGCTCAACGATGTACTCGGTTTAATGGTCAGCGAAGTCAGCTCTCTGCATTCGCAGATTCGCCCAGGTGATGTGCGTCGTGCCAGCCCCGACGGTGCACCCGCTGGTTTAGGTGCCGTGCTCAGCAAAGTGCAAGATGGCTATCGTATCGATCATATTTATCGCAGCGAACCCGATTTGCCTTCACAACGCGGGCCACTCGACAACCCAGACCTCGATATCAAAGCGGGCGATGTGATCACCTCGATTAACGGTAAATCCGTCCTCGATGCGCGTGACATTTCTGACCTCTTATTGAACCAGGCCGATAAGCAAGTGCTGATTCAAGTCAAACGCGGCGCGGCTGCAGCCAAGAGTATGTTGGTCTCGCCAATCAGCATGCAAAAACAAGCGAACCTGCGCTACAGCGATTGGGAACAAGGCCTGAGCAAAAAAGTGGATCAAGCATCCAATGGCAAAATCGGCTACTTGCATTTACGCGCCATGGGCCCAGCCGATGTCGCCAGCTTCGCACGTGATTTTTACGCCAACTACAACCGCGATGGTTTAATCATCGACGTGCGTCGCAATAATGGCGGCAATATCGATAGCTGGATCATCGAAAAACTCTTACGCAAAGCGTGGGCGTTTTGGTCATCTGAAGGCAATCAACCATATGCCAATATGCAACAAACCTTCCGTGGTCATTTGGTGGTCTTGATCGATGAATTGACTTACTCCGACGGTGAAACCTTCGCCGCAGGCATCAAATCATTGAACCTCGGCCCACTGGTCGGCAAACGCACCGCCGGCGCGGGTGTCTGGCTCTCAGACCGCAACACGCTGGCTGATAACGGCATGGTACGTGCAGCGGAAAATGCCCAGTTTGATGTCAAAGACGGCCGTTGGTTAGTCGAAGGCGTAGGCGTAGCACCAGACATCGAAGTCGACAACCCACCGCACGCCAGCTTCAAAGGCGAAGACAAACAACTGGACGCGGCGATTAACTACTTACAGAAGAAGTTAAAGGAACAACCGATTAAACCATTGGTGCCGCAGGCGATTCCGCCTTTGAAGTAATGTGCTTGTGATTCACTCTTTTCTGAAGTGAATTCGGAAGCACAAATAAAAACGCCAGCTTGCTTTGCTTGCTGGCGTTTTTATATGAACATGTTATGTATTTAATTTAGAGGGGAAATCCAATTTCATGCTCGGAGCACGCTGATTTCACTCATCATTTTCAAATCAAAAATATTCTCGCTTACACCTATTTTTTGTTTATAGGTTTAAGCACTTTCTTGAGAAACCAAGCAGTTGGCATCGTCATTTCCTTATTGCAATGCACTGCTCCCATCCACCAACTTGATACTTCCGATGAGCGCAAATCGCTATACATGAAGCTACGACGCCATGCTAGAACCTCGCCTGTTCTTAGGTCTACGACTATTTGCTCGCCTCCAGCGATACCTTTTTCTCGTAGCTTAGCGTCGCCGATACCTCGCCATGTGTAGCCGAACTTCGCATTGATCTGGTTGGTCAGCATTGCAGTCACGAGATATGGCACGTTTGTCCAAGCGCCTTTTCTGGTTGGATCGAAAGTGTTGTACATCTTACCGGGATGGGCATTTTCATCTCTATAAAATAGAACATATGTGCTTGTAAGGTTTGTGAAATCAATCTGTTCATTTACCTTTTTTGCAGACAGCACTTTGTCTTTGATCGCAGCACTCCATATCAAAAGAAAATTGTACTCACCTAAGTTCGGCTGCAAAAATGCTTCCCAGGGAACACTCAGACTTTCACGTGTGATACTGTATGGGTCTTCGAGCACATAACGATCACTGTACTCACGATCAGTCGGATAAAAAGTAGGGCGCATCTGAAACACACCCTCCACATTCTCCGTAGTCCGATAGATCACTTCACCCGCCTCTTTTTCGCACAGCATTCTGAAGTAGTCGTAATTACTCATACCCCAGCTCGGTGGAGGCAAGACGGTACTCTTAGGCCACTTAATTTCGGGCATGTCAATGTAAGGCTTGCTGATCTTTTCATCCCAGCGGCGTAAGCCATATACATCGCAATCAGGATTTCTAAAATAGCGGTGATCTCCACCGCTTTGCATACAAGCATACCAAGTCTCGCGATCATATTTCTCGCCAAAGTGGTCGCGTCTATTTTGGTCCAACACCGGCATACGCAAATAAAGAATGGCAATACATGCTTGATACTGTAGATTGTTACGTGAAGATTCGCATCTATCTTCGACTAGCGCATCGGGCACCTGTGCGATATCTTGCGCTGTCGGTTTCGGTCGATTGGGATTAGGCGGATATTGCGGAGTAGACGTCGTTTGACAAGCCGCCAACGCAAGCGCGATAGTGCTCACCCATACTGTTTTGATTTTCATTAATTCTCGGTACTTTCGAAGATTTTGATCGACATCTCGTTTCCTTACGCGATCTAGCAACGCGGATCTTGCCTGTTTTTGTATTTTTATGTCAACAAAAAAATAACGAGCACTTGGCTCGTTATTCAGGGCGCACAGAGGCTTTGTCACAAAGCCTCGATTTAGCTTCGAATTAATGCCGATGATCAGACGGCCCCACCACATCGCGATAAGCATGCCAAGTGGCATGCCCCACGATGGGCATGGTGAACATAAAGCCGATGTTCCAAGTCATGAAGCCGAAGACCACAAAGCTAACGATGATGAGGCCCCAAACGATGGTGAGTGGAATGTTCACAGTCAGGGCGACGATGCTGATGATCATGGAAGTGATGGCATCAGAATCGCGGTCTAGCATCATCGGAATTGAGACCCAACTAATCGCGAAAACTAGGCTGGCGAAAATGAAACCCACGCAGCCGTAAACGAATAGAAATTCGACGTTGTCAAGCGAGAACAGTTTGGCTAGAAAACCTTCCATGGTCGGCATACCCTTGTTGTAGAACAGCGCAAAAATCACCAAGGAAGCACGAGCCCACACCATCATGACGACAGCTAAGACCACAGCGAAGGTACCGATATTGCTCCATCTGCCGCTCATGGAAAACACACTATTGATCATGCCTGAGCGTAGGTTTTCGATGCGACGACTGACGTCATATAAACCGAGCGCTAATAAAGGGCCGATTAACAAGAAGCCACAAGTGAGCGCGGAAAGATATTGGGGCGCGTTAGCCAAAACAAGTTTAAGAACGCCGCCCATTAAGGCAAAACAAATACCGTAGAAAATGCCTGCCATTGGCTCGGCACGAAAATCTCGCCAGCCCATGTTGAGCCAGTGAAAGGGGCGCAAGACGCCTAATCGTGCAACGGGAGGAAAGCTACTTTTTTGATCTATCACCATGGTGATGTCAGGTGGCGCGCTGTCGCCATCGCGGCCGTTGGATTGCTCACTCATTTTGTCTCCATCATGTCGGAACCCGCGCTTCTTATGAGTGCTGGTGTTCACTTATTTTATAAACACGTCTCGCTCGTCTTGCGAAGTGCGGCGCATTGTCATTGCTGACTATTATCCTAAGCGAGAAACTGTTAGCACCGCAACAAAACTCAAGTATCCGCCATTGAGGTAACGCAAATACAGCTGAGCTTGCCGCCTGCACGCAACACTTAAGCAAATTTGATGGAGATCAAGAATATATGACTACCAACTTTTGCTTTGCAGCAAGCTTACTCGCGGGCTTGTGCTGCGAGTTGATCTGCTTGCACATTTCTCGCGCGGGGAATCCACACTAGCTCGCAATGCGGAAGTTGCTGTAGTAAAGCGCGGGCCTGTTGACGCCAATGCGATAGCAAGGAGGAGGCTTGCGCTTCCTGTGCCACTACGTCATCCAGAATCACACGACTATCACCACGAACAGTTAATGCATCTGCTTTGTATGTGATGGCGAGTTTTAAGGCCGCAATCAAGGCTTGGTATTCGGCATCACTGCTACTGCCATGCCCTAGGTGTTGGCTCAATTGCCAGCGACTTCCATCAGGCGCTTGAAGAACGGCACCAATACTGCAAGGCCCAGGATTCGGATGTGCTGAGCCGTCAAACCACAGGTTCCAACGCTGAAGGTCAATCTCACGTGAAGCTAGCTTTGCTTGGTGTCGTTGTACGTAGGCGAGTCGCCGCACTTCTTGCAACTGTTGGTGACGACGACGTTCGGCTGCCCTACTTTCGAACAGCTGTGCCACATCGATTCCCTGCTGCTCTGCCATGCTAACAAACAAGGCTCGCAAAGCCTTGAGCAAATCACCATCACCCAGCCGCGCCGAACGCTTGGCCTTCGCTAGTTCAGTTTTCGTGCACAAATCTAGATAATGTTGCAACTCCATTCAATGTCTTTCTTTTTCTAAAATTTCAGCATTGTCTCGCTACAGTAGCCAATAAGCATCCAAATTTACATAAAAACACTCATAACGCCTCAAAAATGGAAAAAGATGGGTATTGAAAAACTACGCTTAACTATGCAGTCCCATCATTTCTATATATTGAAACCACATATAAGCAAATGAGTACTATGTAGTTTGTTATATAGAGCCTGCCCTTTAAGATGCCTGCTACTTTGCACGAGGCTCTATGACACTTACCTATATTATCTCCGGATTTGCAGTCGGCACCCTAGTCGGATTAACCGGCGTGGGCGGTGGGTCATTAATGACACCATTGCTGACCCTGCTGTTTGGCGTATCGCCTTCGGTGGCGGTAGGTACTGACTTAGCCTTTGCTTCCATCACCAAAGCAACAGGCACTTTCACGCATCGTTTGCGTGGCACCGTCGAATGGCAAGTGGTCCGTCTATTATGTTTCGGTGCATTACCTGCAGCATTGCTGACGACCTTGGGTCTCAAATATTTCGGCACGCTGGACAAAGAAATTGGCCAGATCATACGCTATTCCATCGCTGGTTCCGTATTCTTAACGGTGATCGCGATTCTATATCGAAGCAAACTAATCGCTTGGATCAATGCTCACCCGGAACGTCAATTGCACGGAACACGCTTAGCCGTAGCAACGATTACGGCAGGTGCGATACTGGGCATCCTCGTCACCATTTCATCGATTGGCGCTGGCGCGATTGGCGCGACGATCTTGGTTCTGCTCTATCCAAAAATGCCTGCGGCCCATGTCGCTGGAACCGATATCGCTTACGCCGTACCTCTCACCGCGATTGCTGCTTTCGGCCATTGGTATTTGGGCTCAATTGATTGGGTTTTACTGGGCTCATTATTGATTGGCTCCTTGCCTGGCATCACACTCGGTTCGCTCGCAGCTAAAGCGGTTCCAGAAAAACTCTTACGCGGCATTCTCGCTACCACCTTAACGCTAGTCGCTTGCAAGTTAGTGATGTAAGCAGCGTTCGGTAACTGCAAAAAACAGCAAAATTAGTCGCACACCTTATTTAAATTTTCGCCATTGTTAGGATTATTGAAGATGTATCGCTACGACCAATATGACCACCAAATCGTACAAGAGCGCGTCGCTCAATTTAGCGACCAGGTACGTCGCCGTATCGCTAATGAATTGACGGAAGATGAGTTCCGTATCTTGCGCTTGCAAAATGGTTTGTACATGCAGCGCCATGCCTACATGCTGCGCGTGGCGGTGCCATATGGTTTGCTGTCATCGACACAAGTGCGCAAGTTTGCCTTTATCGCGCGCAAATTTGATCGCGGCTATGGTCATTTCACGACACGTCAAAACATTCAATACAACTGGATTAATCTCGAAGATACGCCAGAGATTTTGGATGAGTTAGCCAAAGTCGAAATGCATGCGATTCAAACTTCGGGTAACTGCATGCGCAATATTACTTCCGATGAGTTTGCGGGCATCGCGGCTGACGAGATTATCGATCCACGGCCGTATGCAGAAATTTTGCGCCAATGGACCACCTTCCATCCTGAGTTCGCCTACTTGCCGCGTAAGTTTAAGATTGCGATTAACGGTGCTAAGGAAGATCGTGCGGCGATTGCGGTCCATGATATTGGCCTCTCCGTGGTGAAAAACGATGCGGGTGAAGTGGGCTTCAAAGTGATGGTCGGTGGCGGTATGGGCCGCACACCAATTTTGGGAAGCGTGATCCGTGAGTTCTTGCCGTGGCAGCACGTGATGACCTATCTCGAAGCAATCTTACGTATCTACAATCAATTCGGTCGTCGCGACAATATCTACAAAGCACGGATCAAAATCTTGGTCAAGGCGCTTGGCATTGAAGAGTTCGCACGTCTCGTCGAAGAAGAATGGCAAGACATAAAAGGTGGCCCAGGCACCTTAACTGAAGCAGAGTTAGCACGTGTTGCGGCTTATTTTATTGATCCAGAATACAAAGCATTGCCAGAAACCGATGCAGAATTCGTACGCCTACAGAGCGAAAACAAAGCCTTTGCCAACTGGGTAAAACGTAATGTTAAAGCACACAAAAAAGCGGGCTACGCTGCTGTCGTTTTGTCGCTAAAAAAACCAGGCGTGCCACCTGGCGATG
Organism: Affinundibacterium nitidum; assembly: GCF_014284155.1. Classification (GTDB taxonomy): domain Bacteria; phylum Pseudomonadota; class Gammaproteobacteria; order Burkholderiales; family Burkholderiaceae_D; genus Undibacterium; species Undibacterium nitidum. The sequence goes on from NZ_JACOFZ010000001.1 coordinate 1,185,173, forward strand.
CGAGCGCAGACCAGCTCGATTTCATCGCTGATTTAGCAGACCGCTATAGTTTCGGTGAAGTACGTGCTACGCATGAGCAAAATTTGGTGTTGGCCGACGTTGAACAAAGTCACTTGTTCGGTTTGTGGCAAGAAGCAAAAGCCCATGGCTTAGCGACACCAAATATCGGCTTATTAACCGATATGATTTGCTGCCCAGGCGGTGATTTTTGCTCTTTGGCGAATGCAAAATCGATCCCTATCGCGCTTGATATTACAGATCGCTTCAATGACCTTGACTACCTGCACGATATTGGCGAACTCGAATTGAATATGTCTGGCTGCATCAATGCATGTGGCCACCACCACGTTGGCAACATCGGCATCTTGGGCGTCGATAAAGATGGCAGTGAATGGTATCAAGTCTCTATCGGTGGCGCGCAGGGTAATCAATCGGCCATCGGCAAAATTATTGGCCCTTCATTCTCTGCCGGCCAAATGCCAGAAGTAATTGATCGCATCATTCAAGTGTATTTGCGCGAACGCAGCGATGGCGAACGTTTCATTGATACCGCACAACGTCTTGGTATCACACCGTTTAAAGAGTTTGTGTACGCAACACCGATTAAAACCATAGAGCATCACGGAGAAGATGCCGGCTCTGCAGTCGTCTACTAAATACAGGGAGAAACCTATGCCACAAATCATTAAAGATAGCGTCGTCGTCAATGACGATTGGGAGATCTTGCATTTATCCGAAGACGACACTGCGGACACGGTCACTGTGCCAAGTGGAAAAACGATTGTACCGCTCAAAGTTTGGTTACTGCAAAAAGCTAGCTTAGAGCAACGCAGCGATATCGGTGTTTGGTTTAGTAGCGATGAACAAGCAAAAGAGCTCGGCGCTGATATTCAGCGCTTCTCAGTGATTGCGATTGATTTCCCGAAGTTTGCAGATGGCCGTGGTTACTCCATCGCTTACAACTTGCGCACCCGCTTCGGTTATAGCGGCGAGCTGCGTGCGATTGGCGATGTCTTGCGTGATCAACTGTTCTACATGCAGCGCGTTGGCTTTAATGCTTTTGCGGTGCGAGCCGACAAGAACATCCACGATGCTTTAAAGAGTTTGTCGGACTTCAGCGAGAAATATCAAACTTCTGTTGATGAGCGCGAACCATTATTTCGCCGTGCTAACCGCCTTGGCGCAACTAGCTGAGAGTCCCCATGAGCGCAATTCACAGTAATGCTGTCATTCAAGGTTTCGAACAAAAGCTGGCGGCGACGACTGCCACTTTAGAAGGCATCGCCGCCAACTATAGCCCTGCCGTTTTTGCTTCTAGCTTGGCAGCGGAAGATATGGTGCTGACTGATCTCATTTTGCGTCATCAGTTGAACATCGCGATTTTTTCCTTAGAGACAGGTCGCCTGCATGCAGAAACTCTGGCGATGCTAGACAAGGTTAAAACCCAATATGGCTATGAAATCGCCTTGTTTCGTCCCGAGCCAAATGCAGTCGACACCTATGTCGCAAGCCACGGCTTAAATGGGTTTTATGAGAGCGTTGAAGCACGCAAAGAATGCTGCCGAGTACGCAAAGTTGAACCGCTCAATCGTGCTTTAAGCGGCAAGAAAGCATGGATTACAGGCCAACGTCGTGCGCAATCAAGTACACGCTCTGACTTAGCTGTGCAAGAAGACGATGCAGCGCATCAGATGCAGAAGTTCAATCCCTTAGCCGATTGGACTGAAGCCGATGTGTGGCAGTACATTCGCGCCAAAAACGTACCGTATAACGCCTTACATGATAAAGGCTATCCCTCAATTGGTTGCGAACCTTGCACGCGTGCGATTCAAGCGGGTGAAGATGTACGCGCTGGGCGCTGGTGGTGGGAGAACCCTGAGTCAAAAGAATGCGGTCTGCACGTGGTCGATGGTAAGTTGATTCGTATTAAGCAAGTTGCCGTGTAGTTCGTCCAGCACATTCAGATTCAAGCAAAAATAATCGATCTAGCAATACCACTAAGGTGATGCGATCAAATATAGATAGAGAAGATAGAGGTTAGTATGAATGCCGTCGTTGAAAACAATTTGATTGATGCCGCGAGCAATCGCCATCTGGACTGGTTAGAGTCGGAAGCAATCCATATCATGCGTGAAGTGGCTGCTGAATGCAGCAACCCCGCGCTTTTGTTTTCCGGCGGCAAGGATTCGGTGGTGCTGTTGCGCATCGCGGAGAAGGCCTTCCGCCCTGGCAAGTTCCCTTTTCCATTAGTGCATGTCGATACCGGGCATAACTTCCCCGAGGTCATTACTTTCCGTGACAAACGTGTGGCAGAACTTGGCGAACGTTTGATTGTTGGCTCAGTCGAAGATTCGATCAAGCGCGGCACTGTGCGTCTACGTAATCCACAAACAGATTCACGCAATGCTGCGCAAGCGGTCACTTTATTAGAAACCATCGCCGAGCACAAATTTGATGCTTGTATTGGTGGTGCTCGCCGCGATGAAGAAAAAGCGCGTGCGAAAGAGCGTATTTTTTCTTTCCGCGATGAATTTGGTCAATGGAATCCCAAAGCCCAGCGTCCAGAGCTGTGGGACTTGTATAACACGCGTGTTCATCCTGGCGAAAACATGCGTGTATTCCCGATTTCCAACTGGACCGAGCTCGATGTTTGGCAATACATCGCCCGTGAAAAACTGGAATTGCCACCGATTTATTTCGCGCACGAACGCGAAGTGATTCCACGTAATGGTTTATTGGTACCGTTGACTGAATTAACACCTCCACGTGCGGGTGAAACGATAGAAAAACGTGTCGTTCGTTTCCGTACTGTCGGCGACATTTCTTGCACATGTCCAGTGGCTTCAGATGCTGCCACCGTTGACGCCATTATTGAAGAAACAGCCATCACCCAAATTACTGAACGCGGCGCGACGCGCATGGATGATCAGACCTCTGAATCTTCCATGGAAAAACGCAAAAAAGAAGGATATTTCTAATGAACACGCAAGTACAAACTACACAAGTGCAAGCCGCTTCCATAGACGCTAGCCGCGAGCGCGGACTGTTACGTTTCATCACAGCAGGCTCCGTTGATGATGGTAAAAGTACCTTAATTGGCCGCTTGCTTTTCGATAGCAAAGGGATTTTTGCAGACCAACTCAATGCGATTTCAAAGGCCAAACATAAACGTACCGTCGGCGATACGATAGACTTGTCTTTGCTAACTGATGGTTTGGAAGCCGAGCGCGAACAAGGCATTACGATTGACGTTGCTTATCGCTATTTCGCGACACCGAAACGTAAATTCATTATTGCCGACACCCCTGGCCATGAGCAGTACACTCGCAATATGGTGACCGGTGCTTCCACCGCTGATGCTGTGATCATTTTGATCGACGTCTCTAAAGTCAAACTCGGTGATGATGGCAGCGTAGAGTTACTGACGCAAACCAAACGCCACTCCACCATTGCGCACCTCTTGCAAATCGAGCACGTGATCGTCGCCGTCAATAAGATGGACTTGGTCAATTACGATCAAACTGTGTACGACCGTATCGTTGCGGCCTACCAAAGCTTCGCGACGCAACTTGGCTTAAAAGATGTGCACCCGATTCCATTGTCGGCATTGGCGGGAGATAACGTGGTAAGCGCGAGTGAAAAACTAAGCTGGTATCAAGGCCCTACTTTGATCGAATTGCTGGAATCGCTGAGCGTTTACGACGAATCCCACGACGAAGCTTTCCGTTTCCCAGTGCAATTAGTGGCCCGTCACAATGGTCACGAAGCCAACGATTTCCGTGGTTACATGGGCCGTGTTGAAGCGGGTAAGATTAGTGTTGGTGATACTATCGTGGTGCAACCTTCAGGCCAAACCGCGACGATTAAAGATATTCAAACGCTCGACGGTTCACAACAAACTGCCGTTGTTGGCCAATCGGTCACCATTCTATTGAACGAATATGTCGATATCTCGCGTGGTGATATGTTAGCGTCTGCCAACCGCCCTGCGACGGTTTTAAAACAAGTCAGCGCCGACATTTGCTGGTTGTCAGAAGAAGCACTCGATAGTCGTCGCAAGTATTGGCTGAAACACACGACACGCCAAGTGGCAGCACGTGTTGCGTCGATTGACACACTACTCGATATCAATACCCAAGAACGCCGCACAACTGATACACTTAAATTGAACGACATCGCTCGCGTCAATATCAATGTACAGCAGGCTCTGGCTGCAGATGCTTATGATGCCACTCGTAGTACAGGCGCATTTATTTTGATCGACGAAGTCACCCATCAAACTGTGGCTGCGGGAATGATACGTCTTGACTAACGATACTGCTTCAAACGCAAAACAATTCGGCACCGTCTACCTAGTCGGTGCCGGCCCTGGTGCCGCTGACCTCATCACCGTACGCGGCGCCCGTCTCTTAGCTCTGGCAGACATCGTCTTGCACGATGCGCTGGTCACCAAAGAGATGTTAGATCTTTGCCCACAAGCGATCAAAGTCTCAGTCGGCAAACGCAGTGGCCAACGCTCCGCCGCGCAAGAGCATATCAATCAACAATTAGTCGACGCGGCGCACCAGCATCGTGTCGTCGTGCGGCTCAAAGGTGGCGATCCTATGTTATTCGGTCGCGCCGATGAAGAAATGCGCGCTCTAGAACAAGCCGGTATTCGTTTTGAAATTGTCGCAGGTATCACCACTGCGATGGCAGCAGCTGCCAGTGTGCAATTGCCGCTGACAAAGCGTGGCGTCGCACGTAGCGTCGCCCTCTTCACTTCCAGCACGGCACCCGGCGAAGCCGAAGAAACGCGTATTCCTGATTGCGATACACTCATTCAATACATGGGCGGCCGCGAAGCCATCCTCACCGCCAATCGCATGCTCGCCAAAGGTTTTGCAGCAACGCACCCTGTCGTGATTGTTGAAAGCTGTTCACGCCCAGAAGAAAAGCATCTTCACATCACACTTGCCGAATTGGCGCATGGATTACCCGCTTGTGAAGGGCCCGTCCTCGTCATGATGGGCGAGGCGATGCGTAGTCGATCAAGCGACGACAACAACACGGATTCATAAAGCGACATCTAGTCTAATTCTTGCTTGCATTCAACAAGAGTTTGTCGAATAATCGGTTTTAGAATAGAGCTCAGCTTGGCTTAGCTCTCCTTGCCTACCAAATAGTTTTCGGCATCACTTTGAGCTGCAAACACGATGATCATATTTCATAAAAAAACCCTGGGGATTTTGATTACGTCCGTGGCTTTGGCGTCGCTGCCTATAATGGTGTTTGCCAGCAGCATTCTGTATCAATTGCCCTACCAATGGCAAAACGATAATGGCCAACAAACGCAACTTAATAGCTTCCGTGGCAAGCCTACTGTGATGGTGATGGCCTACGGTGCCTGCAAAAAAATCTGCTCCACGAGCCTTATCCGTATGGAGCAAATGCAGACCATACTCGATCAAAATAAACTCGAAGCAAATTTTGTCATTGTCGGACTTGACCCCAGAAACGACAAGCCAGAAGACTGGCACGAGTATCGAATCAGCCGCAAACTCAATCGAAACAATTGGTACTTTTTGTCAGGCGACGCCAAGGACATCAAAGGCCTCGCGGCACAACTAGGCGTCAATTACTGGCTCTATCATGATCACGTGATGCACGACTTCGTCATCACGCTATTAGATAAGGAAGGCAACACCCTCAGCCGCATGCTCAACGGTGGCGAAAATCTGGAACAATTTTTAACGCCGGCCTTGCGTCCAAAATAAAAAAAGCCCGCTCACAGCGGGCTCTTCAAGATGGCCTGAGCCAGCTTCTAATGCTTGTGCAACTTGAACACTTGAATTTCTTCAACCAATTGGTTCGCCAAACTGTCCAATACCGCGGCAGACGCTGATGTTTGCTCGACCAAGGCCGAGTTCGCTTGAGTCATCCCATCCAATTCCTGCAATACCTCTTCCACGTCTTTTACACCTATCGATTGTTCTCTAGCACTTGCACTAATCTCTGTCAGCAATTGGTTAATATCACGAGCAGAACGAACGACTTTTTCAATCGCATCGCCAGCATTTTTCACGATCACATTACCGCCTTCGACCCGTTCAACACTCACCGTAATCAATGTCTTGATCTCTTTTGCAGCCTCTGCAGATCGATGTGCAAGGGCACGAACTTCAGAAGCGACCACGGCAAAGCCTCGTCCTGCCTCACCTGCGCGTGCAGCTTCCACCGCAGCATTCAATGCCAAAATATTGGTTTGAAAAGCGATACCATCAATCACACTAATGATGTCACCAATTTTATTGGACGAGTCACGAATTCCTTCCATAGTCGTCACCATTTCAGCAATGACCTCGCCACCATGGGTCGCCAAACTTGTATTTTCCCGCGACAGTTTTGTCGCTTGTTCAGCGTTATCTGCTGTTGATTGCACCGTACCAGAAATTTGCACCATGGTAGCGGCAGTCTCTTGCAAACGATTCTGTGTTTGCACAGTTCGATCAGACATATCCATAGAGCCTTGCGCAACTTCTGCACTATTCCCTTTGATTTGATCTGCACTTTCACGCATGACCGTGCAGATATTTAACAATGAGTCTTGCATCAATTTCATAGAACGCATGAGCGCAGTCACTTCATCGCCACCTTTGGGGTCAATGTTATTGGTTAAATCGCCCTTTGCCATCGAATCCAGATAATTGCCGACGTGGCGCAAACCAGACTCCATCACGCGATAGAAGCAGACAAACATGTAGAATGCACAGAATAAAAAGAATACGACCGCAGCAAGGGTCGCGTACATTTTCTTTTTCAATTTATCCAATCGTTGCTGCAACAAACTATCAAGCTGACTCAGTGCATAATCCTGCACCTTGATCAAATCAGAAACAATTTGCGCTCCCTGTTTGTCGATGGCATTAGCCCGCTCGACGCCGCCCTTCCCAACATCATCACCAATTTGTTCGCGAAATTTTTTCAATAAGGCATTGAGTTCAGTGAGCTTCATCTGGTCTGCGTACTCTTTGTGCTCACCAACAACTTTTTCTACCTCTTCGTTGAATATTTCTAACAAATTCTCAATCAAACCTTCTTCTTGAGACAATTCAATTGAGGCTATTTCACCGTCTTTTTCAGTGCGCGCAACGGTTGATGCGATGGCCGTCATTTTTGATGTCACCTCAATCAGCTTGGGTGCGATATTGGTGCTGAGGTCCATCAAATAATAAGTATCAAACTCGGGGTCTAAAGTAAGCCCACTGAGATCTGCGGAGAGTGAAGTCAATCGACTAATGGAATGATTGAATTTCCCATGACTAGAAAAGACCTTAAACAAGCCATCGCTTGATGGCGCAGAACTGGCGTACAGTTGCTCAAGTTCTTGTAACGACTTCACGAACTTCTCGTTACTATTGAAATGAACGAGCTTTGCTTTAGCCTCTTTCAACTCAGTTTCTAAACGGGTTTTGGTATTTGCAAGCTCAGACGACTTGGTACCACTCGCCAATTCCAGCAGAACGGCACGGCGATAGTCTTGTGCCGCACGGTTCACATCAATCAATTCCTTTACCGAATAAAAACCATTGAGTTCATCCTTGGTAGCACCGATGCTCTCTTGCTTGGTCTGCACAAATGACCACAACAGAATCAGAATAGGAATCAAAAAGGCAATCGAAATCAAACTAGCTTTTGGCTTAAATCGGATTTGTCTAAACAAATTGACCCCAGGACGCAAAATGAGGGGCTGGCTGCTTTTAGATTTTTTCATAGCTTTATTTTTGGGGTGATCACATCAAAAAAAGAACCGCGCTTTTATTGAACTTTTTTGTTGACCTATTGATGTGCCAAAGAGGATCACAAGGGATCCTCTTTGGCGCACTCTTTATAATTAAGATTAAAGCTTAAGCACTAAAATTTATGAACAACTTTAACGTCATCAGTCGCCTTTGAAACATATCCTACCGCTCCTGGATTTGCTTTAACGAAGGCAATCACTTCGGCGTCACTATTTTTCATTGGTGGCGGGTTCAAGCCTTCACGAAAACCCTTTTTCGCCCAAATCGAAGAATATTTCGCGCTATCGACTTTCACAACCTTTTCCAAAAAATCTTTTTGTAGACTCGCGTTATCGACCGGCACCAACTTAGTACCGCCCTCAACCTGTTTATCGCCCACAAAAATATCACGTGCGTCAGCCGTCGCTACGCTTACACCTTTATGACTGATGAGGATCAAATCTGCTGCGAATGCTGACGCTGAGAACAGCACACAACTCGCCAAAGCAACACTCAGTTTTCGGATTGTTTGCATGTCTCTCTCCTTAGAAACGCACTGAGAATTGCGCACGTGCTTCGTTATACTTAAATTCACCCGTACCTCTTTGTTCTGCTGTCTGACCAAATTCAAACTTCAAAGCTGAAGTGGGACTAATGTTATAACGTAAGCCGAGAATCTGACGGTTATATGAGCGGCCGCTTGCTAAGGCTGCGAAATACAAATCAGTCTGATCAAGTACTGCTTTCTCGTAGCGGACGTAAGGCATCAAAGCATCGCCGATACGATAGCCTGCATGTGCAAAACCTGCCCAACTATTATGACTTCCAGTGTTGCCTGACAAATCCTTATTATTGAAGCGGTAGTATTCGCCGATGACTTCCCAATTATCGGAATCAATCGACGCAAATGCGCCCATCATATTGAATTTGGTGCGATTAATGCTCCCCTCTTGCGCAACCTCTTGATTCAAAGTATTCACACCGAGAGTCAAGCCGTCGAGATCACCGTTAAAACGGTAACGCACGTTGGCACCAATCGCTTTATTCGAGTTATCGTCTTTACCTGCATTAAAATCGAGAATCATGTCACCGGCTTCACCAACGATACGACTACCATTGCCGACGATAAAATCATATTCCAGACGTCCACCGCTAACCTTAGTCGCACCGCTGGCCATCATACCGACGGTGTGGGCAGGCAAGATGCCACCTTGATCTTCAAAAGCAATCATCTTAGGACGTAAAATCGAAGGCTGAAGTTGAGCACCATGATGGAAAGCGGTGTTCCAGTAGCCATAAGGTGTGTGAACACGGCCAGCCCACAAAGTAAGCTCATCACTGAAGGTATAGCCAAGTTGCAAACGCTCGAGATCCGTGGCAACAGATTCACCTTTCTCGTTGAACTCAAAGGTCAATTCAAATAAAGATTTGATACGATCACCAAACTCAGGCGTCATATAAAAATCGAGATTACCAAGTGCGAAACCGGATTTACGATTATCGATATCTTTGGAGGTTCGAACAAATCCGACGTCAGCAAAACCGTGCAATGGCAACCCAAGCTCGCGTTTTTTTGCCGAAACTTCAGACACATTAATGATATTTTTCTCTAGCTGATCTAAACGCACCATTTGTTCTTGTGCAGTTTGCGCGCTAACCTTCGCTACTTCATCTGCCTTGGTCTTCGCCTCTGTGCTAGCAACAACCGCTTTTGCACTCGCGCTTGAGCTTCCCTCTAGCTGTGCCACACGGCCACTTAATTGCTCGATGATCGCCAAACTTTTTTCGAGTTTCTTTTCCAACTCAGCAATTTTTGCCTTGTCTGCTTTGTCTGCATACGCAGGCAAAGAAAAGGCCAATGCAATCACTACGACTAACTTTGTTGGTTTGATTTTCCACTGCAAGCGTCGATCCATTTTTTTCCCCTAGAAGTATCGTGGATGGGTTAGGCTCAAAATCTGTTGCTGGCGTTTAAAACGCAAAACAAAATATCGTTTGGACCGAGATTCCTTACACCACTGTTGATCTTGATTACCATCAAACTCTAGCGTAATTAAATGTCAAAAATATTTCCTTTATGCACTTTTTTAACATTATTTATTACTTTTCAGAAAAACGTTGGCGTGATGCAACGAAAAGATGTGCGTTTTATAATAGCTAAAATATTAATTTGCAATCGAAACCAAAGAGTTAAATTGGCAGAACAAGAAGCTCATGCGAACTTCATAAAGAATCGATAGCCATGAGGATTTTTAGCTGATGAGGGAAAATTGCAAACGATTGCAGATGCCCGCTGTAGCTTATAGATGGGGTGAGACGAGGCTAGCGCTTGATAAACATGCGATCTTGCCCATTCAAGCGAGGAATGAATTAAGGGAGCGAGCGTAAACAATAGTCGCGAATCGCCTGCAAAACTAAGGCATCTTCGCCAACCGCGTCGACTTGTTTGATTTGAAGTTGCGGATGTTTCAATCGCAGCTCATCGATCATCAAAGGTAAGTCGCGCATCACATGTCCACCTTGGCCAAAGAACACTGGCACTAACGTGGCTACATTAATTCCATCTGCCAAAAGCTGTTCGACGAGTTCTGGCAGAGTTGGACTCATAAATTCGAGAAAGGCGAGCTCAACTCTCACCAGCGGCGAACTCTCTTGTGTCAATTTCTGCAAACGTTGAAAAGGTGCAGCCCAACTCGCGGCACGCGCTCCATGAGCAAAAAGAATTAGTGCAGTTGTTGACATGAGAACCTCGATTATGAAAATGTGGTTTTTGCTGGCACCTGCGCCATCGACGCAATCAAGCCTTAATTTCGTTCGACGTAGCGCAACCCGCTGAATGCCAACAAGGAGAATATAAAGCTCGGGAACAGTGCCGTCAGTAATGGGGGCCATGTGTTGATCAAGCCCAAATGAGAGAACAAGCTATTCACCAAATAAAACACCATGCCCAACATGATCCCACTGAAGATACGCAAGCTAATACCGCCATCTCGTGCATGTAAATAGGCAAATGGCAAAGCCAACGCCATCATTACCAGAATAGAAACCGGGTACGTCAACTTCTTCCAAAATGCCATGTCGTAACGTTTAGTTGATTGCTTGTTCTCAGCCAAATGCTGGGTATAGGAAGACAACTCATAGGCCGACATGCGGTCAGGTTCGATGAACAAGACAGACAAAATATTCGGTGTAATTTCCGAAATCAGTTCTTTGCTTTCCAGTTTTTGCGTATTGGCAGCAAGAATATCTTCACTGGCGATATTCTTTGGAAAGCTGGTTTCGACTACGGTTGAAAGTTTCCAAACATGGGACCGCACGTACTCGCCCTTTGCAGCATTGATTTGCCTGATCAACTGGAAATCTTTATCGAACTCGTAAATTTTTACGCCCAAGAGTTCTCGGTTTTGTGAGACCTTAGTGACATTCAAAAACCGCACGCCGAGCACCGCGCCATTGAGACCATCTGCACGAATCAAATCTTTAGTCCACATGCCACTGCGGAATTCCTGCGTCAATGGCCCACCTTGCGCATCGGCTTTGAGCGCTTTCGCAAACTTCTCCGATTTTGGCGCAATAACTTCGCCCAACAAAAAAGTTAAGGCAATAAAAACCAAGGCGATACGCATCAAGATTTGTGCAGCTTTCCAAGAGGACATACTGGCCGCACGCATGATCGTAAATTCTGAATTTGCTGCAAATTGCGCCAACACATAGATAGAGCCAATCAAAACCGCGATCGGCATCAAGTCATAGGCTTTTCCTGGTAGAGTCAGACCGATGTACATGAAAGCATGCTGGATACGATAGCCTTCTTTGGTGACAGAACCCAACTCTGCCATCAAGTCAAAGAAAGACGTTAAGACCAGTAGAGCCAGTAGAACGAAGAGAACTGCACGTAAAATTTCTTGCCCAAAATAACGTTGCAATACACTCATGCTGCACCTCCTGCATCGCTAGGTAAGCTTGTGTCGCAACGGCGTTCGCTACGGAAGCAGGCTTTAAAGCGCGACCACAAACCACTTGGATGCATACGGCTATTCACTTTCAAACGCCACAAGAAAAAGATTGTGACCAAAGTCGCGACCAAGAAATGCATAGGCCACGATGCACGCCAGAAACTCAAGCGGCCATTGACGACCGACATCTGTAGCATATTGAGCATGGTGATATTGATCGATATAAAAATCAGCGCGGCGATCAGGTTGGCAGAACGCCCAACACGTGGATTAACGTATCCCAATGGAATGGCTAACAACATCAATAACAACCCCATAAACGGTAAAGACACACGCCACAATAGTTCGCCATCGCGGGTCGGATTCGGATTATCCAACAAGGTCATCAGAGGTAAGGCTTTAGCAGAACGGTTATCCGCATCGAGTTTGCTTTGGGTCGATACCAATACAGAATACTTTTCAAACTGCATCATCTGGAAATCACCTTCGGTTGGCAAACCGTCATAACGGCGTCCTTGACTCATGACCAAGAAACGATCGCCATGCTCATCGATTTCGATTTTGCCTTCTTTAGCGACAATCACACTAGTGCGACCGTCTTTTTGGCTACTGGTAAAAATATTTTGAACTTTGCTCAAGTCACCTGATACTTCTTCGACAAAGGAAACACGCCCACCACCACGCGATTCTTGAAATTTACCTGGCGCGACTTTAGAGATATCTTCGCGTTTTTCATAACGATTGCGTACTTCGAGTTTTTGCTCATTGGCCCATGGTGAGACCACCATACTTAAGGTGCCGACCAATAGCATCAATGGGATACCGAAGCTCAAAATCGGCTTAATCCATCGCGTCAAACTCAAGCCTGAAGCGAACCAGACCACCATTTCAGACTCTTGATAGGCGCGGGTCACGACCAACAGCACCGAAATAAAGCCGGTCAAAATCAATAAAATGGGGAAGTAATCAAGGGAAGTAAAGCCGATCAGAATCAACACGTCACGCGATGCCACCTTGCCCCCTGCGGCTTCGCCGAGGATACGAATCAACATAAAAGTGACGGTGATGGTGAATAATGTGGTGAAAACAGCGCCTGCAGCACTTAGTAGTTCTCGTCTGAGCGCACGTTCAAAAATCATAAATATAGGTGGTTATGAGAATAGTGGTTATATCGGTCTTGCAAGAGCGCTATAATAGTTATTTTACGACCGTTGCACTCTTTACCATTGTATTCGGTCGTCGCCGTGAGTGGAAGCAATTAAGCTCGCTTGAGTTTGCCGCCCAGAGGCAAGAATAAAACAGCAGCCCGTTCAACAATAAGGAGCAAAACGTGGACTTTAGCATAAAAACACTAGACGCAAAAAGCGCAAGCAACACAATCAAGACTGGATGCCTCGTGGTCGGCGTCTTTGAAAACAAGAAATTATCGACTGCAGCGACCGCCTTGAACAAGAAAGGCGCGATCGATGCTGCTTTGAAATCGGGCGACATGACAGGCAAAGCTGGCTCATCATTATTGTTGCGCGGTTTGGCTGACGTTGCGGCAGAACGCGTGTTATTGCTCGGTTTGGGTGATGACCCTGCAAAAGTTTCCGAAAAAGCATTCACTGCAGCAGTTCAAGTTGCGGCGCGCAGTTTGAACGGCTTAGGTGCTGGCGACGTCACTTTGGCGTTACCTTCAGTTGACGGTCGCGATACAGCTTGGACTATTCGCCAAACTGTCATCGCTTTTAACGAAGTGGTTTTCCGTACCGATGCACATAAGAGCAAAAAAGATACGATTCCTGCCAATGTCAAAAAGGTCAGCATTTTAGTTGCCGCTAATGAAGCGGCCGCAGCGAAAACAGCCTTGGCGCAAAGTATTGCCTTGGTCAATGGTATGGAGTTGACCAAAGAATTGGGCAATACGCCAGCTAACTTCTGCACACCAACTCATTTGGCGAACACGGCGAAAAAAATCGCAACGCAATTTAAAATGGGCGTTGAAATTCTCGACCGCAAACAAATTCAAGCATTGAAGATGAATAGCTTCTTGTCTGTTTCTGCAGGCACTGATGAACCACCAAAATTCATCGTACTGAAGCACATGGGCGGTAAAGCTAAAGATGCTCCTGTAGTCTTGGTTGGTAAAGGTATTACGTTTGACTCCGGTGGTATTTCATTGAAAGCAGGTCCAGGCATGGACGAAATGAAATACGACATGGGCGGTGCGGGTTCCGTTCTGGGCACGATGCGCGCCATTGGTGAAATGAAACTAAAGCTCAACGTGATCGCGGTGATCCCAACTTGCGAAAACATGCCGTCTGGCCGCGCTACGCGTCCTGGTGATATCGTCACTTCCATGTCTGGTCAAACAATTGAAATTTTGAACACAGATGCTGAAGGCCGTTTGATTTTGTGCGACGCCTTAACCTATGCAGAACGCTTCAAACCAGCCGCAGTCATCGACGTCGCGACTTTGACAGGTGCAATCATTACTTCGCTTGGCCATCACAATACAGGCCTGTTCACTCGTCATGACGCAGCACATGATAAGTTAGCAGACGAATTGCTGGCCGCCGGCAAAGAAGCAAACGATACCGCATGGCGTTTGCCGATCGGTGAACTGTATAACGAGCAATTGAAGTCTAACTTCGCGGATATGGCCAATATCGGTGGCCCAGCGGCTGGTTCTATTACTGCAGCGTGCTTCCTCGAACGCTTCACACGCAAATACACCTGGGTGCATCTCGATATCGCTGGCACATCGTGGAAATCTGGCGCAGCAAAAGGCGCAACTGGTCGCCCAGTTCCTTTGTTGACGACTTTCTTGATGAACCGCGCAGGCTAATCTCTGCCAACTTTCGCGCAACAAAGTGACACGTTGCCACACCATGCGACTGAAAGTAAATTGAAATACGAAATGCCGCTGCTATGTCTTATAGCGCGGCATTTTTAACTAGATGGCTCCTCCATACAGTTGAAGTCAGCCCCAAACGAAAGAAAGCAAACTGCAATGAAACTTGTCACTTGGAATGTTAACTCTCTCAAAGTACGCTTGCCTCAAGTTTTGCAATGGCTGGAAACAAATCCAGTCGATGTCCTGTGCATACAAGAAACTAAGCTTACAGATGACAAGTTTCCACAGGCTGAAATTGAAGCCGCGGGATATCACGTCGCTTTCACGGGGCAAAAAACTTACAACGGTGTTGCGATTCTGTCTCGTCATGCGATTACCGAAGTACAAAAAAATAATCCATTGTTTGAAGATGAACAGCAACGGATTATCGCGGCGACGATTGAAGGCATGCGTATCGTCTGCGCTTATGTACCAAACGGCCAGGCTTTAGACTCTGAAAAATATCCTTACAAACTGAGCTGGCTAGCCGCTCTGCGCGAATGGATCGAAAGCGAAATGGGGAAATATCCAGAGCTCGCTTTGCTCGGCGACTACAATATCGCACCTGACGATCGCGATGTGCACGACCCTGCAGCATGGGAAGGCATGAATTTAGTATCACCACCAGAACGCGCTGCCTTTCAAGCCTTGCTCGACCTCGGTTTAAGCGACAGCTTCCGTCAATTCGAGCAGCCAGAAAAAACCTTTAGTTGGTGGGATTATCGTCAGCTGGGCTTCCGCTTAAACAAGGGTGTGCGCATTGATCACGTTTTGCTATCGGCCCCTTTAGCCAAACGCTGTACGTCTTGTGTGGTGGATCGTGTTCCTCGCAAGTGGGAACAACCATCTGACCATGCGCCAGTGATCGCCACTTTAGATTAAGTCTCTTCCAGCAATGCACTTGCATCCCAAACTTCGACGTATTTGGCAGGCCTGCACCCGAGTCTGCCTTTTATGCGCAGTTTGGCGTTTCATACGACACCATCCTCGGCTCGGCATCAAAACAAAATCTCCCACCAAGGCTCCAGAGCATCTGCCACGGCGTGGAAAATAGAGCTCAAGAGGATCACTCTTACAACATCAACATCTATCCTTTCCTATCGATCTTGATCCAAGATTGTTTGCATTACGACATTTTTTTAATTTCAAAAATGCAACAGTGAGCAAAATACAAAACAAGGCTCTCAAAAGTAAAAATAAATTTCCATGCAGAAAGGTTTTCTGCTACATTGATATTTAAGGATTTTTAACAATTACTCGAAATGATTTCGCTGGTCTGAGCCCGATACCATTCACTAGCTCGACATCGAAAGGCAACAAGCTTCAAATAAGACGTGAGGAAAAAACGCGCCTAGTCAGCTATACCGGCAAGCGCCCAGGCAGCCGTCTCCTGTTTAACAGCAGACGCTCAATGTTCGATTCTTTTTTTATTCGGAGTAAGGCTCTGTGATGAACAAGACTCAAGCTTTAAGTTTGCTGGTGGAACAGGCACTTCGTGGTGATCTCGTTTTTTCCGCTAGCGTTGCGACTTCTCTTCGCGTACAAGAAGCGATTAATGTCGAGGACTGCTCACTTGATACGGCAAGCAAAATCATCCTGAATGAACCTTTACTCGCAGCGAAAGTCGTGGCAGTCGCCAATAGTGCTGCCTATAAGCGATCAACAAGTGAGGTAGCCAATGTGCGCTCCGCGATTGCGCGCCTCGGTTTCAAAACTTTACGTGCTTTGGTCGCTTCGCTCGTCGTGCGACAGATTGCTGGAGCGAGTAAGAATCCTGTCATCCGCGCCAAGATCAACCAACTATGGGAACACTCGGCACAAGTTGCTGCATTGGCTCAAATCTTAGCTCGACGAGTCACCAAGCTTGACCCAGATACCGCGATGTTCGCCGGTATCGTGCATGAAGTTGGTGGGTTTTATCTTTTATCGAGAGCAGAAGAATTTCCCTGCCTACTTGAACCTGATGACCTCTCCGGCGCCGAAGATGATGAAAATTTCGACGCCTTGGGCGAAGCTGGCACCGAAGAGCGCTCGCAGGAGTCCATCATCGGGCGAGCGGTGCTCAAAGACCTCAACCTGCCATCTGAAGTTACGAGTGCCTTAGAGGGATTATGGTATGGATTACGTGCCATGCCACCCGAAAACCTTGGCGATACTATCTTACTTGCCAATGAATTGGCTCGCACCGTTTCTCCTTTAGATACCCGTACAGATAACGAGAGCAATCGCTGCGAATCAGACATCAATTTTGTCGTGGGCGAAGGTAGCCTACAAGGCATACTCGAAGAATCGGAAGATGAAGTTAGGACTTTGTCGGCTGCATTGATTATTTAAAGAAAGCACTAGACAAAGTCGCAGGGGGCTGTGGGGAATCATTCCCAAGCCCCCTGTTCTTTTTTGCGCGACTTCTGCTGCTGCAAATATTCAGCATTGATGCCTTTGATATGCGATACTTCGGGAAATGAACACATCGAGAAATCGAACCATGAACGAAGTAAAGCCAACGGCAAAAAAAACAGAACCAGAGATGTCAACAGACCGTAATTTCGGCCTAGTGATGTGCGGATTTTTTACAATTCTTGCACTTTTACCGCTACGAAATCATGAACCGATGCGCTTATGGGCCTTAATTCCGGCAGCATTATTCTTGATTTTCGCCCTTGTTGCGCCGAAAGCCTTGCATCAACTCAATCGTGCTTGGATGCATTTCGGCGAGTTGCTATCCAAACTCGTCAGTCCGGTTGCTATGGGGCTTGTATTCTTTATCGCGATCACGCCTTTCGCCCTGGTCATGCGTCTATTTGGCAAAAGGCCTTTGGACTTGTCCATCGACCGTTCGGCTAAAAGCTATTGGAAGCCAAGAACTCCACCTGGACCTGCGCCAGAATCCATGAAAGACCAGTTCTAAGACGATAAACGGGTGCGATTTACGACACCCATTAGTGTTAGAATCGCACAAATTTAGCGCTACCCAAATAAATCAAAAGCGCTCGTTTTCATAGCCCTGAGGACTTCAATTTTGTCTTTCTTAAAAGAACTTTTCGCCTTTCTCAAAGCTAGAAAAAAATTCTGGCTAGTTCCGATTTTGCTCATCATGGCAATGCTCGGTGCATTAATTGTGCTCGCACAAGGCAGCGCCATTGCGCCATTCATCTATACCTTATTCTAAGATCACATGATTGTTGTCGGCATCTCCGCGTATTACCACGATAGTGCAGCGGCACTGATTCGTGATGGCGTCATTGTCGCAGCGGCGCAGGAAGAGCGCTTTACGCGCAAAAAACACGATCCTGCTTTCCCGAAACAGGCGCTCGAATATTGCCTAAGTGCTGCTGGCATTAGCATAGACCAAGTCGATCATGTCGCCTTCTACGACAAACCCTTCTTAAAGTTCGAACGCTTACTTGAAACCTATTTGGCTTTTGCGCCTAGAGGATTTTCTTCTTTTCGTCTTGCGTTGCCAGTGTGGCTCAGAGAAAAATTATTTCTCAAAAGTTTGTTAGCCAAAGAACTGAAAGCCTTTTCAGCGAATATTGATTGGGAAAGTAAACTGCTTTTTGGCGAACATCATCAAAGCCATGCGGCCAGTGCATTTTTCCCTTCTCCCTTTGATGAGGCGGCAGTCTTGACCCTTGACGGTGTTGGTGAATGGGCGACAAGTTCACTGGCCATCGGCCGCGGCAAGAAACTCGAAGTCATCAAAGAAATTCATTTCCCGCACTCACTTGGTTTGCTGTATTCCGCATTCACCTACCATCTTGGTTTTAAAGTGAATTCGGGCGAATACAAAGTGATGGGTTTAGCACCCTATGGCACACCACGCTTTACTGATCAAATTTTTGAACATCTGATGGATGTCAAAGACGACGGTTCATTCCGTCTCGACATGAAATACTTCGATTACTGCGCTGGCTTGACGATGACCAATGATCATTTCAGCCAGTTATTTAATCTGCCGGTCCGAAAATCAGAAGACGCGTTGACCCAAGTTCATATGGACATGGCAGCCTCATTACAAGCTGCCACTGAAACAGTGGTTTTAAAGTTAGCCGCAGCTATCGCGCAAGAAACGGGCATGAAGAACCTCTGCCTTGCTGGCGGCGTCGCCCTAAATTGCGTCGCCAATGGCAAACTTTTCAAGCAAGGTACATTTGAAAAAATTTGGGTACAACCTGCGGCAGGCGACGCGGGTGGCGCATTGGGTGCGGCATTGGCGGCCTACCATGGATATTTAGATCTGCCCCGTGAATCCTGCACCAGTTACGACCGTATGCAAGGAAGTTATCTCGGCCCACAATTTGAACAGAGTGAGATTGAAAGACGCCTCAAGGCAGCGGGGGCTCAGTTTGAAATCCTGAGCGATGAAGCACTGATCGAAGCTTGCGCTAGCGATTTAGATCGAGGCCACGCGCTTGGTTGGTTCCAAGGGCGTATGGAATTTGGGCCACGTGCCCTTGGTGGTCGTTCAATTTTAGGTGATGCCCGCTCGGCCTCTATGCAAAGCACCTTAAATCTGAAAGTAAAATTTCGCGAATCTTTCCGTCCATTTGCGCCAGCAGTGTTGAGGGAAGATGTGCAAAACTGGTTCGACTATGATGCTGATAGCCCATACATGTTGATGGTCGCTGAAGTGCATTCCAGCAAACGCATCGCGGTACCAGAAGCAGAAAAAGCTTTGTTCGGTATTGAAAAACTGAAGGTCGCGAGATCAGAAATTCCGGCGGTCACGCACGTCGACTATTCAGCACGCATCCAAACGGTAACAGCCGATACCAATCCAAAATATCATCAACTGTTAAGCCAATTCAAAGCGAAAACCGGCTGTCCAGTCTTGGTCAACACCAGCTTCAACGTGCGTGGCGAACCCATCGTCAATACACCCGAAGAAGCCTTCAAATGCTTCATGGGCACCGACATCGAACGCCTGGCGATAGGCAATTGCTACCTTCGCAAAGAGCGGCAAGATCCTGCACTGAAGATCAGTTATGAAAATGCTTTCGAGCTCGATTAAGAGAATGGCCCTATGAAGTCGATTAAAAACTTGTCCCTATCTCTGGTGACGATCGTCATCGTTCTGGCCATCGTTGAACTTGCCTTACATCTAGCGAATTTTCCAGCCTCACCTCAAGCAGGTTGGAAGTGGGATCAAAGCCCGTACCGTGGCGTCATGAATCAAGACGATAAACAAACTAATCAACTTGGATTACGCGGACAAAAAATTGAATACAGCGACAAGGACTTTGTCGTTCTATTGGTGGGTGACTCGCAAACTGAGGCAGGTACACAAACCGCAGATCAAATTCCAGAAATCAAACTGCAACAAGCCTTGCGAGACGAATTAGCAACGCAAAACGTCAAAGTGTTTTCGATTGCCTCAGCTGGCTGGGGACAAGACCAACAGCTGGTATGGCTGAAAAAATACTTTGAGCAATTTCGTGCCGATGCCGTCGTAGTATGGACCACACCGGTGAATGATTACTGGGAAAATACTTTCATCGATCGTAGTGTGACCACCGAAGCAGGCAAGCTCAAACCAACTTTCGCGTTTGATGGTGAAAAACTCAAAACCATGATGCCTGCACCGCGCGAAATCAAGCTCAGAAATTTATTGGCGCTTGCTTTAGGCCAAAAGGTCAACGATAAGAAACCATCGATTGAACAAGTCTATTTGAATCGTTGGTTACGTGGTCTACCATCGAACCAACGTGAGGCAACGACAGCCGCGAGCTGCCCAACGGCTAGCGTCAAAGAACAAGAAGTAATCGAAGCCTACCGCCAAGGAGGCCGCGCTTATACTTTATTGACGGAAGAAGATGTAGAAAACAGCCGCAGTCATTTTTCTCCCTTCCTAAAAAACCATTCTCCGCGAGACGACTATTCGATCGGTATCACTCATCGTTTATTTGAAGAATTGGCGACTATTAGTCAGCAGAATAAGGCGTCCTTCAATATCTTGCACACGTATAGAAATGACTTAGATGCGGCCTTCCGCGAAATCAAATGTGTCAAGAACACGAAGACCAATACTTACTTTGAATATGATGGTTCAGATTGGCTACGCTATCTGAAGTCTTCGCCTTTATCTACTTATCTCATCGCACTCGACATCCGCAGTGAACAAGCTCTCAACGTGAGTCCGGGTGACTGGCATTTTGGCGAGGCAGGAAATACCTTGGCCATGCAAGAATTAGCAAAGGTCTTAGTAAAAAACAAAAAGCACTAAACTGATGGCCATAAAAAAGGACTGCTGTTGCAGTCCTTTTTTTACGAACATGAAATGGTTTCAAGCAGATACTGCTGCCTTAATTTGCTGCAAAGACATCGGGTCTTCAATGGTCGTCAAATCTCCCGCATCTCTCCCCTCACATACCGCCTGAATCGAACGACGCAACAACTTACCTGATCGCGTCTTCGGCAGCATAGCCACAAAATACACGCGAGATGGTCGCGCCACAGCACCGAGTTGCTTATCAACGACGGCCATGACTTCAGCTTCTAAAGTTTTTGCAAGCTCAGGTGTCGCCGCACGTTCTGGGTTTTTAATGATGGCAAAAGCAACTGCGACTTGGCCCTTCAATTTATCTTCGACTCCAACCACAGCGACTTCAGAAATTTGTGGATGACTCGAAATGCTTTCTTCAATCTCACGCGTACCTAAACGATGTCCAGCGACATTAATAACATCATCGGTACGGCCCAAGATAAAGTAGTAACCATCTTCATCGCGAATACCCCAGTCGAAAGTGGAATACAACTGTTCGTGAGCGAAATTAGACCAATAGGTTTGCACGAAGCGTTGATCATCGCCATATACGGTTTGCATGCAACCTGGGGGCAAAGGCCCTTTGATTGCGACCACACCTTTTTCATTTGGACCACAAACCGCGCCTGTACCTTCATTGATGATGGTGACGTTGTAGCCATACATCGCAATACCAGGACTGCCGAGGCGTGTGTCTTTGTGTTCAACGCCACGTGCGACCGACAAGATAGGCCAACCAGTTTCAGTCTGCCAGTAATTATCAATAATTGGCACACCCAATTCAGTGGCGATCCAATTTGACGTAGTTTCATCGAGTGGTTCACCCGCTAAGTACAAAGCTTTGAGGGAAGAAATATCATACTTCTTCATCAATTCCACCGGATGCTTCTTCAGCACGCGCACCGCAGTGGGCGCTGAGAACATGCGCGTTACTTTGTATTTTTCAACGATACTCCACCATACGCCGGCATCAGGGCGTATCGGCGTACCCTCGTACATAATCGTCGCCATACCAGCAATCAAGGGGCCGTAAACAATGTAGGAATGCCCTACCACCCAGCCAATATCAGAAGTGGCAAAGTAAGTTTCACCTGCATTACCGCAGAAAATATGTTTCATCGAGGATGCCAAGGCCACCGCATAACCACCAACGTCACGCTGCACACCTTTGGGCTTGCCAGTGGTGCCCGAGGTGTAGAGCACGTAGGACATTTCATTCGATTCAAGCCAAGTGACCGGCACTTGGGTATTGAGATGTTGTTCACGCAAAGCCGTGTAATCCACATCGCGCCCAGCAACATTATTCATCGCATCCAAACCACGATTGACTAAGAGCACTTTCGCGGGCTTGTATTCAGCGAGTTGAATTGCTTCATCCAACAAAGGTTTGTAAGGCACTGCCTTACCACCGCGCATCCCGGCGTCGGCAGACACCACCAATACAGGTTTAGCATCATCGATACGCGTTGCTAAACTCTTAGAGGCGAAGCCGCCGAACACCACGGAATGCACAGCACCGATGCGAGCACACGCCAACATGGCAAATGCTGCTTCGGCAATCATGGGCATATAGATTAAGACTCTATCGCCCTTCTTGACTCCGAGTTCCAACATCATCGCTGCCATGCGCTGCACTTCCACATGCAGTTCAGCGAAGCTATAGGTTTTCTCGGAATTGGTTTCAGTCGAAATGGCGATCAATGCCGCCTTATCCGACTGTGTCTCCAACCAACGATCAATCGCGTTATAACAAAGATTGGTTTCCCCACCGACAAACCATTTGGCGAATGGCGGTTTGCTGTGATCGAGCACTTGAGTATAGGGTTTGTGCCAACTGATGAGTTGGGCTTGCTGATCCCAGAAAGTGGCGGGATCTTGAATTGAGGCTTGATAAAAATCTTGGTAGTTCATGGTGTCTCCAGTTTTTATAGCGTTTTGGTTTGAATTCTGTTTGGCGTTTCTTTGATTGTTATTTGTTTTGCTTAATCGCCTTTTGTACTACATCAAGTTTGTGTTTTGATTCCTATGTGGGTCTTTCAACTTCTACGGTCCAACAACGTTCTCTGGCCGGGTGTGGCCCGGCGGCCAGTTACCTTTTTTGCTTCGCCAAAAAAGGTAACCCAAAAAAGGCGATCACGCTGCCACTGCCCTTCGGGTTCCCAATTGTGCAAGACAAAAATGGGGAGAGTCAGAAACTCGCCTTCGGCTCAGACAGCAAAGCTTTCTTTTCCATTTTCTGTCCGGCACAAATGGCAGTGCCAGATGCGAGAAAATCAAAACATACATGCTCAACGGCCAGCAATTAGGTACTAAATTTATCTTACACAGCTTGAGTGCCGGCTTTGCCGTTCCGCTTCTAAATCGCCAATGGTGCGCAACAGAAAATGGATTAAGAAAGTGTTGATGTCTGAGCGTAGCGAGTTGCAACACTTTCCCATTTTTTGTTGGGCAACATTGGGCACCCGAAGGGCGATTTAGTGCGGTCGCCTTTTTTGGGTTACCTTTTTTGGCGAGACAAAAAAGGTAACTGGCTGTCGGGCCACCCCCGACCAACAGACCTCAGATCAACCGAACAAGTAAATCAAAAACCTCAAAAACAATCACCCGGCACCCTAACAAACCCCTCCATCAAAACCCGTGCACTTCGACTCATACTCGCCTTCTTCACAACCCATTCCCCTTCCACCAACTGCGCCTCAGCGCCAACGCGCAAGGTGCCTGATGGATGGCCGAAACGAACTGCAGAGCGTTCTCCTCCGCCTGCCGCCAAACTAACTAAAGTGCCAGGAATCGCAGCTGCTGTGCCGATGGCAACTGCCGCCGTACCCATCATCGCGTGATGCAATTTCCCCATAGACAAAGCACGCACACACAAATCAATTTCGTTTGCATGCACTTGTTTTCCGCTCGACGAAACATAGTCCAAAGGCTTAGCAACAAAAGCGACTTTCGGCGTGTGTTGACGTTTTGCTGCTTCATCGATGTGTTTAATCAAACCCATGCGCACCGCTCCGTATGCTCGAATAGTTTCGAACTTCGCTAAAGCCGCGGTGTCACTATTGATCGCGTCTTGCAATTCCGTGCCGGTATAGCCAATTTCTTCTGCGTTCACAAAAATAGTTGGGATGCCGGCGTTGATCATGGTCGCTTTTAAAGTGCCGATACCTGGCACTTCCAAATCGTCGACCAGATTCCCGGTTGGGAACATAGCCCCCCCAGCACCCTCTTCTTCAGCCGCTGGATCCATAAATTCGAGTTGAACTTCAGCGGCAGGAAAGGTGACACCATCAAGTTCAAAGTCGCCTGTCTCTTGTACTTCGCCATTGGTCATAGGTACATGCGCAATAATCGTCTTGGCGATATTCGCCTGCCAGATGCGTACGATGGCAATACCGTTTTGCAGCACATTGTCGACCAA
Source organism: Affinundibacterium nitidum (assembly GCF_014284155.1). GTDB lineage: Bacteria > Pseudomonadota > Gammaproteobacteria > Burkholderiales > Burkholderiaceae_D > Undibacterium > Undibacterium nitidum. Next base: position 1,209,447 of record NZ_JACOFZ010000001.1, read on the forward strand.
ACCCATGCTAATCGCGCACGAACCGACAGCAGCAGAAAGATTGCCGCAATTGCCGCTCCAATCGACGAAAGCTTTATCGATGGCGACTTGGCCAAACAAATAATCAACATCGTGATCGGGTTTGCTACTCTTCGCCAGCAATACTGTTTTCGAGGTACTTGAAGTGGCGCCGCCCATACCGTCGATTTGTTTGCCGTAAGGGTCTGGGCTGCCGATGACACGCAATAACAAGGCATCGCGCGCCGCGCCAGGTTGTTGTGCTGCCGCTGGCAAATCCTGCACGCGGAAAAATACACCTTTGCTGGTGCCGCCGCGCATGTAGACAGCGGGAATTTTGATTTGGGCTGGGTGGGACATTGTTTTCCTTACTATCTCAATTTCTTGTACAGAGTCAGCTACATGGCTGAGCGTGTTAGCCGTCGCTCCTGCGAAGGCAGAAGCCCAGCGTCTTTAGTTCTACAACCAAGGCCACTGGATTCCTGCTTTCGCACGAAAGACCATCATCTACTTGTTCAAGCGGACTTCGTCGACGCCAAAAAGTCTTGCGCAAAACGCTGCAACACCCCGCCAGCTTCGTAAATCGACACTTCTTCCGCTGTATCTAAACGACAGGTCATTGGCACCTCTAAGCGTTCACCATTTTTGCGATGTATGACTAAAGTCAAAGTCGCGCGTGGAGTCCGCTCGCCAATCACGTCATAGGTTTCGGTACCATCTAATCCTAAAGTCAAACGATTCACGCCCGCTTTAAATTCGAGTGGCAATACACCCATGCCAATCAAGTTGGTGCGGTGGATACGTTCAAAACCTTCGGCCGCAATCACTTCGACGCCCGCCAAACGTACTCCCTTCGCTGCCCAATCGCGTGAAGAGCCTTGACCGTAATCAGCACCGGCAACAATGATCAATGGTTGTTTACGTTCCATGTAGGTTTCAATCGCCTCCCACATGCGAGTGACTTTGCCTTCCGGTTCAATGCGGGCTAAAGAGCCTGCTTTGATTTTGCCGTCGGCGTCGCGCACCATTTCATTCTTCAAGGTTGGGTTAGCGAAAGTCGCACGTTGTGCGGTCAGATGATCGCCACGATGGGTTGCGTAAGAGTTGAAATCTTCTTCAGGTAAGCCCATTTTCGCCAAGTATTCACCAGCCGCACTATCGAGCATGATCGCATTTGAAGGCGACAAGTGATCGGTCGTAATGTTGTCACCCAAGACCGCCAAAGGACGCATGCCTTTCATGGTACGCTCGCCGGCCAACGCACCTTCCCAGTAGGGCGGACGACGGATGTAGGTCGAAGGTGCGCGCCAATCGTACAGAGGTGGCACACTAGCCGCTTGTTCGGTTGAAATCGCAAACATAGGTTCATACACTTTGCGGAACATCTCTGGCTTGACGCTAGACTTGACGATAGCGTCGATTTCTTCGTCGCTAGGCCAGATATCTTTCAAGCGAATTTCTTTACCATCGACGACCGTCAATACATCTTTTTCGATATCGAAACGGATCGTGCCAGCAATCGCATAAGCGACGACCAAGGGAGGTGATGCCAAGAACGCTTGTTTCGCATACGGATGGATACGGCCATCGAAATTGCGGTTACCGGACAATACGGCGGTCGCATACAAATCGCGGTCAATAATTTCTTGCTGGATCAAGGGATCCAAAGCGCCAGACATACCGTTACAGGACGTACAAGCGTAAGCAACTACACCGAAGCCAAGTGCCTCGAGATCTTGCATCAAACCTGCTTCTTCCAAATACAAAGTTACCGCTTTAGAGCCAGGAGCCAAAGAAGATTTGACCCATGGTTTACGCGTTAAGCCGAGGCGATTTGCATTACGTGCCAGCAAACCTGCTGCAATCACATTGCGTGGGTTGGAGGTATTGGTGCAGCTCGTAATCGCCGCAATAATCACTGCGCCATCAGGCATTTGCCCAGGGACCTTATCCCAAGCGGCAGCAATACCTTTTGCGGCCAAATCTGCAGTGGCGACACGTGCATGCGGATTCGATGGGCCAGCCATGTTACGCACTACGCTAGACAAATCAAACTGCAAGACGCGTTCGTATTCGGCTGTCACCAGAGAATCAGACCACAAGCCTGACACTTTGGCGTAAGTTTCAACCAAAGCGACTTGCGCATCTTCACGACCTGTCAATTTCAAATAATCGATGGTTTGCTGATCAATACTAAACATCGCCGCCGTTGCACCATACTCTGGCGCCATATTAGAAATCGTCGCACGATCGCCTAGCGTCAAGGCTGCGGCGCCTGTACCGTAGAATTCAAGATAGGCACCCACTACTTTGGATTTGCGCAAGAATTCTGTAAGCGCCAAGACAATGTCAGTGGCAGTGATGCCTGGTTGCGGTTTTCCGCTGAGTTCAACACCGATGATGTCGGGCAAACGCATCCACGATGCACGGCCGAGCATGACGTTTTCGGCTTCCAAGCCACCTACACCAATCGCGATGACACCGAGTGCATCGACGTGCGGCGTATGGCTATCGGTACCGACCAAAGTGTCGGGAAATGCCACGCCATTTTGACTGTGTACCACGGGTGACATGCGCTCCAAATTAATTTGGTGCATGATGCCATTGCCTGGTGGGATCACATCGACGTTTTTGAATGCTAATTTGGTCCAGTTAATGAAATGGAAGCGATCTTCATTGCGTCGATCTTCAATCGCACGATTCTTTTCAAACGCCTGCGGATCGAAACCGCCGCATTCTACGGCGAGAGAGTGATCAACGATGAGCTGCACCGGCACCACAGGATTAACTTGCGCAGGATCGCCACCTTGATCGGCAATCGCGTCACGCAAACCGGCCAAATCAACCAAGGCTGTTTGACCCAAAATATCATGGCACACCACACGTGCAGGGAACCACGGAAAATCCAATTCACGTTTACGCTCAATCAACTGCTTCAAAGAGTCCGTCAAGCTCGTCGGATCACAACGACGCACCAAGTTCTCAGCCAAAACGCGTGAGGTGTAAGGCAGTTTGGCATAAGCACCCGCCTCAATTGCCTCAACCGCTTCGCGCGCATCGAAATAGTCCAGTGAGGTACCGGGAAGATTTTTACGGAATTGTGTGTTCATTCGTTGTTCCTTTTTTTGTTATTGCTAGCTCAGCAGAATCTAGATCACGGCTGCTGCATTGGATCGTTTAGAAAATCCGTAGTCGGGATGCAGCGCTAGGCGGCAAACGCAGCAATATGTCGATATTGCGAGTATTGCCAACAACGCGATGCGCCCGAATACGGGTTTTAAAAATGATCCAAAATTATTTGCGATCTTTTAATGGCACAAACGCCAAATCCTCAGGTCCCACATAATTCGCGCTCGGACGAATAATCTTGTTATCGATACGTTGTTCGATGATGTGTGCAGACCAGCCCGAAGTACGTGCGATGACGAACAATGGTGTGAACATCGCGGTTGGCACACCCATCACGTGGTAAGACACAGCAGAGAACCAATCCAAGTTCGGGAACATTTTCTTGATGTCCCACATCACTGTTTCTAAACGCTCAGCGATATCATACATCTTGGTCGAACCCGCTTCGACCGACAAAGTACGTGCGACTTCTTTAATGACTTTGTTACGTGGATCAGAAACCGTGTACACAGGGTGACCAAAACCAATCACCACTTCTTTGTTTTCAACGCGGCGTTTGATATCAGCTTCTGCTTCGTCAGGATTGTCGTAACGTTTTTGAATTTCAAACGCCACTTCGTTCGCACCACCATGCTTTGGACCACGCAAAGCACCGATCGCACCGGTGATGGCGGAATGAATATCGGAACCTGTACCGGCAATTACGCGGCTAGTAAATGTCGAAGCATTAAACTCGTGTTCTGCGTACAAAATCAAGGAAGTGTGCATCGCACGTACCCATGATGCTTGTGGTTTTTCGCCATGCAAGAGATGCAGGAAATGGCCGCCGATAGAATCATCATCGGTTTCGACATCGATACGTTTGCCGTTATGGCTGAAGTGGTACCAGTACAAGAGCATAGAACCAAACGACGCCATCAAGCGATCAGCGATATCGCGTGCGCCTGGCACATTGTGATCATCTTTCTCTGGCAAAGTGCAGCCCAGGACCGACACGCCAGTACGCATCACATCCATAGGATGAGAAGAAGCAGGCAATGCTTCCAATGCCGCTTTCAAATTGGCTGGCAAGCCGCGCAATGCCTTGAGTTTCGCTTTATAGGCGGCGAGTTCTGCCACGTTTGGCAATTTACCATGCACTAACAAATGCGCGATTTCTTCGAATTCGCAATTATCTGCCACGTCCAAAATATCGTAACCACGATAATGCAAATCGTTACCTGTTTTACCCACGCTGCACAGCGCAGTATTACCGGCAGCAACGCCAGACAAAGCAACGGATTTTTTTGGTTTGAATGTTGGGTTTTCTTGTGTGGTCATGTTATTTCTCCGAAAATTTGTTCAATCTATTTTTTGCCGATTACTTCGCTTTTTGTTGCGCAAACAAGGCGTCTAATTTTTGTTCAAAGTCGTGGTAGTTGATGCGCTCATAGAGTTCCATGCGCGTTTGCATCGTATCGACCACATTCTTTTGTGTGCCATCACGACGGATAGCGGTGTAGACGTTTTCTGCCGCTTTATTCATGGCGCGGAAAGCGCTCAATGGGTAGAGCACTAAACCGACATCAGCAGACGCTAACTCTTCTACTGTGTAGAGTGGAGTCGATCCAAATTCTGTGATGTTGGCGAGAATAGGCACTTTGACTGCACTGGCGAATTGTTTATACATCGCCAGCTCAGTAATCGCTTCTGGGAAAATCATGTCTGCGCCAGCTTCTACGCAAGCTAAAGCGCGATCTATCGCAGCGTCCAAACCTTCCACTGCCAGCGCATCGGTACGCGCCATGATGACGAAGTTGTCATCCGTACGCGCATCGACAGCGGCTTTGACGCGATCGACCATTTCTTGTTTGCTGACGATTTCTTTACCTGGGCGATGTCCACAACGCTTAGCACCGACTTGATCTTCAATATGCATAGCTGCCGCGCCGAACTTAATCATGGATTTGACTGTGCGCGCGACGTTGAATGCCGATGAACCAAAACCTGTATCCACGTCGACCAATAATGGCAGATCGCAGACGTCGGTAATACGACGGACATCAGTCAACACATCGTCCAAATTAGAAATACCAAGATCAGGCAAACCCAAAGAACCAGCAGCCACGCCGCCGCCTGACAAATAGATGGCTTTGAAACCAGCACGTTTTGCCAACAAAGCATGATTGGCATTGATTGCACCGACCACTTGCAGTGGGGACTCTTCTTGCATCGCCTTACGGAAGGCTGCACCTGCGGAATATTGAGACATGTTCTGTTCCTTTTTAGTTGGATGCAGCCTCTATTGCAAAGCGCGTGCCAACTTGCTGGCCAGCAGCATCGTTTCCGCACACATTCTCAACAAATCAAGGACTTAGACCTATGCCAGTGGAAAATTAACTGGAGTAAAACATTTGGGTATTTCACCAATACGTTTCAAATGCGTTTCAAAATCGTTTCAATTTAAGCGAATTTGAAACGTAAAACGCTTGAATTTGAAACACAGATGAAACATACTGTGCAACATGCTCCCACCTTTGATTATTTATTCGGCAACATGATTAAGCATCCACCCGCATCGCGCGACCCGCAAGACAAACCCATCATATGGACAGTGTCGATCTCGCGCCTGTTCGACCTCTTCCGCGACATCATGGTCGAATATGACGCCACTGCCGAAATCGAGCCGATTCATCTTGGCTTTGAAGAAGCGGCTCAGGTATTGCGAGAACGTTTGCAAACGGAGCGTTGTGACGCCGTGATTGCCGCCGGCTCAAACGGGGCCTATCTCAAGAACCGTCTACCTGTACCGGTCGTGATCGCCAAGGCCAGTGGCTTTGATGTGATGCAGGCCTTAGCCCGCGCACGTAAAGTCAGCCCGGATATTGCCATCGTCACTTACCAAGAGACCATGCCAGAACTCGCTGACTTCAAGGCGACCTTTGGTTTTGATGTCGAACAACGCACTTATGTCACAGAAGAAGACGCCAAGGCGCAGATTAGTGAACTGAAAGCGATGGGCATCAAAGCGATTGTCGGTGCGGGTCTGATTACCGACCTCGCCGAAGAAGCTGGCTTGACCGGCATCTTCATGTATTCGGCTGGCTCCATCCGCCAAGCCTTTGACGATGCCATTGAGATCGCTCGCCTGACTCGCTTAGAAGCGTCACGCGGGCGTCAACAATCGAGTCTTGAATTACGTGCTCGGCACAGTATCAAAGATCTTCGTGGTGAATCGGATGCCATGCTGGAAGTGCGTCAGAACGTGATGCTATTTGCACGCTCGCCCGCCACCGTCTTAATTCAAGGCGAAACTGGCACCGGTAAGGAATTGGCAGCACAAGCCATCCATCGTGAAAGCGCACGAGCACGACAAGCCTTTGTCGCTGTCAATTGCGGCGCCATCGCCGAATCCTTGCTGGAATCTGAACTGTTCGGCTACGAAGAAGGTGCATTTACGGGCTCACGCCGAGGGGGCCATGCAGGCTTATTCGAGGCCGCCCATCGCGGCACCCTCTTCCTCGATGAGATTGGTGAAATGCCGCTGAGTTTGCAAACGCGCTTACTACGTGTATTGGAAGAACGCGAAGTTGTCAGGGTCGGTGGTGTGCGCCCTATTCCTGTCGACGTACGCATCATTTCGGCGACCCATTGCGATCTCGACCAACGCATCAAGGAAGGTCGTTTCCGCGCTGACCTGTTTTATCGTTTGGCTGTCTTGCGCTTGCGACTACCTGCACTACGCGAACGTCCTAGTGATATCGTTGAACTGGCCCAATGGTGTTTAAAACATGCGAGTGCTGCGATGGGAAGCCGCCCCCATCCCAATCTGCAAGTGGAAGTGGAACATTGTCGCCCACTGCTGCAAAGTTATACTTGGCCTGGCAACGTACGTGAATTACGCAATGCGATGGAGCGAGTCGCGCTCTCATTGTCGGTCACACCATTGCAAGCCATTACGCCTAGTTTATTGGGTCGTCTCGTCCCAGAGTTAAATTCAACAAACGCGCAAAGTGATGTGAAAATAGCCACTCAAGTTGAGGAAATTGCGCCCGCAGAGCCGTCTTTGGAAGAGCAGCTTGCGCACTTTCAAAACAACAGAGAAATGTTGGCAAAACACTTAGGCATCAGTAGAACAACGCTTTGGCGTAAGCTACGTAACAAAAAATAACAAATTTAGCGCCATAATTTACGTGTAAATGGCAGAATTCGCCTCCGAATCATGGGCATCAGGTAGAATACTTTTTGTCCGTCACACTGGCCAGCGAGAACAGCATTCATGGATACCAAAACACCTGCAAAAAAGCTTTTGATCGTCGACGACAGCAAAGTCTCCCGTATGGTGATTCGCGCGCGCGTCAAAGTTTTACAGCCTGAATGGGAAATTCTAGAGGCAAGTAATGGTGATGAAGGAATTGTACTAGCTCTGGAGCACCAACCCGATTTCTGCACTATGGATATCAACATGCCTGGCATTCTCGGGACCGATGCGGCCGAGCATATTTTGCAAAAAATTCCAAGTCTACGGCTGGTGATTTTCTCTGCTAATATCCAAGAAACTTTTCAAGAGCGTACAGCGTCAATGGGCGCTTTGTTTGTGGCGAAACCAGTCACTGAAAAGTCTATCGCTGAAGCATTGCGCTACTTCATGGATGCCAAGTGAATACTTTATCTGAACTCCACTTAGATGCTTTAGTCGAAGTTTTTAACGTCGGCGCCGGTCGTGCGGCCGCCAGCTTAAGCGAGATTGTTGGCGATGAGGTTCGCTTATCCGTTCCTTCCATCGAGATCAAGAAATCATCCGAAGCCGATGCTAGCGTACTAGAACTCAACAGCAGCAAATTTGGCGTTGTGAGTCAAAATTTTTCCGGTCCATTCGAAGCACAGGCACTGTTACTATTTACCGAAAGTCACGCGCTCGAAATTGTTCGCGACATGATGGGCTCACAAATGAGCATCGAAGAAATCGCTGAATTTGAACAAGAAGCGATGTGTGAACTGGGAAATATCATCCTGAATGCCTGCCTGTCGGCAATGGCAGATATGCTGACAATTTCACTCGATAGCTCTCTTCCTAACTATAAGATCGCTAGCGTTGAAGATATATTCGCTGGACTGAACCAATCAGAAGATCAACCTTATCTTTTGCTTTTACACATTGATTTAGCCATTGAAAAACGACACTCTGAAGGACACTTGATCTTTCTTTTGAGCTCTATGTCATTGAAAAATTTAGTGATCCAGATTGAGCGCTTTTTGGGGACTATAGAATGAGTGCGGTTGAACTCTATCAGAATGCTATTTTTGACACCATTAATATGGGAATCTTCGTGGTGGACCACGAGGAAACGATATTGATGTGGAACGGATGGTTGGCGAAACATGCCCGAATTAGTCCAGAACAAGCAATCGGCAAACCGATTACCGAAACCTTCAGCAAAACGCCGAGCGCCGCTTTTATGGCTGCCCTGCGCAACACTTTACAATATGGTTTGCCTGCTGTTTTATCAAATGCCTTGCACCGTGCTCCTTTAGCACTCTATGGAGTCGATGACGACATCGCCGAACATTTACCGATTCATCAATCGATTACGATCACTGCGCTCAATACACCAGATGGTTCACGCTGTGCATTGATACAAATCACAGATTCAAGCACCTCGATCAAGCGCGAGAAAATGTTACGTTCACATTCGGAAACGCTGAAAAAAGATGCGACCACCGATATGTTGACTGGGCTCTACAATCGACGTTTCTTTGATGAGCACTACAAAATGGCGATAGGCCAAGCCATTCGGCAGAAACTGCCGATGACCATTTTCATGGTCGACATTGATTACTTCAAACAATATAACGACTACTATGGCCACCCAGCAGGTGATAAGGTACTGTATGCCGTTGCGCATACATTGAAGTCGCAGCTTGCAAGATCATCTGACATGATTGCCCGTTACGGTGGTGAAGAGTTCATCATGGTGCTGCCAAATATGCCTGCAGAAAATGGCATGCAGTTTGCAGAGAAATTGATCCAAGCGATCAGTGCACTCAACCTACCCCATCTCAAATCTAAGGCAGCTAAACACATCACGGTAAGCATAGGTTTGAGTACCTATGATCCAAGTCGTCATCGTGAGGTGACGGCGCTGATCGATGCGGCGGACACTGCACTTTACAAAGCAAAGCAACAAGGCCGCAACCGTGCTTCCTTCTTAGCTCTTGATACTTTGATTTCTCATCGAGTGGGTGCAACCATCGATTAGGTCGATTGGCATCGTTTTCCCGAGTCTGAGATCTGGATCAGGCCTCCAAAGTTAGACCGCTTAAGCTAATGGTAGCCTTTCAGCACCTTAGCCAACTCGCCACTTTTGGTGCCGCGATCGATCGCCTTATCAATTTTATCGATGACGTCAACAAATTTCCCTTGCGCGCTGGCGAAGTGCACCGTGTCGTAGAACATCGGCTTATCTGAGACGTCGAAACGTTTGTCTCGCAACTCGCGATCGCTGGCTTGTGCCACCAAGACCTTGTTTACATAGTCTTCAACTTCACGGCTTGTCTCCATCTGGCGCACTGGCCACAGCATAAGATCACTTCGTTTGGCGACGACCTTTTTGAAACGTGAAGCGATTGAAGCGGAATCTTCTTCGACCGTGAAGACAACGCCACGAGCTTGATCAAACTCTAAACCATGGCTAAATCCGCGACCAATGCTAATCACTTTCCCGCGCAAATCCTCAACACTTTGAAAATTTGGCTTTGGTTTTCCGTAGGTGATTGCCCAAACTTTTTCGGTAATGACAGCCTGCGAAAAATGAAACCGACGCAAACGCTCGACAGACTTCGAAAAACCATAAATGATTCCGTGTCCATTCTGCGTTTCAACCTGCGCCCGCTTCCAAGGCAAAATAATAGGCTCAAAGGTAAGGCCAGTTTCCTTTTCAAAGAAGCGAATGATTTCATGGACTTTCGCTTCGACGGGGATTTGGCGTCCTTGAGCATCAAGGTTCTCTTGTAAGAACAATTTAACAGTCGCCTTCTTCACCTCTTGAGCAAAGGCATTGAACGCATTCATGGAAAGGCAAACACACAAGAGCAAACTACGTAATCTAAACATAATTACAACACTTAATTTTCAGCAGACCGGAGTATCGCAGGCATTACATGTTTCCGCAAGAAAACTCCTTTACTTTCAATGACTTCCATAAAAATTTGATAATTTATAGTGATCAAAATTTAATAAAACTGAATTTTTCAACGTGTGCATTTGATCGAATCGAAAATAATTGATCGTTCTCACCCTCCCCTTAGCAATTTGTCTAAAAACCACACAAAAGCAAATATGCATCTTGGTTTCCAGATGAAGCCGAACGAAGTCGCTACAATCGACGCAACTTAAAATCAAACCGGAGACATCCATGATTATGCGAACTAGCGGTATTGCATTGGCAATCGCAGCTCTATCCATTTCTCAAGCCAGTTTTGCGCAAAGCACCGTAATTGACTGCGGTAAGTTACTTGATGTGAAAGCTGGAATCTGGAGGGAGAATGTCAGTATCACGGTTGAAAATAGACAAATCAAATCTGTAGGACCTATCGTCTCGGGTGAAAACCATATCGACCTCCGCAATTACGCTTGTCTTCCCGGTTTAATCGACATGCATGTGCATTTGACAGATGAAACCAAGCCACAAGTTGAACAATTTCGCGCAGCGCTCACACTTGACCCTGCAGACCTCGCTTTCCGTTCTATCAAGTTGGCAGAACGTACGCTAATGGCGGGCTTCACCACAGTACGCGATCTCGGTGCCTCAGACGGTTTGAACATCTCCTTAAAGCGCGCAATCGAAAACGGTGACGTGATCGGACCTCGGATGTTCACCGCAGGCAAGTCTATCGCCACGACTGGAGGACATGCAGATCCTAGCAATGGCCTGAATCGAAAATTGCGTTCAAGCTTAGGGCAACCTGGACCGGAAAATGGTGTGATCAATGGCATAGAAAGTGCGCGTGAAGCGATTCGTAGCCGATATCAAGAAGGTGCTGATCTCATCAAAATTACGGCAACAGCTGGTGTTTTAAGCCAAGCGGCGAGTGGCGACAATACCCAGTTTTCAGATGAAGAACTGCAAGCTATTATTGCGACCGCAAAAGATTATGGATTTCGTGTTGCTGCTCATGCACATGGAAATGAAGGGATCAAACGAGCCTTACGTGCAGGCATCGACTCTATCGAGCACGGAACCTATATGGACGACGAGGCGATTGAGCTCTTCAAGAAAAAAGGGGCATGGTACGTACCAACTATTTCAGCAGGAAAATTTGTTGCCGATAAAGCCAAAATCAATGACTACTACTCACCCTTGGTTCAGCCTAAAGCCGCAGCAATTGGTCCTCGCATTCAATCGACTTTTGCGCGGGCCTACAAGGCTGGTGTGAAAATCGCCTTTGGTACTGATGCCGGCGTATTTCCGCATGGCGACAATGCAAAAGAATTCACCTACATGGTAGAAGCGGGAATGTCCCCATTAGCAGCCATTCGTAGCGCAACAATCAGTGCGGCAGATCTTCTCAATCAAAGTCAACGTTTAGGACAACTTGAGACGGGCTTCGCTGCCGACTTAATCGCGGTCAAAGGCGATCCATTGAAAGATGTTAAGGTACTTGAACAAGTTCAGTTCGTTATGAAAGACGGCAAAGTGTTTAAGAAAACACCTTAATTTTTTCAATTGTTGCTCAGGCGCTTTTCGATCGTCCTTCCATTAACTCTGTTTCGTGTCACGTTTAATTTTTTTATGTTACCTCTACCTGGCCCAGAAGTCGTTTTACCCGCTATTCCTGCAATTGCACCAAAACTGCCCTACGAAAAATTAGAGCATGGCAAAAATTATTGGATTGTCGATGATGTGCTACCGAACGCGGCAGCGATCGCAGAGCGTTGTTTTAGTCGTGAAAAGTGGGAATATGGTTCACCCTATCAACCCGAGAGTTGGCCAGGGATGCGTTTTCATGGCGCACTGAATCAAGAGGAATTAGCGCATATTGAAGAGACTGTGAAACGTCTGACTGGAAAAAACAAACTGTGGACAGAACAGCCACCAGGTGGGCTGCGGCTTGATTGTAATGTCGCGCAGCTGGTTGGCGCTGGTGAGACCACGCCACATCCGCATACTGATAGCAGACGTCTGTGCCGTTATGCCTGCGTTATTTATCTGAGCCCAAATCCACCGCCGAATTCTGGAACCAGTTTTTGCAGGCTACGTTACCCGAACGGGGCAATCGGCGGCAATATTGTCGAGGCGCCCAATAATAATTTGGTCGATGCGTTGAAAGTCAGAGCCTTACCGATTCAAGCTTGGTATGAAGATATGCGTGTCGAGAATGTGTTCAATCGCATGATCTTATACAAAGCAAACTTAGTTCATTGCGCCACTGGTTACTTCGGCAAAGAACTAAGAGAAAAACGTTTAACAACCGTTTTCTTTTGGATGGCAGAAGACTAAACGCTCGGGTGTGAGTCGTTCGAAATATTGCAGCAAAAGTCTAAATCGAAAATGCCAGATTCAACGAGTTGCCCGAACTATCCGATACCCCGACTAAAGTGATAATGTCACCACCTGCGACGGTGGTGCCGGTGCCAAGTAGCAGGGTCAGTTGCGTGCCATCACTGCTCCAAGTCGCCATCGCACCAGTACCAAAAATATGACCATTGGTGACCGTTAAATTCGCCAAAGTGATCGCTTTATTTGTTGCTTCCGAAATTATAAAGATATAGGTATCACCGACACTTACAGTACCAGAGGTGTCGGCGTCAGAATATGCAGGCAAACCCACGGCCGCGGGCATACTGGTCTCTAGCGTTGTGGTTAAGCTACCGCCGATTGCCCCTGCGTTCCCAGCAATATCAATGACTCTAGCAGAGATATTCTTGACACCATCGCTGCCCCAACCTGCCCCTGATGGAATCGTCACATTCGCACTGCCTGCCAAGATTTCGGCGCCAGTTAAGGTATGCAATACAGGAGTAGTAAAAGAAGCGCCGCCTAGTAAAATTTCAAGACTATCATTTGCCACCGCGCCAGTGCCCGCAAGATCAACGGTCGCGACCACACCTGCTGTCTTTTCAGCGGCATTGATGCCGCTTGCCGCCACAGCAACTCCCACCGCGTTGCTGGGAGCGGTAGGTGCGGTCGTATCCAAACTCACTGTCACTGATCCGCCCTTCGTTCCAACATTGCCAGCGAGATCTGTCACGCTATAAGTTAAAGTGTGACTGCCTTCGGCTCCCCAGATGGCACTGCTTGGTACCGTAAAATTAAAGGTGCCCGCGGTAATTTCAGCTCCGCTCAGTACATGGCTCACTGGGGTCGAGAAGGCCACCCCATCAATAAACAAATTGGCAGTATCGCCCGCCACAGCTGAAGTCCCACTTAGCGAGGCGGCAACCGTTACCCCTGCTGCCTTTTCCGTCGCACTTATCCCGTTTGTTGCTGCCGCAACGGTCATCGCTGCAGAGGGCGTGCTTGGAGGAGTCGTATCCAAGATCGTCACAGAAACTGAGCCGGTAGCCGAGCTAGCATTACCAGCCGCATCGGTGATTTTCGCGGTTAAGGTTTTAGCCCCATCAGCTCCCCAGCCACTAGCAGAAGCAATCGTGAGACTTGCGAGTTTGGCTGTGACCTCTGCACCAGTGATTGTATGTGTCACAGGTGTCGTAAATGAATTTCCAGCAATCAAAATTTCAACGACATCTCCTGCAACAGCCGCCGTCCCCGTCAAATCTACATCAACATTAACTCCCGCCGTTTTCTCAGCCGCAGTGATACCTCCGCCGCCATTGGCCGCAACCACTAAGGGACTGGTTGGCCCTGTTGGCGCCGAAGTATCTACATTCACAGTCAACACACTACCAGCTACACCTATATTGCCCGCGAAGTCTGTTACACGGGCCGTCAGATTTTTACTGCCATCCGTACCCCAACCAGATGCGCCGGGTACCACGATATTTACAAAGCCATTACTGATGTCAGTTGATCCTATTGTCTGAACGGCGGGCGTAGTAAATGCGGCACCGCCTAATAGAATTTCAAGCTTATCGCCAGAAACGGCACCCGTTCCTGTGAGATCAACCAATACATTTACACCGGCGGCGAGCTCGCTTGCATTAATACCCGACGTCGCTGCACTGACGACCAACGCGTTGCTTGGTGCGGTCGGCGCGGTGGTGTCCAATAAGATAGTATTCGCTCCACCAGGCAGGCTAGAGTTACCTAAGGCATCAGTGATCGAAGCAGTCAGCACTTTACTGCCGTCGAGTCCCCACCCTGCGCCACTGGGAATGATCAATGTCGCTAATTTTGCTGTAATTTGCGCCGGCGTAAGTACTTGGGTGACTGGCGTTGAAAAAGCCATACCGTTCAGCAATAGATTGAGTGTATCGCCCGCCGCCGCGCTGGTGCCAGTCAAGTCAACGCTTACACTAACACCGGCCGTTTTCTCGGTATTATTAATGCCATTTGAACTGGCAGGAATAGTCAAGGTGCTGCCAACGGCACCGGGTGGGCTACCATCTAAAGCGACCGTGGCTGAACCTGCAGCTGTACCTAAATTTCCGGCTGGATCAATAAAACGCGCTGTCAGGATTTTATTGCCGTCCGCACCCCAGCCATCGTTGGTGCCAATCGTCAAAGTCACGCTTTGCGCAGTGATTTCGGTCGGTGTAAGGGTGAACTTTACTGGCGTTGTAAATGCTGTTCCACCTACTAACAATTCAACCGTATCACCTGCTGTTGCAGTGGTGCCTGCTAGGCTAACCACCACCGCCACGCCCGCTGCCCGTTCAGTCAAACTTATTCCACCTCCTGCATTCGCCGCGACGCTTAACGCATTCGTCGGCCCTGCTGGGGCGACGGTATCCAAGGTCACTGAAAGCGAGGCACTGCTAGCACCCACGTTGCCAGCAATATCCAACACTCGTGCCGAGATCAACTTAGTTCCATCGATACCCCATGCAGCAGTACCAGGAATGATGATAGTTGCTGAACCATTAGAAATATCTGTACCGCTTAAGGTTTGTAAAATTTGGGGAGTAAGCGCTGCGCCGCCCATCAGAATCTCAATACTGTCACCAGCAACGGCAGACGTTCCTGTCAAATCAACCAAGACGGCGACACCTGCCGTCTTCTCACTCAGGCTAATGCCGTTAGTCGCAGCGGCGACGCTCAAAGCATTCGTCGGTGCATTAGGTGCTTTGGTGTCGACTGTCAGAGAGAGAGCACCGCCAGCTAATCCAAGATTTCCCGCCGCGTCAGTGACGGTTGCTGTCAAGGTCTTGATCCCATCTAAACCCCATACTGCACCGGCAGGGATTTTGATCGTAGCCGAATTCGCAGTAACTTGAGTCGCTTTCAAGACCGTGCTCACGACCGGACTAAAATTCGCACCATCAATCATGATGCTAACAAGGTCACCCACTAAAGCGTTGGTACCAGTCAAGTTCACTACAACATCGACGCCGGCAGCAATTTCCGCCGCACTGATGCCATTTAATGCAGCGGCCACTGTTAAACTCGAATTTTGTGAATTGGGTGGCACGCTATCCAACGTTACTTTTAGATTTCCACTGGCTAGACTCACATTCCCTGCAACATCAAAAAAACGCGCGGTAATAATGCGGTCGCCATCGGTATTCCCCCAAGCTGTATCATTTGGCGCGATTGTTACCGTCGCAGATTTATTTGTAATCTCACTTGCGGTGAGAATATGCATGGTTGTGTTGGTGAAGGGCTTGCCATCAATCAGTAATTCAACTGAATCACCGACCTGAGTATTGGTTCCCGTCAAATTGACGATCACATCGACTACGCCAGCTTTTTCGGAGGGGCTGATGCCGCCAGTTGATACTGGCATGACCAAGGGATTACTCAAAGCTGCTGGTATCGTTGCATCCAAATTCACTGTCAGGGCGCCACCGATCCCCCCGATGTTGCCAGAGATGTCGGTAACCCGCGCCGCCAGTGTTTTTTCACCGTCGAGGCCCCAATTGGCAGCGCCAGAAATCGTAATCATGACATAACCTGCTTTGACGTCCGTCTCCGTCAGCACCGCGGAAGCCGTTGGCGAAAACACCTGACCTCCATTGAGGACCTCAATTTTGTCACCTGCAAATGCCTGAGTTCCTGCGAGATCAACTTTAACCACCACGCCAGCGGACTTTTCCGCCGCATTGATACCGTTACTAGCAACGGCGATCGAGATCGGATTCGTTGGTGTACCGGGCGGAAGTTGATTCAAAATGACATTCAAATCACCACCCGCGAGGCCTTGCACGCCTGTCGTATCGCGCACAAAAACGTTCAATAATTTGCTTCCATCATTTCCCCAATTGGTACCCGCAGGGACTAATAAGGTCACTTTCTGCGCTTTGATATCGGCATCAGTCAAGATTTTTGTGACTGGGACGGTAAAAGAAACACGATCGAGCAGCAACTCCAAAACATTATTGACCGCGGCATTGGTTCCTTTCAAATCGACAACAACGGAAATTCCCGCTTTCACTTCGTTCGAGCTAATTCCATCGGCAGCTGCTGGCACTGCAATCGCATTCACAGGAGCGCCCAGACCAATACCCGTAACGCTTGAATTCATCGCATTTTTTGCGATCGTAATAGTAGTGGGGTCTGCATTCACGCTCGCCATCAAACTCTTCAGATAGGAAGGTGAAAAATCAGCCCTTTGTACATTTTGCTGATCAACGGCAAACTGCGCGACAGAGAGTCGATTGACAATATATGCTTTCCCCAGCGTGCCATCGGGCGTGGCCAAGCCAGTATTAATCATCGTCATCACCAACTTGCCGCGACTAGAACCATTCGCTAACTCAGCTGACCAATATTTGAGGCCTTCAACATCAGGTGATTTACCAAAAACATTGACATAAATAAGCGTGACAAAAGAGTCATTGGTCAAACCCTCGGGATAAATTGCCTTCACAATATCGAGCGAAAAAACCGTTTCTAGTACGTTTTCAAACGATTTACCGTTGGCCAATTGCAGCAACCAGTAGTCGAGACCACTCTTTTCTGGCGCTCGAATGAACGCTGCCAAATACATTTTGATCAATTCGGTTTGATAATTTATCCCAGCCATAATCTCTCTCACCAATCCCTTATTGTCGGCCACAAATCACGCGAACCGCGTCCCGACATTCACCCTCGATTGACAAACCTCATGCGAGACAGTTCCTGCGTCCCGCGCATCTTGTTTAATAACGGCTCATTTAATGGATTACTTTAAGGAAATATCGAATTCCTCGACCATGTTTTCCAGTCGCTTCATGATTTTTCAAGTTACCAATTGCTATTGAACCAGCATTGGTATTTGCATCCATACCCCAGAATCTAGCTTGGTCGAAAAAAGTGTATTCAATTTCGATAACAAGCCGATAAAAACAGCCCTTCTCTCTTATTCAGAAATACAAATACATACTAGACTGCCACTGAAGAATATTTTCTATCGGTGATACTATCGATATTAAATTTTAGGCATTTATTTTTTAATCGTAACGAGACATCCTCTCCTCTTCTGAAATTGGACATCTCGCTTTTAAACTATCTTTACGCGGTTTCCTTGGCTATGTACATTCGACAAAAACTCGCAATGAAATTCAAGTTCTTTTCTCTCGCCGCTTTGTTGTTGCTTCTAAGTGCCTGCGGAGGCAAAGACTCGACGACAAGTACCAGCACAACACCGACCGTCAGCCTTGTGAGTTTAGCGATAACCCCTGCGAACTCAACGATTGCACTTGGATCAACTCAACAATTCACCGCAACAGGCACGTATTCAGACGGCAGCACCGCTGCAATTACCAAAGACCTTGCCTGGACTGCTGGTGGCACGGTCGCCAGCATTACGTCTGGCACTGGCATTGCTACTGGTTTGAGCCTTGGGACAGATACGATTACCGCCACCGTCGGCAAAATTACCAATACTACCAAGCTGGTTGTTCAAGGTCCGTATCTCAGCGCCGCAGGCGGTGGTAGTCACTCAATCATTTTGAAGTCAAATGGAACCATTTACAGTGCTGGCTTGAACCGCAATGGTCAACTTGGCGATAGCACTTCAATTGACAAAGCTAGCCTCACTCAAATCGGGACCGCTAATATCTGGACTGTCGTTAGCGCTGGCGAATTCCACACCTTGGCACTGAGAAGCGACGGGTCACTTTGGGCATGGGGTTTTAATCAAAATGGACAATTAGGCGATGCTAGCCTCATCGACAAAAATACGCCGGTAAAAATTGGTACCTCGAGTTGGATCGCGATTGCTGCTGGAAAATCTCATTCGGTCGGCGTCAAAAAAGATGGAACCCTGTGGGCATGGGGTCGTAATTTCAACTCGCAATTGGGAGATGGCACTGTGATTGATCGTGTCGAGCCAGTGCAGATTGGTACAATTAAGACATGGACTAGCGTCGCTGCCGGCGCTGGTCACAGCCTGGCAAGACGCTCAGACGGCACCATCTGGGGATGGGGCAATAACACCAACGGGCAAGTCGGCGTAGGCCCCACACTTAATGTCTTAGCTCCCACCCAAATCGGTACCTCAACTTGGGTCTCAATCGCTGCGGGAAGTAATTACAGTACCGCTATCCGCGCAGATGGTGCGCTTTTTAGTTGGGGCGCAAACGAACTAGGTCAACTTGGAAATGGCGCCTTATCGGATAGGCTCAACCCTAGTCAAGTTGGAACCTTAAACAACTGGGCGATGGTTAGCTCAGGTGACAAACACAGCATCGCACTGAAAACCGATGGCACCATTTGGTCATGGGGTGCCAACACGGAAGGTCAACTCGGCATTAACAATACGATCACACAACTAACACCGGTGATGATTGGCGATGCTAAAAACTGGAAAAGTATCGCCACAGGCGCCTCACATAGTTTGGCGGTGAAGGCAGATGGCACTTTATGGGTATGGGGTAGAAATCTCGACGGCCAACTTGGGGACGGTAAGCGCCTCAACTTAGCGGTGCCCACAAACCTGCCGTAGCGCTTTTTCCACAGTTGTTAGCAGTAACGGTCCTTTTTACAGTGGTTCACAACTGTTTGCGGCTGAAAAGAAAGACAAAAATAATTTACGTGTTAAATTCCGCTAGAATAAGTCGATAGAGAAATATGATTTGGCTTTCACGGAATTCCCACTTTGCATTTGCTTAAGCTTACCCGTTTTTGTCTTGCTCTCAGCTGCAGCCTTTTCTGTTCAGGAACGCTGTCGGCGCAAGCCATGCCAACTCCGAATACCAATACACTAACTGTGCTGATGGCAGAACAACGCGGCGATCGCGATCAGGTTCTCCCTCTCACCAAAAATGTCATCCAACTTTTCAATTACCTTGAAGACACTACCAAACTAAAGATTGAAGTGCGTCGCTACCCTTGGCGACGCGTCTTACATAATGCTGAAAATGGCGAAGGCTTTATCTTCGGCATTTATAAGACCATCGAACGCCAGCAAATCTATAGCTTTTCTGAGCCGGTCTACTCTGACAAAATCTGGCTCATGACGCGTTGTGAAGATCATCTCAACTACAATGGTTTACCAGACCTCAAGGGCAAAACTATAGGCATTGTTCAAGGCTCTAGTGCTGGTGACGAATTTGATAGCCAAGTCAACGTTTTGTTCAAGCCTGAATACAACACAAGTAGTCTAGCAGGTCGTTTTTCAAAGCTTTACCAAAAACGAATGGACGCCTTCTTGTTATACGATCCAAGAACTAATCTAAAAGAGATGCAAAAAGAATTCAATCAAATCTATGCAACTGATATTGATGAATATCGCAAGAAAAAAAATGATATCTTTTGCATTCTCCCGAAACCAATCAATGTTATTGACGCCCACTTTGCTATGAGCATTCGTGGTGATAAAGCGCTACTCGAAAAGCTCGACCGTGCATTACAGCAAGCGCGCAAAAGTGGCGAACTAGATCGTATCTTCTCCAAATAATTTTCAACAGCTATGGCGCACTATCAAGTAGGCATTTTGGCGGGTATTCCGGCTCACGCAGAATATTTATTTTTTCAACTTCAACAAGAAACAGCCGCACAAGAGATAAAGAGCGCCCTAGAGAAAATCAAACACCTCGTAGACGGCGACATGCTCGTGTTGGGTCTAGGCCACGATCTTTGCCAGCAGTTGCATCTCCATGTTCCGGCACTCAAACATTTCTCGATCGAGGCGACAACAGGCACAAGTGAAACTCAGAGCGCCCTCAACAAAAACGCTGATTTGTGGTGTTGGCTTCGCAGCGATGAACGCGGTGAATTAGTGGAATGTCAAAGACAACTAGAGAGCTTACTCGAACCATATTTCACGCTACATGATCAAGTCTCGGCATTCCGCTACCAAGGTGGGCGTGATCTCACCGGTTACGAAGATGGTACAGAAAATCCGGTCGGTGAGGATGCACTAGCCACTGCATTTGTAAATGATCCAAACTCTCCTCTACATGGTTCTAGTTTTGTCGCTGTTCAGCAGTGGCAGCATCAGATGCAACACTTCCATGCGTTGGCGAGAGCGCAACAAGACAATATCATCGGCCGTCGCAAAAGTGACAACGAAGAACTCGAAGACGCACCGGAGAGCGCCCATGTGAAGCGCACGGCACAAGAGAGCTTTGCACCCGAAGCCTTCGTCTTGCGCCGCTCAATGCCTTGGGCTCAGCAATCCAAAGCAGGTCTTTTATTCACGGCATTTGCGACATCGTTCGACGCCTTCGAAGCACAGTATCGTCGCATGTTGGGCAATGAGGATGGTATCGTTGATGCGATATTTAGCATTTCGCAGCCAATCAACACGCATTATTTTTGGTGCCCCGCATTACAAAACGGCGAACTCGCTTTTGGTTGAATTAGAACTGAGAGTTCAATAGAGATTCGCTAGCGATAAATCGAGCGAATCTCTTCAAATCACCGCAGTCTAGCCATCACTACGCAAGGCAGCAATCGGATCTAAAGTTGAGGCTTGTTTTGCTGGGAACACACCAAATACTAAACCCACAGCGACACACATCGCTACCGCTGTGAACAGGCTTAAGGGTGACCAAGCGACAGACCATCCAGCTAGGCTAGCAATACTGTAGGCCGCAATAATTCCCAGAAGCAGACCTAGCAACGCGCCACTGACCGCGATCACTAAAGCCTCAGCCAAAAACTGTTCGACCACGTCGCGACGTCGTGCGCCAAGTGCGCGTTTCAAACCGATTTCGCGTCGGCGTTCCAATACGTTGGCCAGCATAATATTCATAATGCCGATGCCACCAACCAAAAGAGATACTGCTGCAATCGAACTCATGACAATAGTGAAAATTTTCTGCGTCTGCTGGTTTTGACGATACAGCCCCATCGGCACAATCAGATTTGTATCGTCCGCGCCAGCGTGTCGTTGTTGGATCAATGTTTGCAATACACGCGCAGCGCTATCTGGTGCCGATTTTCCATCCAGCCGCAGACTAATACCATCGACTTCATCCTCAATTTGCGTGAAGAAGAAACGTGCACGACCACTCTCCCACGGTACAAATAGGCGTTCATCATCGAGGCCTAGTTTGATGCCCTCAAATTCGCTTTTGCCCGCACTACGATCGGCTAATACACCAACAACTTCAAGCCAGGTATGGTTGAGCTTAATACGTTCGCCAACAGGATTGATGTCACCAAACAAAGTCTTGGCAAGGCGAGCTCCTATCACGCAAACAGGCGCCAGGGTATCGCCATCTTCATTGACGAACCAGCGTCCATTCGTAACTTGCAAACCGCCATGTTCAGCATAGCTTGTCGATACCGCAAAAGCGCGTCCTTGCTCGATACTGGACTGAAAAACCAATTGATCCACTTTGATTTCTTTTTTTAATGCTACCGATTGCGCACCAGGTACTACCGCCATCGCGGCCGTAGCATCAGCTGCAGATAGGCCTAGCGAGCGTGTACGAATCTCTTTCAACTTATCAGTCGGAATCGTTTTACTTTCGACGATGACATTATTAAGCCCTAACTCGGCCACTAAACGCAAAGCTTCGCGTTTACTCCCTTCACCTACGGCCAACATGGCAACAATCGCGGCCACCCCGAAAATCATTCCCAACAAAGTTAAACCTGTGCGAAGTTTGCGACGTTTGAGTTCAACCACTGCTTCCAGAATCAAAGCGCGATTCATGCTTTACCTTCTTTCTGTTTTTCTTGTCCAGCACCTGATTTTTTAACTGCCTCAACGTTCTTATCAGCTTCTTTCTTATCGCCTTTTTCTTGCGGCGTCAGTACCACTTCGTCGCCGAGCTTGAGCCCTGCCTTCACCTCGGTGCGAACCGGGCCTCGCATACCCAAATCGATTTTTCTTTTTTCAGCCTTGGTCCCATTCATCACTAAGACTGAGTAATCTGAACCATCTTGAACCAGAGCGATATTCGGCACCGAGATCACATTCGGCATATCGAGCAAATCCACCTTTGCTGACACAGCCTGACCTGGCTTCAAGCCATATTGTTTAACCATGGCATCATCGATCACCACTTCGAAATCAGAGTACTTGACCGGCGACTCTCGGCTCTTGGTACTGGCGGTTTTACCGACTTTACTGACCTTTAAATTCAATTCAGTCCCAGTGCCGGATAAGCGCACTTTCACCATTTGGCCTTCCTTCAGACCAAAAGCAGCACCTTCTGCAATCGAGAAACGCGCAACTTGTTTTTCGAGATCAGGCAAGGACCCAAATTCATCGCCTGCCCATAGCCTTCCGCCAACTTGTGGCAGCGTGCCATCCCATCGTGCTTTCAGAATAAACACGCCTTGATGTGGTGCCAGCAACTGTAACGAATCTAGGCTCTTACGCTTTTGATTGATTTTGAGATTGATACTTTCCTTTTGTGATCCGATGACCGCCTGCTCCGCGTCTTGACGCAAACCCAGTTGCCCTTTTTTCCAGTTAAGGTAGCCTTGCTTGTCGGTTAAAAAACCGATATCGACGAGCTTGTCGAGAATGCTGTTCTGGGCAAATATTTTCAGATCGGCGTTCGCATAGCGCTGGCTCAAACTTAAATCTGTATTCACCTTCGAGCTTTCTGATCCTAATTCCGCACGCCCCAAATTTGACTGCGCGAGCACCGCTGCTTCGTTGAGTTCTTTACGCAAGAGATCAACTTCCGCTTGTGACAGCTGGACGCGTGACTGCGCCGCATCAAACGTGGCAATGACTTGGCCCTTTTCCACTAAGCTACCGTTGGGAACCATACTTAACAAATTGCGTTGATCCCAACCTTCACCTGGTACGTTGAGGGATGTGCTTGCGGCGGCCTTAATTTCACCTTCGGCGACAAGTTCCTCACGCCATGGTGCTTGCTTTACTTTTTCAGTCGGTAGGGCTTCATTTCCCGTATCGGAGCCGCAGGCCACCAAACTCAACATCGCCAGTACTAAAGCGCTCAGCTTCAATTTCATCATCTTTGCGCTCCTTTGGCATTTGGTACCGTATTCTTACTAGCCGTTTGCGTTTCCAGTTGCACCTGTACCGCAGTGCCAGGTTTCACACCTTTAGGTAAGCTATCAAATTCCAATTCAATATCGCGCACCACTATAGGTTGGCTAGAAGATTTGCCGTGGAAAACTGGTCCCATCGCAGTTATCTTTGCGTTCACTACCGTATTTGCGCCTGGCACAGTGACTTTGGCAATTTGCCCTAGTTTGATTAAAGAGATTTGTCCTTCGGGTACCTTTGCAGCCACATACACCTTATCTGGGTCTGCCAAATTGGCGACGGCGATACTCATAAAGACACGAGTCCCGACAGCAAACTTCTCACCTTCGAAATTACTCAAATGCACCACCGTTCCCGCTCGTGGTGCAGTTACAGTCAAACCTTTGACGCCCTTCTCTAGGACATCTATATTCCTTTGTAACTGCGCGACTTCCGTCTTCATGCCTAACATTTCCTGTTCTTTGGCACGCTTATGTGCATCGCGCTGTCGAACTGCCAACTGGGCCAATTGGGCAAACTGTTCCCGTTCTATCACCAATTTGTCATAATCGACCCGTTTCACCAGCTCGCGTGGCAAAGAAGCCTTTCGTTCCGCCTTCTCGGCATTGCTCTTAGCTTCGCTCACACTCAAGTCAGCAGCACGTAAGGCCTCCGCCTGATCCAACTTGAGCTTCTCCATCGCTCTTTGTTTTTCCTTGAGCGAACTGCGATGCGTATCCAAACGTGTCCCCACTTCGTTGGCCTCGAAAATCGCTACAGGCTCGCCTTGCTTTACTTGAGCTCCTTCGGCTGCCAACATCACGAGGTTGTATTCCCACACCTGTTGAATCGATGGTGGCGAGATCGAATATGATTGGCGCGATAAGACATCGCCTTCCAACGTGATTTGGGTTGGCGCAGGTTTGCTGACTATTTTTTTTGCTGCCGCTGTGGTCGGATCGATCGCTTCAATAGCTGCACTCATACCATGCTGCAGAGCTAGGTTTTGAACATCCGCTAATCGTATATCGACCTTAAAGTATCGCCCTTTTCCCCAAGCGGCTTTCGCCTCTGGTGCTCCAGCGATACTGTCGATGGTGCCGCTTACAATCGCGCCGGGTATAGCATCAAACCGAACTGTCACAATTTGCCCTTGCTTTATGAAAGAGCGATCTGATTCCAAAACATAGGCAACCACACGCAATTGCCCCGTGCCCATGATGTAACCAGCCACCGAGCCAATGTGCCCCATCCCACCTTCGTCGAGTCGCTTACCGGACCAGCCATCGTAACCATGAATCACTACACCATCTTTTGGCGCACGGACCTCGGCTTGCGCAATCTGTACTTTTGAAAATGCGACTTGAATTTGTGATTTTTTGACTGCCAAAACCCCGTCTTCTATCTTTCGATTAATCGCTTCTTTAGCAATCTCCAAGGCTTTTTCTTTGACTTCAAGATCTTTCTTCGCACGATCGAGTTCACCTTGATATTTATCGTAGTCTAACGCCGCAATTTGCGCCTTAGGCAAAGCCGCGTCGACTTTGGCTTTACCCAACGCCGCTTTGGCCATCAACAATGCGCGCTCTGCCTCAATTTGGCGGACTTCCAGGTCAGCGACCTCACGAGCATTAGTTTGACGTGCTTGTGTCATCTCCAATTCGACACGTTCCAAATCAGTATTACCTTGGGCATCTACGCGAAGAACGAGGTCCCCTGCTTTCACTCGACTTCCCTCAGGTACGAAATAACGGAGAGTCATCGGCGAAACGTTTGAAGTCGGCACAATGATCGGAATCGAGTCGCTCGCCTGAACTTCACCCGCAAACAACACTGGTCTTTGCACTTTGGTCACAGTGCTAGCTGTCACAGAAGAGGAGCTAGTTTTAGTCGTGGTCTGCGCTTTGACACCATGCAAACTCAAGCACATAGACATCAACACTACTGACAGTGCTGTTCGACGACCATAGGAATTCATGAGGTCCTTGCTCATTGCTGCACCTCTGCAACTTTGCCATCCTTTAAATGGATCGTTCGTTGCGCCTGTGCCGCAATATTCGGATCATGCGTGACCAACACCATGGTTTGACCGTTGCTATGCAATTCCGCTAGCAAGGCCAGCACGTCGGTCGCACTTTTTGAATCGAGATTACCTGTCGGCTCATCTGCCAATAACAAAGCAGGTTGATTCAGCAAGGCGCGCACAATCGCCGCTCGTTGTAATTGACCGCCAGAGAGTTCGCCGGGCAAGTGATCAAGACGCTGCGCCAGCCCCACTCGCTCAAGTAACTGGCGTGCGCGTTGTTCAGCTTGTGAATCGACAGTAGCCGCATATCGCTGAGGCAATAGCACGTTCTCTAACACCGTCAAACGAGGTAATAAGTGGAAAGACTGGAAAACGAAACCAATACGACGATTGCGCAAATCGGATGAAGCGTCGTCATCCATGCCTGCAATTTCATCGTTCTCAAGATGGTAGGTACCTGAATCTGGCTTATCGAGTGCGCCTAGCACATTCAATAGTGTCGATTTACCGGAACCTGACGGCCCCATAATTGCGACAAATTCACCTTTAGCAATCGATAAATCTACACCATCTAAGGCTCGAATCTCATTGCCGCCCTGCTTATAGCACTTACGGATATTCTTGAGTTCTATCATGTCTCTCGTTTTTCTAATCGCTGTTGTCGATCGTGGATCATCAAATCACCACGTTCGGTAAAGTTAGCGGCGAGTATCCTTAGACATTCGACAATTGTCAATCATATCAGTTCATAAAATAATAAAAAAATCATTCCTTAGTGAGAATCGTTTCAAGTCTTTCAAACGACGCCTGAATATCAATCGCTTTATCGCCGATACAAACAAAGAAGCCCGCTTTCGCGGGCTTCTTCCGAAACAAAATTAACTTAATTGCGCATACTCACCACACCGTAATGCGCAGCTTGATCCTTATACAAAACCTTGCCGCTAGCACGATCAATAATCTTTAGCGTGAGGATCAGACTGCTATGTGAATTCTGCGCGGTGATTTCGAACGACTTTGCCAGATCAATATAGAAGCCATCTTGTTTTTCTTTTCCCGCTTGTGACATGTTGTAGGCCTTGTACATGTTAGAACTACCTCCGCTACGGATTTTGAGCTCAGTATCAACACCATGACTTCCTGAGAAACAAGCTAAGATGTTGATATGGTTGGGCATACCGCAAGATAGGACAGCAATATAAGGATAATCCTTCGCATAGGCCACTTGACGAGCTCTCTCTTCATCTTCACGCGCTTTTGCTTCAGCTTTATATCGTTTATCTCGCGCATCCTTTACCTGAAATGCAGTCAGTTTTTTATCTTTACCTTCGCTCTCGTCGCGTAAAAATTGAATAACTTCGTCGTGACTTTCACCTCCACCGTAATTAGCTTTCTTCATGCGCTGTATCGCGACGGTGAGCTCTTCCACACTCTTCACGCCTAAGCTGTCGAAATCGTCGATTTGTCTCGAACTTGCTCTTGGGTTCAGTTGTTTGGAAAAAGCGTATTTCTCAGCGGACTTGAATCCATAAGACTCGGCAAAGCTCGCGACTAATTCTGTTTTAGGGATAGCGATATAGAAATTAAAGGGTATCTTATCGCGTTGCAAAGCAGTCGACATTTTGATAGCTTCATCATTGGTCATCACTGGCACTTGGCACTTCCCCGTTTGCACCGCCTCATACAACTCATTGAGATCTTTCGCGACCATATCAAATTTACGATCACGGGCGATCCCTAAGCCTTTGCTGAATTTCTCGTGATAACGCATGCCAGTCGTCCACTCAGCCAAATCACCAGAGCCAGCTACAGTACAAGTCTTGTAGACACCTAGCTTGCCTGAACTATCTTTAGGCGGAAGCAAATAGAAACTGACGATGGAGTTTCCGAATTCAGGAAGTTTCGCCAGCAGCGTTTGATTGCGTGCTTCACGCTTTTGAACCGATTCAGCTTGCTTCTCTTTTGCCGCTTTCATCTGGGCAATCAAAGCACTCGCATCCACTTCGCCAAGAATCAATAACTCACCTCGATCAATGAAGCGCTGCAATAGTGGTAAATCGACGCGTGGGTGTAAGAAGAAAACATCGCCCGACAGACCTGGATTTCGTAAATCTCCACTGATGGCTGCCAAACTAGGTTCCCATTTCAAGCTATCTGCACCTACTCCAAAACCTACAAGCTTATTCACCACTTCCTGCCACATTTTATTTAGTAAATCAGGATCAATACTCTCGTAATATGCTTGTCGTTTGCCTTTGCCCGCAGCACCGGCCGTAATTTCATCGACCATCGCTAAGGAGTTCACATCCATGTAGCGTGCTCGGCGAGGATCGAAACTGACTTTGTAATTACCTTCTATGGTCTTACTCATGGTAAAACCAGCCGCTTGCCCGTTCTTTGCGTTCATCAAGATCAACACGTTGGCAGGCGTAAAGTTCGGTGCAGAGGCCGCGTTCGTTTGCGCCTGCGATCCAGAAGCTTGCTGCGCCCAAGCAAAAGGAGAAATGAGGGTAAAAACAAATATCAAACCTGCCATCTGGGTCAGCGTTCGGGTCATCATTCGAGTCGCCATCATGTAGCTCCTTATAGTCAATTTTGGAGATGCCAGCCATTGGTATTCCCTTGCTTTAGATCCCATACTAAAGCGCGAACTTAACTACATCATAGTTCACAAAATTTCCTCAAGGCAACTGCATTTAACTCTCAGAATGTGAATTTTTGATACAGGGATAAGGTAGATGCAATCAACGTTGGCGCGCCGCCACGAAGGCATAACTAAAAAGCAATAAACCCGAATAAGGAGAGTGACACCGACAGATGACGATTGAGCCGGTGAAGCAAAGATAAAGCCGGCCGCAATGCGCAGAGGATAAGTACGAAAAGACGATACGCTTAACAGAAAAGCCCTGAGCGGAATGCAGTGCTAGGCGCTTCCCGCAGCAATACTCGAGTATTGCGAGGACAAGCAACGCCGCAATGCACAGCGGATAAGTACTAGAAAACGATTCACTTAGCAGAAAAGCCCTGAGCGGGATGCAGTGCTAGGCGCTTCCCGCAGCAATACTCGAGTATTGCGAGGACAAGCAACACCGCAATGCGCCGGCTCAGGGATTTTATGTAAGCGAATCAAGAGAGTCCGCTGATCACTCCCTCATCATCAATATCAATATGCAAGGCTGCAGGCACTGCAGGCAAGCCTGGCAGACGCATGATCGCCCCGGTAATCGGTACCAAAAATCCCGCCCCTGCCGCGATTTCAAACTCCCGCACGGTCAACTCGAACCCAGTGGGTCTTCCGATCAAAGCTTCGTTATCAGAAAAGGATTTTTGGGTCTTAGCGATACAAATAGGCAGATGTCCTAAACCCAAACCTTCGATGTGTTTAATATCGGCCAAGGCTTTGGCTTGGAAAACGACTGAACCTGCACCATAGATTTTCTTGGCCACAGTTTCCACCTTGGTTTTGATATCGCTATTCCAATCGTAGATCGGTGTATAGCGACCATGAAAATTCTCGACTGTATCGACGACTGCTTGTGCCAAATCAGTGGTTCCTTCGCCACCCTTTGCCCAGCCTTCCGACAAAGCCACCTTAGCACCGCGCGCTTCACATGCTTTCTTTAGGAAAGCCAATTCTTCATCACTATCGCTACTAAATCGGTTGATTGATACTACTGCTGGCAAACCGAACTGCGCGATATTCTCGAGATGTTTCTCGAGATTGGCGAAACCGGTCTTTAAGGCATCCAAATTCGGTGTCGTTAAGGTCTTGAGATCTTGTCCGCCGTGATATTTCAATGCGCGCACAGTGGCAACGATGACCACAGCCGAAGGACTCAAACCCGAATAGCCACATTTGATATCAAGGAATTTTTCAGCACCAAGATCTGCACCAAAACCCGCTTCCGTCACCACATAATCGGAAAGCGACAGCCCAAGTTTAGTCGCTAAAACAGAATTAGTTCCTTGTGCAATATTAGCGAAAGGGCCGCCATGAATAATCGCAGGATTACCTTCCAAGGTTTGTACTAAATTCGGTTTTATCGCGTCTTTCAAGAGAGCAGCCATTGCACCTTGCGCCTTGAGATCGCGGCAATAGATCGGCTTGTTATCGTAGGTGTCACCAACATAAATATTGCCCAGCTTAGTCTTGAGGTCCTGAAAAGATTCCGCTAGACACAAGATGGCCATAATTTCGGATGCCGCCGTAATATTGAAACCAGCCTCGCGTGGATTGCCTCCAGGACGACCACCTAGACCCGTAATGATACTGCGCAAGGAACGGTCGTTCATGTCCATCACACGTTTCCACTTCACTGTGCGCGGATCTATCCCCAGGCTTTCTTTTTGGAAGTAGATATTGTTATCAATTAGCGCCGCCAACAAATTGTTTGCTTTTTCTATGGCAGAAAAATCCCCGGTAAAATGCAAATTGATATCTTCCATCGGCACGACTTGAGAATAACCACCACCTGCAGCACCACCTTTGATACCAAACACGGGGCCGAGCGAAGGTTCACGCAAAACCACCGTCGCTTTTTTACCGATACGATTGAGACCTTCCGTCAAACCGATCGAGGTTGTGGTTTTTCCTTCGCCTGGCGGTGTTGGTGTAATTGCGGTGACCAACACCAGTTTGTTTTTCTTAATTTTTTCTGGATCAATCAAATGCAAGGGCAGCTTCGCCTTATACTTTCCGTAATGTTCGAGATCATCGACATCCACGCCAAGACGCTTCGCAATTTCATTGATATGAGTGAGCTGCGCCGCTTGTGCAATTTCAAGATCGCTTTTGACTTCCTTAGTTGCCACGATTGAGCCTTTCTTTTAAAGTAGAGTAAGCGAATTATCGCGCCTTTTCAGATCAGTGTGCAGCGTAAATCATGTGTCACGCCACTTTTCATTTCGGATCTGTAACAGCTTTACATGGGTTTCAAACTTCAGTTACTGCTTTGTATATGAAATTGTGTCCATTATGCGGATTTTTATTGCAAGTCTTGGGTTTATTCTGCTCAGTGGTTGCGCATCCCAAGAACAGCGTATCGAACAACCAGCGAGTTTATGGAAAGATGCACACTTCAGTTCACAAGAAACTCGCCCTCTCGATGCATCTGAGATTTTCAACATCGGACCCGCGCTGGAATCGAAAATTCGTGCGGCTAATCTACAGCACGCGAGTATTCAAGAACGTGCAGACTTTTTGCTTAATTTGATTTACACCAGCAGCAATCGCCCGTTTTTATATGAGGGCTACCATACGACTCCCGCAAACGAGACTTGGGACAGAAATCATGGAGATTGTTTGTCTCTGAGCATTCTCACTTACGCGATCGGAAAACGACTTCATTTACCGATTGCGATTCAAGAGATTCCCTTACCAGTGCAATTTGATCGTCGTGGCAAAACGGAGTATTTAAATGCACACGTGAATACGATCATCCTCAATCCCCAGCTGGCTATTGCAAATGACGTGGCTAAAAATGATCGTGGTTATATGTTGATCGACTTCGACCCAGGACAATTCACACAAAGAAGAGGAACACTGCTAACAGAGCAAGAAGTGGTAGCGCGCTTTTATAGCAATTTGGGGGCAGAGGCGATGTTCAATAACAAGCCGTCGGTCGCCTACCATTATTTTAAAGCAGCGCTTAACATGAGCCCGACCCATACACCGAGCCATCTCAACCTAGCTACCTTGTATCAGACACAAGGTCTAAATAATGAGGCTATCACGGCGCTCAAACGCGGCTTACAACTGAATGCGAAAGACGCTGTAATGCTGCGCGAACTACAACGCGCCTATGTCAATGCAGGGATGCATGCAGACGCACATGGATTAGATCAAGCAATTCAACTTATTCAAGAAAGCGACCCTTATTTCTGGATAGGTGCAGGCTTACAAGCTTTACAAACAAAACAATATGAACGTGCGATTCAATCTCTTGAAAAGGCCCAAAAATTGAGCACTGGCTTTGAAGAAGTTCATCAATATTTGGCCGAGGCTTACTGGCGTGTTGGGAATATCGACTTGGCGAAACAGCAAATGAAAATTTTAGGCGACATCAATTCGACCAACCCTAAATTGCGTTTCTTGCGGGCCACGATTGCGGCGAATTAATGAATGAAATGCGGTGGCGAAAGCCACCGCTTCTCTGCATTATTGCGCCAACATTTGCTCGCTCGTGAGACTCACAGGAATACTGCCAATATCATTAAACTGTTGGAAGAATAATTTCATATCAAACTCGCGATGCTGCAATTCCGCTTGTTTCGCTTTTTGTGTCATCAGTTTCTCGATAAGATATTTCCCAACAACATAGCTAGTGCCGTATCCCGGCTGGCGCAAGTATAGATGCTGTTCGAACTTCAATAAGTGAGGCTCACGGCGCATCCAATTACGGGGAGTCCAATCTAAATGCACGCGACTCGCTTCTTCCATGTTTTTCAAATTAGCATGTGCATACAAAGATCCCAAGCCTCGCGCAGCACGTTGCGCCAATAGGATCCAAACAAGCTCACGTGAGCGTGGGCTGTCGTCATGCAAACCCATATGCATGAACATTTCCTCTACACCAGTTGCAATCCCTTCATTGCGGTTATCCCACAAATTAAATAGCAATGGACTACGACGAATGGGGCTCGCATGAGGCTCATCGCGGATCTGCGCCAAGTCAAACCAATGGTACCAATGGCAATACAAAGCGAGCGGATCGTAATGCAAAGTAATGCTGAAAAAATTACGCTTATCCTCAGGCACAAAACTTTGTAAATGTTCGCGAATTGCGGGCTCCATATTGGGCTTGATAGGCATCACATTTTTTTCGTTCAAAAAGCGCATCAGTTTAGTCGCCGCGCGATCTGCACGCGCATTGAACTCCTCAACACTCGCTGCCGCTATCATCGGTGGCAAATTCTTATTGCGCTGTTCTTCCAACTTCAAGTTAGCCCAAGCTCGATCAAGTTCTCGCTGCAACAAATCAACTTCTTGCTGCCAGGTCATCGGCACCAAGTGCACATTCTGCTGATACCACGTGTAGTTCTCTTTCCCAACCCCTGATGGCCCATTCTTTGAAGCAGACTTTTCGTGCAGCCACACCACAAAATCACTGGTCGCGGCCATCGCCAATGCAATAGATTGTTTAAGTGGAGTTGATCCGTAGGAGGCTGTCTTTTGCTCTAGATCTTGCAAATCAGCGACTTGCTGTTCGAGCGTACTAATACCTGCTATCCATAAATCTCTTGCGTTGCCAGTTAGATTCGCCTTTGCTTGTTTTAACAAATGTGGAATAACCGCGATCTCTCTGGCCAGTTTCTCTTGATCACCCGTGTTTAGTGGAAATTGATAACGCCACAGTTCCACCGTTGCATGATTGGTCGGTCCTTCGCGCGCAGGCGTGTCAGAGGCTTCAGTAAAAATGCTTTGATAAAACGCGGGATCACGCACCCACGGCTGAAGCACACGGTGATTGAAATCGTAGCCATTCATTTCAGCACGAACAATTTTCCAATCGACTTGCTGTTCTTTAGTCCAGGAGCGCGTGTCCATGGAAGTCAGTCGTTCGCGTAATTGCTTAAATTGAGGAAATGTCTTGAGCCTTCTCTCCAAGGAATAGTCTGGGGCACCATCTCGTAAAGGAGGTCGTTCGAAATTTCGCCACTCTACAAATATCTGCAGCAGATCCTGATAGGAAGCCGCCTTTACGGATTTGACGACAGGTCTAGAATCAGACTTCATCGCAGGCTTCAGTTCGTTGACGTTTGCCGCCGGCATCGTTTGCGCCATCGCTGCCCCACTGATAAAGAGCACAATGGCCAGACAGTATTTCTTTTTCAGTTGCATATAGACCCCAAGGATTTAGCTTACTTCAATCGACTTCAAGCAAAGAAAATGAGGCTCAAAGTATTCTCTTGAATTCCGCTTTAAATAAAAATTGCATCCTGCATGGTTTACCAGCGCACATCGCTGGCTTGTACTTTTCTTCTAGAAGGGCAAGCGCTGCAACTCTTGCGATATCTGAATCAGGTGTCTCAAAGATGGAGACAGATTCAGGCTCACCCGTACTAGACACATCGACCGCGATCGTCAGCATTCCATTTGCCACGACGATTTGCTGGGCTTTTGACATTTTTTGATGAATAGCACGCGTTCCGTTGAGGGGATATGGTGGCTCATCTTCCTCAGGCATATCCTCATAGAAACTACGTAGATAGGCTTTTTCGTCGTCGCTTAGTTGGTGATAAGAACGGTCCATCGACATCGATGATGTAGCGATTTTCTTTTTTAAAATTGTTCCCAGAGCTGGTGTTTCTTCTTTGATCGATTTTTCGTCCTTGCCTTGTGCTGACACAGAACTGGAGGCCAACAGCGAAACCCATAAAATCGCAGCCAAAACTAATTTAGTTTGAAAAAACATCTACACTTCCTCATCTAATTCGATAATTATTAACTAGTACAACACACCGTCTTTCATTATCCATTTTACCCGACGAATCAGTCGAATATCTTTACTTGGATCACCCTCGACAGCAATCAAATCAGCCAACATCCCTGTCTGCACACTCCCAATACGGTCTGCGTAATCGAATACCTTGGCATTCACTGATGTCGCCGCACGTAATACATCAACCGGCGCCATGCCATAATCAACCATTAGCTCCATTTCACGCGCATTGTCTCCGTGAGCATACACACCGACATCTCCCCCCATGCACATGGTCACACCAGTTCTTAATGCCAAGCTAAACGTCGCACGCTTGGCTAGGATACGGGCAGGCTCAGGGTTTACTCCCTTTTTCCAACCACGATACTGTTCAATCGCATCACCTGCAGCCAAAGTTGGGCAAAGTGCCACGCCCTTTTCTTTCATTCTTTTGAGTACAGCCTCAGTAGCTCCGTCACCATGCTCAATCGTTGATGCTCCGGCTTCAATTGCCCGCATCATTCCCTCGGGGGTTGAGGCATGCGCCACCAATTGACGTCGTCCACTATTGGCGATCTGTGCCATTAACGCCATCTCTTCTTTCGAAAAAATTGGTGCTGCCTCTCCATCGCGCCCAGCACGATAATCAGCATAAACTTTGATGACATCAGCGCCTTTACTAATTTGCGTACGCACTTCTTGACTAATTTGTTCTAGTCCAGAGACTTCCGCTGCCCCTTGCGGCAAATCGAGGTCTGGGTTTTGACTTTTCGGCCCATAGGCGCCCTTCGCTACTAAAGCTCGACTGGCGATGATCATACGCGGTCCTGGAATAACGCCTTTTTCGATAGAGCGCTTCAACCCAAAATCATCATAAGAGGCGCCCTCGGTACCTAGATCTCTGACAGTCGTAAAGCCAGCCATCAGTGTCGCTTTGGCATGGGTACCTGCGCGCAAGGTTCGCTCAGTGCGTGTCTCCTTAAGAACTTGATCGTCCCAAGAGACTTCGTTATACGGATGTAAAAACAGATGTGAATGTCCCTCAATTAAACCCGGCATCAAAGTCATGCCCTTAAGCTCAATGACCTTAGTGCTTTCTGGTAGCTTCATTCGCTGTGGGCCTGCCATTGCGATCTTATTCCCCTTCACCAACACGACCCAATCGTTGTGCATGGTCTGACCGTCGAAAACACGATCAGGCACAAGCAAGGTCAACGCCTCTTTATCGGCTTGCGAATTTTGCGCTAGCACAAGGAAAGGACAAAGGCTGGCGGTTCCAAATAGAACGACTAGGCTCGTCTTTATCAAGCCAGTGATTGAAGTTTTGAGAAGGGGAGACAGCATGTTTGCATTCATAGAGGAAGTGCCAAGAGATTGATGGAGAATCCATTCATTCGCAGAGACTATACAGGACATTTTCACGAATTTAAGCCACGGTGGCATACACACCACAGGCTTTATTTCACCTAGAACTGCAGTCTAAGCTTGCATCTCGCACCGCTATGCGACAACCGCATCACGGTATAATCAACACTCTATTTTCCAAAATTGAAGCAAAGCGTCATTCGCTCTATGTCTGCTAACCCAGCGCCCTTAACCGAAAAACTGCAGAAGCTCGGACTGTTTGCCATCACTTGGCCTATCTTCATTGAGCAGCTTTCGCACATCTTGCCAGGCATGATCGACATTTTTATGATCAGCCATTTAGGCGATGCCGCGGCAGCCGGCGTTTCGGTGGCTAATCAAATCGTCGTCTTCTTCATCGTACTCTTTTCATTTATCGGACTGGGAAGCAGCGTTGTCATCACCCACTACCTTGGCGCACAAGACAAGCAAGGCGCAGAAAGGGTCGCCAGCAACGCCATCGGCGTTAATGTTTGGCTCGGCGCAGCCATTAGTATTCTCACCCTATTATTTTCAAATCAGATGTTAACGCTACTACATCTGCCAAACGAACTCTTGCCGTACGCTAGGCCGTTTTTAGCATTAATGGGGGGTACGCTTTTTCTAGAAGCGATCAATATCGTCTTTGCCTCGATCCTGAGAGCGCATGGCCATACCCGGGAAGTAATGGTAATTGCACTCGGTATGAATTTAATCAATATCGCTCTGAATAGCATCTTAATATTTGGTTTGTTCGGGCTTACCCCATTAGGCGTTGTGGGTGCTGCTTTGTCGACGGTGATCAGTCGCCTCATCGCTTGCGTTGCCTACGTCTATTTGGTCAAACGCCTCATACAATTACCACTTAGATTCGAAGCACTCTGGAACTTCTCACGGTCAATCATCGCGAAGATTCTGCATATCGGTATTCCTTCAGCAGGCGAGAATTTATGCTGGTGGACGAGTTTCATGGTGATCACTTATTTCATCGCGCAAATGGGCGCTGATCAAATCGCCACCTTCACCTATGCCATGCAACTCTCGATGATTATGATGATGCTCAGTATCGCCATCGGCATTGGAACGGAGATCATCATTGGACATTTGATAGGCGCTGGCGAGCTCGATTTGGCCTATCGACAGCTACTCAGAAGTTTGCGAGTTGGCGTTGCACTGACCGTGGTAATGACTGTTGTCGTGGTATTCGCTGGCAAACCACTGTTTTCACTGTTTAGTCAGAAACCAGAGATTATTGAAGCGGGTGCCAGTCTGCTACTCGTTTCACTGATTTTGGAACCTGGACGCACCTTTAACTTGGTTGTCATCAATTCTCTGCGCGCTACCGGAGATGCTCGCTTTCCTCTGTATGCCGGGATTGTATCGATGTGGGGCATCGCCGTAGTCCTGGCCTGGCTTCTCGGACTACACTGGGGTTGGGGCTTGATCGGTGTCTGGTCTGCTTTTGCGATCGACGAATGGGTGCGCGGCCTATTAATGTATCGCCGTTGGAAAAGCCGTGCTTGGG
The DNA here is from genome assembly GCF_014284155.1 of Affinundibacterium nitidum. Lineage (GTDB taxonomy): Bacteria > Pseudomonadota > Gammaproteobacteria > Burkholderiales > Burkholderiaceae_D > Undibacterium > Undibacterium nitidum. Next base: position 1,246,408 of record NZ_JACOFZ010000001.1, read on the forward strand.
AAAAACACGCCCACGCGACCCGCGCAGGCTTGCAACAGAATTAGCTCTACTGGCTCTTTTCACGCAATTGAGGACCGACCTGCTCCCAATTCTGTCCATCGAATTTCACAATCGTGACTTGCTTCGGACGGGTTTGAAGGCAACGTAAATTCACATCCATCCCATCCGGATTAGATCGCGGCACGTAAAACGGTTTAACCCCGCATGTTTTACAAAACAAATGTTCCGCAGTCCCCGTGTTGAACCGATAGGACTGTAAGTGATCTTGGCCTTGCATTAAGCGAAAATGGCGTAAAGGCACAATCAGATGCAGGAATCCAGACATCTGGCAAATGGAGCAATTGCAATCCTCGACCTCGACCTCATCAGCGGCTTCCACTTCAAACTGGACTGCACCGCAATGGCAACTTCCTTTGTGTAACATTGAGTCTTCCTTCTCACCCCAAAAAAAACTTCTTAATATCGGCTTCAAAGCAGAGCTTTGTCGAAATGTTCACATATCAATCTGATGAAGCATATTGTCGTTGTTTTGCCCCCACGCTGATCGTTTTTTGAGCAGAAAAACTTAAGTCTCGGCAACACTATGCCGTAATCTTAGCTATGCACATTTTATTGGCTTTCATTAACATTTCCACAACCCAATTGTATTTCAACTTAGAGTGTTTGATTTGCGCAAAGAATTAACAATGTACTAATTTTAAAAAGACAAACTCCACTAAAATCGCGGCTCCTTACTCAAATGAGAATGCTATGAAGCGTAGCTCAACGTTTTTAAACTCGATTCGAAAAACTTTTTTGGTCATCGCGCTTGGCGCTAGCCTGAGTTCATCTGGCTTTGCGAGTGGTGGTGCAACTGCAGGCAATCCTCACCAAGACATCGATCTGCAAACCAGAAATAAAGAAGCCTACGACAGCGGAAACTCGTTCGAGAAATCAAACTTCGACGAAAAAACCACGGGTCAACAAATCGCTACAAACAGCAGTTCCGCTGAAGCTGAGCTGAAAGCAAATCAAGCACAATTACGCGAAGCCTTGCAAAAACAAATGAATACTCTGCTACTGGAAAATGCAGAGATCAACCGTAAGCGCATCGAGCTACTAGAAAGCGACAAAAAACGGGTTTTCTGGACGCAAAGCTTGGTTGTTTTCTTGATCGCCTCCATGCTCGTTGCGGTATTCGCATTTTGGCGTATGCATGCAACAGCAATGATCAACCGCAGCATATCAGCCCTCTCAAACACTTTGAGTAATTTCCAAGATTCTTTTTTTAATTTTGTCGACACCACGCAACTGGCCGCCAATTCGCAAGTTTCAAGTTTTCAACTGCAGGCAGAAATCGGCGATGCTGATGAAGCGCTTGATTTCGATCTTGATTTAAGTCCAACAAAGAAACGTTCATCTTATGTGAACAAGACGACCAATATTTCGAGCGATTATTTTGTTGAAGAACTCGATAGCGACGAACATTTCAAGACACAGGCAACGATCGAGCAATTGCCAGAAGCCGTTGAACCCGTTGCAGAATTGGATGCGCCGGCCCCAACAAAATCACCCGATGAGTTTTTCGCAGTCAAAGGCTATGTCGATTCGTGGTTGCGTGTCTACAAACCTAGCGATGCGGCGATCGAAACGGCACCGACAGATCTCGCAGCAATTGAGAAAATTCCTGAATCTGAAGTGGCTGCAGTAAATGCATTAACTGCCACCGAAAAACTTCCAGACACACCAGCTATCGCAGCGCAAAAAGCGCTTGCAGCTCAACCAGCCTCGCCCCGTGGTCTATTAGCAAAACTCGATAGCTGCCGAGCCAATAACGATGCAGAGGGGTATGAACAAGTTTATAGAGAAATTAAGAAGCTGTTCAACCTCAAGTTAGAACCTTGGGAAATGTTGGGTGCGGTTGAACAGAAACAGTTAAGCGACTTCCCCCACATTATCAATAAGATTCTTGAGCTATGGGCCTCAGATGACATTACTGTTTATCTTGAGCGCTTACTCAGTAATTCACGTATCAATCCACGTGAAGGCTTTGATTTGCCAATCTACCAAAAGCTCGAAGATCTTCTTGAGCTTGCAAGGGAAAATGATCGCCCTCGCGATCTTCAACTACTCAAAAAAATAGACCGCGCCGGTTTCCTGTTCGTACCATTACCGGTGAATAAAGTGGTCTCTCCGAACGAAAAACGGAAGAGTTCAGCATCTGATTCCGTTAGTGCGGCAGAACCGGCCTTAAAAATCGAAAAAGAACTGAGCTATACCAATAACGAAAATAAGGCGCGAAAATTGGAAGCCATGATCACGCCTGAATTTGGTGCTCTGGATCCAATTTCCGATGTTGAATCGAAAGATTTAATTGTCCCCGACCTTCCAGCGCCAAGTGAAAGTAGTCTTTCGATCGTCGCCAAGTCAACTGAAGAGAAATTCTTACTCTCACCTTTTGAGGTGAGAATTAAGCTCGCTGTCGCTTATACCGAAATGGGCGATAGTGAAGGTGCGATTCTACTTCTGGAAGAAGTGATTCACGATGCGCCACTTGGTCAACGCAAACATGCAGAACGCTTGCTCAAGGAAATCCAAGACAAAAAAGCACGGCTACAGGATACGCACAGCAACACCATCATTCACACATAGTGCGCTGTAGCGCTGCCTCGCGCTGAAATTCAGAATTCGACTCGACGTAACCCAACTTAGCAACATTCGAAGAGCACACCACTAGAGATGTGCTCAGCTAAACTCAGCTTAGCTCAGCTCAACGCAGCACTGAATTTACCGCTTGATAAAAGCTCGCATTATCGCTCCCTGCCCCCCCCGTTGGTCGCACTTGAGCACCCCACAGCACAATCACCAATTTACTTGAGGGATTAATGTACATGGCCTGGCCGTGTATGCCGATGGCCGAGTAAGCAGCGTCACGTTGGCCGCTAAGGTCAACTGCAGGCCACCACAAATAACCATAGGCTAACGGCTTACCATTCTTTAATAAGGTGGGCGTAGTTGCTTCATAGGTCCAGCCATCGGGGAGAATCGGCACATTTTTGATCCGCCCTTGATTCAACATGAACAAAGCGAAACGTCCGTAATCGCGCAAAGTAGCGCTAATGCCGCTACCACCTATTTCAACTCCGTTCGGGGAATCTAGCCACCAATAGGCATCAGCTTCCATGCCAAAGCGACTCCAAATGCGATCGCTCAAATATTCAGCCAAACTAACTCCAACCGCATTGCGCAGGACTTGGGCGACGACTTGTGTTTCCCCCGTATTGTAGTTGGCCAAGGTGCCTGGCTCGGCAACACGTGGAAGTTTACGCATGACTTCCAGCGCCGCGCCCGGCTTTTGACTAATCTGTGCTTCCAAAAGACGACGGCGATCTGAATTGGGGTCTGAATAGGTCTCGCTCCATGCAACACCGGAAGCCATCATCAACACATCACGGACACTGGCGTCCTGATAGCCACTAGCTTTTAACTCTGGCACATAGACGCTAACAGGATCACGCAAACTCTTAATCTTGCCTTGCTTGAGAGCCGCGCCAACCAGCGTCGAGGTAATCGATTTCGCTACCGACATCGACATCCAACGTGTTTGCTCGGTATTTCCGTAGCGATAGTTCTCCAATACGATCTTGCCGTCTTTCAAAACTAAGGCACCGGCGATACGGTTAAGATCGAAGAAACGCGTCAGATTCATGACCTGTCCGCGCTCTTTCCATTCCAATGCTGCGAGCTGCTGCCGCAATTTGACGTCAGCCAATGGCAAGTTCATCACTTGCTTGGCCGAAGCGGCCTTGATTTTATTGACGGGAAAAAGTCGATCAATATTTCGAAAAGTATTGATCGCCAATTCAGGGCTCAGCGCACCATCGTAGATTTGACGAACAGTGCCGATAGGCTCGTTCGCGTGTAGATATTGTGCAGGCGCAGCGGATTTTTTTTGCTCCACTGCACCAGCGTTTATTGCCAGTAAGGATGCATCGAGCAATAGGCTAATTGCTGCGACACCGAACAGACTTGGATAATAAAAACGAGGCATAGACTACTTTCGAAATCGAAGTTTGCCTATTCTAATCCTAGTCGCAAATCTATTTCAGCTTTTCCAAATTAGCTGTGAGATTGGCGCCTTTTGTGCTGCGATTAGTCCACATCCAACAATAGGTTTGCTCTTGAGCGACATCAAGCCGGTCGGATGCCTTCTTTTTTTGTTTCAATTTCGTCGGATAATGAACAGCGTCTCCCACATGAAAGTGAATATTGAAATCGAGCTTTGCATCACTTTCAAAGCGCCACGCTATTTGGTTCTGATTTATCAACAAGCCACATAACTCTAGGCTTTTTCCAGGAGCCAGCATTTCTTTCATCACATAACGCTGATCCTGGTCGAAAGGAATGTCCAATACACTCGCTTGGCTAACATTTGCCCAACTGAGCACACCCATCATCAGCGCCAAGATTGAGGCGCGCTGAAAAGAAGCAGGCCACATATTGGGACACTTTGTCGAACGATGTTTTTCAATGGTGGTGCGCATGATCATCCCCAGACTTCGCAGCCTTACTACTCTTCTTCGTCACAGCAAACGGCGTGTAACGCGCCTGTTCAGCACCTTTACCTGCTGGCGTGTAGGTTAACGCAGCTTTCAAATCTGGTGTGGCGGCATAATTACCCTGTCCCACCATCTCGTTCTCACCCTGAGCTTGCAAATCTACCGTGATCTTTTGCTTACCTTGAACGATCAACAAACTCGCTGTCGCACCTTTGGTTGAAATCGCTTTACCTGCGTGATCCGTGACGTACACAAGCACTGGATTCGCGCTGACGTTCGTACTGCCTGCTTTCAATACCAATTCAAAATGATAAGGACCTGCCATCCGCGTCTGTCCGCCGTGCGGCGATTTGATCGAATCAAAATATTTATCGTCATGAGCTAAGGCAGAACCAGTGCTCAGTGCCAAGCTCAAACCCGTCAACAAACTGAGCGCCACATTTTTAATCTTCATTTTTTTCTCCTCAAAAAATCATCAATTTCAAACCGTCATTCTTAGACACCGTGTCATTACCAGCTCAGAAGCTCTCTTGGAGTTGCTCTTGCGACTGGGCTTCCAAAAGTTTTTGTAGTGGTTGCTCACCCCATCGCCAAAACATCAATGGCGTCAACACAGTATCAAGCAAAGTCGAACTAATTAAGCCCCCAAAAATCACGACCGCTACAGGATGTAATATCTCTTTGCCTGGCGCATCGGCGGAGACGATCAGAGGTAGCAGCGCGAATGCGGCAACCAAGGCCGTCATTAACACCGGAGTTAAGCGTTCTAGTGACCCTCGAATAATCATCGCCTGTCCAAATTTTTCGCCTTCAAACAAACAGAGATTGATATAGTGACTAATTTTCAAAATACCATTGCGCGTGGAAATACCAGCCAGTGTAATGAAACCAACCAAGGCAGCTACCGATAAGCTCTGGCCAGAAAGCCATAAGGCAAACACGCTACCCACAAGCGCCAAGGGAATATTGCCCATTATTATCATCACCAAACTTATGGAACGATATCGGCCATACAGTACCAAGAAGATCAGCGCCAATGACACTAATGCTAACAAGGCGATCAGATGTGAGGCTTTTTCTTGCGCTTGAAATTGTCCTTCCAAGCTCGTCGAATAGCCACTTGGTAACTTCACTGCCGCCAACTCTTCACGAATATCAGCGATCACTGTTCCCATATCACGGCCGTCGGTATTGGCCGACAGGACAATACGACGACGTGAGTTCTCGCGATTAATCTGATTCGGGCCCTCGTTTTCCTCCACCTTCGCTAACTGCGAAAGCGGTACAAAGCCACGAGGCGTCGATATCAACAATTGCTGCAAGGAGACCAGATCACGCCCGTTTTCTGGTAAGCGCATCAACAAATCGAAGCGTCGATTCCCTTCAACTAACTGTGTAATTTTTTCGCCTTCGATCTGCTGTTGTAGGCTACGAAGTAACTCGCCTGGGCTCAGACCATAGCGAGCAACTTGTGCGTAGTCGATGTTAATCTTAATTTGCGGGATCAAGACTTGTTTTTCAATTTGCAGATCGGTAATTCCTGGCACTCGCGCCAAACGTTGACGCATCTCAGCCGCTAAGTTGCGCAGCTGATCTAAGTCATCTCCCACAATTTTCAATGCGATCTGCGCACGCACACCTGACAGTAGATGATCAAGCCGATGTGAAATTGGCTGGCCGACATTACTATTGGCGGGTAGTGTCTTTAAACGACTACGAATGTCTTCAATGATTTGATCGCGGCTGCGCTTGGATTTTTTTAGGTCGACGTCCATCTCGCTATAATGTACACCTTCGGCATGCTCGTCGAGTTCAGCACGCCCAGTGCGACGCCCTACTTGGGTGACTTCAGGTACATCCAATATCAGTTGTTCTGCAAGGCGTCCGAGACGATTAGACTCTTCCAAACCAGTTCCTGGATTGAGTACCAAATTAACCGTCAAAGTGCCTTCATTAAACGCTGGCAAAAACGCGCGCGGAAAGAAAGGAACGGCCACCGCCGCAAGCAACACTAGTATTACCGCAGCACTCAACAAAGTTTTTGTATGTTGGAACGACCATTGCAACAGACGCGTATCCCAATCTTTTAATTTCCTCACTAGTGGACTGTCGTCATGGCGCAACTGCTTCATCTTCGGAAGTAGGAAGTAGCACAACACAGGTGTGACCGTCATCGCCACCAGCATACTTGCCAAAATCGACACCACATAGGCGATGCCGAGCGGGGTGAACAAACTGCCCTCAATGCCAGGCAAGGCGAACAGAGGCACAAATACTAAAACAACAATAAGAGTTGCATACACAATGCCGCTACGAACTTCACCAGAAGCACGCGCAATTACAGCCAAGCTCGACAAGGGCTTTTCTAACTTTGCATTCTCTTTGAGACGACGCAGCACATTCTCAACATCAACCACCGCATCATCAACCAATTCCCCGATCGCAATCGCTAAGCCACCCAAAGTCATGGTGTTAATTGAAAGCCCAAGATAACGGAACACCAGTATGGTCACGACCAAAGACAATGGAATAGCGATCAGCGAAATCAAAGTCGTCCGCACATTGAGCAAAAACAAGAACAGCAACACAGCAACCAAAATGGCGCCATCTCGTAAGGCATCTTTCACGTTATTGAGTGAATTTTCAATGAAGTCAGCTTGTCGGAACAAGAACTGTGGCTTGCCAACGCCAGCTGGCATATTTTTACTAAGTTCTGCAATCGCCTTTTCAACTTCGCGGGTGAGTTTGACGCTATCTGCGGTCGGTTGTTTTTGTACCGATAAGATAACTGCCGCTTTACCGGCATAACCAGCATCACCGCGTTTGAATGCAGCTGCAATTTTCACATCCGCCACTTGCTTCAACAAAACTGCTTGGCCATTCTTCATGGCAATGACGGTGTTTTGGAGATCTTCTAAACGTGTGGTGCGACCGATTTGACGTATCAACAATTCGCGCCCATTCGCTTCAGTAAAGCCCCCACTGGTGTTGGCACCAAACTCTTTCAAGGCTACCTCGACTTGTGGCAGAGTCAAACCTAGCGATTGCAATTGGCTCGGTTTTATCTCTACGCGAAACTGTCTAACCTCACCACCAATGGGGGTAATTTGCGCGACACCAGGAACATTCAACAAACGTGGACGCATCACCCAATCAGCGAATTCACGTGCACGCATTGCGGCCGGTGTAGCGTCACCCACTGAAATCTTGTCCTCGATCGGCAAAGCAACCAGTAAAATTTCTCCCATGATGGAGGAGATAGGCCCCAATTGCGGTTGCACACCCGAAGGCAGTTGTTCTCTTACCAAATTCAAACGCTCTGCGACTTGCTGACGATTGCGATAAATGTCCGTTCCCCAATCGAACTCCACATAAACAATGGAGAGCCCTACTCCTGAAACAGAACGAACCCGACTGACCCCAGCCATGCCGTTCATGCTCGATTCAATCGGAAAACTGACTAGCTGCTCGACCTCTTCCGGAGCCATACCACCGGCTTCGGTCATGAGCGTCACGGTAGGTTTGTTGAGATCAGGAAAAACATCGACGGGCATTTGTCGCATGCTAAGCAGTCCCAGCACAACGAGCAAAATCGATGCTGCCAACACGATTAAGCGCTGACGCAAACTGGTGTGAATAATCGCTTGAAACATATTCACTTTCCTTACTTGACTTGCGCCAATAGGCTTGCACCACTAATCAATATCCGTTCGCCTTCTTGCAAACCGGAGGTAACGACGACGCGTTGTGGATCAAGGCGTTTCACTTGCACAGAACGCGCCACAAAACGTTCGGCTTCTGTATGTACCCATACCATCTGCTGAGAATTGGATAGTTTAAATAGAGCAGCAACAGGTAAGGCTACACCTTCAGCGTGCTGGCGTTTTTGCGCAAAGATTTGCAAAGTTTGTCCCACCGCCGCACTTTGATTTTTGCCACTCACTCTAAACAATAGAGGAATCGCCTGCTCCCGCATTTGTTGACCGCCGCCTACGAAGATCAGTTGCAGCTCAGGTGTGGCATCAGCGGAGCCGTTGCTGTTGATGCTCCAAGTCGCAGTGGCTCTAACGACATCGCCGGATTGTACGGTTTCGTACGAAAGTGCCTCGACCATCAAGCGATTTGGATCAATAATCTCAAACAAAGTCTCACGCGCATCCACCACTTGGCCAGCCGTCGCATTGGCAACGCTGATCACGCCAGCAACTGGAGCGACCAACGCTTCCATTTTGTACAAACTCACTTCGACCGCAGCCTTACGCTTACGCAGCGCTTCTGCATCGTAACGCGCAGTTTCTATGGTCGCCTTAGGCAGCGCTTCTGCCAATGCTTCATAGCGCTGCAACTTCTTTTCCGCGATCGATAATTGCGCATCAAGATCTGCCAAAATCGCTGTACTATTGCCGCGATCCAAACTACTCATCACCGGTCGCAAATACGCCAGCACTTGTCCTTTACTCACTCGCTGCCCTAAGCTCGGCAAACTTTGTCCGTTAGACTCAATACGCCCTGCTTGGCTCGCCTGCACTTTACCGCCTGCATTTGGATCAGCAATCACTTTGCCATTGAGTTCAATAGTTTGTGGCCACTCATCTGATTCAGCGACGATGGTCCGTAACTGCAACTGTCTTTGCACCACCTTAGGCACAAACAAACTACCATCCGGCAAGCGTTGCGGCGCAGTGGCATCACGCGAAGCGAGCGCATTATTCCCATTCTTTTTCGCTTCGCCGACTTTGCTCACTACCGTAGGTTTCTTGGAATGGTCTTCATCGCCATGAGCGAAAGCAGAATTGGCCAAGAGCAGAGGCGTCAAAATAGAAATCGCTATCACCGCAACATAAGTTTTCGTGCGCAGCGCATTGTTAGCTTGGGCAAATTTCATTTCGCACCTCCACTTAGTTTGCTAACATCGTCGATTCGTAATGTTGAAGAACGACGACGTGCAGTCACTAGTAGCGCTACCACTACACCCAAACCACTAAAAACCGCCACTAACCATTTCCACCACACGATGCTTGGGCTATCGTGATCATGCATTTCTTCTTCGTCCGCGATCTCGAGACTCGCCGCCAACACGTCACTGCTATCTTCAGTTTGAACAGAAAAAGTCAGTGGGTATTTACCTGTACTCTCCAACACTCCTTTAGGCAAATCCACAAGATACACACCAGGCTCGGTCTCTTTCGCAATCGCTTTCCATTTGCCTTGGCTATCGATTTCAATCACAGCCCCAGTCACCGCTATATTGGAATCGAAACGATCAAGATAGATGACCAAATGCTTTGCTTGCAAAACCGCTACTAGCTCGAATTCGTCCGTTTGAGCAGACGCACGGGGTGCGACGGCGACACTCATAGCCATCGGTGCACTATGCTCATGGTCATCATTGCCATGGGCGGCGGCCACGGTCGCTAAACAAGTCGACAGTACAAAAACCATGACCACCCAAAATCTTATATAGAATTTCACTCTTTGCTCCTTATTGAGATCGCCTGTCGACATCTTCACCATCGCGACCTCGATCATTCGTTCCCAATCTTTATCCCGCATTGTTTCCAGCCTTGTATTATGCCAAGCGAGCACCGACAGCAGCCTGACACGAAGATTACAAATCGGTAATCTTCGGACTGAGGCATCACTATTGCGGGTAAAATAAAGCTCAACAAGCAATACCAATCAATGCCAATCACCGGGCTAAGCACAGCAATCGAATGAAAATACTCATCGTCGAAGACGAAATCAAAACTGGGGAATATCTCAAGCAAGGGCTCAGTGAGTCTGGTTTTGTGGTGGACTTGGCACGTGATGGCACGAGCGGCCTGTTTTTAGCTAAGAATGGCGCCTATGATTTGATCATTCTTGACGTCATGCTACCCGAGCTCAATGGCTGGCAAGTTTTACAACACTTACGCCATGCGGAAAATCAAACGCCTGTTTTGTTCTTAACGGCCAAAGACCAAGTGGAAGACCGCGTCAAAGGCTTAGAACTTGGTGCAGATGACTACTTGGTCAAGCCATTTGCATTCTCCGAGCTGCTAGCACGAGTACGTAGCCTTCTACGGCGTGGTAAACAACAATTGGAATCTACGGTATTGCGCGTTGCCGATCTCGAGCTCGACTTAATCAAACATCGTGTCAGTCGGCATGGGCAACGTATCGACCTGACAGCGAAAGAATTCGCCTTACTAGAACTTTTTGTACGTCGCCAAGGTGAAGTCCTGAGTCGCTCGTTAATTGCATCTCAAATCTGGGACATGAACTTTGACAGTGACACCAATGTGATTGAAGTCGCGGTACGGCGTCTACGCGCTAAACTCGATGATGATTTCGAACCTAAGCTCATTCATACGCTACGCGGCATGGGCTATGTGTTTGAAGTGCGTGATGCAAAAACAGGTAAAGCATAATGAACGCCTGTTTTCTGCAACAACTATCACTGACCGCTAGACTGAGTTTGTTTTTTACCTCCTTAGCCTGTGTGGTGCTCTTAGCCCTCGGTTGGTTGATCGGTGCCTCCATCGAAACGCACTTTGAAGAACAAGATCGTCACGCCTTAAGCGGCAAGCTAGAACTCGCTCAGCATATTATTGAGCGTGTCGATAACGCCGAGGATGTCAAACGCTTGCAGGAGCAACTCGGTGACGCCCTAGTTGGCCACCATGATTTGCTTATTCATATTCGTGACAAGCAGGGCAATATCATTCTCAGCTCCGATGAAAAACGTTTTCCTGAACTGCTGCTCAGCGAAGCACCGAACCAGACTGTCTCGCATACCATGGCAATGCATACATGGCAAAGTGAGGGGCAAAGCTACCGAGGCTTAATCACACGTCTAGCCACCAAGAACCCACAGTTTTCACCGATTACGGTTGCCATCGCCACCGATATCGCGCATCACCAAGCGTTCATGAAGACCTTCATGAAGACGCTATGGTTGTTTGTGATTGTGGCCGCCTTGCTGACTGGTGTACTCGCTTGGTTTGCAGCGAGCCGAGGCTTAGGGCCACTCAAGAATATGTCAGCGCGAGCGTCTGAAATCACTGCTAACAAATTAAATCAACGTCTCTCGCTTGATTCAGTACCACCAGAGCTAGCCGATCTGGCACACCATTTGAATCAAATGCTGGCTAGACTAGAAGAGGCTTTTCATCGCTTATCTGATTTCTCTTCGGACTTGGCACACGAACTGCGCACGCCCATCAGCAATTTAATGATGCAAACCCAAGTCTCGTTAACACAAACCCGCGACGCCGCGAGTTATCGCGAGGTACTAGAATCGAACGCGGAAGAATACGCGCGTTTGGCCAGCATGATTAGCGATATGCTGTTTTTGGCTAAAGCAGAGCATGGGGCACAATTAGTGCACCAAGAGCGTGTTGATCTGCGTACGGAAATTCATTCGCTTTTTGAGTATTACGAAGCTTTGGCTGAAGAAAGAAATATCACGTTTGAGCTGCATTGTGATGAACAGCATACATGGGAAATTATGGGCGACCGCCTCATGTTGAGACGGGCATTCAGTAATATCTTAAGTAACGCGCTGCGATACGCCACGGCACATACCAAGATCGAAGTTGAGCTGCGTGCGACCGATGATCAGCTACAAATCTACTTTAACAATCGTGGTCAAACTATACCTGCAACACAGCTATCGCGTTTGTTTGAACGGTTCTATCGTGCTGACCATGCGCGTCAACATGCCGATGGTGAAGGTGCAGGACTTGGTTTGGCGATTGTGCAAGCAATTGTGCGCGGTCATGCAGGCCAAATTACAGCGCGTTCTGAATCAGGACTCACGAGCTTCATCATCAAACTGCCCGCCACAAGCAAATAAAAAGGGAGACCCTGGTCTCCCTTGCCTTCAGCTTCACTTACCTCAGTGAGCGAATTTTTGAGCCATTTTAAACCATCTATTGCGCCAAGCGTTTCGCCAACTGGTATAAGAAGCTTTGTCCTTCATACAGTGATTTCACGGGCAAACTCTCGTTCAAGCCGTGTGCATTCGATCCTTCTGGATAGTGAAAAATACCGCTCACTCCGTAGGTAGGAATCCCAACACTATTCAAAAAACGACCATCAGTGCCCCCAGGTGACATCGTGGGCACCACAGGAATCCCTGGCCACATTTGATTCGTGAGATCTGTCACGGCTTTCATCAACTCGGGATGCAATTGTGCAATTGGCGGCACCGTCGCCGTGCCGAGTGCCGTGATTTTAATGTCATTATCAGCGATGACTGTCGCCAAAGTGGCCTGCGTCTGCTCGACTGTCTCTCCTGGCAAGATGCGGCAATTGACAATCGCTTGTGCGCGCTGTGGCAAAGCATTGCTTGCATGGCCCGCATTGACCATCGTTGTCACGCATGTAGTGCGCAAACTGGCGTTATTGAATGGGCTGCTATTGCTCAAGCGCGCAACTGAGTCCATATCTGCAGGCTCTTTCACGACGGCTTTCATATCACTTGCCAATTGACCGCTTTCCAGATTCGACATCGTTTCGAAATAAGCACGTGTCGTCGGCGTTAGGCGAAATGGAAATTCATAACGCGAGAGTCGGCTCAAGCCATCCGTGAGGCGATAGATCGCATTGTCTTTGCGCGGTTGCGAGCTATGTCCACCACTATTGGTGATCTCGAATTGGAAAGTCTGGAAAGTTTTTTCACCGGCTTGTATGCCATGACGCAGAGGTTTGCCGCTCTTATCCATGACACCGCCACCACCCTCATTAATCGCCAACTCGGCTTCAATTAAGGGACGATGCTGTTTCAACAAAAACTCTACACCGTTGAATTTCGAAGGAATTAATTCTTCATCGCAGGTCAAGGCCAACACAATATCGCGATTCGTTTTGAGCTTCTCTTGTTTGTAACGCATCATATTAGCAACGAAGATTGCTGCCATAGCTTTATCATCGGACGCGCCACGCGCATAGAACATGCCATTTTCTTCGATCAATTTAAATGGATCACGAATCCAGTCTTCACGTTTGGCTTCGACCACATCGATATGCGCCAACAACAATAGAGGCTTTTTGCTTGGGTTGCTGGCCTTCAGACGCGCGACCAAATTCCCTTTCTGTGGTCCCCCCGTTGGCACCAAGATTTGAATGTCACTGTCGGCAAAGCCAGCGGACTTCAAACGAGCTCCCATAGCCTGAGCCGCTTTGGTGCAACTGCCGGTCGAATTGGTTGTATTAATTTCGACCAATTCTTGATACACCGCACGCAATTGCTTTTGTTCAGCATTTAAATTGGGGGTCTGTGCAGATACGTTAGCAGTTACAGCAAAACAATTGGCCAACAACAGGCCCAGCGCTAATGGACGAAAATATTTCGGGAGTGCCATGAACATCCTTTCGGGTGTGGGTGAATCGACGAAAATCAGAACGAACGATGCTTTTATACAGAAATTAACATTGAGCAAATCAGTTAGTACAAGTTTTTTTACTGCTTAGTTAGACCACTTTTCTGGACTAAGGTTCCGCCTCTAGTAATTCCAGCATCAATCTGAGTTAAACTACGGCCTGATTAGCAAAACGCCTCACTGAAGAAAGTCAACATGGCTCAACAACTCAGCATCGACGAATACGATGCACTTGAACAAATTACCAAACTACCACGCGGCGCTCGCCCCAGTGCTTGCATCGCACGCAACTCCAAACACTTGGTTGGAATTAAATTAATCGCACATCGCCGTGATGGCAGTTTCGAGCTGACCGAGCTCGGTCGTCAAACGCTGTTTATCAAGCAATGCATCGATGGTTTGCGTGCGATTGCAGCTGATCCGAATTTCGAACTAAGTAAACCAGTCGCTACTTTTCTTGGCAAAAAAGGCCATGTAAGCACTGACGAAGAAAGTGGCAAAAACAGTATCACTGCGCGTGGCTTAGAGTGTCTTGCAGACATTGACCTGACAAGCGCAAAAAAGAAGTAATCGACATTGTAGACTGAGTTGCGGGGCGTTGTTCGATACCATACGGTTTCAAACAGCGCCCTGTTGCATTGGTATTCAGCTTTGACGACGACGAGCGATCAAACTTAAGGCCAGTAAGGCCATACCTGAAACTAAAAGAGCTGGCGCGTCGCCAAAGCGAATATACGGCGTCAGTCCTTGCATACCTTGGACTTGTCCGCTCAAACTCCCCTTCACTAGAAAAGGCAAGCTGGCTTGCACTTTCCCTTTCGCATCAATGATGGCAGTCGCACCAGTATTGGTTGACCGCAGCATAGGTCGCCCCGTTTCTAAAGCACGCATCTGTGAAATTTGTAGGTGTTGAGGCATCGCGATGGAATCACCGTACCAAGCGAGATTCGACATATTCAGCAGAATCGTTGCTGCACCTGTGGCGCCTGAATGTTGCGCGCGCAATTGCTGGGCGATCTCATCGCCAAACAGATCTTCATAGCAAATATTCGGCATCACACGCTGATCTTTAACAGGCATGGCTGGTTGAACCACTCCAGGGTTGCTGAACTCCCCCAAAGGAATCTTCATCAAATTCACGAACCAGCGAAACCCCGTCGGTACAAATTCACCGAAAGGCACCAGATGATGCTTGTCGTAACGATAGGTTTTGCCGCTTGTACCGACATCTGAATTCGCACCTAAGCCCAAAACACTGTTCGCATATTTGTTATCGCCATCATCAATTGCGACACCAACAAAGACCTGGCTCCGCGAATTCGCCGCAAAACTCTGCAAGCCTGATAGGTAATCCGGTGGCAATTGCGAGGTCAAAATCGGGATCGCCGTTTCGGGTACAGCAATGATATCGGCTGGCTGCTCCGTAATCATGCCTGCATACATCTGCAGAGTTCGATCGACAAACTCAACACTGAATTTTTCGCCTTGATCGATATTTCCTTGTGCCAATCGCACTGACAGCGGCGCGCCGTGGGCATGGGTCCATTCGACTTGTTGCAAACCAAAGCCAGCGCCAAAAATCGCCACGATCAATGCCGTTGCGCCCCAACGAATCTGTGTGTCAACCAACAGCAAAACGAGCGCGCCTGCAATCACGGCAGACAAACCGGCAAGACCATACACGCCAATGACCGGAGCAAAACCTGCCAAAGGGCTTACCGTGTGAGCATATCCCACCGCCAACCAAGGAAAACCGGTGAACACATAAGAACGTAAAAACTCACACAACATCAACAAGGCTGGCAACGCTATTAATAGCATTGAACGCAGACTCAGCCTCCAGCGATTCTGTAAAATCCGGCTCAGCACAAAAGCAGCCATAATGTACAGCGCCATGTACGCGGCTAACAAACCGACAAATAGAATCGATAGCAACCAAGGCATGCCGCCATAACGCGTCATGGCGATCGTTAGCCAACTGACGCCGAGCGCCATCGTACCGAAGGCATAGCAAAAACCAAGCTTAGCGACCTGTTTCTTATTCCAATCGGGATGTCCGACAACAAGTAAGAACATCAAAGCCAAACTCAGTATTTGTATGGGCCAAATGAAAAAAGGCGCGAATGAGAGTACATTCAGCGCCCCGGCGAGTAATGCCACAAGACAGGCTCGTGGCAAACTTAAATTGTTTAGTAATGCCAAACGCATGCCGGCTTATTCCTCCGACACGTAACTGGCGCTACGTTTTTCGACTAAAATCATTTGTACTTGGCGAGCATCTGCACGCAAGATTTCGAAATGCAATGAACCAATATCAAAGGCGTCGCCCTTGTGTGGTACGCGCTGCAAATGATTTGAAATGAAGCCACCAATGGTGTCCATTTCTTTATCACTCAAATCGCTACCAAGCACTTCATTGAATTGCTCAATCTCAGTCAATCCTTTCACGCGCCAACGTTTGCCATTGCCCAAATTGTCGAGGGCAATGATGTTATCTTCTTCCTCGTCAAAATCGTATTCATCTTCGATGTCACCAACGATTTGCTCCAACACGTCTTCAATCGTGATGAGACCAGCCACACCGCCGTATTCGTCAACCACCATTGCCATGTGATTACGATTCGCGCGGAAATCTCGTAGCAAAATATTTAAGCGTTTGGATTCAGGGATGTACACCACAGGGCGCAACATTTCGCGAACATCAAAACTCTCTTCTGCGTAGTAACGCAATAAATCTTTGGCGAGTAAGATACCAACCACTTTATCGCGTTCACCGTCGACAGCAGGAAAGCGCGAGTGCGCTGTTTCCAGTACTTCAGGCATCCACTCGGCGATAGGTTTCGAAATATCGACCACGTCCATTTGCGAACGCGGAACCATGATATCGCGGGCAGATAAATCAGAGACTTGGAAAACCCCTTCGATCATGGCCAAGGCATCGGCATCGATCAAATTGCGCTCTTGCGCATCATGCAGGACTTCTAACAGCTCTGCGCGGTTTTCAGGTTCGGGAGAAATTAAGGCGGTCAGTCTTTCGAACAATGACCTATGTGGTTTAAGGTCAGATGGTCTGACCTTACTAGAGTGCTCTTGCATAATGGGCTTGACGCCGTTGTTTCTAATCCTACAGGATACAACATCTGCGGCTTTTTCCCAAATTTTGGACCTATTTTGTCTGGAAAACCACGTCTAAGAAATGCTTGCCGTTGCCTACCGCAGGAGGAAAAACTAAGAATTTGCACCAAATTCAATCGCTTAGGCCAGCTATCTCACCTAAAATGATGAATCTGTAACATAACTGCTTTCTTCATCCTACGAGCATTCATGCTATCTGAAATTCCCCTTAGCACCTTAATACCAAGTAGCTTTTACTTATTTGCCAACCTTATTTGCATGTTTCTCTATGGGTGGGACAAACAAGCGGCGAAACGACGTGCCCCGCGTATCAGCGAAAAAACCTTATTAATGTGGACATTGATGTCGGGTGGACTCATTGCGCTCGCTGCCCAACGAGTTTTACGTCACAAAACGCAGAAATCGGTTTTTCAGATAATCGCCGCGCTGGCACTGACTTTGCACATCACTGTTTGGATTTGGCTACTGAATCAATAACGCAGGATGGTCAAACTTGGCGCGCCGTCCTTATGCAAATGCACAATGAGAAGACGATCAAACTCATCTTCCGCCACCGCCTTCTGTTCGGTAATCCCCAAACCTTGTAACAAGGTGTTGAGTGTATTCGAATGACCCACGATCAAAGTGTTCTTGCTTGCGCTTCGCAATTGCTGCCCAATCGCCAAAGACTCTTTCGCGGAGTATGGTGTGATCGCCAATTGTCGAGCATCAGCCAAGGGTTTGGCCGTCAATTGAGTGCGCTGGTATTCTGTGGCAAACACTTGTTCGATATTCGCATCACGCAAAATACGCGCTAGGTTCTGCGCACGTTGCTGGCCTTTTTCACTTAACAAAGGATCGCGACTATCGTCGACTTTTTCGCCATGCCTGACCACTACGATGGTTTGAAATGCATAAGATTGTGCACTCAGCACACTTGCCATTAAAACGATGGCAGTCAGAATTTTCTTGATCATCTCTTTTCCTAAAAATTTAAATTTGAAGTTTAATCTTCGGTATCAGCCAGAACCGCGGCGATCTCTTGCGACTGATGAAAGCGTGAATAATGAATTTCTTGAATTGCGCCATCTTGGTTTTCAAACACATCAACATAACGATGATTCCAACGAATGAGCTCACAAGGGTAATAATGACGCGCTCGCTGATTTTGGTTGGTGGTTTCATCGACACCGTCGACGCTTAAAATCAAGGCCGCCTGTCTTTGCTTCAGCTCTTCTGTGCTGATACCAAACAAGGGGCTGGATTCATCAATCACGTGAAAAATCGTCCAGCCCAAGACGAAGATAGGATGTTGATCGCGTTGTAGAGAGAGGTCGTGAATCTTACGGAACTTGCCATTGGTCGGTGATTCTTCATTCCAAATCAAACGCAGTTTAGCCGACGCTTCACTAATCACATTCATGCGTGCATTCGCCATCCGTATCATCAACAAACGTTTACCTTCAGAGACATGGCTAACAGGATGCTCAGCAAAAATAATGCTAGAGCGAGGACGCGAAAAGCGCGCAAAAATCAAACCCGTCACCAAAGCCAAGCCAGACATGCCGATAAAGATTTCTATGGTTGAAATCCAATGTCCGTAAGCAGTGGTGGGGTGCATATCACCATAACCCACTGTCGCCAGTGTTTCCACGCTAAAGAAGAAGGCGCCTAAGAAACCTTGTGGGTATAAATTCCCAATCGCGTTATCACCCAAGAGATACAAACTGGCGAACACCAAGTTCATGAGCATAAACAAGACCGCAAAAGCCGCAAAGAACACGGGCCAAGAACTGGTCATCGCGTAGTAGTAAATATCCTGCCAAAAGCGTGTCGGCATACCGTAAGTGATGACCTGGCGACCACTCATTTGTATCACGCGTTTGTGTTTTTTGTCGGCTTCTAGGCTCATGGAGAGGTGGTTTCAGGGTGAGTAAATTAGGGCTGATTGTACTGGAGTGGACTCTATTGCACTATCTCAATGATCTCTTTTTGCAAAAATACAATAAAAACAACAGAAAACGAATTTCAATTTATTTTTATCGAGAAACGATAAATTTTGATTGCTTTTCAAATATTTAGTTACTACAATCCGGTCACAGCAAAAACATTTATGTGGGAATCATCATGCAAAACGAACAGAAAAAAAGGCTGGAGAAATTTAAGAAGGTCAGTGGCTACCTGCTTCCACTCTCTTCACTTGTAATGGTTATCTTCGCCTTTGGTGCGATCATTGCAATAGCGATTGTGTTATTTAAGCCAGTTGGAGAAACGAATATTTTCGCAGTTGCCGATGCAATGACCTTAAGTGCAAAAATTGAGGGTTACAACGATATCTTAGATTGGTTTTTACACAAACGTTTAGACTGGACCGCAAAAATAGTATTAAGCTTAATCTTCAGTGGCTTTTCGTATTTTGCAATTCAAGCGATATTTCATTTTAATGGGCTACTCGGCTGCTTCTATGACGGAGAAATATTTAACCGTAACGCTCTCACGCGAGCACGGAAGGCATTTCGGTTTAACGTATTTGCCAATCTAATCTTCATGCTTGCTTATCTAACTTTCTTAATCATTTCGTTCTCGAATCTACATCAAAACATTGGAGCGCGAATTGAGCAGTTCCTCGATATACTACTCGGGGTGGCTATCGATTTTGGTTTCTATTGTTTAGTTCTTTGGGCACTAGAGATGGGGACTGAATTAAGTGAAGAGTCTGAACTAACAATATAGCAAGCAGATCAATCAAGAATATGCTAGCCACCATAACCGCACATTTAATTGAATTATGGATTGCCATCTTCGATCGCGTCATCCATACCATTCAAATCTTATGTTCTTTTCTCGGGTTATAGACTCAGACCGCAGCAAACCAACTTATCGGTAATTAACTATGCCCATCATCGTCAACCTCGACGTCGTTCTCGCTCAACGCAAAATGCGTCTCAACACGCTGGCCGAGCTAGTCGACATCACGCCACAAAACCTTTCGGTGCTCAAGTCTGGGCGGGCGAAAGCGATACGCTTTGATACCTTGGAAAAGATTTGCGAAGTCTTGCAATGCCAACCTGGCGACATCTTGGCTTTTGATCTGACGCCAGCACACTCACCAGAGCAAGTAGACGACACGGAATAAAAAATCCCTCGTCGACAACCGTCGAACGAGGGATCTTTTTTTAAAGATTCGCAGCAGAATCAAAGATAAGGATTTTTTAATCCTAAGCCTTCTAGAATTTCGATCTCCAAAGCTTCCATTTCTTCAGCTTCTTCATCGTCTTCATGATCATAGCCTTGCGCATGCAAAACGCCATGGACCACCAAGTGCTGTGCATGTTCGAGTACAGTTTTCTTTTGCTCTTTCGCTTCTTTCTCCAGCACATCGGTGCACAGAATAATATCCGCTTGTGTCACTTCAGCATCGCTGTCTTCAGTGTAAGCGAAGGTCAACACATTGGTGGCATAGTCTTTACCACGATAATCACGATTGAGAATTTGTCCCTCTTCGGCATCGACAATACGCAAAGTCAAATCAGCGGGAAAGAATAAGGCGGCCTGTATCGTTTTGCGCAGCAAAGGACGCGTCAGCACTTCTTTGAGACGCTCATCCGCATATTGCACGGAGAGATTGAGTTTATGTTTAGGAGCTGCTGCCATGACCGTTCTTACCTTCTTTTGCTTTTACTCATCGCGGTTGCATGCTTTAAGCTAACAATTTCCGCATCTTGTTGATCTTGATGTTGCGTCGCTTCTTCATACGCATCGACGATACGGCCAACCAGGGGATGGCGCACCACGTCTACACTGGTGAACTGATTAAATGCGATACCGCGCACATGGCGCAAGACCTGACAGGCATCTACCAAACCGCTACGCTGATGCCGTTGCAAATCGATCTGCGTCACGTCGCCGGTCACCACGGCTTTACTGCCAAAACCGATACGTGTTAAGAACATCTTCATTTGTTCTGGCGTCGTGTTCTGCGCTTCATCCAAAATAATGAAGGAATGATTCAAGGTACGGCCGCGCATATACGCCAAAGGTGCGATCTCAATCACCTGTTTCTCAAACATTTTTTGGGTGCGATCAAAGCCGAGCAAATCATACAAAGCGTCGTATAGAGGACGTAAATAGGGATCGACCTTTTGCGCTAAATCACCGGGCAAAAAGCCAAGGCGCTCACCAGCTTCCACCGCGGGGCGGGTCAATACAATACGTTTGACAGCATCACGCTCTAAAGCGTCGACAGCACATGCCACGGCGAGATATGTCTTGCCGGTACCTGCGGGGCCCACACCGAAAGTGATGTCGTGTTCCAGTATGGCTTTGAGATAAGTGTTTTGATGTGGCGTACGACCACGCAAATCACTGCGACGGGTTTTGAGTATTGGGCTTTCTATCTCACCGTCAGCTTGTTCGGCAGGCGCAACTTCTTCATCTAGGTCGACTGGTGGTTTCTTCACACGACTTGTTTTTGTCGCTGGTTTTGCTGTTTTTGATGGAGCCGATGACTTCGCGGACTTTGTCGTAGAGCTTAGCTCTTCGAGCCCCTCTTCTTGTGCTTTTTTCTTACTACTATTAGCACGTTGTTCCACTAAGGCCAACTGCACTTCATCGATGCTGATAATCTTCTTCGCTTGCGCGTAGAACTTCTCTAGCAGCTCCAAGCCTTTCTCAGCATTGTGACCACTGACGATAAATTTTTCACCGCGTCGAAAAATACTCAAATCAAGCGCCGCCGAAATCTGACGTAGGTTTTCATCGAGCGGCCCGCACAAATGCGCCAAGCGCAGATTGTCTAGGGGCTGCGGAACGAAATATAAAACAGGAACAGGCGTTTTCGTTTTCAAAATAGCTTTTCTTTCGATGAGAAGCACACAGCTTCGTCAGAATTAGTCGACCAATTCTCCACGCAGAGAATAGTTATACGATTCGGTAATACGTGTGTTGACCAAGGTTCCGATCAACTCTTTACCACCTGGAAAATTCACCACGCGATTATTCTCTGTGCGACCTTGCAATTCATTCGGGTCTTTCACCGATGGACCTTCAACCAAAATACGCTGCACCGTACCTATCATCGCATTGCTGTATTTTTTCGTATTCGCATCGATCACTGACTGCAAAAATTGCAGACGCTTCAGTTTCAATGGCGCTGGCGTTGTATCTTCAAGATTCGCGGCAGGGGTGCCTGGACGAGCACTAAAAATAAAACTAAAGCTGTTGTCGAATTCAACGTCGTTGATCAACTTCATCAGGGCATCGAAGTCTTCATCCGTTTCACCTGGGAAGCCGACGATAAAATCAGAAGAAATATGCATGTTCGGGCGCACCGCGCGTAACTTGCGAATTACCGATTTATATTCCAAAGAAGTGTAGCCACGTTTCATTGCTGCCAAAACGCGGTCAGAGCCGTGCTGTGCAGGCAGGTATACATGATTCACTAGTTTAGGAATCTTGGCGTAGGCGTCGATCAAACGTTGATTAAACTCTTTAGGATGACTCGTCACGAAGCGAATGCGTTCAATTTGTGGAAACTCGGCGATGTATTCCAGCAGCAAAGCGAAGTCAGCGATCTCACCATCATCCATCACGCCACGATAGGCATTTACGTTCTGACCGAGCAAACTAATTTCTTTAATGCCCTGCTCTGCCAAGCCAGCCACTTCGACCAACACATCGTTAAATGGACGAGAAACTTCTTCACCGCGTGTGTAAGGTACCACACAGTAACTGCAATACTTAGAGCAGCCTTCCATGATCGAAACAAAGGCTGTGGCGCCCTCCACTTTCGCTGGCGGCAAATGATCGAACTTTTCAATCTCAGGGAAACTAATATCGACTTGCGAACGACCAGATGTACGTCGATCTTTAATCAACTGTGGCAAACGATGCAAAGTTTGCGGACCAAATACCACGTCTACATAAGGCGCACGACGAATGATCGCTTCACCTTCTTGCGATGCCACGCAACCACCGACGCCAATCACTAAATCTGGTTTATCACGCTTTAATTCGCGCAAACGTCCCAAATCAGAAAACACTTTTTCCGACGCTTTTTCACGTACGCTGCAGGTGTTCAACAAAATCACGTCGGCATCTTCCGGCTTGTCGGTTTTGATCATGCCATCGGTTGCTGCGAGCACATCCTGCATTTTGTCGGAGTCGTACTCATTCATCTGGCAACCAAAGGTTTTGATGAAGACCTTTTTCTGTGCAGCGACAGTACCGCTCGCTTCCACAGCGTCGACCTTGTTAGGAATACTTGAATTTTCTTGATTTGAAATAACGGTAGACATTCGATTCACTTCTTACTTATTACAAAATTAGCCAAAACATTTCGTCTGGCCTTTCTTAATTTGACCTTGGCGGGAAAGGGCGTTTAGCTTCCTCGGCGGTCAAGATCCAAATTCTCTGTACCTCACCAAAATCGTTTTCGAGGTAATAAACCACAATATTTCGCACATCCAAAGTCCCTGATGTGACGATCAGATTGTCCTCGTTGTAGATTCTGAGTGCCACCGACAAGAGTTTTAACTTGCCGTCGATCACGATTTCGGCCAAGGCCGTTGTACTCATCTTGCCTCGCTTAATTCCTTCTGGAAAAGGGCGATCCATCTGCATTGCCTGAACATTCGTCACTGCAAATGCAAGTACCAAAGTCCATACCAACAAAAGCTGTTTTGATAGTTTTTTGCCAAACATGTATGCCTCACGCAAAGGTCGATGAAATATTCTTAAAAATCAATTGCTTACGAAACAGCTTCCACGACAAACGAGGCGAGAGTTTAACACATGACAGCCGCTTATTCCTCAGGACGCCCCAAATGCGATACCAATGTTAGGATCTGTCTCATCCTCAACTAATTTTCACCGAATACGAGCCCAGTGTCCCCACAGACCATGCGCTCTTTCATGATAAAAGCAAAAATCTGGGATAATGTTAAAAATTACCTTTGGATCACTGATGCAAAAGCCCGCCACCTCTGCCCTACCGCCTGATTTCGATAGTCGCCATTTCCGCACTGCGCTTGGACAATTTGCCACAGGCGTTACCGTGGTAACAACTCGCCTCGCCGATGGCAGCTTTCTCGGCCTTACTGCGAGCTCATTTAATTCGGTGTCGCTTGACCCGCCTTTAGTACTCTGGAGCTTAGGTAAGCGGGCCCAGAGCCTTCCCGTATTCAGTGCGAACAGCCACTACGTGATCAATGTTCTCACCGCAGAACAGCAAGTCTTGGCGGAACAATTTGCTAGCCGCAGCGAAAACCGCTTTGAAGGTGTCGAATTTACGCTCTCTCGCACAGGCTTACCGATTCTCAAAGGCGCTTCTGCGTGGTTTGAATGTTTTAACCGTAGCCAATATCCCGAGGGTGATCATGTAATTTTCGTCGGTGAAGTTGAACAATGCGCCCACGGCAACGCAGCCCCGCTGATTTTTCACAATGGCAGCTTTTTGCCTTAATTACTCTCGTCCATGTCTCATCTCGATATCATCGGCTTCGTCGCCGCTTTTTTGACGACTAGCGCCTTCATTCCACAAGCTTGGCTCACTTGGAAACGTAAACGTGCCGAAGGCGTTTCACTTGGCATGTATTGCATCATGGTCAGCGGCGTCATCTGCTGGTTAATTTACGGATTGATGTTGGGAGCTATGCCTATCATTATCGCTAACTTGATCTCATTAGCGCTGTCAGCATTCATCTTGGCGATGAAACTGATCTACAAGTAATTAGCGCTACCCATGTATGTCTAAGCTCAAAGCTATCTTGTGGGATAACGACGGTGTTTTGGTTGATACTGAAGGACTGTTTTATCAAGCAAATCGCGAGCTATTCGCTAAGCATGACATAGAACTCACTCACCAACATTTTTTCGATTGGTTCCTACTAGAGAACCTCGGTGCTTGGCATTTACTGCAAACGCGTGGCATGGATGATGCGCAAATTGCCGCTCTACGTGATCAACGTAATCGGCGTTACGCAGCGCTATTAGCTGAAACACATTCACATGTAATTGATGGCATCGCCGAAGTACTTCACCATGCTGCCCAACGGACCCGCATGGGTGTGGTCACCAGTTCGCGTCGCGATCACTTCGAACAAATTCACCGTGATTCCAATTTACTGCATCACTTCGAATTTATTGTCACCGAGGGCGACTACCTTCACAGCAAACCTGCACCAGATCCATACTTAATAGGGCTCTCGCGGCTTGGGCTAGGTACTGATGAATGCATCGTCATTGAAGACTCACCACGTGGTTTGCGATCGGCACTCGCAGCGGGTCTACGCTGTATTGTTATTCGAAATGAGTTTTGCAGGCACTATGATTTTCCTGGGGCGTTTCTTGTGCTTGATCAACACACCCAAATTGCCAAGGTACTTTCGGAATTGCTATAGGTAGCACCGCAGATTTCATATCATTGCAATAACAAGTTATACTTTCGACCTTACTCAAATCAAAGATCAAAGTCAGCGTCGACGCATGCCATCTCGTACTCTCCCCTTCTGCTTTGTCGCCTTCAACGTCATCACTTTCTCTTCAGACGCCAGAGCACAAGAAAATACCAACTCAACCACAACCATCGAAACGAAAGCTTCGACGCAAGTCGTCGAAATCAAGAACGATGGCAAGAAGTATGATGCTCGACGTGAAGACACAGTAACCAAGTTTGTGATTACGAGAGAGGAGATTGAAAGGCATGGTGACTCGAGCGTTGCTGAAATTCTGAATCGACAAGCTGGAATTATAAATGGCAATATCAATGGTCTCAGAGGCTATACACAATACTTAGTTGATGGGCAAGATCCGCCTCGGGGTTTTTCCATCAGCGATATTTCGGCAAGTCAAATTGAGCGCATCGAAATTATTCGTTCTGCCGTTGCAGAGTTTAGTACGCAGGCAATTGGAGGGACGATCAATATTGTTTTGCAACGCTTGGTGAAAACACGCACCAGAAAATTAGAAATGGCACTGAGATACCAAGACCAATCTCCAGTATCAAGAAAGTTGCAACTAAACTACGCGGACAAATTTGACAATTTCTCCCTCGACACCACATTTTTCATCAATCAACCTCGCTATTTGACGACAGAACAGGATTACTTTGAGAACACCGACACTGATCTCCTTCTAACCGAAATCAGAAATCGCCATCAAAAAAGTAAGACTACCAATTCCGCTTTTGCACTAACGCAAGACCTCACTTGGTCCCTAGGAGATCATGAGCGAATTTCAGTTAACGCCTATGCCGCTAGGATCATCATTAGGCAAGACTCTCTAGCAACAACATTTGATACAAAATCACCATCAACCACGACTGAGCGTGAAACCAATTTCACTTATTGGACGCCACAAAATATTTGGCTAAAGCTGTCGTGGGATAAGCCATTGATCGATCAGGCTAAGCTACAAACCACTTTATACGTGCTTCGCGGTGACTTGAGCTCCAACAATGGTGCGTCTAGTTCAACACCGACTCAATTTCGCGAATTTCAAAGCAATATGCATAGGAAGAGTAATATCCTTTCATGGAAAGGCAAAATACTCTTTCAAAAATCTGAAACGGACACTCAAAAAATTGGCTGGCATATCGAAAATAAAGAGTATCAATCAGAAAACATCGAAGGCTCAAAAAACGTAGCGTCACAACATTTGCGATCTGCTCAAGCTGCCTTTTTTGCAGAAAAAGAACGGGATGCATCAGACCAATGGTCGAACTACCTCGGTGTTCGTTGGGAAGGTTTTCGCTCTGAAATCAGCGCCCCTTTTAGCGCCAGCTCAAGCCAAATAAGCTCCGTCCTTAGTCCAATTGTTCAAACACGATGGAAGCCGCATAAGCAGGCAGAAGACCAAGTCCGTTTTGCACTCACAAGAACCTTTAGGAATCCTGATCAACAACAATTCATGGCGGAGTCGTTTAGCAATTTTGGACAGGACATCTATACACCCGTAATGGTCGGGAACCCCAAGCTAAGACCGGAAATCGCTTGGGGACTCGATATTGCCTTCGAACATTTTAGCGAAAACGAGATTAACTACTCGCTGAGCCATTACCTAAAAACTGTAAAGAATTTAATGCGCGATCGGCTGTTTATCGAAAACAAGCAATGGCAACAACAAACCATTAATAGTGGCAACGGTCTTGCGCATGGCCTTGTGGCAGACTCAAGTTTCCCACTTTCCATTTGGTTCAAAGGGGCGCCAAAGATAAGTGTAACAGCGAACCTTTCACGCAATTGGTCTCATGTTAATGACGTCCCGGGTCCCAATAATCGTTTCGCAGAGCAAGCCAAATTCAATGCCAATGTTGGGCTTGAATACCAGCCAAACGATGCTTGGAACTTGCGAGCGAACTACGGCGTTATTTCTGGTGGGCCACTAAGAATTGCCGCCGATCGAATCAATATAGAACAAGTCACCCGCAGCACATCGGTCGCCGCAAACTGGGACATTGATCAAGGCAAGACCATTCACTTTCAAATTTCTAATTTCATGATGCAGCCGACCATCACTCAGACCACACTTTTTAGTCAAAACAAGCTCTATTATTCGCGCCGAGAGTCACGCGGGCTTCTCAATGCAAGCCTACGCTTAAGTATGAACTTCTAAGGATTTTGGAAGACAAAGCCAGGCAACAATTGCGCCGATGGGAACGATCGGGATTTATATACCCAACATCGCCTGCAACACCCCTTGCGAATCAAAGGCCGCTCGACGCAAACGGTCCGCGACACCTTGCCATTCACGTGTCGTCGGTAAGGCTTCCACTAAGATGATGTTGGCATCAACGTGATCGAGCTCTCGCAAATCGGCATACAGGTCATGAGCGTAGGCGACAGGGTCATTATTTAACTGGCGCCACGCTTGGAGTCCAGCTGTTTCGCGATGCGCTTCGTAGGCCATCACGGCGACACGTTTTTTCGCCGCGAGTAATTGTTGCACGGTCGCCTCGAGTTGATCGACGGCGACTAATGCCACTGGAGTACGCGGTGCATAGTGTGCTTCTAAAGTGCCAGATGCACGCGGTGCTGCTTGGTCTGGTGCGTTCACTGCGACACCTAAGACTTGTTGCAACTGCATTGCTGTGATGTGGCCCGGCCTGAGCAAGACTGGACCATGGGTGTCGAGGCGGCTCATATCAACAATCGTCGATTCGATACCAACATCACTTTGGCCACCATCGAGCACTGAGGCAATCATGCCGCTGGCAACTTCCTCAGGAAACTCCTCTAACACGTGCTCAGCTTTGGTCGGGCTAACATGGCCAAACTTGTTCGCTGATGGTGCTGCCACGCCGCCTTTGCCGCCTTTAAAAGCACGAAGTAATTGTTGAGCGACCGGGTGTGAAGGACAACGCACGCCGATTGAATCTTGACCGCCTGAAACGGCATCGGGGATATGCTCTGCCCTCTTCAAAATCAAGGTCAGAGGGCCTGGCCAAAAAGCATCGATCAGGTGTTGTGCTGCTGCAGGGAGGTCTTTCACCCAATAGTGAATATCAGCCTCAGGAGCGATGTGCACAATGACGGGGTGATTTGATGGACGACCTTTGGCACGATAGATATTGGCGACGGCTTCTATATTCTCGGCATCAGCACCGAGTCCGTACACAGTTTCCGTAGGAAAGCCGACCAAAGCACCGTGCTCCAAGGCGATGGCGGCGACTTGAATTTGTTCAGAAATTTGCAGGCTAAAATTCACGGCAGAGTCTCAAGAAAATCAGAGCGCAATGCCTAAGATCGCGCATGCTTGTTGCATCTCGTCTTGCGCTTGCTCTAAAGTTGGCGCGATAAACGTGATATGACCCATTTTACGGGCACGACGCGCTTCCGCTTTGCCGTAGAGATGCAAATGCGCGGATGGCAGCGCCAACACTTTATGCCATTCTGGCTGACGCTCGATATTTGAATCATTTTCAAACCAAACATCGCCCAAAATATTCAACATCACGCAAGGTGAATGCTGACGTACATCACCTAAAGGCAAACGCGCCATGGCACGAACTTGCTGAGCGAACTGACTGGTGACGCAAGCATCTATCGTGTAGTGACCACTGTTATGTGGGCGTGGTGCCATTTCATTGACCACCACACTACCATCTTGCAAAACAAAAAATTCGATGCACAAGACACCGACATAATTGATATCAGCAATCAATTTTAAGGCGGCATTCTGTGTTTTCAGTGCGGCATCGGCAGATACATGAGGACTTGGCACAGTCGTCGTAAATAAAATACCGTCACGATGAACATTTTCAGCAATGGGATAAACCACTGCTTGCCCGTCTGCGCCACGTGCAACCAATACAGAAATTTCGTAAGCCAGTGGCAGCATCTTTTCTAAGACGCAGACCACACCTTTTAAATTTGCGAAGGCGGTGCGCAATTCATCCAAGGATTTAACGCGTACTTGACCTTTGCCGTCATAGCCCATGCGTGCCGTCTTCAAAATACCAGGGAATAAATCCGCACTAACATTTTCTAAATCGGTCGCTGTGCGCAAGATCGCGTGTGGTGCCGGTAAGATGCCTGTCTGTGGTGCGCAACGAGTAAAGAAGGCTTTTTCTTCGATACGATCTTGAGCAATTGAGACGCATGCAGCGCTCGGTGCCACAAAACCCGTTTCCGCTAACTTCGCCAAACTCGCCGCTGGCACATTTTCAAATTCGGTCGTGAATGAAGCACAGCTGTCCGCCAATTGCTGCAAACCAGCGGCATCATCGTAGGTCGCTTGAATATGGACGTCGGCTGCATGAGCCGCAGGACTACCAGCTTCTGGTTCTAATACCGTGACTTTAAAACCGAGTGCCTGCGCTTCGTGCACGAACATGCGTCCCAATTGACCGCCGCCGACCATGCCCAACATACTGGCTTTGGAATTAGGGAATTGAGGAGAATTGTTGTTTGAAGAAGTGGACATCGTCGATTTTTCCATACGGGTACTGAATATTTTGAAACCAATGTTGCGAAGAGAAATCGCTCCTCACAACGACAGCATAAAAGGCAATGTCACTCGATTCCTGCACACGCAGGGATGACGCCTAAAAATATCGAGCCAAGCAAAAGCGAAACCACCTTCGATTGGCTCTTCAAACAAAATAAGCTTAAACGGCGCTACACCTTACAAAGGCAGATGCATATCACGAGCGGCTTGCGTTTGTTTAGCGCGGAAGGCTTCGAGCTTTTCTGCCATCGCATCGTCAGTGGTCGCCAACATCGCGATCGCTGCCAAAGCTGCATTGCCAGCACCAGCTTCACCGATAGCGAAAGTATTCACAGGAACACCTTTAGGCATCTGCACAATCGATAACAAAGAGTCTTCACCACGTAAATATTTAGAAGGAACTGGAACACCGAATACAGGCACGATAGTCTTCGCTGCAATCATCCCTGGCAAATGCGCTGCACCACCAGCACCGGCAATAATGCCGCGAATGCCTCGGCTACGCGCTGTCTCTGCGTACCGAAACATTTCGTCAGGCATGCGGTGTGCTGACACCACTTGCGCTTCAAATGGAATGCCGAATTCTTTCAACATACTGACAGCATGCTGCATCACATCCCAATCAGAAGAAGAACCCATTACCACACCAATGATAGGTGCAGTGGCTGCTACATTATTTGTCGTGCTCATATTCGCTGCCGCCTTCAATTATGCTTTTAAGCTTTCGCCTGTCAGGCGTTCCAAGGCTTCGCGATATTTCGCTGCCGTTTTCTGTACCACTTCGTCTGGCAAAGTTGGCGCTGGTGCTGTTTTGTTCCAGCTTGTGATGGTTTCTAAATAGTCACGCACAAACTGTTTATCGAATGATGGCGGAGAGATGCCTGTTGCGTAGGAATCTGCTGGCCAGAAACGAGAAGAATCTGCCGTTAAGACTTCATCCATCAAATGCAAAACACCATTGTCATCGAGGCCGAATTCAAACTTAGTGTCGGCGATGATAATACCGCGCGTTGCCGCGTAATTCGCTGCTTCTGTGTAGAGCTGAATACTGATGTCGCGCATCTTAGCTGCCAACTCAACACCAATACGTTTTTCCATTTCGGCGAAGCTGATGTTCTCATCGTGCTCACCCATTTCAGCCTTCGCTGCTGGTGTGAAAATCGGCGTTTCTAATTTCGCTGCTTGTGGCAAACCTGCTGGCAATTGAATGCCGCAAATCGCCCCTGTATCTTGATAATCTTTCCAGCCAGAGCCAATGATGTAGCCACGTACAACCGCTTCCACCATAATGGGTTTCAAGCGTTTTGCGACGACGGCACGGCCACGCACTTGCTCAACTTCATCTGCAGCAACCACAGATTCAGGAGCGATGCCTGTCAAATGATTCGGGACCACATGACCCAATTTTTCGAACCAGAAGTTCGCCATTTGATTCAACACGCGGCCTTTTTCTGGGATAGGCTCATTCATGATGACATCGAATGCCGACAAACGATCACTGGTAACGATCAACAACTTATCTTCGCCAACAGCGTAGTTATCACGGACTTTGCCACGACCTAACAGTGGTAGCGAATGTAAAGTAGAGTTAATTTGCGTAGTCATAATGTGGTCTCAAAAAAAATACTGAAGGGAGATTCATCGAATCTTGTGTTTGGCATCATGAATGCCGCCGACAAAACCCGTTGAAACTCCCTCATGGGCATTTGAAGATTGCTTCAAGCACCCGACTTACTTATTTCACGATCAATCGATCAATCGATCAATTAGTTAACAACCTGTGCCAATGCGCCAGATTTGTATTGCTCAGCAACCTTTTCCAAGGTGATTGGCTTGATCTTCGCTGCTTGGCCTTCGCAACCGAAGGACAAGAAACGCGCTTTACAAACCAACTTCGCTGCTTCGCGAGCTGGTTTCAAGTAATCACGTGGATCAAACTTGCTTGGGTTTTCAAACATGTAACGACGGATCGCTGCTGTCATCGCCAAACGAATGTCGGTGTCGATGTTGATTTTACGCACGCCGTTTTGAATACCGATGACGATCTCTTCTACTGGAACGCCATACGTTTCTTTCATGTCGCCACCGAATTCACGAATCTCTGCCAACAATTCTTGTGGCACGGAAGAAGAACCGTGCATCACCAAGTGAGTGTTTGGAATACGTGCATGGATTTCTTTGATGCGATCGATCGCCAAGATGTCACCGGTTGGCTTACGGGAGAATTTGTACGCGCCGTGCGAAGTACCAATTGCAATCGCCAAAGCGTCACATTGTGTTTGTTTCACGAAGTCAGCTGCTTGCGCAACGTCGGTCAACAATTGTTCACGTGTCATCTTGCCGTCTGCGCCATGACCGTCTTCTTTGTCGCCCATCATGGTTTCCAAAGAGCCTAGCACGCCCAACTCTGCTTCTACTGTCACACCAATAGAATGGGAAAACTTCACCACTTCTTTAGAAACTGCAACATTGTATTCGTAGCTAGCAACAGACTTGCCGTCTTCCATCAAGGAGCCGTCCATCATCACCGATGTAAAACCAGACTTGATCGCTGCCATACAAACTGCTGGAGACTGACCATGATCTTGGTGCATCACTACTGGAATGTGTGGGTAAGCTTCCACCGCAGCAGAAATCAAATGACGCAAGAACGCTTCGCCAGCATATTTACGAGCACCTGCAGACGCTTGCATAATGACCGGCGCACCGACTTCATTGGCCGCTTCCATAATTGCCGTGACTTGCTCCAAATTGTTCACATTAAACGCTGGAATACCGTAGCCATTTTCAGCAGCATGGTCCAGCAATTGACGCATAGATACGAGAGACATAGTTTTTACTCCATATAAAAAAATCTTTTTTTGATGCTCTGATTAAGCTACTGCGCGGGCAGATTTTGAATCTGCGATGCTCACCGTACTCAAGTACGGTTGCGCTTCTTAATTCAAACTTTGCCCGC
This sequence comes from Affinundibacterium nitidum, assembly GCF_014284155.1. GTDB lineage: Bacteria > Pseudomonadota > Gammaproteobacteria > Burkholderiales > Burkholderiaceae_D > Undibacterium > Undibacterium nitidum. The sequence continues at coordinate 1,279,329 of NZ_JACOFZ010000001.1, forward strand.
TCGCTACGCTTACTCAGCACATCAACAAGCTTGTGGCCTTTTTCGACTTTGCTGACTTCGAACTTTCATCGACAATCAATTTACCTTCTGAGATCTCTAGAAATTCAATTTTAGGGATGCAGCGCTAGGCGCAAAACGGAGCAATACGTCGGTATTGCGAGTATTTGCAACAACGCGATACGCCCTACAATTGGATTTATTGAGATCTCACTATTCGCCGACTTTCACGATGCGCATTGCATTGGTCCCACCAACCTTACCCATCTGCTCACCCCAAGTCGCAACGATCAAATCGCCCTTCTTAACAGCGCCCTTCGCGACCAACAAATTCTCTGCCTCTTTCAAGACAAAATCACGGTCAGCCGAGTACGGCAGTTTGAAGGTTTGCACATTGCGATACAAGGCTGCTTTGCGTTGTGTCGCCACACTTGGTGTTAAAGCAAACAGCGGTACATCAATACTTTGACGGCTCATCCACAAGGCCGTAGAACCCGATTCAGTCAAGGCTGCAATCGCTTGTACGCGTAAATGGTGCGCTGTGAACAATGCGCCGTAAGCGATAGACTGATCGATACGGGTAAATTGCAAGTTCAAGAAATCGGCATCTAATTTACATTCTTGGAACTTCTCGGCTTCAATACAAATCGCTGCCATAGTCTCGACTGTTTCGATCGGGTATTTGCCCGACGCTGTTTCAGCCGACAACATGACGGCATCTGTGCCATCCAAAACCGCATTAGCGACGTCTGACACCTCAGCACGGGTTGGCACCGCATTGACGATCATCGATTCCATCATTTGTGTCGCTGTGATTGCCAATTTATTGGAATCACGCGCCATTTTGATCATGCGTTTTTGCAATGCAGGCACTGCTGCATTACCGACTTCAACTGCCAAGTCACCACGCGCCACCATAATGCCATCAGAAGCATCGAGAATTTCTTGCAAAACTGGGATCGCTTCGGCACGCTCAATCTTCGCGATCAACATGGGCTTGTGACCAAATGGCTCACCCGCGATATTCGCAAGTTGACGCGCCATTTCCATATCCGTCGCACTTTTCGGGAAGGAAATTGCCAAGTAATCTGCTTGGAAAGACATCGCAGTTTTGATGTCTTCCATATCTTTTGCAGTCAAGGCTGGCGCGGTTAAACCACCACCTTGACGATTGATACCCTTGTTATTGGACAGTTCACCACCGATTTTGACGGTCGTATGAATTTCATTACCGATTACTTTGTCAACGATCAACACGATCAAACCATCATTCAACAGCAAAACGTCACCGCTTCTTACATCGCGTGGCAGTGCTTTATAGTCGAGACCCACGCGCTCTTGATTTCCTAAAGCGCAATCCGCATCAAGGATAAATTTATCGCCGTTTTCGATTTGAATCTTACTGTTTTCGAACTTACCGATACGGATCTTCGGACCTTGCATATCGGCCATGATCGCCACTTCAAAACCGCAAACTTCTGCTGCTTTACGCACCAAATTTGCACGATCAATATGGTCTTGCGCTTTACCGTGTGAGAAGTTCAAACGAACTACGTTCACACCGGCTTTCAACATACGAACTAAAGTATCTAAATCGTTTGAAGCTGGGCCTACTGTCGCTACAATTTTGGTTCCGCGTAACATTGAATCTCCTGATGGATAATTTTTACAAGGTCGTGCTCAAATCAAAAAATCTATATTCGTACAATCAAAAATACGAAACTTACTTCGCTGCTCTCTGCAACAAAATTTCAACTGCAGGCAAAGTCTTGCCTTCCAAGAATTCGAGGAAAGCGCCGCCACCTGTAGAGATATAACCAATTTTTTCAGTGATGTTGTATTTCGCAATCGCGGCTAGCGTGTCGCCACCACCAGCAATCGAGAAGCCTTTGGAATCAGCAATTGCTTCCGCCAATACTTTAGTGCCATTACCGAACTGATCAAATTCAAACACGCCAACGGGACCATTCCAAACAATCGTGCCTGCCAAACGAATTTGCGCTGCGAGGGCAGCTGCTGTTTCTGGGCCGATATCGAGAATCATGTCGTCATCTTGCACATCAGCGACTGCTTTGACCGTTGCCACAGCAGTTGGAGAAAATTCCTTGGCGCACACGACGTCAGTTGGAATTGGCACTACGGCGCCACGTGCAGACATCATGTCCATAATCGCTTTAGCTTCGCTCACCAAGTCAGCTTCTGCTAAGGACTTACCAATTTTCAAACCAGCAGCCAACATAAAAGTATTGGCGATACCACCGCCAACGATTAATTGGTCTACTTTCTCTGCTAAAGACTTCAAAATCGTCAGTTTGCTCGACACTTTTGAGCCAGCGACGATAGCAACCAATGGTCGAGCTGGATGACCAAGCGCTTTCCCCAGGGCGTCAAGCTCTGCAGACAACAATGGGCCCGCGCAAACGACCTTTGCATATTTCGCGATACCGTGTGTGGTCGCTTCTGCGCGGTGTGCTGTACCGAATGCGTCATTGACATAGACGTCGCACAGATTCGCCATCTTCTGCGCCAGAGCGTCGTCATTTTTCTTTTCACCTTTGTTGACTCGGCAGTTTTCGAGTAATACCACTTGACCAGCAGCGACTTCAACGCCGTCCACCCAGTTTTGTTTTAATTCGACATTCACGCCTAAAAGTTCAGACAAACGTTTTGCAACTGGCGCCAAAGAATCTTCCGCTTTGAATTCACCTTCTGTTGGGCGACCTAAGTGCGATGTCACCATCACGGCAGCGCCAGCTTTCAATGCTTGTTGAATGGCTGGAACGGAAGCGCGAATGCGTGTGTCTTCGGTGATATTGCCAGCGTCATCTTGCGGCACGTTGAGGTCGGCACGAATGAATACACGTTGACCTTGAAGTTGATTAGCAGCGATGAGATCGCTCAGGCGATTAAATTGCATGTTCAGGACCGTAAAAGTATGGAGGATTTGCTTAATTTGCTACATCGTGAAGCTTGCGCACAGTGCTTGCTGTGGACGCCGAAAATTTCGCCTTTCATGCCTTTTAAGCAACTCCAGCAAATTTCCCGTAATCGCGTATTTTACCAAACAGCGGGGCGATTTCACGGATTTTTATGTGAAATCGGCGGTTTGAGATGGGATTGTTTGGGTAAAAACTAAGAAATCCAAAGTCTGGCTGCAGTAAACACACTCATTCCCAAAACGATGGTCATTAACATATTACGGCGCCATAGGAAAAACAGGGTCGCGAGAATACCAGCAATCATCTTTGGATTGGTAATTGAGATATCAATTTGCTCACCATTCACAAATAAATCGGGCACAATAATCGCCGCCAAGGCGCATGCCGGTGCATAGCGCAAGGCCTCTTGTACTCGTTTTGGCAAATTGATATGGTGCCCAACTACCCAAAAAGCGCTACGATCAATCACCGTAGCGATTGTCAGAAAAATAATCACCAACCACACTTCGAGATCACTCATGTCTGATCTCCTTGGCCTGCCTGATCTGCATTTGCCGCTTCAGCTCCTGTATCAAAATGTTCTTCGAGCCACATGGCGAAACCCATACCCACAATAACCGCCAACAATAGACCGAGTTTATACGGTAAGGCATGCGCCAGCACCGCCACCACACTCGCGAGAACGACCCCACCCACTGCAGGACGATTTTGAACCAAAGGTAACATCACACATAAGATAGCCAAGGTGCCTGCGAAGCCTAAGCCCCAATGCGTTGGTACTTGGCTCCCTAGCAAAATGCCAATAATCGAGGTGATTTGCCACACGAACCAATTTGGCACGACTAAACCTTTGAGAAAATCACGCTGCTCTCCCTCCTCTGCTGCTGAATTCCACATGTGTGGGAAACGGTTCATAAACAATGCCACCGTAATATCGCCAGTAAAAAAGCCCAAAACGGTACGCTTAAACCAATGTAGGTGGGCAAATCGCGGCGCAATCAAGGCCGACATAATCAAGAAACGCAGGTTGACGATCAGAGCTGTCACAAAAATGACCCAGACTGGCGCATGTGCAGCCATCAAAGGTAAGGCCGCTAATTGCGCAGAGCCCGCAAACACCAAAAGTGTCATCCCCAAGGCTTGCGGCAGAGTCAAACCTGCCTTAATCATAGCAACACCCACTACTAAGCCCCAAGCCCCCATACCAAACTGCGACGGAGCGCTCATACGAGCACCTTCGATGAAAGCTGGAGATTTCCAATTGAATAACATGGGCGGGATTTCGTAAGGAAGCGGACAAGAAAGCACTAAAGCATGAAAGCGCTATTGTAACGGCTTTCACTGCACTTGCCCGTGTTTGACGACGATTGCTTGTGTTTCTTGAGCCCTGACTGCGTCCACACTCAGCTGCTTTAAGAGCCACCTTGTGCACGCCTTCTCCTCAAGCACAGCAGAATCCGCTAAAATTGCGATCATCTTTGTGTTCGAGCAAACTTATAGCAGGTCGTTGGTTTAGATTGACTCGACACACTACCCACTCATTTTTCCCATGAAGGAGAACACCATGTCAGCGAAGCCAAGCGCCGCTCCTGTCGAACTGCAAGCTAAAGACTTACCAGCACACTGCCCTAACCCAGCGATGCCTTTGTGGTCTTCACATCCCAAAGTATTTCTGGATTTGTCACACGGCGGCAGCGCAACTTGCTCTTACTGCGGCACTACTTACACCCTTGCGCCAGGGACTGTCATCAAGGGTCACTAAGATTGCATCTCTTCATTTCGTCGGAATTCTATGCCTGCAAAAAAACAGTTTAACGGAAGTGCCGACGAACTCGAGGTTGCATTTTATGATGCGATCTCCCGCGGTGATATCGAGGGTTTAATGGCACTCTGGGCAGACGATGAAGAAATTGTCTGCGTTCACCCCAACTCTGCTCGCCTGATTGGTCACGCTGAAATTCGCGCCTCGTGGGAAACCATCTTTGAGAATGGTAGCGTACATATTCACACGACGCAGCTGCATGCCATCCACAACATGCTGACAGCTGTGCACAGTGTGATTGAAACCTTCCACAGCGGCACTGAACCTGCACAAGACGTGCATATTATTGCCACCAATGTGTACATCAAAACACCCAAAGGATGGCGCATTGCTACCCATCACGCTTCGGTCGCAGCAGGTAAGGCACCACTCGATCTGTTCAAAGCTAGCGTGCTGCACTAATACGAATTCATGAAATACATTTCACCAAACTGGTTACCTGGCGGCCATTTGCAAACCATCGTGCCAGCACTCTTTATGCGCAAACCGAGTTTGCAATTCCGACGCCAGCGTTGGACCACGCCTGACAATGATTTTATCGACCTCGATTTCATCGATGGCGAAGCAGGTAAACCGATGTTGGTTCTGTTCCATGGTTTGGAAGGCTCAAGCGATAGCCACTATGCACGCGCCACTATGGCTGCCATCAAAGAACGTGGCTGGCATGGCGTGGTACCGCATTTCCGTGGCTGTTCTGGCACAGCAAATCAAGCACCACGTTTCTATCATTCAGGTGACTCGCAAGAAATCAATTGGATTTTGCGTCGCCTACATCAAGAATTTAAAGCACAACATCCGCAAGCAAAATTCTATGCCGCTGGCGTTTCGCTCGGCGGCAATGCCCTACTCCGTTGGCTAGGCGAGTCACAGCAATCCGCAGGTATCGTTGATGCCGCTTGCGCGGTTTCGGCTCCGCTCGATCTCACGAATAGTGGTGCGACTTTGTCCCGAGGATTCAACTGGGTCTACACCCAAAAGTTTCTACAAACTTTAAAGCCCAAATGTCTCGCGAAGTTAGAACAATTTCCAGGCCTATTCGATAAAGCAACGATGCTCAGGGCTAAGAACTTATTCGAATTCGACAATGTGGTTACTGCGCCCTTACACGGCTATCGCGATGTCCACGACTATTGGCATCGTGCGAGCGCGCGTTTGGTACTGAATGATATTTGCGTGCCAACCTTGGTGCTCAATGCGAAAAATGACCCGTTTTTACCTGAGCGATTTCTACCGCAAAACGCCGCAGCTGCAGTACAGTTAGAATTTCCTGAACATGGTGGGCATGTTGGTTTCGCACAGAGTCCATTTCCAGGAACACTGACTTGGCTGCCACAACGCTTGCTCACACATTTCGATCAACATGGATGACATTGTTAAAGCAGCCATGGCCAAATGGCCTAAGGTACCTCACTGCTACGCCTGGCTTGCCCTTGATGCACGCGGCAACTGGCGTATGCGTGATGAACGTGCACAAGCTTTAAATTTAGCTGGAGACACCATCCGCAATCCGGCGCTACAGCAATTCATTAATCGCAATTACGGGGTCGACGACGAAGGCCGATGGTACTTCCAAAACGGCCCGCAAAAAGTCTACGTGGATTTGGAAGCCACTCCCTATATCAGTCAACTTCTGCCGAATCAAGTTTGGCGATTGCATACAGGCGAAATACTCGACACACTAGAGAAAGCCCATCTACTTCAAGATGGCAGCATGACGATCCAAAATGGCGAGCAGTTAGCGCAAGTCGATGACAGAGATTTAGTTGATGTCATCGCTCTACTGCGCCTCAATAGCGACAGTATCCCCGACGATCAGTTATGGCAAATCATCGAAACTGGTCATTGTGATGGCGCACTGGCTTTACAATGGCACAATAATTTAATTCCTGTTCAACTCACTACGCTAGCCAGACTGATGCAGGAAAACGGCTTTCAGTCCAAGCCGCGCTGAAGAGCAAGCAGGGAATAGCTCTGCGTTCTTCTTTTGACTTTGGATTCCACGTTAGAATCGGCTTTTGTTTCGGTTTTAGTTTGCATATTACTCCAAGCATCTCCATCGAAACGCTGCGCTTGCACGCTAAAATTCGAGCGTGAATCGCCGCGTTTTTTCTCTGCCTCGATCTCTTCTTTATATCGCTCTTTCCATTCACGCTCTTTGGCGTCGATCACCGATAAGTCGTAATACTTCACATCTTTAGCGGTGCGAGCAATTTCCAATTGCTGCAACGCTCCTGGCACAGCGCCTTCCAACATATACGCCTCAGCTAGAGCGATGTGCTGCAGGGCTTCCTTATTTTGTGCAGCATAAGCCTTGGCTATTTCATGCTGCAAACGAGCATCCCTTCTGTACAAGGAAATTTGGTCACGCAAGAAGCTTTCTACTTCTTCATAATGTTTCGCTTCGATAAGCACGTCAGCATATTGGTATACCATGCCTCGTGCCAGAGGCAAATCTCGGACAGCAGACTTCGCTTTGGCCACAGCTTGTTCAACGCGTTTAAGACCTAACTCAATATCAATCGTGAGGCTCGCAAATGCACTAATCTCTTTCAACCATTTATTCTGTTTAGGATTTTGCTCAAGCTCTTTGATCAATTCATTCAAAATCACCTCAGCCTGTTTAAACTCTGACTTCTTAAAGGCGACAAAAGCCAAGCCATACTTACCACTCAAGCGACTTTCTTCATTGCCATTCTGAATTTGATTCTCAAACACGATCTTTGAATCAATCAGACCTTGAGCTTTACTATCTTGCAGCACACGGACTCGTGCTTGCATTAAATAAAAATCCAAACCATCTACGCGCTGTCGATAGCGTTCACCAAATAATCGCCCTTGAATATCCGCCATGCGTTCGGTGGTTAATGGATGACTGCGCAAATATGACAAGCCGTTATCGCTGTAATTGCGTGAAGCGTGTTGCATACGTCCAAAAAAAGCCAACATACCTGAAGTATCGTAGCCACTATCCTTGAGGATCTGGAAGCCGATCCGGTCTGCTTCGCGCTCCGCATCTCGACTAAAACTCAGTTGTCTTTGTATGGTCAGGCCCTGTCCGCCCATCACCATCGCCATTGCCGCATCGGGGCTAGACTTTGCCGCCAAAGCCGCCAACAGAATTGCCGCAAGGGGAATCAATACATCTTGTTTTTGTTGGCCGATCATGCGCGCAATATGACGCTGCGATACATGCCCAATCTCATGCCCCATTACCGAGGCGAGCTCAGACTCGCTTTGCGCAGCCAACAACAAGCCTGAATGAAAGCCAATGAAACCACCGGGGAAGGCAAATGCATTTAAGACAGGATCACGTACCGCGAAAAACTCAAAATCATATCTTTCTTCACCGCGCGCATCCGGACGCTTATCGAGCAAACTATTACCGAGCTTTGTCAGATACTCAGAGGTTGGCCCATCATTCAAAAAATCAGGGTCTCGTCTGACACTCGTCATCACTTGTTCGCCCAACTTGCGCTCCATGATAGGCGACAAGTCTGCCCGCGCGGTATCGCCCAAAGTTGGCAACTTTTGCCCCTGAGCCGAACTAATTTGAGGCAATGCCGTAATTGATAGGCAGACGCTCAACATGAGCTGAGTCAAGTTTTTTCGAAAAAACGGAATTTCTTTTTTCACGGTGATATGATCACAAAAATAAGTCGCGCTACACAAGAAAACAGGTAAAGACATTTATGTTTAGCTAAGCACTTATCTTAACTCACAATTATTTTTTATGTTCATCTTATGACCAACAAAGCACCTACAAGTTCGACCTCCGGTGATGAATTCACGCATTTCGATGCCAGCGGACAAGCGCATATGGTTGATGTGGGTGCTAAAGAGAACACGCATCGCGTTGCCGTTGCCCGTGGCAAGATACGCATGCAAGCACAAACATTCAAAATGATTGCGCAGGGGAATTCAAAAAAGGGCGATGTTTTGGGCATCGCAAGAATCGCTGCAATCATGGCATCGAAACGCACCAGCGATCTTATCCCTCTTTGCCATCCACTTGCATTGACACGCGTCACGGTCGACTTCGAGCAAGATCCAGAGAATCTTTGTATCCACTGCACGGCACAAGTTGAAACACGAGGCCAGACAGGCGTTGAAATGGAGGCGCTAACGGCCGTTCAAGTTGGTTTACTCACCATCTACGATATGTGTAAAGCGGTCGATCGCGGCATGGTGATGAGCGATATTCGTGTAATGGAGAAACGAGGCGGAAAATCAGGCGAATGGGTGGCGGACATCGATGCACCCACTATCCCGACTAGGTAGACCTTTACTTTGCTAGCGCTAGCTTAACTGTTTCCACAACATTTGCCCAAGGCTCACCTATTTGCTGCCTAAATAGTCGAACTGAATCATACCAAGGGCTGCGGTCGGTATTGAGAAGCCAGCGCCAATCTGAATGGTAAGAAAGCAAAACCCAAGTCGGCTTATTCATTGCACCAGCCAAATGTGCGACGGAAGTGTCGACTGTCACGACAATATCCATTAATTCAACTAAAGCCGCAGTGTCTATAAATGTTGTGACTTCGTCGCCATAGAAATGCACATTGTCGAACCTCTGCAGCTCTTGCTTTTCCACGGCGCCGATTTCCTTCTGCAAAATCGTGAAATCAAGGTCCAATGCAAATAATTGTTGAATCGCTGCAAAAGAGATAGAGCGCAAATAATTATTTTTATGTTCAGGGTTGCCCGCCCAAACTATGCCAACTCGACGCTGACGTTTTTGATGCTCTAAACGACTTCGCCAGTGCAGTACGCGCGATTCCATACTACGCAGATAACCAGAAGCGGACGGGATAGATTCAACTGTCACCTGTAGCGCGAGTGGCACACTCATCAGATCACAATAATAATCATAGACAGGCAATGGATCGGTTTCGCGCAATAACTGGGTAACACCCGACATTTGCTCCATCATTTCATATAATGGTGACAGAACTACAAAATGCACTGTGCAACCAAACTTTTCCAGCTGTGGGATGAAACGGCAAAATTGAATCGTATCTCCATAACCTTGCTCAGACGCAATCAGTAAGGTTTTCCCCTCAAGACTTTGAGTGCCATCCCATTTAGGCTTTGAAGTGACAAACCGCCATCCTGTCAACTCAGATGTATTCCAACGATGCTCATAGAGTTTCCAACCCTGCTCGAAGTCCCCCAACTTCAGACGCAACGCTCCTTCTAGAACAAGAGCAGGACTGTAGTCCGGTTGGAGCCGTCGAATTTGAGCAAAGCCTTCGAAGGCCTCATCAAGCTTCATCAATACCACACAGCAAACAACATAGTTGAAAATGAGTTCAACGGAATGAGGGTTCTGCTCGAGGGCACGCATATAGGCTCCCATAGCCTGCGCGTAACGAAATAAATACAGGCAGTAATTTCCATAATGCTGCAACATACCAATATTTCGTGGAAAATACTGCAAGCCGGCTTCGACAACGGCAACCGCTTCTTCGACCTGTTTGCGCTGATAGAGCGCGAAGGATAGCTCAACATAAACGTGCTCTTGACTCGGCGAGATTTCTATAGACCGTCGCCAATTTTTGATCGCAGTCTCCGCATCATTTTCAAGCGACGCAATACCGCCTAACAAATACCACGCATCGGCCAGGTCTGCTTTCAGCTCGACAGCCTTGGATAAGTGTAATTTTGCTTTTAACAGATTGCCGCGCTCTTTATAGAGAAAGCCCAACATGACGTGGGCTTTTTCGAAATCGGGTTGAAGATGAATGACCTGCGCGTATAGGTCCAAAGCCTTAACAGTATCATCGCGATCAAAGGCTTCACCCGCAGCCTTGAACAAAGATTCCGCTGTCACCGACTCGACTAAGTTATTCATTTCACCCGTCTTGAAATCACGACTCTCCTCTTTCTTGCCTAGGAAGAATCCCAACATTTTCTTTAGCATGACAAGGAATGTGATCAGTTATAGGCTTGTCAGAACCAAGTGCGTGATTTCATCGGCGAATTCCTTCTCGAATTGCGCTTCGATGAGTCGCCATTTCAGGGTATTGCCCAGTTGCGCTTTCTGATAGACGTTTAGCTTGTGTTGCTTCTTATATTCATCGACCTGCCAAAGTGCCGCTGCGATCACCTCGCCACGTTTCTTGAGCATTTTGTCTTTCTTGTTTGCGTCCACTTTTGGCATCTTTTCAATCAAAAAATCCGCCAATTTATTTGCAAACTCTTTCGCCTGCGATGCATTAAACCAATTAAACATAATTTTAGTTAAGTCTTTAGTTAAGTTTTAAGTTCCGTCTTTATCAAAACGAGATGTTCAAATGATGCCTTAATTATCCCAACATGCTAGGTTGCTAGGGACTCTTTCAACGCCACGAGTTCATTCTTCAGCTTCTGCACTATCACTTCCCAAGGTTCACCCGTATTTTGTCGGAATAGTCGCACAGAATCATACCAAGGGCTACTCTCTGTACCTAGCAACCAACGCCAATCAGAGAAACAAGAAATCAACACCCAGGTAGGTTTTCCCATTGAGCCCGACAAATGGGCTACGGAAGTATCAACAGTGACAACGATATCCATGGCGTCAACTAGGGCGGCAGTATCTGAAAAATCCTTGACTTCCTCACCGTAAAAAAACACATTGGGGTATTTACTGAGCTCAACCCGCTCCGACGCACTTATCTCCTTCTGTAAAATCGTAAAATCCGCATCGATCTGAAAAATTGACATGATTGAAGATAGTGCGATTGAACGCATATGATTATTGGTATGCAAAGGGTTGCCCGACCATACCACACCAATCTTCGTGCGCTCTCCTTGTTCCAACACCCGCTTTTCCCAACGCTTTTGCTGAATCGGAGGGCACTGCAGATAACGCGAGCTCATTGGTATATTGTGAAGTGAAATATCCAGCGCTAACGGCAAACTCATCAAGTCACAATAAAAATCGAAATCTGGCAAAGATTGCTTGTCGTTGACCAAAGAATCAACTCCTCCAATTTGCGTCATCAATTCAAACAGAAGCGGAGACGTCGAGAAAACTACTCGTGCCCCCAATTCTTTTAACTGTGGAATAAACCGACAGAACTGAATTGTGTCGCCAAAGCCTTGTTCTGAGCGTATATAAATTGTCTTACCCGCCAAACTCTGGGTGCCATCCCACTTGGGTTTAAACGTTTTAAACTTGGCCGCCGATAGGGCTGGTGTTTGCCAACGCCATTCAAATTGCCGCCAACCGCGCTCGTACTCACCTCTTTGCAAACGCAGCATTCCCTCTTCGAAATTGGCCATAACATGATCAGGCTGTATGCTCTGAATTCGCATCAGACAATCCAACGCCAGATCAAACCTGTACAAGGCCATGCAACAGATCACAAAGTTGTAAAGCAACTCAACCGAATCGGGCATCAATCGTAAAGCTTGTTCGTAGGCGGCAAAGGCATTTTCATGCTGAAATTGACTCAGATGGAAGTTGCCCAAATACTGCAACATCGTCACATGTTGAGGAAATTTCTCTAAGCCTCTCTTAATCTGGATAATTGCATCATTGCCGCGCCCCAATTGAAATAGTGCGTACGACAATTCAAGATAGATATGTTCCTGCGAAGGATCGAGCAAAATAGAGCGTTCAAAGTATCCGATCATTTTCTCGGCATCATTTTCGGCTGCGGCAATACTTCCCAATAAATAATTGGCATCAGCCAGTTCAGGATTAATCTCAATAGCACGAATCAGATGGTCTTTTGCTTGCGGAAAATTACCTCGTTCCTTATACAAGTAGCCAATCATCACAAATGCTTTTTCGAAACGTGGGTCTCGCTTAATGACCTGTAAGTAGGTGTCTAAGGAAGAGACTGTATCACCTCGATCTAGAAATTCTCCGGCTTGGCGAAACAAGGACGCGGCATCAGGTAATGACGTAGGGGTAACCACGGAGGCCCCGTCTGCATTCGAATTCTTCGCGTTAGAAAATAAATTCAATATTGCTTTTAACATTGGAAAGCGCTTTATTTAGGTGCACAAATATTTCACTATCATCGCATCCTACTCTTTTGCTGGCATGCTCAGGAATATCTTCTCATAGCGAACGTCTGATTTGGCAAGCTCACGCCAGTAATCATAATATTCGGGATAGTAAAAAGGGTGGAGCCGGTGCAAGGTTTTCATCATCTGCGCTGCATCATCAAGTCGATTATTTAGAACATAAATCTCTGCAAGCTTACTAAGAATATGTACATAACCGAAACGATGACTCGTTTGCTCAACAAAACGGATTTCGTCTTCCGTCATTTTTTCCGCTGGCACGATACGCATCAAACTAAAATAATCATAATAGTCTGGCATTAAGGTAAAACGAGGCGAGCTAATTTTACTGAGATCCATTTGTGCATAATTTTTTGCGCGACGGAACTCATTAAAACCTTCTACAACACGGTGGAAGTCGATCACAATCAAACCGCAAAAAACAATACTTAATGCAGCAATAGCCTGCAGGGAGCGCGCAGAGACTGTGCGAGTTTCTGTAGCTGTCCAGCGCAAGCCATGGGCCATTCCCGCTAGCACGGCCAAAGGTATCAAGACAAATGCGTACCATAAAGGAAATTCAACTAAACTATGGACAGCAATTGCGACCAAAAATAGTAGAAACAAACCAATCTCAGGACGCACACGCAAAGACTTCGCGCCACAGGTGCGAATAAGCCACAAACCGAACGCACCGAAGAACAATATCGCAAAAGGCAGTCCCAATTCAGCTGCAATATTGAGGATGAAATTATGGGAATGCTCGGCATAGATCGTTGGCGTAAAATTAGCACCGATATCAACTTGTGCGGAACCAAAACCAAACCATCCGACCCCAAGCCAAGGGTGGCTAGCGATCATGGAAATGGCTTGCTGTGCCAACACAGTGCGTTCCGACCTGCCACCAATGCGTTCAATCACCGATCCACTCGAAAAGCCCATCCAAGCAGAAATCGTTGGCAAGAAAAAGACTGCCAACGCATACAACGCCAATAGGCCAAGCATCCATACGATATGCTCTTTACGCTGCCCGACAAAGCCAGTCCCTGTCATGATCACGAACAGCGGCAGAATTAACCAAGCAATGCGTGACTGGGTCAACACGATCCCCCAAACGATGAACGCCGCAAAAACGATCGCTATACCACCATGTATTTTTTGCTGTTGGCGTAACCACCAGATTGCTGCCAATCCAAAACAAAGGAGCAATGCGAGTTGATTGGGCTGTGCAATATTGGCAAACGGTCGAACCGCCACCACGCCATCAACTGCCATGTACATAACAAATGGGCGCAAATCCCACCCTAACACCTGTGCATTTTCCATCAATACGGAGGCAAGTGCTGCTATCAGATGTGAGAAGGCAATGCCATCACAAAGCATACGGGCCGCATTTTCCTCACTAGCAATTGCAGAACCATAGAAAATCGCGATAGTGGTCAGCCCAAGATAAAGCACGGGGAAACTAATTTGATAGGGATAAACCCGTTGCAACAATAACTGCAACATCATCATCAACAGGATAGAGATGGGTAAATACACCAATTTCGGTTGAACAATGGCTTCTCGCTTGCAAAACAAGAAGACAGCAGCCAAAAGTAAACCAATCACCGCTGCCAATTCATTGTAAAACGTCCTGAATGGGTGCACATGATGGGAGATTACATTCGCACAAATAATGCCCAGTCCAAATAGCACAATCGATATTTGTTTATGACGCAAGGACAGCATAATTCAACGACTTTCAATGAAATGGAGTGCGATAAAGATTGAGGCTTCGAAATCAACAAGCAGGCTGTAAAAAACAAGCCGCCTATGAGAGGCGGCCGTTTATGCGATTATTACCAATCAACTCAGCTGGCTCCTCATTATAGAGAACCATCAAGCATTATGTAATCAATAAAATCGCCATTGTTTCGATTTACCAGCAAAGTAAAGAATCCTTGTTTTGAAATCACCGGGTAAAAGCCAAGTTGAGCAGTCTCAACCTTCCCTTTCTTAGCGATATCATCAATCGCAGCCTGTGAACTTGGATAACGATCTAATAATAATTTGATCGGTTTTGCATCTTGTTTTATACGTGATTGCGTTTCTTTATATGAGGTCCATAGCTCAGGCCTCATACCGATATCGCGTCCCTCTAACGCTTGAAAAATCGCATCCCCCTGTTCTTTCTGGGAAAGCTCACGCGTTCCAATAATGGTGGGGCCCGTCAGAGAAAATGTGGAGAGTCCCTTCGGTGCTTTTTTCAAGTCAGCTTCAGAAATCTCAGCTGCACACACAACACGAAACCGCATTCCTTCATATACAACCGCCACGGGACGTGACACAAAAACAGCATGCACTCCATAAACGAGTGCGCAGATTTGCAATAAACCGATAACAAAAAAATCCCCGAGCATGACCCTCGCCTTCTTAAGTGGATCAAATGCAACAAAAGTCAGTGCGGGCCCAAGAACAAGATCAACCCCAGTAACCAATAGAAATAGGTTTAAGCCGCCACTCGCGAAACCAAAAGGGTTGGGATACCAGAGAAAGAAAACCACCACGCCAACCAAAGTAGCTACAAGCAAAGATAAACACACATGCAAACCTGAAGCACGCAGTTTAGATATGAGCAACTCTCTTCTTTGCATTTTTTTCCTTTTGAACACTAAGCGCATTTATTACTGAACTTACACACCAGAATCAGAGGATCAATCCTCTATTTACGCGAATTTTACAAAAAAAATGAGCTTAAAAAACGAATCCATGAAATTGGAAGCGACATTTCTTATCCATATTCGTGAGCATATCACCGATCGACCTGACAATTTTTGTCAAAACAACGTCAGCCTGTCATTTTTTGTCATTCGAAAGCAAGTATCGATAATGAAGATACATTTCTAAAAGCCTACTTCTTTCTGCATTTGACTTAAAAGATTCTGCCGTTTTATTAATCAAAGTTAATTTTTTGTGGCTTGAAAGAAAATTTCTGCAAAAAACAGGCGAGAAATCACTTACAATCCGCTCCCAAGGAATATCTGGCACAGCTTGTGCTTATATCCTTGCGTGGTTTCCCCTTTTATTAATTTTTTATGGAGTTTGAAATGACTATTTCCAAACAAGTACAAAAAGGTTTTACTTTGATCGAATTGATGATCGTTGTTGCGATTATCGGTATTTTGGCAGCAGTTGCGTTGCCAGCGTACAAAGACTACACAGTTCGTGCAAAAGTAACTGAAGTTATCTTGGCAGCATCTGCAGGTAAAGATACTGTTGCTGAATACTTTAACTACACAGGCTCCTTGCCAGCAAGTGGTGCAATTTCAATTGCAACACAATCAACACAATACGTTTCAGGTGTGAGCTGGAGTGGTACAGTTTTGACTGCAACGGCAACTGGCGAATCTAAAATCGCTGGTAGCACAATCACTTTGACACCAACAGCGTCTACAGACAATTTGAACTGGACATGCAGCGGTACAATCGATTTGAGATACCGTCCAGCAAGCTGCAAGTAATACTTGCTTCTTGAGAAAAAGGTCTCAACTTGGGGCCTTTTTTTTGGAATTTATCTTTAACCAATATAAAAACAAAAAATTAAATTACAATTTAGGACATTGCTATGAAATCGAAATCAGCGTTTAAGTCGGTACAAAAAGGTTTTACTTTAATTGAATTGATGATTGTCGTTGCAATCATTGGTATTTTGGCAGCGGTCGCCCTGCCAGCGTATAAAGACTATACAGTTCGCGCTAAAGTATCGGAAGTTATTCTTGCAGCATCCTCTGCAAAAAACACGATTGCCGAGTACTACAACGTTAAAGGGTCCATCCCAGCCAGCGGCCTGGTTTCAATTTCAACACAAACAACACAATATGTTTCAGGTGTAAGCTGGAGTGGTACCGTGTTAACTGCAACAGCAACTGGTGAAGCAAAAATCAGCGGCAGCACAATCACTTTGACGCCGTCAACTTCAGCTACAGACAATTTGAATTGGACATGCAGCGGCACAATCGATTTAAGATATCGTCCAGCAAGCTGCAAATAATTGCTCTATTTCATAGCAAAAAAGGTCTCCGAGGAGACCTTTTTTTATTCTTGCAAAATTCATTTAATTCGGACAAAGTAGATCCTAATGAGTAATCATTCTACTCAAAATGAATGAGACCTTAAGCACTCGCCAGAGAAAACTCCATCTTTGTTCCAGATAGATCAATCACATCACCATCCGACAGGATTCGCGGACGGGCATCCATGGACTCATCATTAATCTTAGGGAAAACCTTACCTTCAACAAATGAAATCATAAAGCGATTAGTGTCATCACGTTTGATCGATACAACCAAAATTCCTGGACTACCGAGAGTCACGTTTGGCTTCGACAAGGTCATTTCCTTGCCAGCATTGTTTCCAGTCAAAACTTTAATCTTACCCACCTTTTGAAGATCATCCGGGCTCGGAACAAAATTGTCAGCTTCCACTTTAAATTGCAGGCGATACTTACCCAACTCAATTACATCATCGTTTTGCAACAAGTGCTTCTTAATTGGTTGGCCATTCACCGAAGTACCGTTAGTGCTACCTAAATCAAGGATAAACGACCCTTCACTCGTCGTATCAATAGCAGCATGACGCCCGCTCACAGCGAGGTGATCTAGAACGAGATCATTACTTGGGCGACGCCCAATATGTATGCGGGCCTTGTCGATGCGCACTTCCCTTTGCACTTGCCCATTAAAATTTACGACAAGTTTCGTCATATTTGTCCCACCAAAAACTATAGAAAAAAATCAATCGAAGCCTAATTATCAACTAGCAAAAATATACTCCATAAAGCGTCGCTCATGCAATTCTTTGACACGAAACAACACCACAGAAATATTATCCAAACCACCTTGACGATTTGCTAGATACACCAAGGTTTTACAGCAAGTATCAAGGTCGTTTCCCAATTCACGCAAGACTAGCTGAATTTGGATATGATCGAGCATATCGGTAAGTCCGTCGGAGCAGAGCATATACACATCGTTGGCCTGCATTGCGTGATCGTGGACCTCAACATCGATGTCATCACTCGATCCAACTGCGCGAGTAATTAAGTTCTTAATCGGCGAAAACTGGGCTTCCGCAGGTGTAATTAAACCCGCATCAATTTGAGATTGCAGGACAGAATGATCGTGCGTAATCAACTCTAAATTATTGTCTCGAAAACGATATGCGCGTGAATCACCAACATGACCAATGACTAGGCGATCGAGATAACACAAGGCAACGACAATCGTCGTACCCATCCCGAAATTATCCGGATTTTGGTTTGCTTGATCGATGACCTGCGTATTCGCCATCGTTACCGCATCACGTATCCATTTCATGGGCACGGATGTTTGCCATGGCATATGAGGAAACCATGTAGAGCCACGCATCTGTTTGATCTGGCGAGCGACAATATCAACACTCATTTGACTCGCCACTTCACCCGCGTTGTAACCGCCCATACCATCGGCCAATATCGCCAAACTTTCGTCCGGGCAAATGGCAATCGCATCCTCGTTATGACTTCTAACAAGGCCGGTATCGGTGTGACTCGCGAATTCTAAGACGGTTTGTGAGGGCATTGATTTACGATATGAAGAAAATATTCCGAACGCTTTCTAGTGACTCTGACTATGTTGATTTCCGACTTTTTTGCATATGCGCTCTCACTTTAGCGATAACCGCAATACTAATAGCACCAATTATGCCAACGACACTGAGCTTAACATTAATGAGCGGAATTATGACGTGCATTTGCAAAAAATCATGTTGCAATAGCGCAACTGAAACAAGGGCTGCAAAGGCCATTACCACACCGATGTAAGCAAGCATTGCCGCACCCACGAAAATGACACTCGGGAATCGATCTAATATCTTCAAAAACAGACTACTACCAAACAAAATCACAGGTATGCTAACAAGCACGCCAACCACCATCATTAAGATTTGATTTCCAGATCCACTCACTTGGGTCGCGCTGGCTACTGCCAATACATTATCTAGACTCATAACAACATCAGCAACTACGATGGTGCGTATTGCATGAATCAACTTTTCATGTGCTGTAATTTCCTTGCCATTGTCTTCATCACTCAATAACATCTTGAGAGCAATCCAATACAACAAAGCACCACCTAGAATTTTGATCCATGTCCAGTTGAGAACTAAACTTGCAATCACAAGTAGCACGATTCGAGCGATGATCGCGCCTAGTGTTCCCCACATCAAACCGCGACGACGTAGGTTTTCTGGCAGCTCACGGCAAGCCATTGCAATTACAATCGCGTTATCGCCACCCAACAAAATATCGATCAGAATAATTTGCCCTACAGTGACCCAACTGATATCTGCTAACCACTCCATCGTTTTTTTACCTAGTCAAAAATTACAATACCAATTCAGCCGGTAGCTTACACAAACAAAACAGGGGAGCCATGCTCCCCTGTTTCTTGAACCTATACTTCCAATCGAAATTGGCTTACAGCATTGCTTTCAACAAGCGCGCCATTTCAGATGGGTTCTTGGTTGCTTTGATACCGCATTCTTCCATGATGTCTAATTTTGCTTGCGCAGTATCAGCACCGCCAGAAATCAAAGCACCTGCGTGGCCCATACGTTTGCCTGGAGGCGCAGTCACACCAGCGATGAAACCAACTACTGGTTTCTTCATGTTGTCACGTACCCAGTAAGATGCATTCGCTTCATCAGGACCACCGATTTCACCGATCATGATCACAGCGTCTGTATCTGGATCATCGTTGAACATCTTCATGACGTCGATATGTTTCAAACCATTGATTGGATCGCCACCGATACCAACCGCAGAAGATTGACCCAAGCCGAGTGCAGTCAATTGACCCACTGCTTCGTATGTCAATGTACCAGAGCGGGAAACCACGCCAATACGACCTTTACGGTGAATATGACCTGGCATAATGCCGATCTTAATTTCGTCTGGTGTGATCAAACCTGGGCAGTTAGGGCCGAGCAATTTTGTTTTGCTACCAGCTTTTGCCATGCGGTCTTTCAACATCATCATGTCACGAACAGGAATACCTTCAGTGATACAGATCGCCAAATCGAGATCCGCTTCAACCGCTTCCCAGATCGCAGCCGCTGCACCTGCTGGTGGAACGTAGATCACAGAAACAGTTGCGCCAGTTGCCGCTTTAGCTTCTGAAACATTCGCGTAAATTGGAATGCCTTCGAAATCTTCGCCAGCTTTCTTTGGATTTACGCCAGCGACGAAACAGTTTTTACCGTTTGCATAGTCGCGGCACATACGTGTATGGAACTGGCCAGTTTTACCAGTGATACCTTGGGTAATGACTTTAGTGTCTTTATTAATCAGGATGGACATAGTGATTCCTTGCGATAATTAAGCGTGAGCAGCAGCAGCGGCAACAACCTTCTGCGCTGCTTCTTCCATCGTGTCTGCAGAAATAATCGGCAAACCAGAGTCAGCCAACATTTTCTTACCGATATCTTCGTTTGTACCTTTCATGCGTACAACCAAAGGCACTTGCAAGGACACTGCTTTAGACGCTGTAATCACGCCTTCTGCAATTACGTCACAACGCATAATACCGCCGAAGATATTGACCAAGATCGCTTTCAGACCTGGGTTTTTCAACATGATCTTGAAGGCCTCAGTCACTTTTTCTGCTGTCGCGCCACCACCTACGTCGAGGAAGTTAGCTGGCTCGCCGCCGAACAATTTGATGGTATCCATGGTTGCCATCGCCAAACCTGCACCATTAACCAAGCAACCAATGTTGCCGTCGAGGGAAATATAAGCGAGGTCAAATTTAGATGCTTCGATTTCAGCTGGATCTTCTTCGTCCAAATCGCGGTAAGCGACGATCTCTGGTTGACGGAACAAGGAGTTTGCGTCGAAGTTAAATTTCGCATCGAGAGCGATAACTTTGCCAGAACCAGTCAAGATCAACGGGTTAATTTCAGCCAAAGAGCAATCTGTTTCCATGAAAGCTTTGTACAAGCCTTTCAATTGAACACGTGCGTCTTCGATAGAGCCTTCTGGCACACCGATTTTACGAGAGATGTCATCTGCTTCAGCGTCTTGCAAACCAGCTGTTGGGTCGATCGCGATAGAGTGAATCAATTCTGGGTGTTTTTCAGCGACTTCTTCGATGTCCATACCGCCTTCGGAGGATGCCATCAATACCACGCGTTGGCTGATACGGTCAGTTACCATACTAACGTACAGTTCTTTCTTGATGTCCGCGCCTTCTTCAATCAGCAAGCGACGTACTTTTTGACCTTCTGGGCCAGTTTGGTGTGTGACCAATTGCATGCCCATGATCGCATCAGCGTATTCGCGTACTTGCTCCATGGATTTAGCAACTTTAACGCCACCACCTTTACCACGGCCACCGGCGTGAATTTGTGCTTTGACTACCCATACTGGACCGCCTAAAGTTTCAGCAGCTTTGACTGCTTCTTCAACGGACATGCATGGGATACCGCGCGGTACGGTCACTCCGAATTTACGGAGGATTTCTTTACCCTGATACTCATGGATTTTCATACGACTTCCCTTCAGACACTGAGGTATTAGTTAAAAAGTAAAACAAAAACAAACAAATCGATTACTACGATGCGCCATCGTCAAATTGCTTTCCGGGGGAAATCAATGCAGAACTTGTTTTGAAGCTACCGTAAACAATAATGGCGAGCCATAACGACTGAACGTCGTCGCACGACATACCAATGAAGTTTGAAAGCTGGAAAACAAAGCGCGAGAATTTGCACTCAAGAGAATGGGGCTAGCAAGCGTTGAACAAGCACGTCCTAACGACACTGCTGCTTGCTGAACGCAGAGCGGTGAAGTCATTTGCCAGAGTGATCTAGCAAGAATACAAAAGGACGTTGATATTGGCATCATGCCCGAGGCGGCCATTTCAGAGATAAAAAGCCACAATTGCGTGCGTTATCGCAGCTTCTACGATAACAGCCGCTCCTGCGGCGTTGCAAAAAACCTTTGGATTCTAGCACAGCTAGTACTCCAATTCCATTTTTGCGCACCTTTTCCAGCGAGGAATACCCTTTTTCACTGCAACTTTGTTACTAGAAAAATCACAAAAATGTAAGTACGTCCATATTCTGAATGTATTTTCGAGAGTCTAACAAAAGTCAAATAAGACCCAGTTCGAATACATCAAATATGCGTAAGTTTCTAAATGGCGAATTACCCAAGGACTTCCTTCCCACTACTTCTTAGAGGCTTTCGCCTTGCCATCAGCGATAAATTGGTCAATGCGGGCATCGAGCACAGAGAGCGGCACCGAACCCAATGCCAAAATCGCATCATGGAAAGCCCTCAAATCAAACTGCTCGCCTAGCGCTGCTTCGGCGCGTCGACGGTTCTTCCAGACGGACATCGATCCGAGATAATAGGAATCCGCTTGACCAGGCCAAGTAATATAGCGATCAACCTCGGTTTCAATTTCATGCGCAGAGAGAGCTGTGTTATCGAGAAAGTATTGTTGTGCTTGTTCACGCGTCCATCGTTTGGCATGAATCCCTGTATCCACCACCAAACGACACGCGCGCCACATTTGATAACTCAGCATACCAAAACGTTCATAGGGTGTCGTGTACATCCCCATCTCTACCCCCAAACGTTCAGCGTACAAAGCCCATCCTTCACCGTAGGCAGAGATATACGAATTTTGGCGAAACACGGGCAAATTTTTATTCTCAGCAGCTAACGACATTTGCATTGCATGGCCCGGTGCAGATTCATGTAAGGTCAGCGCCGGCAAGGAATACAAAGCACGAGAAGGTAAATCATACGTATTTACAAGATACACCCCAGGACCACCACGACCACTGGTGTAGAAAGGTGCAATATCGTCGGGGACTGGAATGATCGCAAAACGCTGACGAGGCAAGAGCCCAAAATACTTACTGGCCTTAGCATCGAACATCTTTGAAATCCATGCGGCTCGATTCAATAAATCTTGTGGCGTTTTCGCATAAAACTCTGGTGAGGTGCGCAGGTATTTCAGAAATTCGGGCAAACCTCCTTGAAACTTGAGTTCGGCCATGATTTGATCCATTTCACGGCGAATACCCGCGACTTCATCGAGTCCAATTTGATGAATCTCTTCAGGCGTTAAATCGAGTGTCGTATAGATCTTAATTTGTGACTGATAGAATGCTCGGCCGTCAGGTAAGTCATAAGCGGCAGTCGATTTTTGCGCATGCGGGAAATATTCTTCGCGCAAAAACTTTAGAAGATTTGCATACGATGGCAAAACTTTTTCTTCAATAATTTTTCTCGCTTCAAGCTTCATCGTATTTTGCTTCTCAGGCGAAATAGAGCTTGGCATTTTCTTGAATGGCGTGAAATATACATTCTCTTCCAAGGTCTTAGTTTCTAACACCGACAGCACAGAAGCATCGCGCCCTTTTAGGCTCACCTTGGGCATAGAGAAATCACGCTTTAGACCCGCGCGCATATTTTCTATTTGCTCGCCGAAGTAACGAGGAATATCGGCAATTTGTCCTAGATAATTTTGATAGTCTTTCTCGCTGCGTAAATCTCGTCTCGCAACATCCGCGAGATTACCCCAAAACGAAGTGTCGCCATTAAATGGACGCTCATACAGCTTGTATTTTTGCGCTAAAAAGAGAGACTCCACCTGGTTACGGTAGACCGCGAAATTGACTTGATCTTCTGCTGATAGATCCGACACTTTTATTGCATCGAGTTGATTCAAAGTCTTTTGCCATACCGCCATACGCTTATCTTGCATGGCTTTATTCACGACTGGCAATTTAGGAATAACTTTATCCTGTGGACTGTCTTCATCATCCGCCATTTGATGTTGGCGCCATTCCCACTCTTTGGTGTAAATTGCTTCAAAGTCAGTTGTCGATTTGTTTTTCTTATTCTGACTTGCGCTCGCATTTGCTGCATTAACAAATGTTTTATGGGCAGATGTGGCGCTCGCCTCAAGGCTGCAAAAAACCGCACCGTTCAAGAGTAGATTGGCAAGCACCGCCGACATCATTGTTTTCTTAAAAGCTTGTTGCATCATCTCTCCTGTTCTTTTTGGTGTGCGTTGCTCGGTAACGCACACACTTTTTACTATTTACCATCGATGGCTCACCTTGATACACACAGGGAGTTTGACATTGCATCTGCTAATTGATTCAATTATATTCTAAATATATTTAAATCTGTCGCAAATCAAGCTTATTCGGTAGATGTACAAATCTTGCAATTTTCAGCACGATTCGTCGTTACCTCCCCCATCCAGAAAGTAGATACTATGCAAAAGCATAAACAAGAGCGCAATCAACAACGACGACGCCTATTGAAAGGACTCGTAAGTAGCGCCGGCATGGCTTCTAGTTTTCTGGCTCATGCAAACGCCTCATCTTTACAACGCTCGTCTGCACCGACAGCAGCGGCCAATCCCAACATTCAAGCGATAGCCATGGAACGAGTTCGCCTCCTACCCTCGGTCTATCTCGATGCCTTACGTTCCAACCAAGCCTATCTCTTGCGTCTGCAGGCTGATCGTATGCTCCATAACTATTATCGCTTCGCCGGATTAAGCAGCAAAGGCAAACCCTATGGCGGATGGGAGGCCGACACGATTGCTGGTGAAGCGCTTGGCCACTACTTAAGCGCGCTCTCCTTGATGTATGCGCAAACTGGCGTTAGCGAAATGCGTCATCGGGCTAATTACATCGTCAATGAACTTGAACGCGTCCAAGAAGCGCACGGTGATGGCTATGTCGGCGGATTTTTGCGCAAACGAAAATCAGGTGAAATTGTCGATGGCAAAGAAATCTTTGCTGAAATTATGGCAGGTGATATTCGCTCTGCTGGCTTTGATTTGAATGGGTGTTGGGTGCCATTCTATAACTGGCATAAAGTACTGGCAGGATTATTTGACGCGCAGCGTTATTGCAAAAATCAAAAAGCTTTGAAGATCGCCGAAAAATTGGCGAACTATATCGCTAAAGTGTTTGACTCCCTAAACGAAACGCAACTCCAGCAAGTGCTGAACTGCGAACATGGCGGCATCAATGAGAGCTTTGCTGAATTGTACGTCCGCACGAATAATTCCAAATGGCTGACACTGGCTGAACGTTTGTATCACAGCAAAACGCTGGAACCGTTAGTCCAAGGTCGTGACAATTTAGCGAGCTTACACGCCAATACGCAAATCCCCAAAGTGATAGGGCTTGCACGACTCGCTGAGATTACTGGAAAGGCTCGCTATCAGAAAGCCGGCCTACAATTTTGGAATAGTGTCGTCGAGCATCATAGCTATGTCATTGGCGGACATGGTGATCGTGAGTATTTCGATGCCCCCGACACGCAGCATCAACATATTTCAGAACAAACATGTGAAGCCTGTGGTACGTACAACATGCTCAAACTCACACGTCATTTGTATAGCTGGAAAGCTGACCCGCGTTACTTTGACTTCTATGAACGCGGGCATTTGAATCATATACTGACACACCAAAATCCTAAGACTGGCATGTTCACCTACATGACGCCGTTAATGTCTGGTGTTGCCCGCGAGTTTTCAAATGAAGAAGATAGTTTTTGGTGTTGCGTACTATCAGGCTTAGAAAGCCATGCAAAACATGGCGATAGTATTTATTGGTCGCAAGGAAATACGCTACTCATCAATTTGTACATTCCTTCGCGCTTGCATTGGCGAGAACAAGGGCTTAACTTAAAATTGACCGGTGCCTACCCGTTTGAGGAAGAGATTCAGATCGAGATTGAAAACTGCCGACAGGAGGTTCGAGAGATCGCGCTACGGATTCCCGCATGGGCGACCGAGTTCTCAATCGAACTCAATGGCAAAGTGATCAACACAAAAAATGAAGATGGCTACTGCCGCATCAAACGAAGCTGGAAGCAGCACGACCGCATCAGATTAAAGTTTCCTATGGCGCTACGCCTAGAGAATGCAGGTGGTAAGCCTGCCAAGGATGATGATCAGATTGTTGCGGTATTACGCGGCCCTATGGTTTTGGGCGCTGACCTTGGTGCTGCAGACAAGCCATACTCAGCCCCCTCCCCCGCATTAGTTGGGCACCAGTTACTCTCGCAATTTAAACGCCTCCCCGAACACAAACTTCGCTATCAGACACTCGGTATTGGCAAGCCAACAGATATGCAATTTATGCCCTTCTTTCAGATGGCTGAACGCCGCGCTGCTGTCTATTTTCCACGCTTTACCGAATCACAATGGCAGGTAGCCGCCGAAAAATACCAACAAGAGGAAGAGGAAAAACAAGAAATTGCACGCAGGTCGGTTGACATCATGTATCTCGGTGAAATGCAGGCTGAACGCGACCATCAATTAGAATCCGATATTTCCTATCCGGTTTCGTATCGAGGAAGGAACGGGCGTGATGCGCGTACTGGTGGATTCTTTGCTTTTGACATGAAAGTCAAACCTGGAACATTGAGCTTACAAGCGAGCTATTGGGGCGAAGAACGCAATCGTCGCTTTAGTATCTTAGTCGACGAACAAGAAATCGCACGTGTCGAATTGGACGCAGCGGATCCAGGCGTATTCGTCGACAAAACATATGCAATTCCACCTCATTTAACTGCAGGTAAAAACAAAATACGAATTCGCTTCCAACCTGAGACTGGCTTCACGGCAGGTCCAGTATTTGGTTGCCGCTTGATCTTGAACGCTGATCAGTAAAACACTAAAAAGAGGTGCGTAAGAGTCTTATACACTTTCTGTCATTCTTGCTACTCGGATAGATAAGTAAATGATCGAAAGATAGTCGTAGACTTGTGACAGCGCAAAGTGATGATATAGCAAGCTAGCTATCGAATCTGCCATCTTCTTCGTCGAGACGGGGAGCGCGAAGGGCCTGCTGCACGGCTTTGCTGGAGAATCCTCTTTGCATCAAGAATTTCATTTGCTTAGCCTTCTCCATATGATCGGTGGGCCCAGAAGAAAATTTCTTGTGCAATACTTCAATCGCTCGATCAATCTCCGAGCCTTGTAGTTTTTCTTTGACCTCGGCCATATCATCAGCACTTAAGTCATGATTTACTAGTTCTGCAAAAATTCTTTGGTTGCCGAATCGTGATTGACGACGATTCACCAATGATTCTGAAAAACGTTGATTCGATAAGAAATTAGAACGCTCTAAAAAATTAAGAACTTCTTCTAGATCTTCACCTTCTTGCACATATGGTGTTAGTTTTCGCGCCAATTCCAAACGACTATGTTCACGCATAGATAAATAACGGAGCGCACGTCCTTTCAAACTTAATTGCGGTTTCTTTACCATGCTTTTATACGTCACTCAAAAATTAAGCAGCAGATTGCACTTACCGAAAAAAGCAATACCAAGCGACTCATACCTAACAACACCTTACCGTATCAGTATTCTCACATTGAACGTGGCGCCAATATAAGAAGTGCGTCGAAAATCGCAATCAACGAAATGGGGCGCATGCTCTCCACGATGTTGGAAATCTCAACCAAACAAAAAAAGTCGACCCTCCATGGCAAGGAAGATCGACTTAAGACTAACGTGAACCTGTTAAAACGTCGTGAATTAAACTTCTGCGAGTGGTGGCAATAACGGCACACCTAATTGCTCACGCACTTTGTTTTCGATCTCATGCGCCAAAGCTGGGCGTTCGATCAAGAAATTGCGCGCGTTATCTTTACCTTGACCAATCTTCTCGCCGTTATAGCTGTACCAAGAACCAGATTTTTCAACAATCTTGCAGTCAGCACCGAGGTCAAGAATCTCACCTTCGCGTGAAGTCCCTGCACCATAAAGAATATCGAAATGCGCTTCTTTAAATGGAGGTGCAACTTTGTTCTTAACAACTTTAACCTTTGTTTCATTACCGATGACTTCGTCACCAGACTTAATCGAGCCGGTACGACGAATATCCAAACGAACCGAGGCGTAGAATTTCAGCGCATTACCACCAGTCGTTGTCTCTGGGCTACCAAACATCACACCGATCTTCATACGAATCTGGTTAATGAAGATGACTGTCGTGTTTGTGCGATTAATCGTGCCTGTCAATTTACGCAGTGCTTGAGACATCAAACGTGCTTGCAGGCCTGGCAATGAGTCACCCATATCGCCTTCAATCTCAGCCTTTGGCGTTAACGCTGCAACCGAGTCGATGACTATCAGATCAACGCTGCCGGAACGAACCAACGCATCTGTAATTTCCAACGCCTGTTCACCGGTATCTGGCTGTGAAATCAAGAGTTCGTTTAAGTTGACACCCAATTTCTGAGCATAGCCAACGTCTAACGCGTGTTCTGCATCGATAAAGGCACAAGTGCCACCGAGCTTTTGCATTTCTGCGATCACTTGCAGTGTCATGGTTGTTTTACCAGACGATTCTGGACCATAAATTTCAACCACACGACCGCGTGGCAAACCACCGACGCCGAGCGCAATATCTAAACCTAAGGAACCTGTAGAAACCACTTGGACTTCTTCGACCTTAGCACCATCTGCCAAACGCATGATGGAACCTTTACCAAATTGCTTTTCAATTTGTGCCAGCGCGGCGGCCAATGCTTTGCTTTTGTCAGCGCTGTTATCAGATTTTCTATCGTCCATGTTTCTCTCTCGGGTATTTACGTTGGCAACGAGCCGACTGCCTGCAGTCGACCATTAATTAAATTCAAAGTAACTCTATTTCAAATCTTTACCTGACTCGACAGTACAAAAACGCTGCAAATCACTGTATGAACGATACTGTATAAAAAATCAGTGGTTTTAGCAAGCCCCAATTTCACTTTTTTTTAAAGTGTGTCGATTTTGGCATATCGCTGAGTATTTATTTGACGTCGATTCGGTTCAGCATTGTTGAACCTGGTCAAACACAAGTATGAGTCATTCAATAGGTCGCTCGGCGCAATGTGAGGGCTAAAGACATCAGGAGTTTACAAGTCGGCCGCTGTTTCGCTTGCAAGCGAAACCCTTCGAATCCCCTGCGCGAGCAGTGCTCGCTTTGTACCGCAAAATAAAAAAGCCGCTAAGCATTTAAACTTAGCGGCTTTATCTGGCGTCCCCAGGGGGATTCGAACCCCCGTACCCACCGTGAAAGGGTGGTGTCCTAGGCCTCTAGACGATGGGGACAGTAACCTGTCCGTGCTGCTGACCTATTCACTTTTTTCGCTACGCTTTATTTGTTTCGCGATCAAGTAAGACCAAGATTATATAGTAGCTTTCTTGGTTTTGGCAAGAATTATTTTTCAAATTCCTGTTCAAACTAAAACTACTTTTGTCTCGACTTGGTGGAGGTAAGCGGAATCGAACCGCTGACCTCTTGCATGCCATGCAAGCGCTCTACCAACTGAGCTATACCCCCGCTCGAAACAGAAGCGAGAGTATAACAAGCTTACACAATGCTTGTAAAGCAAATTGCCCGGCGCGTACTCAAGACAAACCGAATCGAACCGCCATTTAGCACTCAAGCCTTTGCCAAGCGATTCAGTACAACTTCTCTTCCAAACAACTCAATCACAGCATCAATCGATGGTGTTTGTAATTGCCCAGTTAACAGCAAACGCAATGGCATTGCCAATTGCGGCATCTTAAGTCCATGCTTGGCCAAAACCTCTTTCATGGTCGCTGAGATTGCAGCTTTATTCCATTCAACATTTGCGCAAGCTGTCGTGAATTCTTGCAAGGCAGGTTTGATCGCTTCGGTAATATGCTGCGCGACTAAGTCAGCATCTGCCACTGGCTCCCGATAGAACAACATTGCAGATTGAGCCAATTCAACGGTGGTGTTTGCGCGCTCTTTCAACAAAGCGATTACAGCCGCGAGATCGGGTCCAATGGCCAAATCTGCGCCTAATTTATCGAGATCAACTTTCACCAACTCGGCCAAGCGTTGATTATCTGCCGCTTTAATGTAGTGATTATTCAACCAAGCTAATTTTTCAGGATTGAATTGAGCAGCGGAGCTGGAGAGATGAGTCAAATCAAACCAACTGATCATCTGTTCCATACTGAAAACTTCATCATCGCCATGACTCCAACCAAGGCGCGCTAGGTAATTTAGCAATGCCTCTGGCAAATAGCCTTTCTCGAGATAGTCCATCACGCTCACAGCGTCACGGCGCTTCGATAACTTCTGACCATCGGTACCGAGAATCATAGGCACGTGTCCATAGAACGGCAAAGGCGCGCTCAATGCGTTCAAAATATTAATTTGACGAGGCGTATTATTGACGTGATCATCACCGCGAATCACATGGGTGATTTGCATATCACTATCATCCACAGCAACACAGAAGTTGTAGGTTGGCGTGCCATCAGGGCGTGCAATAACTAAATCGTCAAGCTCGCGGTTGGAAATCGTAATTGTTCCCTTCACGACATCGTTCCAAGTCACTTCACCATCCAAAGGATTTTTGAAGCGAATTACTGGTTTACGATCTGACGGAATCGCAGGCAAGGTTTTGCCTGGTTCTGGACGCCAAGTGCCGTCGTAACGTGGTTTCTCGCCTGCTGCACGTTGACGCTCACGCATCGCTTCTACTTCTTCTGGGGCGCAGTAACAATGATAGGCGGTGCCCTCAGCAAGCATCTTTGCCAACACCTCACGATAACGATCCATGCGCTTCATCTGATAATACGGACCTTCATCATGCTGCAGATTCAACCAACTCATACCGTCCAAAATCGCTTGCACGGCTTCTGGGGTTGATCGTTCCAAATCAGTGTCTTCAATGCGCAGAACAAAAGTACCGCCAAAATGGCGGGCAAAAGCCCAACTAAACAAGGCTGTACGCGCACCGCCGACGTGCAAATAGCCAGTCGGACTAGGTGCAAATCGTGTACGCACTGGAGTTGTTGGTGTAGGTAAATGAGAAGCGGTCATCTATGCATGGCGGTTGTCGATCCTATAGAAATTTGAGGACGACAATAATCGCGGTAAAGTCAAAACCGCTATTTTACCTTTTTACGAGGGACTAGGATACTTAGCACTAGACGCTTAGGGCGTGGCATCAACTTTCAAGCGACGAGCATGGCTTAACAACAAAAAATGATTACCGGAACACCTAGTAAATAAGCTCATCCCTAATTCTTGTGCCAATTGCAAACCCATTGCCGTTGTACCTGAGCGCGATAACAAGATAGGAATACCCATTTGCGCAGCCTTTATCACCATTTCCGAAGTCAGGCGTCCCGTGGTGTAGAAGATCTTATCTTCGCCGGGCATCTCCTCAAGCCACATTTTGCCTGCAATCGCATCAACGGCATTGTGCCGACCAACATCCTCAACAAACTGCAATAGCTCCCCAGTGTCTGAAAACAAGGCACATGCATGCACTGACCCTGCCTTCTTGTAGACTGAAGGGTGGTGTCGAACGGCATCAACAATACTCACGATGACAGATTGTTTAACGCTAGCCTTAATCGGCAACTGAATTTGGTCAAGATCATCCATTAAGGCACCAAAAACCGTGCCCTGACCGCAGCCTGTCGTCACAATCTTTTTTGCCGTTCGCTGTTCAATGTGGTCAATCCCTGACCGAGTGACGACCGCAGCAGCAGCGACCTCCCAGTCGACTTGCACCGAGGTGATGTCAGCAACATTCTTAATTAGACGTTGGTTTTTAAGATAACCCAACACCAATAACTCAGGATTAGCACCTATCGTCATCAAGGTGACTAACTCGCGTTTATCCACATACACAGTGAGATCACGCTCGATTGGAATATGGATCGCACTGAGACGGCCACGCTCGTCTACGACCTCAACCTCTTGAGTCAATTCTATTTCGGCATGACTAAGTTGAGGTAGTTGGATCATGTTCTAAAGGGGAATTCACACATTCAAAGTTACGACCAATTTGAGCAATGGTAAGATGCGACAACTTCATCATACCATTGCATTAGGCACTCAGTGAAATCTGCACCACTTCCCACTCGTGACGGCATCAGTCCAAGCTACATTTGGCTCCCGGAAGGGCAGTGGCAGCATGCTTTACATTTTCTATGTTCGCATTTTCCCGAGGTCAGCGAACAAATATGGCTTACCCGTTTCGCTAAACACGAGGTATGTACTGCAGAAGGAAATGCACTTACACCCAACTCGCCCGTCAAACGCGGCATGTGCATTTACTATTATCGCGAAGTAGAAAACGAAGTCGCAATTCCGTTTCAGGAAACCATATTGTTTCAAAATGAAGATTTGCTGGTGGTCGACAAACCTCACTTTCTTCCAGTGACGCCCGGCGGTAACTATTTAAAGGAAACTCTGCTAGTACGTCTGAAAAACAGTACAGGAATCGACTTTTTGACCCCACTACATCGACTCGACCGTGAAACCGCGGGCGTCATACTGTTGTCGTGCAATCCGAAAACGCGGGGCCGTTATCAAGCCTTATTTCAGCAGAATCAGATAATAAAAACCTACCACGCCATTGCTGCATTTTTGCCAGACTTGCCAACGCCCTATTTGAAACAGAGTCGGCTTGAAGAAAGCGCGCAATTTTTTGTTATGCATGAAGTAGAAGGTGAAGCCAATACTGAAACCTTGATTTCAATTATTGAACGCCGTGGCGAAAATGCGCTCTATCAATTGCAACCAAAGACTGGAAAAAAGCACCAGCTACGCGTGCATCTCGCTAGTTTAGGCGCGCCGATCCTCAACGATCGCTTTTATCCGCAAGCACTCCCCGTTGGTCATGATGATTTCGAGAAACCACTCAAATTACTCGCCAAACGTATCAGTTTCATCGACCCACATTCTCAAGAGCACTATCATTTTGAAAGCCAGTTGTCCTTATGAAGTTGAGGCAAATCAAGTTCGTCAGTCCCTTGAAATACATCAAATGAACAGAAGTACTGGCTGACAGCGGTTGACAAGAACTAGCAGGCGAAGTATTATCTCGCTTCTCGGAGTGTAGCGCAGCCCGGTAGCGCACCTGGTTTGGGACCAGGGGGTCCAAGGTTCGAATCCTTGTACTCCGACCAATTTTCAAGGATCGTCGAATATTTTTGACGATCCTTTTTAGTTTCACCATGTTTTGTATTAGCAATGCATGTCGCAGTTTTCGGAGTGTAGCGCAGCCCGGTAGCGCACCTGGTTTGGGACCAGGGGGTCCAAGGTTCGAATCCTTGTACTCCGACCAGAATAGAAAGCCTCGTTGAGAAATCATCGAGGCTTTTTTATTTTTCTGAACTATTATTACTCACTCGCTAGGTCGTACACTCTACTTCCGCAACAAGACTCGAATCGAATTACCAATCGGTTTCATTTCATGTACTTGCCACGCCATTGCTTGATTGACGTCGGATAATGTAGGCAGTTCAAACATGGTCTTACCCGCGCCAAGAAATTTCGGTGCGAGATATAACAATAACTCATCAACCACGCCTGCGGCCATCAATGCACCACTGAGACTGGCTCCTGCTTCGACGTGGAGCTCGTTGACCTGCTGTCGCCCCAACTCAAGCACCAATGCATTGAGATCGACACCGCTTCCATCGGCACCCGGCAATTCCAGCAGTTGAACTCCTTTCTCCCGCAGCCGCCCCATTTTAGATTCCGGCAATAATGTCGCTTGTGTATGAACTAGCGTGGTCTCCCCTGATTGCAAGAGTTGCGCATTTTCGGGCGTACGGAGCATGGAATCAGCAATGACTTTACGTGGCTGCCTGCTGATTTCTTGACCAGGAAGTCGCACCGTCATTTGAGGGTCGTCAACAAGTACGGTGCCAATGCCAGTCAAAATAGCATCGGCTCTCGAACGCCAACGATGGCCATCAACACGCGCTTCGCTGTCGGTAATCCATTGGCTATGGCCGTTAGGCAATGCAGTAAAACCATCCAAACTTGCCGCCATTTTGAGACGGACCCAGGGCTTACCCGTCTCCATGCGTCGCAAGAAACCGATATTCATTTCTCGCGCTTCCGCCGCCATCAAACCATGCGCAACCTCGATACCAGCATCACGTAACATCGCAAAGCCACGCCCGGCCACTTGAGGATTTGCATCTTCAATTGCTGCTACCACACGTGCAACCCTTGCTTCGATCAAAGCATTCGCGCATGGAGGAGTTCGACCGTAATGACTACAGGGCTCCAAGGTGACATAAGCAGTCGCGCCACTCACATCGTGTCCTTTGTTTACCGCATCCCGCAACGCCATTACTTCTGCATGTGCCTGCCCTACTTTTTGTGTATGACCTTGACCGATGATTTCGCCGCCTTTGAGCAATACGCAGCCGACCTTTGGATTCGGTGAAGTTTCCATGGTGGCCCTGCGTGCCTCTTGCAAGGCCAAAGCCATCATCTCTTGGTCGATTGTCGAAAAAGTCATGCTCTTAGCGAACTCAATTAGTTGTTTTGCACTGTAATCGTTGGGAATTTACTGCTCATATCTTTGGCTTTTTCCGCAACCCTAATCGCGATCTTGCGCGCAATTGCTTTGTAGGCTTGCGCAATAGCACCGTCAGGATCAGCTACCACCGTTGGTTTACCAGAATCTGCTTGTTCACGAATCGCCATTGTTAAAGGCAAACCACCCAAGAAATCAACCTTATATTCTTGGCACATTTTCTCGCCACCACCTGCACCAAAGATGGCCTCAGCATGGCCACAGTTCGAGCAAATATGTGTACTCATATTTTCAATAATACCCAAAATAGGGATGCCCACTTTTTCAAACATCTTCAAGCCTTTACGGGCGTCTAGCAGTGCAATGTCCTGCGGCGTCGTGACAATCACAGCCCCAGTCACAGGCACTTTTTGCGACAAAGTCAGTTGAATGTCGCCGGTACCAGGTGGCATATCGACGATCAAGTAATCGAGATCACGCCAGTTAGTCAGCTCCAACAATTGTTGCAAGGCTTGAGTCACCATAGGGCCACGCCACACCATTGGAGAATCCGGATCAATCATGAACCCAATCGACGAAACCTGCACACCATAATTCTCGAGCGGCTCCATGGTTTTACCATCAGCCGACTCCGGTCTAGCATCAATACCCATCATCATCGGTTGTGAAGGGCCATAAATATCGGCATCTAACAAGCCCACGCTCGCCCCCTCAGCAGCCAATGCCAAGGCCAAATTTACCGACGTCGTCGACTTACCAACACCGCCCTTCCCGGATGCTACAGCGATGATGTTTTTGACGTTAGGCATCAATTTGATGCCTCGCTGGACAGTGTGCGCTACGATCTTGCTTGATACATGAGCCTCAACGCTGTCGACTCCACTGATGCCAGCCAATGCCTTGGCGATCTGGTCTTGGATTAAAGTGAATTGGCTTTTGGCTGGGTAGCCCAATTCCACATCGAGACTCAATTTACCAGAGGCAAATTGTATATTTTTGATTGCTTTCGAAGCAATGAAGTCTTTTCCAGTATTGGTATCGATCACCGACCCAAGCAACAATTTTGCTTGTTCAAGGATTGCTACATTTTGTTCTGTACTTGCTGCTGACATGCGTTTCTCCATTCAATTACCGCAAGTCTAACGTAAAACGCAGATCAAACCGATCAAAGCCATAAACCCACTACGGGATTCCATGAATATTACATAAGAAAAACAATTGCATAGAAAATAATTATCTAGAATGTTAGAATAGTTTCAATTGCCAACATGGTTTATAAAAAAAGTATCATTTGTAATTAAACGTGCAAGAGTTTAGCTTTCCAATTTGCAACACCACTTTTTTGATCAGAGCAAACTC
Organism: Affinundibacterium nitidum; assembly: GCF_014284155.1. GTDB lineage: Bacteria > Pseudomonadota > Gammaproteobacteria > Burkholderiales > Burkholderiaceae_D > Undibacterium > Undibacterium nitidum. The sequence continues at coordinate 1,314,833 of NZ_JACOFZ010000001.1, forward strand.
TAACCAGCTTGTCCCCACATTCCATCCAATATGAAAAAACTCACCACTTTATTCTTTTGCGCCTTCACACTCTGCCTCACCGCATGCGGTGGGAATACCGATCAAACCAAACCAAGCGCTGCCTATGCCATGCCACCCGCTGCACCAGCTGCTAGTACGCAGAGTTTTGCAGGGCCTCGCTCAAACTACGCAATTCGAAATACAGCGGCAGGCTTCGTAGTGACTGAGATTGCTACGAGTAAAGTAACAAGTATCCCAAGCAATATTACTAACTTAAATTTTTCCGATGCAACCATCAATCTTCAAATTGCAAAGAAAGCCAGCGCGATATCTGCCAACGACTTGCAAAAACTGGAAGAGCTTTACGTGGCCTTTTTTAATCGCGTGCCGGATGCAAATGGTTTGAGCTATTGGATAGATCAATTGGCGGCTGGAGCCACGATCAATCAGATTGCCGATAATTTTTACCGGGCCGCGCTTCTGTTTCCAACAGAGACTGGCTACAACGCCAATATGAGCACCGCGGACTTCATCAAAATTATTTACAAAAACGTATTGGGACGCACCAGCGTCGACCAAGCAGGACTTGATTATTGGACTAGCAGTTTAAATAGCGGCAAGGAAAGTAGAAGTAGTTTGGTCGCGACAATTCTCTACTCTGCACATACGTTCAAGGGCGACTCAACGTATGGCTACGTCGCAGATTTGCTCGACAATAAAATCGCTATCGCAAATTATTTCGCCGTTCAACAAGGCATGGGCTACCTCAATGATGCGGACTCAATCACCATAGGAATGAAAATTGCGGCCGCAGTCACTAACTATGAATTCATCAATGCAAAAAAATTAATTTTGGTCGGCAATGATGCTAGCGCAGACATTTTCTCTACTCCTTTGATTTTGACGCCCGATGTCGCTCAACTACTTAGAAATGCCCAAGCTTGTCCTGACGGGATGAGCAGTGACCCCAACTCAAGCACTTGCGTCAAGGGTGCGGCACTTGGCGCGAGCACCTTTGGGAATACTGTTTGTAATTTATCCGTAACAGACGAAGGCACAATTTCGCTCGTTATCGGTGCAAATGCTTATAAGTTGAAAAAGCCGTACAACGTCAACTATCTCAAATCGACACCGATCGCGAGCACACCAGCAGCCTTCATTTTGAATTTTATGGCAACAGATTACGGCTCCACGACCGGACAATCGATAACAATTAACATGAAATCACCTGGAATGAAGGCATATAGCCAGACGCCGTCGCTCACAGCAGAGGTCAAATTCATTAGTGACTTCTCAAAAAACGCTAGTTGTACGTTCCCACTCCCGAACTAAAACTTCGGCTTCGCAAATAGAAACCCACATCGCTAAACTACTGCGATGTGGGTTTTCACTGTTAAAATACTAGCTTTCGTCCATTTCATAGAAGAAATTCAAGATTATGACTCGCAAGCTGTTTGTCACCACTGCCCTTCCTTACGCGAACGCCCCTTTCCATCTTGGCCATATCATGGAGTACATCCAGGCCGATATCTGGGTTCGTCATCAGCGAATGTCGGGCCACGAAGTTAACTTCGTCTGTGCTGACGATGCGCATGGCGCACCGATTATGATCGCTGCCGAAAAAGCAGGCTTAACACCGCAAGAATTCGTCGGTCAAATCGCTGCAGGTCGTAAGCAATACCTGGATGGTTTTCATATCCAATTTGATAATTGGCACTCGACTGATGGTGCTGAAAATCACGAACTATCGCAAGACATTTACCGCAAGCTCAAAGCGGCAGGCTTCATCACCAGCAAAACCATCGAGCAGTTTTATGACCCTGTTAAGAACATGTTCTTGCCAGATCGCTACATCAAAGGCGAATGCCCGAAGTGCGGCGCTAAAGATCAGTATGGCGATTCTTGCGAAGTGTGTTCCGCTGTGTATGCGCCAACCGAACTCAAGAACCCTTACTCGGTCTTGACTGGCGCAACGCCAATTATGAAATCGTCTGAGCACTTTTTCTTCAAGTTATCTGATGAAAAATGCGTCGAATTCTTGCGTGGCTGGGCTTTGCAAGATAATCGCTTGCAATCCGAAGTCGCAAATAAGTGCAAAGAATGGTTGGAAGGCGAAGGCGGCTTAGGTGACTGGGATATCAGTCGTGATGCACCTTACTTCGGTATCGAAATTCCTGATCAACCAGGCAAATATTTCTATGTTTGGCTCGATGCCCCTGTTGGCTATCTCGCTTCATTGAAAAACTACTTCAACAAAACGGGCAAAGATTTTGATGCCTTTATGGCCGATCCGAAGACGGAACAAATTCACTTCATCGGGAAAGACATTACGTACTTCCATACGCTATTCTGGCCAGCGATGTTGAAATTTTCTGGTTATAAAACGCCAGACAATGTTTATGCACACGGGTTCGTGACTGTTTCCGGTGAAAAAATGTCGAAATCCCGCGGCACAGGTATTTCACCTTTGCGCTATCTCGACATCGGTATGAATCCAGAATGGTTGCGCTACTACTTTGCGGCCAAACTCAATGCCAAGGTTGAAGATCTGGACATGAACCCAGACGACTTCGTGGCGCGTGTGAATTCCGATTTGATCGGTAAGTACATCAATATCGCGAGCCGTGCGGCTGGCTTTATCACGAAACGTTTTGATGGCAAGGTCAACACCACATGGGCAACAGCCGATGATGCGTTCTTGCAAAATCTGCGTGCCGTCACGACCGAAATCCAAGCACTGTACGAAGCACGTGAATTTGGTAAAGCCTTACGCGCCGTAATGGAACAAGCGGACGTCATCAATGCTTACGTTGATGCAAACAAACCTTGGGAACTGGCGAAGCAAGAAGGCAACGAAGCCAAGTTACAAGAAGTGTGCAGCCGTTTGCTGGAAGCCTTCCGTATCTTGACGATTTTCTTAAAGCCAGTCTTGCCGCATTTGGCGAGCCAAGTTGAAGCGCAATTGAATATCGGCGCCTTGCAATGGGCTGACGTCTATGCACCGTTGCCTAACCAGCATCAGATCAATCCTTACGTGCACTTGATGCAACGTGTTGACCCTCTGATTTTTGATCAATTGTTTGATGCGCCAGCTGCGGCCGAATCAACGGCAGCTGCAGCCACAGCAACGCCGAGCATCGAGCCATTGGCAGACGAAATCAAGATCGACGATTTCGCTAAAGTCGATCTGCGTATCGCCAAAATCGTCAATTGCGAACACGTAGAAGGTTCAGACAAATTGCTGCGCTTAACTTTAGATGTAGGCGAAGGTAAAACGCGCAATGTGTTCTCAGGCATCAAATCAGCTTATCAGCCAGAACAATTGATTGGTAAATTCACGGTCATGGTGGCTAACCTCGCACCACGTAAAATGAAATTTGGTATATCTGAAGGTATGGTATTAGCAGCATCTGCCGCCGATGAAAAAACCAATCCTGGCCTCTACATTTTGGAAGCCTGGCCTGGCGCAGAACCTGGCATGCGCGTGCGTTAATTCACGTTCAGATCAAACCAAGCTGATCTCCCGAAGATGCGCATCCTCAACTGGTGCGCATTTTTTTTGAGCAATTCCAAATAAGACAAAATCGCTGTTAGAGAAAATAAAATGACATACACCGTCCCAGAAAGATTAAGCCAACTTCGACAAGCCATGCAGCGCCACGGCATTGACGCTTGTTTGATTCCATCTGCAGACCCACATTTGTCTGAATACCTCCCCCCGCGTTGGCAAGCGCGCGAAGTATTTTCTGGCTTCACTGGGTCGGTCGCAACACTCGTTGTTACTGCTGAGTTCGCGGGTCTATGGGTTGACAGTCGTTATTGGGAACAAGCTGAGATCGAACTCGCTGGCAGTGGTATACAAATGATGAAGATCTTATCTTCTGCGACACCAGCGCATATCGAATGGTTAGCGGCGAACCTGAAAGCCAATCAAGTTCTAAGCGTGGATGGCAATGTGTTGAGTTTGGCCAGTGCGCGCATGCTACAAAATGCACTTTACCCTAAACTCGTGAAGATACAAACTGAGACCGATCTCTTACAAGAAGTGTGGTTAGATCGCCCTTCATTACCAACTGAAATGGTGTATGAACATCCGGCGCCATATGCCGTCGTCAGCCGCCGTGAGAAACTGCAACAAGTGCGTGCTGCAATGGTCGAGAAGTCTGCGCAATGGCATTTCATCTCGACGGTCGATGACATTGCTTGGTTGCTCAATTTACGTGGTTCGGACGTCAATTACAATCCGGTCTTCGTCTCACACTTACTTCTGAGTGCGAGCACCGCCGTTTTGTTTGTGCCGCTCGATAAAGTACCTGCCGGAGTCGCGCAAGCCTTGGCAGCTGACGGTGTAGAGCTTCAACCCTATGTTGATGCAGCAAATGCACTCAGTACGCTAGGCGCTGGGGATGCGGTTTTGATCGATCCACGCCGCATTACTTTTGGTTTCCGAGAATCGATAGCGAAACACTGCAAGGTGATCGAAGCAATTAACCCTTCCGTTTTCCTAAAGTCGCGAAAAACACCGCAAGAGGCACAGTTTGTGCGCGAGGCAATGGAGCAAGATGGTGCTGCGCTGTGCGAATTTTTCGCATGGTTTGAAGACGCGATGCAAGACAAAACACAAGCTATCAGCGAACTCACCATCGACGAAAAAATCTGCGCAGCACGCGCGGCGCAAGCGCATTTTGTGTGTCCAAGTTTCGGCACTATCGCTGGCTTTAATGGGAATGGCGCCATGCCACACTACCGAGCGACAGAGAAGTCCTACGCGCAAATCGAGGGCGATGGATTATTGCTGATTGACTCTGGTGGCCAATACTATAACGGTACCACCGATATCACACGCGTGGTCGGCGTCGGTAAAGTGTCTGATGATCAGAAACACGATTTCACTTTAGTCCTCAAGGGCATGATTGCGTTGTCACGCATGAAATTCCCCTATGGGACTTTGTCGACGACGCTAGATGTTATTGCCCGCGCGCCGATCTGGGCCGAAGGCATCAATTTTGGCCATGGTACAGGACACGGTGTCGGTTATTTCTTAAACGTTCACGAAGGTCCACAAAGCATCTCGGGCGCTGTACCAGAAGTGCATATGAAGATGGAAGTTGGGATGATTACTTCCAACGAGCCAGGAATTTATCGCCCTGGAAAATGGGGAATTCGAATTGAGAATCTTTTGCTTTGCGTACCGGCAGAAAGCACTGAATTTGGCGATTACTTACAGTTTGAAACCTTGACACTGTGCCCGATTGACACGCGCTGCATCGATCTTAGCATCATGCGCGAAGACGAAATCGCTTGGCTGAACCAATACCACCTGCACGTTTTGCACCGTTTGTCACCACGCGTCAGCGGTAATGCCTTAGCTTGGTTAAAAAGCCGCACTCAAGCAATTTAATCGTAGCGCTATAAACAAATACAAAGAAGTCGCACCAAACGACTCCTTTGTATTTCATAGCGGCCATCGAGCAAACTATGCTGAAATTTATTTCGGCAATCTAATTACAAAGCGAGCTCCACCCAATTTTGCATCGTTCACTTCAATAGAACCACTGTGCATTTGTACGATTTGGCGGACAATCGATAAACCCAAACCAAATCCACCGCTATTGCGATCACGGCTCCGATCAAGACGATAAAAGGCTTCAAAGATGTTTTCGCGCTCAGCTTGAGGAATACCGACGCCATCGTCTTCGACCGCAATCCAACGGCAATCTTTGTCTTCGCCGATCTCCATGCCAATGTGCTGATTAGCATATTTCATCGCGTTCTTCAGTAAATTCTGCACCGCGCGCATCAATAAACGTTGATCTGCCAGCAGACGCAGATGAACTGGTTCCACCGTAAGATTAAGTTGAAGTTCGGCGCGCATCGGTGGTAAACCGTCGATACATGTTTGTGCGAATTCTTGGGCACTCAATTCCTGCAACTGTAGCTCGTGTTGTTGCTCCATCTTCGCCAAATTCAGCAATTCAGAAACGAGGGTATTGAGTTCCGCGAGATCGCCACGCATGGCATCGATGCGTTGTTTTTTTTTATCGTCGACACCGGCATCCTGTAAAATTTCCAGTGCAAATTCGAGGCGTGCAATCGGTGTTCTGAGCTCATGAGAAACTGCGTGCAACAACTGTTTTTGGGCCGTCAACAGTTGTGCGATGCGCTCCGCCATCTGGTTGATCTGCACGGATAATGGGTACACACTCGAACTTGTGGGAGTATCGGCGCGAACCGCTAACTCACCACTACCAAATTTTTCGGTCACTTTGGCCAAGGCTTGCACTTCTCGCCAATGGGAGCGCGACCAAAAAGCCACTGGCACCAACAAGACAAGGGCGACTAGCACGTAACGCAACATTTCGATGCGTAGAAACTGCCACATATCAATCGGCAAATCTTGGGCATACAGCACATCGTTTTCACTATCGACATAACGATAGCCTGTGAGATCTACACGCCGATAAAATGCGCGCCCAGGGACATCAATCACAACCGTACCATCCATCAATTTCGCACGTTGATCTTCGTCTAACTGCGTCAATGCTGTGCGCAAAGGAATCAAATCAAACTTCACCTGTGAGACTTCGCGCACTTTGTTTAGGCGTTGCAACCACTCATCGCCTGGGGCTTTGTCGATATATTGTTCCAATAAAAAAATCTGCGGCGCGGCCTGTCTAGCAGCATTTTCTTTGACGGGCTCACCAAACAGTAAAGTAATCGCGCCATAGACCAAAGTGCCTGCGAGGGCAATAGACAAGAATACAGGGCCGATAAAACGCAGAAAGATACGGTTCATACCGATCTCCCCCAAGACTCAACTAGTGTTTGTCCTACAATTGTCATCCAATATCTCCCATCGACATTCTATAAGAAGAAGGTGATTTGCAAAAATATTTTCACAACGTTATTTCGAACGAGAACCGCTACAATTTAATGACAAATTGCATTAAGTTCAGAGGAGATTCTTTCCACTTACTTGAATATGATGTGCCTCAGATTATGGCGATACGCAAATTCATTCGGGCAACCACATGCCGACTCGATTTGCGCGACTCGACGAAAGAGGCACAAATGAGCAAAGCGAGATCAATTACTTTAATTTATTTATGCGCAAACATCCTTAGTGGATGTGGCGGGGGGAATACATCGAATTTATCAACTCCGATTAAAAGCACGCCTGCGCCAATCGAGACCAATGCTTTCTTAACTATCGCCAAAGACACAAGTTGTGCCGATCTACAAAACCGATTATTCGTCATCGATCAACAGTATGTGCTCTCAGAAAAGCTCGGAACTTGCTCTGATGCCCGTTACCGTCAAACTCTCTTTGGGAAAACACCTGAAAATGTTGTCTGCAGCAATGCCGATTCGATTGCTGGTCCACGTTATAACTGTAGTGACCCGAGTGCTGCAGCCATTTTCAAACAAGCAATAGAGCACCTAGACTACCCGGATCTTGGTTTAGGACCCAATCACCAGATCCAGCAAATTATTGTGCCGGCAGATGCAGAGACCAATTTGCGAATCACAGCCCTTGGCGCGTCACTTTTTTATGGCAAAGCACCAATCAATGCTGTCATTAAGGATGACAAACTCTGGACGCAATTTGTTGAACTCGGCAAGTTTACAGTCCCACAAAAATTAAATCTTGATTTCGCTAGCGACATGGTTATCGGAAGCTTCTTTGCTAGCCCGAATAACTGCAGCCAACATCAGATTCTAAAAGTATCGACAAATGGACAAAAAATAACGGCGCAATTCCATGAAAGAAGTATCGTATCTTTAACAAGCTGCGATAAAACGTCGCCTCAAGCAAGCACACCTATGAGTTTAGTGCGCGCACCTCGCTTGGCGTTGCCAGTAGATTTTGTGGAAATTAGTGGCCAAAAAATAGGTTTCGACGTTATTGAGAAAACTTCAAACTCAATGATACAGACACCACGGGCCTTGGTGGTCAAAGACCAAGCAGCTTGGTCGACCCTGTGGCAAGAGCACAATGCAGTGATCAATCGCCCTTTGCCCACTATCGACTTTAGTAAAAAAATGTTGATCGCGGTCTTTACGGGTAGTAAGCCAAACGGTTGCTATGGAGACCCCGAAATTACCGTGTGGCGCTATAACAAACGAATAAATGTGTCTTACCTTGACGGGCAACCACCTTTAGCACCTGAAACACTCTGCACTATGGCGATTGTCAGCCCAGCACAAATAATGATGATTGATCGTAGTGATGAGAGCGTCGACTTTACAACGATACCTATCATCTATTGAAGAAAAGCGCTCAGAAATAACGAGGACGCATCATGGATGCGAATGAAATCGGTAAAATAAGCACTGCGACACGGCGTAGCGTAAGCCGTGCTGAATTAAGTCACCGATGTTTGATTATGAGCCACGTACCAAGATGAAAAAAATCTTTACTTTTCTTTGCTTTTTGACTGCGATGCCATGTATGGCACAAAGTCCTAGCCGCAATTTGATGCCTGATGGTAGCTTCGACAGCTACGTTGGGATCGGTGTTATTTCACGCCCAAACTATGAAGGCGCGGAGAAAAGTAAACGTACTGTGCTGCCTGCACTTCAAGTCGAATGGAGCAACGGCATGTATTTGGCGGGTATGACGGCAGGCTGGCACTTGTCCGATACCCCGAATATGGAATTTGGCCCTTTACTCCAAATTGAACCGGGACGTACCCCTTCAGGTGTTGGCAACAGCATCGACGCCCCCCGCTATCAGACTTCTAGCGTCATGGGACCAGAACTTAAAATTGTTCAACGGGAGCTCAATCGCTTAGATGGAATGACAGACATCAAAACACGACTACTCGCAGGCGGCTTTTATCATTATCGAGTAAATGAAAATCTACGTTTCACTAACAGCTTACTTTACGGCGCAGGTAATGACAAAAAGGGGCTGCGTTTGAGCTCCGATTTGAGCTATCGATTTAGTGATCTGCCACGCCACCATTCTCTTGCCGTCGGTGTCGGCTTCAACCTAGTCAACCAAGCTTATGCAGAAAGTTACTTTGGGGTCAGTGAAGTAGAAGCTGGTCGCAGCATTAACGAAGAATTTCATCCAAAATCTGGCGTGAAGGATGTTCATCTTGATATCAACTGGAACTATAGCCTGAGTACATCGTGGCTCATTACCAGCAAGTTACGGGCAACGCAGCTTGTTGGCAGTGCTAAAGAAAGCCCCTTAGTAGAAAAGAAAACTGGAGTGTCGATCTCGACTGCATTGGCATATCGATTTTAATTTGCACCTCAAGCCCCTTATTAACTTAATTTTGTACCCATTGTGAAACGTTTCTTACACTTGATCGCAACAGTCTTTACCGTCACTGGTTTAGGAGCCTCCCAGGTTCTTGCCCAATCGGTTGTTGACGTCAGTAAGAAAGCCGACAGCGAATGGATCAGCTATCGAGACGCGTATAAACTCATGGTCTCGTTTGAGAAGTACGGTAAGTCCAAACACCTGATTCAAAACCGTTTTCAAATTGTGATCAAAGATAAATCGATCAATCTTGAAAACTTGCGCCTTACGCTGAATGCAAAAAGCAGCGTCATGAATTTAGGGCTCGACCCGCTAGGACAAACCCAACTTCCATTGCTGAAAGCCGCATACGATGAAAATGCGGAGTTGAGTCTCAGTCCGAAATTGAGTCAGTTCACTTACCGCTCTCGCGTTAGCATTCAGCTGCGCACCGATGGTAACTACGAAGTTGCCGATTTGCGTACAGCGTGTGAACAAACGCTGGCGTATATGCAGCAGGTCGACTCCAGCAATGTTTCTGGTAAAAAATGTGTTGGTGTTAAATTTGGCTTCGACAAACGTGATAGCAACGCCAGCATTGAAGTACGTACACCCAATCAAGTCGCCTTTAACCTGCCAATTACCGATAATGGCTTAATCTGGAATGACAGCAATAACGCCTTGCGCGTTTCTCAATTTAGCTTCAACGGTGGGACTGACAGAGGTCACCTTTTGACACGTACAACCCCGATTATCATCGTGGCCGTGATCGAATAAAAAAAGGCGCTTGAGTAGCGCCTTTGCTGTTGAAAACCTAGTACAAAAAATTAACTCTCGAGCCATGCTGAGGGTGAAAACAAGTAGCCTTCCCCCCATACCGTTTTGATTTTTTCAGATTGTTGATCGTCAAATCGACGGCGTAAGCGCGAAATCAAATTATCAATACTACGATCCAAGCCATCAAACTCGATACCACGCATTTTTTTCAGAATATCGTCACGAGACAGAACTTTACCCGGTGACTCAGCCAAGATCATCAACAATTTAAATTCAGTATTCGAAAGATCCATCACTTGCTCGTTCCATTGCACGATGCGATCAGCTCTATTGATCTTGAGACCACCAAATGCTATTTGGTTAGGGTCAAGCAAGGTAGCATCCTCTTGATTTCCATTGCTGCGGCGAACCAATGCGCGTAGGCGTGCCAACAAAATTCGAGGTTGCACCGGCTTGTTTACAAAGTCGTCAGCTCCTTGCTCTAGTGCAGACACTTCATCATAAGAATCTTCGCGCGCCGTAAGAATCAAGATAGGCACCTTACTTATTTCACGAATTTGACGCGCAACGACCATCCCATCGAGTCCAGGCAACATAAGATCAAGGACGACCAAATCAGGCTTGCTTGCTTGAAAATGAGCTAGGGCTAAGTCGCCTCGAGAAACCAGCTCCACCGAGAATTCATACGACTGTAGATACTCGAGAATTAAAGTGGCAAGACGCTCATCATCTTCCACCAACATGACACGGTACATAGGCATTTCTCCTTGCACGTGATTGTATAGGGCATGGGGTGTCAGAGCAATCTCGTCAACCGTACAATTGCGTCTGAAAATTGTAAGAAGCAATTACGATTATCAGACATTTCAAGAATTTCCATTAATCAAGTTTCTCTGCGACATATTTTCTCAATGCTGTAGTCATTGGTTTCATTTGTCGTTGCAATTCTTCAAAAATAAGTGGCACACGTGAAAAGTCTTTATGTTTGCCTTTGAGTTCCAATGCTTTTGCCAAATCCTCCACCGGCGTCGCATTGAAGTTACCGACAAGTCCCTTTAAAGTATGCGCACTGCGATAAAGTAATTCTGCATCTTCACGAAGAATCGCAGTTCGAAGCTCTTCAAGATGGGTGTCTGAGGCATCAAGAAACATCGGTGTGATAATCGCCAACACTTCTTCATCACCCTGTAGAATCGCTTTAGAAAAATCAAACTGGATATCTCGTTGATCAGAGGCTCGGCGAGGTTCAACACAAGACAACTGTTTTTTTGGCTCAGTTACATTCGCATTTTCCACAACATGTGAAAATATTTCGTCCAATAAGTTTCTGAGCAAGTCAGATTTGATCGGCTTCGACAAATAGTGGTCCATTCCCACTTCAAGGCAGCGCTCTTTATCACCCTGCATCGCATTTGCCGTCATCGCGATAATCGGAATTCGACTATTCCCTTGTTCCATTTCTCTAATTTTCTGCGTGGCCTCGATGCCTCCCATTTCCGGCATCTGCATATCCATCAGAATTACGTCATAGACATTGCGCTTGAACATCGCAATTGCAAGGATACCGTTTTCTGCGATATCAACATCGTGGCCCCATTTTTCAAGCAAACTACGCGCTAATTTTTGATTAATGGGATTGTCTTCGGCAACCAACACGCGCAAGGCCTTTTGTTGGTCCTCGTTGGATACGGATGCGAGTTGCGCATAATGCATCGCCCCTTGCGACACTCCTTTGAACACGGATTCAATGGCGAACTGCAGTTCATTATGACTTATCGGTTTGCGCACGTAGCCAGCAATACCAAACTCCTCGCAACGTTTAGCGTCATCTTGCGATCCCGCCGATGACAGCATCAGCATTTTACTTCCTCCCAAAATGCCATCCGACTTCAGCGAAGCAGCTAAGCTAAAGCCATCTTTCTCAGGCATGCAGGCATCTAAAATAATGAGATCAAATCGGTGACTTTTTGCGATGCTCTGACGAACAACATCATAGGCCTCGTCGGCACTGCTAACTGATACTGCCTGCATATTCCAATTACGCAAAGTATCGCCAATGTATTTCCGATTAATTGCATTATCGTCGACTACCAACACATGGATGCCCTGCAGCTCAATATCGGGAATTTGTTCGATACTCATCTCACCGATTCCAAATATTGCCGAGAAGAAAAAACTACTGCCTTTACCTTCCTCACTTAAGACTTGCAGTTGCCCCTGCATACTTTGCACCAAGCGTGAAGAAATCGATAAACCTAGACCAGTTCCGCCGTACTTGCGCGTGGTCGATGCGTCCGCCTGACTGAACGGTTGGAATATGTGTTCCAATTTTTCAGCTGGGATACCGATGCCATTGTCGGTCACAGCAAAATAGACTTTGACTTCACTATCATCACGATCTTCTAAATTGACGTCCACCGTAATAACGCCGGAATCACTAAATTTGATTGCATTCCCAACCAAATTGGTCAACACTTGGCGCAATTTCCCAGGGTCTCCCAATATGATATGCGGCAGCTCAGAATCGATTTGATAAACCAACTCGATATTTTTTTGTTCTGCGCGCAATGCAAGCGCCTTCAAAGTTGTAGCAATTAATTCACGCAAGGGGAACTCAATACGTTCCAACACCATCTTGCCAGACTCAATTTTGGAGAAATCAAGAATGTCGTTGATGATGCCAAGCAGAGAATTCGAAGAAACTTTGACCAACTCGAGGTACTCACGCTGTTGAGTATCGAGCTCGGTATCCAAAGTAAGTTCAGTCATACCTATGATGCCGTTCATCGGCGTACGAATCTCATGACTCATGGTCGCCAAGAACTCACTTTTAGCGCGACTCGCCTCTTCTGCCCCCACCTTTGCTTTAATCAGCGCAGCTTCAAATTCTTTACGACTGGTGATGTCACGACACGAACCATACATACTGCCGTCTGGCAATAAGGCTGCGTTCATTTCGACTGGGACTTGACCGCCTGTTTTCGTCAAGAGTCGAATTTCTTGTCGCATGAACTTATCACGCCCAAGTCGCGCATTAAAATTAGATCGCGCAATGTCACGATGCTCTTCCGGCAATAATTGATAGATATTCGAGTTCAACAATTCATCACGACTAAAGCCCAATAGGTTCAAGGCCAAATCGTTGACGTAAATCCAGCGCTCATCTTTTCCTGCGACAAACACCGCATCCGCAGCGTTATCAAGAATCATGCGTTGTTTATTTTCGCTTTCACGCAATGCAGCCTCAGCTGCATGACGATCGGTAATATCTTGAAAAGCGGCGACTGAGCCCACGATCACGCCATTTTCAAAAATAGGCGAGGCGACTAGTGATACTGGGAAAAACCGTCCTGATTTATGTTGAAAATATTCATCATCAGAACGAAAAACTTGGCCGCTTTCCATACTGATACCAATCGGACATGCATGGCGAGGCACATACGTGCCATCAGGGCGATTTGCATGAATCAAATCATGAAGTTGTTTGCCGCGTGCTTCTTCTATGCTCCAGCCTAGTATTTTCTCAGCCTCGGGATTCAAGAAGGTACAGACGCCTTGAGAATCTAATGTATAAACACCCTCTCCTAAGGTATTCATCACGTTTTGCAACAGGCGCTTGCTCGATTCGATTTCTTCTTTTAACAGGCGCTCATGGGTGATGTCTGTTCGAATCGAAATAAACTGATATGGTTTTTGATCTGCATCCAGAAACGGCACTATCGTTGCGCTGGTCCAATAGAAACTTCCATCTTTGGCGCGATTACGAATCTCGCCATGCCACACCTTCCCTTGTTTAATGGTGTCCCACATCGCGGCGAAAAACTCTTTCGAATGCAAACCAGAGTTAACGACTCGATGATTAACACCCAGTAATTCACTCCTATCGTACTGGCTGATCTTACAGAACTTATCATTAGCGTACAGAACATTGCCGTCCGCATCTGTGACGCTAACAATGGCATGTTCATCGAGAGCGAACTGCTGATTCTTAATTGCATTCAATGCTGTCTGCAGTTCACTACGAGTACTTAGGATGTCACTGACTAAGCCGGCCAAAAGAGTACTGAGAGATTCTAGGCTCTCTTCGTCGCCCAAGCGCTTGCCTAATTGTCCTAGTACCTCGTTCGTCGTTTGGCGTAGTGTTTGCAGAACCTGTTGGCGCATTTCGGCTTCTTGCCGCAGAGTCTGATTCGCTTCCATCAATTCGGTGGAGCTCAGTTCTAGGCTACGTTTCCCCAGCGCCAAATCACGATCAGCTTGCTCGTATGCTTCGTCTACCTGTAAGAAAAACGGACGTAAGCCTTTGAACGCTTGCAGCGCAAGATCACTTACCCCTGAATCTTTAGGTAACGATTCAATTTCCGCCAAAAAACTCTCGAGCTGGGTTTCTCCAACTATCCCCAGCAAACGCTTGTATTGGCGAAGAGACAGCTTATGTGGCATTAAGCACTCTCGGCAAGATAGGTAATAGTCATTGTTTGATTATGCAAACTACATGCTTCAAGTTGATAGCCAGGGCAAATTTCACCATTCGAATAAAAACCGCAGAGAACCGTGTTATCGCCAAGAATATCTTGAACTGCTTCGACTTCTTCATCCACGCGCCCACCCATGACGAGTTTGCGTCCAACACAGCTGACTAAGAGTCCGAGCGCTTGACCCTCCACTTCTCCCATGTTTTCAATGGTTGAATTGGCGGCGGTTTCCGCACCGTCGACTAGATCATTCGTATGCGCATGCATTAGCCTCAAGTAACCATCAGGATTAATGACACCTGCCAATACGAGACTGCCGTCTGCTTCATTCACACCCAGAATAGTACGGATTTGTCCCAAAGATTCGCGTGCATCGCTCAACATTTCGAATGGGAATAGTAAGCCAGAGCCGGGTAGATCTTTAGCGTAATCACCCAAGTAGCGTTTGTAGACATCCAAAGCTGGCTCGCCGTCAAGCTCATACAAAATATTGCCAACGCAACGGGTTACTTTGCGGGTTGGACCAAATGGTTTCCACCCACCAAAGCTGCCGTGTGAGAATCGCAATTTTTCTCCCTCGAATCCAACACCGACAATGTGATCAGTGGAGACCCCTTCATTCGACAATACAAAGGTCTTTACAAAGGCACCATCGTCGCCGGCCAAGCCACCTGTGATTGGCATTCCTACGCCTAGTTCGCTGACCATCCCTTCGATCATACCGCTGCCGTTAATCGCAACTCCTTGACCGAACACGAGCACCGCTTTCAATGCTGGTGACTTCAGCTTACTCGCTAAAGTCGCACCAGCTTCAAATGACTTCTCCATCGAATCTAATGGTGCTGTTGCCACCTTAAAGCCTGTATGCTCGAATCGAATGGCTGTCACAACGCTAGTATGATTAACCACGCCAGAGGGTGCAATTTCTCCTGCAGTGGTGCAACCAACACACTGGGCATGAGGAAAATTTATGCGTAGACTCTGATGTAAAGCAGGATCAGCAAAATGCTCAGTAAATCCAAACACCAACACTAACTGAGGATCGAGTTCAGCCAGTTCTTTCAGTTTTTCGACATCGCCAGCCAGATTATTCAACACCACTTGAGCAATTTTCATATTCAGCCTCTTTGTTTTCTTGACGTGAAATTTAAAATGAGCCTAGTCCACTGCTTTCGACTTTATCGTCTTTATACTGTTCTTTAATTGCAAGTACTTTTTCCCAATGCAATAGGAAGGCGTCAACACACTGGGGATCAAAATGATGGCCGCTCCCTTCGCGCAAAAATGCCACCGCTTTATCTAAATCCCAAGCCGACTTGTATGGGCGCTCTGAAGTCAATGCATCAAATACGTCAGCGACTGCGACGATACGTGCGAACAAAGGGATAGCATCACCAACAAGACCTTGAGGATACCCACTGCCATCGTATTTTTCATGGTGAGATAAGGCGATTTCGGCGCCGGTCCGTACGATTTCCGATTGACTGCCCGCAAGAATTTGATACCCCAAAGTAGCATGCGTTTTCATGATGCTAAATTCTTCAGGGGACAATTTTCCGGGTTTGAGTAAAATATGGTCAGGGATGCCAACCTTCCCGATATCATGCATAGGCGCCGCATCCAATAACATCTGTTGTTGCAATTCAGAGAGCCCGAGATTCTCACCGATCAGCTTAGAATAGTTAGCCATGCGCGAGATATGCGCGCCGGTTTCGGGGTCTCGTGAATCTGCGGCCTTCGATAATCGCAAGACGGTTTCTTGCTCGCGTGCCTTAATTTCCGCCGTCGCTTTTTGAACCTCAGCATCAAGCCAAGCGGCACGATCCTCCAAGAGGCGCTGATTGCGCCTTAAGGCCAACATGTTCTTGGAGCGGGCTAAGAATTCTATTTTGTCGACAGGTTTAATGAGGAAATCGTTGGCACCTGCATCTAATGCATCGTAGCGAACGGCCGTCTCGTCATTTGCCGTGATCATCAAAATCGGAATATCGACGCAAGAGCTTAGCTTCCGGAATGCGCTGATGAATTGAACACCATTCATGCTCGGCATCATATAGTCTACCAACACCAGATCAGGGACATTCTCCGTACACCATTGCAGTGCACGTTCGGGTTCAGTAAAACGAACAGACGAGCAATTATCTAGCTTATCCAATAAGCGACACAGCAAGACGACATTGATTTCAGCGTCATCAATGACCAAGACTCGCATTTCCATCGTTCAGCCCTCGATATGGTTGCAACCACTATTGGACGATAGCTCCCCTGATGCACAGTGCTTACCGCGCATTTACCAATGGAAATAATAGACGGAATATTTTGCTTTTTGTTGCTTTTTGGAAAAATATTTAAAACTTGGCAAAAATACGACTAGTATTTTTTCAAGTACTTTTCAAATAATTAACACACTCCCCAAAAAACGCGGGCAAACCAGCATGAGAACTATTCTACGATACGGGAGACTGGGAATTGAACACAGAATTTGCTACCAACA
The DNA here is from genome assembly GCF_014284155.1 of Affinundibacterium nitidum. GTDB lineage: Bacteria > Pseudomonadota > Gammaproteobacteria > Burkholderiales > Burkholderiaceae_D > Undibacterium > Undibacterium nitidum. Next base: position 1,331,832 of record NZ_JACOFZ010000001.1, read on the forward strand.
CCAGGGGTAGATTCAATCAAGAGCTGCGCATTATGGCGTAACAAGACGTGCTTGACGATCGCTAAGCCTAATCCTGTTCCTTGAGTCTCGCGTGAACGGCTCTTGTCGACACGATAGAAACGTTCTGTCAAACGAGAAATATGTTCGGCACTGATGCCAATACCGCTATCTTGAACAACTAACTTAGGTCCTTGTGCACCTGACTTCCACACGATCTTGATCTCGCCATGCTCAGGCGTATATCGAATAGCATTTGTCACTAGGTTACTGATAGCACTGCGAATCTCATCCGAACTACCCTGCAAATTTGGTCCTTCTAGTTCAAGTGTAATTTGATGTTTACCAGCGGACAAAGCCTGCCCCTCTTGAAGGATATGTCGCAACATTGCATGCATATCGATCTTCTCACACCTCACCTGAAACTCTGCAGACTCTAAACGACTGAGTGTCAGCATGTCTTCAACCAAGCGCTGCATGCGTTCACCTTGCTCAACCATCAATTTCAAATGTGAAGAGCGTATCGATACTTCAAGATCCGGTTGCAAAGAAGCGATCTCAAGAAAACCATTAATCACAGTCAAAGGCGTGCGTAACTCGTGAGAAGCATTAGCAATAAAGTCGCGACGCATCATATCGATACGTTCAGATTCGGTGACATCATGGGTCACTAAGATCTGACGGCGATTTTCAAAGGGGATGATATGGACAATTAATTTTCGATCGCGGAAGCTCAAGGTAAGTGGCGTCTCATATCGTCCAAGAATAATGTAATCGATGAACTCAGGCGTCCGCACTAAATTTGTGACCCGCATGCCTTTGTCACGCTTTAAATCGAGTCCGAGATGATGCTCAGCGATAGGATTACACCATTCCAGAAACATGACGTCATCCATGATCACGACGCCATCGGGCAACAAGGTCATCGCTTGGCGAAAGCGCGCCAACCACTCTGCCAATTCGGCTTGATTCTTTTCATCACCGCGGCGGAGTTTATAGAGGCGAGAAAAAATTTCCGTCCATGCGCCCCAACCATCTGGCAAACGCGCACTGCTAGGATTATCGAGCCAATCAGAGAGGCTCAACAAATACTGTAATTGCATCACCACTAGACCAAGCATGCCAATCAAACCTAGTACCAAGCCGACCTTCACGCCCCAGAAATAGCCGCATACTGCAGCACCAGAAAGGATGAGTAAGATCCGAACTAAAGCAGAGATCCAAAAAACGAGATGAGGACGCATTATTGATTTCGTAGGCTAGTCGCGACAAATAAACGTGCGATATGGGTGATGACTCGAGATACGGGTCTGACGATAGAATATAAGCTTACGCCAGACCTTGAGTTTTTCAAACTATTTTTCAGACAGCATATAGCCAACACTACGCACAGTCTTAATTAAACCTTCGGCTTCTTTCAGTACCTTACGTAAGCGTAGCACATGGACATCCACTGTGCGCTCTTCAATTACGACATGATCACCCCATACCTTGTCGAGCAACTGACTGCGCGAAAAGACACGTTCGGGATGCGCCATGAAGAACTTCAAAAGTTTATATTCAGCGTGACCAATCTCCACTTTTTTATCATCGATTTTCACCGAACAACTGACTGGATCCAAATGCACGTTTCCAATCACCAAAGCAGACTGCGCATGCTCAGGACTCTTACGACGCAACATAGCCTTGATACGTGCCGTCAATTCACGTGGTGAAAACGGTTTTGTAACATAGTCATCCGCGCCGTGGTCGAGACCAGCGATCTTATCTTCTTCCATACTCTTTGCCGTCAACATAATGACAGGCATTTCGTTGAAATGACGATCGGATCGAATTTTAGATAAAAGACGCAAACCACTTTGATCTGGCAACATCCAATCAAGCAAAATCAATTGTGGCGTGCGACGTTGTAAGAACTCCCAAGCCTCGCTTGTATTTCCGACCGCGCAAGTATTCCATCCTGCGGCCTTCAAAGTAAAACTGACTAATTCACTGATGGCTGGTTCATCTTCAACGATGAGTATGGTGGTTTTATCAGCTGACATTATTCTTGATGACTACTTTGTTCTTGTTTAGTCGCGACGTAATCTGAATGGCGAATGTCACGTCCCTCGACGATATAAATCGTATGCTCAGCGATATTTTTCGCATGATCGCCGATACGTTCAATCGCTTTGGCAATCCATAAGGCATCCAAGGCTGAAGAAATAGTGGTCGGATCTTCCATCATGAACGTAATCAAATTACGCATAATGGAACGGAAATCGTTATCGATAATTTCGTCAAATGCAATCAATTGCACGGCTTTAGCGTCGTCGTGACGTGCAAACGCGTCCAAAGATTGATGCAACATCTGACCAACACTGTTTGCCAATACACGCACGGTGTCGTAACCACTAAACAGCGTATTGCCACGTGCTTTGTTTTGCATCTCCAAAGCGATACGTGCAATCTTAGTCGACTCGTCACCGATACGTTCAATGTCGGTAATCACTTTGCCAGTCGCCATTACCGTGCGCAAATCATTTGCCGCAGGTTGACGCTTGACGATCAGATGACTACACATATCATCCAATATTACTTCCAAACGGTTCACCTCCTCATCGGACTTCACCACCGCAGCAGCTTGTTCTGCATTACCCGTGCGGTAGCAAGCCATCGCATCATGAAAGTGACTTTCAACCAAGCCGCCCATGAGCAAAACCTTGGAGCGAATCGCTTCCAAATCGTGATTGTATTGTGATGATGAGTGTTCGCCTTGCATAGAGGGCTCCTGAATTCTGTATATATTCGTTGTAATCTGTGTGTATTACCGCATTGCCACCACGATAGAAAAATCAACCAAATCGACCTGTGATGTAGTCTTGCGTTTCTTTACGTACTGGGTTCATGAAGATGTTATCCGTTTCACCGAACTCGACCAATTCACCCAAGTACATATAGGCGGTGTAATCAGAGCAGCGAGCCGCTTGCTGCATGTTGTGCGTCACGATGGCAATCGTGTAGTCTTCCTTCAATTCATTGATCAGCTCTTCGATTTTGACCGTAGAGATTGGATCCAAAGCGGAAGTTGGTTCATCTAGCAGCAAAACTTCTGGCTTGACTGAAACGCCGCGCGCGATGCACAAACGTTGTTGTTGACCACCAGAGAGACTCAAACCACTACTACTCAATTTATCTTTAACTTCAGTCCACAAAGCAGCCTTTTTCAACGCCCACTCGACGCGCTCATCCATTTCGCCTTTTGACAAATTCTCATAAAGACGCACACCAAACGCGATATTGTCATAAACAGACATTGGGAACGGCGTAGGCTTTTGGAAGACCATGCCCACTTTCGCGCGCAAGAGATTAATGTCTTGACCTGGGGTCAAAATATTATGGCCGTTGTACAAAATTTCGCCTTCTGCGCGTTGACCTGGATACAAGTCATACATGCGGTTGAAGGTACGCAACAGAGTCGATTTACCGCAGCCAGATGGACCAATGAATGCAGTGACTTTTTTGTCATAAACCTTCAAATTCACATCGCGCAAACTACGATTATTGCCGTAGAAGAAATTGAGATTTTTCGTCTCGATACAAGCTTTTTGCTCAACTGCTGTTGGGATAGTTTGTGAAGTCATCATGAGCTACTCAATTAATGTTGATTCTTTTGTGAAAATACGGTGCGCGACAAAATATTTAATGCGAGAACGCTGAAGGTTACCAACAAGGCACCAGTCCACGCCAAACCACGCCAGTTGTCATACGGGCTCATCGCAAATTGATAAATCACGACCGGCAAATTCGCCATTGGCTTATTCATATCGGTGTTCGTAAATTGATTATTCAACGCCGTGAACAGTAAAGGTGCTGTTTCACCTGAAATACGTGCCACAGCCAACAACACGCCAGTCAAGATACCGGCTTTAACTGCTTTGATACGAATGAACAGCGCGACTTTCCAACGTGGAGCACCTAAAGCAAAAGCAGCTTCGCGCAAACTAATAGGTACTAAGGCCAACATATTATCTGTGGTACGTACGACGACGGGGATCGCAATCAAAGAGATAGCGAGAGAACCTGCCCAGCCTGAGAAGTGCTTAATGTGGGCGACATAGATTGCGTATACAAACAAACCAATCACGACTGATGGTGCTGACAACATAATGTCTGTGACAAAACGCGTTACATCGCTAAACCAATTGCGCTCACCGTACTCAGCCAAATAGATGCCTGCTAAGATGCCAATCGGTGTACTAATTAAAGTCGCAAAACCAACCATCATCAGGCTACCGATCAACGCATTGGCGAGACCACCACCTTCTTCACCTGGTGCCGGAGTTGCCACAGTTAAAGCTTCCCAACTTAGAGAACCGACGCCTTTGATGACGAGTGTCGACAAAATCCACATCAAAAAGAAGACACCGAAAGCCATAGCCGCCGTCGACAAGGCGATACCAATCTTGTGCTTCATTAAGCGATTACGATAAACGGGATTCATACTTGCTTGGCTCATTTCACGCCTTCTTTCTTTTTCATGCTCAACAACAGTAATTTTGCCGAAGCCAATACGATGAATGTAATCACAAACAAAATTAAACCTAAGAGAAATAAGGAAGCAATATGCAATTCGGATTCAGCTTCAGCAAATTCGTTTGCCAAGGTTGAAGCAATACTATTACCACCTGAGAATAGCGACCAATTCAATCTGTGAGCATTACCGATCACGAAAGTAATCGCCATGGTTTCGCCAAGCGCTCGGCCTAGACCCAGCATCACGCCACCGATGACACCCGCTTTTGTGTATGGCAAGACAATTTTGCGAACGACTTCCCAACGAGTGCAGCCGAGCCCGTAGGCCGATTCTTTCAAGACAGGAGGAACGATCTCAAAGACGTCACGCATCACCGAAGCAATGAATGGAATAATCATAATGCCAAGAATAATGCCTGCGGTAAGAACACCGATACCGATCATGGAACCGGAGAATAACTGACCAATCACTGGCAATTTACCAAGAGTATTGGCAAGGAATGGCTGCCCATAAGTACTAAAGAACGGTGCGAAGACGAACAAGCCCCACATACCGTAAATAATACTTGGCACACCAGCCAAGAGTTCCACTGCAGTTCCCAGTGGCCGCTTCAACCAAGTTGGGCAAATTTCTGTCAAAAATAACGCAATACCAAAACTCACTGGGAAAGCGATTAGTAGAGCGATGATCGAGGTCACCAAAGTACCAACGATCGCGATCATGCCCCCAAACTTATCGTTGATTGGATCCCATTCGATGGTCGTAATAAACGCGAAACCAAATTCTTTCATGGCTGGCATCGCACCATATACGAGAGAGACTACAATGCCGACCAACACTACTAACACAAATAATGCAAAACTAAAGGTGATCTTGTGAAACAAAAAATCTTGCAGCTTTTGCTTGCGCATGGTCGGACTATTTGCCACAGAATACTGGCTGGTTGTCGCCATATTTTTTTCGAGTTTTTCAGTCATGGCAGCCTCAGGAGACAAGACATTGGGAGCAGATGGCACTGACATTTTTAACCTTTTGATGGTCGAACATCCCGACCACAAGATCGGGATGTTTTTCTCATCTCAAAACAATTGAATACGTAATTTCAAAAAACGCTTGGCAGATTAGTACAATGCTTTGCCAGAAGCATCTTTCAAGTTGGACTTCCAGCTGGAGTGAATCAACTTAATGACATCAGCTGGCATTGGCACGTATTCCAACTCTGTAGCCATTGCACCACCATTTGCAAAAGACCATTCAAAGAATTTGATGACTTCTTTTGTGTTTTCTGGATTTGTTGGCACTTTGTGCAAAATGATGAAAGTCGCACCGGAGATAGGCCATGTGTCTTTACCAGCTTGATTAGTCAAGATTACACCCATACCTGGTGTTTTCGCCCAGTCTGCGCCAGAAGCAGCGGCTTTAAAGTTCAAATCATCTGGTTGTGCAAATTGACCGTCACGATTTTTCACCAAAGTGTGAGTCATTTTATTACGCTTAACATAGGCATACTCAACATAGCCAATAGAACCCTTGAGACGTTGAACGTTAGCAGCAACGCCTTCGTTACCTTTACCGCCCAAACCTACTGGCCATTTAACTGCCGTACCAGAGCTCACTTTTTCTTTAAATTCAGCACTCACTTTGGACAAATAGTCTGTCCAGATGAATGTCGTGCCGGAACCGTCTGAACGATATACAACAGTGATATCGTCTGCAGGCAATTTAACACCTGGGTTAATCGCAGCGATTTCAGCTGCGTTCCATTTCGTAATAGAACCCATATAAATCTTCGCCAACACATCGCCAGTCATTTTCAATTGGCCTGGTGCAATGCCATCAAGATTAACTACAGGCACAACGCCACCAATTACTGCTGGAAATTGAATCAAACCATCCGCATCCAAATCTTCGATCTTCAAAGGCATATCAGAGGCACCGAAGTCCACTGTTTTCGCTTTAATTTGTTTAATACCACCACCAGAACCGATGGATTGATAGTTCACTGTGTTGCCAGTTGCTTTTTTATAAGCATCAGCCCACTTAGCATAAATAGGATATGGGAAAGTCGCGCCAGCACCTGTCACTTCAGACGCATGCACGGAGGAGAATGCCAAGGCTGCTGTGGCCGCGACAAACAAAGACTTCACGATACGATTCAATTGCATATTTACCTCGGGTTAAAAGTAGACAATACTTCAAGCAACGTCACAAACAATCATCAATATTTTTCAGACTGATCTAACACGAACCGAACTTTACAATTCAAATATGACAGGATTATGACAAATATGACGCCCTATGAAATTATGAATTTTCGCGTCTTTTTTGTCATAAACTTGTCACATTCACTCTCTACAATCAAGCAAAAACCGCATCACTATTGATGATACAGGTGTATTGTATGTCACTGAAGAGAATTTCCATGAATCAAGTGCATGTCATAAATCCCGCCTCAACGGAAGCCGAGCCCATGTCGAAAAACCCAAATATGACAAGCATCGCCAAGCTAACAACTGATAGCGAATCGGCAATTATGTCAGCAACAGGGCTAAATCGCAGTGGCATTTACCTTGATCGGGAGCATTCCCAAATCGCATTCAATTGGCGTGTCTTAGCGCAAGCTGAAGACAAATCAATACCACTTTTAGAGCGCCTGAAGTATTTATGTATTGTTGGTAGCAATCTCGATGAGTTCTTTGAAGTTAGGGTCGCTAGCCTTTTAGCGCAAAACACGGTGGACGGCCAATTGGCTCAGCATGCAACATTTACTAGCATGATGGAGAGAATCTCAACGGAATGCCATGCATTGGCATTAAGGCAATATGAGGTACTCAACCACGAGATCCTTCCTGCGCTTTCTCGTAAAGGCATTCATCTACTTCGTCACTCAGACCGCAATGAAGCACAACGAGCCTGGGTTAAGTCTTACTTTGATCGTGAAGTTCGACCGTTGTTAACGCCAATCGGTCTAGACCCTGCGCATCCGTTCCCGCAAGTGGTCAACAAGAGTCTTAACTTCATCGTGTCGTTGGCCGGTAAGGATGCCTTTGGTCGAGGCACGGCAATTGCGATTGTAAAAGCACCACGTGTTTTGCCACGGGTCATCAAGATTCCCGATGAGTTAACAGAAAAGGGGCAAGCCTTCTGCCTACTCTCCTCCATCATCCATGCTCATATCGGTGATTTATTTAATGATAGAGAAGTACTCGCCTATTCTCAGTTCCGCGTGACGCGCGACAGTGATCTATGGGTAGATGAAGACGAAGTCAAAAATCTACGTCAAGCATTGCAGGGCGAATTGCAGGGTCGCCAATTTGGTATGGCAGTGCGGCTTGAAGTCGCTAAAAACTGCCCTGAATCCCTCTCTCAATTCTTACTCGAGCAGTTTTCGCTCAGTAAAGATCGACTGTACCAAGTCGATGGACCCGTGAACATGGTGCGCCTGTCTGAGTTGATCGATCATGCTAACCAAGCCAATTTGCGCTTTCCGGCGTTCTCGGCAAAACCTGACAGCAAACTCAGCCAAAAGAATATTTTTGAAGTCTTAAATAAACAAGACATTCTCCTACACCATCCTTTCCAACCGTTTCAGACAGTAATCGATTTTATTCGTACCGCATCGCTCGACACGAATGTTTTGGCGATTAAGCAAACGATCTATCGTACGGGTATGAATTCAGACCTTATGGAAAGCTTAATCACTGCGGCACGCATGGGTAAAGAAGTGACCGTCGTCGTAGAGTTAATGGCTCGCTTTGACGAAGAGGCAAATATCAACTGGGCAGATCGCTTGCAACGTGCTGGCGCCCAAGTGGTCTATGGCGTTGTCGGCCTAAAAACGCACGCCAAGCTTGCCCTTGTCATTCGCCGAGAAGAAAGTGGCCGCCTCAAACATTATGCCCATCTTGGCACTGGCAATTATCATCCTTCAACGACACGTTTCTATACTGACTTCGGTTTACTGACTGCGCATCCGAAGAAAGCGGCGGAAGTAAATGAAGTGTTTATTCATTTGACCGGTTTGACCAAACCTAAGAAATTAGAATACTTGTGGTTGGCTCCGTTTTCACTGCAGCCAAAAATCATCAAGGCCATTCGCAATGAAGCTCGTATCGCACGCGAAGGGCGCCCTGGTCGCATCATTGCCAAGATGAATGCCTTGGTCGACGAAACCGTTATTCGCGCACTCTATGCAGCCTCCGCCGACGGTGTAAAAATTGACCTAATCGTACGCGGCGCCTGCACGCTGCGTCCTGGTGTTCCTGGCTTATCTGAAAACATTACAGTTCGCTCCATCATTGGCCGCTTCCTCGAGCATTCACGCATCTATTATTTCCGGAACGATCTCGAGCACAATGTGTATCTCGCTAGTGCCGATTGGATGAGTAGAAATTTATTCCGACGCATCGAAGTGGCCTTCCCTGTTCTCGAAAAAAATCTGAAAAAGCGTATCATTACTGAGGGGCTAGACCCTTACCTCAAAGATAATCAGAACGCTTGGGTACTTGAAAGTGATGGTAGTTACGAACGCAAGAAACCAAGAGGAAAACAAAAGGCATTCAGTGCACAACAACACCTGATGCAAACCCTCGGCTCTCCAGAATCTGACGACTAATATGGACCTCATCTTATGGCGTCATGCGGAAGCGGAACCCGGCACCATTGAACTGGCAGACCTAGATCGCCGTCTCACTGCAAAAGGTCGTAAGCAAGCGCAAAAAATGGGGAGTTGGCTCGATGGTCAATTACCGGAGAGTTGTAGGATTTTAGTGAGTCCGAGTATAAGAACTAGAGAAACGGTTGCCGCCTTAGAGAGAAAATTCAAGATAGTTGAAGAGCTAGCACCTGACGCGAGTCCGGAACAACTATTGCAGACGGCAAACTGGCCCAATAGCAGAGAGAGTGTCATGATTGTTGGGCATCAACCAAGCTTAGGACAAGCAGCTTCGATGATCATCACCCCCTATCAGCCCGAATGTGCCGTGCGCAAAGGCAGCGTTTGGTGGATTAGCCAAAAACAACATCAAGCTGAGGGCTTGCGAACCTATCTCAAAGCGATCATTGCACCTGAGTTACTCTCACGCTGATACCGCAAGGAGCGCCACATCCAAGACCCAGTGAAAAAAATAGTTTGCGCTTGCCTTCCAGCGCGACTACTTTGATAATAGCTTCAACTCTGTTCACTGGCTCATCATGGCAACTCCATCCAAAGACGATATCGATTTTCTCGCACTCGAGAACCAATTTTGTTTCGCCTTGTACTCCACTTCACTCGCGCTAACCAAATCCTACAAACCACTGCTAGACAAAATTGGCCTTACCTATCCACAGTATTTGGTGATGTTGGTGCTATGGCAGCAAGACAATATTTTGGTCAAGGACATAGGCGAGCGACTATTTCTCGATTCAGGCACGCTAACCCCACTACTCAAAAGGATGGAGTTGGCCGAGTTAATTCAACGACAACGAGATTCCGAGGATGAGAGACAAGTGCGCATCATCCTTACCCGCCAAGGCAAAGTCTTAAGAAATGCAGCAAAAGAAATTCCCGAGAAAATTCTTTGCGCAAGCGGTCAACAGGCTGGATCCCTACACAAGATGCGTCAAGAACTGGTGAAACTTCGCAGTCAGTTGCAGCAGCATAACGAGGAATAGCTCCCTTCATTTAAATAATCTATGTTACCGATAGAAATCTTTTTTAAAAAATAGATGGCACACAATTTAATTGTGCACTACCATGATGTTCATACGATGTAACAAGCACTTTTTGTTACCCATCGATATCAACCATTAATTTGAAAAGGACCTATCATGCAAATTCTTTACACAGCAAACGCAACAGCAACTGGTGGCCGTGATGGCCAAGCAACTTCCAATGATCAACGCTTAGCAGTCAAGTTGAGCACGCCGAAAGAGCTTGGTGGTGCAGGTGGTGACGGTACCAATCCTGAGCAACTGTTTGCCGCAGGTTATTCGGCTTGTTTTATCGGCGCCATGAAATTTGTCGCCGCGGCACAAAAACTTGCATTGCCAGCGGACACAAGCGTCAACGGCCTAGTCGGGATTGGTCCAAACGGAAAAGGCGGTTTCGGTTTGCAAGTGGAACTCAATATTTCATTGCCAGGGATGGACCGCGCTGCAGCAGAGGCATTGATTCACAAAGCGCATGAGGTTTGCCCTTACTCCAACGCGACACGTGGCAATATTGAAGTAGCGGTCAAATTAGTCTAAGTAGACCAGATCATTTGCTTCTAAAAGTGATCTGAAAATGAAGATAGGCAGGTGTCAATTGACACTTGCCTTTTTTTATGACGGGAGAGACTTTCCAGAAAAAGAACTTCAAGCTAAAACTCGTCCGGAGTTCAGAAACGATATATCACAACGCCTTACTTCACCTTAAATCCAAGTTCAGTTTTCTCGTTTGATTGTTACTCATGATGGAAATATGATTCGTAGGAGATGGAGCAGATGCCAATTAAATTCCTGACAACTACCTGCAAGCATTACCGCCTATCTTAGCTTGCACGTGCGGAACCCATCAAAGCAATCCTCGCGATTCAGTGTTCGAAGGCAAAATTGTAGAGAAACAGAGACGTGGCATTGACCATCAACGACACTCACCATAATATGAAGTCTACGCTCCTGATGAGAAATGCTAACGTGCCAGAATACGCTAAAGCTCAGGCGCCACAGGTGATAATAATGCGAAAAAAAATACGCCATCAGAGATGGCGTATTCAACCGGTAAGATCTACTTATAAAGAGCGAATCGAATTAGAAGCTATACTGCGCGCCAATCGAGAAAGTATTGACTGTTTCTTTCTCGGAACCCAATTTAATACGACGTGATTCAAATTCGCCGCGCAATGCCAAATCCTTAGACACTTTATATGTCAAACCCAACGCAGCAACAGGCTGTGTCGAAGTTGTGTCAGTTGAAATGCTTCCAAGATTCGACAATGTACCTTTCGCAGTTGACGTTGTGCGAGCTAAGCCCAATTTTGCGAAACCACCAAATTCCTCGGTGAAGTCATGCTTAACCACGCCCGCGAAATCAATACCAGCAGACTTCAATTCCGCACTACCAACGGCATTACCAAATGGCGCTGATGCAGAAATTTTACCGAGCGAGAAGACTGTAGTTTCAAAAGCAAAGTTCTTGTCGAAGTTATAGCCACCGATTAACTTGTAAGTCGTACTGTTTGTGTCGCACTTCGCAACAGATTTGCAATCATCATTCCATTTTGATTGGCCAACAGTGCCGCCAACATAAACGTTTTGAGCAGATGCACTTGCGCCAATCAACAAACCAGCAACCGCCAAAGTAGAAACCATCAAACTTTTTTTCAACATATAAACCTCAATATAAAAAATAAAAATGTACTTGCAATCAAAAGAACGGGACACATGTAATCCAGTGTTTCATTTCGCTCTATCCGGAAGCAAAGACAAAAAACAAATTGATTTCACGTATGCATTGCGACTCCGTTTTGAACGTCATTTACGCTCATTGCGTTGTCGATGAACGAATAATGCGTGAACTCTCAGAAAAGCCCTAAAGAACTATGCGAGGTCTTTCAGGTTGCGCCGTGAAGTAGCAAAGAACAGTACTTACGCTAGTATTCCAATGAGAAGAGGAGATCAATTATGGGCTTCGACCCACTCAATTTAAAAGATGCATCAGTTCAATTTGAACAAAGTATGGGGCGCGTTATCGATGAACGCTTGGCGCCGCTATTTGATCGCTCTATTAACCATGTAAGTCAAGAGCTGAGTAGTGTAATTCAGGAAGCAGGGGCACAGGTCGACCGCAACATCGCGCTGTTGTCAGACGAAATTCATAATCAACGTAGCATGACCAAAGATGATATTCGTTCATTAATCGACTATGCCACATTACAGCTAGGCTCCGCCCTCGATCAACGCATTACAACAATCAAACAAGAAACCTCCGAACTCATTAATCAAAAAGTCGAACTTTTGAAATCCGAGCTCAATGATGCTGCTGCTCTCAGCCGTAAAACCATGCTGAGCAATGTCTTGATTTCAATTTTCGCTGCCTTATTCATGGCGGGCATAGGCCTCGTCTACAAACAAGTGTCAAGCGGTGACCTCAGCTTGCTGAGCCTATTTCGGGTGTCACTAATGTCATGTGCCACCTTCACTTTTGTTTTGTCTATGCTGAAGTTCATACAACGCTGGCGCAATATGAATCAAAGTAAGAAAGGTGTTGCAACCATCGCTATTGGCTATTTCGGCATACTCAAGCCCAACGGCGCAGGTGTTTTGCTCGCGCTCAGTGTGTGCTTGGTTGCTACCTGCGTGGCTGCCTATCATTTTCTATGAGAATTATCTCCCAACGGCCCTTAGTGATAGCAAACAACGTCTCAATCTAAATTCAAAACCATCTCGCTCGAATTTGCGTAGAATAGCTTGATCCAGGTTTGAACGACTTAATATGAAAATTCATGGTGAATGGCAGATCAGCCTAGTTCGTAACATTCTTGTTCGAAGCACTGCTGGTGTCTTTAACAATGAAGGTACGCTAGCTGTTTTTGAAGAGACGAAAGCGACGGCGCCAATTCATGCGCCGTGGGCTGGCCTCACCAATGCTGAAAATTGGGAGATGTCGACGGCCAGCAGTTTGCAATTGTTTCCAGGTATGCGCGAGTGGGCATTTGAAAATAACTGCCACTGCCTTGCGATTGTACTTCCGAGCATGTTGAAGAAGAAAATCCATCAACAACAAACCGGACACTTCCCTGAAGAATTCGTTCGTTACTTCTCCGATATTGATCAAGCCTGTGCTTGGTTGAGCGGCAAAGGTTTTCCGATCACCGCAGAGGAGTATCCGCATTATGCATTTATCGAACGCACACGTCCTGCACATACATAACGCGAGCGAGAAACCAATCTCAAGCGAAGTGCTCCAACATTTTTTGTAAATAAGTGACGCATGCCACGTCTCCTTCGACAGGCGCCCATGCTGCCTTTTCCGTAGGGGCAATCGGCACATAGGGACCAGCTTTTGCTTCAAAGAAAACCGAACCTGCTTCTAAGGCAACCATGCTATGAAACACCCCGACGGGTATCGTGATACCAAAATGTTCTGTATTTGGTGAGAGCTCAACTGTCTGTTTGATGTTGCCTACTTCATCAAAAATCAAGACACCAAAACGCCCTTTTAACACTACTAAGGTCTCTTCCTTTTGTGGGTCGAGATGACAATGCGGTTGCACATAAGTACCTGGTTCTAAGGCATTCAAGAGGCGATGACATTGCGCCTCGTTACTTGCATGAAAATTCAAATTCTTTCGTAAACGAGGACTATTCACCGCCTCATTTGATAGATCCGCGAGCGTTGTTTGTCCAATTAGTTGCACCAATGATTGCGTCATTCATTTGCTTTCTAAAGTATAAATTCGGTATTGCAGACCCAATTGGGCGACTCAAAGTTGATCATATTTCTTCAGCGTGCCGCGTGATTTTTCAATCGGATATTTCACTGCATTGAGTTTGATCTTATCAAAGGCTGCATCGACCAAATCAATATCTAAGCGATCAGCAAGCATCACCAAATAGTTAAGCACATCAGCGAGTTCATGGCGGACGGCTTGCAAACCCTGCTCACCCAATTCTGTTGCATGTCCCTGCTGCAACCATTGAAAAGGTTCGAGTAATTCAGCCGCTTCAACACTCAAAGCACTGGCTAAATTTTTAGGCGTATGGAACTGATGCCAATCACGCTCTGCTACGAACTCACGCAATGCTTGCTTCAATGCCGGCAAGTCTAGTTTTTGAGTATCCACGCTCATTTCTCACTCTTCGTTGGAGGTATAAAAGCACCATTTTACGTGTTTTTGCTGTGGATAAGAAACACCGAACGCAGAGCAGCAAATATACTAAGCAAAAACTCGCTATTTCCAAGAAGCGCGCCTACAATAAGAGTTATTGCACCGCAAAAGAATTGTTCTATCACACACACGACGTTTCAAATAGGCTCGTTTGTGGAAATTGATTTTATTCACTGGTATCACTCATCCATCCATGGAGGATATTATGTTGTTGCTGTCAAGTCAGTTTTCTTCTCCCGCTCATAGTTCGCTGGAATCAGCGTTAGCGGCATTACAAGATGTTTCTCAATTACTGAGTGAAGATCTTGATCGCAGCAATGAAGCTTGCAATCAATTCTGGCAAAAATCCGCTGAATCAAGTTGGCAAACATATTCTGAGTTATTCGTCTGCAAAGAACCCCAAGATTTTTTCATGGTATCAAGCGCCCATCTGAAGTTCTGCCTAGAGCAAGGCACTTTGCTGCAGAACACCCTCCATAGTATTGTTCAAGATGCAGGACAAAAATACCAAGAGCTCGTCAAACAAACACTGAATTTGCCACATGCAAGCCTAGTAATCACGACACCGACTGCACCTGCAATCAAGGTCACCGCAAATCCCCTCGAATTGATCATTGATCGTCAGACCAAGGTCAAAGCTAAGCCGGGAATGACAGAAGTCGCTGTACCGGCTGTAAAACCAGCTGCAAAACGCAAGACAAGTAGTAGCGTGAAAACGAAAGCAGAAACGACTGCTGCGACTAGTCTAACGAAACCCGTCGTCAAAAAACCTAGTTTCCCGACGGTACCTGGGCGCGAACCGGCGACAACCGCGAACAAGACTGCCAGTACTAAGAAGCGCGTGACCAACTAAGGCAAAGTAAATCACTGCCGCATATAAGAAAAGCCCGAGATATCATTCTCGGGCTTTTTGTTTTATCACTGAACTTTACCGTTGGTCGCAGTTTATGACCAACGCAGATCATTTCGCGATAAAGGCAATTGTCGTACTCGCTTGCCTGTTGCAGCAAAAATAGCATTACATACGGCTGGCGCCAGAGGAGGAAATGCAGGCTCCCCTAAACCAGTAACTGGATAGTTCGACTTCAAGAAATGGACGTCGATCTTCGTTGGTGAATCGGGCATTCGGAGCAAAGGATATTGATCAAAGTTCGACTGCACCGTACGGCCACGTTGGAAATCTAATTCAGGGAACATCAATGTGCTGATACCATCGATAACAGATCCTTGCACTTGATTTTCTGCACCACTCAAATTCACTATTTGCGAACCGATGTCGGTCACCACAACCACTCGATCGACTTTCACTTGACCGTCTTTCGATACTGTCACTTCGGCCACTTCAGCGATATAACCTCGGTGACTAAAGTGGAAGGCGATACCCTGCCCCTGCCCTTTCGGGAATTTCCGTTTCCCCCAACCAGATTTTGCAGCCACTTCCTTTAGCACATTACGCATGCGGGCAACATTGTAAGCTTGGCCGCGTTCACCCGTGCCTTGCATCATGTCCTTATCGCCTAAAATTTCTAAGCGGAATTCCAAAGGATCGCGATTGGCCGCATACGCTAACTCGTCAATGAAACTATGGAAGACCCACGCAAACACATTACTACCAGGCGCTCGCCACGGTCCCATGGGAATACCACATTCCATCGGTGTCTGTTCGAGCAAACAGTTCTCTACCCAACGGCCAGGAAATTCATCGCCCGACAGGCTCGCGCCACTACCCGGCTGCAAAATACTTTTACCATCACGTGTAATACGATTGGCAAAAGTCACAAAATGGTTGTGCCAAGCACTAAGCTTACCGTTCTTATCGACCGCACCGCGCAAGAAGTGAAAACCACCAGCGCGATAATGGTCATGGCGCATATCATCTTCACGTGACCAAGTGAGCTTCACGGGCGCATTCACTTTTTGCGCAATCGCAGCCGCTTCGATGATGTAGTCAGCACTTAAGCGACGACCAAAACCGCCACCGCTGCGCGTCATATGCAAGGTAATTTTTTCTTTCGGAATTTTCAGAACGGAATTGACGATATTTTGCCCCGCAGCCGGATTCTGCGTTGGCGCCCACAACTCCAGCGTACCCTGCTCAGGTTTGAACCATGCTGTACAGTTTTGTGGTTCGATACTGGCGTGTGAAATAAAGGGGTAAACATACTTTGCTTCAACTACTTTGGCCGCATTTGCTATCGCTACATTGACATCACCGTCCTTGCGCAAAGATACGGTACCGGGTTGCTTGCTAAAGCCCTCGGCCTTCGCAGCAAAGTCATCCCAACTCTCGTTGACCACACTACCTTCGTCCCATTGTACTTTGAGTTGTTTGCGTGCACTCAAGGCTGACCAAGTTGATTCTGCAATAATGGCGACACCTGGCATCAAGCCATTTAGATTAGAGGTTCCTTCAAGAATAAACGCATCTTTAATGCCGGGTAATGCTTTGATTGCTTCGAGGTTGGCGCTCACTACTTTGCCGCCAAACGCTGGGCATTTTTCATACACCGCATACAACATACCTGGCAACTTCACGTCAATACCAAACAGGGGCTTGCCGCTAACGACTGCTCCATTATCTACGCCGCCAATACGGGTTCCTAACAATTTGTATTCGGAAGGCTTTTTCAATACGACGCTACTTGCCTCTGGTACCGACAAACTCGCGGCTTTATTCACTAAGCTAGCGTAACTCAATTGACGTTTGCTTGGCTTGTGAAACACGACACTTTTTTCCGCATAGCATTCCGTCACTGGTACATTCCAAGTTGCGGCGGCGGCCTGAACTAACATCGTACGTGCAGTGGCACCAAGTTTTAGAAACTCGTTGTAATTCATTGGGGTTGATAATGATCCTCCCGCAAATTGATCTCCATACATCGGGTTCAAATCTGCTTGAACGATCACTACGTCTTTCCAATTTACTTCTAACTCTTCAGCGATCACCATTGGCAACGAAGTCTTAATGCCTTGCCCAATTTCAGGTTGCTTCGACACCAATGTCACTTTGCCATTGTCGGCAATCTGAATGAATGCGTTTGGTTTAAAACCCACTTCTGCAGTTGCGGCCTGCGGCTTCGCAATACTCTGTTCAGCATGGGCACCAAGAGTCCAAAAACTGCCGAGCACCAGACCACCACTGAGCATCGAACTCTGGCGCAAAAAATCACGACGCTGCTGATCTTCAACTTCAGCCATGCCAATATTTTCCTGATTCATCGCATTCATTTTTTGCCTTTCTGTGTGCGCGCAATTTCGGCAGCACGATGAATCCCTGCACGAATCCGTAAGTAGGTCGCACAGCGGCATAAATTACCGCCCATCGCTGCGTCAATATCCGCATCAGTAGGCTTTGGATTATCTTTAAGTAAGGCGGCTGCGGTCATAATTTGACCGGATTGGCAGTAGCCGCACTGGGGCACATCGAGCTCTTGCCATGCCTGCTGCAATGGATGAGCATCTTTGGCATCGAGGCCTTCGATGGTTGTTACTTTCTGGCGCCCAACACTGGAGACTGGTGTCATACATGAACGGCTAGGAACACCATTAATTTGTACGGTGCAAGCACCGCACTGACCAACACCACAGCCATACTTGGTACCAACCAAATTTAAGGAGTCACGCAAAGCCCAGAGCAAAGGCGTCTCTGGAACCAAATCGACGGTCTTAACCTGACCGTTCACTGTCAAATTGTATTTACCCATTGCTTCACCACCCTCACGCTGATAAAAAACCCCGGAACAGTTTATCTCTTCCGGGGTTTCAGTTTATTGCTTAACAAACTTCAAGGTCATGCGATCACTTTCACCGATCGCCACATACTTTGCCCGATCTTTATCTTTATTCGCGAGCACTGGTGGCAATGCCCATACACCGTTTTCGTGGTTAGCATCATCTTTAGGATTCGCATTCACCTCAGATTTAGCAGCGAGTTTAAAACCCACGCTTTCAGCCAGCTTAATGACATAGGCTTCATGCACATAACCTGAACTCGCTTTTTCATCTTGTTTGGCGCTAGCTGGCAAACGGTGCTCTACCACACCGAAGACGCCACCCGGTTTCAATGCATCAAAAGCGCTCTGAAAAACCTTTTTGGCAGCAGTTTCATTCACGCCCATCCAATTGTGTACGTTACGGAAGGTCAATACGACATCGACACTGCCTTTCGCTGCGTAATCGATCTTGTCAGCAGGATTAAAATCGCCAATCACAACTTTATCGAATACCGCTGGATTGGCGGCCAATTTTGTTTTCAAGCCATTGCCTGCACCTGCCAAAATTAACTTACCATCATTACGCAACAACGGCGCCAGGATTTCAGTGTACCAGCCGCCACCTGGCGAGA
Source organism: Affinundibacterium nitidum (assembly GCF_014284155.1). Taxonomy (GTDB): domain Bacteria; phylum Pseudomonadota; class Gammaproteobacteria; order Burkholderiales; family Burkholderiaceae_D; genus Undibacterium; species Undibacterium nitidum. The sequence goes on from NZ_JACOFZ010000001.1 coordinate 1,350,547, forward strand.
GTTCTACTACGGTCATTTTGTTGTTCACACCGAAGAAACTCAGGGTCTCGTACGGATGACGTGCAGCATCACGTTCAACGTTCGCTGGTGTACGTTGAGGATGGGCGACTGCTGCCTTCAAGGCATCTTGCGCCATCGCCACACCACCTGCCACCAAATTTGCTGCCACCAAAGTCAATGCAAATGCTAACTTTTTCATCATATCTCCTAGATTTTTGGGTCGATTCAAGCGTGAAAAATTCACCTTAATCTCAATCTCGCTGAAAGCGCATTACAGCCGGATTCATCGACATGCGCTGCCTTTGACTGCAATTCATGTCAAATAGTTCAGCAAATCCTTATAAAGCGTAGGGCTAAAATTAAGTGTATCAAGCAATGATTTTGAGGATCTGGGCAATCTCTTGGCGCGTCTCAACCATCAAGGTCTCGGTGGCTGTCTTATCCAGCTGAAGATTGGTCAAAGGCACAGGAATGTCTTCCCAATTCAGGTCGTCCAAAGACTGTTTAACAAAGCCTGCGTCTAGAAAATCTGCGGCTGCCACCACATCGGTTAAGCATGGGCGACTTGTCAGAGGCAAGTCTGTACGTTTGCGCTCCATCACTGCAGTACGAATATCTTCAGAAACTTCCCAGCTCTCGAGGATCGCTGCGCCGATATCGACATGCCATTGATCGACTAAATCCCAAAGTGCCTCTTGCGAAGTGAACAAGCCTTCGTATTGATGCGCGCGGCTCAAAATATAGAATTTACCAATATCATGCAATAAGCCTGCAATCATGGCCTTATCAGGGCTCAATTTACTGCGTGCCTTTGCCAACACACAGGCCAACGCTGCGACTCGCATACTGCGTGTCCAAAGACCTTCCATCTGTTCAGAATTGCCAGTGTGGCTTTGTTGGTCTTTTAGCTGCTTCATCCCAACAGAGATCGCAATGTTTTTGACAACGCCAAATCCCAATAATGAAACTGCTAATTTCAGCTCTTCAATTTTCTTACTGCTACGATTAAACATCGGTGTATTCGACAACATCAATACTTGTGCAGATAAAACAGGTTCTGTGCTAATGATGCGAGACACCTGATCACTCGACATATCTGGGTCGTCGAGTGCTTGCCGAATTTTCATCGTCGCTTTCAGTGAAGTCGGAAAAACGAGATTGCGTGAAGAAAGCTCGGCACTCAATCCTTTAATAAATTCAAATTCTGATTCACGTTGATTCATGATAGGGCTAACAATGACGATAATAAGGAAGAGGGATACACAAAATAGTTGCCATAGTAAAACAAAAACAGGCTTAACCGAAAGCTAAAAGCACCACAATGACAGAGATTTGAGGCAAATTCAGCAATAGCCACATTTTTCGACGTTTTCCTTCACAAATACATCACTACCATTGGATCAAAAGAAACTTTCTGCTAGGCTTAACAAAACAAAGAGACACTAGGGAGACTGAGAATGTTCACCGAAGAAGATTTTTTTGCAATCAGTAAGTTCTTGAAATTAGGCGTCAAGATTGCGATGAAAAATCCTATGGGCCAACGCCCGATATTTAGCACCGCCTTTCCCAACCCTAAAGGAGGGATGGTCAAGATCGAAGTCGCGAGTCTGTATGACGTTGAACGTAAATTAAGAGCCCTCTTGGCGAGCGATGTCCCGGTCAAAACAAAACTCACTCCTTTTACTTACCTCGGCACTAACTTTGAAGGTCAGTTGCTATGCACGAAAGGAACAAACGAATTTCAAGTGCTAGAGACCAAAGATATGTTTGGCATGGAGTCTAAAAAAGTCGTTCGAAGCGCTGAGCACTTTATACAATTACTTCAATAATGTAGATTTTTTATCGCCGAGTACACTCCTCATGTCAGCTTCATTTAGCGATCAGGAAATTGAAGACCGATTTTTCCTTCGAGGTCAAGTTGAGATCTTGAGCGCTTTGAATGATCTAGCCCATCGACGAGAACCGATTTCTGTCTATTTCAACAACGGCCAAAGCTTTATTTTGACCGCCATACTTTCGGCTAGACCTGATGGCTTAGTCTTTGACTTAGGTGGCGATCCCAATATGAATCGCCAACTTGAGAAGGCAACACATTGCGTTTTCATGGCCTTCCCTGATGGTATTCGCGTCCAATTCACAGGCATCAATCCCCAGCGATTTATGTGGGGAGAAGATGCTGCGTTTTGGGTGCCAATACCAGAACGTATTATTCGCCTACAAAGGCGTGAGTTTTATCGAAATCTCCCACCATTGAGTCAAGACTTCAGGACTAAGCTACATGATGCGGATGGCCATGTAATCGCAGACTGGAGGCTACACGATATCAGCGTTGGCGGTTTTGGTATCATCACTGAGGGCGAGCCGCAATTACGTATCGGTGATACCATTCCTCAAGCTTGGATTACGCTACTCAATAAAAATCATGTTCATTGTGCGGTAACGATACAACACATCACTTTCATTGAACGAACCAAGCTGGGGAAATTTCAAATCGGCTTTCAATTTCAGAACCTGAGCCATGCCATGGATATCACGATTCAAAAAACGATTCTAAATATCGAATATGAGCGTCATCGGCTACTCGGCAAATAGTCACTATGTCTCAAGCTTCACTCTTCGGTGATCAAAGCACCAGTTCAGAGTCGTTCGAATCATTTAGCTTACCGCAAGCTGAGTTACGCTATTACGAACACTATTTTTCACCAAACGAAGCAGATCAACTTTACAGGACGCTTTACGATGAGGTCCATTGGCAGCAACACCGCATTCGTATTGCTGGCATTGAGCGCCCACAACCTCGTCTCAGTGCCTGGTATGGTGACCCTAAGGCTCATTATTCTTACTCGAGCCTGCGCCTAGATCCCAACCCATGGACGACGACTTTGCTCGTACTCAAGCAACGACTAGAAGCGAGCTGCAATGCTAACTTCAACAGTGTGCTACTCAATCTATACCGAGACCAGCAAGACAGCATGGGATGGCATGCCGATGATGAGAAAGAGCTTGGACCGCTTCCGGTGATTGCGTCTGTGAGTTTCGGCGCCAGCCGTGATTTTCTAATCAAGCACAAAGTTGAGCCACAGCTCAAACGAAAAATTGCCTTAGCACACGGCAGCTTATTAGTCATGGGAGGCGATATGCAAAGCCACTGGTTGCATGCCATCGCCAAACAAAAAGAGCAGCTTGGCCCTCGGCTGAACTTAACTTTCCGCCAGATTTATCCTAGCAATTAAGGCCCTTACCACCGCTTTTCGTCATTCACCGACCAATTTCGTCATTCGCCGAAAGCAGCATGACTTCTCTTTCTTCTTGTTTTACCTTATCGATGTGGCGCAAGCCAATACACGACTACCCAAGCACACTACGCAACACATCGAATTGAAAGGAATATCATGTCTCGCTTTGGAAAACGAAACAACGGTGACCACGTCGAATTTGGCATTATGCTGATCCTCGTTGGCTGCGGTTTCTTAGCCTATAAAATGGGCTACATCAACAACAACTGGTATTGGTGGGAGCTGGTAGCCGGTGCTGCCGGCATCCTCGGTACCATTCGTCTAATTCGCGCCCGAGATTTACAACAGGCTGTTAGCGCTGTATTTCAAATTGCGTTTGCGGTTGTCATTTACGGTATGTTCGAAAACCTCTGGGGCCTCAATTTTTACATACACTGGCCCATTTTGTTGATTGGTCTTGGCTTAAGCAGCTTGACCAGGTATGCCCTTGGCTCAAAAGATAAAGCCGATCGCTGCTAAACACCTATAATTAACGAACAAATTTGGAGTATAAAATGAGAAACAGAAATAGAGATCCTCAACAACGCTTAGTATTCGGCATCCTCATCATGGTCGTTGGCGTACTAGCCTTACTCGATAATTTACGTATTTTTGAGGGCATCCGACTAGTTAGTTTTTGGCCTGCGGTCTTCATTGTTGGCGGCATCCTAAAGATGTCCCAATCACAGGCACGTTCTGGTTATGTTATCGGTGCGATTTTTATCGCGGTCGGTTCCATCATGACACTCAATAACTTAGGTGTAATCAGCATCCGAATGCGCGACTTCTGGCCTCTCATTCTCATTGCTGTCGGCTTCTTAGTTATCTTCAAAGATAAAGCGAAGCAAACCATGGATGAAATTTCAACGACTAAAATCAATGAAAGCAAAGAAGGCAAAATCGATATCATTGCTATCATGAGTGGCAGTCAAGGCAATATTGCTAGTGCAAACTTTACCGGTGGCGATATTACTGCAGTGATGGGCGGCGTCGAACTTGATTTACGCAATGCTTCTATTGAAACTGAAGCTGTTCTTAACGTCTTCACTTTCTGGGGTGGCATCTCTCTCAAGATTCCAAACGATTGGAGTGTCGTCAATAGTGCAAATGCGGTACTCGGTGGCATTGAGGATTCAACCGTTCCCAACATGAGCGCGAATAAGCGCTTAATCATTACTGGCACATCGGTAATGGGTGGCGTCGAAATTAAGAACTAATCGTAGCTCCACATGATAGTCCAACCAACAAGCTGCTCTGAGAAACTATGAATCCTTTCCTCTCGAATCTCAGAGCAATTTGCTACAACAGTTTGATTTGGGCGCTGGTTGGCGCCCTCTTCGCTGTGCTATTGGTAATGACCCATGTCAGCGGATGGCAACAAGCACTGTGTTTTACTTTGCCCCTATGCCTGAGTTTTGGATTTATTTCCGCATCTGCTTATTACGTCTGCAAAGCCCTTCCTCTCCATAAGCGTCATTTTTTCTCTTGGCTGACTTTTTTTGGTACAAGCTCCTTTTTCTCGGCAGCCCTTTGGCTCTTGATTGCGATCGCTTGGAACAGGCTTTGTATGACATTCGATAGCACTTGGGCTTTTGAGCTCAGTACCACGATACAGTGGCTCACCTTTATTCTCGGTGCTTTACTCTACCTGCTTTCAATTTTGTGCTACGACGTTTTAATCGCCTTCGACAATATTCGCCAAGCGGAACGTCGGCAAGCAGCCTCGGAAATTCATGCACGTGAAGCTGAATTGCAAATGCTTCGAACCCAAATCAATCCGCATTTCCTGTTCAATAGTCTTAACTCAATCAGTGCGCTTACAGCAATCGACGCTGCAGCGGCGCGTGAAATGACCATCGAACTAGCGCAATTTTTTCGGCAAACGCTGGCCCTTGCAGATCAACAGAAAATCAAACTCGAACAAGAGCTTGAACTCTGCCAACACTTCTTAGCCGTAGAAAAAATTCGCTTTGGAAAAAAATTGCAAACATCATTTGTCATCGATGAACAAAGTCTCGCTTGCTTAATGCCACCAATGATCTTGCAGCCACTATTAGAGAATGCGATCAAGCATGGTATCCGCGATCTCGTCGATGGCGGCACCATAGAGGTAAGTAGCAAAGTTCGCGAAGAATGGTTGTATATCGCGATCGAAAATCCTATTGATCCAGATAGTGCATCGGCTGAAGGTACGGGCACTGGGCTCAAGAATCTTCGCTCACGTTTCGCCAGTTTGTATGGCCAACGTTGTCGTGTCGATTGGAGCAAAGACACCGCTATGTTTCGCGTTGAAATCGCCTTGCCCCTAGAAAAATAAGACCACACCATGAATAAACTCCGCACCTTGATAATTGATGACGAAGAGCTCGCCCGCCGCCTAATTCGTGAATACCTCAAGGCTCACGAAGATATTGACATCATCGGTGAGTGCGAGAACGGCTTACAAGCGGTAGACGCAATTTCGGATCAGCAACCAGACTTAGTCTTTCTCGATATTCAAATGCCCAAATTAAATGGATTTGAAGTGCTCGATGCAACGCAAAGAAAACAGGGAGTCATTTTCACGACGGCCTATGATCAATATGCACTCAAAGCTTTCGATCAACATGCCATTGATTACCTTCTTAAACCGTATTCCCAGCAACGCTTCGACGAAGCACTTGCGAAAGCTCGCAAGTTGCTGAGACAGGCTGATGAACGCGTTCCCGCGCTAATCACACAGCAGAGCCAACAATGCCAAAGACTGGTGGTGCGCGATCGCGGTCAGACATTCATCATCCCTTTTGAACAAATTGACTATATCGAAGCACAAGATGATTACGTACAAATTCATTATGCCGGTAAGTCTTTGATGAAAACGCAAAGCCTGTCCGATATCGAGAAGCAACTCCCACTCGAACATTTTGTTCGCATTCATCGCTCGGCGATCATCCGCCTTCCTGCGCTTAAATGTCTGGAACGCGCCAGCAAAGACAGCTATCAAGCGGTAATGCACTGTGCTGCGGTGTTACCGGTAAGCAGATCTGGCTATGACCGCATCAAGGGAATGCTGTAAAGTGCTGTTCTTTTGAATTTACCTCGCACTGACAGGCATAAGCATGCATGGCAGCGCTAAAACAGCACTTCCAGCAATTTGAGCACTATGAATATCATCATCAATCCCGAATTACGCGACTACATCGACCCACTGACGACGCAAGAGTTTCTTGCACTCGAACGCAGCCTATTAAAAGAAGGCTGCCGAGATGCCTTGGTGCTCTGGGGTGAAACACTGATTGACGGCCACAATCGCTATACTATTTGCCAAAAACATAGCATCCCATTTCAAACCAAACAAAATGACCAGTTTTCAAGCATTGAAGATGTCATGCTATGGATGATTGATAACCATTTGGCACGACGCAGCGTATCGAATTTCCAACGTGGCGTTTTAGCCTTGCGCAAAAAAGAAATCATTACAGAACGTCGCAAACAACAAAGTAAACAAGAGAAAGTGGCTGAAGCTGAGCTGGCGGTCAAAGAACCTGATCCCGTTTCAGTAGAAACACGAGATGAAATCGCCAAAGTTGCTGGATTAAGCAAACCCGCGGTGGCCCAAATCGAAAAGATACGTAAGGCAGCAACACCAGAATTAGTTGAAGCAGTACGCGCGGGCACGATATCTATCAACACCGCAGCCACCATTGCAGCATTGCCTGGCGAACAACAAGTCGCCGCTGTCGCAGGCGGCAAAAAAGAACTACAACAAGCAGCGCGGCAATTGCGTGAAAGTCGAACTCCACGGGTGCCCAAAGAATCTAACGCAGATCAAACAGAAACCGGCAGTGGTACTCAAGGCGAGACAGAAGCGAACCTCGGTACTAACAACAGCACAGCTTCATCACACCAATCTGCAGACATGTCTGAATTGGAACGCTTACGTGCCGAAAACTTCTCGTTGAAACAGCAAATTGCACAATTGCAAGCGCAATTGGGTAGTTCCGTGGCTAATTGAAGTAAAACTGCACGACTTCGACTCTTTAACTCCTTCTTTCAACCGAAAAAGCCTACTTTTTTGCGTATTTTGTCGAAAAATACGCTTGAATTCTGGCATTTTGGCCATAATTACGAACTGTTTACAATTCTCAGTGCAATTTCCTGAGTTTTACATTGCTGGCTACTTGCGAAAATACTGTCTTGTAGCCTTTCACAATTACTCTACCTCTTGTTAGGAACATCATGACTATTAGCGTTAACGGCACAGAAATTAATGAAGCAACGATCGCCGCTGAAATGAACCGTGCCCGCGCTGCTGGCCATCCAGAAGGCGAACAATTGCGCGATAGCGCGATTCAAGAACTCATCTTGCGTAAATTAATGTTAGATCAGGCTGCCAAAGTCGGCGTCTCCGCCGGTAGCGATGAAGAAACCATCGGTACCTTGTTACAACAAGAAGTGGCATTTAACGAAGTCGATGAAGCGAGCTGCCGTAGCTTTTACGATGAGAACAGCGCAAGTTTTATGCAAGGTGAAATGGCCGCAGCAAGCCACATCTTGTTCACACCAGGTGAAGGCTTGGGCGGAAGCTTGGTTAAAGCGAAAGCAGAAGGCATCTTGGCCGATTTGCAAAAGAACCCAGCGGCATTCGCGGCAATGGCGCGCGAACATTCTGCTTGCCCATCCGGTAAAGAAGGCGGCGCCTTAGGTCAATTCGGTCGCGGTCAAATGGTGCCAGAATTTGAACAAGCTGTTTTCAGCACTGAGCTAGGTCAAATCACTCCAGAACTGATTGAGACGCAATTTGGTTACCACATCATTCAAGTAACCGACCGCAAAGGCGGTGATTTGGTCAGTTTCGACGAAGTCAAAGAGCGCCTGCAAGCGTATTTGACGGACATGGAAGGCCGTAAAGCGACGCACGCTTACTTGGCTGATTTGGTCAAAGCCGCAGACATTCAAGGCTACCAATTGCCAGCATTCGCTTAAGTTAAGCTCATCATCTATGCTCGACTCGTCTAGAATCGAGCAAACAAAACGCCCAGAGTACACATGCTGTATGCTTTGGGCGTTTTGCTGTATGCAAAACACTTTTCCAACTCACACGAATTGAAAATCATGACTCCTTCTATGCATCGCGCCTCAGTCCCTGTATTTCAACAAATGCTTGGCAGCCTCAAGACTATCCTGCAAAAAGCACAAACTCACGCGGCAGAAAAAAAGATCGATGACCAAGTTTTCTTACAAGCACGCTTGGCTCCCGACATGTTTCCCTTAATTCGCCAAGTTCAAATCGCAGCCGATTTCGCAAAAAGTGTGGCCGGCCGTTTAGCTAGTGTCGAGTTGCCTGAGTTCGCAGATACCGAAGTCAGTTTTGAGGACTTACAACAGCGCTTGGACAAGACTTTAGTGTTTCTTGCCAGCTTGGACCAAAAGCAATTTGACGGTAGCGAAAAATTAGAAATCATCCTTCGCCCAGGAACGCCGAAAGAGAAGAAACTTCAAGGCGATAATTATCTTTTTGCTTATGGATTGCCTCAATTTTTCTTCCATGTGACAACGACCTATGCAATTTTGCGTCACCACGGTGTTGATCTTGGCAAAAAAGACTACATGGGACAATATTAAATTTTGTGAAACTGTATTTTCTAGGTTCAAAAATTTGATGGTTTTAATACCTCTTGTTGCGAATCAACATATAATAGTTAATCTTTTTTTGTTCGAAAATATCGGCTACCGCAAGCTTTCAGTGCTAAAGATTGTTAGCGGATAGCCGACAAATGAAGTAGATAGATCGAATACCGCTTATCAGACTGAAAATACCATCCGATGAAATCGACCGATCGGTCGATTGCATTTTATGGGAAGAAGTCTATAGTGCTGCCCTTGGTGTAAAACTGTATCGATGCACGTTTGAGACACAACGCGAGTAAGGAAGGGAGGTTCTATGTTTTCTCATTTTCTAGATAAAGATTCTAAGTCCGAACCGGATTTTGAGAAGCGTAAGTTCTTTGCTGCTGAAGAAGAAGTTTTCTTCAAGCGCCTGATCAAAGCGCTTCCCAATTGCAGTATTTTCCCCAAAGTTCAAGTGGCGGCGATTCTTGAGCCGCACATCAGCAATGAGAAAAAGCGACAAGTCATGCGGCAAAAGCTGCAATCTCGCCATGTCGACTTCGGTATTTTTGATAAAAATTTAGAGTTACTGTGCGTCGTTATCCTTGAAGGTGACGACGAAGTGGACGAGGATGAGTATCCGACCCGACACTTGTTAAAAAGTGCTGGCATTAAAAGCATACGCTGGAAACGTGCAGCCCTTCCGACTTACGAACAAGTTCTCCGCACTTTAGCGCCGTTCTCTGACTTGAACTCGCCAAGAGCAGAGAGTAGTCTACATACAATTGGTAAGCTTTTCCCTGATGAAGACGTCACGAGTGGCAAGATCTTCACGAAAGTGGAACATGGCAACCCAAACGCGCTCTCTTTGGCAGCGATAGAACGGATCACGCCAGAAAAACTGATCAAAACTCAGTATCCTCATATTTGGCAAAAAATATGTCTTTTTGCGGGTGACCCTGGTTACTTGAAAAACTATCTCGAGTCCTTATTTATTCAAAATCGCCCGACAAAGCGACGTGGATTACCAAAGCCTGTGGCAAACGAAGTAATGGCGATTCAGTATGAAAATAGTCGCTTCGTGGTATCGAAAGATCCGGATCCAATTTGGGATCCGACCTTCCTTCACCGTTGATCTAGCAATAATTTCTTAGAGATCTGGCGCCAACATGTGGCCAAGCTTGGCAGCTTTGGTCTCTAAGTACCTCTGATTAAATTGATTGCGGGCGATAATCAAGGGGACGTGCTCCTCAACCTTCACTTGCATATTCTGGAGCGCAGAGATCTTGCGCGGATTATTCGTCATCAGCTTGACACTACTGATCCCCAAATGTTTGAGCATAGGGTCGCAAAGGCTATAGTTGCGCAAATCCGCGGCGAATCCTAATTTCTGATTGGCTTCGACAGTATCGGCGCCATCATCTTGCAAATGGTAAGCGCGAATCTTCGCTAACAACCCTATACCACGCCCTTCCTGACGCAAATACAGAATAACGCCACGCCCCTCGGCAGCAATCTTTTGCATTGCTGCTTCCAACTGTGGGCCACAATCACAACGCTGACTAAACAAAGCATCACCTGTCAGACATTCGGAGTGAATACGTGCCAAGACAGCCTTGCCGTCAGCAACGTCACCCAAAGTCAATGCCACATGCTCTTTACCCGTAGCGGGCTCTACAAAGCCATGCATGCGGAACCTCGCCCAAGTTGTGGGCAAGTCGCAGCTATCTACAAATTCCAGTGCCTGTTCTTCCGAATTCAGAGGCAAATCTACAATCGACATAGTATTCTCACGGTCTGCTTTTCCGCGCAGGAAAGGCTGGATACCAGCTCGGATGATGTAAAAACTTTATTTACATCAATCGCTAAAAAGTAAGAGTATAAACGACTCGGTGAAACTCAGCGGAAACGGGACTTGAGCGAGCTCACTAAAGCAACTCGCTTAATTGTCTTTTTTTACATCGATTAGGCCAAGCTTGGCGGCGGGATAGTGTAATCGACTTGTTTTTGATATTTTGCTCTATCCATCTCAAATTCCTGACGGGATACTGTGGAATTCACATCTAAAGCGAGATCGAGTGCCAATACGCCATCCAGATGGTCTAACTCATGCTGCAATAGCTCAGAGAGTGGGCGATCTAATTGATGCCATTCTATCGTTTTACCTGCTTCATCGATGTAGCGGACTGAGATCGACTCGAAGCGCCGCACTTTCACCAAGGTATCAGGAAAACACATGCAATCATCCCACATCGTGAAAGATTGCTCGCTATGCCAGATGATTTCCGGGTTAACCAAGGTGAAACTTCCTTCTCCCAAATTAAGAGCGATGAAGCGTTGACTAATGCCGATCTGCGGAGCGGCGATACCACGACCGAAGCCGCGCTGCCGTCGAAACGCATCAAGGCAGGATTTCAATAGCTCACTTTGTTGTCGGAACTGTGGATCAAAGACGTCGAGAACAGCACTTGCTATCAAGCGCAAGCGCGCATCGTCACTTGGTAAAATACTAGGCAGAGCCATTTTCTTCTTTCAGAGAATTCCAATTAGACTAACGTTCGTTCAGGTATATTCATGATACAACACTGTTATTCTTCGGTTTCGCCTCCATCTCCACTGTAACGTGTTTCTTTGGATAGGTTCGCTATCAAAAGTAGAGCGACTAATACCGTGACCAATCATCAGGATAACTATGAATTTCGATCTCGAAAAGATGTTCAGCATCTTCCCAGCTGTGGTTATCGGCCTCACCATACATGAGTGGGCACATGCCTATACCGCGTATAAACTTGGCGATACCACCGCCAAAGATCAAGGCAGACTCACGCTCAACCCGCTCAAGCATCTCGACCCATTTGGCACCCTACTGATTTTGATTTTGGGGTTTGGATGGGCTAAGCCAGTACAGTTTAATCCTGATAATCTCAAACAGAAGCATCGCGATGAAATTTTGATTTCGATTGCTGGTCCCTTGTCGAATTTCTTACTCGGCATTGCTTTCCTCGCCTTGGCCCGAGGAATTTTCAGTTTCGCCGATGCACAAAATGCCAACTCCATCTTTGGCTACATCAATACACTCGTGTTATGGGCGATTATCAATTTTGGTCTAGCCATTTTCAATATGATTCCTTTACCGCCTCTCGATGGCTCTCACCTTTACATGACCTTTTTTAGCCGTATCAACCCGACCTTAGCCAACCGCATGTATAGCCTTGGCATGTTTGTCTTAATTGGTATTTTGCTGATGCAGAATTTCTTGGGGAACGAGATCTTGCCAATTGGAACCTATGTCAATCAACTCACAGATTACTTCCTACGACTACTCGGCTTTCAATTGTAAGCATTAAAAAAACAAAGGGCGACTCTTTGCAGAGTCACCCTTTTTCCTATATCGATTTTAGGTATTAGCGACGCAACTGCGTAATATCACGCACCGCTCCACGATCAGCAGATGTAGCCAATGCTGCATAAGCTTGCAAAGCTTGTGAAACATAACGATCACGATTCACAGGTTGCCATGCTTGCGCGCCCTTCGCTTCCATTGCTGCACGACGTGCCGCCAAGTCCTCATCGCTGATATCGAGACGGATGCTCCGATTAGGGATATCAATCAAAATACGATCGCCCTCTTCCACCAAACCAATTGCACCACCTTCGGCAGCTTCAGGGGAGGCATGGCCAATGACCAAGCCAGATGATCCGCCTGAGAACCTACCGTCGGTAAACAAAGCGCAGGCCTTGCCTAAACCTTTGGACTTGATATACGAAGTTGGATACAACATCTCTTGCATACCAGGGCCTCCTTTCGGGCCCTCGTAACGAATGATAACGACATCACCAGCATGGACGGTATCACCTAAAATAGCCTCAACTGCTGCATCTTGGCTTTCAAACACACGTGCCTTACCTGCAAAGGTCAGAATACTTTCATCGACACCGGCAGTCTTTACGATACAACCTTTTTCTGCGAGATTACCGTACAAAACCGCGAGCCCACCGTCCTTAGAATAGGCATGCTCGTAATCACGAATGCAGCCATTGGCGCGATCAGAGTCCAAGCTATCGAAACGTTTATTTTGTGAGAAAGCGACCTGAGTTGGCACACCACCCGGTGCAGCCAAAAATAATTGTTTTACTGCGGGGTCATCACTAACCGCAATATCATTTTTTGCGATAGCTTCAGCGAAACTCGCGGCATGAATCGTTGGACGAGATGTATCGAATAAACCAGCACGTGCCAATTCACCGAGAATGGAGATAATGCCACCCGCGCGATGCACGTCTTCGATATGATACTTGTCGGTCATGGGCGCCACTTTGCATAAGCAAGGAACTTTACGCGAAATACGATCAATATCGGCCATCGTAAAATCAACACCGGCTTCATTTGCAGCTGCTAACAGATGCAGAACGGTGTTAGTTGAACCACCCATTGAAACATCAAGTGCCATTGCATTTTCGAAAGTCGCTTTATTGGCGATCGAACGTGGCAACACCGTATAGTCATCTTGCTCGTAGTGACGCTTAGCGAGTTCAACAATCAAACGCCCAGCGCGCAAGAACAATTCTTTGCGATCTGCGTGGGTCGCCAAAATCGTACCATTACCTGGCAAAGACAAACCTAAGGCCTCGGTTAAGCAATTCATGGAATTAGCCGTGAACATGCCCGAGCAAGAACCGCAAGTGGGGCAAGCAGAGCGTTCGATACGACCAATTTCTTCGTCACTCACTTTACTATCACCGGCTTTAATCATGGCATCGACCAAGTCGATCTTCATGATTTTTTGCACGCCGTTATCTTTCGGATGCAGTGTTTCTAATACCTTACCTGCTTCCATCGGGCCGCCCGATACAAACACCACAGGAATATTCAAACGCATCGCCGCCATCAGCATGCCAGGAGTAATTTTGTCGCAATTCGAAATACAGACCATGGCATCTGCACAGTGCGCGTTGACCATGTACTCGACGGAGTCTGCAATCAGTTCACGTGAAGGCAAGGAATACAGCATACCGCCATGTCCCATGGCGATACCGTCATCGACGGCAATCGTATTAAACTCTTTCGCCACACCACCTGCGGCTTCAATTTCGCGCGCCACCATTTGGCCGAGATCTTTGAGATGTACATGGCCAGGAACAAATTGCGTGAAGGAATTAACGACAGCAATAATCGGCTTATCAAAATCACCGTCTTTCATACCAGTAGCACGCCAAAGAGCACGAGCTCCGGCCATATTGCGTCCGTGGGTTGTGGTTCTTGAGCGATAGACTGGCATATTTTTTCTCTTCAATAAAAGTAACGAGGTAATTTTGTCTAGCATGCCGCAGACCATCATATTCGTCAAATATTAAATATAAACCCAATTAAGACGAATAACATATTAATTAAGGACATTGAATCAATAGAGATTGTCACTCAATTTGAACTGGGCTACACTGCGCCGCATGAATTCCACCGAGAACGCCTATCTAACTCAAGGACTCATCCAAAGCGATGAGGAATTGATGTTGCGCTATTGCGATGGTGATTTCACTGCTTTCAAAGAACTATATCAACGTCATAGCAAACCCTTATACCGTTTTATCGCATGGCGCTCACCACGCACCGAATGGGTCGATGAAGTGATGCAGGATAGTTGGACCGCGCTACACAATGCACGTGCTGGTTACCACGCCAGCGCTAGTTTTAAGACCTATCTGTACCAAATTGCCCGTAATCGTTTGATTGATCTAATGCGTCAAAATCAAATCATCCTTGCCAGTGATTTCGGTGAAAGTGACGATAACAACTCCACTTTTGAAGATTACGCTGAACTTGCGACCACGCTCTCAGGTCAAACTCAAGCATCCACTAAGGTCGGAGGAACTGATGAGTCTGGATCAAACCCAGAACAGCTATTTGTCGACAAGCAAAGACTCCATGCCTTACATGATGCGATCGATCAGCTTCCAAGCGTGCAAAAGGAAGCATTGGTGCTACAACAATTTAACGAACTCAGTTTGGATGAAATCGCGGAGATCAGCGCGGTGCCAGTCGAGACGATCAAGAGCCGTTTGCGCTATGCGATGCAGAAACTGCGACAGCATTTTGCCAAACCTGAGCATAGGCTGGAGGAATTCACATGACCACGCCACAAAATACCGACAAAGACTTGCTCCCTAGAGCAGGCGATGCGATGCTGGAGAAACAGTTGCGGGCCTTACCGCAAGTTGAGCCATCGCCCGAACTTGATGCTGCAATACTTGGCAAGATCGAACATGCACTCAAACTGGAGGCGCAGCAAAAGACACTTGCAGAGCCAAGCCAAGTCGAGCCTATCGCTACAGCACAAAGACCTCGCCAACATTTCTTCCAAGGCTTAGAACATAAGCTCAAGCAATTCTGGTTCATCCCCGTTGGCGCGATGGCGATGTTGCTCGCATCAGTAACGTTGAATCAAACACAAACTTGGTCTGAGCACACAACATCGCCAAGCCCGGCCAAGGAAGTCGCAATTGCAACAAACTCGTCTGTGCCTAGTTCAGCAGGCACAGATAAATCGACCACTGTCGCGATGAACGAAACGCAGGATCAGGCGACCAACACGCCAGCAAATTCAACACCACCACTCAAGCGTGATGAGATCGAAACAAGGTCTGTAGTCGACAGTAAGAAAATGACGTCTGAGTTGGCTCTTCTCTTTGAAAAGAGATCAAAAGAACGATTCGCCAGCAAAGAGGAATCAAAAATAGCGGCAACAAAGAAATTGGCTCGCTTAAATGAGGCTGAAATCGCATTTGCGAAGCCAGTCGAAAAACCAGATCAAGAAAATTCGAAACCCGCTAGTGTGCCACCGGCGCCTACTGTCGCTGAGGTAAAAATGAGCTCGGCTAGGCCTGTTCTGACTGCCGATGTGCAACGCGTAGAAGTCACCGGCTCTTCCATCAAACGTGTGCAAGTGGAGAGTAGCAATGCTGTGCAGGTTGTAGAGAGAAACGACAGAATAGAAGACAAAGTCTCGCCAAAGACCGAGCTCTATGCGGTGAAAGATCTGTACGACCCGAATCTGAAACTCACCGAAGAAGCGAAAGGGCTAGCCAAGGTTTCGCCTCGCGAGACGGCAGCGATCATCGAAGCACCCAGACCAGCGTTTGCTACGGCAAAAGCTGCGCCTGCTCCAGCAGCCCCCATTACTCCTCCATTAGAATCATACCGAGAGCTTCCACATCCAGTTGACGTGATTCGCGCACGCTTGGAACAGCTAATTAGTCTAGGTCGCACTGGAGACGCTTTACAGCTATGGAAAGACTTTAAAGAGAATTACCCTGAAGCTGGCCTGGCGCCCGATCTGCGGAAAAAATTGGAAGAATTAGAACGCAAACACAACACCAAAAAACCATACTAAAAATCTATTTTTTAGATCAAAAAATATTTTTTCATTTTCTTAACCCCTTTTTTCGAACTGTTCCGTTTAAGTCATTACCACGGTCAATCCGGATAATAGGAGAAGAAAATGTTGCGACCTCTTTTAATTGCACTCTTGGGTGCCTCAGTTTTACCTATCGCTGTCAGTCACCCTACTCATCATTCGACGCCGTCAGAACTCGTTCCGCTTGCAACAGCAACCGCTGAACAAGGCGTTGAGCTACAAAACATCGCAATATCGACTCACGTACAGGGTCTTTCTGTGTTGAGTGAGTTCCATATTAGCCTCCGCAATCCCACACTTTCAACGAAAGCCTTGCCATTCAAGATCTCTCTGCCAAAGGGAGTCCAAGTAGTGAGTTACCAACTCGATCAAGAGCCAGAAGTGCCAGTCAATCATCGTGGCATCATTGCCCGCTCAGACTTTCAACTCAAAGTTAATGACATACCAGCCAATGGTGCCCGGGTCCTTACATTGAGAGTCAAAAGTACGCTGGAACAAATGGCAAACCAATGGCGCTATCAGCTGCCAATCGGTTTTGCACAAGGCGTCAACAAACTCAGTATTGAAATCATGAATCCGGGCTTAATTGCGCAGCCTAACTTGCAAATCGACTCCCGTCCTGTTGCACTGATCAAAATAGGCTCGACTTTTACGGCTACTCTCGACAAACCACAGATTTCAAACTCTACGATGCTCACTGGTACGCTGAATTTAGGCGGCAATCCGCAGAGTATCGAAGTTACCAAAGGGGATGCTAAAGAGGAATTTGTAAATTCCTCGCAAGCGGTCGTTAGCCTAGCACATCCACCTAACGAACCAAAGGCTATCGCGCCGGTAGCGCCTGCCATACAAAGAGTAGAAGTGACGGGGACTCATATTAAGCGAGTAATGCCAGAATACTCAACGTCTAATCAAGCAATACTCGCCAAGGCTTCTGCACCATACGGACGTGTCGATTATTCTCCACCTCAAGCAAGCAATAATACCGCCAAGTATCAGCACTACACAGAAAATGCTTGGAAGCGGGTCGATGACGAACCAGTATCAACCTTTAGTGCAGATGTTGACACAGGTAGTTATGCCAACGTGCGACGTTTCCTGCAACAAGGTAGTTTGCCTGCACAGGATGCTGTACGCACGGAAGAATTAGTCAATTACTTCTCGTATGAATATGCACTCCCTTCTAAGGATTCTGCTCATCCTTTCAGTGTGCATACCGAGACCAGTGTCTCGCCTTGGAACAAAGATCGATTATTGATGCGGGTTGCCATCAAAGGTAAAGATGTCGCCAAAGAGTTACTTCCTCCAGCCAACTTGGTATTTCTGGTCGACGTTTCGGGGTCGATGTCACCATCCGAACGCCTGCCTTTGATAAAGTCAGCTTTAAAACTCTTAACTTCACAATTGCGAGCCAAAGACCGAGTGAGCTTGGTGACCTACGCCGATGGCACCGGTGTCGTCTTACCACCAACATCTGGTAGCGAAAAAGAGAAGATTATGATGGCCATCGACCAACTGCGCTCTGGCGGCAGCACCAATGGTGAAGGTGGCTTACGCCTCGCTTACCAGCAAGCTCGAGCAGCGAAAATCGACGGTGGTATCAATCGTGTGTTGCTTGCTACCGATGGTGATTTGAACGTAGGTGTGACGGATCCGAACGAACTCAAAGCATTGGTTGAACGTGAACGTAAATCCGGCATTAGTCTAAGCACTTTAGGTGTGGGCGATCACAACTACAACGATGCGCTGATGAAAAAACTCGCTGACAATGGTGACGGTAGTTATCACTATCTCGATAGCTTACAAGAAGCCCACAAAGTTCTGGTGAACGAGTTTACTTCAACGCTTTCTACGATCGCTCAAGATTTAAAGCTACAGTTGGAATTCAATCCTAAAAACGTCGCTGAATATCGACTGATCGGCTACGAATTACGCGCCTTAACTCGTGAACAATTCAATGACGATAAAGTTGATGCGGGTGATATCGGCGCGGGCCACACAGTGACTGCACTTTATGAAATTGTCCCAACGGGTAGCAACGGCAACGTCGACCCATTGCGGTATGGTGAGCGCAATCAGAGACAAATTGGCGAGCTCAATAGCATTGCGAATAGTCAGTTCAAAAACGAATTAGCATGGCTCAAACTACGTTACAAGAATCCTGGCGAGAACAAGAGTATTTTGGTGCAAGTCCCCATCAACAAAGCGGCGCAGACAAAATCGATTGAAAACACCGATAAAGACTTCCGTTTTGCCACAGCTGTAGCTGCCTGGTCACAATGGTTACGTGGCAGCCCGTTGATTGGCGATTTTTCTGCGAGCGACATCCTAAAACTGGCACGTGATGCTCGCGGTGAAGATAAGTTTGGTCATCGTGCGGAATTCATACGCCTCGTAGAATTGTCGTCCAGCTTGAAGCCTAGCGAACCAGCAATCGCTTTGATTAGACGCTAGACTATACAATGACACTGAACGCCAGCAGCCTTCCATCTGCTGGCGTTTTATTTCGTCAACGAGCCTCGGTTACTTGAAATGAAATCGATGTACAGCGGTCCAAGACGCATACTTGGCCGTCCTTCTTCTCTCGTCACGAAAAAGTGTTAAGCTAGCAGCTCTAAGCCAGTGTCCGGTTTATCCCAAAACAGAGTTGCGTTCCTCAATCGACATGACTCTGTTCAAAGCGAACACTTACGCTCCTGTATCGTGTTTTTGCTGATGCTAACCATGTCGACCAAGCTCTCACCATCCACCATCATCTTGTTGACCATTCCGCCGATTCTCTGGGCGTGCAATGCGATTATCGGTCGTCTCATCGCGCCAATGATCCCTCCCGTCACACTCAACTTCTTACGCTGGGTAATCGCCTTTATCGTGTTATTGCCGATAGCATGGTCCATTTTTCGAGTCGGCAGCGGTGTCTGGCTGCATAAGACGCAATATGCGATGCTTGGCTTACTCGGTATCGGCTTATACAACGCGTTGCAATATCTTGCATTGAAGAGCTCTTCGCCAATCAACGTCACTCTAGTCGCGTCGGGAATGCCAATTTGGATGATGCTAGTGGGAGCGTCCTTCTTTGGCGCTGCACTTCAAGCCAAGCAAATATTGGGTGCCATACTATCGATGCTAGGCGTGCTTTTGGTCTTGAGTCGAGGGGAATTGCAGCACCTTCTCGAATTACACTTAGTGCCCGGTGATTTACTCATGATACTCGCCACCATCGCTTGGTCTTTTTATAGTTGGCTATTGGCGGGCAAAAGCAAACTTGGTGAAGTCAGCCAGCAGTGGGCGCACTTTTTATTGGCGCAGATCAGCTACGGATTAGTTTGGTCTGGCTTATTCGCCGCCGCTGAATGGCAACATGCGCAACAACATATTGATTGGAGTCTTCAATTAATAGGTGCCATCATCTTCGTGGCGATAGGTCCGGCGATCATCGCCTTCCGTTGCTGGGGTGCTGGTGTGCAAAGAGCAGGCGCCAATATCGCGGGCTTTTTTGTAAATTTAACGCCCTTGTTTACCGCCCTACTATCTACATTGGTCTTGAATGAAACGCCGCATCTCTACCATGCCTTAGCATTCATATTGATCATCGGCGGCATTTTTGTTTCGGCGCAAATTCGTCGCCCTAATCAATGACATGAATTGACAGCGGAGGGCGCAGCTTGTGCCAAGTTGCCGCCCTACGCTAACTATATTAAGGGCATCGTTTTAATCAACGCCAAAGTCGAAATAACTGTTGGCAGCCTGCGCAAAAAATCCAGCGACGCGTAATTCACCGGTATATAGCACGAGTGCATATTCGCCTTTCGCCAGCTCTTTTTCGGGGGTGACTTTATACAAAACAAAACCATCGCGCGCCTTTGCTTGGCTCGACAATACTTCTGTCTTCACAGGGATAACGCGATCTTTGTGGATGCCGCTCGAATAACTTAAGAAACCACCTCCGACCAATACTTCTCGGTTACCGTTATCGCGCACGACAAAGCTCGCCAATGTCAGATAATTTGGTGCCTGGGCATTTTTCGGAACCGAAACGATAAACTCCGGCAAAGTTGAAGTGATCCTTCGTTGTGCGGCTGAATTATTGAGAGACGCGTACGTTGCGACACCACCAAAACCAAAAGCACGACTTGCCGTTCTCATTTGCGGAATGATGTATTGCATATTCGATTCCGCCCCATTCACTAGCAGCATGACTTCCTCAGGATTGCTCGTCTCATTTGCTGCAGGCTTGTTCACCGAAGCATTTTTTTCTTTTCCACTACTGGATTTGTTCGCAAATTCCGCGGGATTAATCATTGCTTTCAAAATGAGTGGTGTCGCACCTTTCTCACGTAATTTGATTAGCGCTGCGGGTGATGTATCAAATTTATTTTGCCCACTCACGATGGCTTGGAGGATCACATCCTCTGGCATCTTTGCATCTAATAGTTTAATGACGTCTTGATTAGTTAAGGCACCTGCGATGGCACTTTGCAGGAAAGCTGAGCACAATAAAATAACGACACACCGAAAAATTCGCTTCATATCCACTCTCTGTAAAAGTTAAAAAGTTTATGTAAGAACACAAGTTACAATACTGAATAATGAGATATTTAACAAGAAAAACCCTTTCGAAACGTAGTAATTGCTGTGACAAAGGAGATTTAAGTCTTTTCCAAAATCATGTTTCGGTCTCATGCTCCTCACCCTTTTTGAGCATGCGCTTTTTTATTTGCACGATTTGATCCGCAATAACGTAAAATTCTCCACTTTTTGCACTTTCTGCTTTTATGGCCTACGCTTCACCTCGAATTCGATGGATGCTCTTTGTCGTTCCATGCTGGTTCACATGCTTACTCGGCCTTCTTTGCACCTTCAGCCCCGTGCAGGCTCAGCAAACTGCATCTGCGGCAACGAGGACGGCACCCGCCCCAATTCGATTCTTACTGACCTTCGACGACGGGCCAAGCGCCTCAGATTTCGACAACCCGAGTGAAAAGATTCTCAATGCACTCGATAAAAATCCCTACCAGTCTGATATCAAAGCAATATTTTTCACGCAAACACAAGCCAAAGGTGCCGGTGGCTCTGAGCACGGTCGAGCACTACTGAAACGAATGTTTGAGACTGGGCATGAATTAGCGTTTCACACGGCGACCGCGGGGCACGCAAACCATCGATTTTTATCGGAAGAAACACTTAGGACTTCGTTAGTAACCGGCGTCCAAGACTTATCAGCGGTACGCGGCAGCCCGCCACAACTCGTGAGACCACCGTTCTGGAGTTATAACGAAAGAACACTCGCGATGTATCACGAGCATGGCATGCAAATGTTACTCACTGATCTGAGCGCGAACGATGGCGTCATTTATGTATTCAATTTTAGTTTTAGTAAGCGCAAGAATATGCGCCAGATGTTATTGAGCTTAAAGCCAAGTTGGGAGGCGGGCGAACTGCCTAGTGTCGATGGTGCAACCCCGATTGTGGTGACATTTCACGACATCAATCGCTACACGGCTAATCATATTGAAGAGTATCTCGGCATACTATTAGACGTAGCAAAAGAGTTGGAAATGCCAACCACTACACTTCCCTTCTATGATAAACGAGAAGAAATGCTGCGGGCAGCTATGCTCAAAACGACAAAAACGACGCATGCCAAACAAGAATTGCCTGGGATCTGGAACTGGTTTTGGAGTTGGTTCTAAAGAACGACTTCTAGTATTTCTGGAGCGCAGGCGATGGCTGTGTCGCTACAAACAGCAATGGCAAGTTCTGGATAACGTGAGTACCTAAGATGCTGGAGCTCTTGACAAGCTGCTGACAGTTTAATTTGCGCTTCCTTCGCTGTCCAACACTGATAAAAATACTCAATTTGATCCTGCTGAGATTTTGCTAATAGTTCAGCAATTTGAGCGTGATGGAAGCTATGCTCGGCGAGTGCGAGTACATCCCGTTGCGGATCAATTACCTCGATATCTAGACCTAGCTTGGCATCTTTCGCAATCGCACATGCTACCCATTGCTGGCTGTGAGAGATACTAAAGCCTATTGGAGGCAAGCCCTTTAAATCCAAAAGAGGTGCATTGTTAGGACGCTCGGACAAAGGAACTTCGACTGCGGGGATGCCGAGTAAAGAGGACAACTGGTGGCGCAACAAATAACGACCCAGCAAAAATTGTTGTGCGCGTTCCGGCCTCAAAAAACGCTGATAACGGAGAGCCTCTGCCACCGACAAGCACTGGCAAATAGCGTCTTTGCGCAGCTGCGGCAATGTGGATAGCGCTGAAAGATGAGCAAGATAAATTTTCATCGAATTATCTTGCTCAAGTCATCGTCATTGAAACGAAGGTGTATCTATTATTTATCGGAAATTTTCACGAAATCGCCTTTTAATGCAACGCCTGCCATAATCGCGCCAGCATGGCATTCA
Source organism: Affinundibacterium nitidum (assembly GCF_014284155.1). Lineage (GTDB taxonomy): Bacteria > Pseudomonadota > Gammaproteobacteria > Burkholderiales > Burkholderiaceae_D > Undibacterium > Undibacterium nitidum. The sequence continues at coordinate 1,373,241 of NZ_JACOFZ010000001.1, forward strand.
AAGTCTGTTTCGCTAGAAAATTCGACATTGTCATAGTTACTTACAATGTTCACGACAGCATTAGCGCCAAGCTCTTTTGCCCGCGCTTGCAATTGCAACATACTCGACAAGAAAACCCAATTACATGCTTTCTCATCAGACTTACCGAAGGCATTGGTCTTCTTACTCGTTTTATCAGATGCAAGACGCTTCTCGATATGTGGCGTCGCTTGTTTTCCGAAATAGAACTTAATTGACTCATCCAAACGCGTGGATGCATCATTTTTAGCCATGGCACCTGCGATCGGTAAAATCAGTTTGCGGTCACTTGCTTGTGCGTCGTGAGATACTGAAACAAAAGTCGTTAAAAGAGCTAAGCCGCAAGCAGTTGAGATCAAAGTTTTCATTTTCTTCCTTTACAAATAAATCGTTTTACATTGCGCTAGTCGTTCAGCGCTATCAGAAACATGCGCGATTATGCCCATTTTTTAAAAATGAGCGAAGTATTAATTCCACCAAAAGCAAAATTATTTGACATCACATAATTACAATCAATTTTTCTACCCTCTTTCATGATGTAATCAAGATCGGCACATTGTGGATCGACTTGATGCAAATTTATTGTGGGCGCAAACCAGCCCTCGCGCATCATTTGAATACTGATCCAAGCCTCCAAAGCACCGCAAGCCCCCAAGGTGTGACCCATATAACTTTTCAAGGAGCTAATCGGCACGCCAGAGCCGAATACTTGCGCTGTCGCCTGCGATTCCGCAATATCGCCATGCTGGGTTCCGGTTCCATGTGCGTTCACATAAGCAATATCAGTCGCTTGTAAGTGGGCATCCTCCAAAGCAAGTTCCATGGCGATCTTCATGGTTTCGGAGTTTGGCTGAGTGACATGACACCCATCGCTGTTGGTACCAAAACCGACCAATTCAGCAAAGATAGTGGCGCCACGTGCTTTTGCATGTTCGAGCTCCTCAAGGATCAAGCAACCAGCACCCTCGCCGATGACCAATCCATCACGCTTTGCGTCAAATGGGCTTGGAGTGGTTTCAGGTGCATTGTTCTTCGTACTGGTAGCAAATAAGGTATCAAACACCGCTGCCTCAGTAGCGCAGAGTTCTTCTGCACCGCCAGCGAGCATCGCAATTTGTTTGCCAGTTCGAATCGCCTCATATGCGTACCCTATTCCTTGGCTACCAGAAGTACAAGCTGATGAGGTCGTAATCACCCGACCAGTAATCCCGAAAAATACGCCGACATTAACTGGCGCAGTATGCGACATCATTTTGATATAAGTCGTAGCGTTGATGCCTTTTGTCGTGCGATCTTCCATCATGCGACCAAAGTCACCAATCGCACTCGGTGTCCCAGCAGAAGAGCCGAAAGACACGCCCATCTTTCCGCTCTTTAACAACGGATGATCAAGCAAACCTGCCTGCTCCAATGCCAATTCGCTCGCGCGCGTTGCCATCAGTGCGACTCGCCCCATGCTTCGTGTCGACTTTCGGTTATAACGTTCATTCAGCTCAAATGGAGCTGCAGGGCCGCCTAACTGGGTATTTAGTCCTTCATAATCAGCCCAATTTTCCATGCGAACGATCGCATTATGATACTGTCCCAAACGTTCGCGGATACTGTTCCAATCATTACCGATCGGACTGATACCGGCCATACCAGTCACCACTACACGACGGTTCATGCCATACCTCCATTTACCGCAATCACTTGTCGTGTCACGTAGGCGGCATCTTCCTGCATCAAAAAGCTCACTACAGCAGCGACTTCCTCTGGCTTGCCAACGCGTTTTGCCGGGATCATTTTCATCGCCTCATCCACCGGTACATCGCTAATCATATCTGTCTCAATCAAACCAGGCGCAACACAATTAACCGTAATAGCGCGCTTTGCCAATTCGACCGCCAAGGCTTTTGTCGCACCAATAATGCCCGCTTTCGCGGCGCTATAATTGACTTGCCCTCTGTTGCCGACCATTCCTGAGACGGATGCCATGGTCACGATACGACCAGGTTTGCGGCGTTGAACCATAGGCATGACGAGCGGATTCAACACGTTATAGAAACCATCGAGATTCGTTTGCAGCACTAAATCCCAATCTTCTCCCGACATTGCGGGAAAGGCATTGTCGCGAGCAATGCCCGCGTTACACACTACACCGTAGTAACAGCCATGAGCTTCGACATCTTTGCTCAAGATATCAGCGACAACTTCACGTTGCCCAATATCGAATTGCAAGACACGTACTTTTCGCCCTAGTTGGGTGATTTCTTGCGCCACTGCATCAGCCTGCTGACGTTCGCTGCGACAGTGCAATACCAGGTCGTATCCATCGCGCGCTAAGCGTAAGGCGATCGCCTTACCGATTCCGCGCGAGGAACCTGTAACGAATATGGTTTGTTCTTTGCTCATAAAAAATGCTTGCTTATCTTGGGATGTTTTCTAACTTTTTTTCTGTTGTTCATTCGCTCTAACTGCGCGATTCTTCATTTATACTTTTCTCGCTCTACATGGACTTTCCTTGCAGAAAATCTTTAGCATCATGCGGTTGAAATACTGTAATCGTTGCACTTGCGAGATTCTCATTCGGCGCTTCACAGTCAACAATATTGCATTCAAATGCACCTAAACCATTGTCACTTTGCAAGCTACAATGAACTTGTATATGCAAATTACTGCCTAGTGTAAACCGTGGCGTCTTAGTTTCAAAGCGTCGCGTTCCCAGTAAAAATCCAACTTTGATTGGTTCACCTTTTGTGTGCGCCAAATAACCCGCATGCGCAGCAATTGCTTGCGCCATGTATTCAATTCCGACCCAAGCGCCAACACCTTCACCATCAAAGAATAAACTTTCAGCGTGAATTCTCACTTTGGCACACAAGGAGTCTGCATCAGCAGCGATAACTTCATCCAACAGCACCATAGGGTCTTGATGCGGAACAAGGGTACGAATCGCTGGATAAGCCACAGTCTCACTAGTTAGCTGATTCATGGCATATCCTTCCCAATTCGACCCAAAATTAGACTGGCATTGGAGCCACCGAACGCAAAAGAATTACTCAATACGTACTGCAATGGGCGACCAATCCCAACTCCTTTACCGCTTAGGTTCAAGCGAGGTAAATCTGGATCGAGCTCACCATCCCAAAGATGCGGCGGCACCAAACCAAGAGTATTATCTTCCTGCATGCTGATCCAGCACAAAGCCGCCTCGATCGCTGCTGCCGCGCCCAAAGTGTGCCCGGTAAATGCTTTGGTCGAACTGACCAAAACATCAGCACCAAATATTTCATGAATGACACGTGATTCCATCGCATCATTTTGTATCGTCGCCGTCCCATGCATATTGATATAGTCTATGTCGGATGCATTTAACTTGGCACGACGCAACGCTTGCTCAATCGCCAGTTTTGCACCAACGCCAGTAGGATCAGGCGCTGACATATGATGACCGTCAGAAGACTCGCCCCAACCATATAGACCTACCGTCGCAGGCGTCTTTGACATCAGGAACAAAGCTGCTCCCTCACCAATATTGATGCCGTCTCGGTGCGCACTCATCGGCTGACAAATCTTTTTGCTAACTGAATCCAAGGCGGAAAAACCAGCCACAGTGAAATTACACAGACTATCAGCACCGCCAGTGATCACAACGTCACATAGCCCCATCTGAATGAGCCTCGCCGCACTGGCCATCGCCTTGGCACTCGATGAACAAGCACTTGAATGGACATATGCCGGCCCGCCCGTCTGCAATTCATAGGCTAAAAACTCGGCCACAGAGCCCATCTCTTGCTGAGCGTAATGAAAATCAGCAGGAAGCTCGGTATGTTCGATGTGATGTTGCAAAGCTCGTTCTGTACCGCTAATTCCAGAAGTGCTCGTACCCAAAACAATTCCCACACGATCAGCGCCAAACTCCTGAATCGCCGCATTCACCGCATCGCGAATTTGATTTAGTGCGGCGAGCGCTAACTGGTTATTTCGACTTTGGAAGCGATCAGGCAAGTGACTGACATCCGGCAGCACCGCATCAACCACGCCCAAAGGGAGTGTCTGGTTACTGGACCACTTATCTGTCATCTGAATGCCGCTACTTGCAGAGACCAATAACTTACGCTTGACCTCATCTAGCTGATCACCCAAGGCACAAATAATCCCGCAATTGTTTAAGAAAAATGTCATAGCAATGTTAGTCTTTTGCAGTCTGAATCGTCAGGCGATATTTGTAATGGAAGTTTTCTAAAACGACAGTCCCCGACCAACGTGACTCTTCTCCGTAAGTGATTTTCATGATTAAGGTATCACCTTGATACAAAAAACGTTCGCGGCCACTCTCAGAGATTCGCCAAGGTGCCGGCAAATGTTGCGCGATAACTTCCGCTGGCCACAAACTGAGTTGAATGTCTTCAAGCACATCCTCTGCCTTTACTTGTTGCGGCAACATAAAATGACGCCAGGTTTTAATTTCCTTGCCATCAAAATTTACCGTTAACACACGTTGCCCAAATGCAAGGCCAACAAGTTCCAAGCGATCTGCGTCAATCTCAAGCGCCGCATCCAGATCATCGGTCTTATTTTCCCGTTCAACCTTGAGATGTTGCTGAATGCTGATATTTTCTCCCAGACTAGCGGGAGTCAATTTAAGATTAAGACGCTTGGCCACTGGTGGGGGTGCTTGATGACAGGCCACAACCACGAAGCAACACACCACGCAACTAAGGACACCTGCGTAATTTCTAAAGAATAACTTTATCGCGTTCAAACTCAATCGCATCGAGATCTCATTTCATGAAAGTTGTAGCAACAGATCGCTGACGAATAAAGAACGGCACGATCAACCAAACCAAACCCGTACCAATTAACATGGTCAAGCCAAATGCTCGCAATGCAGGCGTATTACTTAATGCGAGTAAGCCAAATGACAGTAGGGTACTGGCTGCTGACAGCCCTGTAGCTAACCAAGCCAAGTTCATTGCACTCACACGTTTATCTTTCGTTTCATCGCTCGCGGCTTGACGATTCTGTTCCTGCATAAAGATTCCATAGTCGACACCGATGCCAAGCAATAACATCAGGGCTAACACATGGAACAATTGCAATGCTTGGCCGGTCAGTCCCAATAAAGCAAGAGTAAAAAGACTCGCCATCGCTGATGGTGCAAGGGTTCGCCACGTGTCTTTTCGATAGCGGTGAAACATCAGTGCGAATACTAAAAAATATGCCCCAATCAAAACCCATCCCATGTTTTGACGATAGCGACCTAGCACCGAGGAAATTTCGCTAATTTTATCAACCCACTGCACACCGTCTAAGCCATTCGCTGCCTGGCTCAATTGAGGAATTTTGGCGTACTGCAATCCCTTCACCGCGACAATACTCGCGTATTCTTCGTTCACTTTCCCTAACCACAGATGACGAGTTGCCTGGCTGGCACTCGTGAGAAAAAAGTTCTCCACGGTGAGCGTTTGATTTGAGGTGCCGAGGTTCTGCCTAATCGCTGCCTGCCACTCATTATCTTCACCTATTTTTGCCGCTACCATCCGTAAGGGGCCATTCTGTGCCAACAATTTACCTTCAATCAGCGCTCGATTTTCGCTCTGAGTCTTTTGCGAGGGAACCCAATTTGAAATTGCTTGATAACCGGTAATTACACGCTGCGAAACAAAAGCATCTAAGGCACGCTTCAAGTTTTCTTCGCGCTGTAACACGACCTCCGTCGACTGACCGCGTACCAAGAAATATTGGACCGGGCTCGGTGCATCTAATAGTTTTCCGAATTTCATCTGATCCGTTACTAGATGCTTCGGTGGCGTTTGTAGCAAACGAATATCATCATTCACCGTTATACGGGAAAGCCCTAGCCCACTTGCGCCAACTAAAAATAGAGCCAAGGTCCACACTAAAGCCTTGTTTTTTGGCACCGAAAAAAATTGAAGAAGATGATCGTAATAAACCACTAACTTGCCGCTTTTCAGGTTCTTCTCTTGAACCAATTGTGGGAACCAACAAACCACGGTGAACCACGCAAACAACAAGCCGACCGCCGAAAAAACTGCCATATGGCGTAGACCCGGGAATGGCGTCAGCGCCAAGCCAAGATAGCCAATGATGGCGCAGAGCAAAGTCAACAATAGTCCAGGAATCAATTGTTTCAGAAGAGTCCGTGAATCCACATCGGTCGCGCCCAAGCGATGACATAAAAAGTAGATACCATAATCTTGCGCAATACCAATCAAGCTTGCACCGAAAACCAGTGTCATCAGATGAATGCCATCAAATAAGAGAACGCACACCGACAAGGCGCCGAGAAAACCGATACCAATTGATAAAAGGATGAGCCCAATCGGTTTCAATGAATGGAAACTTAACCACATCAACACAATAATCCCAATCAGGGATCCTACGCCGATTGTCGATACTTCTTGATGAGCCTGTTGCCCAGCAGCCGCTGCATGTAAGACAACACCAGTACTGATGACTTCGATCTCAGCATTCACTCCGGCACGCGCAGCCTTAGTCGCCTCATTAAGTAGGGGAATCACTTTTTCTTGAGCAGTTAACGAGAATGCCGGCGGCACCAGCGTAATCGGCAACAAAATGTACTGGCGTTTTTCATCTGCCACAAACAAATGACCATCACGAGGTCGCACTGGTGTCTCCTGAGCGCGTTCCTGCACCCAAGTCTCAAAAGTACCAAAAGGATCATCTTGAAACGAACCTAATTTGGGCCCAGAAAATGCGCTATACAGTTTGCTCAGGGCGACGTTAGCCCATTCGTCACTACTCTGTGCTTTAAGCAGTTCCTGCTGCCTAACAGAAAGCAAACCCAATCTGTTTTTCTGAAACGGTGCTAACCAGTCGCTTTGCGTTTTTTCTGTGAGACTCGTGATGTCGAACAAATCCGTGTGCGAGGAGAGTACTTGGGTATATTGCTTGGCTGCTTTTTTGGTGTTTTCCCAATCTTCTGCCCCAATCAAAACGATCACACGCTGCTGTGCCGCGTCAACCATATGCGTAAAAGACTGCTGCAGTGCAGGGTCACGCTCTTGCGTCGGCAGCAGTGCTAAGATGTCGGTATCAGGCGAAATACGTTTACCTAGCCACAGATACGCATTATGAGCGACCAGCAAAGACGCGACCATCGCCCATACTAGAAACCAAGCCCAACCCTGCTTTTTCAACGTTGATGATGATGCGAGTGACTTCAAAATAAACCTGCTTCTTCCGCGGTGATGGCGCTTTCACCTGTCTTAATTTCAGAAAAAATGATTACAGTACGATCGCCACTAGCTTCGTTCATTTGTATATTTTTTACATATGCAGCCCCATCTAGTGCAATCACACCGATGGCTTTCGCTAAAGCAGCTTCGCGCGCTTTCAACTGTACTTTCCAGCTATTGGCGTCTGCATTACCCTCCACTTCAAACATCGTTTCCAGCTGACTTAAATCACCAGATAACAATGAGAACAAAACACTGTTGATCATACGCACTACAGGTTCTTGTTTTGCCTCTAAGCGCATCGCCACTCGCTCACCTTGAAAATGAACAATTTCATCACGGGTAAGCCTCAAAGTATTAGGAAACGGCTGCAGAGTTCGCCATAAGACACCCTTACCGGCAATCACACAGAATCGTCCATTCGATAGCAATGGTTTCTTCATTCCAATCAAGTGTTTAGTTTGATCAAAACGTCCACACAAGACTTTTGGCTTCGCCAACATATTTTGAATCGCGGGAACAGGATTTCCGGCCTTTGCCTGCGGGCTCACCAGACCGAGCGCTAGATTTAGACTCAAGAATAAGACAACAGGAAAGAGTTTAATTTTCAACATAGGGAACTCCTAATTTTTCAAACAAAATCGGAGGCGACACAAAACACATCTCACCTTGGCGAATATCCACTGCAACTTGAGTTGTACTCGCCCTCGTCAATCGTTGACCTGATTTGGCATCACTAATTTGATAATGAATCACCAAGCGATTTTCCCATTCAACAATTTCGGCACGAAGCTTCAGTATCTGCCCAAAATGCGCCGATGCAATATAGCGTAATTGCAAGTCGATGACAGGCCATGCATAGCCGGATTCTTTCATCTGCACGTAGTTGTAATCGATCTTATCAAGCAAAGCACAACGCGCAATCTCCAAATACTTCACATAGTTACCATGCCACACGATTTCCATAGGATCGAGATCAAAGAACTGAACCTGAAGCTCAGTCTCAGCAAACCAAGGACTTGATGTGTTCTTTCTACGCATACAGTTTCCATTTCTGTTCGCGCAGGCTCACCAAAAGCTGACGCAGTTCTGGATCAAGTCGACGATCTTCTTGAATCGGAGCGATTTGCTGCTCCAAAGCTTGCATCGTGCTAACGATATTTGGCGACAGGGTCACTTCCGGATTCGTTTGTTGACGCAACCAAACCCCTTGTCTCACGGTGATTAACAACGCTACAGCCACTTGCTCCGTCAGCTCTAAGACACGCAAGCAATCACGCGCAGCGATGGTTCCCATGCTGACTTTATCTTGATTATGGCACTCCGTCGAACGCGAAAACACGGATGCTGGCATGGTCAACTTTAGTGCTTCTGCAGTCCAAGCAGACGCACTAATTTGCAAAGCTTTTAAGCCATGATTAATAGCGGCACGCTCGCCAACCATACCTGAAAGATTAGCCGGTAAGCCATGGTTGTATCGACTATCGACCATTAATGCCATCTGGCGATCCATAAGATCTGCCAAGTTAGCTACTGCATTTTTCATACCATCCATGGCAAAGGCAATGTGCCCTCCATAGAAATGTCCACCATGAAGAACGCGCTCATTTTCCGCATCAATGATTGGATTATCGTTCGCGCTGTTCAGCTCATTTTCAATCGATTGACGGAAGAATGGAAGTGCATCCGCCAACACGCCGATGACGTGAGGCGCACATCGAATCGAATAGCGATCTTGCAAGCGTTTTCCATTGCGTTCCGCAGCCCCAGCGGGTAGGTCTTGACGCAACCAGGCAGCCACATTCTGCATACCTTCATGTGGCTTTACAGAAAACAAAGTCTCGTCAAAATGATGAGCGTTTCCATCTAAAGTAATCGAAGCCATAGCAGTGATGCGCGTGGTCAACTGGGTCAAATAAGCAGCTCTATCGTAGGCCAGACAGGCAAGCGCAGTCATGACGGCCGTGCCATTCATAATCGCCAAGCCTTCTTTCGGACGCAGACGCAAAGGTTTCATGCCTGCCTCTTGCAATGCTTGGGCTGCGGCGACTTGTTCGCCGTTGCGCATTACTTCTCGCTCGCCACACAAAACTGCTGCCAAGTAGGAAAGTGGTGTTAAATCACCGCTAGCGCCAACCGATCCCTCTGAAGGAATTAACGGCAATAAATCTGCTTGAAGCAAGCCGGTGATTTGCTCTAACAGCTCGATGCTCACACCGGAAAAACCTTTAGACAAAGAAGCTAAACGCGCAGCAAGGACAGCCCGAGTTTGTTCAGGGTTCAAGTATTGTCCTAGGCCACAACCATGATAGGTGTACAAATGATGCGGTAACTCGGCAACCAAGTTTGCAGGGATATTAACCGTGCAAGAATCGCCATACCCTGTCGTCACACCGTAAATGGTGCCATCTTCTCGCAAAAGTCGATCCAAGAACTCCGCACCCCGTGTAATCGCTGCGCGAAAAGTAGGGTCATCAGACAATTGAGCACGCGCCTCGCCATGAGCGATCGACACAATATCTTCAATACTTAATCGCGAGCGATCAAATTGCACTTGTTTTTGGGAGGGAGTAAGGTCAGCGGGATGCATCAGAAATATCCAATTGAGAAGTAGTCACTCGAGTATCGGTCGAGTACCAGAAATCATAAAAGTTGAACCACTGTAGTGGTGCACGCGTGCAAAAATAACTCAATCGCTGTGCGTATTGAGAGGCCAAAACATGAAAGGCTCGCTCACGTTCAGAACGTTTCGGGTTCACCGATTCGCAAAGCAATTCAAAACGCACTTGTGGCACACCTTGAATCGGCAAAGAAAAAAGCAAAAATACTGGGCACTGTAATAGGCTGCCCAAGACATAGGGCCCGATCGGAAATGCAGCAGGTTTACCGAGAAAATCGACGATCGTGACACGAGGATTGGGAGACACAGGAACTCTATCCCCAGCGATGACAACAAAGCCGCCTTGGGCAACACGTTCAGCAAGCATAATTGCTGTCGCTGGAGTCATCTCGGTCACTTGTAATAAATCAAGCTGGCTGTCGGGATTCAGTTTGCCCATCATGCGATTGAAACTCTGCGCGTGCTTGGTATGGACCAATATCGTTAATTTAATTTCTGGGTAACGACGAGACAACACACGGCACATATCGATATTGCCAATATGCGAACAAATAAGTAAAGCACCTTTTTTCAATTCAATTTGTCGGTGCAAGGCTTCCTGCCCGTAGTACTCCACATCTTCAACCTTAAACAAACCACCCCATAACAACATCTTGTTGAGGATGGTTTCAGCAAAGGCGGCAAAGTGACGCATCACGCCAAACAGATTCGTTGACAAAGTGAGCTTAGCGTGGCGGTTCATTTGTCGCAGATAATTTTGCGATGCTTCTCGCCCTTTTTTTTGCGTGAGCACATACCAAAATAAAACCGGATAAAGCACTATGCGGAAAGGCCAGGGGCCAAACCACCGATAGATCCAAAACAATAGGCGCATGCCAGCCACGAAGCTGACTTCGTTAAAATTGGCCCAATGTTTAGTGGTGGTCTCTTGCATGATATAGGTGTCAGGTTCAGATTCGAAGCTGGTTTAGCTCCGTTTAAATCGCCGTGCAAGCAAGCGAGGCAAACGTAACAACATGCCGAAAAAGAGTCGCGTATGCATCGCGGTGATCAACACATTATCGCGCCATACACGAAAATGCGATACACCGTCAGCAGGATAGGCAACCCGAGTCCCCTCATTCAACACTTCCAAGCCATCCCAGTACAAACGCACCACAATGTCCGTATCGAAGTTCATACGTCGACCGACCTGATGACGTGACATCAAAGCAATCACAGGCGCTACAGGATAGACTCTAAATCCGCACATAGAATCACGAATCGAGAATGACAGTGTGTTAATCCAAACCCAGACATGCGTCAAATAACGAGCGTAGAGTCTAAGTTTTGGAACAGATTCATCGTAAATCGGATAACCTGCAATCACCGCATTAGGGTGAGATTTTGCTTGGGCGAAGAAACGTGCGATATCAGCGACGCAATGTTGGCCGTCAGCGTCCACTTGAAGCAAATGCGTAAATCCATTCTTTGCAGCATGAGCAAAGCCTGTTAATACCGCTGCGCCTTTCCCTTGATTGATTTCATGTTTCAAGAGTACGACACGAGTTGGATACTTCTGTTGTAGAGCATGCAGCACATCTGCACATGCAGCACTACTGCCATCGTCAACCAAAATACATGGCGAGTCAAAGCGGAGCACTGCCTCAACGACATCGCCAATTGCATGTTCGTGGTTATATACGGGAATCACGACGCACGGCGTAAACTCGGATTTCAATTCAGACATATCTACTTACCAGAATGCGAACGATTAATCGACTTTGACGAAACGCAGCAGTGAATGGCAATAGCCAATACCATCACGCACCGTCTGCAGCTTAAGACCCGCAGCTTCGGCTAAGCGGATGTAATCTGTACTTTCATAAATCTTGCTATTACCACTTGCCATCGCTGTAAAATACGGCGAAGTATTGATCAAGCAATAGGAAGCAATATCATATTGTTGCCTGTCCCAGAACGTATCCATAATCAGCAACTGACCATTTTTGACCAAGGCTTGCGCCGCACGTTGCAAGATACTCGCAATTGCATCTTCTGAAAAACAGCTCAGAAACTGACTCATCCAGATGAGATCCATGTTGTCTGGCAAAGTGAGTGACTTATCGAGCAGGTTAGTTGGGTGAAAATGCGCACGCTCAAGCAAACCTTGTTCACCCAGATTTTGTCTTGCCACGTTCAACTGTATCGGCAAATCGACGAGATGCAACTCGACCTCAGGCTGATAGCTCAATGCCGCATAACTAAACTTACCAGTATTGGCACCGATGTCCATTACCCGCCGCGGAGCTGTTGCAAAGACATCCGGCATAATACTAGGGAATGATGTATCGGAATAAAAATGGTCAAAATCAAACCAACTTGTCTTGGCTGGCTCTGGCAAATTCGAGAGACCTTCATAAATCGTGGACCATGCACCTAGATGTTTCAAACCGATCGGTTTTTCCTCATCCAAAGATTGTTCCAATTCAAACAAGCCTTGGTAGCACACATCATGAGTAAAATTAATATTGATCTGCGTGATGCTATCAGTTAGTACACAATAGCCCGCTTTATCCAGCACATAATGGCCCTCGCGCAAATACACCACGCCCGCCGACAAGCAAGTCTCTAGCACTAATTTCAGGGCGTAGCTGGTCCACTTGCCACTTGCGGCCATGGTCTCTACTGTTAGCCCCTCATTCCCAGCGTCCGCCAAGGTTTGCAACATTCCACGTTTCCATGCATAACGTACGCATTGAAAAACGATAGGTCCAAAGGCTATTTTTTGCGCTTCAAAACGTGCTGCAAATGCACCTTGCTTCTCGGGTGAAAATTTCTTGTTTAGCATGGAAGATTGGTTAATTCGGTTAATTTAGATTGAGTCTGCTGGGCCAAAAAGCACTCGCCCCGTGGCATGTTGCCCAAGGTCAGAAAAGTAGCGAAATTGCAGAGATTGTTTCTGTACCTGATGTTGCAATTCCAAGTGGACTGGGGTGTCGGCGCTGATAATTTGCTGAAACTTTAGCCCTTGCATCCCGATAAACTTGATAGGCAAATTGAAATATTGGCGCGCAAAATAAATCGCCCAATCGACTTGCACAACCCCTGGCAGAACTGGCGCGATTGGGAAGTGCCCTTTGAAATACAATAATTCACTGGGCACAATGATTTCCATTAACAAACGTTCAGTGTCCTGTTCCAACACGCGCCAATGAGGTTTTGTGATGATTTTTTCGGCGACTTCTTGCTCGCCAATTGGCTCCATCATTGAGAGTAATTGGGCTTGCGTCGTTTTGCCTTGAGAATTGATTGGCATTGCGTCTAAATAGCGCCAACGTCGAGGCAATGCGATCGCTTCGACATACTGGCTGAGTACAGCACGAAGGGCCTGATTCAGGGCAAACTTGTTACGCGTTTGAAGGTAAGCGCGCCCTTCTTTTGTCAGCACCACGAAGGCATAGATATGCTGACGCGCTTGAGGCGGTGGCTCAGCACCGGCATCACCCGCACTCAACAACAGGTGGGCTTCTTGCACCAAACCGCTTTCGCGTAGTGCATTTTCCATCAAGTTGAGAGAAATACGTTTTTCCTCAATTTTGACGACACGGTCTCGTCGCCCACATAATTGGAAATGCTGGGCGTCGACGACATCAACTTGATCGGCAAGTTGAAACCATTCTTCGTCAGGCAAATGGGGAGAGCGAACTTGCAATAAGCGCTCTTCAGGATCAATACGCCAACTCACATTTGGGAACACTTGCCACGCTTGAGTATTGGTATCAAGGCGTTGGCGCCAGGCGATGCCTCCTGTTTCGGAGCTTCCATAAACTTCAATCGGGGTATGTAGCCATTGTGTCTGTACATTCGCTAGTGCATCTGGCAACAACGGTCCGCCGGAGGAAAACACAACACATAAATGTTCCCGCACACCAGACCAATCGAGATGGGAAGGTAATCGTTTCAAGTGTGCTGGACTAGCAATCAAGGCACATCTACGCTGCGTCAAATGTTGCTGCATTTGTTCAGGAAAATTAAGTGCCTCAGCAATAATCGCGCGGCCGCTCGCAAAGGGCCACAGCACCTTAAACAGGAGTCCGTAAATGTGATGATGCGATACCGTCGAGAAGATATCTGCAGACCCGAGTTTCGCTCCGAAAAGCAACTCTAAGGTCTCAATCTCAGCGGCGAGTTGCGACCATTTCTTAGGTATCGCCTGAGCCTCTCCGGTACTACCCGAGGTGTACACCACTAAAGCAGGAAAGTCTGCATCGAGCTGTGGCAAACCCGCTTCGCTAGCTTTATCGTCAATGACTCTGTGTGCGTTTACTAGAGGCAAAGATGTTGCAAAATTGGCTGGAAAATCACCTACAAAAATCGACAACTTTCGTGCCAGATTTCGACAATTATTTTCGAGTACATCAGCGGTCAAAAATACTGTTTTCTTCGCATGCCAAGCGCCGAACAAGGCTGCTGCAAATTCGATACTATCATTCAGATAGAGTGCGATTTCATTCGGCGAAAACTGAGCCATTACCAGTCGCCAATGAGCGACCTTTTGAGCGAATTGGATTTGTGTGACCGCGTCTTTACCCTGCCACCCAACCAAATCCGTTGGTGCAGTCGAAGTTCGTTGCGAAATAATTTTTCGATGAATATCAAACATGGTCAAACAAAATACACTTTCAATACACTTACTCAGTCGTTGTCGTTTTGATGTCGACGCTTAAAACGGATACGAACAAGGTATTCAACTGCAAATAGGCCACCCATCAATGCGTACGAAATAACGCCCGTGTAGAGTGTCCATATTTCCTGTGAGGCCCAAACAGCTGTCGCAAAAGCGATACTGCCATTGAGCACAAAAAACACACACCAAACTTTGGTAACGTTTCGGGTGTACCGCACCGCTGAAGGCGGCAATTCAGGCTCTGTCAAACGTGCAAAACGCTCAATCATGGACTGAGGGGTTGATAAGCTATAGGTAAAGGTAATCAAGAAAGCGAGATTGACCAAAACGGGATATAGCTTGAGGGGCAGCAAAGCATTCATCCAAACCGCCACCAAGACCATCATCAACGCACAGAGCGCAGACCAGCGAGCCAACTTGCTGACCTTGAGCGCTGGGACACGAGTTGCCACAAGCACTAACAGCAAACCGGCCAACCAGCGCGGCTCTATTTTTCCTTTACCAAACCATATCGCCAAGGGATAAAGCAAAGTGACGATAACCGTAAGAGCGGTTAGTGCTTTGGTGCGAATTTGAGCGTTAATAGAATTACTCCGGCTTGAGGCCAGTGAGTGCCTCAATAACGTCGCCGATCGTACGAATTTGCTTAAAGACTTCAGGCTGTAGACGCAAACCCGTCATTTGCTTTAGGCGTACCGCAAGATCGACAGCATCGATACTATCAATGTCTAAATCAGCGTATAAATTGGATTCCAAGGTCAGAGTGGACTTTTCCAACTCGAACATTTCACTTAGCAAATCGACGACCCATACAAACAACTCGTCTTTACTCATTTCACTAACAACCACCATGGCGCAATTCCCTTACTTCTTTCTTTGTGTTTCGATCAATTTCACTAGGGCATTTACCGAAGAGAAATGTTGGCGAGTATCCTCGGCATCGGCCGAGAGCGTAATTCCATAACGCTTTTGCAGAGCAACGCCCAATTCCAACGCATCGATAGAATCAAGTCCCAAACCTTCGACAAATAGCGGTGATGCATTGTCGATGTCGGCTGGGGTAATATCTTCTAACTGCAAGACATCGATAATCAACTCTTTAACTTCTTGTTCAAGCATGATGTGCTGTTTCCCGTATAAAATATTGTTGTAAAAACTTAGTTAACTGCCTCGCTGCAATCACATCCGTATCGCCACCTGCAGTGAAATTTTGAATTGAAATGTCTTCTCTAATTTCGATGCTAAACTGCACTTGCCGCTCTGGAATTTTCCACCACGGCTCACCTTTACTGAGAGTCTTAGGTTCACAATGTATAACCACTGGAGTGACATCTCTTTCACCTCGTACTGCGATATTGGCGGCTCCACGCTTCAACTCAATATCTCCACTCACAGGGGTTCTTGTTCCCTCAGGAAAAACGATAAGGTTGTTACCCGCTTCAAGTGTCAAAATACACGCATCGAGCAAATCGGAGCCATTCTCATTATTGATATAGCCGGCAGATCTAACAGGGCCTCTGGTGAACACATTTTTCCACAAGCCCGCTTTTACAATGCAGTCAGCACGTTCAACGAACGCCATCAAAAAAACCGTATCGATCAAGCTAGGATGATTGGCCAAAATAAGTAAACCGCCGCGCTGTAATCGTTCAGCGCCCTCAATGCGGTATCTGAGAACCCCCAAACCACTCATCAAACCGATGAAGCCTCGAAAGCTAATTCGAATCACTTCACGAGACCAACGAATTCGTCGCTTAGGCTGCCACACAAAAATATTTAAACAAGGGAATACCAACAACCAAAGCAAAACGCCGCCCACACCAAATGCTGTAAAGCTCACAGCTGTGCCAAATAAGCGCCAGTAACGCCCCATTACCGAGGCCAATCTCACTGATGATTGCATCTGATTGTTCTCAGACCGCATCGCTATTACGCGACCACGTCCATTGCAAGCCATTAGCAGACCGTTCTAGGCTCGCACTTTTGGCCAAATGGAAATGTAAAATATCCAGACCGGGAGGACTTACTCCCGAAACATCACATGGAGTATCCGCAGAAATCGAAGCCCCCTTTTTCCATTGTAGGGTCACCGAATCTTCTCTCGCAGGGACGATCAACCAAGCCCAAGCATAAGCTTGCTCCAAACAATCTTGAAATCGTTCGAAAACGGGAGGTAAAGCTTGCTCGTAATTAACTAGGAGCACCGCTTGTGCTCCATCCTCTAACAAAGAACAAGCCTCAATCACAGCGTGTTCCACCGTGCTTGCACCAGCAGCGATCGCGATATGATTGCTACGATCTTTACGTGCAATCGAAAACAAACCAGCCGTCGCATTATGAACAGCAGAACTAAACCCGATCGGTGAAATACCGCCTTCGGTATTGAGTTCTTGAATCAATTCGACCGAGTGATCAACCTCACCATGACGGGAGCAAAAAATGGTTGGAATATCTTGGCGTTCGCCGAGACAGCGATAGGCAACTTCCAAAGCCATTCGTCCTAAGAAACGGGCTCTCCGGCGCAACATGGCAGGCATGTCTTGCACACCAGGTGGAGTGTTATTCGTCGGACTAATCAGCGTACGCTCAGCAGCCCACTCATCCCACAGAGAATCTGTTTCCAGCCCCGGCGCCCACTGAGCGTGCTGTGCTATCGAAAATTGGACGCCATGACTGATCATATGTGTAACTACATTTACTGCAGCGTGAATTCAGAAATCTGAAAAATTTTTCCCGATTTTCTGCCCACCCTGCTACATTTGCGAAACCGCGAATGGTATCACGATCGAATTTACAACTCAAACCCATTCACTAGGTATTGATCTCGGACTTAATCACGAGAAATAGTTTGTAGCCAATGACAGCATTTTTACATGCAAAAGAGTCAAAAAACATTCCTATGAGCATTAATCTAACCTCGACGATCGGCGCACTTACCGCTCAAACAATACACTCCGGCAAACACCAGATCGTCAGCGACATCACAACAGCCGAAGGCGGTGAAGATTTAGGGCCGAGCCCACATGATTTGTATGATGCGGCGCTCGCTTCCTGCAAAGCACTCACTTTGATGTGGTACGCAAACAAAAAAGGCATCAAAATTAGCAATATCGACACCCGCATTGAACGTGACGACAGTCAGGAACGTCACGGCGTCTACAAGCTCAATGCGCGTTTAGTTTTAAGCGGCGACTTTAGTGACGAAGAATTTCAACAGCTCAGCGCCGTCGCTGAAAAATGCCCGGTCCATAAATTAATGACCAGTGTTACGACTGAAATCACTACCCAAGTTGAGCGTGCGTTATGACTGAAAATACCTCTGCATTTCCCATAACGGATTTACTTAAAGCACACGCTAAAGATCTCGGCGGTGGTTTTGTCGTCCGCCGTTTGCTACCAGCAGTGCAGCGGCAAGCCGTTGGGCCGTTTATCTTTTTCGACCACTTCGGCCCAGTGACCGTC
The DNA here is from genome assembly GCF_014284155.1 of Affinundibacterium nitidum. Taxonomy (GTDB): domain Bacteria; phylum Pseudomonadota; class Gammaproteobacteria; order Burkholderiales; family Burkholderiaceae_D; genus Undibacterium; species Undibacterium nitidum. The sequence continues at coordinate 1,391,215 of NZ_JACOFZ010000001.1, forward strand.
ACGCCAGCAGATAATCATGATGTACGCCCTCATCCCCATATCGGCTTGGCGACCATCACCTATTTGTTTGACGGGGTCATCATGCACCGCGACAATCTGGGCTATGCACAACGCATAGAGCCTGGCGCGATCAATCTCATGATTGCCGGCAATGGTATTGTGCATTCCGAACGCAAACCCGAAGAACAGAAAAATCAAACCTATGTCAACCATGGTTTGCAGTTGTGGATCGCCGTACCGGAAGAAATGGAAGCCATTAATTCTTCATTTAGCCATACGCCGGCAGCAGCAATCCCTGAACTAAACATCGGCGCAGCCCAAGTTCGAGTGCTAGTCGGCAGTGCATTTGGTGCGACATCGCCGGTACCAACACTCTCACCGACCTTGTATCTTGACGTGCAATTGCCAGCAAACTCGAGTTGGCAACTACCAATGTTGGCGGATGAACAGGCGATCTATCCAATTAGCGGTCACACTGAAGTCGATGATAAGACAATTGAAGATGGCAATATGCTGGTCATGCATCAACTACGAGCGATTCGAAGCGGTGAAGATGGAGCGCGCTTTGTGGTTATTGGCGGCAAGAATTTGGGCAAACGCTTGATGTGGTGGAATTTTGTCGCGAGTAGTAAAGAAGCGATCGATGCCGCCGCGGTCATTTGGGAAAGCGCGCCAACCGAAGGGTCACTCAAACAAGTGCCTGGTGAGGTCGAACGCATTCCATTACCACAACGCTAGGGCCTTCGCTCTTAAAAAATTGAACGTGCTGTCATTGTCGTAAACAATTCCAGCGCCATTACCCCCGCCAAAGAATTGCCGGCGGGGTCAAGTCCTGGTGACCATACGCAAACTGCGAGCTCACCAGGGACGACCGCTAAAATACCACCGCCGACACCAGACTTCGCTGGCAGTCCCACACGGAAAGCAAAGTCACCGGCTACGTCATAAGTGCCGCAGGTCAGCATCACGGCATTCAATCGTTTTGCTGAACTAGAATCGAGGATCTTTTGTCCGCTCCACGGAATCGTGCCGTGGTTCGCCAAAAAGCTCCCAGCTTTCGCCAATTCAAGACAGGTCATGGTGATGGAACATTGACGGCAATAGCTGTCGATGACCGTACTCACGGGGTTTTGAAGATTGCCGAAGTCTTTCATTAAATGCGCAATCGCATTATTGCGATGAGCATGTTTTTGTTCAGAGATGGCAACTTCTCGGTCAAAGTCAATTTTCAACTCGTCGGCCAACATACGCATAAACTGCAATACGGCGATGTCTGCTTGCACGAAGCGTTGCGCCAAGATATCGTTAATCACCAAAGCACCAGCATTGATGAAAGGATTGCGTGGCACACCCCGCTCATACTCCAACTGCGTCAAGGAATTAAACGGATTGCCCGAAGGCTCTCGCCCTACCCGCTTCCAAATCGCATTGCCTTCGCGCTCGAACGCCAAAGCCAAAGCAAATAACTTGGTCACGCTTTGTGTGGAAAATTTTTGATGCGCATCACCTACCGTATAACTACTTCCGTCAAGACAATAGACGGCCATTCCAAAATGCTGCGGCGATACCTTAGACAATTCAGGAATATACGTCGCCACTTTTCCTTGTGATAGCAGGGGACGCACTTGTTCTTGTATGGTCTCGAGGATTTGTTGGTAGTCGATACTCATCATGCACTTCTCTATTTGAATTAGAACGTAAGGCGCTGTACTTTTCCCACGATCAACAGATCTATCAGACCCAACAATATAAAAAAGCACGCGAACCCTTGGTGAGTAGGCGTGCTTTCTATCATCAGGCATGAACCTGGGCCATCACTATGCCTCGGTGTGATAACGTGTAATCAATTCCACTTCATTTTTCGAGCCCAAAAATACAGGCACACGTTGATGCAAGGCCGTCGGTTGGATATCGAGCATACGTTGTTTGCCATCGGTTGATGCGCCGCCTGCTTGCTCGACGATAAAGGACATAGGATTGGCTTCATACATCAAGCGCAATTTACCTGCCTTGTCCGGTTCACGCTTATCAGCTGGGTACATGAAAATACCGCCGCGATGCAAAATACGATGTACGTCAGCGACCATGGATGCAATCCAACGCATATTGTAGTTTTTGTTCAGTGGGCCTGTTTTACCAGCCAACATTTCGTCGACATAGCGCGTGACTGGCGGATACCAATGACGTACGTTAGACATATTAATGGCGAACTCTTGGGTATCGACTGGGATTTGAATATTGCGTTCGGTCAGTACCCATGAACCCATTTCACGATCTAAGGTAAAACAATTGACGCCATTTCCTGTCGTTAAAATCAACATGGTTTGCGGGCCATAAATCGCATAGCCCGCCGCGACTTGTTGACTACCTTTTTGCATGAAGTCTTGTTCTGTCGGTGTTTGTACGCCTTCTGGCGCTTTCAATACAGAGAAAATAGTACCGATCGAGACATTCACATCGATATTGCTAGAACCATCGAGTGGATCGAACAAAAGCAAGTATTCGCCTTGCGGGTAACGGTTAGGAATTGGATGGATCGTTTCCATTTCTTCCGATGCCATCGCCGCCAAATGACCGCCCCATTCATTGGCTTCGAGCAGAATTTCATTCGACAAAATATCGAGCTTCTTCTGTACTTCGCCTTGTACGTTTTCTGTATGAGCGGTACCCAAAACTTCGCCCAAAGCACCCTTACCAACCGCGTGGCTAATGGTTTTACAAGCACGCGCCACCACTTCAATCAATAAGCGCAATTCCGCTGGAATGCTATTATTGAGCCTTTGTTCTTCGACTAAAAATCGAGTCAGACTAATTCGTTTCATATGTTTCCTTCATTAAAATAAATCTAGTTGGCAGCATGGTGTACATGCCGCGCTTTACGATGCGGCGAGCGCTTTACTCACGACTTCCAATACATCTTTGGATAAATTCTTGGTGGCTGCGACTTTTTCTAAAGCTAGTTTCATCAGGGCTTGATTGGTGACCGGATACTTTGTCCAACGATCTAAACTACGAGACAAACGTGCCGCCACTTGCGGGTTGAGTTTGTTCAAGGCGATGACACTATCCGCCCACAAGGCGTAACCACTGCCGTCCACAGCATGGAAGCGTGCAGGATTCGCATTGCAGAATACAAACAACAAACTGCGTGCACGATTCGGATTACTCAAACTAAAAGCGGGATGCTTCATCAATGACTTCATCTGCACCACGTCTGTAGTTGGCGCTGAGGCCTGCAGTGTGAACCATTTATCGATGACCAAAGCTTCATTCTTGAACTCAGTGTAGAAGTGCTTCAAGACTTGCTCACGCGTTTTTTGATGAGCTTTGTCCGTCGCGGTCGAGCAATGCAACATGGCGGTCAGCGCAGCCATGCGATCTGTCATGTTTTCCGCTTCTTGATACTGCGTATGCGCTAAGGCATAGGTCGCCGCATCCGGCCACTCCACCAAATAGGCGAGCGCACAATTCTTCAGCGCTCGTTTGCCCGCGGAGGCCGCGTCTGCTTTGTATTTACCTGGCGTGAGATTATTTTGATAGGCTTCGAGCAAATCTGCTTTCAGTGCTTGTGCCAATGTCGCGCGCACAAACTGACGAGCTTGGTGAATACTGATCGGGTCAGCTATCGTCATTTCTTCGGCGATCATGGTTTCCGATGGCAAGGTCAGCACCAACTCACGGAATGCGGGATCTAAGTTTTTATCGTTGAGCGTTTTGCGCAAGGCTTCGATGAATATCGCATCGAGTTCTAAGACATGACCCTGCTGAACAGCCTCGACCAACTTCAACAAGCGACGCATTGCCAAACGTTGGCCCGCTTCCCAGCGACAGAAGGCATCGCTGTCGTGCGCTAAGAGGTGCGCTAATTGTTGATCGCTGTATTCAAACTCCAAAACGACAGGCGCAGAGAAGTTACGTAGCAAAGACGGCGTTGGTTCTTGCTCGATACCGGTAAAAGTGAAAGTGTGCTCTGCATCGGTGAGTTCCAACACCATAGACTTAGGTGCGTCTTTTACTTTTGCGCCCGCTAACTGCAAGGCAAACTCGCTGCCATCGGCTTTCAATAAACCTAGTGCAAACGGAATATGGAATGGCTGTTTGTTTTCCTGGCCCGCTGTACTCGGGCAAGACTGTTGTACATTTAAAGTATAAGTCTTTGCTTTCGCATCATAATGCGCCTTGACCGCGACACGTGGAGTACCAGCTTGGCTATACCAACGCTCAAACTGCGTAAGGTCACGTCCATTAGCGTCCGCCATCGCAGCGCGAAAATCATCACAAGTCACCGCTTGTCCATCATGACGTTGAAAATACAAGTCCATACCTTTGCGGAAGCCTTCGTGGCCCAGCAAGGTGTAGTACATACGGACGACTTCGGAACCTTTTTCGTAGACGGTGACCGTATAAAAATTATTGATTTCAACGAAGGAATCAGGACGTACTGGGTGCGACATCGGCCCCGCATCTTCGGGGAATTGGAACTGCCGTAGAACGCGTACATCTTCGATACGTTTCACGGCACGGCCCGTCTCATTACCGACCAAATCGCCGGAAAATTCTTGGTCACGGAAAACTGTCAAACCTTCCTTCAAGGACAATTGGAACCAGTCGCGACAGGTGACGCGATTACCGGTCCAATTATGGAAGTATTCATGTCCCACGACAGACTCAATACCGGCGTAATCGATATCGGTTGCCGTACGTGAATTGGCTAACACATATTTCGTATTGAAAATATTGAGGCCCTTATTCTCCATGGCGCCCATATTGAAATCGCTGGTGGCGACGATCATAAAGCGATCGAGATCAAGCTCGAGGCCAAAGCGTTCTTCATCCCAACGAATGCTGTTCTTGAGCGAATCCATCGCGTGCTGAGTTTTATCGAGATTACCCTCTTCGACCCACACTTGCAGCAAAACCTTACGACCGGATTTCAGTTTGTAATTTTCTTCTTGGCAAACTAACTTACCTGCAACGAGAGCGAACAGATACGATGGCTTCTTGAATGGGTCTTCCCACTTGGCGTAATGACGGCCGTCACCCAAATCACCTTGTTCAATCAGATTGCCGTTGGACAGTAAAACTGGATACTGCTTTTTGTCGCCGCGCAGCATCACAGTGTAGGTCGCCATCACGTCAGGACGATCGGGGAAGTAAGTAATTTTGCGGAAGCCTTCTGCTTCGCACTGGGTGAAGAAATTACCATTCGACACGTACAAACCCGACATCGTCGTGTTCTTATCAGCAGCGATACTCGTTTCAATCTCGAGCGTGATGTCGTCCGGCACATTGCTGATGACTAAACGTTCTTTGGTCAGCGTATAGGCTGATTTCTTCAAGTTAACACCGTTGATTCGCAATTGATGCAACTTGAGATCTTCGCCAAATAAGACCAAATCTTTTTCACTACTATCGTGGTTGCGACGCATCTTGATGCGTGTTGCCACATGGGTGCGTTTGGGGTCGAGATCAAATCCCATTTCAACCGTGTCCACCCAAAATCCTGGGGCAACATAATCTTTACGATAAATAGTAGTGCTTACATCTTGATTGGTATTTCGCATGCGGTTCACTTCAGAAAAGAAATCTACGTTCTAAGCCCTATTGGCCCAAACCAAGCTCTCGAACATTGGGTAGACGGGAAAAGCGCTATTTTACCAAGTGCGGCAAGGGATTAGACTGAATTCCTCGCACAAGCTACAGCACTAAAACTACATTAGCATTTTAACATGCGCTTTAACGCACAAAACATGTTCGTCCTTAAGTGGTATCTTGCTTGGGAGAGCGTTACAAACTTTCACAGACTTTTCGTGATCTTTGTGACATGATACAGTCGCTCTTTGAAGTATTTCGCTCAAGTTTGTTAGCAACACCGGAGAAACACCATGAAACCCTTAATCAACGTCGGTCTGATGTCTGGCTTAGTTCTGGCAATGAGTCTGCTGACTGGGTGCGCAAGCACTTACTCAAGCCATGTCACTACAGTCAATCAGTTACCCACTAATTTTGCTGAAAAAACTTATCAAATTGATCTCGCCAAAGAACAAGCGGAAACACCTGAATTTATTCATGCTGCCGAAGATGTAAGAGTGCGCCTAGCTGAGCTGGGTTTCAATGAAGTCAAACAAGACGCCGCTCCGTCACTCAAAATTGCACTCGGCCTCAATACTCGTCCTAGCGACACAGAAATCATCTCTCCATATGGCAGCATGCGTTTTGTCATGACCCCTTATGGCACGATCATTCCAGTAAGCGGATTCATGACAACACGTTTGTATTCGCCCTACCTGCGTATGCCCTATCGTCGCTTTTATTCGCGTTGGTATGATCCATTCTATTCGCCGTTTTATTTTGGTCGGCATGTAGATCCATTTTATTCACCTTATGCAGTACGCCAGTACTACACACATGAACTCAACTTAGCGATTGTTGAAGCGAGCAGCAATAAACCCATCTATCAGGTGAGCGCACGGGCGGAGAAGTCGGACCCAGAAATCGACCAACAAATTCCTTTTTTAGTTGAGAGTGCATTGCGCAATTTCCCAGCAAAGACCGGAAAAGAATGGGTGGTATTGAAACTAGAAAAATAGCCTTGATGCCAAACGAATGCATCTAAAGAAAACGGCTCCTGTATCACTACAGCAGCCGTTTTTCTTTATGTAAATATGTAAAGGTGAAAGACTAGCTTGCTAATTCACGAAGTGCAAAAGTCATTGCACGATCAACCAACGAGTTTGCGACCACCGTCGTCACATCTCCATTGCGGCAACGACGCACCAACTCTTCTCCAGAAATCGAGAATGCGCCAGCACCTTGGCGATTAGTGAAAATAAAACTCGTACGTTTAGGGCTGATCCAAGCCAATTTATACCGTGAAACTTGGTCTAATTCATCTGTGAAGTCTAACCACATGCCGATATCTAGCTCATCGACGTGCTTACTGGCTTCATCATCGAGATGGGCTTGTTTATCGTGCACAAAGCGATCTAAACGACGATTACTCGCACGTTGTGCAATATTCACAGCGATTTCTAATTGACGGCGTGGCGATAATTCCAGCGGCGCCCTCGCCATCGCAGCATGACGTTCCGCTAGCTTAGAAAAGAATAAAACGCGTTCAGGTTCATCCCAACGAATCGCATTCAACCATGCATTTAACAAGGTCAGCATGGCTGGCAGTTTCGCAATTAATTCTTTACGCTCATCGGCGCTGTTTTTCGGCTTCAAACTCCAGATCAAATCATCCATAGTCTTCAGCGCATTTTCTAAGGCGTGTGGTTTCTCATCTTTCACACTATGTGCGATGGTCAGGATTCGTATCCATTGCTCTTGCAAGAAACTTTCTAAGAAACCTGCGACCTCACCTGTTTCGACACGAATTGCCACATCATGCTCGGCAAATTCACGAGAAATCCGCATTTTTTCTTCGGTCAGCGCGGTTTGCACGGGCTGGCTAATCGCTTCCTGTGCACGTTGCTCTTCCTCTTTCAGGAAATTTTCAAGGTCAGTCACCACATTCGAAAACAAATCGATTTGTTGATCAAATTCGGATTGCACCCGCTCGATCACATCACCAATTTTCTCCAATAACGGATCTCTTTCAGCGTCCAATACTAGACCCGAACTGCCGAGAATATCCATCAAAGTTCGCGCAGGATGCGAGTCGCGCAAGAAAAAATCGATATCACTTAAAGCCACACGCAAAATTGGTATTTGCAATTGTGCGATTAAGCGTTTGATGTCGTCTCGCAAAGTTTGATCAGCCAGAATGTAATCAAAGATACGTGCCAACAATTCGATCGAATTTCTCTCAATTACGCTTAAACGTAAAGCAGATGCGGTTTTCAACAATTTACGTAAATTCGACTTATACGGAAATTCCTCAAGTTCTTCCTTCGAGAAATTTTTCTGCATCTCGACCAAGTCTTCGAAGAATTGGCGATCAACCGTTTCTTTATCGAGTTCATCTAATTGATTTTGTGCTTCAATCGTGCTGTCTAAAGCTGCGCGCTCTTCGTTCAAATCCATCATCGAAACTGGCGCATCTTCCAAGGAAATCGGCGCCAACTCGACATCACCAGAAAATACCTTTTTCAACTTCGCTTGCATTAAAGGATTTTGCGCGATCGGCGTCGCCGCTGGCAAAAAGGAATGCAAACCATGTGTACCTTCCATGGCATCGTCACCATCTGGACGTATCCCTTTCGACATCAGCTCTTGATTAATCTCTTCTAAAATCGGTGTCAGTTGGATGAAGATCTGTGGCTGTAGCAAACGCAAAACGACAAGATGAGAATCAGGGTTGGGATCAAGCTCTTGCCAAGCCTTGTACACAGAATTGATGAACAGTTCTGGTCGGAATGGGTTCTGTGACACGTCGATAGGCATGCGGTTTAAGATCCGCCCAATCAAGGTGTTTAACATCACCAAAGGCTCTGCACTCGTCACTTCCAGTGTTTGACTAGCATGGCGAAGCAGGATTTTTTCTTCCATCTGCTCATAGGTTTGCGCCGTATTATCTAAGTACAGATCTTCTTTTTTGGCACGCTTACGAGTATTAAAAATACTCACTTCTTTACTTAGAACTGCCGTGATATGCCCCGCAACCAATCGATAAAACGCGGTGTTATTGCGCTTCAACAGCAAATGCGCGTCAAGACTCGTTTTTGCGTCCTCGGGGCGTACAGCCTGATCAGATAGGCGAAATAGCTCATCCGCCAAACGATTCGCGAATGCCTCTAATTGCGACGAAGCTAAATTCGCCGCCAAAGGAACTAAGTTCTGTAATAACAATAAACGCGAAGCATTCGACGAAGCAGCCTTACGTCCGGCATCACTAGTGGCATGCCCGGAAGACTTCTTCGCGGTGATAGTCTCAGGAGATGGGTGTGGGATTGTATCCATGTTTTGTGCCAATGTGATGCGTTACGGTGTGTAATAAGCTTCGGTCGCAAAGGTAATCACAACGATCAAAGCAACCGCTGAAATTAACACCAACAACAACCGACCGAACCGAGGGCTATCATCTCGTGGCTTGGTGGGCACCGCATCATCAATCTTGTTCTCCGCCATATGAAACTTTCTCGTATCCTCAGGATATCTCGTTGTGTTTAGGTAAATTATTCTCGACACACTCTCACGGGCTCTTCGCGAAAGACGCTCTAGTAACGAATAAAAAACTTAGTATAAGTGCTTTTCGCAGAGATAGGCAGCAATCCTAGCCCAGCGGCACAACAATTGCCCGTAGATTGCTCGATTAGCCAACAAAAATTATCTAAAAGTTATCCAAGCATTGCAATTTTTCTGTGCTAAAACAAGGAAAGAGACAACACCACTTCGAAAAAAAATGGGAATTGTCTTCGGTACTCGTTTTACTTTCTCCCCAACAGATACATACCAGCGATCACTAAGCCTGCCCCCATCATTTGCCAACTACTGACTTGTTCTTGCAAGAAAATGGTCCCCAGCGCCAGGGTCGATACCGGACCGATCATCCCAGCCTGAGAAGCCACGGCAGCACCAACGCGTTTGACTGCAAACATCGTCAAAAAGACCGGAAACACAGTACAGAATATCGCGTTAATTACAGACAAACCCAGTACTGGCAAGGGTTGTTGAAAGGTCTCGATTGGGCGCAAAATAAGAAATTGCCCTATGCAGGCCACGCTTGAAATACACATGGCGTAAGACACTAAACGCAATGAACCCAAACGAGCCACCATTTCGCCCGATTGAATCAAGTAAGTCGCATAAGCAATCGCCGAGCCTAATACCAGCCCCGCGCCCAATACCACTTGTTTGCCGTTGAAACTGAGGTCATGCATAAATACCAGCACAATGCCAAGATAAGCGACAAGCAGAGAAATCCATTGCGCCTTGCGAATGGGGCGTTTGAACCACACGGCGTGAATAAACAACACAAAGGATGGCGTCAAGAACAGAATCAAACGTTCCAACCCAGCAGAAATGTATTGCAGCCCGAGGAAATCAAGAAAACTCGATAAGTAATAACCCACCAATCCTAGGAACAAAATCCGCCAGCGGTCACTAGAAGATAGCGCTAGATTTTTACGAGACTGCCACCAAGCAATTGCCGCAAAAATAGGCAAGGAAAACATCATCCGAAACGCAATCAAGGTCACCGCATCAACGGGGTAGCGATAGATGAGTTTGGCGACAATCGCTTTCGTCGAAAACAAGATCGCCCCCGCGATTGCTAGTCCGAGACCGATCCAATGATGGCGATGAGGTGACTGCTCTGATACAGTAGAGTCCACGTGTACTTCCGATGCTAAGTGGTGAAGAGATGAGGGCTGAAGCGACCCCACTTTATAGCATTTTTCGCACATCCTCGCAGAAATTGGTCTGAAGTTCAGACCAAATCTTGTGATCGGCACTGAAAAAATCTATGCTCAGGTTTCCGCTCATTCAATCTTAACTTCTTATGACATCAGCACCCGCATTTCAGATTCGTCACGCTCAGTTAGAAGATGCGCCGGGCATTCGACAACTCTATCAAGCAGTCGCGCGCATTGAAGGCGGAATCGCCCGTGTAGAAAATGAAATTAATGAAGAATATGTTCAACATAACCTCAGCTCGGGCTTGAGCAAGGGTGTCTGCCTGGTTGCTGTGCAAGGCCAGGACATCATCGCTGAAGTGCACGCTTACCCACCTTTTCCACGAGTATTCGCCCATGTGTTATCGGACCTCACCATCGCGGTGCACCCAGATTTTCAAGGGGTCGGTGTTGGTCGTGCGATCTTCACCCAACTTTTGACAACCGTACGTGAGCAACAGCCGCATATCTTCCGTGTCGAGCTCATCGCCCGCGAGTCAAACCAGAAAGCAATTCGCTTCTATCAGAGTCTCGGGTTTGAAATTGAAGGCGCAATGAAAGGAAGAATTCGACGCCCCGACGGCAATTTCGAGGCAGATATTCCTATGGCATGGCTACGCACATAAACACATTCACAGCACTTCCAAGAATGGCGCAGAAGGCATAAAAATCGAACCTTATTTCTTAACTGGTGCGGGCGCAAACAAAGTGCGAAACGCTCTCAAGGCGGCAGGATGATAAATTGTTGCATGCGTCTCGGAGGGATATTTTTCATATGTCCACTTTAAGCCTTCAGGTTTGGCTTGTTCGAGCACATCGGCGAAATGCTGAATTACCTTCTCCATGCCTTTTTGGCCGCTGCTCGCGAAATATAAATTCTTTACGAGCTTAGGATTGGCTTTCAATTTAGCGGCAAAGTCCGCCGTCAGTTTCTCATCATTCCACCACAAACTAGGGTCAAGTGCGATATAGGTTTGAAATGCATCGGGCGATTGAACTAGCGTTTCTAAGGTGAACAAACCCGCCAGAGATTCACCAATTAATACGCGTTCCGGGGTAGTACGATAGCGTTGTTCAATTTGGGGGAGCATTTCATTGACGAGGAATTGCCGAAATTGTGCTGCCCCCCCTGCGTTTGGCAAATCACGCTTGTCGAGCGCATTATCACTTGGGCTTGTCAGATCACGACGACGAACGGTGTTTTCAATGCCGACCAAAATAAAGGGACGCATGGTTCCGTTAGCAATCGAAATCTGTATCAAACCCGAGATATGCAAGAAATCCTCTGCCATCCCACCGTCTAACATCACCATGAGCGGAAAAGAGGACGACTTATCAATGGTATAGACTTCGGGAAGATACACATTAATTCGCCGCGTCTCCCCCAGATTTTTTGACGCCAGCTCTATGCTCTCTCCCATCACCAACGGTTTCACCAGCAATTGTGCTCGCGCCTCTCCCAAGAAGCAGAGCACCATGCAGAGTGGCAGAAAAAAACGTATTAAGACCATATTAATTTCATCCTAAATGGGAGCCAAACGACCTAGCGTTTTTTCATAATGGAGCCCAACACACCGCGAATTATTTCACGACCAACTTGAGAACCAATTGTACGAACCGCTGATTTGACTAGCGTCTCTGCGACATTATCTCGACGGCGAATACCCGATCCACCAAATAAATTGCCAAACATGCCGCCCAGAGCATCGCCGATACCGCCACCAGATTGTGCAGGTTGTTGTTGCTGATTTTGCTGCGGATTTTGTGTCTGATTTTGCGAAGCAGGTTGACGCGAATTTGCGCTTGGCTGAGAGCTATTTCCCCAAGCTTGACCATCGTCAGCTGGCACAGGATGTGAACTCGCTGACGATGCAACGCGCCCTTTGAGTTTTTCGTAGGCCGATTCACGATCAACGGCTTTTTCGTAGACACCTGCCACGATCGAGGCCTTCATGATCTCAGCACGTTCTTGAGCATCAATGGCACCAATCTGCGAAGTCGGCGGCACGATGAACGCCCGCTGCACGATGTTGGGACGACCTTTTTCGTCAAGGAAGGAAATCAAAGCTTCGCCAACACCCAATTCACCGATCACTGCAGCGGTGTCTAACTCAGGATTAGGGCGGAAAGTTTCTGCCGCTGCTTGCACCGCTTTTTGGTCACGCGGCGTATAAGCACGCAGCGCATGTTGCACGCGATTGCCGAGTTGTCCCAAAACCGTATCTGGAATATCCAATGGGTTTTGTGTCACGAAATACACGCCCACACCTTTGGAGCGAATCAAGCGTACAACCTGCTCAATTTTTTGCAACAAAACCTTCGGCGCCTCATCAAACAGCAAGTGGGCTTCGTCAAAGAAGAACACCATCTTTGGTTGTTCAACGTCGCCCACTTCAGGTAGGTTTTCATACAACTCAGATAGCATCCACAACAAAAAGGTCGAATACAAGCGTGGCGATTGCAATAAATGGTCGGCTGCCAAAATATTGACGAAACCACGGCCATCGGTATCGGTTTGCATCATGTCATCGAGGTTAAGCATAGGTTCGCCAAAGAATTCATCAGCGCCCTGCTCTGCAACGGCAAGCAACGCACGCTGAATCGCGCCAATGCTGGCTGCAGAAATATTGCCGTACTCGGTTTGAAACTCAGAAGCGTTGTCGCCCAAATGTTGCAACATGGCACGTAAATCTTTGATATCGAGCAGCAACAGTCCATTATCGTCAGCGATCTTAAATGCCAATTGCAAGACGCCTTCTTGGGTTTCATTCAAGTTCAACATGCGGCCCAATAACACGGGGCCCAAATCGGAAATGGTGGCACGTACTGGATGCCCCTGCTTGCCGAACACGTCCCAGAAAGTGACCGGGCAGGCACGCCACTTCACTTGATCAATGCCGAGCTGCTCACAACGTTGTTGTAATTTGCTCGTCATTTGCCCCGCTTTTGCCATACCTGAAAGATCACCTTTAACGTCAGCCATGAACACGGGCACGCCAATATCGGAGAAAGATTGGGCCAAGACTTGTAAAGTCACCGACTTACCAGTGCCCGTCGCTCCCGTAATGCAGCCGTGTCGATTTGCCCAATCGGACAAAAGGTGCCAATCCAAAATTTGTTGGTTGCCTTGTTTATTGTTGAGGCTCTTTGCAACTAATAGCGGTTTTGACATCGTGCGCACCCAAAAAGAAAGAAGAATTAGTCGAAGATTCATCGTCATAGACGCAAACAAAGTTCACAAAACCAACGTTATTCAGCGTCATTTGCTGACCTTAAGCACCTTTTCCACTTGATTCAGGGAGAAGTTGGGGCGGTTTTGGACTGTTGCTCTATGGTAGAATAGCGGTCTTCATTATAAAACTAATCCTTTGCAAAGTTTCCATCGCGACATGAAATAGTGGTCAGCGGCAGCAGAAAAATCCGCAAGGATGCCTATTTGAGAGAGAAAGATCATGGCAGGACATAGTAAATGGGCCAATATCAAACACAAAAAAGCAGCCACTGATGCAAAACGCGGCAAAATCTGGACACGCTTGATCAAAGAGATCACGGTCGCAGCGCGCATGGGCGGTGAAGACATTGCCTCCAATCCACGTTTGCGCTTAGCCGTGGATAAAGCGGCTGACGCGAATATGCCAAAAGAAAACGTCACCCGCGCTATTCAACGTGGTGCTGGCACATTAGAAGGCGCGAACTATGAAGAAGTTCGCTATGAAGGTTATGGTATCGGTGGCGCCGCCATTATTGTTGACTGTATGACAGACAACCGCGTGCGCACTGTGGCGGAAGTTCGCCATGCTTTCAATAAGCACGGCGGGAATATGGGAACAGAAGGTTCCGTGGCATTTTTGTTCACCCACTGTGGTCAAATGTTTTTCGCACCGGGCACCAATGAAGATGCGTTGATGGAAGTAGCGTTGGAAGCGGGTGCAGATGACGTCATCACAGACGATGAAGGCGGCATTGAAGTGACTTGCCCACCGCATGATTTGTCAGCGATTAAAGATGCGTTAGAAAAAGCGGGCTTCAAACCAGAAGTTGCGGAAGTGGTGATGAAACCACAAACTGAAACCGAGTTCACTGGTGAAGACGCGATCAAGATGCAAAAGATTATTGATGCATTAGAAAATTTGGATGATGTGCAAGAGGTTTTCACTAACGCCATCATTTTAGAATGAGCATAAATCCAATTCTACGGCGCATCGCTTCGCCGCGCGTCCTCGCAATACTCTAGTATTGCTGCGGGGCGCGGCTCTCGCTGCATTCGTATAATCGAATTTCTGCATCATTCTAGATTTCGTGGTGCGATAAGATTCAAATTTGTAGCAAATATCAGTTCAACTCATATATTCAGAGTAAAAAATGAAAATTCTCGTGGTCGGCTCCGGTGGTCGTGAACATGCATTGGCATGGAAATTAGCGCAATCAGAACGTGTACAAATGGTGTTTGTAGCACCAGGTAATGGCGGCACGGAATTGGATAAGAATCTGAAGAATATCAATATTACCGATCCGCATGCCCTGGCTGATTTCGCGGCACAGGAAAGCATCGGTATTACCGTGGTCGGCCCTGAAGTGCCTTTGGCGGCCGGTATTGTGAATATTTTCCGTGATCGTGGCTTGAAGATCTTTGGACCAACGAAAGAAGCGGCGCAACTCGAAAGCTCAAAAGATTTCGCTAAAGCTTTCATGCATCGCCACCATATTCCGACAGCGGAATATCAAACTTTTTCTGATCTCCAAGCCGCGCACGATTACCTCAATCAAAAAGGCGCGCCTATCGTGATTAAGGCCGATGGTCTGGCTGCTGGAAAAGGCGTGGTGGTCGCGATGACGGCAGAGGAAGCCCATGCTGCGGTTGACATGATGTTGTCTGACAATAAGCTTGGCGATGCTGGTGCGCGCGTAGTTATCGAAGAGTTTTTGGCAGGTGAAGAAGCGAGTTTCATCGTCATGGTCGATGGTAAAAATGTCTTGCCTCTCGCAACAAGCCAAGATCACAAACGTTTGCTCGACAATGATCAAGGCCCCAATACGGGTGGTATGGGTGCTTACTCCCCAGCACCTATCGTGACACCACAATTGCATGCGCGTGTGATGCGCGAAATCATTCAACCTACGGTACAAGGCATGGCGAAAGATGGTATCGTCTTCACTGGTTTCTTGTATGCTGGTTTGATGATTGACGACCAAGGCAATCCAAAGACACTGGAATTTAATTGCCGTATGGGCGACCCAGAAACGCAACCGATTATGTCGCGTTTGAAAACAGATTTAGTCACGGTGATGGAACATGCCGTCAATGGCACGCTTGACACTATCGAACTCGAATGGGATAGACGCACAGCAATGGGCGTTGTGATGGCAGCGGCTGGTTATCCAGATGCTCCAGAAAAAGGGGCTGAAATTAGTGGCATCCCTGCGGAAAGTGCTGATTGCATTACCTTCCATGCGGGTACCGCTTTAAATGGTGGCAAATTGAACGTCACCGGTGGTCGCGTATTGTGCGTCGTTGGCTTGGGCGATTCCGTCAAAACAGCGCAGAAACACGCTTATGACGTCGTTGAAAAAATCCAATTCAAAGGCGCGCAATACCGCAAAGATATCGGCTGGCGCGCACTGAACAGAAAACACTAGTTTTACCGAACTCCTCAAACGCCAATTTATTTTTAGTATTCACATCTATGACTGACGCCGCATCTGTAAAAGACTATCTGCTAGGCCTACAAGCTTCTATCGTTGCGGCGATGGAAGAAGTGGATGGCTGCAGCTTTATTACCGATAGCTGGGATCGTCCCGAAGGTGGTGGTGGTATCTCGCGTGTGATCGAAGAAGGCAATGTATTCGAACGTGGTGGTGTGAATTTCTCGCACGTGATGGGTAATAATTTACCGCCTTCCGCTGCAGCAAGTCGCCCAGAATTGGCCGGCCGTCGTTGGGAAGCCATGGGTGTTTCGTTGGTACTGCATCCACGTAATCCGTATGCGCCAACAGTACACATGAACGTCCGTTTCTTCACAACGTATGCGGAAGGCCAAGAGCCAGTATGGTGGTTTGGCGGCGGCATGGATTTAACGCCATATTATGGTTTCGAAGAAGACGCCAAACACTTCCACCAAACCTGCAAAGATGCGCTGGTAGGCTTTGGTACAGACTTGCATCCGCGTTTCAAAAAATGGTGTGATGAGTATTTCTATTTAAAGCATCGCAAAGAAGCGCGCGGTGTTGGAGGCATTTTCTTCGACGATTTCAACGAGCAACCATTTGATCAAAGTTTTTCCATGACGAAAAGCGTCGGCGATGCCTTCGTCAAAGCTTATCGCCCTATCTTAGAGCGTCGTAAAGACCATGCGTATAGCGAACGTGAACGTGATTTCCAAGCCTATCGTCGCGGTCGTTATGTCGAGTTTAATTTGGTATTTGATCGTGGCACGCACTTCGGTTTGCAGTCTGGTGGCCGTACCGAATCAATCTTGATGTCGATGCCCCCTATCGTCAAATGGCGCTATAACTGGACGCCAGAAGCGGATAGCGCCGAAGCGCGTTTATGGACAGACTTTTTAGTACACAAGGAATGGGTATAGAAACCGCCAAGCCACAAAAAGTACAACACGCTGTACTGGTGTTTGGCGGTAGTTTTGATCCTGTGCATCAAGGCCATATGGCCATGGTGCAGCACATGGTAGAACGCTTGCAGATAGACGAAGTACGTTTAATCCCCGCGGGCCAACCATGGCAAAAAGCGCGCTTGAAAGCCAGCGCAGAACAAAGAACAAGGATGTTGCAGTTAGCTTTTGAAGACACATTAACTGTGCCTTTCTGCATCGACCAACAAGAAATCGAACGTGCCGCTGCACAAGTGCCAAGCTACACAATCGAGACCTTGAAAAATTTGCGATCTCAATTGGGTAATGCGGTCGCTCTCAATTTGCTCATTGGTGCTGACCAATTTCACAATTTCGCAACGTGGAAAGACTGGCAGCAGATTTTTAACTTAGCAAACATCGTGGTGGCGGCAAGACCAGGCTACAACTTGCAACCCGACGAATTACCCAGCGAATTTGCCGCGCTTTGGCAGCAAGCAAATGGCACTATTGAAGACCTCAAGCAATGCTCTTTTGGCAAAACCTGGCTAGAAACTGATCTGGCTTGGGATATTTCTGCAACACGAATTCGCGACGAATTGCAGCAACAAGGGCAAACCAGGGAAACCACCTCGCTTATTCCACGCAAGGTGTTAGACTACCTTCAAAGCGAGCGGATTTACAATTAGCGTCAACCTCATAGCAACCAGAAAACGAATTAACGTAAGATAGTCTTCAAACTCACGATGAAGCTAGCACCAAGAATTCAAAATTTAGATAGATAGGGCATTATGGATATCAAAAAACTGCAAACTTTAGTCTTCGACGCATTGGAAGACGTGAAAGGTCAAGACATTCAAGTCTTTGACACGACCGAAATCACTAGCTTGTTTGACCGCGTTTGCGTGGTCTCTGGTACCTCCAATCGTCAAACCAAAGCGCTGGCCGCTTCGGTGCGCGATAAGGTCAAAGAAAACGGCGGCGAGATCGTCGGCATGGAAGGTGAAGGCACCGGTGAATGGGTACTGGTCGACTTGGGCGACATGGTCGTTCACATCATGCAACCAGCGATTCGCGCTTACTACCGTTTGGAAGAACTATGGGGCGGCAAAGAAGTCAAAATGGGCGCGGCTAAACGCACTTCCAAAATGACAGCAGGCCCGATGGATGAAGAAAAACCAAAACGCTCCCGCTCCAAAGCAGCACCAGTCGAAGTCACGCCAGATATGATGGCGATTCAAACGACCTTGGAAGACGAGAAAAAACCAGCACGCAAACCACGCGTCAGCAAAGTCGCGGCAGAATTAGCTGGCGAAAAACCAGCCCGTAAAACTGCAGCTAAGCCACGTGCGACAGCAGCAACACCGAAGATCCCTTCCGGTGGTCGCGTCAAAGTAGCGGCAACCAAGACAGCAACGGCTTCTGCCAAAGAAGCTGCAGTGAAGAAGGCGACTACACGTCGCAAGACAGCGGAATAGGCTGGTCGGTTGTGGATTTGTGAAAGAGGAAGCCTGTTGGCTTCCTTTTTTTATGGGTGTTTGATTTGATAAGAGTTTCGACTTGATTCGCGCCCAAGGTTCACTAGCATTCGCTGGCCGGGTGTGGCCCGGCGGCCACTCACTTTCTTTGCTTCGCCAAAGAAAGTAAGCAAAGAAAGGAAGTGGCTGTCGGCCCCCCCCCGACCTACAGACAGACGTGCCACTCCCAGCCAACAAAATATGAGATTCCCACCTAGACAAGAAATAACAAACACTGCAAGCACAAACCACCACAAAGTATAATCACACCCAACACAGTAACCTCCCCCACCATCATGCAACTCATCATCGCCGCCGTTGGCCACAAAATGCCGTCTTGGATTGAAACTGGTTTTCAGGAATATGCCAAGCGCATGCCGCCTGAGATTCGGATTCATTTGAAGGAAATCAAGCCGATTGAACGTTCGGGAAGTAAAACCGCTGAAACCGTGATGGCGCTCGAGAAAGAAAAGATTGAAGCAGTAATTCCTAAGAATGCTCGGATTATCGCTTTAGACGAACGTGGCAAAGACCTAACATCGGTCGGTTTAGCAAAGCAGCTAACCGATTGGCAACAAGATGGGCGGGATGTCGTGTTTGTGATTGGTGGTGCCGACGGATTAGATGCAGAATTCAAGGCAAAAGCCGATGGCTTGATCCGTATTTCGAGTTTAACTTTGCCACATGGCATGGTGCGTGTATTATTAGCAGAACAACTTTATCGCGCTTGGTCAATTACCCAGAATCATCCTTACCACCGGGTCTAATTGTAGCCTTCTTATAGCCCTCGCCACGCTCGATTTCTTTTCTGTGTCTTCGAACGTGGGGTGATGCCATGCAGCTGTTCCGTTCTGTCTTTTTATCCGCTTGTCTCGGACTCGCCTTATTGTCTTTTTCCACGTCACCTGCCCGCGCGCAAGAAGCGCAGGTCGACGAAAAGCATGATCTCAGCATGCGCGCCATGATACGCCTCGTGCATGAGAAGCCCGCGCAATTTAACAAACTTTGGGCAGAACGACGTCGTCTCCAAGAACGTACTCTCTCTCCCAAGCTTGCTCCCAATCTGCGTGATGACGAACGCAAAGCAGGGTTGCAGAATGTGCAATGGCAATGGGCTGCAGGCTTAATCAACTACCCTTACTTTCATCAACGCGAGACTGGCGGAGTGGTTGCCGCCAATTGGAAGCCCAAGCGGGATGCGATTAAGTCCATCCAGTTCAATGATGAAGCAGATATAGAACAAAGCAATTTCCAGCTCTTAATTCAAGCATGGCTGCACGACGAAGCGGGCAGATTAGTCAAACAAGATCCAGAACTGCAGCGTGGCGACAACCGCTGGTTGCGCGCCAACTTTAGTGCACTCGACAAGGCCATTACCAGCAACAAAGCGAAGGCCCATTTCAAGAGCAGGTTGTTGGCAGAACATATCGATGACAATGGCCCTAAGAATGTCTTGCCGCAGATTTTGAGTGCAGAGAAAAATGGAGTGTCATCGGAACAGATCGCGAAGTTCCGCGCCGCCTACGAACAAGAGACGCAAGCGCCAAAAGACCACGTCGCCTACACATACCAAACTGTTGATGGCGTAGATCTGCAGTTGCACGTCTTCCCCGCCAAAGCTGACACCAAAGATGCCCCAGTGTTCATTTGGTTTCATGGAGGCTCATGGAGTACGGGGCATTGGAGTTATTGTCCTGTGGTCTGTCGCACCCTGCAAAACCGTGGATTTGTCGTGGTACAAGTGGAATACCGCACCTCACAACGTTTTGACGGCACGCCACTGAATGCCCTCGCCGATGCCGAGCACGCCATCGACTGGACGATCGCCCACAGCCAAGAGCTTGGGATCAATCCAAAAAAGCTGATGGTCGGCGGCTTCTCGAGTGGCGGGGCGCTAGCCTCGCAAATGGCCGTACTCAATCATACGAAAGTAAGCGCTGCGGCCTACATGTCTGGTGGTTTTAATCCGTCTAGAGATACGTGGTACAACAGCGTGGTGGGCCCACTGCGCGATACCAAACAACTATCCCCACTTCTGATGGTCAACCGCAGCAGTCCGCCACAAATCCTATTTCATGCCAAAGATGATGAAATGTGCGCTTATCAAGATGCGCAAAGCCTTGCTTCCAAATTGACGGCACTTGAGATACCGAATCGTTTAGTCAGTTTCGAACAAGGTGGGCATTTCTTTGTTTTTAAAAACCCGGCAGACCGCCAACGTATTTCCAGCGAACTTTTGAGTTTTGTTGAACAGCTCAAATGGTAACAGCCGTCCGTCGTTTTCCTTTGCCACATGGCATGGTGCGTGTATTATTAGGGGAACAACTCTATCGCGCTTGGTCGATCACGCAAAACCACCCTTATCATAGGGTTTAAGGAACGTGTCCCGCCAAGCTCAGCATCAGGATTTTGGCCATGGGCTACCAACAGAAAATTTATCTTGCTTCGAAGAGCCCACGCCGGCGTGAACTCTTGCGTCAAGTCGGTATCGACTTTGAAGTCTTGCTCTTGCGTGATTCAGCACCGCGCGGCCCCGATGTAACCGAAATCGTGTTGCCGGGCGAACTGCCTGATGTCTATGTGGCGCGTGTCACCCAAGAAAAAGCCGTCGCCGCTTGGAACGCCATGTTGGCACGGCATCTACCGCCTCGACCGGTGTTGGCGGCGGATACGACCGTTGTCATCAACCAGAAAATTCTTGGCAAACCCGCCGACCGCGACGCTGCCATCGCCATGCTGAGCCAATTGGCTGGCAGCACACATCAAGTATTGACCAGCATCGCAGTCAAATATCAGCATCAATTACTTCAATGTACTCAACGCTCAGAAGTGACGTTCGCGCCCCTGAGCGACGCACAGATCACTGCCTATTGCGATACTGCCGAGCCCTACGATAAAGCAGGCGGCTACGGCATCCAAGGCATGGCAGCGCGATTTATCGAACATATCAGCGGCAGTTATTCAGGCATCATGGGGCTTCCCTTGTTTGAGACCTGCGAATTACTGCAAAGCTTCAAGAATTCTTAAATACTCGAATCGACCATCATGAGCGACAATCTCTTAATCAATATCACGCCGCAAGAAACGCGCGTCGCCCTAATTTTTCAGGGCGCCGTGCAAGAATTGCACATCGAACGTACGCTATCGCGCGGCTTAGTCGGCAATATTTATCTCGGCAAGGTGGTGCGCGTGCTGCCTGGCATGCAATCAGCCTTCATCGATATCGGCTTAGAACGCGCTGCGTTTTTGCATGTCGCTGATATTTGGGATGCTCGCCCACAAGGGCACGAAGGCAATCCCAATAACGTGCCACTAACACCGATCGAAAAGCTTTTGTACGACGGACAATCGGTCACGGTACAAGTGGTGAAAGACCCAATCGGCACCAAAGGTGCGCGCCTGTCGACACAAATTTCAATCGCTGGGCGCATGCTGGTGTACTTGCCACAAGATTCGCACATAGGCATTTCGCAACGTATCGAAAACGAAGAAGAGCGCGAAGCTTTACGCACGAAAGTGCAAGGCATGATGCTGGAAGGTGAAAAAGGCGGCTTCATCGTCCGCACCATGGCCGAAGACGCTTCGGAAGAAGACCTACGTACCGATATTGAATATTTACGCCGCACATGGTCAACGATTACCAAACTCGCCAAAACCAAACCACCCTGCAGCCTTTTGCACCAAGATTTAAATCTGGCACAGCGTGTCTTACGTGATTTCGTCAACGAAGAAACCGATACCATCCAAATCGATTCGCGCGAAAATTACAACATGCTGCAGGACTTTGCACGCACTTACACTCCGTCGGTGCTGCCGAAACTACAGCACTACACGGGCGAGCGTCCACTGTTTGATTTGTACGGCGTAGAAGAAGAAATCGAACGTGCACTCGGCCGTCGCGTCAATCTCAAATCGGGCGGTTACCTCATCATCGATCAAACTGAAGCGATGACCACCATCGACGTCAACACCGGCAGCTTTGTCGCTGGTCGCAATTTTGATGACACGATTTTCAAAACCAATTTGGAAGCGGCAATTGCGATTGCCCGCCAACTGCGTTTACGTAATTTAGGCGGCATCATTATTCTTGACTTGATTGACATGGAAAGTCAGGAGCACAAAGATGCTGTGCTCGCCGAACTCAACAAAGCGCTATCACGCGATCGCACCAAGCTCTCTGTTTCGACCTTCTCTGCCTTGGGTTTAGTTGAGGTCACCCGCAAACGCACACGCGAATCGCTCGCCCACGTACTATGCGAACCCTGCCCTGCATGCAGCGGCAAAGGCCAAGTCAAAACCGCTCGCACTGTCTGCTACGAAATTTTGCGCGAACTCTTACGCGAAGCGAAGCAATTCAACCCACGCGAATTCCGCATCATGGCTTCACAAGTCGTGGTGGATATGTTTTTGGAAGAAGAGTCACAACACTTGGCGATGTTGGGTGACTTCATTGGAAAGCCGATTTCACTGCAAGTGGAAAATGTGTTTCATCAGGAGCAGTACGATATTATTTTGATGTGATTCACTAGACTTGTGAAACGAGTGAATCATATATCGCAGGCGCACACAAATGACTAACCAAGATTGGAAGAAGTTTCTACAAACCTCACGTGAAGTTTTGGGGAAAGGTTCATGTCACCCTTATTCGAGCGAATCTTGGTGTGCATTTACAACATTTAGCAGCCTGATCCATGGCGTACATTACTTTACTCTAGGGCTACCTGATATTGAGGACTGTCTTGAAAGCCGCACTATAGACGGTGGAGTGTGGGCGCAATCAATTGAGTATGATGACCTAGCACACATCATCATTCCAGAAACGTTCTATTGGGAGCGGACGGTGCAGGGATTTGAAAGCGGATATAAGACGCAGAACATCAAACTCCTCTCTGAAGAACTACTCAGACAAGGAATCGAACATCGTTTGACCGATCTCGTTCTCGAAATCAAAGTCTATTGAACCGCATTCCTCGATGAATCACAAACGATACGAAATATGGCTGCTGACTCATCCAAGAGGTGGCCTAAATCCTCGGATATGGAGAGAAAATAGAGAATCTTGTGATGCTCAGACCCCCTTTCAGCATGCGATTGGAATCCGCTATAAGCGACAAGGTGCTTTTCTATACCCGCAAACCAGGATCGAATTTCTCACATTTGGTAGAGGTGGTGTACCGAAAAAGACATCAGAACTTTTCACAGATATTTTCCATAAAGGCAGACACTCAAGAAATCTTACTCGATACCGCCATGGAACTAGTCAAATGCTAGGAGGAGCAACAGGATATGCGATATTTTGCTCTCGAAAGCTGAAGAAGCGATCAGTAAGCAAGGTTGGTGCTGTTTATTCCGGTTCAATTTGGGTACACAAAAAGTATGATTTTTGAGTCAAGAAATGAAACGATCAAATTCAGAAAGTCATTGATGAAAGCAAAATAAGTTGAACGCATCGTTCATAAAAAACTTGAAAAGCTAAAGCTTGTTTTTACCCGCAACTTTTCTGATTGGAGTGTTCCCTATTTTGAAATATTCTCGCCTTGTACTGAAGTAGGGTATCTTCGGATCGCGTTTACCTTCAAAGAGACAATTTTATATAGCAAAATTTCGACGAGTCATATCACTGATTTTGAACTTAGGCGTTCAAGTAAGAGGCGTAAGTACAGCAATTTAGAGAGTAAGAAGTCTGTGGCAAAAACCACGGCAAAACGGGTTAGAAAAATCGTTAATGGCTTAATTTATATGTCCCAAAATTTTGATGAAAATGAGAACTGCCTGAGTAGTGGAAGCGGACCTATTGAACACTCGTACTCGAGAAATCCTCAGAAAACAGAAGAGATGTCACGTATTCATGGCGTTCCTATCACTACGAAAGAGTGGAATTGGTTTTGCAAGCTGTAGGTGCGAATAGCAAAGCGTAATCGTACGAATAGAGATTACAAAGCCGCTTCGACGCCACAAGAAATTAGGGCGGAGAATAATTCCAACTCCTCGACCTAAGACTTCAAATACATTACGATTCAAAATTTCCTTTCGGACGATTACGCAGCGCCAATCGCACCTAGGCGGACGCCATAAACATAACAATGAAATGGTATCACTTCCCAATTGCACCGCCACCGCGAACGAATGGCAAAGCTTCAAACCCTCACGACTAAAGCCACTACAAGAATTTCTAAACGCCCGCACCAGCAGCAATGCTTCGGCAGTACTGCGTAGCGACGACGTTTGGGCGACGCGTTTACAGAATTATTTGGCGTCAGAGCATGTATGGAGCTTCTTTGCGATGGTCGATGGTAAAACCTGTGGTTTCTTTTAATGCAAAGTTCTGAATAACAAGGACGCTATTGTTGTACGATGGTGACTATACGGGAGCAACAAGACTGCCTCAAAGACACCCCAAAAAATTGAATCTAGCGGTAAATGATCAACTAACATACGAACGTCGCTTTTGTGAGGATCGTTTTTTACCTTAATTCTAAAGTAATCGGAACCATATCTGACTCGTGTAAATCACAGGCTCCCCCTTTCATTTGTCAGTGGCACCAAGTTCTCCCGCAACACGAGCTGCTCAATCAACCACAATAGCGTTAAAATGACCCGATATTAACGATGCCAATGTCACTTGTATAATGCCCTCTGCAGCCGCAGTTACCATTAGCAAAAGAGATCAGCAATTTACCAAAGCCGACCACCATGATTTTTAACTGGTTCAAGAAAAAACAAGACAACCCAGCTGCAGATACGCAAGCAACGCATCCGGACCGTGTGGAAGATCTGATTAAACAAGGCAATGTTTGTTTAGATCAAAACCAGTTGGAAGCAGCGGCCGCCAGGTACCAAGAGGCGCTCGCATTAGTGCCAGAACATCGGAATGCTCTACTCAATTTGGGTTTTGCTTTACAGAGTTTACAACGTCTGGATGAGGCACAAGCAGTCTTGGACAAACGGGCAAAGTTGGCGCCGCCATCGGCTGATGCGCATTACATGCTAGCGGGCATCGCACTGATGAAGCAGGCCCCGCAGCAAGCCGCACTCGAATGTGAGTCCGCGCTGAAGGTCAATCCAGCATTTGAAGCAGCCGTTCTCATGTTGGTTGATCTGCTGGCACGACAAGGTAAATTTGCTGAGGCACAATCGCATCTAACAGATTTTTGTTCACATATTAGCACTTCGCCGCAGGCGTATTTTCTACTTGCTCAATTACTCATCCAGCAAAAACAATTAGCTTCTGCCCTACAGGCTCTAAAGACCGTGCAGCAATTGCAGCCTGATTTTCCAGAACTGCGATTGAGAATGGCTCATATCTACGAGCAGCTCGGCCAAGCGGAACAAGCTCTGAAACTCTACCAAGAAATGCTTACGTTAAGCGATGGCAATCAGGAAGTTGCTCTTGGAAAAATTGCGCAATTTCATCTCGACGCAAAACATCTGGTTGAAGCCCGAACTTATTTTCAGCGCCTCGTTCAACATAATCCTCGCGCCATAGAGGCACTCAACAATCTTGGTACGATAGAACGAAGTTTAGGTGCGAATATGAGTGCACAGCGCTACTTCGAGCAAGCTTTGCAAATCAATCCAAGTAATCCAAGTATTTTGTGCAATTTAGCTTTATGCATACATGACCTAGGCCGCAGTAATGAAGCGATCGAACAACTAAAACGAGCCGTTGCGTTAGAGCCAACTCAAAGCGCGCTTCATTTTAATCTCGCGAATATTTATTCCGACGATCGCCAGTTTCACCTCGCCAATCAACATTACATTACGGCGCTGGAACTTTCGCCAAATTATGCTGAAGCGCATTCCAATTATGGCTTTTGCCTTCGTCAACAAGGAAAGTCGAACGAAGCAATTGCCCACTATAAACAGGCTTTTGATTTGCGTCCAGACCTTGTGGTTGCGCTCAGCAATGCGATCTTCGTATTGAGCTACCACCACGACTTCACCCCAGCCGACTATATCGAGCATGCACGTGCTTACGACAAAGCCATCTGCCAAAATATTACGCCATTTAAAGAATGGTCATGTGCACCACAAGGCAAACTACGCCTAGGATTTGTATCAGGAGACCTGAGAAATCATCCGGTCTGCTATTTCCTAGAAAACATTATGAAGTCTCTTGATAACACGCAGTTTGAACTGGTGGCTTACTCCACCGTTCCAGTGTGTGACGAGGGCACTGAGCGATTAAAGAAAATTTTTCATCTATGGCGCACTATCAGCGACTTGAATGACGACCAGGCCGCACAGCAAATTCATCAAGATGGCGTACATATCTTGTTCGATCTAGCGGGATACACTGCACATAATCGCTTACCGCTCTTCGCTCGTAAGCCTGCGCCGGTCCAAGTTACGTGGCTTGGATATTTTGCATCAACTGGCATGTCGAGCATGGACTATTTGATTGCCGACCCGCACACGCTGCCACCAGACCAAGAGCAGTATTTTTCGGAAAAAATCTGGCGCTTACCAGAAACTCGTCTGTGTTTTTCAGCGCCCCAATCGGACGTTGCAGTCGATGCCCTCCCGGCTTTGAGAAACGGCTTTATTCGTTTCGCCAGCTTTAACCAACTCGTGAAAATGAATGATCACGTTGTTGATCTGTGGTGCGAGGTTTTGCGCGCGGTTCCCAATAGCCGCTTATTGCTCAAATCAGCACCATTCGCGGAACAAGAAGTGCAGGCGGAAACGCTAATCCATTTCACAAGCCGCGGCATCCCCCCAGAGCGTATCGAGTTTGAAGGCCCTTCGTCGCGCGATGACTATTTCCGCGCCTACAATCAAGTCGATATTTGCCTCGATCCGTTCCCTTACACGGGTGGCACTACGACGATGGAAAGCCTATGGATGGGCGTCCCTGTCATCACTTTGTCTGGCGAGCACTTTTTAGCGCGACAAGGCCAGGGTCTTTTAATCAATAGTGGTCTCGCATCTTGGGTGGCGAAAGACAAGTCTGAGTACATCGCTCTGGCGAAATTCCATAGCGAGCACTTGGAAGAACTCGCTGAATTACGCGCGCAGCTCCGTCAGCAAGTACTGAATTCACCCGTTTGTGATTCACCACGCTTTGCTAAATTTTTCAGCGAAGCCTTACAAAGTATGTGGCAGACTCATCTACAAAAGCACAAGCTATAGTTCTCATTCGATACGACTAAATTCGGCTTCGCGCCTTCAAACGGCGAAGCGAAAGCCTCGGGTTTTATCTAAAAGACCCACAATTTCTTTATTTTCACATGTAAAAGACATGTAAAAAAATAGATGTACGGTGTCAAGTTTCGTTTTGATTGGCGCCGTTCGAAACATCGAACAAACTCCCGTCAAGCTGAGCTAGTACCGTGACTTCACCGATTCAAGAACCAAGCCACACCACAACAAAGAAGTCCCAACAATGCCTGTAAAAATTTTCTGGCATGCTCCTTGCTGTTCCCAATCTTATAAAAAGATTCAGCCTTTTTGTACTTCGCCAACGCGTAAAGGGCTAGTCAAGTTCATATGAATTCAGGGGAGCTAGTACCATGCCACTTCGTGGATTTAGACAGGTCAAACGATGTACCGTAAAGAATGCGAGTCGGATGTTCATAAGCGCCCTTTCACACATCAGCGCTTCGATAACGGCAATGCCATCACCAATGCGAGCTCGCACCCTCGCTAGCATCAACACATTTTTGACGCTGTTTTTCTGTACCGCAGTGCCCGCTTACGCCGAGATTTATCGTTGCACAAGCCATGAAGGTAAAATGATTTCAGCCGATCGCGTGCCTGCAGAGTGCCGCGGTAAATTAATCCGCGTTTTTTCTGACTCAGGAAGCTTTAAGTCCGAAATCATGCCTCCATTGAGTGCTGCTGAAAAACAAAAGAAAGCACAGGAAGTGGAATCACAACAGCAACAAAAAATGGTCGCTGAGGAGTTTCTGCGCGAAGAGCGTTTCCTGACTGCCCATTTCCGTAGTGAATCAGATATCACACAAGCGCAAAAAAAGGCACTTGAACTCGTTGAAGCCAAAAAGAAGATGGTTTTGGAGCAGCTCGATCTCCTCGCCAATATTGTCTATGAATTGAGAATAGAGATTAGTAATGCAAAGCAGCTGGACAAAAATTCGAAATCATTTCAACAGCTATATCAATCAAGGCTCGACGAGTTGACGCGTTCTATCAAAAAAAGCCAAGATCAATTAGCGACTTACGAAACTGAAATCGATAGAATTAACCGTGAATACGACCAAACGCTACAACGTTATCGGGTTGTGGTTGTGAGCAGACGTCGCTAGTGCTATCGTGTATTAAGTCAAGCACATGCACTCATCATAATTCCCGTTAATGACATCACTCACTATCCGCGCTATCACCGCCCATGACTGGAAAGTCTATAAAGCATTGCGCCTGCAATCACTACAAGATACGCCAGACGCCTTCGGCAGTACCTATGCTGAGGAGCTTGTGCGTAGTGACGAGGTATGGGCGACGCGTATTCAGAATGCTTTAGCGTCGCAGAGAGCACAGATATTCTTTGCGCTTGTCGACGATCAAGCATGTGGTTTGGTCTGGTGCAAGCTATTAGATGATGCAGAGGCGACTGTCGCCTTGTATCAAATGTGGGTAGCACCGCAAGCACGTCGGTGTGGTGCTGGGTCCGCTTTGATTGAAGCGACGATCGATTGGGCGTTGAGTAAGGCTGCGCGGCGTTTGCTACTGGAAGTGACCAGTACCGAAACCGCCGCGATACGGCTATATCAAGAACACGGTTTTATCGCAACTGGCGAACTAATCCCCTTGCGTGAGAATAGCGATTTGCTGATGCAGCCTATGGTGCGCCTCATTGCGCCCTGACCAAATCGCACTGACAAATAATTGCGCTAAGTAGCGACGAAGTAACGTCTGGCCTGTTCCACCGATTGCGAATCATCCATCACATCGCCTGGCCGATTACCATAGCCGATCAAACTACCCTGCCATTCCATTTGCATATACCCTGCGGTGTGACGTAGGCTTTCCACTAAGCCGTGCGCGTAGCTTTGGTCTTGATCTGCGGTCACGGTGATATTCCAAAACCGACGGCCCTGCATCTGTTCGCGAAATTGCAAGCCTGGTACACGCATCCAACCTGACCAGTGATCGAGATAGTGTTTGGCTAATGTCGGTAAGCTATACCAATACAACGGCGTGACGAAGACCAAATCGGTCGCACTTAGGGTGAGTTCGAGTAAATCTTTGGCTGCGCCTTCGGGTGCTGCATAACTGCCATCGCCTTCGTGTCTGATGTCTGTAAATGCGGGCATTGCATAATCCTGCAGACGTATCCAGCTTTGCTTGGTGTCTTTGGGTAAATAAGAAGCGGCGTGTCGGGCGAGTTGTTCGCTATTGCCATTGGCGCGTGTGCTGGCCAATAGAAAAACAAAATGGCGTGGATTTGAGTTGTCGCTTCGCATGATATTTTGAATTATGTAATGAAGATTAGTTTGTCTGAACAAGCTCTGAATAAACAGCAGTCTAGAGAGTGCCCGCTCGGCTGACAAATGATGATTTTTGCGGTTCAGATTAGTTCTGCTAAACTGAAGTCATGCGTAAAACTCCCCATCTTCGTTCCGCTCCCTTTGCTGCCTTGCGCGCCTTTGAGGCCGCCGCACGTCTCGGTAGTTTTAAACATGCGGCACTGGAGCTATCCGTCACGCCAGCCGCGATTAGCCACCAGATCAGTTCATTGGAAGATTATTTGGGCGTTCCACTATTCATACGCTCTAATCGTTTAGTGCAATTAAGCGACGCGGGACGTGACTTATCGCAGCAAGTATCTGCTGCTTTCACACAACTACAAGACGCCTTGGTGAAAGCCAGTAGCTCAACCTTGGACCACAATGTATTAGTCGTCAGCGCCGCACCTTCGATTGCAGCGAAATGGCTAGTGCCACGTTTGAGTCGCTTTCATGCGCGGCATCCCGATATCGATTTGCGTTTATCGTCTGAAAACCAAACTCATGACTTGATTAAAGACGCGAGCATCGATGTGGTACTGCGCTATGGCAAAGGCGGCTACAACACGGATAACGGTTTGCATGTTGAAAAACTATGGGAAGAAACTTACTTATTTCCAGTTTATGGGCTTAAGACGTTTGCTGCCAAGCGAACGCCATTACAAAAACCGAGCGACTTACTTTCGCATACACTGCTGCGCCTACCACTGCCGCCAGATCGACAAACAGCGGAAGTCGGTGAACGCTGGCAAGCTTGGTTGCAGCAGTTAGCACTTGACGAAGCAATCAGTCAGGCCGATCAAAAAGCACTACAAGAACACGCGAGCAAAGGGCCGTTTTATAGCCATGAACATCTCGCCATCGATACCGCAAAGTCTGGGCATGGAATATGTCTGGCGCTCGATGTCTTGGTGATTGAAGATCTCTTTGCCCATCATCTGATTCGCCCGATTAGTTTGAGTAGTCGCGACCCATTTTCGCATTGGATGATCTATCGACAGCAAGATGCGCAAAGTCACAAGCTCATGGCCTTCGCCAATTGGATACGTGATGAAGCGGCTAGCTCCTCAAAAGCCTTAGCAAACTGTCGTAGCGCATGATGTCTATGCTCAAACACTTCTTGAAGCCCGAACTGATACTTAGCGCATATCAGGAGACATGGCCGCAAGCCTTCGACTCAGCCAAGCAAGAACTACAGAACTTGTTCATCACTCCTGATTTTCAAATTGAGCATATAGGTAGCACTGCCATCCAGGGGCTGAGTGCCAAGCCCGTGATTGACATCTTGCTCGGTGCATCAAGCTTAAGCGATATCGAAACGAACATTACCGCGCTTGAAAATAGCGCTTATACCTATGTCGCCAAATATGAAGTCGACATACCGCAGCGCCGCTACTTCGTGAAGGCCGCGCAGACAGAATTGTCGGGTACTCCCTTTCGACTGCATGTACACGGTGTGGTGATTGGCTCTCAGCTATGGCGAGAGCATCTATTTTTTAGAGATCAACTGCGCACGCAAGCGGCTATACGCGAGGAATACCAAGCCTTGAAACTGCGTTTAGCGACTGAATTTGCCCATGACAAAGCGGCTTATACCGAAGCGAAAGCGCCCTTTATCCTCAGAATTTTGGGGCAAATGCCAGCATCCAACTAGATTTATCATCGAAAAAACTAGCCAGATTGACCATTTTCTCAATAAACCAATTTACTACTTGATTCCATATTTCGATAAATATAGAATTATCGAAATTTGAAAATTAAAGGGAACACTTGCCCATGGAAACCAAATCCGCCATCACTGCCCTCGCCGCCCTTGCGCAGGAATCCCGTCTGGCAATTTTTCGCTTACTGGTTGCCGTCGGGCCTGAAGGCTTAGCCGCGAGCAAAATTGCGGAGCAACTGGAAGTGCCTTCATCGTCTCTATCTTTCCATCTCAAAGAGTTATCGCATGCTGGTTTGATCGTAGCTCAACAAGATGGTCGCTTCATTATTTACTCCGCCAACTTTGAGGCTATGAACGAGCTCATCGCTTTTTTGACGGAAAGCTGCTGCGCTGGCGAACCATGTGCGCCGACACTCAGTAAATCACTCAACAAGTCGCTCAACTGCAAACCTAAAGCTGCCAAGTCTGCCGCATAAACCGTTCTCTCATTTCACTTTTTCATCATTTTATGTCTACTCACATCACCTTATTTAAACGCTTAGTGGCCGAGTTTCTCGGTACGGCGTTCTTGCTCGCAGTCGTCGTCGGTTCCGGCATCATGGCGCAGAATCTCTCTGCCGGTAACACAGCAGTCGCGTTGCTTGCGAATACGATTGCAACTGGTGCGGGTTTAGTTGCTTTGATTTTGATGTTCGGACCCATCTCGGGCGCGCACTTCAATCCTGCTGTCACCTTCATGGATTTTTGGCAGAAGAGTCTGCCTGCAAAATGGGTCTTGCCATATGTGTTAGCACAAATTCTCGGTGCATTTGCTGGCGTTGCTGCCGCTCATGCGATGTTTGATCTACCGACGTTTTTCGCCTCTACCCATGTCCGCACTGGTGCATCTCAGTGGTGGAGTGAATTTGTGGCGACCTTTGGTTTGATCGCCGTCATCATCAGTACCTCGCGCTCACGCCCAGCGACTACACCTTTCGCGGTGGCAGCTTATATCACAGCGGCCTATTGGTTTACTTCTTCAACATCTTTCGCCAACCCTGCTGTGACATTAGCGCGCGCGGCGAGCGATACGTTTGCTGGAATTCGTCCCACGGATACAGCGGGTTTCATCGCCGCACAACTGTTGGCTGCGGGCTCAGCAACTTGGCTCTTTAACTGGCTCTACCCACAATCGAATGTACAACAAGAGGCTTAATTCATCATGAACGTTCTATTTCTCTGCACAGGCAATTCTTGCCGTTCTATCTTAGGCGAAGCCACGTTTAATCACTTAGCTCCTGCCGGTTGGCGCGCGATGAGTGCCGGTAGCAAACCTACTGGTCAAGTCCATCCACGTTCGCTTGCACTGTTAGCACGCGAAGGTATTTCGACAGAAGGCTATTTCAGCAAATCTTGGGATAATTTACCGGCAACACCCGATATTGTGATCACCGTTTGCGCCAGCGCTGCAGGCGAGACTTGCCCTGCCTATCTTGGCCCTGTCTTGCGCACACATTGGGGAGTGGAAGACCCAGCGCATGCCACCGGTACTGATGAAGAAATCGACGCCGCGTTTATGCAGGCGTATCGCATTCTCCGTGCGCGAATCGAAGCCTTCTTGGCGCTTGATCTCGCAACATTGCAACAAGATCGTATTGCCCTAAAACAGGAAATGGATAGCATCTCTGATGTTATGGCATAAAAACAAAGACGACGTAAACCTGAGCTAGCGCAATGACGAAGCACTAGAACATGCTTTAATCGCCAGTGGTGGTGTGATCGAATCGCTGCATCAACTAACGGTTTATGGCCAATCAAGGAGCCGCTTGTGATTTTTTTAGACTCATTGCCAGCGTTCGTATTCTTTACCGGCAAAGGCGGCGTCGGCAAGACCTCCTTGGCCTGCGCAACGGCGATACGACTTGCGGATCAACAAAAGCGAGTTTTATTGGTGAGTACTGACCCTGCTTCCAACGTCGGGCAGGTTTTTGGCATCCACATTGGCAATCACATTACTGCGGTAACCGCAGTTCCTCATTTGTCCGCCCTCGAAATTGATCCGCAAGCAGCAGCACAACAATATCGCGACCGCATTGTCGAACCTGCTCGCGGCGTTCTCGACGATACGGTTGTCAATGCCATGGAAGAGCAGCTTTCTGGTGCTTGCACCACAGAGATTGCAGCCTTTGATGAATTCACTGCTTTGCTGACTGACACCACAATCACTTCGCAATTCGACCATATTATTTTTGATACCGCACCCACCGGTCACACCATACGCATGTTGCAACTACCTGGCGCATGGTCGAGCTTTCTCGACGAAGGCAAAGGCGACGCTTCTTGCCTTGGCCCATTGGCCGGTCTAGGAAAACAGAAAGAACAGTATCATGCTGCCGTCGCTGCCTTGGCCGATCCACTCAAGACACGAATGATCTTAGTCGCCCGTGCGCAAACGACAGCGCTACGCGAAGCCGCCCGCACCCATGAAGAATTAAGCGCGATTGGCTTTCGGTCGCAATACTTAGTCATCAACGGTGTGATGCCGGCTGCGGAGACCATGCACGATGAATTGGCCCTCGCCCTGTATCATCGTGAGCAATTGGCATTACAGAAAATGTCTGCTGTCCTTAGCACGCTGCCTAAGGATCAACTTCAGCTCTTGGGTTTTGATTTGGTTGGACTACCGGCACTGCGTGCTTTACTTGGTGCAGTACAAATGCCCGAGGACGGCCAGCAAGAAAACAAAAGTAACACCCATGCGGGCAACGCTCATATCACTGACTTCGTCGACCATTTACCGCAGGCACCCGAGCTTGAAAGCTTAATCAATGAAATCGAACGTGACGGACATGGGCTAGTCATGACGATGGGCAAAGGCGGCGTCGGCAAAACCACGATCGCCGCAGCGGTTGCAGTCGAACTGGCACGTCGCGGCCACCCTGTCCATCTCACTACCTCAGACCCCGCGGCACATGTACTGGCGGCAATCGATGGCGAAATTGAAAATTTAAGTGTTAGCAGAATCGATCCACAAGCAGCAACAGAAGCCTATCGTTCGCAGGTGATGGCTAGCAAAGGCAAACATCTAGATACAGAGGCAAGAGCACTGTTAGAAGAAGACTTACGCTCTCCTTGCACCGAAGAAATCGCTGTGTTCCAAGCCTTCTCACGTGTCATTCGTGAAGCTGGAAAAAAATTTGTGGTAATGGATACGGCACCAACCGGCCACACTTTATTGTTACTCGACGCAACAGGTGCCTACCATCGTGAAATCGCTCGTCAAATGGAGAGCACGGGGATGCGCTTCAATACCCCGATGATGCAACTACAAGATCCGCTACAAACTAAAGTGTTGATTGTGACACTAGCCGAAACCACTCCGGTCTTAGAAGCGGCTGGTCTGCAAGACGATTTACGACGCGCAGGCATCGAGCCTTGGGCGTGGGTGATCAACAATTGCTTAGCTTACGCACATCCCCATTCACAACTTTTACAACAGCGCGCCCACCATGAAGTCGTCCAGATTCAATTGGTCGCAGAAAAATATGCGCAGCGTTGGGCAGTGGTTGGCCTGCAAAAAGCCGAACCCATTGGTCAAGAGCATCTACAAATGTTGATGAAACTACCGATCTCGACGAATTGAACATGATTCATTCCACTTGCGGACTCAATGCTTTCAGCGTCTAATAACAGATGAGTCAACTGAAAACGGGGTCGCGAAATGTTCTCCACAGTAAGAGCATCAATGTCGCACAGCATAAGCATAGTGCTATTGACGGCAATAGCATTGTTCCAGTCCTTTTCTGCCTGCGCTGTTGAGCCACCGGCAAGCTGCGTAGAGATTCAGAATCTTGGTGGTAGCAACGGCGAATATAGAATCACCAACAACTGCACCACTGATGTGAGTGTTGCTTACTGTTCAATCACAAAGAAAATTTGGGGAAAACAGTGCGGTCAAACTGAAAGTAAGTTTAACCAGTATTACACGCACATGATGACATTAAAGCCAGGTGAGAAATCAAGTCGATCTGGCAATGGCGAAATGCGCTTTGCAGCTTGTCCTGGGTACATTAATTCTTGGGACAGTATCAAAGGCAAGTTTCAAAGTAATACGGATGGAAGCTTCGTGTGTTGGCCGGAAACAAGTTTACCCAAAGACAAAGTAGCCGAAAAAACTGAAAGCACTAAAACACAAATGGCAATATCGAGCGCAGCATCAAAAGATATCGGCGATGCTTGCGCACATGCCCGAGAGCCTTTGATTGAGGCCGGCATTACACCACCCCTTTGTAATTGCAAGGCGGCCGGTTCGGAAGGCTTAGCGGCAAAAATATATCGCTGTGAAATCCAATATGCGATTCCAGAAACCTCAGGTGACATGATCAACAGCTTGAAAAGCTGGGTACGGAAACAGATACCTAGCTGCGATGCCACCAAAGAAAAAGATTGTGCGAAATCTCGCAGCGTCAGTATTGGTGGCATTCGCGGCTGATTGTCACCGCTATATTAATTTGAAGGGCGCGTCGGTTTAACAGGCTCTTGAGGTTGGGTTGATGGATAGCTTGCCTGGCACTGCGCAATCTTCTCGTTGTATCCGTTGACGCATGCGGTATGAAGCTTCGCTCTATCCTCCGCATTACCACCAATGCCTAAAAAACCACTATCTGGTGCAGGGATGCGCGCCTCACAGGCGAAATAAGCTTGTCGTGTTGCATTCACGCATGGCGTATATTTGGCAAATAGTGCCATTCGATCTTGATAGACCTCCATCGCTTTAGCATATTCACGCATCGACTGCTCATAACGCAACTGCTGGTCACGTTTTCGTTCCAACTCGGCTACATCAGAGGACAAAGCCTTGACGGCGACATCTCCCACCAAATCGACTAGCCAGCTTGAAAATTCATTCGTTTTCAGTAATTCAAAAAAAGCCTCGTGCTTCAATACCCCAAGATCTAAACGATTGCGACGAGAGAGGTCTTTCAATACTTCCTTCAATTGCGCAATATCACCGTTCTTGACGTAGTAACGCGCTAAAAGCTCATAAGCACCTATGTGATTAGGATCCGCATCTAACGCATCGCGAATGAATTGCAATTGTCTAGTTCCATCTGCCTGTTTCGCCTGTTGAAACAGTGTATTTGCAATTGAGTCAAGCTGGGGACTAATACTCTTCAGTAATGCGCCCGACTTATCCAAAATGGCTTGGTCTGATATCTTTTCAAGAACTTCACGTAAAATCTTAGCGCCTGCCACTGGCTGACCGAGTCGCCCGACGTAAAGCTGCGCCGCATTAAAGCCGTATTCACCATTTTGGAATCCAGCCTCCCAAGCGAGCTTCCAAGCGCTCGCTGCTTTTCCGTTCAAACCTTCGTTTTGCGCGTTCTCTGCATCACGGGCAGCGACTAAGGATGTTCTTCCCCAAGCGATGGCCTGCTGCAGTTTCTTGACCGATGATTGCGCTTCTTCTGGCGCAAATCTCACCGCTTCAAACGCCGCATCGTCAGCCTGATCGAAATTGCCCATTCGGAACAATATCAATCCCATGTAATAGTGCGCTTTATAATTGACTGGCGCGGCCACCACCGCTTTACGAGCAAAACTCAGCGCCGTAATCAACTCATTCTTTTCGATCTCAGCGATTGCATTGCTGATCAACACATCAGCCGATTGTACGCTTACAGGCTCCACGGCGGCCTTGGCGTTAGCATTAACTTTTGACTTGGTACTTACACCCTTCGTTTGGCGCTCTTGTGCAGCGCCATTATGAATCTGCGACATGGTCAAACTGAACACCGTAAAACACAGCACTGCGCGCAATTGCTTCGACTCGAATCGTGATGGCAATAAATTTTTCATTAGAATGCTGCTCGCTTGTAGTTTTGGATGAATTGATCGACTGAGGCGACAATCTCTGGATGTACCTGCCCCGCTACGTCACTACGTGACAACATTCGGCCAAGCCGAAAATGTACACCAAGATTGAAAGGATCAAGCATAGAACCGCGCCCACGCGTGCTAGGAACGACATTGATCTGCAAATGCAATGCACCTCTTGCCGTAAAATCAGCAATGCGCGTTTGCTCATCGGCATATATGCGTTCTAGCTTCGTCATCTGACGTTGGTAATCTAACTTTTCTTGCTCCATCGCCTCACGTCGTTTTTGCAAGACCTCCTGCCACATACGTCGATCTGCTTCGAGACTAGCCACTTCTTGATTCTTTTTGCTAGCGAACTCAGCCATCCGAATATCGTCTATGGTTTTCTCGATTTGTTTTAATTCAGCTTGTAACTTATCTAGTTTGCGCTGCAAATTCTTTTGCATTGCCGAACGCTCTGAGCCTATAGACGTCTCCCATAGCCACACACCAAATTCGATTTGTTCACGACCATCGCGCATGATGGTGTCGGTGACGACGGCGTCTTTATTATTCTTTGCAAGTGCTGCCGTTAGTTGATCAATTGGCCGTTGTAACTCAGCGTCTTTGTTCGCAATTTGCTCCGGCGTCGGTGCAATAATTTTCTGGCCTGAATGGGGAAAGGTCTCGCCTTTTGACAATATATCGCGCTTGGTTCGATTGCATCCACTACAGAACAAACCATTTCGATAATCTTCCATTTCCGCTGCTTTGAACGCTTCAAGCTCTTGTCGTTTACGCTGCTGTTCAGCAATCTCGGCGCGCAACTTCGCCAACTGTTCGATTAAAGCATTGGTGTTGGCGCACAGTCCTGCGAGCGCGGAAACCGACCTTTCCGCCATAGCGCGAGATTCGGATGCCGCCATTGCTGCAGCATTACTCACACTCGGGGCATTGGGTTTCCCATCTTTAGTTTTCGGCTTTGCAAAAGGGCTGAGTAAGTCATCGCCAGCTTTTGCCATTCCCCATGCCCCACTCAGAAAAACAGCCACAGGAGCAAGAAAAATATGTCGGCGCCGATGCGATACCAGGTTGACATTCGCTGGTTCAACAAGTGCCGCAGAAGGACTTGGGACGGGGGTACAACAACGACAAGTCGGCACTTTCATCTTCCCTAACTCCTTGATTGATTTAGCCTTATCGATCTTAGCATGGTGATATAACGCGAGCAATCTTGCCAAGCAATCTACGAGGAATGAAGCAACACAATACTATCAGGACCAATGCAATTGAATTCTAATTGCCGTGAGGATAATGAAAAAGCTAGCTTATCGAAAAACAAATTAGTGAGAAACTTCGGGCACAACGAACTCCTTTACACAAAGCTGCCAGTTCGCTCTATCCAAACAAGGTTTAATTGCAGCGTCCCATGCATTTTCTGTTTTCAATGCACAAGCTTGTTCGATAGCGTTCAAACAAGCTTGCTGCGCGGCTTTGAAACGTTGATCTAACCAGCGGTTACGGGCAAACAACTCCCGCCATTTCTCCACTTCAAGTTGCGAGTAAACACGCGGCAAATTTGAAGTTATGCCACGCTGCCAATGGCGGCCTAAATCTGTCGATTCAAAATACAGAAACTGTTGGTAGTCAAGCGGATTAGTTAATTCTAATTGCAAACGTTGACCATCGGAATTGATGCGCCCACGATGATAGCCAAAATTGTTAATTGCGATGCGGTGTTCCGCCACTTCATTCGGGTCATGCAAGCTATTCAGGGCGCC
Source organism: Affinundibacterium nitidum (assembly GCF_014284155.1). GTDB lineage: Bacteria > Pseudomonadota > Gammaproteobacteria > Burkholderiales > Burkholderiaceae_D > Undibacterium > Undibacterium nitidum. The sequence goes on from NZ_JACOFZ010000001.1 coordinate 1,430,400, forward strand.
AGGAAATAAATTTTGCGAGAAGGTTTTTCCGCCATCTACACTTATCAACAATTGTTCTCCGCCGAGTTTTCCTTCGGCGTCCTTAAAGCGATATACGGTATTTTCCGCGAAATAAAAAATCGCATTGTCGCTCATCACAACATTGCGGCAATCCGGTCTATCATCATGAAAACCTATCACCTGCTTAGGTCCAATCACGGTATGATCGCCTTCAATGATCGTGAAACCATAGGCATATGCAAAGTGATCGGAAATACGACCATAATGTGTCTCCTCATATGCGCCGAGCGAAAGACGTTCCAAGCGACCACGATGACCTTCAAAGCGCATCGTCAGATTAGATTTAAGAGTGCAATCGACGCGGTCACTGGCAGAAACGGAAGTGCCAACACACATACACACTATAAGTGTACAGACGCCCAATAAAAAATTGAAATTTACAAACATTGTCTTTGTTTAACTTTAGTCTCTTGAGTTAATGATCTCAATTTAATTTTTCCTCTAGATTTCGGGATAGCTTAACAAGTTCGGTTTGCGCTTTTTGTACGCGTACATTCAGATGCTGTGTCATACCAGCCGTCGGCAAAGCACGTATTTTGTCAAAAGCTGCCACATACCAATTCGTCCACACCTCCAAAATGTGTTTTTCTTTGGCAGCGTCTGCGCCCCCCTTGACTGCTTTCTCACTCAAGGCGAATTCGGTTTGTAATCTGTCCTTAGCATTGACTAGCAGCTCGTCGATGATGTGGCCGACCGTTGCTTCATCCGCCGTACTCAAACTGAGCGCAGCGGCTAGTGCACTGATACCAACATTGCGCAACTCAGACTTAGATACTTTGTCTATGCGATCGAGATCAGTGTGATAAAAAGCGTCGGTGAAATGCCACATCAGAAGACCAGGGATTTTGGCATTGAGGAAAGGCGTATGATCGCTGCCACCTTCGTAGGGGTTGGCATTGACTTGCCAACCACTCTCCAACGCCTGTTGACGACAGCGGCCCAACAAGAAGTCGGTAAAGTAGTTAGGCATCATGTCGGACTCTTTTAACACTGAGCCACCCCACTCCGTGTGTTTCTCATTGCCCCGTGTCCATATCGCCGAAGGATCTGGCATTTTTTCAATTAAGAAGCTGCCACCGGTTTTGCTCACATCTTCACCGACCATATCGAGGCTCAATCCCCATTGTATGCCTGCGGCACGTTTGGGGTTTTCAGCGATGTAACGCGCGGTGGAGTTAATTTCATCTCCCCACATAAAAGTGATCGTGCGCTCTGGTGCGATTGCTTTTTGTTGTATCAATTGCGCTGTGACACGTGCCATTTCCGCCAAGGTGCCGACCCCTGTCGCATTGTCATTGGCACCTGGTTCTTGAACGTGTGCGCTGAAGACAAAGCGTTGATCTGCAAGACTACGACCGCGTGCGTTCGCAATCAAAGTCAGTTCTTCAGATTCGTATAATTTGGTCTCCACTTTCACTGCTAATTTCACACTCGATTTGGCCAAAGCTTGTTTCAATTTTTCTTTGGCTTGATAGGATAAAACGACGGCCCAGATTTGGCGTTTGGCATCGAGGTAAGGGAGCGTTTGAAACTGTATCGAGTTGATGTATTTCTGTGGCTGGGTGTAGGCTGGCATCGCATAGGAGATGACGCCAATAGCACCGCGTTTCACCGCATTGCCAAACACTGCAGCAGCGGCGTTTTCAACAAAAACAATCTTGCCTTGTACTTCTTTTGCGTCTAATTCGGCAGCACTGCCTTTACCAGCGAAGACAACTTCTGCTTCAACGCCCGCCGCTGGCGTGCTCGCAGAATTGACTGCAAGCATATTGCGATTGCTAGCAAACTCAAGCAAAGTTGTTTGGTCGCCAACAATACTTAAGCGTCCATCGACTGGCTCCCAAGTGGGGCGCTTCATCTTTTTGGTTTCAATACGATAGGTTAAAGGGCCATCACTCTCGCCATTCACTTCTTTTTGGTAACCCGCATCTTGCAGAATTTTTTCTACGTGATGAATACTGGCGTTAAACCCCGTGTTACCTGCGATACGCCAATATTTCTCGACAAAAGCGACCGTGTTATAGGCATTATCGGCATTGAACTCTTGCCGGAGTTGGCGGTAACTCGGCTCAAAATGAGCTTGAGCTGGACTTAAGGCTACAGTAGTCGCTATTGCTTGGCTTGCTGTTGGCGTAGCAGTTTGTGCCAATGAAGACGTCGTAGTACTTGCAATAACGAGCATCGCTAGCAAAGCATGACGCGCTTTCTTGAAATTATCTGCCTTCAAGAAAGGCCCACTATGGTGTAGTTTGAACATGCTGTCTTCCCCAAAAATCGACGCCAAAAGCGTTGGATGTTCGGGGAAGAGTTTAGTTCAATTTCAGGGGTGTCGTCTTAAAATTGTGCTGGCTAAACTGGGAACGCAGACAGCTCACTAAGACGGCGAGGCCAGCGTCAGTTTTGAGTCTTCCATGATAATGCTGTGTGTTGGGCTGCGGATTTGCCTCCAAGAAGCCATGGTAAGCCCAACACAAGGCGCTTATCTATTTGCCGACGCGATCTCCCGCGAAACCGATCACTGTCGCGTTCGCCCAATTGGCGCAAACGGGTGCATTGTTCTTGCTCTTGACGCCCGTCGTTTTCCAACTCAGTAAGGAGATTCCACGAATATCGAGCTCTGGTTTGACCACCGCAGGCGCCTCTATGAGACCACTATCGAACAAGAGTTTGCCATCACCGAACACTTGGAATTGCAAACCACCATTTTGACGGCAGGCATCATCAATACCAACATCAGCACGGAAAGTTTGCCAATTGCCATGCAGACGATAATGCACTTCGCTTGCATTGACGACGCCTAGACCCTTGCGGAACTTCAAACCATTCATTTGCATCATGCCTTGCTCGTTGCTAGCATGTTTTGCCTTTACCCTGTCCTTCAGCGCTGCACTGGCGTTTGATTTCCCTAGTAACTCAGCTTGATCTGAGAGCGACACTTGCTGCTGTGCGCGATCTGGGTTCTGTTGTTCGAGCAAGGCAAACTCCGAGATCGTAATCGGTGGCACAGAAACCGGCGTGAACGCGTTATAAGCGCGCGGCGCGTTCGCTGCATCATTGCTGGTCAACACCATAGGATCTTGCGCATTGCCGTCCTCAGCTTGATCGTGTGAACTTAGCACGCGCAATCGGAACAGACGCCCTGCTTTAGCTGCAAACTCCACCCGTTGTTTCGCTTCTTGTTTCTTCAGTTGCCCCACATAAATTGGCTTACCCCATTCGCCATTGCTATCGGCCATATAGACTTCAAAGTCTTTGACTTGCCCGGCATCCCAATGTTTATCGTTGCGCGGCGCAATTTCAAAACCTTTAATCAAGCGGCGTTCACCTAATGCCAAGGTAAATTCATGTGGGCCTGTTTTCTGAGATTGATCACGCAAGGTGCGGAACCAAGTCCCTGGCTTACCATCGAATGCGTTTTCGAGCGGATGCCCAGGCTCCTCCGCAGGGCGATTCAAGACAATCAAAGAATCTGCTGCTACCACATCGCCGGTGGCGGGTGCAGCGGGATAATCAGCCGTGCTGGCTAAGCTTAATTCACGAGGAATGAAAAGATCTAAGGCAACTGGCAATCGTACGTCTATCTTCGCTGTCTTCACATACACTACGCCATACTGATGCGCCGCATCGAAATACCATGCTGATACCGCTTGTTCAAACTCCGCGCGGCTAGCGACTTCTTTTAAATCTTGTGCTTGGAGTTGCACGTTTTTTGGTTTGACGCGCGTATGAATTTGAAATTGCTGGACACGCTGCGCTTCCATTCCTTGATAGCTGCCACGCACGCCATCTAATTTAATGTGAATATCGCCTGCTTGGTCTTCAGGCGCGAAGACTTGAATCTGCTGGGTACTCTTTTCACCTTGTTGATATTGACGACTTTCACCATCATCTTCGTACAAAGTGTAGCTGCTATTGCCATGCGGATAAATGTCCCAGGTTAATACATCCTTGGGTACTTGACCATCGTAGAGCGCGCTAGGATACATAGGTAAAATTGCTCCTGCACGTACCATCACCGGTAATTTTTCTAGCGTAACTTGATAGTCGATCAGCTTGCCGTCGGCACCCGCGTTGACGACACGTCCATCCCAATAGTCTATCCATTGCCCTTGAGGTAAATACACAGCCTTGCGCCAGCCTTTGCTCGCCGCTTGGCTGCGATACACCGGTGCGATCAACAAATCTTTCCCGAGGAAGAATTGGTATTTGTAATTCTCATCATTGGCATGCGAGTCATGCGGATGATCCCACATCAAACCACGTACAATTGGCGCGCCACTTTGCTCGGTATCTTGTGCCAAGGTGTACATATAGGGCATCAAACGCATCTTCAGTTTGAGGTAATCACGATTGATACTGCGATAGGGCTCATCAAACCACCAAGGATGTTTGCGTACGTTTTGCGACCAACCCGACATACCCATCAATACTGGCGTAAATGCCTTCCATTGCAAATCGCGCGTATAAGTCTCTGGGCTACCGCCAAAAATACCATCGACGTCACCCGTTGCATACGCTTGCCCCGACAAACCTGAGCCAATCAAGGTCGGGATATGCCAACGAATATAGTCCCAACTACCGCTTTGATCGCCGGTCCATGTCACCGCATAGCGTTGCATACCTGCCCAGCCCATGACGGTCCACAAAAAAGGACGGGAGTTGGAGTTTTCTAAAATACCCTGCGCTGCAGCTTGATTGGCATCGAGTGCAAATTGATAGCCAGCGCCCGTCCAGGCCACATCAAGTTTTTGAGCTCGCGTGCCCGCCGTGCCGACTTCCCACTTAATTTTATCGACGCCGTTTTCAGTCCACAAACCTGTGCGGAAACCATATTTTTTCAAGCCGCTCACCACGCCTTGCAAATCGGTGTAACCACAGCCATAGCCATCATTTGGCAAAATCCAACCACCGGGCATATCGTGCTCACGATACTTAGCGGCTACTGATTGTATAACGTCTGGCGTTTTACCAGTTGGACCATCGCTCCAGCCTTTGGGGAAAGTGCCGGGCTTTTTGATATTGTCGCCATCGTTATAACAATCGGCATCCCCATATTCGTATGCCCAACGCGGCAACATGCGAGCGCGACCGGTAAGCGCGGTGTAGCCGTTTAACACTTCTTTGATACTGTCACCGACAAAATAATAAGCATCAAAACGTTTTTCGTTATGAGTGCTAGTGATGAATTCGTTGGAACGAAAATCGTAATTACCATTGCTCCAGGTATTGCGTAGAACGCCGTAACCCTTGCTACTCATATAGAACGGCGCGGGACTTGGCCTATCATTTTCTTCCCAACCACCGGAATAAGAAACTTCCAGCGATTTGCCCTTGAAAGCATACGCACCGTTTTGCTGACCACCACCGAAGAAGGCTTCATCTGCACTACTCGACAAAGTTTGGAAGCTCGCTTTTTCGCCAATTTCTAATGGCTGCATTTCTTGCCACAAGAGGCTGCGATTATCGGCTTTATACAGGGCTAAACGGAAGGGTTTGCGATACACACGCAAAGCCATTGCGGAAGTTTGTATGAGTTGGTAATCCGACTGTTCACTGATCTTGAAATCAACTCGACCGAAATCCTGTGGGAGAACGATAGGGGCAGCTTTATCACCTGCCCCAACTAACTTGCCATCAAGGCCGACCCAAACGCGAAACATATCTGGACGCAGAATACTAATTTGCACGAGATGCCCGCGGTCAGTTTGAATTTGTAACTGTTGTTGGCCACCAATGTTTTCGATCTTCTTGACGTTACCAATACTGCTCGCAATGGCACTGTTTGGAACGAGGGCGGCGCTAGTCATAACGGCAGACAGGAATATCGACAAGGCTGTGCGCTGAAAGCGAGGGGATAATGATTTGGATGTTGGTTGCAACATAAAACACCTTTATTTGATTGGATCAAGCATGTCAGCATGCTACGCATAAAGAGAAAAGCGCAACAGCGAGATTTTTTCGAGGCTCATCAAAAAAATTTAGAGGGCGATCGCTTTTAAACTTTTTTCTTGACGACCCTGCAAACGCATTAAGCAATTCTGTAAGGCATGCTCACTGTGCTCGGGCTGCCGCGCACCCAAAACCACAATCTTGTGCGCGAGATCAGCACAACGAAGCGCTTGACTCACGCAATGTTGAGAATTCCCTACAAAGATGAGTTCATCGAATTTCGTTGGTGCCAAGCTGCTAGCAGGCACATGATGTGCGTGCAAGGCAAATGCCACGACTGAGGCTTCGAAACGATAACGCTGTCCCTTCAGTTGCACCACATCTTGTGCAAGATGGGATTGGGTAATGCGATCGCACAAGGCAGCACTACTGCTCCAAGTTTGTTCCTGTGTCTGTGTGTTTTGGCAGGACTGACTCAACTGCACAATCAGGAACGATCGATCAATCTTGGTACTTAATTGCAAGGCACCGGTGAGACCACAACGCGCAGTGAACAAGATAAAGTCACGCCGAATTAAAGGAAGCTCAGTACCATGGTGAAAAATTCGACTTAGTGGCAACATGACCGTCAATCAATACAATCAAAAAGGGAACGAAGGAATTAATGGTATTAAGCTCAATGCGAATTAGCTTCATTAATCAACCACTGATGAAAAGCTTGGAAGGCTGCGTTCTCTTTCATATCGGCGGCGTAAATTAGGTAGTAGTCCAAACGCAATGGCGTTTGCACATCGAAAGGTCGAACTAAGCGACCTGCAGCGATGTCGTACTCCACCAACAACGCTTGCCCTAATGCCACGCCTTGTCCATCAATGGCCGCCTGCAAGGCCATTAAAGCCAGCGTAAATAGAGGACCCTTACGCACTTCCTTATCGGTCACGCCTAAAGTAGAAAACCAAGATTGCCAACTCGGGTAATCAGGGTCATTCATGGCGCTCACTTCATGCAATAGCGTTTGCTTACTCAAGTCAGCGGGTATGCTTAATGTCTTGGCAATCGCTGGACTACAGACGGGGAAAACCTCGGTCACGATGAAGGGCTCGATACGAAAATCGGCGAATTGGGTGCGACGAAAATCAATCGAAATATCGCAATCTCGATAACTGCGATCGACTTCAGAAACGATTTCTACGCGAACTTGTGGATGACGATTTAAGAATCGGTATAGACGTGGCACCAACCATTTAGAACCAAACGATGGCGGCACACCGACGCGTAATAAGACATTGTTATCGTTAAGCAGCGCATCTGTCGCTTGCTGGAAAGTTTTAAAACCCTCACGTATGCGTGGCAAGTAACGCTCGCCGGCTTCAGTCAATTTCAAGACGTTATTACTACGCTGGAAAAGATCTAAGCCAAGGAAATCTTCGAGCAATTTGATTTGATGGCTAACCGCCGCATTGGTCACATGTAACTCTTCTGCCGCGCGCGTGAAATTCAGTCGACGGGCGGCGACTTCAAAAACTTTCAAAGCGTTTAACGGTGGCAGACGTTTAGACATGGGACCCTCATTGAAAAACGATACCATATCAGAACTTCATTTAAAAAAACTTAATGAGATCTTGAAATATTATAGGTGTCCAGAATGACTGTTTTTTGCGGCAATCGGTGCTACTATTTTGCTCATTTATTGCCTAAATAAAACAAATTCGTTTTTTGCCATCGCCTTCGAGAAATGATGCCGCCAAGGAAATAACCCACTAAATCAGCTTTATGGTGGGGATTTTGCTGAGATTTGCCGCTGGATTTTGTCGGAAATTGGAAAAAATGGATAGTTCAACATCGAGGAAAATTTTGATCGTCAAATATTTCTTAATGACATCTCAAATATTCCTCGCTTGCGATCACTGATCTGCCCCGTTAAGCTGCGTGACATCTGCTTGGCGAGATATGCGTTCTGCTTTTGTTTTTTAAGCAATGAAGGAGGCATATCATGCTGATAGCGAAGACAGCCGCAAGTCTTGTTTTATTACAGCCAATGCTTTGCAACTACCGTCTTTGCTATTAGGCCAAGTACACCCATTTTCATTTAGGTCTCATTTGACATGACTCATATCATTACTATTGATACTGGAACTACCAACACGCGCGTTACCTTGTGGCATGACGGCGCTGTGCTTGCTCATCAAGCATGCGAAGTCGGTGTCCGCGATACCGCGATCACTGGTAACCGTGAAAAGCTACAAAACGGTGTGCGCGAAACCATCGCCAAAACTCTGGCCGCCGCCAGTATCGATAGCGAACAAATCGATCTCGTGATTGGCTCCGGCATGATCAGTTCGAACGTCGGGCTATTTGAATTACCTCATGTTCTCGCCCCAGCTGGTTTGCAACAACTCGCCCGCGGCATGGTATCGGTCACGATTCCTGAAGTCTTCCCTAAACCTATCTGGTTTGTTCCTGGTGTACGCAATGTAGTCGACAACATCGGCCTACACAATTGCGAAGCCATGGATATGATGCGCGGCGAAGAAGTCGAAGTCATGAGTGTGGTGGACCAACTCGCCATTACAGGTCCAGCCATGATGGTGATGCCGGGCTCTCACTCTAAATTCGTGTGCATCGATGATAAAAATCGTATCACGGGTTGTGTGACGACATTGGCAGGCGAATTGATGTATGTGATAACCCACAATACCATCCTCGCTCAATCACTCGACTCGCAATTTGCCACTTCCATTAATGAAGAAATGCTATTGGCAGGCGCGCAGTCGGCACAGACCATAGGACTCGGTCGTACTTGTTTTAATGTACGCACGCTCGATCAATTCACGATTTATGAACGCAATGATCGCGCCAATTTCTTGCTCGGCGCAATATTGGGTGCTGACTTATTGACCCTCAAGAACAGTACTGCCATCAAAATGCTGCCCGGCACTCCAGTCGTTATCTGTGGCAAACCGATCATGAAAGAGGCCTTAGCGATCTTGATTAAGAATGATGATTACTTCTCAGGAACAATCACGGTCGTTTCTGATGAAACTCAAGCACATCTCGCAGGCCTAGGTGCGATTTTGGTAGCCAAAGCACGCGGTCTAATTAAATAGATTTTTTAAGATGGTATCGAGTAAATTTCCGCATAGTTTTTTTAAAACATGCAGCGTATGCTCGTAGCAAAATATCAAAATTACGCAAGTTTAATTTTAGTGTAGATAGGTAAAACGATGAGCAAAGAAATCACACGTTTTGGGAATATTCCTACAGGCGCGGGCGGTCAACGCTTGCCATTTTCACCCGCAGTACGTGCGGGAGATTTTGTCTTTTGCTCCGGGCAAGTCGCCATGAAGGAAAACGGTGAAATCGAAACGGGTGGAATCGAATCGCAAACCCGCCGCACCATGGAAAATGTGAAGAAAGTTTTAGCATTGGCTGGTTGCGATTTGTCCGATGTCGTCAAAGTCAGCGTTTGGCTCGACGATACACGTGATTTCTGGACTTTCAATCGTATTTACAATGAATACTTTGGTGACAATCCACCCGCTCGCTCTTGTGTGCAATCGGCGATGATGGTCGACTGCAAAGTGGAAATCGAAGTGACTGCCTACAAACCACTCTAAGTTTTTCACGCACCAATCTGATCAAAGAAATTCACCGTTAAAAATAAGAAGCGAGATCTGTATGAGCGCAGTTGACCAAGAAGCTAGTTATCGTTCACTCTACACCTACGCTTGGGATATTGAGGACCAAGGCGTCGGTTCTTTTGTTGACGAAGTATTGGCGATGGGTATTCGCGATGTCACGATCGCTACCGCATATCATGCAGGTAAATTTATTCGCCCGCATGCGAAACAAGGGCCACGTGTAATCTTCCCTGAAGATGGCGTAACTTACTTCGAGCCAGACTTAACACGCTATGGTGAAATCCAAGCCAAAGCACATAGCCAAGCAAACACCAAAGCGGTGGTCGGCGATCTAATCAAAGATGGACGTGTGCGCGTTCACGCATGGACCGTATTGCTACACAATAGCCGTATCGGCGCTGCCTATCCCCACTTCACCGCCAAGAACGCTTTTGGCGATAGTTATGTGTACAGCCTGTGCCCGATGCAGCCAGCAGTATTCGATTATGCGGTTAATCTGTGCACGGATTTGAGTTCACAATATGCATTCAATAGTTTGGTACTCGAGACTCCAGGATGGTTGCCCTATGGCCATGGCTATCATCACGAATTCGCTCAAGTCGCCAGCAATGCGTGGCTCGATAATTTACTCGGCACTTGCTTCTGCGACGCTTGCCAACAAGCTGCGCGACGCAAAGGTATCGATGTCATCGCATTGCAAGATCGAGTACGCGTAAGCGTCGATAACTATTTACAGCTTTCTGCTTCAGCACAAGCAGATCAAGCTGCAACGTGGATGCAAAACGACCTACTCAGCGATTCTGATTGGTTAGCTTACGTCGAGATGCGCCAAGATCGTGTCACCGAACTGGTATCATCGATTCGCGCAGCGATACCGGCAGCGATGAAGTTGGCAGTCATCCCAACGGTACAACGTCCGACAGCAGCCTGTTGGACTGAAGGCAGCGATCTCAAAGCATTATCCGAAGTCGCCGACTACTTGGAAATTCCCTTCTATGAAGCGAGCGCTAATCGTGCTATCGCTGATGCATGGGAAAGCTTACGTCAAGTCACTCATCCTGAAAAAATTCGCGCCATCTTACGACCAGGTCTGCCAGACCTCAATCAAGGCAATGAAATCGCGACTGCGATTGACGGTATCAATGCACTGGGTATTCGAGATTTCGCCTTCTATAACTATGGTCTCTTGCCACAACATAGGCTCGATCATTTGGCGCAAGTCTTACAAAGCAAGAAAGAATAAGGAGCATCGCAATGGCAAGAAACATATTGATCACAGGCGCTTGCGGTGGCATTGGCCGCGCACTTTGCCAAGCCTTTGTTGATGCGGGTGATTTTATCTTCGCCCAAGACCGAGAAGCTAAGCAACTTCAGAGCTTAGTCGCAGAGCTTGGCAGTCATCGTAGCTGCGCAGTCACCGCCGACCTCACGAATTCACAAGCACTACGCGCCGCTTTATTCGAACAGACGAAAGAGCACGGAGATATCCACGTCTTGGTCGCCAACGCAGGCGCTGCCGAGGCATTGACCTTGCAAACGACGACCGAAGAAAGCTGGAAAAAAGATATGGACCTCAATCTAAATGGCACCTTCCATTCAGTTGAGGCAGTGAGAACAGCAATGCAAACCGCGGGTAAAGGCAATATCGTCATTATCGGCAGCGTGAACGGCATGACTTCGTTTGGTCACCCTGCTTATAGCGTCGCCAAAGCTGGTTTAATCAGTTACACCAAAGCCCTCGCGATGGAGTTCGGTAAATTCGGCATACGCGCGAATATGGTGTGCCCCGGCACAGTCAAAACCCAAGCGTGGCAAGCCCGCGTCGATAAAAATCCGCAAGTGTTTGAAGATTTGAAAAAGTGGTACCCCTTACGCGATTTCGCGACACCGCAAGACATCGCCGATGCGGTGATGTTTTTAGCCTCGGACGCAGCGCGCGTGATTACGGGAGTAGTGTTGCCAGTTGATGGTGGCTTGATGGCGGGGAATCAGGTGTTTGCTCGTGAGTTGACGCAAGAGGAGATTTAGGAAGAGCTTTGCTCTTGCCAGCTGTTGGGGGGGGAGCTCGTTGCTTGAATGAGGTTCGTTGTTTCGTCGAGATGTAAATTGAGACGTATTGATTTTTTTGGTTAGAAGTGATTTCGCGGTTTGTAGGTCGGGGGTGGCCCGACAGCCACTTCCTTTCTTTGCTTCGCCAAAGAAAGGAAGCAAAGAAAGGCGACCGCACTAAATCGCCCTTCGGGTGCCCAATGATGCACAACAAAAAATGGGAAAGTGTTGAAACTCGCCTTCGGCTCAAACAGCAACACTTTCTTTTTCCATTTTCTGTTGCGCACCATTGGCGATTTAGAAGCGGAACGGCAAAAACCGCGACTCAACCTGCTGATACACAAGCTACTCTTAAAGCTTTTGCCTGGTTGTAGTGAATCCGTACCTTCTCGACCGATGAGTATGTGTGTTTTGACTTTCCCGCGCCTGGCACTGCCATATGTGTCGGGCAGAAAATGAATTGAGGAAGCTTTCCCATTTTTTGTCCTGCACAAATGGGAACCCGAAGGGAGATTGATGGTGTTTCGCAAAGCATGCTTTGCGCCATCAATCTCTAAGCTGCCCACAAGCAGCGCAGTGGACGGGACGGTTGCGTCGCCTTTCTTTGCTTACTTTCTTTGGCGAAGCAAAGAAAGTGAGTGGCAGCCGGGCCACACCCGGCCAGCGAACGATGAGAATCAACACCAGTCAGAAAGTTTTATAAAAAAAGAGACACTCTTCAAAAAAAGAGCCCATTAAAACCCCAAGAACCGGAAGCAAAAAAATGACCCAAGCTAGCTCCCTTCAACAAAATCAAAACCAAGGCCAAAACGTCATCGTCGCGATGCTCTTCATCGCTCTCCTCTTCTTCATTCTCGGTTTCGTCACCTGGCTCAACGGCTCCTTGATCCCCTTTCTCAAAATCGTTTGTGAGCTGACAGATTTCCAAGCACTTTGGGTGACCTTCGCTTTCTATATCGCTTACACCGTGATGGCACTGCCATCGGCTGCGGTACTCAGTCGTATCGGTTACAAGAACGGCATGACAGCAAGCCTTGGGGTGATGGCGATCGGTGCATTAATGTTTATTCCGGCTGCTAAGACCAGTCAATATTCACTTTTCTTAATCGCTTTATTCACACTGGCAAGTGGGATGACTTTGATGCAAACGGCGATTAATCCTTATATCGTTTGCATAGGGTCGCGCGATAGTGCAGCGATGCGCATTAGCATAATGGGCTTGTTCAACAAAGGTGCCGGTATCATCGTACCAATGGTATTCACGGCGCTCATTCTGTCCGGCATTACGCAAACATCGGGTGCCGCCTTAGCTGAGATGGATGTGGCGGCACGCACTGCTTTTCGTGCTGATCTGGCAAGTCGATTGGTAACGCCCTATATCGTGATGGCAGTGGGTTTGATTCTTTTCATGTTCATCATTCATTTTTCCTCACTGACCGAACCTGAGCTTGATGACGAACAATCAAATGCTGCGACGGTAAGTACGACTCGTTTTGGCGTTCTACAATTTCCACAGTTAGTGCTTGGCGCGATTACCTTGTTTGCCTATGTTGGCGTTGAAGTCATCGCGGGTGACACCATCGGTCTGTATGGCCATCACCTTGGTGTGCAAAATTATGCGGCACTCACTTCTTACACCATGGGCTTCATGGTGCTCGGTTATTTACTCGGCGCCTTCACGATTCCCCGTTTTCTCTCGCAAAGAAATGCACTCGCTTTGTGCGCAGTGAGTGGCATTCTATTTGCATTCGGCGTAATGTATGCGTCCAACACTGAGCAAAACATGTCACAGATTTTGTTGGCATGGGCTGGTGTTCCTAGCGTACCGAATACCGTTTTATTTCTCGCCATGTTAGGTTTCTCGAATGCCCTGGTTTGGCCTGCAGTCTGGCCACTCGCCCTAGAAGGCTTGGGAAGATATACTGCGGCAGGCTCTGCTGTGCTAATCATGGGCATTTCTGGCGGCGCGATCTTGCCCTTAGCCTATGGTCATTTCTCAGATAGTGCTGGCGCACAACAAGCCTATTGGGTGATGTTGCCATGTTATGCCTTGATCTTGTTCTACGCGCTCAAAGGCCACACCATCCGTCAATGGACATCGACTTCGAAATAATCTTATGCTTAAGCTCGACTCTCTAGATCAACAATTACTGCTGCCCGGCACTAAGGGCTTGGCCTTGCGCCACGCTTTACCACAACACGCGATCGCCGCTCAGCAGTGGAACATGCTCAACGGCGACACCAGTTTTCCAGTCGCCGTATTGAAAGACAGTGCGCTACAACACAACCTACATTGGATGAAGCATTTTTGCGAGAGCATGAATGTGGTGTTAGCGCCCCATGGCAAGACCACGATGTGTCCGCAGCTATTCGATATGCAGCTCGAAAATGGCGCATGGGGGATGACACTGGCGACGGTGAATCAAACTTTGATTGCTCATCGTTTCGGCGTGCGCCGTGTGCTTCTCGCCAATCAATTGGTCAGCGCCAGCGATACGCAAGCGATATTAGCCTTGATGCACGATGATCCTGAATTTGAGTTTTTTGCGCTCACAGATTCTCTAGACGGCGTCAAACGTCTCGCCACGCAAGTGCGCGACGCGGGGCTAACTCGTCCGATGAATCTACTGGTAGAACTTGGTTTCCCTGGCGGTCGCACAGGTTGCCGTACGCAAGCAGAGGCAATTGCAGTTGCGCGTGCAATTCATGCCAGCCCGTACTTACGCCTTGCCGGCATAGAAGGCTATGAGGGTCTATTAGTGAGCAAACATCGCGAACAAGACTTGGTAGCCGTGCGTGAGTATATTGCTAGCCTCATTCACCTATGCAAGATCGCCGATACTGAACAGCTTTTTGAGTCAGAACACATACTTCTCTCCGCCGGCGGGTCCGCCTATTTCGATCTGGTCGGTCGCGGCTTTGAACAAGAATTGAAACTATCTCGCCCGGTCACTGCTATCTTGCGCAGCGGTTGTTATGTCACGCATGATCATGGTTTCTATCACGCCTTAGTCAACGAGATGCAAACACGTGAAAGCCATGTCAAAGCAGAAAACTTGAAACCCGCGCTTGAAGTTTGGAGCATGGTGCAATCGCGTCCCGAGCCAGACTTAGCCATCCTCACCATGGGTAAGCGTGATGCTTCGTATGACATTGATTTGCCTTTCCCCGTATGGCAACATCGTCCAGGCAGCAAGCATGCACCACAAACGTTGCCAGCAGGCTGCAAGATCGAAAAAATGAACGACCAACACGCCTATCTCCGCTTACCTGCGGGGTGCGAGTTAAGCCAGACATTACGTGTGGGGGATATTGTTGGATGCGGCATTTCTCACCCGTGTACGACCTTTGACAAATGGCCTTTGATCTTGGTGGTCGATGATGATTACCAAGTTAAATCGGCAGTCAATACCTTCTTTTAAATCAGCTTCACTGTCCACTAAATACGAAAACCGCCAGAGTCATGATGAGCAACGTCACCTACGATATCGTTATACGCAATGCAGAAATCCTTGACGGTAGCGGCACCGCAGCCTTTCGCGGTGATATTGGTATCAGTGAACAAAAGATCGTCGCAATAGCCCCCGCCTTGAGTCTACGCGGATACGAAATTCTCGATGCAACCGGTCTCGCTGTCGCACCGGGTTTTATAGATGTACATACCCACGACGATAGAGAAGTGCTCGATGCGCCGACAATGTTACCGAAATTGACACAAGGGGTGACGAGTGTAATCACCGGCAACTGCGGCATTAGTCTGTCACCATGGGCAGCTGATCGCACGCCACCAGCGCCACTGAGCCTAATTGGCACGCAACGTGATTATCGCTATAGCAGTGTGCAAGATTATGTGAAAGCGATTAAACAAGTACAACCGGCAGTCAATGTCGGCGTCTTGATCGGTCACTCCACTTTACGCGTCAACGCTGTCAGCGATCTTAACCGCGGTGCCAATGCAGAAGAACTCTCGCACATGCAAGACTTGCTCGCTGAAGGCATGCATGCAGGTGCCTTGGGTTTTAGTTCTGGCTTGTTCTACCAAACTAGTAAAGCGGCTGATAATACCGAAGTGATTGAACTGGCTAAGGTAAGCGCGGCCGCTGGTGGCGTCTATACCTCGCATATTCGCGATGAATACAATGGCGTGATCGAGGCTTTAGCCGAAGCTTTCGACGCCGGTGCCGAAGCAAAGTTACCTGTTATTTTATCGCACCACAAATGTGCCGGCCCCGCAAATTGGGGACGCACTAGCGAGACCCTCGCTTACATTACTGAACGCAAGCGCAGCCAAGCGATTGGGTTAGATGCCTACCCTTACACCGCCGGTTCGACCGTGCTCGACCCCGACTATGTTGATGGCGTAATCCGCATCATGATTAGTTTTTCAGAGCCGCATCCAGAAATGCAAGGGCGTGATTTGGCCGATATTGCGATGGAATGGGGTGTCGATCAAAAAGAAGCGGCGCGCCGTTTGCATCCTGCGGGTGCCGTGTATTTCCAAATGCGCGAAGACGATGTCGAACGCGTGTTAAGTTATCCGCATACGATGATAGGTTCCGATGGCTTGCCACACGACAGTCACCCGCATCCACGTCTGTGGGGTGCCTTTCCACGGGTGCTAGGCCACTATAGCCGCGACAAAAAACTCTTCACCTTAGCCGAAGCCATACGCCGTATGACCACACTCTCTGCTGACCATTTCGGTTTAAAACATCGTGGCCGCATCGCCACAGGCTGTTGGGCGGACCTCGTTATCTTCGATCCAGCCACCATCAGCGACCAAGCCACGTTTGCCTCACCCAAACAAGCAGCAACTGGCATACATTGGGTTTTGGTCAATGGTGCTATTGCGCTTGAACATGGAAAAGCGAGCCCTCAACGACATGGTCAGTTTTTGGATAGGCAGAGTGAGAAGTTTTCGTGTTAAGAAAGACAATAAATATTGATATCAAAACAATTAATTCTCGCAATACCTTATCCTTTTACCTACAAGGTTAAAACAAGTAAAATTTCTGTCTTTTTCAAGACAATGCCGTACGTCAATTTCTTGACACATGGCAATAAGCTGCTTATAAAGTTACATGTTTGGTAAAACTTTTTAAGCGTTCGCTTTCGCTTCCATCACACGCTCTCCAAACCTGAATTGCCTCGCTAAATTCTTACCCTTTGAACTACTCAAGGAGTCATGTATGCGCAGTTTGCAGTCACGTCTTAATCTCCTCGTTCGCGTTGCCATTGCGCTTTTGCTCATTATTGGAATAGTCGGTATTTTTAACACTTACCGACAGACCAAAACCGGAGAAGGCATGGTCTCGGATTCTAAAGTTCTACGTGCGCAAATGCAGGCCGATATGCTACACGATACGATTCGTGCCGATGTCCTTAATGCGATGCGTTTAGCATCAGACAAAGAGGCTAGCGACGCCGATAGGCAGGCTGTAGTGACCGATCTTAAAGAACATAGTAAGACCTTCAAAGAACAACTGAACTTTGTTGAAAAACAAGGAGCAGCAGAAGTAAAAACTATCCTATCCACGCTACAGTCAGACTTAAATAGTTACCTCCGTGCTGCGGACTCGGTAGTTCAAAATGTGATGAAACAATCACCAGAAATGACTAATTCGTGGAAACAATTCGAACATGATTTCGAGACTCTTGAGAAGAGTTTAGAAAAGCTTGGGGATGCAATTGAAACCGAGGTTGCAGGTAACGCCGAGCAAAGCGCGAAACAAGGTCGTAACGCGATGATCATCAACATTACCATCTTGGTACTAGGTGCAATTGGCTTAATGAGTCTGGCCCGTAAACTCACACACGATATTCTTGGAGAGCTTGGTGGAGAACCAGAAACCGCTGCGAATGCGGTACGCGCTGTTACTGCGGGTGATTTATCTGCCAAAATCGTACTGAAGGATGGCGACGACAATAGCCTGTTGGCTTCGATGTCAGCATTAGTTGCGAGACTCAAAACCGTTATCGATAGCATTCACCAACTCGCCCAAGATCAACAGCAAGGACGATTACATTCACGTATTTCAACGCAAAATTTGCCTGGTGAATTTGCGACGCTCGCCAACGAAATCAATGCGTTAGTTGAGGCACAAAACAAAGACGTCAATGTGCTAACTGATTTAATTGGTCAATATGGTCAAAACAATTTCGAAGCCCGCTTGCCACAACAACCTGGTGATAAAGCCATTCGTAATCAGCAAATGGATACTGTACGTGATCGCCTGCAAGCCAACCTGCTCGAGGCAGACGCCAATGCTCGTATCAAGATGGCCTTGGACTCCGTGGCGGTACCCGTACGTATCGCTGACAACGACGGCACCATCACCTATCTCAACACAGCCTTAAAAGACACCTTAGTCAAATACGAGTCTGCCTTCCGCGCGCAGATCCCCTCCTTCGACGCCAGCAAGGTCTTGGGCGGAAACATCGGTGTGTTCTACGACGACCCAAATGCTGCACTACAACGCCTGCGCGGTTTGACGAGTACAGTGAAGTCACGTTTAACCTTAGGTGGGCGGGACTACGACGTCATCAGCAGTCCTATCACTTCCTCCACAGGTGAAAAGATCGGCACGGTTGGCCAATGGCTCGACATCACTGAGCAACTGGCCATAGAAAAAGAGATCTCGCTTGTGGTGGATGCAGCTGCCAATGGTGACTTTACAAAAGCAATTAGCGAAGCAAATAAACAGGGCTTCTACTTGCAACTGGCGACTGGCATGAACCATTTAATGAAGACTAGCGCCCAAGGTCTAAATGATGTGATCCGAGTTCTCGGTGCATTGGCACAAGGTGACTTAACGCAAAAAATTACAGCTGACTATAGCGGCTCGTTTGCGCAAATCAAAGATGACACAAACGCGACGAGTATCAAACTTGCGGAAATCATCAATGACGTACGTACCGCAGCTGATGAACTCAGTAACGCTGCTGAACAAGTCAGTGCCACTGCCCAAAGCTTATCGCAATCCTCGTCTGAGCAAGCTTCTGGCGTAGAACAAACCAGTTCATCTGTGGTGCAAATGTCTGCCTCCGTTAAGCAGAACACGGAAAACGCCAAGATCACAGATGGTATCGCCAATCGTTCAGCGAGCGAAGCCAAAGAAACCAGCAAGGCGGTTCTGCAAACCATACAGGCCATGCGTGACATCGCCGGCAAGATTGGTATCATCGATGACATCGCCTATCAAACAAATATGCTGGCTTTAAATGCAGCGATCGAAGCAGCCCGCGCTGGCGAACACGGCAAAGGCTTCGCTGTCGTCGCTGCCGAAGTCCGTAAGTTGGCAGAACGCAGCCAGGTCGCTGCGCAAGAAATTGGCGAGTTAGCTGCTGGTAGCGTCTCGATATCTGAGAAAGCCGGTAAATTATTGACTGACATGGTGCCGTCGATCGGCAAGACTTCCGATTTGGTGCAAGAGATTACAGCAGCGTCCGAAGAGCAATCTGCGGGGCTCAATCAAATCAGTATGGCGATGGAACAACTGAACTCAGTGACGCAGCAGAATGCGTCAGCATCTGAAGAACTTGCCGCGACTTCTGATGTAATGTCTGGACAAGCAGAGCAACTACAGACACTGATGCAGTTCTTTAATCTGCCTGCCACACGCTAGAATCTATAGTAAAGTCAATGAAAAAGGGAGCCGATGGCTCCCTTTTTTATCGTCCTCAATCACTTAATCATTAACTTTTACACGCCAACCAAGCTTCAACTTTTGGTCGTACTGCTCGCTCAACATCGAGCCCCTTAGGAAATGTACCTAAGGCTCCTTGACGGGCCACAATACCAACGTAAGATTTCGCACGATCCCAATACGGATAAGCACCATAAGCACCTGGGCTAGAGATACGGGTCGCAGCAACGCAATTAAAACTGGCGTTTTGACATTCATGCCAATAACCGAGTCCGTAATGCCAGGTCTCACCTAGCACGGCTGCTGGGGAATAAACTAATTTGGCGCTCGCGGTGCGGTCAACTAAGTACTGTTGCATCATATCTGCGGAAAGTAATTTACCAGCCTTGAGTGCAGAGAGAAAATCTAGATATTCACTACCAGTCCAATGCATACCACCTGCCAAGCGTGGATTCGATAACGAAGGCAGATCGTAGCTGGCCGTTTTAAACAATCCGGTTTGTTGCTGAAATTCGCTAAACAAATCCTGCCAAGATGCGAGACCTCGCGCCTTCACAGCCATTAGACCAGCGACTTGCAAATGCGTACTAGCATAATAAAATTCAGACCCAGGCTGCATCTGATTATTGGCATTACCGCTAGCGATACTCTGTGTGCAGTTCTCAAAGTTGGCCAAGCCAAGATTGATACAGACAGGTTCTTCCGTAAGACCCGAAGTAAAGCTGAGCAAATGTGCTAGTGTCATCGAACGTAGTGGCGAATTTGCTGGCACAGCCCAATTGGGTATCCAATCTTGGGGCTTATCATCGAGTTTGAGATAACCACGCTCTACTTGACGCAGAATAATCATGGCACTCACCATTTTGGAGGTTGATGCTGATTCGTACGGGGTAGCCATGGTCGAGCTGCCACGGTTATACACATAACGGCGTCCATCATCGCGCTCGACTGCGAACGAAAAATTGGTGTCCGTCGTCAGCTGCGCGAGCTGGGTATTCATATCGGTTTCAATTTGCGTCACGTTGCAACTGGTCGATGGATTCGCGGGAGTCGGCGTCGTGCTCGAAGTTGCCGACGCACCACCACCGCAAGCACTGCAAGCCATCGTTGTCGCTAGCAAGCCTAAACGTGCCAAATGCTCTACTTTGATCTGTTTCACTTGCATAAAGTTTCCCTTTCTCTTCCCTAAATTAATCGACACATCAAGCGCTAGCTTTCGCAAATAGCGTTTGCAATATACAACCGCTTTGTTTTGCAGAAAAAAGATAGACTCAAAGCTGGACGAGATCACCTGTTCTTACAAACTATTACAGGCAATTACAGTTATTAAGCTTCATTCGCCAAACGTATAACCGCCCCAAAGTAGACTAACGGCCAGGCTCAGTGGCATACGCCCTCTTTCTGCTGTATGCTAGTTGCACACCCGCTTAACAAAAACCTAGCTCAGCGAACTTTCAAGAGAATTTGCGCTCTAAGTCAAGCTCAATCGAATAGCGCAAAAAAAATCACAATTAGTGAATTCAACACATAAGGGATATGTATGAAACACACTTCTTTACCCGTCACAATTCAACGCCGTCTCCGTATTTCTACTCTCATCGTATCGCTCGCCTGTGCCTCATTCGCACCACAGTTCGCTCAAGCGGCTGAACGCGTGGATCTTGTGCAAGCCGTTCAAATCAAAAAGCAAGTTGATCAACTGGCCGATGCGTTCTACGATGCGCGCGCTAAATTCGAACCGATGATGATGGCAACTGCCAATGGTGATAGCCGTTTTGACGATCAGATTGGATTAAGCATTGCTCCGAAAAATCGTGCTCGCCAATTTGCCCTGTATCACCAGATGCAAGACAAATTAAAGAAAATTCCTCGCGACAAACTAGGGGACAAAGAACAATTGAATTACGATTTACTGGCATTCGAACTCGATAGTGCCTTAAATTTTGAGCATTTTCCGGAGTATCTGCTGCCATTAAACCAAATGGATAATGTGCCCAGTACGGTGGCGAACTACGCCAGTGGCACTGGTTCACAGCCACTGCATACAGTCAAACAATATAACGCCTATTTGAACCGTTTGAAGCAATTGACGCCATGGATAGATCAAGCCATTGCGAATATGCGCGAAGGCATCAAGCAAGGTGTTGTGCATCCGAAAACCATTACTGTCGCGATGCTCCCGCAGTTTAAACAATTACATAGTGCGAAAGTGGAAGAGAGTATTTTCTATTCACCAATCACTCGCATGCCCACTGAGTTTTCGCGGGCAGACCAACAAAAACTAAAACTTGCTTATCAAACTACGATTAGCAAGCATCTGAATCCAGCGGTACAACGCTTGATACATTTCTTAGAAACTGACTACTTGAAAGCTGGCCGTGACAGTACAGGCTTGAACGCCTTACCGAATGGTGCAAATTGGTACCAAGCGCGTATCAAAGACCACACCACAACCAACTTAAAACCTGAAGAAATTCATGCGCTGGGTTTGAAAGAAGTCGCTCGCATTCAACAACAGTGGGATGTGATCGGCCCGCAACTAGCTTACTCAGGTCCATCAAAGCAATTGCCTATTTGGGTCGCCGCACAAGATAAATTCAAACCGTTTACGAGCGACCAAGAGGTCTTGGCGGCATACCGTAAGATTGATGAAGCCGTACGTGCGAAATTGCCCTCTTTGTTTAGCCTACTACCGAAAGCGGAATTATCCTTGCAACTCGAACCTGAGTTAAGCAAGGCCACTGCGTCCGATCACTACACACCCGCCGCTGATGATGGCTCCCATCCTGGCGTATTCTGGGCAGTCGTCAATGATCCGAAGAAATATAGCCGTACCGGCATGGTGACTTTGTTCTTACACGAAGGTCAACCTGGGCATCATCTACATGCTGCCTTATTGAAAGAAATGGATTTGCCAAATTTCCGCAAATTCAATACCGAGAACTTCAATAGCGCTGCCTACACTGAGGGTTGGGCTTTGTACTCCGAAACTTTGGGTCGCGAAATGGGTTTCTACGAAGACCCTGCATACCTGTTTGGCCACCTCAACGATGAGTTACTGCGCGCTGTCCGTTTAGTGGTCGACACTGGCATGCATGCGAAGGGATGGACGCGCGAACAAGCTATCCAATACATGATGGATAACTTGGGATATAGCGAAGCCCGTGCGAAAAACCAAGTGGAGCGTTACATGGTCATTCCAGGTCAGGCACTTGCCTACAAAATAGGCGCCATGAAGATTTTGGAACTGCGTACAAAAGCACAACAACAACTTGGCGACAAGTTCAGTCTCGCCAAATTCCATACAGTGGTTGTAGGTGATGGCACTTTGCCGATGCCAATTTTAGAAGCGCAAGTCAATCGTTGGATCAACGCCAACAAATAGCGATGTAAGGAAGTAAAACTCAAGCAGGTTGCAGAACACACTGCGACCTGCTCACCACTTCGAAGTGAGGCTCTAAGCCAGAAAAGACGCCTCAACCCGCCGAAATCTGTGCCCAAGCCTCAACATAGGCAGCGGCATTGAGATTAATCGCATCAATCGTATCACCTGCGCGGTACAGATTCGATCCTAAACCAAAGCCACTCGCACCGGCTTTGACATAGGCGTCCATCGCGTCCGCTGTCACCCCCCCCACTGGCACACAAAGTACATCAGCTGGCAATACGGAACGCCACGCCTTCAACACACTAGGTGGCACACTTTCGGAAGGGAAGCATTTGATCGCATCGGCACCGGCCTCAATCGCAGCGAACGCCTCGGTTAAGGTGGCGACACCAGGTGCGCAGCACATTCCTAGACGTTTGGCAGCATCGATGATCTTACTGTCGCTATGCGGCATCACAATCAAACGTCCGCCAGCAGAATGAACTTGCTCGACTTGGTTTGTGGTCATCACTGTTCCCGCTCCGAGGCAACAATCGGCTGGCAATGCCTCAACCAATAAGCGTATGCTTTCGATCGCATTCGGCGAATTCAACGGTACTTCAATACAACGAAATCCTTGTGCATACAAAGCGCGCCCATATGCAAGCACTTCATGGTTTTGAATGCCGCGCAAAATTGCGATCAAAGGCAATGAGCTTAACGATTGTTTTAGGCTAATCATAATTTTCTTTTCTTCTCTGCGATGATTCTTTCTTTGACAGTAACCGCTAAGCAGAAAAAGATTGAATCAACTTAAACACAAAAGCGCTCCTACCAACATAACATGGTAAGAGCGCTTGGACAAGCAGCAGACTCAATGCATACTGCTTGGACTTCCATTAAAACTTATAGTTGTACTCTAAGGTCAAGCGAGCGGAACGTGGTCCAATACGGCTACCGCCCTGCAAGTAGGTAGGACTAATATTGCCACTACCGCTATTCGAACCGCTGTTCTCTGAATTAATAGTACGACTATCAAAGACGTTGAACACATCAAACTTCAAGTTCAAGCCTTTAACCGCTGCTGGCTGATACGATACATTCAAGTCCAGTTGCGTTGTCCATGGCAAACGACCTTGGCTACCGCGAGGTGAAAAAGCACCACCTTTCGCATCACAGAAGAAGAAATAGTTACCCTCATAGTGCCCGACGTCTTGGCCCGCGTACTCAGGTAATTGACCGAAGCAATTACGTGGACGACCCGAAGCGACTTGTAAGTTGGCCCCCACCATCACCTCAGGCAACACTTGATAAAACCCATAGGCTTTGATCACATGACGACGGTCGCCAGACAAATCACCATTTGAACCAATCATCAATTCACGGTAATCAGAACCTGCGCTCAGAGCCACGTCACCACCTGCTACACCAGAATCCGTTTGACCTTCAGTATTACCATGGCTATGAGACCAGGTGTAATTGATCTTACCGTACCAGCCATCACGGAATGGATGCTCCAAGAAGAAGTTCAAGGCAGTGTAAATACGCTTAGCCTTTGGTAAACCAATATCGGCCGCAGTCAGATGCGCTTTAACCAAGGGGCTACCACTGCCGGAACCATGCGGATCAAACCACACTGTATTCGCTTCACCAGTATTGATTACCATACACCATGATGGGTACAAACTATTGTCGGTGCCTCCTGTGTCTTCTTCTAAATTTGGATAGCCATTGCGCTTACCCCAAGCATAGATGGGACGTGGATCACAAGTATCGTCATATGTAGTTCGCAACGTTCGATAAGTTCCCATCAGACCGAAGTTCAAATTGGAGCTCAAAGCCTTTTCAAAACCAATCGACATTTCGTCTTGGTAGAAAGGTTTAATATTTTCCGCCGCCACAGAACGCGCGTCTGGTGAAGTATTGATATTGACGATCACATCACTAATTGGATGCAAGCCTTGTGGCACACCTGTCACTGGATCGACTCCTGTATAGGTGTAATAACGTGTCGTCGTTTTCAACTCTGAACCCATATTACCGACTAAGTTCGTAGGCACCGGCATGAAGTAGCGGCCAGCATTGCCGAACACTTTGAAACTACCATCACGATTAACATCCCAAGTCGCCCCCAAACGTGGTGCGATTTGACGTGTTTGAGAAATCACTAACTCATGCTTGTTGTTATAGTTGTGAAATTGCTCGTTACGCAAACCTAAATCCAACAAGATATTGTCAGTCACTTGATAGCGATCTTGAATGTATTGTGCAGACTGCGTTGTTGATGGAGCGCCGGACTTAAAGTAAGTGCCCTCTGAAACGTAGAAGCCCTGCGTACCGTATCCGCCACCCTGCGCTAAAGTCTCGTTCGCACCACTTGGCTTCCATGTCGTCGGATTATTGTGGTACAGATAGCTCCAACTACGACCGCCTGGACGAGTCGCTCCGACTAAAGAAGAAGCTTTGTTGTAGTCGATACCACCGCGCAAAGAATGGGAACCGACTTTGTATTCCAAATCGAGACGCAGCGTTTGCTGATTGTCGCCACTATCTGGCCGTACTTGATCGCCAAAAGGTTGTGGATTACTACTTGGATAGCTCACGCCTGGTACCCGAGAAGTTACCGAACTACCGACTGAACTCATCGCTGGGTTATAACCGAATGGAATTACTTTCGGTGTGGTATGAGACTTACCATACAAAGCCGTGACGGTCAGATCATCGGTCAGATAGCCGGTGTATTTGAAAATATCATCGGTACTGCCTGGGCTGCTGCCACCACTGCCGCCGCGAGAATTACCCGCATTCCAAATCGTGGATCCATTTCGCTTATTGTTGTCATGCTTGAAGGTCTCGTAACTAAACCCATAACTTGATGAAGTGCTGCGTGATTCATCGAGGATATGTGTGTACTCGAAGTGATGATCGTCCGTTAAGTTGTAATCTAACTTCAACAAGCCACGTGTAGTGCGAGCCTGATTGACTGACCAACCGCTGGCATTAAATGCAGTATCAGAACTCGCCGCTACTCCTTCACTATCACTACGTGTTTGCTCAAATGCAGCGAACATAAACAATTTGTTCTTAATGATGGGACCGCCTACATATAAACCGGCTGTCTTGCTCGTTGATTGATTGTCTCGTGCATAGAATTGCAGCTTGCCATCGGTCTTAGGATTATCTCCCGTGTTGGGGAAGTAAGTATTTAACTGGCGTGCAGCCAAACTTGCTGGGGCAATCGAAACCTTTCCGCCTGCTTCCCAATTATTCGTACCACTCTTGGTCGTAATATTGACTACACCACCCGTGGAACGACCAAACTCAGAACTGTAACCACCAGACAAAATCTGCGCATTGGAAATCGCACCGAATGGAAGTTCTGAAGCACCCACTTGGGTCAGAATATTCGTCACCGGAAAGCCATTGATGTAGTAAGCATTCTCGGAAACGCTCGCACCACCGAAACTAGAGACATTGCCGTAATAACCTGAAACATTACGTACCGTTCCTGGTGCCAAAGCGATCACTGCTTGTACGTTTTGGGAAATCGGTAACTTCGCCAGTTCACGCGCAGTCAGCACTACACCGTTATTCGTATTCGAGACGTCAATTTTATTGACCTTCGCAGCCACGGTGACCGTTTGCACATTCGCTTCGGTGGTGAAGGAAGCTTCAATACCCTGACCTATTAGCGCCTCTACCTCTAAACTTTTTTCCAGCGCACCATCGCGCATCAATTTCACTTGATATCGACCCGGTGGCATCGACGTCGCTTGATACTTACCCTTCGCATCCGGTGTAACAACACGGCTTACACCCGTCGCACTATTTTCTAAAACAATAGTGATACCCTTATTGCTTGGCACTTGCCCGAAGATAGTACCGGTTGCATTCGATTGCGCGAATGCGCTGGAGCCGACACCTACACTTAATACGGCCGTGCCGAAGGCGATGGCGATCGCACGCGCAATCACTTTATGTTTCATTGTCGTTGTTTTGTTTGGCATGATATTCGTCAAAATAGAGATGGCTTACACATTCAGCGCATCGTCAGGCAAATGCCGCGACCGCCGTTCTTTTTTTCAATCCACTTGCCCACCGCGAGTGAGATTTAGACCTGTTTCGATTTCGTCATCATGATTCTTATGAAATCGTGATTCGCTGGATCGAAAACGAGTTGGTAGAAAAAAGTCTAGTGATGCCTAAGGGAACACGCCAACGACATAAATTTAACTCTTCCTTCAAATTTCCTAAATGAAGCCCAATTTCGTTCAAGCAACTATGAACAAGCGCCCATCACCACAGAGTGAAAATCCAGAAGAAGCATTAGCCAAAGCAAGATCAGCTTGCACTGGATCAATACACTCTCATTAAGTTCTGCTTGAGGAATAACAAAAGTCCGCAAATATTTCTCAGGGCGGGTATCCTTAAAAAACAACATTTCGATGAAGCGAGCATATTTTTTACAATGTTTTCGATCTGAGTTTCACCAAGCTAAGACACAAAATCTAAGACATCGAACAATGTTAGCAACAAGGATCAAATAAAACTTAATGACTCCTTCAATCGAAATAACTGTGGTTTCATTAAAGCTGTTTTATTCTTCGGAGACCGACACTTAGGTCTATCCTAATCAATCTCTCAATCGCAAAGTCAAACCATGCTAAACCGACGTCAATTTCTGGCACTCACAGCGATCTCCCCCTTGGCACTGCATGCGCAAGCTAACGAAAAGCACGCATCCTTCCAGTTTGACGACAAAGAAAATCGCTTTCTCTTGAATCAACAGCCGTTCCAGATTCGCAGCGGCGAAATGCATCCCGCTCGTATCCCGAAGCCATATTGGCGGCATCGCATACAAATGGCGAAAGCCATGGGCATGAATACGATTGCTATCTATGTCATGTGGAATTACCACGAACACCAAGAAGGACAATTCGATTTCAGTTCAGAGAATCGCGACCTCGTCCATTTCATGCGCCTATGCCAAGAAGAGCAACTCTATGTGATCTTGCGTCCTGGCCCCTATATTTGTGGTGAGTGGGATCTCGGCGGCATCCCCTCGTATCTGTTGGCGGATGCCAATGTGGTATTGCGCGCCAACAGTAGTAAAGCGCCACGCTATATGCAAGCCGCTGCTCGCTACATTCAACAATTAGCGAAATTAGTAAAGCCCCTGATGTTAGACAATGGCGGTCCGATATTAATGATACAAATCGAAAATGAATTCGGCTCGTATAGCAACGACCTTGTCTATCTCGAAGAGCTAAGACAACTTTGGAAAGCACAAGGCATCGATGGTCCTTTCTATACTGAAGATGGTTACGATCAACTCATGCAAAATAGAACCGTGATCCAAAACGGCGCTATTGGTTTAAGTGGCGGCGAATCGTCCGACATTGTCAAAGCCCGCAAGGATTATCCTCAAGTACCAGTAATGAGTGGAGAACTATATCCAGGTTGGCTCACCCATTGGGGTGACCCTATCATGCAAGGTAAAGAGGTGGATGTTAGCAAGTCCATACAAGAGCTCATGGCAGCTGGCCAGTCGTTCAATATCTATGTGATTCATGGCGGTACCAATTTTGGCTTCACCGCAGGTGCCAACACAGAAAAAGGGGAATATCAGCCCGATATCACCAGCTACGATTACGCTGCGCCGATCAATGAACAGGGCCTGCCGACCGCCGCCTACCATCGCTATCGGGCAATCATCAGCAATGCGTTGGGTGCTCCACTACCGCCAATTCCTGCACCGATTAAGACGCTCAAGCAGCATTTGCATCGACCATTACTGCCACACTTTTTGACGTCAATTTGGGATCATCTCCCGCCAGCAAGAAGTTATCGTGATGTGCAATCTATGGAAAGTCTTGGCCAACAGGCGGGCCTCGTTTTATATCAAACAAGGCTTGATGCGCCGCTTGGCACATTGCATATCGATGAGTTGCATGACTACGCCACACTACATATCGATCACCGCTACCTCGGTGCGATCAGTCGCACTAAGTTGCCGGCAGGCGCCTTTGCTGAACTTAATATGCATGCACATCGTCAGCCGATCGCAATTACAGAGACGCGTCAAGCTGAACTGGCCATCTTAGTTGAAGGCATGGGACGCATCAATTATGGTCGCGTCCCTGTCGATCGCAAAGGCATACTTTCACCTGTATTGCTCAAAAAATCAGACGGTACTCTACGCCAACTCGAACAGTGGAAAATCACCACGCTCCCACTTGATTTGGCGTATCTACAATCACTGCGGGCAAGGCCCAATCGCGGACATCGAGGTAATTTCTTTGAGCTCAATATCAACTTTAAAGAAATCGGTGACTGTTACATAGATATGCAGCACTGGACCAAAGGTTTTGTCTGGGTCAATGGCCATCATCTTGGTCGTTATTGGAAGTTAGGACCACAAACACGCTTATATTGTCCGGCAATTTTCTTGCAACGTGGGCATAATCAAATCCTCATATTTGATCACCATCAAATCGACACATCACCCATCGCCTTGAAACTCAGCTTAGAAAACTAGCGACGAGAATTGCGCCGCTCCATTCAGTCTTTATTTTCAGCACTAAACACCATCATGAAGACAGTAAACACGAAAATCGCATCTCAATTGGTTTTACAATAGGTGAATACTAATTCCGCAAATTTCGCCCGCAAGCTTGCATACCAAGATGAATACAACACGTCGCCAATTCCTTAAGCGCCTAGCGCAAACCAGCAGTGCAAGTGCAGGCCTCAGCCTATTACCAGACAGTATAGCGAAGGCATTGAGTATCCCTGCCAACATACAAACGGGCACGATTCAAGACGTCAAACATGTTGTTATCTTCATGCAAGAGAACCGCTCTTTTGACCACTATTTTGGAACCTTAAAAGGGGTTCGCGGTTTTGGCGATCCGCGTCCTAGCCTACTTCGCAATGGTAAACCAGTCTGGTATCAACCTATGGATAATGGCAAGTACCAGCTACCATTCCCACTCAAAGGCTATGGTGATGCCAGCGAAGATCGCGCGCAATGCCAACCTGAAGACTTACCTCACAGCTGGAAATACAGTCAAAAGATGTGGGCGCATTACGATGTCTGGGTCAAAGAAAAGACGAGCATGAGTATGGGCTATCTCACACGCACAGATCTGCCGTTTTATTATGCGCTAGCCGATGCCTTCACGGTAGGCGACGCTTATCATGCTTCCGTGTTCGGCCCGACTGATCCCAACCGTCTTTTCCTGTTTAGCGGTACAAATGGTGTTTCGGTTGGTAAAGATGGGCGCCATGCCTTATCGAATGTCGACGATGGAAATGAAACGGGCTCCATGTTGAGAGACAAGAAGAATTGGAAATCGCCTTATACCTGGACTACCTATGCCGAACGTTTAAGCGCCAAACAAGTTAGCTGGAAGGTGTATCAGGAATACGATAATTTCGGTGACAATGCGCTCGCTTACTTCCCGCAATTTCGTAACCTTAATCGCCAAGATCCGATTCAAGAAGAACGCTACCAGCGCGCACGCGCTTATGCTGGCGAAACCAATGAACTTGATGAAAAAGGCTTACCCCGCAATACTAATCCGAATGATGCCCAAGCCTTGGTCGATCGTTTCTCTGAAGATGTACGCAGCGGACAACTACCAGCAGTGTCATGGATCGTCGCACCCACCAAGTTCTGTGAACATCCTGAAAAAAATCCCGCAGGCTATGGTGAATCTTTGACCTCACGATTACTCGATGTTCTGACTGAAAATCCTGAAGTCTGGGCGAAGACCGTTCTCATCTTATGTTACGACGAAGAAGGTGGTTTCTTCGATCATGTATTACCGCCTGTCGCTCCGGCCACGCGGCACGACGGCTATAGTTCGGTGAGTACCGCAGGGGAAATTAGTAAGGGAGAGGCCTTCGGTTTAGGCGCTCGTCTCCCCTTTATCATTGCCTCGCCATGGACGCGCGGTGGCTTTGTCTGTTCCGAGGTTTTCGACCACACTTCGATTATCCGCTTCCTCGAAAAGCGTTTTGGTGTAATGGAGCCCAACATCTCAAATTGGCGGCGCGCCATTTGCGGTGACCTCAGTTCAATGTTTGATTTTTCACAAGCGGAAACCAAGCGTCCACAAAATTTATTCGACACACCGCACCAGCAATACATTCAAAGTGCACAGCTCTCATGCGAGGGTAAGAAAAGTAACGAAACGCCACGCGTAGAGCAACTCGTGCGCCAGGAGACCGATGCTTACAGCAACACTAAGCACGCTCGTCCGCTGCCTTATCAATACGATGTCAATGCCAAACTCAGTGATGATAATGAAGGCTTCCAAATCAACTTCAACAATCGAGGGAAAGCGGGTGCTGCGTTCACCGTGTTTGCACAAGGCCACAACGCAGGTCCTTGGTACTACACATTGGGCAGTGGCCATCAATTTACTGAGAACTGGGCACTAATTGATTTTGGTAGCGACAAATACGCCTTGCGAGTTCATGGGCCAAATGGTTTTCTGCGTGTCTTTCAAGGTCGCGGTAACACACGACTCGAACTAAAAACGACTCTCAACTTGACCAAGAATTCGCTCAGCATTCAGCTAAGAAACACCAGCGAACGTACTTATA
The DNA here is from genome assembly GCF_014284155.1 of Affinundibacterium nitidum. Lineage (GTDB taxonomy): Bacteria > Pseudomonadota > Gammaproteobacteria > Burkholderiales > Burkholderiaceae_D > Undibacterium > Undibacterium nitidum. The sequence goes on from NZ_JACOFZ010000001.1 coordinate 1,461,665, forward strand.
CTATAGGACTTCGCGACAACTTTTATGGCAGCGGAGATCGTCAGCTCGTGCTCGAATCAAAGTCGCAAACCCAGATAGAGTGGGAATGCGAAACAAGCGGGCATTGGTATGACTTTACGGTAACAATCGCTGAGGAAAAAGATTTTCTGTGGCGCTATGCGGGTCATATCGAAACTGGAAAGAATAGTACGAGCGATCCTGCAAATGGTCTACCGCAAAAACGCTAAACATCGTGTTTAGATTTTTTCAAAACTAATCCAAAAATTGGTGCCATGCGTGGGCGAGGTATCGAAGCTTATCTCGCCTTCCATCAACTCGACCATCGATTTGCAGATTTTCAAACCCAGTCCACTACCCTGCTTTTGGCGCGTATCTGAATTATCAGCTTGGGCAAAACTATCAAACATCACCGCTTGAAATTCCTCAGGAATGCCGGGGCCACGATCAATCACATGAACCTGCCAACGAGGCCCACTCGATGCTAAACGTAATATGACTTTCTCACCAGCAGGTGAAAATTTAGCGGCGTTTGACATCAAGTTGCTCAGGACTTGTTGCAAACGATCGGGGTCGCCCCAAATCATCGCTTGCTCAACACCACATTCAAGATCAAAGCCTACTTGAAAATTTTGTGCATATGCGGCATTGGCCTCAATGACTTGAGGTAGTAGGCTCACTTGGTCAACAGCATGCATGTCGAATTTCATTTTTCCGGCATTCAGCTTTTCCATATCGAGAATATCGTTGACCAAATTCGACAGCCGTTTGCTATTGCGATGAGCAACCGCGATCATCTGCAAGGCCTTTTCCGGCAAGGCGCCCAATACGCCATTCTCCAGCAAAGCAAGTGAACCTCGAATTGACGTTAATGGTGTACGTAGCTCATGACTGACAATCGCAATAAACTCCGCTTGCAGACGGCTAATACGATTACGCTCAGAAAGATCTAATACAAAGGCAACCCAATCGCGCTCATTCTCTTCCACGCGTGCAATCCCTACCAACACTGGAATCACGCGACCATCTGCACAAATCAATTCCTTTTCGTAGGCAGGCAACACTGCGTTGAGATTCAAGTTATTGAGAGCCTGTTGATCAGCATCGTGGAAAGATAAGGGTGTCAAATCTTGCCAACGCTTTTCCCCTGCGAGCAGGGTTGTTTCGGCGTAACCTGTAAGCTGCACAAACGCGTCGTTTGCGCCTAAAAGGCGACCATCCTCACGCCCCTGAATAATCCCGATTAAACAAGAATTGATTACTTTCTTTAAGTGGGCTTCGCTGGTCTCGAGTGCATTCAATAGCGTTTGATACTCGGTGATATCACGTATCGTTCCTTCGAAGCTCTCAATACCGCTTTCAGCGTGCTGTACGTACACACCATCACCGACTACGAAATGTACTTCATCGTTAGGACGTACAATCCTGAACGCCATATGAAAGTCTTGATGCTCTCGCATAGCTGTTTGCAACGCTTCAAGCACTTTTCTCTTATCGTCGACATGGATGGCAGCAATAATGGTTTCGACGCTCGGCGTAGTGTCGCTGTGCTCGATTGAAAAGAACCAGCGTGCTGAATCAGAACAATTCACGGTTTGTGATTGGATATCGATACTCCAACTTCCCATTGCCGCTAGTCGCTGCGCCTCATTCAAACGATCTCGCTGCGTTTGCAGTATTTTTCGATTCTCATTACTCTCGAACAGATACATCGCACTGAACAGGGTAATCAAGATCACACTACAGCCCGCGATCACCATTAGCGCAATAGTCTTCACCTTCTCGCTATGTAGGTGATCAATATTCGGAACCGCCAAGGCATGCAACACCTCCAGCGGTTTTTCCGAAAGCTTGACACCTCCCATAACATAAGCGACTGATGATTGATCTAGTTGCACCAAGCCCTGACTATGAGTCAGAGGTCGAATTTCCAGCAATGCGAATTCATCCCTTCCATACAGGGACTTTCGTTTTTCAGAAGGTAATGTGAACACGGCACTCGCTTGTAGTGCTTTCATTTCTTGTTGCTTATCTTGCGCCAAAATAATGACGCCGTTTTCATCGATCAAAAACACGCCAGCCAAATCTATATCTTCTGCCAAGCGGGAGATATCAATCTTTGCAGTGACTACACCAATGATGGACTCGCCATCATAAATTGGAGCAGAAAAATACAAACCAGGAGTTCTTGAAGTTTTCCCTAGAGCGAATTGATAACCAGCATTACCGCTAATCGCGGCTTTGTAGTAAGTGCGCTCACGATAGTTATTGCCAATCAGCGATTCACCAAGCTGTTGCTCGCTCGACGCCAAACAATCGCCATAACGATCAAGTACGTAGGCCAAATCGAACCCTAGATGGTCCCTCGCGTCAGTCAGGGTTTGGTTAATCGCCACCCATCGGTCATCTTGATTTTGCCGTCGAATGCGCTGCTTCCGCTCTATCGCTGACTCGCTTGAGCCCTTTTCTGCTCCGACCGACTTTAACGCTTGTGCCAGCTGTTTATTTTGCGCCAGTACGAACGGCACGCCCTGCATAGTTTTGATGCTGCGTTGCAGATCTGCAGCAACGCCTTGTGCGATGACGTTGCTACGTTTCTGTTCTTGATCAATCAGTTGATATGTACGCTGTTGAAAACTGAAATTTTCATACTGCCAAATCAAGAAGACCCATACCAAGCTCAATAGCACAGCCGACCACAATATCCGCTTGCGATAGGAACTGATGTTAGATTGGAATTGGCTTGCTTGCATACTCTGAGCGAGTTTGGGAAAGAGTCAAAAAAACAATGCTACTGGGAGTTGGTTTCCACCGTGCAATACAGTGTACGACATTTGCCTGATGAATTTGTCGTTTTTTTGAGCGGCGCCTTCCGTTTTTGCGCCTGAGTATCTGAGATAAATTTATTGACCGTCGAGCAACAATTCAGCAGCGATATCGTTGCTATCCTTGAGCATTTGCAGAACGATATTGGAGCGAATATCCAATACGCCTGTCGTTTTGTATAAGCGTTCCAAAACAAATGACGAATAATGCTTAAGATTGCGCGCTCGGACGCGCAGCAAATAATTCGCATCACCAGTAATGATGTAAGTACCCACAACCTCTGGCCAGCTAAGTATCGCGGCAGTAAAATTTTCATGCCAGTGCTCGACATCGCGCCGCATGGTCACCTGTACAAAGGCGTCAACTTCTAAGCCAATGACGTTCGGATCCAGCACAGCTCGATAGTGACTAATGACACCACTCTCTTCCAGCATACGCACTCGGCGCAGGCAGGATGAGGCGGACAAGAAAACTTTTTCAGCCAAATCTTGGTTACTGATACGACCATCAGCTTGGAGTAAGGCTAAGATTTTCAAATCGGTGGGATCTAATTGCATACAAAATTTTCCGTCATTTTTTTCACCATTCTAACGAATTTATTCTACTTTGATTCGAATCTTTACTTTAATTTGCAAGAACACATCAAGAAAAAGCGCATAAAATATCTCATCATTACTTTTTAATAATTGCACTATTTCGACACTACTAAGGCGCGATTAATTGCTCGTTTTCAGCTCGTTTTCATTTACGCGCTAAAACGCTTACAAATGTGGCGTGTTCGGCGTATTGCTCTGGGCGCGTAATTTAACTCTTGATCGACCACTCCACCTACTTGATGAAGACCATGACAACATTGACACGGCAAGACTGCATCGCACTTGATCAACACGATAAGCTCGCTCCGCTTCGCGAACAATTCTCTCTACCAGACGGCATGATCTACCTCGACGGTAACTCTTTGGGTGCGCAGCCCAAAGCAGCACAACAGCGCGCGCAAGATGTTATTCAGCAAGAATGGGGAACCGATCTCATCAAAAGTTGGAACAAAGCGGGCTGGTTTGATTTGCCATCGCGCTTAGGCAATTTGCTGGCGCCTTTGATCGGCGCAAAAGAAAATGAAGTGGTGGTGACCGATTCGACTTCAATCAATCTCTTTAAAGCAATTGCTGCGGCTCTCGACATACAGGTGAACAATCCTGAACATACAAAACGCCGCACTATCGTCACCGAGCGTAGCAATTTTCCGACCGACATTTACATGGCGGAAGGGCTAACACGATGGTTGGATCGTGGTTACCGATTACACCTTGTTGACTCACCTGAAGAACTTAGCACTGCCATCAATCAGGAAACCGCCTTAGTCATGCTCACCCATGTGAACTATCGTTCAGGTTACCTACACGACATGCAAGCAATTACTGCTCATGCACATGCGCAAGGTGCACTATGTATTTGGGATTTAGCGCACTCCGCAGGTGCCGTAGAAGTCGACCTCAACGCGGCGCACGCTGACTTCGCGGTTGGTTGCTGCTACAAGTATTTGAATGGTGGACCAGGCGCACCCGCATTCATCTGGGTACCACAACGACATCAAGCACATTTCAATCATCCCCTCAGTGGCTGGTGGGGTCACGCGACACCTTTTTCAATGGCACCTTCATTCGAAGCAACCAAGGGCATTCGTCGGGCGTTATGCGGCACACAGCCTATCGTTTCGCTGGCCATGATTGAATGTGGTCTCGCCATTTTTGCGCAAACATCTATGGCCGACATTCGCCTTAAATCTTTGGCCTTAACTGATTTATTTATCGCCCTGGCCGAAGGTCGCTGTGGTCATCATCCACTCAAACTTGTCACGCCACGCAATCAACAGCAGCGTGGTAGCCAAGCAAGCTTCACACATCCACATGGTTACGCTGTCGTGCAAGCACTGATCGAGCGCGGTGTCGTTGGAGATTATCGTGAACCCGAAATCATGCGCTTTGGATTTACACCTCTATACACGCGCTTCGTAGACGTTTGGGATGCCGTTGAGATTCTCAGAGATATCCTTGATCAACAGTCCTACCAAGTCGACTTGCAGCGCAATGCAGTAACTTGAGCCATTCAATCTCATTCAATCTCAAAAGATCACAACATGAATAACGAGTCCAACAAGCAAAACGGCGAAATCGACGGCAGCGAGAAAAAACGCCCAATGTCATGGCATGGCGCCAAAATGGATTTCAGTAAGGACATGAGCTACGGCGACTACCTTGGCCTGCAACAAATTCTCAGTGCGCAGCATCCTCTGTCGCCGAATCACAATGAAATGCTGTTTATCATTCAGCACCAAACCACCGAACTATGGATCAAACTGATGTTGCACGAACTGCACGCAGTACGCCAACAAATTCGACTCGGTGATTTGCCGCCGGCTTTCAAAATGCTCTCACGTGTTGCTCGCATCATGGACCAACTGGTGCACGCATGGGATGTACTCGCCACCATGACACCAAGCGAATACACTGCAATCCGTCCTTACCTAGGAAACTCTTCCGGTTTTCAATCGCATCAATACCGTGAATTGGAATATTTACTTGGCAATAAGAACGCCAATCTACTCAGCGTTCACGAGAGTAAAACAGAGATTCACGAAACATTGAATGCAGCACTGCACTCACCCTCGATTTATGATGAAGCTATTATGTATATGGCACGCAATGGATTCGATATAGACCAGGAGCGCCTACAACTCGATTGGACCAAAACCGTTTGTTCTAACGAATCCGTTAAACGTGCATGGCAGAAAGTGTACCAAGCCCCGGAACAGCATTGGGCTTATTACGAATTGGCAGAAAAACTAGTTGATATGGAAACATCATTCCGCATTTGGCGCTTCCGTCACGTCACCACGGTTGAGCGTATTATTGGCTTCAAAACGGGCACTGGCGGCACCGCTGGTGTTAGCTATTTACGTAAAATGTTGGACGTTGTGCTATTCCCCGAACTTTTTTCGATACGCACCGAACTATAAACCTGCTTTCACCATCCCAACGGCACGATGTTGACCAACATGGTGCCGTTTCTTTTTGCATTGCAATAATTCCATCATTTTTACTGCTCAAGGGAAATCAATCTGAACGCTTTGCCGCATCTCTTTGCCCAATGTACGACTTCTAATCTCCCCTTACACTTCCCAAATCTATCTCGATACAGCGAGAGATCAAGCGAACGAATATAGCCAATACAACCATAGTTTGTTGTAAAAATGACGCAACAATATTTCCTAAAAAATTTATTTTTTTCATTGATCCTGAGCGAATGAAAACATTTCACTAAATCAACTAAATTGCGCGTCTGCAACATCGTTCAGGTGAGATGCTGAAATGTAAATTACTCACTAATTTACAAAGGGAAAAACAAGGAATCGTAGAATAATATTTCGAGAAATGCGCCTTTCAGCGTATAAAAAAGCAGGTGCATGCAAACGCAATATTTGTATAAAAAATAATTACCAATATATCGTGGATGAATGTTAACTGGTATGCATCTGGCACTAAGATTTCACTGTTGTTTTTCAAACTTTTGCAACATTTGCTAGCTTGACACTGTCTAGCCTCAAATGTTTTCATTCGAGGTGAATGTTTTTTCAGGGCAAATTAGATAACACTTTTTTACGCTGTACCCACCTTTGGAAAATTCAATTGAGACTTCGATTCTTTTCCAAAAGTCCAAAGCAGTGAACAAACAGTCGATATCGAAGTTCTGTTTCCCAAAAGGAAATGCATTTCCGGATATGTTTTTAAGAAAATACAAGAAATTTTTTAAAAGCTAATTTTGTTGTTCAATCACTGGAGGAAGTCAACATGGTAGAAAAAATCTTATCCCGATCAGTGCGCCTGATGTTTGCAAGCGGCGTCGTGATGGGTATGGGCGCAATCGCACAACCTGCGTTCGCACAAGATGCAGCACCACAACGTATCGAAATCACAGGTTCTTCTATTAAACGTGTACAAGTTGAAGGCGCATTGCCAGTTCAAACTTTGTCAAAAGCACAAATCGAACAATCTGGCGCTACAACTGCTGCTGATTTGATCGCTACTTTGCCATCTATGCAAGGTTTCGTTACATCTTCCACATCTATTAACGGTGGTGGCGGTGGTACACAAACAGCTTCCATCCACGGCATCGGCGACAACTATACTTTGGTATTGTTGAACGGCCGTCGCGTTGCTCCATTTACGACAGGTTCTACAGTTAACTTGGCAAGTATTCCTTTGTCAGCTGTTGAACGCGTTGAAATTTTGACTGACGGTGCATCTGCATTGTACGGTTCAGATGCGATCGCAGGTGTTGTTAACTTCGTATTGAAGAAAAATCAAAAAGACTTCAACGTTGAGTTCACATACAGCACACCACAAGAATCTTCCAAAGGCAAAACCACAAACTTCGCTTTGTCTAAAGGCTTTGGTGATTTGAATTCTGATGGCTACAACGTTTTGTTGGCATACAGCCACGACGAACAAGCTGAATTGAATGCATCTGATCGTGAATTCGCAGCTAAAGGCGGCGTAACACCATTTAAAGAAGCAGGCAAAAACTACACAATGTACATGTTGAGTAGTAACTCCATCCCAGGCAACGTGAACTTGACTGGCGGCACGGTTTCTAACTTCAACCCATACCTCGCGGTAAACGGTAACTGCCCAGCAAACAACACGTTCCAAGTTGGTCGTCGTTGCTTGTTTAACTACGGCGCAACTGTTCAAATGTTGCCAGAACTGAAGCGTGATAGCTTCTTGACGAACGTGAATGTCAATATCAATGACGACACACGTTTCTTCGCTGAAGGTATGTTCACTAAGTTCACAAGCACAGCGCGTTTTGCACCTCCAGCACAACCTTTGGGTATTGACCTGAACAGTGCATTGTGGAAAAACACAATCGCTCCAGCGTACGCAAAACTGTACGGTGACCCAACAAAAATCACTCGCGCAACAATGACTTTGCGTTTAGTTGATGCTGGTGGTCGTACTGACGGCTGGGCAACTGAATCCAAACATTTGGCAACAGGCTTTGAAGGCTCAATGTTCGGTTGGGATTACAACACTTCTTACATCTTCTCTGAAAACAAAGCGATCGATAATGCAGTAGCTGGTTACACATCTGGCGAAAAATTAGATGCTTTGATCAAGTCAGGTGCATGGAACCCATTCTTACCACCAACTGCAGCAACAAAAGCTGCATTGGCTCCAGCGGTTCTGAAGCAAGTTTTGGACACATCGACATCACAAATCAACGTATTGAACTTCCGTGCATCTAAAGAGTTGTTCAAGATGGCTGGTGGTAGCTCAAGCCTCGGTTTGGGTCTTGATGCAATGAGACAGACATATGTTGACGATCCGAGCCCAATCGCTCAGGGTCCAAACAAACAACAACCAAACTGGACTGACACTAACGTTGGTGGTGGTACAGGTGCGTTGCCAGTAGATAGCTCACGTAAGAGCTGGGGTGCGTTTGGTGAATTGTACATGCCATTGGCAAAGAACTTCGAAACAACATTCGCAGCACGTTATGACAGCTATGACGCTGTGAAAAACGCGAAGAACTTCGATGACCAAGGTAATTTGTTAGCACCAGCTGTTCAAGGTACAAAACAAAGCTCTGCAACTTACAAGTTGTCTGGCGCGTTCCGTCCAACTGACAGCATGTTGTTGCGTGCATCTTATGGTACTGGCTTCAAAGCTCCATCCATGGGCGCGATCACACAACCAATCTCCAACGGTGGTTCTTCTAACTTCTTCCCATGCCCAATCACTTCTGGCCCATTGTTGCCATTGTGTAACGGCACTGCTGAATACAACCTCTTGTCTGGTGGTAACTCCAGCACTGGTTCAACAGCATTGAAACCAGAAAAATCCACACAATGGACTATGGGTTTCCGTATCGAACCAGTATCTAATATCTCTGTTGGCTTCGATTTCTGGAATGTTCAATTGAAAGATCAGATCAAGACTTTGTCTCAATCTGAAGTGTTCTTGAACCCAGTGAAATATGCTGCGTTGTTCTCTGCATACTACGATCCAATCCAAAAGCAAGACGTTTTGGCAGCAACATTGACACCATTTAACTTGGCAAATGCGAAGTTCCAAGGTATCGACTGGGATCACTCTTTCCGTATGGATACATCCATGGGTAAAGTCACTCTCAACTGGACAGGTACTTACATGTTGAAAGCTGACCTTGATTCAGGTATCAAAGGTGATGCTGTTGAGAAGAGCGTTGGTAAGTTCAACAAGTACAATGACGTAACTTTCAAAATCATTTCCCGCTTGGCTGCAATCTGGAAAGCATCTGATCGTTATACACATACAGCGACACTCGGATATCACCACAATTACAAAGACTCTGTAATTACAGCGGATGATGGCGCAGTACGCGCGGTGAATGCTGATGGTACGCCTGGAGATTACGTTGGCGTAGAACGCACAGTTAAACGTTATGTGACAGTTGATTGGCAGTCCAAAATCAACTTCAGCAAAACTCTGACGTTGACTGCTGGTATCAAGAACTTGTTCAACCAAGATCCACCATTCTCTCAACGTATTGAAGGTGGTGGTAACCAATTGGGTTACGACGGTCGCTACACAGATCCATTGGGTCGTCAGTTCTACGTTGTAGGCAACATGAAGTTCTAATTTTTGAAGTTTAAAAATTGAACATCTAAGTTGTAGAACTTAAGTTGTAAAAGAAAGACCTCAAGGAAACTTGAGGTCTTTTTTTATCTCAAGTATATGAAAACACGAGCATAAAATCGATAAACTTAGGAACTAGTGCAAGACACGACTGTCATATTGGAGATGCTAGAAAACTATGCTGCCCCCCCCAAATGTAGAGGCAAGCTTTAACGTGAACTAGACTCGCACACATATCGGTTAAGCATCTGTGACAGGTGCAATTTGATGTGGCAAATAGATCAACAAACAAATCGACAATTCCTATAAGTGAAAGAGGACACTATGCGACCAGCATTTTTAAGAAGTACCCTCAGCCTGATGATCTCAGGTCTTTTTATGGCGAGCAGCGCTGTGCCTGCGATGTCAATTGCTGCAGAAAAAGAAATACAGGCCAAGAAGGTCGCAGCCAATCATAAGTCAGTAAAAAAAATGGAGTCGGGCATCGAATTGCAATGGATTGACAGCAAGGTTCGCCCGCAAGACGACTTCTTCCGCTATACCGCAGGCAAGTGGTTAGATACTGCGCAAATTCCGGCAGACAAAGGCCGCACAGGCTCATTTGACGCCTTAGCGGAATTAGCGCTCAATCAAAGCCGAGATATTATTCAAGAACTGGCGCAGCGCAAAGATTTAAAAGCAGGTAGCAATCAACAAAAAATCGCCGATATGTACAGTAGCTTCATGGACGAAGCTAAAATCGAAGCTGCCGATATTCAACCTTTACAAGCTGACTTTGCACTATTCGATAAAATTAGAGACAAATCGCAATTACCTTTAGCAATGGCACATATGGCGCGTATTGGCGTCGGCATGCCCATTGGCGCTGGCGTCACGCAAGATGCGAAAGATTCTTCCAAATACGCTGTGTCAGTCGGCCAAGGTGGCTTGAGTTTGCCTGACCGCGAATACTATCTCAAACTCGATGACGCTAAATTCAAAGCGGTACGTGAAGCCTACTTGGTCCATCTGGAAAAAATGTTGGGCATGGGTGGAATAGAAAACCCAGCTCAAGGTGCGGCTGCCATCTTGGCCTTAGAAACAGAGATCGCGAAGATCCAATGGAGCAATGTCGAAAACCGTAATCCGGTGAAGACGTACAACAAAGTCGAGGTCGCAAAGCTTGGCGAATTACTTGGCAACTTTGACTGGAACGCGTATTTCGCCGCCAATGGTACAGGTGGAAAAGTAGACTACGTTATCGTGCGCCAACCAAGCTATCTAACTGGCTTCGCTAAATTGATTGATGACACTCCAGTTAATGTCTGGCAAACCTATTTCAAATGGCGTTTGTTGAATGCGTATGCACCGCTACTGAGCAAGCGCTTTGTTGACCAAGATTTCAACTTCTCAAGTATCACTTTACGTGGCATTCCTGAGAACCAACCACGTTGGAAACGTGGTGTCGCACGTGTCGAAGAAAGTTTGTCTGAAGCATTGGGCCAACTGTTCGTGGAAAAACACTTTCCAGCATCGAGTAAGGCCCGTATGCAAGAATTGGTCAACAATCTCTTGCTCGCCTATAAACAAAGCATAGAAACGCTGCCATGGATGGGTGCGGAAACTAAGAAAGAGGCTTTAGCAAAATTAGCTAAGTTCACACCGAAAATTGGCTACCCAGATAAATGGCGCGACTACAGCAAGTTGGAAATCACACGCGACAATTTGGTCGCTAACGTACGTGCGACTCGTGCCTTCAATTATCAAAGAATGCTCGACCGTTTAGGTAAGCCGGTGGATCGTGCTGAATGGGGTATGAGCCCGCAAACAGTGAATGCCTACTACAACCCACGTCAGAACGAAATCGTCTTCCCTGCAGCCATCTTACGCCCACCATTCTTTAATCCTGATGCGGATGATGCGGTCAATTACGGTGGTATCGGTGCAGTAATTGGTCACGAAATCGGTCATGGTTTTGACGACTCCGGCAGCCAATCCGACGGCGATGGCAATTTGCGCGACTGGTGGACAGCAGAAGATAAAGCCAACTTCAAGAAACTCACTGATGCTTTGGTTGAACAATACAATGCGTACAGCCCACTCGAAGGTTATAAGGTTAATGGGAAATTGACTTTAGGCGAAAACATTGGAGACAACTCCGGTTTGGCCATTGCATTCAAAGCCTATCAGATCTCTTTGAACGGCAAGAAGGCACCTGTAATCGATGGTTTTACGGGCAATCAACGAGTATTTTTGGGCTGGGCGCAAGTTTGGCGTGGCAAAGCACGTGACAACGAAACGATCCGCTTGATCGCGACCGACCCACACTCACCTGCCATGTTCCGTGCGAATGGCCCATTAACCAACTTACCTGCATTTTATGAAGCATTCAAAGTACAGCCTGGCGACAAGATGTACGTAGAGCCAGGTAAACGTATCAGTATTTGGTAATCGATGTACCGATAAAAAAAGGCGCAGAAGTTCAAACTTCTGCGCCTTTTTTATTCTCTAATTTTTTAGGTACTAGCGACGACGCCAAATTTGCCAGCGTTCTTTTCCTTCAAAGACCGCTAAAGAATCGCTCACTTCAGCATCCTCGATTCGTTCAAACTGCACATCCATCAATGCTTCGAGCTGTGTTTTCCTAATGCGGAATGGCGGTCCTTTAGGACGATCACCGGCATCCTCATCGATAAAGAAAAAACCAAAAACCACACCACCTGGCTTTAACAACTCCGCCCAACGCTGCACTACAGCAGCTCTTCGTTCAGGAGGAAGTGCGCAAAAGAAAGCGCGTTCGTAAATACATTCAAGTCTTGATGCTGGACGATATTCGAAGAAGTCCGCTTGCAAGATCGCCGCTGCGTGTCTGGGAAAAAGTGCTTGCGCTGTGGCGACAGCCGCCGGAGAAAAATCAATTGCTGTCACTTGCCAACCTGAATTCATCAAGAAATCGAGTTCATAAGCATGGCCACAACCAGGGATTAAACAGACAGGACCGTTGCCATCCGTTTGTTCCGACGTAGCTTCTGCATAACGCTGCAAATTCTGCGGCACGGCACCACGGTTCCAAGGTGTAAAGCCTTTATCAAAACGTTCGTCCCAGAACGCTGAATCAAGTGGATTTCTAGTGGCAAAGTCCATCACGCTCACTTCAATAGATCAATGCCAAGGAAACTTCAGATAAATGAGGCAGCCAATCACGCCGATCGCAATACCAAGCACTATCGTCAGCATTCCCTTTAACAAACGATTAGTCGCCTTTTGCTCAGCCAATAGCGTGGCCAATAAATGTTCTTGATGGCTACCTTCCGCTGCTCGAGTCAGCGCTTGATGCGCAAGGCGCGGTAACTGGGGGAAAATTTGACTGTAACGCGGTGCTTCAGCACGTAGTTTATCCATCAACCCACGCCAACCAACTTGCTCGCTCATCCAACGTTCAAGATAGGGTTTGGCAGTCTTCCACAAATCAAGTTCGGGGTCCAACTGACGGCCCAAGCCTTCGATATTCAACAAGGTTTTTTGCAGCAAGACTAATTGCGGTTGAACCTCAACATTAAAGCGACGTGAAGTTTGGAACAAACGTAAAAGGACCTGACCAAATGAAATATCTTTCAAGGGACGATCGAAAATGGGTTCACAACATGCACGTACAGCCGCTTCTAGTTCGTCGACGCGCGTTTCTTTTGGTGCCCAACCTGATTCAATATGAGCCTCAGCGACACGCTTATAATCGCGACGAAAGAAAGCAAGGAAGTTCTGTGACAGATAATCTTTATCGTAGTCATTAAGCGTGCCTACGATGCCGAAATCGAGTGCAATGTAGCGGCCTAGCGTCGCTGGATCGGTCGACACCAAGATGTTCCCCGGATGCATATCGGCATGAAAGAAACCATCGCGAAAGATTTGCGTAAAGAAAATCGTCACGCCATCACGCGATAGCTTGCCCAGATCAACGCCAGCCTCTTTAAGTTTTTCGGTTTGTGAAATTGGGATGCCACGCATGCGTTCCATCACAATCACAGAAGGTGAACAATAATCCCAATACATTTCAGGGACGATCAGCAAATCGGAATCAGCAAAATTACGGCGCAACTGGCTACCGTTTGCCGCTTCACGCATTAAATCGAGTTCATCATGCAAATATTTATCGAATTCACCGACAACTTCTTTGGCTTTAAGACGTTTTCCATCCGCCCATAGAAACTCTAACCAACCAGCGGCGATTTTCATCAAGGCCACATCGCGATCAATTGTTTCTTTCATTCCTGGGCGGAGAACCTTGACCGCCGCTTCACGACCATCTTTGAGCGTAGCAAAGTGAACCTGTGCTATCGAAGCCGAAGCGACAGGAATGCGCTCAAAACTAGCGAACAATTGATCCGGATGTGCACCCAGTGATTTGGTAATTTGAGCGACTGCCAAATCAGGATCAAACGACGGCACGCGGTCTTGCAATAAAGCGAGCTCATCCGCTACGTCGGGTGGCATCAGATCACGACGTGTCGATAATACCTGGCCAAACTTGACAAAAATAGGTCCTAACTCTTCGAGCGCGCGACGCAAGCGCTCGCCGCGAGGTGCGGAAAGATCGCGCCAGAACAACACCGTTTGAATAAACTTCGCTGTGCGCGGCACACGCAAACCCGACATCGCAATTTCGTCTATGCCATATTGCAAGACGATACGAACAATTTTAAACAAACGTAGGGAATTTAAAATCATTTCTGCACTTTCGCTTTTTCCAGACGTTCAATTCTTTTCATCAGACGTTCCACATCATCACGAGTTTTAACAACCTGAGTTGCAAATGCTTCCACCGCTTGTGGACGCACTAACATTGGGTTCTCTTCTAAGAAGTACTCAGCAAAATTCTCCTTGAGGCTTTGGTGAGTACGTTGTAAATGTTCGCGCACTGCATTGCCGCTGCTGACCATACGGCTAGCGGTGATATCTCCAAAGAGTTTGGCCAAATCTTCTTCTGCCTCCCAACGCAAATCTTGGCTCAAGCCCGAAATTACATTGGCCAAGTCCGCATCGCCGTCGATTTTGACATAGGAGACAGCCTTCTTGGGGTCTTGTGCAATTAACGGCAAATCCGCTGGCTTGATACGCAGACTAACGTTTGCTGGAGTAGTGTTCGTATCGGCGGCTTGCAACAAACCATCCGCCCCAATATTGGCACGTAATTGAACAAGCTCAAGATCAACACAAACAAGCTTGTTTGCATGCAGTTGAAGGCGTTCACGTGCCCATGGCTCTTTCGCCAATAAATGGTTCACGAACAAAACGAAGGATGTAGAAATCATGGTACTCAAATAAAAAAACCGCGCATGATGTATGCGCGGTTCTTAGTTTAACAGCAAACCCGGTTTTCGCCTTAGTTCCGATCAAATCAAGCTTGTTTCATCGCAAAATTTGATGGTGCAACAAACCGATTCAAACACTTAATTGAGTTGTTGAATACCAGCCAACACCCATCCAGACTGACCATTGATTGGCTTTGCCAAGTTCCATACTTCGGCGAATGGTTCGGCATTTGCCGCCCCGCCTTCTTTGATCGTGCCTGTGAATTTCACACTTGCTAAGTAGTCGTAGGCTTGAGTCTCAACGCCCAGTAACTCAGCTTCCAAGGTGACCACATCGGTTTCGTTCTTAGTGGTACCACGATCTTGCAATTCCAACTTCATTTCAGCAAACATTTCTGGTGAGGTAAATTCGCGAATATCGTTGATATCACTGCGATCCCACGCAGCCTGCAAACGAATATAGTTAGATTTAGCATGGCGCAAGAAACCCGCCACGTCGAAATCCGCAGGGATCTGCCATGTCGCCTGATTTGCTGGCGCTTCGTTCAAATTCGCAGTACTTACCGAGGCCGGTGTAAAAGCTTGAGGTGCATTATCGAAACGCTGACCAGATCCCAAATCGCTTGGCATCCCTGCATAAGCTGGTTGTGGCGTTTGTTGATTAAACATCGATGGCGCGCCAGCATCTTTCTTTCTTGTGAACAAACGGTATAAGAAGAAAATGGCAAATCCAATTAGCGCGAACGTCACGATAGAACCCAATGCGCTCGCCAAAGCACCGCCCATACCCAGTGATGAGAACAAGCCAGCCAATAACGCACCACCAATCAAGCCACCAATAATACCTTTCCAAGGCAAACCTGGTTTCTTCGGTGGGATCGGAGCTGCTGCATTTGGCGCACCTGGTTTTGCCGCAGCTGCGGGGTTAACCGGTGCACCCGGTGTTGCCGCCGGCGCCTTTTGCGTGACATTATTCGATTGACGGCCAAATGAACCACGTTTGCCCATACGTTGGGCATCTGCGTCCGCAATAACCATAGTCATTGCACCAAACAATAAAGCGATACTCAACAAAATGTGTTTCATGTAAATCTCCTGTAAAACCAAATTTACGACAAAATCGAATGGTTTAGATTTCCTCTAAACCTTAAACCTTAATGCCCGTATGTAAAGCTGCTACACCAGCGGTCAAATTAAAATACTCAACTCGTTCTAGACCTGCTTCTTGCATCATTCCCTTCAGTGTTTCTTGATCAGGGTGCATACGAATCGATTCGGCCAAATAACGATAGCTATCTGAATCGTTTGCGATCTTCTGACCTAACCATGGCAAAACCTTAAAAGAATACAAATCGTAAGGCTTCTGCAATGCCTCTGGTACTTTGGAAAACTCCAACACCAGCAATTTGCCGCCTGGCTTCAAGACCCTTTGCATCTCTTTGAGTGCTTGATCTTTGTGCGTCATATTACGTAATCCAAACGCCACACTCACGCGGTCAAAATAATTATCAGGAAACGGCAATTTCTCTGCGTCACACAATAAGGTTGGGGTAATCAAGCCCTTATTCAAGAGCCGATCACGTCCCACACGTAACATAGACTCATTGATATCGGTATGCCACACTTCACCGCTCTTACCCGCTTGTTTGACAAATTCTTTCGCGAGATCGCCAGTGCCACCCGCGATATCAAGTACCTTAAAGCCTGGTCGTATCCCGGCTTGAGCAATAGTGAAAACCTTCCAAACTCGATGCAAGCCAGCTGACATCAAATCATTCATAACATCATATTTCGCTGCTACGGAATGGAAAACCTCAGCCACTTTATGGACTTTTTCTTCCTCTGCGACAGTGGCATAACCAAAGTGAGTAGTGTGAGTACTGCTATTAGCTTGTTCGCTCATGCGATTCCCTTGCTTTCTTGCTAAGCACATGATGGTGCTCAGCATCCAAAACGGCAATTTCTTAATTCAGGCGGGATTATAGAGCGGAATCGCAATTTCGCGCCCGCTCAAAGGTGATTTTCCGCAAAATTTCTGCGGTAATTTTTTGAATTTGTTAACGTAGATATTACCTGCTCCCGCAGGATGACTTGCCTATGACTGGTGGTTCAGCATCGCGCCCGCTTTCACCCGCATACCCAGCTGCATGCAAACGCGCTAAGTAGTCGCCCCATAGTAGGTCTTGATTTTGCCCCAGCCAATACAGATAGGGCCAAGTGAAAATGCCGGTTTCATGGGTATCTGTGAATAACAGTTTAATCGCGTAATGACCAACCGGTTCAATCCCTGTAACACTGACCAGCCTTTTGCCAACTTGCAAAACTTCTTGGCCCTCGCCGTGTCCGCGCACTTCAGCAGATGGCGAATACACGCGCATCAATTCAAATGGAATCGTAAAATTTGCACCGTCATCGAAACCAATCTCTAAGCAGCGTGATACCGTTCGCGCGTTAATCGAGCTTGCTTGGACAGTTTTGGTAATTGGTGGAGGTAGTTGGCTCATCACATTATCAGAAAATATCAGATCGCAAACATACTCTGAATCTGCGCACGCAATGTGGGCAGCAAAGCACGTTTTGCGTCTATGTCTAGTGAAGATCTGTCAGCGTTCGCCCAGATCGGGTTAGGGAAATGCGCATCATCAAGATAACGCGGGATCACGTGCCAATGCAGGTGTGGCACCATGTTCCCCAAACTCGCAAGATTGATTTTATGCGGCTGCATCACATCACGTACTGCCTGCTCCACTTTGCACACCGCTTGCATCAAGCTGGAACGATCGCTGATCGGGAGATCAGTCATTTCCTTGGCATGGGCATTCCAAATCACCCGACAAAAACCTGGGTAATTCGCATCATCAATTAGCACCACACGAAGTTGTGTGGTGTTGACGATGACCTCACCGCCATCGACGGTGCAGAGTTCACATACTTGCGTCATCATTACACCAAGACCCGTTCAATACCACCGTTGTTCGCTTTCGCCACATACTCAGGCATCCAATTTTCACCAAGAATATGACGCGCCATTTCAACCACAATGTAGTCAGCTTGCGTTGAGGTATCGTCGTTATAGCGCGAAAGTCCTTGCAAGCAGGATGGGCAGGAAGTCAGGATCTTAACGTCTCCAGTGAAGCCATCTTGACGCAATTTATCTGCGCCCTTATTCATTTCTTCTTCTTTACGGAAACGCACCTGAGTCGAGATATCAGGGCGACCGACTGCAAATGTACCTGACTCACCACAGCAACGATCATTCTTTTCGATTTTCACATTGTCGGATGTCGTAATCAAACTATTGATGGTCTTACCTGACTCTTGCAATTTCATCGGATTATGACAAGGCTCGTGATACATATAACGAGTCCCTGTTACGCCCTCGAGTTTGACATTTTTCTCCATCAAGAATTCGTGGATATCAATGATGCGACAGCCCGGGAAAATTTTGTCGAACTCGTAGGTCGCCAACTGGTCATAGCAAGTACCACATGAAACCACGACGGTTTTGATATCGAGATAATTGAGTGTATTAGCCATGCGATGGAACAAGACTCGATTATCGGTCATCATCTTCTCAGCTTTGTCGAACTGCCCTGCTCCACGTTGCGGGTAACCGCAGCATAGATAACCCGGTGGCAGCACCGTTTGTACGCCGACATTCCACAACATCGCTTGTGTCGCTAAACCGACTTGCGAGAACAAACGCTCCGAACCACAGCCCGGGAAGTAGAACACCGCTTCCGTATCAGCCGTTGTCGTTTGCGGATTGCGAATGATAGGAATAACTTTATCGTCTTCGATATCCAACAAGGCACGTGCGGTTTTCTTCGGCAGATTGCCTGGCATTTTCTTATTAATAAAGTGAATCACTTGCTCTTTGATCGGCGCTTTTCCGACAGTGGCAGGTGGTGCTTTGGTCTGCGACTTCGCAAACTTTTTCAGCAAATCATTGCCCAAGCGTTGTGCTTTATAGCCCCAACCCATCATCACCTGACGCGTGGCATTGATGGTCGCGGGGTCGGTCGCATTCAAGAAGAACATTGCAGCGCTTGTGCCTGGGTTAAATTTCTTCTGTCCCATCTTACGCAAGAGATTGCGCATGTTCATCGATACATCGCCAAAATCGATATCGACCGGGCAAGGGTTCACACACTTATGACAGACCGTGCAATGGTCAGCAACGTCAGAGAATTCATCCCAATGTTTGATCGAGATGCCACGACGGGTCTGCTCTTCGTACAAGAAGGCTTCCACCAACAAGGACGTCGCTAGAATTTTATTGCGTGGTGAGTACAACAAATTCGCACGTGGCACGTGCGTCGAGCAAACAGGTTTGCATTTGCCACAGCGCAGACAGTCTTTAACGCTATTGGCAATCGCACCGATATCGCTTTGTTGCATGATCAAGGATTCATGCCCCATCAAACCAAAGGATGGCGTATATGCATTGCGCAAATCCGCAGCAAATTCAGGCAAATTCAAGAGTTTGCCCTTATTGAAACGACCTTCAGGATCAATGCGCAATTTGTAGGAGCGGAAGTCTTTGATTTCGTCTTCGGTCAAAAACTCCAACTTGGTAATGCCGATGCCATGTTCGCCGGAAATCACGCCATTGAGCGAACGCGCCAAGACCATGATGCGTGCAACAGCGTGATGCGCCACTTGCAGCATTTCGTAGTCGTCAGAGTTAACTGGCAAATTCGTATGGACATTGCCGTCACCCGCATGCATATGCAAAGCAACGAACACGCGACTGCGCAATACGCGTTTATGAATTGCCGTGCACTCTTCCAAAATTAACTTGAAAGCAGCACCGTTGAAGATCTGACGTAGCAAAGCACGTACTTCGGTTTTCCAAGAAATACGAATGGTGCGGTCTTGTACGACATTAAACAAAGTCGCATTCGCTTGCGTTTGCAAACGCTGCTCGAAAACGAAATCAAGTTTATCGAGACCCAAGCGCACCAGCTCTGCCCGAGCCTCACTGAGTGGTTGATCAAGATGCTCAAGAATATAAGTCCAACGAGCAGTGACTTCATTCAATAACTGTGTTGCTTGCGCTACCCGATCTTCCAACAACTCTGCCGCTGGGATATCATCGCCGTCCGCATCTTCACTCTTACCAAGAGGTAAATTGCCTCGCACCACAAAATCTTGCAATGCCTTAGCGCAGGCCAGCTTGTTTTGAATCGACAATTCGATGTTGATACGCTCGATACCGTCGGTGTATTCACCCATGCGATCAAGCGGGATCACCACATCTTCATTAATCTTAAAGGCATTGGTGTGCTTCGAAATCGCCGCTGTTTTAGCGCGATCTAACCAGAATTTTTTACGTGCTTCAGGGCTGACCGCGACGAAACCTTCACCGACACGCGTATTCGCAATGCGGATCACTTCTGAAGCCGCTTGCGCTACTGCATTTTCATCGTCACCAACGATATCACCAAACAGGGCCATCTTCGGAATTACGCCACGTTTTGATTTCGTCGTGTAACCAACGGCCTTCAAATAACGTTCATCCAAATGTTCAAGGCCAGCCAGAATCGCACCGCCTTTTTTGGTTTCACCATCAAGGTAATCTTTAATTTCAACAATGCTTGGAATCGCATCACGCGCTTGACCGAAAAATTCGAGACAGACGGTGCGGGTGAATTTCGGCATGCGGTGCAAGATCCAACGTGCCGATGTGATCAAGCCGTCGCAGCCTTCTTTTTGTACGCCAGGCAGACCTGCTAAAAACTTGTCAGTAACGTCCTTACCCAGACCTTCTTTGCGGAAGGTGCGGCCAGGAATTTGCAAGAGTTCGGTCTTGAATGGTCTCTTCTCGCCGGGATGTGTCCACTCTAATTGAAATTTAGCCAGCTCGACGTCGTGAATTTTGCCGAGATTGTGTTCGAGGCGCGTCACTTCCAACCAATCACCGTTCGGATCAACCATGCGCCATGAAGCCAAATTGTCGAGGGCTGTGCCCCACAATACTGCTTTCTTACCACCGGCATTCATCGCGACATTGCCGCCTATACAGGAGGCTTCTGCTGAAGTTGGGTCCACCGCAAACACAAAACCGGCTTTATCGGCCGCATCAGAAACACGTTTCGTCACAACACCTGCGCCGGAATAGATCACAGCATAATCACGATCAACGCCCGGCAAGCGGGTCATTTCCACCGCGCCGAGATGTTCCAATTTTTCTGTATTAATTACCGCTGACATTGGCGTCAATGGGATCGCACCGCCGGTGTAACCCGTGCCACCGCCGCGTGGAATAATAGTGAGACCGAGTGCGATACAGGTTTTCACCAAACCCGCCATTTCATCTTCGGTATCCGGGGTCAAGACGACGAACGGATATTCCACACGCCAGTCAGTGGCATCGGTGACGTGGGATACACGACTCAAGCCATCAAACTTGATATTGTCTTTAGCCGTATATTTGGCCAGCATCTTGCTCGCTTTTTTACGCAGGTCCCAGGTATTGCGGAACTCTTGAGAAAAATCTGCAACCGCTTTACGCGCCGCAGCGACCAAGGTTTCTACCGAATTACTACGATCGGCATCTTCCGCTGTCAGATTATCTGTTGCGACCCGGCGCTTTTCAACCTCATGCAAACGATGGTTCAAAGCATCGATCAAGGCTTGACGACGTTTGGGATTTTCCAGCATATCGTCTTGCAAATAGGGGTTACGCCTTACCACCCAGATATCGCCGAGCACCTCATACAACATACGTGCGGAACGACCTGTCTGGCGTTTACCACGTAGATTGTCAAGTAGAGCCCAAGCCTCCTCGCCCAACAAACGAATTACAATTTCGCGGTCGGAAAAAGAGGTGTAGTTATAAGGGATCTCACGCAAACGGGTAGCGGCAGCACCTTGCGCTACCTCGGCATCAGGGTGAGGAAATGTGCCTGTGATTTGAACTGGAGCATTCATCTGAAAAAGCGTTGGACGGATCTTAAAGACTCATTCTAGCGTATTGCGCTGCACCACGCAGAAACATCCTTTACTTTTCTGGGGATATCTTTTGATTTTTGAGTAAAACGCCTGAGGAAATTCAGGCATTTTTCACAAGGGTTGAATATTTAGTATGGAAACTGTTGTTTTTACCGGATTTTAAACAGTTACTTTTTCTTTCCAATTGGCATCAAAAATTACAACAAGGTGGACTCTTCAGCGCTAGAGCCCTTGCTCCTTGCTTAGGAAGCGTCGTTGATATCGTCAAGCTTTGCTTGTTCAAAGCAGTTTAACAATTCTTCGAAGTCGCGCTGCAGACCTACAGAAATTCCAACGTGACGCAATCCATGTTCAGCAAATGCCCGTGCTTTTTCATGTTGCTTCTTTAGCACGAGATAACGCGCTGTTGCCAAGGCGAGCCTTCCTTCGTCGCTAGCAAAACCTTCAAAACCCATGGCTTGGACGTTAAACTTCTCAACGCTGATTTCCGCGAAAATACTCGGCTCCGCACAAATGGCATGCACTAAAGGACGCATATGCTCCACATACACCGATGCAGACGCCTGCAGAGCAGTAATCATGCTCTCTTCTGTTGCTTCAAAATCCCACCATTGGTCTTTGGCAGTCGATGAAATACGGCGCCGGAATTCGCACAGTTGCACTTTTAACTTCTTAGGATCAACGGGCTTACCCAAAGTATCTGGGGCAAATTTGGGCTGAATTCCCACATGCAGAGCAAAGGCATTACCAGCCCTTGAGGTCTCTAGCGTCAAAACGAATAACCAATCTGTATGATTTTTACGAAAACTGCGCCCAGATCCCGTGAAGCCATCAGCCCTCAGCACAGGAGCGAGATGCTGACGGATCAAACCACTCAAATTGGGACCACTTTCTTCTACGTCGGTTTGTGCGTCGTCAGTTGTTACTATCTTTGCATCATTCATTATGATCGCATTCGCTTCCAAAGAGTCAGTTTTGGCGACGAAAAGATCTTTAATTTTCTTCCACAAAATAATGTCCTTTATACAATTACCACCGGCCATTCTTGCACTTTATATCGAACAAGATTTTTTCTAGCGATTTGAGCTGATGGCCAGGTCAAAGAGGACGCGCATTATAACGGCTGCAGTCTGATCTGAGTGTCTCGACAAAATAGTTTTTGAGATCTACAACACCGATCTCGACAGCTAAAAACAAATATGGTGAAAACTCAGAAAAACAGAGGAAATTTATCAAAGCATCGACTATGCTGATGAGATCGATAAGGCGAGCATCGTCAATTTTGACTAATGATGATGCGCTACCTCTAAAAAAAACCTTACCGTCTTTAATCGGAGCGAGTATGTGGATAAACACAAAAGCGAAACAGCTTTTATTCCATTGTGGTCCCCTATTCGCTTTTTTCTTTGCGAGCGTGAGCTGTAACACAGCGGTCGCAGCCACTTGCAGCCGCAACATTCACATTGCGATTAACCCACAAGGCCCTGCGCTTACCGTCAACGCAAAAAAACAAGTCAGTGGCATCCTCAGTGATTTTTTCTCCACGGTCGAAAAGTCTACTCAATGTCATTTTATATGGGACTTTGTGCCCCGCGCACGTGCAATTCACTATCTCAAAAATGGACTGACCGACATCGTCTTTGCTATCCAAACAGATGAACGCAATCAGTATGCTGAATTCATTCCCCTCATCGAATTCTATCCCAGCGTTATCGTGTTAAAGGATGCGCTGAAGAATGAAGAACCTGAGGCCATTTTAGAGCAAGACAATCTGCAGTTCGGCCTGGTTCGCGGCTACGATTTTGGCCCTATGTATAGCGAATTCACGCAAAAACTGCGCAACGCAAAACGGGCTGAAGAGTTTATTGAAGTTGAAGACATTGCAAAAAAAATGCAATCAGGCCAAATTCAGGCCACCATCATGTCCGCCACAGTTTTTGTCCAAGCGGCAGAAGATATCCTTCTCGACAACAAAATACAGGCGATACCACTGAAACAGTTTCCCAAAGCGAAGGTCGGTATCTATTTGGCACATCAATCTCTAAAAGAGAGCGATAAGAAAATACTACGCGAGGCGATCGCCAGTAAGAGCCAAAATGAATTATTTTTCCGTCTATTTAAGGCGAACTATCCTGCCTGGGCGATGAAAGCGATGACGCCCAGTTTAGGAAACTAATCTTAAGAAAATAAGCTATTGCCCTCAACCCAACCAACTGGCAATCCGATGCCAAAATCCGTTCGGCACCGCTAATAACATGCTGGTCATACATAAATAACGCAAAAATTTTCCTATGGCCATATAGGCCAAGCACTGCCAAAAAGGCAGTTTTAACCACCCCGCCAATGCACATAAGGGGTCACCAATTGCAGGCAACCAAGCCAGCAGCATGGTCTTTGCTCCGTACTTGCTTAACCACCCAAACCAACGACTCTCACGCTCTCGGTGAAATGCTTTCTCAGCACCATAGCCCATACCATAGTTGATCACCCCACCTAAAGTATTACCAATGCTAGCAACCACAATCGTGATCCAAAACATATCTGGATTGGCTTTCACCATAGCAAAAACCACCGGTTCTGAGCCTAAAGGGACTAAAGTCGCGGAAATTAGACTGACCAAGAATACCGCAGGCAAACCGACGTTTGAGACGGCAAGCAAGTTCAACAACCAAGCAACTGCGGCTTCTATCATAGGAATTGGGGTAAGTAGGCGAGGGATACATTATAATGCCCACAGAGGACTTTAGAATTTTGCATCATTTCTGCGCTCTACCCCGCCCGACAATGATGTTTGCTTGGACACCAGCTGAAAACAGCGAACGTCGTACGCATGATCTTTATTTATCCATGGAGATGAAAACGCAACGCCTGCGTTTGGCCTAGGCCACTGTCCGATTTTTGAAGATGCCATAAAAGTATTGTGAAGAATTGAGAAGATTTCCCATGTCCACTGATTACCTGAAAAAAATATTAACCGCACGCGTTTATGACGTTGCCTTCGAAACTCCATTAGAGTTTGCTCCGAACTTGTCCAAGCGTATGGACAATCAAATTCATTTCAAACGTGAAGACATGCAAAGCGTGTTTAGCTTCAAGTTACGCGGGGCATACAATAAGATCGCTCACCTCAATGCAGCACAGTTAAAACGCGGTGTGATTTGTGCCTCAGCAGGAAATCATGCGCAAGGCGTGGCGCTCAGTGCTAAACGTGTCGGTTGCAAAGCCGTCATCGTGATGCCAACGACCACCCCACCGGTCAAAATCGACGCTGTGCGTAGCCATGGTGGAGACGCGGTCGAAATCGTGCTGCACGGAGAATCGTACACAGATGCTTATGGCCATGCTTTGGAATTGGAAAAGAAACGCAAGCTCACCTTTGTTCATCCTTTCGATGACCCTGATGTCATCGCCGGACAAGGCACAGTCGGTATGGAGATTTTGCGCCAGCACGCTGGCCCTATCCATGCAATCTTTGTCGCAATTGGTGGTGGTGGCTTGATCGCGGGCGTTTCCGCTTACGTCAAAGCAGTTCGTCCTGACATCAAGATTATCGGTGTGCAAACCACGGACTCTGACGCCATGGCGCGCAGCTTGAAAGCCGGCAAACGCGTTACGCTCAATGATGTGGGTTTGTTTTCTGATGGCACCGCAGTGAAATTAGTCGGTGAAGAGACTTTCCGTCTTGCGAAAATGTATGTCGACGAGGTCATCACCGTCGATACTGATGCCGTTTGTGCTGCAATCAAAGACGTTTTCCAAGATACACGCAGTATTCTCGAACCCGCTGGTGCACTTGCCGTCGCTGGCTGCAAGGCCTATATCGAACGGGAAAAAAATAATAAACGTGCGCTAAAGAATGAGACGATGGTAACCATCGCCTGCGGTGCTAACATGAATTTTGATCGCCTGCGTTTTGTCGCCGAGCGTGCCGAAGTCGGTGAAGCGCGTGAAGCCGTGTTTGCCGTGACCATCCCTGAAGTGCAAGGGAGTTTCAAACGTTTCTGTGAGCTCGTGGGCCCACGCAATGTGACCGAGTTCAACTACCGTATCAGCGATAAAAAATCGGCGCATATTTTTGTCGGCATTCAAGTTTCCAATCGCGAAGAATCGGGCAAAATCGCCAAGAGTTTTGTCAAACACGGCTTCCCTACTTTAGATTTAACTGACGATGAGTTAGCGAAACTGCATATCCGTCATTTGGTCGGTGGCAAAAGTGAATTGGCTGAAAACGAGTTACTGTATCGGTTCGAATTTCCAGAGCGTCCAGGCGCTTTAATGCGCTTCTTAAACAGCATGGCACCAAACTGGAATATCAGCTTATTCCACTATCGCAATCACGGCGCTGACTATGGGCGTACCTTAGTTGGCTTACAAGTACCGAAGAAAGAAATGAAAGCCTTCAAAGAATTTTTGAATGGCCTAGGCTATCGTTACTGGGATGAGAGCAATAACCCAGTTTATAAATTATTTTTGTAATTCCTCAGCAGTGCATGGCATAGAGCTTACCCAGCGCTATGTCAGCCTGCGAGGGCTGTAAGACACTATCGAACAAGTCCAAACATCATGAGTAATTCAAGCAATTCCAGTAATCCGACTAATACCGCTGAACAATCGCAGCTTGGCAAAAATTCCGCCTATCAGACCTCGTATGACCCGAGCCTATTGTTTCCTATTCCTCGCGCTGAAAAACGAGCTGAAATTGGCTTGAAGATCGTCGATGGCAAGGCGGTCAACTTACCTTTTTTTGGAATGGACATTTGGAATGCCTATGAAGTTTCTTGGTTAAATTTACGTGGCAAACCGCAAGTAGCAATCTTAACTGTCATGGCACCAGCCGACTCGCCGAACATTATTGAGTCGAAGTCCTTCAAACTTTACTTGAACTCCTTTAACCAAACCAAGCTCGCCGGCACCGATGCCTTGCTGAGCTTACTGCAAACCGACATCTCGAACGGATTTGGCGCGCCTGTACAAATTAGCATTACTACCCCAGAAAATTTTGGTAAATTCAGTTTCAATGAACTTGATGGTCTACAGTTAGATAGACTCGACATCGAAGTCGACCAATATTCGCCGAACCCTAGCCTTTTAAAAGCCGATCACGAGCAATCTGCGATCGAAGAGACTTTGGTATCGCATCTACTCAAGTCAAACTGCCTAGTTACCGGCCAACCTGATTGGGCTAGCGTACAGATCCATTATGTCGGCGCACCAATTGATCAAGAATCTCTACTGCGCTATTTGATTGGCTTCCGCGATCACAATGAATTTCATGAACAATGTGTAGAACGCATTTTCACTGACCTTATGACACATTGCAAACCACAAAAACTGTCGGTTTACGCGAGGTACACACGTCGCGGTGGCCTCGATATCAATCCGTGGCGTAGCAATTTCTCCACAGGAAAGATGCCTTCGAATCAACGTAACGCACGTCAATAGTTATTTTTCAAACGTCAGTATTATTACAAGCCTACTCTCACACAGGACAAAAACAGGAAATACTTAGCGTTTCGACAGCTTGCATGTAAGCCTTTAATTTGTAATCATTCCTGAAAGCTTATTTGCATTTATTTTGCGTTCATCTTGATTTATCCATTCAAGATTGACCCTGAACGATTTTTCAAAAGACGATTTTGTGAATTACACCAGTAAGCCATCCCATAGTTTCAACGAAGTGATTTATCCCGCCAATTGGCTATCACTGTTAGAACAGTACGCTCAAGATGCAAGCTACGTCTTGATCGATGGTGTCATTGTGTATGCCAGCAAACTCGGCATTGAGCTTCTGCGCGCCAAAAACTTAAACGAAATTACGGGTATGCGTTGGGCGAGCTTCCTGCAGTTCAGTCACCCAAATCAACTCAAAACACATTTACAAGCTGGGGCTAGCGTCTTGCCTCAAGCGATTGCCGAGTTTTGCCAATTAAAAACTAGAGATTCGCATCTGCTCGATGTTGAAGTGCGACTTCATAGCTTCCCGGTGCAACGGAATACGGCCTATGTACTGCGGGTTCGTCATTTGCAAACCCAACCGATTGCCAAATCTTTGCACGTTAGAGCGCCACGCGAGTTTGCCACGGCAAACAGTTTGAGCCACGAAGCCTTGCATCACGAAAAAGAAATTTTGGAGATGATTGCCTTAGACAATCCGCTCACGCAAATTTTGCAAGACGTATGTGATCGAATGGAACGCCTGCTCGACAATGCTTCCGTTTGCGCGATCATGCTCTACGACGATGAACGCCAAAAACTGAAACTTGCTGCTGCTCCCTCTATGGAGGCAGAATTTCTAAACGAAATCGATCAAATTGAAATCGGTCTCAATCAGTGGAGCTGTGGACCGGCCATTCAAAGTGGCAAAATCAAGATCGTAGATAACATCAGTAAAAGTGATTTGTGGAGCAAGCACAAACACACACCTGTTCGTTACGGCTATCAATCTTGCTGGTCTGTGCCGATTAAAACTGCCTTCAATACTTTGCTTGGCACCGTCGATATTTATCATCGCGCGTTACGGGTACCTAGCGTCGATGAACAAACCTTGATTATGGATGCCATGCATGTCATCGCCTTAGCGATCGACAAGAAGAACATGGAACATAGCCTGGCGACCAGTGAGGACCGCTATCGTTCTGTGGTGAATAATCTGACCGAAGGCATTATGGTGATTGCACCAGGCGGCCAAATTCTCACTTGTAATCCAAGCGCACAGCGCATTTTAAAAATTAGTTCAGTTGAGGCAGCAGGTCGGCGTCATCGCTATTTCAGTCGTATTTTTCGCGAGGATGGTAGCGAAATAAAGATTGGTGATGATCCAGCGTCCGTTGTCTTTCGCACGGGTGAAGCCATCTCGAATTTATCCATTGGTTTGCAATTACATGATCAATCGGTGGTGTGGTTATTGGTGAATGTACAGCCAATTCATTCGCAGCATCATCAAAACAAAAATGAAGCGGTATTAATTTCTTTCACAGACACCACTGAGATTCGTGAGACTGAACGTCAGTTGCAGTACATTGCGACCCACGATGCATTAACTGGCTTACCTAACCGTCACCAACTGCAGCAAAGACTGAGCTACGCTCTATCGCATTCCTACAATCAAAAGGTCGCCGTGATTTTCTTGGACCTTGACCGCTTTAAGAATGTCAACGATACCGCGGGTCATGCAGCAGGTGATGGTCTGTTGTGTGATGTTGCTAAACGTTTGAGTTCCTGCATACGTGCCACCGATATGTTGGCACGTCTTGGTGGCGACGAATTCGTTATCGTAGTCGAAGAGTTCACCACCGCCCAGCATCTTAAAGAATTAGCGGAGCGCATTTTAACTAAGATGCGTGAGCCATTCGTCATCGATGAAAATCAGTACCATCTCGGCACCTCTATCGGCATTAGCGTATTTCCGCATGATGGCGAAGATGGCCCGACTCTCTTACGCTGCGCCGATTCCGCCATGTATTTAGCGAAAGAGTTAGGCCGCAATAACTATCAATTCTTCACTTCTGAATTGATGATTCGTGCCCAGCATCGCTATGCCTTGGAACGCAATTTACGCCGTGCATTAGTCGAAGATGAATTCTTACTTTACTACCAAGCCAAGATAAATTTAGAGACGCAAAAAATCGTCGGTGCCGAAGCTTTAATTCGTTGGCAGATGGAAGATATGGCTATCGTGGCACCCAATGAATTTATTCCATTCGCTGAAGAAATTGGCTTGATCGTACCGATTGGCCGCTGGGTCTTAGCACAAGCGGCACGCCATGCACAACAATGGCGGAATGAGTATGGCTTCGATTTTAAGATCAGCGTCAATATCTCGCCGAAACAATTTCAAGACCCGAACTTACCAAGCTTCATCAAGGAAGTTCTCGATGACACCGGCTTAGATGCACAGGCTTTGCAATTAGAGATCACCGAAGGTTTACTGATGGTGGAAGCAGATCACTTAAGCAGCGTGTTTAATGCCATCAAAGACTTGGGCGTAAGCATCTCTCTCGATGACTTCGGTACGGGTTTTTCATCTCTTTCGTATCTGCAACGTTTCCCTATCGATAATCTGAAGATCGATCGCTCTTTCATTCGCGAAATCCCAGAAAATCAAGATTCTGTCGTTCTGACAAAGGCGATCATCGCGATGTCGAGTGCCTTAGGCATGACAGTGACAGCCGAAGGTGTAGAAAATCTCGAACAAATGGACTTCTTGCGCGATGCAGGCTGCCAGGAAATGCAAGGTTTCTACTTTAGCAAACCCATCTCGGTTGAAGCCTTTAGCGCCCTTCTCCAAAAAAACTTGCAAGCCTGACATAGAAATAGCAGGGAAATTCGCGCGCCTGCCAAAAGAAGCCTATAATCGCAGGCTACGAGACCGTGGTCAATTGAACCGTTTAATGAAACGCTCGCTTGATCCGATCAGATTAGGCGACTTCGGTTGCCAACTGTTTTAATGTCAACGAGCACAAGACTCACATTAATTTAGTAACATGACCAATATTGCGAAAATCCTGCCACTGGAAAACGTGCTGCTGAACCTAGATGTTTCCAGCAAAAAGCGCGCCTTTGAGCAAGCTGGCTTGCTGTTTGAAAATAACTGCAGTATCGCCCGCTCGACTGTTTCCGAAAACTTGTTCGCACGCGAACGTCTCGGCTCAACCGGTTTAGGCCATGGCGTTGCTGTGCCACATGGTCGAATCAAGGGTCTCAAAAATCCGATCGCTGCTTTTGTGCGCTTGGCAGAAGCGATTCCTTTCGAATCACCCGATGGTATGCCGGTCGATCTCTTAATCTTCTTGCTGATGCCAGATAATGTGACCCAACAACATCTAGAAATTTTGTCGGAAATCGCAGAAATGCTTTCCGACGATGATTTCCGCGAAGCGCTGCGCGCTGAGACCGATGCAAGCTTGGTGTATAAACATATCATCACTTGGGAAACTAAGCTTCAGGCGAATCTCTAAAGGTGATCGCCATTTGCTGCAACGAAGAGTAGCTCGCTGCGATTTGATTGCCACTCTTTGAATTCATTTTAGAATTGTCGAGTAAGCCCTATGCCACTGATCACCGAACTGACGATACAGAGAATCTTCGACGACAACCGCGACACGCTACAACTAGGATGGTTTTCTGGCTTTTCTGGTGGCGAAAAGCAAATCACCGATGACGCGACTGCGTCCTCAGATCAGGTCGGTCACTTAAACTTGATTCACCCTGGGCGGATCCAAGTCTTAGGGCATCAAGAACTCAACTACTTTCAAAAACTATCGCCTGGCTCCCGTGCGAACTTAATCAAAGAACTTGTGGCAGGCAATCCCCCAGCGTTGATCGTGGCACAAGGATTAGAATCACCACAGGTATTCTTGGATACCTGTGACGACAACAATATTCCCCTCTTCTCTACTCCTTTGCCAGCCGCGCAAGTCATCGATTATTTGCGCGTATATTTGTCGAAAAAGCTTGCTCCACAAGTGACCATGCACGGTGTCTTTATGGACGTTTTAGGCGTTGGCGTGTTAATTACGGGTGAATCTGGTTTGGGTAAGAGTGAATTGGGGCTAGAACTCATCTCACGTAGCCATGGCTTAGTCGCCGATGATGCAGTCGAATTTTCTCGCATTGCGCCGAATATGATTGAAGGTCGTTGCCCCGAGATTTTGCAAAATTTACTCGAAGTGCGCGGCCTAGGTCTACTCGATATCAAGGCAATTTTCGGTGAGACCTCTGTGCGGCGAAAAATGCGCCTGAAGTTAATTGTGCATCTCGTTAAACGCAGTACACTTGAAGAAAACTACGAACGCTTACCGATCGATTCGCAAACCCAAGACGTACTTGGTTTGCAAATCAAAAAAGTGGTCATTCCAGTTGCTGCAGGTCGCAATATTGCGGTTCTACTGGAGGCTGCAGTTCGCAACACCATTTTGCAATTGCGCGGCATCAACACATTAGAAGAATTCATGGAACGTCAACGTCGCGCCATGGATGACACAATGGTGTAAGAATTATGCGTATCCTGTTAATCAGTGGCATTTCCGGCTCAGGCAAATCGGTTGCGTTAAACGTTATTGAAGATGCTGGCTTTTACTGCGTCGATAACTTACCGCCCAGTTTATTGGTCGACCTCGTCAATACCCTTGAATGGGAAGGCGTAAAAAGCGCGGCTATGGCAATCGATTCGCGTAGCGCACATTTACTCAAGATCGTACCTGAAGCGATTGAACGTTTGCGTCAACTCGGGCATGAAGTCAAAGTCTTATTTCTCACAGCGAGTTCGGAAACCTTGATCGCTCGATTCTCGGAAACGCGTCGCAGCCATCCGCTATCTCATCTACTACAGCAGCAACAATTATCAAGTGCACCATTAAGCCTGGTGGAGTGCATCCAAAAAGAACGTGAACTACTCGAGCCCCTGCAATTTTTAGGACATGTAATTGACACTTCATTTCTCAGCGCCAACAGCTTGCGCCAATGGATTAAAGATGAAATCGGCGTGGAGCAGGCACCTCTCATTTTGATGTTCGAATCTTTCGCGTTCAAAGTGGGTGTGCCACTCGACGTGGATTTCGTATTTGATGTTCGAATCTTGCCGAATCCGCACTATGATCATGCACTGCGCCCCTTAACTGGTAAAGATCAGCCTGTAATCAATTTCCTTGACCAGCAAGAAATGGCGCAAGATCTGTATCGTGATATTCAAAGCTTAATCGAAAAATGGCTGCCAGAATTCAAACGCGATAATCGTAGTTATTTGACAGTGGGTATAGGCTGCACCGGTGGGCAACATCGTTCAGTGTATATGGTGGAAAAACTGGCGAAATACTTCCAACAAAATGAACGGGTTCTGATTCGTCATCGTCAAACAAATTGCGGTTAATTGTGGGATCAATTAGTCGCTGAATCAACAGAATACGTTTGCAAAAAAGGCTTCAATTCAGTCTGAACTGAAGCCTTTTTCTATTTTGCATGACGAAACGTTTATTGCGCAACGACCTCACGCATCTTCTTCGACACGAAAATCAGACTTGCTGACATGATGGCGAGTGCAACAACGATCGCGATTCCAAAGGAAGACGCTGCTACCAACTCTCCCTTCAACACTTGATTCATCATTTGCGTCTGCGCCATCACAGGCACCCAGGTCAACCATGCAGGTTCTTTGCCAGGATTAACAATGAAGAACATCGGCATAAAAGAAACGACGAGACTCAATAATTGATTGCGTACTTGTGCTTCTTTAAAAGTTTTGCAGGTTAAAGAAACCGCTACCTGTAAAGCAGACAAAGCACCAGCTAAAGGAATTAAAACTAGCAGAAAAGCTGCGGCATCTTTCACACCAAATTGAAACTCTGCCTTCAAGGCCTCATTGCCGATAACCGCTTGTGCGGGGAAGAAACTACTCACTGTCAGCAATACAATCAAAATACTGACCGACATCACCGCAGTTGTTTTGCCGATCGCTAACTGCCAACCAGAAACCGGGTTCATCATCAATGGTTCCAAGGAGCCCCGCTCACGTTCACCTGCAGTACTATCAATCGCTGCAAACATGCCGCCCATCACAATTGCCATTACCAGCACCATCGGCAACATCGCTGTAATCGTAACTTTACGCTCATCAGTACGTTGCAATTGGCGTTCTTTGATACCAATACTTTGTAACACATCCGGTGAAATACCGCGCATCAAGAGATCAAGACTCGTTTTTTCCTGTACAAAATTATTCAGTAATCGACGCAAAGGAATCAAGCCCATCTCTGCTTGACGATTCGAAGTATCGTAAGCCACTTCCAAATCAACATGCTTGGTTTCCGCCAAATCTTCATCAAAATTTGCGGGTACAATCAACACTGGCTTACTCAATTCTTTCTTGCGCGATTTCTCTTCATAGTCGGCAGGCGCTTCCTTAATTTTATAGCCTTGACGCTCTAAAAAGTTTTGCAAGCTTGGTGCGTCTTTCATATTTACAGCGTATACCGTACGATCAATCGCTTGCGATTCAACTTGCGACATCACTGTGGAGAAGATAAATAACAGCAGAGGTACAGACAGCAATGAACTAAAGATCACCATCATCAAAGTACGACGATCACGCATCGCATCAGAAATTTCTTTCCAATAAATCGCTAATATTTCTTTCATCAGAGACTCCCTTGTACTGATGGGTTAATTTCTTTGCTTTGCAAGAAAGCGAGCTTCACAAAAGCATCTTCAAAGTCTGATTCCTGTGCTTCTTCCATCAACTCAGCCACCGTACCTTTAGTGACTGTTTGACCTTTTGCCACGATCACAACGGTGTCGCACAGACGCTCTACCTCTTGCATAATGTGAGTGGAAAACACAATACATTTACCCCCACCCTCTGGGGTGCGCAGCCAGCGTAAAAATTCACGCAAGGCGCGAGTGGCGACAACATCCAATCCGTTTGTTGGTTCATCTAAGATAATATTCTTCGGATCGTGAATCAAAGCCCGCGCTAGAGCGATTTTCATACGCTCACCTTGGCTAAACCCTTCGGTACGGCGATCCAACAAACTGCCAATATCAAGCCAATGTGCTAATTGATCTGTGCGCTTTTCGATGACAGCTCTATCCATGCCGTGCAACTTGCCGTAGTAGTGAATATTTTCACGCGAGGTGAGACGAGGATACAGACCACGGGCGTCGGAAAGAATACCAAGGCGACTTTGCGAAGCTGTTTGACCTTCCTTGACTTGTACGTCATCAATTTGAATCTTGCCGCTATCAGCTTTTAGCAACGATGCGACCATACGCAAGCTCGTAGTTTTACCAGCACCGTTGGCGCCCAATAAACCAAGAATTGCGCCGTCTTGTGCAGTAAAGCTGACGCCGTTGACTGCCTTAACACGCTCGGCCGTCTTCTTTCCGATACCAAACTTAGGCTTACCTAGTTTGACAAATTCTTTATGTAAATCTTCAACGATAATCATTGTTGTTCTCCGTTTCGATTTGATTTCACACTGCTCGCCGCTTTCGGTGCGACCCAGACTAAGGGACGTGGAATCTGCACTACGCAGCTAGCATCAACTTTGGCAGCTTCTTGATCATCTTTTGCAGCGACAAAATTATTCACCACTTCACGCACACAACCTTGCCCAATCAATCCATGCCCTGCATTTTTGATAAATAAATGACGCGCTTTCTCGCCCAAGGCTTTTGCAACTTGATCACCATTTCGAGTAGGCGTAACTGGATCAATACCGCCGCTCAATAACAAGACAGGGCTATTTGATTTAGGTATCGTAAAGAATTCCGCAGGCACATCGCCACGGGGCCATGCTGAACAAATCTTGCCGTAGTTATTCGCCATCACAGAACTAAGCTCATCATTCACATTTGCCGCTGGCGGTTTTACATAGGCTTCTGAGCACCATACGGAGTAATGCATCCCCATACTCATCGCCGTTGGAGAAGGCAAATTAAAACCACCACCTAAGTTTGCTAAAGGACCAAACTTGCCTTGATCAGCTTGCGCAATCGCATACGGCAATACGGACGTAACGGTAGGCGAATAGAGACCGCGGAATACCATGCCGATGATGTCCTCTCGACTGATTGGCATACTCACTTCAGTTCCCAAACGGGGATGCGTAAACGTCGCTTGTCGCGTACCGCCGCTCAACAAGTGTTTCCATCGATTTTCAAGATCCGGGTAAGCAGTATTGCAACGAGTATCAGCTTTGCAATCAGCGAAGATGCCGTCAAGTGCAGCTTTGGCATCTGTACCAAGCAAGTTCAAATCCGGCGGTACTACACCATCAATCACCAAGCGACGCACAGACTTCGGAAATTGACGCAAGTATTCAAGACCAACTCGAGTTCCATAGGAGACGCCTACCAAATTGATCGCACTATAATTTTGTGCGGCACGGACTGCCTCCAAATCTTGAACAGCAATGCTAGTCGTATAGAAACGTAAATCACCATGCGGTAATTTTTGCAAGTCGTCTTTGCACTCAAGCACGCGTTTTACGACGGCCGCTTGATCCATGGGTGTTTCATCATTTTCCAGCTTTGGGCATTTAAGCGGCGCGCTCTTTCCAGTTCCGCGCTGATCAACAAATACCAAATCGCGACGACGATTCAATTTGCCAAGCATAGATTCACCAAAAGCCGAAACGCCGATCGCACTCTGACCAGGCCCGCCTGCTAGCAAGAACACGGCGTCTGGTAATTTATTTCTATCCTGTGAAGGCAAGACAACATAATGTACATCGATTTTTTTGCCATCGGGCTGGCTAGGATCGAGAGGTCGACTGACTTGGCCACATTGGACTTCTTGTGGAAAGTTTGGGATACGGCAAGCTTTAGTACTAGCCTGTGCCCACAATGGCACAGCTAAAGTCAGCAAACATACCGCTTTCTTCATATTTGGATGTTTCAACATAAACTCCTTCAAACGATGATGTGGAGGGACAGGTTTGAATTGTAAAGAGTGTTTTTTAGAAAAGGGAAGTCAAGTGACGAAATACGACGCCATGCGACAAAACACGAAAATTGCGGGATGAGCTAGTCCACAAAAAGGTAGCGAGTTTCAGCGAGTCTCAACTAGGAAATGCGAGTTAAATGGCGAACGCTCATTGAAAGGAATTTGGTACAAATGTTCCATGAGCCATCGCAACTCTACAAATCTAGCCCCGTCGCTAATTGTATCAACAGGCTTTTGATCGGCGCTGGTAGAGCTGCCTGCTGACTTCCGTGTATGTCTAACCAGCTAGCTCCACTCTCCTGAACCGAATCTCGTGTGTTCTCAATACGCACGTAGATCACCTTGAATTCGAGGCGAAAATGGGTGAACACATGAGTCATCGCTGGCAGCGCGCTTATTTCCTTGATCTCACCATACCGCGCTGCGAAATCTTTGGCCGCCGCAAAGGTCTTCGATTCATCAAGTACGGCCACATCACTGCTGAGCTGCATTCCTTGATATTCAGGTAGAGAAAGCAATCCACCCCAAATACCAGAATCGGGTCTCTTCTCCAACAACACAAGGTCACCGTGACGCACGAGGAACATCAATGCATGCTTTTCTTTGATCTTGGTTTTTGGTTTTTTGTAGGGGAGTTCAGCTGTACGGTGATCACGAAACGCTACGCACTTAGTTTGCAAAGGACAGCGCTGACAGGCAGGACTGCTACGCGTGCACAGAGTGGCACCCAAATCCATTAATCCTTGGGTGTACGATTCAATATCTTGCTCAGGCAAAAGCGCCTGCGCTCGCAGCCACAATTGATCTTCTACTGCCTTCGCTCCGGGATACCCTTCCACCCCAAACACCCGTGCAAAAACGCGTTTGACGTTGCCATCCAAAATCGCAGCTTGCGTGCCATACGAAAAAGCAGCGACGGCGGCTGCGGTCGACCTGCCAATACCTGGCAACTCCTGCAAAAGCTTCGGATCAGACGGGAATGTCCCTCGATACTGCTCCACTACCTGCTTGGCACATCGATGAAGATTACGGGCACGCGTGTAATAACCTAGACCACTCCATAATGCCATCACTTCTTCATTACTCGCTTCCGCCAAATCGAATACCGATGGACAACGATCCAAAAAACGTTGGTAATAAGGGATAACCGCCGTGACCTGCGTTTGTTGTAGCATGATTTCAGACAACCACACACGATAGGCATCGCGAGTTTGCTGCCAAGGCAAACTATGGCGCCCGAACTTTTTTTGCCAAGCAATCACTGCAGCTGAAAAACTGGGATCACGTAATTCTGCTGGTGCAGCGGCTGCCTCTTCTCTGCGGATCACACGTTTCATACGTTTACCGTCTTATGCTTTAGCAAGCTTTCAATCCTATTCCGCAACAAGTACATCGAGCTCATAGACTCACACCCACATACTGCAGTATCAAGCCTTTTGGGCCCACTGCCCAACCATGAGTACCATCCGCAAACCCAAGCGCGTTAAGTGGCGTCTCGCCAAGCACTGTCCAAGTCTTGCCAAAATCTTTGCTTACCCCAGAGCCTGCCAAGCCGCCGACCACAAAAGATGAACTGCCGGGCACCTTACTTACGACAGACATGAAACCCTGCGGCAACGCGGGCGTCGCTTGCCAAGTCTTACCGCCATCACGACTGCTCATGGCATTCAGCCCAGCCCCCTTGGCTTGCTGGTAATCACCACCAACAGCAAAGCCTCGCCCATTTTTCGCAACGCTCACTGAAAATAAGCCTTTGGGTGGGGCGGCGGCTGGCACCTCGGTCGTACTTACTTCCCAAGTCTTACCGCCATCGCGGGAGTGAAAGATACGGCTCTTGGCAGCACCACCTGTAACGAACCAAACCTCTTGCGTACCGAGTACTGAGATACAAGTACCGCTCGCCGCAAAAGCGCCTTCGTTTGGCATCGCCGCCAATTGCTGTGCATCCTTCACCGGATTTATCCACGTGCGGCCACCATCATTGGTGACCAAAACTTGGAAGCTACCATTGACCGGATCACCAAAAACAATCCCATGATTCTTATCCCAAAAATCCATGGCGTCCCAGAAGCCTGTCTCCTCGCCATTGACTTTCAATAGCTCCCAGCTTGTGCCGCCATCGACCGTCTTATATAAGGTCGATGCTTTACCAGGACCAGCGCTCATCGCGATCGCTGTCTTTGCATCAAAACCTTGAATATCACGAAAAT
Organism: Affinundibacterium nitidum; assembly: GCF_014284155.1. Taxonomy (GTDB): domain Bacteria; phylum Pseudomonadota; class Gammaproteobacteria; order Burkholderiales; family Burkholderiaceae_D; genus Undibacterium; species Undibacterium nitidum. The sequence goes on from NZ_JACOFZ010000001.1 coordinate 1,500,060, forward strand.
CTAGCTTCTCCGCGCCAGTAATATTCATCGCTGTCCAGCGCTGTCCGTCAACGGTACGTAATACGGTCCCTTTCGCGCCACTGGCCCATGCAACATCTTTACTCACCACAGACAAGCCACGCAATTCCACCGTGACTCCAGCATCGACCTTGTTCCAAGCCGAACCCGACTGCGCCAAAGCCAAGGCTGGCAGTAGGCATATCAAGGCCGCTGCATTACGTGTCGCAGAAAAAAAGCTTAGACCTCGAATCGGACTTTTGGACATATTGAAACCCCAAAAAAATACGCCCCGAATCGAGGCGTTTTCAGATTTATTAAATAGAGCTAAGAGCTCAACGACGATCAAGCATCAAGCTGACAGCGAATCAGCCGCCAGTGCTTTTTCGATATTTTGACGCAGACTTTCCAAGGTTTTCTTTTGTGCTTCCACTTCAGTATGCATGGCTTCGAAACTAGCGATTTTTTCTTCCAAACTATCAGTGGCCACATGAATACGTTGTATCGACTGCATGCGATTTTTGAGTTGATTTTTGTGTTCACGGATCTGTGCTTCGATCGGCGCCATCACCACTTTTTGCCACGCTTCGACATCACGATTAGCTTGTGAAAAACTCTGCTTAACACGTGCTGAAATCGAGTCAAAGAATTTCTGCATCAAGACTTTTTGGGAAGTGGTCATCAACGTGATGGTATTAAACTGACGCTGGAATACAGCCTCAATTGCGCTCACTTCTTGCAGATATTTTTCGAGTGAAAATGGCATAGGCGAAGTTAAAGCTAATCCATGTTCAGTTGAAAATTTGCGATACATAATCGCCATCATTTCCGAAATCTCGTCGGTTTTACGATTCGATGCAGTCAAGTTGACTTTGACTTGATCGAAGAAATTCTTGATCGCATCCTTCAAACCCAAAGAGAACTTACTGCTTTCCATCGCCTCGCGTGCGGTGTTAATTTCTTCTTTCAAGAGATCCATACCCAGCGTCGTATAGACCTCAGTCGACAAGCGAGTGAATACCGAGCGCGTCCCTTGCATCTTCATCAAGCTTGCGTCGAACTCTTGTTTTTCCATCGTCACACGTTTCATCATGTGTTCGATGACGTTCTGATTCTTTCCTCGCAAACTTTGCAGTTCATGAAGTTGTTCGCTGACGCCACGTCCACGTGCCGTGATGACCGCCATCTGCCCTTCAGCGATTTCTTGAATATCACTTGCTAACTGTGCGCGAATAATATTTTTCTTCGAAGGAATCAATTCCTTCGATAAAGCGTGTTCAAGTTTAGGCAAGCGGCTCTTGGCAAGCAATGGAGCGTCTTTATTGATCTTAGCGACTAGGCCCTTCTGCGCCGAAATCGGGAAGACCTGATTTTTTTCTAGCGATAAAGTATGTGAAACAGTCTCAATTTGGTGCTGAATTTGCGCTTCAACTTCTTCCACTGTACGCAACTCATCCCACATACTATCGATCTTATTCAGAACGACCATGCGCCCCGGACCACTTCCGATGTGATTGCGCCAAACATCGATATCACTCTTGGTCACACCAGTGTCCGCTGCCAAGATAAACAGCACTGCGTGCGCATTTGGAATCAGGTTCAAGGTTAATTCAGGTTCAGTACCAATCGCATTCAAACCAGGTGTATCGACGATGATCAGACCCTGCTTCAGCAATGGATGAGGAAAGTTCACAATCGCATGACGCCATTGAGAAATTTCAACCATACCATCTTCGTCTACTTCGAGAGCCGCATCTGGATCGCTTTCATCATACAGGCCATAGGACTTCGCGACTTCTTTAGTGACCTTCTTGGTCAAACTGACTTGTTTGAACGCTTCCAACATGCCATCGCCTGATTTTGGATCGAGTGGCAACACCGTCCACACATGGTTGTGGCTCTTGTATTCTGTGGTACTTAAGGTTTCACTACGAGTTTCGATTGGCAGCAAGCGAATGCAAGGTGGAAAAGTTTCGTCATACATCAATTCGGTCGGACACATGGTCGTACGACCCGCCGACGACGGCAAAATACGTTGTCCGTAATCTGCAAAGAAAATCGCATTGATCAGTTCTGATTTGCCGCGCGAGAACTCGGCGACAAACGCGATCGTCAACTTATCGTCGACCAAACGCTCTTTCAAACGAGCGATGCGTTGATCCAAAATACCATCGGCAAAATCTGAATTGGCGATCCAGGTGCGATATTGTTCAATGGCTTGTCCTACGTCTTTGCGCCATCCACTATATTCCTGGAAGTTCTGCACCAAATTACTCATAATGTCCTCAATATTCTTTTCTTCTAATCTACGCCAGCCATAGGCAAGTTCTTGCCAAGACTCAACAATACGACATTCTGGCTTATTTTTGACAATTTACACAATAAAAGCTGCTACGTTGACCTTGCATGATGTGTCTTATTGTTCCTTGACAAACCCGGCAAGGCTCCCCCGCTCTATCGTAGACAAAATAAGACTGCTGAAAATAGCCGGTTTTACCATCAGCACCAACAAAATCCTTTAGGGTACTTCCCCCTTTAGTGATCGCTTCCGCCAAAATTTGTCGAATTGCCAACTCCAGTGCTTGGTAACGTTTCAAGCCGATGCGATTCGCTGGCGTCTTCGGATTTATTTTTGCTCGAAATAAACTTTCCGAGGCATAAATATTACCAACACCCACAACGATGTCGCCCGAAAGTAGAACTTGCTTGATAGGTGCAGTGCGGCTTCGACTTTGCTTAAAGAGCAATTCCGCAGAAAAACCAGATTCCAAGGGTTCCACACCAAGCTTGCGCAGGAGTAGATGTTCTTCAATAGCGCCATCCTCGTTGCTATGCCAAAGCAATGCGCCGAACCGTCTAGGATCAGTTAAACGCAACATCTGTTTGCCAAAAGCGAGGTCAACATGATCGTGCTTTTGTGCAGGAGTTTTTGTAGGCATCACGCGTAAATTACCGGTCATCCCAAGGTGAACTAGTAACACACCGTGATCAAAGTGGAGCAACAGATACTTACCCCGACGACTGGTCTTCAGAATACGTTTGCCACTCAAAATTTGCTCTAAATTTGCGGGAAAAGGCCAACGCAAGCCTTCGCGTCTTAAGACCACTGAGGTAACTTCCTGACCTTCAACGTGGGGAGCTACCCCAAGGCGGGTCACTTCAACTTCAGGCAATTCAGGCATCAACAACTTCCTTCATTTCGTCTAATAAGTGTTGGCACAGGTCGGCAATCTGGGGCAGATATATGCTTAGCCTGCAAATGGCTCCGCTTAATCCAATTTGCGCGTAAAATCGAGTTACAGGCGGGTTACATTTTCGTCAAGCAAAGGAAAACTTTTGAAATATTTTCAGCTCAATCGACAAGCAAATCGTCAAACTCAACTTCAAAACTTCTGGCAGTCCATGGAGCAAACACAGCGGCGTCGCAAATTGTGTATTGTACCCATTCCAAGCAAGGAAGATGTCCACGCTCCGATTACCGGTCATAAATTCGCCTTCAGCGCACTGACCAGCACTGTTTTTTCGATTCTCTTTGGGATGGCAAGCAGCCTAGCTTCAGGGACTGCACAAGCACAAGAACCTTCACCGCCAGTCAATGTCAAACCTCTCAAAAACAAGAGCGCCACCAATCAATCAAGCCAAGAGACGATTCCTGAGCATGCGTTAAGTAAGGAATTATTGTTTAAACTATTAAGCTCTGACATTGCGATACAACGCGGCGAATGGGGAAGTGCTTTCGTTACTCTTCTGGGTGTTGCGCAAGAGACTCGAGATCCGCGAATCGCTAAGAAAGCCGCTGAAGTTGCTATGGGCGCGCAGCAAATTAATGAAGCATTAGCGGCAGTAAAACTCTGGCGCGATATCAGTCCAGATTCATTTGAAGCGAGCCAATACTACCTCAGTCTAATGGTGGTGAAAGCTGACTTTAATGAAATAGAGAAGCACTTTAATCTTCAACTAAAAACCGCAAGCAAGTCGGAGATTCCGCCCCTACTACATCAAGCACAGCGGCTACTCGCACGCATGCAAGACAAGAAAACAGCCTTTGGTACTTTAGAAAAAATTGTAAATGGCACTAGTAGCTCTGTCGACACTCATATTGTGCTAAGTCGCGGTGCTTTTGCTAGCGGCGATGCTGAGCGCAGCGCCGCAGAGGCAAAAATTGCTTTAGCTTTACAACCAAGCTCCGAGCTCGCGATTTTGAGCTTGGCGCAGGCCTTGGACAAAGAGCAAAGTTTTCAAGCAGTTGTTGATTTTCTCAAAAAAAATCCCGAATCACGTGAAGTGCGTTTAGCCTTGGCCACCATGCTGGTCGAAGGTCGGCAACTAGATGCAGCAAGACAAGAATTTGAATTGATACTCAAAGACTTTGAAACCAATCAGCTCCCGACTTCACGCATCATTTTCACCTTGGGCTCAATCGAATTAGAACTCAACCATAGTGACAAGGCAGAGGTGTATTTGCAACGTTATCTCAAGGAAGCTGACGAAGATCAGGACAAAAATTCAGCCTACATCAATCTCGCCCAAGTTGAACTTCAAAGAAAAAATACGAAGGCAGCTGATGCTTGGCTAGCCAAGGTTGAAAATGGTGATGACAAAAACACAGTCTGGTTTAATATTCAAATGCGTCGAGCACTATTAATGGCGAGCGACCAGAGATATACAGAGGCACGTCAATTCCTACAAAGTGTTAAGGCCAATTCGGAAGCCGAAGAAGTTTTACTGCTGCAAACAGAAACGCAAGTAATGAAAGCAGCTGGTCAACAACTCGAAGCGTTCATCGTCTTACAAGCAGCTTTAAGCGATTTCCCACAAAGCCCCGACCTACTCTATGACTTCGCTATGCTTGCGGAGAATTTAAAACGTTATCCTGAAATGGAATTAGCCCTTAAACAGCTGATTGCTGTCTCGCCCGAGAACCCTTTCGCCTACAATGCGCTAGGATATTCGTATGCAGATCGCAACACCCAACTCGATGAGGCGAATACACTGCTCAAGCGCGCTGTCGAATTAAATCCAAATGACCCCTATATTCTCGATAGCTTAGCGTGGCTGCGCTTTAGACAGAAAGACTATCAGCAAGCTGAAGAGATTTTACGGCGCTGCTTGCAAATGCGACGCGACCCAGAAATAGAGATACATTTGGCAGAAGTATTGTGGGCGCAGGAAAAACGTGAAGAAGCTAAATTACTATTGATCGACGCACGCAAAAAAGACCCTAGCAACGAACTACTGAAATCAACATTAGATCGCCTAGAAATCAAGCTCCCTTGAAGCTAGACTCAGCGGTTCAAACGAATTGGCAACGAACCGCTGCGACTCGTCGTTCTTGAATCTATCAATGAAACACAAACACATGAAGACTATTTCACACATCATTTCTTCAATTTTGCTTGGCATTTCAATGACGGCAGTCTTGAGTTCATGCAGCACTACGAAGCCATTAACATCAGAACAAATGGCTCGTACCCGCAACTATCAAGAATCAGTGGTGATGACAGGCAAAATCAACATTCAATATCAGCAAAACGAGAAAACAGAAACCTTAACTGGCAATTTTGAATGGCAACAGAACAGTAATGAAATGAGCATCACCTTGAGTTCACCATTGGGGCAAACCATCGCCATCATACGAGAGAACCCGCAAGGTGCAAGCCTAGAACAAAGCAAACAAGAAACACGTTACGCTGGCAACGTAGAACAACTCTTGACTGAGTCTCTTGGCTGGTCGCTCCCCATCACCGGCCTTCGTGATTGGCTGCAGGGTTTTGATCGCAACCAGCAAGGACAACGCTTTGCGGTACCGACGCGTGACAATCACCGCAGCATGACACAAGGCTGGCAGCTCGATTTTACGAGTTGGCAGGAAGATGGTGAACAAATTCACCCCAAACTAATCAATCTTTATCGACGCACGGAAGAAGTCGGCGATTTAAAGATCCGCTTGGCCATTCTTGAATGGAACTAAGTATGCAAGGAAATCAGACTCGGCCTACGCAACTTCTAGCTTGTCCTGCTCCGGCCAAACTCAATCTTTTTTTACACATTGTCGGTCGCCGTACCGATGGCTATCATTTGCTCCAAAGTGTTTTTCAATTAATTGATCGCTGCGACTATCTAGATTTTTCTGTCAGAGACGATGGCGTTATCCAACGACTCAATGAAGTTCAAGGCGTACCAGCCGAGCAAGATTTAGTGATTCGCGCCGCAAAGCTATTACAAACATACTCCAGCTCGCAGCTAGGCGCGGACATCAAACTTACAAAGCAACTGCCCATGGGAGGTGGCTTAGGCGGTGGGTCGTCGGACGCAGCGACCACTTTGCTTGCGCTTAATCACTTATGGAATTGCCAACTTAGCCGTCAAGAATTGATGGCATTAGGACTGAAATTAGGTGCTGATGTGCCCTTTTTTCTGTGTGGAACCAATGCTTTCGTCGAGGGTATAGGGGAGCTGATTCAAACGATTACAACCAAAGAACAGTGGTTCGTCATAATTGAACCGGGAGTTCACGTCCCGACCCCGTCAATATTTTCAGCCAAGGAGTTGACAAGGGATACGAAAGTCGTCAGAATAACGGACTTTCCTGATGCGACTAACGCAACATGGAAAAACGATTTGCAAGCAGTTGCTTGTACTTTGCACGGCGAAATCAAAGACGCTATCGATTGGCTAAGTCAATTTGAGTTGAGCGCAGGTTTAGCGAGTGCCAAGATGACGGGTTCTGGTTCTTGTGTCTTCTGTTCATTTGATGACGAAGACAGCGCAAAAAAAATATGTGCGCAAGTGCCGAAACAATGGAAATCTTGGGTGGCAAAGTCTTTGCAACAGCATCCCATGAATACATGGTTGCAAAACTAAAATTTGGTTGATTGCTGAATTCAAGATAAAATAGCGGCTTCGCTGATTTATCAAACGAAGCGGCAATTGATAAACGGTTGTGTAGGGGAATCGCCAAGCTGGTTAAGGCACCGGATTTTGATTCCGGCATGCAAAGGTTCGAATCCTTTTTCCCCTGCCAGTTAATTCCAAGCCGCCGCATACAAAATGATGCGGCGGCTTTTCGGTTTTTACGGCAGCATTTTCAGTAATCATTACAACAAGAATTCAAATCTTGATTCTGATTAAGCGCTCTTGAAGTGGATTTTTTATTCCCTTAGGTGATCTCATGGCACACGCGCTCGATAACATGATGGTCTTTACTGGTAATGCCAATCCTGCTTTAGCTGCAGGCGTTGCGAAGCAACTCGGCATTCGTCTCGGTAAAGCTGACGTTTCAAAGTTTTCCGACGGCGAAGTAATGGTCGAAATCAATGAAAACGTGCGTGGCAAAGATGTCTTCGTTTTGCAATCGACTTGTGCGCCAACGAACGACAACTTAATGGAAATTATGCTGATGGTAGACGCTTTAAAGCGCGCATCAGCTGGTCGTATCACCGCTGCAATTCCTTACTTTGGTTATGCTCGTCAAGACCGCCGTCCGCGTTCTGCTCGTGTGGCGATTTCTGCCAAAGTGGTCGCGAATATGCTGGAAGAAGCAGGTGTTGGCCGTGTTTTGATTATGGATCTGCATGCAGATCAAATTCAGGGCTTCTTTGATATCCCTGTTGATAATATTTATGCGTCACCAATTTTGTTGGGCGACTTGGTCAGTAAGAACTACGATGATCTATTAGTTGTGTCTCCTGACGTTGGTGGTGTAGTTCGTGCACGTGCTTTGGCAAAGCGTTTGGGCTGTGATTTGGCGATTATTGATAAACGCCGTCCAAAAGCGAATGTATCGGAAGTCATGAACATTATCGGTGAAGTTGAAGGCCGTAACTGCGTCATCATGGATGACATGGTCGATACAGCAGGCACTTTGACGAAAGCTGCTGAAGTATTGAAAGAACGTGGCGCGAAGAAGGTATTGGCGTATTGTACGCATCCAGTGTTGTCTGGCCCAGCGATTGATCGTATCAATAGCTCGCCACTCGATGAATTGGTCGTGACAGATACGATTCCTTTGTCTCCTGCAGCGCAAGCTTGCAGCAAGATTCGTCAATTGTCTTGCGATAGTTTGTTGGCAGAGACTTTCCGCCGTATTACAAAAGGCGAATCAGTTATTTCTTTGTTCTCTGAATAAAAATAAAAAGTACAAAATCAGAGTTCGAAATAAAGTTAAGTTTTCTGGCGCAGATGCAAATGCATTTGCGCTTTTTTCACTCTCCTGGTCGCGGGAGAGTCAACGCAAAATGAACGCATCTCAAAACGCGATTCAAATTGCTTATTTTGGAGTATTAAAATGAAAGTAGTTGCATTTGCACGTAATGTACAGGGCACCGGAGCGAGCCGCCGCCTGCGTCATGCTGGTCAAACACCAGGTATCATCTACGGTGGTAACCAACCAGCTGTGAACATCGCATTGGATCACAATGCATTGTTCCATGCATTGAAAAAAGAAGTTTTCCACTCTTCCATTCTCGACATGGACGTTGATGGTAAAGTTGAAAAAGTTTTGTTGCGCGACTTCCAAATGCACGCGTACAAACAATTGGTATTGCACGCTGACTTCCAACGCGTTGATCCAAGCAAGAAAATCCACGTTAAAGTGCCTTTGCACTTCGTAAACGCTGATGTTTCCCCAGCAGTTAAATTGGCATCCGCTGTTATCAGCCACGTTGCTGTTGAATTGGACGTAGAATGCTTGCCAGCAGATCTGCCAGAATTCATCGAAGTTGACTTGTCCAAACTGGAAGCTGGTCAATCTATCCACGTATCTGCTTTGAAATTGCCAAAAGGCGTTTCTGCTGTTGTACATGGTGATGATGCAACTGTTGCTATCGCTGTTAAACCAGCTGGCGCAACTTCTGCTGACGCTGAAGCAAAATAATTTAAGTTCCTCGAACTTTTTTAAGCATCACAAGAACCGCAAGAGCATGAGCTCTTGCGGTTTTTTTATGTCATTTTCTTATCAATATAAAGACTGTAGCCGCAAGCCCACAACAAACCGTGCTCATTGGTAAATTTAGCCAAACCTTCCCGGCGTCAGTACCTCGATCTGCGCTATGCTCTATGGTGGAACCACTTCAGTAGCAATCATTTATTCGATCCAAAACATTGGCATCAGATCAATCAAGGAATACACCGTGTTTTCAATGAAAAAAATCAGCGTCATCGTCCTCACCGCACTTCAACTGAGTTTTACCTCTCAACTTGGCTTAGCCCAAGGTACAGGGGCGCAAATTCAGTACGACACTAGTTATGACATTCTAACCCCAACCCATGCCAAACATGGTGTCGTCTCGAGTGAGCATGGACTTGCCAGCCAAATTGGACTTGATGTATTAAAAAAAGGGGGCAATGCCATCGATGCTGCTGTTGCCGTTGGATTTGCACTAGCTGTTGTGCTGCCTAATGCCGGTAACATCGGTGGTGGTGGCTTTATGTTAATTCATGATGCCAAAAGTGGAAAAGACATCGCACTCGACTTTCGCGAACTCGCGCCAGCATTAGCCAAGCGCGATATGTTTCTCGATACGAATGGCAAAGTGATTGCAGGTGGATCAACTTCATCCCATCTTGCGGTCGGAGTGCCTGGCACCGTCGCTGGTCTAGATTTAGCGCTTCGCAAATACGGTACGATGAAGCTCAAGGATGTAATCGAACCTTCAATCAAAATTGCTGAACAAGGTTTTGTCGTCAGCCCTCACCTCGAAACCTTGTTGAATGCAAGCCAAAATCAACTCGGCAAGTGGCCATCAAGTCGAGCCATCTTTTTCAAAGGAGATCGACCACTTCGCGCAGGTGAATTGCTAGTGCAAAAAGATCTTGCACGCTCCCTGCGACTGATTGCACAACAAGGTCCTAGTGTCTTTTATGAAGGTGAAATCGCGAAGAAGATCGTAGCGGAAATGAAGCAGCATGGTGGTTTAATCACTGACGACGATATGAGAAATTATAAAGCGATAGAGCGCGAGCCCGTTCGTGGGAGCTATCGTGGTTACGATGTTATCTCTATGCCACCGCCTAGCTCCGGTGGTGTACACATCATTCAAATGTTGAATATGCTGGAGCACTTCCCATTAGGTGCACAAGGTTTGAATAGCGCTCAGACTGTGCATCAGATGGCTGAAGTGATGAAACTTGCCTATGCAGATCGCGCAGAGTATTTAGGTGATCCTGATTTCGTCCAAGTACCAATAAAGGGATTAACTTCGCGCGCTTACGCTGACGAGCTTGTCAAGAAAATCGACCTGACTAAAGCCACGCCCTCTTCGACGATTAAACCGGGTAAACCAATTCCCTATGAGAGTGATCAAACCACCCATTATTCGGTCGCCGACGAACACGGGAATTTAGTCGCCACCACCTACACACTGAATTTGCTCTTTGGTAGCGGCATCGTTGCTACTGGTACAGGCATTACCCTCAACAATGAGATGGATGATTTCTCGATCAAACCTGGTGTGCCGAATGCCTTTGGATTGCTTGGCGGGGAAGCAAACTCTGTTGCGGGAAAAAAACGCCCGCTAAGCTCTATGACGCCGACCATTGTGTTAAAAGATGGCAAACCTTTCTTGATTACGGGCAGCCCTGGTGGCAGTCGCATTATCACCACGACTTTACAAATTATTCTCAATACAATTGACCATAAACTGAATGCAGCTGAAGCATCCGTTGCGCCTCGCATGCATCATCAATGGGAGCCGGATGTCATTCGTTTAGAGCGAGGTTTTAGTGCAGACACTATAGAAATCTTAGGACAGAAAGGCCATAAAACTTCCGTTGGACGTAACATGGGACGCACACAAACGATCAAATTTAATGGCAGCGATATCGAAGTCTACGCTGATCCACGAAACCCTGACGGACGCGCACTCGGCTACTAATTACCTCTTCATCGCTTCGTGAGCGCCAGTAAAAATTGCTGGCGCAACACGAATCCTTAATCCAAATCAAAAAAGTCTGTTCCCAAACGTCTAGAATCGACGTTCAAACAGAATGATTGGGGGACAAGGTGGCGATAGAACTTTATAACGACGGCAAACATATTTGCCTCATGTTTAATGATTTAGTGGCTGATGACGTAGAGGAAGCCGTACAAGCCAACCAATTTTTGATTGTCTCTAATGGTGAAGGCACACTGATCGACCCTTCAGGCAACATCACATACAACCCCCTAACGTTGGCAATGACAAAGTATCTTCAGAAAAAAGATCTAAAATACTTATTCGCCTCGCACCAAGACCCAGACATCATCGGCGCACTCGACAAGTGGTTGTTTAGTACCCAATGCAAGCTCTATGTCTCAAGCTTGTGGTCACGTTTTGTTCCTCATTTTTGCAATCTGAATCGCGCAGATGGTCGCATCGTCGGCATCCCCGATGAGGGAATGCCCGTTCAACTCGGCGCATCCACACTGTATGCAATTCCCGCCCATTTTTTGCATGCTGAGGGCAATTTCCAATTTTATGATCGCACCTCTAAGATTCTATTTACAGGTGACATGGGAGCCTCCTTAGTGGAGGCAAAAACGATCGCCCAACCTATTTCTAGCAAAGAAGAATTTTACGATCAACTACACACCATGAGCGGCTTTCATAAACGCTACATGGTCTCGAATAAAGTATGTCGCTTCTGGGTCAATATGGTGCGTACGATGGAGGTCAAAATGCTAGTACCTCAGCACGGACGTTATATGGTTGGTGAAGCGATCCCTGCTTTTCTAGACTGGATAGAAAATCTGCAATGTGGAATCGACCTATTTACACAGGAACACTATCGTTTTCGCCCATAATTTGTTAATCACGTGATCGCTGGCAGTCGCAGCTTAATCAACAATTATGGAGAAAATATGGAGACTCCACCAAAATCGCCAGCCTTGTAGCGAAAACATCCACGAATGCACCCTGCCAAGCTCCAACACTTGGCAAGTACCTCACTAAACTTTACACTCGCCCCACATCACCAACATGGGGCCATTGTGAAATTTCCGATCGGTTTACGTCTCTTTCTTGCCCTACTGACTTCGACATTTGCTGTCGCAGCCATCACCCTCCTGTTACTCAGCGGCAGTGTACTCAATGTATTTTCCGACTATACGGTCAAAATCGATTTGGATCGCCTAGAAGAGGTATCGAACGACATCACTGATTCCTATGCGAAGTACGGCGACTGGTCCTTTCTACCAGACTCTGAGGAAGACCGTCGATATTGGTTCGGCACGACTTTCAATCGTTTACACCAAGAGCGAATCACAAAAAAAGTAAACATCCCTGCCCCAACTATGGAGCTAGTTAAGTCCAATCGAAACCAGCCATCGGCGATTGCCCCAATTCCTCCCGTCGCGCCGGTAGCCAATGCGGCAAGACCTGCGCCACCAGCGCCACCGGCAGCACCAGCAGCACCACCTCCGCCGCCATTACCACCACTGCCAACACCTTTGAGTGAGCCATCTAACCCAGATCCAAGCTACGCAACCGACCCAGCACTGCTCGCCAAAAACGGTGACCTGTATTTGCGTGTGACTCTGTTAGATCGTCAATCAGGCTATCTTGCTGGCTTGAAAGGCAACTCAACAGAAAAGAATTATCGTGCTCTCTTTTCACAAGGGGAACTCATCGGATACCTTTTGGTAAAACGTAGCAATAGCAGACCAGATGAAGTGACCAAGCAATTCCTGAATGCGTATCGCGATAATATCATTCGCTTTGTACTGCTCAGTATCGCCTTAAGCGCCATTACAGCAATTGCCTTGGCGATTCACTTTAAGCGACCGTTGATACGTTTACGCGATGGAACACAACTTCTCGCGCAAGGTAAGTTCGACACACGCCTGTCGATCAAGCGCAGCGACGAGCTAGGAGAACTCACGGATAACTTTAACTTGTTAGCAGAAAAGCTCGAGAGAATCGAAGAAGACAGACGACAGTGGGTTGCCGATACATCACATGAATTGCGCACGCCTATCTCAGTCATTCGAGCCCAAATTGAAGCGTTTCAAGATGGTATAAGAACACCGAGCCCAGAGAATCTAAGTTTACTACTAAGACAAATTTTATCGCTCGATAAGCTCATTAACGATCTTTACGAGCTAACTCAACTCGATACAACGTCAAATCAACTGCAACTGGATGAAGTCGATATCAAAGCGATGCTTGACGATCTCAGTCATAGTTTTGACGAGAAATTCAAGCGTGCCCATCTGCATTTTGAATTCAAGTATGAGACGCCTGAGCTAGTTTTGGCAAAGGTCGATGCACAACGATTGAACCAAGTTTTCATCAATCTTCTTGAGAACTCTGTACGCTATACGGCAGAGGGCGGGCGCATCGAACTCAAGCTTCATCAGGATCACGAATTCGCCTATATTACGCTCGACGATAGCGCCCCCGGACTCGATGTACAGCAAATGACTAAACTTGGACAACGGTTTTATCGACCAGATTCAGCCCGTAGCAGACAGCATGGCGGGAGTGGCCTAGGTCTTTCCTTATGTGCTCGCGTGATCGAAGCCCATGGCGGACACATCCTATTTTCCACGTCCCTTCTTGGGGGACTCGCGATTAAAATCACACTACCGAAAAAAACGAAATCTCAAACCAAGGATGAACTCGTATGAACAAAGCAGCGCCAAAACGAGTTCTCATTGTTGAGGACGAAGCCGATTTAGCGGCATTGATTTTCGACTATCTACATCATCATGGGTTTCATGCCTCTTCGGTTAGTGATGGTATAGAGGCGCTTGAGATCATACGACGCGACCTCCCTGATTTCCTTGTCCTCGATCTCATGTTACCAGGTCTTGATGGACTTAGCCTTTGTCGAGAAGTACGTCGTTTCTCAGAGCTGCCAATTCTCATACTCACGGCTAAAGTTGAGGAAATTGATCGTTTGCTAGGTCTAGAAGCTGGCGCAGATGACTATATGTGCAAACCCTTTAGTCCAAAAGAGTTGATTGCTCGCATTAACACCATACTTCGCCGCTGCCAACCAGCCAACAACAATACCTCGAAGAACTCAAGTCCAGTTTATTCATGGAATCAAGATACGCAATGCATACAAATTGCGGGGCAAGCACTGGATCTTACACGCAGCGAATACCTATTACTCCTCACGTTCCTAAAATCCCCAGGTCAAGTATTCTCTCGATCTCAACTGTTGAATAAACTAGATCAAAACAATATAGATGTCACGGATAGAGCGATCGATAGTCACATTAAGAATTTGAGAAAAAAAATAGATGCTGTTCTTCCTAACACGCCTGCTATCCACTCTATTTATGGTCTCGGCTATCGCTTCGATCTCGTCTTAAAAGAACGTGAGTGCTAATACGCATAAAGCGTATCGACTCCATACTTTCTCCACAATCAGGTAGCACCATATCAAGGTCGTCACATAGATTTAGGTGCGATATGCTCATTAAGGAGAAATAAAATGATAATGCTACCCCCTCGCGCCACTGCCACTTGCGACAGTCAAGCGCCCATCACCATGGCACTGAAATATCGATGCTAATCCAGATGAAAAATTAGCGAGAAAAATATTCAATCATAAGAAAGGAACATCATGCGCACCTCAACACTTCTCTTGTTGATCGCCACAGGGCTCTGCTGTCAAATCGCAACGGCAGTCCCGGCAAAGCAGTCTGAAAAAGGGACTTCCCAACCATTGGCACCACTTGCGCCTACAGCATCAATGCAAGCGAAATCAAATCTTCCTCCGCCACCGAAGCCACCGCTTCCGCCTCCACCACCTAAACCGCTGGCACCGGCGGAAGTCAATCTTCCTGATCTACCTGCACCACCGATCGCGCCTCCTCCACCGGCGCCTCCATCAAGTCCTGCAGAGCCTAACTTTGACTTGCCACCACCGCCTGCACCGCCGGCCCCGCCTAAAATCAAAGTACCTGTGGAAGCACACGCTGCATGTCAAGACAAACCAGATGGAATGGAAATAGAGTACCGCCCCAACAGCAACACACTTTACAAAGGGCACTGCCAGAGCAAGAAAGGAAGGATTTTTTTTAAAGTCGAAGAAGTGATGGTAGAACGCTAGGTATAAGTGTTGACTGGCTTTTCGTTCATCTAGTCAGTCAACACCTCAAGTATCTGTTTGACTTGGTGTGTATCGAATATTGACATCTGAAGTCAGCACTATGGCCTCATATTGGCGCCGTTCTAACTTATCCATGAAAACGCCTTCTTGAAAATACTTTCACGTATGGGTACATCGGAAGTGAGCGGATTGATCTGCGTTTTGGTCTCATTGACTGAATACTCATGTGCATAATCGCGATATGCTCGATTCTCGATATCACTTCCGAAATTTCGGCGAAAACGCTGGTCAGCTTCATCAATACATCGTTGAACCAGGTGCGCAGCGCTCGTCTCATCAATCTCAAAAAAATCGAGCAGTCCATTACCTTGACGTGTGTGCTGCAAAATAGGCCACAAGGCTTCAAGTGCGGCGCCACTATCTTGTGCCCTAGCTTCGAACACACACTCATAGCTACCAGGAATCAAATTACTCTTATCACGGTTCAACTCCAGAGCCTTAGCCCAACCACCGCGGCGAGACATGCCAATATGCAGTAATCCTTGCTTCAAAGCGGAGTTACGTAAAATATATATGTGCCCTGGAATACCTCGCAATGTTCGAGGGTCCAATACCTGCGCTCCCACATTTCGGCTCGATACTCGATTCGATTCTCTCATCTCTTTCACTCCAAATCACTGATCCACTCTATTTTCAAGGCCAAAGCCCTTCTTGAAAGCGTGGAGCAATCAGGGAAATCAAGTCTATTTTGGTGATTGCCTATCTGTAGAAGCGAAGATGACCAGCCAAATCACAATATTCGTGCATTTTCGTCATCTTCGTTGACTATTTGAGCACAGCATTTGTGCAATGCATCATCTATAATAAGGCAACCCTTTTCCTTCTTACCCTGATCATGAATAGCCAAGACTTAGAAAATATTAATATCACCTCATTCGCTGCGATGCCTACGCCTGAGGAATTGCATGCACGATTGCCGATTTCAGAACATGCAGCTGACGTAGTCGATGCCGGACGTCAGGCATTGAAAAACATTCTGGATCGAAAGGATGAGCGAATTTTTGTCGTGGTCGGTCCATGCTCAATTCATGATCCGGTGGCGGGTCTTGACTATGCCCGTCGCCTAAAAGCTCTGCAGGAAGAAGTTAAGGACACGATGCTTTTAGTGATGCGTGTCTATTTCGAAAAACCTCGTACCACGACCGGGTGGAAAGGCTATATCAATGATCCTTTCATGGACGATTCTTTCCAGGTTGATGTGGGCATGGAAAAAGCACGTCAATTCTTGCTCGATGTATGCGAACTTGGTTTGCCCACCGCAACTGAAGCTTTAGACCCAATCTCACCACAATATCTCGGCGACCTCATCGCATGGACAGCGATTGGTGCGCGTACGACAGAATCACAAACGCACCGTGAGATGTCATCAGGTCTGTCAACGCCCGTTGGTTTTAAAAACGGCACCGATGGTGATATCAGCATCGCTATCAATGCTATTTTGTCGGCCTCACACCCACACTCTTTCCTCGGTCTCAATGGTCAAGGTCGAGTGTCTATTGTACGTACGAGCGGCAATCAATATGGACATGTCGTTTTACGCGGTGGCGATGGGCGTCCGAACTACGACACCGTCTCAGTTGCCATGGCTGAACAAGCGATGAAGAAAGCAAAGTTACCGGCCAATATCGTGGTCGACTGCTCACATGCCAACAGTTTCAAAAAACCAGAGCTCCAACCTTTGGTGATGGCTGACGTCGTCAATCAAATTCTAAATGGCAACCAGGCCTTAGTTGGTGTCATGATTGAATCGAATATTGTCGCAGGTAATCAGAAGATCCCAGAAGATTTGACGCAATTGGTCTATGGTTGTTCAGTAACCGATGCTTGTGTTGATTGGGATACGACCGAAACGATGGTCCGTGAAGCAGCGCAACGCCTACGCACTCGTAAATAATCTCCATTTCGCATCGTACTAATTTGGAACTGTCTGTGTTCTTTCGCAGACAGTCAACCAAACCCTCGTTTGCAACGTTCGATTCAGAGTCGGCTTCCATTCCGCTGGCCATGATGTTCAGCTAAAGACAAGCATTTATAGTCTTTCACTGATGTTAAAATCAAGCGTACTGCACTAATTACTCTTCTATGAAACCATCTTCATTTCAATTGGCGATTCTTGGCCTGAGCTTAACACTATCAGCCTGCACTTCGACCAAACCTGTGAGTTTGCACAAAGAAGAATTTGGCAATGCTGATATGTTCACGTATAGCGTTCCTGGCACCGGCATTGAAGGATGTGAAGCTGCGCGCCGTGCCTTACTTAGTCAAGGCTACATCATCAGTGATGCCAACTCGAGCACCATTCGAGGTCGTCGCAAATTTCAAGCCAATCACGAAACCCATGTTGAAATCGAATTCACTGTGGTCTGCGCCGCCAACAGCAAAGGTAGTAATACTGCCACCATTTTTGCGAATGCTGTACGTGACCAATATGCATTAAAGAAAAGTAGTACGAGCGCCAGCCTTGGTGTCGGTGGCATAGGTTCAATATCACTACCATTTGGCGAAACCAATGATTCATTAGTAAAAGTTGCGAGCGAAACGATTTCTGACGCGAAGCTTTACGGGCGTTTTTTTGATTTATTGGAACGTTATATGGATGATGTCAGAGTCAGTGAAAACGACCAAGGAGTGCAAAAAAATGAACCCATCAAGCCTAGTGCAGACAACGAAAAACGCACACAAGAAGGATCTGACATAAAGAATTAATCTGCCTCAAATCAAAGCTTCTGCCGTTTTTTCTCTTCACCTAGTTCGTCATATTCGACTCGAGTATCCATCTTGCCATCGAGATCAAAATCTAGTTCGCAATAGTTCATATGGGTGAGCGCAAAATAGCATGTCTTGCGTGACAAACCCGTCGTCGGATAGATCTGCTCAGTCGAATGCACGACACCGTCCTTGAAAATGTACCTAAAGTCATGAAAACCGTCACGATCACTATCAACTTCAGTGATCGTTGCGTTATTCGAACGATAGTGGGTTATCGTTTCGAAGACACCATCAAAGTCATCGTCACTTTCACTCTTTTCAATAAAACCTCTCGCATCATAGGTTTGCTTGAGATCTATTTTCCCATCTTGATTTCGATCGAATGCACTATGAATTGGATTGCCGGACAAACCATAGGTCCATTGTCCTTCATCACCACCACCTTGTGAGTAACGTGGGACGAAGAAATAGGCGTACATCAACACAAGTCCCAGCCCAAATCCCATGAAAAACATTGGCAACCCACCAAATCGTTGGACTGATGTAGATACTGTTTTGACTTCATCGGCCTGTTTTGCGTCCCATTCAGCAATAAAATTTGCGGCCGCGTGGTAGTGTTCCTCTTCGACAACCAAACGTACGAATCCTGTAGCTGGTAAATCGCCGACACCGCCCTGTAAGTGTTCGCCCTCAAAGAATACTGGAATATTGTGTTGTTCCAATAGATCACGCAGCATATGGGCTTCAATTGCATTGCTCGCATCGTAGAGTTTCTTGAAATCAGACATAGAGACCAATCAAAAAAACTGCCAGTCTATTCGAATGTTATAAGTTCGTCACTTACAAACTCAACAATAGAAATAAAGAGCGATTGATTCAAAACCTGAATCCTTTGGTTCGTCATTCTCTCGTCATAAATGCTCGTTATGATGCAGGCTCATCTGACTACTCCTCCAAGGGTGTGGATTTAGCCCGCAATGATTTGCGGGCTTTTTTTTAGACTGTCATTCCGAATTATGTCTGAGGATCGGTTGGAGGTGGTGGTGGTTCTGTCATATCGAGTGTAGTCACTCCACCACCATTCTGATACTCGATGTACATCCATTTGCCGTCTACATTAATCACGTTTTGAGGCACTGCTCGAATAAATTCCGGCTTACCCGCCAAAGCGTGTCGCATTGCGTCGATCCAAATTGGCAAAGCGACGGTGGCGCCAAATTCGCGTCCCCCTAAGGATTTCGGCTCATCATATCCCATCCAAGATACAGCGACGATATTGCCTGCATAACCGGCAAACCAACCATCGACTGCATCGCTGGTGGTTCCCGTTTTGCCTGCCAGGTCACGACGTGCTAACTTTTGCGTGGCAGAGGCGCCAGTGCCGCTGCGCACCACTTCACGCAACATGCTATCGGTCACAAAAGCATTACGTGCATCGATAACGCGTTGGTCTTCTGGAGGAGTAGCAGCAACATTCGCTTGAAAAAGAACAGTGCCTTTTGCGTCAATGACTTTATCGATCAACCATGGTTTGACTTGATAACCTCCATTGGCAAACACCGCATAGGCACCTGCTAATTGCAAAGGCGTGACGGAACCTGTGCCTAGAGCCAAGGTCAGATTAATTGGGTGCTTATTCTGATCAAAGCCAAAACGCGGCAAATAATCACGGCCATAACCAGCGCCAATATTTTTTAAAATACGCACCGATACAACGTTCTTTGACACTGCGAGCGCCCTTTGCATTTCTATAGGTCCATCATACTTACCATC
This sequence comes from Affinundibacterium nitidum, assembly GCF_014284155.1. GTDB lineage: Bacteria > Pseudomonadota > Gammaproteobacteria > Burkholderiales > Burkholderiaceae_D > Undibacterium > Undibacterium nitidum. The sequence goes on from NZ_JACOFZ010000001.1 coordinate 1,519,641, forward strand.
ATCGTTACGTGGGTCCCATTTCAAGTCTTCTTCTGTGGTACTCGATAACTGAACATCATTGATGAGTGTTGAAGGGTAAAATCCTTTTTCTAAAGCGGCTGAATAGATAAATGGTTTAATCGACGAGCCCGGTTGACGCCATGCGCTTGTCACGTGATTAAACTTTTTACGATTGAAATCGAATCCGCCGACCATCGCACGATAAGCACCTGTTTGCGCGTTTAATGAGACATAGGCTGCATCCACCTCTGGCGATTGCGTCACGGACCAATTGCCTTTCGCGTCTTGCATCACACGAATCAGTGCACCGGGGCGAATCTTCAAATCGCGATTGGCTTTAGATTGCAAAGCAGCGTTGGCCAAACGCAGACCCTCGCCAGTAATTTGAATCGACTCACCAGTGGCAAGGTCTGCTTTGATCAGCTTGGACGTAACTTCCGTGACGACGCCGGAAATCAAGCCTTCGCTAGCAGGAAACTTTTGTAAAAATTCATCAATCGCATCATCACGCTGGCTAGCATCACTCGGTAAATCAATAAAAGCTTCGGGGCCACGATATCCATGACGTTGATCATAGGTAAGGACATTGCGACGTAAAGATTCGTAAGCCGCTTCCTGCTCATCACGATCAATGGTCGTAATTACTTTGATACCCGCCGTGTAAGTGTCTTCTTTAAATTGAGCGTAAATACTCTGACGCACCATCTCGGCCACATAAGCCGCGTGTGATTCAAAACTTGGCACCTTGGTCACATGTAAACGCTCTTTGCTTGCCACCTCGTACTGTGATTCTGTAATGTATTTATGGCGTTCCATGCTCTTCAGCACGACTAACTGACGTTCTTTCGCACGATCAAAATTAACGGCAGGATTGTGACGCGCAGGATTCTTTGGAATACCCGCCAACATTGCCGCTTCCGCAATACTCAACTCTTTCATCGACTTATTGAAATAAATTCGAGCCGCACTCGAAAAACCATGCGTACGTTGTCCAAGATAAATCTGATTCATATACAACTCAAGAATCTGATCCTTGCTCAAGGCATCTTCAATACGACGTGCCAATAAAATTTCACGCAGCTTGCGCGATACCGTACGTTCTCTGGTCAAGAAAAAATTACGTGCGACCTGCATCGTAATCGTGCCGCCACCTTGTGGCGCACCAGTTGCGGTGGAGACAACAGCACGCGCCATACCAATATAATCGACACCATGGTGTTCGTAGAAACGGGCGTCTTCAACCGCTAAGATCGCCTTCTTCATGGTATCGGGAATGTCTTTGATCGGCACGAAGTCACGATGTTCTTCGCCGAACTCACCAATCAAGGTGTTGTCAGCGGTATAGATGCGCAAAGGTATCTTAGGTTTGTAATCGGTGACTGCGGTAATCGGCGGCAAGTCTGGCACTAAGATCAGATAAACGTAAGCTAACAAACCGAGTATCAATGCCAATATTCCGGCAAGTCCGGCAAATAACCATTTCATCATAAAGTTCGGGCCTTAAGGCGCTATATCAAAAACGCCTAGTGTAAACCCCTGTATGAACTAAGCAAGGCCTTTATTGATCAAGTACCGTATGTTAGTACTTCGCAGTGCGTGTTTTGCTGCGATCGGATTCATTGTTGGTCACTCCCGCGGGCTTACCTATGCTGTTAGGTTTCGTTGATTGCGGCCACCCTTCATGTATTTTAATTACCCTAAACCAAGCTTCAATCGATCGATCTTGCTGACGGTGGTGGGGAGCCTGCATCTAGTATTCATCTGGGTTATGCTGCACGACACAGCATTGCGCCCCTTGCAGCGAAATATTAGAACGAGTCACTTATTATTTCTGTCGCTCAACGACTTAACAAGACCAATACGAATAGCACCATTTGTTAGGGCGACTAACTCATCAACAGCGCCAACGGACAAAAAACACGAAGTCGCCAAGCCAATGTCGGTAACGGCGTCAAAATCAACCACTATGGTTTCAACTAAAGACCAACCACCAACGACCGCACAACCTGAGGTGAGTGCTAAATCAGAGAACCATATGATTAATCGCGATGTCAAAGCCCTTACCCAAAACTTAGAGCGCGAGTGGGCGCAAGAAGAGCGCAAAGAACAAGCAGCGAAACCACCGAATCAATTAGTCAGAGAATACTGGGAAAAGCAAAATCAGCCTTATCGAGATAAATGGGATGCTTTAGCGAATAAAATTGAAAAGGCAGGAGTTGTACGTGGTCCACAAGAAGAAAGTTATACCCTAGACGATGGTTCTCGCATTACCAAAATCAATGGAATTTGTTATAAAGCGCCTGACCCCGGTCGCTCTTATCTCGCACAAGCAGAAGTTCGACGAGTATTTTGTCCTCGCAATTAGGAAAACCGAAAACGGCAGCCAAGAAAACTATATATGAACTCAGGAACCCTGCATCAAACACAGCAATTCGATTTGAGCGATGTGACGCTCAGGAGAATCTTTGCGCTACTTGTCATCTTAAGCCTGCATATCCTGGTTCTTTATACGGTCTTTCTTGCAGACGGCTTTCATGCTGTTAGACAAAATAGCTCCGCACTATTCCTCAGCCTAATACCCGCAAAATCAAAACCGAAAACTGATGTATCAGTTAAAGAAAAGCCCCAGGAACGTACTGCTTCGACCAAACAAACAATGGCACAAAACACTGTAAAGCCGAGTCAGCCTCAGTCATCTGAACCAAACATACCGCAAAACGACAAACCTAAGAGCGAGAACACAATCGACCCAGCCTTGGATCCGTTCGCAATAACGCAGCCGAGAAACGATGCTACACCAAACACCAGCCGCGGCGAACGCTATCGTCAAGAAGTAGGAAAAGCATGGAAACAGGTCGAATCTGAGTTGCCAGTTAAGCGTTGGCTCAGTACAAAAAAGGATTTAAGTAAGATAGAGAAGTTTGCCCAAGACGTGCTTGCAGCAGCGCCCGCTAAAGATGTTCAGACCAAAGAAGAAATGCTCCCAGATGGCTCACGTATGACTCGTGTCAAAACACCGCGTGGCGAATTTTGTGTAGTCGCTCCACAACCTGGACGAACCTATGATGTGCGAGGCCCAGAACGTCGTGTAATGAGTTGCCCGATCTACTTCTAAACTACTCTTCCAGTGTTTGCAAAAGGTAGAGCTTTTGATAGAGGCCATTTTCTATCGTCATCAACTCGGCATGGCTTCCACTTTCCGCTAGACGTCCATGATTCAACACTACAATTTGGTCAGCGTCGCGTATCGTTGACAAGCGGTGTGCAATCGCCACGATCGTCACTTTGCCGCGCAATTCAGTTAAGGCTTGTTGCACGATTTGTTCGGTTTCGCTGTCGATATGCGAGGTCGCTTCATCCAAGAAAAGAATTTTCGGTTGTCCAGCGAGCGCTCTAGCAATCGCGATCAATTGCTTCTGACCTGTAGAAAGCTTGGCACCGCCCTCGCCCAAGGGCGTTAAGTAACCATGTTCCAACTGCAAAATAAAGTCGTGAGCGTGAGCGGCTTTTGCTGCAGCGACGATGGCCTCTTCGCTGAGCTCACGCCCCATCGCAATGTTTTCCCGTGCACTGGCCGCCAATAGGAATGGCTCCTGCGGCACTAAACCAACGCTGGCTCTAAACTGCATATCCCCCAAGCTAGCGAGATCATGTCCATCGATTTGTACGCATCCGCTTTGCGCGCTGTAGAAGCGCAACAAGAGACTCAACAAGGTTGATTTACCACTCCCCGTATGACCAACAATGCCATAAAAAGCACCCGCAGGGACTTGCAAATCGATACCATGCAGAACAGGTTTACCGCTGTCATAGGCGAATACAACTTGTTCCACACTCAGCGCCCCACTACTGATTTCAATGTTGTTTTCTAGGCGTGGCGCGGTCGCTTCTTGCAATAGGTGATTCACACGCGCAGCCGAAACGACCGCTTGCTGAATCTGTCCGAACTGCAGTGTGATTTGAATCAAAGGATCCACTACACGAGCGATGTAACTGACGAAGGCATAAAGTACGCCGACTTCCAAGCCAGAAAAACTACGCTGGCCGTAGACGAAGATAACCAACACCAACAACAAAGAATTGAGCAAATCAAGTGCTGGCCGCAGTAGCCATGCATTGGCGCGTAACTCTTCCAGACGTGCGCCATAATGCTGCTGATTCGTACGTTCAAAACGCTGGCCGAAAGCGACTTCAGCATTACAAGCCTGCAGCGCTGCCATGCCACTGATACTCTCTGCCACTTGCGCATTGATGTCGCTACGCATTTGACGCGCCTTGCTCACTGCAGGCGCACTCCAACGCTGATAGAACCATACGATCACCACGACCGCAGGAATCAAAAGCAAGACAATCAACATCAAACGCCAATCGAGCCACGCCATCGCTAATAATGCCCCCAAGACCACGATAGAACTATCGAGCATGACAAACAGCACTTGCACATACAGATTCTTGACGGCCTCAGTGTCATTCGTGACTCGGCTCACCAATTGTCCTGTGATCGCTTTATCAAAAAACGCCATCGGCAAGCGTAGAACATGCTCATAGACCTGCTCTCGCAAACGCCGAACCGAGCGCATCGCCACGCCGGCTAAACGCGTCAGCTGTAGATAACGCAACCACGTCGCCCACCATCCTGTTAGCACAAACAGAACGAGTAGACCCGACATCATCATGATGTCATTGTTGCGTGGCAGCAGATAATGATCGATGAAGGCTTTACCCAGAAACGGCCCGACCGCCTCGAGCAAAGAAGCGATCAACAGATACACGATACCAAGCATCACATGTTTGCGTTCCGGCTGTGCTGCCCGCATCAAGAGTTGTGTTGCCAATTGCTTTTCCGAGCGGGTTTCTTGCACGCTGTTTTTCTTTTTGAGATCATTAAGATAGTCTTGATTAGGCTGCATTCAAATCCGCCTCCAACTGCTGATATTTCCACTGACTGGCATACCAACCATCGAGCGCCAATAGTTGCTCGTGATTGCCTTGTTCAATCAAAATACCTTCACGTAGTACCAAGATGTGATCAGCTTCTGCAACTGCACTCAAACGATGACTAATGATGATGGCACTGCGTTCATCCTGGGTACTGCGTAAGTGCGAGAGATGTCGCAGGATTTGAGTTTCGGTGTCGGTATCCACCGCAGATAAAGCGTCGTCCAGCAATAACAGTCGGCTGCTGGTCAATAAGGCGCGGGCAATAGCGACCCTTTGTTTTTGCCCACCCGATAAAGTAATACCACGCTCACCCACTGGTGTTTGATAGCCTTGGGGGAATCGCATAATATCTTCATCAATCGAAGCCAATCTGGCCGCTTCGCGGATCTCGGCCTCGCTCGCATCCGGTTTGGACAAGGCGATGTTTTCAGCAATCGTCGCCGAAAACAGGAAAGGTTCTTGCGCCACCCAATTGACTGCTTCTCGCAAAGCGTGCAAACGATAACTTTGTATCAAATGATCGCCCCACACCACTTGTCCGGCGGCGGTCTCGTACTGACGCAGCAACAAGCGAGCAATGGTTGACTTACCTGCTCCAGTGGGTCCGACAATACCGAGCGTTTGTCCTTGCTTTAACTCAAAACTCAAGTGCTTCAAGGCCATGCCCGTTTGCCCGGGATAGGAAAAGCTCACATCCTTCAAAGCGAGATCGCCTGTTGGTGGTTCGAGCAAGCTGCCATGATCTTGAATCACTAAGTCTGCTTCCAAGACGGGGCGCAAGCGAGCCCATGCCGCCTTACCGCGCTCTAACAGTGACAACACCCATCCCGCGGCAAACATAGGCCAAATCAGTTGGCCGAGATACATGCTAAATGCAGTAAGGTTACCGATGCTCAGTTCCTGCTGCCACACTAAATAACCACCGACACCCAAAGTTAAAGCGCCAGCGGCGGTCAAGGTCAGCCCCACAGCGGGTTCGTAAGCGGCTTCCCAACGCTGAGAGCGCAAACTGGCTTCCGCGGCGTCTTCAGCAAGCTGTGCAAACTGCCCAGCACTCTTTTGCTCTAAGCCCAAGACCCGCAAAGTACGCACGCCTGACAGAGTTTCTTGTACGTGGTCATTGAGCTTGCTAAAGCGCTCTAAAGAATCTTTAGAGGCATCATGAATTTTTTGTGTGATCCATTTAAAGGACCATGCCATAAACGGAAACGGCAATAAACTCGCGAGTGCCAAACGCCAATCAACGCCCAAGGTCATCATGCTAATTACCAGCACGAAAGTCATCACGCCATCAAAACCAGCAAGTGCTGCTTCGCCAGCCGCCAACTCAATCGCATCGGCATCATTGGTACCGAGTGCCATTAAATCTCCGGTTCGCTGCATCTGAAAAAATGCGGGACCTTGCGCGCTCAAGCGTTGGTACAAACGCAAGCGTAACTGCGCGCCCAAACGATAGGATGCCGCGAACAATTGTAGGCGCCAGCCCACACGTAGAAAATAAATTGCAACCCCCATCATCGCCACCGTGGCCAACTCCCAGATCAAAGCTTCACCAGCGAGGTGCTGCTTCACCATTTGGTCGATGATGAAGCCTATTTTGCGAGGAATCAGAACCGTCAAACTAGCCACTAAAAACAACATCACACCAGCAGCAAGATAATGCCGCCAGTGCTGTCGAATAAATTGGGCGAGGAGTTGATAGAGGGACATCCGGTCTTTCGTTAATATTCAATAGGGCTCATTCGATGTCGGCTTGGTAGGACCTGAAACACTTCGACGACCAAAGCCTGAGCTTATTTGGCGGCTCTCAAACTATTCCATAAAAAAGTATAGGTAATTGCGCTCATATCAGCCGCTTGCGTGATATTGGCTGCACCGCCGTGGCCACCTTCCGTATTCTCGTAATACCAAACCTGTTGATGCCCTAGTTCCAACATCTTCGCTGCCATCTTGCGTGCATGACCAGGATGGACGCGATCGTCTCGGGTTGAAGTAATAAAGAGCACAGGTGGGTATTTCACTTCCGCTTTGACGTTGTGATAGGGAGAATACTTTTGAATGTAATCCCATTCGGCGGGAACATCAGGGTTGCCGTATTCGCCCATCCACGATGCACCTGCCAACAATTTGTTGAAACGCTGCATGTCGAGCAAAGGTACCTGGCTCACCACAGCGCCAAACAGATCAGGGCGTTGGGTCAAAGCGACGCCTGCTAACAGTCCACCATTGCTCCCTCCCATTGCGCCCAAATGTGGCGTGCTTGTAATTTTCTTTGCGATCAGATCCTCAGCGACGGCAGCAAAGTCGTCGTATGCACGTTGACGATTTTCTTTCAACGCAGCTTGATGCCAGCGGGGGCCGTACTCACCGCCACCGCGAATATTGGCCACCACATAGACGCCGCCTCTTTCCAACCACGCTTTTCCGATGCCACCTGAATACGCAGGGGTTAAAGCATCTTGAAAGCCGCCGTAACCGTATAGCAAAGTGGGGTTGCTGCCGTCGAGCTTCATGTTTTTCTGGTGCACCATAAAGTAAGGCACACGTGTTCCATCTTTCGAAGTCGCGAAATACTGAACGGTCACATAATCCTTCGCCTCAAAAAAGGATGGAGATGATTTAAGCACTTCGCGTTGATCGCTGCCAGCCTTTACTAACTGCAAAACCCCTGGGGTTAAATAGTCGGAGTAACGTAAGAAATAGTCGTCTGAATTATCGCTATCCAAGGCTCGCACACCAAGCGCTCCCATCGTCGGCAGCTTCACGTTGCGCGCTATCCATTGGCCTTTATCAAAACGCAATTCCACTAAGCTACTTTTGACATCATTTAAAAGCTGTAATAAGAGGTAATTCTTAGTCATTTTCAGCTCGGAAAATGAAATATTCTCGGTCGGGTAAAACAAGACAGTGAAAACGCGATTACCCTTCAAGAAAGCATCGAAATCAATCGCCAAGACACAACCAGGGGCAAACGATTTGGCGCCAACATTCCACGCTTGATTCAGCGTCAAGATCATTTGATTGCCGAAAAATTCTAGACTCGCTTGTTCTGGTACATCGAGCTTCTGCAGGCGACTACCTTGAATTAAGAAACTTTCGGTATTGTAAAAGCTGATGCCGCGCACCACGAGTTCACGTTTAATGCCTGCATGCTGCACACTCGCTGCACTGACAGAAACATCATCTTTCTTGCCTTCAAAAACCGTTCTTGCTGCATTCAAAGGCGTACCGCGTTGCCACTCTTTGACGATGCGTGGATAACCAGAATCGGTCATACTGCCTTCACCAAAATCGGTCGCTACGAACAAAGTATTTTTATCGCGCCAGCTGACCTCAGATTTGGCTTCAGGTAGGGTGAAACCATTTTTTACAAAACGACGTTTTTGTAAATCATATTCACGCACTACGACTGCATCTGCGCCGCCCCGTGACAAACTAATGAGACAGCGATCATATTCAGGTTGACGACACTGGATGCCTTTGAATACCCAATTCTCGTTTTCTGCTTTGGCGATGGCATCGACATCGATGACAACATCCCATTTCGGCTGTGCTTGGCGGTAATCGGCCAAGGTCGTGCGACGCCAAATACCGCGTTGATGCTCGCCATCTGTCCAAAAGTTGTAAACGAATTTACCCATCTTCTCTATACCAGGGATACGCTCTTTCGAACTCATGATCAGTTCAAGATCTGAACGTAGTTTAGTAAAGCCAGCATCGGTATCCAGTTTGGCCCGTGTTTCTGCATTGCGAGCCTTTACCCATGTCAAAGATTTCTCGCCAAGCACGTCTTCCAACCATTGATATGGATCTTCTTTGGTCGTGCTTGCGGTATTTTGCGCCGCTGCCCATTGAGCTGAAAACAAGAGCAAGGCTGCCGTAATAAAGCGATGGGATTTCTTGATCATGGGAGATCCTAAATGCGATTTAACGAAGGCAAACACAGTAGCCTACGCGTTTAAATGAATGAGGGAAACAAGCTCACAGTATAAACCGAAGTGAACACTTTGAAATTGCTGCGAAAGTGGCACTTGCCAGCTTTATGACTTATTTTTTGCGGGAGGAAATATTATTCCGTATCCAGACTTGCATGTCCTGCCAAATCCGATTCACTTCGACATCCACCGGCATCTTCAAAGCATGCGGCAATTCAATCGTCAACACAGGAATCTCTTGGTGCATACCGCTGTAATTCCCCAGTGAACCCGGATAGACGCCGACTCGGTTATACACCAAGCGTCCAAAACGGCGTGGTGGCTTTGCGGGGCCATCAAGATCAAGTACGCCAAAAGGCGCATGCACAGAAATAATGACATGCGGTTTATAAGTCTTGATGGTGTCGAATACCCAACGACTCTCAGGTTCAGAAATTGGTGCATTACCAGGAAAGCGGCGCGGATCGCTCTTGGTTTTCTTTTCCCAATAAGCACGCGCTTCTTTGTCCCAATCTGGCGTTGGGAAATTGCGATTGAGATCCACACCGCGCGCATTGACACGTTTGCGCGCCAATAAACCATCGGGGTTCACAATTGGAGCAACTTTCCATTGAAATTCCTGTGGGCGATTCTTTTGTAAGACTTCCATCCACTTAAACACGATCGACGAAGCTGTATGCTCATCGCCATGGATACCGCCGATCAACAAAATGCGCACAGGATGTTTGCGTTTTGATTCTGCGGGAAAGTCGCGAAGCATCAGCGCCAAGCCGTCGACTGAGTTGACGCCAGTAGCATTCAATTTCGCTGCACGGCAATCGGCCAAACTAACCTTGGGCAAGCGCGGCGTTACGCGTTTACACCAATCAGCTAGTGCAGGATTTGCGGGAATGGATGCCGCCTCTAAGGGCTCAGCAGACTCCGCAGCAATAGCAAAAGATGCCGGTACAGCCGCCAATGAAAAGAGCGATGCGCTCACCAGCCACATCGCTCGTTTTCGTAAAGATCTAATTCTCATGTACACCAATATACCGTACCCAATTAGCTCTCAATACTCAATATTTACAGACCAGCCGCTGCACGTAAGATTTGCGCTTTGTCTGTGCGTTCCCACGTGAACTCAGGTTCTTCACGACCAAAGTGACCATATGCTGCAGTCTTGGAATAAATTGGGCGGAGCAAGTCCAACATTTGAATAATACCGCGTGGACGCAAATCAAAGTATTCATTAACCAAGGCAGCGATTTGCTCATCAGGAATCACGCCTGTACCTTCAGTGTAGACTGTCACGTTCATTGGTCGTGCTACGCCAATCGCGTACGCCACTTGGATCTGGCATTGTTTTGCCAAACCAGCTGCAACGATATTCTTCGCCACATAACGCGCCGCATAGGCAGCAGAACGGTCAACCTTAGTAGGATCTTTACCAGAAAAAGCACCACCGCCGTGTGGGCAAGCGCCGCCGTAGGTATCAACAATAATTTTACGACCAGTTAAGCCGCAATCGCCTTGCGGTCCACCGATGACGAAACGACCAGTTGGGTTGATCAAAAACTTCGTTTCTTTCAACCATTCTGCTGGCAATACAGGACGAATAATCTCTTCCACAACAGCTTCCACGAACGAAGCTTTCATCTTATTGCCATCGCTTTGATCTGGACTGTGTTGTGTCGACAGAACTACTGTATCGATACTATGTGGTTTGCCATCGACATAACGCATCGTCACTTGACCTTTAGCGTCGGGACGCAAGAATGGCAAACGACCATCTTTACGCAATTGCGCTTGGCGCTCAACCAAACGATGTGCGTAGTAAATAGGTGCAGGCATTAGTTCTGGCGTTTCATCGCACGCATAGCCAAACATCAAGCCCTGGTCGCCAGCGCCTGTATTCAAGTGATCATCAGAGGCATGATCAACCCCCTGGGCGATATCGTTCGATTGTTTGTCGTAAGCGACCAACACGGCACAACCCTTGTAGTCGATACCAAATTCAGTATTGTCGTAACCGATACGCTTGATGGTGTCACGTGCGACTTGAATGTAATCAACATGCGCGTTAGTCGTGATTTCACCAGCCAAAACCACTAAGCCAGTATTTACGAGGGTTTCAGCAGCAACACGAGAGCGTGGGTCTTGTTCGAAGATTGCATCTAAAATTGCATCAGAGATTTGATCTGCAACTTTATCTGGGTGGCCTTCAGAAACGGATTCTGAGGTAAAAAGGAAGTCATTTGCCATCGCAGGCTCCTATAAAAACGGTAATTCAACAAAGCCGCAGTGGGAGTGGTGCCTGCGACGCTTTAGCGAAATTTATTACCCGCTTCGCAAGTTGTCTATTTAACTCGGCGGGGGCATGCAAAGTAGTTTGCGTTGCCAATATGTGCTATTTTACGCCTCTTATTGCTTTCGTGTCGAATCACCTTCATTTTTTGCGGTTTATCGATATGATTTAGCCCAATACCCGAAGCAAATCCACATAAAATTTATTTTATTTCAAGTTCCACGGCACATGCTGATTCGTCTGTTTCGCTTTCTATCGTACTTTCCCTTGCCTTTACTGCATGCAGTTGGCATCGTCTTGGGTTACCTTGTTTATGGGCTTTCTCCCACCTATCGCCGCCGCATGCGTGCCAATATGGCACTGGCGGGCTATGAGCAACACATCGGTGTCGCACTACGTGAAGCTGGCAAAAACATCATGGAGTTGCCGCTGATTTGGTTGGGACGTGCTAATCGCCTCGCCGCCAAAGTTGAACTCGAAGATTGGGATATCGCTCAGCAGGCGATTGACGCCAAACAAGGTGTTATCTTTTTGACGCCCCATTTAGGTTGTTTTGAATTGTCCGGCAAATCCATCGCCCTACGTACCAAAATGACTGTGCTGTACCGTCCACCGCGTAAAGAGGCACTCAAACCTTTGCTAGAAGATGCCAGAGCTTCAAGCGGCATGTTATTGGCGCCGGCAAACTTGTCTGGCGTGCGTGCACTTGCTAAAGCATTAAAACGTGGCGAAGCGATTGGTCTGTTGCCCGATCAAGTTCCACAACAAGGCGAAGGCGTGTGGGCTAAATTCTTTGGCAAGCACGCTTATACCATGACGCTGTCAGCCAAATTACATGCCATGACCGGGGCGCCGATTATTCTGACTTATGCAGAACGTTTGCCTTTTGGTCGCGGTTTCGTGCAACGTTTTGTCAAGTTCGAAGAAAGCATGGATGGCGATCCTGCGCAACAAGCAGAAGCAATCAATCGCGCTATGGAAAAACTCATCGCACAGGTGCCTGCACAATATTTTTGGAGCTACCATCGCTACAAAACACCCGATGGTGTCGCTGGCCCCAACGAAGCAAGCAACTCAATAGATCAGGAACAAAAATGAGATTAGCCTTACTAGTAATGTGGCTGCTGCATTGGCTGCCACTGCCTGTATTGGCACGCATAGGCGAAGGCTTGGGCAGTCTCTTGTTTAAGTTGCTGAAGCGCCGCCGTCATATCTGCATGACCAATTTGCGACTCTGCTTCCCTAATATGACAGAGGCCGAGTGCACAGCGATCGCTCATCGCCATTTTCAAGTGTATGTGCGTAGCGTGTTAGAACGCGGTATTTTGTGGTGGGGTTCTGAGCGTCGCCTACGTCGTTTAATCCACGTAGAATATGCGATGCCGATGGCAGAAATGATCGCGACGCCTACCGTATTTATGTGCCCACATTTTGTCAGCCTCGACGTTGCTGGGGTTGCTGTGATGCTTGAATCTTCGCTGTGTTCGATCTACACCAAACAAAGGAATAAAGTGTTCGATCAAGCCTTGCGTAAAGGCCGTTCGCGCTTTCGCCCCGTGAAACTTTTTTCACGCGCCGAAGGTGTAAAACCGATTATGCGTGCGATGAAAGAGAACCTACCTTTCTTCATGCTACCGGACATGGACTTCGGATCTAAAGATGCGGAGTTTGTTCCTTTCTTCGGCATCCCTGCCGCCACTCTTACGGCTTTGCCGCGAATCGCTTCTGCCACCCATGCGAAAGTGATTCCTGTCATTGCCAGCATCCGCGAAGGCTATGATGGCTGGAACGTAAAATTCGATCAGCCGTGGTCAGATTACCCCGAAGGCGACTTACTCAAAGATACACGTCGCATGAACGCTTATATTGAGTCGGAGATCCTAAAAATCACACCGGAATACTTCTGGACCCATCGCCGTTTCAAGACACGTCCAGAAGGCGAAAGCAGCGTGTATTCAGGCTTGCCTAAGCACTTCCCTGATACTCAGATTTAACGCACACCAATCGCTCAATTAGCTCAAGTCTGCGTGCCAACTATCGGGCTCGAATCGCGCTGTTTGGTTGCTTTCATGACGAAACAAAGAGATCGCACGATACACAATTTTGCGCGCACGGTTAATACTACCGAGCGGGCGATGTGCAGGCAAAGCGTGCCAAGGCGAAAATGAGAGATTATCGCCATAGGCACGTTGTGCTTCTGAGTCAAACTCCTGACGCAAAATCTTGATGCGAGCCACGGCCTGAAACGGTGAGACTGTCTCATCCCATAGTACACCTGGGTCTTCAATCGGCATCGCTTCTTTATCGACTTGGAACTGCACGCAGAAGTCGAACACCATATCGTTTTGTTTAAGATCCCGTACCAAGCGTTCTCGCAAAAAATCATCACTGGGTTTATCAGGCATAGCCTCTTGCCGAGGCAGATGCGGACGCGCAGAATACTTCACAGCACGGTCGCCAAATAAATACGGTGTTGCGCTGAAAAATTGGGTTTGGAGTAGATTGGAAAACGGCTTCATCGCACTGCGTAAATTTTTCAAGATGCGCCAATGACTCAAGAAAAACCACGCTTTCACCAATACATTACTGCCCATCGCCTTGATCATGGCATCAAACTCCGCCACATCCTTAGTCACGAACACTGGTGTGCTAATTAATACAAAATCATGGGTCGCTGCACTCTTGGCCTCTTCTAAAATTTTCTCGCCATGTACCCCCATCAACTTGATCGCCATGCCACGAATATCGCCGTTAATATCAGGACTGATCGCGCTATCTTGGTTCGAGTAACGAACCCAAGCTTGATAGGTCTTAGGCTCGCGAAAAAGGCCTATACGCAAATGAGGCGGCAGGTCAGCCAAGACCGTGAACTCCGCTTTCACCAGGCCATGCATTTTGGCGTGTGCATCCCGCCGCATATTGCGTTTAGGGTTGTCGTGCGTGATCCTTTGCTTAAGGCGCGTAACTAGATCTTGAACTAATTGCTCTTCGTTGACTTCCGCGCTTTCGAAAGAAGAAACCGACGCTGTTGAAATATGAGACATGCCTAGCCCGTTCAAAAATTCACAAAAATAATTACTTAAAATACATAACAAAATAAAATGTGTATAAATTATAGTGGTGTTAAATTTAAAACAACAAGGCAGCCGACAATTTAAAGGCGCAAATTTGAATTGAAAGTTAACAAACTGCCGATATAACAACAACTTCGTAACAAATCCTCACCAGCTTCTCCACAATTTCTCCATCATCAGAAAATATACTTTCATATAATCAAGCTCGTTTGCATCCATCTTAACTTTCTTACCCATCTAACTGCTCCATACCATGACTGATAGCACGCATTGCACACGCCGTATGTTTTCTCGCGTACACATGTCCAACTCGCGCAAAGCGCCACATGTGCTCTGGACTTTGCTACTGGGTTTATGGGTCGCATTCTTTTTTGCGGCCCCACTGACCTCGCAGTCTAAGCAAGCGACACCTGCAACAGTCATCGAAATCGGCGAAGAATACGAGCTCAACAACAAGCTGTTTTTTCACACGTCCGATGGCACTTATCTCTCAGGCATGATGCTGCGTAAGAAGGGTTTAAACACACCCACACCAACTATCTTGCAATTCACCATTTACGCCAGACCATACGACCGCGATTTACAAACACTGAAAGACATCGTCGACCATGGTTATATCGGCGTTATTGCCTACAGTCGCGGAAAGTATCTCAGTGAAGATGCGATTAAACCCTACGAAACTGACGGTGCTGATGCGCGCACTGTGATCGATTGGATCAGCAAACAGCCTTGGTCTGATGGTCAAGTTGGTATGATGGGTGGGAGCTACAATGGCTTCACACAATGGGCTGCGAGTAAACAACTGCATCCAGCATTAAAAACCATTATTCCAGTCGTCGCCAATCGTCCGGGAATGGGGCTGCCGATGGAGAACAATGTCTTCATCAATCCTAATTACCAATGGGCTTTCTACGTCGGTAATAATCGACTGCTCGACAATAAGACCAATGATGATCGCCAACGTTTCCGTAACATGCAATTTAACTGGTGGTATTCGGGACGGCCTTATCGCGAGATAGACCAAGTCGATGGCACGCCGAATCCTTGGCTACAAACTTGGTTGCAACATCCTAGCTATGATCGCTATTGGCAAGAGATGGCGCCCTACGACAAAGAGTTCGCTCAGATTACCATTCCCGTTTTGACAATCGATGGTTATTACAACGACTCGCAAGTCTCTAGTCTCGACTATTTGCGCCAACATCTGCAACATTATCCACAAGCCGAGCACTATCTCGTGATTGGCCCCTATGGCCACTTTGGCGCGCAACGTGGTGGTGAAGCGAGCTTAAACGAATTGAAGATTGATCCTGCAGGGCTGTTCGACATTAACGCACTGAGCTTCGCTTGGATGGATTATGTACTCAAAGGTAAAGAGAAACCAGCGTTTTTAAAAGATCGCATCAACTACTTCCCCATCGGCGAAAGCCAGTGGCGACATGCGCCTTCGCTCTCTGCAATGAGCGACCAAACAATGCGTCTGTATTTAACACCCGATGCGAAACACGGGCAGCACCGTCTCATGTCAACAGTGAAAAATCAAAGAAATTACGTAAAGCAGATCGTCGATTTTGCGGATCGGAAAATTAGCAATAACGACTACTACCCCTACCCTATCGTGCGCAAAAATATTGACAGTAGCAATGGCTACATTTTTGTGAGCGATGCCTTAGCAGAAGACGTTCTACTCAACGGTGCATTCAGCGGCGAGCTCATCGCCAGCATCAACAAGCGCGATTTCGATTTCGGCGTAACAATGTATGAACTGACGCCAGAAGGAGATTATTTCCACCTTGGGTACGTCATCAATCGCGCTAGCTATCTGCATGACCCGAGTCAACGTCAATTACTGAAGCCTAATGAAGTGACTCGCCTACCAGTGACACAAACCAAATTGATCAGCAAACGCCTACAAAAAGGCAGTCGTATCGTGGTCTACCTGAACGTCAACAAGAACGCCTTTTCACAACTTAATTATGGGACAGGTAAAGATGTGAGCGACGAAAACATACGCGATGCAAAACAGAAGTTAATCGTGAAATGGTTTGCGGGGAGTTATATCGATCTTCCGCTCAAGCGAATTATTCCTTGAAAATCTGCGATTCTCGAGACTTGCAAACGACTCGCAATCCGCTCGAAAGAAAGGCTCAATCTGCGAAGATTGAGCCTTTCTTTCGAGCGAAACTAGGAAGCCTAACCCTAAGAAAAACGCTTAATGAGGCGCGGGCAGTAATTCCACTTCATCAGGCAATAAAGTATTCGCAGGAAGTACATCCATGTGTTTTAACTTCTCATACAGTGGCGTAAAGTCCGGCGCTGTGCCGTCGAATAATTGTTGGAAACTATCGATGACGAAGTAAGTCTCTTGATAGGAATCGATCTTGTACAAGGTACGTAAACAACGTTCGACATCGAGGCGGATATGGCGTGATTTGGTGCCTGGCGTTAAACAGTATTCCACTTCACCACCAGACGACAAAATACCTGCACCATAGATGCGTACGCCTTCCGGGGTATTGATCAAACCGAATTCGACGGTATACCAATACAAGCGTGCCAATTCGTCCAAACCACCCAATTTCATGGCTTTCAAACCACCTTGACCATAACGTTGAATGTAGTCAGCGAACACAGGGTTGAACAACAAAGGTACGTGACCAAAGAAATCGTGGAAGACATCAGGTTCAACTATGTAATTGAATTCTTCAGGCTTACGCAGCCATACGGTCACAGGAAAACGACGGTTCGCGAGGTGATCGAAGAAAGTTAATTCTGGAATCAAACCAGGTACCGCAACGATAGTCCAGCCTGTGGCTTCGAACAATTCTTTTGACGTCTTTTCAAAAACCGGAATACCATCAGCCGCATCCATTTTCTCCAAAGCGTCAATAAACACTTGGCAGGCGCGGCCTGGCA
This sequence comes from Affinundibacterium nitidum, assembly GCF_014284155.1. Lineage (GTDB taxonomy): Bacteria > Pseudomonadota > Gammaproteobacteria > Burkholderiales > Burkholderiaceae_D > Undibacterium > Undibacterium nitidum. The sequence continues at coordinate 1,536,791 of NZ_JACOFZ010000001.1, forward strand.
ACAAAGCGAGCTGACGTTGATATAGCTTACGCCACAATTCATGCTCTTCTTCCGTGTAGGCATGCCAATCTTGTTGCACTACGTAATGCGCATCCATGTGCTCGTAATTGCCGCGCAGTGCTGCGCCATTTGATTTAGTCGCAACAGTTGCGAGAAAATCTTCATTCGAAACTGAGGTATCCATTTTTGTCTCCCAAAAAAGCCAACACTTGTGATGTCAGCTTTCCTTTTCTGTGCCCTTGTCGCGATGGCGACTAGGCGGTTGTTTTAGTTTCGTCTTTCAACACACCACGACGAATCTGATCCAACTCAATCGATTCAAACAAAGCACGGAAGTTACCTTCACCAAAACCTTGGTCACCTTTGCGTTGAATGATTTCGAAGAAGATAGGACCGATGACTGTCGTTGTGAAAATCTGCAACAACAATTCGCGTGTCGTTTCTGTGCTCTTACCATCAATCAAAACACGCAATTTACGCAATGCTTCGACGTCTTCGCCATGACCTGGCAAACGACGGTCAACCAAATCGTAGTAAGTATCGATCGTATCTTGGAAAGACACGCCAGCAACTTTCATGTCGGCCACTGTTTTGTAGACATCGTCTGTCCCCATGGCGATGTGCTGAACACCTTCGCCATGATACAGATCTAAGTATTCAGAGATTTGAGATTTATCATCTGAAGATTCATTAATTGGAATGCGGATTTTGCCGCAAGGGGAAGTCATCGCTTTGGATTTCAAACCCGTCAATTTGCCAGCGATATCGAAATAACGAATTTCGCGGAAATTGAACAGTGTTTCGTAGAAATCAGACCACTCAGCCATGCGACCACGGTGGACGTTATGTGTGAGGTGGTCAATGTACGTCAAGCCGTGACCCACTGGATTTGGATCAACGCCAGGGATAGCCACAAAGTCGGCGTCATAAATACTAATGTTGCCGATCGCACCTTTTTCGGCGCCATCTTTACCCTGCCAACGATCAACGAAGTAGATCAAGGAATCACCAATGCCTTTAATCGCAGGAATATTCAATTCCATTGGGCCCGTTTGGTTATCAAAACCCCATGCGCCTAATTCCAAAGCGCGTTTGTAGGCAAAATTAGCATCCTTGACGCGAATCGCAAAAGCACACACGGAAGGACCATGTTTGCGCGCAAAACGTTGGGCGAAAGAATTTGGTTCGGCATTGATGATGAAGTTGACGTCACCTTGACGATACAGAGTCACATTCTTGGTGCGATGTTTAGCGATCGCAGTAAAACCCATTTCAATAAACAGTTTTTCGAGTTCTTTTGGTTCTGGTGCAGCGTATTCGATAAATTCGAAACCATCTGTACCCATCGGGTTTTCCCAAGTTTGAAAGCTCATTATCATCTCCGTTAAAAAATATACCTCAGCGCTGTTATCACTCTTTGCCAAGGATCGAATACCTGAGCAAATCATTCAAGCGAGTTTGCGCTAAATCAAACAGCAAGTATAAAGCCTGCATTACGCCATAAAATTCCAAAATTGCGCACACAATCGAATATTTGAGCAATAATATTGCCAAATTAATCGAAAATGGAGCATTTAATGACTCAGATCGAACTCGATAAGATTGATCGCAAAATTTTAGCGATCTTGCAAGCCGATGGTCGACTTACTAATCAAGAGGTGGCGGAACGCGTCAATCTCTCGCCATCCCCATGTCTGCGCCGCATTAAAAGATTAGAAGACGCGGGCGTGATCCGCAAGTATGTGGCTTTAATTGAAGCGGAAAAGATTGGACTCGGTTTGCTAGCCTACATTAATGTGCGACTAGACAAACATACAGACACTCCGGCGAAGGGAAATTCGCGCTCACCACGCATCGACTTCGCAGCCTCCGTTGAGCAATGGCCTGAAGTGGTCGCGTGCTATGCGATGACAGGTGAAATGGATTATCTGCTGCGAGTACGCGTGGAAGACATGAATCACTTCTCGCGCTTTATGATGGAAACTCTACTCAAACATTCCGCCGTTCTTGATGTTAAGTCGAGTTTCGCTTTACAAGAAATTAAAGATACGACGGCTCTACCATTGAGTGGTATTTGATTTTTTGATAGGCAAAAAAAGACTGCCATACAAGGCAGCCTTTTTTTGAAATTACGAATCTTAATTCTTTGGCTCACGCTTCAACAATTCCTCGATCGTTACACCAACTTCTGGCTCTCCACCAAAGGCTGTGCCGGTTTTTTTCACTTTGTAGTTGACCGCTGTGTGACGATAATCTTTCATCGACAAAGGAATGTACTTTACTTGCTTCGATGCCGCTTCAGCCGCATTGAGGTAATAGTCGACAAAAGCGTGAACCTCTGGTCGCTCGTCGGCTTTGCTGTTCACATAGATAAACAGTGGGCGCGCTAGCGGTTGATAGCTCGCGTCGACGACTGTTTTAATCGATGGCAGTACTGCAGGTTTGCCTTCTTTCGCGATAATCGCAGCCGCTTTCAATTTCTTGCTATTCTCTTGAAAATACGCAAAGCCGAAATAACCCATCGCATTTGGGTCACGAGCAACAGCCTGCACAATCACGTTATCGTCTTCTGAAGCTGTGTAATCTGCTCTACTTGCTTTTGCTTTACCGACAATTGCCTCAGTAAAATAGTCGAATGTGCCTGATTCTTTTCCTGGTCCAAATAACTTAATCGGCTCTTTTGGCCACGCGGGATTCACTTGATTCCAAGTCTTTACCACGCCTTCAGCCGCCGGCTCCCAAATTTTCTTCAGTTCCTCAACAGTTACCTTGCTCAAGAACTTATTTTTTGGATGAATCACAACCGTGATTGCGTCGAAAGCAACTGGCAGTTCCATATAGCTAATGCCATTCTTTGCACACTCTGCCATTTCCTTCTTCAGGATAGGGCGAGACGCATCGGAAATATCCGTTTCACCTTTACAAAATTTCTTAAAGCCGCCACCTGTACCTGCAATACCCACAGTCACTTTCACGCTTGGATTTTTTTCATGAAAACCATCAGCGACTGCTTCAGTAATTGGGAACACAGTACTCGATCCATCGATCTTAATAACACTTTGTGCATGCGCCTGATTTGCATACAAATTTGTCACAGCAGCAAATAAAAACATGCTGGTAGACACGAGTAGTTTGATTTGTTTTGGAGATTTCATTATCGTCTTTCAATTCACAAATTGGGTCTTGCTTTTGTTAGCGCCGCTCAGCTAGCACTTTCGGATCCGGCGTCAAACCGTAACTCAAGCGCACCATTTCCACCATCATCTCTGCAATACGATCACTGGTTGATGAAATATTGCGCAAATCTTCTGCTTTGAAATTGGCCGCTTGTAAGGCGCGTTCATAGAAGATCCATTGTTGCTGTACGATTTGCATACGTTCACGTAGATACTTGTCGGAACTCGTTTCTGAGGCCAACAAATTCATACCGTTCAAAAATTCAATACGAGATTGCTCTAAATCGACCTGCAAACCCTGCTTTGCCGCCATCGCTTTATCCATAGAACGTAGCAGAACAATTTTTGCCATCCGCTGTGCCAATGATGCTTGGCGCAGAGCGAGGCCAGAAATACGAGAGGAATTATCAGAGGTATCGGATTCAAGTGCGAAGGCTAAGAAGTTCATCTTAATCAAGAGATCTTCATTTACGTCATACATCGCTGCCGCTGTTTTAGCATTTAACTTTGGCAATGCTTCAACTTGATCGTTGAGAGCAATATTGACACGATTAAACGCTTTACCTGCCTTATCTGAACGAGTGACCGACTTTGCTAAATCTTTTTTGAACCGCTCGATTGCGAGTAAAGAATTTGCACGTTCTACTTCTGTATGACCGTTCAAAATACCCAAGGCCATTTGCAAACTCAGTTTATAGCTGCGCTCCGATTCGAGACGGAACATACCTGCTGTCAGCAGTGGGGGCGTTACACCGCTAACACCTGGTGTCGTTGGCGGTCGGAAATCAGCACTGGCCGCGCCACCGCAGAAAAAAAGAGAAATACAAACTACTTTGAGGGTTTTACTTAACATGGTCATACCAATCATCTGAGTGTGAATATCGAAAACTTGTTGGATGAAGTAATTTCTTCAGCCGTTTTTATTTTTTCGAAATTGTAGATGACGGATATGACGACAATATTACATGTAAAAATTCAATGACTTTTTCTGCTCAACAAGAGTTAAAGGCATACTACTCAACACGAGAGGCAGCGCGAATCGCATCAATTCTAGCAATGCGAACGGCTTCCGCGATTTTTTGCGGCTGCCCCAGAAATTGTTGAGCGACTTCACCAGCGTTTACTGACAAAGCGGCATGCAAAATTTGAGTCAAGTAATTTTGTTGAGGGAATTGGATATCGACTAAGCCCGAACGACCAAAGCAATCGCAACGTGCAGCGCTCAACATTGCGAGGAATCGTTCTGGCTTGCGGAACGCATCGTTGCGCTCAAGCATATCCTGCAATGTTGCTGGACGCATTTCCATCGCACGCCCTACATTGCCGTGATCACGCGCAGTCATAATGGCAAGGTCGCGGCAATCAGTCGGCACGCGAAGGCGCTCACATAACTGCTTTACGAGATCAACACCAGGCTCTTCATGGCCATGATGACGGGGCCAGATCGCCGGATCAGTCGTACCTTTACCAAGGTCATGCATAAGTGCAGCGAAGCGAACAGATAAAGGATAGCCTTGTTCCGCTGCGTAATCGACAACCAACATAACATGCACACCAGTATCAATTTCGGGATGAAATTTTTCTGGTTGAGGTACGCCCCAAAGACGATTCAACTCGGGCATCAAACGTTGCAATGCACCGCATTCACGCAGCATCTCGAACATGCGTGACGGCTTTTTCTCCATCAAACCACGCGAAATTTCTTGCCACACACGTTCGGCCACAAGCGCATCAACCTCACCGGCTTCAACCATACGCTTCATCAACTCCATTGTTTCTGGTGCCACCGTAAAGGCATGCGGCTCTTCTGAGAATCTCGCGGCGAATCGTGCCAAACGAAGTATACGTACAGGGTCCTCTTCAAAGGCGGCAGAAACATGTCGAAATACGCGGTTTTGCAAATCCCTTTGACCACCAAAAGGATCAATCAATTCACCATCATCGCTGCGCGCAATCGCATTAATAGTGAGGTCGCGACGTATCAAATCTTGTTCCAAGGTGACACTTGGATCCGTATGAAAAACAAAACCCTTATAGCCTTTCTCGGTTTTTCTTTCGGTACGTGCTAATGCGTATTCCTCATGTGTTTTCGGATGCAAGAATACCGGAAAATCTTTGCCCACTGGGGTATATCCGAGCTCAAGCATTTGCTCTGGGGTAGCACCAATCACGACGTGGTCACGATCCTGAACCGGCAAGCCAAGTAAGGCATCACGAACTGCACCACCAACAACATAGGTCTTCATTTTATTTTCGATTTTTCTACAACATAAAAAGGCTAAATAAGCAGCGCAAGTTTAAGTTTTACCGATGAAAAAACAGATCAATCAAATTGATCAAATTTAGCAATACTTTCTTTTTCCTCATGTGCAGCTTTTACCCATTCACTGACCGCTGGATGATGTTCAACTCTTTCGCAGTAGGCCTGTAGCGCTGGGGCGAGCGAGACACCATAAGTCTTAAAGCGCATGACAACTGGGGCAAAATAAGCGTCTGCAATCGAAAAGTCGCCAAACAAAAAACGATGTGCGCCGTAGGTTGATAAGCAATCTTCCCAAATTTCACCGACACGACCAATATCAGCCTGTGCACCTGCTGTGCGTCCCTTGCCAGGAAATGACGCACGAATATTCATAGGCATAGCAGAGCGTAGTTGGTTTAGCCCCGAATGCATTTCAGCACATATACTTCGTGCGGTAGCACGCGCCGCTTGACTCTCTGGCCACATATTCTGGCTTGGAAAGCGTTCCGCCAAATATTCGCAAATCGCCAACGAATCCCAGACAATGAGCTCATCAGCAAGCAATACTGGCACACGCCCAGATAAAGAGTACTCAGATATGCGTTGTGTTGAATCTGGATGATACAAGGGAACATAAATTTCTTCGAATGGAACGCCAAAAGCCTTCATTACTAGCCATGGTCGCATTGACCAAGAAGAGTAATTTTTGTTTCCAATAACAAGACGGAAACTGTGCTTTTTATCATCGCCCAAGATCGGCGCCAACACGGTTTGCAGATCAGTATTTTGCATCTTGCTTCCTTATTGTGATTGATACTCTGGCTCTTCGCCGGTAACACCTTTCGGTGCGACAGTACCTAAGCGTGCCTTCAGAGATTGCGGCTTTTTCTCTAACAAAGCTGCATAATAGGTCGCATTGGATAAGACATTTTTCACGTAGTCACGCGTCTCCGTAAAAGGAATCGACTCGGCAAAAATCGCACCCTCTACCGTGCGGCTCAGAGTCGCCCGCCAAGCCCGCGGGCGCCCAGGGCCCGCATTGTAGGCAGCAGAGGCTAAAGCCTGCGAGCCACCTAAATCGGACAGCACCATATTCATATAACTGGTGCCGAGCTTGATATTAGTTTCAACGTCATTGACCTGACTTGGCACGTAATTACCAAGCCCAATTTTCTTTGCCACATATTTGGCGGTTTTCGGCATGACTTGCATCAAACCTGAAGCACCCACATGCGATTTCGCCGCAGTAGCAAAACGCGATTCTTGACGAATCAAACCATAGACCCAAGCCATGTCAACACCAACCGCTTGCGTTGCTTTATACATGCTGTCATTAAAAGGTGTTGGGAAGCGCTGATTGAAATCAACGTCATTTTTGGTTTTATCCGAGGTGTTCACCATACGATCAAGCATGTCGTTTTGACGCGCCAATTCGGCAGCCGCCAAAAGTTCACGCTCATTCATACTACGCAATGCCCAGTTCCATTCACGTGTGCCTTCGAAACGCAAATTCATCGCGTAGAACTTTAGCGCTCTTTGCAAATTGGGGTTCTGCGCAACAGGTACCAGTTCTTCCGGGGTCACCGGTTTGGCCAAGGCTGGTGCACCAATCTTCTGCCCACGCTCCTCTAATGCCAATTGACCATAAAAATGCATCTGATCTGAAAGGCCAGCGAAGATCGCTTGTGCCTCTTCTTTCTTACCCTCTTGTTGCAAAGCACGTCCGTACCAGTATGTCCAACTCGGCATACTTCGTAAGTTACCTGGCATCGCTTGAATACCCGCTTTCACCAATTTCCAATCACCTTCACGCAAGGCAATGCGTACACGCCACTGATAGCCTTCAACGGTCAGATTTGCACCTTCGGCTAACTTCCAATACGACAAAGCTTCAGTTTCTAATTTCTGTGACGATGGCAACGCAATATTAGCCCACGCTTGTGCACGTTCTGCAGCCGACAGTTTCCCACCTAAACGTTGCATGGCGTGCACCGCGTCCTCCGGCTCTGTCTTCGCCGCACGACCTAAAGCTAGCATAAATAGCTCTTTACTTAAGCGATCAGCGCCCGGTTCTTTCTTAAATAGATTCTTAGGCTTATCCATCGCCTCCAACAAGCGTTTTTCAGGCACGTTTAGCATCGCCCCTAACCGCTTTGCAAGTGGCATTGCGGAAGATTCCGCGGCAATACGCATCTGTGCCCAGATGTCTGCATCGGTAAACTGTCCTTGAGCATAGAGATAATTAATCAGCGAATAACAACCATCACCATATTGTTTCGGTGAAGTTAGCAAAGCGCGGGCATCAAATGCGACCTTTTGTTGCTTCACCGCTTTTGATAACAGGGCATAGCATTTAACTTGGCTATCATCATTCACAACATATAAAGGCAACTGCTGATCAAAAGTTCCCCAATCGCCTCGGAAGCCCAACAACAACAGCCAATCATTGCGCAAACGATCCGCAATGGCACTACCTTCATATTTTTTCAAAAACTGTAAGATGTCATTGTTCGATGCTGAGCCCAAACGGGTACGCAAGACATAATAGTCTACATAGGAAGGAATACTATAATTCGCTAGCACCGCGGCATGTAACTGAACCGCTTTACTGTCTCCGTGCATGGCAGCGTCGCGCAACGCCATAAAGCGATCATCATCGTTCACCACCGCTGGGCTCATCTCTACTGAAGCTATGGCTTGTGGGGAGAATACTGCTAACATAGCCAAGCTGCCGATTAACAGCGAATGGGATGCTAAGGACTTCAATTTATTATTTCGCATTTTTCCAAAACATGATTTGAACTTGCCAAGCTTTCGATTTTTACGGCATTTTCCTGCGTAAAATGAGCTTCATTTGGGTAAACCCTCAATCTTATTGACAGTATGACACAGCCACCGAAACAGGTAAAAGAAGAAAAAGATCCTGCGCTCGACGTAAGCTTGCTTGAACGTAGCCAGTTGCGCCGTCACCTACGTCAACAACGCGGTGCAATTGAAGTAGCAACAAAACAAGCTTGGGATGAGGCAATTGCAGCAAGGCTGCGCGCCGTGCTTTTGGAAAAGCGTCCTAATCATCTCGCTGTATATTGGCCGATTCAATCTGAACCTGCGCTATTACCGTGCTTTGCTGATCTTTACCAGCAAGGTATTGCCTTAGCTTTGCCTATCGTTGTCGCCAAAGGGCAAGCACTAAAATTTGTCGCTTGGACGCCAGGACAAAGCATGGAGAATGATGCATATGGGATCCCTATGCCTCTCGAACGCGAGACAGAGATTACACCAGACTGCATATTGGCGCCCTGTGTAGGCTTTAATAAAGCCAACTATCGACTAGGGTACGGAGGTGGCTTTTATGATCGCACCCTTGCACTTCACCCTGAGGTATATAGCATAGGGATCGCCTATGAGCTAAACCAATCAAGCTTTGCGCTTGATCAGTATGACATTGCTTTGGACCTTATTCTCACAGAAGCCTCTGCATATTCACAGCAAGACCACATCGAGTCACAAACTAGACCCGACTGATTCAGGACCGGCGCTCCTCCATCAGCCCGATCAAGTTATGGTCAGGGTCCCGCACAAAACCCATCCATAAATCGTGATCAGCCATTTTGGCGACCAAAGCAGGTGGGCGCTCCCAAGCTATCCCTGCTTTGTGTAGCTGTTGATCAGCATGACTCAAATCAGCCACCTTGTAATAGATACTTGAAGTTCTGTGATCAGCGGGATCGCCTTGCAGCGTAGTCAACATAAGGCGAACGCTTCCACACATCAAAAAACTCATGGCAGGGGGCGCGTCGAATAGAAACGGGAGACCTAATACATCGCGGTAAAAGGCACGCGCCTTATCGATATCGTTGACCGCGATCGCAATTTGACCGATTTCTAAGACTTGTAAGGACATCTGATTTACCCCTCTGTTAGATTGATCGCCCATGCTAACATTAGCACTCGCCTAGTCGCAATGTACTCACGATTAAAGGAAAAGCGATTGGCTCTAACACCGACCGAATGACTGAACTATGTGCGTCAACTACACACCTACTCGTAAAGATCAAATCGCAGCTAAGTTTGATGCCATCGACCAAACCGGCATCGATTGGCGTCCTGAAACTTGGCAAGACTACAGCGCACCATTTATTACGCACGATGAATTGCGACGCCGACGAGCGCAACTGGGTAGTTATAGCATGGTCCCCAAGACAAAAATGGCGGACGGCATGAAGCGCTTTTCGACGATGAACGCGCGCGCCGAAACCATAGGGGAACTGCGCAGCTACTCCAATGCATGGCGCCGTTCACAGCTTTGCCTGGTACCGCTCGAAAATTTCTACGAACCAAATTATGAGAGCGGCAAAGCAGAACGTTGGCAGATCGGCCTTCATGACAGCAGCGACTTTGCTGTAGCTGGCATCTACCGGAGTTGGGATGAAGAGGATGGACAACAGAGTTTTTCTTTTTGCCAAATCACCATCAACGCCGATGAACACCCCTTAATGAAACGTTTTCATAAGCCTGGCGATGAAAAACGTTCTCTCGTAATTCTTGGCGAGGAAGATTACGATGAGTGGCTTAGTTGCACTAACCCGGAAATGGCGCGCGCCTTCCTTCAGCTGTATCCCGCCGAAAGAATGTGGGCAAAACCCGCACCGAGCATGCCAAAGAAGAAAACTAGCAAGGAAATAACAGATCCTCAACTGCCAGAACCGGTGCAAATTAGCTTACTATAAAGCAATTTTTTTGCGGGCAAGATGCAAGGATCTTCAGCTAATTTGCCGGTCCACAAGAAAATTTTGGTTCAAATTCCGCAAAAACTGTTATTTTTTTAAAAATTTCTTTTAACTAATTGCAAATATTTTTCCAATCCACTATGTTTGCGGTTCTTAGTCTTTTTTAGGATTTATTGTGAAACTTATTACTCTACTCATGTTGAGCGCTGGCATCATTTCTCCAGCTCTTGCAATGCCAAACACTGCACCTGCTGTGAATTCTGCTACTGCGAAACAAACTGGCGGTGCCGTTAAAGTTACTTCAGTTGAAGGCATTACCGAATACAAACTGAGCAATGGCATGCGCGTGATTCTATTCCCTGATGCGAGTAAGCCGACAATCACGACCAATATCATCTATATGGTTGGTTCACGTCATGAAAACTATGGCGAAACGGGCATGGCTCACTTACTTGAGCATTTGTTGTTCAAGCCGAGTGCCAATTTCGGTATCAAAAAAGGTACTAAAACGCCCGTTGAAGTGCTCAATGGCACTGGCGCAGAGTTCAATGGTACAACTTGGTATGACCGCACTAATTACTACGCAACCTTCCCTGCAAACGAAGACAACTTGCGTCAAATGTTAGCCTTAGAGGCAGATCGTATGGTCAATGCAGCGATCGACCAGAACGATTTGTGGAATACCAAAACACAGAAGGGCGAAATGACCGTCGTCCGCAATGAATTCGAAATTGGCGAAAGTGACCCTATCGGCGTCACCACAGAGCGTATTCAAGCAGTTGCCTATGATTGGCACAACTACGGTAAATCAACGATCGGTGCGCGCTCCGATATCGAACAAGTCAATATTCCTCGCTTGCGTGCTTTCTACAAAAAATACTACCAACCTGACAATGCCACTTTGATCGTTGCTGGTAAGTTCGATGAAGCCAAGATTTTGAAGCAAGTCAGTGATTTGTTTGGTCGCATTCCAAAACCCAGTCGCGTTATCGAACCAACTTACACCGCTGAACCAACGCAAGATGGAGAACGCTCTGTAACAGTGCGTCGCTCCGGTGGTACGCAGTTCGTGGGCGCTGGCTATCACATGGCACCAACATCACACGTAGATGCTTCTTATCTCGGTTTGTTATCCGACATTTTGACTAATGCACCAAGCGGACGTCTTCACAAAGCCCTCGTTGAAACGAAATTAGCGACACGCGTGAGCTTCAATACTGTAAGCAACCTCGACCCGAGCTACGGCATCTTCGGCGCTTTAGTACCAAAAGACAAAGACCTCAATGCAGCACAAGATGCTATGTTGAAGGTATTGGAAGATTTGAAAAATAATCCAATCACACAAGCCGAATTGGATCGTGCCAAACAAAATGCTAACAAGCAAGTGCAATTGGTCATGAATGACACCGCGAGACTCTCGATCGCTCTGACCGAATCAATGGCTGCAGGTGACTGGCGCTTGTTCTTCATCGACCGCGACTTAACGGAAAAAGCAACGGTCGCGGATGTACAAGCGGCTGCTATCAAATATCTAAAATCAAGTAACCGTACCTTAGGACGCTTTATTCCAACTGAAACAGTGGATCGTACAGAAGTGCCAAGTACACCAGATGTTACAGCGTTGGTAAAGGATTACAAAGGCAAGGCAGTTGTCGCTCAAGGTGAGGCTTTTGATACGAGCCCAGCCAATATCGAAGCACGCACACAACGCTCTACATTGGCTAGCGGCATGAAATTGGCTTTATTGCCTAAGAAAACGAAAGGTGCCACTGTCAGTATCAATCTGCGCTTGAATTTAGGTAGTGAAGCAAGCTTAAATGGTAAGGCGGAAATTGGCCAGTTCACTGCATCTCTATTGAACAAAGGTTCTGAACGCTTCAGCCGCCAAGAAATCAAAGACAGTTTCGACAAGCTCAATGCTCAAGTGAGTATCGGCGGCAGCGCAGAAGGTGTTGCTGCAAATATCACGACGACACGCGAAAATCTGCCTGCAGCCATCAAGTTATTGGCAGAAGTCTTGAAAACACCAAGCTTCCCAGCAAAAGAGTTTGAAGAACACAAGCTCGGTGTTACGGGCCGTTTAGAGCAATCTTTGCCAGAACCTCAGCCTTTAGCAATCAATGCTCTGGCTCGTTTAACAGATGCAACGCCAGTAGGCCATGTGCGCCACACTGGTACATTGCAAGAGCAATTGACTGCAAACAAAAACGTTCAATTGGAAGATGTAAAAGCCTTCTACCATGAGTTCTATGGCGCAAACACGGCAAGCTTTGCCGCCGTTGGTGATTTCGATGCAGCTGCATTAAAAGCACAACTGAATGAATTGTTTGGCAATTGGAAATCTAAGCAAAGCTACACACGTGTACCTCGCGTGATGAAAGCAGCTAATGCGCAGAAAATCGTGATGGACACACCGGATAAAGCAAGTAGCTTCTTACTAGCTGTTCATCCAATCGCGATCAAAGATAGTGCAGACGATTACCCAGCGTTGATCATGGCTGACCACATGTTGGGCGGTGGCGCCTTGCGTAGCCGTTTAGCTGATCGCATTCGCCAAAAAGAAGGTTTGTCTTACGGCGTGGGTTCGCAATTGAGTGTGTCTAGCCAAGAACCAACATCAATCTGGTTTGCCTACGCTTTGAGTGCGCCGCAAAACACTGGCAAAGTCGAAGCTGCTTTGCGTGAGGAACTGCAAAAAGCAATCGCCGAAGGTTTCACCGACGCCGAATTGGCTGACGCGAAAAAAGCATGGCGTCAATCTGACGAAGTTAGCCGTACTCAAGACGCAAACTTGGCAAACCAATTAGCCGGATATCTCAACATCGGTCGCACAATGAACTTCGATAAAGACCTCGAAGCTAAGGTTACTAAGCTCACACTTGCTCAAGTCAATGAAGCCTTGCGCAAATTGATCAAAGCAGACGCGATCAATGTCATCATCGCTGGCGATCAAAGTAAGCAAGGGAAATAAGGCAATGCACATGGCCCGCAGTAAAACCTGCGGTGCCGTTTTGTTTTGCCTAAGCTTGCATTACCTTCACTGGTGCGACTTAGTCGCCATTCATTGAAGTAAAATATTAAAAAACGGGCCCCTCGCGGTCCGTTTTTTATTCCTATTTTGAATACGAAAATCATCCTCAGGAAATCAGCGTAAAATATACCTTTACTTGGGTATTTCGCATGACTATTTCCGCTCCCTCTCGATTCGTCTTTATCCTCATCACACTCGTTCCCCTTCTTTGGCTGAGCGCAAGCAATGCACAACAAAAAACCAAGCCACAACTAATTCTCGCGGCAGGGGATATTGCAGACTGCCGTAGGCTCAAAGCAGAACTCACGAAGTCAGAAAGCACAGCGCAATTGGTCGAAGCAGCGTTAGTATCGGACCCGAAAGGCTTGGTCATCACACTGGGTGACAATACCTACCCTATAGGCAAACCAAGTGAGTTTAATGAGTGCTACGACAAAACCTGGGGGCGTTTTAAACAACGCACGCTACCTTCTCCTGGTAACCATGACTACGGTGTGCCTTCTGCTCACGGTTACTATAATTATTTCGACGAATTAGCTGGCCCAGAGCGACGTGGCTACTACAAAAAAAATCTCGGGAATTGGTTGATCTTATCGCTCAACAGCAACATCCAAGGGACGGCAATGCAAGATCAACTCACATGGTTGCGCAGAGAATTACAAGAGAATAAGTTGCCTTGTACTCTGGCCTTTTGGCACCATCCTGTTTTCTCCTCTGGTGGGCACGGCAATAATGATGTGATGTTGGAAGCATGGAAACTACTGGCGAATGCTAAAGCGGATATTGTCTTGGCGAGCCACGACCATAATTACGAACGTTTCATGCCAATCGACGCACGTGGCTTTCGCGATGATAAATATGGAATTCGTAGTTTTGTAGTTGGCACCGGCGGAGCAAAATTAACTCCCATGTTTTTCCCCAAGTTCACCACCGAAATTCGTGACAACAACACACACGGGGTCTTAAAAATTTTGCTTTACGCCAATAGCTATGAATGGGAATTTACCCCTATTGCTGGCCAAAGTTTCACAGATAGTGGGCAAGCAAATTGCCATTAGAACCCAAGAAAAGTGAATTGATTCACACCAGCACCTATTAATCACCTTAGTTTGAGCAAAAAAATTCCGCTTATGCCTTCTTCAGTATTGTTTATTATTGCTTCCTTAATTTGGGGCTCAACCTTCTGGGCAATCACCCAACAACTTGGTCAAGTTGCGCCTGCGGTATCCATCGCCTACCGCTTTGGACTCGCCGCCCTGAGTCTCTTTGTCTGGTGTGCTCTGCGCAGACGAGATCTACGCTTACCTTGGAAGTTGCAAAAATGGTTGATGCTACAGGGCTTTTTTACTTTTTCCCTGTCTTATCTTTGCACTTATTCATCAGAACAGTACGTGGTCTCGGCATTGGTCGCGGTGTTGTTTGCTTTAATGGTGATCTGGAGTCCATTATTGGAGCACCTCTTTTTCAAGAAACCCCTAACGCTACGTATTTGGATTGCCGCATTTATTTCCATCAGTGGTGTCGTGCTCTTGTTTTATCCCGCTTTAAAGGGCAACTGGGAAGAAACGCACTCAGGCCATGAGACTCACTTCTTATTGGGCCTAGGACTGGCATTAACGGCGACTTTAGCCAGCACTTTTGGTAACCTAGTTGTTGTCAAAATCCGCGAGCAGAATACCAACGTGTTGTTGACGATGGCATGGGCGATGGCTTGGGGAACACTTTGGATCGCATGCTTTGCGACCCTTAGCGGTGAACAATGGACGATTCCTGAAACCAGCAACTACTGGCTGTCATTACTTTATCTTTCGCTGTTTGGATCGGTGATCGCGTTTGCTTGCTACTTCACCTTAATCCATCGCATTGGAGCGCAAAAAACGGTGTTTATCGGCGTGATTACGCCGATCATTTCCGTACTGCTGTCGATTCAATTAGAGAACTACCATCCAGGCTGGATAGAGTGGTTAGGCATGATCCTTTGTTTGATCGGCGTTGTTGTCGCACTCAAAAGCAAAAGCCCTAGCTGAAAATTTCAACTCATGTTAATCGATGGGCGCTTAGCTTTTACTGGTGCCCAGCTAACCGTCTTAATACGTGCGCCCCTGCGGCTAAGCCAAACGAGGCGGTCACGACAACAGAGGAGCCGAAACCAGCACAATTGAGTCCACTAATGCCGCCGTTGGCGTCTACTTCACAGGCTTCCGCTGTTTCCGGCATAGTCAATACTTCCATCGAAAAAACGGCATCAATCCCAAATTTATTTTTACCTCCTCGGGGGAAGCCAAAATTTTGACGTAAGCGTTTGCGTACCAAGGCTAACAAAGGTTCTTGCTCAGTCCGCGACAAATCTCGAATTTCAATTTTACTCGGATCCGTCTGCCCTCCCGCGGCACCAATCGTGATGAGAGGGATTTGATGTTCTCGACAATAAGCAATTAGCGCCGTCTTCGCTTTTACACTATCGATCGCGTCAACAACATAATCATATCCACGATCGCCTATCATTTGATCGAGATTGTCAGGTTCGACGAAGTCTTCTATTTGATGCACCACGCAACGAGGATTAATCTGCGCAATACGTTCAGCCAAGGCTTGCACTTTCGCCTTCCCTATCGTTTCAGAAGTCGCTTGAATTTGGCGATTGATATTTGATTCGGCAACGTTATCGAGATCAATCATCGTAATTTGACCGATCGCGCTGCGTGCCAATGCTTCAACCACCCAAGAACCAACGCCACCGACACCAACTACCGCGACATGTGCACTTTCGAATCGCGCTAGCGCGGTGGCGCCATAGAGCCGCGCAATACCGCCAAAGCGACGCTCATAATCGATTTCCTCGTGCTGCCCTGATTGTTCTTGTTGTTCTTGCATTGCGTTTAATTCCTTTTACCGAAGATGCTATTTTACTAGATCTCGGGTCATTTACTCCTAGGGCTGAGTCAAACACATTTTGATATCAAAGGCGCAGGTCATGATAAAAGACAAAACCTTTTACCTCGATTGATCTCGCGCAAGCAAAAGTCTAGCAAATCAAGGATAATTTTTACTTTATCGATCATCGCTCGTATGATCGAGATTTAATTACTCACTTCGAAAGCTCAAGTGGAAAGCCTCTTCGCCACCGCACCTGGTTTTGATCAGCCTTTGGCTGTTTTAAAACACTGCCATGATCGCATCCGCCGACAATTAACGACTTTAGAAAGGCTGCCTGAACATTTGACCAAAAACGGCGCTGATGAAGCTGCACAACAAGCCGCGCTTGGTGTCTTACGTTATTTCACACAGGCGGCTCCACTCCATCATGACGATGAAGAAGTCGATCTTCTCCCGCTTTTACAAACGACTGCGGCATCTGACGATCAAACATTGTTGGCGCAATTGTTACCAGTTATTCTGCAACAACACCAAGAGATGGCATCGCTCTGGCAGGAATTGCAGGCATCATTGCAAGCCATCGCTGAGCTGAGAGGCGATACCTTGCCTGCGACGGTACTTCATCGCTTCAACGAGCTCTACTACGCTCACATGCAGATCGAAGAACAACAAATCGCACCAATGGCCGCTCGTATTCTCAGCGCCGAACAGTTACACCAACTTGGAGCAGCAATGCAAACGCGTCGCGGCATCAGTTCCAGCAGCACCTAAATCTATTCTTTTGTTTATTCAGGAAATCTCTATGTCTATCGCCCATCTTCGCAAAGATTATCAACTTGCCAGCCTTTCAGAAAATGAGGTTGCCGGTGATCCATTCACACAATTCGCGACTTGGTTTGAACAGGCGATGAAAGCCGAGGTGCCGGAGCTCAATGCCATGAGTTTGTCCACCGTCAATGGTGAAGGAAAGCCGTCATCTCGAATCGTGCTCATCAAAGAGTTTGATCAACGCGGTTTTTCTTGGTTCACAAACTACGACAGCCGCAAGGGCCTGGAGTTAGAACAAAATCCACACGCAGCTTTATTGTTTTTCTGGAGTGCACTTGAGCGCCAGGTCAGAATCGAAGGCAAGATCGAAAAAATATCAGTACAGGAAAACGATACCTACTTTCACAGCCGTCCGCTCGGTAGCCGCCAAAGCGCACTAGCCTCTGCGCAAAGCCAACCCATCGCTAACCGTGAAGCTCTTGAACAAAAATTAGTGGCAGTTGTTGATCAATATGGCGACGCGCCACCACGCCCCGAGCATTGGGGCGGTTATCGCCTTGTGCCAGAACTGATCGAGTTTTGGCAGGGTCGTAGCTCCCGTTTACACGACAGAATCGTCTACCACCGATTAGAAAACGGCAGTTGGCAAGTTCAACGCCTACAGCCGTAAACGAAGTTGAAGCAGAAAACAAAAAACGCTGAAATCTCTCGATTTCAGCGTTTTATTTTGCTCACTAGACGAAGATCTTTTTCAACTTCCAAAAAACTTGTTGATCAAGCGGCCATCTTCTTTCTAGCGAAAAGCTCCCGCGACAATAATATCTTAGGCAAAATAAATTCCACGCAATATGGGTCTTTTTTATTGTTCTTGTAAAAGTTTCGATGCGCTTGTTCAGCCGCATAAAAACGTTGGTACGCAAGAACTTCGGTTGTTAAAGGGGTACTACAAAAACGACTTATTCTTTTAATGCTCTCTTGGGCAAATCGTTTTTGTTCTGTGGTGTGGTAAAGGACTAGAGAACGATGTGGCGAGGCGTGACCGTACTCACCGCAAGTCAAAGCACATGGGTCGTGTATCTTGAAAAAAACCTCCAGTAAGCTCACATAGCTTACGACCGCATTGTCAAACTGGACCTGCACTACTTCTGCATGACCGGTGTCACCGCTGCAAACATCCTCATAACTGAGCTCAGTCGCGTGCCCGCCTGCATAGCCAGGACGAACCGATTTCACACCTCGTATGTGTTGAAATACAGCCTCGACATCCCAGAATCGACCCGCTCCGAATGTTGCTATTTCTATCGCCATTTGCATCCCTCCGACTTACTTATTTTTATGAAAGCATCTGATGTTGAGTCTGCATTTCAAAATTTGGAAAGTATTATCAATAGAGATCAAAAATCCGACAATAGCTAATCCGAAAGTTGCGGATTTCGTACTGTGGTGTATCATTTTCCGATACTTTTACAACTAATCATTACTTTTATGCCAAAAGCTAGCACGCTCATTGATGTCCTCAGACGAGAACTCAAAGCCAAACGGATCACTTACCAGGAGTTGGCGCGACGAATTGGTGTTTCAGAATCCAGTGTAAAACGCATGTTCTCAACGAAAAGTCTAACTTTGCAGCGGCTCGATCAGATCCTTGATGCTTCGGAAATTAGTCTGCACGACCTTACGCTTCGAAGTTACGAAGAATCACTCATTGAAGAATTAACCTATGAGCAAGAGGAAGAACTGATTAAAGACCCGAAAAAATTCATCGTGGCAGTCTCTGCCATGAATTTCTTCAGCCTTGAACAGATAGTTGACATTTACGCTATCAGCGAACCCGAGGTCATCGCCTATTTGGTTCGTCTCGATCATTTAGGGATTCTTGAGTTGATGCCAAATAACAGAATCAAGCTCTTGCTGTCTCGCACTTTCCGCTGGCGTCCTAATGGCCCGATTCAACGCTTTCATCAGCGAGAGTCATTTGCTGACTATCTCAATTCAACCTTCTGCGGCAAACACGAGATCATGCAGTTCCTATCTGTCATGCTATCGAAACAGTCGAGCGCGGCATTTCTCACCCGCTTGAAACAATTGGCGCGAGATATTTCAGACCAACATCAGCTTGACGCCGTGCTTCCAGTCGATGAAAAGCATCGCATGAGTTTTATGCTATCAGCTCGCCCTTGGATACCCAACTACTTCCAAGCTTTGGTCCGACCTGAATACATCGCCAAACACGCAGAAAAGCGTCGAAAAGCGAATCAGTAATCAGTCGTACAGAAGGTGTTCGATATGTGCTTTCGTTCTATAAGGCTTTTACACAGAGCCTAAAATCGCGGTCTTCCTCGTAAGGACGGACTTCGAAGTCAAGACTGCGCATGAGGCGCAACATATTTGTATTATTCGTCAGAACGAGGCCTTCGATCATCGCCAGACCACGACTACGAGCTACATCAATAATCGACAGCATTAAGCGTGTTCCTAAGCCTTGTCCGGCAAAATCGTCCGCAATCAACAAAGAAAACTCGCAGGTCGTTTTATCTGGATTCGTCACGTAACGCGAAACACCGATAATACGCTGCACCTCATCAAAGCTACCATCTGCAGCAGGAATGCGCTCGGTATGAATGGCTACCAAGGCCATCTCGCGGTCGTAGTCGATCAAAGTGAACTTCGCCAACATGCGATCTGATAATTCTTTCATCGACGATACAAAGCGGAAGTAACGGCTTTCTGGCGAAAGACGTCGTACTAATTCTTGTAACATCTCTGCATCGTGTGGATGCAGTGGGCGCACAGTGTACACACGACCATCGCGTAAAGGCCATTCCATTTCCCGATCCGATGGGTATGGAGAGATCGCTAAGTGTTCGTAATTACCTGGCTCAGAGGGTGAATGGTCCACCACCACTCGAGCGTCCACAGCAAGTGCCCCATCGGCATCGACAATGATGGGGTTAATATCCATCTCACGTAACTGCGGTAAAGCGCAAACCATTTCCGACACACGCAACAAAATTTGTTCTAAGGCCTCGCGATCAACCGCCGGCGCTCCACGCCACGCTCCCAACATTTCTGCACAACGTACTCGTTCGATTAAGCGGTGGGCTAAGAACTGATTGAGCGGTGGTAGTTCGATCGCACGGTCTGCGATCAATTCAATCATCACACCACCCGCACCAAACGAAATAACGGGGCCGAATAATTCATCCGTCGAGACACCAATAAAAATCTCACGTCCTTCTGGTTTACCTGACATGTTTTGCACGGTAACACCATTAATTTTGGCGTCGGGTCGCAATTTCGTCACACGTGCCATCATATTCTGCCAACCATCGCGAACACCAGCCGCATTAGCTACATTCAGTACCACGCCCTGCACATCTGATTTATGCGGAATGTCGACTGAATCCACTTTCAATGCAACCGGATAACCGAGCTGATTTGCCACTAGCATCGCTTCCGTTGGTGTTCTCGCAAGTATGGTTTTAGTCACTGGAATATGAAAAGCCGAGAGCAAAGCTTTCGATTCCATTTCCGTCAATACTTTGCGACGTTCCGCCAACACGCTTTCGATCAAGATGCGTGCGCCTTCGATATCTGGCTCAGCCAATTGAGATAAAGGTGGCGGTACCTGACGTAACATCTGTTGCGTACGGTGGAACAAGGAGACATGGTTAAACGCATCGACCGCTGCTTCAGGGGTGCGGAAACTAGGAATCCCCGCTTTGAACAAAATGGTGCGCGCCGCTGTTACCTTCTCATCGCCCATCCAACAAGTAATCAATGGCTTGCCGACTGTAGTTTGTAAATCCGCGAGAACCTGTGCGATGGCACCGGTGTCCACTCCTGCGATTGGCGACAAAATGACCAAAATCCCATCGACATCGCTACAGTGCGCACAAGCCGTGACCACGTCACGATAATGATGCTCGTTCGCGTCTTGCGACAAGTCAATCAATTCATCAATCACTGCAAATGGGGAAAGTTTTTTCGACAAGGCTTTCACGATTTCCGCTGGCAATTGAGCTAACTGCAGGCCCACTTCGTTCACGAAATCGGCTGCCAAGACTGCAGGGCCACCACCATTCGAGATAACGGCGAGGCGACGTCCCACAGGCAAGTATCGCGCAGACAGGCATTTAGCGGCAGCAAACAGCTGTACCATGGAATGTACGCGTACCGCACCAGCACGTTGCAAAGCTGCATCGAAGATGGCATCACTACCAACAATATTGCCGGAATGCGTGAGTGCGACTTTAGAGCCTTCGGGGCGACGACCACCTTTCAAAACGATCACTGGTTTGGAATTCGCCGCTGCGCGCAGGGAACTCATGAAACGACGTGCATCGTTGATCCCCTCCATGTACACCACAATGGTTTGGGTGCTGGAATCATCGGCTAGGTAATCTAAAACCTGTGCCATATCGACAGCGGTGTTTACACCCAATGACACGACGTTAGAAAAACCAACCCCGTTTTTTGCGGCCCAATCAAGAATCGATGAAGTGAGTGCGCCCGATTGCGAGACCACAGCCAACGAACCAGGCTGCGCCATTTTGCCAAGCGCACTTGCGTTGAGTTGAAACTTTGGGCGTTGAAAGCCAAGGCTATTTGGCCCGAGTAAATACACGCCATGTTGGCGCGCAATCTTATGCAGCTTTTTCGCCAATACAGCATCAACACCAATCGACAAAATCAAAGCAGAGCGGCATTGAATACGTCCTACGACTTCCATCGCGGATTCAAGTTGTTCATTTGGTAGTGCAATGATCGCTAGATCGGCACGTGAGGCGGCTAAATCACCTAGGGTTCCTTTCATGTGAATATCAAGATAGGTCACCGTACCCTCGTAAGCACTACTTTGAAAATGCTGCAAGAATACTTTTGCCATCGGTGTTTGTTTTTCGGGGTGATGTTGATTCCCAGAGAAAATCAAAACGGAACGAGGTGAAAACAGCGATGTAAGATAATGCTTATTCATGTTCTACCTGACTCTAAAATGCGGATTTCGAAGACAAAGAAAATAGCGATGGCAATCGGTACTGTGCAACATGACTCAGTCTGCACCAATCAAAACGCGTACATGAGCAGCGGCACTGCGCCCTAACGCGGAAAGTGCATACCCCCCCTCTAAGCAAGATACCACTCGGCCTTGAGCAAAACGATCAGCGATACGCATAATCTGTTTTGTAACCCATTCATAATCAGCTTCCACTAATCCTAGGTTGCCCATATCATCTTCACGATGGCCGTCAAAACCGGCTGAAATAAAGATCATCTGAGGTTGGTATTTCTCGAGAGCTGGAATCCATTGATTGAGCACTGCCTGGCGAAATACGTCACCACCAGAGCGTGATGGCAAACCGACATTAACCATATTCTTACCCATAGGCACATCGCCACAAAAAGGGTAGATATTTTTCTCAAAGATCGAACACATCAGCACATGTTCATCATTGAACAAGATATCTTCGCTGCCGTTCCCATGATGAACATCAAAATCAATTAGAGCGATACGCTCAACGCCGTACACTGCGATTGCATGGCGAATACCAACAGCGACATTATTAAAAAAACAGAATCCACCAGCATTGCTGCGCTCAGCGTGGTGTCCGGGCGGACGTATATTGCAAAATGCGGAAGGCGCTTTGCCGCCAGCGACCAAATCAACCGCCATGACTAAAGCACCCGCTGAACGTAATGCTGCTTGATAAGAAAATTCATTGATACTAGTGTCTGGATCGATCTGCACTAATTTACCATCAGGAACTTGTTGTGCAATTTCGGCGAATTCGTCAAGATAAAAACCACTATGCGCGCGCACTAATTGCTCGCGTGTCGCTAAGGGCGCATCACACTGATCCATGTAATCAAGTAAGCCCTTCATCAATAATTGATCATTAACAGCGCCAATGCGCTCTGGACATTCCGGATGATGAGGCCCCATGTCATGTTTTTGACAATCAGGATGCGTTATATAGGCGGGTAGCACTGGATGCACTCCAAGGACAAAGAGAAATCCATTCTAGCCCTCACTAGCACCAGGGTAAAGTGCGAGTAAGGCTTATTTGCGTTGTATCAATCTACGCGCCTCATTTCAACGACATCAGGGCGAAGATGAAGGGTGCGATCCTTTGTCTTTTGTAACGTTCTTGACCTGGCTATGCATCCTGCGTAAACCAAACCAGACCAATCCCAAAACCACAGGGACACCAAGTCCTATCCAACTTTCGACATGGGCAATCCAGCCAAATTCTTTGGCAGCTTTGGCGACATAGGAAAATAAGCCAATGACGTAATAAGAAATTGCCGCCACAGACAAGCCTTCGACCGCCTGTTGCAGATGTAATTGCTGTGCAGCTCGCGCATTCATGGACTGCAAGATTTGACGATTCTGCATTTCCTGCACGATGCCAACTCGGGTTCGAAGTAAGTCGTTGGAATGCGCTATTCGTTGTGCTAGTCCTTCTTGGCGATTGGCGACTGCTTCGCAGGTATTCATCGCAGGCGTCAACCGCCGCTCCATAAACTCTACCACCATCGGCATACCTTCAATCCTCTGCTCACGTAACTCTTCAATTCGTGCATGCACTAAACGGATATAGGCTTTTGATGCTGCAAACCGGTAGCTATTGTGTAAGGAAAGTTTTTCAATACGAGCCGCCAAATGGGTAATTTGTTCCAGTAATACCCTCTCGGAAACGGTCTCATTCTCAAGCCCCATATCACTCAATTCACGGTCTGCCTCCACCATTCCATTCGCCAACGCCACTAAGCTACTCTCGATCGCATTGAGTTGTGGAGTTGTATCCTGCGCAATGGGTAGTCCAAGCAAGGCCATCATCCGATATGTCTCAATCTCGAGGATACGTTGCGCAAGACGACCGGCCTGCTGCGAACGCATGTCAATGTCACGAATGAGAAAACGGCTATATCCATCGGCATGAATAGCGAAGTCAGAGTAAAACTCGGCACCATGCATCACATAGCTTGCCGCGAGCGTATTGCCTCGATACACAGCTTGCACCTGTTCGGCAAATTGCTCGCTATGAGTATCCTTTGCCAATAACAACAAATGTGACGCCACCAAAACTTGCCCTTGCAAACGATACAACCAAGCCTCTGGAACATATTGAATCGGCATCTGCCCAAATAGTTCTTCAACCTCTGAGTCTTTACTGTGTAACACGTCAAGGTGACGCGCAAACGTATAGGTTGCAAATTCGGTGTGGCATTCCCACTTCAAACGAAACTGCCCGAAATCGAAATAAAAATATTTCGCCTCGCTGCTCGGAGCGCTAACACCGAAATGGGTGCAAAGCTCCTGCAGTAATTGAGATTGATGTTGTTGGGCACTGAGGCTTGTTTCGGCAGCCGGCGCAGCATAAATTGCTAAATGGGTTAGCAATTCGGGCGCTTGTAGATTTAAGAAAGGCCGTGAATGTATCTCTGCGGCCAGCTGCACTCTAGACGGATGATTAAGTTCAAACAATTGGATAGACATAAGCGGCTTCTCAGGTCAAGCATGCAAAGCATGCGGCTCGTTCAATATGTCGAAGATTGGTCGCCAATTTCTGTCTGTTTAACAGTATTGGATGATGCATGAATCACCAAACTGGCTATGATGTGCCCAGGTCGAGTCATGATTCTATCAAAGATAAGTGACATCCGTATTGCAGGCCATCACTCTGGTCGAAGTACCTATTATTCTTCGTTTGAATAAGGTGCAATCAAAGGTAGGCTAATGTCAACACGAGTTCCTTTTCCAAGCGTGCTGGTCACTTCAATCGAACCACCTAGCACTCCAGTCACGATATTGTATGTTATGTGCAGACCGAGACCGCTACCGCCTTGCCCCATTTTTGTCGTGAAAAATGGCTCAAAAATACGCCCGAGATGTTGCTCTGGGATCCCCACGCCGTCATCCATTAACTGCAGATGAACGGTATGTTCATCGAGCTTTCTTCCCCGTACGATAATTCTTCCACCACGTCGCTCTTCAAACCCATGAATCACCGCGTTCATGACCAAGTTTGTCAAGACTTGTCCTAATGGGCCAGGAAAACTATTCATCAATACATTTTCCGAAATATCGATATTGACTTCATGTTCGTCGCGACGCAGCCGATTGGATAAAGTGAACAAAACTTCGCGAACCATCATATTCAAATCAAATTGTCGACGCTGGTCGGAAGTTTGATCGACGGCGATCTGCTTAAAACTGGTAATCAAATCCGCTGCATTCGAAAGATTTCGAATGAGCAGGTCGCATGCGGTTTTAGCCTTTGCAGCATAAGCATCGAGACGAGAACGACGAATTGTTCCGGTGTGAATTTCATCCACAAAAACCTCGGTAATCTCATTGAGAGAACTTGCCGTTAATAAGCTATTCCCTATCGGTGTATTTAACTCATGTGCGACGCCCGCAACTACCGACCCTAAAGCTGCGAGCTTTTCTTGTTCAACCAATTTACTTTGGGTCTGCTGTAACCGTAAATAGGACTCTGCATTATCAAATGCAACGGCAGCAAACGCTCCTAAAGATCGCAAAATAACGAGATCATTTTCGTGGAAAGCATTCGCATAATGACTCTGTACTGATACCACCCCGATCACCTTCCCCTGCAATGACATAGGGACATACATTGCAGAACGTGGCATGGCGAAATCACGCACGTCTTTGTGCATAATTTGATCAGTCTCTTTTCCTAAACGTAGCACGCTATCAAATTCACGCGTATCGATACTCAACGAGTTGATCAACAATTCATTAGCAAACAACACACATTGCGCTGCCGGTTGTTCTTTCGCATCCAAACTACGTGAATAGGGTTCGACGTGTTTGCCATTCTCGATCACAAAATCAAATCGAATCAATCGATGCTCCCAATCAACCATCCCAACGCCAAAGGTATTGCAAGTAATTAGCTCTTGAACGTGGGTATAAAGTGCTTCTTCCACAGCGCGGGCATCGAGTGAGGCTGTAAGCTTTCGTCCCATTTCACTAAGCAAAGCAATGTCATGGCGTGCTCTCTCCGCCATTTCTCTTTGCTCCACAACTTCTTTTGTGCGGGCGCGAATTTCAGTTTCTAGTTTGCGCTCAAGTGCACGTGAGCGCCGAGTGTACCAATAGACGGCTAATGAAAGCATCAATGCTACGAAAACTATCCACAGCACATAAGCCCATGCTGCACGATACCAGGGCGGGGCGATCCGGAAAGAATAGCTCGATTCCTCACCAACAATACCAAAAAGGTTCTTAGCACGCACTTTGAAGCGATAAGTACCTTCTGGGATGTTGGTGTACTCCTTAGAAGTAATCGAATCCCACTCACTCCAATCTTTGTCAAAGCCCTCGAGTTGAAATTGGAAGCGCATGCTTCCAGCGTTTTCGAAATGGGGAGCTGCAAATTCAAACATTAAGGCATTCTGGGTGAAACTTAGTTCTTGAAGGTCTTGTTCAGATTGTCGCAAAACCAACGCCGTCGGCAAATCCGAAAAATGCTGCCCCGGTTTCGCTAACGATCCCTCAAAAATAGGTTCCTTAGTATTGGCTAGAACTTTGCGAATGATTGCCGAAAATCGGACAGGAACGCTCGAAGAAGATAACAGATCGACGCGATTCAAATTTTCTCCTGCGATCCAAACAGATTGGGCACCATCAATGTAAATCGATTCATCTGGCGACAACAATCCAGCAAAGGCCCGCCCGTTTTCAGCGTAGCCACCGCTTGCTTTTGGCTTCAGCCAATGGATGCCGTTCTCGGCTTGAATGAACACGCCATCACTGCCATCGCTGTGAATTTCGTTCAACGCAAGCTTACCATCGGAGAATTGATTGCCGAACTTCGATTCGGCTATAAATTTTGTACGGTCTCGACCAACATCTCGCCACTCAGCGACCTTAGCACGGAATAATCCTTTTCGACTGTTAAGGTACAACTCAGAATCAAGAACGCTCATACGCAATGACACCATTTCTGGCAAGCCATGGCTAAGATCTAGTCGGTGTATTCCAACTTGTGTCGGTTTTTCTCCCATAAAATGAAGCCTCAACACCCCCTGAGCTTCCGTGCTCAACCATAACTCGCCATCAGTATCGGTGGTGATGCGCCGCACGTTCTCTTCGACACCCTCTAGTTTCCCCAAAGATTTCCAGATGCCATTGTCGCGTTTAAAAACTTCAACGCCACCCATCATGCCCACAAACAAATGATGTGGCCATCGCGGGCTTGTCCCAAGACTATAACTATTACCGATAGAGTCTTTAATACGTTGCCCTACCTCGTTTTCAATTTTATAGAGGCCGCGGCCGGTTGCAGCCATCAAATCGCCATCCACCTCCTTAAATGCCCACACTTCGTTCGGGCTATCTTTCAATGGCTGAAACATAGGCACGTCCTGCCGAGGCGAATACATGAATGGCGTTTCTACCGCCACTCCTTGATACGTCCCAACATATAGCTTCTCTCGATAACGAATCAAAGAAATAGCAATCCCTTCAATGCCATTGCGATTACTGAAGGTCGATTGGGGCGTACCGAGCTCAACATACGAAATTCCCGAATTAGTTTGCGCCCACAAATTGCGATTGCGATCTAAAAATAAACCGGCGACCGTGTTATCAAGGAGCCCACCGTTGCGATTAACGACTCGTTGTAATTGCCCAGCACGATTTAAAAATAAGATGCCACCTTTTACTGTGCTAATTGCAAAAGTTTGCTTATCCAACGCAAGAATTTTATACAGGTAAAGCTGATTTTCATTGAGCCATTGATCAATTGCAGTCGGTAATCGACGCATTAGGCTAGTGCCACCACGCTCCAAACGATAACGTTTATTGGTTTCGTCCCACAGGGGCTTAAGATCGACAAGCTGAAAATCGCCACTTAAACGACCGACTAAAATCTCGTGTTGATCGAACTGTGTCATGACGATGCGTTTGCCATCAGCAAGGCCCGCCAAACCTGGGACAATCGTCGATTGATCACCATCAATCAGACATACACCTCTATCGATATCCGCAAAGAACAAATGATCATTTATCACTACGGCTTGCGATGAGGCGAACTTGGCATTGATAACACTTACTTTGCCATCAAAGAAACGAAAAATCTTTGTGCGTGTGAAGAAATAAACGCCTTGCGAAGTACTCTCTACTTGCCAAACATCATTGAACAAACGCTCATCAACTGGAATCAGTTCTTTCAAAGACACGGCGCTCAACTTGCCACCGGGTGCCACCGCTAGGTAACCAAAGTCACCGATCGATCCATAAAATACTGTTTGATCAGCAGCAATCGTCATCGCTCTTACCATCAGATTGCCTGGGCTTGCCACCAATTGCCAACGCTGTCCATCAAACTCTAAAATGCCGTTGGAATTACCGAAGAACATCACCCCACGAGCGTCTTGTACAGCGACCCAATTTTGGCTATGCGCCTTGTAGGCTTTAGCGTCGTAATTGGTGATCGCAGGCGAACCAATCATCGGTGCGGGTACCGCTAAGGGGCCGAGAGCTGATGACGGTTGGACGGGCGCAGCAAAAGTCTCTACACCCACCATGTGTATTGAGACTGCAATCAAGGCCATCCACCAACGCTGCCAAAGCCACATTCAACTCTCCAAGTCTGCGAATCCCTACCAATCTACGATTCACCTTCTTCTGCGAACCACCACTGATAATTTACCACTTACGAGGCTCAAAAAACCTAGAGTTGGTAAGTCAATTGAAGCCCGTTTCTTTTTGTCGACAAAAAACCGCGCACGAAAGCTTTAAGACCAAATAAATTGTTTTCAAAAAAATCACCAATTGCATAATTTGCACATGAATTACACTCCTGTTCTTGCGGTTGGGGTGCCCAAGGCGAGGATGACTGGTAGAATGCGCACCACATCGCCAACGATACCTATTCAGTCAATATCAGGCGAAAACCTCAATTTCATCCCCCACTTCTTTAATGTGAGAAAACCATGAGTGATTTAAAAGTCGTAATGCAAACTAGCAAAGGTACGATCAACATCCAATTGTTCGCTGACCAAACACCGATTACTTGCGCAAGCTTCGTCAATTTGATTCAGCACGGTTACTACGACGGTCTGAATTTTCATCGCGTCATCGCGAACTTCATGATCCAAGGCGGTTGCCCAGATGGTACTGGCATGGGCGGCCCTGGCTATCGTTTCCAAGATGAGTGCAAACGTGAATTGCCACATGATCGCGCAGGTATTTTGTCGATGGCAAATGCAGGTCCTGGCACTAACGGCAGCCAATTCTTCATCACCCATGGTGCCACACCGCATCTGAATGGCAAACACACCGTATTCGGTGTCGTGGTCAGTGCCGCTGATCAAAAAGTCGTCGATAGCATCGCTCGTGGCGACGTGATTGAAAAAGTGACGGTCGAAGGCGACACCACAGAACTGCTGGCCTCTCAAGCAGAATTGGTCGCACGTTGGAATGAAGTATTAGATTCACGCGCTAAATAAAACGTGACAAGCTGCAGGCAAGGAATAAACTGAGTGCCTGCAGCTTCTTTGATATCGACATGATCTCTATTCGCCTCGCTACAGAGCCTGACTTCGAGCACATCTGGCCCATCTTTCATGAGATTGTGTCCGCAGGCGAAACCTACACCTACGCACGCGACACCGCGCGAGAACAAGCATTCCACCTCTGGATGGAATTACCGCGCCAAACTTGGGTCGCTGACGATGCAGGCAAAATACTCGGCACTTACTACATTAAAACCAATCAACAAGGCGGTGGCGCCCACGTTGCAAACTGCGGCTATATGGTGTCCTCGCAGGCGCGCGGTTGCGGCATTGCTAGCTTGATGTGTGAACACTCACAACAGCAAGCACGCGAACTCGGCTATCGCGCCATGCAATTTAATTTTGTGGTATCCACCAATGAAGGCGCAGTGCGTTTGTGGACACAACTGGGTTTCGCCACGGTCGGCCGCTTACCCTTAGCCTTTGAGCATCCACGTTTGGGGTTTGTGGATGCTTTGGTGATGTACAAATCACTGCACAAATAATTGCATTTTCTTGCTCTTTTGGTAGCGCGAATTTGATTCTTGCTTCGCCTCAAATATCAGCGCACCATGCGTTGTATCCCATTGCATTGCTTTGTTGGTGTACGGGTTCGGATATTCGCTCGCCGTCTTTTCAATAAATGCAGGAATTTCAGCGCGATGAATATTTTTTACGCGTATCGCTAAAGACAGGCGATGTAAATTGATGGCTCCTTCTAGATCGTGCGCGCGTTCGATGTAAGAATGATAGGCACCACGTCCGACATTCATCAAAATCTTGACGACAGGATCACGCAAATAAACATTTCCATATCCGAGACCTAGCATAGCTTCACGTTTCTTTTCGATCTCTTGATAAGAATCCAGGTAAGAATGTGCAGGTTGCTTCGCCAGGTCAACATGCAAACTCATCCAATCATAGGCGAAATTCAATGATGCTTTTTTTCGGGTTACGGCTAAAGCGAGTTTCTCAGTAAAGAAATTCTCAGAAACCTTTTGATCAAACGTTGTCTTCACCACTTGCAAATTCGACGCTCGTTCGTGCGCTAGCGCCGAAGCCATACTCGACTCCGCAAGCTTTATACTCGATAAGTAGAGATCGATATCGGGCGCATATTTATAAGCTTCAGGATATTTTGCCAAGATCTCGCCAAGGACACGCATGTCACGTTCCACGATCGCCATGTACACATTCACGCTTATCAAGTTACCAGACTGTGCATACAATCTACGCGCAAAGCTCGCATTACCAAGGTAGTCTTGCAAACCCGCTTGAACTTCACCAGCGTCTATTTTTCGAATAGCTTTCATTCTCTCGAGTTCAAATGCGTGCACCATATACGAGTACGGTGGTAAGGGGGCATCCAAAAGAGGTGGTATCACTTCGATGTAATGCGCACTATTCTTCAGCAGTCTGAAGCGTTCCATTAATTCACTATTTCTTGCGAGGATTTCATCTTCGCCTTTACGATCTCTGCCCAAGTAAAATTCGAGGCAATTCTTCTCACTGTTGTAACGGCAACGATCGCTATCCAACTGCTTAAGTTGCGCATCATCCTCAGCAACTATCAGACTACTTACAGAACCGTTAACTCTCTGATCCCTTTGCTGGTATCGCTTCAGTTCATTCGTGATATGTTCAATCCCAAGCGTATAGCTGTCAGCACCCGATTTGGCGTTTAGTCCATACAGCATTACAAACGCATTCGACTCCTGCCAATGGGCCGCAGGCTGCCACTGAAGACTTTGACTCACCTCAGGCCTTAATTCTTGATCTCCAAGATTTGCCATGGCAAAGATCGCAAAAACGACAAGAACTAGGAACAAAGGCGCGAGCAATGTCCACAAAAGGATTTTCTTCAGCATCGATTTTTCCAATGAAGCAGAGGTAGCGTTGAAAGAAACCGAAGCATAGTTGGATTCATACCAAAAAAACAGCGAATCGGTGATCGTCAAAGCCGATTACCGTCCACCCACAAGAAATTCAAGCGAGCCACTTATCCGCAAACGCCTTGCGCGCCTTTGCCACTTTGGGAGCGACCACAAATGCGCAATAACCCTGTTGTGGATTTTGGCGGAAATAATTTTGATGGTAGGCCTCGGCCACGTAAAACATCGGGGCCGGGCTTAGCTCTGTCACGATCGGGTCATCCCAAATTGCAGCTGCTCGTTGCATGACTTTTTGTGCGATTTGTTTTTGCTGCTCATCGTGAAAATAAATCACAGATCGATACTGGGTGCCAGTATCAGCCCCTTGACGGTTCAAGCTTGTGGGGTCGTGAATTGTGAAGAAAATCTCAAGGATATCTTCATACGAGATCACCGCCGGGTCAAACTGCAGCCTAACCACTTCGGCGTGCCCAGTCCTACCCGTGCAGATCTGTTCATAGCTGGGTTGATGAACTTGTCCGCCGCTGTAGCCAGACTCCACCTTTTGTACGCCTCGGATTTGTTGAAAAACTGCCTCGGTACACCAGAAACAGCCGCCACCTAAAGTAGCAGTTTGAAATGTGGGAGCGTTCACAAATTTTTCCTTTGAAATTTTTAGGTTATCGGATGTCACCATGCTTAGTCGAATGAATGGGTAAAAACCTACACCGATCACAAGCCAAGACTGGCATTCCGAATTTAATATTTGCTAAAGTTATTTTTTTAACTACAATTTCAGCACTCAACAGTCATAAACCAACGCGGGTGATTGTATGTTCAAAACAAAAACTTGGAGTAAAGCTGTCTTTCTGGCCTTATCTCTTGCTGCCATCCTCAGCACTTTGCTCTTTAAGAAATTGGGACTCGAACAGTTTTCGCCAAATATCGATCAGATGATCGCCTTCGTTTTTGCACTCTTTGGTATGGAACGTCTGTTTAAATCAATCATTTTGGTCTTTCTGCCAGACCACAAGCCAACCCAAGATGAGCAATTCTTAAAAAATAAAGAAATCGTTCAAGAAACACTACAGTCACGTTAAAACAACACGAGGTTTTTGATAGTTTTCTATCAATACTCAAGCCGCGGACTAGCAGGTAAAATGCGGCATGCACAATTTTGACGACGAATCCATAGCAAGAATTGAAGACGACCTGTCGGATCAAAATGATCTCAGTCTCAAATCTTACTTCAAATCTAATCTCACGCCTGATGATGTCTCCGCCCTCGCGCCTTTGCGCCGGGCGCAGCCAATGCTACAAGGCTTTACCGCACTATTCCATGGCGGCATCAATAGCGTACTCATGCGACTATTGGTTTTACGTGAGCTGACCTCTGACGTTGAAACTCCTTCGCTCAGTCGCGCCGATATCAATGCCAAACTGGGCTATCTGGAACCAGAAGCCTTAGAGACGGTGCTGACGCGTCTACGCAGCACGGGCATCCTGCTATGGGATGCGAGCCAATTGGTCTATCGCATCACACCGATGGCGCGCAATGTTTTAGCTGCCATCGAATCATTAATTCAGGTCGAGCAGCAAGAAGATACTTCTGAAATGAGTTATATGCTGACGCAAGTCGCAGGTGCTCAGGCCGTTGGTGGCGTCTCGGTGGAACAATTGCACCATTTGCTCGGTCGTTTGATCGAACTGACTGAAGAGTTTGCCGATGCGATTGCCTCGGGTTCCGAGTTCCAATTGCGCGCGGCCCAGCAAAAATGGCATACCGCTTGTGACTGGGTCGAAAAAGGTTCACAGATTATTCACGCCATCACCAATGATAGTCGGGCCGATTCGGCGACCCATCGCGCCGCACAAGCCATCGGTCGTGCACAAAGTGCGCTGCTGAATATGCAAGGTATGTTCTCGCGTGCGCTGAATCAAATCGAACGTCAGCGAGTGCATTTGGGTCAATCAGGCTTATCGACCACCGATATTAAGATGTGGTTGCTGCAACGCGACGATCTAGCATCTCTCGCGGATGGCGCCCTATCACACCCGGTCACGCCGCATTTCATCACACCGTCAGAAATGATCGACGTTGCAGAAAGCGAATTGCTGGCAAATCGTGGCTCGGCCGTACTCGGTGTTCTGCCCAGTGGGCAGGATGCACCGTCGATAGCCAACGATAACAGTGAAGCATTACTTGAGCTCGATCATTGGCTTGATGTACTCGGCAAAATCGATGCGAGCACGATTGATCCTGAAACGAAAAAAGCAAAACCTTTGCACGAAATTTTATTGCCAGCGAGTTTTGCCATCGCTTCTTATCGCGCCTCCTTGTTACCTTTGATCGGTGACGCCAACGAAGCATCACTACAAGGGGCGACGGCAACCTTGGCGCGTTTGCCGCTCGAGTTCAACTCAAAAGATCGCATGCAGAAAGTATCAGATCCGCATATTGCAGCGATGTCCGTCGCCAGCCTTACACCACACAATTTACTCACGACATCAATGGCCCCAGCGGACGATGGCGCCGCCCTAGCTGAAGACAAGAATAATATCGAAGAGAATACCCATGACTGAAGATGCACAAATCCTAATCGCCCGCTTGCTGGCCCATCAAACGCTCAAGCGCGAAGACAAGCTCGTGAAACGCGCCTTGTCTGATGAAAATTTTCGGAGTGATATTGATGCCCGCCTCAAAGCTTGCGGCATGAAATTCGTCGACAACGTCTACGCTGACTACGTTACTTTGGCGTTAACGCGTGATAGTGAATCGAAAGTCTTTGGCACCAAAGACACCTGGCAGAACAATAATTTTGGATTGGCACGTGATGGCGTTGCCTTGTTGGTGGTCCTGTGGTCCCTCATCATTTTACCAAAACGTGAACGCCAAGAAGCACACCAAATGGCACAAGAAGATCAGAACGATATGTTTGGCAAAGAGAAGCCACTTCCACGTGCCGAAGACACCTCGATTGGTATTTCTTATCGAACGCTGTTGGCTGATTTTGGCGAGAAACTCGGTAAAAAAACACGTATGGATATGAATCTCGGTCAACTCGCTCGTTTAGGATTCATCGAACGTAAAAGCGATTTGATCATGGAAGGCCCTCTGCTCGATTTATTGATGGATACCGATGCCTTGAAAGATCGCATCATCAATGGCGCTTTATCAGATATCTTCCATATTCCTATGCCACGCACTCCAGCCGTCATTGAGGCGGAACGTCTGGCAAAAGAAGAAGCGGAGAAAGCTCAACTAGCCGAGCAAGCCACCCATGCAGAAACCAAATTGGATGAAGATCCAGCACCAGCTGAGGTAGAAAACTTTAGTGAAAGTGAAGACGTCGCCGCGCCATCCTCTGCAACTGCAGAAGACAAAGATAGCGTCTAAGACTGGCCCTTCGTCAACCATTTAGCAGAGAAGAACAACAATGTTTCATATCAAATCACTCGAACTCGTACACTGGGATTACTGGCAGCGCATCAAGAATATTCCGCTTGATGCCAAGATTATTACCATCGCTGGACAAAACGGTTCAGGCAAAACGACTTTGCTCGACGCGCTCCGTACTCTGTTTGGCCTCGAGTGTTCAATGGGTCGTTCATACAAGCACTATGCGCGCCATTCAGGTCAACAAACGGCATGGATACGTGCGGTAGTCGATAACAGCGCGGTCGGTGCGCAAATTTCGAATCGTCCTTTCCGCATGTCCGGCCTATACGAAGATGAAGTCACTTTGTTCTGTCAAATCCAAAAAAATGGTGGCGACTGGAAGCGTCAATATTTGATGCGTAGTGGCAAAGTCGAGATCGAAGAAATTCAAGAAGCGAATGATTGGTTGGGCGTTGAAACGTATCGCAAACGTTTATCGCACGCGGGCTTGTCGTCAGCCATGGGTAAAGTACTGGCCTTGGAACAAGGTGAAACCGACAAGCTGTGCGAATATGCGCCGCGCCAATTGCTCGACTTGGTATTCCAAGTATTTGGTGATAAAGAAGTCTTAGATGCTTACGATGATGCAAAGCGTCATCAGCGCGATACTGAATCTGAATTGCAACGTTTCGAGACCGAGCTTGAAGGAGCAAAAACCAATCTAGAAGGTTTGCGTTTGAAGGTCGCCAACTTCCACCAGTGGGAAAGTTTGACTAAAGAAAAGCGTGATCTCCAAGAAGAAATTTTACCGACATTGCAATATCACGAAGACTTACAAAAGGCAGCAACAACAAGCCAGACTTTACGCGCAAGCAAACGTCATCTCAAATCACAAGATGAAGCCTTGTCGGAGCGTCGTCAAGGTTTAGCACAGCAAGCGCAAAACCACAGTGAAGCACAGCAAGCAGAAGCTGCGTTAGAGGCGGAAGAATCAGCCTTACGCGAAAAACTGAGCCATATCAATGCTAAATTGAAGCCACAAGAGAGTTTGCTAGAACAAAAAGCGCGCTTGCAAAAGTTAGCGGCTGAAGCCGATGCTGATATCGCCAATATCGCTGATGAGCTTGAGAAAAAAGAAGCCGAACTCGCACAACAGAAACAAGAGCGTGATGCACTGAGTCAACGCATCGCGGCGGACATGGAAACCATCTCTGCCCTACAAGGCAAAGCGAGCCTACCAGATCCAGAAAATGTGCGCCAAATGCGCCGTGCGTTGAACGAAGCGAATATTCCGCACAGCATGCTGCCAGAGATCGTCGAAGTCACCGACGCCAAATGGCAAGGTGCGGTCGAAGGTGTTTTGCGCGGTTATACCTCGGTGATTTTACTCGACAATGCTAGCGATGCCAGTGCTGCCTACCGTATCGGTGAAAAGCAACGCTATAGTCACTTCATCGTACCTGATCGCATCAATGCGCCAGTGGTCAAAGATTCGAGCTTGCTGTCAGTAGTGAGCTTCAGCGCCAAAGCACCTGCTTGGTTGATCGAGCAACTTGAACGTATCGAAACGGTCGATAGCATCGATGAAGGCATGCGTTTTTCCAAATCACAAGAGTGGATTACACCTGACGCCTATCACTTTGAGCGTCGCGGTGGTCGCTCACTTTTTGTTGAAGTCTCTCGCTACCGTTTTGGTAATGCAGGTCGCACACAGCGTTTAGAAGCCTTACAAAAAGCCTTACCTCGCTTACAGTCACAAGAAGATCAGCTGACGATCAAAATTAGTAAACTAGCGGGCGAGATTTCGTCATATAAAGCTCGACTTGCCGGCGTCGATGCCGCCAAAGAATTGAGCGCTCGTCATGCCGAGTTCGAAGAAGCCTCACGCAATACCGAACCACTCAAACAGCAACGTATTGAAGTTGGTACACGCTTAGGTGAAATCTCTCCATTATTGAAAGCCGCAACTGAACAACGTACTGTAGCGCATCTCAAATGGGAACAAGCCAAAGCAGCGATTGCCGATGCCGAAGCGCAAATTCGCAGTTTGGAAAAGCGTCACGCCGAAGAACGCAAGGCGCAGTTTGAAACCCTACGCGCGATGCGTGAGACTTGGCATACACTACCATTGAATTGGAAACGCGCTTCACACCGTAAAGAATTGGTTGCAGAGCACGAAAACGTCCACCAAATCGAATTGCGCCTGCGCAGCCTCGGAAACAATTTGGCACGCGACGATTGGGAAACCGATTCCACCGTGGTCGATCAATACACACGTCTCAACAACTTGCTGCAAAACCGCCAAGCAGAAACGGATGAGCGCCGCTATCAAAATAATCGCGCGATGGAAGCAACGGTCAACGCACGAGCGGCCTATATGGATCGCTTGCGTTACACGATCAAGACCTATAGTAAGAACATTAAACAACTTGGTGAATTGGCTGGCATCGAAGTGCATACCGATCCGGTCAAACTTGAAAACGACGATATTTTGTTGGCACAAGCGGGTCTCCATGTACGCTTTAAGTTCGACGGCAAAGGCCCGATTGGCATGAATGACGGCGAAGCATCGGGCGGTCAACAGGTGATGAAGTCTTTGATTCTCTTGATTGGTTTGCTCAAATCAGAAGATGGCTCGGGTGGCTTCGTCTTTATTGACGAACCATTCGCTCACTTAGATATTCGTAATATTCAATTGGTCGGTGAATTCCTCAAAAATACTGATGCCCAATATTTGATGACGACACCGTTGACGCATAACACGGACGTCTATGATCCGTCGGAGTTGACGCTCATTACGAGCAAGAAGAAAAAAGACACGGAATGGGCGCAACCTATTTTTGTTTTGCAACGACGAGCTGAGAAGAACAAAGAAGCGAGAGCTTAATCGCTTGTTGAAATTGGTCGGAGCAACATCTGCTTCACATAAAAGGGTTGGCATGACCTCGAAACATGCCGACAAGGAGAGAGAGCCATGGGTATAGAGTTAAGCGGTGCAGGTGAAACCCTCGCAGCGATCGTTGTCAGCGATGAACTGAGTAAAGACGGCGGCGGCAATGGTTCGCAAGAAAAAGTGAAAGAAACCAATTGCGCCAATTGCGGAGCGACACTACAAGGCAAATACTGCCACGCATGTGGTCAGTCCGGACACATCCATCGCTCACTTCTCCATATGTTCGAAGAAGTTCTGCATGGTCTATTCCATTTCGACACCAAAGCATGGCGCACAATCCCAGCGCTTATTTTTCGTCCTGGCAAACTGACCAAAGAATACATTGAGGGCAAACGTACTTCCTACGTTTCACCTTTGGCACTTTTCTTGTTCTTGATCTTCCTGATGTTTTTTGTGTTTTCGTTTACCGCAAAAGATATGGAAGGCGATATTCTCAAAACCACAGACACACGAGAAGAAATCGTACAAGAAATCGCCAGTATCAATGCGGCGATCGAGAAGAATCAGGCGAGCCAGGTCGACCCAGCAGACCAGAGCGAGAGCGGATTTCAACAACTCATAGAAACCTACGAAAAGCAAAGTGAGCTACGGGCTTTGCAAGACAAACTCGACAAAATTGATGGCAAACCCAAGACACGAGCAGAATACCAACAGGAACTGACTGCATCAGAAGAACGGCTCGCGAAACTCAAACATGAGAAAGACGAGATGAAAGGTAAAGCAGAAAACTCACCAGGCGACCATCTCTCAAGCGTCATCAGGCAAGAGCAACTCATCGGCTTTGCGGAGAGCGACGTTAAGTACTTTAAGAAGAAGATTGCAAAAATCGACAAGGAAAATCAACGCGAAAAAGTGGCTGAGAAAAACGTCACGAATGGAAAAGCCAGTTCCACTAGTACTGCCAGCGCTGCAAGTGTGTCAATTGAATCTGAAATAGAAGAAGTTTCAGATTCCCCGTGGCTCAAAAATATGGTGTCGCATATTGAGTCGAACAAAGCGTTAACGCTCTACAAGATGAAGAAAAATGCATCGAGCTATGCTTTCTTGCTGATGCCAATTTCTTTACCATTTTTGTGGCTATTGTTTATGTTTAGACGTCAATTTGTCATGTTTGACCACGCAGTTTTCTCGCTGTACTCGCTATCATTCATGTGTCTTCTACTGATGTTGATTGCGATCTTGAGTCGTTTTGAATTCGTTGCAATCGCCAGTTTGCTGTTTGCCTTCGTGCCTCCAA
This sequence comes from Affinundibacterium nitidum, assembly GCF_014284155.1. Lineage (GTDB taxonomy): Bacteria > Pseudomonadota > Gammaproteobacteria > Burkholderiales > Burkholderiaceae_D > Undibacterium > Undibacterium nitidum. The sequence continues at coordinate 1,575,586 of NZ_JACOFZ010000001.1, forward strand.
TACATATGTTCACGCAACTGCGTGGCGCATATAGCCTTGGCTTCATTGGAGCCTTCTGGCGCACGATTGCATTGTTAATTATTGCTGCCTTATCACTGAGCCTTTACGTTGCGTTGATTACTGTGCTGAGCGCGAAGTAAGTGAAAAAGCCCAATACCTTGGTTGCGTTTTTACGTGCCGTCAATGTCGGCGGCACAGGAAAACTACCAATGTCGGATCTGAAAGCCATGTGCGAAGAACTGGGTTTTGAAAGCGTCAAAACTTATATCGCCAGTGGCAATGTCTTGTTTCAATCCCCACTCAATGAAGATGTTTGCAAAAGAAAGCTGGAGCAGCGCTTATCTCAATATGCGGGGAAAAACGTAGACGTTTTCATTCGTACACCACAAGAACTAAGATCTCTACTAAACCATAACCCTTTCCAACAAGAAGCAGGCAATCGAACGGTCGCGATTCTTATCGATCAAGATTTAAATCAGACAGATCTCGCAGGTTGCAAACATCAAGCGCAAGAAAAAATTGCACTCGGTGAACGTGCGGTCTACGTGTTCTATGGAGAAGGAATGGCCGCTAGCAAACTGGTGATTCCAGCGGCGAAACATGGTACTGCTAGAAATATCAATACGATGACAAAGTTATGTGAAATGGCGCGCAACTTAGAAGACGCATGACGCCCGCTTTACTGCTAACGCGCAAGTCGGCTGTGGATGGCAGATGCAAATCGTTGAGCCGCTAAGGGATCAACTTCCAAGAATAATTCTGGTTCAACCAATTCCAACTCCATCAGCATAAACTTCCCCGCTCGCATCACTCCATCAACGCGAGCATACAGGGGCATCTTAGACAAACTTTGCAAGATCGTTTGCGCCTGCTGCTGCATATCTTGAGTAGCTTGATGTGGCAATACTGTACCACCGTGATCCGATTGCACACGAAAGTCGCCGTCTTTGGCGCGCTTCAATAATGAGTGGCTATACTGGCCGTCAAAAAACACTAAAGACCATTCCCCCTGACTCACAATCTCTGGCATGAATGCTTGAAGCAGAAAGGATTGCTCGCGCCTCCACTCGTTAAATTCACTCTCGTGCGCTGCAGCATTCTCACGATTGACTCGTAAAGTACGCCATGCCCCAGCTGACTGCGTTGGCTTCACCACAATTTCATCGACTGCCATCAAATCAATCAATGCCTTCAAACTACGGCTGTCTTCTGGCTGCAGACGAATACTTGGAATAACCTGGCACTTTTTCCCTTGCAGTTCAAACAGATAGTTCTTATCCAAGTTCCATTGCATAGTCGAGACATCATTGACGACAAGGGCATCGAGTGTCGACAGCATCTTGAGCCAAGCTTGAAAGGCAGCGATTTTTTGATGGTAGTCCCAAGTACATCGAATCAAAATAAGATCGAATGTTGACCAAGGTACCTGTGGATCATCCCAAACCACAACCTGAGGCGACATCTGCAGCTGCTTCAAGGCGGGAATTAATGATTTTTCACCGCCGAATAACTCCGGCAAATCGGCACACGTAACGATGGCAACGCTCTTCATCATATTTCAATCTCGCTCGCACAGATTTGGTATTTATCAATACCAAAGAGTATCAAACAATAAGCCAACTGGTCAGCGCCGATTCTTACTCTAAAGTTATAAATTACTCGATAGAATCAAAATTATTTAATACTAAAAGTAATAAGAGAGTTCTATCAATGTAAATTTACAAGCTTAAAATTCATTAAATATGTTCCTTTTTTAATTTTAATTTTTCTTTATTTAAATTTTTCCAAACAAAATTAAATATGAAAATATACCTGCAGTACACCACTAAGTAATAAAACAACTATTATCTATTCGCTACTGTTCTTCTCTGTTCTACTGATTCTCTATTGATTCTTTAACGTTTCGCTAATGAATTAATAAACAAAAATATAAGAAGTAAAACTAACCACATCTGTAGGGAGATGAAAATGCAGAAAAAAATTCTATCGAGTTTGCTGTTAGGTTTAGTCCTCAGCGCCACCGGTGTTGCCATCAGTAGCGCCGGCTCGCAAAAAGTCTGGATTACGGTCGGGGATAGCGCTTTTCAAGAGTTGAAAAAAATCGCGCCCAATATGCACGTAAGTCAATCTCGCACTTTGATGACCGGTGCACCAGGATTGGCCGGTGAAGAAAAAGTCCATTTAGCGCAAATCGATCGATCCCAAATTTTCGCGCTATCTGCCGCGATTCACAGCAACTTACATCGCTGCGGTGGCTTCGTTGAACATGCAAGCGAATCTGCTGGACGCACTGTTTTAGAAGGCGGAAACGGACGTTATGCGGCGGCCCCAAGCCTCGCACCGGCGCCATCTTACGCCATCGACAACCAAACAACAGTGAATCCATTGCTGGCACAAATGCAAGCGGCGAACATTGGACAAACGATCGTTGATCTTTCTTCATTCGTTAATCGTTATTACACAACCACTGGTGGTGTCAACGGTTCAAACTGGATCAAAAACAAATGGACGACTTTGGCGTCCGGTAAAAGCTATGTCACCGTAGAGCAATTCACACATGCAGCTTGGGCACAAAAATCAGTCATTATGACGATTCAAGGTACGGATAATGCATCCGAAGTTGTTGTGCTTGGTGGACATTTAGATTCAATCAACACGGCAGGTACATCGGAAACCACAAGTGCACCTGGCGCAGATGATGATGCATCTGGTATCGCAAGTTTGACTGAAGCGATTCGCGTGATGATGGAATCAAACTATCAACCGCGCCGAACGATCAAATTTATCGCTTATGCAGCGGAAGAAGTTGGTCTGAAAGGTTCTGCAGAAATCGCTAAAAAGTTCAAAACTGATGGCGTCAACGTTGTAGGCGTATTGCAGCTCGACATGACGAACTACAAAGGCTCAGCCAACGATATTTACTTGTTCCAAGATTATACAAACGCTGCCCAAAATACTTTTGTATCAAATTTGATCAAAACCTATCAGCCAACACTGACAATCGGCACCGATAGTTGTGGATACGGATGTTCAGATCATGCTTCATGGTATGCACAAGGTTATCCAACTTCGATGCCTTTTGAAACCAATATGTCCCAGGATAATCCGAAAATTCATACCTCTGGAGATACCTACGCAAACATGGGAAGCCAAGCGACACATGCATTGAAATTTGGACGTTTAGCAACCTCATTTGCCGTCGAACTCGGTAGCGATGGGCCTAGTACTAGCACAACAAATTTGACGAAAGACGTTGCTGTCGGAGTCTCTGGTGCAGCGGGTGCAAACAGCTACTACAGTTTTGCCGTTCCAGCTGGCGCAACCAACCTCACATTTAAATCTAGCGGTGGAACCGGCAACCTCGATCTGTACACACAATTGGGAAGCAACCCAAGTACTACTGCATACTTACAGAAATCTGCAGGCACGACCACCACAGAAACTATCACTATCGCTGCACCAAGCGCTGGTACTTACTACGTCTTGGCAAACTCAGTAACAGCAGTCAGTGGTGCAAGTTTAGTGGCGAGTTACCAAATTACCAGCAGCAACGTACTGACAAGCGGTGTACCAGTTAGCTTGGGTAGCATGGCAGCGAACACTACCAAAACATACACGATCGTTGTACCTGCAGGCAAAACCTCGCTGATTTTCAAAACGACTGGCGGCACAGGTGATATCGATATCTACTCTAAGTTCGGCGCTGCACCAACTACGGCTCTGTATGATCTGAAATCTGATGGTTCGACAAATACAGAAACTATCACGGTATCAGCGCCAAAGGCAGGCACGTATTATGTATTGGTGAAAGCATACGCCGCTGCAAGTGGCGCGAGCTTAACTGCAACACTACAATAAGCGTCGCGAAAAAACAGAGTCAAGCTGGAATTCAGCTTTCTTCACAGGGGTGTGCTTCGCACACCCTTTTTTTTCATTCCACATTAGAGCATTAAGCTTGATACACTAATAGCTTTTGCAAAGAAGCTTTCTCTGTGCCACTTACTGCTTTTCTACTCGTCATCGTTGCTGGTTTAATTCATGCACTTTGGAATATCGCTGCAAAAAAGGCCGGTGGTGATGTTCGTTTTGCAGGACTCACTGCTTTAATTATGGCGATAATCTGGGCGCCAGTAGGCTTGTATGTGGGATGGGATATTGTACCAACATGGGGCGCAGTCGAATGGTTCTTCATTTGTGTCAGCGGCGCTCTACACGTACTCTACTTTATTGTTCTCCTTCGCGGCTATCGAAAAGCGGATCTGACTGTGGTCTATCCACTAGCCCGTGGCTCTGGCCCATTGCTATCATCCAGCATTGCAATCTTATTTCTTAACGAGCACTTATCTGTCTTGGGAGGCTTCGGTATTGTCGCAGTGGTAGCAGGTGTATTTCTTATAGCAGGTGGCACCAGATTAATTCAATCCTTATGTCATTCTGCAGCACAGAGTGACCAGCAATTGCGAGTAAAAAAAGGCGTATTTTATGGCCTATTTACAGGGGTTTTTATAGCGGCCTACACGGTACTCGATGGCTACGCAGTCAAGGTGCTTTTACTCTCACCCATTCTAGTCGACTACTTTGGAAACTTTGCGCGCATCGTATTCTTGGCACCAGCCTTGCTTAAAGACAGCAAACAAACAATCCTATCTTGGAAAAGAGAATGGAGATATGCTTTGATCGTCGGCAGCGTTAGTCCAATCTCTTACGTGTTGGTCCTGTATGCAATGCAAACAGCACCGTTAAGCCATGTCGCGCCAGCACGCGAGGTATCCATGCTTTTCGCTGCAATCATTGGTGGTCATTTGCTTGATGAAGGTAATCGTATTCAGCGCATACTAGGGGCGCTGTGCATTGCTGCAGGAGTGATAGCCTTAGGGAACTTTTAATTCAACAAAGCATCGCAATTAAGCAAGGTCTGCAGGACGAACGATTGTAGTCTTCCATAGCCTATTCAAAACAAAGAAAGCATACGATGAGAGACTTAAGCACAGGCCCGATCCACCAGCATTTAGTGGCAATGGCAACGCCAATTGCGATTGGCATGTTGGTGCAAACCCTTTATTTTTTTATCGATCTTTATTTCGTTGCGGGGCTAGGCGACGCTGCGCTAGCAGGCGTCAGCTCCGCGGGTATTTTAAATTTTATCGTGATGGCTTTAACCCAGATGCTCAGTGTTGGTGCTGTCACTTTGATCTCTCATGCGGTGGGACGTAAAGATCAAGCGGAAGCAAATCTCGTATTTAACCAAACCATTTTTCTTTCAATAATTTGTGGTGTCGCAACTCTCATCGCAGGCTATGCGTTTGGCCCGAGTTATATGCGCTCGCTCGGTGCCGATCAAGCGACAATCGATGCTGGAACCATATTCATTCGATGGTTTATACCTGGTCTAGCGCTACAGTTCGCGTTAGCAGCGGCTGGCGCTGCATTGCGCGGAACTGGGATCGTCAAACCAGCCATGCTGGTGCAAATGCTCACTATTTTGCTCAACATCATACTTGCACCTATATTGATCGCAGGCTGGGGCACAGGTCATCCGATGGGCATCGCCGGAGCCGGCTTAGCAACTTCAATTGCTTCGCTGATTGGCGTGCTTTTGATGCTGATGTATTTTGCCAAACTTGAACACTACGTCGGCTATCAACGGAAACAACTGAGACCTGATTTAATGATCTGGAAACGTATGTTTAACGTAGGCCTGCCAGCAAGTGCTGAATTCTTATTCATGTTTATTTTTATGGCAGTCATTTATTCCATCATTCGAGATTTCGGCCCAGCAGCGCAAGCCGGATTTGGTTTAGGTTCACGTGTTATGCAATCCATCTTTCTACCTGTGATGGCTATTTCATTTGCGATCGCACCGATTGCCGGCCAGAACTATGGCGCTCGCTTACCCGCTCGAGTGCGAGAAACAGTATGGAAAGCCATCTATATAGAAAGCGTGTTGATGGCATTGCTCACTTTGCTGTGTCAAATCGAACCTCGATGGTTTGTACACTTCTTTACAGAAGATGAAAAAGTTATCGTCGTTGCAGCTGAATTTCTGAGAGTCATTTCTTGGAATTTTGTGGCTTCAGGCATCATCTTTGCCTGTTCAGGAATGTTTCAAGCGCTTGGAAACACTTGGCCCTCATTGATCAGTATGGCGACTCGCGTCCTTACGTTTGCAGTGCCTGCAATATGGCTCTCGCATCAACCTGGATTCGAGCTCACTCAAATTTGGTACCTATCAGTGGCAACGGTGACACTTCAGACAGTTGTCAGTGTGTTGCTTTTACGCAGTCAACTCGACAAACGTTTATTTGAGATGGAAAATTCGAAGCCTACAAGCTAGAGAAAATATTTATTGGAAATCTATAAAATTTCACTAGAAATGTAGGAAAAATCAGCACTTTCACCAGAACTTATTCAGCCCCAGCCGCCAACTATTAGCTAGGGTTTTACTCATCTCAGTATAGCCTGTTGTTATTTACTACTTAATAACAATCTCTTTGTATTGACAAGCAGCTCTCCTTTAAACTACATTTGTCGTACTACAAATGTAGTATTAATAAAAATAGGTGTAAGGGAGAAGTTGTGGAAGACGATCTTAACAATGTTTCGCTCAGCGATTTACAGTTGGCGATAATGCGCGCGCTATGGAATAAGCCCGATTCATCCACAACCGAAGTCGTCGAAGCCGTTCGCGCGAGTCGGCCACTTGCACACACCACCATCGCAACGCTATTAACACGCCTTGAAAAACGAGGTTTGGTTGCGGTTAGCCGCGATGGCCGCCAACTTACTTATCGCGCCCTACTGTCTGAAAACCAAGTGCAAAAATCGATGGTCTCAGACTTGGTTTCCTCCCTCTTTATGGGGAATACAAGTGCACTGTTAAGCCATCTCGTCAAAGAAGACGAGATTGGCGATGATGATCTTGAGAAAATCCGTCGTCTTTTAGAGAATAAAGGAAAGAATCGTGCTTGATCAATTTTCACCTCTAATTCTAGTCTGGGCGTTCACCTACTTCATTCACAGTAGCACGCTGATCGCATTCGCCTATTTTCTAGATCGTGGCGGTTTGCTCAAGAAGACACGTAATGCCGAGCTCGTTTGGCGTTTTGCCTTAATGGGTGGTCTACTCACATCTGCAGCACAGCTGGCACTCACTTCACTCAATGACACCAGCAAAGCAAACGCGCCTCAAGCCGTAATCCAGAAGAACGCTGCGAATACTTCGACGAAAGCGTTGCCATTAATCTCTCCACTGGAATATCCTTTAAGAGACAACTTGCAATCTGAGCACGACTCTAATTCCAATCATGCTGAAGCCACATCGTTTGCGCCAAAGTTGAGCTCTATTTTGGGGACGAATCCGCGATTTGTCCAAGCACCGCTACATATCGAACTTCCATCCGGGACTCAACAGACGACCAAGTACTTAGTCATCATTTGGGCCATCATAGCTGCTTTAGGGTGTTTCGCTACCTATCGCTCAGCACGATATTTAAATCGACTGGCAGCTTTCTTTCCAGATGCCGACAAAAACGCATTGAAACAGTTGCTAAACCGCGTAGCAGAACGTGATCAAACACGCATACAGCTCAAAGTAAGTGAGCAATGGAATAGTCCATTCGTCACCCCCGACAATACTATCTGCATTCCGCGCTGGGCATACACTAGTCTCACCCAAGATCAGCGAGATGCGATGCTTGCGCACGAAGTAGCCCACGTACTTCGCCGAGACCCAGCATGGCGGGTCGCGATGCAATTGTTAGCGCGCATCTGTTTTTTCCAACCGCTACACCATTTCGCGATTCATAAACTTGAGTTAATCGCAGAACTCGCGTGCGATGAAAGAGCTGCTCAATCTTCCGGAAAGCCGCATCAACTTGCAGAGGCTCTGTATGCCTGTGCAAAGGTCACAAAAACCAACGAAGCACCATCTTTAGCCTTAGCCATGTCTCGTCGCGGCTCTCCATTACTGAAGCGCATCACCAGCTTGCTCGACCAAGATCTCTTACGACAAGCTGCGATTCCACAAAGTCGAGTTGCGCTATCGGTCAAATATAGTTTTCTGAGCATAGGCTTACTAGCGATGGTCTATAGCACGCCGAGTATTATGATTAGTTTTGAAAAAGCGAACCCTCAATTGCTCGCCGTCATGCAAAAAGTAAAGCAAGCTACTCAAGAAGTTTTGCCCATTGCAAATCGCTCTGAGGAAATCGCGCAAGCTCTAGTAAGTGCTAAACCTGCTTCTAACTTTACACACCTCGTATCTCCCGATATTCCAGAGCAATTGACCGTGCAGGAAGTCAATATGACACCTTTGCCGCAAGTCCAAGAAATCTCACCGTACAAGCTCAACCAAGAAGGTTTGCAAGAAGCGACAGGTTTAAGAGATAAAAAAGACTTCAGCAAAGCCGTGAAAATTTACCAGGTTTTGGCGGACAAAGGCAGTGTCGAAGCGCAACAAGCACTTGGCGAAATGTATTGGTACGGTAACGGTGTGGCATCGAACCCTCGCATCGCAATCGAATGGTTTAAGAAAGCGGCCAGCAATGGTTCTTTAAATGCCGAAAAATATTTAGCACTGTTGACTGAACGTGAAAGACGTATTGCTGAGATCAATTACTTTCTCGAAGAATTCGATGGCAATGAACTGAAATTCAGTGAGATGCATTGCACTCGTCCTGATTTCAGCGACCCTGCTAAAAACAGCGTTGATATCGAAAATATGATTGGTCAGATGAACGAATTTGCAAGCTGTTTCAATAAATATGGTGAAAAACTGAACTCCAGTAAGAATTTGAGCAGCATTATCCCTAACGATCTTCTTCGTCTCATGACAGAGGACGAAATCGACAAAGCCATTAACCGAAGCACTCGCACTCTAGCGACCATTCGACTCATGGCCAACATGATCGCAGATGACTTTACGATGGAAAAAAAATCCTGGGAGAGTCGAACACGTGAGTATTTCAAAGGCGCGAGGTCAAGGGACTGGGTTTCCATCAAACGCGTCGCATTGGTGGACGGTGTAGATCCAGAGTTGGCGGCAATGCATGATCCACAGCTCGTGAAAGTTAACACTGAAACGCGCTTACAGTTCACTGGCATGCAATTCTAAGAGCTAACGCTTAGATATGCATTTAGGCAGTCCATTTACATCACTTTAGGCAGGGGAATCACGATGGGTTTCAAGAAATTGACAAACACCTCAACATTTCCCTTCTTACCATCGGCGGTACTTGTCTTGGCTCTCTACGGTGCTGTCGTGCTTTTTCCATTCATTCAATTGAAGGCAAATGCAATTGAGACTGGAAACAACACAAACAGTTCGACTATAGACTTCCAGTCGAGAGTGAATACACAGTTCCCTAATGGCATTTTGACCGATAAGACCCCGTCTTCTGTCGATAGCAGTGAAGCGGAATACGGGCGCGTCAGCAACCGAAGTAACTTATCACAACTGCACATTAACGAGAGCCGAGTGAACTCCAGAGCCTGCCCCATGCCCGACATTCCTCGAGTCTCTACAACACAAACGTCTGAAATCAAAACCATTAATGCCATTAATCAATGGATCGATTGTCATAACCAATGGGTTGTTCAGCTCCAAGATTTGGCAGAAGATAAGGGGCACGTATTAAAAGTTCGTCATGCTCCAGACAATAATCAGGTTCAAAAGAGAAACGCGCAGTCTGTTGCACAAGCTCTAATGTGGGAAGACAAAGAGAAGCTTGAATACCTCAATACTCGCTATGCTGAGTGGAAGAAAAATAGTTTAGCGTATAAACAGCGTTTAGGTTTTCGTCGCAATCTGATGAGTTTGCAGGAGATGGAGTCTCGTTGATCAAAAGCGCATCAATTTTTCAAACGAAATCTTGAAGTAACACGATCATAAAAAACTTGATACACTCAGCTTGTTCAGGTCACTTGGTGCCTGCCTAATTTCAGCCGCCGCAGGCTCCTATATGACCGATTCCGAATTACTTCAACTCGCAGAACACGCTCGCGAAAAAGCCTACGCACCGTACTCACGCTTCAAGGTAGGCGCTGCATTGCTCACGAAGGACCAACAAATTTTTTGTGGCTGCAATGTTGAAAATGCTGCGTATGGCCTCTGTAACTGTGCAGAACGCACTGCTTTTTTTTCAGCCATTGCTGCAGGTTACAAGCCTGGTGACTTTCTTAAACTAGCTGTCATTGCCGACACTGTAGATCCAATTTCACCGTGCGGTGCATGCCGCCAAGTGATTCAGGAGCTAGGCGGAGAATCATTAGCCATTATTTTAGGAAATCTTCATGGGGAAAGCATGAACACCACAAGTTCCGCTTTGTTACCAGGTGCATTTTCGAGAACCACCTTGAATCAAGCTACCTAGAGATTCAATAAGAGGTAGCTACGATCGTATCGCCTCAGACTCTATTGCGTTGGAATTTTTTCAATGTTTTTGTCGAGTTTCGGTTCGAATAGATTCACCTCTGTCGAAGCCTTATTCTTATCCTTGGCGGCATCAGAATTTACCGTTTTTTCAAGTTTCGCAGCAGCTTGAGTTGACCTCGATGAGGTTTGCTTGTTCCACCAATAGTAAGCCAGTAAGCCGCCGACGACCATCACAATAATGAGCACAATTATTGCATTTGAACGCGCCCGTTTGCGATTGGCACTTTCCAAATACAGTTCAAACTCATCTTTCGCATCGTAGGATACGAGCGAAGTTCCTGTGCTGAACTGTTCTTCATGCTTCGCGGAGAGCTCTTGGTCATCGTGTATTACAGCTGCTGGTTCAGCCCCATGAATATCCAATGATAATTGACTTTCATGCTCCCGCATACGCGCTAGTTGTTCTTCTCTTTGCTTACCTTGCTCTTGCAAGCGAAGTTGCTCAGCCGCCGCAAAATCACGTTGCTGTTCCAAATCACGTCTACGCTCTTCCTCTTGAACTAAGACATCTTGTGCCTGTAAATGTAAGCGTTGCTGTTCTATCAAAGCCTGTTCAGCAACAAGACGCTCTTGCGCTAAAGCTTGCGCCTCCTGCTCGCGCACGATTTTTTGGCGCGCCACAACCTCCGCCTCTTTTTCTGCTTTCAAACGCGACTTAACCTGCTGCAATAACTCTTTTTCTATCGCAATTTCACGATGAGCTGCGGCAAGCAATTCTTTTTCCTGCTCGGCCATCGCGCAAGCTTCAGAAAATTCAGCATCATTCACTTGTACTTGGCTCGACAACTCTTGTCGTTGGAGCTGCAATTGCTTCAGTATTTGCTCCTGTTGTTCACGCTCTGACTTCAACTGTAGTAACCGTTCTTGCGCGTTTTGGTTCTGCTCAATTAAGGCAATTTGCTCGCGCTCCAGTTTCTGGATAAGCTCAACGTTAGCTAAAGCACTTTGCTCGGCTCGAAGACGTTCGTTGATACTCGATTCTATCTGGCGCGACGTCTCTAGTTCTAAAGCGCTTGCTTTTGCAAGTTCAGCCTCGGTCAAAATACGCTGCTCGGCTAAGCGCTGAGCGTCAATCTCAGCTTGTAATCGAATCTCGTTCTTTTGTTGCGCTGCTATTGTTGCAGCAACGCGCTCTCGAGCGACTACTTCAGCTTCGAGCTCAGCTTTAGCAAGCGCTTTTGCAGCCTCAATTAATTGCTCCTCTTGCGACAACCTCAACTGCTCGAGTTTCACAACCTCGGCGTCATCAACTTGGCGCTGTTTAATGAGACGTTCGGCATCGAGCTCTTCTTGCAAACGCTGTCCCTGTAGACGCTCTAACTCTTGTTCAGCCGCCAAACGGTGGGCAGCTGCATGCGCAGCGAGTTGCTCAGCTTGAAGTCTCTTTTCAACTTGCGCGAGTAATTCTTTCTCTGCGTGTTGTCGACGCTCGGTTTGTTTTGCCGCTTCCATATCGGCAATAGCTCTTTCTTCTGCTCTTTGCGCGACAAGCTCTTCGAGCATTTGCTGCTCTTTCGCTTTGCGCTCTGCCTCATCCTCAGCCATCGACAAAGCAACCGCAGCTTCCATCAAGTCAGTTTCAAGTTGCATTTTTTCATGCAATAACTGCGCTGCCTCATTTTGAGCGTCAATACGCTCTTGCACACGTTGCTCCGCTAACCGACTTACGACCAATCGCTCAGTGGATTTCACTTTCACATCTTGCTCAAATGCGATAGTGAGTTTTGAAGCTTTTATAAGGGCGTTCTCAGTTTCGACGAGTGTATTCTTGCGATGTATTGCAAGCTCATCTTCCTTTTCTTTTTCGCGAGCAAGTTCAAGTGCCTGCTCTTCTTTAGCAAGTCGTTCTCGCGCTAATTGCTCCGCACGCATATCGGATTCGCTACTTTCGCGCGACAAGCGTAATAACTCAGCATCTCGCTCAATTCGCTCATTGGCGAGCTTAAAGAGCTGCTGCTCTTCTTGCTCCCTTTGTTGTGCCGCGGCAAGCGCCGCTTGCTCAGCCAAGGCACGACTTTTTGCGGCAGCGATCAAGGCCGCCTCAGCCTCTTGTCTTGCCTTAGCCGTGATCGCGGCCTCACGTTCCAATTGCGCGCGTTCTTCCGCAGTTTTCTCTGCTCTTTGCGTCGCCGCTAGATGAGCTTCAGCTTTCGCTTTGGCTTTCGCTTCAAGTTCGATAACTTGTTCTACAGTCAATTGCGCCTGGTCTTCCAAGCTGGCTCTTGACTGTTCTAATTCATTCAAATTCTTTTCAGCATCAGCGCGCTCCTTGGCAAGGCGAAGCGCGTTCTGCTCACTTTCAAGTCTCTCCTTCGCCAACTTCTCGGCTTGTTTTTCAGCGAGTAACCGAGAACGAATTTTATGCAAGAGGTCTTGTTCAAAATCAGCTCGAGTATTGGCATCAATCAGCATATCTCGTTCAATTTTTGCGCGGGCATAGGCAGCCTGTTGCAGCTCCCACTCTTTATCAATCTGATCCAAGACACTTTCGTTCACTTTACTCAGTGTGGTCGCTGACTCAAGCTCGCCATTGTCAAGCGCTGCCATAGGTTTGCCCTCATTAGCGCTTGAATTTACCAAGTCATCTGGGGAGCTGCGAGGAACAGTGCGTCGCAAATCCGGACCGCTGTCGCCACCTAAAGTGCGGTCCTCACCGAATTTATCAGATGAAGAGGCACCGAACAGCGTTTGTTTGAGTTGTTTAAACATGCTTACAAATCCAGATCAGATACATAACACTAAGGTCAAACGACCATCGGCGTTGGTGACAGTTTGAAAACGAATCAAAAGATGCTCTTATTTTACTGAATAATGAGCATTTTTCCCTGATCTGGGGCAGACAAGCTGAGAAGGGAGGCAGAAATGCAGCGATACAACCACATCTATGGCGAGGCTGAAGGTTTCAGCCTCTTATTTTGCCCTTAAAAATTGAAAGACTCAGAAGCGAATAGCAAAACCGATCCCTCCAGCAATGCTTGGAGCGGCTTTTGTCAAACCTTTGGAAATCCAAGCATCGACCTGAATATCGTTTGATATCAAGTGTGATACGCCAGTATCAAAGGTCGTGACGTTTCCGCCATTTGCTTTTGATTGAATTTGCTGACCAGAAAGTTCAATAAAACCACGCCAACCTTCGGCTAAGGGGCGACTCGCGGTGATGGCCAAAATGCCCATGTTATAGCGTTTCCCCTCAGCATTTTTCTCCAGTACGATACCTGGCATAATACCAACCGAAACGTCACCAGGTAATTCCCACTCCGCTACCATACGCAACGATGGTCTTACGCCCTGACCTTTGAACGCACTTGATCCTGTCTCAAGATCTGCATGCAGTAACCACGCAATTGCAGGGCGACCCGTCGCCTCATCGCTATCTTGCATTTGCCATTTCGTGCCGAGCGAAAGATCTCCAAAGCCATTTTGCGTGGTGCTTAGTACACCAGGCGCTTCCGTTCTGGCTCGCATAAAGCCATCAGTCTCTAAACGAAGTTCCCATGTATCTGCAACGCCTAACCTAAATAAAGCAGGCGTATTCATGCCGTTTACCTTGACGCCATCTTGCTTATTCCTGTCAAAGCTCAACCCCGTTTCGAACTGAAACCGTCCTCGTCCTACCACCTGCCCGGACTCAACAAAATCGGGACGATCAGTTGCAATGGGCTCAGACTTGGTCGCCTCTTGGGCATAGGCCAGACCAGACGTAGAAGCTGCCGCCAACATTACGAAGTAAAAAACACGTGGACAAACAAGTTTCGAAAATGACATGTCGTACTCCTTAGGGTATCCAACTTGGAAAGCAATGGTGACGGCTGACGAACTGTAAAGATTCACGCACCGAGGAATGCGAGGGTTTTAATCCAGTACGGCTTTGCCAGAAAGTATTGAATTAGTGCAACAAATATAAACGATGCCCATTTGCAACTCAAGAAAATCAACATTAGGCGTGGTTTTTCAGTGCACTTCACGAATTTCATCTTTTTTTCATGTTCTTCAGGAACTTTTCGCTATGAAACTCTTCCAAGCTGCGTGAAAATTTCATCTACGCAACATCATCAATTTTCCGCCCTTTCCACTTCTTGGAGTAAACACAATGCGTTTGCCTGTTTCCATTGTACTTTTGTGCATGAGCATGTCTGCTTTTGCCGCAGATAAGTATGAAGACAAGTTCGCCCAATTAGGCGAGCTTCTGCCCACCCCAACTTCAGTCCGTACCGCGTCCGGTGCACCAGGCCACGAATATTGGCAACAACGCGCTGACTATGTGATTCGTGCAAGTCTCGACGAATCCAAGCGTGCGATTACGGGTGCGGAAACCATCACGTACCACAATAATTCGCCAGATACTTTGAATTACCTGTGGATACAACTCGATCAGAACATCTTCCGTGCTGATTCTGATGCCAACAAAACACGCACTTTACCCTCTCGCGATGCATGGAAAAACCCGAATGCGGTGAGTTTCCAAGCGATGAGCGTAATGAATGAACGTGATTCTTTCGACGGTGGTTTCAAAATTGCTGCTGTCAAAGGTGGAGATGGTCAAGCCTTAAAACATGTCATTAATCGCACCATGATGCGCATTGATTTGCCAACACCATTGAAACCAGGTGCCAAATTCG
This sequence comes from Affinundibacterium nitidum, assembly GCF_014284155.1. Lineage (GTDB taxonomy): Bacteria > Pseudomonadota > Gammaproteobacteria > Burkholderiales > Burkholderiaceae_D > Undibacterium > Undibacterium nitidum. The sequence continues at coordinate 1,590,637 of NZ_JACOFZ010000001.1, forward strand.
TCTTCAGCATTGATTGGAGCTATAACATCGGCAACGGTAAATTGCTCGGTGGTCGCGATGGCTATGAACACTTCAAAGAAGACAAGAACGATATCTTCGAAATTGCGCAATGGTTCCCACGCATGGCCGCTTACTATGATGTCTACGGTTGGCAGCACAAGCAATTCTTAGGCTCTGGAGAATTCACACTAGAGTTCGGTGACTACGATGTGCAATTGACCGTACCAAGCGACCACGTTGTCTCCGCTACTGGTGAATTGGCGAATGCCGATAACGTACTGACCGCGACGCAGCGTGAACGTTTGAAGCAAGCACGTACGGCAAAAACGCCAGTTGTGATCGTGACGCAAAAAGAAGCAGAAGAAGCAGAAAAAACACGTGCTACAACAAGCAAGACTTGGCATTTCAAAGCCAAAAACGTACGTGACTTCGCTTGGGCATCTTCGCGCAAATACATCTGGGACGCACAAGGCTACAAAACTGGCACAAGCTCTGGCTTAGCGATGTCTTTCTACCCGAAAGAAGCCAACCCGTTGTGGGGTCAATATTCAACACAAGCGATTATTCACACAATTGAGCAATACAATAAGTTCTCACTGGATTATCCATACCCAATCGCACAATCTGTGAATGGTCCACAAGGCGGTATGGAGTATCCAATGTTGTCGTTCAACGGTGGCCGTCCAACGAAGGATAAGAAAACTGGCGAACTGACTTACTCCAAACGCACTAAATATGGCTTGATTAGCGTGATCATTCACGAAGTTGGTCATAATTACTTCCCAATGATCGTCAACTCTGACGAGCGTCAATGGACTTGGATGGACGAAGGTTTGAACTCTTTCGTACAAAGCTTGGCCGAACAGGCTTGGGAAGAGAATTATCCTGGCACACGCGGTGAACCGCGCGGCATCGTTGACTACATGAAGAGTCAAAATCAGGTGCCTATCATGACCAACTCTGAGTCTTTATTGCAGTTTGGTCCAAATGCTTATGCCAAACCAGCTGCTGGCTTACATATTTTGCGTGAGACGATTTTGGGTCGCGAATTGTTTGACTTCGCATTTAAAGAATATGCGCAGCGTTGGAAATTCAAACGTCCAACACCAGCTGACTTCTTCCGCACGATGGAAGACGCTTCTGGTACAGACCTCGACTGGTTCTGGCGCGGTTGGTTCTACACAACCGACCCAGTCGATATCAGTATCGATGGTATCGTCGAATACACAGTATCGAGCAAAGATCCAGAAGTCGAAAAAGCATGGCGTCGTGCGCAATTCCAAGCGGAACCTAATTCTACTGCCAATCAAACTGATAAAGGCAAATTGGAACGTCGTCTCGATTCTCATCCAGAACTGAAAGATTTCTACAATCAGTATGACGATTTCACGGTGACTAACAAAGATCGTAACGCATACGCTGACATGATGAAATCTTTGGAAGAAGATGAAAAGGCGATGCTCAAATCAGGAAAGTATTTTTACTTGGTTGACTTATCGAACGTCGGCGGCTTGGTCATGCCTTTGATTTTGGAAATCCAATTGCAAAGTGGTAAAAAGTACATTGAGCGCATCCCTGCCGAAGTATGGCGTTATAACTCCAAGAAGATCACCAAATTGATCGTCACCAACGAACCTTTGGTTGGTATTACTCAAGATCCTTATTTGGAAACTGCCGACATCGACACCAACAACAATTCATGGCCACGTAAAATTACGCAGTCACGTTTAGAGTTGTTCAAGTTTAACTTCCCTCAAGGCGATATGATGCAAGACTTCAAAACGCCATTGAACTCAGAGAAGAAAGAACCTGCGAAGGATGCTGCAAAACCTGCAGAATCTGCGCCAGTTCCAGTTGCAGCTCCAGTTGTAGCACCAGTCGCAGCACCAGCATCTGCAAAAGCGACAAAAGCTGCAAAGCCTGCCAAGGCAGCAGTGAAAGAAGTAAAATAGGTCATTGAATCACCATTCATTAGAAACACATGATCCTATCTCGTATCAAAATCGGCGTTGCCACAGCACTCGTTCTTATGAGTGCTGCGGCATTTGCTCACCGTTTTCATGCTGGTATCACTGATATCAGTATGAATCCGCGGAGCGGCAACACGGAAATTGTGCACACTTTTATGGCGCACGATGTAGAGGCGCTTCTTGAAAATCTGTACCAACGTCAATTCGATTTAAGTGATCCTGATGATGTGCAAGTTTTCAAGAAATACTTCGAAAAGCAATTTTACATTCTCAATCCTAAGCAAGAAAAACTCGATATCAAATGGGTAGGTTTGCGGGTTGATCCAAATAGTGTATTTGTATTCCAAGAGATCGAAAAACAGGCTCTTGCGCCTGAGTCAATCGTTCACCAAGCAGTTTTGACTGACTTCCTTGTTGATCAAGTCAACACCCTCAATATTAACGGTGTGCAAGCCAACGGCAAAACAGTTCAAACCTTGACCTTCCACCGTGCAAAGCGCGAACAAGTTCTTCCTTGATTCAGCATACCAAATCACAGCAACGCGGACACCCACTGTTTGCTGCCTCTGCATTATGAAACTTCAAACTTTGTCTCTCAGCATACTCATCGCATTTCACGCAAGTGCTTACGCTGACGACTCGGTTGTACATCGCGTTAGCATTGACGGTTCGCGCAGTAGTCAACTTGGCTTACTGGATGCCGCCAATGCAGGAACGATTGGTCAGAAGAAATTGGAAAGTATGACCACCTATCGTCCGGGTGAACTCTTAGAAGCCATTCCAGGCGTCATTGTTAGTCAGCATAGTGGAGAGGGGAAAGCGAACCAATTCTATCTTCGCGGCTTTAATCTTGACCATGGCACGGATCTACGTACTACAATCGACGAAATGCCAGTAAACCAACGCAGCCATTCACATGGCCAAGGATGGACTGATCTCAACTTTCTCATTCCTGAGCTCGCTGCGCGCATGGACTATAAAAAGGGACCTTATTCATCTACCACCGGCGACTTTTCATCAGCGGGTAGCGCAGCAATTACGTATGCAAACCGTCTGCGTCAAAGCATATTTAGTAGCACGGTAGGTGAACATAACTACCAGCGCGCCTTACTAGCGGCCTCTCCAGATTTCGCCAACGGCAGTTTATTGTATGCCTTAGAATTAATGCATAACGACGGCCCCTTCGTGCAAGGCGATAATTTCAAAAAAGTGAATGCCGTATTGCGTTATAGCGAAGGCTTTGCAAACAATGGCTTTAACTTGAGTGCTATGGCATATCGTGGCAGTTGGAACGCAACGGATCAAATTCCCTTGCGTGCGGTTGAAAATGGAAGCCTCAATCGCTTCGATGCCATCGACCATAGCGATGGAGGCCAAGCTCATCGATATAGCCTATCAGGCGTATGGCGACGTACGACCAATGATGAAGCAAGTAAGTTGAATGCTTACATCATCCATAACCAGCTTGATCTATTTTCAAACTTTACCTATTACATGGATGATCCGCTGAATGGCGATCAGTTTAGTCAGCCAGATCAAAGAGTGACGAGCGGTATCAATGCAAGTCATACCTGGCACTCGCATCTCAATGGCTATAACACTGACTTCACTGTCGGCACCCAAATTCAACACGACAATATCTTCAACGGATTAAATAAAACGCGTGAACGCCAGGTACTATCGACTGTGCGACACGATCACATCAAGGAACTCAGTGCGGGTCTATACGCTGACGTGAGTACTCGCTGGAGTGAATATTTCCGTAGTAATGTCGGCTTACGTTTTGATCGTTTTCAATTTCATGTTCGCAGTGATTGGCTTGAGAATTCCGGCAGCACTAGCGATCAATTACTCAGCCCTTCTGCCAGTTTAGTTTTTAGTCCGTGGAAACAGAACGAGTTTTATTTGAATCTAGGACGAGGATTTCATAGCAATGATGCGCGTGCTACCCTAACTCGAATCGACCCGCAAAGCCTACAAGCAACAGAAGTTTCGCCAGGTTTGGCACGTTCAAGCGGACAAGAGCTCGGCATACGCAGTGAGTGGCTACCTGGTCTACAAACTAGCATCTCGCTCTACCGATTAGATTTCGATTCTGAACTCAATTTCGTCGGTGATGCCGGCACCACGGAAGCCGGGCGCCCTAGCCGTCGCCATGGCATAGAGCTATCGAGCTCCTACCAAGCAAGTAGTTGGCTCAGTCTCGATCTCGATGCGGCTTACGCTCGTGCACGGTATCGCCATGCCGAGCCTATCTCTCAATATGTGGTTGGTGCTATCGAAGGCGTTGCCCAATTGTCGGCGACTGTCGATAAACTTGGGCCATGGTCAGGCGCACTGCGCTTACGCTATTTCGGACCTCGTGCGTTAACTGAGGACAATCTCGTACGCTCCCGCCCGAGCACCACTTTGAATGGCCGCATTAGCTACAAATGGACATCGAGTCTCAAAGTAGAACTAGAAGGATTTAACCTCAGTAATCGCCGTGATTCAGCGATCGATTACTACTATGCTTCTCAGTTAAAAGGCGAAACTTCGGCTAAAGAAGATAAACATTTTCATCCGATTGAGCCACGGTCTTTCCGTCTCATGTTAATTAAATCCTTCTGAGCTAATTACCCTAAGCGAACAAGAAATCGCCTCCGTTGTTGACAGCGAGATCCCATCAGTTACACTGCAAACTTGCTGTAAGACTTTGTACACTGGAGGTGGTTCATGCCGCGTATTCTCAAATACTTAATGATTGGCTTTGGCGTGATCATCGCCCTACTCGGCTTGATCGTTGTGTATCTCAGCTTTGCTTTTGACCCCAATCAATTTAAAACACAGATCATTCAAACCGTAGAACAAAAGCAGCAAAGGCACTTAAGTATCAATGGCAATATAGGTTTGCGCTTTTTCCCAAAGCTTGGCGTCGAATTAGAAAATGTGGCTTTGTCTGAATTCCAAAGCACCAAGGAATTTGCCAGCCTTTCTAAAGTGCGTGTTTCGTTAGCTTTCTTACCGCTACTTCGTAAGCAAATCGTTATCGATAAAGTTGCCCTGCATGACCTCAAACTCCAATATGAGCGGGACACCGATGGCAAAAGCAATATTGACGATCTAATTGATAGCAAAAGATCAGAGGCGAAAGACACTCAGCAAGCCAATAGCGAAAACGTAAAGAATGCTGTGCAGTTCGAAGTGGAAGGTATAGAGATCAAGAATGCGCAAATTCGCATCAAAGATGAGAAGGCCAAAGTTCAAGGGCAAATCTCATCATTCAATCTAAACACCGGAAAACTCAGTAACCATAGTAATACACCGTTTAAGCTAGACACCCGCTTACAGCTCGAACAACCGAAACTCGATGCGCAATTGCAAATGTCGAGCGAAATCCAACTCTCTCTCGCCGATGCCAATTACGCTTTGAAAGACTTCAAACTTGATTTACAAGCGCAGCTAGAGAAAGAGGTCGCGAAACTGAATATAAGTAGCCCATTACTTGGCAAGGATGCTGGGGCTTGGTTTACCGATGGCATCGACATACAAGCGTCAGTGAATGAGTCAAAAAATTCGAGCGATGTTAAGCTCAAAGCTAACACTGGCAAACTCATTGGGAAATCACCTCAACTGCGTTTCGAACAAGTTCAAGTCAATCTGCAACAACAAAAGGGAAAAGCGACAAGCACGGTGAACCTCGTCTCAGCCATTTCGCTTGATACAGCGCAGTCTCTGTTCGAACTAAGAGGTCTCAAAATCGATGCATTGATTAAAGACCCAAGCTTAGCGCAAAGTGAAATTCGTATTCCGCTTGAAGGCAATATACGTCTTTCGCTTGAACAAAAGAAACTCGATGCCCACCTGCGTAGCCAGTTTGATGAGAGCCGTATCGACACTTCAGTTAGCGTGAGTGACTTTACTCATCCGATGATTCAATTCAAATTGGCCGTCGATCAATTGAACCTTGATCGATATCTGAAGAACGACACCAGCAAAGCGGCAAGCGATAGCGAACCAGAACAAAAACCCATTGATCTGAGTGTCCTCAATAAACTCAATGTGCAAGGTCAAATCGAACTCAGACGGCTACAGGCAAAGAACCTGCATTTCACTGAAATTGTTTTGCCATTGAAAATACAGGCAGGCGAGTTACAAGTGACGGATATGCGTGCACAACTCTACCAAGGCAGCATACAAGGCAAAATCAATGTTAGTAGCAATAACAAAATCAAAGTGTCGCAAAGCCTGAACAACATCAACATCAATCCTCTGCTCAAAGATTTCATGCAAAAGGATATCCTCGAAGGACGAGGCAATCTCAGTCTGAACATCGACACCTATGGTAAATTTTCTAGTGACTTTAAGAAAAATATCAATGGCGTGGTCGCTGCCAAGCTCACTGATGGCGCAGTGAAAGGAATCAATTTAGCAAAATCCTTACGCGACTTCAAAGCGAAAATTTTGAACAAAAGCGATCAGCAGCAAGCGGCCAATAGCGCCGAAAAAACAGACTTCTCAGCACTCTCTGCCAGTATTGTTTTTAACGATGGCATAGGCAAGAGTGATGACCTCGACATGAAATCCCCGTTCTTACGGGTAGGCGGAATTGGCACAGTCAATCTACGAGAAAACAAGCTCGATTACACGGCCAGAGTGATGGTGGTCAACACAGCAACCGGACAAGATGGCACAGACCTATCACAATTGAAAGATATCAGCATTCCAGTTCGCCTCAGCGGGCCCTTTGAACAACTTTCTTATCAAATACTGTTTGCTCAAATTGGCAGTGATGCTTTGAAAACGGCGTTCAAAGCAAAAGCAGCGCCTGTCTTAGAAGAGAAGAAGCAAGAGTTAAAGCAAAAGGTCAACGATCAGTTAAAGGATAAACTGAAAGGGCTACTCAATCGCTAAACCCCTAATGCATAACGCAGGGCGTTCAAGTCTTCGATTAAAGGAATTGTCGCAGGTAACAAAGGTTGTACATCAACTTGTCCCTGCCAGGCAAAGGCTTGTCCTTCTAGACTTTGGGGTTCGCCTTGCCAGTTGCGAGAGATATAGAAATGCAGTCGAACATGGGCATGTGGATAGACATGCTCCACTCCGCACCATGGCTCAGCACTCAGTATAGTGACGCCCAATTCTTCCATGAATTCCCGCTTTAAAGCATCAAGAATGTCTTCACCGCTCTCAACTTTACCGCCGGGAAATTCCCAATATCCAGCATAGGGTTTTCCTTCTGGCCTTTGCCCGAGCAGAACATCACCGTTGGCCTTCATCAAAATACCAACAGCGACATCGATAGGCTTTACTGCTTGGGGGCGAACCGTATTCATGGTTTAACTTGGTTTCTAAACTGAGTGAGGGGAACAAAACTACGCAATGCGACCAGCATAGTCACGCGCAAACTGCCACGCGACGCGGCCCGAGCGTGAACCACGCTGCAATGCCCATTGCAAAGCTTCTGTGCGTGATGCGACGATAGATTGCTCGTCGCAACCAAAGCTACGCAGCCAATGAGCGACAATATCAAGGTAATCGTCTTGCTTGAAAGAGTAAAATGAAACCCACAAACCAAACCGTTCGGACAAGGAAATTTTTTCTTCCACGGTTTCACCTGGATGCAAGTCGCCATCATCACCGTGAACGTAGCCCGCATTGTCTGACATTTTCTCTGGCAGTAAATGCCGACGATTCGAAGTTGCATAGATCAATACATTCGCAGAAGTACCTGCAATACTGCCATCGAGCGCCACCTTCAAGGCCTTATAGCCAGCTTCACCCTCTTCGAATGAAAGATCATCACAAAACAAAACGAACTTTTCTGGGCGATCCGCGACTAACTCGACAATATCTGGTAGGTCGGCCATATCGGCTTTGTCGACTTCGATCAAACGCAATCCTTGTCCAGCAAAATGCTGCAAGCAAGCCTTAATTAGGGATGACTTCCCCGTACCACGGGCTCCGGTCAATAAGACATTATTGGCGGGCTTCCCATTCACAAATTGACGTGTATTTTGTTCGATTAAACGTTTCTGCTGATCGATATGTTGCAAATCGTCAAAGCGCAAACTCGCCGGTACCTTCACCGCTTGCAAATACGCTTGTGCACCACGCTTACGCCAGCGAAATGCTGTGCTTGCGGTCCAGTCTGGTGCTGGCATTGCGGCTGGTAGCAAGGATTCTAAGCGATCGAGTAGAAGCTCAGCGCGTTGCAAAAATTGGTCGAGGGCAGTCATGGCGTTTAGAAAAAGAAAAGCGCCTGGCACTTTACAAAGTACCAGACGCGATCATCATAAGAAAAATTAGGAGCGATAATCAGCGTTGATCGAAACGTAGTCGTGAGATAAGTCACATGTCCAGATAGTGGCCTTGGCAATGCCACGTGAAAGTTTGACCCGTATCGTGATCTCGCTTTGCTTCATCACACGCTGTCCATCTTCCTCACGATATTCTGGGTTGCGACCACCATTTTTTGCGACCAACACATCATCGAGATACAAATTCAGCTTACTGACATCAAGATCGGTCACACCTGCATAACCAATAGCTGCCAAGATGCGACCCAAATTAGGATCAGACGCAAAGAATGCTGTCTTGACTAAAGGTGAATGCGCGATAGAGTACGCAATCTTACGGCATTCCTCTACGTCGCGACCTTCTTCCACTTCAATACTCATAAATTTCGTGGCGCCCTCACCATCCCGTACGATCATGTGCGCCAGCTTCTGAGACAAGCCAATCACTGCGGCCGCTAAAGCCGTGTATTCCGGGGAATCGATCTCATTGACTTCCAGATTCGATGCACCAGTCGCGATCAACATGAATGAATCATTGGTTGAGGTGTCGCCATCAATTGTGATGCTATTAAACGAATGATCTGCGGCTGTTTTCACCAAATGATCTAAGACCGGCTGCGACACTTTCGCGTCCAAGGCCAAAAATCCCAACATAGTCGCCATATTCGGCTTGATCATGCCTGCACCTTTACTAATGCCGGTCATGTTCACCCTTACACCATTGATCACCACAAAAGTCGATGCAGCTTTAGGTTGGGTATCAGTGGTCATGATCGCTTCAGCGGCCTCTAACCAATTATTCTCACCCAAGCTCGCAATTGCTGCAGGCATACCCGCAACTAAACGATCCACTGGTAACTGTTCTAAAATCACGCCGGTAGAAAACGGCAAGATTTGTGAAGGTTCGCATTGCAAATACTCTGCTAAAGCAGCGCAAGTCGCATTCGCTGCTGCTAAGCCTGCATCACCTGTACCCGCATTAGCGTTGCCTGTATTGACGATCAGAGCACGAATTGGCCCTACTGCCATATGTGGGCTTTCTAGGTGAGCTTTACATACCTGCACTGGCGCAGCGCAAAACCGATTGGTGGTAAAAACACCAGCCACGGTTGCAGTGGGAGCTAACTTCATCACCAATACGTCTTTGCGATTTGCTTTACGGATTCCCGCCTGCGCGTAACCGAGCTCAATGCCCTTGACAGGTTTTAGATCTGCAGCGACTGGGATAGGAGAATTAACTGCCATGGTGCATGTCCTAGAATGAAAATTAAGCCGTCATTGTAGGATATTTTTCCTCGGGTTTTGCAGAGGATCTGTTGTTTTCTAATAATTTAGAGGGGATTCTAGGTTTGACCGGGCGACCCTGTACTCGATACATGAATATTTAGACATCACGGATACACACGAAAAGGGAATTGCACGCCCGTTTATTGCGAAAAAATTCTAAACGTTCGCATCAAGCACTGGGATCGACTACCGATTTGGCAGTGCTAAACTAAGCTTCGTTGCTGTCGACGAGCATTCTTTGTTTGAACTGTTCGGCCACGCGTCGTGCAATAACATGGCTGTCGGCAAAAGAGGCGTAGACTTGTTCGGCCCATTCCCATACTAAATCGATATATTCCTCTTCATCGTGGCTAGCATCGACGTCGGTCACGGTGATCTTAGCGCGATGCGCCTCGTCTGGCTCTTGGATTTTCTCTTGGGGATGTTCGAGCTTGTAATCGTCCAGTACTTCGTTAAGCACTGTCGTTAAATCATAATCCCAATCAATTTCATCGACCAAAATTAAGTGCAACCGCGTCAAATGGAAATGATTGTTCCAACGTGCATGAATCTGTGTGTGCTGAAGTGCATGGGCATCAACACACAAAAATATGGTCATGTGTTCAATGCCTTTTTCTTGACTAATTTTGTGCGTGATTTTGCCAGCGGTGGCAACGCATTCTGTGATGCCGTGCAAAGTATCGGAGCCACAAAGTTGGCACTGGCCGTCCTCGATAATCTCGAGATCATTCTTGGCCGCTTGCTCTAACCATTTCGGCATGATGAACCTCCGTTTCACGCAAACAAAATGTAGTGAAGACTGCACGCTATCGCGACCGAGTGGAGTGATCGACACCGCAATCTTCTCTATCTGAACTTCATCATAAAACAGACGTGAAAATTAAACTAGAGGCTGTTGCACAGAATTTTAAAAGCTTTTAACGTTGTCGCTCTTTTTCCCACAAAACATCACTACCACCTGCATGACGGTTCAGTACACGCGACAAGACGAATAATAAATCCGACAACCTGTTCATATATTGACGAGGTGCTTCATTGACATGTTCTGCCTTACCGACACTAACAATCGCACGCTCAGCTCGACGGCACACCGTACGGCACACATGCGCCATCGAAGCGGCGCGCGAGCCACCGGGCAAAATAAAGTCTTTAAGTGGTGGCAAATCGGCATTGTATTTCGCTAGCAAAGCATCAAGGCGTAATACTTGTGCTTCAGTGATCATGGTGTAGCCCGGAATGCACAACTCGCCGCCCATGTCGAAAAGATCATGCTGAATAGAAAACAATTCCTGTTTCATACCATCGGGAATATCTTCACAAATCAAGGCGCCGATATGAGAATTCAACTCGTCGACATCACCCATCGCGTGCACACGCAATGCGTCTTTGTCGATGCGACTACCGTCACCTAAGCCAGTGGTACCAGCGTCACCGGTGCGCGTAGCGATCTTTGAAAGTCTATTACCCATAATATCTCGTGAATATTTGAACAAAACCGAGAGGATACGCGATTTTCACGCGGCTTTCAGCTTCGCATCAATTTTGAGGGAGCAACAAACTCACCAAGAGGCCACCACCTTCGCGGTTACTTAGAGAAATTCGGCCGCCATGGGCCTCAATGATTTCACGCGCTAAAGCTAGGCCTAAGCCAGTTCCATTGCGTTTTGTTGAGTAAAACGGCACTAAAGCATTCGACATCACAGTGTCACTCATGCCAGGGCCACGGTCTCCCACTTCAATGCGCACACCCTCAATGGTGCGCTTCACTTCCAAACTAATGCCTTCAGCTGGCGATCCAGACTCATGCGCATTTTTTAGCAAATTGAGTAATGCTTGCTCCATTTGTGCACGATCGCAACTGAGTGCTTGTTCCGGCAAACTACCCAGTAGTTGAAATGTCTGCTGCGCCCCCAAGCTCTGAACAAAAATTAGCCATGAAACTTGCTCAAGTCGCGGGCTCGGTAATTTTGCAAAGCGCGCATAGCCATGGATAAAACTTTCTAGATGTTGGGCGCGCTCTTCGATCGTACGCAATATTTCTGGCAGACGTTGGTATTGCTGTCGCTCCACTAGCGCTGCGGCAGAATTAGCCAAGGAGGCAACTGGCGCTAATGAATTATTTAACTCATGACTGATTACACGAATCACTTTTTTCCAAGTCTGCACTTCTTGCCTGCGCAACTCAACTGTCAAATGGCGAATCAATAGCAATTCATGTTCGCTACCGTTTAACACAAAGCTACGACGAGAAAGATGATAGATCTCGTCCTCATCGTCGTGCTCAAAATGTTCAGAACTTTTATCGGCATGTACCGTGAACAAGCCATCACCACCATGATCTAAAGCTTCCTTGAGCGAACTGGATAGATGCTGCAACAATTCACTTAAGGTATAACCTTCTAGCTTGCGGCCACTGTTAAGTAATTGCCGCGCCGTAATATTGGCAAACACGATGTGTCCACGAGTACCAATTAAGAGCATCGCAACTGGTGTGTTCTGCAACATACTATCGAGCAAGAGCTCACGCTGAACCAAATCCAAACGCTGTTCACGCAGTACCTCGCCAAGCGCATTATGGGCATCAACCAAATCGGCTAGTTCGTCTTGCCGCTTCCAATTCAGGCCTATAGAAAAATCTTTATCTTGATAGCTCAAGACCGTGCCACTCATTGCTCTAAACATCTCAAACACGGGTGACATTACATGCCGTATCGAGGCGTGGATCAAAGTTACCCCGACAAGGAAAGCTGCAAGCCAAATGTAACCACGCCAATCCGGAAAAAAATCTAGTGCGTAGAAACTAGTGACAAAAACCACTACAAAAATCGCAGTTAGGCCAAGCAACAAACGCGTGATAATGGATATACGAAAACCACGTACAGGTAGAGGCTGAGAACTGAGAGCTGTCTCAGTAGCATCTCGGGTCTGTTGATTCATGCGAGGGATATCTGGCGTATTCATGCAAAGATCTTAGCGGAGTTTGCCGTCGATTGCACAAAATTTCTCCAATATTTAAACGTGCTCCTAACGCGCAATACCTAAACGATCCATGCGTCGATATAGTGCTTGACGACTAAGACCAAGCTCAACCGCCGCCTGTGCGATCACACCCTTTGCGCGAACTAATGCTTGCTCAATAGCATCTCGATCCGGCTCCATTTCATTAACAATAGATGCGCTCGCAGAAACCTGTGGCAAGCCTAAATCACTAGGTTGTATTAGTTCCGAAGCAGATAATAGACATGCTCTTTGCATCACATTCTTGAGCTCGCGTACATTGCCTGGCCATGTATGTGCTAACAAGCTCGCTTCTGCCATTGTGCTAAGACGCTTACCCGATTCCAGCATGGCATGAGCGATGGGCAAAATATCATCGTTACGCTCAGCGAGTGGTGGCAAGCTCAACTGAATCACATTTAAACGATAAAACAAGTCTTCACGAAAACTTCCGGTTTTGATCATTGCTGGTAAATCAGCATTAGTCGCACTAATAACTCGCACTTTCACCTGGCGCTCTTTGTTCGAGCCCAAACGTTCGAATCGCCCCGTCTCCAATACGCGTAACAGCTTTATTTGCCCAGCCAAAGGAAGATTGCCGATCTCATCGAGGAATAGAGTCCCGCCATCAGCAGCTTCAAATTTACCTTCACGGGCTTTGGTTGCGCCTGTATAAGCACCAGCCTCTGCTCCAAACAATTCCGCTTCAATTAATTCTGCAGGAATGGCGCCACAATTCAAAACAACGAAGGGACCATTCTTCACTTTTGAATTGGCTTGAATGATTTCAGCAATACGTTCCTTGCCTGCGCCATTCGGCCCCGTAATTAGGACCGATACATCTGACTTGGCAACCTGACACGCCATGCGCAATACACTCTCAGTTGCAGCATCTGCCCACACATAATTCCGTAAATCATATGTGGTCTCTAGCTCACGTTTATGCTTGCGCTCTTTCTGTAGTTTATGTTGCAAACTCCGATTACTTTGTCCGAGCTCGATTAGATTCTTTACCGTAGCGACGAGCTTTTGATCATTCCATGGCTTGGCTAAATAGTCAGCGGCGCCTGCTTTGATCAAATCGACTGCAGCATCAAGGTGCGTCCAAGCAGTCAACAAAATCACTGGCAAGTCAGGATATGAAGCTCGAATTTGCTTAAATAACGCAATCCCTTCTTCACCCGATGTCGTGTCCTGCGTAAAATTCATGTCCTGAATTACCAGATCCACCACTTGCTGCTGCAAGATGGCCAATCCTTGCTCAGGCGACTGTGCTTGCACGCTTTGAATATCGTGCAAAGAAAGCAGTACGTCGAGTGCAATCGCGATCGAAGGGTTGTCGTCAATAATCAAGACTGTAGGCATGATGAATCAATCAAATGCAAAACGGGAATTGTAAACTTAGCTGCGTGTCGAATACGCCGAAGTGTAACGTATCCGACCTCCGCCTGGAATCAAACTTTAGGTGACGCCACGCGTCGCAGTTGAGGGAGAAATACTCGCTGCCCGCCAAGCTGGCGCATAAACAGCAATGCCTCCCAGCAACCAAAATACCGCTGGTGCAATAAGCAAGTATTTTACTGGCAAGGCAGTGAGTTCAAATTGACTCACCAAAAATTGATTCAATCCCAACGCCAACAGGGTACCAAAGAAAATTCCTATCGTGGTAATAAGCCAATTTTCGACCAAAAAATAAGACAGAATATCACTGCGTTTCGCGCCTAGCGCACGACGCACGCCAATTTGTTTTTGTCGTTGAGCCACCCATAGAGAACTCATACCGACAATTCCTGAAGCGGTCACCAAAACTAACAAAGCACTCACCGTCAGTAACATCCAAGCCAGGCCTTTTTCACTGCGATAACGCTCGTAACGGAACTCTTCCATGGAACGACTGTGAACATTGACTGGCGACGGAGACGCTTTGCGGATCGCTTCCTCTACTTCTTTCATGACACGATCTCGCTGTCCAACTTCTGTACGAACGGCATAACCAAAAAATGGTTCATTGGTAAGCCGAATAGGAATTAACACAGAATATTCGCCCTCAAGGTCGGTCGGCGCACCAGAAGTTTGCAAACGTTCGACTACACCTACAATTCGCATACCGATGGCACCATCCCCTGTACCTTGATAAAATTCTTTACCGACGAAACTACTCGCACCAGGGAAGAGTTTTTCCGCCATCGCTTTCGATACGATCGCCACTTTCGGAAACTCTCTAGAGGCACTTGCATCAAGTTCCAAATAGTCTGTCGACTTAAAATCACTGCCCTCGATCAATCGCAGCCCCCAAGTTTCAACCAAGGAATCCGGAGACAAATAGATTGCCGCTGTCGCCGTCGTATTGGTTTGTTCACGACTCGCCGCCATACCAGAATTACTACCCGAGCGAGACACTGGGAATGAGTTCACGCGAGCCACTGATTTCACACCTGGTACAGCACGAATCGTCGCTGCCTCTTGTTTTTGCAGAGCGATTTGATCTTCATGCCCGCCCATTTTTTGATTACTAATATTGAGTCGAAAGCTGATCGACTCATCGTCTAAACCACTCGGGCGGCTCGCCGAGTCAAGTCGCAACTGAACTACGTACAGTGCATTGACTAACATCGCCAGGCTCAATGCCACCTGGATTGCCACCAAAAGTGGGCCTGTTTTATTTCGAAGCAGAGCCGATAAAATCGGGCGCATTTCTGAGAAAAATTTCATCACTATTCCTTCGCTTACTGCAACTTAAGTTGAATTGCTGGCGTTACTTGGCAGGCACGCCATGTCGGCAAGATGCCAGCCAACACTGCAGCCGATACAGACATCAAGAAAGTCACTGCCAACATCACCCAATCCATATGTGCAACAGCCGCTAGAGCTTTTGATTGCAAAGCAATTAATTGCAAGGCGCCAATGGCCAAGCCCACGCCAACCAAAGCACCAACTAAACCTACTACCGCCGCTTCAATTAGAAATTGAGTAAATATCTGCCGCTTCGATGCGCCAAGTGCACGTCGCACGCCTACTTCCGACGCTCGCACTGAGAACTTCGCCAATAACAAGCCTATCGTATTGACCAAACACAGGAGCAAGAAACCAAATGCTAACCATGCTGAAATTTTGCTGTCGTCACCAATCACACGGCGTTCAACTAACCACTCACGCACGTTAAACAACTTATTGGGCGCATGACGAGCAAAGCGTCCCAGTTTTTGCTGCTCGCTCACATAACTATCAATATAAGTCTGCAATTCAGAGCGTTGGTTTGTTGACTTTAGCTCGAACCAAAAATGAAACCATGTACACTCTGAGTCCAACAAAGATTGCCAGCCTGGTTCGCGCGAGCTCGAGCAACTCATACTGCCTGAGTGTGGTGTTTCCCGTCGTATCGCATTACTGATCGGGATAAAGAACTCATCCTCCATCGCAAACGCAGCCGCTCGACCGTTGTAAATAAAGAAGCGTGGACTAGGTTTCCAATCGTCAACGACTCCAACGACAGTGTAATCGCCATTCATCATGCGAATTTTTTGCCCAACTGGGTTTACTGTCCCGAACAGTTTTTCAGCCTTTTTTCGACTGAACACAACGACGTCAGCAGCGCTGCCATCTTCAGATTCGCGCCAAGCCTGTCCATATAGAAAAGGAACATCGAACATGGCGAAGAAATCGGCGCTGGTAGCAACCCCATCCATACTAGTGACGCCTAGTTCCTTTCTGGCTGGCTCCACGACGCCATCAACGCCGTACATCGCCGCACGACGCACTCCTTGCTTACTATTCAGAAAAGCCATCGCATCTTTATAGGTCATTTGATGATCGGAACGACTTTGACCTGGGACATAATTCTCCTTTGGACCAACATCGATTTGGGCAGCGAATAATCGATCACTTTTCTGTGGAATAGGATCACCCGACATCACGTGTAGGACGGTCAGCGTAGACACACTCGCAGCCACACCAATCGCTAATATCAATACCATCAACGCGGTGAGCGCAGGATTGCGGCGCAAGCTTTTTACGCCTAGCAGAAAATAGTAATGAAGCATTAATTTTCTCCCTAAACTTAGGCCGATTGTGTCATCGTGGGCTCAACTACCAAGCTTGGTGCTTTACGCACCAAGTCCGACACTTGGCCATCGATAATATGCACATTACGTTGTGAACGCAGCGCCAATTCCGGATCATGCGTCACCATCAAAATCGTCGTGCCACGTGCGTTGATTTCTTCCAGTAACTCCATGACGCTGCGTGCCATTTGCGTATCCAAGTTACCTGTAGGTTCATCGGCCAATAGCAATTTGGGAGATCCCGCCAAAGCACGAGCAATTGCTACACGTTGTTGCTGACCACCAGACAACTCAGCTGGATAGTGTTTCATGCGTGACGACAGGCCCACTTGAGCGAGAGCATCTTCGATACGTTCTTTACGTTCTTTCGCAGGCAAGCCGCGATAGCGCAATGGCACATCAACGTTATCGAACAAATTCAGATCAGGGATTAAGTTAAAACCTTGAAAAATGAAGCCCAATTTTTCATTGCGCATTTGCGTGCGGACATTGTCGTTCATGCCGGTAACATTGACGCCATCGAGGTAGTATTCGCCACCCGTAAAATCTTCGAGTAGGCCCGCGATGTTGAGAAAGGTGGTTTTACCAGACCCAGATGGGCCGGTGACCGTCACAAATTCACCTTGCTTGACGTGAATTTCGAAACCGCGCAATGCATGTGTTTCTATCATATGTGTACGATAAACTTTACTGAGATTTTTCATGTGTAACATCGTGACTCCTTTCGCGCTAATCGCGTATTAATTGTTGAGCGAAATTTTTTCCGCATTTTCAAATTGGTCAGTGCCTGCAACAACGATCTTGTCGCCCTCTTTCAAGCCTTCAATAATTTCTACTGACGAAATACTAGTTGCCCCGAGTTTGTATGGTCGACGCACCGCAATATTGTTTTCTACTACGTAGACAAAACGTCCGCCTTCACTCTCGACGAAAGGACCACGTGCGACCATCAATACATTCGGACGCTCTTCGATCAAGAGTCGTGCCGAAACACGTTGACTCTGACGCAAACCCGCTGGCTGCGCGCCGTCAAAGCGCACGCGTGCTAAGACTTGGTTCTTCACCACTTCAGGTGAAATCGCAGATAGTTTGCCTTTCGTGATGTTGCCGTTAATACTAATTTCGGCGGTCATGCCGATGCCGAGATCGGCAGCAAAAGATTCAGGCACTTCCAATTCCACTTCAAGCTGTGAGAGATCGACCAAGGTCATCAAGGCCGTATTCGCGGCCACCACACTACGGTTGGCGACCGACAAAGTACCGACCATGCCATCGACAGGCGCCTTGAGTTTCAATTCATCGACTTTACGTTTCGCGTCATCACGTACTAGACGCTGTTGCTCGAGTTGCGCAACCTTGGTCTTTAGATTGAGGTCGACATCTTCGCCTTCTAATTGGGTTGCCGCAGCCGCGTGCTTGGCACGAATTTCCGCGGTCTTTAAAGCATCTTGTGCTTTGGCGTAGTCGATCTTGGAGATGACGCCTGAAGGGCCAGCTTGTTCGAAACGTTCAAACGTTCTTGCAGCAGTAATGCGTTCGATTTCGGCTTGATCAGCATCGCGTTGCGCAATCAATTTTTGTTTGCGAGCAAGGATGCGTTGGCGAGAGACTTCCGCTTCGAGCTGATCGTAATTGGCTTGCTCACGCTTAAGCAAATTGGTGAGGTCGGGCGACTCAAGCTCAGCCACGATGTCGCCCTTCTTGACCATGTCACCGGCCTTGACTTTCAAAGTGACTGTACTCGGCGCAGTGGAATATAAGGTGGGACTGATCGCCGCCACCATACGGCCATTGACCGCGACATCACGCACCAAATTGCCACGTGCCACT
This sequence comes from Affinundibacterium nitidum, assembly GCF_014284155.1. Taxonomy (GTDB): domain Bacteria; phylum Pseudomonadota; class Gammaproteobacteria; order Burkholderiales; family Burkholderiaceae_D; genus Undibacterium; species Undibacterium nitidum. The sequence continues at coordinate 1,609,060 of NZ_JACOFZ010000001.1, forward strand.
GCGGCGATCTTGATGCGGGCGCTATTGATAGATTTGCTGCTATTGCTAAAACCACGCACTAAAACAAAGCTCGTGGCAACTAAGGCGATACCGACGACGACGCCGATGATGAGCTTCTTACGCTGCCATACTGGCGCTTGAGCAATGACTTGGTCTTGACCTGAAGTGTCTCGAATCATGATGCTTCCTGATGATATTACAACGAATAGCATCTATTTAGCAGGAAGCGTGCCAGTGCAATAGCACGATTTCAACCCATTGATTTTAATGGGTTTTATCAATAAATCGAAGGATAAACGGAAGAACTAGGGATGTCCGCCTATGCGGGCGGACAAGCACCGGACATCGAACTCAAACGAATGCCCTCCCGATGTAGACTATTACAATATGAAACCAGGATCACTCACGCCGATTAATCCAATGGCGACAGTCGTATCGGAAGGCGTAACGGCTGCTGCAATCGCGACGCCACGTTGATAATTTTCTTCTGGCGTGAAATAACTAATCCCCTGCTGAATCGCAAAATAATTCGCCACCGTATATTTATTGTCGAGCAAATTTGCGACCCAACCGTATGTGGCATCATTCTTAAAACCGTGAGCCGCATTTAAAATCGTATTGATCAGTGTACCTCTAGTCTCGGCGCCCGAGCTTCCCTCAGGTTTGCTTAACGCGGTGCTCCAGTAATCAAGCCCTCCCTGATCAACCTCATTTCGTCCCAATACATTCTTATAGATAGTTCGAATAAAGTCGATATTCGACATACTTGAGCTGTAGCCTGTCAATGCGCTGAAAGTTGGACTGATCGCTGCTGCGTAAAAAGATTTACCAATCGTTTCAATGCTAGCCCCACTCTTATATTGTTTGAGCCAGTAATTCATGCCTTCGGAATCAGGAATACGATTGAAGTAAGCCACGTAAAGCTCAGCGATATTCTTGACTGCTGTTGCACCTACAGATCGCGCTGTATCACCTATACTCAGATCAACACGCATATCTCTAAAGTCATAACGTTCAACACTGATAGTGACGTCACGGTCTGTTGTAGATGACTTGTTTCTGATCGACATGTCTAAGCTATTACCTACGCTAAGCCCAGTCATAGAGTAATCATTCCGCTTACCCGAGAAAACTGCGGTATCGATTCCTAGGCCACCATCGATGATATCAGCGCCTAAACCACCTTCAATCCGATTATCGAGTTGGTTACCAATTATGGTGTCATCGAACCGAGAACCAGTGACATTTTCAATCAAGGTGTTGTAGTCGATCGAAACATTCTTGACCGCCGGCCCGGAGGAAGTCGATCCGCTAGAAGCCCAATAGTCTCCGAACCAGCCAATCGACGAATCGGCCCCCGGCACCAGGCTAATAGTCGCTCCTTCTTGACGTAGAACGGCACCGGTCTTAACGTCGATGGAAGTCACCTTGCCCTGAGTCAAACCCGATAGGTCAATTGTGTCGATTCCTGCGGTATCGTTAATCAATAACAGTTTATTTCCATCGGAATCGCTGAAACGATACACATCGTCGGCCGTGTGAAAAGCACGCCCACCGTACAAGAATCGTAACGCCAGCATATCGTACTTACCAAAAAACACCCGCTCCTGACCTTGTGCAACTTCGACATAGGACATGATCGTATTGCGAGCATTATCCTCAGAGCTTGCCAGCAAATTTTCAACCACCGGAGTCGAAGTTTCTCCCGCATTGTAATTACCTGGATGCTTCAGGCCCAAGGTATGGCCAATTTCATGCACGAGCGTTGACCAACTAAAACTACCGGGCACAAGGTTATTCATCGCCATAGAACTATCGGCGTTGATATACAAATCACCCGCGGTGTCTGAGAATCCAGGTTGATATGCATAACCCGCGCTTGTTTTCCCTTGTGAGTTATTGCCGAAGCGAAGCTGACCAAAATTAGTCGCCGTATCACCCACCTCAATAAAATCAATCCCAATTTGCTGCGAAATTAACTCCAGAATTTCGCGTGTAACAGTCTTTTGGGTCTCATTGAATGGCTGGAAACCAGTTTGGTCTTCAGCATCAGCGTAACTCGGTGAAACGCTCATAAAACTGAAAGTGACTTTGGTCGGTGTACCCACCTTATCCCTGACATTCCAACGTGCAGATAAAGAATCTAACAAAACATCGACTCGATAGTCACCGCTGTAAGGAAAGGGAATGACGGTTTCTTTTTGTTCGGGGATGGTAGTAGGCATAAAATCGACCAATGCAATGAAATCAACACAAAATCTAAACGTTTAACATCTTACTCTTGGGGCGATCAGCAGCGCAACCTTGCTGATGAACCATTCCATGACGAACTTCAAAGCGAATTAATTTGCTCTACTAATGTATGTAAGTGTCTAAGTTGTGCTTTTGATTCAGTTGCACAACACTTGACGGATGTATGGTGCGCAAGACAGGCGGTAACTCCAAGGGGCAATACTTCAACTGTTGGCTAAAACAACTCAGTGCAAAGTCATGGAAAAGATAGAGGGTTTGCGTTGGTGCAAATTTCTCAAAGCTTTCTTTCAATTCTTGTTTTTGCCCAGCATTGAGAGCGCCGGCATTGTTACTCGAAACATGCCAGACCTCGTCGAAATATGGAGCGAAGTAAGGAGCGACACCATGTCCAAACGAATCCGTGATCAACAGCAATCGTTGACCTTGAACGCTCGAAGCTTGACGTCGCTGAATGCGCGTCACGTCACCCAAGACTGCTGCGTGCGCAAGCTCGGTGAAACAAGTTGGCCCTTCGCAATAGGTAAATGAACTCGCCTTCCAATCTGGTTGTTGCAAACTTTGCTTGAGATTAACGCCGGGCATGAAACGTTGCATATCGGATTCACTCAACTCCGTCACAAACGGTAAGGCCGCATTCGCTTTCTTACCCCACACTTGTTCAGCAATGATTTCGGCAAAGCTTTGTGCGCCCTTACCTTGCCAATGAAAATCATGGAGGGGATAAAGTTGTTGCTGTGCCTTGGCTGCGGTCATTTCTGTAAGTGGGTATACGACACGAGTCTTAATATCTTGCTGCTGAAGCTTACCCATCACTCGTAATAAAGTCGGTTGATAACGCCCACACTCTTGTTGCCACCATGCAGGTAGATATTCACCATATAGCGCAGGTTTGCTCGGTACAAAAGCGATCGTCGTTGATGGGTTTTGACTCTTCGAAAATTGCTCAAACGAGCTAATTTGATGAGCAAGTTCTTCGATTTGCTGCTCACTGATATTCTTACCGCAAATGAATTCCAACATGCGTAAGGGATGATTGGCTTCGTGTGCATTAAAGAACAGATATCCGTCTTTCCCTACCGTGATTTGCGGCGAGACCGCTTCTTTCAATAGCGCATAACGCCAGCCCTGGTTCCATTGCACCAAGGTTTGTCGTAATCCAAAATGATCATCTAAATAGCGATCGAAACGCGTAGTAAATTGAATCCAGTCTTTCTGACTTTTCGGTTTACCTGGGTATTCCGCCAGCGTACGATTTTCCAGGGCACTATCGTTCTTCTCCAGCCTCAGACTGTGCACCAATAAAGGTAAAGCAATCAGGATGAAGCACAATGAGATAAAGGCGATGCGTAAAATTTTTCTCGAGGCGGGTAGATTGTTGTTCATGCCCTCACCTCAGAAACGGAAATAAATAAAAGGGTTGTAAGCGCCACTGGCAAGACTCACTCCGCAAAATATTAATAAACAGAGCAACCATGCGCGATCAATTACCGATGCTGTCATCGCAAAACGTCGCTGCGCAATTTGATTTAGTTTTTTTGACGCGCCACTAGCAAAGATGGCGGCACAGACCAGAGCGAGAATTACCGTGTTTGAACAATAGGCCATCACTGACAACGCGGTCACTTTAACCAAGGGGTCGACAATTCCAAACATCGCCTGAATCACATTTGCGGCTTGCGTAAAATCATCGGCGCGAAAGATAACCCAGGCTAACGTCACTACCAATAGCGTATAAACATGCTGAATCAGCCGAGTTTGTCTTGCTAACACCTTTCCTAACCACAAACGCTCAAGGACCAAAAAGCTGCCATGCAACATGCCCCACACTACGAAGGTCCAGTTTGCGCCGTGCCACAAACCACATAGGAAGAACACCAAGAAAAGATTCAATAAAGTACGACTCAAGCCGTGACGATTGCCGCCGAGCGGGATGTAAACATAGTCGCGAAACCAGCGAGATAAACTCATATGCCAGCGACGCCAAAATTCAGTGACTGAGCGCGCGACATAAGGCAAATTGAAATTGCGCGGGAAACTAAATCCGCAAATCAAACCCAAACCGATTGCCATGAGCGAATAACCAGCAAAATCAAAGTAAATTTGTAAGCTATAACAAAGTGCACCTAACCAAGCGATTGAGCTCGATAGCGATTCTTTTGGCAAAGAAAAAATCTTATCAGCAACAACTGCCACCGTATTGGCGATCAGTATTTTCTGTGCCAGTCCTAAGCAAAAAAATCGTGTGCCTACTTCGACTCGCCACCAACTCCAGCGTCGATGATGCAGTTGGCGCGCAACCGTGGAGAAGCGTACGATTGGCCCTGCCACCAACTGCGGAAACATAATGATGTAGGTGAACAGTGCAGTAAAACTTCGTTCCGCTTTGGTCTTTTGACGATACACATCAACTAAATACGAAATCGCGTGGAAGGTGAAGAATGAGATCCCTAACGGCAATGCAATCGCTTCACCTGCTTTTGGCGTTTCGACGCCCAATATCCAATGCTGCAGGCTATGCCAATTACTCAAGGCAAAATTAGAGTACTTGTAGTAGAGCAGCGCCCCTAAATTGAAGAGGATGGCAATGGTAAAAGGCAGGCGAGCCGTATGGGGCGAGCTAAGCGCTGATTGTGATCGCGTTTGAGCATGCCCTATCCACAAACCAAATCCGTAATTGACCGTGATGCAGATTAATAACAAGGGGAGGTTTTGCGGCTCGCCCCAGCTGTAAAAAATCAAACTGGCGATCAATAAAACCGCATTGCGCCATGGCAGTACGCCATACAGCACCAAAAAAATGGGCAGAAAATAGAACAAAAAACTAACGCTACTAAAGACCATGAAGGCGTTTCCCGAAGTTTTTTTAGTTTTATTCGTGATGTGGAATCGCAATCGATTTGCCTGAGACATGCGTCGTCAAAACAATCGCGGTCGATGTTGAACCGAAGGCATTGAGCTCATTGATAATGCGTTGCAAATGCTCGACGTCAGTAGCCAACACCCGCATGACCGCTCCGTCTTCACCGGTCACGGTGTAGCAATCAACGATCTCAGGGCAGGTAGCAACGTACTGCGCATATGGCCGCCCTTGTTGAGTAGAAACTCGTATCATCGCGGTGATATCGTAGCCTAAGGCTTTAGGATTGATGTCTGCCTTATAGCCTCGAATAATCTGATTACTCTCTAAGCGCTTTATACGCTCAGACACAGCGGGCTGACTCAAATGCACTTGACGACCAATTTCAGCATGCGACATGCGCGCATCTTCTTGCAATAATTGCAGTATTTTTTGGTCGTATTGGTCTAGTTTTTGATTCATAAGCGAAGCCTTAGTTTTTCCAGAGAATTCAAAGCTAAATTGGACTTTTACCATTTGATTCACATGGCATAAGCGCATTGTACGCGTTACAGTAGCATCTTCCAATATCCCTATATAAAGCCTGTTTGACTATGAAGACCGCTATTTCGCCTGCACAAATTCAACAAATCGCTGAAAAGCACGGCACACCGTGTTGGGCGTATGACGCACAAATGATTCGTCGACAGATCCAGCAACTCAAGCAGTTTGACGTGATTCGGTTTGCACAAAAGTCCTGCAGCAATATTCACATTTTGCGTTTAATGCGTGAACAAGGCGTATTGGTCGACTCAGTTTCGCTCGGTGAGGTAGAACGCGCTCTAGTCGCTGGCTATCAACCACAAGAAGCAGCGGAACATGCCCCCATCGTTTTCACAGCTGATCTGCTAGATCGAGCTGCACTCAAACGCGTGGTTGAACTCAATATCCCGGTCAATTGCGGCTCGCCACAAATGTTAGAGCAATTGGGACAAGCTCACCCAGGCCATCCGGTGTGGATACGCATCAACCCAGGCTTTGGCCATGGTCATAGCCGTAAAACGAATACCGGTGGCGAACAAAGCAAACATGGCATCTGGTTTGAAGAGTTACAACAGGCCTATGCGCTGATTCAGCAATATGGCTTACAGCTGATTGGCTTGCATATGCATATTGGCTCCGGAGTTGATTATGACCATTTGCAAAGCGTATGCGATGCGATGTTAGAACAGGTTAAATTGTGTCCGCTTGATCTACAAGCGATCTCGATTGGTGGCGGCTTATCGATCCCTTATCAATCAGATGAACCGATCGTTGATACTGCGCACTACTTCAGTATCTGGCAACAAGCGCGCGAAAAGATCGAAAAGCATTTGGGTCATCGCATCAGTATGGAAATTGAACCAGGACGCTTCTTGATCGCGGAAGCAGGAATTTTAATTTCGGAACTGCGCGCACAAAAACGCGTAGGTAGTAATTTCTTTGCATTTGTCGACGCAGGTTTTAACGACTTAGTACGACCATCGATGTACGGTAGTTACCATAAGATCACCGCCCATCTGGCCGACGGCTCATTACGTGCGGGCCCAACTCGCCCCACTGTTGTGGCTGGCCCCTTATGCGAGTCAGGCGATGTTTTCACTCAGGAAGAAGGCGGCGTCGTAACCCATCAAGACCTTCCAGCATGCGAGGTTGGTGACTATCTGGTATTCCATGATGCTGGTGCCTATGGTGCAAGCATGTCATCGAACTACAACTCCCGCCCTTTAATTCCTGAAGTCTTAATCGATGGCCAAGCATCGGCATTGATACGTCGACGCCAAACGATACAAGAGTTAATAGCATTAGAACAATGATGTAGCGCCAGTTTTCTCCATTGGACTCGGACACTTTGGGAACGAGGTCTGGGTCTAATGGAGGAGCAAACCACACTTTCCGTTAAATAATGTTGCCTCACTGGAACTCTGGGGCGCGCTATGTTATCGTGCCTAATACCATCGCAGCCTAAATCAGCGCGATCGACACCAGAAGAGCCAGCAAACTGACTGGCTGCCGTTTTTAGGGAGACCCTATGAGCGCTTCAGACGGACCGACTGCCAACATCATTGCACGTATCCGACACATCGGACGGCGTCGCCCTCGTCTGGCTATTCGCTTTTTCCACCACCTAGAGCAAACAGCCTCGTCTGAAAAAAATACTGCCTTACAAATCGATTTATTGCTCGAACGCTATAGTATCCAAGAGCGTCTCGGTGAAACGAATGCACTCATCGATGAGCTTAATAACGCGAGCTTTCTCGCCGATGCCTGTGACCTGATCGAACATGCGGGAAAAATAATGGTCGCCCTTGGGCGTATCAATTTTGGTCTAGGGCAGTATCGTGATGCAGCCAATTTCTGGTTAAGGGCGATTGATCTGTGCGGCTTCACCAGAGACTTAGAGTCTATGGTCGAAGCCAGGATAGGGCTTGGTCAGATCTACGATACCATGGGTGATTACGAGTCAGGTGCTCGTTTTGTACGTGACGCTGGAGTTCTATTAAAGCAGATCGACAATCCCTATTTGAACGCCAAGCAAACAATTAACCTAGCAATCAATTATTTGCATGACGGTAAGCCACAACAAGCTGCACCAATTTTGATTGAGGCACAACGCGAAGCTCTCCGCGCCAAAGCCGACGAATACTATGCTGAAACGCTGTGGTACTTAGGGGTAATTGAATTCGACAAAAACAATTTTTCCGAAGCAAAAAATCTCACTGAACAAGCGCTGATCGCAGCGAAAAAATGTGGTTATAAATGGTTGTTCGGGGCCGTCAACGATACTCTGGCCAAGATCGCTTTAAAGCAAGGGGAAGTCAAGAGCGCAATTGCGATCTATCAAGACGCCTTATTGTCAGCGAAAGAAATGGCTTCTCTACCACAAATCGCCAACTTCTACGATGCACTCTCTCGTCTCTATGAATCACAACATGAATATCAAGCTGCACTCAATTTCTCGCGCCTACATCAAGAAACAGCTAAACAACTCAATCAATTATCCTCAGGCGATGGCTTTCAAGATTTACGCAATTACGATATTTCGCGTAAAGCACCACCAGAACTGCTACTCGAGTTAGAAGCGAATCCTGCGCTCGATCATTGCGGATTTAATGAAGCTTTACGTATCATTGCCAGCAAAGCGCTCGAGATTCTACGCGTCGAATACATTTGTATTTGGTTACGCGATGAACACAGTAACCATTTGATCTGTCATACCATTCATGGACCCAGCCCACTACCATTTGAGCAGGGTTGCGCTATGAATTTCGATCACTATGCCACGTATTTTCAAGAACTCTCCAACACTCGCAACCCCTTCGTCGTGCATGATGTACGCTTGCATCCTGCGGCCAAAGATTTTATCGAAGCAGCCAATCGCATCGGTTTAAAGTCAATACTCGATATGCCTATGAAGAAGGATCAGGGTCAAGTCGGCGTGTTGAGCTTGGGTCAATGTCATCGTCAACGCAATTGGAGTCGTGAAGATATTCTATACGCCAGCCATATTGGCAGCTTAATCGTCCATGCCCTGACGACCGCGCGCTTTATCGATGACCAAAAATTGCTCGAACAAAAAGTCGAAGAGCGCACCCAAGAGGTCATGGAGAAATCAAAGTATCTTGAAAAAGCCTACAGCGATCTACTCTCCAAAGATAAAGCGCTGCAAGATCATGCCTTACATAACCAAACCATCCTCGACAATCTCGCCGACGGTGTGATCACCATAGATACACACGGAACCATTCGCTCATTTAATCTGGCCGCGATTCGAATTTTTGGATACAGCTTAAATGAGGTCATCGGTGAGAACGTCAAGATGTTAATGCCCGAGCCCGATCAAAGTCGACATGATTCATACCTGAGCCATTACCATACAACAGGTGAGGCGCGAGTGATTGGTGTAGGAAGGGAATTGCAAGGTCGCCGCAAAAATGGCAACGTCTTTCCAATGGAATTGGCGATTACCAAGAGCTACGAACGCGACGAAGTCATCTACGTGGGTATTACGCGTGACATTACCGAACGACGTCGACTCGACAAACTTAAATCTGAATTCATTTCTACCGTCAGTCACGAATTGCGCACCCCCCTCACTTCGATACAAGGCTCTTTGAGTTTGCTGGAGAATGGCGTTGCCGCAAAACTTCCAGAACCAGCCCTAAAACTAATTACGCTAGCCTCACGCAATAGCCAACGTCTCATCGTACTAATTAATGATTTACTCGATATCGAAAAACTAGCCGCTGGCAAAATGGCACTCAACTTGAGCAGTATTGATCTAGTGACTTTGGTTAAACAATCGATACGAGACAATGGCGGCTACGGTTTGAAATACGAAGTCCAATACGTACTTGGCGAACATCCAGAAAAGCAACTGATCAACGCTGACAGCGTACGCCTCGCGCAAGTGCTGGCCAATCTTCTATCTAATGCAGCGAAATTTTCTGCTCAATCAAATCAAGTCGATATCCGCATCCTCGATTCCGAAAACCAAGTCTGCGTCGAAATTGAAGACCACGGACACGGTATTCCAGAGGATTTTCAAGGGGAGATCTTTAACTCATTTGCGCAAGCGAATAATGGCGACACGCGCCAACAAGGGGGCACTGGGCTAGGCTTAAAGATCAGTAAATCACTGATTGAAGCAATGCATGGCAGCATCGGTTTTCGAACCACAGTTGGGAGTGGTACCGTTTTCTGGTTCAAACTATCAAAAGCAGTGGCTGACTAAACGAGTTTTACCTCAGGACGACTCGCTGAGCGACTATCAACCACCGGTGGATTATCTTCGCCACGATAAGTGAATACCAATGAAAACTTGGTTTCCTGAGTTTGATTACATCCAGCTGCGTGGAAAAGATTACTTGAAAAGAGCAAGACATCCCCTTGATTCAAAGGCACGGTCTTCGCTTGCGCGAGTAAAGTCTGGTTTTGCGCTAAATCTGCACGTAAAAACTGGGCACTATCGAGCTGCTCTGCTTGCACTTGCCACAGGTGAGAGCCAGGCAAAACTAATAAACATCCATTTTCAACACGCTCATTGCGTAAAGCGAGCCACACACTAATCAACTCCGGCCGTTGAAAATGCCAATAACGACTATCACGATGCCACCCAGTCAGACTTGAAAAACGCGCCTGCTTTGTCATGATGCAGTTATGGTGAGCCTGAGATAGCAAAACATTTTGCTGGAGCAGTTGCTGTAATGTCTGAGCAAAGACCATTTGGGTCGCCCACTCTGCCAGAGTTTCAGAACGCGCATAAGCCTGCAATAATCGACGAGCCGTGCGTCCTCCCTCTGCATCACGAGACTCAGGCGCACCAGGATACCGCGTATCGGCTTCGTACTCGATCGGGCCGCGCTCGGCATCGAGCTCCCCCTGTGCAAAAGCAATCAGGTCTTCACAATACTGCGCCTGCGCAAGAGCAGGCAAAACCACATAACCTTGCGTTTGGAACTGGGAAATCTGGGCTGGACTCAGCATAAAAAAATCCGGAAAACAGTTAAGCTCTTCATTTGGTGTAAATGATTTTGATTCGAGGTTCAAGAACTGGCATTATAGGATGAACTGCGCCCAAAGATTAGATCGGCGTCAGTACATAGACAGTTCATATTCATCTTCCCTATTTCTCAACATAGCCGTTACAATTTACCGTATCTAGTTTGCGAAAGATTTTTACGATGACGAACCGCCGCCAATTCCTCAAAGGCTCTTTGCTATTGACCGCCAGTGGCTTATTCCTCGGTACGCGTAGTCCATCAGTTTTTGCCCAGCAAACCGACGACAAGGCAAGCAAACTCAAACCGCCCCCAGACTTATTCGATGCTCAAGCGTTAGACATGGACTTTTGGCTAAAGCCCCGCACACTCGATTTAGTGCGCCCGGCAAGTGGCGAACATCTCAAGGTTTTGTATTGGAAAGATGGCGAGGTCATTGATTCCGCTTACCAACAATGCTGCGATATCTTGCGCGATGTGAATGGCAAAAAAACCGCTCCTATTGACCCGAAATTATTGGAAACATTGTGGGCAACTCAAGCCTTCATTGCACAATTCGGCATGACCAAACCTTTGGAAATTTTGTCTGGCTATCGCACACCGGAGTCCAATCAACGACTACGTGAGGAAGGTATCCCAGCCGCTCGCAAATCATTACATATGGATGGTAAAGCGGCGGATATCCGTATCGCCCATTTACACGAAGAAGTGCTGGGAGAGTTGGTGCAGAGCTTTAGACAGGGTGGTGTTGGTTTCTACTTCCGGGCCAGCCGACAAGGCGGCTGGATCCATACCGACACTGGTCTAAAGCGAAGCTGGCAGGGTTAATCTGATTGACTGACGTACATGGCTTAGCGCTTTTTGCGACTGCGGTCGGCTGATTCACGCAAAATCGTGAAGTTCCAGTCGTGCTCATTGGTCTTGCCATCATAAACAGTAGTGATGCGGAACATGTCGGGCTCAGCCTTTAGACGCTGCCCTGTTGCTGGAACTTTGATTTCCAAATCATTTCTGTCATACACATCCAACTCAACCACTGCACCATCAATTGCCGCTGGTGACAAAAGCGAAGCGATTGTTTTAGGCGTAAATTCCAACATGTAAACCGGCATCGCGAAGGCACTCATGGTGTCACTCCTTGTGAGGGTTAGAGCCACTGGGAACTCTGATTCTACTCGCGCTTGTTGGAATATGGCAATTATTTTAGCACTATTAAAAAAACGACAAGGGCGACAAAACCACAGTTGGTTTGCCGCCCTTTGATTTTGGCATTTTGAGTGGATTTAGATCAGCTCATCCAGCCCACACATAGAATTTACTGCTGTGCTTTGACCCAAGCTTTGATTCGAATTTCTAAAACATCTAAGGGTAAAGCGCCAGCGCCCAACACTTCATCATGGAAGCCTTTCAGACTGAACTTTGTGCCCAAAGTTTTACTGGCGTATTCGCGCAATTCCAGGATCTTCAACTGACCCATTTTGTAGCCCAAGGCTTGACCTGGCCATACAATATAGCGATCAGTTTCGCTTTGGATTTCAACTTCTTCGATACCCGAATGATTACGGAAGAAATCAACCACTTGCTGACGATTCCATTTTTTATAGTGCAAACCTGTATCGACGACTAAGCGAATCGCCCGCAACATCTCATCCTGCAAGTGACCGTAGTAACTATATGGGTCTTGGAAGAATCCAAGCTCTTCGCCTAGGCGCTCTGAATACAAAGCCCAACCTTCAACATAGGCATTGTTTCCGCCTTGACGACGATATGTAGGCAGACCTTCTAATTCCTGTGCAATTGAAATTTGCATGTGATGTCCAGGTACACCTTCATGTAAAGCGGTGCTTTCGATCGACAAAGTCATTCGATTTTGGAAGTCGCCCGTATTCACCATCACATGTCCAGGGCGCGAACCATCAGGCGCTCCTTCATTGTACGAGGCACCTGCAGCTTCTTTCTCACGGAATTCTTCCACCTGCATAATTTTCACTTTCGCCTTTGGCAGGCGACCGAACAGCTCAGGAATCTTTGTGTACATTTGATCGGTGTACTTGGTATACAGATCAATAATTTCTTGGCGAGATTTTGGATGTACGTCCGGATTTTTCTCTAAAGAGGCATTGAAGGATTTCAAATCAGCGAATCCCAATTTCTTCGCGGTCTCTAACATCTGTCCTTCAATGCGCGCAACTTCACGCAATCCGATTTGATGAATTTCCTCCGCAGACTTGTTCGTGGTCGTTTGGGTTTTCACTTGATATTTATAACGTTCCGCACCGTTTGGCAAAGACCATAAGCCGACATCTGCACGACCATGTGGCGCATAGTCTTTACGTACGAACTCAGCAAAATTTTTATACGCCGGAATAACTTTTCCGTTCACCGCGGCAGTCACTGCAGCCTTTAGACGTTGTTTGTCGGCCTCAGAAAAATCTGCTGGGAACTGGCTCACCGGCTTCATAAACGGTGAGTCATTCAAATTCATCGCCACCAAATCATCACATTGACGGGCAATCTTTGGCAATAAGAATTGCGGCGGCATGATCTTATCTTTGACGCCCTTCCGCATTTGAACGATGGTCTGCGCGAAAAGAGTCGGCAATTTATTTAAGCGCGCGATATAGTCTTCATAGTCTTTGACGCTATTAAAGCTGAGCATAGTCACTAGCTCAGGTGTGTCGAGATGTAAGCCTGCATTCTGCAGCACCGGCATTTGCCAGTTTTTAAATTTCTCAGCTTCGATTTCATCTTTGAGCTGACGCACCATCAAATCTTTGTTCAATTGTTGTTGAACATCGAAACCCTTGGTATCGATGGCCAGCAATCGTTTTAAGAACTCGCGATTTTTCTTATGCGAAGCATCGATAGCCGCTTGTGAGAAATCATGGAGTTGATCGTTATAGCGTTTATCGCCCAACATCGATGCATACTCAGGATTCGTACGCAAGCCATATTCCCACTGATCATTGAGGAGCGTATCGAGCGCTTTCAAGCGTGCTTCAAGCGAACCTGCTGCACTTGCCGTTTTTGCCTCAGCTGCGAAACTCAATGGTGCATTCGCAGCTGATAAAACGCCTAAGCTGATGAGCAGAGCTGCTTGGCCTATATTTTTCTTCATGGTTTCCCCTTGTTATTGTTACTTCTGTTGTTAAGACAAACTGCGCAACTCGCGCATGCAGCGTTTAAAGTTCTTGCTAATACGATCTTGATGCACATGCCGACCTTGTTGCACAACTGCCTCGCCTGATACATAGACATCGCGGATTACATTATCGTTCCCGGAGAAAATGAAACTACTCAAAAGCAAATCGGATGGCAGATCTTGTAAATTTGGATGCTCATCGTCGAGCACTAAAAAATCTGCACGGTAACCGGCTTGCAAACCACCTACTGCGCGAGCCGCTGCCTGCGCGCCACCTTGCAAGCAAGCATTCCATAAAAAATCGGCGACATGGCGTTGTCCTTTCACACTCGCGACATTGCGTTTCTGTGAGCGCAGACGCTGTCCATATTCCAACCATCGAATCTCTTCGACGGCACTTTGCGAGACATGGCTGTCGCTACCGATACCAAAGACACCGCCCGCTTCGATAAATTCAGGTAACTCAAAGAAGCCATCACCGAGGTTGCCTTCGGTGGTGGTACATATTCCGGCAACTGCGCCTTGCTTGGCAATGCCCTGCACTTCTTGTGAAGTTAAATGAGTCGCATGGACTAGACACCAGCGTTGATCGACTTCTTGCGTATTTAGAAGTAATTCAACCGGACGCTGCCCTGTTGCAGAGAGTGAAGCCTCTACTTCACGCATTTGTTCGGCAATGTGAATATGAATCGGTCTTTGCTTTGGCAAGGCCTTCACCAATTCTTGAATTTGTTTGACATTAGCTGCACGCAAGGAATGCGGTGCGACGCCAATTTCGACCTTGGCACTTCGGTATTTCTCCAAGTCAGAAATCAAGCCCAAGATCTCATCGACATTGGTACTAAAACGGCGTTGATCATGACGCAAGGGCTGATCTTTAAAATCAGCAAAACTATACAGCACGGGCAACATCGAAATGCCCATGCCCACCTCCTGCGCAGCAGCGATGACACGTTCCGCCATCTCCGCTCGATTACCATAAAAACTACCATCAGGCGCACGATGCAGATAATGAAATTCACACACTGAGGTGTAACCATAGCGCAAGCACTCAGAATACAATTGCGCTGCGATCGCTTGCATTTGTTCCGGTGTGATTGCTAAGGCAAAGCGATACATCAAATCTCGCCAAGTCCAAAAACTATCGGGACCTTCGCCTGCAAGCTCTGTCATACCAGCCATCGCCCGCTGAAACGCATGCGAATGCAAATTGGTCATACCCGGCAACACATAGCTTTCGACGCGCTCCCCTGTTTGCAATTGGGCTCCCGTTTCGATCTGCGTCAACGCACCGCCATCATCCCAGGACAAACGTACATTGCTAGCCCAACCGTTCGGCAGCAAAGCATGACGAGCAAACATCGTACACTTGGCACTCATGAAGACGCTCCTTGCATGCTGTTCGCATTTTGCTGCGCCCATGTCACACAGGTCTGTAGCATTTCACGAAGCAGTGGTTGCACCTGTGCAGCAAGATCTTCACGATAGGCAAATGGTGCTGTCTCATTCATATACACACATTGACTCATTTCCAATTGAACCGCATGAACTCGACCTTGAGGTTGTCCGTAATGGCGAGTGATATGCCCGCCTTTGAAGCGACCGTTAAAGACATGGGAATAGGCAGTAGCGTTACTAGATTGCTGGAGACAATGTGCAAGTGCGTCTTGCAATCCACGATCACAAGATTTCTGGTCGGCCGTGCCCAAATTCAAATCGGGCAGACGTCCTTCGAAAAAGCGTGGAACTTGCGAAGCGATAGAATGCGCATCCCATAGCACAGCAATGCCATGAACATCGAGCAGACGTTGCAATTCCGACTGCAGTTGTTGGTGATAGGGAAGCCAGTATTGGGCGATTCGGCGTTGCACTTCGTACGCATCGGGATTTTGACCAGCGGGGTACAAAGCCTCTTTGGCGAAAGTATCGATAGGGCATAGTCCCGTAGTATCCTGACCAGGGTAGAGATTAACGTCATCGCACGGGCGATTCAGATCAATGACATAGCGGGAATACTCAGCATGAATTCGAGAAGCGCCCATATCATCCAGCATATTGTAGAGCGACGGTAAATGCCAATCAGTATCGGCTTTGACCTGCGCCACTGGATTGAGTTGAAGAGAAACTTCTTGTGGGATTGCGGTGCCAACATGGGGCATCGACACGAGTAAGGGAATACTCCCCTGTTTGAAATGAAATGCAGACATACGATCTCTTACAAAGTAGCAGCTACGGTCGTCTTTCTCACTGTCACCGTAGGCTACGGCAGCGATGCGACCGCGAGCTTATTCAGTTTTAGGTTTACATTCGTGGGCGTCAACACCGGTGAACTGTTCGCGAATTTGGTCGACTTGCTTTCTCTCTTCGGCACTAATCTCGAGCAATTGGTACATCAACTTGGAAGCACTAACAGGCCGTGGAGCGATCTTCGCTTCCTTGATACCTTTTTTCGCGAGATTGGCAACATGGGTTTTAGCTGCTTCCAAGGTTTTGAACACACCCAAAGAAACACCCCACTTCAGTGCGGATCCATCTTGAATCACATAGGCATCGCTAACACCCATTTTCTTGATTGCAGCCGCTTTTTTATCGGCAGCGTCTTTGTCACCTTGTGATGGTAAGTACACCATGTTCGATGCAGTTTCCGATATCTCCTCGCGCACTTGGCGTTTTCCAAGCGCCAAATGCTTCATACGTTCTTCGAAGTTTTTTCCATCGGCCAATGTAAAGTTACCAATCTCTAAACAAGCAATGGGCGGTTCCACTTTCTTGGCAGAAGCTTCAATCACATCTTGCGCAGCGGAGGCTGTCATCAACTTCAGACGATCAGTGTTTTTCTCCGCTTTCATACGATGTGGCTCATGTTTTTCTAGCGACATATCACCAAAACGATCAAATATACCCAAGATAAAACTGAGCAAGAGTCCATTAATGATCAGCAGGATCCAAAAGAAAAATCGCAACATGGTATTTGTATGTCTTTCCTATAAGTCGGCAGAAAATTGGGGCAACTGGCGGTCCTGCGCTACCACGGCTAATCCAGTCAACACCAAATTGTCGATCACATGCGCTTGCCGCGTTTGCTTAACATGTTGCCATTGCGGTAGCATGTACGGAACTGCGCCGCCCGACAACACCAATTCAACTGGCAATGAGGATTGCTGCTCGAGAACCTCAATCGCACATTGTATCGCTCCCAGCTGCGCATGGATACAGCCACTCATGATTGCTTGCTGTGTATTGTCAGCAAACAATGAATCGAGGCTCATTTCACTCGCGATCTGTGGCAGTTGTGCAGTATTTTGGGCGAGTGAGACAGCCATCGTTTGCAAGCCCGGCAAAATCATACCGCCCACAAACCCTTTGCCGGGAATAATCGCATCCACCGTGGTCGCGGTGCCGCAGGTCGCGACCACTAGGGCTGTATCAGGAAAAAAGTGATGTGCTGCAATCGCCGATGCAAATCGATCACTGCCGAGCTGCTGCGGATTGCGATAGTGATTTTTTAAACCTGCGATTTGCGTGTCGGCGCGAAAACGAGTCAACACAATCCCAGGAAAAACTGTCTCAACCGCTTGTTGCAATGCTTGTTGTAGAGAGTCTCCCGCCACATTCGAGATCAAAACCTCATCAGCAGGAAGATCGCGCCATTGCAGAACCAATTCCGCAAGTTGCGTATGATCGACAGAGCCGTGCGCAAGCCAAGACATTGGTATGCCGAGTGCGCCAGATTGAAATACGGCCCACTTGACCCTTGTGTTTCCAGCGTCAATCAAAAGGCTATGTTGGACCGAAGAACTCATTCGCAATTATCGGAGAAGCAAAACCCTCATTCTACGCCAAGGGGCGTAAGGAAACATCCCCCGCATGAATCGCAATCAGCTTTCCATCGACAAGCAGTTGCAAACGTCCCATCGCATCGACACCAGAAGCTTGCCCTTGATGCAAGATTTCAGACTGTTCCATGATGCGTACGAATTGGCCAGCGTAAGCATGTAGTTGATTCCAACGTTCGACAAACACCTCAAAACCATACTCATCAAACACTTGCATAGCCCGCCCAATGGCATGCGCTAACTGCGCCAATAATTGATTTCTATCCATCTGCGCCAGCCAAGTAGAATCTGCTACAGCTTGCCCAATTTCTTGCTCAAGTTCAGCAGGAACTTGAAGATTGAGTCCAAGCCCAATCACAACCCAAGTACCGCCCTCGGGAGCGGCTGCCGATTCCACCAAAATACCAGCCAGCTTTCTCCCTTCTTTCAAGATATCGTTGGGCCACTTCAAATGCACTTGTACGCCGATGTGACGCAAACACTCAGCGACCGCCACGCCCACCACCAAAGGCACCGCACTCAAACTATGTGCCGGTTTGGCGAAATGCCAGGCCAATGAAAAGGTCAACACACCACCTGGCGTTGAGAGCCAAGTGCGTCCTGCTCGTCCGCGACCAGCCGTTTGATTTTCAGCGACGCGCAGGGTTGCTTGACGAAGCTGTGGAGTGCGTTGCATCAGATCAAGATTAGTCGACCCCGTTTCGGCCACGACTTCCACTGCTAACTCAAGTTGCCGCGCCTGTTGCTGATTTAGTTGCGCCAAGAAGGCGTTAATGACAGAAGCATTAAACAGCATAGCTTTCCTATTTCAATTCATCGGTGCCGAAGTAGAACACATAAAAAAACACCGTAAGTTTTAAGGCTTACGGTGTTTTTCATTCAATGACACAGTTCAAGAGAAGCCTGAGCTAGTTGAACTGCTGCAGAGGTCTTAGGCTTCGCCTGGAGCTTCTGCATCTGTCGTTGTTACTTCTGCTGCTGGAGTAAAGATTTCCTTCTCTGCCGCTAACAAGGCTGCGCGTTCGTCCGCTTCCCAAGATTCTTTCATCTTGCGAGCACGGTGATATGCGAGACCTGTACCAGCTGGAATCAAACGACCAACGATGACGTTTTCTTTCAAGCCGCGCAGAGTATCTTTCTTGCCCATGATCGCTGCCTCTGTGAGAACACGTGTGGTCTCTTGGAAGGAAGCGGCAGAGATGAAAGAATCTGTCGACAAGGAAGCTTTGGTAATACCCAACAAGATATTTTCATACGTTGCTGGAATACCGCCTGCTTTCGTTACGCGATCGTTTTCGTCCAACAACTCAGAACGTTCAACTTGTTCGCCCATGATGTAGTTAGCATCACCTGGATTTACAACAACAACGCGACGCAACATTTGACGCACGATAACTTCAATGTGCTTGTCATTGATCTTAACGCCTTGCAAACGATAAACGTCTTGAACTTCATCAACGATGTAGCGAGCCAAAGCTTCGATACCCAACAAACGCAAGATGTCTTGTGGATCGGCTGGGCCGTCAACAATCATTTCACCTTTGTTCACCACTTGGCCGTCATGCACCAAGACTTGCTTGTCTTTGGTGATCAAGAACTCATGCTTCTCACCGTCCATGTCGGTGATTTCCAAGCGTTGTTTACCTTTGGTTTCTTTACCAAACGCGACTGTACCAGTCACTTCCGCCAACATACCAGCGTCTTTTGGTGAACGTGCTTCGAACAACTCAGCAACGCGTGGGAGACCACCGGTAATATCACGTGTTTTTTGCGATTCAGTTGGGATACGCGCCAACACTTCACCGACGTGAACTTGTTGACCATCTTTCACCGTAATCAACGCACCGACTTGGAAACCAATCGTTACTGCGTGTTCTGTACCAGAGATTTTCACCTCTTCGCCAGCGTCGTTCAACAATTTAACTTGTGGACGCAAGCTCTTACCTGCAGCAGAACCACGACGTTTCGCATCGATTACCACCAAGGTAGACAAGCCAGTGACATCGTCAACTTGCTTAGCTACTGTCACGCCTTCTTCGACGTTTTCAAACTTAACCTGACCTGTGTACTCAGTAATGATCGGACGTGTCAATGGATCCCATGTCGCCAAATCTGTACCAGCTTTGATCGTCATGCCGTCTTTCACGATCAATGTCGCACCGTAAGGTACTTTATGACGTTCACGTTCACGACCATGATCATCCGTGATCAAGACTTCACCAGAACGGGAAATCACGATTTGATCGCCTTTACCGTTGGTCACATAACGCATCGTTGCTGTGAAACGAATCGTACCGTTGGATTTCGCTTCAACAGAAGAAGCGATCGCTGCACGAGAAGCCGCACCACCGATGTGGAAGGTACGCATCGTCAACTGTGTACCTGGTTCACCGATAGACTGCGCAGCGATAACACCGACAGATTCACCAGCATTAACCAAGTTACCACGACCCAAATCACGACCGTAACACATTGCACACAAACCGTAGCGTGTGTCACATGTCAATGGTGTACGAACTTTAACTTCATCGATACCCAAGGATTCGATTTCTTCAACCATGAATTCGTCGAGCAAAGTACCTGCTTCGAACAGAGTCGCTTGCGTTTCTGGATTGATGATGTCGTTCGCTGCAACACGACCCAAGATCAAGTCACGCAAAGGCACGTTAACTTCACCGCCTTCAACGATCGCTTTCATGGAAGCGCCATTCGCTGTACCGCAATCGTCTTCGATAACGACCAAGTCTTGCGTAACGTCGACCAAACGACGTGTCAAGTAACCGGAGTTCGCTGTCTTCAACGCCGTATCTGCCAGACCTTTACGTGCACCGTGAGTGGAAATAAAGTACTGCAAAACGTTCAGACCTTCGCGGAAGTTCGCGGTAATCGGCGTTTCAATAATGGAGCCGTCTGGTTTCGCCATCAGACCACGCATACCTGCCAACTGACGAATCTGTGCAGCTGAACCACGCGCACCGGAGTCAGCCATCATGTAAATCGCGTTGAACGATTCTTGCGTACCTTGTGTACCGTCACGACGTGTGACTGGTTCAACTTTCAGTTGTTCCATCATCGCCTTGCCGACTTCGTCACCTGTTTTACCCCAGATGTCGACCACTTTATTGTAGCGTTCGCCTGCAGTGACCAAACCAGAAGCATATTGCTGTTCGATTTGTTTCACTTCATGCTCTGCTGTTGCCAACAAAGTGACTTTTTGTGGTGGTACCAACATATCGTCGATACAGATAGAAATACCAGCACGAGTCGCCAAACGGAAACCAGATTGCATCAATTGATCAGCAAATACGACCGTCGCGCGCAAGCCGCACTTACGGAACGAAGTATCGATCAATTTGGAGATTTCTTTTTTCTTCAACGGACGATTCAAGACTGAGAATGGCAAGCCTTTTGGCAAGATTTCAGACAAGATCGCACGGCCAACTGTAGTTTCGTAACGTTTGATCGTTTTTACGAACTCGCCAGTCGTTTTATCTTTTGGATATTCAGTAATACGAACTGTGATACGTGTTGTCAGTTCGACTTCCTTGTTGTCCCAAGCGCGAATCGCTTCGGAAACATCAGGGAACAACATACCTTCGCCCTTACCGTTGATCTTCTCACGCGTTGCGTAGTACAGACCCAAAACGATATCTTGAGAAGGAACAATAGATGGTTCACCGTTAGATGGGAACAAAATATTGTTAGAAGCGAGCATCAATGTGCGTGCTTCCATTTGTGCTTCGATAGACAAAGGAACGTGAACCGCCATTTGGTCACCGTCGAAGTCGGCATTGAAAGCCGCGCAGACGAGTGGGTGCAATTGGATCGCTTTACCTTCAATCAATACTGGCTCAAACGCTTGAATACCAAGACGGTGCAAGGTTGGCGCACGGTTCAACATGATTGGATGTTCGCGGATCACTTCTTCCAAGATATCCCAAACCACTGGCTCTTGAATTTCAACGAGTTTTTTCGCTGCTTTGATCGTCGTTGCCAAGCCCATCAATTCCAATTTATTGAAAATGAATGGTTTGAACAATTCCAAGGCCATCAACTTTGGCAAACCGCATTGATGCAATTTCAGTTGTGGACCGACCACGATAACGGAACGACCAGAGTAGTCGACGCGTTTACCCAACAAGTTTTGACGGAAACGACCGCCCTTACCTTTGATCATTTCTGCCAAAGATTTCAAAGGACGCTTGTTTGCACCAGTCATTGCTTTACCGCGACGACCATTGTCCAACAAGGAGTCGACCGCTTCTTGCAACATACGCTTTTCATTACGCGTAATGATTTCCGGAGCGCGCAATTCCATCAAGCGCTTCAAACGGTTATTACGGTTAATGACGCGACGATACAAATCGTTCAAATCGGAAGTCGCGAAACGACCGCCATCCAAAGGTACCAATGGACGCAATTCTGGCGGCAATACTGGCAACACTTCCATGATCATCCAGTCTGGCTTGATACCAGAACGTTGGAAGGCTTCCAATACTTTCAAACGCTTAGAGTATTTCTTGATCTTCGCTTCGGATTTAGATTCTTTGAGTTCTGTACGCAAAGTTTCTGCATCACGATCGATATCGATAGAGCGCAACAACTCACGGATACCTTCTGCACCCATGAACGCTGTGAATTCATCACCGTACTCTTCGTATTTCGCGGCGTAATCATCTTCAGACATGATTTGGCATTTTTTTAGCGGTGTCATGCCTGGATCAGTCACAACGTATGCTTCAAAATACAAGACGCGTTCGATATCGCGCAAAGTCATGTCGAGCACCATACCCAAACGGGATGGCAAGGATTTCAAGAACCAGATATGTGCTGTTGGGGAAGCCAACTCGATATGGCCCATGCGTTCACGACGCACTTTGGCCAAAGTCACTTCAACGCCGCACTTTTCGCAGATCACACCGCGATGCTTCAAACGCTTGTACTTACCGCACAAGCATTCGTAATCTTTAATTGGGCCAAAAATCTTCGCGCAGAACAAACCATCACGTTCTGGCTTGAACGTACGGTAGTTAATTGTTTCTGGCTTTTTTACTTCGCCATAGGACCATGAACGGATTTTTTCTGGAGACGCGAGACCAATTTTGATCGCGTCGAATTGTTCATTGGGCTGAACTTGCTTGAATAGATCGAGCAGGGCTTTCATGTATTGCACTCCAGTGAAGTGTTGAATCGCTTTAGCTAATGGGCTTCGATTTTTCTACTTTAGGTTTAACCCTGTTCGCATGGGCGGGAGAGCCTGATCAACCTCTGTTGATCCAAGTTCCGCCGATACCGGGAACAAAAAGCACAAAAAATCTTGGTCCATCTGAATGACCAACGCCCGAAGTGAATTCGGGCGGTGGCTGCATTACTAAAAATGCTACTAAACTACTATTTGAAACGGATTAGTTACGTTCGAGATCGATATCGATACCCAAAGAACGGATCTCTTTCACGAGAACGTTGAACGACTCTGGCATACCAGCATCGATCACGTGATCACCCTTAACGAGATTTTCGTACACTTTGGTACGGCCATTCACGTCATCGGACTTCACAGTCAACATCTCTTGCAAGACGTAAGACGCGCCGTACGCTTCGAGTGCCCACACCTCCATCTCACCGAAACGCTGACCACCGAATTGAGCTTTACCGCCCAATGGTTGTTGTGTTACGAGAGAGTAAGGACCAGTCGAACGTGCATGCATCTTGTCATCAACCAAATGGTGCAATTTCAAGACGTGCATGTAACCAACTGTGACGTTACGTTCGAAAGCTTCACCGGTGCGACCGTCATACAAAGTCACCTGATTCTTCGATGGTGTCATACCCAATTGTTTTGCAATCTCATCTGGGTAAGCCAAATCGAGCATGCGACGGATTTCAGATTCATGAGCACCGTCAAACACTGGCGTAGCAAACGGAACACCGTTTTTCAGGTTAGCCGTCAATTCCATGATTTCTTGATCGGACAAACCATCGATGTCTTCAGACTTACCAGACTCGTTATAGATTTGTTTCAAGAAGCCACGCAACTCTTCGACTTTAGCTTGTGCTTTCAGCATTTCGCCGATACGCAAGCCCAAACCTTTCGCTGCCCAACCCAAGTGAACCTCGAGAACCTGACCCACGTTCATACGTGATGGAACACCCAATGGGTTCAACACGATGTCCGCTGGCGTACCGTCGGCCATGTATGGCATATCTTCCACTGGAACAATGCGTGAAACCACACCCTTGTTACCGTGACGACCCGCCATCTTGTCACCAGGTTGCAAACGACGTTTAACCGCCAAATACACCTTAACCATTTTTTGTACGCCTGGTGGCAATTCGTCACCTTGCGTCAACTTCGTGCGCTTCTCTTCAAACGCCAAATCAAATTGATGGCGTTTTTCAGCGATAGAATCTTTAATCGCTTCGATTGCACGTGCTGCATCTTCGTCAGCTGGACGAATATCGAACCAATGATACTTATCTAGTTCCGCTAAGTATTCCTTCGTGATCTTCGAACCTTTTGCCAATTTAGCTGGGCCGCCGTTAGCAACCTTGCCGATCAACATACGTTCGAGACGTTCGAAAGCATCGCCTTCAACAATACGCAACTGATCGTTCAAATCGAGGCGGTAACGCTTCAATTCGTCATCGATAATTTGTTGAGCACGTTTGTCGCGTTGGATACCTTCACGTGTGAAGACTTGAACGTCGATCACTGTACCTACCATGCCAGAAGGCACGCGCAAGGATGTATCTTTAACGTCAGAAGCTTTCTCACCGAAAATCGCGCGCAAGAGTTTTTCTTCTGGTGTCAGTTGTGTTTCACCTTTTGGTGTCACTTTACCGACCAGAGTATCGCCCGCCGTCACTTCAGCACCGATGTACACGATACCGGATTCATCCAGACGCGCTAATTGGTTTTCAGCGAGGTTAGAGATATCACGTGTGATTTCTTCCGCACCCAACTTCGTGTCACGCGCTTGGCAAGACAATTCTTCGATGTGGATCGATGTATAGCGGTCATCAGCAACCACTTTTTCAGAGATCAAGATCGAATCTTCGAAGTTATAACCATTCCATGGCATAAACGCGATCAACATGTTTTGACCCAGAGCCAATTCGCCCAAGTCTGTTGATGCACCGTCCGCCAATACGTCACCTTTAGCCACTACGTCACCAACTTTAACGATAGGACGTTGGTTGATGTTCGTATTTTGGTTAGAACGTGTGTACTTGATCAAGTTGTAGATATCAACACCAACTTCACCAGCTTGAGCTTCCGCGTCATTCACACGAATAACGATACGGCCCGCATCGATGTAATCGACTTTACCGCCGCGCAAAGCTTGTACTGTTGTACCGGAGTCGACCGCAACTGTACGTTCGATACCTGTACCGACGAATGCTTTTTCTGGACGCAAGCAAGGAACTGCTTGACGTTGCATGTTGGCACCCATCAACGCACGGTTCGCATCATCGTGTTCCAAGAATGGAATCAAAGATGCCGCAACGGAAACAACCTGACCTGTCGCCACGTCCATGTATTGAACGCGTTCTGGAGAGACCAAAATCGTTTCGCCAGCTTGACGAGATGAAACCAATTCATCGCACAAACTGCCACTACCATCGATACTCGCATTCGCCTGAGCGATGATGTAACGACCTTCTTCGATCGCAGACAAGTAGTCGATCTGGTTCGTGATCTTACCGTCGATAACTTTACGGTATGGGGTTTCCAAGAAACCGTATTCGTTCAAACGAGCGTACAACGCCAAGGAGTTGATCAAACCAATGTTTGGACCCTCTGGAGTTTCAATTGGACATACACGGCCATAGTGAGTTGGATGAACGTCACGTACTTCAAAGCCAGCACGTTCACGTGTCAAACCGCCAGGTCCCAATGCGGAAATACGACGCTTATGCGTGATTTCGGACAACGGGTTGGTTTGATCCATAAACTGAGACAATTGTGAGGAACCGAAGAACTCACGGATCGCTGCAGAAATTGGCTTAGAGTTGATCAAATCGTGCGGCATCAAATTATCAGCTTCAGCTTGACCCAAACGCTCTTTAACAGCGCGTTCAACACGGACCAAACCAGCACGGAATTGGTTCTCAGCCAATTCACCGACGCAACGTACACGACGATTACCCAAGTGATCGATATCGTCCACTTCGCCGCGACCATTACGCAACTCAACCAGGATCTTAATCACAGCCAAGATGTCGTCATCAGACAAAGTCATCGCGCCAGTCAATTCATCACGACCGATACGGCGGTTGAATTTCATACGACCGACTGCGGACAAATCGTAACGCTCTTCGTTGTAGAACAGACCGTTGAACAATGCTTCAACAGATTCTTCTGTTGGTGGTTCGCCAGGACGCATCATGCGGTAGATCGCTACACGTGCAGCCATTTGGTCAGCGGTGTCGTCTGTACGCAGAGTTTGGGAGATGTAAGCACCCTGATCCAACTCGTTGGTGTACAGAGTTTGGATATCAGTGACTTTCGCATCGCGCAATTTTTGCAGCAATTCTGGTGTCAACTCATCATTCGCATTCGCGATCACTTCACCTGTGTCACCGTCGACGATATTCTTCGCCAACACACGACCGAGCAAGTAGTCTTCTGGCACAGAAATCATCTTGATGCCAGCGGATTCGATTTCACGAACATGCTTAGAATTGATACGTTTGTCTTTCGCAACGATCAACTTGCCTGACTTATCAGAAATATCGAAACGTGCGACTTCACCACGCAGACGCTCAGAAACGAATTCCATTTCTGCGCCATCGCTATGCAATGAGAAGTTGTCGAATACGAAGAAGTTCGCCAAGATCTGCTCGTTAGTCATGCCGATAGCACGCAAGAGGATCGTGACTGGCATCTTACGACGACGGTCAATACGGAAGAACAGAATGTCTTTCGGATCGAATTCAAAATCCAACCATGAACCACGGTAAGGAATGATACGAGCCGAGAACAACAACTTACCAGAAGAATGTGTCTTGCCGCGGTCATGTTCAAAGAACACGCCTGGAGAACGGTGCAACTGAGAAACGATAACGCGCTCAGTACCGTTAATCACGAAAGAACCAGTCGTTGTCATGAGCG
Source organism: Affinundibacterium nitidum (assembly GCF_014284155.1). Lineage (GTDB taxonomy): Bacteria > Pseudomonadota > Gammaproteobacteria > Burkholderiales > Burkholderiaceae_D > Undibacterium > Undibacterium nitidum. The sequence continues at coordinate 1,635,782 of NZ_JACOFZ010000001.1, forward strand.
GCAATTCGCCCATGTAGACTTCTTGCTCTTTCATTTCTTTGACGACTGGCTTAGTTGGAGACTCTTTATCAAGAATCACCAAACGCACTTTCGCACGCAAAGGAGATGCAAATGTCAGACCGCGCAGTTGACATTCCTTGACGTCGAAGGCTGGATCGCCTAAAACATAGGATAGAAATTCTAAACGAGCGAACCCATTGTGCGACACGATCGGGAAAATCGAGGTGAAGGCTGATTGCAGGCCCTCATTTTTACGGATTGACGGTGTTCTGTCAGCCTGTAAAAAACTCTGATATGACTCGAGCTGGGTCGCCAGCAGGAACGGAACGTTGTGGACGTTGGCGCGTTTCGCAAAAGATTTACGAATGCGCTTCTTCTCAGTAAATGAGTAGTGCATGGACACTCCGTGAGTGACAAGGAAGGATGGAGAATTCAGATTTCAAAACTTTTTTCTCTAACAGAAAATACATCAAGAAACCTCAAGTCTCAGCCCTCGCCTTAAAAGGTTCAGCTTAGGGACAACAATCAAAAACAAATCTATCGCGAGAACGACAGAGAAGCCAAAGAGGAACCTTCTCTTGCAAGAAGATTCCTTACTTTGACTTAGGCAAACTCGAAAGTCTGCCAGTATAACACGGAATTACTTAACGTCAACTTTCGCGCCAGCTTCTTCCAATTTCTTCTTAGCAGCTTCAGCATCTGCTTTAGAAACAGCTTCTTTAACTGCTTTTGGTGCGCCATCAACGAGGTCTTTAGCTTCTTTCAAGCCCAAACCTGTGATTTCACGAACTGCTTTAATGACGCCAACTTTGTTTGCGCCAGCTTCAGTCAGAATTACGTTGAATTCTGTTTGTTCTTCAGCAGCAGCAGCGCCGCCGCCAGCAGCTGGACCAGCAACTGCCATTGCAGCTGCAGAAACGCCGAATTTTTCTTCGAAAGCTTTAACCAAGTCGTTCAAGTCCATTACGGACATCGCGCCTACGGCTTCCAAGATATCTTCTTTACTAATTGCCATTTGAAACTCCTAATTTTTTAAAAAACATCGATTCAGTATTTGACGGAAACGTCAGCTGTTCGCAATTAAGCGATTAAGCAGCTTCTGTTTCTTTTTTCGCTGCCAAAGCTGCGAGGCCACGTGCGAAGCCGGATACAGGTGCCTGCATCATGCCCAACAATTGTGCCAACAATACTTCGCGGCTTGGAATGCTTGCCAACGCAACAACACCAGCTTTATCCAAAGATTTACCAGCGTAGTTACCAGCTCTAACGACCAACTTGTCATTGCCTTTTGCAAAGTCATTGACGACTTTAGCAGCAGCAACAGCATCGTCCGAGATTGCATAAATCAACGGACCAGTCATTTCGTTAGCGAGGCTTGCAAATGCAGTTCCCTCAACAGCGCGACGTGCGAGTGTGTTTTTCAACACGCGCATGTAAACGCCTTGAGCACGTGCGTTAGCACGCAATTGCGTCAAATGACCGACCTGGATGCCACGGTATTCAGCTACGACGATAGTCTGTGCAGTTGCTACTTTTGCAGAGACTTCAGCGACGACGGCCTTTTTGTCATTCAGATTGAGACTCACGGTCAACCTCCATTAATGATATTCAGTCTGCACACCAGGATGATGCACTTCCCTCATATCGTTTCGAACACGGCGTCCGAAGTTAGGAGTTCCACTGGCGGACCAGTAATCACTACAAAACTTGTTCGGGTACACCATCTGCGTTGGGCACTTGGAATTGCTTCCTCACATTTAACTCTCTCAATTGCTTTTGAGAGCCCAACGGTCTTTGACACTCTGATTGCCACTCACCTTAAGATCAGCAACAATCAGCCCAAAGATGCGCCACCTGCTTTTCAGCAAGTGGACTTAATTTTTTAACTCTGCTTAATTACGCAGACAAGTTACCGTGATCTACGCGTACACCTGCACCCATAGTGGATGAGATGGATACTTTACGCAGATAGACACCTTTACTTGTTGCTGGCTTAGCTTTGTTCAAGGCTTCGATCAACGCCAACAAGTTCGCTTTCAAGTCGCCATCAGCGAAAGATTTACGACCGATTGTTGTGTGGATGATACCTGCTTTGTCTGTACGGTATTGAACTTGACCAGCTTTAGCATTTTTAACTGCTGTCGCAACGTCAGGAGTTACTGTGCCAACTTTTGGATTCGGCATCAAACCGCGTGGACCCAAAACTTGACCCAATGTACCAACGATACGCATTGTATCTGGAGAAGCGATCACGACGTCAAATGGCATATCGCCTGCTTTAACGCGTTCTGCCAAATCTTCCATACCAACGATATCTGCACCAGCTGCTTTAGCTTCTTCAGCTTTTGCGCCTTGTGCGAATACCGCTACGCGAACTGTTTTACCTGTACCAGCTGGCAATACAACTGCGCCACGAACAACTTGGTCAGATTTCTTTGGATCAACGCCGAGTTGAACAGAAACGTCAATAGATTCGTTAAACTTTGCAGTTGCGCATTCTTTGATCAACGCAATTGCGTTATCAAACGGATACACCTTCAAACGGTCTACTTTAGTTTTCAGCAATTTTGCTTTTTTAGATAACTTAGCCATTACAGACCCTCCACCGTGATGCCCATGGAACGAGCGGAACCTGCGATTGTACGAACAGCAGCTTCCATATCTGCAGCAGTCAAATCTTTATTTTTGAGTGTTGCGATTTCTTCAGCTTGCTTACGAGTCAACTTACCAACTTTGTCAGTATGTGGCTTAGCAGAACCTTTAGTGATACCAGCTGCTTTTTTGATCAAGTATGTTGCTGGTGGCGTCTTCATCACGAATGTGAAAGACTTATCAGCAAATGCTGTAATCACAACAGGAATTGGCATGCCTGGCTCAACACCTTGAGTCTGCGCGTTGAACGCTTTGCAGAATTCCATGATGTTCAAACCACGTTGACCCAATGCTGGACCGATTGGTGGGGATGGGTTTGCTTTACCAGCTGGCACTTGCAGCTTGATAAAACCAATAATTTTCTTTGCCATGATGGCTCCTTCTATGGTTGAGTGGTAGCGCCTTTTACTCAGTATCCTGACGAATATCTGAACTACTCGGCTCCTCGCTTTTTTTCACCAGCTTTTACATTTCTGTACGGTGCCAGCCCCGCTTACTACAGATACAACTTATACTTTTTCGACTTGGGCAAATTCCAGATCCACTGGAGTCGCGCGGCCGAAGATGGTGACATTCACGCGCACTTTCGATTTTGCGTAGTTAACTTCTTCGACATTGCCGTTGAAATCGGTGAATGGACCTTCTTTGATACGGACCACTTCACCCACTTCGTACAATACCTTTGGCCTTGGTTTTTCAACACCATCCTGCACTTGCTGCAAGACTTTTTCGATCTCGTGACGCGGGATTGGGGCTGGCTTATTTGACTTGCCACCAATAAAACCTGTCACTTTGCTTGTGTTTTTGACTAAGTGCCATGTGTCATCGGTCATTTCCATTTCCACAAAGACGTAACTTGGGAACAGACGACGCTCAGTGACACTTTTCTTACCATTTTTAACTTCGATAACTTCTTCGGTTGGAACCAAGATTTGACCAAACAGATCTTGCATTTCAGCGCGTTCAATACGTTCCACCAATGCACGCTGAACACTCTTTTCCATACCAGAATAGGCATGCACGGCATACCATTTTTTTGCGCTCTTAGGGACAGAAACACCAGAGTCCTGCTCTGGTGTTTGATCCGCGCTATTTTCTGAGATTTGTTCGCTCATTATTATTTAAGCCCAAGAATTACGTTCATAATCAAATATTCAAGAACTTTATCGGTCGTAAAGAGGAAAATTGCCATGATAAAGACAAATCCAAATACCACCGCAGTCATCTGACCCGCTTCTTTGCGCGTAGGCCATACAACCTTCTTTGCTTCACGAACTGACTCTTTCGCGAAAGCGACAAGATCACGACCCAATTGCGAGATCAAGATCAAAATCGCAGCTACAACAACACCACCAACCAAAGCACCGAGACGCACGTATTTTGGCTGACCAACCAAGACATAAAACGAAATAATCCCCGCCACCGCAGCTACGATTGCAAGGGTAATTTTGAGCTTGTCGCTGGAAGTACTAACGGTTTGAATGGATTGGTTAGACATGCTTATTTACTTTCGATGCCTTATGGCTTTTTGGTGGCAGGGGCGGAGGGAATCGAACCCCCAGCCTACGGTTTTGGAGACCGTCGCTCTGCCAATTGAGCTACACCCCTACGCCTAAGAACTTCTAAGCAAAAACAGCGACCCAGTATCTGGATCGCCATTTTCACTAAAATACTACCTAATTACTCGATAATTTTAGCAACAACGCCAGCACCTACTGTACGACCACCTTCACGGATAGCGAAGCGCAAGCCTTCTTCCATCGCGATCGGGTTGATCAATTTTACAGTGATAGAAACGTTATCACCTGGCATAACCATTTCTTTATCCTTCGGCAACTCGATCGAACCAGTCACGTCCGTTGTACGGAAGTAGAACTGTGGACGGTAGTTGTTAAAGAATGGTGTATGACGACCACCTTCATCTTTAGACAAAACGTAGATTTCGCCTGTGAAGTGGCTATGTGGCTTGATTGAACCTGGTTTCGCCAAAACTTGACCACGTTGGATATCTTCACGTTTTGTACCGCGCAACAACACACCTACGTTGTCGCCTGCTTGACCTTGGTCGAGCAACTTACGGAACATTTCAACACCAGTACATGTTGTTTTTACTGTATCTTTAATACCAACGATTTCGATCTCTTCGCCGACTTTAACGATACCGCGCTCAACACGACCAGTAACAACCGTACCACGACCAGAGATGGAGAACACGTCTTCCACTGGCAACAAGAATGTACCGTCAACTGCGCGTTCTGGTGTTGGGATGTAAGAATCCAAAGCATCAGCCAATTTCATGATCGCTTCTTCGCCCAATGGACCTTTGTCGCCTTCGAGCGCCAATTTTGCAGAACCTTGGATGATTGGCAAATCGTCGCCTGGGAATTCGTATTTAGACAACAATTCACGAACTTCCATTTCAACCAATTCCAACAACTCAGCGTCATCAACCATGTCGCATTTGTTCAAGAATACGATGATGTATGGAACACCAACTTGGCGAGCCAACAGGATGTGCTCACGTGTTTGTGGCATTGGACCGTCTGCTGCGGAGCAAACCAAGATCGCGCCGTCCATCTGAGCAGCACCAGTAATCATGTTTTTAACATAATCAGCATGGCCTGGGCAGTCAACGTGAGCGTAGTGACGCGCAGCTGTTTCGTATTCTACGTGTGCTGTGTTAATTGTAATACCACGTGCTTTTTCTTCTGGAGCTGCGTCGATCTCGTCGTATTTCTTCGCTTCACCACCGAATTTCGCGGACAATACTGTCGCGATCGCTGCTGTCAATGTAGTTTTACCGTGATCAACGTGACCAATTGTACCGACGTTAACGTGCGGCTTGGTGCGTTCGAACTTACCTTTTGCCATTTTAAACTCCTAACGATTGATGAGCGATTTCTAACTATCAGACACGCGCCTGATAAAACATTGCATTACGGTGAAATAACTACCTGGTGCCCTTGACGTGGATTGAACACGTGGCCTCTCCCTTACCAAGGGAGTGCTCTACCACTGAGCTACAAGGGCAGCTCTTTGCACAACACACATGCAGAGACAAACTCTAAGCTTGGAGCGGGTGAAGGGAATCGAACCCTCGTCTTAAGCTTGGAAGGCTTCGGCTCTACCATTGAGCTACACCCGCATACGAAACTAGTCCGACATTAACCTCAGCCGCTAAATTCTGCCTGGTGGAGGGGGCTGGATTCGAACCAGCGTACTCAGAGAGAACAGATTTACAGTCTGTCGCCTTTAACCACTCGGCCACCCCTCCCAGGGAACCCCGAATTATGGAGATGTTTCTTTAGGCTGTCAACACCCTTTTAGAAAGTGAATGATGTTTTTTTGCGTCCGATCCCGAGATCGTTGTATCGAGATTGAAAAAAGTGTTTTCTGATCAACTAGTTACGTGCATGCGCCAATTGAAAAGAGAGTACGCCATCGAAGTTCAAAAATTCCTTCGCCAGCTCACTGATGGTTGTGGCTTGATGCCGATTTAATGCAACGGCAACAAATTTCCATTCCGCAACACCCTCTTTATAAGTGATGACTAAGGTGCTGCCTGCCACTTCGTACCCTCGGTCAAATGCTAAGCGACGTATTTCAGCTTCATTTGCTTGAAAGCCCTCTTTAAATTGCATCGTAACTGATACCGCTTGACGAGCTGGCAACCACATTTCCAAGCGGGAAACCCAAATCATGCAAGCCGCAGACAAGAACGCCAGCAAAATCGCCGCCGCGTAAAAGCCGACGCCAACTAAGATTCCAATTGCAGAGGATGCCCACAATGAGGCTGCTGTGGTCAGGCCGCTTATGCTAAAGCCGTCTTTCATGATCACACCCGCTCCAAGAAAGCCAATGCCGGTAACAATTCCTTGTATCGTGCGCGAAGGATCAAGACCAACAGGGTTAATTGCTCGACCGCCAAACCAATAATCAGGATAACCCGCCAACACAACTAAAGCAGCTGAGGCCATGCACACCAAGCCATAAGTACGCATTCCGGCGGCTCTTCCGTGATAGGCGCGCTCATATCCAACCACAAAGCCAAGTAACAAAGCCCCAAATAAATTGAGAAAAATAATGGAGTTCGCTCCCAATTCTGCACCAGACCAAAAATGGGAGGTATAGCTGGCCAAAGTGTCCATAAAATGCACCTTATATCAAAATCGTAATTTTTGAGTGTAACAAGTCAAATCGAACTTGTGGTGATTTACGTGGCCGCTGATTTGATCAATTCGCTATCGCCGCACTATCTTTGAAGGCGCACTAAGCATTAGCTCAACGCGTCGCATGGACTTCAGGTTGCGGCAGGGGTGCTTCACGTGGGCGCAAACCGAGTTTGATCACATCAATCGAATAATATTGCTGGTATGCCTTCCAGACGGACTCGCTGCTAGCAAGCTTATCCATGGTCGCCTTCAACAAATTCTTGTCGGATTCATTCAGTGATCGGTTTGAGATGTAGATTCCACTCTCCGTCCATGGAAGCTCCTCCAATTTTTCATAACGAATTCTGCCTCCAAGATCATGCAGCTTGCGTTCGGTTTGAATTGCCCCAGCAAAAATAGTCGGCGCCATAATGGTCACATAGTTCGTGTTATTACGCATCATACGGGCAATTGATATTGTGTCATTTTCGATCTGCAGGCGACCGCTCTTTTGCATGTCGTCAACGATAGACTGGTATACAGGACCATAATCAAACCCGCGCACCACCGCTAACTTAAGTGAGGGGTTTTGCATGAGATCTTTTAAGGACTGAACAGCGGGCTGTCCATGTTCTATTGACACGAGCGAGGCTCTCAGCTGCACTAATGGGACGAAGACACCAAATTGATCACGTCGAGCTGTTTTCACCGCTGTGATTAAAAGATCAGCCTGTGCATTTTCGAACATGTTTTCTTGCCGGCTTTTGGGAACGAGCTGATAAGAAATTTTACAGCCAGCCTTTCGTGCCACTTGAGTTAGAAAATCAGGGACAATACCAGAGTAGTTAGTGCCTTGTACGATCACGGTGAGGCCTGACGGCAGAATCGGCACCTGAAGAGTACGGCTACAATTTGCAGCAGCGCTACCCACAAGCATAAGCGAAGCGAGCACGCCAAGACCGACTTGGATTAACGAATGGTGAAGTGGAGTTAAATGATTCACGCCATCCCTGTGTTGGTAAGCACACATCAAAAAAACCATTGATTAAATATTGTGCATCCAAAGTCATCAATTGCGAATTCTTTTTTGCGACACGAGGCAATTGGAACTCAAATGTGAAAACAAATGTCTACTCCTCACCACATCTTATTGAAACGTCATTTATCGGTTAGCTATATCCTTTTTGTACATTGACAAGATTGCTGGCCAAATCAAATGCTAAACTGAAATCAAACTCAATAAGGATTTTGCCATGCCATTTCACCAGTGCTCATTACTAGTTTCAACTCTGCTCTTGTCGACGCCGCTGCTAGCGCAGGACGCTCCAAAGCCTGCCGCGCAGACGTTTGATCCACAGCTAGCCCAACAATTGGGGGCAGACTCCCGAGGAATGCGACAATACGTCCTCGTTGTACTGAAGACAGGGCCTAAAAAAGTCCCCGCCGGCAAGGAACGAGACGAGATGTTCGCTGGTCATTTTGCGAATATGCAAAGACTCTCTGATGCCGGAAAACTGGCCTTAGCAGGACCATTCGATGGCAAAGAGGGATGGCGAGGTTTGTTTATTTTTGCGGTCAATAACATCGACGAAGCTCGCGAATTGACCGCGACAGATCCAGTCATCATGCAGGGTGAAATGGTTGCCGAATTCCACCCTTGGTATGGATCAGCAGCGGTAATGGAGATACCAAAAATTCATCCAAAGCTAGTCGAGAAAAAATAGTCCAAACTAAATTCGGCGTCCTTGTTCGTCAACGACCTTTTCTCCATCTTCCTTCACAAAAGCCCCCTGTTGGGAACTCGTTAAAATCGCCAGCACCTCCTCTGAGGGGCGACATAAGCGTGTTCCTAAAGGGGTTATCACAATAGGACGATTGATCAGCACAGGATGCTCAAGCATGATGTCCAGCAACGCATCGTCACTCCATTTCGCATCATCCAATTGCAATTCTGCGTACTGTGTTTCTTTTTTTCGCATCACTTCTCGAATTGGTACACCGATCGCTTTAACGATCTCACTCAAAACTTGCTTGCTCGGTGGTGTCTTTAAGTATTCGATCACCTCAGGTTCGATTCCAGCATTACGAATCATTGCGAGTGTATTTCTAGAGGTGCCGCATTTGGGATTGTGATAAATGATTGTTGTCATGTTTTCTAATTCATAAGAGATTGTCATACAAAGCAAGTTCAAATATGACTTGCGCTATCTGACGATAGGCTAAATGTACTTGCATTATAAATGCTGTGATCGGATAAATATGAATCTCGAATCAAACAAGCTTTGTCCAAAGCAGACGATCAAGCTTACTATTTACATGTAAGTGTCATCGCATTTATCGCAAGGACAACTTTGCGAATTGACCTCGATATTGTGCTTGGTAGAAATTCGAAAAGCGCGTTAGTATCCAAAGGCCGCACAGCAAATGTATAACGTGGCATAACACCTGCTTTTATCAGGCCCATCGTCGGTTTGTGAGGAAATGTACATGCAAGTATTGTCCTTCAATGAACTGGAATCGCTCGTATCAACTTTGATTGATCAAATCCCGGTTGGAATTGTCATTCTGGATCGTGATTATCGACTGCGTTTCATTAACGATCGCCACGCCAAAAATAATCAACTGCGGAAAGATGAACAACTGGGTAAACGGCTCTGCGAATTTTTACCGCATGCGGCGCCCATCATCGAACCCAAGCTTCAATTTGTGCTCGATCATGGCATCCCACTTCTCGACCAAGAAATCATCAGTAAGCAAACCCTAATTGATGGCTCAACCCTGCATAGAATTGCTTCTTACTATCCTTGGCAGAATAAAGACAAAGAAACCATTGGAATTATCGGTATCATTCAAGATTCAAAAGTAGATCAATTCGCGCAACGCATGCTGGAAGAGAGCCAATTTCGTCTTCTCAAAGTACTCGATAACTTATTTACGTTTGTCGGCGTTTTAGAATTAGATGGCACCTTAACAAATGCAAATCGTGCTCCCTTGGACGCTGCAGGTCTCAGTTTAGAATCGGTTGCTGGAAAAAAGGTATGGGATACCTATTGGTTCGAACACGATCCACAAGTGCAACAACAATTACAGGAAGACATCAAGGCCTGCTTGAATGGGGTCATCATACGTCGTGATATTCAGGCGCAAATGCTTAATGGCGAACTCATGTGGCTCGATTTTATGCTGGCACCGCTCAGAGACGCAGATGGCAGAATCACACATTTAATACCTTCTGCAAACGACATTTCGAAACGACATAAGAGCGAAGAAGCACTTCAGAAATCCGAAGAGTTGTTTCATTCGATTATTCTTGCATCCGACGATGCCATCATCACAAAAACCTTAGATGGGGTGATTACCGCATGGAACCCCGCCGCTACTCGCTTACTCGGCTACAGCGAAGAAGAAGCATTAGGACAAGCGATCACTGTGCTCTTTCCACCCGAACGCATACATGAGGAGCAGGTTCTACTGGCTCGCATAGGACGTGGTGAAAAGGTTTTACCATTTGAAACAGTTCGTATTCACAAAGACGGATCTGCCATTGACGTCTCGGTGACAATATCACCGCTACGAGATCGAAGCGGAAAGGTTGTGGGCGCTTGCAAACTAGCTCGTGACATCTCGGTGCAGAATGCTCAGCGTCGTCAAATCTCACAAGCTTTGCAAGATAAGACTGCCTTACTGCATGAAGTACATCATCGTGTAAAAAATAATTTACAGATCGTTTCTAGCTTACTCAACATGCAAGCACGCCGGGCTTCACCCGAGGTAGCTACTGCTTTTTCTGAATGCCAGACGAGAATTCGAGCGATGGCTCTGGTGCATCAGCTTCTATACGAATCAGAGAATATGGCTGAAGTGGATCTAAGTTTGTATCTCTCTCAATTATCAGGCTTGTCTCGCGACAGTTACAAAGCGGAGAACAGCAATATTGATATCGTCTTTGAGATGCCAGATCAAAGGATACTGATTGATCTCCAACGAGCTATTCCATGCGGCCTCATTGTCAGTGAATTGGTACTTAATGCATACAAGCATGCATTTCAGAAAAATGACGATGGAAAAATCCTCGTTCGCTTAACGAGACTGGGCGCCAGCGCATTTCAGCTCATCGTGAGCGATAACGGTTGCGGATTACCCCTTGATTTTAGCTGGGAAAGCCGCGCTGGCTTAGGCACTCAATTAATACCTATGTTCGCCAAACAACTACGAGCAAAATTCCGTCATACGAGTAGCTCTAAAGGTTCAAGCTTTTATTTTGATATACCTATTGTTGCAGAGGAAACCTGATATGTACATAGAACGGATACTCATCGTCGAAGACGAACCCGTAGTCGCGCTCGACCTGCAACATACCTTAGAAGAAATGGGCCATGAAGTTGTTTCGATTAGCGAATGTTTTGAATCGGCGATTGAATCCGTCATAAAACATAGCCCAACTTTGGTCATGATGGATATTCATTTGCAGGGAAAAATTGATGGCATCGAAGCCTGTGAGGCGATCTATCATGGCTGGCAAATTCCTGTGGTATTCCTGACGGCTTATGTCGACGAAAAAACTGTCAATCGCGCCGCCGCGTGTCGACCATTTGGCTACCTAATGAAGCCTTATCACAACAAAGAACTGTACGCCGCATTACAAGTCGCGCGATCTCGGCATGATACGGAAACTGCCCTTACCCGATCCGAAGAGCGCTTGAGCTTAGCTCTAGAGGCTGCCGAACTTGGCATTTGGGAGTGGGAATCGAAACTTGATAAGATAAAAGGCGATGTTCGCTTCGATCGCATTTGTGGCGAACTGCTTTGTCCGGTATCGACGAATTTACGCAGTATGCTCGATCGCGTTCACCCAGAAGATAGAAACAAATTAGAGAACCAATTAAGTAGGCGTGGCTTCTTTCATACAAGTTTCCGAGCACAGAGAGAAACAGGCGACTACGCCTGGTTAGAACTTTACGGAAATCGACGCCAACGCCTCGATGAAACCAGTGTGATCGTGGGTGCAATTCGCGACATCACCGTCAGAAAGGCCATCGAAGATAAGCTCAGACAAGCAAGCGTTGTCTACAGCACTATCACCGAAGGCATCATGATCCTCGATGCGAATGCGAAGCTCATTTCTGTCAACCCTGCATTCAGCCAACTCACTGGTTATGAGGTCTCTGAGATTATCGGACAAACTCCTGAAGAATTTCTCATCGTCAGGCAAGATGCTGACCCGAGTTATCAGGATTTGGCAAACTCGGAAAGTGGAAACTGGACCAGTGAAGGTGTTTGTAAGTGTAGCGATGGCCGAGTATTTAACGCGCTTCAACAAATCTGTGTTGTGCGCGATGATGATGGGAAAACGATTCAATTTGTACACACCATTTCTGATCTCACCGCAATACGGGCAACAGAAAAGCAACTCGTATATTTAGCGTATCATGATTCGCTCACCAAGTTACCAAATCGACGAATGTTCATGGATCGATTAAAACACGCGATGGCGAGTGGTGATCGAAATCAACAGTACGGTGCCTTACTGTTCATCGATATGGATGATTTCAAAACGCTCAATGACACCTTGGGTCACGATATGGGTGATCTGCTGCTAGAAGAAGTGGCAAGACGCCTCTCCGCATGCGTGCGTGAATGCGATACCGTTGCGCGACTTGGTGGTGACGAATTTATGGTGATGTTGGAACAACTCAGTCACCATAGCGAAGAAGCTGCTATACAAACCGAAATCGTTGCTAAGAAAATCATCGCACATCTCGACGAAGAATATCTCCTTGGAGTGCACGACTATCGTTGCACTCCAAGCGTTGGAGCCACACTCTTCCTCGGTCATGCACAGCATGTCGACGAATTGATAAAGCAAGCTGATATCGCCATGTATCAGTCAAAAAAGGGCGGCCGAAATCAGCTCAGCTTCTTTGATCCATCGATGCAACAATCCGTGATTAAGCGTGCCACCTTAGATGCCGAATTACACCGAGCCTTAGAGCGTCAAGAATTTCGTTTGCACTATCAAATCCAAGTCGATGCATGGCGCCAACCTATAGGTGCTGAGGCGTTAATCCGTTGGTACCATCCAGAACTAGGCACGGTTTCCCCAGCCGAATTCATTCCCCTCGCTGAAGAAACAGGTCTAATTCTCCCAATTGGGCAGTGGGTCTTAAAGACTGCCTGCCAGCAGCTTCAGGCATGGCAAGATAAGCCTCATACCCGCAATCTCGTATTGGCTGTCAACATCAGTGCAAAACAAATTCGACAGAAGAATTTCAGCACCATGGTCTTAGCACTATTGGAAAAATATCAGGTAACGCCGCATCTACTTAAGCTAGAGATCACCGAAAGCGTACTACTCGACGACGTCGAAGACACTATTAAAACCATGCTGAGTTTAAACAGTATCGGCATCCGTTTTTCTATGGATGACTTTGGTGCCGGCTATTCGTCCCTGCAATATCTGAAACGTCTGCCCTTGGAACAACTCAAAATCGATCGCTCCTTCGTTCAAGACTTAGAAAACAATAGTAGTGATCGCACCATCGTACGTACCATCATTACCATGGCACAAAGCCTCAATATCGATGTCATTGCCGAAGGCGTCGAGAACGAAGCACAGAGGGAGTTGTTGCAAAATAAAGGTTGCATTCATTACCAAGGATACTTGTTTGGCAAACCTGTCGACATCGAACAATTCAACCGTTTCTTGGAATAATTCGGGCTACGTTTTCTATATCTAAAAATAAAAAAGGTCTCACTGCTGTGAGACCTTTTTGTATCAAGAGCTAGATTTATTCGCCGACGATTTGAACAGCTTCAACCTCTTTATACCCGTGCGAGAGATTGTTCGCGAACGTCATTTTCACAGCTTTGACTTTATAAGCTGTCTTTTCAAATTTCCTAACAAACCAAGTGCGCTCACCGCGACGGTCTTCTTTCTGATCACTTATACCTGACCACACTGTATTCCATTTTCCATCGGTATCTTGCAGTTCGAGCTTACTGATCGATTCAGCCGCGTGCTTACCCAGAAATACAGCGCGAACTTCAGTTACATTGGTTGGTTTAGCATAACTTAATTCCAACCAATCAAAACCCATATCTTGTTGGTTATTGCTCCAAGTTTTGCCATCTGGCGCTCCTGTCACGTTCGAACCCTGATTTACGCTAGCAACATTATTTCGATCATCGCCGAAAGTCGAACTCGCCTTCGCGCTAGTAGCCCACTGCCCTTTCGCATCATTGAGATATTGGTCTTCCATCATTCCATATTCGAGCAGCGCTTTTTTCTTTTGCATTTCTTCTTGTTCAGCCGTCAATTCAACTGGAGCGCTATTGGTCGTAGGGGGCGGTGTCGCGGACACTGGTGCAGGTACATTTACGCTTGCAGAGGCGTCTTCTGCCTTTTTATGGCAAGCAGAAACAGCTACACAGATCATTAACAGCATTAAGCCCGAAACTTTTTTCATTGAATTCACCTTCTGTTGAAATTGAACTAGACATGTCAGCACAACGCTGCACACAGGCGACATTCTAGACGAATACACAATATTTCACAGCAAGGAATTGTAAGTAAATGTTCAACCAATCTCATTCACAGGGCGAAAAAAAAGGGCAAGTTTCCTTGCCCTCTTTAAACCGTTTCACGTACAACGAGATTTAGAAGCTGTAAGTCACACGTCCATAAACAAAACGACCTGAACGACCAAATGGAGAATAGTTAGAAAAACTCGCCGCGCCATTGGTATTTAAGGCTGGAGTGCGAGGGTCAGCATAGGTATCAAAAATATTGTCCGCGCCTACTGCCACTTTCCATTGTTTATTCAAGCTATAACGAAACTCCATATCGACTAAAGTCTTAGGAGACAACACCTGATCCAATGCGGCTGTTGTACCTGGATCAATGACCTCACCATAACGTGTTGCACGTAAAGTTGCACCGTATTCGTTTAATTTCCAGTCGACGCTCGCATTAATTTTATTGCGTGGTTGACCTCTTTCGAAGGCAAGTACATTGACGCGATCAAAGAGAATTGGCGATGGTGACAATGCCGACAACTGTGCTGTCTTGGGGACCTTCGTGACCTTTGTCTGAGTGAAATTACCCGCTAATGTGAAGTCAAACTTACCAGCACCGTCGGCCAACATCAAATAATTCGCAACAATATCGAGACCTTTGGTACTCGTATCAACACCATTGATGAAAAAGCGTCCACCACCAACTCCAACAAAACCTTGTGAAGTCAAATAATTGCGTACATTAGCGGCTGTTAAATTCTCAGACAAAACGATACGATTCGTGATGTCGATATGATAGGCATCGACCGTTAAGCCAAATTTACCGAAATTAAATACCGCCCCTAAAGATTGATTGACTGACTTTTCCGGCTCTAAAGGCTTAGCACCGAGCGCTATAGCCGCCGCGGAACCGGGAGTGAAAGTCGTAATTTCGAATGGAACGCCGTTGATGAAGTTAGTCGCTGTCGATGTGAAAAATTGCTGTTGCGGAGAAGGTGCACGGAAACCATTTTGGACCGTACCACGCAAGGCGAATTCTTTACTAAAGTTGTAGCGACTGGTGAGCTTTCCAGTGACGTTACTTCCAAAATCAGAATAGTGCTCTGCCCGTGCGGCAGCCGAGGCCAACCATTCTTTGGTCAGATTCGCCTCCACATCAACAAAGACACCAGCAGCACTACGATTATTATCTGAAGCGTTAGCCGGGGTAAAACCTGGAAATACCTGAGCACCAGGCGCCGTTGGTGTACCGTTCGCTAATTTCTCACCTCCAAAACGGTAAGAGTCTGGCTCGCCTGCCGACAGGCTATAACCCTCGCGACGCATTTCAAACCCAGTGGCAAAACTCAAGGGCGATGCCAAACCCAATTCAAAACTACGAACTGCCGTTAAGTTAAAGACTAACTGGTCATACGCGAAACCACCTGCATTGAACACCGTCTTACTCGTTGGACCGATTGAACGGTTCAAACTATTCTGCACAGAAAACTGCATCTTGTTCTTACCATAGCCGAGCGAGGCATCCATATCCCAATCGCCCGCTAGCCATGAAGTCCCAAAGGTCGCGCTATAGTCATCGACTTGTGGCGCAATCTGCGGCAAGAAGCCATTTGGATAAATGGAAATGATGTTTTGGTCTTGTAAGGCGCGACGGAAGTTACCCGCTGATACCGCGTCACGACGTTGATAACTAGCCCAGGCATATACTTTTGTACCGCCTTGCAAGGTTTCGCCCGCATTGACGAAAAAAGTATTTTGTTTAACGTCAGGTTCACCATACCAAGCATCAAAACGATTAAAGTCTTTCTCACGTGGATCGAAAGCACCATTCACCAAAGGATATTGCTGACGGAAGTCCCACCCACCTCGTTCGGTATGTTTTTGGTCTTTTATTTCGGCAGCGACCGTGACGTAGCCATTTTCGCCAAATCCGAAGCCTTTCCAAATGCTTGCAGTCGTCGTGTCGCCATCATGGCGACTACGCGAGGTACCAGGAGCTGACCACGTAGCGCCGTTAGGAACCGTTCCTGGAATGAAATCATATTCAGTGATACGTTGACCGTAACTTAAGCTCGCATCACCACCGTCGCGGTCCGCCCGAAGACGCAAGTTAATCACACCAGAAATCGCATCAGAACCATACTGCGCTGAAGCACCGTCACGCAGCACTTCGATATTTTTTACCATCGCGGTGGGAATTGTATTGAGATCCACGGCGGCTGTACCGCGGCCCACAGTACCGTTGACATTGACTAGCGCAGAGGCGTGGCGTCGTTTTGAGTTAACCAGCACCAAAGTTTGGTCAGGTCCAAGACCGCGTAGCGTTGCTGGTCGGATCGTATCAGTACCATCGGTTAATCCAGGACGTGGAAAATTCAACGAAGGGAGTGCGATTGAAAGTGCTTGATTGATTTCGGTGACGCCGGAGTTTTGCAAAGAGTCGCCAGAAATGACATCGACTGGTGCGGAAGTATCTGTAACAGAGCGATTTGGCATGCGCGTCCCAGTCACCACCACTGCCACAGCTTTTTCATCGGTTACTAATTTGGGCTTGCTATCACCTGTCTGAGCCTGTGCGAGGCCCGTGCAAAACAAAGAAGAAATGGCAATGGCGAGAATCGGATTCTTCGGTGAAAAGTGTTGCATTGTGAACCTCCAAAAAAATAAACGACATGTCGTGCAATTAAGGATGGGGTGTTCATTAGCCAAGCGACGCGCTCGAAAAAGACGTGAAATCATCATGACAGCAAGACTTTTCCACGTCAATTTAAAGCCTGCCAGATACAACAGTCTCAAGCCGAGAATGTCATAATTCGAGCTATTTGGAGCATAAACATTAAGCTTATCTTCAATCGAGATCGCAATCTAATCAAATAGGCATGACATCTTCATCAAGGTCTTTATTCAATATGAATCCAAACAAGCCATTGCTAAAACAATTCTCAGCCGCCTGTGAACGCAACCGCGATCCGATCTTGGCACAGTTAAGTATCCACTTCAGCCACACTCAACGTGTATTAGAGATAGGCAGTGGTACCGGTCAACATGCGGTCTATTTTGCGCAACATTTACCCCATCTAATGTGGCAGACAAGTGATCGCATCGCCTACCATCCCAGTATCGAGGCATGGCTAGAAGAAGCGAAATTACGGAATGTATTGCCGCCTCTCGAACTCGATGTCGCGCAGCCAGATCAATGGCCAACCGCATCATTCGATGCAGCCTTCACAGCGAACACATGTCATATCATGGCATGGGAAGAAGTAGCACAAATGCTAGTGCACCTCGCGCGATGCTTGGAAGAGCTAGGTTTATTTGTTATCTACGGTCCTTTCAAGTACAGCGGAGCCTTCACCAGTGATAGTAACGCTGACTTCGACCACAGCTTACGCCAGCAAGCTAGCCACATGGGAATACGCGACATTGAACAAATAACACTACTCGCACAAGATTCAGGACTGACATTGCTGCACGATCTTGATATGCCAGCCAACAATCGGCTACTGGTATTCCAGAAAACCACAAATAAGACTTGAGCTGTGAAAAAAGGTTAAAATTTCCATATCGCACTATTACTGTGCTGCATTCAATCGTACACTTTAGATACGGCCAATCGCGCGATATTCGTAGCTGATCTGAAAGCACTTATTCCAAGACATAGTGGTCGACCACAATATGAAATTGAACATGCTGCTTATTCGTATCCTCATTTTTCTCGGACTCGCAATTGGCCTCGGTCTCTGCAACGCACAGACTCGTTCATTGACTACTCAAACCGCTACCACTAACAGCGCTCAATCAGAAGCAGGCACACCATTACTACGTACCTTTCTGCCTCAGGAATATCGCGCACAAGGGCAAAACTGGGCCGTCGTTCAAGATCAACGTGGGCTGATTTATGTCGGCAACAACGACGGTGTCTTGGAGTTCGATGGTGAACGTTGGCGTCTGATTAAGGTTAGCAATCAAACCACGGTGCGTTCGCTTGCCGTGGATGCCAATGGTCGCATCTATGTCGGCGCGGTTGGTGAGATCGGTTATCTTCAAGAAGATGCCCATGGCACCATGCAGTATGTCTCCTTGATGCCTAAATTGAACCAGGAACAACGACAGTTCTCCGATGTGTGGCGCTGTTTTGCCAACGACCAAGGAATTGTGTTTGCTTCGTTTCGACGTCTTCTCAGAATCAAGGGTGACAAAGTCGATCATTGGACACCCAAACAAGCTTTCCAATGGCCGTTTTATCTCAACAAGCGTCTATTTGTCCGAGAAGCAGGACGAGGTTTACTCGAACTGAAAGGTGACAGACTGGAGCTCTTAGCTGGCGGCGAGCGTTTCGCATCTGAACGGCTATACGTTATGTTAAGTCTCGCCAATAATACTGGTGCAAATAACGCCACAAATAGCTCCGAGAACAACAGCGAGCGCTATATTCTCGGCACTCAAAATCAAGGATTCTATGTATATGAAAATGGGCAATTCCGTAATTGGAAAACGGATATTGATACCATTTTGAAGTCAAGCTTGCTGTATAGCGCTGCGCAAATGAACGACGGCAGCATGTATTTTGGCACAGTCCAAAGTGGCTTATTTCATCTTGATATAGATGGTAAATTACTAGGTCACATTGATCGTTCAAATGGACTGCCAGATCAAGCTGTGTATGGACTAGCGGTAGACCGAGATCAAGGTTTATGGTTAGCTTTAGATCGCGGTATCAGTCGTATTGAGGTCACCGATCCTTTAAGTCGCTTTCACGAAAATAACGGACTCGTAGGCTCTAGTCTTTATGTCCATCGTCATCAAGAAAAACTCTACTCGGCAACGACTCAGGGTTTGTATCGACTAGCGCCCGGTACCAACGCACAATTTGAACGCATCCCTAACATCAGTGGACCAACTTGGGGGCTTTATAGTTTTGGACAGCGCCTCATGATTGGGAATTATCAAGGCATCTATGTACTCGATCAAAATAAAGTCGAAAAAATTCCATCGACAGACACAGCACTATGTTTTCTCAACCCCAAAGAACTTCCAAATCAACTTTTGATTGGGGTTCGTAATGGTGTATTAAGGATACAACTCAACGGAGATAAGTGGCAAATTCGAGGGATGTTGCCTGGCATTACCGACGAGGTTAGGACCATCGTTCAAGATAAACAAGGTGATATTTGGCTTGGTACGAATAGCACTGGTGTGGTGCGCATCCGCATTCGTCAAGGGAAAGAGGGTGAAGAACATTTCGAAACTGCGCGCTATGGTGCAAATGATGGGCTACCAAGCCAGAACAAGAATTGGGCCTACCTGATCAATCAAGAAGTTCGGTTTGGCACGAATGCAGGCGTATTTCAATTTGATGCCAATAGCAATCGTTTTAATAGTGACAATCGCTTTCAAAAGCTATTTGAGAATCCACGACCCGTCTATAGCATCTATGAGGATGCGTCATCTCGCGTCTGGCTCTTCTCCCAAGATCTTCAAACTGGATTCGAAGAAGTAAGTTCGCTAAAACTAGTCGGCTCAGAATACAAACCCATTCATACGCAAGCACTACGGGCCTTAACAGGTGAGCGCGGTGAAGGTATGCAGAGGATACTCTACGATAGCGATGGTGTAATGTGGTTCGGCGGCACCAAGGGATTGTTTCGTTTAGTCCCTGATTCCGAAAAAAACTATCAGGCACCGTTCAGCACTTTAATACGCAACTTGAGCACTTCGGACAATGTCATTTATGGTGGGCACGGTTTACAATCGAATGCTGAACTTGAGTTTAGTCAAAATCGTTTGCGATTTGACTATGCAGCCACCAGCTATGACGGCCAACAAAGCAACTTGTATCAAGTATTCTTAGAAGGTAATGACAGTGGTTGGTCAAATTGGAATACAGAAACCTACCAAGACTACAGCAACCTCTTTGAGGGAAAATATCGTTTTCGCGTCCGAGCAAAAAATATTTACGGTACGGTCAGTGAAGAAGCTAACTTTAGCTTTACCGTAAAAGCACCGTGGTACCGAAGTTACCTCGCCTATGTTTGCTATGCGATCTTAATCTTCGTCGTTGTTCGCTTGATCAGTGGCTGGCGGGTTGATCGACTCAACGCACAGAAACATCTACTTGAAGAACTGGTCCTCGCGCGCACCAAAGAATTGGAACAGGCTTATGCCGAAATTGAAAAGATTAGCTTACTCGATCCACTCACTGGTTTAGGGAACCGCCGACATCTAACCCAATCTTTATCAAATCTGATTCCATTCACATCTGGCGATGATCGACGCAACGGCAAAGGCAAACGCTATGCCTTTGTCTTAATCGACATCGATCACTTCAAGAGCATCAACGATACGCATGGACACGCGAGTGGCGATGCTATCTTAAGTGGAATTGCGGGCATACTTCGAGAACATTGCCGCAACGATGACCTCGCCGTACGATGGGGCGGAGAAGAATTCTTATTGTGCGCTAGAGTCAACGATGAACATGAAGCATTAGGCTGGGCCAGTCGCTTACGACAAGCGGTTGGCGCTGCGCGTTTCCCCATCAGCGAAGGACGAACAGTCAGCACCACTTGTTCCATCGGCATTGCCTGTTTCCCTTTCCAAATGCAACGAGCAGATCTACTCACTCAAGAACAAGTGATTCTTATCGCCGACGCGTGCCTCTATGTCGCCAAACGCAATGGTCGAGATCAATGCGTGTGTGCGACGCCGAATGGTGTTTGGCCTAACGATGTCGGACAAAAAATTAATGTCGATGTGCAAAGTTTCTTGCAATCGGGTTTGGTTCATTTGCAAAGTGACAAAATGAAAGAACTGGCATAGTGCCAATTACTGGATCGAATTGAAACAAAGGGTTAAATTTTCTCGCGCAATCAAAGTCTTGGCTAGCGCTGAGTTACACTAGGCCTTATATCAACAAAATACATACAAACGGAGCCACGCAATGTTAAAGAAGATCGCCGTCGATGAATTAAGAACGGGGATGTACTTACAGTCGCTATGTGGCTCTTGGATGGATCATCCTTTTTGGCGTACCAAATTCATTATCACTGATCCACTCGACATCCAGAAAATTGTCGATAGCGGCATCACCGAAGTTTGGATCAATATCGACAAAGGCGCTGAACCACAAGCCGCAGTCACTGCTCCCACCGCAACTGAGTCAGTAAAACCCGAACCAGAAGTGGTTCCTAAGAAGGCAGTTGAACGTCCTAAGCCCACACAAACTTCAGACGAAATGCAACGTGCCGCGAAAATCTGCGCGCAGGCGAAAAAATCTGTGAAGTCGATGTTCGAAGAAGCGCGCATGGGTAGGGCAATTTCAATCGATCATGCTGGCGAAATAGTCCAAGAGATATCGTTCTCAGTGATGCGAAATCCGAACGCGCTGATTAATCTAGCACGTCTCAAAAATGCTGATGATTATACTTACATGCATTCCGTTGCTGTCTGCGCGCTGATGGTGGCGCTCTCCCATCATCTCAACCTTGATGAGGACCAAACTCATGAGGCAGGACTCGCCGGACTTTTACATGATTTAGGCAAAGCGAGTATGCCGAGCGAAGTGCTGCTCAAACCAGGAAAGCTCACTGTAGAAGAATTCGAGATCATGAAGAGTCATCCGGCAGAAGGGCATCGACTCTTACTCGAAAGTGGCTTCGATGCCGCAGTTCCACTTGATGTCGTACTTCATCACCATGAACGTATTGATGGCAGTGGCTATCCACATGGCTTGAAAGGCGATCAAATCAGCATTTATTCGAAAATGGGGGCCGTATGCGACGTCTATGATGCCATCACATCGAATCGCCCTTACAAAGCAGGCTGGGAACCAGCAGACTCCATCAAGCGTATGGGTGAATGGTGCGAGGCACAGTACGATAAAGATGTATTTCAAGCATTCGTTAGCAGCGTTGGTATTTATCCTGTTGGCTCGCTCGTCAGGCTTGCGTCGGGGCGCTTAGGTGTCGTGGTTGAACAAACTAAAAACCTTGTGGCACCAAAAGTAAAAGTGTTTTTCTCGACGAAATCGAAAAGCTATATTCCCGCCGAGATCATCGATCTATCGAGACCAACAGTCGATGTCAAAGGTGAAAAAATAGTGGCCCACGAAGATGCTGCGAAATGGGCCTTCAAAAACTTCAATGAAATGTGGGCTGGTTAAGGCTGCACCCATTGTTCAAGCTACAAAATGGATTAAGGTAGTGAGAGCCACAAGTTATCCCAATCCTCAGGTAAAAAAGCCCCATCACGTTTGAACATGAGTTGATGTTTGGGATTAAGCACGAAATGGGTGGGGGTCGAGCCCAAGCTTCCGAAATTATCTTGATGGCCTGGTGCAAAACGCCAAACTGTCGGAAATCGTTGATCTTTAGGATAAGCTAAAGTCGTTGCATCGTTATATTCATCCAGGTCTTTCTTGTTCTGATCAATATTCACACCGAGCAAGACGAACTTCTTTTTTACATTGCGCAAGTAAAAGTCGCGCATCAGCTTCAAGTCATGTGAACAGACTGTACAGTCAAAAGTAAAGAAGCTAACTAAGACGGTACGACCTAAGTATTCCTTCAAATCAAGCGGTTTCCCATACACATCAGTACCACGCAATTGATATTGAACATTGCTTGTTTTCTTATCAGCAGCGAATGCAGGAGCACCCAAAACCATACTACTAGCCAATGAAGTTTTCAGAAAATCTCTTCTATCCATTACAGACTCCTCGAAATAAAGCGTGATCAAAATGACCATGACACCGAAAGACCATGTTGGCAGTCTTATCCGATCATAGGTAAGAAGTGACGTTAAAGAAAGTGAAATCTTCCGCATTGTGGTCGAAACGATCAAAGTTGATCTTGAAAACCACAGAATTCGGATTGTAATTTTTAGTTTGCTTTGCTACGCTAAGGAAGTACATGTTGCTGAATAAATCGAGTCCGATTTCCGTCAACAATAAGTAGAAAAACTGCCACCCTGAGACAAGGCAAGATCGACATGAGAGCGAAATCTAGGACCGATGTACGGCTCGACGTATTGATGAACCTGCATACGGGTGTCGTCGTGCATGCTCCTGATACCAGCATTATATTTAGTAACCATCGTGCTGCCGAACTGCTGGGCTTAAGTGAAGATCAAATGCTTGGCAAACGCGTCATCGATCCGAATTGGTGTTTCATCGATTCTGAAGGTAACCGCTTAGCGCCAGAGCGATATCCAGTCAGCCTTGTATTGTCTACCTTAACACCGCTGAGAGAAACTGTACTTGGTGTATTGGCCCCAGATCGCGCAGATATCGTCTGGCTTATCGTTAGCGCCTTTCCTGATTTCTCTAGTTCCGGCCAACTTTTACGCGTAGTCGTCAATTTTCATGACATTAGCCAACGCAAAAAAATGGAGGCCGAACTTGAAAAGTCCCGAGCCTTCGCACATTCCATTCTCGATGGCATTGCAGCCAATGTTTGCGTGCTAGATGAAGAAGGAAAAATAATCGCAGTCAACCAAGCATGGAAAGATTTTTATGTAGATAACGGCGGTGCGCAAGGTCACTGCCACGAGGGTGATAACTACCTCAAAGTTTGTACTAACGCCATTCAGTCCTTATCCGCCGAACTGCAAAGTGCGAGCCAGTTCTATATTGGTTTCCGAGAAATCATCGAGGGAAAAAGAGAACGCTTTGACTTAGACTATCCTTGTCACTCGCCCAAAGAGCAACGATGGTTTTTCGTTCGCGTTGCCGCTATGCGAAATGTGTCCCCCCGACGAATTGTCGTTACACATGTCGATATCAGCGCACAAAAGCAGACTCAAGAACATCTACAAAAATCACTTATTTTTTCCAAACGCATGATCGAATCCATGCGCGATGGTGTCTCTGTTCTAAGCAAAGACGGTTACACAAGCGAGGTCAACCCCGCACTGTGCGAAATGACCGGATTTACCCGAGAAGAATTACTTGGCACAAGTGCCCCTTTTCCGTATTGGCCAGAAGAAGAGTATTCTGTAATTGATCGAGCGATGAAAAAAACGATCAGCCAGCAACAAGGTGACTTCGATTTGATTTTCATGCGTAAGAATGGCGAACGATTTCCTGTGTCTGTTGCGGCGTCCACAGTATTCGATGACCACGGTCAAGTGATTAGTTATATTGCCACTGTTAAAGATATCTCAGACTACAAAAAAATGGAGTCAGAGATTCAAAATCTCGCGTTTTACGATCCTCTCACCAATCTCCCGAACCGTCGCTTGCTCAATGATAGAATTAGCCTCGCTATCGTCTCAAGTAAGCGCTCTGGAAAATATGCTGGATTGATGATGTTAGATCTTGATAACTTCAAACCTCTAAACGATCAGCATGGGCATGACGTCGGCGATTTGTTGTTGATAGAGGCTGCACATCGTTTACGAAGCTGCATACGCGAAGTCGATACTGTTGCTCGCTTCGGCGGAGATGAGTTCGTCGTCGTCATCAACGAATTGCATCGGGATAAAACACTCACCGATGCCTATCTGATTGACATCGCCGAAAAAATACGTAGCGCGATCGCCGCTCCCTTTATTCTGCATTCGGGGACATCGAACGACAAAGCAAGCATCGAACATCACTGTACCGCGAGTATCGGCTGTTTAAGTTTTTCCAGCACAGTGCGCCACGGGCGAGATCTACTTAAATTGGCTGATAAACAAATGTATCGAGCTAAACAACAAGGTCGGAACCGTGTCTCCTTACTTCAAACTGACATAGATGAGTCGACAATCAGCACTAACGAACCTCAGCGCTCTCCACCCTGAACAACTCGCAAGCGCCTGCACCAGTATCTTCGCGCGTCATTGACGATTGCCAGTGCCAACCATCGGGCGCATTCACTGCAACTAACTTTCCACGCAAGTGCACGACCTGACCTGGTCGCACATCCTTAAGTATTTTCGCAATTTTTGCGTCGGCCGGAATCATATGCATATTGGCACTATGACTCGCGATTTCTGCGGGCGGGCGTGGTGGATCATTTTCCCACCGATAAAAGTAAAAACGATTTGCCTGCGAAATACTGAGTTTGGAAATGATCTCTGAATCTGACATCGAACCCCACCCCAAAGCCAGATCGACCGGCGACAAGTCAGCCTCACGGCCCATGCTGTAGAGCTCCTTTGACAATACACGGGCTTCAATATCGAAATCAGCCAAAGCCTTAATCGTGTAATTATCTTTCTGCCAGACTTCTCCGCGATCAAGATTGGTTTGTACAGGATCTCGCGCAACGAGGACACCATTGGATCGATAAACGGGTTTCTGCGTACGCTGTTGCCACTGATGCCAGCCGCCAAAAATCACAACCGCAATCAGAATCCATCGCCAAGAGAACATGTCTTACCCTTCCTCGTTCAAGTACACTGTGCAGAGAATCAACTCTGCCGATGAAACAGTGTAATTCAGAGTACGTAAAAAATATACTCTAGCGACCCGAGCAAACGATTAATGTATGGCTGCCGCATGTTTGGTCTGTTCTGGATTCCCTGATTCAGTCTGAGCGGCGGCATCGGTCTGATGGAAAGGTGCAAACCAGCATGCGAGGAAAGAAGGGATAGTGGCAACCATCACAAACACAAAGTAATTAATGTAGCCCATCCACTCTTGCAGGAAACCACTGACCATGCCTGTTAGCATGCCGCATAAGCCCATCAGCCCGGTACCAAAAGCATAATGCGTGGTGGTGTATTTTCCAGGCGCGAGCTCCTGCATCAAATAAATCATGTAGCCAACAGAGCCGAAGCCGAAAAAGAATTTTTCAATGATGACGCCCGCGCTAATCAAGACTAGATCCTGAGGCAAATACCAGCTCATAATCAAGAATGTGATATTGGGGATATTCACGGCACAGCAGAGAATGAACAAGGTCGATTTCAAGCCACCACGTGCAACAAACCAACCACCCAGCAGAGAGCCCAATAGCACGGCTGCCAAACCGTAAGTGCCATATACCAAGCCAAGTAATTCATTGGATAAACCTAAGCCCCCCTTAGCTAAAGGGTCTAACATAAAGAACGGTCCGATTTTTTCAAGAAAACCAATACTTAAACGGAATAAAAACGCAAAAGCGATCATCTTCCAAACATCGCGCTTCTGAAAGAAGGTGACGAAAGAGTCTTTTAAAATATCGACAGTCGCTTTCACCGAGGTCGGCGTATTGCTCGCGCGTTCGCCATCAGGCATGACTTTCCAATGCCATAGCGCCATCAACAAGGTGACGCCAGCGACTAAGAAAAAGATGATGCGCCAAGCGGCAATCCATTCTGGTCCAAAGCTCCCTTTTGATTGGTGAAAAACTTCGGTATATAAATAACCGCTGAGCCAGACCATACCGCCCGCAGCAACGATAGGCCCCACATTCCAGCTCAAACTTTGAATGCCGCAAAACAAAGATTGGCTGCGGCTATCGAGAGAAGTCACATACACGCCATCACTGGCAATATCTTGAGTAGCACCGACAAAAGATAAGACCCACAGCATAGGCATCAGTACCACCATATAGTTTGGCAATGACATCGCAAGGCCAACCCCGACAAAGCCAAGCGCGATGGTCAACTGAGCACAAAGCACAAAAAACTTTTTAGTGCGGTACATTTCGACAAACGGTGCATACAAAGGCTTAATGGTATAGGCCAAGATAAACATGCTGGAGTAGCCCGCTGCTTCGCCATTACTCATGCCCAGATTTTTGAACATGGTGGACGTTACATTCGTCAACATCATAAAGCCGAGTGCCATCGTAAAATAGGCGGTCGGCACCCAAAATAAGGGGTTGATATTACCTACTGTTTTGACTTGGTCTTGCATGCTTGTCTCCGTCTTTATCATCTTTTTTATGGAATTCTTTTTCGCTCAATCGGTTTTCGATTGGCTTGAGCATACATGAAAATGGCATGCCCTTATTGTGCTTTTTTGTACTTTTCTTGTAGACCTATCGTACTTTCTGTTCAGCGACGAATCCGCGATACCAATACGCACTATCCTTCAAAGTGCGTTGCTGTGTAGCGTAGTCGACATGAACAATACCAAATCGTTTCGAATAACCTGAATTCCATTCAAAATTGTCGAGCAGACTCCATAAGAAATATCCCTGTACATTAACCCCTTTGGCCATCGCTTGAAACAACGCGGCTAGATGATTTCTGACGTAGTCAATACGTGCCAAATCAGGAATCACACCGTGGGTGACCTCATCCGGATTGGCCATGCCGTTTTCAGTGATATAAATTGGGGGTAGCGGGTACTCTTCGTTCAACTTCAATAGGAGTTCGGTCAAACCCTGCGGATAGATCTCCCACCCCATATCAGTACGACCATGTTCCAGCGGCGGTTGACGAGGGGGATCTTCAGCACTACAAAAAGCGCGGAAATAATAATTCACACCAAGAAAGTCGATAGGCTGTTGTATGTGTTTGAAATCATCAGCTTGCACGATTGGTGCATTTTCTCCATGCGCACGCAAAGCAAGCTCGGGATAATGGCCTTTGAAAATAGGATCCATAAACCATTGAACAGAGCGCGCGTACTCAAGTTCAGCCAAGGCTCGATCTTGTTCACTATCGGTAGCAGCATCCGCAGTCCATTGATTGAGGACGATGCCTAATTTCGCCGAGGCCTGCTGTGCTCGCATGGCAGTCATCGCCAAACCATGAGATAACAATAGATGATGCGACACTTGTATCGCTTGCTTGGCGTCGGCGACGCCAGGGGCGAATTGCGCATTGCCATAACCAAGATTCGCAGTACACCAAGGTTCATTATGAGTTGCGATACTGGCGACTCGATCTCCGAAGCGATGCGCCACTTCGGCTGCATAATCAGCAAAACGAGCTGGGATATCGCGTGATAACCAACCACCATCCTCTTGCAAACCCTGAGGCAGATCCCAATGATACAAAGTGAGATGTGGGGCGATGTTCTTTTCCGCTAGAGCATCAATTAAGCGAGCATAGAAATCAAATCCCTTCTCATTCCAAGCTCCCTTGCCTTGCGGTTGCACCCGCGACCAAGCCATCGAAAAACGATAGGCGTCCAATCCTAAAGAAGCGATCAGATCAACATCGTCACGATAACGGTGATAGTGGTCGCAGGCGACGAGGCCATCGCTGGCATCTTTGATGTTGGCGGGATTTTGACAAAAGGTATCCCAGATAGACAAGCCTTTGCCGTCGGCAGTCGCTGCCCCTTCGATTTGAAAGGCACTGGTAGCAACGCCCCAGATAAAGTCTTGAGGAAATTTGGTAAATGAATTCATGTTCTGCTTGGATGTTCATGCACCGTAGTGCGAGACTGTGGCAGACTGAGCGTGCCCATCATACATGCGCACGCTCAGCCTTCCTTACAAAAAGGCGTGATACTGCCAACGTGGTAGATGTTCAAGGTCAAAAGACCTTGAATATTTTTTCCAACAATTAGAAGTTGTAGCCAAAGTTCACACCGACTGTTCGCGGCGGCAAATACTGCGCTACCCACGCACCACCGGCATTACCGGCACTCGTTTTGACGTTGTTGTTGCCCACATTGCGAACGAAGAAGTCAGACCACCAACCTTTGGTTGACTCGTAACGCAATCCGATATCGGCCCGGCTATAGGCTTTTTGCTTATCACCCTCACCCAAATTAAAGACACTCAACCACGTTTCAGTTTCATAATGAACGCTCGCACGTGGTGTCAAAGTTGCGCCATCAGGCATATGGAACATATGCTGATATTGGAACTGGGCAGCAAAACGTGGGGCATGCGGCATGGTGTTACCAGTCACATCAAGACAGGTGCTAATACCTGGGACTTTACATGCAGGTAAAGCATAGTCATTAGTACCACCAATTAATTTACCAAGCTTAGCGCGAGTAAAGGCGAAGGTCATTTGTAGACGATCATCGGGTGTGATACGTGCTGCGATTTCAGATTCAAATCCGGAGATCTTCGCGCCTTCGGCGTTGCTGGTCGCTAAGCCACGTGTGCCATCTGGATTGGTCACGGGCGCACTGAACTGAAAGTCTTTGAAGTTGGTGTAGTAAATGGCATTATTGATACGCAATGAACCATCTAAGAATGTACTCTTCGTACCAATCTCATAGTTGGTCAAAGTTTCAGCGCCGTAGGTTTTACCACCATCTTGTAAGCCACCCGATTTGTAACCGGTCGAGACGCTGGTGTATAGCATATTGTTTTTGTCGACGTCGTAACCCAGACGCAATAAACCTGTCACTTTGCTACCCGTGTATTCACCATCATTGGATGGCTTCCCTGGACTGTAGCCTTGACCTGGAATGCGTGGATCGATATTCGGATTCAATGGCACTTGTGGCACAGTTGCATCGTAATTCCACGTATAGCCATTACCACCGACATTAGTACGTTTGTCAGAGGTGTAACGTAAACCACCAGTTAAATGCAAACTGTCGTCGACGTTCCAAGTTGCCTGACCAAATGCCGCGCTGGATGCAACCGTTTCTTTTGGTTGAATGAAGGAACCTTGCCATCCGACGGTACCTTGCTGGGTGCCGTTAAAAATCGGAATATCGAAACGAATATCATTGCGTTCTGCCGCATAGTAAACGCCCAATTGCCAGTCGACTTCACGCTTTCCTGTCGATTGCAATTCCACTTCGTGACTGTAGTTGAAGTAATTAGAAGATACCGTGTTATTCGCTTGATAGCCTGCACCAGTAGCGAAGCTAGTTGGGATAGAAACACCACCGTCTTGATCGAAATTGGAAGATCCACTGAACTTCGATACACCAGCGATATACGACAAACTCATATCATTGTTGAGATGATAGTCCAAGCGGCTACGCAAAGAATCGGTGTCACGTTGAACGAAAGGTGCGGTATCAATCAAAGCAGACCACAACTTTTGACCAGCACGAGGAGTTTGCATCAGATTCATACTTGGCGTGCCACGATCCGCATATTTTTCGTAAGCGACATTCCATTTTAGATCTGGGCTGATTTGCCACAATAAGCTCACACGCACAGCCGTTTGATCCTGCGCATTGTATTTTGGCCCGCCGTTCACGAAGAGATTTGGATTGATAGGCTGGAAGTCAGCCAATTTTCCACCACCTGCAACAAAGGCCGCTTTCTGACTCGCCAATGGGATGACTGGCAATGTCTGATAATCGACATAACCATCATGTTGTTCATGCACGAAAGCGACGCGCATCGCTGCATTGTCGCTCAAAGGAATATTGAATGCACCGCGACCCCCCAAACGATTGTAGGTACCCAAACCCGCTTCAATATTACCCGTTTGTTTACCTAATACAGGTTTAGCCGTTTGCATATTGACTGCGCCAACTGTCGAGTTACGTCCCCACAAGGTGCCTTGAGGGCCACGTAAGATTTCGATCGCATCTAAGTCGAACAACAAGGCCGTTGCGCCTTCTGGACGTGGTGAATAGATGCCATCGACAAAGGAAGCAACTTCAGGATCTGCGTATTCTGTTTTGGCACTGTCGTTACCAACGCCGCGCAGCGTCATCGTGATAACACCATGATCACCTTGCCCAGTTGCTTGGAAACTCGGGACCAAGTTCACCACGTCGAGTAAAGTTTGTACATGGGCGTCTTCCAACGCACCTGCATTGATCGCGGTAATCGCGACCGGAGTTTTTTGTAAAGACGTTGTACGCTTTGTACCAGTGACCATCACCTCTTGAATGGTAGTCGTCGAATTTTTCGCAGCGTCGCTGCTCGCAGGTGTGGTTGTTGTCGGCGCTGCATTTTGTGCGTGGGCCGTGCTCATACCTGCGACTAGTACCAACACAGCGAGTTGAATTGGGGTGCTCGCACGTTGTCGGATTGGTGATGCTGATTTTTTCATTTTGTCTCCAGTTGGATTGGTATTGTGTTGACTCATCTCGGCAATCAGTTCAAGCCTAAGTCTTGCGCGAGCACTTGCCATCTTTAAGAAAGTGCTTTGTTCCCGCATAGTTGAGCTTGCCTTCAAACCAATTGCTGTTTGCTTCTTTGCTACCTAGTTTTTCCATCCTGTTTGGTCCATTTTTTTTGCCACAGACCTCATTCACGAAGTTTTCATGTTGGTAGCCCGCTATCACGTTTTCCACATCCACGAGGCAATAAACCCAGTTTCAGCCCGTTTTTCCACGGATAAAACGACAATAATCCGCGTTAAATTTGTTTGAAAACGTTTTCACATCACATGAAAACGTTTTCATGATACATTTTAATTTTTATCGATGTCAACTAACTTTCCGTTTTGCGACGCAGCAAAAAGGGAAAGTGGTATGCAATTTTGATCAGAACTTACAACAAAAACTGAGAGACAAACACCATGAAAAAAGTGACTCAAATCTTGATCGTCGGTGGCGGTACTGCGGGTTGGCTGACTGCGGCTTTTTTGGCAAAACATTTAGCCAGCCATCGGGATTTCGGCATACAAATTCGTTTAGTCGAGTCCCCAGAAATCGGCATCATCGGTGTTGGTGAAGGCAGCTTTCCATCGATCCGCGGCACGCTTGCAGCCATTGGCATCGACGAAGCACGATTCATTCGCGAATGTCATGCGACTTTTAAGCAAGGGATACGTTTTGATCATTGGGTTCGACCGGCACAAAGCAGTGGCGCGCCGCACTACTTTCACCCATTTAGCCAACCAAGCCAACGCACTGGGACACCCGAACTTTTACCTTACTGGTTACACGGCTTAGCTGGAAAAGATGTGCCATTTGCGCAAGCAGTCAGCATGCAGAAGTTGATCGCTGACCAAGGGAGAGCGCCAAAACGCGCTAGGGATAACGACTATCTTGGCCCTATGAATTACGCCTATCACTTTGATGCCGGACGCTTTGCAACGCTGTTGGCTGAGCACGCGAAATCGCTTGGCGTCAAACATTTGCTAGGTAACGTGGATCAGGTCCGCTTAAGTGAAGATGGCAGCATTGGATCTGTTCATACCGAAGAACATGGCGCTCTGCAGGCCGATTTATATATCGACTGTACAGGCTTTCGCGCACGTCTGATTGGTGAGACTTTGCAATCAAATTTCAAGAGTGTGAGCGAGGTACTTTTTGTCGATCGCGCACTTGCAGTGCAAGTGCCCTATGCCGCCCCGCAAACTGCGATCCCTTCTTACACGATCTCGACTGCACACGAGTCGGGCTGGACCTGGGATATTGGGCTGCAAAGTCGACGTGGAATCGGCTATGTGTATTCAAGTCGACACAGCAGCGATGAGCGTGCAGAACAAATTCTACGGCAGTATGTGGGTTCAGCAATGGCAGATCTTCAACCTCGAAAACTAGATCTAAAGTTGGGCTACCGTCCGCAAGCGTGGGTCAAGAATTGCGTGGCAGTTGGGCTTTCAGGTGGCTTCCTCGAGCCACTTGAATCGTCCGGCGTTGGTTTAATCGAAACCGCAGCATACTTGCTTGCCTATTTATTTCCATTTGATGGTGAATTGGAAGCAAGTGCTAAACATTTCAACCATTTAATGACGCAACGTTACGACAGGATTGTGGATTTCATTAAGCTGCATTATTGCCTTAGTCAACGGCAGGACAGTGCCTTCTGGCGCGATAACACTGATGCAGCATCGATACCCTTATCCTTACGTGAAAAACTCGCCATGTGGCGCAGCCGTCCACCAAGCCGCCTCGATTTCATCACCGACTTAGAAATGTATCCGCCATCGAGTTGGCAGTATGTTCTGTACGGTATGGAATACGCTACCAAGTTGCATCCGAGTGCCTTAGATGCCAACAAACTGGTATTAGTCCAGCAAGAGTTTCAAAATATCGCGAACTTTTCACAACGAGCACTGAACGACCTTCCAGAACATCGCGCCTTAGTTGAGTATTATTGCCAAAAAGGGCAAAATTCGTCGAATATCAAGAAAACGTTTTCATACGGTCAGCTAATGGCCTAGCACAGCACTTTCGCGACCTTGAGTTGAGACCCCATCGCCAATCTGACATGTGATTTTCAATTCTTTTAGCAAGAGACTACAAAGTCACGAAAAGTCAGTAAAACGATTGAAATTTGTCCTTGTAAATTATGCTATTCTTCCCAGCGTAGAGCACATTTGAAAAGCTTTTCATCATTATTTTGATCAAGAAGGTACCCACTTGAGCGAGCAGTCACCGAACGACACCCCAACCACCCTTATCGACGTAGCCCGATTAGCAGGCGTGTCGCCGAGCACGGTATCGCGGATTTTGAATGGCACAGCGAAAGTATCAGACGATAAGCGTCAAGCGGTGATGGATGCCATCGCCCGTATGAACTTCGCCCCCAACCCCATGGCACAAAGTCTAAAACGTGGAAGGTCGATGACCATCGGGATCGTTGTACAGGATATTTCGAGTCCGTTTTTTGACGAAACTTTGCACGGTGTTGATGAAGCTTTGAAAGGTACGGGTTATGCATCGGTGATCGTCAGTGGTCACTGGAATGCGGCGGAAGAAATTGAGCGTATCCGTTTGCTGTTAGCACGTAAGGTCGACGGTATCATTTTGCTCTCAGGTCGCATTACAGATGAATCAGTACTGCAGTTTTCGCAGCATCGCCCTATCGTCTCAACTGGACGGGCGATACAAACACAACGCGCTCTCGGCTTTAAACTCGACAATGAACACGGTGGCTGGTTGGCTGTACGTCATTTAATCGAACTGGGTCATCGACGCATTGCCTTTATCACTGGCCCCGCCAACAACTGCGACGCCGATGAACGTTTAGCTGGCTACAAACGTGCTTTGCAAGAAGCTGATATCGCGTATGACCCCAAGATTGTAGTGGAAGGTGACTTCCATGAAAGTAGCGGTATGCGCGCGATCAATCATTTGTTCGACACGCAGCAACAATTCACAGCCGTTTGCGCGGCCAATGATTTGAGCGCCTACGGTGCGCGCTTGAGCCTGTATCGCAAAGGCATACGCGTGCCCGAAGATATTTCCTTAGTCGGTTTCGATGATTTACCTGGATCCTCTTACACGACTCCACCACTCACTACAATTCGCCAGCCGCTGTACGACATCGGACGCATCGCTACCAATTCGCTCTTACATTTGATCAACGGCGAGATAGTAGAAACCAGTATTCCGCCTCTGGAACTGATCGTCCGTGAGACGACACGTAGAATACGTTAAGATAGAGAAATGATTGACACATGACTGTCTGTCTACAAGTAGACAATTGATTCTTTATCCACGCGTTTTTTTACTATGCCAAGCTTCTTATCCCTGAACGATTTCCCCATTACACAAAAGTGGCCAGCCAAACATCCAGAACGTTTGCAGCTCTACTCTTTGGCCACTCCAAATGGTGTCAAAGCCTCCATCATGCTAGAAGAAATTGGCTTAGCATATGAAGCACATCTGGTGAGTTTTGAAGCCAATGATCAACTGTCGACAGAGTTTATTTCACTCAATCCCAATAACAAAATTCCCGCTATCATTGATCCCAATGGGCCGCAAGGAAAACCGCTGGCCCTCTTCGAATCTGGCGCCATCTTGATCTATCTCGCTGAAAAAAGCGGTCAACTGCTTTCCGCAGAGCCCGAGAAGCGTTACCAAACTCTACAGTGGTTGATGTTCCAAATGGGCGGTATTGGTCCAATGTTTGGGCAGCTCGGTTTCTTCCATAAATTTGCTGGGCGCGAATATGAAGACAAACGTCCACGTGATCGTTATGCAGCTGAATCAAAACGTTTACTCGGCGTCTTAGATCAACATTTAGCGCAACACGAATGGATGGTCGACGACTACAGCATCGCCGATATCGCGATCTTCCCTTGGGTCAGAAATCTGATCGGTTTTTACGAGGCAGCGGAGCTCGTCAACATTGAGCAATTTCCGCACGTGATCCGTGCACTTAATCAATTTCGACAAAGACCAGCAGTCATCGAAGGCTTACAAATTCCTCGTCGCGCATAATCAGCACAAACACCGAGCACCTTATTTAGGAGGCGTGCTCGGTTTCCATCGACGCAATAAGAGTGCATTCGAAATCACACTCACACTCGACAAAGCCATCGCTGCGCCAGCGATCATCGGGTTCAAGTAACCCATTGCCGCTAAGGGAATTCCGATCAAATTATAAAAAAAGGCCCAACCCAAATTCTGCTGGATTTTGTGGTAGGTTTTCTGTGAAATCGCGATAGCCTCTGAGACCAAAGCCGGATCGCCGCGCATCAAAGTGATGCCTGCGGTATGCATAGCAACATCAGTTCCCGTCGCCATGGCGATACCCACATCGGCTGCCGCTAAAGCAGGTGCGTCGTTAATGCCATCACCCACCATTGCAACACAAGCTCCAGCTTGCTTTAATCGCAGCACAATCGCTGCTTTATCGGCGGGCAGAACTTGTGCATACACTTCGGCGATACCCACAGCCTGCGCAGCTGCATTGGCACTGCCTTGATTATCACCGCTGATCAAAACCACCTTCACACCAATACTTTGGAGTTGCGCGACCGCGTTGGCCGCTTGTGCTTTGATCTGATCACCAAAAGCCACTATGCCACACAACTGCGGCGTTCCATTCTGATCTTGACGTGCCAGATACGAGAATGTATGACCTAGTCTTTCTTCGCTGCTGGCGATGTGTGCCATCTCGGCGATATCAAGTCCCAAATTTTGCATCCATTTGCCATTGCCAAAACAAATGGACATGCCATCAACGATGGCTTGCACGCCCAAACCAGGTATTGCTTTAGCATCGGTTGCTACAGGCAAACCCACGTGTTGTGCTGCACTCGCCTGCATTACCGCTTTCGCTAAAGGATGATCACTATACTGCTGAACTGCGGCCGCCCAACTCAATAGCTCTGTTTCGCTAGCTTGCCAATGAGGATGCGTATGAATAGCGGTGACTGTCGGCTTACCTTCGGTCAATGTGCCTGTTTTATCGAAGCATACGGTGTCGAGACGATGTGCAATTTCCAAAGCCTGCGCATCTTTAATCAAAATACCGAATCTCGCTGCTACGCCGGTACCCACCATGATCGCCGTTGGTGTGGCCAATCCTAATGCGCAGGGACAGGCGATGACTTGCACTGCGACAGCATTCAAAATCGCGTCTTGCCAATCGCCGGTGAGCAATCCCCAAGCAAGTAGAGTAAGTAGAGAAAGACCTAGTACAACGGGCACAAAAATGGCGCTGATCTGATCAACCAAACGCTGAATCGGCGCTTTCACGGCTTGCGCGTCCTCTACCAATTTGATGATCTGCGATAGCATGCTGCGGGCGCCGAGCTCGGTGGCCTTGATCAACAACATGCCCTCACCATTCACCGCACCCGCAAACACTTTATCACCAGGCGCTTTAGACAAAGGCAAACTTTCTCCCGTCAATAAAGACTCGTCAACTTGACTTTGACCCTCGGCCACCTCGCCATCGACCGCAACCCGCGCACCAGGTCGAATCACAATTAACTCTCCAGTTTGTAGCTCGACCAATGGTACTTCTTGTTCGCGCCCATCTCGTCTCACGATGGCGGAAGTCGGACGCAGGGCTTCGAGCGCTTTCAAGGCCGATACTGTTTGCAATTTCGCGCGCGCCTCCAACCACTTACCCAATAAAACTAGAGTGATCACCACCGCTGAGGATTCAAAATATAGATGTTGCATTCCCACCTCATGATGCTGACCATGCGCAAACATCAGATACAGAGATAAACCATATGCAGAACTGGTGCCGATGGCGACCAACAAATCCATGTTGCCACTACCAGCTAATACGGCGCGATAAGCGGCTCGATAAAACCGCGCGCCAAGAAGAAATTGCACTGGTGTGGCCAAAGCCAGTTGCCAATAACTCGACAGCATCCAATCAAGGCCAAATGGGCTCAGCAACATCGGTGCCATTAAAGGCAAGCTTAAGGCCGCTGCTAAAATCACATGCCAGGGCCAGGCTTCTGTACGGCGATTTGCGGAAGTCACAAGCTCGGTCAGCAAGGTAGCGGGATACCCGGCCTTCTTACAAGCTTGCAAAAGAGTAGCGTAATCGGTACCAACCAACACTCGAACCTGTGCTCTCTCCGTGGCGAGATTGACGCTGACGTTCATCACGCTGGGGAGAGCCTTCAGAATTTTCTCAACCCGCCCAACGCAAGATGCACAAGTCATTTCACTAATAGCGAGGTCTATGCTAGTGGTGGGCACTTGGTACCCTGCTTGCTCCACCGCTTGTACCAACGCGGCGATAGTCACATCGCCTTTCACACTTGCTTTCTCGCTTGCCAAATTCACACTAACCGCACTCACCCCTTCCACAGCTTGTAAGCGGCGTTCGACGCGCTGTACGCACGAGGCGCAGGTCATGCCTTCAATTGGCAGTGTTTGATGTCGTACTTGGCTCATCGATATTCAACGTGTATTGAGAATTAAGTAAGTGAATCATACAGTGCCTCAGTACATGGTCAAGTTATGGCTTTGATATAGCGCAATCGCTTTAATGAATTTCGTTGCAAACTGCAATTTCGACGAAGCACTGTGCGCAGCGTCGTAATCAAGTACTACAATCTAGTTTTACAAACTTCAATCAACCGCATCATCAAAAGGAAATACTATGCCCGTTTTTCAAATTGCCGATATGACTTGCAAACATTGTGAAGCCACGATTACCAAAACGGTCAAAGACATCGACGCTCAAGCGCAAGTGATCATTGATCTAGCTGCGCATACGGCGAAAATCAAGAGCCAACACAATATTGATGTGATCGAAAAAGCAATCAGCGACGCTGGGTTCACGCCGGTACGCCAAGCCTAAAGGAAAAACGGAGATTTAATTGTCGTAAATTTAATGAAGCTCTACTTAATCGATCTTGAGATTAAAAGAAGCTACTTTTTCCTACTGGCAATTAAATGAAAAGCTGATATTCTCCACGCGATACGCTTAGCTATGTGCTCACATGCGATGCGTCTTTCTAGTTCCGTAAGAAAAGCGAGCTTTCAGTGTTAATCGTCGTCGGCATACTTATCGTTTTGTTTGCAGTTTTTGGTGGCTTTGCTATCGATGGCGGACATCTCGCAGCACTATTCCAACCGGTAGAATTATTCATGATTGCAGGTGCCGCTATTGGCGCCTTCATGATTGGGAACGATAAAGAGAGCATACTCACTACGCTCAAAGCCTTCCCCTCGATTTTCAAGAGCCACAACCGTAGCAAAGTTCTATATTTGGACTTGATTACGCTGCTGTACGAATTACTCACCAAAATTCGCAAAGAGGGTTTGATGTCGATTGAAGATGACATCGAAAACATTTATGAAAGCCCCGTTTTCAGTAAGTATCCCGAGGTTTTAGAAGATAGTCATTTGATGGAATTCTTGACCGATTATTTACGCTTAATGGTCTCAGGGAATGTCGACTCCTACCAGATTGAAAACTTGATGGATGTTGAACTAGAAGCCCACCACACCGACGAAGACTTACCGATCCAAGTGATCTCCAAAATGGCTGATGGCTTACCTGCATTTGGCATTGTTGCTGCCGTGATGGGTGTAGTACATACGATGGAATCGGTGGGTATTCCGCCAAATGAACTTGGAATCTTGATTGCTAAGGCCTTGGTCGGAACCTTTCTTGGGATTTTGATTTCTTACGGTTTTATTGGTCCCGTCGCAGCGCGATTAGAGCAAAAACTCAGCATCAATATGATGGCCTATCAATGTATCAAGGTTACGATCATCGCCAGTCTAAACGGTTATTCACCGCCGATTGCCTGTGAGTTCGGACGTAAAGCCTTAAGCTCACGCACACGGCCTAGTTTCCGCGAATTGGAATATCACATCAAACAAGCCAAAGGTAAATGAGCACCTCGCTCACGACTATCTCACGAATAAAATAGGCGCAGCAAGATCGGCACCAGTAGTGGCGTTAAGATCGCTGTCATAATGCCATTCAAACCCATCCCGAGGCCAGCGTAGCTACCCATGGTCGAACTCATCTGAAACGCTCTTGCCGTGCCAATACCATGCGCTGACACGCCTAAGGCAAACCCACGCACTTCCGTATTAGTTACGCCAATACGATTAAATACAAAACGTCCCACCATCGCGCCGATAATGCCCGTGGTGATCACTACTACCGCACTCACAGAAGGGATGCCACCGAGCTTCTCGGCGATCGCCATCGCGATCGGTGTGGTTGCCGATTTCGGCCCCATGGCAATCGCCAATTCACGCGAACCATGCATCAAAGCGGTAATGCTAAATGCAGACACAATACTTGTTACAGAACCTAAGACGAGACTGATCCCTAAGGGCAGCAGTACGCGCCGCAAACGATCAACTTGTTTAGCTAAGGGGATTGCCATCGCCACGGTCGCTGGACCCAAAAGAAAATGGATAAGCTGCGCGCCAGAAAAATAGTCGGCGTAAGTCATCTGAGAGAAATGCAGGACACAAACTATCATCGCCACGGCCAACACGACGGGATTCACCAGGGGGTTAAATTGAAAACGTTTGGCGATGGCGAGCGCGATGAAATACGTTACTAGCGTTAAAATCACGCTAAACAAAGGCGTTTGTAAGAAGCGATTCAGCAAATCAAGCATCGTTATCGCCTTCGGTATCTTGTTTCTGATCGGAAGCTGAATCGCTGCTGCGTTGCTGAAAGTACGCGAAGCTCAGTGCCGTCACGATCATCGTCAGCAAGGTGCTAACGACCATCGAGACCACGATGGCCAACCAATGATCACCGATCTGCGATACCGATACCATAATTCCCACACCAGCCGGAATAAACAGCAATGACAAATGCTGCAGCATCGTCATTGCTGCATGTTCCAATTTAGCCAGCAGCCGAGGGAAAGCAATTAGCGTAAAAAAAAGAAGCATCATCCCGATCACTGGTCCTGGGATGGGCAGATCAAATAGACGCGTTACTGCCTCACCGATAAATTGGAAGACCAATAAAACAAGAAAGCAGAACAGCATCTTTATCCTGTAAGGGATCTAGGTGAAATAGGGAAAAAAGGAGAACCGAGGTAAACAGGGATCACTTCGCTTTGGTGTATTGTTGCACGATAGCGTCTATCTTGCCTTCACGCTTCATCTTATCAACACTCGCTTGTAATTTCGCGACTAAATCTTTATTGCTATTGATATTCATCCCAAAGTACAGCGCTGCACCATCATTGAGCTTCATCATGCGCTTCATCGCTTTATC
Organism: Affinundibacterium nitidum; assembly: GCF_014284155.1. GTDB lineage: Bacteria > Pseudomonadota > Gammaproteobacteria > Burkholderiales > Burkholderiaceae_D > Undibacterium > Undibacterium nitidum. Next base: position 1,676,256 of record NZ_JACOFZ010000001.1, read on the forward strand.
TGGAATACCGAAGGTCTTCTGGTTTTGTTGCATGCCAATTTCGGTATTGGCAACGATGTCAATCTTACCGGCCTTGAGCATGCGCATTTCATCGGTATTGGTATTGAAGATCTGAATCGATGAGCTAGGTACACCCGCTTCCAATAACTCACTCAAAGACGCTTCTTCACGGATCGCCCCAATACGGAAATTGGCGATGTCCTTTAGCGTATGAATTTTTGCCGCAACATCCGCACGAGCGAAGATCCACATACTGCGTGGCAGTATTGGGCCTATCCACACAAACTGCTTTTCTCTTAAAGGGATTCGCGAAATAGTGTAAATCATCGTATCAGGTGTTTCCAACACCGTCTTATACGCGCGAGTCCAAGGCACCAACTGCATATCGCATTTCAACTCAGTATCGGCACACACGGCCTTAAGAATATCAGTGGATACGCCGACTAGCTTATTGTCGCGAATGAAATTATAAGGAGGCCACTCTTCCGTATACGCCTTAAGAACTTGCGCTGAAACGGAGCTCGGGCTAAGCAGGCAAACAAAAATTGAAATCAGTAAGAGACGTAGAGCGAACATAAATTGAGCCTAAGTTTGTGAATGTTAGTTATTCACATCCACTAAAATTTTTTTGTATATTGTTGAACAATTTGCTGAATCCTACCCTCACGTCTGAGTTTATCAACAGCATTTTGTAGTCGTTCAACCAGCACTGGATCGGAGTGAAGGTTCAATCCAAAATAGATGGAACCACCATCGTAGAACTTCATCACACGTTTAACTTTGTCATCTGGAATTTGAAAATTTTTCTGATTAACGGCCATACCGATCTCTGTGTTGACAAGCACATCAATCTTGCCGAGTTTGAAGGTGCGTATCACATCATTATTCGAGTTAAACAAAACGATAGCCTCTTTAGCGACACCTGCATTGAGTAACTCATCGGCCGATGCCTCTCCTCGGATCATACCAATTCTCAGAGCACTCAAATCTGACATGCTGTGTAGCTTGTTTTGCACTTCTGGACGAGCAAAAATCCATGTCGTACGCGGCAACACGGGGCCGACCCAAATTAACTGCGATTCGCGTGCGGGGGTCTTCGCGATGCCGTAAATTAAGGTATTCGTTGTTTCTTGAACGGTTTTATAGGCGCGTGCCCAGGGAACTAATTGGGTTGAACACTGGATTTTTTCGACTGCGCAAGCCTCACGCAAAATGTCCGTCAAAATTCCTGTAACGACACCTTCCTGCTGGTAGTTATAAGGCGGCCAATCCTCTGTATAAGCTTGTAGTTCTTGAGCACTTGCAAACTGTGTGAAAAATAAGCTTGCTCCTGCAACTGTCATAGACAGACGCAAAATGCGAGACCTTATCTGACGCCACACGCTAGCACCCACTTCACTCTTCTCCGAGGCAGAACACTCGATATATTTAATCAAGGCATTATGGCACAAAATTTTTCACTACCTCATGAACGAGAAAAGAAGTCGCCGCTATAAGAGAAGTATGATGTTTCTCACCAACAATATGCAGCTATTTGGCCACTCCCTTGCTTCAATTGATGCCAATCGGTCTGCTTCAGCGCACTTGCATCGCCGAAGATCAGATTTCCATCACAGCCTACCAAGACTAAAAATAGGTTTATTTCTCTAATCGTGATGGATGTCACATTTTCGTCGCCCCCTCATGGTTACTATCTTATCCAATGCTTACACCACACTTAACTAAGGACCTATCGTGAAATCCAATGTATTCGCCAAACTCTTTAAAAACCTGCGTTCCATCACGCCAGTGTTTGGTTCGGCAATAGTAGGAAGCACAAAGGCAAGTCGAGCACAAACAGCCTTGGTCAATTTGATCAATTCACCATCGGCTTTTAGCGAATCCGAACTGAGCAATGATTTCAGCCCGCTGATGCACCAAGCTCATATTGGCAATGCACTTCGCAGCCTCAGTTCACATCTCACGGGAGCAAGCCCAGCTTGATATCCTCAGCGAGATCACAAAAGACCCGTACGCTAATCATAGCGCCGGGTCTTTTTTTCAATCCAAACAAGGAATTCAACACATTTTTTAAAGGAGATACATGTTCAGAGTGTATTGGACAGAGCAAGAAACATTAGAAGCACAAGGAGTACAAGTGACACCAACTAACCATGTTTGTTTCAAAGATTTCGATTTACAACAAATGAGCATGGCATTGCAGTTTGCCGAGACACTCCGATGTCGACAGCGCGCAGGCGACGCCATAAGACATATCACGATGTCATCAGAAAACCCCGATTCCGTTGGTACGCCAGGCGTATCCAGTCCATCATCAAGCTATAATTGGAAAAAACGTCGAATCTAAGCCGATTAATAAACCACTGCACCTACAAATCTAGTCTTACACTGCACATGTTACGACTTGTCTATGACTAATTATTTGAGCACCATTTACCATAAGCAACTATGATTGTCTTTGGCAAAATGCTGCTTCAAATTGCGACTATGCCGACGCTCGTTAAAGGCAAGCCTGTTCGCTCTACTTCACCCAATACGCTCAAATAAAAAGCAGCGTTGACATCAACGCTGCCGCAAAGTCTTCAAAGAGACTCAAAAAGGTACAATCAATTAACAAGGCATTTCCGCACCTTTGCGTGAATAGAACCACCAGGTCACGATCATGCAGCTTAAATAGAAAGCGATAAACGTGTACAGTGCCATGTCGGGTGCACCAGTGATCTTGATCGATGTACCAAATCCTTGCGGGATGAAAAAGCCGCCATACGCGCCAATGGCTCCGGAAAAACCGAGTACAGCTGCCGATTCCTTGGCTGCGTCAAGTCGGCTCTGGCGCAAGACCGCTTCACCTTTACCCGCCGCTGCACGTTCCCGTTCGGTTTGGAAAATCACTGGGATCATACGGAATGTCGAACCATTGCCTAGGCCCGTGAGAATGAACATGGTAATAAATGAATACAAGAACACCGTGAATTGATGATCATGTAAGGCCGGCAAGATTCCAAGCAGTATGGTTGCAGCCATCGCCGCGAAGACCCAAAACGTGAGGCGAGCACCACCAATTTTATCCGACAAAATTCCACCAATCGGGCGCGCCAAGGCGCCAGCCAAAGGTCCTAAAAAGGCAAACTTCGCTACTTCTACTTCCGGAAACTGTGCTTTGATCAACATACCGAAGGCTGCCGAGAAACCAATGAAAGAACCAAAAGTACCGATATATAACCAGCACATCAACCAATTATGCTTGCGCTTGAAAATGATTGCTTGATCAGAAAACGACGCTTTCGCCGAAGCGATATCATTCATACCAAACCACGCTGCGATGGTCGCTACCACGATGAATGGTACCCAAATGAAGCCCGCATTGGACAACCAGAACAGTTGATCTGCATTGGTTTTAGCATTGTGATACAGATAGCCATCACCTGAAATTGCCGTTCCAAAAACTGCGGAAGAAATCACCAATGGTGCAACGAACTGCACCACCGAAACACCAAGATTACCAATACCGGCATTCATGCCCGTCGCGTAACCTTTGCGTGTCTTAGGGAAGAAGAAGCTGATATTGGCCATGCTCGAACTAAAGTTACCGCCACCAAGACCACAAAGCAAAGCCAGTGCAAGCAATGTTGAATAACTAGTAGTTGGGTCTTTCAGGGCGAAGCCCATGCCGATCGCTGGAATCAAAAGACTGGCTGTCGACAATGCGGTAAAACGACGCCCGCCGACGATAGGTACTAAGAAGGAATAGAAAATACGTAGGGTAGCGCCAGATAGCGCCGGCAACGCCGTCAGGAAGAACAGCTGATCCTTGGTAAACTTGAAGCCTGCCTTATCGAGGTTTGCGGCGACCACACTCCATAACATCCATACCGAGAATGCCAACATCAAACTGGGAATTGATATCCAAAGATTTCGATTCGCAATACTGCTTCCTTCTTTCGCCCAAAAACTAGTATCCTCGGGTTCCCATCGACTTAACACTTGTCCCATTTTAAACTCCTCTTTGTCACATCTGATTTATCGAAGCGCGACCCTGTAATTACAAATAGACCCAGGGCATAACATCAGATTAGAGAAGTAAAGGCGGAATGAAAATTCTTCCTTCGGACATCGATTCACCGCAGAAGTAGTGGTGAATAAGCCAAAAGAACTAGAAAGATTCTAGTCAATGTGTTGAGGAACTCAATTGCGGGCTACGGTAGTGGGTGCGAGTCGCTTTGCTATGACTGAGTTCTTGCTCATTATAAAAACGAAGGAAATCCTGTAAAGAAGAAAGCGAGAAGATATTAATCCTAGATGCACGCACTTCTATCAAGCCTTCTTCAACCAATTGTTGCAACATGCGCGAAAACGTTTCGGGCGTTAAATTCAGAATCGACGCTACAACATTTTTCTTGAGTTCAAGCCGAATTTCCGTGGTCTCCTGCACCTGCGCGGTTTGCATTAGATAGTCCACCACACGGTGCATCGCATTATGGCTCGATTGCCTTTCCAGATTTCGGATAAATCCTAATAAACGATAGGACAATCCCTTCATCATTTGACGAGCGATTGAAGGAGACTGCTCAAGCAATTTGAACAAAGATTTTTTGGAGATTTTTAAGAATAGTGAAGACTCTAGTGTCTCGGCATAAAATGGATACGGTTCTTCCAAAAAAACCATCGCCTCACCAAAACATTGACCAGGTCGAATCAACTCAATGACTTTATGACTACCTGAAGAAGTTGGTATCGCCAATTTCAGCAAACCGTAGACCATGATGTAGCAGGCATCAGCTGTATCGCCTTTTTGGAACAAACTCAATCCCTTATCGAGCTCAATCTTGATGACTTCGCGCTTCAGACTCTCTAATTCGAATGGCGAAATTCCCTGAAACAGCGCTTGGTTAACGAGCAGCCCATCGAGGGTTCCCTGATTTATCATTTGTGCCTCCTACGACAATCTGTTTTACCGACCATTCGCACGATTGCTAGAATCTGCACCAATCAGCTCTGCCATCGTGACAAAGCCAACTGACGCCAAAAACTAGTAAATACTGCTTTGATCGTAGTTAAATATGAATCTAAGTGTAGGAAGTTTTAATGATGGCGCCTATAGTCCATTCGACGTATAAGCGTCAGGTATTTGGTGCTAGTCGACTGCTCACTATTTGTCCAAACCATGCTCCACCGCATACACAGCAATTTGTACGCGGCTGGTGAGGTTCAATTTCTTTAAGATATTTTGGACATGAATTTTGACTGTACTTTCAGCAACATCAAGGTGTCTAGCGATTTCCTTGTTGCTTTCTCCGCGAGCCAAACACACCATGGTTTCACGTTCTCGTGGTGTCAGTTTTTCTTTCTCAGTCGAGGGCGTCAAGTTCTGCCCCGAACGGAACTGCATGATCAATTTCCCTGTCATTGATTCGGCAATCACAGCCTCGCCTGCCGCCGCTTTCTTGATCGCAGAAGTCAGGTAGTCAGCCTCAATATTTTTGAGCAAATAGCCGCGCGCACCATTGCGTAAAGCAGTGCTCAAGTCTTCCGCCTCCTCAGACACAGTGAGCATCAACACGGCTGTCGTCGGCACATCTTCGACGATCAATTGCATCGCTTCCAATCCCGACAAACCAGGCATGTTTAAATCCATCAATACCACATCGGGCTTGAGTTGTTTTGCTCGCTTGACACCTTCCAAACCGTCAGCTGCTTCACCCACGATTTCAAACTCAGGGTTACGTTGCAAAATCAGACGTATCCCGCTTCGGAATAGGGTGTGATCGTCGACCAATAGTACCTTAATGCTCATATGTTCTTTTCCCTTGTTTAAGCGACCATGCGTTCAGTGCGCTCTAATCTGAGCAAAATCATTGTGCCCTGGCCGCGCTGACTCTGGATATCAAATTGTGCCGACAAGCGCTGCGCACGTTCTTGCATAATTCGTAGTCCGACGTGACCATCGCCCTTGCTTTGCGCATCTTCCATTGCAAATCCTGCACCATCATCCATGACACGCAAAGAAAAATCACGTTCATTTTCAACCTCCACTTTCACTTGCCCTGCTTGCGCATGCTTTCGTACATTCGACAAAGCCTCTTGCAATATAAATAGAACTTGCAGTTGTTGCTCCGGTGCCAAACGCGCGCCATTGCCTCGAAAATCGATGGTCGCGTGAACTCCGGTTTGACGTTGAAATTTCGCTACAACGTTACGCATCTCCCCCTCAAGATTACTGTCTTGCAAACGGGTGCGGAAGTTGAGCAATAGTTCACGTACATCTTCATAACTTTCTTGCACACCCGCCCTCAGCAGAGGTGAAATGTCAGCGATCTCAACCAAATCACCACGCTTTAGTGCATCGTCGAGCATTTGTACTTGTAGATTTAAAAAATTGAGCCCTTGCGCAATGCTATCGTGCAAGCCTTGGGCTAATAGATTGCGCTCATGTGATACCGCAAACTCTTTCTCTTTGGCGATCAACCTTTGATTCTCAATCGCTGCGCCGAGATTCTTACCCAAGGTTTCCAGTAAGCGCCGTTCTTCGGCTGTGACCAAGCGTTCCTTCAGGAAGTGCAAGGAAAATGTACCTAATACCTGATCACGCGCCATGATCTGAAACACTGCCAATGAAACATAGCCTTCTTCAGCACATCGGTAGCGTTTTTGCTGATCCAACATGCGGAAATCACGCACGAGAATCACGCCTTGTTGTGTCGCTGCCCCACACAAGCAATCATCCTTCTTGATGCAATGTTCTTGTTCTATCATGTGATCCGGCACACCTTCATGCACAGTGATATGCATGTTATCGCTATGTTTATCAAGAATACGCACAGTACCACCATCGGCATGCATGCGTAGCATAATTCGATGCAGGAAACCACGGCACAGTTCTTCAATCGCATGCGGGCCCGCAAGAAAGCCTGCAATTTCATACAAAGTACTCATTTCGTGATTTTGCGCTTGCAACTTTGCAGTCTTTTCTAAGACCCGCTCTTCAAGCGTTCTATGTACGCCTTGCACGTGATCTGCCATTTGATTAAAGGCTTGGGCCAATACGCCGAATTCATCTTCAGATTCTATTGGCAAACGAACGTCAAGTTCATCTTGACTCATCTTAGCAATGCCAGCACGCATACGCGTCACTGGCCCAACAATCCACAAATACAGCAAGTACAAGAGAGCAACGCTAGCCGCTAAGGACATAAAGATCAGCGCGGTCTGACATAAGCGCAACCAAGTCGTTTTCTCTGCAAGCTCGACTTCAACTAAGGACACGAGTCGATTAATACTGTCGACAAAACTCGGCAGTTTTTTAAGATAGATATCCAAAGCCTGCTGCTTTTTCTCGCCTTCAGCTAGACGCATCACCTGTTCAAGCTCAGGTCGCATCAGGTTCTCCCACACCTCATCCACTTGCCGCGCCTGCGCCCGTATTGCTTCAGTTTGAGGCAAAAATAAAGGTCGTCGTGGATCACCTTGCTGTAAATCCTGCAGCACACGATCAAACTCCGCTAACTCACGAGGTGCAGAATATTCGGGCATAGGATGTCCAATCAACTGCACCAGTCGATAAGAGCGCATACGCAAACTACCTGCTTCATTGATCGCAGCACCTCCCCCTTCCAGTTGCCAAGATAAGAGCAAGGTGTATGCAATCGCTGCGAGCGTCAACAACAAACCAATAGCAGTCATCAACAAGATGCGAAACGTCAAGCGCTTCCCGATGGGAATCACCTGTGCTCCAACGCCCTGTTTTACATTCATTTTCATAGGAATCCTTATGCTCTCAAACTGTCAACGAAATAGTAGCATCTTAAATCTCCAAAATCGCTGCGCTCATCGTGGAACAGGCTTCTTGCTCCAATAATCTGTCATGCGCCTCGGCATGACTCACTCCCAAGGGGCAAACCATAGGCAGAAAAGTATCTGTTCGATCGGAATAGGCCAGTAAAGAACCATGCGTCATATCGAAGTACCAACCATGTAATGCGAGTTGACCGGCGTCTACACGTTCTTTGACCCAAGGAAAACTCCGCAAATTATTGAGAGACAAGATAATCGCTCCCAACTCACAAGCATGATTTTGCACATCCACACTGCAATGAGAGAGGCGACTCAACACTTCCTTTTTAACGGGCTCAACAATACGCATCCAACGACCGATGAAATCAATTTTACGACTTGGCTTGTAGCCCTGCATTAGTGCACGTATGCCACCACACTTTTCGTGACCCATGACGATAATACGTTGTACCTGTAGCGCTTCAACAGCAAACTGTATCGCGGCACTAACACCTTGCTGATTACCTGTCTCATTGCAGGGTGGAACCAGATTGGCCACATTGCGAATCACAAAAATATCACCAGGATCGCAATCGAGTAGCAGCGCAGGGTCGACGCGCGAATCACAACAGCCAATCAAGAGTGTGGTTGGGCTTTGCCCGCCACTTAATTTATCGTAGAGTTTTTTCTCGCCAGAAAAATACTTAGACTGAAAGCGCTGAAAACCTTCAATAAATTGGTGAATATTTCTTACTTCCATAGTTCTATCCCTGCCTCATACACATCACACGCTAACCGCCAGTTTGCGACATGAATCGTAACACTTGATACGGCTTGTTCGAGAATTCATGACGTTCCGGTTTCAGCTCTATGGCTTCGATCAACAATGCTTCTAAGTCGTCTTCGGAAATTCCGCTTCGCAAATACGGTCGCAAGGGAAATGCGGCTTCTTGACCTAAGCACATATACAAAGTGCCATCAACTGCAAGCCGCACCCGATTGCAACTGGCGCAGAAATGCTGACTGATAGGCGAGATAAAGCCTATCGTCGCTGAGCCGTCTCGTGATTGCCAATAACGAGCGGGGCCACCACCGAGTTCCTTCACAACAGGTACTAAATCGAACTCTCGTACTAATTGATCTCGAATAGGCCCAAGGTCGCAGTACGCACTAGCCTGGCCCGTGCTACCCATCGGCATCGCTTCTATAAAACGTAAAATAAAACCTTCTCGCATACAAAATGCGGTCATACGACTTACTTCATGATCGTTGATACCCCGCATCACGACCATATTCAATTTAATCGGTTGAATGCCCACTTGCTTTGCGCGTTGCAGGCCGCGCAAAACTTGTTCGAAACTATCACTGCCTGTAATCTGCTGCACACAGGCGCGATCTAAACTATCTAAACTGACGTTAATGCGTCCGACGCCTGCATCAAATAGTGCCTGCGCGTGTTTCTCTAGCTGCGTGGCATTGGTCGATAAAGAAATGTCCTCGAGTTCGCGATGGCTCGCCAAAGCCGCGACCAAATCCGGCAGTTTACGCCGCAACAAAGGTTCTCCTCCAGTCAGCCGTACGCGTTTCACCCCAAGACGTCCGAATGCGGCGACCACTCTTTCAATTTCAGCGAAACTGAGCCAATTCTCGGGTTCTTCGAAACCTCGAAATCCCTTGGGCATGCAATAACTGCAACGCAAATCGCATTTATCTGTCACCGACACGCGCAAATAGTCAACATGACGCCCAAAGCGGTCACGCAAGCGGTGCTGATTCGTCAAGGCTGAGTTCGATTCGATGATATTTGTATCCATGCTGCCATTGTGCGCAGCTTGGTCTTCAACCACAATTGGTCAGCAAGCTAAATCATCTAGTTCTTTTGGGGGATAAATTTTGATTGGGATCAAGTTTTGACAGTTCCCAGTAGATAAATTCTCAGATGCTGACGAAATTGAAATAGGCATTTCAACAACAAAACAGCAAGAAAAGCTTGTGATATCGCGAAAAGAATACCACCCGCGATGCGAAACAATGATGGGAGCATAGGAAGCAAAAGTAGGCTCATGAGACTAAGTATTAACAAGTGCGCCTGCCATTTCAAGTACTTCGGTGGCAAGATCAACTGCATGCTGGGAATGCGTTGTCCCATAGGAATTGTCCGTCTTAAATGCAGAAATACCAGAAACGGAATGATTTTCCCCAACATCGCATTCACTGCGCACACGCCACCGCCAACCAAGACCAGCACACCAATCATCCAAGGCATACTATTTACCACGGACTCTGGCAAAACAGACGTGGCATGCATACACAGTAAACTCAATAGTGCAGCCAGTAGACCGCTGGTGGTACACAGCAGCCACAAAGGCCAGGCCGCATCGAAGCGTCGTTTCGCCTTCAGTACGTGGCGCAAAGCGAAGCAAAGCAAGCCACAAACGAAAACCAGAACAACAGTCAAAATCACTGTTTGCAAAGAATCCGACCAGGTCGCGCTGAACAACAGTAAGCCAGTCCAGATCGGAACCGGTGTGAATCGATGCCAGACTGGTGCCGGTCGTGGGCACTGCCAAAACATCGGAAACACAGTGGTGGCGACACCAAGAATAAGACAGGCTAACCAACCGATCAAAGCCCATGCCACATGGAGACGCAGAACCGACAGTAAATCTATCGTCCACCAGCCGAGTAAGCTGGCGAGTAAGCCCAAGCCAAACGAGACCAGCGAAAACAATGGCAAAGCAATCGCACGGAGGGTAAGTAAGCTTGCGTCGCGATGCGGTGGTAAGCGCATCGCCATGCCCGCATCGAACAATGCCATCACCACTGCAGAAAACAACACGGCAGCTAGGCCAAACGCCAGACTAAAAGAGAAACTGGAATGGTAATAGAAAGCGTAGCTTAGGCTCAATGCGATCGCGCTCGAACCTAATGCTAAGAACGGTGCAATATAGCGCGATAGGCGAACCGCTTGCCCACCGACAACGGGAAATAATTGAAATAGGGCGCCTATCATCACCGGTGCCAACATTCCCAACGCGAGGATATGTGTCAAGCTAAGAACTATGGGAGAGAAGCGGTGCGGCAATCCTTCACCGGGTGCGATGGCTAGCATCACGCCTGCCAACACGCCGAGCCAAGGGGCGGGGAGGAGGCAACCAAAAATGATTGCCGGTCGCGGTGCTAAGTCATAATTCAGCATCGGCTATTTTTCGCCATTTGATCCGCTAGGCAATCGTTTATGCCGCGTAGTAAGCAATGATTCAGGCGCTTCAGGCAGCGCAGGAGCAAACACCACCACAACCACCGAATCCCAAAATGCGGTTCAAATGTGGAATGCTACCGCCGCACATCGGATACAAGATGTTTTCTTCCTTGACGTTGTGCTGTTGAATCAAGACATTCATCGTATCTATGCTGGCGCGCGCCGCGTTGGCATCCGCGGCTTCAATTTCTTGCATTAATTGATCTCGCAAAGAACGAATTTCAAGGTGCTCTGCCCGCATTACAACAGTGGGGCCGTCCCTCATCCCCGTCGCACTTTCAAAGGCAGGAAACAGACGCTCTTCTTCAATCCGGAAATGGTCTTCTAACTGCTCATTGAATAAGCGAAAATTGCGCCCAGCAGATGCGAAGTCTTGCTTATTCAAAGCGACTTCCACACGATTAAGTTGATCATCACACTCTTGGTGCTGTTTCACCAATTTCATCATTGCTTCTGACATGATTCTTCCTATTATTACTATACGGTTGCTATGCCAATCATCATTGCACCAAGGGGCTTGACGCGCCATCCAACTGAATACCGGTAATCTGCGCCTGCCCCACCACTACTTTCAAGTACTGTTGCAATGCACGGTCGTAACTCGCTCTTTGCATGGAATCCGCGATCTGATTCTGAACTTGCTCAAACGGCACCAGACGGCCAGCGACTTTGCGTCCCAGCTGTATGATATGCAGCCCAAAACGAGTTTCGACGAGGCGGGTGATGACGCTATGCGCAGCTGCACTGAAAATAGCTTTTTCGAATTCAGGAACAGTATCACCATGACCCAATTGCCCTAAGTTGCCACCCACTTCTGCGGAAGGACAATTCGAGTATGTCTTCGCCGCCTTAGCGAATTCACTGGGCTGTGAAATCAATTCATCTAAGACAGACTGTGCTTGTTGCCGCAGCGCATCGAGGTCGACGTTAGCTGTCACTTGAAACAGAATATGATTTACCTCGACCAATTCACCAACCAGAAAACGCGGTTGATGTAGATCGTAATAACGACGACATTCTTCTTCGCTTGCGTCCGGCACTTTCAATTCTTGTGCCAACAAGTCTTCGATTTTTTGCTCATCGTCACCGCTAAAACCATCTTCATTGGCCTTGTCTACCAACACACGGCGCAAGACCAATGCCGTCATGGCACTCTTGAGCGGATCAACTGCCCCTTGATGTTGGGGCAATTCTTGCTCCATCTCAGCATCGCTGAGTTCGTAATTGTTGACGATGACGGGCATGATGGCCTCCTATTAAATTCTAAACTTCTCAACGCACAGGTACAGAGAAACCAAAGAAACATCTCAATTGAATCCACAATTTTCTCGCCCATCTACAATACTCTGCACTTCTTGGGAAACTTCTTCGCATAAGGCTTTCTTAAACTATCTCGAACGCACTAATTGCCATGCGCGACTGAGATATCCGACCGAAGCAAAGCCACTCCATACGTGAACCAGACGTGTGAAAGGGAAGATCACAAACAAGGTCAAGCCCATGAACAAGTGCGCTTTGAACAAGAGTGGTGCGCCTTCAATAAAACTCGCTGCGTCACCACGGAAAGTGACGATATGTTGAGCCCAGGTCATGAGCAACACCATCATGTGACCATCACGGTGTTCGAGAGATTCGAAGATGGTGGAGAGGCCCAAGCCGAGCGTGACCAAGATCCATAGCAACAGTACTTTATCGCCAGTTTTGGTGACCGCAGCAATGCGTGGCTCTGTCAAACGACGATGTAACAAAATCAGTAAACCGAACAGACACAAGCTACCAAAGCTACCGCCCATCACGATTGCGATCATTTGTTTAAAGCCATGACTCACTCCCAAGGCATCCCACACACTAACGGGTGTCAACAAGCCGACCAAGTGGCCGAAGAACAAACCGAGCACGCCGATGTGGAAACAGATATTCCCGAGGCGCAAATTGCCAGTTTTCAGCATCTGCGATGAGTCGCTCTTCCACGTATATTGTTCGCGTTCGAAACGCGCCAAGCTACCCAGTAAGAAAATCGCCAGCGCGATGTAGGGGTAGATACCATATAAAAATTGATGTAAGTAGTCCATCATAAACTCCTAAATTAATGTCGCTTTTAATGCTGCATCGCCTACAGCAAATATTTCTAAACCTGATGTTGTCGCTCCTACGCATGCAGAAGCCCAGTATCTTTCGTATTACAATCAACAATTAAGACACTCGATTCCTGCATTGACGGGAATCACAAGCCTAAGACCGCAATTCAGAACCACCCAGCTTCGCTTCACGCGGATAAAAGTTCACTGCCTGCACGCCAGTGCCAGCACCACTCGAGGAACAAGACGCTCCCGGCTTCAACAAAGGCTCAACGCCATCTGCACCAGGGCCAAATGTTTCCATCGCATCATCCATATCACGCACTGGGGACTCACCCTGTTCTTGCGGTACGACATCAGTGAACGAAGTCAACACCAAAAGTGCATTGGCATACGGACTTTCTTTGCGCTGCAACCGAACACCGATCGCCGCTAAAACATGAATCGCTTCGCCAAGCAAGCGTTCTGCAACCTCATCGTCGACCAAACTCAAAAATTCCAAGAACAAAGGAACATAGTCTGGCAATTCACTGATCTCTGGTTCGAATCCGAAACGACGATACTCTTCAATCAAATCGACCATGGCCTGTCCACGATCACGGCTCTCGCCATGAATGTGTTCGAACAAATGCAAAGCGACGGAGGGTGTGCGATCGAAAGTGCCGACGTAGTTCTCTTGCACTTCAATCAGACTATGCGACTGCAAATAGTCGAGCAAAGGCTGTAAGGCTTGTAGACTTTCCTGGTCGTCTGCTAACGCAGCACGAATCTCTGGCAAGGCCTCGATCAAATCTGCTTGCGGATAGCTTAGCAGTGCCGACAGGATGCGATACATTTGCATACGATTTCCTTTTTTTTAAAACATCTCAACACAGAGGCTTTTTTGTAGAGCCGGTGAAACCCGTACTGTCCCAATTAAGTTCGTGCGGCGCGGGTTTCACCCGCCCTACATTTTTGAATATCTTTTCTTCCGATTGCGGGAGAAGGGAGTTACTCAGTGGTCGATAACTTCTTGCGTGACTTCGGCATATCCACAAAAATCACACTACCCTGCGGCTTCTTACCAAACAAAGAACCATCGGAGGTGCCGCCGGAGCAGCCGTTGCCGAACGTGAAGCCACAACTGCCTTTTTCGTTGAAACTATCTTCCACCATTTCTTTGTGCGAGGAAGGAATCACGAATCGATCTTCGTAGTTGGCAATCGCCATCGTTTGATACATGTCTTCGACTTGTGCCGCAGTCAGACCAACCTGCTTCAGCACCGCCTCGTCGAATTCGCCATGCACTACTTCGGAACGTTTGTAGGCACGCATCGCCAACATTTTTTCAAGTGCTTGCAAGACAGGCTCTTCTTTTCCTGCTGTTAGTAAATTCGCCAAATAACGCACTGGAATACGCAAAGACTTCACGTCTGGAATAATACCGTTCATGCCCATATGACCTGCTTCTGCCGCTTTTTGAATTGGCGACAGCGGAGGCACATACCAAACCATAGGCAATGTGCGATATTCTGGATGCAGTGGGAAAGCAATCTTCCATTCCATCGCCATTTTGTAGACTGGCGATTTCTGTGCAGACTCAATCCAGCTCTCTGGAATGCCATGCTTGCGCGCTTCAGCGATGACTGCAGGATCATGCGGGTCTAAGAAGCAATCTAACTGCGCCTGATACAAGTCTTGCTCATTTGGTGTCGATGCCGCTGCTTCGATTTTATCGGCGTCATACAGCAAGACGCCGAGGTAACGGATGCGACCTACGCACGTCTCGGAGCACACGGTCGGTTGACCTGCTTCGATACGTGGATAACAGAAGGTACATTTCTCTGCTTTGCCTGAACTCCAATTGTAATAAATCTTTTTGTAAGGGCAACCAGAGATACACATACGCCAACCGCGGCACTTGTCTTGATCGACCAATACAATACCGTCATCTTCACGTTTGTAGATCGAGCCCGATGGGCAAGAAGCTACGCAAGCTGGATTCAAGCAGTGTTCGCACAGACGTGGCAAATACATCATGAAAGTCGATTCGAAAGTGCTATACATTTCCTTTTGTATGCCTTCGAACAGCTGATCACGACTACGTGAACTAAATTCACCACCTAAGTCATCTTCCCAGTTCGGGCCCCAAACAATCTTGTCCATTTTTTTGCCAGTGAAGACAGAGACGGGACGAGCGGTCGGTGGTGTTTGCGACAATGGTGCGTTTTGCAAACGCTCGTAGTCAAAGGTAAATGGCTCGTAGTAGTCGTCGATCTGTGGCAGGTTTGGATTAGCGAAAATATTCGCCAAGATACGCAGTTTTCCACCTTGTTTCGGTTCCAACTTACCGGCAGCATTGCGCTGCCAACCGCCCTTCCACTTCTGTTGATTTTCCCACTCTTTTGGATAGCCAATACCTGGTTTTGTTTCAACGTTATTGAACCAAGCGTATTCCACACCATCGCGACTGGTCCACACGTTCTTACAAGTAACCGAGCAAGTATGACAACCGATACATTTGTCGAGGTTCAACACCATGCCTACTTGTGCGCGAATTTTCATGATGCGGACTCCTCTTCCAATTTGCCTTCTAACCAATCCACTTTTTTCATCTTACGTAAGACCACAAACTCATCACGATTGCTACCGACGGTGCCGTAGTAGTTAAAGCCGTAAGCTTGCTGGGCATAACCACCAATCATATGCGTGGGTTTCAGAACCGCCCGTGTGACGGAGTTATGGATACCGCCGCGCATACCTGAGAGTTCTGCGCCCGGCGTGTTTACGATCTTCTCTTGAGCGTGATACATCAAGCACATGCCTTTTGGCACACGTTGACTAACAACGACACGGGCCGTCAAAGTACCGTTGCTATTAAAAACCTCAACCCAATCGTTATCGACCAAACCTGCTTCTTTGGCTTCGATCTCGGACACCCACACGTGAGGACCACCACGAGACAAAGTCAACATGCGCAAGTTGTCAGAGTAAGTCGAGTGGATACCCCATTTTTGATGTGGTGTAATCCAGTTCAAGACAATTTCTTTCTCACCGTTCGGTGCCTTATTCAGCATCGGTGCCACAGTCTTCGTATCGATCGCCGGTTTATAAACACACAAACCTTCACCAAAATCGAGCATCCAACGATGGTCTTGATAGAACTGCTGACGACCAGTGAGTGTGCGCCATGGAATCAATTCGTGGACGTTGGTGTAGCCCGCGTTGTAGCTGACTTCTTCTGATTCCAAGCCTGACCAGGTTGGTGCGGAAATAATCTTGCGTGGCTGCGCCTGTACATCACGGAAACGAATCTTGTCATGTTCACGTCCGACTGCTAAATGCGTATGATTACGCCCGGTAATTTTTGACAGTGCATCCCAGGCTTTGACCGAAACGTGACCATTCGTTTCTGGTGCAAAGGTCAAGATCATTTCGCACGCGTCGATCGCTGTTTCTAAACGCGGACGACCTTTTGACACACCGTCTTCGGTGACCACTTTGGTGATGCCACCAATCTCATGCACTTCATGCTCAGTGTTCCAATTGATGCCTTTACCACCATTACCCAACTTGTCTAATAATGGCCCGATCGAGGTAAACTTTTTGTAAATTTCCCTATAATTGCGTTCGACTACGACGAAATTAGGGGCAGTCTTTCCAGGGATGAGATCGCATTCACCTTTCTTCCAATCTTTGGGCTCGAAAGCTTGGCCGAGTTCACCTGGTGTATCGTGCATTAATGGCTGCAGAACGATGTCTTTGCGCGTGCCGAGATAGTCACCGCCAATTTCAGTGAACTTCTTAGCGATACCTTTGTAGATCTCCCAGTCCGTTTTACTTTCCCACAGCGGCTGCACCGCTTCACTCAAGGGATGAATGAAAGGATGCATGTCGGAAGTATTCAGATCATCCTTCTCGTACCAGGTTGCTGTCGGCAAGACAATGTCGCCATACAAGCAAGTGGTACTCATACGGAAATCAAGCACCGTCAACAAGTCCAATTTACCCTCAGCCGCTACTTCGCGGAATTTCACTTCCGATGGTTTGACGGCATCTTCAGGATCATCAAACAAGGCGTTCTGTGTGCCGAGTAAATACTTCAGGAAGTACTCATGACCTTTACCAGAACTACCGAGAATATTCGAACGCCACACAAACATATTGCGTGGGAAATTCTTAGGATTATCTGGATCATCGCAGCTCATATTGACTGCGCCTGTTTTTAAGCTCTGCTTCAGATATTCGGCAGGTTCCAAACCTGCAGCCGCTGCTGCATCACACACATCAAGCGGATTAGTTTCTAACTGCGGTGCCGATGGCAACCAACCCATGCGTTCCGACTTGGCATTCATATCGATCATGCTCATATGACTGACTTTGGATCTATCCGCAGTCGGTGCGAGAATTTCATCGATATGCAATTTCTCATGACGCCACTGACTTGTATGCGCATAAAAGAAACTAGTGCCGTTCATTTGACGCGGTGGGCGGGTCCAGTCAGACGCAAACGCGAGTGGAGCCCAACCGAATTGCGGACGCAGCTTTTCTTGACCAACGTAATGTGCCCAACCGCCACCAGATTGACCTACACAACCGCACATCATCAACATATTGATGATGCCGCGATAAATCATGTCGTTGTGGTACCAGTGATTCAAAGCAGCACCGACGATGACCATGCTCTTACCATGTGTATCGTGTGCGTTTTGGGCGAATTCACGTGCTACTTGAATCACCAATTCGCGTTTTACACTAGTGTGTTTCTCTTGCCATGCTGGTGTGTAAGGCACATCGTCGTCATAAGAACTAGCGACTGCACCACCCAAACCTTGATCGACGCCATAATTCGCCATCGACAAATCGTACACGGTGGCGACCAAGGCAGTAGAGCCATCAGCCAAAGCGACGCGGCGCACTGGCACATTTCGCTGCACCATATCATTGGCATCGGTACCACCAAAGTAATTGAAGCCAACACTGACGACGTCGTCATGCCCACTCACTAAACTCAAAACGGGATCGATTTCACGTCCAGAACCGCCATCTTTCGCTTCCAAGTTCCAACGTCCGACTTTCGCACCATCATTGACTGTACCCTCGCCCCAGCGGAATCCGATCGAACCATTCGGCGCGACAATTTCATTGGTCGCGCTATCGATAGCAACTGTTTTCCAGTCAGGATTATTGGCTTCGTTCAAATTTCCTGGCAATTGTGAGGCACGCAGGAAATGATCTGGTACATAACTGCCATTACGCTCAACCAAGCGCACCAACATAGGGAAATCAGTATATTGCTTGACGTAGCTGCGGAAGTACTCCGACTTACCACCTAGGTGGAATTCTTTCAAAATCACGTGGCCCATGGCCATCGCCAAAGCGGCGTCGGTGCCTTGTTTAGGTGCCATCCAGATGTCGCCGAATTTCACCATCTCACCAAAGTCTGAAGACACGGCAACGGTCTTTGTTCCTTTGTAGCGCACCTCGGTATAGAAGTGGGCGTCAGGAGTGCGGGTTTGTGGAACGTTTGAACCCCATACCATCAAGTAGGTGGAGTTATACCAATCAGCGGATTCTGGTACGTCGGTTTGTTCACCCCAAATTTGCGGGCTCGCTGGCGGTAAGTCACAGTACCAATCATAGAATGACAAACAAGCGCCACCGATTAAAGAAAGGTAACGTGCCCCAGCAGCGTAGGACACCATCGACATCGCAGGAATCGGCGAGAAACCAATCACGCGGTCTGGTCCAAACTTTTTCACGGTGAAAGCGTTCGCCGCTGCGATAATCTCTTGCGCGGTATCCCAATCTGCGCGTACAAAACCACCGAGGCCACGCACCGATTTATAACGCTTCGCTTTAACCGGATCTTGACTGATCGATTCCCATGCCTGAATCGGCCCCATCGTCTTGCGCGCCTCTTGCCACATTTCCATCAAGCGGCCACGAATCATCGGATATTTCACACGCTGAGCTGAATACACATACCAGCTGTACGAGGCCCCACGTGGACAACCGCGCGGTTCATGATTTGGCAGATCTGGACGGGTACGAGGGTAATCGGTCTGCTGAGTCTCCCAAGTGATCAACCCGTTCTTGACATACACTTTCCACGAACAAGAGCCCGTGCAGTTCACACCATGTGTCGAACGCACGATCTTGTCGTGTTGCCAGCGACTGCGATACGCGTTCTCCCATTGTCTGTCTTCATCAACTACAGCACCATGACCATTGGAATAGGTGGATTTCACCTTGGACATGAACTTCAAGCGATCTAAAAAATGACTCATCTCAAGCTCCTTAATATGTGAACCTGAGCAAGGGTTCACGCCAGTCTGATACGAGGAGATATTAAAGATTCATCGACCATTCGGACATTCTTCGTTGAGGTGGCGAAGAGATCGCATTCGCACTATGAATAAATAGTTCTTTCGAACTAGAGACATCAAAATCAACACAAATAGAGGACTCAATGTGCAGTTTTGAACTACACTCGCTAAGAAGAATGTGCGAGAGACAAATTGTTATGGAGATTCGGAATGCCTTACTTCCAATGGGATCGGTCGCTCAGTGTAGGCGAAGCCGCGCTAGATAATGATCATAAAAGCTTAATTGAATTGATTAACGAACTGCACGGCGCCGCCAATGCCAATCAAGATACGGATATTTTGGAAGAGATACTTCAGCGGCTACTGATCTACACTAGTGAGCATTTTGCGCGTGAAGAAAAAATGATGGAAGAGTATCAATTTCTAGAACTGGCCAGTCACAAAAAGCAACACAGAAAGCTCATCGAGCGCGTGCTCACTTTGCAAAAGGCGCTCGCTGAGAATCGCGCCTATGTCGCACAAGAGACCGCGGAATTATTGAGGTTTTGGCTCACTTCGCACATTCACGTCGCTGATAAAGCACTTGCCAAGGCAATTCAATCGTCCCATGAAGTCTCTATCAAAAGCTAAAAGCTTGTCCCACTTCACGCTTTGTGTAACAGAAAGACTAATCACCGCCTCCATACATCCTCAGCCTTAAATCGGCAGCGCGGCATTGTTTCATGCGCACGCCACCAACGACTAAAAGTGATCATTCATTTGGAATGATCACTCTTGCGGGAATAAACCGATCACCATCTTGTCATAGGCAATAGACGCCGTCGTCATGTACAAGATGTCGCCACTCGGTTTTAATGACATCGTCCTTACTTACTGAGCATCCAAGAATCATTGCTGCATTTACCTAAGCTGGCACCTGACCAGCCCCTACAGAAGGCGCCTTAACACTCACTTCAGCGCGAAACTGGAAGTGCATCCAAACAAGGGACACACACACTGTTCCATACAACAGCATAAAGCATGAGCTGCGCACTCCCGTCAAATCAGCCACTATCCCGAATAGTATCGGCAAAATAAAACCGCCCAATCCTCCTGCCAAACCAACAACCCCAGAGACCGCACCAATATTCGTACTATATTCGTCTGAGATAAATTTGAAGACAGAGGCTTTGCCAATCGCCATCGCCAATCCGACGATGAATAAAAGTGTTGTGAACACAAAGGGTGTCAAACCGATAAAGAAATCCTTACTGCCATTGATGGTCTTGATCGTAAAGTTTGTTTGCGGATAAGAGAGCAAAAAGAATGCAACCCAACACACCCACATCACCCACCAAGTCACTTTATAGGCTCCATATTTGTCCGCAAGCCAGCCACCAAGCGCACGCAGTACACCGCCAGGCAAGGAGAAACAGGCTGCTAATAACGCTGCACTCTTAATGTCAAAGCCATATTCCGTGACATAGTACTTCACCATCCACAAGCTCAAACCTACATAGCCGCCGAAGACAACGGAATAGTATTGGCAGTAACGCCATACTTTAGGATCTTTTAGCATTTTCAACTGATCGATAAACTTTACATTTGATTTCACGTTATGGCTTGGATCTGTGGCAGAAAATAACCAGAAAATGAATGCCGCTACCAACATCATCACAGCGTACACTTTAGGCACCAAGGTCCAACCCGCTGCTGCGATCAACACTGGCGCAATGAATTTGTTCACGGCGGCACCTGAGTTGCCGGCACCAAAAATTCCCATCGCCAAACCTTGCCTATCTTTCTTAAACCATCTTGCGACATAAGGTGTACCGACCGAAAACGATCCACCGGCTAAACCGACGAATAGTCCGAGTACTAAGAAGTGCCAATACTCAGTTGCATATGAAATGAGATAGATAGGCAGCACAGTCGACAACATCAATAAGAATAAAACGATTCTTCCACCAAAGCGATCGGTCCATATTCCAAGCGGAACCCGAATCAAAGAGCCCGTCAGGACGGGCATAGCCGTCAATATCCCGAACTCTGTTTCGTTCAAATGTAGGGCACTCTTAATCGGAATACCGATCACGCCAAACATCATCCAAATCGTAAAGCATACGGTGAACGCCAACGTACTCGATGCAAGTACGGATGCCGCCTTTCTTGAATTACTCATGACAACTCCCAATGTTCGCTATAGTAAGAACATTCTAGGCTTCGAACTAAGAGATCAAAATTCTTCTATTGGGTGAGCTGGGTCACCCGATTGGCGTTGAGAATAGGCTGAAGGAACTAGTTAAACCTATGCAAACACATGCACAAACCGATCGATCGAGCATAGGCTAGGAGAAAAACGACTCGATCGCTTTTTTGATAAGCCTAAGATCGACATCCAGCATCGCGGCAGGTACTCATATTGAACTTGAGTCAGATCATAAAAACGAATTCTTTCTTTCCGATTTCTTGCTTTGCCTCGTACCGCTAGTACATGATGGCGAGATGAACGCCAAGACATTTCCGCTCGCACCTTCACACCCAGAGCGGCTGTGCTGGGGCTGCGATCGTTATTGCAAGTGGAATGCACTTGCCTGCGGCAATGGTGCCGACCGCACCCCTCACCCTGTCGAACTATTTGGTAGCAATTGGACGATCCCCCTCAACTCAACATTGGTCGATCGTTCTGGCCGCCCGGCAGATACAGAAAACGCCGAATGAACTGCAACAGAGGGCAACCGTATAGCATCTGAACAGCGTTCCGAATCAAGCCACCGCCGGTCGATGTCAATTCTTCGTAGTGAACTCTATTTTCCTTGATTTCGGACAAGATTCTTATTTGTAAGAAGTGCGAAATCATGAAACATTGCATGTCTCTCAGACAGAATGCTAGCCTCGTCCTAGCGTGACTTCGCGTGAACAGCAGTTTCTATATTTCAGACCTCAAATTGCTGGTTCGAAGCCTTGTTCCACCGCGCAATTCTTTGAGTCAAAAAGAACGATGGCTCGCAGCGCTAGGGGCACTGCTGGGTTTGAGTTTGGCGGCGTGGACGAGCTATCTGATTTTTGGCAACAGCAGTTCACTTCCACTATTGGTGGCGCCCATGGGTGCCAGCGCAGTACTGATCTTTGCTGTGCCATCAAGCCCGCTAGCACAACCATGGCCAGCATTGTTCGGGAATTGTATTTCAGCAGCTGTCGGACTCACCTGCGCATTCCTCATGGAGCGCAGTCCTGCTGTGGCAGTGCTCGCGGTTGCCCTCGCTGTGCTCGCAATGATCGCCACTCGCAGCCTACACCCGCCGGGCGGAGCAATCGCATTGCTTTCAGTGCTTGGTGGCGCTCCAATTAAACACCTAGGGTGGAGCTTTATCTGGGCACCTGTCGCATTACAAACCACGTCTTTGATTTTGGTGGCGGTGGCATTTCACCGCATGCGAAAAGTGTCCTACCCGCAAACAGTGAAAATAAATGAAAATCTGCATCGTACTGGCGATACTCAAATCAGTACTCGGCTTGGGGTTACTGATGCAGACCTTGATGCGGTCCTGTTGCAGCATGGTAAGCTGCTGGATATTAGTCGTAGTGATTTAAAAAACCTTATCACCAAAACCGAAATACAGGCACACCGCCGTCGACATGGAACAGCGAGCTGCGGTGACATCATGTCGCGGCATCTAATCACAGTCACATTTGAAACAGATCTCAAGCAGTGTTGGCAATTGCTACGCACTCACAAAATAAAGTCCATTCCCGTCATTGACGAAACCCGAAAAGTGATCGGCACCATTAGTTTGATTGACTTTCTCAAACATGCTGGTTTAGATATCTATCATGACTTTGATTTGCGATTACGCCATTTTCTCGATGGTGCGCAAGAGCTAACAGGGAGCCAAGCACAAGTCGTAGGACACATCATGAACACGAGCGTCAGCACCTGTTATGTTGAGTCCGATGTCCTAGAGCTCGTTGTTCTGTTTACCGACCTTGGTCTACACTCTGTTCCTATCTTGGATAATCAGAAACAACTGCAGGGAATAGTCACGCAGTCCGATTTGCTATTTGCGCTGTATCGCATGCAAATTGATAGGCCTATTTTCCATGTTCAAGATCCTACAAAAATAAGATAGTAGAAATCCATGAGTCAATTTCAGTCCAGTAGGAATCGAGACGAATGTTGAAGACACAGCAGCCTCAACTAGCCCTGCCGTTCCTGCATTTTCCTATACATGGTCTGGCGACTGATTCCCAGTCTGCGGGCCGCGGCGGATACATTGCCATTGGTAGCGACCAGCGCTTGTTCTATCATTTGTAGTGACAAGGCACGAAGGTTGTGGATTGCTTGCTCGCCCTCCTCTGCTTCGAATAGCGCTGGCGTAGTCGAGCTGCTTGCACTTTGCAGTTCCCCTTTCAGCTCCTGCTTTTCGCAAACCGATTGCCCACTTACTTGTCGACCCAAATCTTGTAAGAGATCGCCAGCCAAATGCTGCCAGTCAATGCAAGTTTCATCGTGTTCTAACAAAGCAACTGCGGTGCGCAAACAATGATGGAGTTGGCGTAGATTGCCTGGCCATGCAAATTGGCGCAAGGCTCCCATTAACTCTGGCGCAATGTAGAGCTGCTGATGTGGCGCGAGTTCACGCAGAATTCGTGAGCAAAGAGGGGCAAAATCACTACGCTCACGGAGCGACGGTAATGCTAGCTGCAAGCCATTAATGCGGTAGAACAAATCCTCACGGAATAAACCTTGACTTACCCGTTGCTTAAGCGGCCGATGAGTCGCACAAATCAGATTGAAGTCGACAGCGATCGCAGTACTACTTCCTAGCGGGGTAATTTGGCGTTCTTGCAGAACACGTAACAAGCGTGTTTGCAAAGCCAGCGGCATATCTCCAATTTCATCCAAAAACAGTGTGCCGCAATGCGCTTCGCGAATGCGCCCTTGTGAACCCTGACGGCTGGCGCCTGTAAATGCACCAGCGACATAACCGAATAATTCGGCCTCAATTAAATGTTCCGGAATGGCGGCGCAATTGACGGCCACAAAATTGCGATCAGCGCGAACGGAGCCATTATGCACTGCGTTTGCAAAAACTTCTTTGCCAACCCCAGATTCACCTACGACCAACAAAGGAATGCCTTTATCGATCACACGACAAGCTTTGTCCAACGCGCTTTGCCACTGCTGATCGACAGTGGTGGACGGTGTCTTCGCTTGGCGCGATGCAAAACTATGTACGGTTTGAAACCGATGCATCAAGGAATTGGGATGGATTTGCGCGAACAAGTCTAGACTGCGCTTAGTGCGCAATGCGGTGCTCGACGATGCTTGACGCAGTTGCTGTGTCAACATCTGTTCGAAACTCGATTCAAACAACTGCGACCAATGTACGGCACGCATATCAGCATATTGTAATTGCAGCAAACTCAGTGCTTTGCGGTTTGCACCAACCAGATACCCATCTTCAGAAAACGCTAGCACCGCTTGCGCCACCGACCCGATACCTTCAGCGCGAGTATGCAATTGCAGTAAAACTTGATGCTGACCCGAGCTCAACACCATACTATTTTCAATCATCTGGGCAGCAGTCGAGACTAAACCCAAAGTATGTGGATGACGGCTACGATGGTCACCCGAAATATCGAGGATGCCCATCAATTGTCCTTGCGCTGATAAGATAGGTGCCGCCGCGCAAGTGAGAAATTCATTCGGTTCGAGATAATGTTCCGCGCCGTGAATTTCTATTTCATTACACTCGGCCAAGGCAGTACCAATGGCATTGGTACCACGTTGATTTTCAGCCCATGAAGCTCCACATTTGAGCGCGACGCGGTCCGCCTTACTCAAGAAATCTAAATCGCCAAGGGTGTGCATCAAGACACCTTGTGCATCGGCCAAAATCACCATGCTATGGCTATGCTTGACCTGTTCAAAAAGATATTCAATGACAGGCTCGGAATGACTAATCAAGTCATGATTAAAATCTCGAGCATGCAGTAAGTTCGATGCGCTGAGATTATCTTCGCATTCTGTTTGGCCTCGAGGCGACAGGCCAGCAAGAAAACTACGTTGCCAGGATTGGGCGACGCGACGATCGATATCAGCGCGTGGGTCTATACCCTGCTCAATCATTTGCAAACGGGCCTGCTTTAGATGCGGTGCGGGTAAGATAGCGTGGTGGCGCATAGTGTCTCCTTCGCTCGCACAATTGGACTATTGTGTCTCTGATAGGGATGCGCGAGCTGTCTTGTATGCCTTACTATAACCGAAACTCTCCTGCATTTTTCAGCGTTCCGCAGACTAAATGTGACAGGTTTTTGCGCTGTCACAAAAATTCACATCAGCAGTGTCACAAAATGTGACAACTGTACCTGCTCCATCTTCTCTTGCCCAATTGAAAATCTCCCTCATACTCGGCGAACCTATCTACGCCAATGCAAAAAATTTCACTCCCTTATTTAAATTGACATATTGATGTGCATTGCAACATTTCGTCATCGTCCGAAATAAGCTGTTTCCAGATCAATGCAGCTGGCACAGCTTTTGCAAAACAAGAGACGACAACGCAAAAAGTGTTGCACAACATCCCATTCGATTCCAACAAGGAGACAGACATGATTTATCAAGCCCCAGGTTCTGCAGGTGCCCTGATTCAATACCAATCACAGTATGACAATTTCATCGGCGGTAAATGGACTGCACCAGTCAAGGGACAATATTTTGATGTCATCACACCGATTAGCGGTAAGGTCTACACTCAAGCGGCTCGTTCCACTACAGAAGACATCGAACTTGCTTTAGACGCCGCCCATGCTGCATCCGACGCCTGGGGTAAAACGCCTGCAGCAACGCGTGCCAATATCTTGCTCAAGATCGCTGATCGCATTGAGGCGAATCTCGAACTCTTAGCCTATGCCGAAACAGTCGACAACGGTAAAGCCATACGCGAAACCTTAAACGCGGACATTCCTTTGACGGTCGACCATTTCCGTTACTTCGCTGGCTGTGTGCGCGCACAAGAAGGGGCCTTGTCAGATCTCGATGAGAACACTGTCGCTTACCACTACCACGAACCACTGGGTGTCGTCGGTCAGATCATTCCATGGAACTTCCCGATCTTGATGGCAGCATGGAAGCTAGCGCCTGCTCTCGGTGCCGGTAATTGTGTGGTTTTGAAACCAGCGGAATCAACTCCGATTTCCATTTTGATTTTGGTAGATCTGATTGCTGACTTGTTACCTCCGGGTGTATTAAACATCGTCAACGGTTTTGGTCGTGAAGCAGGTATGCCGCTCGCCAATAGCAAACGTATCGCAAAGATCGCCTTTACAGGTTCGACTTCGACAGGTCGCGTCATTGCGCAAGCCGCCGCCAATAATTTGATTCCGGCGACATTAGAGTTAGGTGGTAAATCACCGAATATTTTCTTTGCTGATGTGATGGATAAAGACGATGGTTTCCTCGATAAAGCGATCGAAGGTTTGGTCTTATTCGCATTCAATCAAGGTGAGGTCTGCACCTGCCCATCACGCGCCTTAATTCAGGAAAGCATCTACGACAAGTTCATGGAACGTGTATTGAAACGTGTGGCCGCCATCCAACATGCAAACCCTCTCGATACCGATAGCATGATGGGTGCACAAGCTTCGAAAGAACAATTGACAAAAATTCTGTCTTACCTCGATCTCGGCAAACAAGAAGGCGCTGAAGTGTTGGCAGGTGGTGCGCAAGCGCACTTGGGCGGCGATTTAGAAGGTGGCTACTATGTGCAGCCAACGCTATTCAAAGGTCACAACAAAATGCGTATTTTCCAAGAAGAGATTTTTGGCCCAGTGCTAGCGATCACCACCTTCAAAGATGAGGCTGAAGCCTTAGTCATCGCGAACGACACTTTGTATGGTCTTGGCGCTGGTGTCTGGAGTCGTAACGGTAATGTCGCCTATCGTATGGGACGCGCCATCAAAGCTGGTCGCGTTTGGACTAACTGCTACCACGCCTATCCTGCGCATGCGGCCTTCGGTGGATACAAGGAATCTGGCATCGGTCGTGAAACGCATAAGATGATGCTCGATCACTATCAACAAACGAAGAATTTGTTGGTCAGCTACAGCGAAAACAAACTAGGCTTCTTCTGATTGTAAAAAAGGGGAAAAGGGATAGAGCAATCTATCCCTACCTACATTTAGAAATCCATTGAAGGAAACCCTCATGGTCGAGCGCGTCATTGCCACTGCTGCGGCATTGGAATTAATCGTCCAACTCAAGGCTGAATACGGTGAAATCATGTTCCACCAATCTGGCGGATGCTGTGACAACAGCGCTGCCAACTGTTACTTACCCACTGACCTTACGATTGGCCCTTACGATGTCAAATTAGGAGAGCTCGACGGCGTACCGTTCTACATCGGCAAACAGCAATATGAATACTGGAAACACACGCAACTCATCCTCGATGTAATCGACGGCCATGGTGGCACTTTCTCCCTAGAGGGAAATACCGGCAAAGCGTTTCATACTCGCTCGCGACTTTTCAGCGATGAAGAATGGGGCAGCATCGCCGAACAAGTCGCAAAAGACCTCGCCAACTAAGTTATATTCAGCATTTTCAGCAGCGATTCGCACGCAGACCAAACACGGTTTCCTGCATCTTGATCAAAATCGAGTGCCAACATGTTTTGCTTATGAGGCTCTTGCAGTTCTGGGCGCAATTCAAACGCGACCACAAACACACCAACCGAAATCTCCCATTTACGCGACAAAGCCCATAGAAACATTTGTTCTCTGACGAAACGCAATAGTTGAAGAATGATGAAGAGATGAACGAAGAAAGTAGCGATGTAGCTCGCCACCATCGCCAGCAAAGTGGCTAGAGAGAGTTTTTCCATACGCGCAAACAAATAAATGCGAGGCGGCCCGACCTTCGCTTTACCTGTTCATCCACATGGATGAGCACCCGAAGCTATTGTAGGCAGCCGAATCAAAGAGCGCAAGGAAATTCGGAAGCGATACAACAAGGCTTAATGATCATTGACTTCCCATTCTAGGAAATCGCTCAGACCAAAACACTCAAACTTCAGCGTTTGAGCGTGAGTGAAAGGATAATATCGCGCTG
This sequence comes from Affinundibacterium nitidum, assembly GCF_014284155.1. Taxonomy (GTDB): domain Bacteria; phylum Pseudomonadota; class Gammaproteobacteria; order Burkholderiales; family Burkholderiaceae_D; genus Undibacterium; species Undibacterium nitidum. The sequence continues at coordinate 1,704,766 of NZ_JACOFZ010000001.1, forward strand.
AGGATCGCTTCCCACCGGAAAAGCATGCTCCCCAACCTCAACAAAACCGAACTTTTGGTAAAACTTAATTGCACGAGGATTATGTTCCCACACACCTAACCACGCGGTTTTCTTCCCACGTTCGATGATGGCGTCTAAACATGCGCGCATCAAGGATTGCGCCACGCCCTTGCCATGCCAAGCATTTGCTACATATAGACGCTGAATTTCAGCCGCATTGCGGTCCGCGACACATTCCGGAGCATGATCAAAACGTAACTGTGCATAAGCAGCTAACTGTGCATCATCTTCGACCAAAAGTGTGAGCATCTGAGGATGTGCGATCTCTGCACTTTGTATCGCTTCGCTATAACTATTTCGGCAATGGGTGTCCATGTCTTCCGCGGTATTACTGGCTGCAAAAGTATGGCGAAAACTGGTTTCTGCCAGAAGACTGAGGCGGTTAGCATCACTGAGGTCGGCCGCTCTGATACTGAGCATGTTGTGCTTTCATTGAGGTGAAGTAGGTAATTCCATTGTGCCAGCGCACCGAAACTTTAGCAAGCAGGCTGACAGATCACCACAACATGAACACTGTTCGATCTCTCTCAAGTGATCACGTAGACCAAGTCCGCTGGTAATGCCCATCTCTATCGTGATCGCGCACTTGTTTCGCTACACTAAAACGTCGACCACCACGCGGATCAGTTCCTCTTCCCGCAATGTATAGCCAGTTGCCTTGGTTGCTGTAGACGTCATAATCGATTAAACAGGTTTCAAACCATGCAGCCCCAGCGCGCCAATTTCCATCGAGTTCGTAAATCAAATAGCTAGCGACCACTTGCCGCAAACGATTACTCAAATAGCCCGTGGTGTGCAATTCATGCATGGCTGCATCAATCAGACTTTCACCAGTCGCTCCTTGGCACCAGGCATCAAACTTCGTTTGATTGTGTGATGAGTGGGCCTCACTCGACGTTGAATTCAAGCCCTGAGCTCGATATAGTTTCGCGCCATATTGCAGATGCAAGAACCGGAAATAATCGCGCCATAGCAATTCGAACCACAACCAATAGCTGCCATCGTTCGCACCATGCTCGAGTTCAAATCGTTTTAACTCAGCATAGGCATTCCGAGCCGACAATGCGCCATTGGCAAGCCACGGTGACCACTTACTTGAGAAGTCTTTCCCCATTAAGCCATTGCGCGTTTGTTTGTAGGTATGTGGAAGCCGAGCCCGCAAATACTGCCTAAGATGCTCCAACGCCGCAGCTTCTCCGCCTGAGAATTCCCCCTCCCCCAGAGGAAACGAGGAGCGTGGATCTGGAGTGGGCTCCTGCCATGGCAATTGACTGAAATCCAACTGCAAATGCGCAGGAATGATGGTCGTTGGCCACGATGGAAGACTACTGGGTGCGGGCAAAGGCGGCGGTGGACTAATGCCCTCGCCTTCAATGATCTGTCGAAATTGGGTGAATACTTGAGGCAGACACTGCTTATCCCAAGGAAGATCATCGGACGAAAGCAAACTACTTTGCCATACCGTGTGCACCTGCAGGCCTGCGTTACGTAAAGCAGAAATTTCAGCGAGTTCTTCTGGCGCTGCAATCTCTTCGCAAACGATTTTCCGTGCCCCTACGTGTTGCGCCAACTGCGGCAAAGCGGAGCTCGCATCGATTGGGCAAATTAACAGAGGGCAGCCAAGCTTGGCGAGCTGATCGCTTAAATCACGCAATGCACTTAAGAGCCAATACCTCCGCAAGCTACTCATGCGAGAAAATCCCCAAGAGCTCGTCTGCAGGAAGTCAGGCAAACAAAAAACAGGCAATAGGTGATGTCCTAAATCGGGGCTTCTTCTGTCCTGCTCTACCGTCTGCACAAGTTGATCCAATGCGAACTTCAGTGCCACCTGATCATGCAAGCGTAAGTCTTGGCGAAACCAAAATATTGTTGTTGCCACCGTCATCGTTCCGATCAAATCAAAAAGCCTTTGAATTCAAAAATCGAGGCTATGTTGTAGTGAAGTGCTTTGTTGTGACTTCGTCTTGCGTTTGCTCGACTTATCGCCTTGGCTTGAATGCTGGCGACGCAAGCGCGAGCCGTGCTTGTCGACAATAGCTGCCTTCGCTGCCCGCACTTCTTTATCTGAGCGCAGCGCATGTACTCTCGCCTTAGCAAGCCGCGTAGCTGTCTCAAAATCAACAAGCGGGATCGCGATATCTTTACCGACTTGCAGACCACATTGTTGCTGTAGCTCAGCTGGCATCAACCATGGCTGCAGCAAGAACATATCGGGAACACGACGCATCGTCGGCAGCCAGCGACGCACAAATTGTCCATGCGGGTCATGATCTTGTGCCTGTTTGATTGGATTATATACACGCGTCGCATTAATTCCCGTCGTGCCCGCTTGCATTTGCATCTGGCTCCAGTGTATGCCCGGTTCGTAATCCAAGAATTGCCGCGCCAACCATAAGCCAACTGGTCGCCAGTGCAGCCACAGCGCATAGGAAGCAACCGACACTAGCATCGCACGCATACGGAAATTGATCCAACCTGTTTCGCGGAGCATGGCGACGCAAGCGTCCACCATAGGCCAACCGGTGCGCCCTTCAACCAAGGCCTCAAAATGTGCTTGATTCCATTCCTCTTCACGAAGGCCGTCATATCCGCGGTGCAGGTTGTGCAACTCTAATTCTGGTTCCGACTCCAGCTTTTGAATAAAGTGACAATGCCAATGCAAGCGGCTCAAAAATGAACCTAGACTTTTTGCTTGCCGTTGGTGTTGCGCATCATCACTGGTCATCAATTCATGCATGCTGTTTTCTGTTGTCTGCACAACTTCCCGCATACTTAAACAACCCAAGGCTAGGTAGGGAGATAAACGAGAACAGGCAGTTGGTGCGCTCAAAGGAGAAGAGATGCCGCCGCGATACCAATGACTGCGTTTGTCGAGAAACTCGTCAAACACTTCCACTGCCATTGCGCGCCCCCCTTGTTGTCGTCGCGGCGTATCAAAGCCAGACATACCAAGTGTCTGAGGCTCTGGCCAAACTTCTTTGACCCATGGCAGACATATTCCTTGTAAGCTGGCGGGTGCCGGAGCGGCTAAAAGTTTGCTACTCATATGAGCGAACCAGGCCTTGTCCCAATGATCACGTGAGCGCAATCCACGCACCACACCGTGTTGTGCGAACTCCTGCCAGACGACACCGCTTTGCTTGCACCATCGCCCCAAGGCAAGATCACGAGCAAAGGTGTGGGCGTTACCGGTTTCTTCATGCGAGAAAATATGGCTTACATCGCCAAGCTCGGGGGCTGTGCAGCGCAATCTCTCAAACACCTCAGTCACTTCGCCAACCGCCAATTGCAATTGTGCACCAAGCTCACGCAGGTGCAAGGCGAGATCACGCAAGCTTTCACGCAGAAATTGATAATGTTGAACCGCATAATCTGGTTGCCGCCACAAAGAGGGTTCAAGGATGTACAAACACATAACCGGCCCACGTTCAGCGGCAGCACGGAGAGGCGCGTGATCATGCACGCGCAGGTCGCGCTTAAACCAGACAACAGAGAAAGTCATTTTTCCTTGGAGACTGAGATAGAGATTAAAGTCGGGAACACGACTGATGCACGTTGAATTCACATCAGGTTTTGGTGCGCTTCAATCTTACCAAGTGCTATGGCACACGTATCGCGGGTCACGGGGCATTCCTTGCCATGTACCGAAACTCAGGCGAAAGACGTGCTAGGCGCGCTGCATTCTTGCTTTCAGTGAGCTCTGAAGGGATCTCTTCCCCGAGGTCGACATAACAAGGAACAAGGCTGTCGTCGCCTCAACTAAGACAAGACAAATCAAAACATGCCAATTTGATTCACCATCTGTTCTGGCTGGGCTTGGCCCACATCCCACAACTCAGCAATCTTCCCCGACTCAAAACGAAAGAGATGCACGACCGCGATGGTCATCGCCGTCGATGGCATGCTCACTCTTGAGTGCACCGCCACCCAATCACCATCGACAAGCGCTCTTTGTACTTCGAAAGTCTTGTCAGGATGAAGACGTGCATTTTCGCGCATAGCTGATTTCAATGATTCAGCATCAGCTTGAAAATAGGGATTGTGATGGCAAAAATTCAGGGCGACGAGTTGATATGCCTCGTCGACCTTACCTGCTGCCGCCGACTGCAGGAACTCGATTGCGGTAGATTTCAACTGATGCGCAGAGTAATCCATCGCTCCTCCTAAGCAGCATAAGGCCGATCGGGTGATGGCCCACCTTCAGAGTACGGCATATCATTGTTTCGATAGAGCTTGCGGATCGCCAAGGTCACGTTGACGCCACTACTTGCCGCTTTTTCTTGTATTTCACTGAGCTTCGTATCTTGCAATTCTATCAGCGACATCGCGCCAGAAACTTGGTCATTCAGATTGCTCGCTATCCCAACTTGCTTGTACCAAGTGGCGTCGGTCTTTCTCACGGTGGAATGGCAACTCGCTGCCAACAAATTGAGTTCCGCGCCACGAGATTCAAATTTGAACGCCGCTTCCAAGCCAGCTAAAGTCGTGACTATCACCCCTAAGAGGGTAAATGTGATGAAAGAATATTCCTTATAGCTAGGAAAGGCTTTTTCCCATGAGCTCTGGGTCGCGATCACAGCACCGAAGAAGATTAAGCCTACGCGAATGCATCCAGCATAGATGCGATATTTCTGAGCGGCTTTCGCCAAAATATCAGCAACCCTTTGCAACTCTTCTTGTCGAGCCGCGATCCCTTCCTGCAGCATGTCTATTGATCCCGGCATATCGATCCCTTTTTAGTGGTGAAAGCATCATGAAGAACCTCTGCCGTCAATGTAACTGAGACAGGGTGTTGAAACAAGCAGACACCATCAGGTCAATCACACGGCCGTGTGTAAAGCTGAAAACTGTTGTGTATGAACCTCGAAACAATCTCCCGAGATTTGAATTCAACCGGCAAACGAGAAGTTTCATCCACCAATGTGAGCGTGAATTTCCCCTCAAGTACCAATTGAATTAAACCTGACGCGTATTTTTTGTCGAGAGCTTCGATTCAGAAACAACCAGAGGCAAGACCAAAGTAAATCGAGTACCTATGCCTACCACAGAATGCGCAGCAATTTGACCACCCAATACACCGTTAACGATGTTGTAGCAAATATTTAAGCCCAAGCCGGATCCGCCTTGTCCAAACTTTGTCGTAAAAAAAGGATCAAAAATTTTATCAACTATGCGCGGTTGTATGCCGACACCATTATCGATGAAATGAATCTCAATACATTCATCCTCGACCTGTTCTGAACGATGCGCCATGATCTTGATTTGACCACTCTCCCTATGTTCAAAACCATGAATAACAGCATTATTGAATAAATTAGAAATCACTTGCATCAGTGGTCCAGGGTAACTATCCAACTCAATACCAGGAGCAATCTCAACAAGAAATTCAATTTTTCGTTTACGCAATTGCACGCGCAAAGTCACCGCCAACTCTTCCACCGTCTTAAGGAGATCAAACTTGCGCCTATTTTCGCTAGCTTGATCAACGGCGACAGTCTTGAAGCTTGTAATCAGTTCAGTGGCCCGACGCAGATTTTTATTGAGCAGATCGGATGCTTCCAACATTTCAGAATTGAATCTCGCCAAACTTGATCGCTTCAATGCGCCCGCAGAAAACTCTTTATCGAACTCACCCACCTTCTCAGTCACCGTGGTCGACACCGTATAGGCATTTCCTATTGGTGTATTCAGTTCATGAGCGATGCCTGCGACTAAAGAGCCTAGCCCCGCGAGTTTCTCAGCATTGACCAGTTGCCTTTGTGCTTCCTTGAGTTGCCGTAAATTGGCTTCTAACTCTTTCTTGGAATGCTCCAGTTCCCAAGTGCGTATTCGGACTCGATTCTCGAGTGAACGATTGAGTTCTGTGATTTCATCGATCTTCGCTTCAAGCGCATCAACCACACAATTAAATTGGGTCGCCATTCGACTCAACTCATCTTGTCCGCCAATTTGTATGCGCTGGCTAAGATCACCCTTCACGATTTTTTCGCTACTGTCGATCATCTGGGTAAAGCGCTGCGTCACATTACTGCCTATCCAAACAATCACGCAGAAGGTCGCGCCAATCACTAAGAAAGTTCTCATCAAGGCATTCTGATGCTGCGCCGAAGTCGCTTCGATAATATTTTCGGTAGAGAAACCGTATTGCAAAAAACCGACTTCACTATCTGGCAGCAGAAGTGCATTACGAACATGAACCACCCCATTCGCAGAGGCAATTTCAATGTCTTCGAGCCGATTCGGTGCCGGCAAAGATCCATTAATTTTTTGTGTCGACAGAATTACCTTGCCACTGGCATCGCCTATCGCTACATAGGTCAAGCCATTTTTGGCTTGCGGATCTATCATCTCGTCGAAGAAAATTTTAACGGTTTCAAGGCCCTTCTTGCTACTATGTGTAGACACAGTGAGATTCAATAGGCGCGAATTTTGCGCAACACTGGTTTTGACATTTTCAATTAGCGCTGCATTCAGCGTGCGATGATTATCGTAAAGTACATTCAAGACCAGCAACAATGACGCAGCAAGAGCAATCAATAAAAATTGCCCACCGATACTCAATAGTTGTCTTTTAAAACTGGTCCACATCATATTCCCGCACTACGCCAAATCTAGCGTGTCTCAAACCACCGCGTCATTTTCTTAAAGAATCGACTCAATCTTTGATCTTGATCGATATCGACGGCTCGCTTTGTCACGAAAGAGTCATATTACTCCCCCCCCTTGAAGGTAAACTGTAAATATGTAGTGTTCATGACAAACTCTTATTGATGCGAAGTTCGGCTTGATTTCACTACACCTTAATTTACTGTATGACATGAAGGACGACCGCAATGAACCAGAGTCAATATGAGGTGCAAGAGAGATTTGGTGTTCCCAAAGAAAATCTATTGGCCGCGAAACGTGCGATTCAGAAGTATCGGAATCTGGAATTAACCTGCTATGTGCCAACGAGACGAGAAATCCTCGATTCGAACAAAGCAAAATTGGAAGAAGTATTGATTTCATGGCTATGCAAAAGCCCCATCGAAATCATACCGAGCCCATATCAAGTCAACGAAGTATTAGCACTATTGGCTCAGCGGTCTGACTATCATGAACTGTCCGCCCTAGTGCAGATGTGTAGGCATTACCCTTATCAGCGGTAATAGCGAACGCTGCTTAGTACTAACAGACAGTCTGACAGAAAGTGCATTTGGATTAAGGGGAATTGGTTACGTAATCGACAAGGCTACGTCTACCAGCAACCGCATTGGGAACAACGTGATCGCGATCAACGCTGGGCCTTGCAACGCGGAAGATGGAATCGCGAACAACCGCAACGCCATGAAGAGCATCGCGGTCGCTCAGAGCAACACAGAAAAGACGGTGGTAAGTACTAGTGCATAGAATGAATTGAGCTATGCGTTCATTTCAAGAAAGTGCTTAATGTCAGCCGCAGGTTTACCGATGAAATAGCCCTGTAATTCATCGACACCCAACGTCTTCAACTTATCGAGTTGGGCTTGTGTTTCAACGCCTTCTGCAATGACACGCAAGCCGAATTTTCTGGCAATGACCACAGCACCTTCAATCACTGCTAACGACTTTTCATCTGAAGCCATCACAAAACTGCGGTCAATTTTGATAGCATCGAGCGGGAACTCTCTCAAGCGAGACAAGGAAGAGTATCCCGTACCAAAATCATCTAAATGAATTTCTATGCCAGCTTGATGCAAGCGCGATAGGCTCGCCAATACTTCCCGCATATGCTGCTCATCAAACACGCTCTCGGTGACTTCAATCACTAACTGTGAGGTCGTAATTTGACTACTATTAAGGACAGCTAGCACTTCACCAGCAAAGTCAGCGCGAATTAATTGTTTGATCGAAGTATTGATCGCAATTTTCAAATTATCTCGAAGTCCAGTTTCCGGCGGTAGATTTTCGATCAACTGCACCGCGTGCCGTAAGACCCAAAGTCCAATCTGATGAATATGCCCTGTGTCTTCAGCGATAGGAATGAATTCCATTGGTGACACCGCGCCAACACTTGGGCAATGCCAACGTAGCAGGGCCTCAAACGCCACTAAGCGTTGCGACTGCGCCGCAACAATCGGTTGAAAATGCAAAGCGAGCGAGCCATTGCTATGCGCTTGACTTAAGCAATCTGACAAGAGCAAATGGCGTCGACGCTCGTCAGATAGGCGCTGCGAGAAAAATACAATACGGCCCCGTCCCTGCCCTTTTGCTTCTGAGGCTGCCATATCTGCAAAGCTAACGGCGTGCCCCATCTCAGTCAATGAGCCGGCCATGCCGACGAAAACGCCGACACTGTTTCCAATCTTAAACTCTCGTCCGTTCAACACATAGGGCTCAGACAAACGCGACTGCAATATTTCGCACGCTGCCTGGATTTTAGCTAGCATTTGCTCGTCACTGACGAGGCAAACCACAAACTCGTCGCCACCCCAACGACATGCTGCGTAGGAGTGCGGAACACAGTCTGCAACCACGCGATCAACTAGTAGTCTTAAACGACTCGCAACAGCCTGCAATAACTGATCACCCCAGTCATGTCCTAGGCCATCATTGATTTGTTTAAAACGATCTAAATCAAAAAATAACACAATCAGTTGATGATCTCGAACAGCTTCCAAGGCCGGCAATTGATCAAAGAGACCTCGACGATTAAGTAGGCCAGTTAAGGAGTCATGATGTGCGAGATGCTGTAACTCTTTGGTTCGCTCATTCACAGTCTCTTCGAGCTCAGCGTTGGCTTGCACAATCTGTTGGTTCTGCTCTGAGACTTGTTTAAAAAGTTGTTCCTTTTCACGTGCGAGTGCAAATGAGTGAATCAAAAGCTGGAAGTTATTTTCATGGCTACCCAACATAACCCACGCGAAGATGAAGCCCAAGATACCTAGCGTGCTTAAAGTAGTTTCGCCGACCATCAACAAACTTAGACAAGCCGGAACCAGCATAATCAATATGTAAATCTTGCCGATCGACTGTAGCGATGCAAGCGTCGCGGTGGAGCCGCTCGCCAAAGATGAGACAACAATAATTACAGCGAACTGATATGCAGGAGAAAATTCGGGAATACCGAAACAAGCTAAGGCTGCCCACAAACCAGCCGAGCCAAGAACAGATAGGTTATGTAAAGTTGATGGCAGTGCTAGTGCTGTTTCGTCGGCACAAGCTCGCAAGGCCTTCCGATAGGTGAGGTATAGGCCACCACGAATAATCGAATACGCGATCGAGATTGCAAACCATAAAGAAAACCAAGTCGCCGCCGTATCTCTGAGAATAAATCCTATGCCAACAACCGCAGCCGCATTCACCACCAGGCCTTTCGGGTGGTTATTCAGAGTTTCCTGCCAAATTTGAAGTTTTTCTCGCTGCATATTCGCATGACCGTTTGCACGGACTTCGCCGTCGAAGTCTTGCCATCTAATATATCAGTGTGCGAATGCTTCGAGTACTTTTTTCACGACGAAGTTACGTTCTAAGGAGCATATTTGTGACAAAGACTGAACGCTTTGCAAAGTAATTTTGTGTTTACTTTATGTTTTTAGAGGCACGAGTTCGCAATTGACTAAGCAAGCGAAATCAAAAATATGAAATTAAGAATGCCAAGAAGCTTGATGTTTACTTGGCATTTGATTTTCTACGCGGTGATTTGAATTGCTGAAAGTGGAATTACTCGAAGTACTGATCACCCGCATGAGCGGCCGCTTCATACACTTTGGGCAAAAAGAAGCCACGTGCCTTCATTCTCGAGCCGCTCATGGTGACGATGAATTCTTGCGAGGCGACGATCGGCAAAGTTTTTACATCGGTCTTTTGCATCACGATTTGTAGTGCTCTTCTCGCAGCCACTTCGCCTTGTTCAAATGGTGATGTACCAATTGCTAACATGCCACCATCTTCAGTAAAGAACCCATTACCTCCAATAACAGGAACGCGCGAATTTTTTTCTGTCCACGACACCACTTCCTTGGCAGATACCAAAGTTGGATCATTCGCTGAGCGTTGCAAGCCGCGATAGTTGGTCAGCAAGATGACATCGACCTTGGCGCTTAACTCACTGATACTGGTCTGCCATTCTTCCCAAGTCTTCACATTTCTCACCTCAGTCAGTTGATGTGGTGACCAGTCAAACTGTTTGATCTGATTAGCGTCGCCATATACCGTCTCCGATGCATCACCGAGATAGGCAATTCGCACCGGATGTTTCAACTGTTGAAGACTGCGCGCACTTTGTAAGGTTTCACTCAGAGCTGTTAGCGGCAAGCGTTCCATAATGCCAGTCACATTTTTGGCTTTATCGTACCCGTACTCCGACGCCTCTTTATTGACGCCGCCAAACACAATCTTAATCTTCGGATCATTCGCAAAATACTGCGCGACATATTTCTGTGCGTCGTCGTCCATCGCGATCACAACATCTGGGCGTGTTTGATTGATCAAATCTCTCGCGGAAATACCAGCACTGGTTTTGTACTTCACATCGGGATGACGCTTCGTATCCATGTAATACCACCGCACTTGATACAAGTATTTATTCTTCAACACACGATTTAAACCTGTGTTGATATCGCGCACCCAAGAGTAATCTTTGTCGTAACTATGCAAAATCAAGATGCTTGGCTTGGTTAAGTTATACCACCCGATCAAGACTAAGGTGACCAACAAAAACAACCACATCAAGAGTTTTTCTAGCTTTATTGTTTTCATAGAATACCCAACATTTTCCAGTAAGGAATCGACGCATAGACAGCAGCTAGACGCGCGAAATTTAAGGCGGCGTTAAACCATAAGAAGGACTTCTCGCTATACAAGCCATGTTTGCGATTAAGTTCTTGTAGCGGCAAATAGTAGGAACACTGAAATGGTAAGAACCATACCTCTGCAAACATCAGCACGATGAAACCAACGACCCAAGCATTGACGCCATTGATATCGGCCAGTGGCATTAATACCGTTGCTAAAATCACGACCGCGGCATTGATCGGCACCACGATACGAATTACATTCACCAGGGCGAATAGCAGCAGAACAAAGAGTTCGAAGTTCGTCCTCATATACGAGCCTAGGCTCTGCAAGGTGGCACCGAGTTCCTTATCTAAGCCTAAGAAATTGAATGAGGCGACGATACCGGTGATACCGCTCATGTAAAGCAAGAAGGTCCAATCAACTTTTTCTTTAAGCTCTTTTTTGTCGAGTGAACCACACAACAAGAGGCAGAAAAACATGGTAAAGCCTAACCACGGTGGCTGTACTCGGTGAATTGAGCTAGTAACGATACCGACTACCATAAACACAATGCCAGCAATCGCGGCCCACTCCCGAGTCTTCACCTTTCCTAAGAGCGCCAACTGCTGCTCTACAATTTCCTTGGGTAAGTGAGCACGTTCCTGATTACGGAACATTAAAAAGGCGGCCGCGCCGTTCAATGCAACCAGAGTAAAGCCTGCAACTAAAGCCGCCATACACCATGTCAACCATTGAAACTTATCTTGCCCCTGCGGAGAAAGCAAACCGAATACGGCGAAGTTGACCGACTTACTGGTAATGAAAACGGCGGAGAACAAGCTAATTCCACCAAAACAAGAAATCGCTAATCGCGTTGCCGCGGCCCCGCGTGATTTCAAACTCAGACTTTCCACCATGTCCAAATAGAAAGGTGCAACGATCGCGATCCTGCCATTCGCTGTCGGAATAATCGGAGTAATGATAGAGCCAGTAATAAACAGACCAACGTTGTGCCATAACTGCGAATTAGGCAAGCGCGCAAGCATCCACAAAATGAATCGATATCCCAAACCCGATGTCACCACCACCGTACCCAAACCCAAGGTACTCAAGGCCATTAAGAAACCGTCAGAAGAAAAACCTGACAGAATCACGCCGGCGGGAACTAAGCCCGTCACCAAAATTACCAGTAACGCAAATAAGCTCGGAATGTAATCATCAACCAAACTAAAGGCCCACATGATTACTGTCGAAGAAAAAATCGCGGAGAAAATGATAGCCTTATTTGACAAGTGCCACTGTTCGCCAAATTCGAGAATCAATAAAGGACATAGCAATGCAAGGGCCCAACCGATTACATCCACCATCTTGCTATGAGTAACGCCTTCCTTTTTTTCGCTGGCGACATGACGCACCATTTCCTGGCCAGAAAAACGCCCAGTTAATGAGAGAAATAAGTCTGTCTTGAGTGTTGCGTTGGCCTCGACCAAGTTCATCATTGCCGCACGGGGTATACATAACACTTCGCAGTCGAGCGTACAGGTAACCTCGGCCAAATATAAAGCGGCGTCAGAAGCCGCTTCTTCACCAAAATGTCCATTCGTCATGTCTAACACTTGGCCTTGAGCGGAAGTCATGCGTACAGTTCCACTCAGCAGGAGATAGAAATGGTCCGCCTTTTCATTTGCCCGAAAAATTGCATCTCCCGATTGAAAGCGCTGTTGAGTAACCTTCGGCAGCAAACGCGCGAGACTCTGGCTTTTGCATTGCCCCAACACGCGATCTTGTAAGAGCGTGTCCATTACCTTTTGATTGGCCACTTGAGTCGCTCGATCATTCATAGGAGCAAACTCCTTGCCTGATCTGTTTTCGTTCTGCTGTAGATCATCGATTGATGTCGACATGTCTGAATTGGTATTCATGAATTGAAGATGTCCTTACGAAAAAGACCAAGCGTGATCGAATCAATGAAAGCGTGACAATGGCTCGATCTCAAAATGACGATCACCCCAAACCCGCCGGGGCTTATCGAAGCAGATCGGCACCTTGACGGAAAGTTGCCTAAAAGTATAGGAAGTATAAACAGACTGATTGCACCAGACAATGCAAATCGTGTGAGATGTGCGAACTAAAGACAGTTGGGTGCCACGATAGGCGCAGAAAAGGCCATGAAAGTGGCTCAAGTCAACGATAAGCTGTCTCTAGCAAGCACTAACGCGGCTTAGTTCATTGATCGCTAGAACTAGGATGCTGTTCCTGGACAGGTGGGGGGCTGGCGGGTGTTGCGGCGCTCGTGTCAGTCACTTTCACACGAATTACAGCGTAAACAACGGCACCCAAGATATACGAGATAAGCAAAGCAACTGGGACGCCAATACCCGCCACACCGAACATCCAAGCGATAGGCGTCGCTCCCATTGAAGCAGAAACAATCAAGCCAATCAGACAAAGAAAAAAAGCGCTAGCAATAAGGACAGCGATGGTACGTGGCTTCAATACAGCACCAGCGACAATGCCAAAGATGACGATGGAAGCCCAGAATAGATAAGAGGTTGTCATGATTCGTAGGTGTGCTCGAAATATGAATTAAGTGCTCTAGTTAGGTGCATGCCATTATGCGACAGATCGCCGAAATAGGCTAATTGCAGTCATTAAGCGAATGATTTATCGACCAGTAAGTGCATAATGACAGCCTTAACTCTTATGCTTCGCTTGGCGCAGTAGTCATACAAAATAATCCCCAGCCATGACCATCAAGGTCAACGAAACTATGCGAATACATAAAGCCTAGGTCTTCCGCTTTATCATACGTTGAACCACCTGCCGCAAGTGCCCTGGCCACTAAACCGTCTACTTCCTCCCGATTCTCGCAGCAAAGATTGATCAACATTTCGACAGCTTGGCTCGTATCGCAAATCGCTTTTGGCGTGAAGTCACGAAATCTTTCGCGGGTGCACAACATCACAAAAATCGAATCACTAATCACAATACAAGCGCCACTCTCGCTAGCGAATTGCGGGTTATCAGCAAACCCCAATGCCTTAAAAAAGGCGAGCGATTTACTGAGGTCTGCTACTGGAAGGTTGAGATAAATCTGTTTGCTCATGCTGTTATCCTTCATTTTTTAATGTGTTACACGCCTCGCTGCACCTAGCACATCACCTCAACAATACCCTCTCAATACTAGGCGATGATCGCAGCGTATCATACCAGCCTCAAAACCAATAATCTGCCACGCAACGACCATCGCGCGGCAAGTCGTCGAAAGTAACAAGGCCATCAAAGTGATCGATAGGAATCTGGGCCACGGTATCGGGCTCAGCCAAACGCAAATTAACCGCGATTCTCCGTCTGCCATTGTCTTCGAGTCGTTTGCCCCTCCAGAATGCCATACAGCCACAGGTTGGGCAAAAGTGAAACTCAAGCGCACTGCCTCTCGCAAAGGCTTTCGTCACACCTGAGACCTTAATCCCAAAGCCCTCGTAGTCGTAAGCCCAAAGCACGCCATAACGGCGGCACGCTGTGCAATTGCAAGCCGTAGCACCATCGGGCTCACCGGAGAAGGTCCAATGTACCGCCCCACAAAGGCATTTTCCTTCAAGCATGATTAGATCCTTTGCAAAGAATGTCCAACAACTAAGCCGGCCAAGTCGCTTGAGCAAAAAAGTATGTCAATCACGAGAGCGATGCAGGCGCACAAGTTTACCCATTAGCGCAAAGGCTTGTAGCAGCCCTGGCTTCGCAATTGAACTCTTACGATGCTCGCGCTCTCCACAGATGCAAACATCCAATTCCCACGCCGCGGGCTGAGCATCGTCGACCTTCAGAATACGTTGAAGCCGCAACGCCGAATCTTTACCAAGTGCCTCTACCGTTTTACCACGTGCGAATACCGCACCAGGCGTACATTCGACCATCTTACCAAGCACAGCGAGCTCGACGAAGCCTGGCAGTACAGCGCCGTTTTTTAAGGTATATGTAGCGCGAACTAAATAACTTGCATATTCACCCAGCGATGGACCAGCTTCATATGCACCAACATAAGACTCATCCGCTTGGGGCGATACAGCCTCACCCGAATTCAGATATCGCCAAACGGCCGTCTGCTGAAAATCGCTTTCGGTAAGCTGGTAAGCAGGCATTTCGAGATGGGGCTTCATCTAACTCCTAAACCGAAGACGACTGTTCATGAAGATAAAACAGTCAAATGCTGTCGACATACACAGATAATATAGCTTAAAACGCCAACCTAAATCGATCTACAAACCTAATTCTATTTGGATCTAGCTTTAAAGAATAGACGATCCAAAAAGTTAGCGCCAAAGACGTATGATCCAACCGAGCTAACAGAGGTGCAGCCAAATGCCAACCAAAAAAATATCCATGGCGAGAGCCAAGTTACTCGTTTAAATATCAACAGCAAGAGCACGGTACTAGCGAATAGGCCAATAAGGCCGCCAGCTATTGCGTCCAACACTTTAGTACCATCCGATCGATCCGCACTCGATGTCGAAATGTGTTGGTCGAATTGATTACTTTCTTCAGCTTGACGAGCAGCAATTTTCTCAACGATATTCACCTCGCGAGGAGTGCTCCTTCTGATTTCCTTATTTAAGCTCGCAATTTTCTCTTCCGAAAATAGAAATTCAGAAGGAAGAATTTCCCCGCAATATAAACAGTGTTTAATTGCTCGGTTTAGAACAATTTGATCACACGCGGTGCATGTAAATTTTGGATGAGGAACGGCCATACGAATGCAACATTAAATGATGGCAATAGGGAAGGTTCAACAGTCTTCAAAGTCCTCATCTGCGCTAGGAAACGGGACAAGCCTTTTCTAAAATCAACTGAAATATCTAGTACCAATTATGGTAAGCCATTTTGTGACTTATTGGATGTCTTGAATAGAGAAAACACGATCATCGAATTTTAAAATACTCCTTATCAATTTCGAATGCATTCCTATATTCGGCACGAGCAGGCGGGCAAATCCATCCTTATACACCGTCTTCCATAAACCTTCCGCATGCCGTTCAAGAACATGAGCGGCCTCGTTCAAAATTGCGCTTAGACGAATAGTTGTTTGTGGATCAGGTTTGAGAGGGTAAGTTGGCGCACCATAATTTTCTAAGTTCGGTTCTTCAACACTCATGGATGACCAACTTGTTTTAAAGCGAAAGAAACCTAAATTAATACATTATCAATTCATCATCAACAAAGTTCCAAACTTCTCAAGACCCTCGTTGGGCCTAGCTAAAGTTAGTTATAACCACTGAATAATAGGTAAACCAGAGAGAACCATCCCCTCGAGCAATTCATTTCAAGTAATATTTCTAGACATTGAACTAGCAAACTGCTTTCGCTTTTAGATGAAGCGAACTGATGGAGTTCGTACTTAGGTGGTTCTAAGTTTAAGTTTCTCGAAAAATCCAACACCCTTTCAACAAGGGCGTTGGAGCACAAAGAAATTACAGCCTTACGAAACTTGTTCCATTCCCTTTGAATCGCACTTTTTTCTTAAAAACACCCTCTCCATATGAAACTTCAAACCATCCATCAGCTGGCACCTGCACTACACCATCGTTGTCAGCTCGCGCTGCGTTGGAAAATGAAATGGTATTTCGGAACCAAAAACTACTATTGCTTTTCTCGGTGACTTTCAATTTTTCAGTATCACCAGTACTTGAAACAATGCTGACGGTACCAAATTCGGGATTGGCATAATCAAAATTGAGCGGCGCCTTCAGTTCAACGCCGATACGCCCGTAGGCAAGCGTGTTAGGTATTGCTGAAAAGGTCTCGTTGAATACCTGGATAGCAGTATCTCCTTTTGCCATGTATGCGAGGCTCGCGTTCCAAGCGGAATTGAAAGCCACCCACCCCTCGGTATACCCTAATGCAGCAGCAGGATCGAAGGGATAAGATGCTTCCTTAGGCGATCCTTCAATCACTCCACGCACTGGTTGCAAAACACCATTACCGCCATTATGTTCTTCGTACCAGCCAGTCTCAACTCCAACAAAATCTCTCGGAGCATCATGCGAATAATGGCGACCTGATGGATTACGACCAAAACCTGCATCGATCTGCGCCGTCGCCATTTCCTTCAAACGTTGTTTTTTTACTGGGTCTGAAATGACCTGTGCTGCAGCCAGTGCTGCTGCAGGAAATCCCATCACATTACCTGGCTCATTATATGGAGGCGGAATAATCCACAAAGTATCGCTGTATTTGCGGAAATCCCACATGTTCGCAGAGCGTGCAATCATCGTGTCAACCCAGCTATTTATCTTGGCAGATAAATTCGGCGGGGCAAGCGAGGGATACACTTCTAGGAAGTAGGCAAGACCTTCCATCGTCTTATGCTCACTCATACGCTGACCTTTAGTGGTCTCAGGCATAGTCCAACTAAGATTATCAATGATCCACTGTGTTTGATTGTACGCAGCATCGAAATATTGCTGGGCGTCGAGGCGCCCTTCTCGCTTAGCGACCTCGTACATCATCAAGTTTGGAACGATCGAGTGCCCTGGCGGAAATTGTCCTTTGCCTGTTCCAAGCTGGGTATAAACCTGAAACATGTTACCAGTAAGTGTGCTGCTAATCTCATACTTACTCATATTGCCAATACCCAGATGAGCCCAGTTCCCGAACGTATAATTCTTAACGGTATCGTAATCAGCCTTTGAAATATATTCCTTCATCATCGGATAGGCATAAAGGAATGCAGCCAATTCTCCTTTAAAGAGTGGGTGGTTTCCAGTTGCAGTATTGTTGTACGTGATGATTCGATCGACACCCCAATGAATCATTTTCACGATATCTGGTGGATTACCAATTGGTGCTCCCAATGATTGATATGCTGAATTAAATGAATACACAATCTGTTTTGGCATTCGGTCATAGGCACTTGGATTGGACATGTACATTTGCACCAAGCTCGATACTTCAAACGAAAACTGATGTGAATCCCGCCAACCGACGCCAGCCGTGCAGGTATTACTGACCGGAGAATAACAACGCGCATCAACCATAAAATCTATCGCAGGCTGATACGAGACACGCTCTATCCAATTCGGTCCTATCGAAAAAGGGTACGATGTTTTACCGCCAGCCGAAATAACATACTCACCAGTATCAAATGGTGTTGAGGAATTAAAGGAACTTAAAAAGGCACTAAAGTCCCCTACATGGCCATTGATGGTTCCTGTAAAAAGCGGTGTTGTTTGACCAGCTTTCGTAATCGTAAAACTTGTTCCATCCGGTAAAAGTGGAGCTGTAAAGCGCTTAGGTTTGTCAAGGTTGTAACCACTTAAGTTAATCAAAATATCCGTCTTTGGTGCTAAGCCATACACGGGCGCAACAGGATCTGTCGCTAAGGCAGGGCAGCCACCAAGCGACTCATCAAAAATCTTAAGTTCCTTCAAGCGCACGTAACCAGCATCGGTTGAATAAAGGCGAACTTTGCTTGCACTAACGACTGAAGAGAACTGCAATACGACATTTGTCGACGTATTGCCCGTCATCGCGGCACCAGGAACATCAAGCCAACTTGAACCACTCCAGTACTGAATCTTTGCGTTTGCGATTGCACTACCTGAAGCATAACCGGAGTGAACATGCGCGCAGTTAAGGCTAATGCTCGCACCAAGGTCAATTTCCAAAGTATGCGGTCCAGCCGTATTTGCACTTACCCAACGAGAGGTATCAGAGATCACACCATCAACCGCATAGGTCGCTACATTTGGACTCAAAACAGAGTCAGCGACCACAGGCTTGCCTACAGCCACATTTGTACTCGAAGTCGGCAACGCCGCCAAAGCCAATCCACTTACAGAGCAAGCTGCCCCCACAACAATATAGGACCACCACCTCACTCGTTTTGTAGCGTCCTTCCCGCTACTTTTACCAATTTCACTATTCGTCATTTTGTCTTCCTCGTTTGGACATATTTAGTTTTTGGAACTTGTTGTTGCAGCGCGCGTACGTCAATCTTGACCAATCAATCAATATGAAAAAAGACTGAATTGAGTTGCTCAGTTTGGGAACAAGAAACCACAACATGGATATATTGCAGCACCAAATTTACAAAGTCAACATGAAACAACGTCAAAAAAAGAAGATAACGAAACAACCTAACATATTGTTTTTTAATGATTTTAAACTCAAACGTATATCAATTAATGAAAAAAACTGCCAAAACACATCAATAAAATGTTTGCTTCTATAGCACCATATGTGACATAATCAACTCATTCATCACAGCCGAGGAAATCCAAATGTCCCAACTTCAAGGCGTATTGCCAATTCTGCCCACCATCTTCCACGCAACTGGCGCAATCGATAAGGCTGGCACTAAAAATGTTTTGGAATACGTTATCAAGGCCGGGGCGGCGGGAGTTGTTTTTCCGGGTTTAGCAAGTGAGTACGACACACTTACTCGCGATGAACGAATTGAAATGACCGACTTAATTGGAAAATGGATCGCTGGGCGCATTCCATTTGTAGTAGGGGCAAGCGCTACCACACAAGAAGATGCTGCACTCTACGCTGCTGCTGGCGCACGCGCCCGAGCTACCACAGCCATGATTCTCACACCGCACAAGTTGGCGGATAACCTACCAGCAATGGCCGATTTTTTCAGGGAGATTCATGCCTCCACGGGAATGAAGATCATGCTTCAAAATGCACCCGCACCGATGGGCATCGGTCTTGCACTCGATCGCGTTGCTTTACTTGCGAAAGAAGTGGATGGTATTTTCTATGTTAAGGAGGAAGCTGCACCTTCCGGACAACGGATTACAAAATTGACAGAGCTAGCTGGCAATTCTCTTGACGCCGTTTACGGAGGGGCTGGCGGGCGATATGTCATTGACGAATTGGCACGTGGAGCAAAAGGCACCATGCCAGCTTGTGAGATCACTGAACTGCATGTCGAGATGGTTGCTCGATTTATGCGCGGCGACGAAAATGGTGCGCGGGACTTATTTGAACGTACACTTCCCTTGCTGAATATGCAGGCCAACTTTAGATGGCGGCTCACAAAAGCCGTTTTGAAAATGCGTGGGATTATTGAATGTGATTATGTTCGCGCTGCAGGACCGGCACTAGACACACATGACCATGCTGAGCTAGCAGCATTAATGAAGCGCCTTTCAGATATTCTTCCATCAACGTACTAGGATTCCAGATGAATTTCGTAGAACAGAAATCGGCGGCTGTCGCGAAGGTTGAAACTTTCATTGTAAAGTCTGAGCGCGACACACCCTACCTTGGCCCACTAGGCCCCGGAGAGTCGATCAATTCAAGGGGATACATTGTTCGCAAAGGAAATGGCACTATTTACCCAACCGTCGACCGCTCTGTCGTCGTCAGAGTCACCACCGAAGATGGCGCTGAGGGTTGGGGCGAGACTTATGGGATATGCGCACCGAAGGCAACCTGTGAGATCATCAATGATTTATTGGCGCCTGTGCTAATCGGACGCGTTCCAGATGATGTCGAATCTATTTGGGATAGTCTTTATGATCTCATGAGAGTGAGAGGGTGTTCGAGCGGATTCCATCTGGATGCCATCGCTGCAATTGACATTGCACTTTGGGATTTAAAAGCACAAGCCCATGGTGTATCTGTGGCAGATTTAATCGGCCCGAAAATTGCGAACAGAGTACCCTGCTATCTTTCTGGCTTACCAGCCTCAACCATTGAAGAACGCGTGACGCTCGCTTGCGAATGGCAGAAGAAGGGAATTAACGCATTTAAGTTTGCTGCTGTTGTAAGCCATGAAGGCATCTACAACGAATTTGCAGCACTTCGAAAAGCGCTTGGCCCTAGCGCTGAAATCATGGTCGACTTGCATTGGAAATTTGGCGCAGATGAAGCGATTGAGCTAGCCACCGCATTGGAAGGATTTAAACCGCATTTTCTGGAAGCACCAGTGAAGCCCGAGGATATCAGTGGACTTGCTGAGGTGTGCCTCAACAGTTCGACTCCTATCGCTGCCGGAGAGGAATGGTACACCGAACATGATGCACGTCTTCGACTCTCGACATTTCCTGTCGCTTACGTTCAACCTGAAATGGCACACACAGGTATTACCCAGTTTTGCAGAATCGCCAAACTTTGCCATGATCGAGGCCTCCTAATTGCCCCACATGCGACAGTAGGCGTCGGCATTTTCTTGGCCGCCAGCTTACAGGTCTCAAGTACGCTCAAGAATTTATGGAAACATGAATGGCAGCATTCCGTCTTCGATCGCAACCTCGCGATGCTTGACACCGACATGAGTTGCAACGAAGGCTCATACCATGCACCTACCGGTATTGGCATCGGCGTAAAGCCAAACAAGAAATTTTGGGAGCATGCTGAAATTGCTTTATAAACAACGATCAACAAGCATCAACTATAGTCAATTTTCACGACGATGCCTCATACTGTCTATTTTTTAGACCAAAGGGATATTCAACATGCGAACATCGTTAGGAGCACAGCCTAATCAGAGCTTAATTGATGGTATCGCGACGCTACAAGCGCTCGCGACATCACCCGAACCGATTGGCGGTCGAGAATTGGCTCGGAGAATCAATCTAGAACCGACCAAGGTAAATAGGCTATTAAAGACACTCACCCATCTTGGGATTGCGAGACAAACTAGCAACCGAAAATACACAGCAGGACCTGGAATGCATGTGCTCGCAGCGCAAAGTCTATTTGCCTCAGGCTTGATTAATCGAGCACTCCCAGCACTCGAAAATTTAAGGCAGTTTGGCCACACTGTTGCGCTAGGTGTGCTCTGGAATGACAACGTCAGCTATCTCTTCCATGCACCTCCGGGACTTGAAGTATCGCGAGGTTTGGGAAGGATTGGACTTCTACCAGCAACGACTAGTGGTATCGGCATGGTGCTTCTATCGGAATTAGATAACGAAGATGTTCGCCAAATCTATGAAGATCGTGAGATACCTCGCTATCCCGATGGTATCGACGCGCTCTTTTATAAACTAGATGAGATTCGAAAACTAGGCTATGCAAGGATTAAAGTTGAAGACGATCGCGGTCACCATATCGTCGCTGTATCTACTGGAGACCCGGTTCACGCTGGCTTGGCTCTGTCTGGATGGATCCCTGAAGGTGCGACAGAAGAGCTCGTCGCAAGATTACGTTTAGGTGCGTCAGAAATAGGTCGTGAAACTTAGCCGAGCCTCCAATTAACTCTTTTTATCGAAAGCCGTATTGAACAATGAATCAACAAAAAACTAGCAAGCTTCGTTGGGCAATATTGGCATTATTATTCTTGTCGACCGTATTAAACTATTTGGATCGGCAAGCGCTCTCCATCCTGACTGTAGAGATTCAAAAGGACATGCAAATGTCCACAATGGAATATGCCAGAATCGTACAGATATTCTTAGTGACATATACTATTTCACTATTGGGAGCGGGTTGGATTACAGACAAACTCGGCACCAAAGTCTCATTAGCATTGTTTGTTGGCTGGTGGTCCATTGCCAACATGCTTACCGGGCTTGTTCAAAGTGTCTTCCAATTAGGTATAACACGGGCGTTGCTGGGCCTCGGCGAAGGGGGTAACTATACTGCCGCGCCAAAAGCAGTTTCGGAGCACTTTGCCCCCAAAGAACGGGGAGTTGCAGTTGGTGTGTATACGGCTGGAGCCATGCTTGGCGCAACTATCGCCCCTCCACTTATTGTGTGGTTGGCCTCGACCTATAATTGGCGTTCAGCGTTCTTCATCACTGGCGCCGCCGGGCTAGTTTGGCTTATTGTGTGGCTCGCTATTTATAAGTCTCCTGAATACTCCACCTCTGACGCAACTCCTTTGACACCGATACCACTGAGACTTATTCTTAAGGACCGCTCAGTTTGGTTACTCGCTTGTGCTCGCATGCTAGCTGATCCGGTATGGTATTTCTATTTGTTTTGGTTTCCCAAATACCTAGAAGAGAGTCAAGGAATGTCCCTACTGCAAGTAGCACAGTTAGCATGGATTGTTTATCTAGCCGCAGATATTGGCAGTCTTTCTGGCGGAATATTCTCCGGTTATTTGGTGAAAAGAGGCATGCATCCGCAAAAAAGTCGCTTGGTCGTTATCACAGTGGCAGCGATGTTTGCTCCACTCGGCATGCTAATCGCAACGGGCCTAGAAACCCACTATATGCTAGGCCTAGCTGCTATGGTCGCATTCCTACATCTGATGTTCATGGTGAACATCACAACACTAATCGTCGACAAATATCCCTCGCGCGCCGTCGGTACTATATTCGGCATTATTGCCGCTGGAAGCAGCGTCGGTGGAATTTTATCGACCCAGGTAGTAGGTCACTTCGCGGCCGCAAATCAGTATCAGATGCTGTTCGTATTCATGGGATTGCTACATCCAATAGCATGTGGCTTTACTTGGCTTTCAAGCAGGCAAAAACCAAACTTTGCCTAATATTTTCCAAAACAATTCGACGCTTTCAAAAGTTTAAACAGTCAAAACTGGGATTAAGCCGCTACACGTTGGCCGCTGTGGGCTTCTCATTTCAAATACACTACCTACTGCGAAATTATGAACACTCACCTATATAGCCAAGTCGACACGACTGACACAAATAAAGACGAGATTCTTCGCAATGACATTCGCCAACTTGGACGAATATTAGGCGATACCGTTCGCGAACAGCATGGTGCAGAGATTTTTAATCTCATTGAGAACGTACGTCAGAATTCAATTCGTTTCAGTCGAGATCTCAATCGACCAGCGCGGCACGAATTGGAAAGTATTCTAGACTGCTTAACGAACGATCAAACAACACTACTTATTCGCGCATTTAGCTACTTCTCCCATCTCACGAATATCGCGGAAGACCAGCACCATATACGTCGGACCCGCGCGCATTTAATAGGCGGATCGGCTGCACGAAAGGACAGTTTAGTAAATGCGATCTGCGAACTTCATAAAGCAGGGATTACCACAACGGCTCTACTCAATTTTTTCGAATCGGCAACGATTATCCCAGTGCTCACTGCACATCCCACGGAAGTTCAACGCAAGAGTATCTTGAATTGCCAGATGGTCATTACCCGCCTCCTAGACGAACGTGATCGAATAAAACTAACTCCAGAAGAACTTCACACAAACGAAGAAGGAATTAAACGAGCGATTCTGACTCTTTGGCAAACACGAATGTTACGAACATCCAAATTATCAGTGTTAGACGAAGTAGAAAACGGACTGAGTTTTTACGATCAAACATTTCTACGCGAGCTCCCACATCTGTATGCAAACTTAGAAGATCGAGCATTTCAATTTGACTCAAGCAGTAAGGAAATCGAACTACCAACATTTATGAAAATGGGTAGCTGGATAGGTGGTGACCGTGACGGCAATCCATTCGTCACCGCAGAAGTGCTCGAGGAAACACTTGCGATGCAAGCGAAGCGCGTTTTCCTGTTTTACTTTGATGAACTTCAAATGTTAAGTTCGCAGCTATCGATGGCCACACTGCTAGTTGAAGTTTCTTCGAAATTAGTCGCGTTAGCTGCCCTATCTCCAGATCAATCAGCGCATCGCGCTGATGAACCATATCGCCGAGCAATTAGCCACATTCAATCTAGGCTATCGGCAACTTTCAATTGGCTAGCACTGAAAGAAATAGACAGTGGTGTGGCCAAGAACGAAAAAATGTCGCATCACTATTCTAGTGCTAAGGAGTTTGTTTCGGATCTTGATATCATCCATGAGTCTTTACATGCAAATGGGTCGATTGCACTCACAAAAGGTAGGCTTCGCCATCTTCGTCGCGCCGTACGTATTTTCGGTTTCTATCTAGCACCTATCGACCTCCGACAGAATTCAGACGTACACGAACGTGTTATTGCGGAACTATATTCTGCCGTAACTCCATCGGTAAACTACCTAGACCTGGACGAGAATCAACGGGTGACTCTATTGATGAATGAAATTCGTTCAGCGCGACCGCTCACTTCAGATTACTTATCGTATTCAGATGAAACGCATTCTGAGTTAAGTATCTTTCGAGCAGCCTTTACGGCGCATCAAAAGTATGGAAAGGACGCTGTTCCGAACTGCATCATATCTAAAACCAATAGCGTATCAGACATACTTGAGGTCGCTTTGCTACTCAAAGAGTCTGGTTTACTACATCCGATTGAAGGAAAACTAGACGTCAATATCGTCCCATTGTTCGAAACCATTCATGACCTGCAATCGAGCAGTAACATCATGAATAGTTTATTCAACATACAGCAATACACACGGCTATTAGAGAGTCGAGAAAATGCGCAGGAAGTCATGCTTGGCTACTCAGATAGCAACAAGGATGGTGGCTTCCTCACGTCTAACTGGGAACTGTATAAATCGGAACTTGAGCTCATCCGAGTATTTGCTAGACACAGGGTACGTCTCCGCCTATTTCACGGCCGAGGCGGATCAGTCGGTCGCGGGGGTGGGCCCAGTTTCCAAGCAATCATCGCTCAACCTGCAGGCGCAGTTCAAGGTCAAATTCGACTCACTGAACAGGGAGAAGTGATTACCGCGAAGTACGGAAATCCAGAGTTAGGCCGGCGAAATCTAGAGGTGTTGGTAGCGGCCACATTAGAGGCAAGCCTGCTTGGCAAAGCGACCGAGGTTACCTCCCCTCTTTTTCTATCGACTATGGAAGAACTCTCACGCTTCGCGTTCCGCACTTATCGGCAATTAGTCTACGAAACAGAGGGGTTTGAACGCTATTTTTGGGAATCCACCGTGATATCTGAAATCGCGAATTTGAATATTGGAAGTAGACCCGCGTCCCGTAAAAAGACAAGCTCAATTGAAGATCTACGAGCCATTCCATGGGTATTTAGTTGGTCACAATGCCGCCTGATGTTGCCAGGTTGGTTTGGATTTGGTTCTGCCGTCGAAAGCTATATCGCTGCACACCCAGAAAATGGCCTAGAAACACTTCGATCGATGTTTAAGAGTTGGCCATTTTTCTCGAATTTGCTCTCAAATATGGAGATGGTTTTGGCAAAAAGTGATATCGGAATCGCGAGTCGCTATGCACAACTGGTAACCGACACTGGAATACGGCATCTGATATTTTCGCATCTCGCGCTCGAACATGAAACCACGATCTCTATGCTAAAGGCAATATCCCAGCAGGACGAATTACTCGAAGCAAATCCGCTTTTGAAACGGTCCATATCCAACCGTTTCCCCTACCTTGCGCCATTAAATCATGTCCAAGTGGAATTACTCAAGCGCTACCGTAATGGCGATCTCGACGAGCGAGTAAGGCGAGGTATTCATTTATCGATAAACGGTATCGCTGCTGGGCTACGAAATAGCGGTTAATGTCTGACATCGCCATACAAAGGTAAGCAATAAGGCAGTTTAAGCAGGCCTCTATAATTACTCCTATTAAGAGAGTGGGGAGCGCTATTTCTTTCTGAAGTGACCTCACTTCACACGAGATTCGCATGCACCATATATTCCTTATCTGGGAATAACTTCGAGGTCAATTCGTCGTGTACGATTTATCCCAAAAACCAATAATTGAATTGACTATCTAGACACGATATCGTTACAGTATGTTGTACCTACGTTCAATGATTTCGAGAATAGAAAAAGGGCAGGAGTGAAGTAATTTAATTGAGAATTCATAAGAAAAATGATCTTGTTCCCATCATTTGCCATTATGAATGCCCGCTTAAGAAAATGACTCCACTCCCACTTCGGCAACTTGGAGACTTAGCTCTCCACGCTCAAAGGTGATGAATGTTTAGCAGAGCTGGTTTCGCAACGATCGTTCTCTTTTTTTCACTATCGTTTATTGCAAACGCAAACTGCTTCGCTACGCCCTCCACATCTGATTCTTGGGGCGATCGCTTACTTTGGGATGGCCCAATTTTTGGCCCTCAGAAACAAGCAAACAAGAAAGTCTTCTTCATTGGCCATGATTTCAAAAATGGAGGCATCACAACGCTCTATCGAAGCCTGTACCTTGCAACGACAGAACTAGATTGGAGCCTAAATGTAGAAGATGGCAAAGGTGACGACGAAAAAATAAAGACATCAATGCTAGCGGCTATACGCGCTCAACCTGATGCGATCGTTCTGGCAGGAATCGACCTAAACGAATCTTTCGACGACTTGTGTGATCTTGCACAAAAATCGAAAATTATATTGATTGGATGGCATACAAGTTCGAAGCCTGGCCCAACCAAGCGCTTATTCGTTAATATCACAACCAAAGCAGAACAGGTCGCAAAGGATGCGATTGATCTCATCAAGAAATCACGCCGCTCCAAATCGATCGGAATCATTCTGATCAATGACAATCGCTTCGAAATCGCCAATACGAAGAGCTCACTACTGAAAGCAAGCATAGCAAAATGCAATTACTGCACTTTACTGACCACCGAGAACATCGAAATTGGCAAAGTCAATGCTGAAATTCCTCTGGCAGCAGAGCGTTGGAATAAACTCTATAGTAAAAAATGGACGCACACTTTGGCGATTAATGACGCATATTTCGACGCTATCAACGTTCAGATGTCGATTCTCAACCGTAAAGATGTTCAAAACATCTCTGCCGGCGATGGCTCGTATATCGCGCTTAGCAGAATCAAATCAGGCAGATCACAACAAATCGCCTCGGTCGCTGAACCTATTGGTGTGCAGGGATGGCAAATTGCCGACGAATTGAATCGGGCATTTGCTGGACAACCACCTAGTGGATACATTGCAAAGCCGATCATTGTTACCACTTCACTATTACATGAGATCCAAGGTCAAGAAATCGACCAATTTTTAAAATACAAAATCCACTATCGCGCAATTTGGTTTCAAGGATCCGGTTTGTAATTACAGCGACTGATTTTATTTCAATCGCTGTTTCTTGTTGAGACTCGCCAAACGTAACTGGAACAGTGTTCTGCATGCAATCGACAATAGAAACAAGCAACTTGCAATTTCAAATGCATGTTTTGGTAGCTTGTCGACAATTATCGTGAAAGGGCTACTCCATCCAATCGTTCGCTCAAACAACCACCCAATTGCTGCACTTCCAGCTAAGATTGAAACCGCAAATCGAATAAATGAAAGGCCAGGAGTTTTGCTCAAAATGATGAGTGATGGAACCACAGCAAGAACGACTGCAATTTGTACAACTTCGATACCAAAATTAAATCCGAGCACAGCACTGATTAAATGCGAAGGGTCAAGATTAAAGACTGATAACGAAGACGCAAAAGCTAATCCATGTACTAGTCCAAATCCTCCAGCGACCCATGCTTCACGCCTAGGATAAATCGGTCGCAGACAATGAATGGCTGAGATCAACACTGAAGCAGCGATGACTATTTCGACGGGTTCGCTTGGCAAAATTAAAATCTTCGTCGCACCGAGCGCCAATGAAATTGAATGCCCTATCGTGAAAGCGCTTACCGACCACATTATTCCTAGAACCGTTCCCTTCGCTGAGCCCCGGTTTTTCCAACGACCGTTCTCTGCCACGAGGGCTCCAGATAGAATCAACGTAATCAAAAACAATACATGGTCGACGCCATCCGAAATATGCTCGACGCCAAGATCAAGCATACCCAAAAAGCCAGCGAAACGAGACGAATTTCCTCTTCTGATATGAATGTCATACTCGTTAAACCCGAGCGATCCGATTAATTCGGGTTGATTCGCCAATACACCTCGATCCCAATCTGTTTGAATAGATAGCACTGCGACATGTGTAGCTATCTCGCGCAAAATGACTTCATATCTCAAACTCAAGTCTGTCAGGCTTTCGTCTTTACGCGAAGGAATCAAGCGGACTAGGGCTCTCACTTCATCTATGTTTACTGATACAGGTGGCTGTAACGACTC
This sequence comes from Affinundibacterium nitidum, assembly GCF_014284155.1. Lineage (GTDB taxonomy): Bacteria > Pseudomonadota > Gammaproteobacteria > Burkholderiales > Burkholderiaceae_D > Undibacterium > Undibacterium nitidum. The sequence continues at coordinate 1,733,447 of NZ_JACOFZ010000001.1, forward strand.
AACCTCAACCTTCCAGAGATCACCACCTTCACCTCTTGCTTGAATTCGTCTCGAAATGTAGCTACCCAGTGCGTCTCTCTGCTTTTCAAAAGTATCTGAAGACTTAGATAACACCATCCCAGTCGCGATTTCAAGTCGGTCAATCGGTAGACGAAGTTCGAGCAAGACATGATCCTGCCGATAATGGAGCAAGACACTCGATTTAGGCATGTCATGAGCAAAGCATGCTGAGCTCACAAACATGCCTGCGATAACGATAGTCAAGGCCGCATGGATAACTCTGATGAAATGAGAAATACGTAAGAAATAGATATTCATGCGTTAGTACCTAAAGTCGACTTAAGCTGAGCTACAATCAGAAGCTAAAATTTCCGCCGTAGTCCATAGTCTTATCGCGCCAAATACTGTGGTAATGATTCTGATCACGTATAACGATGCCGCCTTGGACAGAAAATTCGATCCAAACACGTGGTCCATCAATACGAACATAAGATCCTTTCGTACTAAGGTCAGAATAACTAGCCCAAGAAATATAGGTCTGATTCAAAGATGCCGCAGTAGTATAGGCCTGCAGTTGCGCTGTTCCTGCCGCATCGCCCGCATAGGAAGCAATAGCTGCTTTCACCAGTTCCTGCTGGCTCGCACTAAGACTGCTCACGGACAAACCAGATGCAACCGTTGGGAATTTGCCGTCGCGTTGCGGAGGCACGAGCAAATCATCATATGCTTGAGGTAATTTGGCTGCTACCATTTGCTCACTACTGAGTCCGGAGAGCATCGCCAAAAGCGCGTCACGTTTATTCTTCATTGGAGCGTAACTCGTTCCAGAATCGCTAAATGACGTTGGCTCAACGCCGACAAACATTGGAGTAGCTGATAATTCTGTGCTTGCACCGTTTCCTGGTCCATTCACACTGATATGTGTCGTGTAGTGATGGCCAGTGAACTGAAGAATCCATGGATTGGTGGCAGAAGGTTCTCCTAGAAAAGCGATGTAATATAAGTCTTTTCCATAGCCGCTGGTAAGGGTGCTCAAATAATTATCAGCACTTCTAAGTTGATTCATTGTTGTCGCGCCCTGCGTCGTCAATGCAGCACTAATTAATGCCTCGGCAGCAAGCTTACTCGTTGCGCTCAGTTGACTGATCGATAACCCATTACGCGGAACAAATCCTACTGGCAAATTCGACCAGCGAGTTGTCGCATTCGTAGACGTGAGTGCATATGTGACACTTGCAAGTTCGGTGCTACTAAGTGTGGCTCTAAAATTATTACTTAAACAAACCAACTTTGCTGACGACGTTGATGCCGTGCTACAGTCTGTTTGTGTGCCGGTACCAGTGCCAGTGCCAGTTGTTGTGCCAGTTGTTGTGCCAGTTGTTGTGCCAGTTGTTGTGCCAGTTGTTGTGCCAGTTGTAGTTCCTGTGGTTGTACTAGTCGAAGCAGAGCTTGTTCCTGCACTCCCGCCACAGGCCATCAATAAAGCCAACGCACTTGTAGCAACAAGTCCTAGTATGGTCTGATTCTTAAACTGCTCACGTTTTAATGGTGGAATTGAATTGGGCATTCTGCTCTCCTTTGAAAATGCAAATCTACGTCATAGCGACGACAAAACAACCAATTCCCTGCAATTCCCATGCCAGATATATTCCCCTAGGGAAATTTCATTATTCCTCTCGATAAGTGCGAGTTTCGCACTTCAATACTGCAAAAACCGCACATTTGAGCCGCAGTGTGCCACCTACAGGGCTAAATCTGATATCGCTTCAACTTGTCGTATAAAGTTCTCAAACCAATTCCAAGTCGCAACGCTGTCGCGCGGCGGTTACCATTTTCAATCTTAAGCGCATCTACGATTGCCTGTCGTTCGATCATTTCCAACGCCCCGACCTCTGGACTAGTACCATTCGCAGGCGAAGGTAGCTCTCGCCCGCCCATGTCTTCGGAGGCGCCGTTCGATAGATTCAAATGTTCTGGTTCGATTGAATTTCCATCTGCGAGTATCAAGGCGCGCTCAAGCGTGTTACGCAGCTCCCGAACATTTCCGGTCCAGCTTGCGACTTTCAGGAGATCATAGGCTCTTTGAGAAATGACTGGGGTTGGCAGTCGCGCCGATTTTGCAATTTGGTCGAGAAGCAAATTTGAGAGCTCTGGAATGTCTTCTCGTCGCTCACGCAAGGCTGGGATTTTAATTGGGAATACAGCAAGTCGATGATAGAGATCCTGTCGAAACCGCCCCTCTTTCACCATCTGACGCAGATCACGATGTGTTGCGGTAACCCATCGAACATCGGCTGAAAGTTTCTTTGTTCCGCCGACGCGAGTATAGCAACGTGTTTCAATCACACGCAGTAGTTTCGCTTGAAGTGGAAGAGCTAGCTCACCAATCTCGTCCAAAAAGAAAGTTCCTCCATCAGCTTCTTCCAACTGCCCAATACGCTGAGCATGGGCACCGGTAAACGAACCTTTTTCATGGCCGAAAAGTTCACTCTCCATCAAGCTGTCAGACAGTGAAGCACAATTAATCGCGACAAAGGGGAATTTTGATCGATTACTCTGTTGATGCAAAGTATGAGCAAAGATCTCTTTGCCACAGCCAGTCTCACCTTCGAGCATGACACTAGCGTTTGTCTTTGCAACCCGTCTCAATGCATCGATCACCGGCAACATAGTCGGTGCCCCCCAACTCAACTGAAATTCAGGCAAGGTATCGTTTTTAACAGAGTTATCAGGCGAGACTAGAACGGAACTACTATTGGAAATATCACGCGATGCAATTAATGCATCGCGGACGTTTTGCCTCAAGAACGAAGGGCTTGGAAGAGGCTTTTGCAAATAATTAAATGCTCCAAGCCTCATCGCTTCAACGGCACTTTCAATCGCACCATGCGCTGTCAGCAAAATAACGGCTGGAGGATATGTCAAGGCTCGAGCAAACCTTGTGACTGCAATGCCATCAGCGCCAGGCATTCGAACATCCGTCAAGACTAAGTCGACTTTTGTCTCACGCAAGAAATCGATCGCGAGATTACCGTCTTCAACTGCTTTAATCCGATGCCCAGCCATCTCCAAAGCCTCAACTAGGAAACTACGCACACCTTCGTCATCTTCCGCGATTAAAATACTCGCCATCAGACTTCCCTCAATTTTTGATCAAACAAAAAAACTAGTCGCTCAATGAAATGATTTTCATTTCATCTTCTGCGGTAACTTTATACGAAAAATTGCTCCTCCTCCTGGCCTATTTTCACCGCTTACCGTTCCACCAAGCTGATTAACAGCTCGTCTCACCGCCGCTAGGCCCAATCCCGTGCCCACACTACGGGTCGATACAAGTCGCTCGAAGATTTCCTCTTCGCTTCCTGTTTCCAAACCTGGACCTCGATCACAGACCTCGATCACGGTAAATTCATCATCTGTCTTAAAAACGAGTTCGATCACTGTTCTCGGGGCAGCTTGTTGAGCATTTCTTACCAGGTTAGATAGTGCCATCACCAACCTCGTTGTATCTGTGTAAATTATTTCAGGAGCATTCGAAAAATCCGTAGAAATTTCGGCCTCTGCGACTACTAAGAATAATTCTGCAACGAGTTGTTGCGGAGAGATTAACTTCAAATCGAGCGGACTATTTCTGACAAAATCTAACAATACGTGAGTTAGTTTTTCCAAACGTTCCGCTTCTACTACAATTCGTTCAGCTTTTTTAAGTGCAGAAGAATTCAGAGTATTTGAAGAAGTCAGCAAATCTGCCAGCAATTGGCTATGGCCCTTCAAAGCCGCGAGTGGATTTCTAAGTTCATGCGCAACCACAGCTGACATTTCTCCCAATAGAGTCAGTTGACGATCGCGTTCTGCACGGTGCTCGATTTCCCGCAACATAATCGCGTTTCTCGTAAAGACCAGAGCGAGCACTAGCAATACAGATGACGCTAGCCATACAATGAGGTTGCTCCGAAAGGCCGTTGATGTCAGTTGGGCGATTAATGGCGTCTCAAATTCAACAATGACACGTCCAACAAAATTGACATTCTGATCGCCACTTGGGGCGGCAGGTAGATGAGGAAGAGAGATAGCCTTATCATCACTGGCAATTGGGCTCTGGAGCAACTGCTCCAACGTAGGCAAGACAGGTGGTAGCACGCCGACTAACCGTGCACGTTGATCCACGAACCGAACGTCTCCAACGGGCCAATCAGGGTCCTTCATTAAAGGGGCGCCAGCTTGTTCTACTATCTTGCCATTAATGCTCACAGCGATATAGCGCAAGCCCTTCGATTCGAAGCTCCGGAGCACCTTTGAAAGAGGTGTAGCAGTGATGGGTTGCTCCGTTGCGCGCGTCTCTTGCAGAATGCGGCTAATAAGCGCGTGCCCCTCGCCAGATGCCAGCGCTAGCTTTGCTTCCGCTAGACTTCGACTTGCAACATAACTATTTAACAGAAGTATAAGCGCAGCAACCGAGGCGATAGCGAGGAAGCCCCATGTATAGATTGAATATTTGCGCGAATGCATAGGTCAGGTTCACTCACTCAATTAATTGTGGCTATTTGCTGGAGAGATCCAGACTCAGACGCCCGAGTAACTTAGGCATTGTGCGAGTCTAATCTCAGAATGCTGGATTTTCACATCTGTATCGACTTCATGCGAAATTCAATTTCCTAAGATTATCTCATTTTCACAGCTATCAAACCCGAGATTCGAACACTGATTAAGTGAACTCGCTTTTTCCCAACACTTAAAAAACCATGATCCTAACAGATCGACGATATCCTAATTTCAACCGACAGAAGACTGATTGCGAAAACCCACGCATTGAATGCAATCAAATCTTTATGAGGCAATGACAACAACGTCCAACTTCAGTCACAAAATTCGATTGCAAACAATGCCCCAGCTCCCGGCTCGCTATCAAGCTGCGCTTCACTTAATCGCATTCGCGACGTGGTGACAAATAGAGAGCCATCCGACGAGAAACAAGCGCTGCTGACATTAGAACTCGGAATTACAATCGTTTGTAGAATCTCGCCATCCGGCGAAATCTGCACCACCATTCCACCACCCCACATTGCAACCCACAAGCTTCCATCGTTGGCTAGAGCCATGCCATCAGGTTTGCCCATGAGCCCCATGAAGTCACTGATGATGACCGGTTCACGAAGACAAGCATTTTGTTCATCAACCGAATATGCAATTAGAGTCCTACTAAGAGTATCAATAACATAGAGCCGTGCACGTGCGAAATCGTACGCCATGCCATTTGGCACTCCTAGTCCACTGGCAACCTCTACAACTGGGGAATCGACGGAAGCTGCATAAAATATCGCCCCCTTCCCCGCCAATAATCCTTTGTGCATCGATCCTACCCACATCCCCCCCCGAGAATCGATTGCGAAATCATTGAAACGACAACCATCCCTTTGATCAGCGATAACCGTTTGCTCAACCATTCCAGTGAAGGGAAAAACCTTACACAGGCCGTCTGCAGTCACGCCTACCATCTGCCCAGATGCGTCAAAACCAATTGACCAAACAGCCTTATCGAGAACAACGCTGTCCTGCGCGTCACCGTCACGATCAGAAGAAAATAGTAGTTTGCGAATCGGATCAACCCAGTAAACTTTGCCACCTTTCTCGCACCACTTTGGTGACTCACCGATAATCGCATGCGGATTAGAAATTTGTTTAATACGTCGTTGTAAGCGCTCGATACTTAATGCTGAGACCAATTTAGTTGCCCTATCACGTATAGTTTCAATGGTCATACCTGTGCGAAATAGGTCAGAACCTATTCCAAATGCCTTTGCTCCAGCCGCAAATAAAGCACTGCCATTTGCAGCACCTACACCACCCACTGCAACTACAGTAACATCACGCGGCAGCACAGCATTCATCGCTGCAAGATCAGAAACTCGACCTGACGCAGGAAAAAATTTAAGGAATTTTGCTCCTGCGGCTAAGGCTTCAAACGCTTCTGTCGGAGTAACAAAACCAGGAATCGGCACCAGTCCATACTCAAGTGCAGCCCGAATCACCTGTGCATTTGTGTTGGGAGAGACGGAAATTTTTGCTCCTGTACTTGCAAGCATCTTGACTTCTTCTACCGTCGTCACCGTTCCAGCGCCGATTAACATCTGATCGCCGAAATGTTGAACAAGTAGACGTATCGTCGCAAATGGATCGGGAGAATTAAGAGGAACTTCGGCAACCCTAATACCGGCATTAAACAATGCTCCCACAATACCTAGAGCCTCTTCTTTCCGTATTCCCCTCAAGATCGCAACGATCGGTATTTGTTGGAGAGCACCACTTAACTCCTGTTGAATGAGATCGAGTCGCTCACTCATGAGTTCGTCGCCACATGCAGTGCACGAAACCCTGCAAGGCAAGCTTCACGCGAATCAACGATCCAAGCACGAACTCCGAGTGACGTAAGGGCACTCGCGTACATTTTGCAGACAACACTATTTCCAATTAAGGGAATAGAGTTACCTTTCAGCTGAGGATATATCGTCAACGCATCAGCAATCTCTGAGCCGATCAAGAGCCCACGCAGATATGACGCCGAGTGTTTTCTCTCCAACAAACCTCGAATGACACGCGCCCTCGCACCAAATAGAAGTGTTCCCAAGCGAAGTTGATGCTCCTGCGACTGGCGAACACCCTCCAAAAATTCAGGGCCATCCGCAGCCTCCCCATCTACTATCGAAGCCAAAAGACCTGAAGCTGTGAGCTTATCGAAAATTTCGCCAGACATGCTGGTAAAGAACTCAGTAATGCGCCCTTCTTGAAACCGCGCCCACTTTGTGTGCGTTCCAGGCAGTGCCACAAGGCCACTCCAGTCAGGTCGAATAGATGCCAAGCCAAACAACTCGATCTCTTCACCTCGCAAGATATCTGGCCCGCCATCAAATTCACGTTCACAGCAAATTCCTGGAACAAGGCGAACAGGTACGGTACCAATGGTAGTGCCAATCGAAGCTCGGGCAACATCTTTCAAATTTGAAGGAGCCTCAACATAGGGCGCCTCTTGCCACCCAATATTGGAACCTACCATTCCACAGGCATAAACTGAACCATGATTCGGCCAACGATCAGACAATTGGTTCATCAAATTGGCCATCCCTTCCCGGCCAAGACCTGAGACGCCAGAAGGCTGGCTCCATTCATCTAACAGTGTTCCATCTGCTGCGATTCGATACGCGCGAAAATTAGAACTTCCCCAATTTACACCAACAAAAGAATCCAATAATACATTAACGGCGGGTTGCACTTGCACCTCCATCTATAGGGTGAATCGCACCGGTAATCCATGAGGACTGATCCGATGCCAAAAATAAAGCTAGTTCTGCCACTTCTTCGGGCATTCCGAAACGTGCTAAAGGGTGACGATTAACGTTCTGAAGTAGTGCGAGATCACCGTCCGGCAGTGCTTCATACGATGCTCGCAACATTGGGGTATCGATAGATGCTGGTGCGATCGCATTGACACGAATCCCAAATGGCGCTAACTCGACAGCCGAACTCTTGGTTAAGCTATTGAGTGCAGCTTTTGAAGCAGCATATGCCACGTGGCTAGGCGTAGCGAAGCTCGCATTAATCGACGATAACAAGATAATGGAGCCGCTGCCCTTTTCTTTCATATCAGGAACGCATAGTTTCATCAAACGTACGGCTCCGATTACATTCACGTCGTAGATATCTGCGTAAGCCTCAACTTCATTTTCTAGACTCCCTCCTCGAGGGCAGATCGCTGCGGCGTGAACAATAATATCTATTTTCCCAATTCGACTTTTCACCTGCCCGACCGCATTTGCCAATGCATCCGTTGAGCGAACATCCGCTACGAAATTACAATCTGCATTTGCGGTCAGGCGGCTATCAAGTCCTGCAACAAGCGCACCTTCGCCTCGAAAAAGCTTTACGATCGCCGCACCAATACCGCTTGCAGCACCAGTAACAACAGCGCAGCGTCCAGATAATCGATTCATGTGCACTTATTAACTCCTTAGGAACTGACCATTTATTTCTAATTACTCAAAATTACAATTTAACATTCATACTCAATTTGAAGATCGATCCAAATATATTGTTTGTTCGGAGTGCTTCAGATGTGCCGTCGTAGGTTCGCTGTTTACTATTGAGGAGATTACTTCCCTCAAGACTAAAACTTACTTTCGTGCTGTAGTCATATTTAAATGAGAGCGACAGATCTCTATATGTGTCGTTATATATCCCTGTGTTCGCTGCAGACAGGCTCACCAGATACGCATCACGCCAGTTATACGCCAAACGCACGCCAAACGGTCCACTCTCGTAGTAAGTCACCAAATTCACGTTGTTTTTGGACAAGCCAGGGAAAGGCAACTGGCGATTCGTCACATCGCGAATTGGTGTTTTTGAATCAATGTAGGAGTAAGTTGCCATCATCCCTAAGCCATCAAATGCCTTTGGCAGGAATGAAAATGGCATCTGCACCAACATCTCCGCTCCTTGCATGGTCGCACCTTCACCGTTCACTTTACGGTTAATAAGATAGTTGATGCCACCGTAACTTTCAGGACTTTGGCGTTGCACAATAAAGCTAGAAATATTTTTTCTAAATAAACCTACAGATGCCATCCCTTGCTTACCGAAATATCTTTCCAATGAAAGATCGAACTGCGTTGCTCTAAACGGATCTAGGCCTGGAGCACCGCCCGAACCTGTACCAGGGCTTGTTTGTACACCATTTTGAAATACCGCATTATTGGAGAGAGAAATCCCGTTGTTCAAATCTACCGTATTTGGAAATGCAACCACCTTTGCCGCGCCAGCACGCAGGATGGTTTCGCGATTCAACTCCAATGTTGTAACACCCGATGGAAGTGCCTCACTATCGTTACGGCGATAGGTATTCGGAGTTGCTGCACCATTTGCGCCAATCAAATTGCCGATAGAATCCATTTCACGACGCAACAAACGATAACCGAGATTGCCGCCAACAGGCATTTCCCCAACTTCAGTTTCAAAGTTTACCTTCGCATATGCCTCAGTAAAGCGTTCTTTGATTTCAAATGTGCCGGCCAAAGAATTCGTATTTGCACTTGGGTCTAAGCATTGACTATTCTGCGAAATGACAGGAAACGCTGTGAATGCAGAGCAACTCGTAAATACAGCACGAGAAGCGATCAAGTAAGAAGAAGGCAATCCCGAATTGATGCTCGTATTGCTATAGGTAGTCAGAAAATTTCCCAATTGATTGGCCGGTATACCGCCAGCAGGACGCACATCCGTGCGCAAAGGATTTTGTGTCGAATCCAAATTACTCAAACGCGCACCAAAATCGACTGAACTAAAAAATGATCCAGGAAACTTCAATGTAAAGTCCGTTCGGAACGACTTGTTTTCACTAGACGCGCGATAAAGGTTATCGAACAAAATCGTATGACGCAATGAATCTGGATCGAGCAAGTTGATTCCATTTACAGCATAAGTTCCATAGGCGCCATTGCCAAGATCAAAATCAATCGTCGGCGTGATCGTCGCAATAGGCTGCAATCGGAAGTACAACTGATGGTAACTCGAAGTCGATCTACCGGTAGAGATTTCTGCAGACCCTTTCAAATTCTCTGTTAAGGTAAACTTACTTCGAAGTGCGGACGACATAATATCTGAGTCAACATCAGCAGCTTCAGTGTTTGATAAAACAGCGCTTTTTGTTTGGCCTGAGAGCAGCACATTATTCGCTGAATAGACTGCGTTGGTTAGTGAGGTAGTCGGATTAAAAGATAACCAAAAACGATCGCGGTTCGAATTCAACTTTGAATAAAAAGTATCACCAATCAATTCAAACGATTTACTCGGGCGCCACTGCACGGTCGCGTTCACTCCGCGCTTACTTCTGTCTTCACGAATTTCCTGAATGCGAACATCTTGATTTCCAAAAACAGTCTTAGATGGATTGAAGTTCGCATCGGTATAGCTACGGTAACCCGAAAAAGTATCTAAGCCTTGCTGCGACAAACTCCTGTTTTCAGCAGAAACACCAACCAAAACACCCACCGTATTATTTGCAAATTTGCCCGCTGCCAGACCAAATAATTCTTCACCTGTTTTCCCTGGCAAGCGATCTCGCGTGAGAGCGGTCTTAAATGCAAACTGGGTTTCAGGTCCATCAAGAGGCATACGCGTGCGAATATCTACAAGCCCACCAAGTGCACCACTAATTTGATTCGCACCTGCAAGCTTAGTTACTTCGAGTTGCGAGATGATCTCGGATGGTACAAGCGCCATCAAACCGTAGGTAGATGTTCCCAGTTGATCAATACCGGTACCGCCACGCCCAGTAGAATCAAGAATTTCACGGCCATTGAAAAGGGTTACGTTTTGACGCAGACCCCGCACTGAGATACTGGTACCCTCACCAATACCCCGATCCACCTGCACCCCCGAAACTCGAGCCAAGGATTCCGCGACGTTCTTATCAGGTAATTTACCCATATCTTCAGCCACAATCGCATCGACGAATTGAGAAGAGTTTCGTTTTTGATTTCGAGCTGACTCCAAACTACTTCGAATACCAGTAACAACAACCAACTGACTTCCTTGGGCACCAGAATCGGCAGTCGACTTTGCACCACTCTCAGGTGGCGTGTCAGTCCCTTGCGTTTGCGCTAATACCGGATGAATCACCGTCATCGGCGATGCCAAGATAGAGGTCAACAACAGGCCTCGAATCACGCTTTGCTTCTTTTTCATATCGTCTCCATTAGTGTTTTTTTGCTTGCTGAAATATTCAGCAAATGACAAACAAGCTCTTGCAACTCAACATACACAACATCCGTCTACACTCATTTATGTATATTCTGAAGCACCAAAAGTAACATGTCAAGAAAAATGAAAACGTACAATAAATCAAATAAAATAAACTTAAATCATTGATTTAGAAAGATAAAATGGAAAAAGTACATACGGAAATCTGCAAAATACAACCAATTTACAACATTATTTAATGCTTCTATAGCACCAACAATTGAATGACGAGGTCGATTCCGCGTACATACTTACAACATTCATCGCACCCACAATGAAAACAAGCAAGAGCTGTCCCCACCTCCATGGAGACCGAAGAAAATGGTGAACTACCATTACTGGAAGAACTAGATGCCAAGCTCGCCGAAACAAGATTGATTGCACCGGCAGCTAGGATGAGAGTCAACACGCAACCGAAATACAATTGTGTTACGCCACATACAGCAGGCGAGAAGTCACCTGGCAATGAAGAAAAGAATCGCTCTAAACCAAAGGGCTTGATTGAGAGTACGAAACAGGATTACGGTTAGCATCGCGATCAAAGGCCGATCAGATATCGATGCGGGCCACTAAGATTCACACTAACCTATGCGGCCAATATCGAAGGACTCACAGGATTGATAAGCAGATGACATTAAGCACAATCTAAAATACAAAAAGAATTTCCCAGGCCGTGCAAATGAAATGACAACCGCGCGGAGGAACGCTGATGCATCTCAGGCTAAAAATTGAGCTAGCTAGTTCTCCTAGGATACGCATAGACGCCACCTTCAAGATCCTCTTACACTCCTCGTTGGAGGAGCGCTGCACTCGAAAGTCACGTTCTCTGCTGAGCCCCTCGATTGGAAATCTCACCATTTCCTCTTTTGCACGAAGCTCAACTTTAAGCTTGAATTGAGTGGCTCAAGCCAGCGCATCCATTGGAACGAAGTGTCGCGAACTCGAATGCCACGTTAGACGCGCGTTCGAACAGCAGGTCGATTAAGTAATAATATTACCAAGCACGCTAGCGCTACAGCATTTACCGCGACATATTGTTGGCCATGAACGGCGCCGTGCGAAACCATAAAATCAATCCCAATACTGAACTCGTAAAGTGCCGAGGCACTGCCCTTGTCCGACATATCAGCCCCCAAGGGCACAAACACACCCAATCCCGGCCGATACAAGAGAGTGCCGACAAAGAAGACTGGTATTTGTAAAAGTTGAACAACAATCGAACCAGACCAGGCGAATTTACTGGCTCGCAACAGCGCAATACCTGCCAATAGGCCCAGGGTTCCAAGTGCGATAAGCGCACCCGTTCTAAGAGTAACAGCACCCGTGCCATCCGATGAGAAAAAGGCCGCAGTTATATCGCCAAGCATGAACACGCCTGAGAGTATTTCGAGCCAGGCGACCATACGAATCGGTTTATTCATGAGGATGTTTAATGTTGGAGGTACGGGGCTGCGGCGCGACAGCAATTGACCGAGGGGTTAGGCCACATTCAGCGCTCGCTGTGTGGCTGCTGAAATTTGTACGCAGTTCGGAGACTCGACTTCGCGCTGCAATGCGAGTTGAGCGTGCTGCGTGAGTGGCGACCCCGAAGACAAGAGAGCCGTTGGGTTGTCCATGGAGGCGAACCAACTGAGCCCTTCGTTGGTTATGCACTGAAGCATGAGGTCCGCACATCGCTTCCAGCTAACTTCGTCCGCAGTGAAGTCGAAATTTTGGAGCCTGAGACCGGGCGACTCCCGATCAGGAATCCCGTCAGTGCATGGACCATTTAGACCGGCTGCAGGAAACTCGTCAGACCTGACGCGCAAACCAAAATGGATTCGGAACGAGGCAGCAAAAGTGTACTTGTGGACGTGAACGAACTCGATGACGTACGGACCAGTGCGGGTGAAGAATGTGGGCTTTGTGCACTGGAACCCAAATGGCTTAAGCATCCCTGCAAGGAGGCGCAACACCTTGTGCGCATCGCGTGACTCCTGCCTCTTCTCAGGGGAGCTAGGGAAAGCCGGGCGTGACATCAGATGTTCGTTCATGCGGCCTAACGCTGATTTGAAAGGCGCGCGCCAATCAGTAAAATTTAAAAAACGCATATTCGCGGGTCATTTTCGAAAGCCATGTTAGGTTTTAGTGGCACCACGACCGAGCTTCCTATTAGCACGCACAAACTCACTTACCGAGATAATCATTAAATACCATCCATAAGCGATGAATGCTCCAAATAGCCAGAATGAGATTTGATCCGATTCGACAGTGAAACTTCCATCTTCCATCTCTTCAACAAAAAGCATTTTAGGATTGGAAAACGATAGAGGAATTAAAAGATAACTTTGACTTTGTATTTCCCAACCTACAAATGATCCACCAATTGCTAGCGGTAGATAGTTCTGCATATGCGCTCTTGCCGCATCTTCCCCTTTCCAAGGGCTAACAACGTTACGCGTGGAATTTACAAGGGCAATTAGTGCCAAAAACATCAATAGCAATTTAAAAAAGCTGATTAATCTTCGCTTCATTTAAAAACCTAACGTTTTAGTTGTGCGGCACCCCGAAGGGGGAACCGCGTAGCGGTGTCCGCTACCAATGCCTTGTTGCACGGCGCGTCTACAGCTGGTTGTAAATTAGTTATGGAGATTTTAAGAGTTATCAGAACGAGAAGCAATCTGATTTATTCTTAAAATTAAAAAAATGTTGACGACAAAGTGGGCGATAGTGGGCGATAGTTGGCGAGCATTGGAACAATATTATCTGATGACAATGAAAACGCGATAAACGTGGAAGTTGAGACGAGTTGAGACAAGCACGAATCAACAATGTGCTACACATGTTGACCTCCTAATGGGCGCGGTCGTGGTGGATCATGATGCGGAGCGATGTTACGGACATGGCTGATATGCGCGCCGCAAACAGTACACACATGCGCGGTGGGTCGCGTGACGTGTTGCGCGTAATACGCTTGCCACGTCAATGGTTCAATCTTGGTGATGGGCGCTTGACGGAACACGGTACGTGCCAAATTCAATCGTGCTGTTTTACGCGGCGCGTACAAACCATAACTGCGCACCGTGTGTTTGCCGGGTTCGGGTACGTGTTGCAACACCAGTTTCAGAAAACGTTCCGGCGTGTGAGCCGCGCAAACCGAGCGATACGCAGTAGCGCTATCACGATGCGGTGTATACGTAAAATTAACCTGCTGATTCGTGAGCCGAATCTGACCATCATGCAATGGACCTCCCCGTACGTAGCGCGCTAAATACTGCACCAAGCCCTGACCGTGATCGTAACGGGTTTCAATACGCACATTCCACTTCTTCCGAAACAGATGGTTCAAGCACGAATGCATGCGCTCAGGACTCACATCATCGGGTAGGCGCAACGTTTGCCGCTCGATGGCACGTCGCAACAACGCGAGCAATTTACCGCGAAATTTAGCCATCAGTACCCGTGCAGGTAACAGACAACTGCCTTTGGGGTGCTGCCAACCAGCATCAGAGATACCACCATCAGTGAGCAAACAATGCAAGTGCGGATGCAAAGAGAGGGAGCGCCCCCAAGTATGCAGTGACAAGACATAGCCCGGTTCAGCACCAGCAAGTCGTCGCTCATCGTTGAGTAATTCTTGCAGACATTGACTAGCGCACTGAAACAGCAATTCCATCATCGCGGCGGTATTGAGTTGCCACAGCGAGTTCAATTCATGGGGGATGGTAAAGATGATGTGATGGTGCGGGCAATGCAGTAAGCGCTCGCGCTGTTGCTGCAACCAACGCGCCATTTGCAGGCCTTTACATTGTGGACAACTACGATGCTTACAGGAGTTATACCAGACCCGTTCAACATGGCCTTGAGGGCAAGCCTGCACATGGCCACCTAATGCAGCAGTACGACAGCGAGAAAGTTTATTCGCAGCCCGATACCAATGCGGCGGTAAGCGTTCAGTATCAGCCAACTGTGAGAAATGGCGCTGAAAAAGACGCTGCAATGTACTGGCCATTGGTCACCTCTCTTAACGCAAAGAACCAGTCAGCCGGCGCTTTACGCGTCCTCCCGCGCAGCGGGACTAGTGCAACTTGTTTTAAAGTGAAAGAAACCGAAGTTAACACATTATTGATTTTTCATAAACAAAGTTCCAAGCCTCTCAAAACCCGCGCCAGGCCTTGCTCCTTTTTGTTATACCTGCCTCACAAAAGGTATAACAGAGGGAACATCAAAGCTTGCTTCGATGACCAGTTTTGATCCTGTTTTGTACCAGCCGAACTTATTCGACTGTAACGCTCTTCGCCAAATTTCGAGGCTTGTCGACGTCGGTGCCGCGCGCTAAAGCCGTGTGATACGCCAGTAATTGCAATGGCACCGTGTGTAAGATCGGTGACAGCATGCCGTAGTGTTCTGGTAGGCGAATCACATGCACGCCTTCGCTTGGGGCGATGCGGGAGTCGGCGTCGGCGAAGACGTAAAGCTCACCGCCGCGAGCACGAACTTCTTGCATGTTCGATTTGAGTTTTTCGATGAGTGTGTCGTTCGGTGCAACGGTCACTACTGGCATGTCTTTGGTGACCAATGCGAGTGGGCCGTGCTTGAGTTCGCCTGCTGGGTAAGCTTCGGCGTGGATGTAGGAAATCTCTTTGAGCTTTAATGCACCTTCGAGTGCGATGGGGTAATGCAGGCCGCGGCCTAAGAACAAGGCATTTTCTTTACGCGCAAATTCATCTGCCCAGGCGATGATTTGAGGTTCGAGTGCGAGCACGGCGGTGATGGCGACTGGCAAATGACGAAGTGCTTTGATGTGATCTTGTTCTTGCGTTTCGCTCAAACGACCTTTGCTTTGCGCGAGTGTCAGTGCCAACAAAAATAAGGCTGCGAGTTGCGTGGTGAAGGCTTTGGTCGATGCCACGCCGACTTCCACACCGGCACGTGTGATATAGGCCAGCTCGCATTCACGCACCATGGCGCTGGTCGAGACATTGCAGATCGTTAGGCTATGCGGCATGCCAAGTTCGCGTGCGTGTTTCAGTGCAGCTAAAGTGTCTGCCGTTTCGCCACTTTGTGAAATAGTGACCACCAAACTCTTAGGATTCGGCACGCTGTCGCGATAGCGGTATTCGCTCGCGATTTCCACATTCACTGGAATTTTGGCGATGGACTCTATCCAATATTTTGCCGTCATGCCAGCGTAGTAGCTGGTACCGCACGCGAGGATTAAGACGTTATCGATCTCTTGAAACACGCGATAGGCTTTGTCACCAAACAGCTCGGGCATGATATTCGTGATGCCTTCTAAGGTATCGCCCAAAGCGCGTGCTTGTTCGAAAATTTCTTTTTGCATGTAGTGGCGATAGGGACCCAACTCTGCCGCACCGGTGTGCGCATGCACGGTACGCACTTCACGTTCAACTTGTTTGCCATTCACATCCGCGATCCACACGCGTTGCAATTGCAAATCAACGACGTCACCTTCTTCGAGATAAATGATTTGATCTGTGGTGCCTGCTAACGCCATCGCATCAGAAGCGAGGAAGTTTTCACCTTTGCCGATGCCAACGATTAAGGGGGAGCCTTGACGCGCGCCGACCACACGATGTGGCTCGTCGCGGCAGAAAACGGCAATCGCATAGGCACCGGTTAAGCGCTTCACCGCTTGTTGCACAGTGTCGAATAAATCACCGTTATATAAATGGTCGACCAAATGCGCGATGACTTCGGTGTCGGTTTGGCTTTCAAACACATAGCCCGCTTGCGTCAACTCGGCACGTAGTTCTTCGTGATTTTCGATAATGCCGTTATGCACGAGGGCGATGCGAGCGTTGTCGCCATTGCGAGAAAAGTGAGGGTGCGCATTGGCAGACGACGGTGCACCATGCGTGGCCCAACGCGTATGAGCAATGCCCGTAAAGCCGCTCAAGCCTGTTTGTTCGACTTGCGCTTGCAACTCGGCCACACGTGAAGTACTACGTGAGCGCTGCAGTTTGCCATCGACATGCAAAGCCACGCCGCAGGAGTCATAGCCACGGTATTCAAGGCGTTTTAGGCCTTCTAACAAAATAGGAGTGATGTTGCGTTGTGCTACTGCGCCGACGATGCCACACATAGAGACCTCTGCTTGAAGAGAAACAATGATTTGAAGGCCTCATGCTATTCCATATTGAATGAAATTTTCTTTCAAAATACACAGAAGAATGGCAGTATTCGTAATCGATGATCTTAAATGAATTTTTATTTCATTTACTCTAATTATTTAACGATTTATTGCGCAAGATGACTACACTAGATGAATTAGACAAACGCATTCTGCAGCAACTGCAGGTCAATAATGCACTCAGTAATCAAGAGCTAGCGAACCTGGTGCACGCTTCAGCCCCCACTTGCCTGCGCCGAGTGGCGCGCCTAGTGAAAGCAGGCGTAATTGCCAAACAAGTGGCAATCTTGGCGCCAGAACAGGTTGGCGCCGGTTTGACTGCTATCGTTGAGATCACGCTTGATCATCAGGCCACCGAACATCAAATCGCCTTCGAGCAACTGGTGGCAAAAGAAGTCGCCGTGCAGCAGTGCTATCGCGTTTCACCTGGGCCTGATTTTGTACTGATGATACAAGTGGCCGATATGGCGGCATACCACGCACTCGCTCATCGCCTGTTTGCGAACCAAGCCAATGTGCGCAATGTGCGTAGCTTCTTCTCTATTCATCGTAGTAAGTTTGAAACGGCACTTTCCTTGAGCTAACACCCAATTGAAATGCACACTCCAGATTTACTTTCGATAAAGCATTTCAAGCAGTCCATTCACCTGCAAGCCCTACTCCAATTGGAAATAAAGATACTTTGATGCAAGACAAATCTCTTTCATCAACACAAGAAAAATAATTTTCAGCCTAAAAAACTAAGCAAAGGCCGTAAGAACAGGCAATTTTCCGAAATTTATACGCCAAACCTGTTGTTTTCAGATGCAAAAGTTCACATTATTTCTTGACGATGACAAGATATACATTTTATGAATGGATGGTATTGGAAATCAAAATTATATTTATATTTATCGATTCGCTATGATTCCACCTGTCGCAAGTGATGCAGTTTGAAAAACACTTCGCGACAAGTAAATAGTGTTTTGAAAATGTTTTTAATTTAATTTTGAAAAGGAAATATCATGGAATTTATCGCTCTCCAATTGATCGCTACTTTAGTTGCTGTTGCCGCTTTGTTGACAAACTATGTGATCGACACACAAGGCTAATCGTCGAATTGTCATTGAGATTTACGCTTTTGAAAGTCTCAAAGCAGAAGCGAGAAACAAGCAGTAAAAATGTAGTTTTGAAGTAATGCAGTAGTAGTTATGCAGTATTGTTGAAGAAGTAGGCTGATCACTACAGCACCATTTAGTGAAGTCCATAGGCGCAATTGCTGTATTCGCGAGAGTCAGAGTTAGCCCCCTTATTTTGGGGCAAAGACCGCAAATAGAGCCAACCGGAACACCGGTTTGCGCCTCCCCGGGGCGAAACGCCCATCCCCAGATTCTCTCCAAACATATCAGGTACTAGCCTAAGAAGGCGCTAGCACCTGCTGTTTTCTCTGAACCAAACTTATTTCTTGATTTTCACTGGACGCTGCCAGCCGTCTATCGTTAGCTGTTTAGCGCGTGAAACCGTGAGCTTACCTTCTGGTGCATCTTTGCTGAGCGTGGTACCCGCTCCCAAAGTCGCCCCCTTACCTACGCGTACCGGCGCAATCAACTGACTATCACTACCGATAAAGGCATCGTCTTCAATGATGGTGCGAAATTTATTGACACCATCGTAATTGCAAGTGATGGTACCTGCACCAATATTGACGCGACTACCAACAGTGGCATCACCAATGTATGCCAGGTGATTAGCCTTGCTATGCGCCGCAATTTGGCTATTTTTAATTTCAACAAAATTGCCGATATGAACGTCTTCACCCAACTCAGCACCTGGACGCAAACGCGCATAAGGGCCGATCTGCCCTTTTGCACCGACCACTGCATCCTCGATATGGCAGAAAGCTTTGATATCGCTACCAGCGCCAATACGCGCATTTTTGATGACGCAATGCGCACCGATTTTGGCGCCATCTTCGATCACAACACTTCCTTCAAAAACGCAGCCGACATCGATGCTGACATCGCGTCCGCATTGCAATGTGCCACGCACATCGATACGCGCCGGGTCGAGCAAAGTCACGCCTTGCTCCAATAAGCTCAGCGCAATATTCTTCTGATGCAGACGCTCTAATTCTGCTAACTGCACCTTACTATTCACGCCTAGCGTTTCCCAAATAGCGTCAGGCTGTGCTGATGTCACTTCAACGCCATCGGCCACTGCAGCGGCGACGATATCTGTCAAATAGTATTCGCCTTGCGCATTGTTATTGGAAAGACCGCTCAACCATTTTTTGAGCGAGGCTGTTGGCGCGACCATAATGCCGGTATTAATTTCGGTGACAGCGCGTTCAGCTTCGTTCGCGTCTTTTTGCTCAACGATACGACGAATCTTTCCATTTTCACGAATGATGCGCCCGAGGCCCGTTGGGTCTGCCATCTGCGCCGTCAAAATCGCTAATTGATTGTTCGCTGCGGCTTGTACCAAGCGCTGCAAACTCGAAGCGCGCGTCAGTGGCACATCGCCATACAAAATCAAGGTAGGTACTGCATCGTCGAGATGCGGAATCGCTTGTGCGACGGCATGCCCAGTACCAAGTTGCGGCTCTTGCTTAGCAAAAGCAATATCATCTGCAGCAACTGCTTCGCGCACTTGCTCTCCGCCGTGGCCATAAATCACACATATTTTGGATGCTGCGCCGTCATTGCTCAATGAGCGTGCGGTGTCGATCACATGTTTGAGCATGGCTTTACCTGCGATCGGATGCAACACTTTAGGTAAATTAGACTGCATGCGCTTACCCATGCCAGCAGCGAGAATGACAACATTCATGATGATTATTCTTGAGCAAAATAGTGAAGCGTGAAGTCTAGCATGTGGGCGAGTTGCCGTCAGCCATAGCTGCGTGTAATAACAAGCCGCAATCGCTGCAAACTTGGTAGGACGATGTGAGCATGTCATAATGCCCGCGACTGATAGAAATTGAAGAAAATAGTAGCCCTATGACCCCTGAATTACGCAAAGAAGCTTCCGAACTCCAACTGCACAAACGCGGTATACGCATTAATGTGCAGCTACACGTGATCGAAGCAGATGACGAAGTCACTTTGCGCAGCGAGAAAGAACTGCACCATCGTCTCATCGCCCTCTGGGCCGTGGGCCATGCGATCGAAACTCATACCAAAGAGCAAGTGGCCGCATACTTACAACGGCATCAATTATTCGAGCGACTGTCAGCGCAAGAAGTGCAATTCTTGAGTGAAGACATCCCTGAAATGCAATGGCGACGTCACGCTTTTGCGTTCTTAGCTTGGTGTGCGGGCCTAGTGCCGAAAATTGATCTAGGAACGAAACCCTGCGATATCAGCCAGATGCTCGCTTGTTTTCCGACGCAAATCGATGAACACGCCGCTGCGCCCACTTTCCCCTCGAACGTGAAAATGCGTCGCAAAGACGCCATCATGGACTGGTCCGATTTACTCTATCGCTTACATTGGGCGGTACGCCATGCTTATCTCAACCACAAACCTAGCCCTGGCAACATCGACGCTGACCTCGTACGTGAATGGCATCAAGCGGTGAACTGGATGTGCCGTTATGATGATGAAGATAATTGGGATCTGGTGAGCACTGAAACCACGGCATAGAGTTATCTTTGCGCGGGAACCTTTTGCCGCGAATTTGAGTCAGAAAACCCGAAACCAAACATACCCCAACAAAATTCAGTGGAAAGCTGCCGATCTTGACTGAAACCTGTTAGCGTAATGCTTGGATACAGGCCTCTCTCTTTTTGCCAAAAGGATCTCCCATGAAACCTACGCATCGCCCCTCTTTATTGCCTCTCGCTTTAGTTGTCGCGCTGACTGCCGCCTTTCAAGCGCCCACTGCACTGGCCACACAAACGCACAAAACAACTGCGAATGCCGTCGCCAAACCAATGAGCGAAGAACAGTACGTCGCCAAAGCCAAAGGAATACATCAACGGGTGATCACCCTCGATACGCACAATGATATCGACGTTAACAATTTTGGATTTTCGCGCAACTATTCTCAAGAATTAGAGAACCAAGTGAACTTACCCAAAATGATCAAGGGTGGTTTAGATGCCTCGTTCTTCATTGTGTACACCAATCAAGCAACCGATGCAGAAGCTTTCACTGCTGTGGGCTACAAACGCGCCTACGACACCGCCATCAATAGTTTCGAAGCGATTCATCGTATGACTACCGTATTGGCACCGAATCTGATTGAATTCGCGCGCACTGCGGATGATGTCGTCAAGATTCACGCCAAAGGAAAAAAGGTCGCATTGATTGGCGTTGAAAATGCTTATCCACTTGGTGATGAAAAAACGGCAGTCAAACGCGTCAAAGAATTCTACGACCGGGGCGCACGTTATATGTCCTTGGCACATCAAGGACATAGTCAGTTATCTGACTCCAATACCGGTGAAGTCATTGGTTGGAAATGGAATGGCTTATCACCTTTAGGCAAACAAGTCATCGTTGAAATGAACCGTGTTGGTATCATGGTCGACATTTCGCATCCATCGAAAGAATCGATGATGCAATCTTTACAGATCACTAAAGCGCCTATCATTGCTTCGCACTCCGCAGTGCGTGCCCTGGCCGATGCTAGCCGCAATCTCGATGATGAACAATTGCTGGCCTTAAAAGCGAATAATGGTGTTGTGCAAATCGTGGCTTTCAATACATATTTGAAAACCGATAGCGCCGATCGTCGGGCGGCGTTCGCTGCCTTGCGCACCGAATTCAAGTTAGGTGAAACGGTTTCTTTGGTAGGTGTTCGCCGCACCACACCAGCTGGAATGAGTGAAGAGTTGCGCGAACAAATCTTTAAGCGCTTAGACGAGATCGACGCCAAATATCCAGCACCAACCCGAGCTACTGTAAAAGACTTGGTGAACCATATTGACTACGCCGTGAAGAAAATCGGCATCGACCATGTTGGCATTTCTTCTGACTTCGACGGTGGTGGCGGTATTGATGGATGGAACGATGCTAGCGAAACCTTCAACGTTACGTTGGAATTAGTGCGCCGCGGTTACACTGAAGAACAAATCGCCAAACTGTGGAGTGGCAATTTATTGCGTGTGATGGCGGATGTAGAAAAAGTAGCGAAGCAATTACAAGCCAAGAAGTAATCAAACAATCAGCGCTAAGCACCACACTTAGCGCTGATTCATCCTAAGCTCACCGACTCAGCGAATGCGTATTAAGCTTCGACCATGCGCAAGGTCCAAAAATCTGAAGCTAGGCGCTGCGAGCACACATATTCGTAGGGAATCGTGAAGTAGCCCTTCTTACCCCAATCGGGGCCCCAAGAATTCATCACGATAAAACGCTGCGTACGGTCATCATAGCCCACCGCCAAAACCGCATGACCGCCTATGGACTTCTCTTTTTTCTTGGGCATAGGAAGATTGCCTGTTTTAGCGACCTGAGCCGAATCGAAGGCTTCATACAAGGTCACGCCAAATACAAATGGATAACCTTCCGCTAAGCAGGCTTTAAGCTCCAACAACTCATGAGGTACACGCTGATACCACACGCTTTGGTGGTCGAGCGCTTGAGTATAAGCCTCGGCTGGCGGGCGTTTCGCATAATGTTTCGCAACATAAGGCCACGCCGATTCGCGACACACACCTTGCTTAGACAAACTCTTCATTGCATCACGAATTTGTGCGCCATGATTTTGTCTCTGCTTACCAACGAGCGCGCGGGCGTTGTAATGCAAAAACAAGCGCGAAGGCATGAATCGTTGCTCGCTACCTTGGCGGATGAGATTATAGCGAAAGGCATTACAGACCGCATTAGCGGTACAACTACCGATCTTTTCACCTTGATTAAAGACGGGTGGGCAATGCGGGCGCAAATCAATTTTCTGTGGCAGTTGTCGCAGCAATGCAGGATCTGCATTGAAACGATGATCACGGTAATCGAGCTCATCGGGTATCCAACCAAAACCTGGGCTGATCTTCGGCATTCAAGTCTCCTCGTCCTCATTCGGTGTTGGCATACTATGCGGAATTAATAAATAGGTAAATGGCGTCAACGCGAAAGTCTTGACTTGATGTTAGAACGCCACACGATACCAGCGATGTCGCTTGCTGGACCTCGCGACGTCGAGCTGTCATCCTTGCGCATGCAGGTATTCGGTAACTTTAGAGGCGAAAACGTTGTACTTCGCATGCCCGGGGGCCGATTCCAGCTGCATGAGCCCCACTTTGCTTGCGACATTGGACAGACCAATTTAGAATAGATCGTCCTTCTTGGGCTTGCCTTGCACTAATTTGCTCGATGAAGCCAAGTCGTTTTAGTCTCCCTTTTCCGCGTATTCAATGAAAAAAGTAGCAGCAGCATTAGAAACGATCACCCCAGAACCGCGCCTTTATCGCATTGTCTCTGGACGCATTCAACAGTTAATCAAGGATGAAAATATCGCCGCCGGTGAACGTTTGCCGTCTGAGCGTGACCTTGCCACCAAATTGAATGTCAGCCGAGCGTCTTTGCGCGAAGCATTAATCGCGCTTGAATTGGGCGGCATCGTCGAAGTACGTGGTGGTTCAGGCGTGTATGTGAGCGAACAAGCGAAAGCCGACTCCGATATGGAAGAGGTCGGGCCTGGTCCGTTCGAAGTTCTCTCGGCTCGTCGCTTAATTGAGTCTGAAGTAGCAGCGATTGCAGCAAAAAATGCGACTGATTCCGCTATTGATGCGATTTTGAAAGCGGTCCTCGAAATGGAAAGACACCACGACAACCGTAATGAAAATGAAATGGCGGATCGCAATTTCCACCTTGCGATTGCCCGTGCTACTGGCAATAGTGCGTTGGTGGGCGTGATCGAGTATTTATGGAATCAACGCGGAAGTTTGTGGCATAAGTTAAAAGAACATTTTCAAACAGAAGAGTTGCGCAAACAAACTCTGCTTGACCACCGCGCCATCCTCGAAGCAATTGCGGCACATGATGCCAATGGTGCCAAACAAGCGATGCGTGCCCATCTAGATCGCGTCAGTCGCACCTTCTCTCGCGGCTAAAATGAGTGGGCAACACTAGGCCCACTCCCCCCGTTTTTCTCAAAAAACAGCAGCTAAGTACCCATCCGACCTGCGCAGACGGCTTTACCGCACTCGCCAAACCTCTCTCGATTGCTGCCACCCACCGCTGACAATAAGTGCAGACGTCGTCACGTCTAAATTCAACTTATGCGCAAAATAAGCATGCATATTTGAAAATATTCTTCCGCAAAAATACCACATTCGGCTAGTCCACATTGCTGTTTTGGTCTTACCACATTAAAATGGCCTGACCACATTTACCAAACATACCGAATCGTTTACACTGCATCACACTTCTGATTGCATGCTGCAAACAAAGAAAGAACAAGGACAGGATAGCTATGAAACTCGCACCATTTTCCCGTGTACTTCACCGCACTTTGATTGGCATGAGCGTTTTGACTTTGGTTTTGGCCGCGAGCGCTGGCGCCCACGCCACGCAGCAGCCCCAGTTTCGCAATCCAGATAATCCTAATCTCGCGGATAAAGGCGAAGGCACTTATCCTATCCCCTATAAAAAACCGGTCGTCAAAGAAGTCGCTGAAGCCTTACATCGCATTCGCACTTACCTTGAGTCGACCACGCCGACACGTGTGATCCATAAAACGACTGGGGCGACAATCACTGATTTTAAGAACCCAATTAAAGAAGCCATTTTCGAACCAAGCAAAGGGGACTATGGCGTCATGACGTATGAAATGGGTTTAGTCCATTCTGGTTTGCTAAAAGCGCGGGCTGCCACACAAGATGCGAGGTTTACGGCCATGACTGAACGTCATTTCCGGTTCTTTGCCGACACCATGCCCTACTTCAAAGCCCAAGAGGAACAATTCCATTTAGAGCGCGCTAATAGCTTCTCTCGCTTTCTTGATCCGCGTTCTCTAGACGACAGCGGTGCGATGTGCGCTGCCTTAATTCGTGCGCGCTTTGCCCAAGTAGGACCAGATCTAAATCACATGATTCAAGTCTGCGGAAATTGGGTCTCCCGTCAGCAATTCCGATTAGCGGATGGCACTTTGGCACGCAAGCGTCCACAAGCCGTTTCTCTATGGGCGGACGATATGTATATGGGAGTACCTGCTCTTGCGGAATTAGGCCACCTTACTGGCAACGTCAGCTACTACGATGATGCGGTACGCAATGTCTTGCAGATGTCGCAGTACATGTTCAATTCACAAAATAATTTATATACCCACGGCTGGAACGAGAATAATCCCGACGCGCCACGCTTCTATTGGGCGCGCGCGAATGGTTGGGCTGTACTAGCAATGTCAGATCTATTGGACGTGTTGCCGAAGTCTCATCCAGGCTACAGCAAAGTATTGGCTCAACTACGCGCTAGTTTGAAGGGAATCGCGGAACAGCAGTCAGGCCAAGGGCTATGGCATCAAATGATCGATAGACACGATTCCTACCTCGAAACCTCGGCTAGCGCGATGTTTGTTTATGTAATCGCGCACGCAGTGAATCAGGGTTGGATCAGCCCTAGTACTTGGGGCTCGATTGCCCAAGCAGGCTGGGCAGGTTTATCGACGCGTATCACCAGCAAAGGTGAAGTCGAAGGCATTTGCGTCGGCACCACATTTGCGAGTGATCATGCCTACTACTATCACCGCCCAACGAGCGTCGAGGCCTTGCATGGTTATGGCCCTACTTTAATGGCAGGGGCCGAAATCATCAAGATGATGAACAATCCCGCTTTCAATATCGAGTTCAAAGTTCGCACGTATCACTATGTGCCTAGCGATGCGGCGAAAACTGACTATCGCGAACATCATTAAGCTCGTACTTTGTGATTCACCAACATCGCTTTACATCGCAAAAGAACCAATTAAAACGGAACAGGCATCATGCGTATTCGACTACCCAAACAAATCTGGCTCACTGGCACCGCAGTTTCTTTTTATATGATGCAAGCGATGGCTCAAGCGCAGGGCTTGCAGATTCAGGTCAGCCATCAACTTGAACAAGCACGCCCATCCGAAACCATCACCATTCCGTGGTCTGAAGTAAATCATTATTTGCCCGGTGCGTTGATACAAAAAATTGCGGTCAAAGACAAAAACGGTAAAGTCTTAGCGCATCAAGTCACGAACATCGCGCCACAAGCGAAAGACCCTAAAGGTATCGGCATCGCTTACGGTGAACTGATTTTCCAATATCACTTTGCTGCTGGCGAAAAAAGTGCTCAGTTCACGGTAGAACAAATCGATACCGTAGCACCTGTTTTCGAAACCAAAGCTTTCGGCCGCCATGTGCCCGAACGGCTTGACGATTTTGCTTGGGAAAACGATAAGATCGCCCATCGCACTTATGGTTTGGCACTCGCTGCACCTGCACCTGCCGGGGTTGTGAAAGAAGTCTTAGTCACGAGCGGCATCGATGTTTGGTTTAAGCGTGTTAGTTATCCCATCGTTGATCGTTGGTATAACAAAGGACATGACCACTACCACAAAGACGAAGGCGAAGGGATGGACATGTACAACGTCGGCAAGTCACGTGGTTGCGGTGGTACCGGCATTTGGGATGGTCAACAACTACACACCAGCATCAATTATGAGAAATGGAAAATATTAGCCAATGGCCCCGTGCGTACCGTGTTCGAACTCAGCTACCCAAGTTGGGATGCGGCTGGCATCGCCATCACCGAGACTAAACGCTTCACGGTAGATGCCGGTCATTATCTCGACAAGATCGAAAGCACCCTCCAATACGCTGGCGGACAGACTTTGAACGCCGCAGTTGGTTTGAACAAAACGCCTAGTGATAAAGGACAAGAACCACGTATCACGCTCATCCAAGATGCAGCACATGGTTTATTAGCGCAATGGGTACAACAAACAAGTAAGGGCGCATTTGGTACCGCGGTCTTGCTGCCGAACGCGAACGCTTATACAGAAGATGCGCTCAATCATTTGATTTTGGCTCCCGTGCAAAGCGGTAAGGCCTTGACCTATTATGCTGGCGCTGCTTGGGATCGTAGCGGGGAGATTCTTTCTAAAGAAGCTTGGCAAGATTATTTAAACAAAATGGCACAACGTTATCGCGATCCGATTCAAATCCGACTCAGCGCGAAAACGCCTTAAGCCCGCTCACCTAATTTGTCGCTACCTATTTAGTCGCAACCTATTTAATTCACGCTCACACGGCAGATTACCCATGACCATCGCATCAACAAACATCAACACACAACGGCGGGCGTTGCTCCGTTACTCTACTGCTGCGAGTCTACTTGGTGTACCCACCCTCGGTAACGCTGCGACAGCATCAAATTCCCCTCGCAATACGCGAGAGGCGTGGCAACATGCAGCAAAAATCGTCAAGCAGTTCAGCAAACCACTGCGTTTTCCCGAACGTGATTTCGATATCACCAAGTTCGGCGCCAAGAACTGTGCGACCCGCCAAGTTGCAGCACATATCGCATCTGATACCGAAGGCGCAATTAGCGGTATCGTCGCTGCTCCTGAAGTCGGCGCTATCGATTGCTACGCAGCGATTCGTCATGCTATCGACGCTTGTAATCAAGCGGGTGGTGGGCGCGTAGTCATCCCAGCTGGCAATTGGTACTGCGCTGGCCCGATACGCTTGCGTTCGAATGTTCATCTTCACTTGCAAGCCAAGGCTCATGTTTTCTTTAGCGCTAATCCAGCGGACTATGCTAAATACGGCGATATCGATTGCGGTGACAATGGCAAGCTCGTCATTTCACGTTGGCAAGGTAATGATTGCCTCAATTACTCACCGATGATTTACGCCTATGCGGAGACCAATATCGCTGTCACTGGTGAAGACTGGACCAGTGTTTTGGATGGGCAAGGCGGCACCCCGTTTGAAGATGGCTCTGGCCTCAATTGGTGGGCATGGAAAGGTAGAAAGGCGCCAGGCAAACCCAACCCCTACAGTGAAGTACAGGTGAACCCGAATAATCCGCAAACACTTGACCTGCTAGCACCAGCTCTTTCGACTGAAGAGAAACAATTCATTCGAGGTCAGGGCGACAAATGGCGCACCGATTCGCGCTATTTACCGGTGTTGTCTGAGCTAGGTATTCCTACTTCGAGCCGCGTATTTGGAGTTGGGCATTACTTACGCCCTTGCATGATCGAATTCATTTCCTGTGCCAATGTCGAACTACGCGGCTACAAAATTCAAGCCGCACCATTCTGGTTACATCATCCGGTGAAATGCAGCCATTTGCATATTGAGAAGGTCAATATGGATAGCATGGGGCCGAATAGCGACGGCTTTGATCCTGAGTCCTGTGATACGGTCTTGGTCGACCATTGCAGTTTCAATACTGGCGATGATTGCATCGCCATCAAATCCGGGAAAAATCGCGACACGCAAATGGGGCCATCAAGAAACATCGTGATTCAACATTGCACCATGAATAGCGGGCACGGTGCAGTCACGCTCGGGAGTGAAATGGCCGCTGGCATTGAACATGTCTATGCACAAGACTTAGACTTCAATAATATTCATTGGAAAAGTGATCCACTGAATACCGCCATCCGCATGAAAACCAATATGAATCGTGGCGGCTACTTGCGCCATTTCTATGTGCGTAATGTTCGTATCCCGAATGGCGTCAAAACTACAGCCTCTTTCTACAGACCATTACCTGGCTCGCAGATCCCCGTGCAATCGGTACCGTCGACCGCGGGCGCCATTATTACTATCGACTGCGACTACGCACCCGCCGACGATAGCGTGCGCACAAGGCCACCTATCATTTCGGATATTCATATCGAGCATGTAAACGTTGGGAACGTCGAGACCGAACAAGGCGCGTTTTCTAGCTATCAAGCGTTTGTCTTGTTAGGCCCTGTCGCTTCGAGCTTCAATGGCAAACTAGGGAGTCCGATTTTCCCAATTCAACGCGTGAGCATTCGTCACTGTGACTTTGGCAAAGTGCGTCAAACTGATGCAGTTTGGTACCTACACAATGTCAAAGAGTTAGAACTGGAAGATGTGCGCATCAATGGTGAGACTTACACGCGCAAGATCTCTGTACTGAGTTAATTCTGAACCGAAGCGCTGCGTATCAAAGAATGGCATCAGACAACAGTTTGATGCCCGACACTCCCAGCAAGCCAGTCGCCAGATGAAAGAAGTATTTTTCTGGGATGACGCGCAATACATGCAAACCCAGCCACACACCTACCGGGGCGAATATGGCTAATACCGCAGCAATTTGCATGCTTTCCCGCGTAAAAAAGCCGAGTGCAAAATAGGGTACCATCTTCCCTGCATTAATCACCGTAAAGAATACCGCCGTCGTCGCTACAAACTGCTCTTTCACTAAGGGACGAGCCATCAAATAAACTAGAATCGGTGGGCCACCTGCATGTGCAACGGTGCTGGTCACTCCTGAAATTGTTGCACATATACTGGCAAAAACCGCTCCGGGTTGTTGCTGCCAACGGAGTCGCTGGCGAACATGAAATATACGATCCAGCGTGAACAACACCGCGATCCCGCCGATCAAAGCTTTGATGTACGCATCCGGAAACACACCCATCACAAAGGCGCCTAATACCATGCCGACAAAACCTCCGGGCAAGATGAATTTCAATTCAACCCATGACCATTTTTTCCAATAGGCTTTTACGCCGAAAAAATCCATCACACATAGAATAGGTAACATCACTGCGACCACCAAGCGAGGCGCCAGGAACATCGCCATTAAGGGCACGCCGACACCGCCGAGCGCGCCACCGAATGCCGCTTTTGAGATACCGGTGAGCATCACCGCAATCGCGCATATCACCCATGCGCTAGCCGTCATTTCGTTCATCGTTCCACCGGCGCTTGGCCTTGTGCGACACGAGGCATCATCGTACTCAAATCCCAATCGGCTTCCTGAAACGCAGCATATTTTGGGGCTGCGGTTGGATAGCTACTAACCTCTTTCTCGTCATTGATAATCGTTCCTCGGCCTTCGGCGATGAAGTACAACACGCGCACGTCGTCTTTATCACGATTCCAAGGCCGCGCCCCTGCGAATTGCGCCAACTCCGTCTCGACGTGTTGCGTTGAAATAATAGGCAAGCCCGATGGCCAATTGATCGGCTTGGTTTGCCACAACACTTGTGCCTGAGTTTCCCCATAGCGACCGAACAGTGGCAAGGCTTGCCCAAACTGGTCAACTACACGATTATCGTCCGCATACAAGGCGAGATCACCTACACCACCAAGGAGAATCAATGGCAAGGCTTTTTTAGTAGACATCCCGCCGCGCATCACATTGCCAACAACATTCATTTGTCCGAGCTGATATGGATGATCCTCCCATTCGAGCGCCATCAAGTTATAGTGTACGGCTTTCGCACGAGGGTTGTAGATGAGATTGTTGGCGATGGTTGCACGCGCGCCGCCTTTTAGCAGCGGATTACGCTCGACGTTGTGCGCCCAAATATTGCGATAAAAAATCACCTCGGTCACATTATCGTGGATCAAACTTCCTTTTGAATGCTCACCTTTGGCATGACTCGCTTCCGCTAGTCCTTCAAAGGCGAAGTTATTCGAGAACAGTACATGATGACTGGTGTTCGCTCGCCATTCGTCAGGGGTATTGCCTTTAAAGCGCGGGCCAGAAGCCGACATATTTCCATCGATTGCCCAACTCATACTGCAATGATCAATGATGACATGATGGGCGGCTGAAACGTTAATACCGTCGACCTCCCATCCACTTGACTTAGTTTGCCCATCGACACCGGTACGAATTCGCATATGCTGAATAATCGTCTGCGATGCGCGGATGTTGATGCCGCCACGGATAATCGTAATGCCAGGTGCAGGCGCGGTTTGCCCCGCTATCGTCACGTAAGGCTCGTTGATGTGCATTACGCTGCGCTCCAAGTCAATCACGCCGCCCACTTCGAATACGATAATCCTTGGCCCTTTCGTATCTAAAGCGGCGCGCAAGGAGCCAGCTCCCTCTTTCTTCAAATTGGTCACACGCACAATTTTTCCGCCTCGCCCACCTTTCACTTCATCCAACCAGGCTGCTTGCGCGGGATAGGTGAATGTAAGTTGTTCTTTCTCAGAGGCGCTCAACTGCGCCCAACAAGGGTGGACAATTCCAGTGCATAAAACGAGAAGCGTTATGATCATCAATCGAAAAGCTAGTTCAATTCGAACAGGAATAACTAGTCTCAATTGAATCGCCTCATACTCGTTGCACTCATTGCGTATAAAAAGATTCATCATTATTTTCCCTGTTTGCATTATGCTCAGCACTTATCTTAAGAATGCATGAAAAAAGGCGTCGTCTAACTTGTTTCGTTAAACGACGCCACATAGGACATGCTAGTTTTTGAATCGCGCGATTGTAGCGATCATTCACCTGATTAAACGTAGAGCTGAATCAGGCAGATCTCATCATTTATTTTCAAAACTTGTAACGTACACCGGCTAAAAATTCACGGCCTGTCACATTATTCACGACTACACTATTTCGCGCGCGACTGATGAATTGATCATTGGCTTGATTCGTTAAGTTCGTACCTTCAAAACTAAATTCCCATTTGTCGTTCAATTTATAAGTGATCGACAAATCGACGTTCACTGTGCTGTTTTTACCTTCAACGTCATTGTTGTTCTGACCTGGAACACGGGTCAAGAACGCCGAACGTTTTGAGGCAGAAATACGCGCACTAAAGGCGCCGTCGTCATAGTACAACGTAGCATTCCAAGCACGTGGCGACAAATTCAACAAGTCATCTGTGATCGTCACTGCA
This sequence comes from Affinundibacterium nitidum, assembly GCF_014284155.1. Classification (GTDB taxonomy): domain Bacteria; phylum Pseudomonadota; class Gammaproteobacteria; order Burkholderiales; family Burkholderiaceae_D; genus Undibacterium; species Undibacterium nitidum. The sequence goes on from NZ_JACOFZ010000001.1 coordinate 1,765,170, forward strand.
CTGGTTGGCGAGACAACGTATTCGATCTTGGAATTGACATACGTGTAGTTAAGCAATGTGCCGAAATTGCGGCCCCAACCTGGCAGGAACGTGAATGGCTGTTGGTAATTCACTTCGAAGCCATGCAACTTACCGCCTTTAGTATTTATCGGTGCCGTGACTTGAAATACCTCTTCGCCAGTAAAGTTTGCAGGCAACAAAGACATCGGCAAACCCGTATCTTTAAATGCAACGTTAGTGCGGATACTTTGAATGTAGGTGTTGATATTTTTCTGGAACAAACCGAGACCGACGAAAGCATTTTTATCGAAGTACCACTCGAAGTTCGAGTCGAAAGTATCAGCGCGGAATGGCTCCAACAGCGGATTACCACTGGTCACAGAAAGTGTTCCTGTGGTGGAGATGGTACCACCAGGGTTCAAGTTACCGAGTTGAGGGCGCGCCATCACTTTGGCGACAGCGAAACGCGCAATCACGTCTCTCGTTAAATTCACTGCCACATTGGCGGATGGTAAAAAGTCGTTGTAACTATTGCGTACTGTCACTTCAGTCCCACCAGCAGTTGCTTGATAGCCCGTTGCATTTTGTACGGTCTGCACGTAGCGAGCGCCAACGTTGCCGCGGATGGGGAAGGCACCGACTTTTTCATTAAAATCTGCCATCAAGAAGAAACTCTTATCGTCTTCCGTCACAGAACGATTATTTCCGCGCGCATTGCCATTAGTAATTGATGACAAAGTGAAGTCGCCAGGCCCGCCTGCTGGGCCACTCTTCAGACAGTTACAGTAGATATCATAGGCCTTAGCGATCGCATTCAAGTCTGGAATCAACCATGACGTGGGAGTACCTGCTGGTAAGTTTTGTCCTCTGCCGAAACCAGTCAATTGCGTGGTTAAACTCTCCATACTGATCCCTGCACCCGGTGCAAAGATCGTGTCGTTTTGATTAACCCGACGTGATTCATAAGAATCAAATGTGTATTTTTTAAGGTCAGCACCTGCGCGTAGAGTCAGTTTATCGTCGATGACATCCCACGCAAAGTCGACATGGGCAACGTCATTTCGATTGTTCGCACCTTGGGGGCGAATACGAATTTCACTGGTAGTTGTGTTTGGCACCGTTGCTGATTGCGTTCCCGTAGTGACTTGAGGTACCGATACCAGTTTCATTGGACCAGCGTTTGAAGCCGGATCAAACGGATAGGTAATCACAGGCAAGCGATCGCTTCCACGGAAATCGAGCGCGTAGCCGTTCACGTTTAATGCGTCCAGTGTCGTAGTCGTTTGCACCGGATTAGCAAACTTAGAAGTCGCACGTCCAATGCGCGCACTCATGCGCAAACTTTGGCTGAATTGATGATCTAAGCTCAAAGTAGGCTGTGTAAAGGTAGTCGATAATTCATCAAAACGTGATTCCGCACGAATATCGACCCCATTGTAATGACCATACAGTAGCGCTCCATTCGGCGCATACTCCGTTTTCACTACGCTCGTTTGTGGCTTACCGCCTTGGCTCGCCGAGCGACTAAATGAGATTGCTTCTAAAAAGTCTTCCTGACGCGTCGCATCGAGTTTGGAGTACAAGACGTCGAGCGTGAAAACTGTGCCACGTTGTGGCTTGTATTGAAACGATGTAGTCAAACCTAAACGATCTTGATCGTGTGTTAAGCGACCATAACGTGGAAGGCGCGGCACAAAATTATTGGCAGAGCTAGCGAGGTTATATGCAGCAATATTCTCTGGCGTGTTAGGGAGCCTTGCAACGCCTTGCGCAGCTGGTCCACATGTCGTCGCGGTTGAATTAGAGGGATTAGCCGGTGTCACGCCAATTGGCGCACACCAACCTCCTGAGGAGGGGCCATTATCCCAACGCACCGTACTAAAGCCCTCTTCATACACACGGCGTTTGGAATACGCTCCTGACAATAAAATACCAAACTGATTATCAGCGAAGGTATTGGAGATCAGGAAACCAATACGCGGATCAGTTTTTTGCGACAAGTCGTTGTAACGTCCCTTCGCCATCACCGTCGCATTGAAACCGCGCAAGTCAAATGGGCGCATCGTTTGTAAATCAATCGTTGCGCCTAGAGATCCTTCGTCAACATCGGCAGAAGCGCTTTTACGCACCGTTAGGGAATTAAACAATTCCGACGGAAATACATTAAAGTCAAAACCACGTGAACGATTAGCACCACCGGAGCTATCGGTACCGCCAGTCGTCGCCAATCCCTCAATACCATTGATGCGAACCCGTGTAAAATCCTGACCCAAGCCGCGCACTGTAATACTGCGTCCTTCACCAGCGTCACGATCAATCACCACACCAGGCACACGTTGCAGAGATTCCGCCAAGTTTGTATCTGGGAATTTACCCATGTCTTCAGACTTGATTACATCGACGATACCGTTATCGTCGCGTTTTTTATTCAAGGCACTTTCCAGTGAAGCGCGCAGCCCCGTCACAACCACAAGTTTAGGCTCGTCTGCCTGTGGTTTAGCATCTTGTGCATAGGCATTGCTGATCGCCATGGCGATGATGGAGGTACTCAGAGCGAAACGGGTAAGCTCGCGTTTGAATTGTTGCTTGCGCATGATCGTCATCCTTTTGTCTCGATTTATTATGGTGAAGTTAGTGCCGCTATTTCGGACCGCGCGCATCGCTTTCCGTGCTGCGCTGATCAAACGAAATTTGACTTAACCAAGATTCGTCGATTTCGTTTTGCCTAACTTTGAGCCAATTCTAGAATTATTTATGCGATGAACGCGAGAACTATTCCAAAGACAAAGTTTTCAAAAAGATAAATAAACGCTTCAATGCTCTAGGTTTCAATTATTCACATAGATTTTAAAATCTACTAAATTCTTCCAAAATAGCGCAAAATTCGCTCAAAAAGTCACCAAACCATCATTTAATTTCCAATAGGGAGTTTTTCAAGGTGCTTTATGAGACTAAAAATAGGCGTAAAATTTTTCGTTTTTTTCGATCGAAAAACAACAATTGGCCTTACCAAAAGTATTTGTGGTTCACCAAAACTAGTGTTTTGGTCAATCCAAAATTGACCAAGTTGTCATACCAAAGGCTCAAATAAATGCTTTTTTCCTCGCCCCATCGAGAAAAGAATAAGCAAAAATTGAAAGCCGTATGACCGCACTTAGCGCAAGAACGTACTCAATGGGCAGGCTAACCTGGCGCCATAGATGGAAGCATCAAACTGCTTCATCATGAGCAAAGCTTATGATCGTTAAAGAAGTGAACTGGGGATGAAGCATTCGTATGGTTGCCCCTCCCCATTTTGAAAAACGCGAGAAAAATGCGTTCCTTGACAAGGAGAACGCGGTACGAAGACGGCGTTCTCAAGAGTTGATTTACACTTATCCGCTGACATTCACAGTTAAAGTGGCGACGTAGCCATCCTTTGCATTGCCTGTCATCGTAGCCATTTGCAGGCTCGTACCGTCACTAAAAATATTGTCGGTGGCGAAGCTAATTTGCGCGAGATTACGCACACTACTGGCATAACGTGTATCCGCATAGACCTCTTGTGAGGTCGCCATTGGAAAGGTCAACTGTGTAGTCTTGATACGATTGAGTACGCTATTGCTCTTTGCTAAACTCGGGAAGATTTCAAAATGAACATGCGGTACGCGCCCAGAATAACAACCTGGATAAATTGTGGTGAAACTAACTTCGCCACTACTGTCTGCCTCTTGCACTCCACGCAGATAGTTTTGATTGGTGACGCCACTCGAATACAAAGAATAGTTACCGTCTTTATCGCAATGCCATAGGTACACACTAAACCCACCTGCCGCACCACAACTGGCGTTCGCATTATTGATTTTCAATTTAATCGTCAAAGGCACACCATCGGCCACCGCTGTCGCACCGTTAAAACTTGACCGAATGTCTTTGCGCACGACACCACTCAAAGTCAGTACATTGACGATGCCACTTCCATTCGAATTCGTACCATCGCCTGGATAAGGTCCGGCCGTCTCTTCCGGTATCACCGCACAACTACTTGATCCGCTGCTACTACTTGAGCTGGTTCCACTAGAACTGCTGCCGCTAGTCGTGGAACTCGTACTGGTCGCACCATCTGCACCACCGCAGCCCAGCAAAGGCAAACCCGCTCCCCCTAGGCTCCCTAACGCCAACCAACGCAAACTCTTACGACGACTTGCGTTCAAAGCCATGATGGCCTCAAGGTCCGCGACTAATCCATGATCTTCCATTGCAACTCCTCTTAACATAAACAACAACTTCTCAAAAAACAAAGTGACACTTAAGCGCTGGTATTAATGAAATTACCCTGACGCCCGTTTTGACTCACTTGCGTCAGAATATTCTGTAAAAAAGTTTGTAGCGTTTGCTGGCTATTATCTGAACTGACACCCAAAGCATTGAGCAGATCGCTAAAAGAATTCGATAGTGCTGTTGTGGACGCCGCCGCGCTATCGACTGTCGCCTCTGTAGAGCTAGTTGAGCTGGCATCGCTGGTAGCACTTGTACCGCCGTCCTCATTAGATTGACCGCTCAGCTCCGCAATCAACTTTTGTAAATCTTTGGCGATGCCACTACCTCCACCACCATCAACCGGTGGTGGAGGTGGAGGACGATTCCCATGAGGCCTCCCCGCTCCACCTTCTTTTTGCAGCGCCGCCATTAGGTTTTGTAGAAATTCACCGAGGGCTTGCGCCGCATTTGTTCCACCACTCTCACTTGTAGCTGTCTCGGTTACATTCCCGCCGCCGTTGTCTGAGCTACTTTCAGCATTCGACAATACATTCGCACCGAGGTCCTGCAAGGCATTGGCTATCGCCCCAAGCAAACCTGCTTGCCGCGGCGGACGTGCATTATCGCCCTCATTTATCGCGGGGCCATTCTGCTCCGACCGGCATTGCCGCTGGGATTGCACTGACACTTGCGCTGTTTGCGAGCTCGAATTGGTCGCACTTATACTCAAAGACATGATGTCTCTCCTTTACTTACAATTTCAACTGGGTTCACTGTTGATGTGGCAAGAATCAAGTTTGTCGCTCCATTACAGCTACCACAAAGCTCCTTGATCGCTCATCTTTGCCGCGACTTGATTATGTTTTGAGGCCCTGTAAAGAGCCGTAAATCAAAGGTAAAGTTATGTAAAGATAAGAATTTCGCTGCACAACAAGCGTTGTAAATTCAAGTAAATTTGCAAGGAAAGAAGTACCAACTTTGTTATGATGAAATTCTCTTCCCTCATAACACTGCGCAGTATGAACAAGGTTCTGCTAATTGATGACGATATTGAACTAGTCAATATGTTCCGAGAATTCTTGGAGCAGGATGGCTTTCAAGTGCACATCGAATACGATGGAAAAGCCGGTTGCGCTGCTGCTTTAAGCGGCCAATATGCCATCGCCATTCTCGATGTCATGATGCCACGCATGAATGGGCTTGATACCTTACGACAAATTCGCGCTAACAGTCGCCTCCCTATCTTGATGCTGACTGCCAAGGGCGATGATACGGACCGCATCGTCGGTTTAGAGTTAGGCGCAGACGACTATGTCACCAAGCCATGTACACCACGTGAGTTGGCCGCGCGCATTCGCGCCATTTTACGACGCAGCCAAACTCAGTATCAGACGGAGACCGCATCGGCGCCGATTAGTTTTGGCTTACTTGAATTATGGCCTATGCAAAGACGAGCGCAGTGGGATCAACGCACACTCGAATTAACCAGCACTGAATTTAACTTACTTGAGGTATTAATTCGCCATGCTGGAAAACCCGTCAGCAAAAATACTTTATCCGAACAAGGCTTAGGCAGACCGATGGCACGCTTCGACCGCAATATTGATGTTCATCTCAGCAGCTTGCGCCATAAGCTTGGCAAGCTTGCCGATGGTCGTTCTTGCGTACAAACGGTATATCGTCTTGGCTACCAGCTAATTAAAGACTGAGACTCATCCTCATGACTGGCTTCTCGTTCTCTCGACTATTTCTCAGCCGTTTATTCTGGAAATTTTTCGCCTCGATCTTGCTCGCGCAATTGGCGGCCACACTTGCAGTCGGTGGCGCCATTTGGTGGAAGAATCGTCAAAACACTGAAACCAAAATTGAATTGATCGATACTAGTCCGCGTGCCAGCGATGCCATCGAGTCAGCCTCTGCCACCTTACAGCACGGCGGCGAAGCTGCGCTTAAACAATTACTCGCCAATATGAAGCACCATCGGGTGTATGCGGTGAATCGTGCGCAGCAAGAGTTATTAGGCAGAGCTGTTAGCCTGAGCATGCTCGAACAAGTGCGCGATCAATTGCAGCGCGGTCCAGAAAGCGCCGCCGTCAAGGAGATTATGTTGGATGGCGAGCGTTATCTCTTGTTCTTGCCGCAGCCAGACCCCTCTCACGTCAACCCCTTACGCGACTTCGATCATATGATGCCGAGAGATTTCGATCAGCATCCCTCAGGACCTCGATCAGAATTTAAGCCACGCGAACGAGAGTACAAGGAAGACTTGCTAAACACCCCACCACTGCACGTGAAAGGCGAAGGCGATAAACGCGTTGATGACCGACGGGGCCCGCGTCCACCTAAAAATTTACTTCTTGCCCCGTGGATTTTGATTAGTGCCGCGGTGACAATGAGTTTACTCTTCGCCGCTGTCTTGGCGTGGATGTTCACTCGCCCATTGATGGCCTTGCAACAGGCATTTACCGCTGCCGCACAAGGCAATTTACAAGCGCGTTTCGACCAGCGTCAGCACTGGATAGATGACGAGCTCAATCAGCTCGGGCAGAACTTCGATCAAATGACGGCACAATTGCGCGCCATGATGCAACAACAAACCAAACTCATGCATGATGTCTCACACGAACTCCGCTCACCGCTAGCGCGTATGCAAGCAGCCATCGGTTTGATCCATCAACAGCCAGAGCGCACACTCACCTACATCGACCGTATCGAGCGTGAAAGTACACGTATGGATCATTTAATTGGTGAGCTGCTGACCTTAGCCAGATTGGAAGCTGGTGCGATTCAATCGGCGACAGAAACGATACACATTAGCGAAGTAATGGAAACGTTGCTCGACGATATGCGCTTTGAAGCAGAACAACAGGCGCAAAGTTTAGTTTATAGTTTGCGCGACGATTTCCGTCTTTCTGCACAACTGGATTTATTGGTGAGAGCGATTGAAAACATCGTCCGTAATGCGATCAAGTACAGCCCATCCGGTAGTCAGATCGAGATACAAGTGAACTTCAATCAAGAAACCCAATGCGGTTGGATTCATATCAGCGATCAAGGCCCGGGTGTTCCAGAAGCCGACCTGGAATCCATCTTTCAAGCCTTTTATCGTAGCCAACAAGCGCATCATACTGCCACTGGGCACGGCCTCGGCTTGGCGATCGCCCGTCAAATCATTCACCACTTGCAAGGCTCCATCAAGGCGATCAATCGTCCACAGGGCGGCTTGTCGATTTCCATACGATTGCCTGCTCAGCTACTTCCAGATCTGTAATTATTCGAATTTGCTTTGTACCTCCTTGGTATAGAGACGGCCGTGTGAAACTTTTCACCTCGCAAAACGACGCCCACTTCTCACACCCACAACCCTCCCCTTTTTTTACTGAAAGCCACTCAAAAATCTCAAATGCAAATGAGAATAATTCTCGTTTACATATTCAGCGCTTTTCTTTATAATTCATTTCAAGTTATCCACTTCACCTCTAAGTGAAGTGATTTGCATTGATTTATGAGGAATATATGATTAAAAGTCGCCAACACGCTCACATCTCATCACCCAGCGAGCAAGCAAGCTCTTCTCACGGTGCATTGCCACAAAAACATGTTTCGATGACTGCCGTCATTGCTAGTTTGATATTACCGATGACAGCTCAAGCTGCAGGCCAAGCGACGGCGACCGCCAGCGATCAACAAAAGATAAGCCCAGCAAAACAAGAACAGCAACTCAAAGAGGTGCTGGTAGTGGGCCAGAACAGTAATGAATTCAAATCCGAAAAAGCCTCATCCAGCAAATACGCCGCCCCACTACTCGACACGCCGCAAACCATCACTGTCATCAAACGCGAATTAATCGAGCAACAAGCGGCCGTGAATTTAAGTGAATCACTGCGCAATACGCCGGGCGTTGGTACTTTCTTCCTCGGTGAAAATGGCAGCACCAATACTGGCGACGCCATCTACATGCGCGGCTTTGATAGTTCAAGCAGTATTTATGTCGACGGCGTTCGCGACCTTGGCTCAATTTCACGCGATCTTTTCAACATCGAACAAATCGATGTATTGAAGGCATCTGCGGGTACCGACAGCGGTCGTAGTGCACCCACTGGATCGATCAACCTCAGCAGTAAGCAAGCAACGTTAGACGAAGCGCAACTGTACAACGCAAGCATCGGCAGCGCACAACAAAAACGCCTTAGCAGCGACACTAACTTCGTACTCAATAGAGAAAATGGTAGTGCTCTACGCCTCAACCTGATGGCACAAGATAGTGGTGTTGCAGGCCGCGAGCAAGTCAAGAATCAACGCTGGGCAATTGCTCCGTCCTTGGCCTTTGGACTCAATTCCAACACCCAATTTTTTCTAAATTATCTGCATGTACAACAGGATAATGTACCCGACGGCGGCGTGCCCACCCTAGGCTTACCAGGTTACAGTAGCCCCGATAGCAAACGCCCTTTCTTAAGCACTGCCAGCAAGGTCAGCTCCAGCCTATTTTACGGCTCGGTCAATGATTTCGATCGCGTTCAAGCCGACATGCTCACAGTCAGGCTTGAGCATCAACTATCAGAACGCAGCAAACTCAGCAATATCGCTCGCATCGGCAAGACCTCGCAACACTATCTGCTCACTGCTTTTATGGGTAATGCGACCAATTTGCAAACACCCTCAGCGACCGACCCAAGTACATGGACAATCGCCAGAAGTACGCGCACTTTGAAAGATCAAGAGAACGAGATTTTAGCTAATCAAACCCAGCTCACTGTCGATACGCAGCTCTTTGGTCTACGCCATCAAATGCTAGGCGGCATCGAGCTGATTCACGAAAAACAAAATACTTGGGGATACAGCGGCACAGGCACACTGCCAGCCGCCAAGCTCTACGCGCCGAATCCTTACGATGCTGTAAGCGGCTTAAACTTAGTCCGTAACGGGGTATTCACTCGTGGTAGTACCAGCACGGCGAGCACTTATGTTTTCGATCGTATCGAGCTCAATTCGGTTTGGGCAATCGACGCGGGACTGCGCCTCGATCACTACAATACCGATTACTCGGCCGCTAGCCTGTCGACGGCAACCAGTAACCCTTCGCTCCCTGCAGGCACTCTAGTACCTGTGAACCTCAATAATAGCGGCAATTTGCTCAATGCCAAACTTGGCGTCGTCTATAAACCCAGCGCGACTAGCAGCCTCTATGCATCCGCATCAAGCTCCAAACAGCCACCGGGCGGCAGCAATTTTGCACTGAGTACCGCTGCAAACAGTGCAGCCAATCCTAAGTTCGATCCACAAGATACGGTGAATGTTGAACTCGGCGCTAAATGGGATTTGCTCGACAAGAAACTGAGCTTAAGCAGCGCCATTTACAGTACTAAGATTAGCAACGATATTGTGCAAAATCCGCTTGATTTGTTGTACTACCAAACTGGCAAGAAAGAAGTCAATGGACTTGAGCTGAGTGCTACAGGTGCCCTCACTCGCGACTGGCTGGTCAGTGCAGGTTATGCCCTGATGGATACCAAAGTCAGTAGCGGCCCAGTAGTGACCGCTAGCGGCATGAATAATCTTAGCTATACGCCTAAACATAGCTTCACGGCTTGGACATCTTATTCCTTGTCGAATGGAATCAAAGTCGGGGGTGGCTTGCGCTATGTCGATTCCCTGCTACGTGGCACCGATGGCGCGATAGGCACTCCGGCCAAAACCGAAGCCTACACGGTGCTTGATATGATGGCGAGCTATCCAATTAGTCGTCATATCGAAATTCAACTCAATGTGTATAACTTAGCGAATGCTAATTATGTTGCTGCAATCAATAAGAGCGGTTACCGATACACACCCGGCGCGCCGCGCTCCGGCACCGTCACACTCAACCTCAAATTTTAAGACGGGCGCCCTATGATGCTACATATTCCTGCCGTGCTCACGCGTGAAGAAGTCGTCGCATTACGACAAAAACTCGATGCGAGTAATTGGGTCGATGGGCGCGAAACCGTCGGTGCACAAGGTGCACGCGTGAAGCACAACCGTCAACTCGCAGAACACTCACCGCTATCGATCAAGCTCGGTCAATTGGTACTCAATGCAGTGAGAAAACATCCTCTATTTTTCGCAGCAGCGTTACCCTTGCGCATCGTGCCACCACTCTTTAACTCTTACTCAGGAGGAGAACATTACGGCTTGCACATTGATGGGTCGGTTCGCGAGGTGCTACATGCTGACTATCGCTTACGAACCGATCTCTCATCGACCTTGTTTCTATCAGACCCTGACGAATATCAAGGAGGTGAGCTCGAAGTGATCGACACCTACGGCGCACATGAAGTCAAACTACCGGCGGGCGATTTAATCTTGTATCCATCAACGAGTCTGCATCAAGTCAAGCCCGTCACCGAAGGCACGCGCGTTTCCGCTTTTTTTTGGACACAAAGCATGATCCGAGATACGCAGCAGCGACGCCTCCTGTTTGAACTGGATCAACACATACAAAGCTTGCGCATTAAGCTAGGGGACAGCCCAGAGATTTTAGGACTGACCGGGCATTATCATAATCTTATGCGGATGTGGGCTGAGACGTAAAATAGGCAAACTCATACACAAATTGATACAAGTTAGCACCATACCAGAAGAAAAACCCTAGACAAACCAGCATATAATTAGCACTCTCCGCTCAGCCAAGGCTGGTTCGCAAGATTCAATCACCACCATAATTTATCAACGATCAACAACGTGACTGCGACTCCACAACAAAAACGCGCATTTTGGTTGCGCCATCTTCATAACTGGCATTGGATCAGTTCCGCAATTTGTTTGATCGCTATGATTTTATTTTCGATCACAGGCTTTACTCTTAACCATGCGGCAGATATTGAAGCACATCCGCAAGTGACTCGCAAACAAGGTCATTTGCCTTCAGAGCTAGCGCAAAGTCTCTCTGCGCAAGTCTCGACACGCCAAAACAAAGGAGCTGACCAAACGGTAACAAAAGACTTGAGTCTCTGGTTCGAATCGAATCAACAGATCGATATCCACGGCAAATCAGCAGAATGGTCGCCGGAAGAAATCTACGTGGCTCTGCCCCGCCCTGGTGGCGATGCCTGGCTGCGTGTGAGTTTGGACACCGGAGAATTTGAATATGAATTAACCAAGCGAGGAACCATTGCCTACCTCAATGATCTACATAAGGGACGCAACACGGGCAAAGCGTGGTCGTGGTTTATCGATATCTTCGCGGTCGCCTGTTTGATTTTCTGTATCACTGGTTTGTTTTTATTAAAGATGCACGCCAATAGCCGCGCCTTAACCTGGCCGATGGTGGCCTTGGGCGTGATGGTGCCCTTGGTGCTGGCGATTATGTTTATCCACTAATTGCTTAAACCATTGAGAAATCAAACCATCATTTTTCATTTACTGGCTATTTTCGAACGCACTTTCGATTCACTACTGCACACTGTTAGATATTATTTTTACGGGGATTATCGATGCAAAAACTTATTCCATTCGCGATCACAACCTTGCTAGGCTCCAATGCGATCGCCGCTGAACTTGTGGTCAAAGTTGAAGTACCAAAACTTGATGTTGCCGAATATCACAAGCCTTACGTCGCCTTGTGGATAGAAAAACCAGACCAAACCTTAGCGGCAAATCTGCAAGTTTGGTATGACCTCAAAAAACGCAATAACGAAGGCACTAAGTGGCTCAAAGATTTGCGCCAATGGTGGCGCCGTACTGGTCGCGAATTAACTTTACCTGTCGATGGCGTGAGTGCGGCAACACGTATTGTTGGTGAGCATACTTTGAGTTTCGCAGGCGATAGCAATGCGCTTGCCAAATTGCCTGCAGGTGATTACAACCTCATCGTTGAAGCAGCACGTGAAGGTGGTGGCCGTGAAGTCGTCAAAGTACCGTTCCAATGGAATGGCAAAGACAGCGTGGTCAATGCGCAAGGTAATAATGAACTTGGCAAAGTCAGTGTTCAAGTCAAGAAGTGAAACTAGGATAAAGGAATAAACATGAAACGTCTTGCACTTACTCTCGCCATTGCCGGCACTCTGACGCTGGCTAGTATCACACCAATGACAGCGTTGGCTGATCGACCTTTTATTTTGCCAGGCATGACACTCAATTCCGGTAACGCTCCATTGATAACGTTTGATGCAGCGGTCGGCGAAAATGTATTCTTTTTCGATCACAATACTTTGAGCATCGATAACCTTGTGATCACTGCGGCTGATGGCAGCATCGTCAAGCCAGAAAGCGTTTCACCAGGCAAATTACGCAACAGCTTTGATTTGCGTGCAACGCTGCAAGGCACTTACAAGGTGAGTATCGTCAACGATTTCATCATCGCCAACTATAAAGAAAACGGCGCACCAAAACGCTGGCGTGGCAGTGTAGAAGCTTTCGCGAAGGAAGTTCCAACTAATGCAGAAGAACTGCAAGTTCTGCAATCACAAGGTCGTATCGAAACTTTTGTCACCAATGGAAAACCGAACGCAACTGCGCTCACACCAAGCGGCAAAGGCTTAGAGTTGGCAGCGATCTCTCATCCAAACGACATCGTTGATGGCGAGCCAGCGAGTTTCCGTTTATTAGTTGATGGCAAGCCAGCTGCAGGTATCAAGGTTACCGTGATCGCTGGTGGCGCACGTTATCGCCAAAATCTTGGTGAAAAAACCTACACTAGCGATGCCGATGGCAAGATCACCATTAACTGGCAAGGTGCAGGCATGTATTGGTTACAAGCACGCAGCAGCGATAACAAAGTTGCAGTACCAGCCGCAAAAGAACGTCGCTTAAGCTACATCGCGACTTTGGAAGTGATGCCGCAATAAAATCGGTGTCAACTCATTCGCCCAAAGTCAGCATACAAGCAGACATGCATTCAAGTTCCGCTATACACAGCTCACCGCCCAACGGGCGGCGCGTGTTACTCCCTCTGCAAATGACGGCACCCGCCGCTTTGCCAGAACAGTGCACACTGTTTCAAGCCCGAGGCTTGAGCATGGGCACCAGCTGGCAAGTAAAAGCCATTATCGCCAGCTCGCAATCTGAAGCGGAACTAATCGAAGGCATACAACAGCAACTAGACCATGTCGTCGCGCAAATGAGCCCGTGGGTGAGCGATTCTGATCTCATGCGTTTTAACCAAGCTGCAGCAGGCACTTGGCATCATTTGCCGAAGGAGTTCTTCCAAGTTTTGGATCATGCTGTGTTTGTCGCTGAGCAAACCCAAGGTGCGTATGAACCTTGCATAGGTCATTTGGCGAATCTGTGGGGCTTTGGCCCCGCGGGGAAAATACAAAGCTGTCCAACTGAAACAGCAATTGCGCAAGTCATGCCCTACACGGACTGGCGTCAATTAAAAATCGATAGAAGTACGCAAAGTATCTATCAAGCAGGTGGTGTGCATCTTGATCTGTGCTCCACCGCCAAAGGTTATGGCGTGGATCAAGTCGCCCGCTATTTGCAAGATCAAGGTATCGCCAGCTACTTAGTAGAAGTGGGTGGAGAATTGCGTGGCTTGGGCATCAAACCTGATCAACAACCGTGGTGGGTGGAACTCGAAGATCCTACACAACTACAGCACAAAGAGACGATAGATCTTGCGCCCCCGGTCATCGCCTTGCATGGTTTATCGGTTGCCACTTCAGGCGACTACAATCGCTATGTGGAATTTCAAGGGCAACGCTATTCGCATACGATAGACCCTCGCACAGGTTATCCCGTGACACATCAAGTCTGTTCCGTCACTGTGATTCACCCGGAATGCATGATTGCCGATGCCCTCGCTACCGCCATCAGCGTATTAGGGCTTGAGCAAGGTATGGCATATGCGAAACAACTTCAGGTCGCTGCAAGAATCATCGTGCGAGAAGAGACTGGTTTGCGGGAGCATCTGAGCCCTGCCATGCTCGCCATGATGGATGACGACGACTAAATCTCGACATGTAGGCCACTTTTTTTGTACTGATCACACTATTTTTTACTAACGTCTTTCATGCACGCGAACTCACATCCATCGGGTCTAGGTCTCATCAAACTTCAATGCTTCATCGCATCAATGTTGTCGATGATATGTTTGTTCGCACCTGTATCTTCGTTTTTTAATGCAGCAACACTGCGCATTCTCAGTGCAGCGACCCTCTGCGCCAGCTATTATTTCTTTACGCGATGGATGCTCATTAGCCATCGCGCCAAACAAATAAATAAAACAAAACTGAGCGATCAGGTGAACTCGCCAACAGCTGATCGCAGCGCGGGTGCAGACTATTTAGTAGTATTTGCAAGCCAAACTGGGTATGCCGAACAATTAGCACAGCAAACCTATACGAGCCTGCAGCAAGCCGGGGCGCGCGCTGAGCTGATCGATATCGCGGAGCTTCAAATGTCCGCTCTCGTCAAATATAAACATGTTCTATTTTTGGTGAGCACCACAGGCGAAGGCGACGCACCCGACAGTGCAGCTGGCTTTTTGGGGCAACTCAACGATCAACCTTCCACGCTAACATCATTACGCTATGCCATCTTGGCTTTAGGTGATCGTCACTACAAAGCCTTTTGCGCATTCGGTCACCAACTCGATCAAGCGCTCCACAAACAAGGTGCTCAACGTTTGTACGACTTGCTAGAAGTAGACAATGGTGATGAAGCAGCGCTGCGTCATTGGCAACAGCAACTCGGACAACTCACTGGCAACACCAGTCTACCCGATTGGCACCCAGCACAATATGAGAATTGGCGCTTGGTCGAACGACGCCTACTCAATGAAGGAAGTGCAGGAAACGCGGTTTACCTCATACGCCTACAGCCACCATCACAGACAAATTCCAATAGTTGGCAAGCCGGCGATATTCTTGAAATCTCACCGCGTCGCCCGCACGACGACACAGCATGGCCGCATCGCGAATACTCCATCGCTTCCATCATGCAAGATGGCGTGGTCGAACTCGTTGTGCGCCAAGCCTTTCAAGCCGACGGCAGGCCTGGCTTGGGCTCAGGCTGGCTCAATTTGTATGCTGAACTCGGCGCCCCCATTGCCGCCCGCTTACGCAGCAATCGCAGCTTCCATGCGCCGCAAGCGGGTACGCCAATGATTTTGATTGGCAACGGCACGGGCATTGCTGGCCTACGCGCGCATCTCAAACAACGCCAACAACATCATCAAGATCAAAACTGGTTGATATTCGGTGAACGCCATCGCGCCACGGACTTCCTCTTTGAAGATGAAATCACTGCATGGCAAACCCAAGGCCTATTACAACGGGTGGACCTCGCCTTCTCGCGCGATCAAGAACAACGCCTGTATGTACAACATCAATTAACAGCCGCTGCCACCGAGGTACAAAGCTGGGTTGACAGGGGCGCGGCCATCTATGTCTGCGGCAGCTTGCAGGGCATGGCAGCAGAAGTGGATGCTAGTTTGCGCGACATCCTCGGCGATACGCGTGTGGAACAATTGCGGGAGCAAGGTTTGTATCGACGCGATGTCTATTAGTTTTTTGGTTTCCGACTGTGGCAAAGGTGGAGATGCTTCGCTTTTACCGAAGCGCATTTCTCAACTAAGCGCTAAGCTTTCGAGCAACATAGATTCGTCGATACAGTTAGAAAAATCCAATGAGTTTACTTGCATGGCTATGGGAAGCTATCCCTGTCACTACAAACAACACCGAAACCACATCTCATTTGTCTGTAATGCCTCGTCAGCGTCGTCGCATCTCCATCTTGCTGACTGCGCTTCTTGCGCTAGCCTGCTTGATTACACCTATCATCTGGCAAGCTCTCCAAACTCACAGCAGCCTCGATGCAATATTAATTGCCGTCTTCGTGTGGTGCATTGAAGCCATCTATCTTTTCTTGGCGCACTATCTAATTCTCGAACCCGATATGGATAATCTCGGATGGTTCGGTGGTTTAATGAACGATCCCTTCCAATTCGCCGACAATCAAAATCGCATAATTTTGTTTGTGAAGAGCATCCTATTGCCAGGGCGAATCATCAATTTGTGTTTCAAGGATTTCATCTCTCTCATATCAAAACCAAATTGAATCACTATTTTTTAGTACGGATAAAAAAACCACAATCGAAAAACAAGGACAGAAGCTTCCTGCTTGCCATTCCCACTCTGAAGCTGAACTAGCCTCGCTTTAGGCCCTAATCTAGCTTCATTAACCAGAAGAAATTTCCTGAACTGTAGCGTTTTTTGTTACGATGCCTGCTTCTTATTGAAGGCCTTAGTATGCAACGCGAAAAACTCTTTTTTAGTACGATTTACCTCGTTATTTCTTTGTTTGCTAGCTTAGCGAGCATTCCTCTTTTATTTGTGGTGATTCCAGATTCACGTCTCGCCGCGCAGATTGGTATCGGCGTCTTTATCGCCTATCCTGTCGTTAGCTTGACCCTACTCTGGCAAACCCAATTTGCGTCGGTTTACCTCTTGCGTCGTGTGAGTTTCTTATTGTGGGGCGCCTTGATCACCTTATTAGGAATTGGCAATACGGCCTTACCCAAAAGCGCGCAAAGCCCCTACGGCAATCTCATTATTTTCGGCCTAGCCTTAATTGCTATGAGCATGTATGTGCGCCGCAAGGAACTTTCCCGTTTAGCCAAAGCTCAAACCCAAGATACCAATGTAAAACAATAAAATAAATCGAGTAAAAAACTCAATATAAGGGAGACATCATGATCAAACGCGGACTCGAACTCTATGCCAATCGCGAAGAACACCATGTACTGACATGGACTGTGCCAGCGATTATCTTAACTCTCGTATTTCTTATCTTAGGCGACCTACTGTCTTATATTGGTTTTGCTATTCCAGGCCTGCGCCTAGCAATGCCGGAAAAATCCTGGCAAGAAACGGCTTATCAACTCGTGTTTAGTTTCGGCTTAGCCGCTTTAATTTGCTTCGCGTGGGTTCGTTTTTTCGAGCGCCGCAGCCTTGCTTGCATCGGCTTTAGCGCTGGCGGTACTCGTCTCTATCTTCGCGGTCTTGGTCTTGGCTTTGCTTTCATTACTGCGGTCGTAGGCGTTATCTATTTGCTGGGTGGTTATGAAATCGAAGGAACAGGCATCCTAAGACAATTTAGTGTGGCAGCCGTGCTTCCCTTACTTATTTTGTTTATTGGATTTATGGTTCAAGGCGCAACCGAAGAAATTTTTATGCGTGGCTGGCTATTCCAATTGCTCACCTCACGTTATGGCGTCACCATCGGTATTGTCGGAAACATGATTGTGTTTTCCGCCATTCATGGTTTAAACATCAAGCCATCGCCCGAGCTTGCGATCGGACTATTCAATATCGTATTAGTCGCCATTTTGCTCAGCTACTATGCGCTTAAAGAAGGTACTCTATGGGGCGTTTGCGCATGGCACAGCGCTTGGAACTGGCTTCTCGGTGTCGGATTTGGTCTAGAGGTCAGCGGCCAATCACTCAATGTAGTTCCCTTATTTGTCGATCTAAAAAATGCAAGCAATATGCCGTATTGGCTGCACGGCGGCGCCTTCGGCCCTGAAGCGAGTGTAGTGACTTCGGTGATTTTGTTGATTGGTATTTTTTACTTTGGATCACGCAAGAGTCATGGCAAGGTGTTTAGTGTGCCTGGTGAATTGGCTGTGGATATTAAGAGTTAATTATGCGTTTAGGTAGTATTTCGCCAGAAACTGATGTTGACACTGGACTTCATCAAGCCGCCGCGTCTGGTGACCTTATCACCGCTAAAGCACTCTTAGCTCAAGGTTCCTCTCTTAATGCCATAGATATTTGTGGGCGAACGCCCTTGCACTTTGCGGCTGCTAATAACCAACTTCATATGATTGAGTTCTTTGTAAGTTCGGGTGCGGATATCAATGGACAAGCCGATGGTGATGGATGGCAAGACCATGCGCCACTTGGATATGCCATCGAATCATGCTCAATTGAAACCGTTCGACTCCTTCTAGACCTGGGTGCCGATCCAAATTGCTGTGGTTGGATGGGAAACACCGCAATTGATATAGCAAAAGGCCGAGTTGATGCAGAAGGGAAAATTATCCTTAGATTGTTGCAAGAGAAATCTACGGCGACATAGCCTTATATCGTTTTCATCGTTTTCCTCACCAAATAAGGAACCAACATGCACCAAACATTCAAACGCACAGCACTAGCGACATGTATAGGAATCCTCAGCACCGGCATGTTGGCTTCACCTAGTTTCGCCAACGACGGACAATGGCGCGCACTCGATCCTGCCAACACGCTGTTAATCGAAACCAGCAAAGGTCGCATGGTGATTGAAATGCGTCCCGAGATGGCGCCAAAAGCGGTGGAGCGCATCAAACTCCTCACACGTGAAAAGACCTACGACGGTTTGCAATTTCATCGTGTGATTGCGAAATTCGTGGCGCAAACAGGAAACCCGAATAATAAAGATGGTGGTGGCACGAGCTACCCTAACCTGCCGCCCGAAATGGTGTTCCGTTTACCGTATCAAGGCTTCTCTCAGTTCGCACAAAATAGCAGCGATGCCAGTGCTGGCTTTATCGGTAGTGTGCCTTTTCAGGCATTACCTGTGACCGAAGCAACACAAAAATCGAACGGTGCGCTACGCAGCTGGGGTGCGCATTGTACGGGTGTGGCTGGCATGGGACGCAATGAGCCACGTGATTCTGCCAATAGCGAACTGTACTTCATGCTCGATGCTTCACGTCGACTTGATCGTGACTACACCGTGTTTGGTCGTGTCGTCATCGGCCTTGATGTCTTACTCAGCATCCAACATGGTGAGCCGCCTGCGAGCCCTGACATGATGAAGCAAGCGCGTATTCTTTCCGATATCCCCGAGAAAGAACGCCCTCAAGTATTGGTCGCCTCGGATGCCACGATGCGCCAACTCATCGACCAAACACGCCAGAAAAAAGGCGCGGACTTCAGTGTCTGTGATGTCGAGATTCCGGCCAAGCTAGTCAACCCGAAATAAGCAGGATCTCAGTTGTAAGAACGCCGCAGGCACAGAGCTTCGGCATTATTGAGTTAAGATGAAGCTCTCTACCCATCATGGGTACCTACACCATTGTGACCGGGCTTATGCAACAGCAAATTTCCTCTCGTTCTATCTGGCAAAGCTATGCCAGCATCATCTTACTTTTGGCTGGCATCACACTCGGCAGCTTGGTCGGCTTCCTATATGGCAAACACGTTGAGGGTTTCAAATTCATCGGGGACATCTTCCTCAACCTGCTGTTCACGGCCATCATTCCCCTGGTATTTTTTACGATCGCGTCCTCCATCGCCAATCTGCAAAAAACTGAACGGCTTGGAAAATTATTCGGCATCGTCGCGGGCGTATTTCTGATGACGGTCATCATTTCTGGCTTTGTCATGTTAGTCGTAATGTGGTGCTTCCCGATTGCCCAAGACAATTCACTGCGGGCGATGGTGAGCCAAGCGCTGATCGACAACCCAGCCTCTGCCGTGCACAGTGGCGGCACCAGCCTCACACAGGTGCTCACCGTCAACGATTTCTTCGAACTGATGGCACGCAAGAATATGCTAGCCTTAATTTTGATTTCATTGATGGTCGGTTTCGCGACCTTGCGTGCTGGTGAAAAAGGACGCCCGTTTGCGCAGTTTTTGGAATCGGCGAATGAGGTCATGAAGCAACTATTGGAAATGATCATGAAGACGGCGCCTCTCGGACTTGGTGCCTATTTTGCGTATCAAGTCGGAGTATTTGGGCCGCAGTTATTGGGCGTCTACGTGCAACCCTTGGCCTTGTATTATTTGACTTGTACCGTTTACTTCATCGTATTTTTTAGCTTGTATGCTTATATGGCTGCAGGCAAATTGGGCCTCAATTTATTTTGGCGTAATAACCTCACGCCTGCACTGACGGCAGTCGGCACCTGCAGCAGTATCGCCACCATTCCTGCCAATCTACTGGCGGCAGAGAAGCTGCACATTCCAGCACATGTGCGCAATATCGTGATCCCACTCGGCGCACCTATCCACAAAGATGGCTCTAGCATGTCGTCCATCATTAAGCTCGCATTATTATTCGCGATGTTTGGTAAAGACTTGTCCGCACCGAGTTTATTCTTAGCGATCATGGGCATTACCGTCATCGTTTCTATCGTTGAAGGTGGCATTCCCAACGGTGGCTATATCGGCGAAGTGTTTGCCATTACCGCTTTCGGCTTTCCGATGGAACAAGCACTGCCGGTGGCGATGGTAATTGGCACTTTGGTTGACCCTATCGCTACCCTACTTAATGCAAACGGTGATTTGGTCTCTGCCATGTTAGTGACACGCATTACTGAAGGTAAAGACTGGTTACAAAAAGCGATGAAAGCTTCGACCTAAGCCATCACACTGATGTGTCCAGTCCTAAAATATATTGACAACTAAAAGTGTTGCAAAGACGCCCGATGAACCTCATCGGGCGTTTTGTTTTTCAGGCTTGAGTGGGGCCGCTCGTTGTTATAGATTTGAATGGATTGTGCAA